>NZ_JAQSDA010000016.1 GCF_029945685.1 Polaromonas sp. | reverse complement strand
GCTGCAGCGTCCTCGCTGCAGGAGCAGGCCAGCGGGCTCAGTCAGGTGGTCAGTGTGTTCAGGCTGGAGGGTGGGCAGATGGCGCCCGGCCAAAGGCCTGCGCGCGCGGCGTTGCCCCCTTTGGTTCGAGCCCTTTCCAGGCAAACAATTTTTACTGATACAGCGCAGGAGCCAGCATGAACATCAGGAATTTGAAAATCGGTACCCGTCTGGGGATGGGCTTCGCGGTGGTTCTTCTTTTTCTGGGCGTGATTGCCGGGCTTGGCGTATGGCGGCTCCAGAGCGTCGGCCATGCGACCGCGGCGATGGCCAGTGAGGCGCTGCTCAAGGAGCGTCTCGCCGCCGAATGGCTGGTGGCTACGAGCACCAACAGTGTCCGGACATTTGCGCTGGTCAAAAGTACGGATCCGGATGACCAAAAGTACTTTCAGAAAAGCATCGCCGCGACCAGTCTTAGCATCACCGGAATTTCGAAAAAACTGCTGGACATGCTGGATACGGCAGAAGAAAAAAAGCTGTATGAAGACAGCATGGTCAAAAGGACCGCGTATATCGGGTTTCGCACGGCAGCCTTGAAACTGAAAACGGATGGTCAGGCGGCACAGGCCGTGGAACTGGTTGATGGAAAACTGGTGCCGGCCCTGGAAGCTTACGATGCGAGCATCAAGGCCATGTTGTCTCAACAGAAGACCAACATTGACCAGACGGTGGCCTCGATTGACTTGTTGTACCGCTCCGGCCGCTTCATGCTGATTTCCCTGGCGCTGGTGGCGCTGGCCTTGGGCGGCCTGCTTTCCTGGTGGCTGACGGTCGGTATTACCCGTCCGCTGGGCCGCGCCCTTCAGGTGGCAGAAACGGTGGCTGCCGGCAATCTGACCAGCCGGATTGAAGTGACAAGCAAAGACGAGACCGGCCAGCTGATGCAGGCCCTGAAAGACATGAACGACAGCCTGGCCAAGGTGGTCGGCGAAGTCCGCAGCGGCACCGACACGATAGCGACAGCGTCCAGCCAGATCGCCGCCGGCAACCACGACCTGTCATCCCGCACCGAAGAGCAGGCCAGCTCGCTGGAAGAAACCGCAGCGTCCATGGAAGAGCTGACGTCCACCGTCAAACAAAACGCCGACAACGCCCGTCAGGCCAACCAGCTGGCGGTGACCGCCTCCAGTGTCGCTGTTCGCGGCGGCAGCTCGGTCGCCGAAGTCATGGGCACCATGAGCGCCATCAACGCTTCGTCCAGAAAAATTGTCGACATCATCGGCGTGATCGACGGCATTGCCTTCCAGACCAACATCCTGGCCCTGAACGCCGCCGTTGAAGCGGCCCGGGCCGGCGAGCAGGGAAGAGGTTTTGCCGTGGTGGCCGCAGAAGTCCGAAACCTGGCCCAGAGAAGTGCGGCAGCGGCCAAGGAAATCAAGACCCTGATCGGCGACTCCGTCGACAAGGTCGAGGAAGGCAGCAAACAGGTGGCCGAGGCCGGCAAGACCATGGACGAGATTGTGGACAGCGTCAAACGCGTGACCGACATCATGGCCGAGATCACGGCGGCCAGCCAGGAGCAGACGGCGGGAATAGAGCAGATCAACCAGGCGATCACGCAGATGGACCAGGTGACGCAGCAAAACGCTGCGCTGGTGGAAGAAGCCGCTGCTGCAGCGTCCTCGCTGCAGGAGCAGGCCAGCGGGCTCAGTCAGGTGGTCAGTGTGTTCAGGCTGGGCAGCGAGCCGGTGCAGCACCAGAACCACCAGGCGCCCGTCCGTCCTGCGAGCCCCAAGGCCAAGCCTATGCAGCCGCCCAAAGCCAGGCAGGCCATTGCTGCGCCGCGCAAGCCTGCTGCTCCGGCCGGCGAGTTGGCCACGGCCGGGGGCAACTGGGAAACGTTCTAGCTCATGAGTTCCCGGAGTATGGATGCTGAAGTTTTCTGCAAACGGGCCGTTGCTTCATCCTCAAGTTTTCCGGGGAAATGTCGTTATCTATTCCAGAGGCAGTCGAAAACGGCCGCCGGGTTACCGGGTAACAGTCGCCGCCTTGAAAGGCCAGCTTAATGTCGAATAGCATGTTTTATACCGGTCTGAGTGGCCTCAATGCCGCGCAGGCTGCACTGGTGACCACTGGCCACAATACCGCCAACGTCAATACCCCCGGCTACAGCCGCCAGGCTGCGCAGCTTGCATCGAGTGGCGGCACTTACAGCCCCAGCGTCGGGTTCTTCGGCAACGGTGTCAAGGTGGGCGACGTGACACGCAGTTACGACCAGTACCTGGTGTCGCAGCTCAACCAGGCGCAGTCCCTGAACCAGTCGCTGACCACCTACTCCACGCAGATCAGCCAGATCGACAACCTGCTGGCCGATCAGAAAGCGGGCCTGGCACCCCAGCTGCAGTCCCTGTTCACCAATATCCAGGCGGTGGCCAACACTCCGGCCGATCCGGCGGCACGGCAGCAGCTGATCAGTTCCGCCCAAGCCACGGCCAACCAGTTTCGTTCCATGGACCAGTACCTGACCGGCCTCAACGGCAGCGTCAACGACCAGATTGCCGGCAGTGTCGAGCAGATCAACACCTATGCCGAGCAGATCGCCAGCCTGAACAAGCAAGTGGCCATGCTCAGCAATGCCACTGGCGGACAGGCGCCCAATGACCTGCTGGATCAACGGGACCAACTGGTCAATGAGTTGGGGCAGTTAATCGGCACCAAGCTGGTGGTGCAGGACGGCGGCCAGTACAACATCTTCATTGGCAATGGGCAGACCCTGGTGCTGGGCGACAAGGCCACCAGGCTGGCGGCGGTGCCATCGTCGGGCGACCCCACCCGCGCCGTTGTCGCGGTGGTGAACGCTGCCGGCAATGCCGTGCAACTGCAGGACAGCATGCTCGGCGGCGGTGGCTCGCTCGGCGGGCTGTTGCAATTTCGCAGCGAAACGCTGGCCCCGGCGCAAAACTCGCTGGGCCGCATGGCGATTGTGTTGGCCGATACTTTCAATGCCCAGCAGAACCTTGGCATTGATCTGAACGGTGTTCTGGGTTCTGATTTCTTCTCGCAGGCCAGCCCCGGTGTACTGTTGAACAGCAAGAACACAGGCAACCTGGTGTTGACGCCGTCTTTTTCCGACAGCAACCAGTTGACCACCAGCGACTACCGCCTGGACGTGACCGCCGGACCGGCCTACACCCTGACGCGGCTGTCGGACAACCAGACCATTCCCCTGGCAGCTGGTTTTCCCGGTGTAGCGCCTGCGGACACCACCACCTTCGACGGCGTCACCCTGACGTTGGCCAGCGGCGCCGGCGCACCGGGCGACTCTTTCCTGATTCAGCCCACCCGCACCGGCGCACGTGACCTGTCGGTGCTGGTGTCCGACCCGGCAAAAATCGCAGCGGCTTCCCCCATCGTGACCGGCAACACCGCCGGCAACCAGGGCAGCGGCGCCATCAGCGCCGGAAAAGTCGACGCCGCCTACCTGGCGACACCGCTGGCGGCCACGGTGACACTGACCTACAACAGCGCCACCAATCAATTGTCGGGTTTTCCGGCCGGAGCCGCCGTCACGGTGACGCCTGCCAACGGTGTGCCCGACCCTGCCAGCCCCTACGCCGCGGGCGCGCCCGTGACGTATTCGCCGGGGGCGACCATGAGTTTCAATGGCATCACCGTCACCATCAGCGGCCAGCCGTCGAACAGCGACCGGTTCACCGTGGAAAAAAACAGCGGTGGCGTTTCCGATGGCAGCAATGCCCTGCTGCTGGGCGCCTTGCAAAACAAGAAAACCATGGGCAATGGGTCGGCCAGCTTCAACGACGCGTATGCGCAACTGGTCAGCAGCGTCGGCAACAAGGCCCGCCAGATCCAGATCGCCGGTACCGCCCAGACCAGCCTGACCACCCAGATCCGGTCTGCCCAGCAGTCGGTATCGGGTGTCAACCAGGATGAAGAAACCGCCAATTTGCTGATGTTCCAGCAGATGTACCAGGCCAATGCCAAAGTGATCCAGACGGCGTCAACGATGTTTGACGCGGTCTTGGGCATCAGCCGCTAAACCTTGCCCAGGAGTTCACGATGCGCATCAGCACCCAGTCTTTTTACGAACAGAGCCAGACCGCCATAGGCGCGCAGCAAAGCAGCCTGCTGCGGGTGCAACAACAGATGGGCGCCATGACCAAAATCCTCGCGCCGTCGGACGACCCCCTTGGCGCCACGCGCGCGTTGGCGGCCTCGCAGTCGATCGCGCTGAACTCGCAATACGCGACCAGTCGCGCGCAGGCCACGCAGACCCTGTCGCTGGAAGAAAACAGCCTGCAAAGCGTCACCACCATCCTGCAGAACATCAAGGGCCTGCTGGTCCAGGCCGGCAATGGCACGATGGCCGACGCTGACCGGACCACCATTGCCACCACCTTGCAAAGCAGCATTGACCAGTTGCAGGGCCTGGCAAACACCGATGACGGCAATGGGCAGTTCCTCTTCGCTGGCTTCAAGAGTGCCAGCGCGCCGTTTGTGCGGCAGGCCGACGGCAGCATCCTCTATGCCGGCGACCAGGGCCAGCGCCTGATGCAGGTGGACGTGTCCCGGCAGATGGCCGGCATGGACGACGGCCGCAGCATTTTTCAGACCGTGCAGGGCGGCGCAGGCTACGTCAGTGCATCGCCCGTCGGTAATACCGGTAGCGGCGTGTTTGGCGCGACGTCGGTGACGGATCTGGCCGATCCCAACTACGGCAAGGACTTCGTGATCAGTTTTCCGACGGCCACCACCTACCAGGTCGATACAGCGACGGTGCCGCCGGTCGCTGTGGTGCCAGCCACGGCGTTCACGGCAGGCAGTCCCCTCCAGTTCGGTGGCCTGCAGATCAGCATCACCGGCGCTCCCGCCGCGGGCGACAGCTTCAGCGTCGCCACGGCAAAAAATGCCGGAACGGACATGTTTGCGGCGATTGGTGATGTGGTCGCCGCGTTGCGGGCGCCGGTGGACAACGCCGGCCCGGCCGCGCAGGCCAAGCTGTTGAACGCGTTGAGCACCGGCAACAGGAAGATCACCAATGCACACGACAACGTCCTGACAGTGCGCGCCTCGGTCGGCACGCGCCTGCAGGAGCTGGACGCGCTGGGAGCCACCGGTGGCAGCCGCGCGCTCTACGACAAGAGCTACCTGTCCGACCTGCAGGACCTGGACTATGCGCGCGCTATTTCCGAGTTTTACCAGCGCCAGACCGCACTGCAGGCCAGCCAGCAGACCTTTGTGAGAATCCAGCAGATCTCGCTGTTCAATTACCTGTAGGCCTCATGGCTGTGCAGGCAGACGCGCTATCTGCTATACATTTAATAGCTGTCTGCATCCGTGGATATTGGGCTAAGGCCTCAAACCTTGCAAAAACTCCAGCGTGGTCGAAAACCCCGCTGCAAACCGCGGCTCCAGAAAAGGCGCCAGGTACTGCATCAGCAACTGCAGCATGGCCATGCCGGCCAGCAGCGTGATGGGAAAACCAACGGCAAAAATGCTGAACTGCGGCGAGACCCGGTTCAGGATGCCCATGGCCAGGTTCAGGGTCAGCAGCGTGGCGATGAGCGGCAGCGCCAGCATGAGGCCGGCCGAAAAAATCTCGCCACCCGCCGCCGCCAGCAGGAACCAGCCGCCGGCAGCCAGGGGGGCATCGGCCACCGGCAAGGCCTGGAAACTTTCTGCCAGTGTCATGATCACCACCAGATGGCCGTCTACCGCCAGGAAAATCAGCATGGCCATCACGTTGAGCAGGCGGGCGATGACCATGGTGTTGCCGCCGCTGGTCGGGTCGAAAAAGGACGCAAAGGACAGGCCCATTTGCAGGCCCACGTATTCACCGGCCGCCTGCACCGCAGCAAACACCAGGCGCATGGAAAAACCCATCGCCGCACCAATGAGGACTTGCTGGATCAGGATCCAGAAGCCGGCGGCAGACACCAGCGGCACCGCAGGCATGGCACCCAGCGTGGGCGCAACAACAATGGCCAGCAGGGCGGCGAGGCCGACCTTGGCGGCGCGCGGCACCGCGGCTTCGCTGAAGATGGGCGCGGTGCTGATGAGCGCCAGCATGCGCACAAAAGGCCAGAGAAAGGCCACCATCCAGAGATTGAGCTGGTCGGAGGTGACCGAGAAAACAGGAGGCATCAGCCGACGAGTTGCGGAATGGATGAAAACAGGTTGCGCATGTAGTCCAGCACGCTGTTGAGCATCCACGGACCCGCAATCACCAGCGTTGCAAACACGGCCAGCAGCTTGGGAATGAACGACAGCGTCATTTCATTGATCTGGGTTGCCGCCTGGAACAGGCTGATCAGCAAACCGGTGACCAGGGCCACCAGCAGCAGGGGCGCGCCGAGCAGCAGCGAGAGCTTCATGGCCTCGTAGCCGAGTGCCATGACTGATTCAGGTGTCATGTGTCGATCTTTCCCGGTGCGGCAGCGTCAGGTGTAAAAACTCTGGGCCAGCGCCCCGATCAGCAGCTGCCAGCCATCGACCAGGACGAACAGCATCAGTTTGAACGGGAGTGAAATCGTGGCGGGCGGCACCATCATCATGCCCATGGACATCAACACGCTGGCAACCACGAGGTCGACGATGAGGAAGGGAATGAAGATCGTGAAACCGATCTGGAAAGCGGTCTTGAGCTCGCTGATCACAAAGGCGGGCAGGAGGATTCTCAATGTGACCTGTTCCGGCCCTTCCAGTTTCTCGATGTTGGCCAGCTTGGCAAACAGCGCCAGGTCAGCCTCGCGGGTCTGCTTGAGCATGAACTGCTTGAAGGGCTCGACGCCGCGCTCCAGGGCCTGTTCGGCACTGATCTTGTTTTCGGCAAAAGGTTTGTAGGCCGTGCTGTGCACCTTGTCGAAGACGGGCGACATGACAAAAAAGGTCAGAAACAGCGAGAGCCCGACCAGCACCTGGTTGGGCGGCGACGATTGTGTACCGATGGCCGTGCGCAGCAGGCCGAGCACGATGAGAATCCGGGTGAAGCTGGTCATGGACAGCAGCAGGGCCGGTAGAAAAGACAGAGAAGTCAGCAGCACCAGAGTCTGAACGCTGAGCGACCACGTCTGGCTTCCGCCCGGTCCGCGCGAGCTGGTGACGCCTGGCAGGCCCTGGGCAGAGGCCAGGGTCGGCAACAGCATCAGGGCCAGCATCAGCAATGGCCAAAGGAGCGGCAGCGCTGCGCGGCTTTGCGGGTGGACAGGATGTGTCACTGTCCATCCCGCTTTCTCAGCTTGTTCAGGGATTCCGCCAGCCTTTGCGAAAACGCACTTGCGCCTGCGAGGCCGCCGAAGGACGGCGTCGCTTCTGATTCGGAGAGCTTTTGCGCCGGCATGGTGTGCAGCGCGCTGACCTGGCCCGCGGCGACGCCAAGCACCAGCCACGAGCCGCCGATTTCCACCACCACGACACGTTCGCGCTGGCCCACCATGGCGCTGGACACTACTTTGAGAAGGCGACCGCCTCCGACCTGCTGCAGGCCGAAGCGCCGTGCAGCCCAGGCGCAGAGGAAGATGAGGGCAAGCACCACGGCCAGGCCCAGGCCAGCCTGCAGCAGGCCGGCGGCGCCGAATGAGCGCACGGGTTCTGCAGTCGCGGTGGGAACGGTCGGCAACACCGCACCGGCTGAAAAACTGATGCAGGCCAGCGCGGTGGCGGCCAGCGCACGGATGTCCGGCCGGCTCATCGGTTCAGCTTCTGCATGCGTTCGGACGGCGTGATGATGTCCGTCAGGCGGATGCCGAACTTGTCGTTGACCACCACCACTTCCCCCTGCGCAATCAGGTAGCCGTTGATGAAGACATCCATCGGCTGCCCCGCCAGACCATCCAGTTCGACAACCGAGCCCTGCGACAGCTGGAGCAGGCTCTTGATGGTGATGCGCGTGCGTCCCAGTTCAGCGGTCAGCTGGACAGGAACGTCGAGCACCCTGTCGATGTCGCCCCTGGCAATCTCGGAACCCGCATGGCTCTGCAGCGGCTGGAAAACCCGCTCGCCGGCCGGCGTGGACGGTGCTGCGGGTGCCGGAGGCGGGGGGACAGGGGCGGGTGCAGGTTCAGGTGCAGAGGCGAGCGCCTGCTCGGCGAGCGCGCTGCCCCAGTCGTCCAGTTCTGCTGCCGGCTCTTGCTTGCTGTCTTCACTCATGGTCTTTTCCCTTGCTGGAGTCGCTGTCTTGGTGGTGGATCATTTTTTCCACGCGCAAGGCATAGTGGTTGTTGGAAGTGCCGTAGCCGCATTCCATGACGGGCACACCGTTGACCTTGCCGATGATCGTTTCCGGAATCTCGACAGGCAGCACGTCGCCGGCCTGCAGCCTGAGCAGCTGGCCGATGCTCGAGTCCATGGTCAGGAAATGCGCCCTGAGCTCGACGTCGGCGCTTTGCACCTGCTGCGACAGCTGCTTGACCCAGCGTTTGTCAACTTCGATTTCGTCCTGCAGCGGGTTGGACAACAGGTCCCGGATCGGCTCGATCATGGAATACGGAATGCAGACATTGAGCGCGCCGCCGATGGGGCCGAACTCGATCTGGAATGTGGTGTTGATCACAACTTCGTTGGGCGCCACGATATTGGCCAGTTTGGCGTGCATCTCGGAACGCACATATTCAAAGTCAAGCGGATAGACCGGCTGCCACGCGCTGCCGTAACTTTCCAGCGTGAGGTTGAGCAACCGTTTGATGATGCGCTGTTCGGTCTGGGTGAAGTCGCGGCCCTCGATCCGGACGTGGTAACGGCCGTCGCTGCCGAACAGGTTGTCCACCACGAGGAAAACCAGCTTGGGATCAAACACGAACAGGGCGGTGCCGCGCAACGGCTTCATGTGCATGAGGTTGATATTGGCCGGAACCGGCAGGTGCCGGATGAAGTCGCCGTACTTCTGGATCTGCACCGCGCCGACCGAAATGTCGGCACTGCGCCGCATGAAGGTCAGCAGCGCACTGCGCAGGTGACGGGCGAAACGATCGTTGATGACCTCCAGCGTGTGCATGCGGCTGCGCACGATGCGATCGTCGGTACCGAGGTTGTAGGTCGGCGGACCTTCCGGAGGAGGTGGCGGGGCACTGACTGAGTCGGTGTCACCGGTGACACCCTGCAGCAGCGCATCTACTTCGTCCTGGGACAGCTGCTGGTCATAAGCCATGGGTGAATTTCATTGAGCGGGTTACTGCAGCATGAAAGTCGTGAACATCACGCTGGATATCTTCAGCGACGGCAAATTGGCCGCAAAGGGCTGGTTGAGCGTTGTCATGATGTCGGCGGCCAACTGGGCTCTTTCTTCCGGGGTGACCAGCGACTCGCCCGCGCGGTTGGACAGGGCCGAGAGAAGCCGGCTGCGCACTTCCGGCAGGTATTGGGTGACCAGGGCCTGCGACTTGACGTCCGGAGCCTTCAACGTAACGGCCACATGCAGAAAGCGGTTGCGGCCGTTGGGCTGTAGATTGACGGTCATGGGCTCCAGGGCGATGAAAATCGGATCGGCGGGCGCCGCTGCGACGGGCGCGGCCTGCTTGCGCTGGATGGTCAGGTAGTAGGCTGCGCCAGCCACCGCCAGAACGACCAGCGTGGCCAGAACAATCAGCAGGACGAGGAGCTTGCGGGACTTGGGCGCATTGGGTGTCTTCGCGGGGGGGGTGCTGGTTGCCATGACTTTGCTGTTGGGGTTTGAGAATCGATTGTTTTCGAAAACCGGCGCGCGGCATCACCGGATAAGCAGGGGTAAAACGCGTCAGATCCGGCATTTGCCGGACACGCGCCTCATGGCGCGTCTCAAGCGTAGGTGTCCACGCTGATCCCTCTGCCGGTCGGCTGCGAAGCTTGCATGGCTGGCAGGACCACAGGTGCCAGGTTGTCGGGCGTGCGCTCTGCCCGGTAGCCCCGCTGGCCGGACTGCCCGTTCTGGCTCTGGGCGAAGGCCGTTTGTGGCTGACTTTCGGAGTTGACCGACGTGTTGCCAAGGCTGATCCCGCTGTCAGCCAGGGTGCTACGCAATTGCGGCAATGCGGCTTCCACGGCGGCACGCACCGAGGAATGGGCCGATACAAACATGGCCTGGACCTGTTGGTCGTTCAGGCTCAGTGTGACCTTCAGAGGGCCGAGCCCTGGAGGATTGAGCTGGAGCTCGGCCACCTGTTCGCCGCCCCTGCCCATGTGAATCATCTGCTGACCCAGGGCCTTGCCCCATTCGCCGCTGCCGACCTCAGGAGCGAGGGACCGGGCCATGGCGGCAGGCGCCGCACTGGAGGCAAGCATCCCGGCCGGTGCGGGCATTGCTGCGACGCCGGCCGGACTGATGGCCGGGTTGGCGCTGGCGGTCGGCATGTCGGCGGCAGCCGCCTGACCGACGGCGCTGGTGCTGTTGGCGACGCCGGTCGGCGTGGCCTCGGGCGCTGCCATCGCCGGAAGGGGCGTTTTGACGCTGCCGTGTGTGGTGTCGGGTTCCGGGCCGCTGTCTGCGGTTGTTTCGGCGGAGACCTGCGGCAGATCTCCGGCGCTGTCAGGGTGCTGCGGCGACTGACCGGCAGTGCCACTGTCCGAAGCGCCGGATGGGCTGGATGGGCTGGATGGGCCGGTGATGCCAGCGGTGGTCAACGCTACTGCCGGGCCGGCCTCCGCTGCCTGGAGCCGGGTGGGCCGGGCGGGTAGCGCGGGTAGCCCTTTGTCCTTCTGGCTGGCGGCAACCAGCTCGGGTGCCGGCTCGCTTGCCAGCTTCAGTTGTGGCGTCGCCTCGCCAGCGGATGCGACCGTCGCAGGCGCGGTGATCGGTTCGCCCGCCATCGCCATGTCTGCCGTGAGGGTTTTCCCCGCAAGCAGACCGGTGAGCGCCGGGGCGGCAGCGCCGGAGATGGTGCCAGCGACTGGCGCCGCGGCAGCACTGCCGGCAGCCAACACTTTGGGCAGCAGATTTTCCAGCGGGACGAGGGGCAGCGCCATTGCGTTGACCAACTCGTCCGGATCGGCCTTGCGGCTCTCCGGCGGGCGCCGGGCCGGCGCGGCAAAGGTGGCCTTGTCTTCGGCTTTGCTGGCCGCCTCGCCAGCGGGCGCGAGTGAGCGGGAAAGTACGGCGCCGAAACTTTCGGCGCCGTTTGAATCCGGCTCCTCGCTGCGTGCGGACGACTGGGACGGTTGACTGTCGGGCGGGCGGGGCGCGCTGATGGATGAAAGAATAGAAGACATGTTTTTCTCGGGTGAATTCAGTCGGCCACGGTGCCTGCGCGCAGGTAGAACTGCCGGGAAGTGCGTTCGTCACTGTCGCGCTGCTCTTTCTTGCCGAGCCTGACCATTTCCTGCTGGCGAACCCGGTTGGCCAGCGTGTCGAAGGAGTTGAGGCGGCGCTTGTTGTTTTGCCAGTCCCCGCGTCCGTGCGCCAGCCGCGTGTCGGCCTGGACGGTCAGGGCGCGCTGCTGCTCGATGGCGCCGTCCAGCGTGCTGATGAAGTTCTGGAAATTGCGCACATGGGACGACGACAAGCCTGCCTGCATCTGCTGCTGCAGCTGGACCAGGTATTCCTGCCGGTACTGCAGCAACATTTCCAGTTTTCCGGCTGCGCTGGTGTGGGCGTTCTGCAGCTGGCCCAGCCGCCGGGTTGCCTCGTCGGTCTTGTTTTGCGCCAGTTCGATCAGTGTCGCGAGAGGGAGCTTGTTGGGCACGGCGTTTTCTCCTGGTGGTTCGAGGGGCTACAGTGATTGCGTCAGCGGGGTCAGGACTGGAACAGGCTGTTGAGCTGCGCGGTGGCGGCCGCGTAGTCGACGCGTTCTTCCATCGTTTGCTGCAGGAAAGCCTCAATTTTTGGGTACAGGGCAATGGCCTGGTCCAGCTGGGTGTCGTGACCGGGCGCATAGGCTCCCACGCTGATCAGATCGCGATTGCGCTGATAACGCGACAGGGCTTGCTTGAAACCGCGAATGACCTGGAATTGCGCGGGCTCGATCAGCGCGGTCATGGCGCGGCTGATGGACGCTTCGATGTCGATCGCCGGGTAGTGGCCGGATTCGGCGAGGCTGCGCGACAGCACCACGTGGCCGTCAAGGATGGCGCGCGCCGAGTCCGCAATCGGGTCCTGCTGGTCGTCGCCTTCTGTCAGTACCGTGTAGAACGCGGTGATGGAGCCGCCCCGACCCTCGGCATCGCGAGCACCATTGCCCGCGCGTTCCACCAGGGCGGGCAGCTTGGCAAACACTGAGGGCGGGTACCCTTTGGTGGCCGGCGGTTCGCCGACGGCCAGCGCGATCTCCCGCTGGGCCATCGCGTAGCGGGTCAGCGAGTCCATGATCAGCAGGACATTTTTCCCCTGGTCTCGAAAATACTCCGCCAGGCAGGTCGCGTAGGCGGCACCCTGCAGGCGAAACAGGGGCGAGGTATCGGCCGGTGCCGCCACCAGCACGGCGCGGGCCATGCCTTCCTTGCCCAGCGTGTTTTCAATGAAGTCCTTGACTTCGCGGCCGCGTTCGCCAATCAGGCCAACCACAATCACGTCGGCGCTGGTGTAACGTGCCATCATGCCCAGCAGCACACTCTTGCCGACGCCGGAGCCTGCGAACAGGCCCATGCGCTGGCCGCGGCCGACGGTCAGCAGGCCGTTGATGGCGCGCACTCCGACATCGAGCACGCTGTCAATCGGCGCGCGGGTCAGCGGGTTGATGGGGGCGGCCGCCAGCGGCACTTCTCGCGAAAAATCGAGCGGACCCAGCCCGTCGAGTGGCCGTCCGGCCGCATCGACCACACGGCCCAGCATGCCGTCGCCCACCGGCAGGCGTTTGGTTCGTGGCCCGGTGCCACTGGCATGGCCTCCGGGCGATTCCAGCGCGTAAACCCGGGCTCCCGGCAGGAGGCCGTCCACCTCGCTTTGGGGCATCAGGAAAATGCGGTCGCCAGCGAAGCCGACCACTTCAGCCTCGGCGTGTTTTTGGGGGTAGCCGGGAGGCAATTCAATCAGGCAATCGCTGCCGACCGGCAGTCGCAGCCCGACCGCTTCGAGGACCAGTCCCACGGCGCGTGTCAGCCGGCCATAGGTGCGCACCGGAACACTGAGCGCCACGGAAGACCGGGCGTCTTCCAGGAGGGTTTGCCAGGCCTCCAGCGGTGGCTTGGTGGTGGCGTCGGGGGTGTCAACCATGAATCAACGCGGCGGTGGCGGTCATGTGGGGTCCCAGCGCCGCGGTGACGCGGTCCCAGCGGCTTTGCAGTGTGGCGTCCCGCTCGCCGCTGGCTGCCAGAACGCGGCAGCCGCCGCGCTGGGTATCCGCGTCGGCACGGATTCGCCATCCCGCAGCCTGCAGGTCGTCAGCGAGGTGTTCCTGCACCAGCGCCGCATCATCCGGGTGCAGGACCAGCTGGGGCGAACCGGTCAGGGCGGGCTCCGCTTGAAGCAACTCGCGGACCGTCGGCAAAATGGCCTGTGGATCCAGAGCCAGCGTCTGGCCCAGCACCTGACGCGCAATGTCCATCGCCAGCGCCAGCAACTGTCCGGCGACCTCGCGCTCGGCAAGGCGCAAGGCGGCGGGAAGCGCCTGGGTCAATGCCCGCAGGTGGTCGGCTTGTTCATGGACGGCCGCCATCGCGGCGGTATGGCCCTCGGCCTGTCCCTGCACGTAACCCTGTTGGCGCCCTTCTTCCGCCCCGGCCTGCCGCGCCTGAAGCCGCAGACGGGCCAGTTCGGTTTCATCGATCAGCAGCTCCGGCTTGAGCGGCTCGACGATGACAGGCGCCCCGGGTTCAGCGGAAACGGGCGCCATGTCCTGCGCAAGGGAGGTCATTTCCCAGCGTTCCCAGGCGGTCATCTGCTCCTTCGCTGCGCCGGGCCGACGCACGGCAGGCGCGGCGAAGCCGGAGGCAAACCGGTCGGTACCGGAACGCTGCGCGAGCGGGGCCTTGTCATACATAAGAGTCGCTTCCCTGTCCGCCAAGCACGATTTCCCCGGCATCGGCCAGGCGGCGCACGATCAGCAGAATGCCTTTTTGCTCGGTTTCGACCTGCGATACCCGTACCGGACCGCGCATCTCGATGTCCTCGCGCAGCATTTCGGCAGCGCGTTGCGACATGTTCTTGAGGAACTTGTCGCGCAGTTCCTGTGGCGCGCCCTTGAGCGCAATGATCAGCGACTCCGACTCCACTTCCTTGAGCAGGAGCTGGACGCTGCGGTCTTCGAGTTCCAGCAGGTTTTCGAAGAGGAACATCTCGTCGATCATTTTTTGCGCCAGCGCTTCGTCATGCTCGCGAACATGCTTGATCACGCTTTCTTCCTGCGCGCTGCTCATCATGTTGACAATTTCGGCAGCGGCGCGGATGCCGCCGAGACGGCTGCGTTTGCCGCCGTCGCCGCCCAGCATGTCGGTCAGCACCTCGGTCAGTTCCTTGAGTGCTGCAGGCTGAACGCCGCCGAAGGTGGCCACGCGCAGGACCGCATCGTGGCGCGCGCGCTCGGGGAGGAGTTCCAGGACGTCCGCAGCCTTGTTGCGTTCCATGTGGACCAACAGCGTGGCGATGATCTGCGGATGTTCGTCGCGAATCAGCTCGACTACTTCGGTGGCCTCCAGCTGGTTCAGCCGCTCGATGCCGCTGACCGATTCATTCGACTGCAGGATGCCCTCCAGCAGATCTGCGGCACGGTCATTGCCCATGGCCTTGTTCAACACGGCGCGCAGATAGCTGCCCGAATCCAGATGGAGTGCCGAGTACTGTTCGGTCTCGAGGCGGAACTCTTCCAGAACGTCATTGACCTCGGTACGTTTGACATGCGCCAGGGTGGCCATGGCCTCGCCGAGCGCCTGGACTTCGCTGGGGGACATCTGCTGCAGCACCTTGCCGGCAGCCTCCTCGCCGAGCGTCATCAGTAGGATGGCGCTTTTACGTGTTCCTTCGTCAAACATTTTTTTCGTCCATCCAGTGTTTGATCAGCATGGCGACAGCCCGGGGCTCCTTGGCGGCTGTTTCCTGCGCATACCGGATGTTCTCCAGATGGCGCTCGGCTTGCCGTTCCTGCGATTGCGCCACTGTGTCTGCGGAGGGAGTCTCTTCCTGGCCCGGCGCTGTTGCCTGGGCGGGCACCGGATGCAGATGCTTGCGCAGCAGCGGCCGCAGCACTGCAAACCACAGGTACAGGGCCAGTATTCCCAGCAACAGGTATTTGCCGCCGGCTTTGGCCATTTCGATGTTGTCGGGCTGGCGCCAGGCGGGCAGTTCCGGCGCGTCGCTGGCATCCGAGGCAAACGGGCTGTTGACCACATTGAGCGAGTCACCGCGTTCGGCGCTGAAACCCATGGCCTGCCTGGCCAGGTTTTTGATCTGCTCCAGCTCGGCGGCTGGCAGCGCCTGCGCGGCGCGCTTGCCCTGGGCGCCCGTGGCGCCGCGGTAATTGACCACCACGGCCACCGACAGGCGCTTGATGCCACCCGCCCCTTGCTGCACATGGCGGATCGAGCGGTCCACCTCATAGTTGGTGGTCACGTCCTTGCGTGTATTGCTGCTCGCTGCGCTGCTGCGCGCCAGCGTGCCGCCTGCACTCAGCTCCGTGCTCATCTTGAGTTGCCCTGCCGCCGGGGCACCGGGCTTGCCCGCCTGTGCCGGATTGACGATGGGGGCGACCGGGTCGGGCGGCGGCTGGTTGCTCAGGGCGCCCGGAACGCCGCCTACCGGATTGCCGCCTTGCTGGCCGGATTCGCTGGACTGCTGGCTCCGGACCGCAGCGCTGCCGGGTTCCTGGTTGGGGCGGTACTTCTCGTCGGTGTTCTCGACGATGGAGAAATCGATGTCCGCCGCGACCTGCGCGTGGACATTGCCGCTGCCGACGATGGGCTGCAGGATGGTTTCGATACGGCGGATGTAGCCCTGTTCGATCTCCTGCGCATATTTGAGCTGGCTGACATCGAGGCCGCGTGTGCCGGCGTTCGCCGCAGACAGCAGGTTGCCCGCCTGGTCCACCACGGTGATGCTTTTGGCCGACAGCTCCGGTACGCTGCTGGAGATCAGATGAACAATGGCGCTGATCTGGCCCTCGTCGATGGTCCGTCCGCGATGCAGGGTCAGGACCACGGAAGCACTCGGCTTTTTCTGGTCGCGCACGAAGAGCGATGGTTTTGGCAACGCCAGATGAACGCGTGCCGATTCCACGGCGGAAATCGAATTGATCGACCGCGCGAGTTCGCCTTCGAGTGCGCGCTGGTAATTGACCTGCTCGGCAAACTGGCTGGTGCCGAACTTCTGGCTGTCCATCAGCTCGAAACCCACCGTACCGCCTTTGGGCAGACCCTGGGAGGCCAGCCGCAGGCGGGCTTCGGGAACCTTGTTGGCCGCAACCAGCAATGCCCCGCCGCCTTCGGCGAACTTGTAGGGAATGTTCATTTGCTGCAGCGACGCGATGATGGCTCCACCGTCGCGATCCGACAGGTTGCTGTACAGCACGCCGTAGTCCGGGGCGCGGCTCCACAGCCACAGGGCTGCGACCGCCGCCACCGCGGCAGAGGCGCCGATCATCAGCGGCAGGCGGGGATTGGCCCGCAGCTGCTCCAGCCACGGCAGGACTTTGGGCAGGGCTGCGTCAGTGCCCATGGCAGCAGAACTCATGCGTTCATCCGCCTATCGCCGCGGCACGGAGGTGGTCCGAGCCAGTGGATGTCCGGCAGTCCGGATGCCTGCGGAGGCTGCAGATCGGCGACAGGGCAGAAACGACAGGTGACATACAACAGTGGTTGATTAGTGAGGCATAAGCCGAAGGGCCGTCTGGCCGGTGCTGGGGCATCCGGTGTTCGTGAATGATTGTCAGAGCGCGGTGTCTTTCCCGATCAGCCGAATAGCCGGGGGTTTTGCCGTCTTTTGGCAGGATGCGCCGCCTGACCCGCTGGTACGCTTCAAGCCGTTCATCAAGCAATGGGCGCACAGGCGCCAGGAAAACACCATGGCGATATCTTCTATTGAGTCCGTCCTGCAGCAAATGCGGGTTCTTGCCCAGACTTCGGGTCATCCTTCGGCGGTGAGCGGCGAGGTGGCCGGTGGCGGATTTGCAGGCGAACTGCGCAAATCGCTGGACCGCATCAGTGACGCCCAGCAAACCGCCTCCAGACAGGCCGAGGACTTCGAACTCGGCAAGCCCGGGGTGGCGCTCAACGACGTGATGGTGGATATGCAAAAGGCCGGCATCGGCTTCCAGATGGGCCTGCAGGTGCGTAACCGGGTGGTCGCTGCCTACCAGGAAATCATGAACATGCCTGCCTGACAGAGGGGCAGCCTGGCGAAGGGGGTCTTTTTTGGCGTTGGCGCTAAAGGTTTTTCCGGGTCTGGCCGTTAACTTGAATAACGGTGGCTTGCAGACTGTCTCGGCAAGCAAGGCCAACGTGACGGCAAGTTAGCCGGAGTCCACAACCTTTGTCAATCAGGAGTCCCTCATGGCCCAAGTCATCAATACCAATTCGCTTTCCCTGCTCACGCAGAACAACCTCAACAAGTCGCAGTCATCGCTGAACACCGCGATCCAGCGCCTGTCTTCCGGCCTGCGCATCAACAGCGCCAAGGATGACGCCGCCGGCCAAGCGATCGCCAACCGCTTCACCTCCAACATCAAGGGTCTGGCCCAGGCGCAGCGCAATGCCAATGACGGCATCTCGCTGGCTCAAACCACGGAAGGCGCACTGACTGAGGTCAATACCAACCTGCAGCGTATCCGCGAGCTGGCTGTCCAGTCCGCCAACGGCTCCAACTCCGCAGCTGACAAAGCCTCGATCCAGGCTGAAATTACCCAGCGTCTTGAAGAAATTGACCGCACCTCTGCTCAAACCGATTTCAACGGCGTGAAAGTGCTGGCTGCCAACAACAAGCTGTCGGTCCAGGTCGGCGCTAACGATGGCGAACGCATCGACATCAACCTCAAGAAAATCGACTCCACCAGTCTTGCGCTGAACTCACTGACGGTGTCCAACAATGAGTTGCCCGTCGGCGGCGCCATTAGCGCGGTTAACAACGCGGCAGGTACGGCTTCGTCCAACGTCAGCCTGTCTTCCGCTGCCACAACCCTGAGCACGTCCACCGGCTCGACGGTTGCAGCTGCCGATCTGTCCTTGCATGAAGTCCAGACCGCCGCCGGTGCTGGCACGGGCAAGTTTGTCGTCAAGTCTGGCGAGGACTACTACGCGGCGTCCGTGAATCGCGCCACTGGCGCCGTCACCCTGAACACGGCCGTCATCAAGTTCGCTGACGGTGCAAACGGTATTGCCACCGCCAGCGCTGTGACCTTGGCCGCTGCGCCCGTGAAGGTGGGTGTTGACGCTGCTGGTGCGGTCACAGCCTTTACCACCGTGCAGGGCAAAAACTACACCACCACAGAAATTGATACGGAAGCTCTGGTTGATGGTGGCGGAACGACCACGGCCATCGCTGCTGGCGCCGTGGTGATTGAGTTGAGCACCGACGCTGACCAGACCAAGACGGCTGAATTCACGGGTGCAGCTACCGCGAATCCGCTGGCCAAGATTGATGCGGCGCTGAAGCAGGTCGACGATCTGCGCGGCTCCCTCGGTGCTGTGCAGAACCGTTTTGACTCCGTGATTTCCAACCTCGGCACCACGGTGACCAACCTGTCTTCCTCGCGTTCACGCATCGAAGACGCGGACTACGCAACCGAAGTGTCCAACATGACGCGCGCGAACATCCTGCAACAGGCCGGTACCTCGGTGTTGGCCCAGGCCAACCAGACCACCCAGGGCGTGTTGTCCCTGCTGCGTTAATCGCCAAAAGCGTGCGTCCCCGGGCGCACGCTGCTGGCTTTATGTGCAATTCAGGCGGTCCGACCGCCTGCGTTAAGCCGTCCCGCCTGGTATCAGGCGGGAGTGCCTAGCGAAATTTTCAGGAGAGCAAGCTGTGACGATTCCCGCCAACGCCGTGACCACCGCCTCGTCGCGCGAAGCTATGCCTTCCTCCGTGGGGCCCCGCAGAAATGCCGGCATGCCGGCCGAACCAGCGGCAACTGCCCCGGTTGGCAAAAAGTCGGCGCCCGGACAGGCGCAGGAGCGTGCCGCGCTGGCCGAGATCAACCAGACCCTGAGGATGGCCTCCATTGGCGTGCAGTTTGAATTCGACAAGGAAGCCGACACCATGATCGTCAAGGTGGTGGACGTGGACAGCGGCGAGCTGATCCGGCAGATGCCTTCGGAAGAGGTGGTGCGCATCTCCCGGGCGCTGGGCAGGCTGCAGGGCCTGCTGGTTCACCAGACCGCTTAATTCAGGAAAGTTCAGGAGTTTTCATGGCCTCAGTTGCAAGTTTGGGTGTCGGATCGAATCTCGATCTGAGCGGCCTGCTCACCAGTCTCACCAAAGCCGAAAGCCAGCCGCTGGTGATGCTTCAGAAGCAGCAGATCAGCTACACCGCGAAGTTGTCCGCGTACGGCACGTTGCAGAACGCGCTCAGCAGCTTCCAGTCGGCAGCCAGCAAACTGGCGGACGCCAACCTGTTCCAGGGTGTCAAGGCCGCCTCCAGTGCGACCGACGTGCTGGCGGCCTCCGCTTCGGCGACGGGTGTCGCCGGCAGCTACTCGATTGAGGTGACCCAGCTGGCACAGTCGCAATCGCTGGCTGCTGCCGGGGTGATGGACCCCAAGGCCGTCATCGGCAAAGGCACGGTGGCGCTTGATTTCGGCAGCATCTCCGGCGGCACGCTCGATCCGGTCACCGGCACCTACAGCGGGGCAGGTTTTTCGCCGGATGCCAGCCGCGCGGCGCAATCCATCGTGATCGACGACAGCAACAATTCGCTCGAAGGCCTGCGCGACGCCATCAACGGCAATGCCTCCATGGGGGTGACGGCCAGCATCGTCAACGATGGCGGTGCATCGCCCTACCGCCTGGTCCTCAGCTCCAATCAGACGGGGGAGGCGTCAAGCATGCGTATTGCCGTGACGGGCGACGCCAGCCTGCAGGGGCTGCTGAACCATGACCCCTCCGCGTCGCAGGCCCTGCAGCAGACCGCAGCGGCCCGCAACGCAGCCCTCAAGGTCAACGGCATCGCCGTGACGTCGAAAACCAATACGGTGGCGGAAGCGGTTCAGGGTGTCACGATGACGCTGGCCAAGACGGGTACCAGCACCCTGACGGTCAGCCGTGATACCGGTTCGGTGGAAAGCGCGGTCAGCAGTTTTGTCACTGCTTACAACAGCTTGCAGGCCACGGCCGGCCAACTGAGCCGATACGACACGGAAAAAAACACCGGCGCACCGCTGGTTGGCGATTCGACATTGCGCACCATCCAGACCAGGATTCGGGCCGCGCTCAACACGCCGCAGGTCGGCGAACTGAAGGTCCTGTCCAAAGTCGGTGTGAGTTTTCAGAAGGACGGCACGCTGACTCTGGACACCGGCAAGCTGAAGACCGCTTTTGCAGACAACCGGAGTGCTTTCGCGGAGCTGTTTGCGGGGGCCGGCGGCAGCGCGGGCGTGGGCAAGCAGGTGTCGGCGCTGGTCGACACCTTCACCGGTGCCAGCGGCATGCTCAATGCCGCCACCACGGGCGTCAAGACCACCCTGAAATCCCTGGACAACCAGTACGCCGCCACCGAAACCCGGGTCCAGGCCACCGTGGCACGTTACCGGGCGCAGTTTACCCAGCTCGACTTGATGGTTTCCCGCATGACCTCCACCTCTAATTACCTGACGCAGCAGTTCGCCAACATGAGTTCAAGCAAATAGACCTGAAGGCTATATGTACACCCCCTCCCACTCCTACAATTCGGGCGCAAGCGCCTACGCCAAGGTCGGCACTGAAAGCGGGGCCATGAGCGCCTCCCCGCACCAGCTGATCACCATGCTGTTCGATGGCGCCAAAACGGCCATTGCCATGGCGCGTCACCACATGGCCAACAACGACATCAGCGCCAAGGGCCAAGCCATTTCCAAGGCCATCAACATCGTCGACAACGGCCTGAAAGCGAGCCTGGACCCCGACGCCGGCGGCATGGCCGGTGCCGAACTGGTGGCCGACCTGTCGGCGTTTTACGACTATGTCACCCAGCGCCTTCTTTTTGCCAACCTGCGCAACGACCCTGCGCTGCTCGACGAGGCCGACCGCTTGCTGGACAACATCAGCTCCGCGTGGCGCGAAATCGACCCCCAGCAGTCCCGGCCGTTGCCGGCTGCCGACGCCGCGCCCGGGGCGGCCCGTTTTTCTGCAGGAGCGTGACATGGGCTCCCAAAGTGAAGTCATGCACTGCTACGAGCAGATTGCACCGCTGACCGAGCGCATGCTGATCCTGGCCCGCACCAAGCAGTGGGCCGAGTTGCCCGCGCTGGAGACGCAGTACAGCGGCATGGTGGATCGCCTCAGGGAAATCGAACCCTTGCATGTGTTGGACGAAGCGCAGCTGGCACGGAAGTACCAGTTGCTGAGCCGGATCACTGCCAATTCCAGCGAGATTTTCGGCATGGTCATGCCCCAACTCACCAAGCTGGTGACAGTGATGCAGAGCCTGGAGCAGCAGCAGAGCCTTCAGCGTGCCTATGGTCAGGGTAATGTATTGTCATGAGCGGTGTGACGCCTTTGGTCGATACCCTTTTGGCCACGCGGCTGGGGCAGCGCGTGGACCTGGTACCGCTGAAGGCGCAGGTTGAAATTGCCGGTCCTGGCGCTGTGACAAATGTCGAAAAAATCAGCAATGACGTCCGCTTGCCATCGCGCGAAGCCCTGCAGCGCCAGCTGGCCGGTGTGTTCCCCGACAGGGGTGACGGCCGGCATGGCAGCGCCTCGGGTCGGGCAAGCGGTGCCGTGACCCTGAGTGCCGCCGCCCGTGTGGTCAGCACCATCCTGAATCTGCCGGCGGATTCAGTGCCTGCCGTTCGCGGAGTGGTACCCCTCTCGCCGCAGGCTCCAACGCTGGCGGTTCCCGCCCTGGCCGCGACGCTGGCCCGGACGGTGGCCGGCTCAGGCCTGTTTTACGAATCTCATTTGCAGCAGTATGTCGCCGGTACGCGCACGCTGGCCCAGATGGTGCAGGAGCCGCAGGCGGGGCTGTCGTCTGCCGGCAGACGTGTCATGACCGTTCCGGCTGCGTCCCTCGCAGAGCCGGATCTGGCTCCCCGTCGTGCCGGAGGCCTTCCGGTGCCAGCCGTCCCGGCCTCTGCCGTGGCGGTCACGGGTGTTGTTTCTGTATTGCCCGGCCTCGGTACGCAAGCGCTTGTGGCAGCGCAGCAGGACGCTGCCCCTGATTCACCAGACAGCAGTGCCGAAGCCGGTGCTGCTCCGGACCGCGGGCAGCAGCCATCGGTCAGGGCTGCTCACCCGGAAACAGCCGAACTTGCCGCGGCCTACAGCCGTGTGGGGATGCCGGAAAGCGCGCTGACCACCCTGCATGGTGCTGGCGGACAGGAATTCACCGATTGGAGCTCCGGCACAGGCTCCGTACCCGTTCCAAAGCGTGGCGAACCGGTCGCAGCCATTCATCCGGAGGCTGTTGCGCTGGTGCGCCAGCAGCTCGAGATGCTGGCACTGCCGGTCTTTCGCTGGAGCGGCGAAGGCTGGCCGGGCATGCCCATGGACTGGGAAATACGCGAGCAGCGCGGCGAGCAGCAGGAACAGGAGGGGGAGAAGGGTCGCGGTGACGAGGGGGATATCCCGGCAGTGTCCACCTGGACCACCCGGATCACCATGCAATTGCCCAGGCTGGGCACCGTGGACCTCCGTTTGAGCCTTGCAGACACCGCACTGCGGCTGCATCTCGTGGCGTCGGAAAAGGCCACCGTTGCGCTGCTCGACGCGGGCCGCGATGTGTTGCCAGATCGCTTCGATGCGTTGGGACTGCAGTTGACCGAGTTGCAGATCGGCGCCGTGGCGGAAGACACCGCGGCATTGGATACGCCGGGACAAGACGATGCCGCTTAATCCCCCCCAGAGCCCCGTGGCCGAAAGCCAGATGTCCGCCAGGCCAAGCGCGGTTGCGCTCTCTGCTGCAGTCGGAAATGCTGCGCCGAAGGTCGTCGCCAAGGGCTACGGCGCGGCGGCTGAGGCCATCGTCCGGCGCGCGCAGGAAAGCGGCTTGTATGTCCACACCTCATCTGATCTGGTGAAACTGCTGATGCATGTGGACCTCGATTCCCAGATCCCGCCCAAGTTGTACCTGGCCGTCGCGCAAATGCTGGCTTGGGTGCACCAACTTGAGAGGCAGCAGAGGTAGGCACTAATGGCTGTTAAGTCGCTAGAAAGACTTTTTAAATAACCATAAGTTATGTTGTGTCTGTCCGTGTGAGCTCATTTATCTGATAATTGACGTAAAAATGATACTCAAGTGATAAATTTGGTTCTTATGTGTAAGTTTTAAAGTTGATGTGTTAAAAATTGCAAAGCAGATTTTTACTGACATAAATGATAAAAAATCTGTGATAACGCGGAAATGTGATGAAGCCAGCGTTTTTGATTTTTTGGCCTCTCCGCAAACATGACGAGATATATATGAGGAGCTCAGACGTGGTTGAAACCGGTACCCCCAACGAGATTGGTGATTTGAATTTGGCTTACCTGCTGCTTGCCCAGCGACTGGTCAGGGAAGACGTTGCCTCTGCCATGTTCCGGCTGGGCATGAGCCGGGAATTGGCCGACCTGCTCGGCAACCTGTCGCTTTCGCAGATTGTGAAGCTGGCCGGCTCCAGCTTGCTGCTGTGCCGCTTCAGGTTTGACGACCAGCCCATCCTGTCGGCCCTGACGCTGGACGGAAAAAACATGGCCCTGCAGCAGGCGCACACCGCCATTTTGCTGTCCGGCCAGCAGGTTGAGGCGGCCCGGTGATGTCGGGCCCTGTCTGCACCGCCGCTGCGCTTCCATTTTTCGGGAGCCGTCCGCATGGCCGCTAAAAGCGTCATCCTGGAGGCACGTGAAATCCACCTGGCCATTGACCTGATCAAGCTGGGTGCCCGCCTGCAGTTCCTGGAAGCCGAAACCAGCCTGAGCCGGGACCGCCTGATCAAGCTGTACAAGGAGATCAAGGGCGCTTCGCCCCCAAAAGGCTTGCTGCCTTTCTCCACCGACTGGTTCATGACCTGGATGTCGAACATCCACTCGTCGATGTTTTACAACATCTACCGCTTCATGATTACGCATGGGGGGTGCACCCGGATTCCGGCCATCATCAAGAGCTACCGGCTCTATCTCGAGCAGGTGCAGCAGCAGGGCGGCGAGCCGGTTCTTGACTTCACCAGGGCCTGGACACTGGTGCGTTTCTTTGACAGTGACATGTTGCAATTGAGCACTTGCACCCGCTGCACGGGCCTCTTTGTCGCCCATGCCCACGACTCCCAGTCCGGTTACGTCTGCGTGTTGTGCCGCCCGCCCTCGCGCGCAGGCAAGACACGCAAGATCAGCCTCCAGCACGACCATGCCGACCTGCCGGTCGCCGTTACCGGCAACCAGCGCGCGGCGTCGGCGTCCTCCTCGCAATGGCTGGCGGACGTGATGAACGGCGCGCGCGGGTCACAGACGGCTGGCCTGCCTGCCGCCTGATTTGAATGATTAGCGGGAGAACACTGTGCTGGTAATTGTTGGCTATATGGTTGTGCTGGGGTCCGTGTTCGGCGGGTATGCGCTGATGGGCGGGCATTTCGGCGTGCTGTTTCAGCCCCTGGAGGTGCTGATTATCGGCGGGGCCGCCGTGGGAGCATTCATCGCGGGCAACGACGGCAAGACCATACGCGCCACGATGAAGCAGCTTCCCAAGCTGCTGGGCAACTCCAAGAAGCACGACAAGGCGCTTTACATGGAGCTGCTGGCACTGTTGTATGTGTTGCTGTCCAAAGGCCGCAAGGAAGGAATGATGGCGCTGGAGTCGGACATTGACGACCCCCAGAACAGCCCCATTTTCGCCCCCTACCAGGTCATCCTGAAAGACGAGCGGGTGCTGGAGTTCATGACCGACTACCTGCGCCTGATCGTGAGCGGCAACACCGATGCGCACGAGATCGGGGAGTTGATGGAGCACGAGCTCGAGACCTACAAGCACGAGGCCGAGGTTCCCGCGCACAGCCTGATGCGGGTCGGCGACGCGCTTCCGGCGCTGGGCATTGTGGCTGCGGTTCTCGGCGTGGTGCATGCGCTGGCATCTGCCGACCTGCCACCTGCGGAGATGGGGCAGTTGATTGCGCATGCGATGGTCGGCACCTTCCTCGGCATCCTGATGGCCTATGGCTTCGTGTCACCGCTGGCCACACTGATCGAGCACAAGGTGGTCGAGTCCCTGAAGGTCTACCAATGCATCAAGGTCACACTGATGGCCAGCCTGAACGGCTATGCGCCGCAGCTGGCCGTGGAATTTGGCCGGAAGATTCTGTGTTCGACCGAACGCCCGTCGTTTACCGAGCTTGACGAGCACGTCCGTGACGTCAAGAGCCGCTAAGGCGGGCGGGAGGAGTCTGCCATGAGCGACGCCGGTGGCAAACGTCCCATCATCATCATCAAGCGGCCGGTGCGGGCCGCCGCCCACCACGGCGGCGCGTGGAAGATTGCGTTTGCCGACTTCATGACGGCCATGTTCGCGTTTTTCCTGGTCATGTGGCTGCTGAGCACCTCGTCGCCCAAGCAGTTGGCAGGCATTGCGGAGCAGTTCAAGATGCCCCTGAAGGTGGCCATCAACGGGGGCCAGAAAAGCAGCAACAGCACCAGTGTGATTCCGGGCGGCGGCTCCGATCCGACTTCCCGTGTGGATGGGGAAGTCAAGAAGTCCGAAGAGGAGAGCAGCAACGATCCGAATGATGCCAAGCGCCTGGAGGACCTGAAGCAGCGGCTCGACGACATGATCGAGTCCAGCCCGGTGCTCAAGCAGTTCCGGCCACAGCTGCTGATCGACATCACGCCCGAAGGCCTGCGGATCCAGATCGTCGACAGCAGCAACAGGCCGATGTTCGACCGCTCCAGCGCCGTGGTGGCGTCCTACATGCGCGCCATTTTGCGCGAACTCGGCCCGGTGCTCAACGAACAACCCAGCAAACTCACACTCTCCGGGCACACCGACGCAACGGTGTACACGCAGGGGGACAAGTCCTACAGCAATTGGGAATTGTCGGCGGACCGGGCCAACGCCTCGCGGCGGGAACTGCTTGCCGGCGGCATGCAGGATACGAAGGTGCTGCGGGTCGTCGGGGTGTCGTCGAGCGTGCACCTGAACAAGGAGGACCCGTATGCGCCGGTCAATCGCCGCATCAGCATCGTGGTGCTGAACCGACGTGCGCAAGCCGACATAGAAAACAGCAACATCGCCACTTCCGCGCTCAAGCAGATCGGCGTCAAGCCGGGGGCTGGCAAACAAGCCGCGCTCGATGCCACAACCACAAAGCCGGGAGGCCGTATCTAAATGAACATGAAAACCATACTGGTCGTTGACGATTCGGCCGTCATGCGCCATCTCAACTCCGCTGTGCTTCAGCAGGCAGGTTACACCGTGTTGCTGGCCGAAGACGGAAGTGCTGCGCTGGAACAGGTCAACAAGGTCGCGGTTGACCTGGTGCTGACCGACTGGACCATGATTCCCATGGATGGTGGCGAGCTGACGCGCCAGCTGCGACAGCGGTCCGACTGCGCGCAGGTGCCCATCCTGATTCTGAGCACGGTCAGCAATGACGCCTGCAAATCAGAGGCGAGAAAGGCCGGCGCGACCGGCTGGTTGTGCAAGCCCATCGAATCCGACACCTTGCTGGCCGTGGTGGGCAGCCTGATGGCCTGAGACCGCCCCTCCCCCGACGGGTGGCACCTGTCGCCCACCGGGGGCGACAGTACCCAAATACGAGAGACCTAGCGCGATGGATATCACACAGTTTTACCAGGCATTTTTTGAGGAGGCCGACGAGTTGCTGGCCGAGATGGAGCTGCTGCTTCTCGGGCTCGACCTCGAGGCGCCGGACAGCGAACACCTCAATGCGATCTTTCGTGCCGCGCATTCGATCAAGGGCGGCGCAGCGACATTTGGTTTTCTGGCGCTGACGGACACCACGCACCTGCTTGAAAACCTGTTCGACCGTGCGCGCCACGGCGAACTCAAACTGAACACCAGGCTGATGGATGCCTTTCTGGAGACCAAAGACGTGTTGCAAAAACAAATGAGTGCCTACCGGGACGGCGGCGAACCTGACCGCGACACGGTCGCGCGAATCTGCGAGGTGTTGCGGCAGCTGGCCCAGGAGGAAGTGGGCGGATCGGCTGCCGGACCTGCTGCAGCCCCGGCGCAGGCGGTAGTCGCCGTACCGGCACCGGCTCCGCCTCCGCCTGCAGCCGAGACGGCAGACGCCACGGACGGGCAGACCCTGAAAGTGCGTTTTCTGAAAGTCTCGGAGGACGATTGCCGGGTGCTGAGCGGTGAGCTGGCCAATCTGGGAAAAGTGATCGCGCAAACCCAGACAGAGGACAGCCTGAGCATCTGGCTCAAGACCACCTGTGACGCCGACGACATCATTGCGGTTTGCTGCTTCATCATCGAGGCTGATCAGATGGAAATCAGCACGGAGCCCCTGGCCGCTCCCGGTGCCGCAACGGTGATCCCGGACACCGGTATCCCGGAGGGCCAGGCGGTTTCCACGGAGACTTCTGCGCCTGCACCGGTCGCGGCCAAGCCCACCGCGGGTGCTGCCGTGGGCGCCGTGGCAGGGAGTGCCAAGGAGTCAAGTTCCATCCGGGTGGATGTCGAAAAGGTCGATCAGATCATCAACCTGGTCGGTGAACTTGTGATCACCCAGTCGATGCTGACGCAGACCGCTTCGACGCTGGACCCGGTGCTGCACGAACGCCTGCTCAGCGGCATGGGTCATCTGGAGCGCAACGCCCGAGATCTGCAGGAATCGGTGATGTCGATCCGGATGATGCCCATGGACTATGTCTTCAGCCGTTTTCCGCGCCTGATCCGCGACCTGTCGGCCAAGCTCGGCAAGCAGGTCCAGTTGATCACGGTCGGCAAGGAAACGGAGCTCGACAAGAGCCTGATCGAGCGGATCATCGACCCGATCACCCATCTGGTCCGCAACAGCCTGGACCACGGCATCGAAAGTCCCGAGCACCGGGTGTTCGCCGGCAAGGACCCGGTCGGGCGTTTGACCATGTCGGCGCAGCACCAGGGCGGCAGCATCGTGATCGAGGTCAAGGACGACGGCGGCGGGCTGGTCCGGGAGAGGATTCTCGCCAAGGCGATACAGCAGGGCATGGCCATCAGCGAGACGATTTCCGATGACGAAGTCTGGCAGCTGATTTTTGCTCCCGGCTTTTCCACGGCAGAGGCCGTGACGGACGTGTCCGGACGCGGGGTGGGCATGGACGTGGTGAAACGCAATATCCACGAAATGGGTGGCCACGTGGAAATCGCGTCCGCGCAAGGCAAGGGCACGACCATCAGGATCGTGCTGCCGCTGACGCTGGCCATCCTCAACGGCATGTCGGTCAAGGTTGGCCAGGAGATCTACATCCTTCCGCTGAACTACGTCATCGAATCCCTGCAGCCGCTGGAAAAAGATGTCCATTCGATCACCAGCGAAGAACATGTCATGCATGTACGCGGTGAATACCTGGCGCTGATCGAGCTGCACAAGCTGTTCGGGGTCGCCGATGCGGTGAGCCATCCGATGCAGGGCATTGCGGTCATTGTCCAGGCGGATGGCACACGTTTTGCATTGCTGGTGGATCAACTGGTCGGCCAACACCAGGTGGTGGTCAAGAATCTGGAAACCAATTACCGCAAGGTGCCGGGCATTTCCGCTGCAACGATTCTCGGCGACGGCAACGTGGCGTTGATCATCGATGTTGTTGCAGTCCAGCGGATCAACCGCGAGAAGGCCGGCCAGCGAGGCTCGAGCCGTCAGGCGACCGGGCAGGAACCGGGCTGATCCAACCCTGGTGCCCGGTCCGCAGGCGGACGTCCGGCCTGGACGGAAACGGCTCCACCCGTCCCGCCGCCTGCCTGGACGTCAGAGCGCACGACCGGCAGTTGGCCATTGCGGGTTGGTCGATAAACCACGGTACCATGACGGGTGACTTCAGCCGGCAAGTATCAAATTTGCTGGAACAGTGAAATTCATGAACCCATCCATCAAAATGCGCAATTCGCCGGATTCCAACCTTTTTGGACTTTCACGTGACGCTTGACCCTTCATCCTTGGAAAACGCCATTCCGGCGAAAGAGTTCTCCGGTGACGACTACTGCGGCACCACCTATGCCGCCAAGTTGCTGGGCTTGTCGGTGGCCACGGTGCAGTCGCTGGTTGAAAGGGGGGAGATCCCGGCCTGGAAAACGCTGGGCGGCCACCGCCGGCTGTCCCTGCGGGCGCTCGACAACTACCTGAAAAGACACAACCCGCAACTCGCCAGGGCCGCCCCGGATACCCGGCACCGCCTGAGTGTTCTGGTGGTGGAAGATGAAGAGCTGACCCGCGAGTTGTACCTCGCCCATTTCGACGAATGGGACCTGGCGATGGATTGCACCTTCATGCCGTCGGCGATGGAGGCGTTGATGGACATTGCCAGCATGCGTCCGGACTTGCTGATCACCGACCTGAACATGCCCGGCATCGATGGCATCGAGATGCTGCGCAGCATCAAGCGCAACCAGCAGCTGGCTGCCATGCAGATCCTGGTGATCAGCGGTTTGTCCCAGGAAGCCATCAAGGCCAGGGGCGGCCTTCCCCTGGATGCGCATTTTCATGGAAAACCAATCAACTTTGACTGGTTGCAGGGTTACGTTACCGCCCTTGTCGGGGCCAACAGCAAATGGCGTTGATGCGGCGCTGAGACGCTGAGACGATAGTCTGGCTGCGGCCTGGCGACCGATTTGATGGGCAGCCGGCGTTCGCA
Source organism: Polaromonas sp. (assembly GCF_029945685.1). GTDB lineage: Bacteria > Pseudomonadota > Gammaproteobacteria > Burkholderiales > Burkholderiaceae_C > Polaromonas. The sequence goes on along the minus strand of NZ_JAQSDA010000016.1, from coordinate 102,363 downwards.
GATCCCGACACTCCCCCGGACGCATCGTTTCAGGCTGGCGCAAACCGGTAAATACCGTCGTCACCCAGCCGGCGCTGCAGCCGGCCTTCAAACCACAAGGTGTGCAGATGCGCCACCGCCTCCCCCATGGCGAAGGTGGTCTGGTGCAGATCCAGGGCGCGCTTGAACATCACCGGCAGGATATCTGCGCCGCTGCAGGGGCTGGCCTGGCAGGCGTGTATGACCTCGGCCAGACGGTCCCGGTGATGTTCATGCAGCTGTGCAATCCTGGTGTGCAGGCCCCGGAAGGGCTTGCCGTGCGAGGGCAGGGTCAGCGTATCGGCGTGCAGGGGCGCGAATTTGTCGATGGACTGCAAAAACAGGGTCAGCGGGTTGGATTCAGGCTCGGTGTCGTACACGCTGACATTGGTTGAAATGCGCGGCAACACCATGTCCCCGCTGATCAGCGTGTGGGTCTCAGCGCAGTGCAGCGCGATGTGTTCGGGTGCATGGCCATAACCGCTGATGCAGGTCCAGCGGCGCCCGCCGATGGTGATCACCTGGCCGTCAAGCATGCGGTGGAAGTGGGCGGGCACTTCGGGAACCAACCCGGGGTAGTAGTTGGCGCGTGCCCGGATCATGGCCAGGGAATCGGGATCGGTCAGCCCATGCGAGGCAAAAAAGCCGGCGGCACTTTCACCGCCGAAACCAGTGCTGCTCTGGGTGGCGATGCGGGCGGTGTGGTAATCGGTGGCGCTGATCCACAGCGGCGCGTTCCAGCGCCGGCACAACCAGTGCGCCAGCCCGATGTGGTCCGGGTGCATGTGCGTCACGATGACGCGCAGAATCGGCAAACCTTCCAGCTCAGCGGCAAAAATCTGTTCCCACTGCGCCTTGGCCTCGTCGCGACTGACGCAGCAGTCGACCACGGTCCAGCCGGGCACGGTGGCGCCTGTGGGGCCGGGCAACTCGTCACGCAGCAGCCACAGGTTGATATGGTCCAGCGCAAAGGGCAGGCGCATGCGCAGCCACCTGACGCCCGGGGCGACCTCCAGGGCGCCGCCGGACGGCGGCAGGGCATCGCCGAAAGGGTAGTGCAGCTGGGCTTCCTGTGGATTCATCTTGTAAGATCGCCGGGTTGAATTGACGTTTACGTTAACGTAAGCTTGATCTCTGCATTACACCCGAATTAGCGAGCGGCTTCACCAGCAACCTGTCCCCAGGGTTTCACCACATGGCAACCACGACCACGCACTCCATCAGCGATCTGGCCAAAGAGTTCGACCTGACCACACGCGCCATCCGTTTTTACGAAGACATGGGCCTGTTGCAGCCGCAACGCGAGGGGCCCGGCGGGCGCAACCGTGTGTACAGCGCCCGCGACCGCACCCGGCTCAAGCTCACCCTGCGCGCCAAGCGCCTGGGGTTGAGCCTGTCCGAGGCCAAGGAAATCATCGACACCTATGACAGCCCGCGCGACACCGGGCCGCAGTTGAAGAAATTCCTGGCCGTGCTGGCCCAGCACCGCAAGCAGCTGGAGGAGCAGATGGCCGACCTGCAGGCCAATCTCGAAGAGGTCCGGCTCCATGAGAAGGAAGCCCGCGCGCTGCTGGGCAAGACGGCCAAAACCGCAAAATAGGCCATAATTGACGTTTACGTAAACGTCAATCAGGAACCGGCCATGGAATTGCCCCATTTCGAGCCCAAAGACCCAGGCTATGCGGCCCGCGTGCAGGACAGTTTTGCACGCCAGGGGGCCATGGCCACCCTGGGCGCCTCGCTGGCCGGTATCACGCCCGGCCGGGTCGTCATCGAGCTCGACTGGGCGGCCGGCCTGAGCCAGCAGCACGGTTTTCTGCATGCCGGCATGGTGGCCACGGCGCTCGACTCGGCTTGCGGTTACGCCGGCTTCACGCTCATGCCGCTGGACGCTGGCGTGCTGACCATCGAATACAAGATCAACCTGCTGGCCCCCGCTAAAGGCCAGCGTTTTCGCATGGTGGGCCAGGTCATCAAGCCCGGGCGCACCGTCACCGTGACCGAGGGGCGGGCCTATGCCATCGACGACGGCCGCGAAAAACTCATTGCCACCATGGGCGCCACGCTGATGACCATCACCGGCCGTGACGACGTGAAAAACTGAATCCCACGACAAAATCAATCCAAGGAGATCCCATGAACAACCTGCCCGGACTCAACTTCCAGCTTGGCGAAGATATTGACGCACTGCGCGACGCCGTGCGCGAATTCGCCCAGGCCGAGATTGCGCCGCGCGCCGCCGCCATCGACGCCAACGACCAGTTCCCGATGGACCTGTGGCAGAAAATGGGCAGCCTCGGCGTGCTCGGCATCACCGTCAGCGAGGAGTACGGCGGCGCCAACATGGGTTATCTGGCGCACATGATCGCGATGGAAGAAATCAGCCGGGCCAGCGCTTCCGTCGGCCTGTCCTACGGCGCCCACAGCAATCTGTGTGTGAACCAGATCAAGCGCAACGGCACCGAGGATCAGCGCAAAAAATACCTGCCCAAACTGATCAGCGGCGAACATGTCGGCGCGCTGGCGATGAGCGAGCCCGGCGCCGGCAGCGACGTGATCAGCATGAAACTGAAAGCCGAGGACAAGGGCGGCTACTACCTGCTCAACGGCAGCAAGATGTGGATCACCAACGGCCCCGACGCCGACACGCTGGTGGTCTACGCCAAGACCGAACCTGAGCTCGGCGCGCGTGGCGTCACCGCCTTCCTGATTGAAAAAGACATGAAGGGCTTTTCGGTTGCGCAAAAACTTGACAAGCTGGGCATGCGCGGCAGCCACACCGGCGAGCTGGTGTTCAACAACGTCGAGGTGCCGGCGCAGAACATCCTGGGCGGTCTCAACAGCGGCGCCAAGGTGCTCATGAGCGGACTGGACTACGAGCGCGCGGTGCTCACCGGCGGGCCGCTGGGCATCATGCAGTCCGTCATGGACAGCGTGATTCCCTATATCCATGACCGCAAGCAGTTCGGCACCAGCATCGGCGAGTTCCAGCTGATCCAGGGCAAGGTCGCCGACATGTACACCGTGCTGCAGGCCGGTCGCTCCTTTGCCTACACCGTCGCCAAAAACCTCGACCTGCTGGGTACCGAGCATGTGCGCCAGGTGCGCAAGGACTGCGCGTCGGTCATTCTCTGGTGCGCCGAAAAAGCCACCTGGATGGCCGGCGAGGGCGTGCAGATTTTCGGCGGCAACGGCTACATCAACGACTACCCGCTGGGCCGGCTCTGGCGCGACGCCAAGCTGTATGAAATCGGCGCCGGCACCAGCGAGATCCGCCGCATGCTGATCGGGCGCGAGCTGTTTGCTGAAACCATGTGAGTCGTCCGTGCAGGCCGTGTCCGACCCAGCAGGTGAAAATACCCGCATGACTTCCTCCATCCAAGACCTTTTTTCCCACAACCGCGCCTGGGCCGAGCAGGTCGAGCGGGATCGCCCCGGCTTCTTCACCAAGCTGGTCAAGCAGCAAAAGCCCAAGTACATGTGGATCGGCTGCTCCGACAGCCGCGTGCCGGCCAACCAGATCACCGGCCTGGAGCCGGGCGAGGTGTTTGTGCACCGCAACGTCGCCAACATCGTGGTGCACTCCGACCTCAACGCGCTGTCAGCCATCCAGTTCGCGGTGGACATGCTCAAGGTCGAGCACATCATGGTGGTCGGCCACTACGGCTGCGGCGGCGTGCAGGCGGCGCTGGACGGCGCGCGTATCGGCCTGGCCGACAACTGGATACGCCACATCCAGGACGTGCGCCATCGCCATCGCCAGCTGCTCGACAGCCTGCCCGAGGCCGTGCGCGCCGACGCGTTGTGCGACCTCAATGTGATCGAGCAGGTGGTCAACGTCTGCGTCAGCACCGTCATGGTCGATGCCTGGGCCATGGGCCAGAAGGTCAGCATTCACGGCTGGGCCTTCGGCGTGCACGACGGCCTGCTGCAGGACCTGAAGATGACCATTTCCGACCCCGCCGATCTTGATGCGCTGTACCGCCTGGCGGTCGATCGTGTCTGGGATTCCCGGCGCCCTGCCTGACGGCCATGTTTCCCCAGCGCCTCGACTCGCCGCTTGCCTACGACATCGCCAAGGCGATGATGGACGGCTTCAACCGCCATTACCAGCTGTTCCGCACCGAGTCGGCGCGCGCCAAACACCGCTTTGAAACCGCCGACTGGCATGGCCAGCAGCGGGCGCAGCGCGAACGTATCGAGTTCTACGACCTGCGGGTGCGCGAGGCCTCCAACCGGCTGGAGCGCGAGTTCAAGGCGGGCGAGCAGTCCATGGACGTCTGGCACCAGGTCAAGCTGCATTACATCGGGCTGCTGGTCGATCACCACCAGCCGGAACTGGCCGAGACCTTTTTCAACTCGGTCACCACCAAGATCCTGCACCGCAGCTATTTCCAGAACAACTTCATTTTTGTCCGGCCGGCGATCAGCACCGAATACATCGAAAACGACGAGCCCGCCGCGCAGCCCACTTACCGGGCCTACTACCCCCAGCGCGACACCCTGCACGACCACCTGGTGCGGCTGGTCAATGATTTCGAGCTGCACATCGAGTTTGAAGACCTGGCGCGCGACGCCGGCTACGTGGTCGGGGAACTGGGCGCCCGCCTGGGCGACGTCAAACTGCGCGCCAACTTCCAGATCCAGGTGCTCTCCGGCCTGTTCTTTCGCAACAAGGGCGCCTATATCGTCGGCAAGCTGATCAACGGTTTCAACGAGTTGCCCTTTGCGCTGCCGCTGCTGCACGCCAGGTCGGGCAAGCTGGCGATTGATTCCGTGCTGATCAGCGAGGACGACCTGCTGATCCTGTTCAGTTTTGCCCGGGCCTATTTCATGGTGGACATGGGCATTCCTTCGGCCTATGTGCAGTTCCTGCGCAGCATGATGCCGCGCATGCCGCGCGCCGAAATCTACAACGCGCTGGGCCTGGCCAAGCAGGGCAAGACGCTGTTCTACCGCGACTTCCTCTATCACCTGCGCCACTCGACCGACAAGTTCCGCAGCGCCCCCGGCATCAAGGGCATGGTCATGCTGGTGTTCGACCTGCCTTCCTTCCCCTATGTGTTCAAGGTGATCAAGGACTACTACCCGCCGCAGAAGGACACCACGCGCGAACAGATCAAGGCCAAGTACCTGCTGGTCAAGCAGCACGACCGCGTCGGCCGCATGGCCGACACGCAGGAGTACAGCGAGGTGGCCTTCCCGCGCGAACGTTTCGACGACGCACTGATAGCCGAGCTTGAGAAATTTGCGCCCAGCCAGCTCGAGGTCAGCGACCGCGACGCCGACGGCAACATCGAGGTCATCATCAAGCATGTGTACATCGAGCGCCGCATGATCCCGCTCAACATCTACCTCCAGGAAGCCTTCGACACCGGTGTGGACGAGCCGGCGGCCAAGGCCCAGATCGAGCGCGCCATCATCGAATACGGCAACGCCATCAAGGACATGGTGGCCGCCAACATCTTCCCGGGCGACATGCTGTTCAAGAACTTCGGCATCACGCGCCACGGCAAGGTCGTGTTCTACGACTACGACGAGATCGAATACCTCACCGACTGCAACTTCCGCAAGGTGCCCACGCCGCGCAACGAGGAAGAAGAGATGAGTGGCGAGGTCTGGTACTCGGTTGGTCCCCGGGACGTGTTTCCCGAGACCTTCGAGCCCTTCCTGCTCGGCAACGCCGCCGTGCGCGAGGTCTTCATGAAGCACCACGCCGACCTGCTCGACGCCGCCTTCTGGCAAGGCCACAAGGAGCGCATTGCCGCCGGCCATGTGCACGATGTGTTTCCCTACGAGCGCGAGCGGCGTTTTCTGCGCCGGCACGCGGCGCAGAAAGCCTGAGCATGGCCATGTGAAGAGCGTGGCGCAGTCATCCAGCTTGCCTAATTTGTTTAACTTGTTCAACTCAGGAGAAAACCACCATGTCCAATCCCATCACTGATTCCGTCGTCATCCTCGGCGCTGCCCGCACCCCCATGGGCGGCTTCCAGGGCGACTTTTCCAGCCTTGCCGCGCACGACCTCGGCGGCGCCGCCATCAAGGCCGCCATCGAGCGCTCGGGCATTGCACCCGAAAAAGTCGACGAAGTGCTGTTCGGCAACTGCCTGATGGCCGGCCAGGGCCAGGCACCGGCGCGCCAGGCTGGTTTCAAGGGCGGCCTGCCTGCCAGCGCGGGTGCGGTCACCTTGTCCAAGATGTGCGGCTCCGGTATGGAAGCCACGATGCTCGCGCACGACCAGTTGCTGGTCGGCAGCCGCGACGTGATGGTGTCCGGCGGCATGGAAAGCATGACCAACGCACCGCACCTGCTGCTCAAGGGCCGCGGCGGCATCCGCATCGGCCATGACCGCATTTACGACCACATGATGCTCGACGGCCTGGAAGACGCCTACGAACCCGGCCGCGCCATGGGCACCTTCGGCGAGCAGTGCGCCGAGAAGTACCAGTTCACGCGTGAAGCGCAGGACGCGTTTACCACCACCAGCGTGAACCGCGCCAAGGCAGCCACCGAGTCCGGCGCATTCAAGGACGAAATCACCCCCGTCACCGTCAAGGGCCGCAGCGGCGACACGGTGATTTCCATCGACGAGGGTCCGGGCAAGGTCAAGCTCGACAAGATTCCCACGCTGCGCCCCGCCTTCAAGAAAGACGGCACCATCACCGCCGCCTCCAGCTCGTCGATCAACGACGGCGCTGCCGCCCTGGTGCTCACCCGCGAGTCGACGGCCAGGGAGCTGGGTGCCAAGCCGCTGGCCCGCATCGTCGGTCACGCCACCTTTGCCCAGGCGCCCGAGTGGTTCACCACCGCGCCGGTCGGCGCCGTGAACAAGCTGCTCAAGAAAATCGGCTGGAGCGTCAAAGACGTGGACCTGTGGGAAATCAACGAGGCTTTTGCCGTGGTGCCCATGGCCGCCATGAAAGAGCTGGGCATCAGCCACGACATCGTCAACGTCAACGGCGGCGCCTGCGCACTGGGCCACCCGATCGGTTGCAGCGGCGCGCGCATCATCGTCACGCTGATGTACGCGCTCAAGGCCCGCGGCCTGAAAAAAGGTGTTGCCACGCTGTGTATAGGCGGCGGTGAAGGCACTGCGATTGCCATTGAATTGCTATAAATTGCATAGCTGGTGGCGCTCGTCGTATAAGGGCTGGAGGCCGATTTTATGCATGAAAACCTGACATGAGCACGGTGCTCGTCATCGGCGCCTCGCGCGGCATTGGCCTGGAGTTTGTGCGCCAGTACCGTGAGGCCGGCGCACGCGTCATCGCCACCGCGCGCGACGACGCCGGCCTGGCGCGCCTGAACGCTCTGGGCGCGCAGGCGCTCCGGCTCGATGTGGCCGAGCCCGCCAGCGTGAGCGGCCTGGCCTGGCAGCTCGACGGCGAGAAGATCGAGGTGGCGCTGTATGTTGCCGGTGTTCTGGCGGGCGGCAATGTGGGCGACCCTCCGTCGGCTGAGGTTTTCGATCAGGTGATGCGCATCAATGTGCTGGCGCCCATGCGCGTGCTGCCGCAACTGGCGCAAGTGCTGGCACCTGACGCCCGGCTGGTGGTCTTGTCATCCCGCATGGGGTCCATGGGGTTGCGCACCAATGGCAACAGCTGGCTGTACCGCGCCTCCAAGGCCGCCGTCAACTCTGTCGTCAAGGACATCTCGTTTGGCTTGCAAGGCAAAGCCGTTTGCGTCGCGATGCACCCGGGTTGGGTGAAGACGGAGATGGGCGGCCCTGGCGCCGATCTGGATGTCACGCAAAGCGTTGCCGACATGCGCGCCACCGTGGCCAACCTGCGTCCGGAACACAATGGGACTTTCATCAATCACGACGGCCAGGCATTGGCCTGGTAGGACCTCTCATGCTGCTGACGCAAGACCAGGAAATGATCCGCGACGCCGTGCGCGACTTTGCCCAGACCGAACTCTGGCCCCATGCCGCGGCCTGGGACAAGGCGCACCACTTTCCAGTCGAGGCGCATAGAGGCCTGGCCGCACTCGGCGCTTACGGCATCTGCGTGCCCGAAGAGCTGGGCGGCGCCAACCTCGACTACCTGACGCTCGCGCTGGTGATCGAGGAAATCGCCGCCGGCGACGGCGGCACCAGCACGGCGATTTCCGTGACCAACTGCCCGGTCAACGCCATCCTGCTGCGCTACGGCAATGCGGCGCAGAAAAAGCAGTGGCTCACACCGCTGGCGCAGGGGCAGATGCTGGGTGTGTTCTGCCTGACCGAGCCGCATGTAGGCAGCGATGCGTCCTCATTGCGCACCACGGCGGTGAAAGAGGGCGATGAATATGTGATCAACGGCGTCAAGCAGTTCATCACCAGCGGCAAGAACGGCCACGCGGCCGTGGTGATTGCCGTCACCGACAAGGGAGCCGGCAAAAAAGGCATGAGCGCCTTCATGGTGCCGACTGATGCGCCTGGCTACGTCGTGGCGCGGCTTGAAGACAAGCTGGGCCAGAACTCCAGCGACACGGCGCAGATCAACTTCGACAACTGCCGCATCCCGGCCGAGAACCTGATCGGTGCCGAGGGCGAGGGCTACAAGATCGCGCTGGGTGCGCTCGAAGGCGGGCGCATCGGCATTGCCGCGCAAAGCGTGGGCATGGCGCGCAGTGCGTTTGAGTTTGCCGTGCAGTACGCCAAGGAGCGCCAGAGTTTCGGCACCGCCATCGTCAACCACCAGGCGGTCGGTTTCCGCCTGGCCGACTGCGCCACCCAGGTCGAAGCCGCACGCCAGCTGATCTGGCACGCGGCGAGTTTGCGCGACGCAGGGCTCCCTTGCCTGAAGGAAGCGGCCATGGCCAAACTCTTCGCCAGTGAAATGGCCGAAAAAGTCTGCAGCGCCGCCATCCAGACCCTGGGCGGCTACGGTTATGTCAGCGACTTCCCGGTGGAGCGCATCTACCGCGACGTGCGTGTCTGCCAGATCTACGAAGGCACGTCTGACGTGCAGAAAATCATCATTCAACGCAATTTGTAGGCACACCCCCGTTGAGGCTCACTGCGTGTAGCCTCCTCCCCCCTTGCAGGGGGCGGCGCCTGCGGTCCGGCAAAGCCGGTCCCGCGGCCCCCGCTTGAATCGAGCCCCGGGCGCCGTAAACTTGACCGCCCGTCCGCCATCCACAACCAGAGACAAATCCCATGCCCATCACCAAAGGATTCCGCGCCCTCGTCGATGAGGCCATGGCGCAGGTCACCACTTATTCGGTGGCCGAGGCCCAGGCCAGACTTGCCGACCCGCAGGTGCAGATCGTCGACATCCGCGACGTGCGCGAGCTCGAACGCGAAGGCACGGTACCCGGTGCCCTGCTGGCGCCGCGCGGCATGCTGGAGTTCTGGGTGGACCCGGCCTCGCCGTATTTCAAGCCGGTGTTCGGCGACGAGGGCAAGCAGTTCATCCTGTTCTGCGGCGCCGGCTGGCGCAGCGCGCTGGCCACCAAAACCCTGCAGGACATGGGCATGCGCAATGTGGCTCACATCGACGGCGGTTTTGCCGAGTGGAAAAAGCAGGGTGCCCCGGTGGAAACCCTGGAAGCGCACAAGCAGGCCCACGCGGCGCGAGCCAAAGGCTGACGGTGGCCGCCTGCCCCTGCGGCCGGGCCGATGCGCGCGGCCGGCCGCTGGCTTACGCCGCCTGCTGCGCCCGCTACCTGGCGCACGACACGCCGGCGCCCGACGCCGAGGCGCTGATGCGCTCGCGCTACTCCGCCTTTGTGCTCGAACGCGCCGACCACCTGCTCGCCACCTGGCACAGCAGCCGCCGCCCGCCGGCCATCGAGTTCGACCCCGGCGTGAAATGGCTGGGGCTGGACGTGCGCCAGCACCGGCCGCTGGACGACAGCCACGCCGAAGTCGAATTTGTCGCCCGCCAGAAAAGCCCGGGCAGCCCCGCCGTGCGCCTGCACGAGCGCAGCCGCTTTGTGCGCGAAGCCGGCCGTTGGTACTATGTGGACGGCGACCAGCTTTGACGCCTGAAGTTGGTGAATGAAAAGGCCTCTAGCCCTTATCCCACCTGAGCCAGCAGCTCCTGAATCAATAGCGTTTTGAAGAGAGGCCCCCGTGTTGAAATTTGAAGCCGTGTTGTTTGACTGTGACGGCGTGCTGGTCGACAGCGAGCCCATCACCAACGGCGTGCTGCGCGACATGCTGGAAGAAGCCGGCTGGAAGCTCAGCTCCACCGAGTGCATGCGCCTGTTCATCGGCAAGGCCGTCAAGGACGAGATCGCCGTCATCGAGGCCAACACCGGCCAGCCGCTGACCGAGCAGTGGCTGCACGAGTTTCGCGGCCGGCGCAACGAGGCGCTCGCCGAAGGCCTGCTGCCGATCCGCGGCGCCGTCGAAGCCGTGGCGCAGATCCACACCCTGTACCAGGGCCGCATTGCCTGCGCTTCCGGCGCCGACCGCTTCAAGGTTGAGCTGCAGCTGGAAAAGTGCGGCCTCATGCCGTCCTTCCAGGGCCGCATCTTCAGCGGGCACGAAATGCCGCGCTCCAAACCCGCACCCGACGTCTACCTGGCCGCCGCCGCCGCGCTGGGCATCGCCCCGCACCGCTGCGTGGTGGTGGAAGACACCGTGGCCGGCGTCACCTCCGGCGTGGCCGCCGGCGCCACTGTGTTTGGCTACAGCCCGCCCGAAGCCGGGCATGACGCGCCGGACGCCCTGATCAGGGCCGGCGCCCGCCACGTTTTTGCCGACATGGGGGTGCTGCCCGCGCTGCTGGGGTGAACGGCCGGTTGCGGCCCAACGCGATAAAATGCCCCCACTTCACCCTGCCCGATGCGCGCGCCCTCCCTTCCCCCCAACGAAGCTGATCGGCTCGCCGACCTTCACGACTTTGGCGTGCTGGACACCCCCTCAGAGAAGGTGTTCAACGAATTCGCCGAGCTGGCGGCAGCCATCTGCGGTACCCAGTACGCGGCCGTCACGCTGATCGACCGCGACCGGCAATGGTTCAAGGCCGAGTACGGCCTGGCCTTCGGTCAGACCACCCGCGATGAAAGTGTCTGCGGCCACGCCATCCTTGAGAACGAGGTGTTCGAGGTGCCCGACACCGAGCGCGACGAGCGCTTTGCGAACAACCCTGTGCTCACCAACGCCGGCATCCGCTTTTACTGCGGCAGCCAGCTGCGCAGCGACCGGGGCCACGCCATCGGCATGTTGTGTGTGCTCGATTCCGAACCCCGGCAACTCAGTCTGGCCCAGCGGCATTCCCTGGACCAGCTGGCCGATGTGATGATGGCCGTGCTCGAAGCCGGGCGGCAAAGCCGCATGCTCAACTGGTTTGGCGCGCTCGTGGACACGGTGGCCGACGAGATCCTGGTCACCGACCCGCAGTCCCTGCGCTACCTCTATGCCAACCCCAGCGCGGTACGCAGCCTGGGCTATTCGCTGGAGCAGTTGCGCGGCATGACGCCGATGGACGTGATGAAGGGCCAGAACCATGCAACCTTCAACGCCTATGTGCGGCAGCTGCAGGAAGGCGCGCCGCAAGTCGTGTTTGAAGGGGTGCGGCAGCGCAGCGACGGCGGCAGTTACCCGGTGGAGGCGCGTTGGCAACTGGTGTCCAGCTTCGGCCGGCCGGTCATTCTTTCCATCGTCACCGACATCACGCAGCGCAAGGAAATGGAGCGCATGAAAAGCGAGTTCATTTCGGTGGTGAGCCATGAACTGCGCACCCCGCTGACCTCCATCCACGGTGCCGTCAAGCTCCTGGACGGCGGCATGGCCGGTGTGCTGCCGGAAGGCGCCGCGCGGCTGGTGACCCTGGCCGCGCGCAATTCAGAACGCCTGCGCACCATCGTGGACGACATCCTGGACATGGAGAAGATGGCTTCCGGCCAGATGACGTTCCAGATCGACGCCCTGGATGTCGCGCCCCTGCTGGAGCGCGCGGCGCAGGCGTTCGAAGCCGTGGCAAACACGGCCGGTGTGCGACTGGCAGTGTCGGGCGGCGCCGGCCTGCACCTGCGCGCCGACGCCCAGCGCCTGCACCAGGTGCTGGCCAACCTGATTTCCAACGCACTGAAGTTTGCCCCCAAGGGCAGCCAGGTGCGGGTGGAGGCTTCGCAGGCAGGCCCTGGCAGCGCTGTCCGCCTGCAGGTCACAGACCAGGGACCCGGTATTCCCGACGAGTTTCGCGGGCGCATCTTCCAGCGTTTTGCCCAGGCCCAGATGACGGCCAGCCGGCCAAAAGGCGGCTCCGGCCTCGGCCTGTCGATCGCCAAGGAAATGGTCGAGCACATGGGGGGCCGCATTGGTTACGACTCCGTGCCCGGCTGCACGGTTTTCCACGTGACCTTGCCCCCCGCTGTGGCGTAGGCGCGCACGGCGCGGCCTGTCGGCGATGTCGGGTCTTGCTGCGGGGCGAAGGGGCTTGCAGGCGAAACCTGTGCATCAGATCGGCCGTCAGCCCTTGTACGGCGGTCGCAAGCAGCTATCAAAAGCGTAGTAATGCGGTGCCGCCTTCACCGGCAGGCGAGGCTCAACCGGTGAGGATGGGGCGCAGCGGTCTATCTCGCTGACCATGAATTCAAAGAAGGCCGACACCCGCGGCGTGCGCACATTTTTTGCGGACATGGCTGCCTTGCCGGGATTGCCGGGCTGAGCCGCTGCACCTCAGGCCAGCGTCATGTGTTTGGCCAGGTGGCCGAACACTGTGGACACCCGTCTCAGGTGCCTTGACTCGGTGTGTGTCAACAGCCAGAGCTCCGTCTGGCATTCATCCAGTGCATCCGTCAGGGCGCGTAAATCGGTTCGATCTCTGGCGAGAAAAATTGGCAACAGGCCGATGCCCATGCCTTGCCCCACGATCTCTGCCACGGTGAGGATGCTGTCGACCCGGTAGCGCGGCGTCACTTTGGGAAAGTGTTTTTTACGCCAGATCACCGAGGGGTGCTCCGGCAGGGCGTCGTCCGGGGCGACCCAGTTCGCTTTGCCGGCGATGTCCGCGTCGAAGTGTTTGGGGCCGCCCTTTCTGGCGGCAAACAAGGCCATGCGGATCGGACCGACATGTTTGCCCACCAGGTGCTGGGGCGGGCGCCGGGTGGCCCGCACGGCAATGTCGGCGTCGCGCCGGGTCAGGCTGGCCAACTCATTGCCGGCATGAAGCTCGTAGCTCAGCAAAGGGTGGCTTGCCTGCAGCAAACCCAGCGCTGGCGCCACCAGCCCATGCAGGAGGGTGTCGGTGGTGGTGATGCGCACGCTGCCCGAGACCTGCTCGGTCTCGGCCTGCGCGGCCGAACGTGCCGACTCGAGCTGCACCTCCAGCTGCTCCCCATGGCTGGCCAGCACCTGCGCCAGTTCCAGCGGCTGGTAGCCCGTGCGCGAGCGTTCAAACAGGCGTTGGCCCAAACCCTTTTCAATGCGCTGCAGGGAGCGGAACACCGTCGATGCATCCACCGCGAGCCGCTCGCCCGCTTCTGCCAGGGTGCCGGCCCGCACCAGCGCCAGCACCACTTCCACATCCTGGGCGCTGAGCTTGTATTGCGTTGTTGCATTCATGGTTTGCGTGCGTGCCTATTTTCAATGCGTTATTGCAATCCTACATTACATCCACCAATCAATTCAATGGAGAAATGCAATGCCCAGACCTGACATCAACCCCACCGCCCCTTACGGCATCGCCCTGCTTCGCGCCAGCTTGGGTGTCATGTGGATTGCCCATGCGCTGTTGAAGCTGTTTGTCTTCACCTTGCCCGGAACAGCGCAATTTTTCGAGAGCGTGGGTTATCCCGGTGCGCTGGCCTACCCGGTGTTTGCGGCCGAACTGCTGGGTGGCCTCGCCATTCTGGTCGGGCTGTATGCGCGCCAGGTTTCGCTGGCGCTGGTGCCCGTCATGCTGGCTGCCGCGCTGGTGCACCTTGGCAATGGCTGGGTCTTCACCAGCCAGGGCGGTGGCTGGGAGTACCCGGCGTTCCTGGCCGTGGCTTCGGTGGCCTTGTGGCTGGGCGGCGATGGTGCTTGGGCCCTGCGCCGCAGCCAGCGCTTTGTGCCTGCCTTGTGACCAGGGAGCAGATAGTGATAACGACGCACCCACTCACCCTGATCAGCCACAGCCTGTGCCCTTACGTGCAGCGCGCGGCGATCGTTCTGGCCGAAAAAGGCATCGCCTTCGAGCGCAAGGACATTGACCTGGCCCACAAGCCCGCCTGGTTTCTGGAAGTCTCGCCGCTGGGAAAAACCCCTGTGTTGCTGGTGGGCGACCAGGCCGTGTTTGAGTCGGCAGTCATCTGCGAATACCTTGATGACACCGCCGCACCGCGCCTGCACCCGCAGGCCGCGTTGCAGCGCGCGCAGCACCGCAGCTGGATGGAGTTTGCCTCGGCTGTTCTGAGCAACATCGGCGCTTTCTACAACGCCCCCAGTGAAGAAGCGCTCGTGGCCAGTGCCACCGCGCTGCGCCTGAAGTTTCAGCACCTTGAAGCCGTCCTGGGCCAGGGCCCTTACTTCGCCGGCGAACGCTTCAGCATGGTGGATGCGGCCTTTGGCCCGGTCTTCAGGTACTTCGATGTGTTCGACGGCATCGGTGATTTCGGCATCTTCAGTGACACGCCCCGGGTGAACGCCTGGCGGTGCGCGCTGGCGCAGCGTGCATCGGTGCGCAAGGCGGTTTCGCCCGACTACCCGCAACTGTTGCGGGCCTTTCTGCAGCAACGCGGGTCCGCCTTGTCCAGGCGCATGGCGGCGCGGCCGGCGCTCAGCGCCGAGGTGTCATGTTCTTGAGCTTCTTGTCCACGTCGCCTTGCCATGCAGCTGGGCTCTGCGCGGGGTGCATGCATCAAATTGGCCTCCAGCCCTTATGTGGCTTGCGCAAGCAGCTATCAAAAGTGTAGTAATACAGTGCCGCCTTCACCGGCAGGCGACGCTCAACCGGTGAGGATGGGGCGCAGCGTGTCCATCTCGCTGGCCATGAACGCAAAGAAGGCCTGCACCCGCGGCGTGCGCCGCAACTGGCGCGTGGTCAGCATGCGCCAGCTGCGCGTCAGCTCGGGGATGGGGCCGAGCACGCGCACCAGGTCCGGCTCGGCGTCGCCCAGCGCCTTGGGCAGTGCGCCCAGGCCGACATTGGCCTTGACGGAATGCACCGCGCCGAGCACGCTGCCACTGGTGGCCACCACCCTTGCGTGGGGCGCGACATCGTGCAACCACTGCGTCGCCCGGTGCTTGGCCATGCTGGCGTCAAAGCCAATCCAGGCGTGCTGCGCCAGGTCTTCCAGCCGCTGCGGGCTGCCGTGGCGCGCCAGGTACTCCCGGCCGCCGTACACCGCCCACAGGGAGTCGGCAATTTTTCGGCCGATCAGGGCGTTGTCCACGGTGTCGCCCGAGCGAAACGCCACATCGGCCTCGCCCTTGCCCAGGTCCACATAGTGGTCGCTCATCACGAATTCGACACGCAGCCCGGGGTGCCGGGCTGACAGGCGCTCCAGCAGCCCCGACCCGGTGATGCGCGAAACAATCGGTTCCGGGCAGGTCAGGCGGATGACGCCGTTCAGCTCGCGCGCGGAAGACTGCACCACGTTCTGCAGGGCCAGCATGTGTTGTTCGACCAACTGCGCATGGGGCAACAGCTGCTGGCCGTAAGCGGTCAGCCGGTAGCCGCTGGGGTGCCGCTCGACCAGGGGCTGGCCAATGCGTTGTTCAAGCCGGGTGATGCGCCGCTGCACGGTGGACTGGTCTGTGTTCAGCGCGCGCCCGGCGGCGGTGGTGCTGCCGTGGCGCGCCACAGCCAGGAAATGCTTGAGGTCATCCCAATCGAACATGTGAGCTCCGCGTCGGTGCGGCCCCATTATGCAGTTCTGCGGGTTGTGGGCGGCCACTTCGCTGCCTAGACTGGGCTTTCCGGTGTTCAGGCAAAAAGCCTTCGCACCTCCCCCGTCAAGGAACACACCATGAATGTTCATTTCCACCCCCGCCGCACCTTTTTAAGTCAAGCCTCGGGCCTTGCTGCAGGGCTTGTGGCCTCGGGCCTGCCCTGGCCCGCTTCGGCCCAGCCAGCGCCTGATCAGCTCAGCATCCTGTGCACCGGCCCGGCCGGCAGCATTCCTGACATTGTTGCGCGCCGCGTGGCCGAGCAACTGACAGGCCGCCATACGCGCAATGTGCTGGTGGACAACCGGCCCGGGGCTGCCGGCCAGATCGCCGTGAATGCGCTGAAGGCGGCCCCGGCCGACGGCAGCGTGGTGTTGCTGGCCCAGGGCGCCATCGCTACCGTGTACCCCTATCTGTACGCCAGGCTGGCCTACGACCCGGCACTCGATCTCCGGCCGGTGTCGCTGGCGGGCGAGATGACGCTGGGCCTGGCCGTCGGCCCGGCGGTGCCGCAGACAGTCACCAACGTGCAGGAGCTGGTCACCTGGATGCGGCGCAACCCCAGGCTGGCCAATGTCGGCTCACCCGGCACGGGCACCGTGCCGCATCTGCTCGAGGCCATGCTTTTCCATGCAGAAGGCCTGCCATGGCAACACGTGATGTATGCCGGCGGGCCCCCCGCGCTGGTGGACCTGATGGGTGGGCAGATTGCCGCTCTGGTGTTGCCCGAAGGCCTGTTGCGGCAGCACCGGGCGGCGGGCCGGCTGCGCGTGTTGGCCACCTCGGGGGCGCGCCGCAGCGCCTATCTGCCCGATGTGCCCTCGCTGGCCGAGCAGGGCTACCGCGACCTGATCGTGCGCGAGTGGTTTGCGTTTTTCATGCCCGGGCGCACCCCACCCGCAGTGGTGGAAAACACCTCGCAGGTGCTGCGTGCCGCGCTCGCGCAGCCGCAGCTCGTGGCTGCCTATGCAGAGTTCGGCATGCAGGCGGCATCCAGCACCCCGGCTGAACTTGCCGCGCGCATCAGCGCCGAGCAGCGCGACTGGGAGCCCGTCATACGCGGCAACAGCATCCGGGCCGACTGATGGCACCCACCGCAGCAGCTGGGGTGCAACACCACCCCTGGGACAAGGCCGCCGAAGGCTGGAGCCGGCATTCGTCACTGGTCAACAGCTGGTTGCACGATGTCACTGTGCGCATGCTGTCTTCAGCCAGCATTGCTGAAGGCGGGCGTGTGCTGGACGTGGCCGCCGGTGCCGGTGGCCAGACCATAGACATTGCCAGGCGCGTCGGCCCCGGCGGCGCGGTGCTGGCGGTTGACATTTCTGCGCGCATTCTCCAGCTGGCCAGCGAGAACGCCCATGCGGCCGGCGTGAGCAATGTGACCACGCAGCTCGCCGACGCCCAGCAGCTCGGGCTGGCTGGCGCGAGCTTTGATGCAGCTGTCTCCCGGCTGGGCCTGATGTTCTGCCCGCAGCCGGTGCTGGCGTTGCGGGAAATGGCCGCCGCCCTCCGGCCCGGCGGGCGGTTGGCTGCGGTGGTGTTTTCACAGCCGCAGGCCAACCCCTGTGTGGCCATCCTCATGACAACTGCCCTGCGGCATGCCGGCCGCACGGCGGCCTCACCCTTCGAGCCCGGCACACTGTTCAGCCTGGGCAAGCCGGGTGTGTTGGCCGAGCTGCTGGAGCTGGCCGGCTTTTCGGACATCAAGGTGGAGCCTGTCACTGCGCCCATGCATTTGCCATCCAGCCGCCACTACCTGGACTTCATACGTTCTTCGGGTTCGCCCATCATGGAAATACTGGCGCCGCTCCCGGTGCCGGCGCAAAACGACGCATGGGCCGACATGGAGGAACAGCTCAATCGCTTCACCAGCGCCGACGGCTGGTGTGGCCCCAACGAGCTGTTAGTGGGCAGCGGGCGGCTGGGCGCCGCAGACGCCACGGCCTGATGAGCGGGGGGGCACCAGCTGCTGAAGATGGTCGTTTACCGCCGCGCCCTGCCACTCACCCGGGCGGGCAGGCAGGCATGGCTGGCGGGGTTGACGGGTTTCGACGAGGGGTAGCGGCCTGCGGGCGAAACCTGTGCATAAAATCGGCCGACAGCCCTTATCCATCGGGCGCGAGCAGCTATGAAAAAAATAGCAAAAATGGCGGACTGAACCAATCACCCACGCGGTGGCTGGCCGAAGCACAGGTTGGCCCTGCCTCAGAAAAGGCATTCCTGCGGGCGTTTCTTTGAGGGCCTGGGGCAAGATGTCGAAAGTCGGGCCAGCCGTTCGTCGTGCAGGTGTGACCCTCAACCACCGACCCAAGGACATCGCCATGCAATACCTCTGCCTTGCTTATTACGACCCCGAAAAAATGGCCGCCATGGCGCCCGCCGACATGCAGGCGCTGGCCGCGCAATTGCCGGCCAAAGACGCAGCCCTCGCGCAAACCGGTGGCCTGCTCTGGAGCGCCTCGCTCGAAGGGCCCCAGGCCACCTTCGCGCTCCGCCCACGCGGCGGCAAGCCGGCCGTGACCGACGGGCCGTATGCCGAAGCCAAGGAGCTGGTGGGCGGCGTCATCCTCATCGAAGCGCCCAACAAGGAGGAAGCCATACGCATCGCGTCGCTGCATCCCGCCGCCACGCTGGGCGAAAGCATAGGCTGGGGCATCGAGGTGCACCCGATCGGCACTTGTTCGGTCAAGACACAAAAATAGCTGAGGCTTTGGCTTTTAGTTGTGGAACCCCTTAGCTCGCAGCATGTCATCCCGGACCTGACTCGGGTTCCATGCCCGCGTCAGGCAGCGGGCCTTAAAATATCCTGCGATTACAGGATTTTTAGCATCAAAAGCACGCAAATCTGCAAAAAACCTGCGATCAAAGGACTTTAAAACCAGTGATTGCCGGTTCCATCTAATCCTGCAATCACAGGATTTTCTTGACTGAAGCATCTTTATGACGTAAAAATCCTGCAATCACAGGATTTTTATGCAAATACCTATTCATTCCGTTCAAGACCTTGGCCTGGCCCTTCGTGCTGTACGACGCAGTCAAAAAGTGCGCCTCGAAGACATGGCCACTCTGACGGGGGTCAGCAAGCAGTTCGCTTCTGATGTTGAGCTGGGCAAAGACACCGTGCGTCTGGGGCTGGTGCTCAAGGTGCTGGCTGAAATGGGCTTGCGCGTTTCGGTCGACATTCCGGAGCAATCCGCGCCGGAGCTGGCCTTGCTGCAAGCGAAACTCATTGGCCGCCCCCACAAAAAAACCAGGGCCACCCAAAAAACCTCAGCCGCAGGGCAGGGCTGAAGCATGCGGACGCTTGATGCCTGGCTCAATGACCAGCAGGTGGGCACCCTCCGTGAGGGCGATGATCTCTGGCAGTTCGAATACACCGCCGAATGGATGCAGGCACCGCAGGGTTTTGACCTTTCGCCGGCGCTCAGCCGCGCCAAAGGCTTGCACCAGGACGGCGGCACCTTGCGTCCGGTGCAGTGGTACTTTGACAACCTCCTGCCCGAAGAAACCTTGCGCGAGGCACTCATCAAGGAGTCGGGCATCAAGGGCGACGATGCCTTCGCCCTGCTCGAATACCTGGGCGCCGAGTCCGCCGGCTCACTCGTCTTGCTGGCGCCCGGCGTGCCACCTCCGGCCGGAGGCGGTCTCAAGCCACTGCCCGACGCGGAACTGAGCCAGCGCATACGCGACTTGCCGCGTCAGTCCCTCAGTACCGGCGCACCCAAGCGCATGTCCGTCGCTGGCGCCCAGCACAAGCTGTTGGTGGTCTACCGCGACGAACAGCTGTATGAACCTGTGGGCAATGAACCTTCCACCCATCTCCTGAAGCCTGATCACCTCAGTGATGACTACCCTTCCTCGGTGATCAACGAATACGCCATGCAGCGTCTGGGTGCAATGCTGGCTCTCGGCTCACCGCCTGTTTATCGCCGCTATGTGCCCCAGCCCGTCTACCTGATCGAGCGCTTTGACCGCATCATCGACGCGCAGGGCCAAACCCGGCGCCTGCATGTCATCGACGCGTGCCAGCTGCTCAACAAGTCACGCAACTTCAAAAATACAGCCGCCAGCTTGCAGACCCTGGCCGAGTGCATAGAGCAATGCCGCGGCCGCGCCGCCGCACGCCTGCGCCTGTACCGCTGGCTGGTGTTCAACCTGCTGATCGGCAACGACGACAACCACCTCAAGAATGTGTCCTTCAAGGTGAGTGCCGAGGGCGTCGACCTGGCGCCGCCCTACGACATGCTGGCCACCTCCGTTTACCGCACCAAGGCCTTTGCAGACCAACGAGCCACCTGGCCCGAGGTCGATCTGATGATTCCCCTGCCCGGCGCCACCAAGTTCGGTCAGGTGACACGCCAGGCAGTGCTTGAGGCAGCAGACATCCTTGGTTTGAACCGCCGCATCAGTGAACGCGAACTGAACACGATTGCCACAGCCCTGCCGGCGGCGCTGGCAGCGGTGCGCGCAGGCATAGAGGCGGAAAACCAGCACTACCCAGCGCCGGCCAAGGCTTTCCTGGCAGGGGAGCAGCGGCTGTTGCTGGCCATCGAAAAGATGGTGGTGCCCTTCATGCTTGAGCGTGTGAAAGCATAAAAGAGCTTTGCGGCCGCAGATGACCGACGGGCCTTATGCCGAAGCCAGGGAGCTGGTCGGCGGGTTCTTCATCATTGAAGCGGCGGACAAAGACGAGGCGGTGCGGGTGGCTTCGCTGTATCCGTCGGCGACGCTGGGGGAGAGTGTGGGGTGGGGGATTGAGGTGCACCCGATTGGGTTTTTGAGCATGCACACTCACAGTAGTGGACGCACTCTGCGACATATGGCGCAGCACCATAAAAGTTGCTTTGTTCTGATTGGACTATGGGATGCTGTGACTAGGTACTCACCGCTTCTTCCCAGACATTTGTTGTAGCCTGAGCAAGTAATAAACCGGAGAGCGAGCAGTGGTCGCTTCCGGACTCTCGTGCTGCCGATTTGTCAGGATTCCTCCTGCCGCAGCTAAGGCTTGTGCTATTGCCATCGACCAGTCCATTGCCGCGAAACTGGCAGCAAGAGTGGGTAAATGTTGGACAACCTCGAAGGTTCTCGTGACCATGGACTTGGTCGATCTATTAAGGCCTTCACTGAGGTCAAGTAGGGCCGGCTGAATCTCCGTTGCAACCAAAAATCGAGCCTGCTCAGTAATATCCTCGATTGTTGCGTTCTGGGTTATGCAGTCGTTAAGTCGACCCGCGAGCCGCAACAAGCCCGTGCGAAAGGGTTGAAGCGATCCCTTAAGCTCGGATCTGATCTCAACGATCTGTTTTGGCCCAAGCGACGGGACAGTGGGCAGGGCAAGTGCCACGCACTCCCGCGCCAAGACGGTCGATAGTAGCCGCTCATTATTTTTCGCAGACTGACCGCCCAATGCAGGGACCGGCAAATCACTGTCATTTATCAATGGAAGACCATGCTTCGCAGCATAGATCATGGCGTTCGCAGGATAAAACAACGCACCTGCATACGTTAGGGATTTTTCGCTATCAATGCCGGGAAGCCCCTTATGAAAAGCAGGCATGCGTGTTGGGATAAACCCGGCTGGAGGGGGGCCAAATATCTTTTCTTCCAATGCGGACACAAGTGCCTCAACGTCCGAGTTCGCGTCCTTCGCCCATATGGATTCGAAATCCCCGGTAAAGACGCAAAACTCCTGCAAGTCTTTCACGTGCGGAAGCGCTCGGAGAAGCCCCAGCAAAAGTACGGTGTCATAGTCCTTGCGACCGTATGTCTCTATGCGGCGCGCCTCTTGCTCCACGCCCTTGAAGTCGACCCCTTCCGCTGGAAGACTAACGTTCGGAAAATGTACTTTATCGAAGATAAGCCCGAGCGTTGTCAGTTGAGCTCTACCTCTAGGAATAGGAGAGCCGTAGTACACAGCCTCCAGCGGCGGGGTGGTGGATGTCATGAATATCTCCGCGAACCGCGTGCCGTTGGAAATATTGTCGCCATGCGTCGGTTACACCCGAAAATGATCTCGGTCTTCAAGGCTTGAAATACTCCTGCACCGTCTCCCAAGCCACCGTCTGCAAATGTTTCGCAATCGCCGGGTCCAGGCCGGCCGTGTATTTCAGGTCCACCGGTGAAGTCTTGAACAACGTCGCATACGTGGTGCACGCGGCCAGGTAGCTGCCGGCCACGCTGGGGTGGCGCAGGTCGGCCACGTACAGGTTCAGCTCCGGCATTTTGGCGATCGACTTGCCGAAGGCCAGGCCCGCGGGAATGACGAGGGCGTTGTTGTCGTTGCCGGCCTGGGTGTAGGCCTCGGCGAGTTCGGCGGTCATGGACGGTACGTCCTTGTAAGCCCAGGACATGAAGAACACCGGTTTGGCGCCATGTTTGCGCACGGTGTCGGCGTGTTTCTTCGCAAATTCATGGAACAGGGGCTTGAGCTGCGGGTGCAGCGGGCACTGGCTGCAGTCCATCATGATGGCAACGTCGAACAGCCGGTCCAGCTTGTTGAAGCTGACGGTGTTGTTGGCGCCAAACGAATACGAACCGACGGCGTTGGGGCGGAAATAACTTTCCACGTCGTGCCAGTTCATGCCCGAGCCGCTGATGGTGGCCGAGCTGGCGCGGTGCCGGAAGCCCGGCTGGCCTTCGCGGATCAGTTGCCCCACATGGTTGTGCAGGCTGTTGTTGTAATAAAAGAAGCTGTTGCCGATGTAGATGGCCGAGGCGGGTTTGTCGCCGGCGTCCGTCACCCTGGGTTTGGTCTGGGCCAGCGCGCCGGTGGCTGCGCCGAAGAGAAGGGCCAGGCCGAGGGCGGCGGACAGCAGGGGTTTGAAATTCGAGAGGTGGCGCATGGTTGTCTCCTTTGTTCTTGACCTGCGAAGTCTAGTGGATAAGCCGTTCGCCCTGACCCTGTCGAAGGGGGCAGGGCTTCGACCCCTTCGACGGAACTCAGGACAGGCGGCTCAGCCCGAACGCTGGAAAGTCAACCCGGACGGTGTCAGGAGAGTCCGAACGGTGTAAGGTCGCTGGCTGAGAACATCGACAACCCGGAGAAACAGCCATGATCACACCCCCCACCTCTACCGGCCTTCAACTCCAGTCCCTGGTCACGCCAGAGGGCGAGCTGAAAATTTCGCTGGTCAGCCTGCCCACGCCCACCCCTGCGGACGATGAAGTGGTGGTGCGCATCGAAGCCACCCCCATCAACCCGTCGGACATTGGCTTGCTGTTCGGCGCGGGCGATATCCGAAGCGCCACGCTGTCGGGCACGGCCACGCACCCGGTGGTCACGATGCAGATTCCCCCGGCGGCCATGAAAGCCATGGCCGGCCGCCTGGGCCAGGCGCTGCCTGTGGGCAACGAAGGCGCGGGCGTGGTGGTGGCGGCCGGCAGCGCACCTGCCGCGCAGGCGCTACTAGGCAAGACGGTGGCCACGCTGGGCGGCGCCATGTATGCGCAATACCGCTGCGTCAAGGCCGAGCAATGCCTGCTGTTGCCCGAAGGCACCACGCCGGCCGAGGGCGCTTCCTGCTTTGTGAACCCGCTGACGGCGCTGGGCATGGTGGAGACCATGCGCCGCGAGGGCCACACGGCCCTGGTGCACACCGCCGCGGCATCCAATCTGGGGCAGATGCTCAACCGCATCTGCCTCAAGGACGGTATCGGCCTGGTGAACATCGTGCGCAAGCCGGAGCAGGCGGCGCTGCTGAAGTCGCAGGGCGCCGTACATGTGTGCGACGCCTCGGCGCCCACCTTCCTCGAAGACCTGACGCAGGCGCTGGTGGCTACCGGCGCCACCCTGGCTTTTGACGCCACCGGCGGCGGCAAGCTGGCGGGGCAGATTCTCGGCTGCATGGAGGCTGCGCTGAACCGCACGGCCAAGGAGTACAGCCGTTACGGCTCCACCACCCACAAGCAGGTTTACGTCTACGGCGGCCTGGAAACCGGCCCCACCGAGTTCAACCGCAACTTCGGCATGGCCTGGGGCATGGGCGGCTGGCTCCTGTTTCCCTTTCTGCAGCGCATCGGCCCGGTGGCTGCGCAAGCCCTGCGCCAGCGTGTGGCCGACGAGCTGAAAACCACCTTTGCCAGCAGTTATTCGAAAGAAATCTCGCTGACCGAGGCGCTGCAACCCGCAGAAATTGCGGTGTACGGCCAGCGCGCCACCGGCACCAAGTACCTGCTCAACCCGAACAAAGGCTTGGCGGGCTAACCCCGCGGATCCCGCGGCGCCGGCCTGACCGAAAAGCGCAACACGCCGTCGCGCAGCGGCGAGAACTTCAGCGCCAGCAGGTCCAGCAGGTAGTTCTGGTACATGCGCCACGGCCGGCGCAGGCCCTGGCGTGCCAGCAGGTGGGACGAGCGCTGCACATACCCTGAACTCAGGTCGAGGAAGGCTTGTGTCGGCAGCCGGGCGTCGTTATTGACCGGCACACACTTGTCGAGCTGGCGCCGCTCCATCTCATTGAGCAGCCGGCAGACATACCGCGCCACCAGCTCGCACTTGAGCGTCCACGACGCATTGGTGTAGCCGAAGGCCACCGCCAGATTGGGCACGCCGCTGAACATCGCGCCCCGGTAGGCGACGCACTGGGCGAGGTCCACCGCGGCGCCGTCCACGGTGAGCGTCGCGCCGCCCAGTACCTTGAGTTCCAGGCCGGTGGCGGTGACGATCACGTCCGCCTCAATTTCCTCGCCCGTGGTCAGGCGCAGGCCCGCCGGCGTGAAGCATTCGATCTGCCCTGTCACGATGTCGGCCTTGCCCTCGCGGACGGCGCGAAAGATGTCCGCGTCGGGCGCGATGCACAGGCGCTGGTCCCACGGGTTGTAGCGGGGTGACAGGTGGCGCTGCACGTCGAAGCCGGGGCCCAGCAGGCGCGCGGCCTGCCGCAGGATCAGGCGCCTGACGGTGGCCGGCTGGCGCCGCGAGAACTGGTAGAACGCGCTGGCCAGCGCAATGTTTTTCCACCGGATCAGGGGGTGCGAGAGCCGGCTCGGCAGCCAGCGCCGCAGCAGCGCACCAATGCCGTCGCGCGACGGCAGGGCGACGATGTAGCTGGGCGAACGCTGCAGCATGGTCACGTGGGCTGCCGTGGCTGCCATGTCGGGCACCAGCGTCACCGCGGTGGCGCCGCTGCCGATCACCACCACCTTGCGGTGGCGGTAGTCCAGGTCCGCCGGCCAGTGCTGCGGATGCACGATGCGGCCGCGGAAGGCCTCGCGGCCGGGCCAGGCTGGCGTGTGGCCCTGTTCGTAGTTGTAGTAGCCGCTGCAAAAGAACAGGAAGCGGCAGACAAAGCGCAGCTCACGCGCCGGCTCGCCGGGGCTGGTGAGGGTGGCGGTGACATGCCAGCGCGCCTGCTGCGAATCCCAGGCGGCACCGGTGACGCGGTGGCCGAAGCGGATGTGCCGGTCCATGCCTTCCTCGCGCGCGGTGGCGGCCACGTAGTCGCGGATGGCCGGCCCCATCGCAAAGCTGGCGTCGCTTTCCCAGGGCCGGAAGCTGTAGCCCAGGGTGAACATGTCGGAGTCGGAGCGCACGCCGGGGTAACGGAACAGGTCCCAGGTGCCGCCCAGGGCCTGCCGGTTTTCCAGGATCACGTAGCTGCGTGTCGGGCACAAGGTCTGGAGATAGTGTGCTGCGGCAATGCCGGAGATTCCGGCGCCCACGACCACCACGTCGAAGAAAGCGGGATCGATGGGCTCGGCTGTCATGGGGGCAGTTTAAGGGAGGTAGGCGGGCGCGGGGACGGTCGCGTTGACAACAAAACCTTCGCTTCCTGACCGTCAGCGCCGCAGCCAGGCGAAAAAAAACCGGCCCAAAGGACCGGTTTTTTCAATCGGGAAGCAGGGCTTAGTAGCCGCCGCGACCGCCGCCGCCGCCGTAGCCGCCGCCGCCGCCACCACCACCGTAGCCGCCACCACCGCCGCCGCCGCCTTCGCGACGACCACCACCGCCGCCGCCGAAGCCGCCGGTACGGGGCTCCATCGGACGGGCCTCATTGACCACCATGTCACGGCCATCAACGGACTTGCCGTTCATGCCGCTGATGGCTGCCTGGGCTTCTGCGTCGCTGGACATTTCCACAAAGCCGAAGCCTTTGGAACGGCCGCTGTCGCGGTCCATCATGACTTTGGCGGAAGTGATCGCGCCAAATTCAGAGAAGTGTTGTTGCAGGGAGTCGTCGTTCACCGAGTAGGAGAGGTTGCCGACGTAAAGTTTCTTGCCCATTTTGGGACCTTTCAAAAAAGCTTGCACGTTTGAATCAAATGAGCGAAGCGGGTATGACGGTTCTGGTTAGAAAACCGGTCAACGAAATAATCGCATGCCCGAGGGCAGCGTTCTGTAGGACTGAGCGCCAATAACCGAAGATCAATCCGGTAACTGACTCAGGTCAAAAATTCGGTCAGGGGGAGGAAAAGAGACCGGGGTGAAGCTCGCCGCTGGGGGAGTTTGACGACCGGGAGGGCCGGTACTACCGGCCAAAATGGTGCGGGGCGGCATGTGAGGTGCCGTGGACCGTGTCAGACTGGCGCTGCTGCAAAGGAAAGCTAAATTACAGCAACACCGGTATTTTACCCCGCTTTTCGCAAACCAGGTCCGTCCATCCCTTTTGGCCTCTGTGACCGGGCATCGCGGTGCCGGCGCTGCAGCCCCTGCGAGGCCGGCGTGAGGCGGTTGTTTTCCAGGAAGCGCTTGGCCTTTTTGAGGGGGTGACAGCTCCCCACACCTTAGCCCCCCGCACGTTGGCCACGCGCTCGCTTCGTTATCCCACCCAACCTTTGCGAAACTCCCCGGGGCTTGCGCCCGACCAGGCGCGAAATGCCCGGGTAAAACTTTTTTCGTTCACAAACCCCACCGCTGCCGCCACCTGCTTGACTGGCTTGTCGCTGCGGTTCAGCAGGTCTTTCGCGCGTTCGAAGCGCACCTCGTCTTTCAGTTGCTGCAGGTTCGCACCTTCTTCCTTGAGCTGGCGGTGCAGTGTGCGCGCCGAGATGTTCAGCAGCGCCGCCACGCCCTCAGCGTTGTGCGCCTGGTCGGGGTGGGCGGCCAGGGCCTGCCGCACCTGCTGCACCAGCAGCCGGTCGCGCCGGTACTGCAGCACCGTCAGCGGCAGGGCCCGCTGCAGCATGTGCTGCAGGGCTTTCTCATCGCGGCGCAGGGGCAGGGCGAGGTAACGCGCGTCGAAGCGGATCTCGGCCTGCGCGGCACCAAAATGCACCGGGCCGGGAAACATCAGCGCATAGGCATCGGCATGCGGCGGTGCGGCAAAGGGGAAGCGCGCTCCCTGCAGCGCAATGCGGGAGTCTATGTACCAGCAGGCCAGGCCGTGGATGTTGCGCAGCACGTGCACCAGGCAGAACTCGCGCGCGCCTTGGCCATGCCGGGCCAGGTCGGCGCGCTCCTCGATCACGATGGCGGCGCTGTCGCCGGTGACGACCAGCTTGAGAGCAAGGTCGTCGGCCAGCAGGGCGTGGTGGCGGCACCAGCGTTTGAGGGCCACGCCCAGGTCGGGCGCACTCAGGGAAGCCCGGGCCAGCATGCCGTAGCTGCCCCAGGGCAGTTTTCGTGAGAAGGCGCCCAGGGCTTCATCGTCAAGCTCCTGCATCGCCGTGCCGGACAACACCTCCATCTGGCGCGCGGTGATGCGGGCCGCTGGCTGTTGCAGTCGGGATGGCGGGATCTGTGCCAATTTCAAGGCGTTGGCCGGGCTGCGGCCATAAAGCGCGTACGCGGCCACCATCACCCGTGCAAAGGCCATGGGGGTGGCTGCAGCGGGCTGGACCGGGAGGGTGGGCGGCGGGCGGGCAGGCATGGGCCAAGTTTGGTGCAATCTGGCACGATTTGCAACTTAAGCGATGACCGTCTGGCGACTTTTTCGCATTGGCCGCCAGTGCCGGACGATCATGATGAGCACTCACCCGCCATCGCCCGTGCGCATGGCGCGATTTCCGCTCACGATAGCAGGGCCTGTTGCAGCGCCTCGCGGTTGGGCGCAATAGCCAGGCGCTCATAGATGACCTGGACATACTCCGAGACGGTGTGCCGGCTGATGCCGAGCTGATCGGAGATTTCGTTGGCCGTCAGCCCGCCGCTGAAAAGCAGCGCCACCTCCTGCTGCCGGGGTGCGAGGTCCAGCCGGTGCAGCCCGGTCCAGGCTTTGAGCTCGCGCGGAATGAAATGAAGTACCCGTATTCCGACAGCCCGTTGCGCGGCGCCATCGAGCCAAGACCCCCTGAAAACAAAGCGTCCCCAGCTGTTCTGGCACTCGAAGAACGGCGGCCCTTCGTCGCGCCCTTCGAACACCGATACGAGCCTGTGATGCAGACGTCTGAGTTGTGGCGTGATGTTGTGGGAGTCGAGGTGGATCAGGGCGCCGCCATCGATTCGGTCATGGCTCGCCATCCACAGCAGCTTGCGCGCGGTGCTGTCCTGGTAGCGCAGCGCACCATTGCGTTCCAGCACCACCAGGCCCTCGTGGTCAGCGCTGTCCAGCGTGCTTGCGTCTTCGTTGTCGAGCGACAGCGCGTGTCGCAAGTAGGGCTCGATTTGCGCGAGCTTGTTGTGGTCGGCTTTCGAGAATGGCTTGTCGGACGACGAACGCAGCAGCGCAAGCAATCCCTTGGGTGATCCCTGGATGTTGCGCGCAACCATGTACAGCATGTAGCGGCCGTCGCAGGGGCGCATGACATCCTGGTAGAGATCCGAATCCAGATAAGCCCGCGCGCCAGACTCGCCGCCACCCAGCGTTCCTGAGGCCGAACTGCGCATCAGATCCGTAAAAGCCGGCATCACGCCCGGGTAAGTGACTTTGGAGTTATGCGAAAAAAAGCGCTGCACGGCGCTGATGTCGGTGAAGCCGTCTCCGCTGTAGTTGACCGGCTCCAGGCTCTGATGGTCGCACCAGATGAAGTGACCGGTATCCGCACCCAGCCAGCTTCTGATTCCTTCAAGGAACTTTGCCATGAACAGCGCTTCGGGCAGACCCATGCTGCAGAGCTGGCGAAGGCTCGCGACCGTGCGTGCGCTGGAACGGACGGGAGATGTCATCAGCCAATTATAGGGATCGACATACGCGTGCAACCCCCTGGATCTAGGGGGTGTTTCTCCGAATCCCGCACATAGACTTTTCTTTCCTCGCACCTGCGCGAGCGGCGGCGCCGACCAATCGGCTTGTTCGCGGTGCTAAGTCTTTCCGATGTCCGCAAGCGGTGCGGGCTCCACTCTCCTGATTTTCCGGAGCAATACCTCCATGCCAGATCACGCATCGCCCGTTTCCGCTTTCCTCGTCAGAAAACTCGCCCGAATCTCCGGAAAACCGCATCACAGCGAAGCCTTGAGCGACGCTTTGTGTGAGCTCGAATTCGCTACGCGGCAAGAGCCTGGGTGTCGTGAGTTTGCATTCTTCCGGGCCTTGAGTGATCCGGATTCCTTCGTGCTCCTTGAGGCGTTCGACAACCAGGCGGCTTTCGACCTCCATATGACGCTGCCGCACACGCAGCGTTTTTTTGCAGCACAGCTGGTGGCGAACGTCGCGGTCACCCCGATGGACGCCTAGGTCTCGCGCGCCGACCGTTGGCCAGTGAATGGTCCATCGGGAAACATTTTTTACGTTTTTCCGATGCCTAACCCCCTGCTGTTCGGGGGTGTTGAGGCAAGGACGGCTTCCTAGACTTTTAGGACTCCCTTCTCCTTCTTCCACTTCTTCCTCTTCTTCCTCAGCGCTGGATACAGCGTCTGATTTTTCTTCAAAGGATTCATTTTGAAAACCTTCAAGCTTCGCCCCGTGATGTGGGCGCTTGCGACGCTTTTTGCATCTGCGGCCAGTGCGCAGTCCGTGCTGGATCTCGGCAACCTTGGCGGGGAGACGTCTGCCGGTGCGATCTCGGCCGATGGTTCCACAGTTGTTGGCTCGGCTTTCACGTCCAATGGCTCGCCGCGAGACAACCACGCCTTTCGCTGGACCTATGCCGGGGGGCTGCAGGACCTGAATCTGCCGGCGGTCATCAGTAGTGCCGCCGGTGTATCGCGCGACGGCAGCGTGATCGCGGGAGGCTTTTACGACGTGGCGATCGGCGGTGCACGCGCATTTCGGTGGACGGCTGCTGGCGGCATGGAAAATCTCGGCACACTCGGTGGCGGCAGGAGCTCTGGCGCCGGCATTTCCCAGGACGGCGCCACGGTGGTCGGCTACTCCAGCCTGTCCAACAATCAGATACGCGCGTTTCGCTGGACCGCTGCAGGCGGCATGGTGGATCTCGGTGTCCTCGGAACCGGTCTCTCCAGCGAGGCGACCGGCGTCTCGGCCAATGGCTCGGTCGTGGTCGGCATAAGCCAGTTCGCTTACGGCTCTGCCCAACATGCGTTCCGGTGGACCGCGGGCGGCATGCAGGACCTGGGAACTTTGGGCGGAGCGCAGAGCCTCGCTAAAGCCGTGTCGGCTGACGGCATGGTGGTCGTGGGGAGCTCTCAGGTGGTCAGCCCGGGACCCGTGATCGCATTTCGCTGGACCCAGGCCAACGGCATGCAGAACCTCGGGCTGCTCGGGGGGACAAATGGGCAAAGCGTGGCTAACGGCATATCAGGTGATGGCAAGGTCATCGTCGGCTTGTCCAACTATGACGACAACTTCGGGTACAGGGCATTCCGCTGGACCGAGGGGACGGGCATGCAGAGCGTTGTCGACTGGCTTGGTAGCAATGGGGCATCGACGGCTGGATGGGAACTCACGTCTGCCAATTCCGCCAACGAGGACGGCAGCGTGCTCGTGGGGTACGGAAAATCGCCCGGCTCAAACCTTTACCGGGCCTGGATTGCGCGCGTGGCGCCATACGGGTCCGGCGCCAAGCAACCCGACGGCACGCAACCCGACGTCGTGAAGCCCGCCATCATGCAGCCCGACAACTATGTCGAAAGCACGATGGTGGCACGCCAGGCGCTGGCGCAGTCCAACCAGTATCTGAGCCGGATGGTGATGTGGGGCGCGCACCACCGCCCACTGGCCTCCTACGGCAAGCTCGACGGGCAGAGCTGCTTTTGGGCGACCGGCGATATCGGACGCAGCGGCGGCGAGCGCCAGGTCACAGACACCGCCGGCGAAGTTGGCGTGTGCCGCGACTTCGCTGGCGGCGCGGTGCGTGCGGGTCTCGGTCTCGGCTTTGGCAGACAGTCGCTGCATCTGGGCGACTTCGGCTCCACGCGCACGGGCGGAAACCACCTGGTCGGGGAGATCAACTACCAGACCACCATGGGTCTGCTGCTCTCGGCCACGGGGGTGTACGGCAAATGGAGTGCAGATGTCAATCGCGGCTACATCGGTGCCGCGGGGGCTGACTATTCGAGAGGTAGCACGGGCGTGACATCGACTGCGCTGCGCTTGCGCGCCGACTGGAACGATGTCTGGAGTGTGGCGGGGACCGCGCTGTCGCCCTATGCAGCATTGACTGCCACCCGCACAAGGACCGACGGCTACACCGAGAGCGGCGGCGGATTTCCGGCGCGCTTCGACGCCCAGACCCAGTCCGGACTCGAAACCAGGCTTGGTCTCGCGGCGAGTTACAGCCTGGCACCGGCAACCCGGCTGCGCGGGACACTCGAAGCGATCCAGCGCCTGGACGGCGAAGTGCCGCGCGTCACGGGGCAGGTGCTGGGTCTGTTCAGCTTCAACCAGCCAGGCATCAGCGATTCGAAGAGCTGGGTCCGCGCGGGACTCGATGTCGATCACCAGATTGCCAGGAACAAGTTGCTGAGCTTTTCGCTGCATGCAGCCAGCCGCGGCGAGGACCCGCGCCTGAGTGCCGCCGTGACCTTGCGCATCGGCTTCTGATCGCTCCGCCTGACTGCATTCTCGACCCGCGGCGGGGAAGAGGGCCTTTTTTACTTGCGCCAGCTTGACGGCGCCTAGCCAGGAATTGACAGTGAAGACCTATCTCTTGACACCGCTCGCGCTCGCAACTTTGACGCTGGTTCACCCGGCCGCCCATGCCCATAGCGAGTTGCGAAGCTTCGGTCGCGGCAGCAATATCTATGCAATTTCTGCCGATGGCAGCACAGTGGGCGGCCGCACCGATTCGCCAGACGACCTTTCGCTCGCATCGACCGGCATGGCCGGCGCCAGTATGGCGCCCCTGAGCGGGCTTGACACAGAGCGTGGTTCGGTACTTGGCCTTTCGGCCGACGGGCGTGTGGCGGTGGGCGCCGCCCTGATCAGTAACCAGTGGCGCGCCTTCCGGTGGACCTCCGCCGGGCTGGTCAACCTCGGCACGCTGGGCGTGGGCGGCACCAGCGAGGCGCGCGCGGTGTCCGGGGATGGCAACGTGGTGGTCGGGGAAGCCGTGCTGAGTAGCGGCGCCAAACGCGCGGTGTTATGGGCCCAGGACAACACCATCCGGAATCTCGCCGCCGGTCTGCCCGCAGGCGACAGCTCGGCTGCCGGCGTCTCGCACGACGGCTCGGTGGTGGTGGGGGTCAAGACGCGCGGGACGGTGACTCACGCGTTTCGATGGACTGCTGCCGGCGGTATGGTGGACCTCGGTTCCCTGTTGGGTGGCCCCAACGCTGACCCGTACAGCGAGGCCTCCGGTGTGTCCGCTGACGGCGGGGTGGTGGTGGGGGTGAGCCAGGCCAGCAGCTCTTTGCCCGGTACGGCCAGGCACGCGTTTCACTGGACTCCCTCCGAGGGAATGAAAGATATTGGTACCTTGGGTGGCCGAGACAGCGAGGCCCGAGCCGTCTCAGCCAACGGGCTGGTGGTGGTTGGCCGCGCAGAGAATGCCGCGCGCATCAGTCAAGCCTTTCGGTGGACCGAGGCCACCGGCATGCAGTCGGTGGCCGGCTGGCTCGCGGACGCGGGGGTGGACAGCAGCCGATGGAATCTGGAGGAAGCCACCGCGACCAATGCGGACGGCAGTATCGTTGTTGGCAATGGCAGCAGAAACTCGATTGAAACGGGCTGGCTGGCGCGCGTTTCGCCGTTGGGGTCGGGCGTCATGCAGCCCGCCAACTATTCTCAGAGTCTTCAGGCGGTCAATCCGTCGCTCCAGCACGCCCAGTCGCTCACCCGGATGGGGATGATTCTTTGGGGCAGTCACCATCGTCCGCTGCTTTCCTATGGCGCGTTGGAGGGGCAAAACTGTTTCTGGGCGACCGGCGATCTCGGACGGTACAGCGCTGGCAGGGATAGCGATGAAAGCCTCGCCGAAGTCGGGCTGTGCCGCGATTTTGCGCACGGTGCGCTGCGCGCCGGGGTTGGCATTGGCTACGGCCGCCAGAACCAGAGCCTCGGAGAGTTCGGCGGCAACCGCATTGGCGGCGAGCATGTGATGGCGGAACTCGACTATCAGGTTCCTACCGGCCCGCAGCTGTCTGCAACCGCGGTCCGGGGCAACTGGCGCGCCGACGTCAATCGTGGCTATGCAGGCGGAAGTGGTACGGACTTCTCGCGCGGAAGTACCGCAGTCAGGTCAACCGCGCTGCGGCTGCGAGCCGACTGGAACGACCTGTGGAAGGCTGGCGCTGTGGCGTTGTCTCCCTACGTTGCGCTGACTCGGACCCACACCGAAATCGCGGGCTACACCGAGGTGGGCGGCGGCTTCCCTGCGCGCTTTGAAGGGCAAAGCCATACCGCATTGGAGTCGCGCCTGGGGCTGGGGTCGACCTTCGCGATTGATTCTGTCACGAGCCTGCGCGGAACGCTGGAATTGGCCCACCGTTTCGATGGTCAGGGGCCGGCGATCAAAGGGCAGGTGCTTGGGCTCTTCTCGTTCGAAGGGGCAGGCTCGCAGATCCGCCGTTCCTGGGCGCGCGCCGGCATCGACGTCGACCGGCAACTGACTCAAAAAGTCCGGCTGATTTTTTCACTGCATGCGGCTTCGCGCGGCGAAGACCCCAGCGTCTCTGCGGCGATCAGCCTGCGTGCCGCTTTTTGACCACTTTTAAAGGAAATACGAACATGTTGTACCGCCACCAGGTTTTGGTCCTCCGCAGCGCTGCCGCGCTGAGCCTGTGCACCAGCGCTTTCCAGGCCAACGCCAACGATTTGCTAAATAACGTATTGCAGCAGGCCATAGGCCATGTCATCACCCAGGGACTGCAAAATGCAGCGAATCCGGGGGCGCCGGCCAGCCCCATGCTTGGTTCGCCGGCTACCCCGGCCACCCCATCAGCCGTCCAAAACGGCCCGGAAGTGGTACTCGACAATGCGGCGGATTTCCCCCCGCATGGCATCATCCAGGCTTGGCGGCAGCCTGGCACCATAGGCATGGCACCTGGGCCGGCGGGCGCCGTCATGGGTCATGTCGAAATGCAGACAACTTATGGCGGGAACCTCTCGCTTCCAGGCGTGGCGACCATGCGCGCTAAGCTCGATGCGCTATACAGCCTGTTATTGAGCCAGCCTCCGCTCTTGAATCCGCAGGGTGTCAGCATTGGGCCGGGCGGCGGCTTGGGACATCGGCGTGGCGGCGCGGTGGGGCCGACCGTGACGGGGAGCCTGGTGATCCGGGCCTATCCACTCAAACCCGACAGCAAGACCACCAAACGTTACCCTGATGGAACGCAGCATACGCCCGGCGAGGGGGATGCTTTGAACGTGTTGGTCAACGATACCGACGCGTTGCGTGATCCCCTCCCGATCGGAAGCTACAACGGCATGACAGTGCTCCGTCGTGGCGGCGGCTACCAGTTGGTGGTGCTCAACACCACTCGCCCGCTGCTGGTCAATGGCGTTCTGAACCGTGATTTGATCGACCCTGCCCGCCCCGCGTCGGACATCCAGTTCCTGGTGATTTACCTGGGCGCGGCGTCCCCGACCTGGTCGGCATTGCGCAAAGGGCAGTTGCATCCGGCTAGCGGCACCGGACGCCTGCTGGGCCTCATGTTCAACACCGACTGGCGCAGCCTGCTCAAACAGATCGAAACCTCTAAAGGCCAGCCATCATGATGAGCGCCCCCCGGCTAGGGCGCCTGGTCGTTCGCACGCTCTGGGTGTCGGGGATGGCGGGCGCAGTGTCTGTGGGGGCGCAAGCGTTGCCCGAGGCCAGTCCGGACCCTGCAGCCCTCTATCGCAATCCAGCGGCTGGTGCCCGGAAAATCACCGATGTGAATTTGACCTGCGCGCAGATCCACCAGGAGGTCACGACTCTTGAGAGTTCGATGTCCGAGCAGCAAGCGGCGGCCACGACGGCACTTGAGAGCGCGGAACATGCCCGTAAAAAAATGATCGAGCAGTCAAGCGGCGGGCTTGGAGGCCTGCAGGGAGGCTCCTCAATGGCGACTGGCCTGCTCAGCATGATTCCCGGCGTCGGCATGGTGGCCGGTTTCGTCGGCGGCATCAGCGCGCAGTCCTCGATGAACTCACGCATGGCAGAAATGCAGGAAACCACCCAGAAGATGGTGCAGGTCCAGCAACAGGCCTTGGGTCTTCAGCAGGCGCTGGCGGCTTCACTGGCCAGGCATGATCACCTGGTGGATCTGTCACTGAAGAAAAATTGCGAGGTTCCCGGTTAGACCTGGTTTTCGGCCTGCAAGGCTTGAATAACTTGAGGCCGGGCGGCCACCCGTCCCATGAAGTCCTGCAGGTGGGTGAGGCCGGCGAGGTCCAGACCCACGTACCCGGCCCAACGAGTGACGGCGAACA
This sequence comes from Polaromonas sp., assembly GCF_029945685.1. GTDB lineage: Bacteria > Pseudomonadota > Gammaproteobacteria > Burkholderiales > Burkholderiaceae_C > Polaromonas. The sequence goes on along the minus strand of NZ_JAQSDA010000016.1, from coordinate 66,902 downwards.
GATACGCATCGGCCAGCGTGAAGCTGCTGCCCGTCAAATACATCTCGCGCGCGAGCACGCCGTCTATCCATTGGTATCTCGTGCGCAGGATTTTTGCAAACAGCGCCTTGTCGTCTGCGGCGATCGTTGGGTGAAACAGCGGCGTATAGGCCTTGTGGATCTCCGAAGCGACATAGGCCTGCCATTCCATGACGCGGTAGCGTCTCATCGTTCCCGCTTTGGGCAGAAGAGGTGTGTCGATGAGCCGGTCCGCAAGATATTGTGCGATCACCGGGCCCTCGCTCAAACCCATGCCGTCATCTGCGAGCAGATACGGTACCTGTCCTTTCGGATTGATGCGCAGAAAGTCTTCACCCTGCGCAGTTTGCTTTGTTTGCATGTCCACCTTCACGAGCGTGAAGTCCATGCCGAGCTCGCGCATCACGATGTGAATGGCCAGCGAACAAAACCCAGGGACGTAGTAAAGTTTTAGAGGGGGCATGCGGGTTGCTCCGAGGCTGCTGTAGGTTCTTTCGCCATCTGCTCAAGCTGCTGTTTCAGCCGGCGCAGGTCCGCGGGGACCTGACGTGCAAGAAGAATCCCCAACAGGGGCTCGATCAGGCGCATCGCGCCGCGTCCGTCCAGCGTGAGTGTGTAAGTGACGCGCGTGCCGGTAGGGCATGCGATGAAGTGCCGGCTGCCGGAACAAGGCAGCGGACCCGACAGGCTGCGAAAGGCCGTGCGGCTTTCGGAATATTCAATGACCTCGGCCACGGTGATGGCGGCGAAACCGAGGCTGCGCATTCGCTCACGGGTTCGGGCGCCGACAGAGGGCGCGCCGCTGTTCTCGTAGTCCATGCTGAGCACGCCCTGACGCCATAACGGGTCATTCGCATAGTCCCCAGCGAACGCGAAGGCCTGCTCAGGGGAGCACCGCATTTCCTCGGTATGAGAGATGGTAATCATGCGAATAAATTCTAGGGAGCCTCCCTGGTGCCCGGGTCCCTCTGGTCAAGGGGGATGTTGCCATCCGAATAGACCTCGTTCCAGCGCGCAAGACCGGATTCAGGCGAGCGAGCGGGGGGCTTGGGTCGGCGCTGATGCGGGCTGCTGACTGCTGCGCCCTGCCTGGCGTGATCTGTGTCACCTTGGGGCCGCCGGCGGGCCGCCGGCCCTTAAAGCGGCTGTGGTCCGTCGTGGCAGCCCGACGGGAAGACATCTGACGAAAACTGGCACGATTTGCAACTTGCGTGGCGGTCATCTCGAGGTTTTTGCGCCTAAGCTGCAGTATTGGCGTTAAGGAGTGGCCCATGCGCGGCCGCTCGCGCCGCTGTGAGGAATTTATGCCAGTTCTTGAGACAAAACTCAACGCCCGCTCGGCCGACTTCCAGGCCAATGCCGCCGCCATGCGCGCGCTGGTGGACGACCTGAAACTGCAGGTGGCCAAGGCCGCTGCCGGCGGTGGTGAAGCGGCCCGGGCCAAACACGTGGCGCGTGGCAAGCTGCCGCCGCGCGAGCGGGTGCAGATGCTGCTGGACCCGGGCACGCCTTTCCTGGAGCTGGCGCCGCTGGCGGCGCTGGCCATGTACCCGGACCGCGACGGTAGCGACAGCGCACCCTGCGCCGGTGTGATCACCGGCATTGGACGCGTCAACGGCGTGGATTGCATGATCGTCTGCAACGACGCGACGGTCAAAGGCGGCACCTACTACCCGATGACGGTCAAGAAACATCTGCGTGCGCAGGAAGTGGCGCAGCAAAACCGCCTGCCTTGCATTTACCTGGTCGATTCGGGCGGCGCGAACCTGCCCAACCAGGACGAGGTGTTTCCCGACCGCGACCATTTCGGCCGCATCTTCTACAACCAGGCCAACATGAGTGCACAGGGCATTGCGCAGATCGCCGTGGTCATGGGCAGCTGCACCGCAGGCGGCGCCTATGTGCCGGCCATGAGCGACGAGACGATCATTGTCAAGAACCAGGGCACCATCTTTCTGGGCGGCCCGCCGCTGGTGAAGGCCGCCACTGGCGAGATCGTCACCGCGGAAGACCTGGGCGGCGGCGACGTGCACACCCGGCTGTCGGGCGTGGCCGACTACCTGGCGCAGAACGACGCCCACGCGCTGGCGCTGGCCCGTGCCGCGGTGGCCAATCTGAACGCAAAATTCAATAGAAAAGTGCCTGAAGTCCTCGCCAGCCGTGCGCCACGTGCTCCTGAATATGCAGCAGACGAGGTTTATGGCGTAGTGCCCACCGACACCCGCAAGCCTTACGACGTGCACGAGATCATCGCCCGTATCGTCGACGGCAGCGAGTTCGACGAGTTCAAGGCGCGTTTCGGCGCCACCTTGGTCACCGGGTTCGCGCACATCGAAGGCATGCCGGTTGGCATCATTGCCAACAACGGCATTTTGTTCAGCGAGTCGGCGCAGAAGGGCGCGCACTTCATCGAGCTTTGTTGCCAGCGCAAGATTCCGCTGGTGTTTTTGCAGAACATCACCGGCTTCATGGTCGGCCGCAAGTACGAAGCCGAAGGCATAGCGCGCCACGGCGCCAAGATGGTGATGGCGGTGGCCACCGCCCAGGTGCCCAAGTTCACCATCATCATCGGCGGCAGTTTTGGTGCCGGCAACTACGGCATGTGCGGCCGCGCCTACAGCCCGCGCTTTTTGTGGATGTGGCCGAACGCGCGTATCTGCGTCATGGGCGGCGAACAGGCTTCTTCCGTGCTGGCCAGTGTGCGGCGCGACGCGATCGAGGCCAAGGGCGGCAGCTGGAGCGCCGAGGAAGAAAAAGCCTTCAAGCAGCCGATGCTGGACCAGTTTGAGCACCAGTCGCACCCGTATTACTCCAGCGCGCGACTGTGGGACGACGGTGTGATCGACCCGGCGGACACGCGCCGCGTGCTGGCGCTGGGCCTGCGCGTCAGCCTGAACGCACCGATTCCCGAGCCGAAGTTCGGCGTCTTCCGCATGTGAGGCCCATGTGATTCTCCGTACCCTTCCCGTTCGGCCTGAGCCTGTCGAAGGCGTTTCGACAAGCTCAACGCGAACGGTGGGGAAATAACAAACTCAGAACAAGGCTTCCATGTCCAACGTTTCCATCTACGACACGCCCGAGTACGAGTCCCTGCGCGACCAGATCGGCCGTTTCATCGCCAAAGAGGTGGAGCCACACGCCGCCGCCTGGGAAGAAACCGGCTTTGTGCCGCGCGATGTGCTCAAACGCATGGGTGCCGCCGGCCTGTTCGGCCTGATGTACGAAGAGCAATACGGCGGTGCCGACAGCGACGCGATGACCAACCTGGTGTTTGCCGAGGCGCTGTCGCAGTCCACCTTTGCCGGCTTCATCATCACCGTGCTGGTCCACACCGACATGGCCAGCCCGCATTTGCACCACGCGGGCAATGCGGCGCAAAAAGACAAGTACATGAAGAAGGTGATCGCCGGTGAGTTGATCACCGCCGTCGGCATCACCGAGCCGGGCGCCGGCTCCGACGTGGCCGGTATTCGCAGCACCGCCAAACGCGATGGCGACGACTGGGTGATCAATGGCACCAAGATGTTCATCACCAACGGCGTCCATGCCGACCTGTACTTCGTCGCCGCCAAGACCGGGCCGGGCAAGCGCGACATCTCGATGTTCATCGTCGAAAAAGGCACGCCGGGCTTCACCGTCGGCCGGGCGCTCAAGAAAACCGGCTGGCTGTCCTCGGACACCGCCGAGCTGATCTTCGACAACGTGCGCATCCCCGCCTGGAACCTGCTGGGCGAGGAGGGCAAGGGTTTTTATTCGGTGATGAAAAACTTCCAGACTGAGCGTATTGCGCTGGGCGCGATGGCGGTCGGCCATTGCCAGCAGGCGCTCAAGCTCACACTCGACTACGTGCGCCAGCGCCAGGCCTTCGGCGGGCCGCTGTGGGACCAGCAGGTGATTCGCCAGCGCCTGGCCATGCTGGACGCCAAGACGCGTGCCGCGCGCGCCTTCATGTACCACTGCGCCTGGCGCGTCACGCAAGGCCACGACATCGTGCAGGACGTGTCCATGCTCAAGGCGCTGACCGGCGAGCTGGTCAACGAGGTGGTGCAGACGTGTCAGCAGTTCCACGGCGGCATGGGCTTCATCCGCGAAACCGCGATCGAGCGCCTGTGGCGCGATGCGCGCGTGCTGGCGATCGGTGGCGGTGCCACCGAAGTGATGCTGGAAGAAGTGGCAAAAAGGTACTGAGGAAGAAACCATGAATCACCTGCAACTGGCCTGTGACGGCGGCGTGGCCACCGTCACCCTCAATCGCCCCGACGTTCGCAACGCGTTCAACGATGAAGTCATCGCCGAGCTGACCGCGTGTTTTCAGGACCTCGGTGGGCGTGACGACGTGCGCTGCATCGTGCTGGCGGCCAACGGCACGGCCTTCTGCGCCGGCGCCGACCTGAACTGGATGAAACGCATGGCCACCTACTCGCGCGAGGAAAACCTCGCCGATGCCGGCGCCCTGGCCGAGATGCTGCGCGTGATTTATGCCTGCCCCAAACCGACGATTGCCAAGGTGCAGGGCGATGTGTATGCGGGCGGCACCGGCCTGGTGGCGGCCTGCGACATCGCGGTCTCGGTGGACACCGCCGGTTATTGCCTCAGCGAGGTGAAGCTGGGCCTGATTCCCGCGACCATCAGCCCGTATGTGATTCGCGCCATGGGCGCGCGGGCGTCGCACCGCTACTTCCTGACCGCCGAACGTTTCAGTGCCGCGGAAGCCCTGCGCATCGGGTTTGTGCATGAGGTGGTGAGTGCCGCCGAGCTCGACGGCAAGGTGGCCGAGCTGGTGAAAACGCTGGTCAATGCCGGCCCGCAGGCGGTGCGCCTGTGCAAAAAGCTGGTGCAGGACGTGGCAGAACAGGAAATCACCCCGGCGCTGGTGCAGATGACGGTGGAGGGCATTGCCGACATCCGCGTCAGCCCGGAAGGCCGTGAAGGCGTGCATTCCTTTCTGCAAAAACGCAAGCCCGGCTGGCTCATCTGATGCAGGCCATGGACACCGCCCAACTGATTGCTCTTGCCGGCGCGCTCGGCTGGGCCAGCGGTGTGCGGCTGTACCTGGTGGTGCTGCTCACTGGCCTGGCCGGGTTCATGGGCTGGATGCAATTGCCCCAGGGCCTGCACCTGCTGGCGCACCCGGTGGTGCTGGGTGCCAGCGGCTTCATGGTGTTTGTCGAATTTTTTGCCGACAAGATTCCGGGGCTGGATTCGCTGTGGGACGTGGTGCACACCCTGATCCGCATCCCCGCCGGCGCCGCCCTGGCGGCCGGTGTGTTCGGTGCCGACAGTGGTCTGATGGCGCTGGTCGCAGCGTTGATGGGTGGCACGCTGGCGGCCACCAGCCATGCCGCCAAGGCGACCACCCGCGCAGCCATCAACACTTCGCCCGAACCCTTTAGCAACGTGGGGGCGTCCCTGCTCGAAGACGGTCTGGTGCCGGCCGGCCTGTGGCTGGCGATTGCGCATCCGCTGGTGTTTGTGCTTGTGCTGTTGCTTGTGCTGGTGCTCAGCGTGTGGCTGATCCGACTCTGCTGGCGCTTTTTGGCGCAGCTTTTTGCCCGTGTGGCCCGCATCTTCAGCGGCAAGCCCGATACCGGTTTGCCGCCGGCTTTCACCCTGAAATCTCCTTTTTCAAAGAACGACTGACATGTTTAAAAAAATATTGATCGCGAACCGTGGTGACCAGCCGCAAGGCGGCGCAGCAGCGAAGCTACATTGCCTGGCACGCGAAGCGTGCGCAGGCGATTTCACCGCGGGAACCCACCATGTTTAAGAAAATACTGATCGCCAACCGCGGTGAAATCGCCTGCCGTGTTGCGGCAACAGCACGTCGTATGGCCATCCAGACCGTGGCCGTGTATTCGGACGCCGACGCTGGCGCCAAACATGTCAGCGCGTGCGACGAAGCCGTCCACATCGGTGGCAGCGCACCCAAGGACAGCTACCTGCGCTGGGAAAAGATCATCGCTGCGGCGAAAGCCACCGGTGCCGAGGCGATTCACCCCGGTTATGGCTTCCTGAGTGAGAACGAGGAATTCGCCCAGGCCTGCGGTGATGCGGGGCTGGTCTTCATCGGCCCGCCGGCTTCGGCCATCAAGGCCATGGGCCTGAAAGCCGAGTCCAAACAGCTGATGGAAAAGGCCGGTGTGCCGTTGGTGCCCGGCTACCACGGCAGCGACCAGGATCCGGCGCTGCTCCAGCGCGAAGCCGACAGCATCGGTTACCCGGTGCTGATCAAGGCCAGCGCAGGGGGCGGCGGCAAGGGCATGCGCGCTGTCGAAAAGTCGGAAGACTTCCAGGCCGCGCTGGCCTCCTGCAAGCGCGAAGCCATCAGCAGTTTTGGTGACGACGCGGTGCTGGTGGAAAAATACGCGCAGCGCCCGCGCCATATCGAGATCCAGGTGTTTGGCGACACCCACGGCAACTACGTCTACCTGTTCGAGCGTGACTGCTCGGTGCAGCGTCGTCACCAGAAGGTGCTGGAAGAAGCACCGGCGCCCGGCATGACAGTGGCGATGCGAAAACAGATGGGCGAGGCTGCAGTGGCTGCGGCGAGGGCGGTCAGCTACGTCGGCGCCGGGACGGTGGAGTTCATCGTGGAGCAGCGCCAGGACGGCACGATGAACTTCTTCTTCATGGAAATGAACACCCGCCTGCAGGTGGAACATCCGGTGACAGAAGCCATCACCGGGCTGGACCTGGTGGAGTGGCAACTGCGCGTGGCTTCGGGTGAGAAGCTGCCGCTGGCGCAGGACCAGCTGCGCATCCACGGCCATGCGATCGAGGCGCGTATCTGCGCCGAAAGCCCGGACAACAACTTTTTGCCGGCCACCGGCACACTGCATGTGTACGGCCTGCCGCCCTCGGTCTCCTTCGAGCGTGGCCTGGTGCGGGTGGATGCCGGCGTGCGCGAAGGGGATGCGATCTCGCCGTATTACGACTCGATGATCGCCAAGCTCATCGTGCACGGGGACAACCGCGAGCAGGCGTTGGCGCGTCTGGACGAGGCGCTGGCGCAATTGCACATCGTGGGCTTGAGCACCAATGTGCAGTTTTTGCGCCATGTGGTGCAAAGCCGCTCGTTTGCCCGGGCCGATCTGGACACGGCGCTGATCCCGCGCGAAGAGGCAGTGCTGTTCAAGCAGGAAAAACTCGGCCTGCCCCTGACGGCCGCCGCTGCCGTGGCCCTGAGCCTGCTGGAAGAGAAAGCGCAGGAAACGGCCGACCCATTCAGCAAGCGTGACGGCTGGCGCTCGCACGGGGTGGCGCTGCGGCGTTTCGAGTTCGAATTTCATGGCGAGCCGGCGCATGCCGCGCTGACCTATCTGCACGACGGTGCGCTGCGCCTGGCCGTCGGCAATGTGGACGAGGTGCTGGTGTTTGCCGGCAACGGCGGCGCGGTGGACATTCGTTTTGGCGAGCAACGCCTCAGCGCCCACATCTACCGACGCGGGGAAACGGTGCACGTGTTCGCCCGGCAGGGCGCCACGCAGATCATGGTGATCGACCAGCTCGCGCACGCCGGCGAGGCCCATGGCGAAGCCGGGCGCCTGACCGCACCCATGCCGGGCAAGGTGGTGTCGTTTGCGGTGAAGGCGGGCGACAAGGTGAGCAAGGGCCAGGCGCTGGCGGTGATGGAAGCCATGAAGATGGAGCACACCATTGCCGCACCGGCCGATGGGGTGGTGCAGGAGGTGTTGTACGCCCCCGGCGACCAGGTCACCGAGGGTGCGGAACTGCTCAAGATGGTGGCCTAGAGTGATGGCCCCCACGCTTGTCACTGCGTGTACTTCGCTGCCGCCCGAGGGGGCTGAACTTCGCTTGGGGCGGCCCGGCGCTTCGTTCATGGCCCCCGCGCCTGCTGCCGACACAGCGTTCCGCCACGGCACAATCAGGGCATGAGAATTTCCTTTTGTTGTACCGACACCAAGTCCGAGCCCTGGCTGGCCGGTTTGCGCGCCGCCTTTCCGGCCGATCACGTTGAACAGTGGGCGCCGGGCGCCCCGCCGGCGGACTATGCGGTGGTCTGGACGCCGCCCCAGCAGTTTCTGGATGAGCAGCCCCGGCTCAAGGCCCTGTTCAACATCGGGGCCGGCGTGGATGCGCTGATGAAGCTGCGCCTGCCGTTCCAGACGGCCGTGGTGCGGCTGGACGATGCCGGCATGTCGGTGCAGATGGCCGAGTACGTATGCCATGCGGTGATCCGGCATTTCCGCGAGTTCGACGGCTACGAGGCCGATGTGAAACAGGGCACCTGGTCCTACCGCAAGCCACGGCTGCGCAAGGACTTTCCGGTTGGCGTCATGGGCCTGGGCGTGCTCGGCGAACGCGTGGCCCGGGCGCTGGCGCAGTTTGACTACCCGGTGCTCGGCTGGAGCCGGTCTGCAAAAACGATTACGGGCGTGCAGTGTTTTTCAGGGCAGGCCGGGCTGGATGATTTCCTGTCGGGCACGCGTGTGCTGGTGTGCCTGCTGCCGCTGACTCCCGACACGCAGGACATCATGAACCGGCAGACCCTGTCCAGGCTGCGACCCGGCGGGTATGTGGTTAATGTGGCGCGCGGCACGCACCTGGTGGACGAGGACCTGATCGCGCTGCTCGACAGCGGTCATCTGGCCGGCGCGACGCTGGACGTCTTTCGCACCGAACCGCTCCCCGCCGCCCATCCCTTCTGGAAACACCCCCTCATCACCGTCACACCGCACACTTCGGCGCGTACCCTGCGCGAGGAAAGCATTGCGCAGATTGCAGGCAAGATCGCGGCGCTTCAGGCGGGGCAGCCGATTTCCAGCCTTGCCGGTGTGGTTGACCCAAAAAAAGGATACTGACCCCATGAACCTTCCATCCAAAGTCAAAATTGTCGATGTCGGTCCGCGCGACGGCCTGCAGAACGAAAAAGCGCATGTGCCTGCCGCCGTCAAGATCGAGCTGGTGCACCGCCTGCAGGACGCCGGCCTCACTGAAATTGAAGTTACCAGTTTTGTGTCGCCCAAGTGGGTGCCGCAAATGGCCGACGCTGCCGAGGTCATGGCCGGCATCACGCGCAAGCCCGGCGTGCGTTATTCGGTGCTGACGCCCAACATGAAGGGTTTCGAGGCCGCCGTGTTATCCAAACCCGATGAGATCGTCGTGTTTGCCGCAGCCAGCGAGGCTTTCAGCCAGCGCAACATCAACTGCTCGATTGAGGAAAGTATTGAACGCTTCCGCCCGGTCACAGAAGCCGCCCTGTCGCAGGGCATTCGCGTGCGTGGCGCCATCTCCTGCGCGGTAGGCTGCCCTTACGAGGGCGAAGTGGCGCCAGAGCGCGTTGAGATGGTCGCGCGTTTGCTCAAAGGCATCGGTGTGCAGCATATGGGTGTGGCCGACACGATTGGCGTGGGCACGCCGCTCAAGGTTCAGCGTGCCATGGAAGCGACGCTGCGGCACTACGACATCAACGACGTGTCGGGCCATTTCCACGACACCTACGGCCAGGCGCTGGGCAACACGCTGATCTGCCTGGAAATGGGCATCTGGAACTACGACACCTCGTCGGCCGGCCTGGGCGGCTGCCCGTATGCCAAGGGAGCAACCGGCAATGTGGCGACCGAAGACGTGGTGTACATGCTGCAGGGCATGGGCATAGACACCGGCATCGACCTCGACAAGCTGATTGATGCCGGCAAGTTCATCAGCGACTATCTGGAGCGCAAACCCAATTCGCGTGCGGCCACCGCGCTGCTGAACAAGAGGACCGGCTGATGCGCTCCCGTGTTGAGCGAGCGGGGGGCTCTTGACATGTGTGGTTCCGAATTGAAGGTGCTGCCTGAAGGTGTACAGCGCGTTGCCGCTGAACTCCAGGCAAAGGGGCACCCGCATTCGCCGGTGATGCTGGACGGCGCGGCGCGCACCGCGCAGCAGGCGGCCGATGCCCTGGGCATTGCGCTGGGCCAGATTGCCAAAAGCATCATCTTTCGCCGCAAGTCCGATGACGCGGCGGTGCTGGTCATCACCGCTGGCGACCAGCGGGTCGACGAGCGCAAGATTGAAGCCCTGGTCTGCCCCGACGGCAAACGGCTGGGCCGCGCGGATGCCGAGTTTGTCAAGACCCGTACCGGCTTTTCCATAGGCGGCGTGTCGCCGCTGGCGCATGTGACGCCGCCGGTCACGCTGATCGACCAGAGCCTGTTTCGTTTTGAAGAGGTCTGGGCGGCGGCCGGCCACCCGCATGGCGTGTTCAAACTCAGTCCGCAAGAGCTCGTCGCCCTCACCGGCGCGCCTGTAGCCGACGTGGCGGTGGATCCGGTGCAGGAACATGTGGCGCAGCAACGCGCTATCTTTTTGGTAGCTGCCCGCGCCCGTGAAATAAGGGCGGAGACCGAAAACCTTCCCTCGCCGTGCATTTCGGTGTGCCGCATGGATGCGGTCAGCGGCTGGTGTGAGGGTTGCTTTCGCACCCGCGACGAAATTGCCGGCTGGAGCGGGGCGACGGATGCTGGCAAGCGCGCGGTCTGGACCCTGATCGAGCAGCGCATGGCCGCGCTGCAGGCCTGACGGATCCCGTCCTCCACACCTCCACACCTCCATCCCGGCGAGCGTGCCATGAAACACATCACCTTCTACCTCGACTTCATCTCGCCCTATGCCTGGCTGGCTTTCGAGAAGCTGCCGGAGGCCCTGAAGGGGCTCAGCTACAGCGTGACCTACAAGCCGCTGCTGTTTGCCGGCCTGCTTAAACACCACGGCCAGCTCGGCCCCGCAGAAATCCCCGGCAAGCGCGAGTGGACTTACCGCCAGGTGTTGTGGCTGGCCCACCAGCACGGCATCAAGCTGCAACTGCCTGCCAGTCACCCGTTCAATCCGCTGGGCTTGCTGCGTCTGGCCGTGGCCTGCGATGCACACGGCACGCCCAACCGGTATGTCTGCGAAACCCTGTTCCGCCATGTGTGGCAGACCGGCCTGGAGGCGGCCGATCCGCAGCGGCTCGCTGCACTGGCGGCCTCACTGGCGCCGCAACGTGCCCTCGATGGCGCAGACGTGAAGGCCCAGTTGCAGGCGCACAGCGACGAGGCCATCGCGCAGGGCGTTTTCGGCGTGCCCACGCTGGCGGTCGATGGCAAGCTGTTCTGGGGGCTCGATGCGCTGCCCATGCTGCGTGCCTGGCTGCTCGGTGATGCCTGGTTTGACGGCCCGGACTGGGACTCGGCCAGTCAGCTTGCGACGGGTGTCCTGCGCCCGAAATAGCCGGCTACCCGGCATTCTCCGCATACCGAAAATTCGCCCGGGGGTTTTCCCTTGACTTGTCAGTCGTCGATAAGTTTGGCGCAAGCTCCTGTTGGTTTCGCGTCAGAGCAGGGTCAGTGTCTCCAAAAATAATCTCCACAACCCTCATGTCGGGGGCATTCAATCATTGGAGACAACATCATGGCAACTGCAGCCGCCCCCAGGCCGATGAGCGCCGAGGAGAAGAAAGTCATCTTCGCTTCGTCACTCGGTACTGTTTTCGAGTGGTATGACTTTTACCTCTACGGTTCACTGGCAGCCATCATTGCCAAGCAGTTCTTCAGCGGACTCGATGAGGGATCGGCCTTCATTTTTGCCCTGCTCGCGTTTGCTGCCGGTTTCATCGTGCGTCCATTCGGCGCGCTGGTGTTCGGGCGTCTCGGCGACATGATTGGTCGCAAATACACCTTTCTGATCACTATCCTGATCATGGGCCTGTCGACCTTCATCGTCGGCCTTCTGCCCAACTACGCAACCATCGGCGTCGCGGCGCCCGTGATCCTGATTGCGTTGCGCATGCTGCAGGGCCTGGCGCTTGGCGGTGAATACGGCGGTGCCGCCGTGTATGTGGCGGAACACTCGCCGCACGGCAAGCGCGGCGCCTATACCTCGTGGATCCAGACCACGGCCACGCTGGGCCTGTTCCTGTCGTTGATGGTGATTCTCGGCACGCGTACATTGCTCGGCGAGGCGACCTTTGCCGACTGGGGCTGGCGCGTTCCTTTCCTGGTGTCCATCCTGCTGCTGGGTGTTTCCGTCTGGATTCGCCTGAGCATGAACGAGTCGCCGGCCTTCACCAAAATGAAGGCCGAGGGCAAGACCTCCAAGGCACCCCTGTCGGAATCTTTCGGCCAGTGGAAAAACCTGAAGATCGTCATCCTGGCGCTGATCGGTCTGACCGCCGGCCAGGCGGTGGTCTGGTATTCGGGCCAGTTCTATGCGCTGTTTTTCCTGACGCAATCGCTCAAGGTGGACGGCGCCACGGCCAACATTTTTGTCGCTGTTTCGCTGCTGATCGGTACGCCTTTCTTCGTCGTTTTCGGCACGCTGTCGGACAAGATCGGCCGCAAGCCCATCATCATGGCCGGCTGCCTGCTGGCTGCGCTGACCTACTTCCCGGTGTTCACCGCGCTGACCAAGGCCGCCAACCCTGAGCTTGCTGCCGCGCAGGCCAAGAACAAGGTCGTGGTGACCGCTGACGCCAGCGAATGTTCGTTCCAGTTCAACCCGACCGGCACGGCGAAGTTCACCAGCTCCTGCGACATCGCCAAGCAGGTCCTCGCCGGGGCATCGGTAAGTTATGAGAACGCACCTGGTACCGCTGGCGTACCCGCCACCATCAAGATTGGCGAAACGGTCATCTCCAGCTATTCCTCCAAAGGCCTGCCGGCGGACGAAGCCAAGAAAAAGGACGCGGCTTTCAAGAAGCTGGTTGCCGACGACCTGAAGGCTGCCGGTTACCCGACCAAGGCCGATCCGGCCAAGGTGGACAAGTTCATGGTGATCGCCATCCTGACTTACCTGGTGTTGCTGGTGACCATGGTTTATGGCCCGATCGCTGCCATGCTGGTGGAACTGTTCCCCACGCGCATCCGCTATACCTCCATGAGTCTGCCGTACCACATTGGCAACGGCTGGTTTGGCGGCTTGCTGCCCACCACGGCCTTCGCCATCGTGGCGCAGACCGGCAACATGTACAACGGCTTGTGGTATCCAATCATCATTGCCGGCATGACCGTCGTGATTGGCACCTTGTTCATCAAGGAAACCAAGGACGTCGATATCTACGCTGACGACTGATCCCCGGTAACAACAGCCTTGAGGTTCTGTCCGGTGACCGGGCAGAACCACTGAACAAGTTTTTTAAAACCCCCCGCATCGCCGGGGGTTTTTTCTGGAGAAATGACATGTGGAAAATCGCACTCGCCTTCGTGGCCTTTGCCGGGCTGGCCATCTTCATCCTGAGCAGGGGCGGAGACATTGACATGGGAGGCGAAAAGCATGGCTCCGAGGCCGCGCAGGAAGCCCCGCCGCCGGCATCGGCGGCTTCAGCCGCCGCATCTGCTGCATCCGCCCCTGCACGGTAGCCCGCCCTCCGCACCGGAGCAGCGCCATGATTTATGCCAAGACCGAGGCCGGGCAGCAGGCCTTCAAAGACCGGTCCTTGCTCACGCCGAGACAGCGCTCGGCCTTCATCCTGTTTGACGGCAAACGGTCCCTCCCGCAGGTGCTGGAGGCGACCGCAGGCCTGGGTGTCACATCGACGGAGCTGGTCCAGCTTGTGGAGCTGGGTTTTCTCGCGCCCAGCCAGCAGTCAGTCGAAGAGGCCGCAGCAGCGACCGCGCATGCGGCCGCCCTCGTGACCCGCCAGGAGGCCAGCGATGCCGGCAATGACCGCTACAAGAAGGCCTACCCACTCGCAGCGCAGTTGACGGGTGCGCTGGGGCTCAGGGGGTTCAGGTTGAACCTGGCCGTCGAAGCTGCGGCAGATGTCGAGGCCCTCGTCGCGTTGCTTCCCAAAATCAGGGAAACCGTCGGGGCCGGCAAGTGCCGTGAGCTGGAACAGGCCCTCAAGGGCTGAGGGCCCAGGGAGCTTCTAGCGCCTGAATTTCCCGTCTGTGCCGATGATGGACAGATCGGCGAAATCGAGTCCGGTGTGGTCCTCGGTGGAGTAGTTCACTTCCAGCCCGCCGATATCGAACTTGCGTATTCCTTCGAGGGCGGTCTGGATTTTTTCGCGCGTGGGCTTGGCGCCGGCGCGTCGCAAGCCTTCGACAAGAACCTTGGCAGCCGCAAAGCCTTCGAGCATGGCCGGACTGATATCGCCCGCCCCCTTGGCCTTGGCCATCTCCTGGGCTTCCTTGACCATGCCGTAGGCGATGGAGCGTTCATAAGGAAAGACCTGGGTCACGATCACGCCGCGCGCATTGTCGCCCAGGCTTTTGATGAAGCCGCTCGATGCATTGTTGGACAGTGTCACGATCTGCGCGGCCGAGCCGGCAGCGCGAAAAGCCTTCATGCCGTCGACCACCGCCTGGCCGGACGCCACCATGATGATGGCCTGCGCATTGGACTGGACAAGCTTGGGCACGATAGGCCCGAAGTCGGGCTTGCCGCGGTTGAATTTTTCCAGCAGCGCCGGCTGCAGTTTGGCGGCAGCGAAGCCTTTTTGCGCCCCCGCCACGCCGTCGGCGCCGAAGCTGTCGTCGGCATAAACCACGCCGATGCGCGTGATGCCCATCGAGTTCAGGTGGCTGACCGCTTTTTCGGCTTCACGCTGGTAGGTAGCGCGCACGTTGAACACATGTTTCTTGACTGGCTGGTGCAGCACCATCGCGCCGGTGGACGGGCCGATCAGCGGTACGCCGTATTTGTCGAGCAGGGGAAGCATGGCTTCCGTGTGCGGCGTGCCACGGGTCAGGAACAGCGCCAGGACATTGTTTTCTTCAATCAGCTTGCGGGCGTTTTCGCCGGCCAGCTTGGGATCGAACTTGTCGTCGAGCGAGATGAGTTCGATCTTCTGTCCGTTGACACCCCCCTTGGCGTTGACGGCATCAATATAAAGTTTGGCACCTTCGGTGGTTTCCTTCACGCCAGCACCCACGGGGCCGGTAAAGCCTGCGGTTTGCCCGATCAGGATTTGTGCCTGGCTGGCGTGGCTCACGGCCGCGAGCAAAAGGGCGGCGCACCAGAAATTCAGCTTTGTCATGTCATATCTCCTTGGGCGACCGAGTTTACGCTGTCGAGGTGATGATTCCGTGTGGAAACTACGGGCGGGATAACCAGAAGACGGGCGGTCGCACTGGGCCGGCGGGCGGCATAACCCTACGCTGCCGATTCGCGCGGGCGCTGCCTAGAATGTTCGACTTACAAGGAAAGCCCCCACCCATGACCCAGGGAACCATCCGCATTCGCGGCGCGCGACAGCACAACCTCAAAAACATTGATCTGGATATCCGCACGGGGGAAATGACGGTGGTCACCGGGCCCAGCGGGTCCGGCAAGTCCTCGCTGGTGTTTGACACGCTGTTTGCCGAAGGCCAGCGCCGTTATGTGGAAACTTTTTCGGCCTATGCACGGCAGTTCCTGGACCGCATGGACAAACCGGCGGTGGACAAGGTGGAAGGGGTGCCACCGGCGATTGCCATCGACCAGACCAACCCGGTGCGCAGTTCGCGCTCCACCGTGGGCACGATGACCGAACTCAACGATCATTTAAAACTTTTGTATGCGCGCGCGGCGCAGCTATTCGACAAAAAGACCGCGCAGGCGGTGCGCCACGACACGCCGGAGTCGATTTATGCGGAACTGATGGGGCGCACGGCAGCAGGTGACCCCAGGGTGGTGATGACTTTCCCGGTGGAACTGCCCGGCAATACCAGCGCCGAGGAAGTGTCGCAGTGGCTGTCGGCCAGCGGTTTCACGCGTGTGCATGCAGAACGCGACGTGGCGACGCCCGCCGGTCCGCACAAACTGCTGGATGTGGTGGCTGACCGGTTCAGGCTGCATGCCGCTGAAAAGTCGCGTGTGGTGGAAGCCATCGAGCTGGCACTCAAACGCGGCGGCCGCCTCAATGTGTATGTTCAAGCGGCAGAGGAAGGCGGCGCCGAGCAGATGTGGCGGTTTTCCACCGGCCTGCATTGCCCCGACAGTGACCTGCGCTACAGCGAGCCGACCCCTTCGCTGTTCTCCTTCAACTCGGCCATGGGCGCCTGCGAGACCTGCCGCGGTTTCGGCCGCGTGATCGGTGTCGACTATGGCCTGGTGATTCCGAACGACAAGCTGACGCTGCGCTCGGGCGCCATCAAGACCCTGCAGACGCCGGCCTGGAAAGAAGCCCAGGACGACCTGATGCGTCACGCGGAGACGGCCGGCATTCCACGTGACACGCCCTGGTACAAACTCACGCCCGAGCAGCAGGCCTGGGTCATCAACGGCTCGCCGAACTGGAACGGGAAGTGGAACCAGCACTGGTTCGGCATCAAGCGCTTTTTTGCCTACCTGGAAAGCAAGGCCTACAAGATGCACATCCGGGTGCTGCTGTCCAAGTACCGAAGCTACACGCCCTGCGAAACCTGCGGCGGCGCACGGCTGAAGCTCGAGGCGCTGCTCTGGCGCCTGGGCTCCAGGGCGGATGCCGATGCGGCGCTGCCGCCGGCCAAACGTTTCATGCCGGTCGGTGTGGACTGGACCCGCGCGCAGCTCGAGGCCCTGCCCGGCCTGAGCCTGCATGACCTGATGCAGTTGCCGATCGACCGGTTGCGGGAATTTTTCAACGGGCTGGCCCCGGCCGCGCTGCAGGACGGCAGCGCACCCGATGCCGAGTTCAAGGCGCTCAAATCGCTGTTCGAGGAAATCCACACCCGGCTCAAATACCTCAGTGATGTGGGCATCGGTTACCTGACGCTGGACCGGCAAAGCCGCACCCTGTCGGGCGGCGAGGTGCAGCGCATCAACCTGACGACGGCGCTGGGCACCTCGCTGGTCAACACCCTGTTTGTGCTGGACGAGCCGTCGATTGGCCTGCACCCGCGCGACATGAACCGCATCACCCAGGCCATGCACCGTCTGCGCGATGCCGGCAACACGCTGGTGGTGGTCGAGCATGACCCGGCCGTGATGATGGCGGCCGACCGCATGATCGACATGGGGCCCGGTCCGGGCGAGAAGGGCGGCCAGATCGTGTTCGACGGCACGCCGGAAGACCTCAAACACGCTGACACCCTGACCGGCGCCTACCTCGGTTCGCGCAAGCAGGTCGGCATGGGTTTCAAGCGGCCGGTGCTAGATGCCACGCCGCGCCTGATTCTGGAGGGTGCACGCGACCACAACCTGAAAAACCTCACGGTGGAATTCCCGCTGCAGCGCCTTGTCTGCGTGACCGGCGTCAGCGGCTCGGGCAAATCGACCTTGATGCAGGACATCCTGGCGCCGGCGCTGCTGCGCCAGTTCGGCAAGGCGACGGAAACGCCCGGCCAACACGACCGGCTGATGGGCGCCGACTACCTGACCGATGTGGTGTTTGTCGACCAGTCGCCCATCGGCAAGACCGCGCGTTCCAACCCCGCCAGTTATGTTGGCGCCTGGGACGCGGTGCGCGAACTGTTTGCGCAGGCGCCGCTGGCGCGGCAGCGCAGCTACACCGCCTCCAAGTTCAGCTTCAACAACGGCGACGGGCGTTGTCCGACCTGCGGCGGCTCGGGGTTTGAACATGTGGAGATGCAGTTCCTGAGCGACGTCTATTTGCGCTGCCCCGATTGCGACGGCAAGCGTTACCGGGCCGAGATCCTGGAAGTGACGATTGAACGCCAGGCGATTGGCGACGTGCGCGCACGCCTGATGAATGTGTCCGATGTGCTGGACCTGACGGTCAGCGAAGCCTGCGCGCTGTTTGCGCAGGATCGCGAGGTGATACGCGCGCTGCAGCCGATTGTCGATGTGGGCCTGGAATACGTGAAACTGGGCCAGCCAGTGCCGACACTGTCGGGCGGCGAGGCGCAGCGCCTCAAGCTGGCCGGTTTCCTGGCTGGCGCGTCGAAAACGGCGAGCGTCAGCCGGCAACCTCTGGCGCTGAAGAACATCAACCGCGGCACACTCTTCCTGTTCGACGAGCCGACCACCGGCCTGCACTTCGACGACATTGCCAAACTCATGCGTGCGCTGCGCAAGCTGCTGGACGTGGGCCATTCGCTGATCATCATCGAGCACAACCTCGACGTGATCCGCTCGGCCGACTGGCTGATCGACCTCGGTCCCGAGGGCGGCGAGGCCGGCGGCCTGCTGGTGGCTCAGGGCACGCCCGAGGAGGTGCGCCAGCACCCGACGTCGCACACCGCGCTGGCGCTGCGTGAGTACGAAGCGGCCATGGGCAAGGTCCATGGCGTCGAAGAAGCCCGCGCCAAGGCCTGGACGACAAAACCGGCGTTTTCCAATCTGATCCAGATCGTCAATGCCAGGGAACACAACCTCAAGAGCCTGTCGGTGGACATTCCGCGCGGCCAGTTCAATGTGGTCACCGGCGTGTCGGGCTCCGGCAAGTCCACGCTGGCGTTCGACATTTTGTTCAACGAGGGCCAGCGGCGTTACCTGGAGTCGCTCAACGCCTACGCGCGCAGCATCGTGCAACCGGCGGGCCGGCCCGAGGTCGATGCGGTCTATGGCATTCCGCCTACCGTGGCGATCGAGCAGCGGCTGTCTCGCGGCGGGCGCAAGTCCACCGTGGGCACGACCACCGAGGTGTGGCACTTCCTGCGCCTGCTCTACGTGAAGCTCGGCATCCAGCACTGCACCAAAGACGGTGCGGCGGTGATGCCGCAAAGCGCCGAAAGTATTGCCGCGCAACTCCTCAAGGCACACCGCG
Source organism: Polaromonas sp. (assembly GCF_029945685.1). GTDB lineage: Bacteria > Pseudomonadota > Gammaproteobacteria > Burkholderiales > Burkholderiaceae_C > Polaromonas. Next base: position 48,268 of record NZ_JAQSDA010000016.1, on the reverse strand, counting down.
GCCAGCACATCGGGCTGCTGGCGCCGCTGGTGATCAACCGCAAGGGCGTCTACACCGAACTCGCCGACTGGGCGCGGCCGCGCGGCTACACCCATTTGCGCGTGGACGGCGAATTTCTGCCGACCACCGGTTTTCCGCGCATCGACCGCTTCAAGGAACACACGGTGGAGCTGCCGATTGCCGACATCCACGTGACTCCCGCCAACGAGGCCGCCTTGCGTCAGGCGCTGGCCACGGCGCTGGAGCACGGCAAGGGCGTGGTGCATGTGCTGGCGCCGCTGGACGGACTGCGCGGCGCGATGATGGCCGGCACATCGACCCGGCAGATCGGCACGCTGCAGGCTTCGTCCACCAAGCGGGCCTGCCCGGTCTGCGCCACCTCGTATCCGGAGCTGGACCCGCGCCTGTTCAGCTACAACAGCAAACACGGCTGGTGTCCGGACTGCGTCGGCACCGGCGTCAGGTTGACCAGGGAGCAACGCAAGGTCTTTGACGATTCGGTGCGGGACGATGACAACAAGGGCCGCGAGCAGAGTTTTGTCGAAGCGGATGTGGATGAGGTGCTCGACGCCGTCTGCCCGACCTGCGCCGGCTCGCGGCTGAATGCGCAGGCGCGCGCGGTGAAGTTTGCGGGCGTGGGCATTGCCGACATCGCCGCGCTGTCGGTCACGGATGTGCGCGCCTGGGTCGACAAGCTGGCCCTGCTTGGCCGCGAAGCCGGCATTGCCCGCGACCTGATCCCCGAGATCAAGAGCCGGCTCGAATTCCTCGAAGACGTGGGCCTGGGTTATCTGACGCTGGACCGCGGCGCCCCCACGCTGTCAGGTGGCGAGGCCCAGCGTATCCGGCTGGCCGCGCAGCTGGGTTCCAACCTGCAGGGCGTCTGTTATGTGCTGGACGAGCCGACGATTGGCCTGCACCCGCGCGACAACCAGATCTTGCTGCGCGCTTTGGGCAAACTCAGCCAACGCGGCAACACCCTGGTGGTGGTGGAGCATGACGAAGACACGATTCGCCGCGCTGACAACATCATCGACATCGGGCCCGGCGCCGGCAAGCGCGGCGGACAGCTCGTGGGCCAAGGCACGGCGGCGCACCTGGCGACCTTGCCGGATTCGCTGACCGGGCGTTACCTGGCCAATCCGCTGATTCACCCGCTGCAGACACGGCGCGAGACGCGCAGCGGCGCTGCACCCGCCGAGGTGTTGGCCCTGCCCGTCGCTGCCGGCGCCAAACCGGTCAGCAAGCAGAAGGCCGCGACGCTGAAGGCCAAGGCGCTGAAAGCCGCGGCGGCCAGCGCCAGCGCGCTGCACAATGCCGCACCGGCGGCAGCCAGTCCTTTCACTTCCTGGCTCACCGTGGTCGGGGCCGACCTGCACAACCTCAAGAATGTCTCGGTCAAGGTCCCGCTGTACCGGCTGGTGGCGGTGACCGGGGTCTCGGGTTCGGGCAAATCGACCTTGGCGCGTGATGTGTTGCTGGCCAATGTGCAGGCCGGCGTGGCGCTACGTTCGACCCGCGCCGGACGTGAAGCCGACGATGCCGGCAAACACCCCGCCTGGACCGGCTGCGAAGCCATCGAGGGGTATGCCTCGGTGGACCGCGTGCTGGAAGTTGACCAGACGCCGATCGGCAAGACGCCGCGCTCCTGCCCGGCCACCTACATCGGCTTCTGGGACACGGTGCGCAAGCTGTTCGCCGACACGCTGGAAGCCAGGGCGCGCGGTTACGGCGCCGGGCGTTTCAGTTTCAACACCGGCGAAGGCCGCTGCCCGACCTGCGAAGGTGCCGGCGTGCGCACCATCGGCATGAGTTTTCTGCCCGACGTGAAGGTGCTCTGCGAGACCTGCCACGGCGCCCGTTTCAACCCCGAAACCCAGGCCGTGACCTGGCGCGGCAAAAACATCGGCGACGTGCTGACCATGGAGGTCGATGAAGCCGTGACATTTTTTGCCTCCATGCCGGCCATCGCCCACCCCCTGCAACTGCTGAAAGACGTGGGCCTGGGTTACCTGACGCTGGGACAACCGTCGCCAACGCTGTCCGGTGGCGAGGCGCAGCGTATCAAGCTGGTGACCGAGTTGTCCCGGGTGCGCGACGACATCACGCGGCGCGGCCAGAAGGCGCCGCACACGCTGTACGTGCTGGATGAACCGACCGTGGGCCTGCACATGGCCGATGTGGAGAAACTGATCCATGTGTTGCACCGGCTGGTCAATGGTGGGCACAGCGTGGTGGTGATCGAACACGACCTCGACGTGATCGCCGAAGCCGACTGGGTGATCGACCTGGGCCCGGACGGCGGCAACGCGGGTGGCGAGGTGGTCGCGGCCACGACGCCGGAGCAGGTCGTCAGGCTGGGCACGGCAACCGGGAAGGCGCTTGCACCGGTACTGGCTCGTTAGAGGAAAGCCCTGCAGAACCGACGGGATATGGCTTGTTGATGGGAAGAAAGAATGATGAGGTCATAAAATTACTACTCAGTAATATTATTACTTTTTGTTTCAATCGAACGCCAACACACCATGACCATGACCTTGACCTTCCTGGACCGCTGGATGCCCGGTTTTGCGCTCTCTGCCTTGCTGCTCGCCATCGCCATGCCGGTTGCCGCGCAGACCCCTGCATCGGCAACCGACGAGGCTGACGTCGCGTTTCATCCCTGGGAGGTGCCGTCGCCGCGCGGCGCTGAAACTTACTTCACCAATTTGCAGGATGGCGGCACCTATGAAGCGCCATTTGTCGCGCGGTTTGGCCTGTCCATGCGCGGGCTGGTGCCCGCGGGCAAGACCGCCGGGCGCGCCGGCCACCACCATTTGCTGGTGAACCAGGATTTGCCGCTCGACTTCAAGAAACCGCTGCCTTTCACCGACCAGTACATCCACTTCGGCAAGGGGCAGATGGAAATGCCTGTCAACCTGCCGCCCGGCAAGTACCAGTTCCGCCTGCTGCTGGCTGACCAGGGACACATCCCCTATTTTGTGTACAGCAAGCCACTTCATCTGACCGTCACCAAGCAGAACAAGGCTGTGACAGCGGCGGCAGTGCAGGGGCCGCCAAGAGTGGAACTGCTCAGTCCGGCTGACCGTGAAACCGTCAAGGGCCCGTTCCGGGTCCAGTTCCATGCCAGCGGCTACAACGTGTCGCACGCCGCCTCCAAAGTCGCGGACACCGGGCATTTCAGGCTGACCATGGAGCGTGCCGGGCGCAAGCCGGAGGTGCTCAACTTCACCGGCGGACAGACAGAAACCTGGCTCAACCCACCCGCGGGCGACTACACCGTGCGGCTGGAAATGGTCAGCAATGCGGCAGATGGCAAGGTGCTCAGCGCGGCGAAGCCATCGGCGCTGTCGGTCGCTGCGCGATAGTCCCGCTCAGGCCGGGACGTCGCGCGCGGCTAGCAGCGCCGCCGCCACTTCGGCAAAACCGGCTCCCCGTTCGCCCTGGGTGATGTAGCGCGGTTTGTGGCTCAGCTCGGCTTCAAAGCGGCGGATGTTGGCCACGCCCACCGAGTGCGGGAAGGCCTCGAACATCAGCTGGTCATTGGTCGAGTCGCCGACATAAACCCAGTTCGCCATTTCCGCGTCAAGGTCGCGGCCGAACAGCTCGCGGGCTATCCAGCGCGCGCCCTCCAGCTTGTTGTGCGCGCCAAACCAGCCGTTGATGTGGATGGAACTTACCGTCGCGTTCATGCCTTCGCTCTGCATGATCTGCACCGCCTGCGCGATTGCGGCGGGCGGCAAATGCACAAATTCGCTGTGGTCGATCGCGATGTCGGTTTCGCGCCCCGGGCTGTCCTGCGAGACCACCGCGCCTGGCACCTCGCGCGTCACGCGGGCCGCCACCTGCAACATGCGGGCATGGTTGGCGAGCCGTGTTGCTTCGTCCTGCTGGTATCTTTTTGATAGCTGCTCACGCCCTTCAGACAAGGGCTGCAGCCCGATTTGACTTGGAAGCAGAGCCACCGCACCGTTTTCCGCAACGATGGCATCCACCGGCCAGGCGAGTGCAAAAGGTTTGCTCCAGCCCACCGGGCGGCCGGTGATGGGAATCACATGCAGGCCGGCGGCCTTCAGGTCCGCCAGTGCCCGCAGCGCATCGGGCGTGATCGCGCCTTCGGTGGTCAGGGTGTCGTCGATGTCGGTGAAAACCCCGGTGATGGCGCGGCGCTCGGCGGCCGGCCAGTTGCTCAGTTCTTGCATGGTGAAATTTTCGCACGAGTACCGCAGCGCGATGCCGGGACTTTGCCTCCGCCGCCGGGGTTGGCTACAATAGCGGGTTCCTGAGGAGCGTTGCAACCCACGACATGTGGTCTAGGCTCAGGACTTTCATTTGCAACCACGCTCACCCGCATGTGCTCTCAAGCCGGGTGAGATCCAACAACTCCCCCGCCGACTTGCGCCTTGTGGCTGTGGCTATTTTGCCTAACTGGAACTTTGATCTTGGAGATACTCCCATGAACGCCGTATTGAAACCCGCCCAGACCGCTCCTGACTACGTGATTGCCGACATTTCGCTTGCCGCCTGGGGCCGCAAGGAACTGAAAATTGCCGAGACCGAAATGCCCGGCTTGATGGCCATCCGCGAGGAATTTGCCAAAGCCCAGCCGCTCAAGGGCGCACGCATCACCGGCTCGCTGCACATGACCATCCAGACCGGCGTGCTGATCGAGACGCTGCAGGCCCTGGGCGCCGACGTACGCTGGGCTTCGTGCAACATCTTCTCCACGCAGGACCACGCCGCCGCCGCGATTGCCGAAGCCGGCACGCCGGTGTTCGCGATCAAGGGCGAGACCCTGGCCGACTACTGGGACTACACCCACCGCATCTTCGAGTTCAGCGGCGCCAAGGGCACGCCTGAAGAAGGCCCTAACATGATCCTGGACGACGGCGGCGATGCAACGCTGCTGATGCACCTGGGCACCAAGGCCGAGAAAGACGCCAGCTTGATCTCCAAGCCGACCAGCGAAGAAGAAATCTGCCTGTTCAACGCGATCAAGGCCAAGCTCGCGATCGACCCGACCTGGTACAGCCGTCGCCTGCCCAACATCATCGGCGTGACCGAGGAAACCACCACCGGCGTGTTGCGCCTGAACGAGATGTCGGTCAAGGGCACGCTGGCCCTGCGCGCCATCAACGTCAACGACTCGGTGACCAAGTCCAAGTTCGACAACCTCTACGGCTGCCGCGAATCCCTGGTCGACGCGATCAAGCGCGCCACCGACGTGATGATTGCCGGCAAGGTCGCCTGTGTGGCCGGTTACGGCGACGTGGGCAAGGGTTCGGCCCAGGCTCTGCGCGCCCTGTCCGCCCAAGTCTGGGTCACCGAGATCGACCCGATCAACGCCCTGCAGGCCGCGATGGAAGGCTACAAGGTCGTGACCATGGAATACGCTGCCGACAAGGCCGACATCTTCGTGTCCGCCACCGGCAACAAGAACGTGATCACCTACGACCACATGGCGGCCATGAAAGACCAGGCCATCGTCTGCAACATCGGCCACTTCGACAACGAGATCGACGTTGCTGCCCTGGAAAAATGCACCTGGGAAGAGATCAAGCCGCAAGTCGATCACGTGATCTTCCCGGACGGCAAACGCATCATCCTGCTGGCCAAGGGCCGCCTGGTGAACCTCGGCTGCGGCACCGGCCACCCGAGTTTTGTGATGTCGTCCAGCTTTGCCAACCAGACGATTGCGCAGATCGAGCTGTTCACCAAACAGGCCGACTACGAAGTGGGCAAGGTCTATGTGCTGCCGAAACACCTCGACGAAAAAGTCGCCCGTCTGCACCTGAAGAAGGTCGGCGCGATGCTGACCGAACTCAGCGATGAGCAGGCGGCCTACATTGGTGTGTCGAAGGCTGGCCCCTACAAAGCCAATACCTATCGCTATTGAGCTGCGCTACTTCGCGGCCGTGATGCGTCGTTGCGGGTCCCGATCGGGCAATCCTCATGCACCTGAAGTGCACTCCGGTTGCCCGACGCCCGCGCCTAGCCTGACGGTCGCTCGCTACGCGCCGGAAATTCTCAGGAAAAATAACCATGCGCGCTGACCTCTTCCTCGTCGACAACGGCTTTGCCGCCACCCGGTCCCAGGCCCAGCGCCTGATCGCTTCGGGCGTGTTGTGGCGCGCCGAGGAAAGCGCGCCCTGGAAGAAGGTCGCCAAGAACGGCGACGAGATCCCGGACGGCGCCGAGCTGCAGATCCCCGACACCACCGAATCCAAATACATCTCGCGCGGCGGGCTCAAGCTCGAAGGGGCGCTCCTGAGCACCGGCCTCAGCGTGGCTGGTCTGCGTTGCCTGGACATCGGCCAGTCCACCGGCGGCTTCACCGACTGCCTGCTGCAGCACGGTGCCGTGCAGGTGGTGGGCGTGGATGTGGGCCACGGCCAGCTGCACCCCAGCCTGCGCGGCGACCCGCGCGTGGTGTGCATCGAGGGCCTCAACGCGCGGTCCATGACGGCTTCCGACTTGATAGCGGGTCCCGCCCATGCAGAGGGGGTTGAGGCCGACTTTGACGATGAGAATGACTTCGAGGCGGACGACGGTGAGGCGGTCGAAGCCGACTTCGACGTCCTGACCGGCGACCTCTCCTTTATTTCGCTGACCCTGGTGCTGCCTGCCGTGGTGCGCCTGCTCAAAGCCGGCGGCCATCTGCTGATGCTGGTCAAACCCCAGTTCGAGCTGCAGCCCGGCCAGATCGGCAAGGGCGGCATTGTGCGCGATGCCGTGCATTTTGAGTTTGTCGAAAAGCGCCTGCGTGATGCCTGCGCGGCGCTGGGGCTGGACGTGAAAGCCTGGCTGTCCTCGCCGATTGAAGGCGGGGACGGCAACCGTGAGTTCTTCATTCACGCCGTGAAGGGCTTGCACACGACGGGTGAAGACCGGCCGCTGCCGGCGCCGCCGCCGCGCAAGGCCGCCAAACGCACACCGCGCGCCGAACTGCGCGCGCTGCATGAGGCGCATGAGGACTCTGAAGAAGCACACGCCGGCCAGCACGGCCCGGCGCGCGGAAAACGCCGCCCCAAACCCGGCGAAGAATGAACAGACATACAGACATACAGACAGACAGACAGACATACAGAGACAACTGCGATGAACCTGCCCATCAGTTTTGAATTTTTCCCGCCCAAGACACCCGAAGGCGCCGACAAGCTGCGCCTGACGCGCCAGGCGCTGTACGCGCATCAGCCCGAGTTCTGCTCGGTCACCTTTGGCGCGGGCGGTTCCACCCAGGAAGGCACTTTTGGCACGGTGGGGGAAATCCTGAAGGAAGGCGTGGCTGCCGCCTGCCACTTCTCCTGTGTCGGTGCGACCAAGGCCACGGTGCGTCAGCAACTTGCCGCCCTGCAGGCCATGGGCGTCAAGCGCCTGGTGGCCCTGCGCGGCGACCTGCCCAGCGGTTACGGCATCGGCGGCGAGTTCCATTACGCCAGCGACCTGGTGGCCTTCATCCGCGAGGTCACCGGCGATGCCTTTCACATCGAGGTGGCGGCCTACCCCGAGATTCACCCGCAGGCCAAGTCAGCCGATGCCGACCTGCAGGCTTTCGCCGCCAAGGTCCAGGCCGGCGCCAATTCGGCCATCACCCAGTATTTTTTCAACGCGGACGCCTACTTCCGCTTTGTGGAAGACACCCGCCGGCTGGGCGTGGAGGTGCCGGTGGTGCCCGGCATCATGCCCATCACCAGCTCCACCCAGCTGATGCGGTTTTCCGACGCCTGTGGCGCCGAGATTCCGCGCTGGATCCGCCTGCGCCTGCAGGGTTTCGGCGACGACACCGCGTCCATCAAGAGCTTTGGCCTCGATGTGATCACCGGCCTCTGCGACCAGCTGCGCGCCGCGGGTGTGCCGGGCATTCATTTCTACACCATGAATCAAGCCGGCGCGACGACCGAGATCCTGAAGCGGCTGGCGAAGTGAGCGTGGTGTTGATCCCTCTGCGCTGGTCGATCCCCGCAGGCGGCGCCCCTCGCCCCACGCTCCGAGGTCTCACCATGAACCAGGCCGCGGTGACCACAGAGATCATCCGCCGCTTGCAGCCGGTTTGAAGAAGTCCCTGTTTTGGCTGGACTGCTGAAGCTGCGCATCATCCGGCAGGCCATGGCCGTCGGCCTGCTGGCCCTGCTGGCGGCCTGCACGACGACAAGGCCACCGTCACCCGGCCGCTCGGCGCCCGGCCCTGTGCCGATAGCCACGCCGGCGCCCATGCCCGCCAGCCCCGAGGCCGTGGCCACGCCGGCGGAAGAGGCCCCCGGACTGTCCCCAAGTCCGTCCAGCGATCTGTCGCGGCCGGCACTGCTCGACGGTGAGCCCGCGCGCGAGTTCGAGCGTGGCGCCGCGTCGTGGTACGGCCCGGGTTTTCATGGCCGGCTGACGGCCAGTGGCGAACGTTATGACATGAACGCCTTCACCGCCGCTCACCGCACCTTGCCGTTTGGCACCATGGTGCGGGTGCACAGCCTGGTCAATGGCCGTGACGTGGATCTGCGCATCACCGATCGCGGCCCCTTCAGCCGCAACCGCATCATCGACGTGAGCCGCGCTGCCGCGGCCGAACTCGGCATGCTGGGCCTGGGCTTCAAGGAAGTGGTGTTGCTGGTTCCCGATTCCACACCGGCCATGGCGACCGCACCGCCGCCATCGGTCGGAAAATCACGGCGCAGTGCCAGGCGCGTCCCAGTGCCCAGGGTGCGCTAGGCATGGGATGTGAAATCGGGCCGTGGCCCTTATTGCGCGGGCGGCGGCAGCTCCTGAATACATAGCGTTTTCATTGCGGCTCAGCAGGCAGTGCGGTGCGAAAGCTGTGGCCGTGGCGCTCAAAACCCAGCGACTCGTAAAACGCATGTGCCTTCTCGCGTTTCAGGTGGGAGGACAGTGCAAGCTTGTAGCAACCGCTCGCGGCGGCCAGCGCCATCGCGTGGCGCATCATGGCCTTGCCGATGCCCTGGCCCTGCCAGGCCGGGTCCACCGCCACGTCCTCCACCACCGCCGACGGCGCGCCCAGATGACCCAGGTTGTCCATGATGAGCAGGGCAAAGGTGCCGACCACCTGCGTGCCCTGTACCGCAACATACAACTTGTAGTCCGGGTAGCTCGCCATGCGCGCCCAGATACGCTTCGCATCCGCCAGTGCAAGGATGTTTCCGTCGTCGATGTCAGGCTGGGCGTAGAGGCGCAGCACCTCGGGGAGATCTGGCGCGAGGGCCACGCGAAGGGTCAGGGTGTCCACCATGAAGCCACTGTTGCGGGACATCATGTCCAGAAGATGACACTTTTTGAATCAGGGCATCATGTCGCGCGTCGGCCTTGGGCGTTCCCCCTCAAAATGGCGCCTTTGAAACACGCTGACTGGAGCCGCGTATGAAGACGGGCGAGCTGATGTTGTTCATCTTCCTGGCGGGGTTGTCGTTTGCAGGCGTCGCGCAGGAACGAAAGAATCATTTCAACGATCCTTTCCTGCAGGTGACGTCGGCCCTGCCCGGATGTCCGGTGCCCGAAGGCCCGATGTTCACGCCGGAGCAGGTGCGCGCCGAGGCGCATGTGCGCGCCCAGCACGGCGGGAGCTGCTTCCGTTCGGGTCGCTGCCGCCTGCCCAACTCCTATCTCTACGACAGGGAGATCATTCCCCGCGTGGTCAGCTACCTGCAGCAGGATGGGCGCTTCAACCACACCAGCGTCTGGGTGCTCGGCGAGCGGCGGCTGGTGACGCTCATGGGCTGCGTGCAGACGCAGGAGCAGGCCAGGGCCATGGAGCAGGCCGTGCTGCTGGTCGATGACGTGATGGGGGTGGTCAACTACCTGAGCCTGGGCAGCACGGCGAAACCGAAATACAGCACCGCGCCCGGGGAGGCCCAACCGGTCAGGTGAACAGCGGCCCCGGGCATCGGTGTGCGGGGACGGGAGTCAGGGCTGCTTTCGCTATGTTTTTAATAGCTCCTTGCGCCCACTGGCAAAGGACCTGCGGCATATTTTCCTTGATCTTTTGCGCAGTCATGGTGCACCCACAGGCAGGCCGGTCATGCCAATACCCCCGCCGCCAGCAGAAAAATCTTTAAGTTACTAGAATTTCAGTAATTCCTGAAAACTCAGTAAATCCAAACCATGAACCTCGCCCCCCTGACCCAGCGTTTTGTCCTCCACTTCGGTGAAATGGGCAGCCGCTGGGGCATCAACCGCACCGTGGGGCAGATCTATGCCTTGCTGTATGTGTCGCCGCGCGCGCTCAATGCCGACGACATTGGCGAGGCGCTGGCGTTTTCGCGCTCCAACGTCAGCATGGGGCTCAAGGAGCTGCAGTCGTGGAACCTGGTGCGGCTGCAGCACCTGCCCAACGACAGGCGCGAATACTTTCAGGCGCCCGAAGACGTGTGGGCCATTTTCCGCACGCTGGCCGAGGAGCGGCGCAAGCGCGAGATCGACCCGACGCTGTCCATGTTGCGCGACGCGCTGATGGAGCAGCCTTCGGCGCCTGACGACATCCACGCCCAGGAGCGCATGAAGCAGATGCACGACCTGATCGAACTCATGACCGGCTGGCTGGCCGACGTGCAGAAAATGGACTCGGCCACGCTGGTCAGCCTGATGAAGATGGGCGCCAAGGTGCAGAAGCTGCTGGAGGTCAAGGACAAGGTGGCCAGCACGGTGAAGGCCGGCTTGACAGGCCGCGCCGCTGCGCCCAGGCTGGCGGCAGCCACCGCCAATGTTCCCGAAGAAAACAACCGGAGCTGATGATGGACGGATTAGACGCATTCCTGCTGGCCCGCATTCAATTTGCGGCCAATATCACTTTTCACATCCTGTTCCCGACGATCAGCATCTCGCTGGCCTGGGTGCTGCTGTTTTTCAAGCTGCGTTTCGTCAAGACCGGCCAGCAGCACTGGATGGACGCCTACCAGTTCTGGGTGAAGATCTTTGCGCTGACCTTTGCGCTGGGCGTGGTCAGCGGCATCACCATGAGTTTCCAGTTCGGCACCAACTGGCCCGGCTACATGGAAAAGGTCGGCAACATCGCCGGGCCGCTGCTCGCCTATGAGGTGCTGACCGCCTTCTTTCTCGAGGCGACCATGCTGGGCGTGATGCTGTTCGGGCGGGAGCGGGTCAGCGAAACCCTGCACACCGTGGCCACGCTGCTGGTGGCCGGCGGCACCACACTCTCGGCGTTCTGGATCCTGGCGCTCAACTCCTGGATGCAAACACCGGCCGGCTTTGAAATGATCAATGGCCAGGCGCATGTGACCAGCTGGTTCGAGGTGATCTTCAATCCTTCTTTCCCCTACCGCCTGGTGCACATGCTGCTGGCCTCGGGACTGACGGTGTCGTTTCTGGTGGCCGGGATCTCCGCCTACCGCTGGCTGCGCCATGACCGCGGCGCCGAGGTCATGGCCAGCCTGAAGACCGGCATCTACACGGCGGCACTGCTGATTCCGCTGCAGATCATCGCCGGCGACCTGCACGGGTTGAACACGATGGAACACCAGCCGGCCAAGCTGGCGGCCATGGAAGGCATCTGGAAAACCGAAAAGGGCGTACCGGCGGTCCTGTTTGCCTTGCCGGACGAAAAGGCGAAGGAGAACCGCTACGAAATCGCCATCCCGAAACTGGCCTCGCTGTACCTGACGCATTCGCTCGATGGCGAGGTCAAGGGACTGGACCAGTTTGAAGGCAAACACCCGCCGGTGGCGCCGGTGTTCTGGGCCTTCCGCATCATGGTCGGCATGGGTGTGCTGATGCTGCTGGTGAGCTGGGCCAGCACCTGGCAGCTTGCCCCATGGAAGAAAGATCCGCAACGCAATTTGAGGCCCTGGCACGCCAAGCTGCTGGTGGCCATGACCTTTGCCGGCTGGGTGGCGCTGATCGCCGGCTGGTACGTCACCGAGATCGGCCGCCAGCCCTGGCTGGTGACCGGTGTGCTGACGGCGGCCGACGCGGCGTCCACGGTGCCGGCGCCGCGCATAGCCCTCACTTTGTCCCTCTACCTCACGCTGTATGCGGCGCTGATCGTGGCCTACATCTCGGTGGTGTTTTATCTCGCGCGCCACAAAAAACATGCAGACAAGCCGTTTGGTACCGGCCTGGAAGACACGCCGAACCCCGTGACCTACCCACAACAGGAAGGAGCTCCCCGTGCTTGAACTTGCACCCGACCTGACGCAGGCCGCGGGCTGGATGCCCATTGTTTTCCTGGTGGTCATGGGCCTGGCGATGCTGGCCTATGTGATCCTGGACGGTTACGACCTCGGCGTGGGTGTGCTGATGCGCCGCGCCAGCGATGACGACAAGGACACCATGATTGCCAGCATCGGCCCCTTCTGGGACGCCAATGAAACCTGGCTCGTACTGGGTGTTGGTATTTTGCTCACGGTGTTCCCGCTGGCCCATGGCGTGATCCTGGGTGCGTTGTACCTCCCGGTGGCGTTCATGCTGATCGGGCTGACCTTGCGCGGTGTGGCCTTTGACTTTCGCGTGAAGGCGCGCGCCGCGCACAAGCCGCTGTGGAACCGCCTGTTCTACACCGGCTCGTTGCTGGCCAGCTGGGCCCAGGGCTACATGCTCGGCTCGCTGATCACCGGTTTTGCCGACACCTGGTGGACCATGGTGTTCAACGCGGTGATCGGTCTGGCGCTGGTGGCTGCCTACTGCCTGCTGGGCGCCGGCTGGCTCATCATCAAGTCAGAAGGTGCGCTGCAGCTGCAGGCCGTACGTTGGGCGCGTGCCAGCCTGCTGTTCACCCTGGCCGGTGTGGCCGCCATCTCGATCGCCACACCGCTGGTCAGCCAGCGCATTTTCGAGAAATGGTTTTCGTTTCCGAACATTGTTTTGCTGCTGCCGATTCCGGCAGCCACTGCCGTGCTGTTTGCCGTCATCTGGCGCAGCCTGCAGCGCCTGCCGGTGCGCCTGGGCCAGGGCAACGAATACGGCGCCTGGGTACCGTTCGGTGCCACGGTCGGCATCTTTTTGCTGGCGTTTTACGGGCTGGCCTACAGCCTGTTTCCGTGGTTGGTCATCGACCGGATCACGATCTGGCAGGCGGCCACGGCGCCCGAGGCGATGGGGGTCATTCTGGTGGGTGCGCTGGTCGTGTTGCCCATGATCGTCGGCTACACGGTGTTTGCCTACCGCGTCTTCTGGGGGAAAAGCACGGCGCTGAAGTATTGATTGAACAGCGGCCGAAGCAGCGATAAAATCGCCAAATTTCCTTGCGCCGCCACCCATTCCCATGAGATTGCATAGCAAATACAACGCGACCCTGCATTCGGCCGGCGGCCTGACCGATGAGCAGCGCCAGACAGCCGAACAGAAATTTCTGGAAGTGCTGGAGCATGCGCTGGGCGGCGCATCCGCCGTGCGTGGCGCGTACGTGGAATGGACGGCGGTGCGTTCGATGCGGGCCGAAAATCCTGGGGGTTGCCGATCCAGCGAAGAACTCCAGGCGATTGCCCGCTGGGAGCAGGCTACCGAACATGCCACGCGCGCTGTTTTCCGGCAGATGCAGATCGCCGCGCAGAATGCGTTTTTCGAGCTGGAAGTCTGGAACTCACGCACCCACTGAGCTGAACCTCGACCTCGCCCGCTGAAAGCGGCGGGCAGGCGATACCCCGCTTTGACCCGGCCCGGTTCAGCAACGATGACCGTTTCGGCGTCGCCGGCCGCAAACGCGGCTTCCCTCGCGGCCTTTCTCGCTACCTTTCGTCATAGCTGACGGTCAGGTGTTCGCTCAAGGGCCGCGCCTGGCAACTCAGCACAAAACCTTTTTGCACTTCCCAGTCTTCCAGCGTGAAGTTTTTCTCCATGGCGACCTGTCCCTCGAGCACCTTGGCGCGGCAGGTGCAGCAGACGCCGCCCTTGCAGCTGTAGGGCAGGTCCAGGCCGGCGGCCAGTGCCACGTCCAGCACGCGTTCATGCGCAAACATGCGTAGCTCGTGCGCCTTGCCGTCAAGCTGTACCGACAGGCGGATGGTGCCGAGGGCATCCTCGTTTTTCAAGCCTTTCTGGCCTTCAGTCACCGTCTCTTCTGCGCCAACAGCTCCTGATTTCATAGCGTTGGCGGGTTGTGCCGCGCTGGTGAAACGTTCGGCGTGGATGCGTTCCTTGGGCACGCCGGCCGCCAGCAGGGCCTGCAGGCAGCCTTCGATCATGGCTTCAGGCCCACAGACAAAGGTTTCGTCAATGCTGGCCGGCGGAATCAGCGTGGCCAGCAGTTCGCTGACCTTGGCCGCGTCGAGCCGGCCGTTGAACAGCGGCACATCCTGCGACTGGCGCGAGAGCAGGTGAACCAGGCTCAGGCGGGACGGGTAGCGGTCCTTGAGGTCCTGCAGTGCTTCATTGAACAGAATGCTGCTACTGCGCTGGTTGCAGTACACCAGCGTGAAGCTGGACGCCGGCTCGCCCGCCAGCGTGCTGGCGATGATGGACAGCAGCGGCGTGATGCCCGAGCCGGCCGCCCAGCCGACGCGGTGCACCTCACCGCTCAGGCGCGGCGTGAAGCGGCCGTCCGGCGGCATCACGTCCAGCGTGTCGCCGGGTTGCAGCTGCGTGGCCCAGTTGGAAAAGACGCCGCCCTGGACCGGCTTGATGCCGACCTCGATGTCGTGTTCTGCGGCCAGGCGCTGCGTGCTGCTGCAGATGGAGTAGCTGCGGCGCACCGGCTCGCCGTCTATCGTGGCCTTGAGCGTGAGGAACTGGCCCGGCGTAAAGCCAAACAGGCTCCGAAGCTCGGGCGGAATCGCAAAACTGACGGCCACGGCCCCGGCCGCTTCAGGGGTGACACGTGTGACGAGCAGCGGGTGAAAGTGGGGAACAGACATGGGCGGCTCAATCAATAGGGCTTGAAGTAGTCGAAGGGTTCCAGACAATCCAGGCACTTGTACAAGGCCTTGCAGGCGGTGGCGCCGAAGTGCGAGGTCTCGGTGGTGTTGACCGAGCCGCATTGCGGGCAGGCCACGGCCTCAGCCGCCTGGTGCCGGGGCGCAAAGCGGATGACCTTGTCGCTGCCGGGCGCGGTGGTGTGCGGCGGCGCAATGCCGTAGCTGCGCAGTTTGGTTTTGGCGGCCGCGGTCATCCAGTCGGTGGTCCAGGCGGGTGCGAGCTGGGTGGTGATGCGTGCGCTGAGCTGGTGCTGCGCCAGCGCGGCGCGAATGTCGTCCTCGATCTGCCCCATGGCCGGACAGCCGCTGTAAGTCGGCGTGATGATGACTTCCACGCCGCCCTCGACATGGCGCACGTCGCGCAGGATGCCCAGTTCGCGGATGGACACCACCGGGATCTCCGGGTCGGGCACGGCTTCGAGCACGTCCCAGACCTGCTGCAGGGTGTTCATCGCCCCCACCCTCCCGCTTGCGGGAGGTGTTTCATACGGCTCTCCGGAGCTCGTGGTGGGCGCGAAGCGCTCACCATAGAGCGCCGGGGTGAGCGCGCGCCAGGCTTTGCATCTCGGCCAGCAAGGGCGCCAGGTGTTCGCTGTGCTGTCCGTTTTTGCCCTGCGGCAAGCCGGTGCCGGGGGCCGGGCGCTGCAGCCCGGCTTCCTGCAGGGCATCGTTGACGAGGTCGTCCCAGTCGCTCTTCAGTGCGGCAACATCGATGGGCCGGCCTTCCGTATCTGCTACTGTTTCAATAGCTGATGGCGCCCAGTACTCCTGGGTGTAGGGCATCAAATGCGCCAAGGCGGCCTGGGTACGGGCGTGGGACTCGGCGGTGCCGTCGCCCAGCCGTACCAGCCAGTCACGCGAGTGCCGAAAGTGGTAACGCACTTCCTTGAACGACTTGCCGGCAATGGCGGCGAGCTGCGTGTCCTGCGACTTCCGCAAGACCTCCCACAGCAACAACATCAGCGCGCTGTAGAGAAAATTGCGGACGATGGTGGTGGCGTAGTCGCGCTC
This sequence comes from Polaromonas sp., assembly GCF_029945685.1. Lineage (GTDB taxonomy): Bacteria > Pseudomonadota > Gammaproteobacteria > Burkholderiales > Burkholderiaceae_C > Polaromonas. The sequence goes on along the minus strand of NZ_JAQSDA010000016.1, from coordinate 32,387 downwards.
CGAGGTGCTGGACGCGTGCGGCAGCTCCAGCAGGGTGTAGTTGCGGAAGTCGGTGGCATCGCGGAAATAGGCCAGCGAATCTTCCGTCGCGCTGTCGCCCGAAACCACAGCGGCGTGCTGGTACAACATCCGTGCCTGCCCGATCAGGTCCAGGCTCATGTTGGCCAGCGCAATGTCTTCCTCCAGCACCGGGCCGTTGCCGCACCACTCGGCGTTGCGCTGGCCGAGCACCAGCGCGTTGTCGGCCAGGTGCAGCAGGTAATCCAGGGGGGCTGTTCGGACGGGGGCTTCAACGGTAGTCACATGTGGCCCACTTCGTCAGGAATTTCGTAAAAGGTCGGGTGCCGGTAGATCTTGTCGGCCATGGGTTCAAAAAACGCGGCCTTGTCGTCAGGCTCGCTGGCGGTGATGGTGTTGGACGGCACGACCCAGATGCTCACGCCCTCCTGGCGCCGCGTGTAAACGTCACGCGCCATCTGCAGCGCCTGCTGCGCATCGGCGGCATGCAGGCTGCCGCAGTGTTTGTGCTCCAGACCCTGTTTGGACCTGACAAACACTTCCCATAAAGGCCACTCATTTTGCGAGGTCGTCATGCCGCCTCCTTCAATTGGCGGGCGCGCTGTTTGGCGGCATGCGCCTGTGCCGCATCGCGCACCCACTGGCCGTCTTCATGCGCCTTCACGCGGTTGGCCAGACGTTCCTTGTTGCAGGGGCCGTTGCCATTGACCACGGCCCAGAACTCGTCCCAGTCGATGGCGCCGTAGTCATGCTGCTGGCGTTCCTCGTTCCACTTCAAATCTGGGTCCGGCAGGGTCACGCCCAGCACCGCGGCCTGCGGCACCGTGGCGTCGACAAATTTCTGGCGCAGGTCATCGTTGGAAATGCGCTTGATGCCCCAGCGCATGCCTTGCGCGGTGTTGGCGCTGGCCGCATCGGGCGGGCCGAACATGGCCAGCACCGGCCACCACCAGCGGTTCACCGCGTCCTGCACCATGGCGCGCTGTTCGGGTGTGCCCTGCATCTGCACCATCAGGCTTTCAAAGCCCTGGCGCTGGTGAAAACTTTCTTCCTTACAGATGCGGATCATGGCGCGTGCATACGGGCCGTAGGAGCAGCGGCAGATCGGCACCTGGTTCATGATGGCCGCGCCGTCGACCAGCCAGCCGATCACGCCGACGTCGGCCCACTCTAGCGTCGGGTAGTTGAAGATGGAGCTGTACTTGGCCTTGCCGGTGTGCAGGGCATCGAGCAATGCGTCGCGGCCCACGCCCAGGGTTTCGGCGGCCGAATACAGGTAGAGGCCGTGGCCGCCTTCGTCCTGCACCTTGGCCAGCAGGATGGCCTTGCGCTTGAGCGAGGGTGCGCGCGAAATCCAGTTGCCTTCGGGCTGCATGCCGATGATCTCGCTGTGCGCGTGCTGGCTGATCTGGCGCACCAGGGTGCGGCGGTAGGCCTCGGGCATCCAGTCCTGCGGCTCGATCTTCTGGTCGGCGTCGATCTTTTCGTCGAAGCGGGTCTGCAAGGCGTCGGGGGCAGCCGGCACCGATGCCAGGGCCGGGGCCGACGTGTCGGGCACGTCGAGTGATTGTGTGTACATGTCTTGTCTCCTGTCACCCGGACTGCGGGGCGGGTCAACCGGAGTATAGCCAATTAACCGACCGAGCGGTCGGTTAATTGTTGACTCCGCCGCAGGGGACTTTCAGCTCACCCGGGCGAGGTCCGCGAGCAGGGCGTCGGCCGAGGCATAACGGTCGTCGGGGCTTTTCGCCATCAGTTTGTTGACGATGGGCTGCAGGGCCGCATGCGCTGCGGGCAGCACCGGCGTGTCCGCATGCAGGTGCCTGGCCAGCAGCAGTTCCAGCGACTCCGCGATAAACGGGCGTCGGCCGGCCAGCATCTCGAACAGCATGACGCCCAGGCTGTAGAGGTCAGAGCGGGCCGTCACGGTTTTTCCGCTGACCTGCTCGGGGCTCATGTAATAGGGTGTGCCGACCACATCGCCATGCAGGGTCTGTGTCAGGCCCGGGCTTTCGGCCTGCAGCATGGATTTGGCGATGCCGAAATCGGCCAGCGCCACCGAGCCGTCGCTGCGCAGCATGACGTTTTCCGGCTTGATGTCACGGTGCACGATGCCGTGGCTGTGGATCGCCGACAGCGCCTGCGCGATCTGCCGCACCACCGTCAGTGCCCGCTCGCGGGTCATGTCGGGGCCGAACAGGCCGCGCAGATCGCCGCGCTCGAAATACTCCATCGCGATGTAGGCGTGTTCGTCGCTGAAGCCCTGGTCGTGGATGCGGATCACATGCGGATGCTTGATCTGGCTGAGCAGCGCGTACTCCTGGATAAACCGGACCAGATGCTCCGAGGCCTCCTTGCCGCGTGAATCCAGCACCTTGAGCACGATGGGCAGGCCGTCGGCCTCGCGTTCGGCCAGGTACACCTCGGTCATGCCGCCGGCGCCGATTTTCCGGGTGACGCGGTAGCCCTTCAGGCGCACGGGCTCGGTGTCGGGCTCAAAACGCTGCTCTTTCAGTGCGGCCAGCTTGGCCTGCAGGGCATCCTTGACGGCCCGCGCGGTGATCTCGGAGTTGGTTCTGACCGCCGCGCTGATCTCCTCGGCACGCTCGGTCAGGCTGGCCATGCCGTGGATCTTGTCGTCCATCCCGGTCACCAGCCCGGTGATCTCCACCACCTCCAGCGTCAGGTGTTTGCCGGTCAGGGTCAGGGTGTCCTGCGCGCCGGTCTGGATGCCGGGGCCGGCGCCGGCGAGCACGGCGCCGCTGGCCAGCACGGTCCAGCCGCGCTCGCGGGTGACTGCCTCCAGGTGCGCGGCGAGGCTGACGCTGTCGCCCACCGGCATCAGATCGTGGCTGCCTGGCGGCCCCATGCGGCACAAAGTGGTCTCGCCGCTGTGCAGCCCGATGCCGATGGCAAATGGGGGCAGACCCCGGCCCGGGAAACGCTGCGCAAGCCAGTCGCGGAACTCGTGGGCCGCCAGCGCCATGGCCAGGGCCGCAGAAACGGCGCGGCGCGGCCCTGACAGCGGCGAGTCGCCCCGCGTGTTGGCAAACACCGCCATCAGGCCATCGCCGACAAACTTGAGATGTCGCCCGCCGTTCTTGAGCACCGGCTGGCAACTGCGCTCGAAGTAGCCGGTCAGCAATTGCGAGACCTCACTGGCGTCGAGTTTTTCGGCCAGCGAGGTGAAATGGCGGATCGTCGACACCAGCACCGTGGCGTCGAGCACCTGCCCACTCTCGCTGCCCGCCGGGATCTCCACCGGGAAGGCTTCGGGCCGGGCGCCGCCAATGTCGCTGCCGAAGGCCGTGCGCAGGCGCGCCTCGAGCGCCGCCAGGCTGGACGCGATGCGCGTGTCGACCAGGGTCTTTTTGCGCAGTTGCGCGCTGACGGCTTCGAGCAGCTCCGTGCGTGTGAAAGGCTTGGACAGGTAGTCGTCCGCGCCGCCGGTCATGCCGCGGCGCATGCTGCCGCGGTCGTCCAGCGCGGTCAGCAGCATGAACGGGGTGGTCGCCAGCGCCGGGTCGGCCCGCACCGCGGCCAGCATCTCAAAGCCGTCCATGCCGGGCATGTTGATGTCCGAGATGATCAGGTCCGGCGCACGGGCCCTGGCGTGTGCCAGGCCGGCCCGGCCATCGGCGGCTGCCACCGCCTCAAAACCTTCCAGCGTCAGCAGGCGGACGATGTTGCTGCGTATCGCGTCGTCGTCCTCTACAACCAGGATCACATGCATGCGCAGCCCCTCCCCTGGCGGCAGTTTCCGCTCAGCCGCCGTGGTCCAGCGTGAAGCCGGCGTTGCGGTCCTGCCCCAGACGCGCCACCAGCTGTGGCAGGGCCGCCTGCAGGTCGGCCTTGAGCGTGTGCGGCGGGTTGATCACAAACATGCCGCTGGCCGGCAGGCCGGGGCGTTTGACGTCGCCGGCCTCGTCGGTGGTCAGCTTGCTGGACTTGACCGTGAGCGTGGCGTTGAGCCAGCTGCGACCGGCCTTGGTCGCCAGCGTCTTGAGTTTGCGCGGCAGGTCATGGGCTTCGGGACGCGGAATGATGGGATACCAGACCACGTAAGTGCCGGTGGCAAAACGTTTGACCGCATCACCCATGCAGGCTGCGACGCGGGCGTAGTCGCTCTTGATCTCGTAGCTCGGGTCGCACAGCACCATGGCGCGGCGCGCCGGCGGCGGCAAAAAGGTTTTCAGCACCTCAAAGCCGTCCTCGCAGGCCACCGTGACCTGACGGCCCACGCCAAGCTGCGCAATGTTGCCTGTGAGCGACTTGAAATCGGTCGGATGCAGTTCAAACAGCTTGAGTTTGTCGCGGCCGCTGAGGAACTGCTGCTCAATGAAGGGCGAACCGGGGTAAATCTTCAGGTGCGCCGGATCGCCGCTGGTGGCGAACTGCGGGTTCAGGCCGCGCAGCAGGTCCACATAGTCCTGCAGCGCAGGGGCCAGGGCCTCTTCGGCCGGCGCTTTCGCGGCACCGGGGGCTTTCGGGTTTGCTATCTTTTTTGTAGCCGCTGGCGCCGATGCGGTAGGGGCTGCGGGTGCTTTTGATGCATTGATCAGGCGGAAGATGCCTTCCTGGGCCTCGCCGCTGGTTTCGGTGTAGTCGCCATCGAGCCGGTACAGGCCGGCACCGGCGTGCGTGTCGATCACAGTCAGCGCCGTGTCTTTCTGGGTCAAATACTTCATCAACGCAATCAGCGTGGTGTGCTTGAGCACATCGGCATGGTTGCCGGCATGGAAGGCGTGGCGATAACTGAACATGTCGCTATGTTAACGGGCGCCGCCCGACGGGCCTTTTTTTGGGGTGCGCCCGGCCGCCGGGCCGGATGCTTGCAATCTGCAACACATTACCGGCGAACGCCGCGTTGTGGCCGCCCGGTCGCCTTGACGGCTGCAGGGCCTCCATGCCTAATGACAGCCCCACCTTGCCACAGCCCGCTCCCGTTCATGACCGCCCCGTCCAGTCCGACCCCCGTTTCACTGATCACCCATCTGGATGCCTTGCCGGTGGGCACGCGCCTGGCCGAGTTTGAAGTGCGGGGGCTGCTGGGTGCCGGCGGGTTTGGCATGGTCTACCAGGCGTTTGACCACTCGCTGCGGCGGCCGGTGGCCGTCAAGGAGTTCCTGCCGGGCACGCTGGCCTGCCGCGGCGCGGACGGCGCGGTGGTGGTTCGTGACCCGGCCGACCAGGCGGCCTTCCAGGCCGGCCTTCGGTCGTTTGTGGCCGAGGCACGGCTGCTGGCGCAGTTCGACCATCCCTCGCTGGTCAAGGTTTTCCGGTACTGGGAAGCCAACCAGACGGCCTACATGGTGATGCCGCTTTACCGCGGCATCACGCTGCAGGCGGCGCGCAGCCAGATGCACAGCCCGCCAACCGAGGCCTGGCTGCGCAAGGTCCTGTGGGCCGTGCTGGGGGCACTCAAGACCCTGCACCAGGGCCGCACGGTGCACCGCGACGTCTCCCCCGACAACATCTTCCTGCAGGACATCGGTCCACCCGTGCTGCTGGACCTGGGCGCCGCGCGCCATGCCATGGGCGGCAAGACGCAGGACCTGACCGACGCCTTCAAGCTCAGTTACGCGCCGCTGGAGCAGCAGGCCGGCGCGCCCGACATGCGCCAGGGGCCGTGGACCGACCTGTATGCGCTCGCTGCTGTGGTGCACGGCCTGCTTTGCAACAAGCCGCCGCTGCCGGCCACCTTCCGGGTCGTGCGCGACCGCCTGCCGCCTTTTGCCCGCGTGGCACGCACGGTGCAGGAGCAGTTTGGCCTCGGTTATTCGCAGCCGTTTGTGCAGGCGATCGGTCAGGCACTGGCGATCGACGCCAAGGACAGGCCGCAAAGCGTGGCGGCCCTGGTGCAACTCATGGGGCTGGAAACGCCCAATGGCATGTCCCGTTTCGACTGGCGTGCCGAACTGGGCCCGATCTGGGCGGCGCCGGGCTTGTCCGGCCCCCGGCCAGCAGCGTGGGTGCAGCCGTTGCCGCCGCAGCCTTCGGGCGCGGCGCCTGCCACCGATCCGACACAGCCATTGGCGGTGCTGCCCCGGCGGCGGGATGTGACCGCCCCGCAGTCGCCTGTTGCAGCCGCGGCGCCAGCTGCCGCCGTGACTGCAACAGTCCGGTCCGGCCGCTCGTGGCGTGTGGGGGCGGGCGTGGTGGCAGTGGCCGTTGTTGCCCTGTTGCTGGGACTGATGCTGGGACGGGGCGTGCGCGCACCCGAGACCGAGACCCGGCTTGCGCAGGCCCCGGCCGACGCCGTGCCCGTGCAGCCGGTGGCGAACCGGCTTCCGGCGCTTGCTGCGCCGGTTGTGGTGGCCATAGCACCGGAGCTGCCGGTTGCGGCCGCTGCCAGCGTACCTTTGCCTGCGGAGCAGCGTCCAAGGCCCGCCGCCCGGCGTGCCGCGCCGAAAACAACAGTGACACGGTCCGAGGCTGCGAGCCCCCCGCCGGCGCAGCCTCCGCCTGTGCTTGCCACGGCAAGCGATCGGGGGGAGGTGCCGCAGCTGGTGAAGCCCGCCGACCCGCTCGCCTTGTGTGCCGACAGCAACTTCGTGGCGCGACCGATGTGTATTTTTCGCCAGTGCCAGAAACCGGAGATGGCCGCGCTCCCGCTGTGTATTGAAAACAACGCCCGGCTGCAGAACAGCCGGCGGGCCGACGGGTTTTAGCCAAAAAAGGCCCGGGAATGGCCACAAACGGCCATTAAAAGGGGGCTCGGGCGGTCACGCGCCGGGATATCCCCCATGAGGGCCCCGATTTTGTATAATGGAAGGCTTCGCAGCGATCGGCTGGCCCCGCGGCGAGGCTTGAACCCCACCTAAGAGGTTTCCATCAGAGAAACACCGACCGTGGAAAAGGGCTGCTCAAACCAACTTTTTGAAAAGTAAACCCATGACAACTTTCAGCGCAAAACCCGCTGACGTGGTGCATGAGTGGTTTGTGATTGACGCGACCGACAAGGTCCTCGGACGAGTAGCCAGCGAAGTTGCTCTCCGTTTACGCGGCAAACACAAGGCCATTTATACGCCTCACGTCGACACCGGTGACTTCATCATCATCATCAACGCAGCCCAGCTGCGCGTGACCGGTGCCAAATCGACCGACAAGATTTACTACCGTCATTCCGGTTATCCAGGCGGCATCACTGCCACCAATTTCCGCGACATGCAAACCAAGTTTCCTGGCCGCGCCCTGGAAAAAGCCGTCAAGGGCATGCTGCCCAAGGGGCCGCTCGGTTATGCCATGATCAAAAAACTCAAGGTGTACGGTGGTGCAGAGCATCCGCATACCGCCCAACAGCCTAAAGTGCTGGAAATTTAAGGAGCCTTGAGATGATTGGTGAATGGAACAATGGCACCGGCCGTCGCAAATCAAGCGTCGCCCGTGTGTTCATCAAAAAAGGCACTGGCAAGATCACGGTCAACGACCGTGACATCCAGAGCTTCTTCGGTCGTGAAACATCGATCATGATCTGCAAACAGCCGCTGCACCTGACCAACCATGTCGAAACCTTCGACATCATGGTCAACGTGCATGGCGGCGGCGAGTCCGGCCAGGCCGGTGCGATCCGCCACGGCATCACCCGCGCACTGATCGACTACGACACCACCCTCAAGCCGGCGCTGAGCCAGGCCGGGTTTGTCACCCGTGACGCACGTGAAGTCGAGCGTAAGAAAGTCGGCTTCCGTTCGGCACGCCGTCGCAAGCAGTTCAGCAAGCGTTAATCTGCTTTTGTTGCTTCCGAAAAGCCGCCTGGTTTGCGCCTGGCGGCTTTTTTCATGGCCTTGCAGCAAGAAGCCTCCGGGGCTGCCGATACACATCCTTGCCGCTGTCGGCCGGGCAGCACTCAGCGCAGGCTGCATCTGAGTGCACAATGCATTCCCTGGAAGACAACCCAAGGTCGCTTTTGAAATTCCGCCTGTTTCGCCGCCGCCTGACCATCAGCTCCCCGCGCATGGCCATTCGCACTTCCTTGCCCTGGCCGCTGCGCTGGGCGCTGGGCGCGATGATGCTGGGGTTTTCTGCAGCCATCGCGCTGTGGACCTTCGAGCTCGGCGTCAGCATCGCGGGGCTGGACAAGGATGCCAAGCTCGAGCTGTCCCGGCTGCGGGAAGAGGTCGCAGCATTGCGTGCGGAGCGCGACAAATCGCAGTCGGTCGCCAACATTTCCGGCAGCCTGTTGACCGCTGAAAAGGCCGCGCAGGAAAAGATGGTGACCCAGATTCGCCAACTCGAAGCGGACAACCGGCTGCTGCGCGATGACCTCGGCTTTTTTGAAAAACTCCTGCCTGCCGGCGGCGCCGAAAGCGCCGCCATTCGCGGCCTGCAAGCCGAAGCCCTGACGGACATGCAGCTCAAGTGGCAGGTGCTGGTGATCCAGCCGGTCAAGGACGCGCCGGTGTTCAACGGCAAGCTGGAACTGACTTTTACCGGCACCCTGGCTGGCAAGCCGTGGACAACAGGCTTGCCGGGTGGCGCGCAGCTCCTGCAGTTCAAGCAGTACCGCCGCATCGAAGGGGTGCTCGACCTGCCCCCCCTGGCCGTGGTAAAAACGGTGACGGCCAAGGTCGTCGAAGGCACGGCTGTCCGCTCCGTCCAGACGATCAAGCTCTGACCCCGGTTCATCACTCAGGATTTCACAGGATTTGTCCATGTTTGGTAAAAAATCGCAGCCCCCGATCAAAAGCCTGATCGCCCAGGGCAGTTGCATAGAGGGCAACCTGAAGTTCACCGACGGCCTGCGCATCGATGGCGAGGTGTTCGGTGACATCCGCGCCAACGAGGGCAGCCCCAGCATTCTGGTGATCAGCGAGTCCGCCTGTGTCACCGGGGCCATCCATGCCGACCACGTCATCATCAACGGCCGCGTCATGGGGCCGGTGCATGCGGCGGAACTCCTCGAATTGCAGCCCAAGGCCAAGATCCAGGGCGATGTCGCCTACAAAGCGCTTGAAATGCACCAGGGCGCCGTCATCTTTGGTCAGTTGCGGCCCACCAACCACGAAGTCAGTGACAAGCCCCTCCTGAAGCTGGCCGCCAACAACGTCGAGAAGGCCCGGGAAGACGCCCCGGTCAGCGGCTACGGTCGACCCTAAGCCAGTGCAGGCCTTATGGTTGATTGAATTGCTGTACTATGAAAAGCGTAAGTTCTGAAAACGGAGTCCCCCATGAGCGCAGTAGCTGAAAACATCCAGTCCGAAATGCCCGCCCCCTTTGTCTTTACCGACAGCGCGGCGGCCAAAGTTGCTGACCTGATTGCCGAAGAAGGCAATCCGGACCTGAAGCTGCGCGTGTTTGTTCAAGGTGGCGGCTGCTCAGGCTTCCAGTACGGCTTCACCTTCGACGAAATCACCAACGAAGACGACACCACCATGACCAAAAATGGTGTGTCCCTCCTGATCGACGCGATGAGTTACCAGTATCTCGTGGGCGCTGAAATTGACTACAAGGATGATCTTGAAGGCGCCCAGTTCGTCATCAAGAACCCCAATGCCACCAGCACCTGCGGTTGCGGCTCCAGCTTCTCGGCCTGAACTTTTCAACCCCAACAAAAAAAGGACCTGCGGGTCCTTTTTTCATGCCCGTTGCTTGACGTCAGCGGTCGAAGCCCTTGGGGTTTTTCATTTCAAGCCAGGGCCGCGGATCCGGCCTGGCCGGTCTGCAGGCGCTGCGGCCCCCGGGGGCCGGGAGCTACATACTGTGAGCGGCCGTGGGGGCCAAATACCGGGCCCCCAGCACGCGCGGGCCGCGCGCGCCCGTGACGGCCGGCAGACTACTGGGCTCCCGATGGTGCCAGGCCCGCGCCAGCCATGCAAAGGCCGCGGCTTCCACTTGCAGCGGCGGCAGTCCGCACGCGGTGGTCGGCTGGACACTGACCCCGGGCAGGGCCTGGGCCAGTTGTCGCATCAGTTCGTCATTGAAGGCGCCGCCGCCACAGACCAGCAGTTCGGTGGTGTGGGGTGCGTGACGCATCAGGTCGCGTGCGCAGGCCTGCGCCGTCAGTGCGGTGAGGGTGGCCTGGACATCCTGCGGTGCGCTGACCTCCGCGCCGCTGAGCTGCCCGGTCAGCCATGCGGCATTGAACAGGTCGCGCCCCGTGCTTTTTGGCGGTACCTTGGTGAAGTAGGGCGCCGCCAGCAGGCGCGCCAGCAAGCCGTGCATCACGGTTCCTGATGCGGCCCAGGCGCCCGATGCGTCGTAGGGCCGGCCGGTGTGCTGCAGGCACCAGAAGTCCATCAGGGCGTTGCCGGGGCCGCAGTCAAACCCCTTGACCGCGCCGCCGTGCGCCGGCAGCAGGGTCAGGTTGCTGATGCCGCCGATGTTGAGTACCGCGACGTCCCGTTGCGCTTGCGCGAAGACGGCATGGTGAAACGCAGGCACCAGTGGCGCGCCCTGGCCCCCCGCCGCGAGGTCGGCGATGCGGAAATCGGCGATTACGTCCAGGCCGGTGAGTTCAGCCAGCAGGGCAGGGTTGTTCAGTTGCAGCGTGTAGCCGGCATCGGATCCGCCGCTGAGCGGGTCGTCCCCGAATTCCTGCGGCCGGTGGCGTACGGTCTGCCCGTGGGCCCCGATGGCACGCACCTGGCCGGCCTGGATGCCCTGGCGGCCCGCTTGCGCCAGCAGGGCATGGACCACCTGTGTGTACACCATGGCCAGCTGGTTGGCGGCCAGCGCAGCGCGGTGCAGTTCATTGTGGCCGGCGGTGTTGAGGGCCAGCAGTTCGGCTCGGAAGTCAGCCGGAAAGGGGAGGGACGCCGAGGCCATGACACGTGGCACCGGCAGGTCGAAATCCACCAGAACGCCGTCTGCGCCATCGAGCGAGGTGCCCGACATCAACCCCATGTAGTAATCAGCCATGCCTTATTTTGCCGCATGGTCGTGCCACGCCTTGGGGTACCGGAACCCCTTGGAGGGGCACGGGCGGAAAAGCTTGCGGACGGGTGAGACCTGCCCGCCGCGTCCGCCCTATTCGGTCCGGGTCTGGACCATGGTTGCAGCGGCCTGCAGGTCCAACTTCACGCTGGTGGCCAGCTCGCGGAACAGCGGCATCGCGGCCGCGGGAACCGGAATGGTCTCGCTTTGCTTGGCAATCGTCATCGGATCCTGCTGCACGCCGTTGACTCGGAACTCGAAATGCAGATGTGGACCGGTGGCCCAGCCCGTAGCGCCTACCAGTCCGATGGTCTGGCCCTGGGTGACGCTCTGGCCACGCTGGACCAGAAGCTTGCTCAGGTGGGCGTAAACCGTTTCATGGCCGCTGCGATGTTTGATGAAGACCACGTTGCCGTAGCCGTTCTGCACACCCGAGAATTCCACCACCCCGTCACCCACCGTACGTGCAGGGGTGCCGGTGCTGGCGGCGAAATCGGTCCCGAGATGGGCGCGCCATTTTTGCAGGATGGGATGGAAACGCATCGAAAACCCGCTGCTGATCCGCGAGAACTCGACGGGAGAGCTGAGGTAGGCGCGGCGCAGGCTCTGGCCGTCAAGGGCGTAGTAGCCACCGCGGTAGGGCGTACCGGTGTTGTCCTTGCCCGGCGGCTGGAACCACATGGCCTGGTAGGCCTTGCCGGCATTCACGAACTCCGCCGAGAGCACGCGACCAGTGCGCAGGGCCTCGCCGTCGGCTTCCAGCGTCTCGTACACCACGTTGAAGCGGTCTCCTTTGCGCAGGGCCCGGCGGAAATCAATGTCCGCTGAAAAGATCTCGGCGACCTGCACGGCCACGGCATCGGCGATGCCGGCCTCGTCGGTGGCAGCAAACAGCGACGACTGGATGGCTCCACTGGCCAGGCGGGTCGTGGCAACATACGGGGCGGTCTCTATCCGGGAGGTCCAGCCTGTGGCGGTACGCTCAACAACCAGACGTTTGAACAGCGTTTCATCGTCGCTGGGCCAGCGCATGCTCAGCTTGAGAAGCTGCTGGCTGTCGTTGGCCTCTGCCGTGACATTCTTGCCGGGCCGTCCGGCCAGCACCAGCCGTGCGTTGGCATCGCTGCGAAGGAAGACCGCCGCTGCCGTGTCATCAATGTTCAGGCGTTTGAGCAGGGCGTCGAAGGTGTCGCTGCTGCGCGTGCTTTCGGTGCGGAACAGCTTGAACTGAAAAGAGTCCAGCGTCTCGGTTTGTGTTTCAGTCGGCAGGCTCTGGACGGCTTCCAGAACCTGGCGGACTGGCAGGTCGGCGGCATCGGGTGCCAGCGGCGCGACGCCGAAGGCGGTGACCCCGGTTCCCAGCAGCAAGGCGGCCAAGGTGCCTGTGATTCTTTTCGGATGGCGGCGAAGCATGTTTGCGACTGCTTGCAGGCCTTGTGCGAGATCGTTCTTGATCAAAACTGGGGTTCCCAACCTTTGTAGGCCTCAGGCTGCGGTAGCAACCGGATGGCGACTGATGATGGTGTTGTTCGCTCTCCTGCCAAAGGCGGAAGGTGCAACAACTTAGAATCGGTTTGCAATTTGCGGGCCAGCCTGCTTGGGGGCTCCGCAACGGCAGAAACGCGATTATATCTGTCAGACAACTGCCCGACTTGTGAAAAACCCTTATGAATCAAGAACTTGTTACAAAATTCCCCGTGACAGACCGTGCCAGGGAGGCTCTGGCCGTGTCCCTGCGGGGTTGTGAGGAACTGATTCCCCAGGATGAATGGCTGAAAAAACTCGCGCGTTCGGAGGCCACCGGTGTTCCGCTGCGCATCAAATTGGGGCTGGACCCGACCGCGCCTGACATTCATGTCGGACATACCGTGGTATTGAACAAAATGCGTCAGCTCCAGGATCTGGGTCATACCGTCATCTTTCTCATCGGCGATTTCACGAGCCTGATCGGTGATCCGTCGGGGCGCAACAACACGCGTCCTCCGCTGACGGCGGAGCAGATCAAGGCGAATGCCGACACCTACTACCGCCAGGCTTCCCTGGTGCTGGACCCTGCCCGGACCGAGATTCGCTACAACAGCGAGTGGAGCGACCCGCTGGGCGCACGCGGCATGATCGAACTGGCCGCCAGATACACGGTGGCACGCATGATGGAGCGCAACGATTTCCATGACCGCTTCAAGGCCGGCACGCCGATCAGCGTGCATGAGTTTCTTTACCCGCTGATGCAGGGTTATGACTCGGTGGCGCTCAAGTCCGACCTGGAGCTCGGCGGCACCGACCAGAAGTTCAACCTGCTGATGGGCCGCCACCTGCAGGTCGAATACGGCCAGGAGCCGCAGTGCATTTTGACCATGCCGCTGCTCGAGGGGCTGGACGGCGTGGAGAAGATGTCCAAGAGCAAGAACAACTACATCGGCATTTCCGAAGACGCCAACACCATGTTTGCCAAGGTGCTGTCGATCTCCGACGTGCTGATGTGGAAGTGGTTCACCCTGCTGAGCTTCAAGACCGAGGCTGAGATCGCCGCGCTGAAGAAGGAGGTCGAAGGCGGGCGCAACCCGAAAGACGCCAAAGTGGCGCTGGCCAAGGAGATCACGGCCCGTTTCCATTCCGCCGGCGCGGCAGACGCCGCGGAGCAGGACTTCATCAACCGCAGCAAGGGCGGGGTGCCCGACGAGATCCCCGAAATCGCCCTGAGCGGCGCACCGCTGGGCATGGCCGCGCTGCTGAAAATGGCCGGGCTGGCCGCCTCCACCGGCGAGGGCAACCGGCTGATCGAGGGTGGCGGTGTGCGCGTGGACTCCAGCGTGGTCAGCGACAAGGCGCTCAAGCTGGGCGCCGGGATCTACGTGGTGCAGGTTGGCAAGCGCAAGTTCGCCCGCGTGACGCTTTCCTGAATCGTGGGCAAACCATGAAGCTGCCGACACTGCAATCCCTGACGCCGCAGCGCCTGCTGATGGCTTCGGTGGTGGTGGCGCTCGTCACCATCGTGCTGAAAACCGGGGCCTGGTACATCACCGACTCGGTGGGCTTGCTGGCCGACGCCATGGAGTCCTTCGTCAATCTGGCCAGCGCGATCTTCGGGTTGACCATGGTCACGATTGCGCAGCGGCCTGCCGACGACGAGCATCCCTACGGGCACCACAAGGCCGAGTATTTCTCCTCCGGGTTTGAGGGGGTGCTGATCATCGCCGCGGCATTGGCCATCATCTGGGCGGCGGGCCACCGGATTTTTGACCCGCAGCCCCTGCAACAGGTGGGCTGGGGTCTGGCACTGTCCGTGCTCAGCTCGGGGCTCAACGGCTTGCTGGCCTGGATCATGTTCCGTTCTGCGAGGGAGCACCGCTCGATCGCCCTGGAGGCCGATGCCAGGCACCTGGTCACCGACGTCTGGACCTCGGCAGGCGTCGTGGTCGGCCTGGGTGCCGTTGCGCTGACGGGCTGGCTGTGGCTCGATGCGCTGGTGGCGATCGGGGTGGCCCTGAACATTCTCTGGGAAGGCGGCCATCTGATGTGGCGCTCGTCGCAGGGTTTGATGGACGAGGCGGTGGAGCCCGAGGTGCTGGCCGACATTCACAAGACGCTGGAAGGGTTCCAGCACCACACCATCCGCTTCGATCACATCAGCACGCGCCGCTCGGGGCAGCGCCGTTTTGTGGACATGCACATGCACATGCCGGGCAGCTGGACGCTCGGGCGCGCAGCTGCGGTTCGCGCCAGCGTCGAGCAGGCGCTCATGAGTGCCGTGCCTGGCCTGCGTGCCACCATCCAGTTGTTGCCTTCCGATGTGGAAGCGCATTTCGACGATGAAAAGGACCTGATTTGATCAGCGTGATCCAGCGCGTGAGCCAGGCGCAGGTGAGGGTGGGCGGCGAGGTGATCGGCGAGATCGGCGCCGGCCTGCTGGTGCTGCTGTGTGCCGAACGCGGTGATGCCCAAGCCCAGGCGGACAAGCTGCTCGCCAAAATCCTCAAGTTGCGGATTTTTTCAGACGACGCTGGGAAGATGAATCGCAGCGTGCAGGACACCGGCGGCGGCCTGCTTCTCGTCAGCCAGTTCACGCTGGCCGCCGATGTGTCGGGCGGCAACCGGCCCAGCTTCACCGGTGCGGCATTGCCCGAAGACGGCCGGCACTTGTACGATTACTTCGTGGCGCAGGCGCGGTCGGTCCATCCGAAGGTAGAGACCGGCCAGTTTGCGGCGGACATGCAGGTGCACCTGGTCAATGACGGGCCGGTGACCATTCCCCTGCACATTCCGCCCTACGCCTGAAACAGCGGCGCTAGCCCTTGCACAGGAAGGGCCAGATCAGCTTGGCGCCAGCCGGCACAATCTCGCCGCTCTTGCGCTTGTAGGCCGCGGGGATCACCTTTTGCGCAGCGGGCAGGTCCCGCATCAGTGCCGTGTCCATGGGCAACTGGCCGCGAAACAGGGCGATCGGGTCGATGAAGCGGCCGCCTTCCGGCACCACCGTATCGTTTGCCACCGCATAGCGGGGTGACTCGCTGATGAAGGCAGACAGGTGCAGATGGGGCTCCCGGCTGGCTCCCGGAACGCCGCTTCTGCCGTTCGGCCCGAGGTACTCGCCCATGCGCACGCGTTGCCCGATTTCCAGTTCGGGTGCCTTGCTGAAATGCGAATACAGGGTGTACGACCACACCGGCAGGCCGCTGTCCTGCGGGGAATGCTGCAGGACGACCAACACGCCGCGGTTCTTGCGCGGACCTTCACCGCCGCCGTCGGCCCGGGCCACCACCACGCCGTCGGCCATGGCATGAATCGGTTCGCCGTAAGGAGCTGGAATGTCGGCCCCCGAGTGCAGTTTGTTCTTGTCCGTACCCCCTTGCCAGACTTCTCCGAAAACGTGGTCTATCGGGTGGCAGCCGCCGCCTTGCGGGAAGACCGCCGTCAGACCGCTCTCCTGCATGCCGATCGCGTGCATCTGCTCTTTCGGCGTCCTCCCGTTCAGAAAGGCCTGGCTGTTGACGTTCTTGAGCTGGAACAGCGGCACTTTGTGGGGTTCTGGCGAATTGGCCTTCGCGCCACCTTCCCGGGCTTCGCCATTCGGGCCGGCTCCGGCGGCGACATTGTCGAAAGCCGTCGCCAGTTCCTCAGGCGTGACAAAGCCGTCCCCATTGGCATCGATTTTCTGGAACCGGCGCTTGTTGCCCAGCCACTCGTCGGCAGAGATCTTGCCGTCCCCATTGGTGTCGAAGCTTTTCATCAGCGCGTCGGCCCGGGGATTGGCGAGGGCAGCTCCGCAGAGCAGGCATGAGAGGGACAGCGATGCCAGCATCGCTTTGCGGATGTTTTTCATGAGACTCCCTTTTATCGTTGTTGTCGATACACCGGAAACCGGGGCAGACCGCCAGTTTCAGGCGCCATCATAGGCCGCCGCCGGTCAGTAGGGGTTGGGAAACCCCAGCGCGTCCAGCAGCATGATTTCCAGCGTTTCCATCTCCAGCGCATCCCCTTCGTTCGTCTCGTGGTCGTAGCCCTGGGCGTGCAGCGCGCCGTGCACCAGCAGGTGGGCGTAGTGCGCCTGCAGGGTTTTGCCCTGCTCGCGGGCCTCGCGTTCCACCACGGGCGCACACAGCACCAGGTCGGCCGTGACCACGGGTTCCCGGGTGTAGTCGAAGGTCAGCACGTTGGTGGCGTAGTCCTTCTGCCGGTAGCTGCGGTTCAGCGCCTGGCCTTCTTCGGCGTCCACGATACGCACCGTGATCTCGGCATCGCTGTCCAGCGCGTGGCGAATCCAGCGCGCCACACTGTGGCGCGGCAGGGCGGCACGGTGACGCTTCGCGTCCTGGAGGTCGCCGAACTGCAGCGACAGGCTCAGCTGGTTAAGAGCCATTTCGGCTTTTTGTCCTTGTGGGACGGGCGAGAGGCACTATCGAATCAATAGCGTCGGCTATGTCCGGGGTGTTGCCCTTGTAGCCGTCGTAGGCGTCCACGATGCGCGCCACCAGCGGGTGCCGCACCACGTCGGCGCTGGTCAGGCGGGTGATCGCAATGCCCTTGACGCGCTTGAGCACACGTTCGGCATCAATCAGCCCGCTGAGCTGCGTGCGCGGCAAATCGACCTGGCTGACGTCGCCGGTGATCACCGCCTTGGCGCCGAAGCCGATGCGGGTCAGAAACATCTTCATCTGCTCGGGCGTGGTGTTCTGCGCCTCGTCGAGGATCACAAAGGCATGGTTCAGCGTTCGCCCGCGCATGAAGGCCAGCGGCGCGATCTCGATCTGCTGGCGCTCGAAAGCCTTCTGCACACGTTCGAAGCCCATCAACTCGTACAAGGCGTCGTAGAGCGGGCGCAGGTAAGGGTCCACCTTCTGGTTCAGGTCGCCGGGCAGAAAGCCCAGGCGCTCGCCGGCTTCCACCGCCGGGCGCGTCAGCACGATGCGCTGCACCGCGCTGCGCTCCAGCGCATCGACCGCGCAGGCCACGGCCAGGTAGGTCTTGCCGGTGCCGGCCGGGCCGATGCCGAAGGTGATGTCGTGCGTGGCGATGTTTTCCAGGTAGGCGCCCTGATTCGTGGTGCGCGCGCGCAGGTCGGCGCGGCGGGTGGACAGGGCCATGGCGCCGTCGGGGGCGATGCTCAGCGCGGTGTCACCGGCCAGCATCAGCTGCACGGTTTCCTCAGGGATAGGCCGTTGCGCCATTTCATACAGTGCCTGCAGCACTTCCAGCGCCTGCTGCGCCTTGACTTTGGGCCCGTCGATCTTGAACTGCTCGAAGCGGTGCGCAATCGTGACCTGCAGCGCCGCTTCGACGGTACGGATGTGCGAATCCATGGGCCCGCACAGGTGGCCCATGCGGGTGTTGTTCGGCGGGGTGAAAGTGTGGCGGAGGATCAAATGCAGGCTTTCCGGGCGGTTGGACCGGTCAGAACCGGCGGGACACAGGCAGATGGGTGATTGTCCCCCGATATTCAAGTCAGCGGGTACGTGGGCACGACTGCTAAGATTTGCCCATGATAGGAAGAATAAGTGGCCTGCTGGCCGAAAAGAATCCCCCGGAACTGCTGGTGGATTGCAATGGCGTGGGTTACGAGGTGCAGGTGCCCATGAGCACCTTTTACAACCTCCCCGGCCTGGGCGAAAAAGTCTCGCTGCTGACGCATTTTGTGGTGCGCGAGGACGCGCAAATCCTCTACGGCTTCGGCAGCGCTGGCGAACGTGCCGCCTTCCGCCAGCTGATCAAGATTTCCGGCGTCGGCCCGCGCACCGCGCTCAGCGTGCTCAGCGGCATGAGTGTGGACGAGCTGGCCCAGGCCGTGACGCAGCAGGAAGCCGGCCGCATCATCAAGGTGCCCGGCATCGGCAAAAAAACCGCCGAACGCCTGCTGCTCGAACTCAAGGGCAAACTCGGCGCCGACATGGGCATCACGGTCAGCGTGACCGACGACGCGCAGTCGGACATCCTGCAGGCGCTGGTGGCGCTGGGCTACAGCGACCGCGATGCAGCGCTGGCGCTCAAGGCCCTGCCCAAAGACATTGGCGTCAGTGACGGCATCAAGCTGGCGCTGAAGGCCCTGGCGAAATGACATGACCATCCAGACCGACGACTTCGACATGTCGGGCGTGCCGCCCGTGAAGCGTGTCATGTCCGCGGCGCCGGCCTCGCCCAACGAGGAAGCCATCGAACGCGCGCTGCGGCCCAAGCTGTTCGACGAGTATGTCGGCCAGTCCAAGGTGCGCGAGCAGCTTGAGATCTTCATCGGTGCGGCCCGCAAACGCAGCGAAGCCATGGACCATGTGCTGCTGTTCGGCCCGCCCGGTTTGGGCAAGACGACCCTGAGTCACATCATTGCGCACGAACTCGGGGTGAACCTGCGCCAGACCTCGGGCCCGGTGCTGGAGAAGCCGAAAGACCTGGCGGCGCTGCTGACCAATCTCGAAAAAAACGATGTGTTGTTCATCGACGAAATCCACCGCCTGAGTCCGGTCGTCGAGGAAATCCTGTACCCCGCACTGGAGGACTACCAGATCGACATCATGATCGGCGAAGGCCCGGCGGCGCGTTCCATCAAGCTCGACCTGCAGCCCTTCACGCTGGTGGGTGCCACGACGCGCGCCGGCATGCTGACCAACCCGCTGCGCGACCGCTTCGGCATCGTCGCGCGGCTGGAGTTCTACAGCGCCGACGAGCTGGCCCGCATCGTCAGGCGCAGTGCTGGCTTGCTCAACGTGCCCATGGACGAAGACGGCGGTTTTGAAATTGCACGCCGTTCGCGCGGCACGCCGCGCATCGCCAACCGCCTGCTGCGCCGCGTGCGCGACTATGCCGAGGTCAAGGGCGCAGGCCACATTACCCTGGACATCGCGAACAAGGCGCTGGCCATGCTCGATGTGGACCCCCAGGGCTTCGACGTGATGGACCGCAAGCTGCTTGAGGCTGTCATTCACCGCTTTGACGGCGGCCCGGTGGGCCTGGATAACATCGCCGCCAGCATCGGCGAGGAGCGCGACACGATTGAAGACGTGATCGAGCCTTATTTGATCCAGCAGGGTTATCTGCAGCGCACGCCGCGCGGCCGCATTGCCACGCTGGCAGCCTACCGGCATCTGGGCGTGACACCGCCCGGAACCGGCGCCGGCCTGTTTGAACCCGGAACCTGAAAGCTCCATGAACCTGGCACACACCCTCTCCCTGAAACGCGGCTGGATCTGGATGGGGGTCGTGGCCATCGTCGTGGTGGCAGCCGGCGCGGCCTGGTTTGTCCAGAAAAGCCCCCGGGTCGATGTGCTGGAGCTGCGTTACGCGCCGCTGCTGCGGACCCTGCAGTTTTCTGCCCGCGTGGCAACCCTGTCGCGTGTGGATGTGGGCAGCACCGTGACCGGGCGCGTGGCGCAGGTGCGGGTGGCCGAAGGCGCGCAGGTGCGCCAGGGCGAGGTGCTGGTCCAGCTGGAAACCGAGGAGCTGCGCGCCGCGGTGACGCAGGCGCTGGCGTCGGAGCGCCAGGCGCAGGCGCGCATGGCAGGCCTGCGCAGCACCGGCCGGACGGCCGCCCAGGCCGGCCTCGCGCAGGCCGACTCGACGCTGAAGGCGGCCGAGGCAGAGCTGGCACGCACCCAGCAGCTGGTGGCCCAGGGTTTTCTCAGCGAAGCACGGCTCGATGAAGTCCGGCGCGCGGTCGAAGTGGCGCGGGCGCAGCAGACGGGTGCCCGTGCCCAGACCCAGGCCAACGCCGATGCCGGCACCGATGTGGCCCAGGCCCAGGCCCAGCTGGCCCTGGCCAGCGCCGCCACGGCGGCCGCGCGCGCCCGCCTGGCACAGGCGGCCGTGCTGGCACCGACCGACGCGCGGGTTCTGACCCGTAACGTCGAGCCGGGGCAGATCGTGCAGCCCGGCAAGGCTCTGATGAGCCTGGCGCTGGCCGGCCCCACGCAGCTCACGGCGCAGGTGGACGAGCGTTTTCTTGACCAGTTGCAGCCGGGCCAGAAGGCGGCCGTGGTGGCCGACGCTTTTGCCGACCAGCGTTTTGCCGCCCGCGTGTTGTCGATTGCCCCCGCGGTCGATGCCCAGCGCGGCGCGATCGAAGTCAAGTTTGCGCTCGAGCAGCAGGCACCGGCCTTTTTGCGCGAAGACATGACGCTGTCGGTCGAGGTCGAGACCGGGCGGCGCGAACGCGCCCTGGTGCTGCCGCTGAGCGCCCTGCGCGGCCAGGCCACGTCCACCACGGCGACGGTGCTGGTCGCCGAGACAGGGCGTGCGCAGGAGCGCAAGCTGCGCCTGGGCCTGCGCACGCTGGACGCGGCCGAGGTGCTCGAGGGCCTGGCCGAAGGGGATGCCGTGCTGCTGGGGAGCAGCGTGCCGGCCGGCGCCCGGATCCGCGCGCGTCCCGTGGCCTGGACACCGGGGCAGCCGATCGCCAAAGCGGCGGCCACGTCCGACGCGGGCGCGGCCGTGAGCAACGCCATGGGGCGCTGACGCGGCATGATCCCCGGGCTTGGTTTTGAATGGCGCGTGGCGCTGCGTTTCCTGCGCGAAGGCCGCATGCAGACCGTGCTCATCATCGTCGGTGTGGCCGCCGGTGTGGCGGTCATCGCCTACATCTCGGCGCTGATCAGCGGCCTGCAGGGCAGCACCCTGACCAAGACCCTGGGCGCGCAGGCGCACATCAGCGTGCGCGCGCCGGATGACGTGGTCACGCCGGCCTGGCCGGACGTGCCGGGCACCACCGCCCTGACCGACACCCAGCCGCGCGCGCAGCGCCTGCGCTCGGTCGCCAACTGGCAGGCGCTGGTGCCGCTGCTCGAAGCCCTGCCCGGTGTTGCCGGTGTGTCCCCCATGGTGTCGGGCGCCGGTCTGGCGCTGCGCGGCGAGGCCACCCAGGCGATCGCGCTGCTGGGCGTGGACCTGGACCGCTACGACCGCGTCGTCGGGCTGCGCGGCAAGGTGATCAGCGGCACTGCGCGGCTGGCGCCGGGCGAGGCCATCGTGGGCAAGGAGCTGGCGGCTGACCTGGGCGTGCGCGCCGGTGACCGCCTGACGGTGCAGACCGGCCTGGTCAGCGAATCGGTGCGTGTCACCGCGCTGGTGGACCTGGGCATCAAGGACTTGAACCGGCGCACCGTCATCGTGCCGCTGCGCGCGGCGCAAAACCTGCTGGGCCTGCCCGGCGGCGCCACCAGCCTGGACCTGACCGTGAAAGACGTCTGGTCGGCGCAAGTGCTGGCCGGCGACCTGCGCCGGCAGTTTCCCTACAAGATCGAAAGCTGGCAGGAAAGCAATGCGCAACTGGTATCGGCCCTCAACGCCCAGTCGGTCAGCACGGCGCTGATACGCGGGGTGGTGCTGGTGGTGGTGGTGTTGGGCATCGCCAGCGTGCTGGTGGTGTCGGTGGTGCAGAAGCGCCGCGAGATCGGCATTCTGCGTGCCATGGGCGCCACGCGTGGGCAGATCCTGCGGCTGTTCCTGGTGCAGGGCGCGGTGGTGGGTGCGCTTGGCTCGGCCCTCGGCATTGCGCTGGCCGTGCTGATGATCTGGCTGTTCACCAAATTTGTGCGCGGCTCTGACGGGCTGCCGCTGTTTGTCATCACACTGCCGCTGGCCACGGCCGTTCAGGTGGCGCTGATTGCCACCGTGTGCGGGGTGCTGGCCGCGGTGGCGCCGGCACGCCGCGCCGCGGCACTGGACCCGGCGCAGGCGATTCGGATGTAACCCCATGACGGCAGCCACCGATAATCCCCGCGCGCTGATCGACATGGGCGAGGTCCGCAAGAGCTACAACATCGGCCTGCCCAGCGAAGCCGAGGTGCTGCACGGCGTGTCGCTGCAGGTGCAACGCGGCGAATTCATCGCGCTGATCGGCCCCTCCGGCTCCGGCAAAAGCACGCTGCTCAACATCGTCGGCCTGCTGGAAGGGATGACGTCCGGCAGCTACCGGCTGCAGGGCGAAGAGGTGCATGGTCTGGACGACGCGGCCCTGACCCTGCTGCGGCGCAGCACCCTGGGCTTTGTGTTCCAGTTCCATCACCTGCTGCCCGCCTTCACCGCGCTGGAAAACGTCACCTTGCCTGCACTGATGCGCGGTGGCCACGTCAGTGCCAAACAAAAAGAACATGCCCGCGCGCTGCTGGCCTCGGTGGGCCTGGCCAAGGCCATGGACAAGCGGCCGGCCGAACTCTCGGGCGGCATGCAGCAGCGTGTGGCGATTGCCCGTGCCCTGGTGATGGAGCCGGCGCTGGTGCTGGCCGATGAGCCCACCGGCAACCTCGACACCGCCTCGTCCGACGAGGTGTTTGTGCAGCTGCGGCGCATGCACGTCGAACTCGGCACCACCTTTGTGGTGGTCACCCACGACCCGCGTCTGGCCGCGCGTTGCGACCGGCTGGTCGAGCTGATCGACGGGCGTATTGCGCGCGACGAGGCTGTGACTCACGCGCCGGGTGGTTGATCCCGGAGAATCACCGGCGAACAGCGGAATTGTGGCTATTCCGGATCGTCCTCAGAGGGCAGTTACCAGCGTATGGGCTCAGCAAACTTGTTTAGGAAAAGTGTGAGAAGGTCCACCGACAAAAACGAACATTTAACGTTGGAGTTAGACCTCACTCGCCGGTCCCTCACTTGGGCGCCTTGCATTCAACCAGCAGAGTGTTCGGTGTCACTAGTGGGATGGAGGAGGACGAGCCTGAGAGGCTGCCTCCGCTTCGGTTCCACGAACCTCCGACGTACCCCGTACTCGATTGGCCCAAGTACTGCGATCCTTGCGAGTTCAAAACGGTGTATCCATTCGGACATAGCTCCCCGGCCTTTTCCATACAGGCGTCCGCAACAGCAGCACCGCAGCGGATCGCGTGCGCAGGCGTTCCATTGGGTCCGACGATTTGCCGAGAGGTGGCGCACCCGCCGAGAATCGCTGCAAGCGCGAGTAGAAGAAGGGACTTCATGAGATGGCTCCTCTCGTTGTCTATGTATGTGAGGTCTAACTTTGATATATCCCGCAAAACTGCGGAATAAGACGGCGCCTTGCCAGATAACATGACGCAGAAAAATCGCAAAAGATGTTGGTAGTCATACAGTTGGCTTGATCGATTGCATGTTTATGCAGGCAGATTGAATTTGACAAAGTCGCCGTCGCGATTTCAGCTCAAGGTATGCCATTCTCAGCTAACTGCCGTGTTTAGGCCAGTGCTGCGGGCACGCCTTTGTCAAGCGGCTTGCGCCGCCTGACTACACTGGCGCAGATGAGCGCCGTTTCACCACCACCCCGCGTACAAGACCGCCTGGCTGCCTATTTCCGCAGTGGCGATGCCATGCGCAGTCGCAGCGTGAGTGATGTCGTGCTGTCGGGCACGGTCGATGTGCCTGTGCCTCCTGCCAGGCTGGTGGCGGACTGGGAAAGGGAGATCTCGCTGCGCCTGGAACTGGAACCCGGAGACGTCGAGGCCTTGCCTTTGGTGCGGGCGCGTGCGCGCTGGCCGGACTACCGGCGCTGCGTGCAGGCGGTGTCGGACTGGACACACGCGCTGGGCCTGCAGGTGGAGCTGGCTGCCTGTGACGTCGCCCTGATGGCCTGTCGCGGCGCACGCTACCACCACGACGGCGCGCGGTATGGCGGCGCGGCCTTCTGCAATCTTTTCCTGAGCGAGGACAAGGGCCTGGACCTGCATTTCCCGGCGGCGGACCTTCGCATTCCCCTGCGCCGGGGCACGATGGTGGTCTTCGATACCGGTCAGCCGCATGCGGTGATCAAGCGCCACGGCGCTGGTTTTGATGCGGCCGATTTCCCACCCGGCCAGGACTGCAGCCTGGTGTTCCTGAGCTGGGAGCTGCCCATTGAAGATGCCGCTGTCGGGCACGCACTGGGGATCAGCTTCGACATCGACCCGCCGACCGCCTTGCTGCTGGACGAAGAGCAGGTCTGGCTGAACGGTGCGCCGGCCAGTGTGTGCCCGGCGTCGGGCCGGTGGTGCCAGGCAGACTGACTGCTCCGGCACGTTCGGCCGGAGCGCGTCGGGGGCCTACTTGCCCATTTTTCCCTGAAGCACGGCGACCAGATGTCCCTTGGCCTCGGCGAGCTGGGCCTTGTCGCTGTCGTGAACTTTGCGGAAAAACGCGGTGCATTCGGCAGAGCCGGCCTGCTCGGCATCCTTGATGTACTGGTCGTAGGCCATCAGCGCCTGTGCCTTGTTCTGGATCAGCGTGATCCAGTCATATTCAAGGTTGCTGATGGGGTGGCGGTCGGTGGATGGCTCTTGCATGAAAACTCCTGTTGAAATGCAAAAGCATAGAAACCCGGGGGGGCGCCTTCTGTAGGCCTGCACCGACGGATCAACTTCCTCATCGCCGCAAGATGCATTTTGCGGCTTGGTGTGTTCAGCCCGTCCGCTGCCCTGAAGCGGCAGGCCGCGCGTGGTGCACGATCAGGATCTGCGCGATGTAGTAGGTGCCCAGCACCCACAGCTGCGCCAGGGGCAGGGGCTGGGCGAACTTGTTGGTGGCCAGCAGTGCGTCGCTGAGCATGAAAAAGCCGGCACCAAAGGCTACGCCCAGTGAGGCTCTATCTCGCAGCACCGTGGCCCGGCCGATGGCCTGCGCGGCCATCAGGGCAATGACCACCACATAGGCGGCCACCGCAAAACGCAGCACCGGGTTGAGGCCGTTGAACAGGACGGCATACATCAGTACACCCACGCCCAAGGTGGCGGCCAGCGCCCGCCGGCTGGGAAACCAGGCCTGGCCCTGCTTGAACAGGGCGATGTAAAACAGGTGGGCGACCAGAAAAGACAGCAGGCCCGGGATGAAGAAGCCCTGAAACATCAGAAAGCAGTCGCCGGCCAGTGAAAAGGCCAGTCCCGCCAGGAGATATATGTCAAATCGGCCTGCAGCCCTTATGGAATAAGCGCGGCCAGCTACAAAAACAAGAGCAATTAGAAGCGCCAGCGGCTTGAATATGCGGTGTAGTTCCACCAGCCCCAGCGCGCTGGTCGCTGTCGCCAGCGCGGCGGCCTCGATCAGCAGCACCTCGGTCATCGTCAGGCGGCCCTGCAGCGCGCCGCCCACCGCCCAGAGCCCGCTGGCCAGCACCCCCAGCCAGACGGCCGACTGCAGCGCCGGCAGGCTGTCGGCGTACCAGAGGAACAGGGCGACGCCCTGCAGCAGCACCACAAACTGCACGGCGCCGAACCCCATCAGGGCGCGGCTCATGGGCGGGTGGTAACGCTCCAGCCGCGTGATGTCAAAAGCCGGCCGGGGAAACCGCGCGGCCACATCGGCCGGGCGCCATCCCGGCGGCTTGAACCAGATGCGCAGCTTGTCGCCCCAGTGGCTGGCGTGCCAGGAGTCTTTGGCCAGGGCCCAGTAGACCTCGGCGTTGGACCACAGCGGGTCCCAGCTGTTGAGCGGGCTGCGTGTGCCGTACACACATTTCTCGTCCTCCTCGCGGAAGCTGCCGAACAGCCGGTCCCAGATGATCAGGATGCCGCCGTAGTTCTTGTCGAGGTAGTGGTCGTTGACCGCGTGGTGCACGCGGTGGTTGGACGGCGAGCAGAACCAGCGGTCGAACCAGCCGAGCTTGGGCACATGTTCGGTGTGCACCCAGAACTGGTAAAGCAGATCGATCAGCACCACCACGCCGAAGACCAGCGGCGGCACGCCGGCAATCGCCATGGGCACATAAAAAATCCAGCCGAGCAGGGCGCCGCTGCTGGTCTGGCGCAGCGCGGTCGAGAGGTTGTAGTCCTGGCTCTGATGGTGCACCACATGCGCGGCCCAGAAGACCGCGCTTTCATGGCCGGCGCGGTGCAGCCAGTAATAGCAGAAGTCGTAGAAGACCAGGGCTATCAGCCAGCCGTACCAGGTGGTCCAGAAGGCTTCGTCAGGAAACAGCGCCACCGACGAATAGATGGCGGTGTAGATGCCGACGCGAAACAGCCACGTGAACACCGCGCTGATCTGGCTGAGCATGCCCAGGCTGATGCTGTTGATCGCGTCGTTGAGGCGGTAGGTGTTGCGGCCCTTCGCGTAGCCCCAGGCGAACTCGATCGCGATCAGCAGGAAAAAAATCGGGGTGGCGAGGACGATGATTTGACTAGGGCTCATCCCGCCATTCTGGCGGGAATCAGGTCAAAGCGCCTCTGGCATCAACCCTGATGATCTGCTCGACCGTGCCATGTTCCAGACCGCCGCGCACGCCCAGCAGGTGCTCGTGCAGGTTGACGGTCGGGTCGCAGTGGCCGGGGATCAGCCACACCGTGTCGCCCAGCGCCGGCAGCACCGCGCCGCGCAGGATGCCGTGTTCGTCGCCGCCATTGGCATAGTCCAGCGCCAGGCCGTGCACCGCCGGCAGGCCTGAATCAATCGCATGGCTTTTGTGCCCGGCGTCCACCACGGCATGGCTGGCGCAGACGCTCATGACCTGGCTTTTGACAAACAGCGCGTGCTCAAAAACCGGCTGCGCCGGGTCACGCTCGTTGTCGGCGTAGTCGCGGTCCATGAAGAGGTAGGAGCCGGCCTGCAACTCACCGTACACGCCGCTGGCGGTTTCCAGCGCAAAGGTACCGGTGCCTGCGCCGGTGACCAGCGGCACCGCGTGGCCGGCCGCCTGCAGCGCGGCCCGGGTGGTCTGCACATGGGTGATCACCTGCGCAATTGCCGCCTGCCGTTCAGCCACCGTGCGCAAGTGCTGGGCGCGGCCGTGGTAGGCCTGCAGGCCGCCAAACTGCAGCGCCGGGTGTAGCGCCATTTCATCGGCCAGTGCGACGGCGGGCGCGCCCGGCGCCAGGCCGCAGCGGCCATGGCCGACGTCGATTTCGATGAACACGCGAACCAGCGCATGCTGGTCTTGCGCGGCCTGGGCCAGCCGGTGCAGGCCTTCGAGGCTGTCCACCGCGATGGCCAGCTGGCCGCCCAGCGCCTGCAGCTCTCGGGCGACAGCCACCACGCGCTTGAGCTTGAAGGGCGAGACCACCTCGTTGCTGATGTAGATGTTGTTCACACCCAGCGCCGCCAGGGCTTCGGCTTCGGAGGTTTTCTGGACGCAGACGCCGACCGCGCCGCGCGCCATCTGCAGCTTCGCCAGGGTGGCACTTTTGTGCATCTTGGCATGTGGCCGCAGCAAAACGCCGTGCTGCGCAGCGAACGCCGCCATGCGCTCCAGGTTGCGCTCCATGGCGTCGAGGTCGATCACCAGCGCTGGGGTGTCGATGGCCGCGACGGGGCGGCCCAGCAGGTCAGACAGCAGGTGCATCAGGTGCTCGTTTCATCCAGGGTGCCGGTGTCCAGGTGCTGGGTGTCGGCCCAGCCCACCAGCGTGAAACCCTCCGGCGTCCAGAGCAGGCGGTTGATGGCCGCATTGCCCAGCGCCCAGGTGCGCGGCGCCTGGATGTCCAGCCGCGTTGCGGCCCGGTACAACACGTCCATCACGCCGCCGTGGCCGACCAGCACGATCAGTTCGCCGGCATGGCGCGCCGCGAGCTTTTCGGCGGTGGCGACCACCCGTTCGCGCAGCTGCAGCAGCGACTCGCCGCCACTCGGGGCAAACGCCGGGTCGCGGGTGCGCCAGAGCCTGGCCTGCTCCGGCAGAACGGCTTCGATCTCGGCAAAGGTCTTGCCCTGGAACTCGCCGAAATGACGTTCGCGCAGGCCCTGTTCGGCGGTCACCGCCACACCGGTGACACGGCTGATCGCCATGGCCGTTTCATGGGCGCGCCCGAGGTCGCTGGCGTAGATCGCGTGTATGGGTTCCTCCGCCAGCGCGCGGGCCAGGCGTTCGGCCTGCCAGCGGCCGGTGGCGTTGAGCCCGACGTCGAGCTGGCCCTGGATGCGGGTGTCCACGTTCCAGGTGGTTTCGCCATGGCGGATGGCCAGCACGCGCGCCCCGTGGGTCAAGGCTTGACCTCGACGCTAACCCGGCGCGGCCCGGCCGGTGGCACCGGAAAGCCACGCAGCGCGGCGTCCAGCATGGCCGACAGCACCGGGTCGGTGTCCAGCCAGGGTTCCTCGCTGACCGCTCGGGTTTCATACACGGCCACGTTGCTGCGCAGCTCGCGCATCACGATGCTGACTTCACGCCGGTACATCGGCGTGTCCATGCCGCCCAGCGGAAAACCGAAGCCGAAACCCACACCGACGCTGCTCACGCCCATGCCGCTGCCGCCGCCGATGAAGATGTTCGGACTGCCATACGGGTAGCCGCCGTCCCAGCGCGAGCGCAGCATGGGCTGGGAGCTGGCGCTGACCTGCACACTGAAACCGGCTGCCTGCGGGTTGTGCTGCAGGCCCACCCTGGCCAGCGCGGCCTGGGCCAGGCTTTCGAGCCGGGCCTGGGACGGGTCCGCCTGCTGCTGCGAGGGCAAACGCTCGAAGCGGTAGCTGCTGCCCGGCGCGGGCGGGCCCGGCGCCCAGCGGGCAAAGCTGTTGACCTCGCTCTCGACCATGCGGGTGCTCGCGCAACCGCCCAGCAGTCCCACCAGGGTTGCTGCAAAAATGATAGCTGTCAGCGCTCGTTTCATAAGGCCTCCATGCACAAAAGTAGTCGCGGTCAGCTCAGGGACACCACCGCCAGCCCGGGTCGCGCCGGTTCGACAAATTCTTCTTCGTCAAAGGCCTTGTCGCCGTCCGGGTCCGGCATGCCGGTGCTGCGTATGCCCTTGAAGTCGTGCTGCTTGCCGTCCATCAGGTGCGAAGGCACCACGTTTTGCAGCGAGGTGAACATGTTCTCCAGGCGCCCCGGAAACTTCTTGTCCCATTCGCGGAGCATGTTGCCGACCTGCACCCGCTGCAGATTCTGCTGGCTGCCGCACAAGGTGCACGGGATGATGGGAAAGTCGCGCACCTGGGCCCACTTGATGAGGTCCTTCTCGGGCACATAGGCCATGGGCCGGATCACCACGTGTTTGCCGGTGTCGCTGACCAGCTTGGGCGGCATGCCCTTGAGGCGCGAGGCAAAGAACATGTTCAGGAAAAAAGTCTGCAGCATGTCGTCGCGGTGGTGGCCCAGCGCAATCTTGGTCGCGCCCAGCTCTTCGGCCACGCGGTACAGAATGCCGCGGCGCAGGCGCGAGCACAGCGAACACATGGTCTTGCCTTCGGGAATGACGCGCTTGACGATGCTGTAGGTGTCCTGCGTCTCGATGTGGAAAGGCACTCCGAGTTTTTCCAGGTACTGCGGCAGGATGTGGTCGGGAAAACCGGGCTGCTTCTGGTCCAGGTTGACCGCAATCAGCTCGAAGTTGATGGGCGCGCGCTTTTGCAGCTTGAGCAGGATGTCCAGCATGGCGTAGCTGTCCTTGCCGCCCGAGACGCAGACCATGACCTTGTCGCCTTCCTCGATCATGTTGAAGTCGACAATCGCGCGGCCGACCTCGCGGCACAGGCGTTTTTCGAGCTTGTGCTCCTCGCGTTCTATCTTCAGGCCCGCCTTCGCCGTTGCTGCAGCTTCCGCGGCTTCTTCACCGGCTGCGTCATTCGTCATGTCATTCAATACGGCACTCATGGATTTACCTCAGGTTGTCGGCGTGGTGCTTCACCACTGTCCGGTCTCGACGCGAATGGCTACTTCGCAGTCGTCAAAAATTTCAAGTTTGGCGATCTTCACGCGCACGCCCAGCACGCCGGGCAGCAGCATCAACCGGTGCGCCAGTTTGCCGATCAGGCTTTCCAGCAGGTTCACATGTTCGGCCGTGCATTCGTTGATGATGATCTGGCGCACCTTGCGGTAGTCCAGCACGTGGTGAATGTCGTCGTCGCTGGGCAGCATGGGCTGCGTGCCGAGGTTGAGTTCGGCGTCCACCTGGATAGGTTGCGGCGCGTTTTTTTCCTGCTCCAGGATGCCCAGGTTGGCGTCGAAGCGCAGGCCGGTCAGCGTCAGGATCTGGGTGCCACGGGTGTTGAACATGGTGAGGTCAGTCTGCATGGAGGGCAAGGTGGCGGTGTAGGAGGGTGCGCTCACATCAGTGAGAAATCGCGCTCGAATTTCATCAGGTGCTGGCCGCCGTCCACCAGCAAGGTGGTGCCGGTGATGGAGGCGTTTTCCAGCGCAAACCTGACGGTGGCCGCCACGTCAGCCGGGCTGGACGAGCGGCCCAGCGGCGAGAGCTTGTGCAGGGCCTGGAACTTCTCGTCGCTCAGCAGATGGCTGGTCAGTGTCAGGCCGGGCGCCACGCCCACCACCCGCACCTGCGGCGCCAGCGCGATCGCCAGCATGGTGTTGGCGGCTTCAAGCGCCGCCTTGGACAGGGTGTAGCTGAAAAAATCGGGGTTGGGGTTCCATAGTTTCTGGTCCAGCAGGTTGACGACCGCAAACCGGCCGGTTTGCTCGGGGACCGCGCCAAGGGTCTGCCGAGCCAGCACGTGGGCATGCAGGGCCTGCGCCAGCACAATCGCTGCGCCGGTATTGCTGCGCATGTGTTTTTCAAGGGACGCAAAACTGAAACTGGCGGCGCTGTCGTGTTCGAAGGTGGAGGCGCTGTTGACCACGGCATCCACCTGACCGAAGTGCTGGACCACCTGCGGCAACAGCCCGCGGACTGCCGCCTCGTCGTCAAGATCTGCACAAAAAGAGGCTGAATCCCCCGCCAATTCTGCGCAGTCAGCTACTGTTTTGATAGCGTCTTCCTTCGAGCTCCGGTAGTGCACGGCCACGCGCCAGCCGCTGGCTGCCAGCGCAAGCGCGATCTCGCGGCCCAGCCGCCTGGCGGCGCCGGTAACGAGAACAACAGGGGCGGGAGACGCTGGGTTCATGAGGTGAAGGGTGGGGAAGCTGGAGGCAGGGCAATCGCCGACAATCCGGGGGGTGAGCACCTCCCCCATGACGACACCCCCTAGTTTAACGAGCCCCCTGGCCGGCCACATCCGCGGGGCCATCAGCGCGGCCGGTGGCTGGATCGGTTTTGACCGCTTCATGGCGCTGGCCCTGTACACCCCGGGTCTGGGCTACTACGCCAACGATTCCCGTAAATTCGGCCTGATGCCCGCTGGCGTGAAGGGCGGCGGCAGCGATTTTGTCACCGCACCCGAGCTGTCGCCGCGTTTTGGCCAGGCGCTGGCGCGGCAGCTGGCGCAGGCGCTGCAGGCCACGGGCACGACCGACGTCTGGGAGTTCGGCGCGGGCTCGGGCGCCCTTGCGCAGCAATTGCTGGGCGCCCTCGGCCCGCAGGTCAAGCGCTACACCATCGTCGATCTGTCCGGCAGCCTGCAGGCCCGCCAGCGCGAGCGCCTGGCGGCCTGGGGCGACACGGTGCGCTGGGTCAGCGAACTGCCGGCGCAGATGCAGGGCGTGGTGGTCGGCAACGAGGTCCTGGACGCCATGCCGGTGCAACTGCTGGCCCGTGTGGACGGCGTCTGGCAGGAGCGCGGCGTCGCCGTTCACAACGGCGCTTTTGTGCCGGCGGATCAGCCGACCGCGCTTCGGCCGCCGCTCGAGGTGGCCGGCGGCCACGACTACCTGACCGAGATCCACCCGCAGGCCGAGGCCTTTGTGCGCACCCTGGCCGACCGGTTGCAGGCCGGTGCGGTGTTTTTGCTGGACTACGGCTTCCCCGAACACGAGTATTACCACCCGCAGCGCAGCATGGGCACGGTGATGTGCCACCGCGCTCACTTGCTGGACGCCGATGCTCTCCAGGACGTGGGCGAAAAAGACATCACCGCGCACGTCAACTTCAGCGGCATCGCGCTGGCCGGGCAGGAGGCCGGTTTCCAGGTGCTCGGTTACACCAGCCAGGCGCGCTTTCTGCTCAATTGCGGTGTGCTCGACGGCATGGAAGACGCACCGCTGGCCGAGCGCGTCATGGTGCAGAAACTGATCAATGAACATGAGATGGGTGAGCTGTTCAAGGTCATCGGTTTTGCCGTTGACTCGAAGGACTGTCCGTGGAATGGCTGGCAGGCGCTGGGGTTTGCGCAAGGCGACAGAAGCCATACCTTGTAGCGGGTTGTGCAGAGCTTGTTGAAGGTGTCTTTCCCTCCTGCGTTGGCGATGTGCCAACAAGCCGGGGGTTGCCCGGCGGCAACTTACTTTCTTTTTGCGTCGCCAAAAAGAA
>NZ_JAQSDA010000015.1 GCF_029945685.1 Polaromonas sp. | reverse complement strand
GGGCTCCTCGGCCCTGCCCGACGGGTGGGTAAACTATTGGGGATTGGGGATGGGGTGCGGGGAGAGGTGACGCGCGCAGCGCGTCACGTCGTTCTTACGCGGCAGTCATGTATGCACGCGAGCGCAGCACACGCAACCAAATGAAGTCCCCCTCCATCGCCCAGCGGGGCGAGGAAGGGGCTAGGGGCGGAAGTGGGGAGTTGAAACTACTGTCCAGAAAGGATCGCAGGCGCAGCGTGACGCAACTAAAAAACCCAAGCTCACACCGGCCAAACCACCCCTTTGTCATTGAGGATCGCATCCAGCGCCACATCGTGCGGCTCGGGCGCCAGGTCGGGCAGCCAGCCGTGGCTGTAGCCCAGGCCCACGGTGAAGGGTTTGGGCTGCAGTGTCGCCAGCGTGCGGTCATAGAAACCGCCGCCATAACCGAGGCGAAAGCCGCCCGGGCCATAACCGACACAGGGCACAAACAGCAGCGTCGGCACGATGGTCTCGGTGCCCTTGGGTTTGGGAATGCCGTAGGCGTCTTCCTCCATCGGGCAGCCGGGGTACCAGGCATGGAAAGTCAGGGTTTTGTGGACCTTGTTCACCACCGGCAGGCCGATCTTGCGCGGCGACCGATTTGCTATGTTTTCAGTAGCTGCCTCCGCCCGTCCCTCAAGGGCCAGACCTTGATTTCCTTCGGACTCCTGACTTAAAATGGCGTCTTCCTGCCAGCGGTACAGCGCCGGTAGCGGATCAAACTCTCCCTTGATCGGCCAGTAGGCTCCAATCACTGCGTCTTCGCGGCCCACCAGCCATATCCGCATGACCCGTTGCAACAGATCGGCGCGCGCCAGCCGGTCGGGCAGGTTCAGGCGTTGTTCGATCAAGTCTCTTCGCGCAGTTAATTTGTCCATAATGATCCGATGCTATCCAAATTTATTCTCAAGGCCCTGATTTCCGGCCTGTCGTCCTGCCTGCTGCTTGCGCCCACCTGGGCGCAGACCAACCTTACCAGCAGCACCTCCCGTGGTGACGACGTGCTGCTGGAGATGAACAAAGCCTTCAAGCGCGGCGACAAAGCCCGGCTGGCGCAGCTGCTGCCGCAGGCCCAGGGCCATGCGCTGGAGCCCTGGGCCGCCTACTGGGAACTGCGGGCCCGGCTGGACGAAGCCAGCTCGCGTGAGGTGCAGGATTTTATGGCGCGTTACGCCGGCAGCTACCAGGAGGACCGGCTGCGCAACGACTGGCTGCTGCTGCTGGGCCAGCGCCGCGACTGGAGCACCTTTGCCGCCGAATACCCGAACTACCGCATGGGCGACGACAAGGACCTGCGTTGCTACGCGCTGCTGGTCGATGGTCTGAAGAACCCGGCCGCGGCCCCGCGCGATGCCGATGAAGTCCGCCGGAACTGGTTCGCCCAGCGCGAGGCCAGTGACGGCTGCACGTCGGCGGCCTCGCGGCTGGTCGGCAACAAGAGCCTGACCACCCATGATGTGTGGCTCAAGGCCAGGCTGGCGATGGAGGCGAACCGCCCCCGCGCGGCCCGCGACGCGGTCGAGATCATCGCGCCGGAAGCCTTGGGGCTGGTGACCGAACTCAACAGCAGCCCGGCGAAATTCCTGGCCACCAAGGTGATTGCCATCCGGCAGGTCCGCAAGGAAATCATCGTGCTGGCCCTGGTCAAGCTCGCCACCAGCGACGCCGAGGGTGCCGCCCGCTTCGTCGAAGACAAATGGGGCCTGCAACTCACGGCCGAAGAACGCAACTGGGTCTGGGGCGCCATCGGCAAGCAGGCGGCGAGCCGGCTCAGCAGCGAAGCGCTGGGGTACTTCGCCAAGGTCAGCAAGGACACCGACCTGAGCGACGACATGCTGGGCTGGAAAGTCCGCGCCGCCCTGCGCGCCGGCAGCACACCGCGCTGGCCCCTGGTGCTGGGCGCCATCAACGCCATGAGCGAAGACGCACGCAAGGACCCGACCTGGGTCTACTGGAGAGCGCGCGCCCTGCTCAGCAATGCGCCGGCCGCCGTCGCCAGCGCACCCGTGCCGCCGCAGCGCGCTGAAGCCCTGGCGCTGCTGCAATCGATCGCCTCGGTGCGCGGGTTTTACGAGCAACTCGCACTCGAGGAACTGGGCCAGAAAATCACCGTTCCACCGCGGCCGGCCCCCCTGACGCCGGAGGAAAAGGAAGCAGCGCGCCTGAACCCCGGCCTGAACCGCGCCGCGTATGCGATCGCCCTCGGCCTGCGCAGCGAGGGTGTGCGCGAATGGAACTACAGCACCAACCTGCACCAGCGCGGCGGCATGGGCGAACGCGAGCTGCTGGCTGCGGCGCAGTTCGCCTGCGACCGCGCCATCTGGGACCGCTGCATCAACACCAGCGAACGCACCCAGACGGTGATGGACTTCGAACAGCGCTTCCCCATGCCGTTTCGTGAAGCGGTCACCCAGCGCAGCCGCGAGATCAACCTGGACCCGGCCTATGTGTATGGCCTGATCCGCCAGGAGTCGCGCTTCATCATGGATGCCCGCTCCGGCGTGGGCGCGTCGGGCCTGATGCAGGTCATGCCCGCGACCGCGCGCGAGACCGCCCGTTACATCGGCCTGACGGGTTTTACCGCCGGCCAGATCAACGACCGCGACACCAACATCGTGATCGGCACGGCCTACCTCAAGCGCGCACTCGACGACTTCGGCGGCTCCATGGCGCTGGCCGCCGCAGCCTACAACGCCGGCCCCGGCCGGCCGCGCAACTGGCGCAACGGCCCGGTGCTGGAGGCCGCGATCTGGGCCGAAAACGTGCCTTTTGGCGAAACCCGCGACTATGTGAAAAAAGTGCTGTCCAACACCACCAACTATGCGGCGCTGTTGACCGGCCAGCCGCAGTCCCTCAAGGCCAGGCTGGGCAGCGTGGGACCGCGCGACGCCTCGGCACCGCCGGTGGACGAGAAGATGCCCTGAACCCGCGCGGGTGAGGCGGCGCCGGCGCGGTTTGTAGGTTTTGGCCTATGGCCTGGCCACTGCGGCCGAGCTACATTGGCAGCTCCTGATCAGCAGCCTGGATGGGCGCTTTTTTTTAACCCATTCGCACTTGCATCCTTCGTGAGAAGAGGCCTTCGATGAACCCGTGGTGGCAACAAGTCGGCGACACCATCGTCGCCGAATTCTCGGACCTGACCGACCCGACCCAGGTGACACGCGCCGTCCTTCGCCTTTTTGTGGCGGCCCTGCTGGGCGGCCTGCTCGGCTGGGAACGCGAACACCATGGCAAGGCGGCGGGCGTGCGCACCCACATGCTGGTGGCCATGGGCGCTGCCCTGTTTGTGCTCGTGTCGCAACAGGCCGGCATGGCGGCCGGCGACCTGAGCCGGGTCATTCAGGGTATCACCGCAGGCGTGGGTTTTCTCTGCGCGGGCACCATCCTCAAAGGCAACCGGCTCGATGATGTGAAGGGGTTGACCACCGCCGCCGGCTTGTGGCTGACAGCGGCTGTAGGCGTGGCAGCGGGCATGGGACGCGAGTCGACCGCCGTGCTCGGCACCGTGCTGGCCCTGGCCGTGCTGGCGGTGGTGCCGATGGTGGTCAGGTTCGGCGAACAGCCCTCGCCTTTGCTGGCTGAGGAAAAACCGTCACCGCCCAAGGCGCCTTGAATGGCCGGGTCAGGCCTTCAGGCGCTGCGAGACAAATTCACCTTCATAGTCCTTGGCCAGCGACAGCTTTTCGGCCTCGCTGAGCACCTTGCCGGCGAGCTGGAAAATGCCCTGCTCTTCATCCTTCAGGTGGTGAAAGACCTTGTGGTGCAACTCCCTGGCGACGGCCAGCCAGGCCGGCGAACTGGGTTCCGTGGCCTGCAGTTTTTCGACCAGTTCGTCCATCTCGTGGTGTTCGGCAATGCCGTGGCGCGAGGGCTCCTGCGTCATGTCGTGGGAAATCAGCGGTACGTAGAAAAACCGTTCTTCGGCCGCCGCGTGGGCGGCCAGTTCGGCTTTCAGCTCCTTGAACAGCAGGTCACGTTCCTTGCTGTCTCCCGAGGTCTTGATCAGGTTGTCCGCCAGCTCGCGCTGGGTGTCATGGCTGGTGCGCAGGGCTTCAAAAATATTCATTCATCGATTATCCTGAAGCTCCGCAAAAACCGATGTAGGCCAGGAGGCCGGGCCAGCTTCAGGCCGGGACCTACACACAGGCTCTTTTTTTTAGGGACTTTTTGCGCCCGCCCCTGTGAAAGCGTCTAATCATGGCTATGAAAAAAATACTGATTCTGGGCGGCACCGGTTTTGTCGGCCGCCATGTCTGCGAGAAACTCACGCAACTGCAGTGGCGGGTGACCGTGCCGACCCGGCATGAAGCAAGCGCCAGGCACATCCAGATGCTGCCCGCCCTCGATGTGATGCAGGCCGATGTGCATGACGAGGCGGCGCTGACCCGGCTGGTGGCGGGGCACGACGCGGTGGTCAACCTGATTGCCATCCTGCACGGATCGCAAGAGGCGTTCCAGCGGACCCATGTGCAGTTACCCGAAAAACTGGCGCGCGCCTGCGCCGCGACGGGTGTGCAGCGCCTGGTCCACGTCAGTGCGCTGGGCGCCGACATGCGCAACCCGGACGTGACACCGTCCCTGTACCTGCGCAGCAAGGGGCACGGCGAGGTGGCGCTGCATGAGGCAGCCCTGGCGCTGACGGTGTTGCGGCCCAGCGTGATGTTCGGCGCCGACGACAAATTCCTCAACACCTTCGCGCATCTGCAGAAAATCTTTCCGGTCATTCCGCTGGCGGCCAGCCATGCGCTGTTCCAGCCGGTGTGGGTCGAGGACGTGGCCAGCGCCATCGTGTATTGCCTGCAGGACGCCCACGCCCATGCCACGGTCGGCCAGACCTTCGAGGCCTGCGGTCCGGGTGTCTTCACGCTCAGGCAACTCGTCGAACTGGCAGGACGGATGAGCGGCATCAACGAGGGCCGCGGCCGCCCGGTGATCCCGCTACCGGCGGCACTCGGCCGCCTGCAGGCGCTCCTGATGGAGCTGGCGCCTGGCGAACCCCTGATGAGCCGCGACAACCTGGACTCCATGAGTCTGCCCAACATCGCCAGCGGCAACCTCCCGGGACTGGACGCCCTGGGCATCACGCCGGCGGCGCTGGAAGCGGTGGCGCCCACTTACCTCGGCCCGCTCAGCGGCGGCTGGGGCCTGCGCAGCCACCTGACGCTCAAGCGCAAGACCGCGGGACGGTTTTAGGCTTCCGGTTCCGGGTTCTGGAACCTGTCCGCATTTGTCCGCATTTGCCCGCATCAATGAGGCATCTTTTTGGCATCAATGAAACCGGGTCTTCCCGGTAGCATGGTGCTTTTTACCCCCGGTGACTTCCATGCTCAAACTCTACATCGGCAACAAGAATTATTCGTCCTGGTCCATGCGCCCCTGGGTGCTGCTCAAGCAGGCCGGCATCCCGTTTGAGGAGGTCAAGGTCCGCTTCGACTCGTTTGAAGCCGTGTCCACCTTCAAGCAGGCCATCCGTACCATCACCCCCGTCGGCAAGGTGCCGGTGCTGCTGGACGGTGACCTGGCGGTCTGGGACACGCTCGCGATCGCCGAGTACCTGGCGGAACAATTCCCCGACAAGCAGCTCTGGCCCGCCGACGTCAGGGCGAGGGCACGCGCACGGAGCATCTGCGCCGAAATGCACAGCGGCTTCGGTGCCCTGCGCAGCGCCTGCCCGATGAACATCGAGGCCGACCTGAGCGACACCGGCCGGCTGATCTGGCGCGACAAGCCCGCAGTGCGCGCCGATGTCGCGCGCATCGTTTCCATGTGGGAGGAATTGCTGGCAAGTTACAAGGGGCCCCTGTTGTTCGGCCCCTTCAGCATTGCCGACGCCTATTTCGCGCCGGTCGCGATGCGCCTGAGCAGGTATGCCCTGCCCGTGCCGCAGGCGATCAGCGCCTACATCGAGCGTCTGAGCGCGCTGCCCGGGGTCCGGGCCTGGGTGGACGACGCCCTCACGGAAAACGACTTCCGCGAATTCGAAGAGCCGTACCGGTTGTCGCGCTGATGATGGCCAGAAGCACCACGGTCACAATTTACCTGCGTTACGTCCTCGACCCCGGCAAGCTCAGGGAGTTTGAGCACTACGGCAAGCTCTGGATTGCGCTGGTCGAAAAGTATGGCGGCAAGCACCATGGTTACTTCATGCCCAGTGAGGGTGCCAACAACATCGCGTTGGCGCTGTTCACCTTTGACAGCCTGGCGACCTACGAGAGCTACCGCCAGCGCTCTTTTGAAGACCCGGACTGCCAGGCCGCGTTCCGCTACGCCGAAGAAACCCGCTGCATCCTCAGTTACGAGCGCAGCTTTTTCCGGCCGGTCTTTTCCTGACTACTGCCCCGGGTCGCAGAAAATGCGGCTGGCAGCTGAAGCTGGACACCGCTCGGCGTCCTGTGAGTAGAAATTTTTCCTGTTTCGCCCGCCGCACGGGACAAACCCTAGCGGGAGGAGTATTGCTTCGTCGAACCGAGAAGAGTTGCTGGTATGCGGGGATTTTCCGGACTACCATGTGGTCAACCTCCTCAGGGAACGATGACCACCCCACCGATCAATCAACAGCCTCGTGACGGACAAGCCCAGCCATCGGCGTCCGCATCCGATCACGGGCCGCGAAGCGATTCCAACCTCTCCCTGAGCCTCCTGCTGAACAACCTGCCCGGTATGGCATATCGTTGTATGAACGACCGCGACTGGACCATGAGCTTTGTCAGCTCCGGCTCGCTAGCCCTCACAGGATACCCACCAGAAGCGCTGATAGGCACGCAGGGCACCAATTACGGCAGCATCATTGTCCCTGAAGACCGGGAGGAAGTATTTTCCGGAGTGCAGGCCGCCACCCGGCGCGGGGAAACTTTTCGCCTGACTTACCGCATCGTGGCGGCTGACAAGACTGTTAAATGGGTGTGGGAGCAAGGCAGCGCCGTGTACTCTCCTGCGGGTGACGTCATCGCGCTGGAGGGTTTCATCACCGACATCACCGAACGCAAGCAGTCTGAACAAGCCCTCGCAGAGAGCGAGCAGCGTTTTCGCAATAACGCCGAACAACTGGCCAGGCAAAGCGAGACGCTCACGACCATTAACGAATCGCTGGCGGCCTACGTAGACCGCGCAGACTGGAAGGCCGCCTTCAGCCGCCTGTTGCGTGGCGCACTGACCCAGACGGAGAGCGAATATGGCTTCATCGGTGTGGTGGTGCAGGGTCAAAAACTGCGCGTACTGGCCCTGGAGGGTATTGTCTGGGACAAGGTGATCAACCGGGAGTTTTACGAGCGGGCCATGGCGAACTACCAGGAAGACGGCTTCCTGGTGTTTGAGAGTTTCAACAACCTCTTCGGCAGGGCCATCACCACCGGGCAGGTGGTGATCGCCAACCAGCCGGAGCAGCATCCCCATGCGGCGGGCCGGCCCCACGGCCACCCGCCCATGCACAACTTCATGGGCGTGCCAATTTATGCGGGGCAGGAAGTGTGCGGCGTAGTGGCACTGGCCAACCGCACCGGCGGGTACACCGACGAAGAACAGCGCTGTATCGAGACACTCGTGAAATACGCAGGCGGAATTTGCGTGACTTACCTTGAGCGCGAACGGGCCGAGTTGCTGACACTGGAGCAGCGGCAAACGCATCAGGCGCTACAGGACAGTGAAGCCCGTTTTCAGGAGATGGCATCCAACATCGACGAAGTGGTTTACAGCTTTGATGCAAAAACGACCCGTTTTGACTACGCCAGCCCCGCCTATGGAACCATTTGGGGCCGCAGTTGTGAAAGCCTGTATGCAGACACCAGGACACTCCGTGATTCGGTGCATCCCGATGACCGGCAAAAAATCACAGACGCCTATGTCCGCCAGCGGGCTGGAAAACCGACCGTGATCGAGTTTCGCATCCGCCGGCCTGACGGACAGGAGCGGTGGATTGCCGACCGGGCCTATCCGGTGGTACATGCCGATGGGACCGTGGTACGCGTGGTGGGCACGGCACAGGACATCACCGCACGCAAGTTGTCCGAGCAAGCCCTGGCCGACAGCGAGAAGCGTTACGCCGCGCTTTTTGAAGGCGGCCCGACCCCCATGTGGGTCTTCGACGAAGAAACACGCGCCTTTCTGGCCGTCAATCTGGCCGCCACTGAGGAATATGGATATTCCAGGGATGAATTTTTGGCAATGACCCTCTACGATCTGCGGCCGGTTCAATACCATGCGATGCTGGATTGGCAACTGAGCCTCGGGCCGACTGACCTTACCAGTGAACCACGCGCGCCAGTCGTGCACAGGCGCAAGGATGGTAGCGAGTTCTGGGCGCACCCCCTTTCGCGTTTTGTTACTTACGCCGGGCGCAAGGCGCGATTTGAGGTGATCAGCGACGTATCAGCCCAAGTCAATGCTGAAAAGGAACTGCAGGACCATCTTCTTACCCTGCAAAGGTCAGCCGATGCGGTGCAGGCCATCACCGCGCACCAAACTCTGGAGGCCACCATGCAGGAAGTAGCCGACCAGGCCAGAGGCGTGATTGGCACACACCAGGCCGTCGTCAGCATGACCGTTGGTGGCAACTGGACGCAATCCCTCACCTCGCTGTCTCTGTCCGACAAATACTCGGCTTATCGCAACTACACAGTGCCGGCCCGGGATTTGGGAATTTATGCCTTGGTTTGCGAGGCCAACCGACCACTCCGGCTCACCCAGCAGGAACTGGAAGCGCACCCGCAATTGCACAACTTCGGGACAGAAGGGCATACCCACCCTGCGATGCGCGGCTGGCTGGCCGTCCCCCTGACCGGGCGGGACGGCCAGAACATGGGCCTGTTGCAGCTCTCGGACAAATACGAGGGCGAATTCACCTTGAGGGACGAGTATGTTGCCGTCGAACTGGCGCAGCTGGCCTCGATTGCGATGGAGAACGTCGGGCTGTTTGAGCAGGTCAGGCAACTCAATGCCAGCCTGGAACACAAGGTGGCCGAGCGCACTGTTGCACTGACGCGCCAGGAAGCACTGTTTCGCGCACTGGCTGAGCAGGCGCCCGAGGTGATCTGGAACGTCGACACCACCGGCCAGCTGACCTACATCAATCGCCGGGGGTGCGAATTGATGGGCGGCACTGCGGCCGACTGGCTGGGGCCACACTGGTTCGACGCCATCCACCCCGACGACCGGGAAGAGGTCGCGGCCAACTGGAAACGTTCGTTCCGGAATGGGGACATGTACACGGGCGTCAGGCGCCTGCTC
Source organism: Polaromonas sp. (assembly GCF_029945685.1). Taxonomy (GTDB): domain Bacteria; phylum Pseudomonadota; class Gammaproteobacteria; order Burkholderiales; family Burkholderiaceae_C; genus Polaromonas. Next base: position 8,102 of record NZ_JAQSDA010000015.1, on the reverse strand, counting down.
GCACAGGACGGCACGTACCACACCATGTCTTACCGCGCGTCGCCGGTTCTTGACGAGCAGGGGAAGATCAGCTTCTGGGTCGGTATCGACGCGGACATCACTGAACTCAAGGCCACCGAACAGGCCCTGCGCCGATCCAACCAGGAGCTTGAAACCTTCTCCTACTCCGTGTCGCATGACCTGCGTTCGCCACTGAACACGGTAGCCGGTTTCAGCAGCCTGCTGGCGCGCCACCTCCAGGACAGCGCTGACGGGAAGGTGCAGCACTATGTGAGTCGCATCCAGGCGGGTGTAGGTCAGATGGGTCAGCTGATTGAAGGCCTGCTTGCCCTGGCGCAGGTCTCGCGGGTGGCGCTGCGGCGCGATGTGGTGGACCTCAGCGAGCTGGCCAGGGACATTCTGGAGCGCTACCGGGCGCGCGAACCGGCCCGCGAGGTCGAGGTGGACATCGAGGACGGGCTGCTCGCGCGGGGCGACGCCCGCCTGCTGGATGCCGTGATGGACAACCTGCTGGGCAACGCCTGGAAATTTTCGTCGCGCCAACCCCGTGCCCTCATCAGCGTGGGTCAAAGCGAGGACGGCCAGGCCTTTTTTGTGCGGGACAACGGGGCGGGCTTTGACATGGCCTATGCCGACAAGCTGTTTGGTACTTTTCAGCGTCTGCATGGCGTGGCTGAATTTCCAGGAACCGGCATCGGGCTGGCAACCGTGAGCCGCATCGTCGTGCGCCATGGCGGGACGATCTGGGTGGATGCCAGCCCGGGAGAGGGCGCCACCTTCTTTTTCACGTTGCCGCGACCCGCCAGCAGCAACTCGGCTTTTGGCGCACTCGGCTGAAGGCGGCCGCACCGCTGCACCTACACTTGCGCCATGGACATCTACATGGTCGGTGGCGCGGTGCGCGATGCCTTGTTGGGCCTGCCGGTGCAGGACCACGACTGGGTGGTGGTCGGTGCCACACCGGACGAACTGACGGCCCTGGGCTATCTGCCGGTGGGCAAGGACTTCCCGGTATTCCTGCACCCGCAGACCCGCGAGGAGTACGCGCTGGCGCGCACCGAACGCAACACGGCGCGCGGCTACCGCGGCTTTGCCATTCATGCCGCGCCCGACGTGACGCTGGAAGAAGACCTCGCGCGGCGCGACCTGACTATCAATTCAATAGCAGCCCCCGCAAGACCCAAAATGGCTGACGCCGGTTTTGAACCTGATCTCGGGGCCCTGATCGACCCCCATGGGGGACAGCGGGACATCCAGGACAAGGTCCTTCGCCACGTCACCGACGCGTTTCGCGAAGACCCGGTGCGCATCCTGCGGCTGGCGCGGTTTGCCGCGCGGTTTGCCGATTTCGGCGTGGCGCCTGAAACCCTGGCGCTGATGCGCGAGATGGTGGCGCATGGCGAGGTTGATGCCCTGGTGGCCGAACGTGTCTGGCAGGAGCTGGGGCGCGGACTGATGGAGGGCACGCCGTCCCGCATGTTCGCGGTGCTGCGCGACTGCGGCGCGTTGCAGCACCTGCTGCCCGAGGTCGAGAAGCTCTGGGGCGTGCCGCAACGCCCCGAGTACCACCCCGAAGTGGACACCGGGGTGCACCTGATGATGGTGCTGGACATGGCGGCCCACCTGAACGCCAGCCTGCCCGTGCGTTTTGCCTGCCTGGTCCACGACCTCGGCAAGGGCACGACACCTGCCGAACTGCTGCCCAGACACATCGGCCACGAGGAGCGCAGCGTACGCCTGCTCAAAGGCCTGTGCGCGCGGCTGCGCGTGCCCACCGACTGCCGGGAACTGGCCGAAGTGGTGGCGCGCGAACACGGCAACATCCACCGCAGCGCGGAATTCGGGGCGGCGGCCCTGGTGCGGCTGCTGGAGCGCTGCGACGCGTTTCGCAAACCGCAACGTCTTGACGAGATCCTGCTGGCCTGCGAATGTGACGCGCGCGGCCGCCTCGGGTTTCAGGACACGGCCTATCCGCAGCGCCGCAGGCTGGCGCAGGCCTTGCAGGCGGCGCAGTCGGTGGTGACCGCTTCGATTGCAGAAGCAGCACAGGCGGCGGGCCTGAGCGGCCCCAAAATCGGCGAGATGATCCATGCGGCCCGCGTGCAGGCCGTGCAGGCATGGATCGCCGGCCCAGCTTCGCAGGCCGACACGGCCCCATCGGCCTGAGTTTCACAGTCCGTCCTTGCAATGCGGCAGCGCCAGGAATGGAAACCGACCTACAGGCGTCGCTGAAAAATTCTGCTAAGGTAAGTAGAGATGCACATGCCTTACGACACGCTTCCCCGTATCACTCAGGATACGGCGCTTTTTCTGGACTTTGACGGTACCCTGGTTGAGCTGGCCGCCCGGCCCGAAGCCGTGCTCATTCCGCCCACGCTGACCAGCACGCTGGCTGCCCTGTACGGACAACTCGGCGGCGCGCTGGCGCTGGTCTCGGGCCGGCGCCTGAGCGACCTCGACGGTTTTCTGGCGCCCCTGCAGTTGCCGGCAGCCGTCGAACATGGCGGTCAGCGCCGCAATGCCAGCGGTCTGCTGATCAGCGCGCCGGCCACCGATCTGCGCGCTGCGCTGGAGGCCGCCGAAGGGCTGCTGCAGCGCCATCCCGCGCTCCAGCTCGAACGGAAAAATCTGGCCCTGAGCCTGCACTATCGGCATGCGCCCGATCTGGAGGACCTGTGCCTGCAGGTGATGCGCGAGGCCGTCGCGCGCAGTCCCGGCCTGCAATTGATGCAGGGCAAATGTGTGCTCGACCTGAAACCCACCGGGGTCAGCAAGGGCACGGCGATTGCGGCCTTCATGGACGAAGCGCCGTTTGCCGGCCGTGTTCCGGTGTTTGCCGGCGACGACGTCACCGACGAAGACGGCTTCGAACAGGTGTTGCGCATGGGTGGCCATGCGATCAAGGTCGGCCCCGGGGCCACCCTGGCAAAACATCGCTGCGACAGCGTGGCCCAGCTGGCTCAATGGCTGCTGTCGGCACGGGCGCCCTCGCGCGAGAACGGACCGGAACGGCGGCGCGCATGAGCATCCCCGTCCAGTCCTCCGGCTTCACGGCGTCCGCGCCGCCCTCGCTCTCGTTGGGCGTGATCGGCAACTGCGCCTTCAGCGCGCTGGTCGATGCGCGCGCACGCATCGTCTGGTGCTGCCTGCCGCGTTTTGACGGTGACCCGGTCTTCAACGCCCTGCTGGACCCGAGCGAAAACGGCAGCGCATTCGCGATCGAGATCGAGAACTTCTCGCACAGCAAACAATGGTACGAACACAACACCGCGGTGCTGCGCACCCAGCTGTTCGACACCAGCGGCCAGGCGGTGGAGATCACCGACTTCGCCCCGCGTTTTTACCGGCGTTCGCGTTTTTTCCGGCCCATGACCCTGGTGCGGCGCGTGCGTCCCATCCAGGGCGCACCGCGTATCCGCGTGGCGCTCGACATCCGTTATGACTGGGGTCGCAGCAAGCCGGCGGTGACCCAGGGCAGCAACCACCTGCGCTACGTCGGCGACGCGCTGACCCTGCGCCTGAACACCGACGCGCCGATTGCCCATTTGCTGTCGCGCCAGCCTTTTGTGCTGACGCGCGAGCACAACTTCCTGCTCGGCGCCGACGAGTCGCTGGCCGACGGCATTGCCGACACCGCGCGCCTGTTCGAGGAGGAAACACTTTCCTACTGGCGCCGCTGGAGCCAGCGCCTGCACCTGCCGCTGGAGTGGCAGGAAGCGGTGATACGCGCGGCCATCACGCTCAAGCTTTCGCTGTTCGAAGACACCGGCGCCATCGTCGCCGCCATGACCACCAGTATTCCCGAAGCGCCCAACAGCGGGCGCACCTGGGACTACCGCTTCTGCTGGTTGCGCGACGCCTTTTTTGTCGTGCGCGCACTCAACAGCCTGTCCGAAGTCGGCACCATGGAAGACTACCTGCGCTGGCTCAGCAACGTCGTGGTGCAGGCCGGCGGCGGCCACATCCAGCCGCTGTACGGCATCGGCTTGGAGCGCGAACTGCCCGAAGCCACCTATGGGCACCTGGGCGGCTACCGCAACATGGGGCCGGTGCGGGTGGGTAACCAGGCGCAGGAGCATTTCCAGCACGATGTGTATGGCAACGTGGTGCTGGGTGCGGCGCAGGCCTTCCACGACCACCGGCTGCTGCACCGCGCTGGCGAGGCCGAATTCGTGCGGCTGGAAGCGGTGGGTGAACAGGCGGTGCGCAACTACGACCAGCCCGACGCCGGCATGTGGGAGCTGCGCACACGCGCCCGGGTGCACACCTCGTCGGCGCTGATGTGCTGGGCCGCCTGCGACCGCCTTGGCAAGATCGCCGCCACACTGAAAAAACCGGACCGCGCGGTCTACTGGCACGACCACGCCAACATCATGCGCGAGCGCATCCTGCGTGAATCCTGGAGCGACGAACGCCAGGCCTTTGCCGAAAGTTTCGGCGGGCGCGACCTGGACGCGAGCGTCCTCCTGATGATCGAGGTCGGTTTCATCGAGCCGAAAGACCCGCGTTTTGTCGCCACCGTCGATGCACTGGAAAAACACCTGTGCGACGGCCCCTACATGCGCCGTTACGAGGCGCCCGACGACTTCGGCAAACCCGAGACGGCCTTCAACATCTGCACCTTCTGGCGCATCGACGCGCTGGCGCGCATCGGCCGCAAGGAGCAGGCGCGCGAGATTTTTGAAACCATGCTGGCCGCGCGCAACCACGTCGGCCTGTTGTCCGAGGACACCCACCCCGTCACGGGCGAGATGTGGGGCAACTTTCCCCAGACCTATTCGATGGTCGGCATCATCAATGCGGCGGTTCGGCTCTCGGCCCCCTGGGATTCGCAAGTATGAGCAGGCTGGTCGTTGTTTCCAACCGGGTGGCCGATCCGCGCAAGACGGCGGCGGGCGGCCTGGCGGTGGCGCTCGGCGATGCGCTGTCCACCAACGGTGGCCTGTGGTTTGGCTGGAGCGGCACCATTGTCGAAGGTGGCACCCCCGGCGAGGGCGAGATGCATACCCAGCAGGCCGGCAATGTGACGCTGACCACGGTGGACCTGTGCCGGGAAGACCACGACAGTTATTACCTGGGCTACAGCAACGGCGTGCTCTGGCCGGTGTTTCACTACCGGCTGGACCTGGCCGACTTCGATGCCGGCTTCATCGGCGGCTACCGCCGCGTCAACCAGATGCTGGCGCGCAAGCTGATGCCGCTGCTGCGCCCCGACGACATCATCTGGGTGCACGACTACCACCTGATCCCGATGGCCGCCGAGCTGCGCGCGATGGGTTGCAGGAACCGCATCGGCTTTTTCCTGCACATCCCGCTGCCGCCGCCGCTGATCCTCGCGGCTGTGCCCCAGCATGAATGGCTGATCCGTTCGCTGTTTGCCTATGACCTGGTGGGCTTCCAGAGCCAGGCCGATGTGGACCACTTCTCGCGTTATGTCGGCCAGGAGGCGGGTGCCGAAGCCCTGGACCGGCACCAGTTCCGCGCCTTCGGGCGCACGGTGCACGCACAGGCCTTTCCGATCGGCATCGACGTCGATGAATTTGCGGCCCTGACGCACGGCAAGGAAGCGCGCGAGATGTACGAGCGCATGAAGGAAGAATACTCACGGCGTCGCCTGCTGCTGGGCGTGGAGCGGCTGGACTATTCCAAGGGCCTGCCGCAGCGCCTGCGTGCCTTCCGGCAGTTGCTCAAGCTGTACCCGGAAAACCTCAACAGCGCGACGCTGATCCAGATCGCCTCGCCCAGCCGCGAGGCGCTCGATACCTACAGCGGCCTGCGCCAGGAACTGGAGAGCCTGTGCGGCGCCATCAACGGCGACTTCGGCGAACTGGACTGGATGCCGGTGCGCTACATCCACCGCAACGTGGCACGCAAGCGCCTGCCCGGCCTGTACCGTGTGGCCAGCGTGGCCCTGGTCACGCCGTTGCGGGACGGCATGAACCTGGTCGCCAAGGAGTTCATCGCGGCCCAGGACCCGGCCGACCCCGGGGTGCTGGTGCTGTCGCGTTTTGCCGGCGCGGCCGAGCAACTCAAGGAAGCGCTGCTGGTCAACCCCTACGACACCCACGGCACGGCCGAGAGCATCCAGCTGGCGCTGCAGATGCCGCTGCACGAGCGCCAGCGGCGGCACCAGGCGCTGCTGGAGCGCATCCGCAGCCAGGACGTGCACTGGTGGCGCAAGGCTTTTCTGCACACCCTGTCCGGCACCACCCCCGACTAGAACCATCGCCTTCCGGCGCGCGTCTGGCGGGAAAGCCGGAAATGTGCAACCATTCAGTCATTAAATGAACTGACATGGTCAAACGCAACTACCTCAACCGCCCGCTGGCCGACGGCATCCGCAAGGTGGGCTTTCGCAAATGGTACGAACGCGAGCTCATGTCCAGCCATGCCCACATGCTGCTGGCCTTGCTATGCACGATTGCCCTGATGGGTACCCTGGAGCTTTTCCACGGCGGCACCCTCGGTGAAAAGCTGGTGGATGTGGCCCTGTTCCTCATCAGCGGCGCGGTGGGATTGTGGGCGCTGCGCCGCTACCTGTACTTGCTGCTGCATGCCGAAACCGTGGCCGACCAGGCCAACTGCCCGAAATGCGCCGAATACGGCCGGCTCGATGTCGTCGAGGAAGACCGCCGCAGCGGCCAGATTCTCGTCAAGTGCCGAAAATGCGGCCAGCCCTGGACGCTGACCCCCTGACACCCGCCCCGTTTCAGACCACCAGCGCCAGCGCCGCGTAGTCGCCCACCCGGTCCTGCAGGCCGGCAGGCACCAGCACAAACCCGTCCGTCAGCGCCGGCAGCCTGCCGCTGATGTGGGCCTGCAGGCGCGGCAGCAGATAGTCACGGTGGTGCCAGAACACGCTGCCGCCGATGCTGATGCGCTGCAGGTCCAGCGTCACGACCAGGTTGTACAGGGCCCGGCCCATCACCCGGCAGATGTCATCCATAATGGCCACAGCCCCCGACTCTCCTGCGCGAGCAGCTATCAAAATAGAAGCAGCATCGGCGTACCCGAACGCACCGAAACGCCGCGGCATCGCATTGCCCGCGACCAGCGCCTCGACATCGCCGATGTTGCCGCAGCCGCACAGCGCGTCGTTGTTGTCGCTGACAAACATGTGGCCGGCATGGCCGGCGTTGCCGTTTTTCCCGCGCAGCATCTGCCCGTCGACACACAGGCCGACACCGATGCCGGTGCTCCAGGTCACGTAAGCGCAATGCGCCATGCCCTGCAGCGCGCCCCAGCGTCGCTCGGCCTTGAGCGCGGCCAGGCCGTCGTTTTCAACCCGCACCTGGGCGAACACCTCGCGCAGCGGCGCTTCGAGCAAGGCGGTGGTCCAGTTGTTGGGCAGCCCGCGCGCCGCGCCGGCCAGCCCCCCGCAGATGTTGGGCGCCGCGAGTTCGACCTGGCGGTCGTTCAGTACAAAGGGCCCGCAGGACGCCACGCCGACGGCCGCCAGATCCTCGCGGCGGATCTGCGCCGCAGCACTGCTTTCGCTGATCAGGCGTATCACCTGCCGCGCCAACGCATCACTGAGGCCTTCCTTGATGGTCGGCTCCACCCGCCGGCCCCGGACGCCGCGCTGATCGACCACGGCAACCGCCACCTTGGTGCCCCCAATGTCCACGCACGCCACCGGGGCTGCGCCGGCAGGCAGGCGAATGTCGGGCCCGGCGAAGGGGGCGGTCGGTGCAGAGATGGTCATGGCAGGCGGTTCAAATCAACTGGCTGATGAGGCTGGCCACCAGGCTAAGGACAATGGTGGTCGTCAACGGAATGAACCATTCGCGTCCGAACAACCGGAAGCGCAAGTCGCCAGGCAGTTTGCCAAAGCCCAGCTTGTGCAGCAGGGGCGTGAACCAGCTGATGAAGATCAGCGCAAGGAAAATCACCAGCATCCAGCGAATCATGGGGCTAGTTTAGGGGCAAGCGCCGTGCACCGCCTTGCCGGGTTGTTGCGAGTTGCCTTGGTTCGCCGGCAAGCCGGGGGTTGCCCCGTCACCCTGGCGAACATCGGCATCACGCTGCGTCCCCGGTTCGCGCGGGACAGTAGGCGCAACTCCCCACTCCCTCCCCCCGCCCCTCCCTCGCCCCGCTGGGCG
>NZ_JAQSDA010000014.1 GCF_029945685.1 Polaromonas sp. | reverse complement strand
TCCGAGCGAAGCGAGTTCTGCCGACCCCCGCCGGAGTCGAGCAGCGCAGGTTGCCCGCAGCGCAGCGGAGGGACCCAGACCATCGGGTCGCCTTTTCTTTTGCTTACTTTTCTTTTGGCGACGCAAAAGAAAAGTGAGTTGCCGCCGGGCAACCCCCGGCGTGCTGGAAGACCCACAACTGCACAAGCTTGCGCAGGCCTCGGCAAGCTCAGCCAGAATGGTTAGCAGAACACATTTGCTATAAATTCAATAGCTGCCTGGACCCGTTGAATAAGGGCTGCAGCCGCAAAACACCACCAGCCGGATCCAAACCCGACCGCAGCAGCCCCTAACGCAGCTCAGCCGCCGGATCCCGTCCCATCAACGCCGCCACCGCCTCAGCCGGCTTCACCTGCCCGTCCAGCAAAGCCACCACCGCTTCGGAAATCGGCATCTCGACACCAAGCCCCTGCGCGCGTTGCACCACCGTGCGGGCGCAGTACACCCCTTCGGCCACATGGCCCAGCGAGGCCACGGCCTGCGGCAGGCTCTGGCCCTGGGCCAGCAGCAGGCCGACCTTGCGGTTGCGGCTGAGGTCGCCGGTGGCCGTCAGCACCAGGTCGCCCAGGCCGGACAGGCCGGTGAAGGTTTCGGCCCGCGCCCCCAGGGCCAGGCCCAGGCGCGTCATTTCGGCCAGGCCGCGCGTGATCAGCGCGGCGCGGGCATTGAGCCCCAGGTTCAGTCCGTCGCACAGGCCGGTTGCGATCGCCAGCACGTTCTTGACGGCGCCGCCGACCTCGACGCCGACGATGTCGTCGTTGGCGTAGATGCGCAGGGTCGGGCTGTGGAAGGCCGCCACCAGCGTGTCGCGCACTTCGGCGTGTTCGCTGGCGGCCACCAGCGCGGTCGGCTGGCCGCGCGCCACTTCCTGTGCAAAGCTCGGGCCGCTGAGTGCGCCCGCTCTTAAATCAATAGCTACCTGCGCCCGTATTTCATGGGCCAGAAGCCCAAAAGACTGCAAGAATGAGGTGTTGGCCGGAAGGGCCGGAAGCGGCGTTTCAAACCCCTTGCACAGCCAGGCGACCGGCACGCTAACGTTCTGCATGCGCTGCAACATGACGCGCAAGGCCGCGATCGGCGTGGCGATGACGATCAGGTCCTGCTGCGCCAGCACGGCATCCAGCGAAGCGTCGGAGCCGCCCGCCAGCAGCAGGGCATCGGGCAAGGCGATGCCGGGCAGGTAGCGTGTGTTGATCCGCTGCGCCTGCATCGCCGCCAGCTGCGCGGCGTCACGCGCCCACAAGGTGACCTGATGCCGCGCAGAGGTGCCGCCTGCATTGGCCGCGCTGATGGCCAGCGCCGTGCCCCAGGCACCGGCGCCAATGACGGCAATTTTCATGGGAATGAAAAGGCCAGGGGCAGTGCCAGCACCACCGCGACCTCAAACGATGATTTGCGGGGCTTCCTGGGCGGCCGAGGCTGCCGCGGCCTGCTGTTGCTCGAACATCGCCTGGAAGTTGATTTCCGCCAGGTTGACGGGCGGGAAACCGCCGCGCTGGATCACATCAGCCACGTTGCCGCGCAGGTAGGGGTACACGATCTGCGGGCAGGCAATGCCCAGCACCGCGTTGAGCTGCTCGGCCGCCATGTTGCGGATTTCAAAAATGCCGGCCTGCTTGGCCTCGACCATGAACACGGTCTTGTCTTCGATCTTGGTGTGCACCGTGGCGGTCACGCTGACTTCGTAGAGGCCGTCGGCGATCGGGGTCGCCTCTACGCCGAGCTGGATATCGACCGCGGGCTGCTCCTGGTTGAGCAGGATTTCGGGAGAATTGGGCTGCTCCAGGGACACGTCCTTGAGGTAAACGCGCTGGATCTGGAACACGGGATCAAGGTTGGCTTCGGCCATGGTGGTCTTTCGGATTGCTTGAAAAATAAAAGCCCGCTGAACAGCAGGCACGCAACATTATCCCCGTTCGGCCGCAGGCCCCCGGAAAGCCTGCGCTCAGCCGGCCAGCAAAGGCAACAGGCCGCCGCGGCCATCCAGCGCCATCAGGTCATCGCAGCCGCCCACATGGGTCTGGCCAATGAAGATCTGGGGCACGGTCCGGCGACCGGTGATTTCCATCATTTTCTGGCGCTCGTCCGGTTGCAGGTCGACACGGATTTCCTCGATCTCGGTCACACCGCGCTGCTTGAGCAGCTGCTTGGCCTGAATGCAATAGGGGCAGGAGGCGGTCAGGTATATCTTCACAGGGGACATCGAAATCTCCGGGTCGGGGGTCAATGGGCAGCGGCAGCTTCTCAGGCCTTCTCGATCGGAAGGTTAGCCTCTTTCCACGATTTCAGCCCACCCGACAGGCATTGGGCCTGCTCGTAGCCGAGTTTTTTGGCGATGGCCAGCGCCCGGTTGGCGCGTGCGCCGGAGGCACATACCAGAATCAGGGGGAGCGCCTTGTTTTTCACCGTGGCAGGCAGCTTTTCCTCGAACTGTCCAAGCGGCAGGTTTTTGGCGCCGGCAACGTGGCCCGCGGCAAATTCCGGGGTTTCACAGACATCGATGACCACTGCCTTCTCACGGTTGATCAGTTGCACGGCGCCGGCGGCGCTGAGCGAACCGGCTGCCATGCCGCTGGAGATCAGGGGCCAGAGCAGCATGCCGCCGGATGCCAGCGCAATGGCGATCAGCATCCAGTTGTCGATGAGAAATTTCACTGTAAGTCCTTCTTGGTGTTTGCAATTAAGGACTGATTTTAGAATGCAGGGAGCAATGCCGGTTTTCCTTGGGCTTTCTCTGGTGCCTGCCGCAGTTTTTGCCCGCCCTTTTGGACACTTTTTTCGCCCCGGACACCCCGCCGGGACTGGCCCCCTTTTCAACTTCACGAAGCCGCTTCACACCATGTACAAACTTGTGCTCATCCGCCACGGCGAATCAACCTGGAACCTGGACAACCGCTTTACCGGCTGGACCGACGTGGACCTGACCGCCACCGGCGTGCAGCAGGCCATCAACGCCGGCCGCTTGCTCAAAACGGAGGGCTACGACTTTGACCTGGCTTACACCAGCGTGCTCAAACGCGCCACCCGCACCCTGTGGCACACGCTGGACGAGATGGACCGCACCTGGTTGCCGGTGGTTCACAGCTGGCGCCTCAACGAGCGCCACTACGGCGCCCTGCAAGGCCTGAACAAGGCGGAGACCGCCAAAAAATATGGCGATGAGCAGGTCCTGATCTGGCGCCGCAGCTACGACGTGCCGCCGCCGCCGCTGGATCCCAACGATCCGCGCAGCGAACGCGACGACCCGCGTTACGCCAAACTGAAACCCGGCCAGGTGCCGCTGACCGAATGCCTGAAAGACACGGTGGCCCGGGTGCTGCCCTTCTGGAACGAGTCCATGGCGCCAGCCATTCTGGCCGGCAAACGAATTGTGGTTGCGGCACACGGCAATTCGATACGCGCGCTGGTGAAGTACCTCGACAACATTGCCGACAAGGACATCGTCGGGCTGAATATTCCCAACGGCATTCCACTGGTCTACGAACTCGATGCCAGTCTCAAACCGCTGCGCCACTACTACCTGGGCGACAGCGAGGCGATTGCCAAAGCCGAGGCGGCGGTCGCCGCGCAGGGCAAGGCCTGAGCCCCGGACGGGTGCCGGTGTCACGCCGCCACCCCTGTGTCAAGGCGAGGTAAAGGTGGCCTGTTTTTGGAATATTTCTGCATGCCGGCACCGGTGGGAGCGCCGGTAGCGGGAACTGTTGGTCAAGGCCTTTCTCCAAGGTGTATATTGTTTCAAATTCTGTGGCAACTGCCCCGAAACCGGGGCCAATGAAGGTGTTTATGGGTCAGAAACTCAAGATAGCAGGCTGGATTTCGATCGGAGCGGTCGCCGGTGCGCTGACCACCGTGCAACTGCAGGCGGTGGCACGGGGCGGACTCACACCGTTGCCGCTGGAAGAGCTGCAACAGCTGGCCGCCGTGTTTGGCATGGTCAAAACCGACTACGTCGAGCCTGTTGACGAGAAAAAACTCATCACTGACGCGATCTCGGGCATGGTCGCCAGCCTGGACCCGCACTCGGTCTATTTCGACAAGAAATCCTTCAAGGAATTCCGGGAGGGCACCAGTGGCCGCTTCGTTGGTGTCGGCATCGAGATTTCTCAGGAAGACGGCCTGGTCAAGGTGGTCTCGCCGATCGAGGGTTCGCCCGCCGACCGCGCCGGCCTCAAGCCCAATGACCTGATCACCAAGATCGATGACACCGCGGTCAAGGGCCTGAGCCTGAACGATGCCGTCAAGAAGATGCGCGGCGAACCCCGCACCAAGGTCACGTTGATGATCTTCCGCAAGGATGAAAATCGCACCTTCCCGGTGACCATCACGCGCGAGGAGATCCGCACCCAGTCGGTACGCAGCAAGGTCATCGAGCCTGGTTACGCGTGGATCCGCCTGAGCCAGTTCCAGGAACGCACGGTTGATGATTTCGTCGCCAAGCTCGAACAGATCTACAGGCAGGAGCCCAACCTCAAGGGGCTGGTGCTGGACCTGCGCAACGACCCGGGCGGCCTGCTGGACGCCGCCGTGGCCGTGTCCGCCGCCTTCCTGCCCGAGAACGTCACCGTGGTGTCCACCAACGGACAACTTGCGGAAAGCAAGTTCACCTACAAGGCGGCGCCCGAGTTCTACCAGCGCCGCAATGCCGCCGACCCGCTCAAGCGCCTGCCTGCGGCTGTCAAGAACGTGCCACTGGTGGTGCTGGTCAACGAAGGCTCGGCATCGGCCAGCGAAATCGTCGCCGGCGCGCTACAGGACTACAAACGCGCCACCATCATGGGCAACCAGACCTTCGGCAAGGGCTCGGTGCAGACCGTTCGCCCCCTGGGTCCCGACACCGGCCTGAAGCTCACCACCGCGCGTTATTTCACGCCCAGCGGCAAGTCGATCCAGGCCAAGGGCATCGTGCCCGACGTGATGGTGGACGAAACGCTGGAAGGCAGCCCGTTTGCTGCCCTGCGCACGCGCGAAGCCGATCTGGAAAAACACCTGGCCAGCGGCCAGGGTGCCGAAGTGAAAGACCCGGGCCGTGAAAAAGCCCGCGAGGAAGCGCTCAAGCGCCTGGAAGAAGAGTCCAGGAAGAGCCCCGAGCAGCGCAGGCCGCCCGAGTTCGGCAGCGACAAGGACTTCCAGCTCGCGCAGGCCATCAACCAGCTCAAGGGCCGGCCCGTGATGATCAGCAAGACCATGGTCGAGCGCAAGGACGAGAAAAAGGAAAACTGACCGCGTCTGCCTGCCAGGCTGCGGGTCCGGACGGACCGGTCGCCTGGCTGCCCCGCACTGCCCGGGTCACGTCCGCCATGAACGATACCCAGCTGCTGCGTTATTCCCGCCACATTCTGCTCGACGAACTGGGCGTGGAAGGCCAGAACACGCTGCTGTCGTCCCGTGCGCTCATTGTGGGTGCCGGCGGCCTGGGCTCTCCCGCCGCACTTTACCTGGGCAGCGCCGGGGTCGGGCGCATCACCGTGGTGGATGATGACCGGGTCGATGCCACCAACCTGCAACGGCAGATCGCCCACACACTGGCCCGTGTCGGCCAGTACAAGGCGCACTCGGTGCAGCAGGCCGTCGCCGCCATCAATCCGGACGTCGAGGTCACGGCCGTCACCCTGCGTGCCGACGCTGCCCTGCTCGACGAACACGTCCAGCAGGCCGACGTGGTGCTGGACTGCACCGACAACTTTGCCACGCGCCAGATGATCAACCGGGCCTGCGTGAAACACCGCAAACCACTGGTGTCCGGTGCGGCCATCCGCTTCGACGGCCAAGTGACGGTCTACGATCCGCGCCAGACCAGCTCACCCTGTTATGCCTGTGTCTTTCCACCGACGGAGACCGTGCAGGAGGCCCAGTGCGCCACCATGGGCGTGTTTGCTCCCCTGGTGGGCATGGTTGGCACTGTGCAGGCGGCCGAAGCGCTCAAGCTGCTGTGCGGCATTGGCCAGGCGCTCACGGGCCGGCTGTTGATGCTTGACGCACGCAACATGGACTGGCATCACGTGCGGGTCGCACGCCATGCCTCCTGTCCGGTGTGCGGCAACGGGTCGGCCTGAACGCCGCGCACGTCCGGCGCCTCTGAGGCGCCGCCACCTGACGTGTTACCTGGTGGCCGCGCTGGTGGCTGCTGCAGGCTTGTCCGGCGGCTTCACCGGGCTGGCCACCGCCAGCACCCGCTCACAGTCGGCATCCTTGCCCGGCCCGGTCTCCACCGTGGCGGCCAGTGCGAGCAATGGGTTGATCGCCCCCAGCAGCAGGGCAATGCCGGCCCGGCCCGCCAGTGCCGCCTTGTCGGGGCCAGCTGCCGGCCTGGCGAACGTGCCGGTGATTTTCAGGGGTGATCGCAGGCTCAGGATGCTCTGGTCCTTGGGCTGCGGGTACAGCACCATGTTGAGTGTTTCATCGGCCAGACTGATCACACCAGTGCCATTGATCAGCGTGTCGGAAGTGTCCAGCAGCAGGGCCCGGCTGGTCATCAGGCCCTGCTTGACATCAAACGCGGCGGCAGCGCAGCGCAGGGTGACATTGCGGTCGCCGCTGGCCAGAAACTTGATGATCTCACCGCCGTCCAGCCCCATGAACTCAAGCAGGATGTTGCTGACCTGACCCCGGCCCATCAGCAGAGCCACGTTGCCGGAGGATGAACCAAGTACCTGGGCGCCGGAGCTGCCGCGTCCCGTCAGGTCGATCCGGCCATTGAGCTTGCCCAGGCTGCCTTCGGTGCGTTCGATGCGCGGGAACAGCTGGTTCAGCTGCAGCGTGCGGGCTTCGAGTCTGGCGTGCACCAGGGCGGGCTTGCTGTTGGCATCGATGCGGATCAGGCCGGCAAGCCGGCCACCAGCCACGCCCATGTCCAGCGGGTCGAGCTGCAACACACCGTCCTTCAGCACAATGCGTGCGTCAAACCGGTCCAGCGGGAAGGCGCCGGCATTCTTGACATCCACCACCTTGTAGCTGACGTCGGCATTCATGGTCTTGAGCCGTTCAAAGTCCAGCGTCGCCGTCGGCAACACCTTGCCGGCGGTCTGCACCTGCTTGGCAGCCGAAGATGGCTTGGCTTTGGCAACGGTTTTGGTCGTTGTGCGTGAAGTACCTGTCGGCACGCCAATCAGCGGGCCCAGGTCCTCGAAATCGAGCGACCTGGACTGCACCTTGCCCGACAGCAGGGCCAACGGGCCCGAGCGGTCATAGGCGAGATCGCCCGACAGATCCGACTTGCCCAGACGTCCCTGGATGGCTCCCACCTTCCACACAGCCCCCTGCTTGCCGAGGTGGCCGCGCAGGGCATAGGTGGGCGTATCCGGCAAAACGACACCCAGCAGGTTGTAGAGGTCGGCCAGTGTGCGGCCCTTGAGGTCGAAATTGGCATCCAGGCCGTCGAGTGACGCCAGATTGCCAATGCGTCCGCTGGCTAGCAGCGATGTACGGCCTGCACTGGCATTGATCTGCAGGGGAAACGGGTTGACCTGGGTGTCACTGAGCTGCAGGACACTCCCGGCGCGCCCCTGGGCCGCGAAGGGCTCTTTTTTCCAGGTGCCTTGCGCCTTGTAGCTCAGCGGCATGTCCCGGGCCGCCGCCGCTGTTCCGGCTTCCGCCTCACTCGCTGCAGTCATGCCAAACTCGGTCTTGATATCAGCCCCCTGCGCTTCAGCGAGGTAGTTGAGC
The DNA here is from genome assembly GCF_029945685.1 of Polaromonas sp. Taxonomy (GTDB): domain Bacteria; phylum Pseudomonadota; class Gammaproteobacteria; order Burkholderiales; family Burkholderiaceae_C; genus Polaromonas. The sequence continues at coordinate 131,452 of NZ_JAQSDA010000014.1, read as the reverse complement.
ACGCCCTTGTCCACCAGCAACTGGCCAATGCGCGGCACGGTCCCGGCATCGGACGTGTCTTTGCCCAAGGCCCAGGTGCGCCGGCCATCCGGCTGGATCTGCAGCCCCAGCACCGGCTGGCTCAGGCTGACTCGCGGGAGCTCGACCTGGCCGCGCAGCAAGGGCCAGAACCGGATGTCGAACTCGGCGGACTCGGCCTTGACCAAGTGAGGGTCGCGAGCCCAGTCGGGGTTGGCAAACGTGATGCCATCGGCCTTGACCGTGATAGTGCGTCCCAACTGCACGTCCAGCCGCCGGGTGATTTCGAACGGGCGACCGGTCCGGTCGCTGACGTAGCGGTTCAGCGGCCCACGCAACCAGTCCCACGGAAAAAACAAGACCGCCAGCGCCAGGACCACCAGCACCAGTGCCACCGCCGCCACAACACGACCCCAGGTTGGTATGCGAGCGCTGGAGAGGAAAGTGGCGACACGGGTCATAGGGGCGGCCTGCGATTCTTGATTTGGAAGACCGGGAGAGGCCCGACACCTGCAAGTGGTTGGCACCCCGCTGTTGACAGCGAAGGGGAAATCAGCTGACAGCGAAGTATCTGCCAGTCAGTCGCGGCACACCGTGGGCGACAGCCATCGATGACTGTCAGTGCCTGCCTACAGTTCATGAGTAGGAAACATCCTACAAGCCAGGGACTCCCAGCCTGTCAGAATTGACCAGCAACATGGATACATTCGTTATCAGGTCAAGGCATACCCGGTAAACTCTTGTTGTAACCGTTTGAAAAATACCGCGGTCAGGGATGGCAGACCGGGATTGAAGCTCAGTGGGACTAAAAACTTATATCGTCGAAGACAACGCCACCATCCGTGACAATCTCATGGCCACGCTGGAAGAGCTGGCCGGAATTGACGCAGTAGGTACGGCGGAAACAGAAAATGAAAGCAAGGCCTGGTTGCTGGCAAACGCCCAGCAATGGGACCTGGCGATTGTGGATCTGTTTCTCAAACAGGGGAGCGGACTCGGCGTTCTGGAAGCCTGCCGCAACCGTCAGCCGCATCAAAAAGTGATTGTTCTGAGCAATTACGCAACGGCCGACATCCGCAAGCGCTGCGCTCAGCTCGGCGTCGACGCGGTTTTTGACAAGTCCAACGAAATAGACGCGCTGATTGACTACTGCATCGAACAGTGCAGGTCCATCAATGCCGGCCAGCCCCAGCCATAGGGACGGGCGGCTGACGGCAAAAGCTCAGTCGATCAGCTTGTTCTTGAGGGCGTAATACGTCAGGTCGCTGTTGGACGCCAGGCTCATTTTTTCCATCACCCGGGTCCGGTAGGTGCTGACCGTTTTGACACTCAGGGACAACGCCTTGGCAATGTCGCCCGCGGTTTCGCCCTTGGCGAGCTTGAGGAACACCTGAAACTCGCGCTCGGAGAGCTGCTCGTGCGGCGTGGCATCATTTTTCCGGTTCAGCTGCTGGGCCAGCAACTCGGCCACTGCCGGCGTGATGTAGCGTTTGCCGAGCGAGATGACACGGATTGCATTGACAATCTCCATCGGATCACACTCCTTGTTCAGGTAGCCGCTGGCGCCCTGGCGGATCAGGTTGACCGCGTAGTGCTCTTCCGGATATCCGCTGAGAATCAGGATGCCGACATCGGGCGCCTTGGCGCGGATCATGGCGAGGGCATCAATCCCGCTCTGGCCGGGCATGGACAGGTCCATGACCAGAATGTCCAGTTCGACATTTCGCACCAGGTCAATGGCTTCACGGCCGCTGGCGGCTTCACCCACGACCCTGAAATCGACCTGATCCGAGAAGAACTGCTTGAGCCCTGAGCGCACGATGGCATGGTCGTCCACAATTCCGATTTTGATCATTTCATGTCCTCTTGGTTAGGCTGGCATCGCCAAAACGGCACAATGCAGCAACACAGCCTCGCGCAATTACGAGGCTTCTATCTTCAGTAGCGATTATTCACGAATTATTGATCCATGCGAACGGAGATCAGGATGAGATGGTTTGCGATCCCGAAAATGGCAATCAGCCTTCCGCTGGCGGTGCTGGCAGCGGGCGTTCTGATTTCCATCAACGAGGCAGGTTTTCGCCTGTCCACCGGGGCGGTTACCCGCATTGAGGAGTCGCAGGCCACGCGCGGGGCTGTCAATACGCTGCTGCAGCAGATGCTGAATGCCGAAACCGGGCAGCGCGGCTATCTGCTGACCGGCGATCCCAAATACCTGGAACCTTACGACGCGGCGACCGCCGACCTCAATCAGACCCTGGACACCCTGCGCCGGCACTACACCCCCTACCCGGAGGAGATGACGGAGTTCGCACTGCTGTCGCGCAGCGTGTCGCGCAAGCTGGCGGAGATGGACCTCAGCGTACGCATGCGCAAGCAGGGCAATGAAGATGCCTGGAAGTTTGTGCTGACAACCGACGTGGGCATGGACCAGATGAACACCATCCGCAGCCAGATCGGAAAGCTGGTCCAGGCCAGCGACAGCAAGATGGGCACAGCCCAGGCCCAGATCACCCGGTCGCTTCAGTTGTCGCGCATTGGCATCGCCCTGATGGCGCTGGCCGGGTTGCTGGCGTTTTACATGTATTTGCGGCAAACGGACGCCCTGCTGGATGCCGGCAGGCGCGAACAGGAGGCCCTTCAGCGCGAACGCGACCAGCTCGACAAGGAAGTGCGCGACCGCACGGCCACGCTGGCCGAGCTGGCCACCCACCTGCAGCAGGTGCGGGAAGACGAACGCGGCCACCTGGCACGTGAACTGCACGACGAACTCGGTGCGCTGCTGACGGCGGCCAAGCTCGATGTGGCGCGCATCAAATCGCGCCTCGGCGTCATTTCGCCGGAGGCGGCCGAACGCATGCAGCATCTGATCGAAACACTCAACAGCGGTATTGCGCTCAAGCGCCGCATTGTCGAGGACTTGCGACCCTCGTCGCTGTCGCATCTGGGGCTGGTCGCATCCCTCGAAATCCTCGCGCGCGAATTCGAAGACCGGTCCGGCCTGAGCATCATCACCGACCTGGAGACCGTGGAGCTGGGCGGCTCGGCCCAGCTCACGGTCTACCGCCTGGTGCAGGAGTCGCTCACCAACATGGGCAAATACGCTGACGCGAAACAGGCTGAAATCAGCCTGCATGATTTCGACGGCTACATCACGGTCGAGGTCCGGGACGACGGAACGGGCTTCGACACCATGCAGATCAAGGGTTCGAGCCACGGGCTGGCCGGCATGCGCCACCGGGTCGAAGCGGCCGGTGGTCGCCTGACCGTGGTCTCCAGCCACGGCCAGGGCACCCGCATCTCCGCGGTGCTGCCCAAAACTCACTAGGCATCGGCAGCGCTGCCGACCGGGCCGCGGCAGCGTGCCACTGCAGGCGCCCATCGGCTTCGTCCTACACCGCGTGATCATGCTCGCCGACATGGGCATCCGGTACTCACCGATGATCACCAGAGGCGTCCCTGACTAAGCTCACTGCAGGTGTTTCAAATGCGAGCGCCATACACACCAAAGAAGGGCACGCCCCTGCAAGGAGATCGACATGCTGCACTATTCCGTTGTTTTCCTCGTGATTGCACTCATTGCAGCCGTGTTCGGTTTCGGCGGCATCGCCGCCGGCGCGGTGGAAATTGCCAAGATCCTCTTTTTCATTTTTGCCATCATGGCGGTGATCAGCTTCGTGGTCAGCCTGATGAAGAGAAAGTGAATTTCCCGTTTATTCCAGCCCACGCGCGCATCGCGCTGGACCCGGCCTTTTCCTTTCACTACCCAAGGACCCCATGAAAAACCCTCTCTCCAGCCATCCCCAAGCCCAAGACACCCTGTCGGGCGCACGTCAGATGTCCGAGCAGATGCTGACCGGCGCCGAGAGGGCCATGGACAGCACACGCAGCCTGGCCAACGACACGCTGGACCGCGCCGAAGACAAAGTACGCCATTTGCGCGGCAGCATTGATCCGTTGGTCGACAAGCTGGCCACCCAGGCCCAGAAACTGGCGCGCCAGAGCCTGGACATGGCCTCCGAGGCCAGCCACCGGGCGCAGCGCTCCATGCACCGCTATGCAGACGCGACCACGCGTTATGTCTCCAATGAGCCAGTGAAGTCGGTCCTGATTGCTGCCGCAGTGGGCGCAGCCGTCGCCTTGCTGGTGACGTCGATCGCGCATCGCGACCATCGCTGATCCCTGCGGTTTCATCCCCTTTTTCTAAAACCACCTGGCCGCCATGCTGCACCCGTTGTTTTCCATTCTCGTCAGACGCCCCGACCTGGTGGTCGATCACCTGTCGGCCTATGGCGCACTGGTCCACGAGGAAGTCTCGGAAGCCGGGTCGGAACTGCTTCAGCGCGCTCTGGCTTGGGGCGCGGTCATCCTGTGTGCCGGGGTCTTTCTGACGCTCGCCGGTGTCGCGCTGATGCTGGGCCTGCTGCTGAACCAGTTTCACTGGGTGCTGGTGGCGATGCCGGCGGTCATGCTGCTTTTTCTCCTGATCGCCTTCGGCAAAGCCCGGCAGCCGCTGGGCGCCAACGGCTTTGCAGAACTCAAAGATCAACTGGAACGCGACGCGCAGGCATTGCGCGCCGCGGCCTGATCCGATGACGACCGAGCTCAGTCCTCTTTCGCCCCGCGAACGACTGGCCATGACCCGGCAGGCGCTGGTGCGGCAGATGAACCATGACACTTCCACCGCAATCGAGCAGGGCGGCAGCGACGTTGAAATTGACGCCTCCGCCAGCACTTGGTCGCTTGTCAAACAAACCGCCCTGTCCTGGTGGCAAGGCCATCCGGCCAGCTTGGCGCTGGATTTTGCCCAGCCGAGAATGCAGCGTTTTGCGCAGGAGCAGCCCCTGAAGCTGCTCGGCATCTCTGCAGGCCTGGGCGCGGCCACCGTGCTGTTGCGACCCTGGCGTCTGGTATCGCTCACCGGCCTCGTTTTCGCGGCGCTGAAGTCTTCCGAGGTCACCGGCCTGGCCAGTTCTCTGCTGGCTTCCCGCAGCCGCAATGACCGCCTTCGATGAATTCCATTCGCAAACCGACCGGCGTGGTGCCGTCAGTCGGCCAGCTTCTCAACTCTCCGCACCAAAACATATCTATAAACTTCAAGGAAAAACCATGAAATACGCTCGCGCAATTGCATTCGCCGCCCTGGCCGGCATCACCATCATCAGCGCTGGTTGCGCAGTTACCCGTGGTCAGGAAACCGCCGGCTCTTACGTCGACGACGCTGCCATCACCACCGCCGTGAAGGCCAAGTTCGCTGCAGACAAGACGGTTGCCGCCACCTCGATCAGCGTCGAAACGCTGAACGGCACGGTGCAACTGTCCGGTTTTGCCAAGTCCGCTACTGAAAAAGCCCAGGCTGAGAGCATTGCCCGCAACACCAAGAACGTCCGCGCTGTGCGCAATGACATCGTCATTCGTCCTTAAACCATCCCCGATGGGGTGACACGGGCCGGCTCTGCCAGCCCGTCAAGCGGGGCCCGGTTGTCTGCAACCGGGCCCCGCTTGCTTTTTCGCGGACGGTACGCGCTGCCGGTGCTCCGCGTGGCCGCCCCCAAAAAAAAAGGTCACTGGTACGCCACCCGAAGGCGCGTGCCAGTGACCTTCGCGGGCGGGAGGTGAATCAGCCCGGTGTGACCGTCAACTGGTTGTTCACCGACGTCACGCCTTTGACCTGTTTGGCGATGTCCGTGGCCTTGTCCTTCGCTGCAGCACTGGGTGCCGGGCCATTCAGGGTGACGACGCCGTCCCTGGTGTCGACGTTGATCTTGATGGCGCTGAGATCCGGGTCCTTGGCCAGTCCGGTGGAAACGGTTGCCGTGATGGTCACGTCGTCGATCTTGTCACCCATGGTGGCGCTGGCCTGGCTGCCTGTGGCCTGCGCGTCCTTGGACGCTTCCTTCATGGTATTGCCAGCATCCTTGGCAGCCTTCTCTGTTTTGGCGATACCGGCGTCGATCGACTGCCCGACGGTCTTGCCGTCATCGGCCTTGTTGCAAGCCGTCAGCGCGAGCAGCACGGCAGCGGAACACGCCAGCGCCAGAAGCGGGCGCCGCGCTTGAAGAGGGGTCGGGTTCATGATGGCTCTCCTGGTTTGGGATGAGATCTGCAAGCGCAGCGCTCAGATCTTGTCGATCAGTTTTTTGGCGTTGTCCTTGACGTTTTCCTTGGCGTCGCCGTAACCCGCCTGGGTTTTGCCCTTGGCCTGGTCCACCAGACCTTCGGCCTCCAGCTCTTCATTGCCAACCACGCGACCAGCCACTTCCTTGGCTTTGCCCGCAGCCTGGTCCACACGGCCTTCGACTTGATGCTTGTTCATGGTGCTTTTTCCTTTGAAAATGGATGCGGCCCACCAGGATGGCGGACACAGCTTCACTGTAGACAGGCAAGCAAGGGCAACTCGTCAGCGCCTGCGGAATTCCATGTAGGACGACAGGCAGTGCCTCACAGCGGCGCGTCAAGGGTGACAGGATCCGTGCTGCTGGCGGAAAAGGCGGGGCGGCAGAGCCTGCGGATCGGCAAACAGCCCACGTTGCGCCGACCGGGCCTGTGTCTGCAGGGTCAGATAGGGTCCGCCTTCGCGTCCATACCGGTACGACCAGGCATGGCCGTGCGCGACCATCCAGGCGGCCATGTCTTCGCCCTTCAGGTACACGGTCGCCACGGCGCGGCCGTAGTCGTCATGACCGCGGGTTGTCACGACCACCCAGCGGCGCGCCACACGGCTGGCCAGGGCCGCACGCGCGGCACGGCCACCGGCCTGACAGATCTCGGGCGCATCGATGCCGGCCATGCGCAGCTTCACCGGCCGGACGCCTCCTGCCGCTTGGACCCAGAGGGTATCTCCGTCAGTAACATGAGTGACTTTCATGCTTTCCGCCCAAACAGGATGGGCGGCAGCAGCTATCAAAAACAGAGCAACTTTGAGCAGCGTCACGGTCTTGCCTCCTGCACGGCAGGGTTCATGCAGTCACGATCCAGCCCTCGAGCGGGTCGACATCGGCGGGCAGACCATAACACGCCGCACCTAGCGCATGTTGCGCCTGGGCCCACGCGCCCTGCATCAGGCAGAGCGCCGCATCCAGGCTGTCGCCGCTGGCGTCGTCGACCAGGGTGTCACGCTGGGCATGGCTGAGTTTCAGGCGCAGGCCGAGCCGGGTCTGGCCCATCTCCAGCGCGGTGATCAGGTCTTTGCGCGCAATCAGCCGGTCCGGCGTCTGCTTGAGCCGGTCATCACTTTTGTAGGATCGCCGGCCGAGCACCTCGCGCGCGAGCAACCCCGGATAGGCTTCGAGCGCAACGCGCGACAGGTCACCCGCGTGCAGGCCCGGCAGGTGAACGCCGGCGGCCAGCAGCCGCGGCACCCCCGCGTGCAGCATGAAGGCCACCGGCGGATTGATCCATTTCATGGACGGGCTGGAGCCGGCCGGGACGTCGGTGGCGCGGTGCGCAAACTTGCCGCCCACCGGGCGTGCAGCGCAGAAGCCTGCAAAAGTCTGCCGGACCTCTTCTCGGCTGAGGCTGGCGTAGTGGGCCATCAGCGCTGGCCAGGTGCGCGGCCAGCCGAGATACTCCACCAGCTCGCGCGGCAGGCCAAACGGGAAGTCAAAAGCCCCCAGCCAGGCGCGTGGCTGGCTCAGCCAGTCGCCGAAGGCTTCCAGCGACGCGATGCGCTCCAGCCCACCCAGCAACACACGCCCGCCGGCAAGTGAGCCGCTGGCCACAACGATAGGCTTGCGGCGCGTCGGACTGCTGGAAAAATCGCAGCCAATCAGCAGGGTCGGGGTTGAATGCATCGAAAAGTTCCGTCAGCCCAGGGCCAGCGCGCTCACGCCCGCCGCAATCAGGCCGGCGCCCAGCAGGCGCTGCAAACGGTCGCCCTCGCCGAGCAAGTGCCCGCCTATCAGCGCGGCAAACAGCATGGAGACCTCGCGCGCCGGCGCCACATGCGACAGCGGTGCCACCTGCATCGCATACAGGACCAGCACATAGGAGACCGGACTGATGGCGCCAACCAGCAGCGCGTACTTCCATTGGTGGGCCCACAGCAGCGCCGCCGCCGGCCTGTCGCGCAGGACCACCGGCGCCAGCAGCGCCAGCCGCACGAAATTGCCGAGGTAGTCGAGCAGGATGGGCGACATCAGCATGAACTTGACCGCATAACCGTCCACCACGGTGTAGCTGGCGATAAAAGCCCCGGTGAGCAGGCCGTACAGCATGCCCTTGTGCACGCGGCGGCGCTGGGCCGGGTCGTGCGCGGCACGCAGCAGGCCGGGACCGCCAGCAATCAGGAACACGCCAAGCACCACGCCGGCAATGCCTGCCAGCCCCAGCGCCGAGATCTGCTCGCCCAGCAACGTGATGGCCACCAGCGAGGACAGCAGCGGCCCGGAGCCGCGTGCCAGCGGATAGACCACGGTCAGGTCGGCCTTGCGGTAACCGCGCAGCAGGATCACGTAATACAGCACGTGCAACACGCCGCTGAAGGCGATGAAGGCCCATTCGCGCCAGCCCCAGCCGGGAAGCACACCCCAGGCGGCCCACGCACCTACCGGCGCCCAGACCAGCATCAAGGTCACGCTGGTGAAAAAGGCGAAACGGGCGTCGCCGCCGGCTTTTTTGGCCGCAATGTTCCAGCTGGCGTGTATCAGGCCGGCTAGCAGGACCAGGGCAAAAGCGGACAGCGGCATGGCGCAAGCGGCGGGCAGCGCGCATGAACGCCGTGCGCCCGCGCAGCCGCCTGGCCGGGAAAACTCAGACCTTGCCGCAAATCGAGGCGGTGGCCATCAGGTCTTCCAGCAAGGCCAGCGACACCTTGCCCGACACCGAGTAAGGGTCCAGCTCGGCTTTCTCGGAGTATTTGAGCAGGATGGAGGCGTTGATACGCTCGACATTGACCTGGCCCATGGTCCAGCCGCCAAAACGGCGCTCGGAGATTTCCTCGTAATGCAGCAGCACCACATCCTTGTGGCGCGGGTCTTTCTGAATGTGGCCGTAGAGCTCGCTGATCTGCATGCGCCCGCCTTCGAGGGCCTGCAGGAAAATGCCGCCGCCGTAACAGAGGATGCCGGTGATGCCCATGGCCGGGTTGTGGCTGCGCGACTGCGCGAGGATGGATTCGGTGAGATCGCTGGAGCCGGGGTTGACCGAGCGGCTCGCGTAAAGAAGTCGTACCAACATCGTGTGTCCTTAGCTGTTGCTCTTTTTGGGGATGAGCGACAAAAATTCGCGGCGCAGGTTGGGGTCCTTGAGGAACACCCCGCGCATGACGGAGTTGATCATCTTGCTGTCCATGTCCTTCACGCCGCGCCAGCCCATGCAGTAGTGGCTGGCCTCCATGACGATGGCCAGGCCGTCGGGCTGGGTTTTTTCCTGGATCAGGTCGGCCAGCTGTACCACGGCTTCTTCCTGGATCTGGGGGCGGCCCATGACCCATTCGGCCAGGCGCGCGTATTTGGACAGGCCGATGACGTTGGTGTGCTCGTTGGGCATCACGCCGATCCAGACCTGGCCGATCACCGGGCAGAAGTGGTGCGAGCAGGCGCTGCGCACCGTGATGGGCCCGACGATCATCAGTTCGTTGAGGTGCTCGGCGTTGGGAAACTCGGTGATCGTGGGGGCGGTGACATACCGGCCCTTGAATACCTCGTTGAGGTACATCTTGGCCACGCGGCGCGCGGTGTTGTGGGTGTTGTGGTCGCGCGCGGTGTCGATCACCAGGCTGTCGAGCACGCCCTGCATCTTGCCTTCCACCTCGTCCAGCAGCTTTTCCAGGTCGCCCGGCTCGATAAAGGCGGCGATGTTGTCGTTGGCATTGAAGCGTTTTTTCGCCAGGGCGAGGCGTTCGCGGATCTTGACGGAGACCGGCGTTCCTTCGTCGAGAGGGGCCGGGGAATCAGGCGTGTTGGATTTCATGAGCATGCAGGATGTTACCAGCCCGGCCCCAAACCCGCATGCCCCACTTTTGCGAGGGGTTTACGCATTCAGCCCTTGATGGGCGGTCGTTGGCAGCTATGAATTCAGGAGCAATTTGAGGTCCTCCAGGGTATTGGCCTCGTGCAGGGGCTTGTCGTCCCGGATGCGCAGCATGCGTGGAAAACGCAGCGCCATGCCGCTTTTGTGCCTGGGGCTGCGGTTGATGCCCTCAAAACCGAGCTCAAACACCAGCGTTGGCCTGACACTGCGCACCGGGCCAAACTTCTCCAGCGTGGTTTTACGGATCACGCTGTCGATGCGTTTGAACTCTTCGTCGGTCAGGCCGGAATAGGCCTTGGCAAAGGCCACCAGTTGCAGCGCCCCGGCTTGCGCGGCTTCGCGACGCGCGATGGCATCGAGCACGGCGGCTGCCTCTGCGGCGTCCTGCGGCGCGCGGCTCCACACGGCAAAGGTGTAGTCGGTGTAGAGCGAGGCGCGCCGCCCGTGACCGGCTTGCGCATAGATCAACACGCCGTCGATCGTCATGGGTTCCACCTTCCACTTCCACCACAAGCCATCGGCTTTGCTGCGGCCGGTGCCGTAGGCGGCATCCAGGCGCTTGAGCATGAAGCCCTCGACGCCACGCGCGCGCGACTCGGCTCGCAGGGTGGCGTATGCCGGCCAGGAGGCCAGGCGTTGAATGGGCGACATCTTCAGCGGCGTGGCCGCCAGCACCTGCTCCAGTTTCTGGCGGCGCAGCTGCTGGGTCTGCTCGCGCAGATCCTGGCCGCCGAGCTCCAGCAGGTCGTAGGCCATGAAGGTCACCGGCACCTCGGCCAGCATCTTGCGGCCCAGCGTTTTTCGGCCTGTGCGCTGCTGCAGCAGGGCAAACGGCGCGGGCGCGCCCTCGCCCCACACCAGAATTTCCCCGTCCAGCACCGTGCCGTCGGGCAGGGTCTGCGCCAGCGCCACAATTTCCGGAAAGCGTTCGGTCACCAGTTCTTCGCCGCGCGACCAGAGCCAGACCTGACCGGCGCGCTTGACCACCTGGCCGCGGATGCCGTCGTACTTCCACTCCACCTGCCAGTCCGCTACCGGCCCGAGCCTGGCCTCCAGGGCTTCCAGCGGCGTGTCCAGCGGATGCGCCAGGAAAAACGGGTAAGGCTGACCTGCATCAAGAATATCGGCCCTAGCCCCCGTCCCATCTGCGACAAGTGCTTCATATTTAATAGCAGACGGCGGGCTTTTGGCGTCCGTGTAACCCATCATGCGTTGCGCGATGCGTTTGGCGTCCACGCCAGACCAGGCCGCCAGCGCACGCTGCACCAGCAACTTGCTGACGCCCACCCGAAAGCCGCCACCCACCAGCTTGACCAGCAGAAAGCGCCCCTGTGCGTCCAGCTCGTGCCAGTAGGACTTGACGCGCTGCGCCACCTCGTCCTCAGGCAGGCCGCGCAGCGGCAGCAACCGGTTTTCCACCCAGTCAGCCAGACCCAGATCCGAATCAACGCTCTCCAGCGGCAGGATATGGGCAATGGTTTCGGCCAGATCGCCAACGGCCTGGTAACTCTCTTCGAACAACCAGTCGGCAATGCCCGCCACCTCGCAGGCCAGCGCGCGCAGCGTGGCCGTCTTCACCACCTGGCGCGGCTTGCCGCCCGACAGAAAGTACACCGCCCAGGCGGCGTCCTGCGCCGCCGTGCGGGCGAAGTACCGCTGCAGCGCCTCGACCTTGGCGTTGGTTGAGGTAGTGCTGTCGATTTCCGTGAACAGCCGGGCGAAATGTTTCATGGCCCGCTCTGCGCTGTCGTTGGCGCCTGCGGCACGGTCTCACTCTGTTCTTCCACCGCGGCGTCACCATACTCGGTGTGAAATGCCCCGGCCTGCAGCCCCTGCTCGGACAGATAACGCACCATCACCGGCACACTGCCGTGGGTGACGATCACGCGCTGCGCGCCGGTGGCGGCGATGGCGCCCATCAGGCCCGGCCAGTCGGCATGGTCGCTGAGCGGGAAGCCCTGGTCGTAGGCGCCGCGCCGTCGCGCTCCGCGCACCTGCATCCAGCCGCTGGCAAAAGCGTCGCTGAAATCGCCGAAGCGCTTCACCCAGGGGCCTGCCGCAGCGCCCGGAGGGCACAGCACCAGCGCACGCTTGAAATCCCCCGCATCGCTGACTTCTTCAACCGTCCGCGTTTCGGGCAGCGCCACGCCCGCCGCGCGGTAAGCCTGGTTGAGGGTTTGCACCGCGCCGTGCACGATGATGGGCGCAATCGATGCGTCGACGCCGCTGAGGATGCGCTGCGCCTTGCCGAAGCTGTAACACATCAACACACTGGCGCGGCCGGCCGCCGCATTGGCGGCCCACCAGGCGTTGATCCCGGCAAGCAGCTCGGTATCCGGACGCCAGCGGTAAATCGGCAGCCCGAAGGTGGACTCGGTAATGAAAACATCGCAGCGCACCGCCTCGAACGGGGTGCAGGTGGCATCGGGTGCCACCTTGTAATCGCCACTGGCGACCCAGGTCTGCCCGCCCCCCGCACCCCGATATTGCAGCCGCACCTGCGCCGAGCCCAGCACATGGCCGGCCGGGTGCAGCGACAGCGTCACGCCGTGGTGGGTGATCTGCTGGCCATAAGCCAGGGTCTGCAGGCGGATGCCCTGGCCCAGGCGCGAGCGCAGCACGCCTTCTGCCTGGCTCGCCGCCAGGTAGTGCGCGTGGCCAGGACGGGCGTGGTCGGCGTGCGCGTGCGTGATGACGGCCCGCTCCACCGGTCGCCAGGGATCGATGTAAAAATCACCCGGCGGGCAGTACAGGCCCTGGGGCCGTTGAACAATCAGGTCCTGCATCGGAGGGTATGAGCGACAGGGAGCGAAAAAAAATCAGTACCGCTGGCCTGACACAAAAATGGCCAGGCGCATCAGCGCATGGGCGACGTGGTCCAGAATACGCTGGCGCCAGGGCCGCTGGCTGTAGGCGACGGGATCGAGCAGGCGTCCGTGCCCGGCTATTGCGGTGCGCAGGCTGTCGCGCAGCTCACCGGCAAAGACCTTGTCTTCAATCACCACATTGGCCTCGCGCGCCAGCAGCAGGCTCAGCGGGTCGAGGTTGGACGAGCCGACGGTGGCCCAGTGCCCGTCAATCACCGCCACCTTGGCGTGCAGAAAACTGGCCTCGTACTCGTGAATCTCCACCCCTGCGGCCAGCAAGGCACCATAAACCGGCCGCGCAGCGTGGTACTGCATGAAGTACTCGTAGCGGCCCTGCAGCAGCAGGGTCACATGAACGCCGCGTCTGGCGGCCTTGATCAGGGCGCGTCTGAGTTTGCCGCCGGGCACAAAGTAGGCGTTCGCAATCAATATTTCGTGGCGCGCCCGGCCGATCGCCTGGCGGTACACCTTTTCAATACTGCCGCGGTTGCGCAGGTTGTCCCGCAGCACCAGCGCGGCCTTGCCGCCGGACGCGCCTGCGTTGCCCGGCCCCGCAGCCGCCGCCGGGTCGGACAGCCCCTTTGCTTCAGTGCGGCGGCCATAACCGCCTGCCTTGAATTTCTCCCAGGCGGCAGCCAGATGGTTTTGCCGCGCGCTGTAACCGGCCTGCACGCGCCACCACAACAGGGCCATGGCCTCTGCCGCTTCGGCGGCCATGGGCCCGGTGACCGCCACCGCAAAGTCAAAGCGGGCGGCCTGCAGGTCGCCGTGGTTGGGGTCGTAAAAGTCGTCCAGCACATTGATGCCGCCGCAAAAAACAGTGCGCTGGTCCACCACGCACAGCTTGCGGTGCAGGCGGCGCCAGCGGTCGGGCACCAGCAGGCCCAGCCCGCCCAGGCCGGACGCCAGCGGCGAATACACCAGCCACTGCACACCGGCCTCCTTCATTTTTTGCTGCCATGCCGGTGGCAGGGGGTCGGAGCCAATGCCGTCCACCAGCACCTCGACACGCACGCCACGCCGCGCGGCCCGCGCCAGCGCCTCGGCCACAGCCTCGCCAGACCGGTGCACATCAAAAATATAGGTCTCGAACTGCACCCAGGCGGTGGCAGCGTCGATGGCGCGGATCAGGGCCGGAAAATACTGTTGCCCGCCTTCCAGCAGCTGCAGGGTTTCCGAGCGGCGCAGGACGTTCATGCGCGCGGCCTCAAGCCAGGATGCGGGGCAGCATCAGAATGGCCTCGGCATTGGACGCTGAAAAGCACTGGTCGGCAGCCTCCAGCCAGGGCAACCACTGGCAGGCCGTGTGTTCGCGCGGACTCAGTGTGACGGCGGTGGTGCGCGGCACGCACAGGCTGAAGACATGCTCGGTGTTGCGCGTCACCCCGGGCGCATAACGCCCGCGCCATTGCGGATAGATGTCGTATATGTTGGAAACCGCCCAGTCGCGCAAGTCCGCAAGACCCACCACGATGCCGGTTTCTTCCCCGACCTCGCGCACCGCGGTTTGCAGCAGGGGCTCGTCCGGCGTTTCCCGCGCGCCGGTCACGCTTTGCCAGAACCCCGGGTGATCCGCGCGCTCGATCAACAGCACTTCGAGCGCCGGGGTGTGAATGACCACCAGCACCGACTCGGGAATCTTCCATGGTTTCACGTCCTGCTCCCTGGTTCCGGCGAGATGGCAAGGCAGCAGTGCCGACGCACCGGATACATCGACCTGGGTCCGCCGGGAATCACATGCCTCACAGGCTTTCAGCCCAGTCAAACCGGACGCAAGCAGCTATTAATAACGTAGCAAACTGACGCCGCGGCAGGAGCGGCGACGGGCCTCAAACCGGCTGCGGATTGCGCAGGCGGATGTGAAGTTCGCGCAGCTGCTTCTCGTCGACCGGGCTGGGCGCGTGCGTGAGCAGACACTGCGCGCGCTGGGTCTTGGGGAAGGCAATCACGTCGCGGATGGACTCGGCGCCGGTCATCATGGTGACAATGCGGTCCAGGCCGAAGGCCAGACCACCGTGCGGTGGCGCGCCGTACTGCAGCGCGTCGAGCAGGAAGCCGAACTTCTCCTGCGCTTCCTCGGGTCCGATTTTCAGGGCATTGAAGACCTTGCTCTGCACCTCGGCGCGGTGGATACGCACCGAGCCGCCACCGAGCTCCCAGCCGTTGAGCACCATGTCGTAGGCCTTGGCAATACATTTGCCGGGATCGGTGTCCATCCAGTCCTCATGGCCGTCCTTGGGCGCGGTGAACGGGTGGTGCACCGCGCTCCAGCGCTGGCCTTCCTCGTCGAATTCGAACATCGGAAAGTCCACCACCCATAGCGGCTTCCAGCCGGCGGTGAAGATGCCGGTCTTCTTGCCGAAGGGGCTCAGGCCGACCTTCAGGCGCAGCGCACCTATGCTGTCGTTGACCACCTTGGCCTTGTCGGCGCCGAAGAAAATGATGTCGCCGTTCTGCGCACCGGTGCGCTTGAGGATCTCGGCCACCGCTGCGTCGTGGATATTCTTGACAATGGGACTCTGCAGGCCGTCGCGGCCCTTGGTGATGTCGTTGACCTTGATCCACGCCAGCCCCTTGGCGCCGTAAATCTTGACAAACTCGGTGTAGCCGTCGATCTCGCCACGGCTCATCTCGGAGCCACCCGGCACACGCAGGGCCACCACGCGTCCACCCGCTGTCGTGGCCGGTGCGCTGAAGACCTTGAAGTCCACATCGGCCATCACGTCGGTCAGCTCGGTGAACTCCAGGTTGACACGCAAGTCGGGCTTGTCGGAGCCGAAGCGGTGCATGGCGTCGGCATAAGCCATGACCGGAAACTCGCCCAGGTCAGTGGCCAGCACGGTCTTGAAGATGTTGCTGATCATGCCCTGGAACAGGTCTCGGATGTCCTGCTCGCCCATGAAGGACGTCTCGATATCAATCTGTGTGAACTCGGGCTGGCGGTCGGCACGCAAGTCTTCGTCGCGGAAGCATTTGGTGATCTGGTAGTAGCGGTCGAAGCCCGCCACCATCAGCAGCTGCTTGAACAGCTGCGGGCTTTGCGGCAGCGCAAAAAACATGCCTTCGTTGACGCGGCTGGGCACCAGGTAGTCGCGCGCGCCTTCGGGCGTGCTCTTGGTCAGCATCGGCGTTTCGATGTCGATGAAGCCGTTGGCATCGAGGAACTTTCGCGTTTCCATGGCCACGCGGTAGCGCAGCATCAGGTTGTTCTGCATGTAGGGACGGCGCAGGTCCAGCACGCGATGTGTCAGGCGGGTGGTCTCCGACAGATTGTCGTCGTCGAGCTGGAACGGCGGCGTCACGCTCGGGTTGAGCACGGTCAGCTCGTGGCACAGGATTTCGATCTTGCCGCTTTTCAGCGCGTCATTGACGGTGCCTTCGGGGCGCGCCCGCACCAGACCCTTGATCTGCACGCAGAACTCGTTGCGCACGCCTTCGGCCGTCTTGAACATGTCGGCACGGTCGGGGTCACACACCACCTGCACATAACCCTCGCGGTCGCGCAGGTCGATGAAAATCACGCCGCCGTGGTCACGCCGGCGATTGACCCAGCCGCACAGGCTCACAGTTTGGCCCATCAGGGCTTCGGTCACCAGACCGCAGTAGTGGGAACGCATTTGGGAAGTCATAGATAAATCGCTTGTGCTTGTGGCGCTCGCACGCCCTGGAGGAAAAGATTATTTCGGTTTGTAGCTGGCGGCGCTGCCAGGCACCACCACACCCATGGAGATCACATAGGTCAAGGCTTCGTCAACACTCATTTTGAGTTCGATGCAGTCGGCCTTGGGCAACATGATGAAATAGCCACCCGTGGGATTGGGCGTCGTCGGGACATACACACTGAGGTAGTCCCCCTGAAGGTGATTGGCCACATCGCCCCCCGGCATGCCGGTCTGGAACGCGATGGTCCAGACGCCTTCGCGCGGCCACTGCACCAGCAAGGCCTTGCGGAATGCATTGCCGTTCTCCGAAAACAGGGTGTCGGAGACCTGCTTGACGCTGGAATAAATGGACCGGACGATGGGGATGCGGCTGAGCAGCGCATCCCACCAGCTGACCAGCTTCCTGCCGAAGAAGTTGCTGGCGAAGGCGCCTATGGACAGCACAATCGCCAGGGCCAGCAGAACGCCAAAACCCGGGAGGTGAAAACCCAGCAGCTTGTCGGGATGCCAGTCCGACGGAAGGATCTGCAAGGTCTGGTCCAGCGTGCCGATGATCCAGTTGAGCAGCCAGACCGTGACCGCCAGCGGCACCAGAACCAGCAACCCGGCGAGCAACCATCGGCGTATCGAGCCCATCAACTTGCCTTGGTGGGGCCGGAAGGCGCCGGCGCGGGAGCCGGGGCCGCCGCAGGGGCAGCGGCTGCTTTCCCGGCCGGCTCAGCAGGCTTGCTGTCGGCAGCAACTGGAGCCTCCCCGCCGCTGACCGGCGGAACGGCGGTGGCACCACCCCCGCCGCGGAAGTCAGTGACGTACCAGCCGGAACCCTTGAGCTGGAATCCGGCCGCGGTGAGCTGCTTCTTGAAGGCGGGCGCGCCGCATTGAGGGCAGTCGGTCAGCGGGACATCCGACATTTTTTGCAAAACGTCCTTGGTATGCCCGCAGGACTCGCATTTGTAAGCGTAGATTGGCATGGTTCTAGAGGTTTTGTCAGAGGGGTGCTGTCCCGAAGTGACCCGCAGGATGCAAAACCTTTAATTATAGGCGCTGCGAATTTCCGGAGCCGGCGCCTGAAGGCACCAACACCCCTCCCGGGCTGGACGGCTGGCGCCGGGAGGGGTGCCGGTCAGCCTTCGGTGGACAGGCGGTGGTGGCTGCCCCGGCTGTTTTCTATCGTCTGCGGTGTCAGCGATCCCACCAGCATGCCCAGCGTGGCGGCCAGCACACCCGCCAGCTGGGCGGGGAATTGCTCCCCCAGGGTACTGAAGGTGAAGAGCAGCCAGGTCGCGATGCCGCAGACGACCGAGAAAATGGCGCCCTGGGTGCTGGCCTTTTTCCAGTACAGCCCAAATACCAGCGGGACAAAAGCCCCGACCAGGGGCACCTGGTAGGCGCCCGAGACCATGTCGTAAATCGAGGTGCCCTGCATGAAGATGGCGTAGCTCAGCACCAGCGCGCTGAAGATCAACACCGTGGTCCGCATGAGCTTGAGTTCGCGCTTGTCACTCATGCGGGGCTTGAACTGGCGCCAGATGTTCTCGACAAAAGTCACGCTGGGCGCCAGCAGGGTCGCCGACGCGGTGGACTTGATGGCCGACAGCAAGGCGCCAAAAAACAGCACCTGCATGATGAAAGGCATTTTTTCGAGGACCAGCGTCGGCAGGATTTTCTGCGGATCCTCCTTGAGCAGCAGGGCTGTCTGCTCCGGCATGATGATCAGCGCGCTGGCCACCAGAAACATCGGGACAAAGGCAAACAGGATGTAGAAAATGCCGCCAATGACCGGCCCCTTGGTCGCTGCGCTCTGGCTGTTGGCCGACATCACGCGCTGGAAAACGTCCTGCTGCGGAATCGAGCCGAACATCATCGTGATGGCCGCGGCAAAGAAAAACACCATGTCCCTGAAGTTCGGTTCGGGCCAGAACCTGAACAGGTCCTGGCTGGTGGCCAGGGCAACGACCTTGTCCGCGCCTCCGGCCAGGTTGCCGGCGAATACCGCGAGCACGGCCAGGCCGGCCACCAGCACAATCATCTGGATGAAGTCGGTCACCGCCACCGACCACATGCCGCCGAACAGCGTGTAGGCCAGCACCGAGGCCGTGCCGATGATCATGCCGGCCGTCGTGCTGATGGCGCCGCCCGACAGGAGGTTGAACACCAGCCCGAGCGCGGTGATCTGGGCGGCCACCCAGCCGAGGTAGCTGATCATGATGATGATGGAGCACACCACCTCGATGGTGCGGCCATAACGCTCGCGGTAGTAGTCACTGATGGTCAGCAGGGACATCTTGTAGAGCTTGCCCGCAAAAAACAGGCCCACCAGGATCAGGCAGGTGCCGGCGCCAAAAGGGTCTTCCACCACGCCGTTCAAGCCGCTGCTGACAAATTTGGCCGGGATGCCCAGCACGGTTTCCGAGCCGAACCAGGTTGCAAACGTTGTTGTCACGATCATGATCAGCGGCAGATTGCGCCCCGCGATCGCATAGTCGGCGGTGTTTTTAACCCGCCTGGCGGCGTACAGGCCGATGATGATGGTGATCAGAAGATAGACAAAAACCAGGGTCAAGAGCACGGCGATCTCCTCAGGAATGCGTGATTATCACCAGATTTTCCGGCTCAAAAAAGCCGGATTTTCAGCAGCATCTGCATGGCCAGCAGGCCCAAAGCAAAACCCAGACCACCATAAATCAGGCTTTGCAGCAGCTTGTTGGTGCGCCGTTGCTCCTGCAGCAGCTCCTGAAGCTCCCGCTGGTTTGCGCCGCCTTGTCCCTTCAGGTATTGCTGCAACAGGCGCGGCAGGCCGGGCAGCAGCTTGGCGTAGGTCGGCGCCTCGGCCTTGAGTTGCTCCAGCAGTTTTTCGGGACCGACCTGCTCCAGCATCCAGGTTTCCAGAAAAGGCTTGGCCGTGCTCCAGAGGTCCAGATCGGGGTCGAGCTCCCGGCCGAGGCCTTCGATGTTCAACAAGGTCTTCTGCAGCAGCACCAGTTGCGGCTGGATCTCCACATGGAAACGCCGCGAGGTCTGGAACAGTCGCATCAACACCATGCCCAGTGAGATCTCCTTGAGCGGCCGGTCAAAGTAGGGTTCGCAGCAGGCGCGTATCGCGGACTCCAGCTCATCGACGCGTGTCTGCGCGGGAACCCAGCCTGACTCGATGTGCAGCTCGGCCACCCGTTTGTAGTCGCGCTGGAAAAAGGCACTGAAATTCTGCGCCAGGTATTCCTTGTCAACCTCGGTCAGGGTGCCCACGATGCCGAAGTCCAGCGAGATATAACGTCCGAAGGTCGCGGGGTCCAGGCTCACCTGGATGTTGCCGGGGTGCATGTCGGCATGGAAAAAACCGTCGCGGAAGACCTGGGTGAAAAAGATGGTGACGCCGTCACGCGCCAGTTTTTTCATGTCCACGCCAGCGTCCCGCAGGCGCTGCACCTGGCTGATGGGCACGCCGTCCATGCGCTGCATGACCATCACGTCGGGCATGCAGAAATCCCAGACCATCTCGGGAATCAGCACCAGGTTCAGGTCCTGCATGTTGCGGCGCAGTTGGGCCGCATTGGCGGCTTCGCGCAGCAGGTCGAGCTCGTCGTGCAGGTACTTGTCGAACTCGCCCACCACTTCACGCGGCTTCAGGCGCTTGCCATCGGCCGACAGGCCCTCGACCCAGCCGGCCATCATGTGCATCAGCGCCAGGTCTTTTTCGATCGCGGGCAGCATGTGGGGGCGCAGCACCTTGACGGCCACCTCACGGCCGCCAGGCAGCGTGGCAAAGTGAACCTGCGCAATCGAGGCGCTGGCCACGGGCTGGCGTTCGAAGGTCGCAAAAATCTGCCCGATCGGCCGGCCGAAGGCCTTTTCAATGATGGCAATGGCCAAGTCCGAGTCGAAAGGCGGCACGCGGTCCTGCAGGCGCGCCAGCTCATTGGCAATGTCCAGCGGCAGCAGGTCACGGCGGGTCGACATGACCTGACCGAACTTGACAAAAATCGGCCCAAGGCTTTCAAGGGCCTCGCGCAGACGCTCGCCGCGCGGCGCTTTCAGGTTCCGGCCCAGCGAGACAATCCGCGTCAGCATCCGGACCCAAGGCCGGCTGAAACTGGAAAGTACCAGTTCGTCGAGGCCGAAGCGCAGCACCGTCCAGACGATATAAATGCCCCTGAAAAGGCGGCTCATGCAGAAGCTTTCGGAGGCTCCGTCACCGGTGCTGTGCCGGGCTGTACCGGGGAAACGGCCGAAGAAGGTCGTGGGCCCTGCGCAAGAAACTGCCGCAAGCCCGCCAGGCCCTGGCGCGCCGCGCTGGCCAGTGTGTGAGCTGGCACGTCCCCGATCAGGCGCGACAGGTCTTCCTCCACGTCCCAACGCAGGTTGTCGGCCAGCCAGCCGAGTTCGGCGGCAAGCTGGACATCGCCCTCTATCTTGACCGGGGGGGCCTTGCCTGCCAGCACCGACTGCAGCACCACGCCCGGTGACTCTGCCGCCACGGCCAACAACAGGTCCGGCCTGGCCGCGGCCGGCGCACGGTCCACGAGCCCCGCGGGAGTGATCAGCAAATCCAGGGCAAACACACCCCAACGGACATGAACCACGCTGCCCTTTTTGCGCAGCAGGCGGTTTTGTGCCTCCTTTTCCTGCATCAGGACATGGTTGAGCAACAGGACCAGCTTCTGCTGCCCTTCATCGACCGCCCAGGCGGGGGGCTGAAAACGGGTGACCAGGGACTGCAGAAAAGAAAATGGGGACGTGGTATTCATACATCCCCGATTTTGCAGCAGATTGAAGAAGTCCCTCCAATCGCGCAAGCGATTGGAGGGACTTTAAAGACCAGCCGGGGCCACAGATCCGGCTTCGCCGGTCCACAGACGCAGCGCCCTTCTCCCTCGAGGCCCAGGGGCAGCGACTGCCGCAGGCTCGCAGCGGCGGAGCGTGGGGGCTTATTGCAGAGCTTGTACGCCTGCGACCAGCCAGCCGCCGCCGTTGCGCGGCTTGGTCATGTTCCAGACTTCGCGGAACGGGCTGGGGCCCGCCGATGCGTCTTCACGGATCATGCCGGAGAACTCCACGCTGGCCATGTAGACATCGCTGAGTTCTTCAATGCCCAGCAACTGGGCATCGAGCATGACCACGTCGGTCTTGTTGGTCACGCCGCCGGTGTGCGACTCACGGTCGGCCAGCTGCGCCTTGATCTGCTCCAGCATCTCGTCGGTCATCATGGCGCGCAGGCTGTTGACGTCGGAGCGGTCCCAGGCGTCCTGCAGCGTCACGAAGTTGGCCTTGCAGGCCTTGAGAAAACCCTCAGCATCAAAACCTGCCGGCACACCCCAGGACTGCGAACCGCCAAGGGCGGACCCGATCATCGAGCCGCCGGCAGCAGCGCCTGCCTTGTTGGCCTCAAACGCCATGCTGCCGCGCTCCCAGGGTCGGGCCGAGGCATCGTTGCCCACGTTTTGGGGACTGTAGTTGCGCGGTGTCGCCGCATTGCCGGCTCCCTGCATGGCATAAGGCGTCGCGCCCTGGTTGCTGTTGGCCTTGAGCCTGCGCATGATGAAGCCGACGGCCACCATCACCAGCATGGCGAGCAGGGCAAACATGATGATCTGCCCAAAAGCGCCGCCCAGACCGAGCGAAGATGCCAGCCAGGCCAGACCCAGGCCGGCTGCCAGACCGCCCAGCATCGCGCCCCAGGGCTTCTTGGGCGCTGCCGCAGCGGCCCCGGTGTTGGCGGGCGCGGCCGGAGGGGCAGCCTGACGCTGCGTCACATTGGACGATTGCCGTCCGACGGAGCCGCCGCCGCCCATGCGTTTGGCCTCCGCAGGCGCATAGGCCAGCAGCATGGTGACGGACAGCACTGCCGCCAGGATTGCAGACCAAAGTTTCATAACGTCTCCTCTGATTGAATATTTCAACACTTGATTCCAACATGCAATGCCACCACCCCGCCGGTGAGGTTGTGATAGTCCACATGGCCGAAACCACCTTTGTGCATCAGGGCCTTTAGCTCTTCCTGCCCGGGATGCATGCGGATGGACTCCGCCAGATAGCGGTAACTCGAGTCGTCATTGGCCACCAGCTTGCCCAGACGAGGCAGTACCTTGAAGGAATACCAGTCGTAGGCCTTTTCCAGCGGCTTGGCAATTTTGGAAAACTCCAGCACCAGCAGCTTGCCCCCGGGCTTGAGCACGCGGTTCATTTCCTTGAGGGCCTCGTCCTTGTGCGTCATGTTGCGCAAACCGAAAGCCACTGTCACCAGATCAAAACGGGCGTCGCCAAAGGGCAGGTGTTCGGCGTCACAGACCGTGGTGGGCAACACCTTGCCGGCGTCCAGCATGCGGTTGCGGCCTTCGCGCAGCATGGCTTCATTGATATCGGTATGCACCACACAGCCGGTGTTGCCGACCTTGGAGGCGAACGCCAGGGCCAGGTCGCCGGTGCCTCCGGCGATGTCCAGCACACACTGGCCTTCCCGGACATCAGCCACCATCACGGTGTAGGCCTTCCAGACCCGGTGCAGCCCCATGGACATCAGGTCGTTCATGACGTCGTATTTCGGCGCCACGGAATCGAAGACGCCACGCACGCGGCGCGCCTTGTCCTGTTCGTCGACCGACTCAAATCCGAAATGGGTGCTGCTCATAAGTCAATGCTAGGGGTGAATGCCGGGGATTCAAGTGACAACCCTGCCCCTGCTTGGGGCATTGCGGCAGATTTATGTTGAAAAACAACAGCTGCGCCCATGCGTCGGGCGCGGTCAGCTATAAAAAGAATAGCGGACGAGGGTTTGCCCGCATCAACCATCAATGGCTGCCGCAGGCATGGCCGCCCGCCGCGAGCATGGGCGCGTCGCGCTGCATGCCGGCCGCCTCCAGGCGCTGCAGGTAGTCGGCCCACAACCGCGCCTGCTCCGAGCCCAGGAAATAAAGGTAGTCCCAGGAAAAAATGCCGCTTTCATGACCATCCGAAAACACCGGCTTGACGGCGTAGTTGCCGATGGGTTCGAGCTCGACCAGAGTGACCTCGCGTTTGCCGGTCTGCAGCACTTCCTGGCCGGGGCCATGGCCCTGGACTTCGGCCGACGGTGAATAGACACGCATCAGTTCGAACGGAATCCTGAACTCGCTGCCGTCCGAAAACGCAATCTCGAGCACCCGCGACTGGGCGTGCACGGTCAGCGCGGTGGGTGTGGGGGTGTCGGGGGTCAGGCCTGCCATGGTGTTCTTTCTGAAAGGATGCCTAAACCAGCACGCGTTCGATGCCGCCGTTGTTGGCCGCTTCGACATAACCGGGCAACCACTCCTTGCCCAGGATCTGGTTGGCCATTTCCACCACGATGTAATCGGCCTCGAGCAGGCCGTTTTGCAGGTCATCGCCGTAGCGGGTCAGGCCCTGCAGGCAGCTCGGGCAGCTGGTCAGGATCTTGACGTTGCCGGTGTCGGCCACTGCGCCGCTGGCACGCAGCCTGGCCTCGTCCTTGCGCAGCTCTTCTTCCTTGCGAAAGCGGATCTGCGTGGAAATGTCGGGGCGCGTCACGCCAAGCGTGCCGGACTCGCCGCAGCAGCGCTCGGACTTGAGCACCTGGTCGCCGAGCAGGGCCTTGACGGTTTTCATCGGCTCCTGCAGCTTCATCGGGCTGTGGCAGGGGTCGTGGTACAGGTAGCCTTGGCCCGGCTGGTCGGTGCGCAGGGTGATGCCCTTTTCCAGAAGGTACTCGTGGATGTCGATGATGCGGCAGCCCGGGAAAATCTTGTCGAACTCATACCCCTGCAGCTGGTCGTAGCAGGTGCCGCAGCTCACCACCACCGTCTTGATGTCCAGGTAGTTCAGCGTGTTGGCCACACGGTGGAACAGCACCCGGTTGTCGGTGATGATTTTCTCGGCCTTGTCGAACTGACCGCTGCCTTTTTGCGGGTAGCCGCAGCACAGGTAACCGGGCGGCAGCACGGTCTGCACGCCGGCGTGCCAGAGCATGGCCTGGGTCGCCAGGCCAACCTGCGAAAACAGGCGCTCCGAGCCGCAACCGGGGAAATAAAACACCGCCTCGGTTTCGGCCGTCGTACTGGCCGGATTGCGGATGATGGGGACGTAGTCCTTGTCCTCGATGTCGAGCAGGGCGCGTGCGGTCTTTTTCGGCAGGCCGCCCGGCATCTTCTTGTTGATGAAATGGATCACCTGCTCCTTGACGGGCGCCGGGCCGACGGTCGCCCGTGGCCTGGCCGTCTGTTTGCGTGCCAGGCGCTTGAGCAGCTGGTTGGCCACACGCTGGGCCCTGAAGCCGACGTCCACCATCGCACCGCGCATGAACTTGATGGTCTGCGGGCTGGTCGCGTTCAGGAAAAACATGGCCGCCGCATTGCCGGGACGGAAGGACTTCTGCCCCATCTTGCGCAGCAGGTTGCGCATGTTCATGGACACCTCGCCGAAGTCGATGTCCACCGGACAGGGGCTCAGGCACTTGTGGCAGACCGTACAGTGGTCGGCCACGTCCTCGAACTCTTCCCAATGCTTGATGCTGATGCCGCGCCGCGTCTGCTCTTCGTAGAGAAACGCCTCGACCAGCAGCGAAGTCGCCAGGATCTTGTTGCGCGGGCTGTACAGCAGGTTGGCGCGCGGCACATGGGTGGCGCAGACCGGCTTGCACTTGCCGCAGCGCAGGCAGTCCTTGACGCTGTCGGCGATCGCCCCGATGTCGGACTGCTGCATGATCAGCGACTCGTGGCCCATCAGGCCGAAGCTGGGCGTGTAGGCGTTGGTCAAGTCTGCAAACAGGCTCTCCGGCGCGAAATGATCAGCGTTTTTGGCACTTTGCCCAATAGCCACGGGCGCGGTCAGCTCCTGATTTCGTAGCAGTTTCCCCTTGTTGAAGCGCCCCTCCGGATCGACCCGGGTCTTGTAGTCGGCAAAAGGTTGCAGCTCGGCATCGGTCAGAAACTCCAGCTTGGTGATGCCGATGCCGTGTTCGCCGGAGATCACGCCGTCCAGCGAACGCGCCAGCACCATGATGCGCGCCACCGCCTCGTGCGCCGTCTGCAGCATGTCGTAGTCGTCGCTGTTGACCGGCAGGTTGGTGTGCACATTGCCGTCGCCCGCATGCATGTGCAACGCGGCCCAGACCCGGCCCTTGAGCACCTGCTTGTGGATGGCGCTGCACTCGGCCAGGATGGGCGCAAAGGCAGCGCCCGAGAAAATGGCCTGCAGCGGCGCACGCAACTGGGTTTTCCAGCTGGCACGCAGCGAGTGGTCCTGCAACTGAGGAAACAAAGTATCGATATCGCGCAACCAGCCCGTCCACAAGGCGCGCACGTCGGCAATCAGCGTCACGGCCTGGCCGACGCGGTCTTCCAGCAGTTCGGCCGAGGGGATCTCGCCGGCGTCGTCCGACTTGCCCAGGGGTAAATTGCCCTTGAGGAAAAAAGCCTCGAGCGCGTCGCACAGCCTGACCTTGTTGGCCAGGCTCAGTTCGATGTTGATACGTTCGATGCCGTCGGTGTATTCGGCCATGCGCGGCAACGGAATCACCACGTCTTCGTTGATCTTGAAAGCGTTGGTGTGGCGCGAAATGGCGGCGGTTCGCTTGCGGTCCAGCCAGAATTTCTTGCGCGCGTCGGGGCTGATGGCAATGAAACCCTCGCCGCGGCGCGAATTGGCGATGCGCACCACTTCCGAGGTGGCGCGGGCCACCACGTCCGCGTCGTCGCCGGCAATGTCGCCGAACAACACCATCTTGGGCAGGCCGCCGTGGGTTTTGGACTTGGTCGCATAACCGACCGCCTTCAGGTAGCGGTCATCCAGGTGCTCCAGGCCGGCCAGGATGGCGCCACCGCGCTTTTGCTCGGCGAACATGAAGTCCTTGATTTCGACGATGCTGGGGACCGCGTCCTTGGCATTGCCGAAAAACTCCAGACACACCGTACGCGTGTGCGCCGGCATGCGGTGCACGATCCAGCGTGCACTGGTGATCAGGCCGTCGCACCCTTCTTTCTGGATGCCGGGCAGGCCGCTGAGGAACTTGTCGGTCACGTCCTTGCCCAGGCCTTCCTTGCGGAAGGTTTTGCCGGGGATGTCGAGACGCTCGGTGCGCACCGGCGTTTTGCCGTCGGCCTCGAAATATTTCAGCTCGAAGCTGGCCATCTCGGCGTCGTGGATCTTGCCAAGGTTGTGGTTCAGGCGGGTGACTTCCAGCCACTCGGCCTCGGGAGTCACCATGCGCCAGGAGGCGAGGTTGTCGAGCGCCGTGCCCCAAAGCACGGCCTTCTTGCCGCCGGCATTCATCGCGATATTGCCGCCTATACAGGAGGCTTCGGCTGAGGTCGGATCGACCGCAAAGACGTACCCGCCGCGTTCGGCCGCATCGGCCACACGCTGCGTGACCACGCCGGCCTCGGTCCAGACGGTGGCCACGGGCTGGTCCAGCCCGGGCAGCGCCACCTGCTCGACCTCGGTCATGGCCTCGAGTTTTTCAGTGTTGATGACGGCCGACTTCCAGCTCAGGGGAATCGCGCCACCGGTGTAGCCGGTGCCGCCGCCGCGTGGAATGATGGTCAGCCCGAGCTCGATACAGCCCTTGACCAGGCCGGCCATCTCGACTTCGGTGTCCGGCGTCAGCACGACAAACGGGTATTCGACACGCCAGTCGGTCGCATCGGTCACATGCGAGACACGTGACAGGCCGTCAAATTTGATGTTGTCCTTGAGCGTGAACTTGCCTAGCCGGCGTGCGGTCTGGCGACGCAGGTCGGCCATGTCCTCGAACGAGGTTGCAAAACGGCTGACCGCGGCGCGCGCGGTTTCAAGCAGCTCGCCCACAATGGCGTCGCGCTGGCTGTCCGCCTGGGGCGTACGGCGTTTTTCGACCTCGGAGAGCCGGTGCTGCAGGGCCTCGACCAGCATCCTGCGGCGCTTGGGGTTGTCCAGCAGGTCATCCTGAAGATAGGGGTTGCGCTGCACCACCCAGACGTCCCCCAGCACTTCGTACAACATGCGGGCCGAACGGCCGGTTCGGCGTTCGTCGCGAAGCAGGTTCAGCAGATCCCAGGCGCGCACGCCCAGTAGCCGGATCACGACCTCGCGGTCGGAAAACGAGGTGTAGTTGTAAGGAATCTCGCGGATGCGGGCTTGCCCGTTCGCCGCGTCAGGCGCGGTGTCTTCCGCGAAAACATTCAGTTCTTGGAGAGTGTCAGGGGCGTTCATCGTGGGGGAAATTCAGCCGTGGCCAGCGGCCATGCATGCGGTAGGTCTATGTTACCGCAGTGCAACATTGGGCTTCCCGATGCGCTCAACCGGTCTCCTCGTGGAAACCCGCTTGCGAGCCGTTTGGGAAATCGCTTAAATTCCTCTGTCACAAATCATTCTTAGACTAACGATTCATCGTTTTGTCCAACCGATCCAATCAGGAGTTGTAATGAAGAAAAATTTAACGGCGCTTACCCTGGCGGCCTGCGTACTCGCCCTACCCGTCGCCAGCCATGCGCAAACTGAAATCCAGTGGTGGCATTCAATGACCGGCGGGCTCAATGACTGGGTGCTCGATCTGGCCGACGGCTTCAACAAGAGCCAGAAGGAATACAAGATCGTCCCGACCTACAAGGGCACCTACGACGAAACCATGCCGGCGGCCGTGGCTGCCTTCCGCGCCGGCAACGCCCCGCACATCCTGCAGGTGTTCGAAGTGGGCACCGCCACCATGATGGCCGCCAAGGGCGCCGTGGTGCCGGTTGGCAAGGTGTTGACCGATGCCGGTTACAAGTTCGACCCCAAGGCCTACATTCCGGCCGTGGTGGGTTACTACACCGCCCCCAGCGGCCAGATGCTGAGCTTCCCGTTCAACAGCTCCACCACTGTGCTGAACTACAACAAGGATCTGTTCAAAAAAGCCGGCATGGATCCGAACAAGCCGCCAGCCACCTGGCCTGAACTGGTGCTGGCCGCAGCCAAGCTCAAAGCCGCCGGCGTGAGCTGCCCGTTCACCACCAGCTGGCAAGGCTGGACCCAGCTGGAAAGTTTCTCCACCTGGCACAACACAGAGTTCGCCACCAAAGGCAACGGTTTTGGCGGCACCAGCGCCCGACTGGTCACCAACAGCCCGTTGCACGTGCGTCACGTTGAGAACCTGTCCAACATGGCCAAGCAGGGCCTGTTTGTCTACCGTGGCCGCGGCAACAAGGCCGACGCGCCTTTCTACTCTGGCGAATGTGCCATGGCGACGGCTTCGTCGTCCACCTACGCCAGCATCAAGAAAAACGCCAAGTTCGACTTTGGTATTGCGCCCCTGCCTTACTACCCTGATGTGGCCGGCGCACCGCAGAACACCGTGATCGGCGGCGCCTCGCTGTGGGTCATGGGCGGCAAGAAGCCTGCTGAGTACAAGGGTGTGGCCGAGTTCTTCCACTACCTGACCAATGCCGACATCCAGTCCAAGAGCCACCAGCGCACTGGCTACCTGCCGATCACCCTGGCCTCGTTTGATGTGACCGAAAAATCCGGTTTCTACAAGCAGAACCCTGGCACCGATGTGGCTGTGAACCAGATGATCCGCAAGACCACCGACAAGTCGCGCGGCATCCGTCTGGGCAACTTCATCCAGATCCGCGCCATCGAGGACGAAGAACTCGAGCAGGTGTGGGCTGGCAAGAAGAGCGCCAAGGAAGCGCTGGACGCCATCGTGAGCCGCGGCAACGAGCAGCTTGAGCGGTTCCAGAAAGCCAACTGAGACTGACGCGCGCGGGCCGGGTGGTGCTGACGTACTACACTCCCGGCTCTGCCTGCCGCTGCCCCACCCGGGGCGCGGCCCTTTCTGGTTAAAAAATTGTGGCCTCTGAAAAACGCGTTGTCTTCCGCTCTGCATGGCTGCCCTGGGTGCTTTTGGCGCCCCAAGTGGCGGTCATTGCCATCTTCTTCTTCTGGCCGGCTGCCCAGGCCTTGCTGCAGTCTTTCCAGCAGTCCGACGCTTTCGGTCTGTCCACCGAGTGGGTGGGACTGAAGAACTTCGCGAACCTGATTGACGACCCTACTTACTTGGCGTCCTTCAAAATCACGGCGGTTTTTTCAGTGCTGGTGGCTTCTCTGGGCATTGGGCTGTCGCTGCTGCTGGCCGTGTTTGCCGACCGGGTTGTCAAGGGAACGGGGGTCTACCGCACCTTGCTGATCTGGCCCTACGCCGTCGCACCTGCGGTGGCCGGGGTGTTGTGGCTGTTCATGTTTGCGCCATCCATTGGCATTGTGTCGTTCGCGCTGCGCAAGCTGGGCATCGAATGGAACAGCCTGCTCAACAGCAACCACGCCATGACGCTGATCGTGGTGGCGGCGGTGTGGAAGCAGATCTCCTACAACTTCCTGTTCTTCCTGGCGGGCCTGCAGAGTATTCCCAAGTCGCTGGTCGAGGCAGCGGCCATTGACGGCGCCGGACCCTGGCGCCGCTTCTGGTCGATCCAGTTCCCGCTGCTGTCACCCACCACGTTCTTTCTGTTCGTGATCAACATGGTCTACGCCTTCTTCGACACCTTCGCCATCGTCGACGCGGCGACGGAAGGCGGGCCGGGTCGCGATACCGCCATCCTGGTCTACAAGGTGTATTACGACGGCTTCAAGGCGCTCGACCTGGGTGGCTCGGCCGCGCAGTCGGTGGTGCTCATGTTCATCGTCATCATTCTGACCGTTATCCAGTTCCGGTTCGTCGAAAAGAAGGTGCAGTACTGATGGTCGAACGCAGCCCTTTCCTGCGCATCCTCGCGCACCTCGTACTGATCATCGGCGTGTTTGTCGTGGCGTTTCCGCTGTATGTGACCTTCGTCGCCTCCACCCAGACGGCCGACGAGATTTTGCAGGCACCGATGTCCATGCTGCCCGGCTCGCACATGGTCGAAAACTACACTGCTGCGCTCAAAGGCACCGGCATGGGCGCGGCCTCGAATGCGCCGGTGGGCCGCATGATGATGGTCAGCCTGATCACGGCACTGGTCATCGCGATCGGCAAGATCGTCATCTCGCTGCTGTCGGCGTTTGCAATCGTGTACTTCCGGTTTCCGTTTCGCATGTTCTTTTTCTGGGCTATTTTTGTCACGCTGATGCTGCCGGTGGAGGTACGCATCGGTCCGACCTACCAGGTGGTGTCCGACCTGGGCATGCTCAACACCTACGCCGGTCTGACCATCCCGTTGATTGCCTCGGCGACAGCCACCTTCCTGTTCAGACAGTTCTTTCTGACCGTGCCCGACGAACTGGTGGAAGCGGCACGCATGGACGGTGCCGGGCCATTGCGCTTTTTCAAGGATGTACTGGTGCCGCTGTCAACCACCAGTATTGCTGCGCTCTTCGTGATCCAGTTCATCTACGGGTGGAACCAGTACCTGTGGCCTCTGCTTGTCACCACCAACGAAACCATGTATCCCGTGGTGATCGGCATCAAGCGCATGATCAGCGGTGGCGATGCCGCCACCGACTGGAACATCGTCATGGCAACCGCTGTGCTGGCCATGATTCCGCCCGCACTGGTGGTCATGCTGATGCAACGCTGGTTCGTCAAGGGCCTGGTCGATACAGAAAAATAAGACGGAAACAGAACATGGCTTCGATTCAACTCAAAGATGTCGTCAAGCACTACGGCGCCGGCAAAACTGCGGTCAAGGTGATCCACGGCGTCAATGCCGAGATTGCAGACCACGAATTCATCGTCATCGTGGGCCCCTCGGGCTGCGGTAAATCGACCCTGCTGCGTATGGTGGCCGGCCTGGAAGAAATCACCGCTGGCGAGATATCCATAGGCGGGCGTGTCGTCAACGATCTGGAACCGGCCGAACGCGACATCGCGATGGTGTTCCAGAACTACGCGCTTTACCCGCACATGAGCGTGTTTGACAACATGGCCTATGGCCTGAAGATCAAGAAGGTGCCCCTTGACGAGATCAAGGTCCGTGTCGACAAGGCGGCCGGCATCCTGGAGCTGGGCCACCTGCTGGACCGCAAGCCCCGCCAGCTCTCGGGCGGGCAACGCCAGCGCGTGGCCATGGGCCGCGCCATCGTGCGCCAGCCGCAGGTTTTCCTGTTCGACGAGCCGCTGTCCAACCTGGACGCCAAGCTGCGCGCCCAGACCCGGCTGGAGATTCAGAAATTGCACCGCGAACTGGGCATCACCAGTCTGTTCGTGACGCACGACCAAGTTGAAGCGATGACGCTGGCCCAGCGCATGATGGTGATGAATGCCGGCGTGATGGAGCAATTCGGCACACCCGAAGAGGTGTATCACCGCCCAGCGTCCACCTTCGTGGCCAGCTTCATCGGTTCACCACCGATGAATCTCCTCAAGAACGCCCCCGGCGCACGCGAGGGAAGCATCATGGGCATACGACCCGAGCATCTGGACATTGGCAACACTGGCTGGGAACTGAAGGTCGAGACCGTGGAACTGCTGGGCGCCGAGCGCCTTATTTACTGCCGCCTTGGGGACGAGACGCTCATCGTGCGCACCGACGAACAGTACCCCGCTCCCAAGCCCGACAGCACCATCCTGGTTGCACCACGCGAAGACCGGGTGCACTGGTTTGACGGCGCCACGGGCAAGCGCCTCTGACGCGGTGAACGGTTTGCCCGATTGGCCCTATCCGCGCTGGATCGCGCACCGCGGCGCCGGCAAGCTGGCGCCCGAAAACACGCTGGCAGCCTTCCGCCTGGGCGCGGCCCACGGCTACCGCATGTTCGAGTGTGATGTGAAGCTGAGCGCCGACGGCGTGCCCTTCCTGATGCATGACGCCACGCTGGCACGCACGACCAGCGGCCAGGGCACAGGCGGCGACCAGCCGTGGGAAGCGCTGTCGCGGCTGGACGCGGGCGGCTGGCACTCACGGGCCTATGCCGGCGAGCCGCTGGCCAGCCTGGACAACGTGGCGCGTTATTGCCAGCGCAACGGTTATTTCCTGAACATCGAGATCAAGCCCACCCCCGGCCTTGAAGCCCGCACGGGCACGGTCGTGGCCAATGCCGCCGCCCGCCTTTGGGAAGGCGCCGCCGTGCCACCACTGCTGACTTCTTTTCAGCCCGAGGCGCTGGAAGCTGCAAAAGCCGCGCAACCGCAGTTGCCGC
Source organism: Polaromonas sp. (assembly GCF_029945685.1). Lineage (GTDB taxonomy): Bacteria > Pseudomonadota > Gammaproteobacteria > Burkholderiales > Burkholderiaceae_C > Polaromonas. Next base: position 98,874 of record NZ_JAQSDA010000014.1, on the reverse strand, counting down.
GTGGCCTGCTGCTCGACAGTCTGTGGATGGGCTGGCTGGAAACGGCGCTGACGCTGGACTGCGCGGCACTGGTCTGCAACCAGGCCCTGTGGGACAGCTCCACCGTGCTGCAGGCCCAAAGCGCCGGGTTTCGCTGCCTGAGCTACACCGTCAACGACGAATGGGCGGCCCAGCGCCTGCTGGATCTGGGGACCGACGGCATCATCACCGACCGGGTCGACCTGTTCGCCCCCGACGCCTGAACAGCGCGTTCAGGCTTTCCAGCCGCGCAGCAACACCCACTGGCAGGTCGCTGCACCCACGGCCAGCAGGGCATAACTGGCCATCTTGCCGTCGCGGCCAAAAATGACCAGACCGGCCAACAGCAGGGTCAGAGACGCTATAAAAACAATAGCTAGTTGCGCAGTCAGGGAAAGGGCTAACATCCTTTTTGACCTGAAAAATCGGGCAAAGACATGGGCCACCAGCACCATGAACAGCGCCACAAAGGCGGCCGGAGCCATGAAATTGAGCAGCTGGTTGATCAGGTTGAGTGCAGTCATGCCGGGGCGGATTGAACGGAGTCAGTCGGGGAGTCCATCGAAAGGGGCCAGGCGCGTCATCGGCGCCCCGGCTTGCCCTGTATCAAGGGGATTGAAAGAATGTCCGCGTCTGGCCACCCTTCAATTTTATAATCGGGCCATGTCAGTCTGGACCTTGGGGATCAACCATACCACCGCACCGCTCGATTTGCGCGGCCGGTTTGCGTTCGCCATCGAGCAGATCGAGCCCACCTTGAGGGGCTTGCGCGAGTCGCTGGCGCGCCAGCCCGAAGCCACGCTGCTGTCCACCTGCAACCGCACCGAGATCTACTGCGCTGGCGACAAGTCCGACCTGGAGCACACGCTCGAATGGCTGGCACACCGCGGCGGCGTCTCGCCGGCCCTGCTGCGTTCCCACGCCTACACCCTGGAAAACGACCACGCCGCGCGCCACGCCTTTCGCGTCGCCAGCGGACTCGACTCCATGGTGCTGGGCGAGCCGCAGATCCTGGGCCAGATGAAGGACGCGGTACGCGCCGCCGAAGACGCCGGCGCCATGGGCACCACGCTGCACCAGCTGTTCCAGCGTTCCTTCGCGGTCGCCAAGGAAGTGCGCACCAGCACCGAAATCGGCGCGCACAGCATCAGCCTGGCGGCTGCTTCGGTCCGGCTGGCCGGCCAGCTGTTCGAGGATTTGAGCGATATCAGGATCCTGTTTGTCGGCGCGGGCGAGATGATCGACCTGGCCGCCACCCACTTCGCCGCCAAAAACCCGAAAGCCATGACGGTGGCCAACCGCACCCTGGAGCGCGGCGAAAAAATCGCCGGGCGCTTCGGCGCCGAGGTCATGCGCCTGGCCGATCTGCCGGGCCGCCTGCACGAGTTCGACGCGGTGATCAGCTGCACCGCCAGCACCCTGCCCATCATCGGCCTGGGAGCGGTCGAGCGCGCCGTCAAGCTGCGCAAACACCGCCCGATGTTCATGGTCGACCTGGCCGTGCCGCGGGACATCGAGCCGGAAGTCAAGGAACTGCCGGACATCTACCTCTACACCGTCGATGATCTGGCGCATGTGGTGCAGACCGGCAAGGACAGCCGGCAGGCGGCCGTGGCCGAAGCCGAAGTCATCATCGATGCCGGTGTGCAGAATTTCATGCACTGGCTGGACCAGCGGCGTACCGTGCCACTGATCCAGCAACTCAACGCCCAGACCGACGAATGGCGTGCGCTGGAAATTGCCCGCGCCAAAAAGCTGCTGGCCAAAGGCGAACCGGTGGATGCGGTCCTCGAGGCGTTATCGCGCGGGCTGACGCAAAAAATGCTGCACGGTGCACTCGCCGAGCTGCATGCCGGCAGTGCGGAAAACCGGGAAGCGACGGCGCAGACCGTCTCCCGGCTGTTTCTGCGCGGCAACCTGCCCAGGCAGCAAAAAGAGCGTTAGCGTTCTTTCCGCGAACCCACAGCCCACCCGGCGGGCTGAACGCGGCGTCGGCTCCGCCGGCCACCTTCCTGAACGTTTTTGCCACCCGGCTCCCCTTTCTCCTTCCATGAAACCTTTTCTCCGCCAGACCCTGGACCGCCAGATTTTCCGGCTGCATGAGCTCGACGCCCTGCTGTCGGCCGCCGACGTTGTCAGCAACATGGAGCGTTTTCGCAACCTGACGCGTGAACACGCCGAGGCCAGCATCGTGGTCACGCAGTACCAGCAACTGACGGCACGCGAGGCTGATCTGGCCAGTGCGCAGGCCATGCTGGCCGAGGCGAAAGACGATCCCGAGATGGCCGCCATGGCCGAAGAAGAGATCACGGCCGCGCAGGCCGACATGGCCCGGCTGGACGAAGCCCTGCAGCTGATGCTGATCCCCAGGGACCCGGACGACGCGCGCCCGGCGTTCATCGAGATCCGCGCCGGCGCGGGCGGCGATGAATCCGCGCTGTTCGCGGCCGACCTGTTTCGCATGTACACGCGTTACGCCGAGCGCAAGCGCTGGGCCGTCGAGATCATCAGCGAATCGGTCAGCGAGCTCGGCGGCTACAAGGAAGTGGTGCTGCGTCTGGACGGCCCGCCCGATGCCCTGGGCGTCGGCGTATACGGCAAGCTGCGTTTTGAGTCAGGCGGCCACCGCGTTCAGCGGGTGCCGGCCACCGAAACCCAGGGCCGCATCCACACCAGTGCCTGCACGGTCGCGGTGCTGCCCGAGCCCGACGAGGCGGTGGCCATCCAGATCAACCCGGCCGACCTGCGCATCGACACCTACCGCGCCAGCGGCGCTGGCGGCCAGCACATCAACAAGACCGACTCGGCGGTGCGCATCACCCACCTGCCGACCGGCATCGTGGCCGAGTGCCAGGAGGGCCGCAGCCAGCACGGCAACAAGGCCCAGGCGCTGAAGGTGCTGACCGCCCGCATCCACGAAAAAGACCGCTCCGAACGCGCCGCCAAGGACGCCGCCATGCGCAAGGGCCTGATCGGCAGTGGCGACCGCAGCGACCGGATTCGGACTTACAACTTTCCGCAGGGGCGGTTGACCGACCACCGCATCAACCTGACGCTGTACAAGCTGCTGTCCATCATGGAAGGCGATATGGACGACGTGGTCACGGCGCTGCAGGTCGCGCGCGGCGCGGAACTGCTGGCGGACCTGGAAAACTCGTCCAACGGCTAAGGGCTAAGGGCTAAGGGCTGAATTTTTAACAACAAATCGGCCTCCAGCCCTTGATTGGAAAGCGCCAACAGCTCCTGTTTTCATAGCAAATCACCGTGACTGAATTCCTCCCCGTGAACATCCTCACCTGCGCGCAGGCACTGACAGCAGCCCAGGAACTCGGGCTGGAGCGGCTGGACGCCCAGCTGCTACTGCTGCACGTGCTGGGCAAGCCCGGCACCGACCGCGCCTGGCTGCTCACACATGACACGACCTTTTTGCCGCAAGAGACAGGGCAGCATTTCCGCGAACTCAGCCTGCGCCGCGCAGCCGGGGAGCCGCTGGCCTACCTCATCGGCAGCAAGGAGTTCTTCGGTCTGAAACTCCAGGTGGATCGCCGCGTTCTGGTGCCGCGTCCGGACACGGAAACCCTGGTGGACTGGGCCCTGCAACAACTGGCCCAAGCGGATATGCCGGATTCCGCCCGGGTCCTCGACCTGGGCACCGGCAGCGGCGCGATTGCCCTCGCGCTCAAGAAAAGCCGGCCCGCGCTCGACGTCACGGCGGTGGACGCCAGCATCGATGCGCTGGCGGTTGCGGACGCCAACGCGCAGGAGCACCAGCTGGCAGTCCACTTCATCCAGGGCAACTGGTTCGAAAATGTAAGTGCCCCCTTTCACCTGATCGTCAGCAACCCGCCCTATGTGGCCGATGCCGATCCCCATTTGCCGGCCCTGCAGCATGAACCTCTGCAGGCACTGACGGCCGGGAAAGACGGCCTGGACGACCTGCGGGAAATCATCGAGCAGGCGCCGGCCTACCTGCAAACGCAAGGCTGGTTGCTGCTTGAACACGGCTACGACCAGGCTCGGGCGGTGTGTACGCTGTTTGAGCAGCGGGGCTTTGCCGAAGTGCAAAGCCGGGCCGACCTGGCGGGCATACCGCGCTGCTCGGGCGGGCGCTGGCCCGGCGCGGCTCTGGGCACCGGCAGCCAAACGGCGGGATAATCAGGCATTGACTTACCGCTTCTGACATCCACTTATCTGAACAAAGCAAAGGCCGGCTTCCCTTCGGCCGCCCCATACCCCCACCAAAGGACCCTCCCATGAGCGATACCCAGCAACGCATTGACCAGATCGTCAAATCCAGCGAGGTTGTGCTTTTCATGAAAGGCACGGCCCAGTTTCCCATGTGCGGTTTTTCCGGACGCGCGATCCAGGTGCTCAAAGCCTGCGGCGTGACCAAACCGGCGACCGTGAATGTGCTCGAGGACGAGGAGATCCGCCACGGCATCAAGGAATACAGCAACTGGCCGACGATTCCCCAGCTGTATGTCAAAGGCGAATTTGTCGGCGGCTCGGACATCATGATGGAGATGTACCAGAGCGGCGAATTGCAGCAGGTGCTGGGCACACCCACCGAGTAAAGACCGTCCCGCCGACCTGCCCTTCACCGGCAGGTTGTGGGGCCCTCACTCGGGCCAACCGGCCCTATTGGGTATACCCTTCACAGGCCCCGGCGTTGACACGGCCCTTGCACTCGCGCTTGAGCCTTGCAGAGCGCTCCCTGGCGGTTTCCTGAGAGCCGGGCATGAACTTGGCGCTTTTGCCGGGTGGCGCATTGCCTGTCTTTTTGGCCTTCTTGCTGGCCGCCAAGCCTGGGCTGGCCGCCAGGCACAGCACCAGGGACGCCGCCAACACGGCCGCTTTACGGCGTGCAAAGGATGTGTGAATCATGTCCCTCTCCTCCTGGTTATCGGTCGGCGCGCTGCCACACCGCTTTTTACACGATGGCAGGCCCTTACTGCAACCTGGCGTCGCCGTAGACCTGGTCATCCGGCGGGGCGTCGGCCGGCAAACGAAAACCCTCGCTGGCCCAGGCGCCCAGATCGATATTTTTGCAGCGCTCGCTGCAAAAAGGCCGAAACCGGTTTTCCGGCGCAAAAATGCTGGGGCCGCCGCAGGTGGGGCAGACCACTGTTTTGGGTGGAGGCTGGTCGGGATTCATGGTGGCGAGTTCACGCTGGAAAAATCTGGGGGCAGGACCGGCGTCCAACGGACGGTCTCAGGAACAAAGTGTCAGTTCGAACGCGGCGTCGTCAGTGCTGGCGTGCAGCCGGTCGTCGCTTTCATGGCGCATGAGGCGCACGGAAACCATCAGGCGGTTACCGCTGATCTCCGGAATCAGCCCGAGGCTGGGGTCGATCAGCAGGCGCAGAAGCTGGAACGTACGTCCCTGCGGCAGGGTTTGCTGGTACTGCCCACCCGCCGCCACGACTTTTTGCGGTAGACCGGAGTCGCGCAACAACTTGAGCAACATCCGGACCGACTCGGCCAGCGGCACCAGCGTGGCGATCCAGCGCTGCAGGTCCTGTTGCCGCTGGTGCGCGTCAAAGTGCTGCCAGGCGAAATAAGCCGGCAGATCGAACTCGCAGGTTCCGCCGGGGATGCCAATGCGGCTGCGAATGCTCATGAGCCAGTCGTTTTCAGTCAGGGACTGTCCCGCCTTCCCGGGCAGGCTGTTCAGCGCCGCAAAACAGCCATCGAGCTGCCCGGTGACCTCGTCCAGCACCGCCTCGGAAATCGCAGGGTTGCCGCGGTAGCCGTTCAGTGTGTGTTTCTGCCGGTCCAGGTCCTTGAGTACATCGGTCTTCAGGTCGGCCCGGGCCGCCACGTCCATGATCTCGAAAATGGTGGTGATGGCGTAGTGGTGGTCGGTCGGATGTTCGCGCGCAGCCAATTCGCCCAAGCGGTGAAACAGATGCTCAAGTCGCAAATAGGTACGAATGCGTTCGTTGAAGGGATACTCGTAAAGGATCACTGCGATATATCTTTTTCAGCGGGTTGGTTGTCCATCCATCATAGCCCGAAGCGCTGCGACAGTTGCTGAACCATGACCGCCAGCGCAGCCAGCGACAAGGGCGCATCGTTGTAAATGCAGATGTCGGCGGCCGCGAGCCGTTGGTCGCGGTTCGCCTGCCCGGCCAGGACACGTTCCACCGCTTCACGCGTCCATCCATTGCGCGCCATCACCCGGCTGACCTGTGTTGCCTCGCTGCAGTCCACCACCAGCACCTGGTCCACACGCTGGCGCCAGCGGCCTGACTCAACCAGCAGGGGGACATCAAACACGATACATGCGCTGTTGGCCTGCCCGGCCTGCCGGGCGGTTTCTTCGCCGACCAGCGGATGGATAATCGCTTCCAGCTGTTTTTTTGCCTTGGCATCCGCAAAAACGTGCTCACGCATCGCGTCGCGGTTCAAGCCGCCTTCCGGCGTGATGAACCGGGCACCAAACTGCTCTGAAATCCTGTCCATGGCAGCGCCTCCTGGCGCCGTGAGCTGACGCGAGATGGCGTCGGAATCAATCACCGCAGCCCCGCAGTCGGCCAGCATCGTCGCAACCGTGCTTTTTCCGCTGCCAATCCCGCCCGTCAAACCCAAGCGCAATGCCCGCATGAGGCTACAACCCGATAAACCGCAGAATGGACTGGGGACCAAACACCATGGCCGTCAATCCAGCACCTGCCAGGAAGGGGCCAAAAGGCACATACCCGCCTTCGCGCAAGCCACTGGAGAACTTCAATGCAATGCCAACCAGGGCGCCGATCACCGACGCCATCAGGATCATCGGCACCAGGGCACTCCAGCCGAACCAGGCACCCAGGGCCGCAAAAAGCTTGAAGTCTCCGTATCCCATGCCTTCCTTGCCGGTCACCAGCTTGAAAGCCCAGTACACCAGCCACAGGGACAGATAACCGGCCACCGCGCCCCACAGCGCCGCCGTGAGTTGCACCGCCGGATTCCAGCCCAGCGCCGCGACGATCAGCCCCGCCCACAACAGCGGCAAGGTGACGTCGTCCGGCAACAGCGTGGTATCCCAGTCAATCAGCGCCAGTGCCAGCAAGGTGGCGGCAAAACCGCTCCAGGCCAGGCCGGTGGCGGTCAAGCCCCAGCGCCAGGCGCAAAAAAAGAAAAAAGCACCCGTGACGGCCTCCACCAACGGATAGCGCCATCCGAACTTCGTGCCACAGACAGAACACTTTCCCCGCAGGAAAAGGTAACTCAGAATGGGAATGTTTTCGTACCAGGCAATCACATGGCCGCAGCTTGAGCAGCGGGAACGGGGCACCATCAAATTGAATTTTTCGCCATGATCGGCAACCTTGCCGGCAAGCTCGGCGCATTCGGCCGCCCACTGCCTCTCCATCATTTTCGGCAAGCGGTAAATGACCACATTGAGGAAGCTGCCGACCAAGAGCCCCAGGATACCGGCCAGTGCGGCGTTGAATTCCGCAGGCAAACCGAGCGCAAGCCCGGGCATCAGACCACTTGGCCCAGTTTGAAGATCGGCAGGTACATGGACACCACAATCCCGCCGATCAGCCCACCGAGGAACACGATGATGATGGGCTCCATCAGGCTGGACAGGCCCGCCACCATCTCATCGACCTCTGCCTCATAAAAATCTGCTGCTTTTCCAAGCATATGGTCCACGGAACCCGACTCCTCGCCGATGGCGCACATCTGCAACACCATGGTCGGAAACAGGTTGGCATTGCCCATGGCTGCCGTCAGGCTGGTGCCGGTCGAGACTTCCTGCTGGATCTTTCGGGTAGCGTCCTCGTAAAGAGAGTTGCCGGACGCGCCACCGACCGAGTCCAGGGCCTCCACCAGTGGCACACCCGCTGCGAACATGGTTGACAGCGTGCGCGTCCAGCGGGCGATGCAGGACTTTTCAATCAGTGCACCAAACACCGGCATTTTCAGCAGAAGGCGGTCCATCACCCGCTGTACTTTTTCATTGCGCTTCCAGGCCTGCATGAAAAAATAGACGCTCCCGCCGACGCCACCAAAAATGAGCCACCAGTAAGCCACAAAAAACTCGCTGATGGCCATGACAAACAGTGTCGGAGCCGGCAAATCCGCACCGAAAGAGGTGAACACTTCCTTGAACGCGGGAATCACGAAAATCATGATCACCGCAACCACCACAAAAGCCACCACCACCACCGAAGTCGGGTACATCAGTGCCGACTTGATTTTCGACTTGATGGCCTCGGTTTTCTCCATATAGACGGCAAGACGATCCAGCAACTGCTCCAGGATACCTGCCGCCTCGCCAGCTTCCACCAGATTGCAATACAGCGCATTGAAGTACAGAGGGTATTTGCGAAAGGCAGCGCTCAGGGACGTGCCGGTTTCAACATCGGTGCGCACGTCATTGAGCAGCTTGGTCACGCTGGCATTGGCGTTGCCGCGCCCGACAATGTCGAAAGCCTGCAGCAAAGGCACGCCAGCCTTCATCATGGTGGCCAGCTGACGGGTGAAAATGGCGATATCCCGGGGCTTGATGGACTTGCCCGAACGCATGCCACGCTTTTTGATCTTGGTCGCCAGCACACCCTGCCGGCGCAGGGAAGCCTTGACCTGGTTTTCGCCCACCGCACGGGTTTCTCCCCGCACCTGCTTGCCATTGCGATCCTTGCCTTCCCACTCGAAGACAAACTCCTTGATGTCTCTGGATGCTGCAGTTGCCATGGTGCCTTCTTCAGTAAGGAAGTGATGATGGGGACTCGAAATGCCCAGCGATGCCAGCGACCGGCCTGTTGAGAAACAATGGCTTAAACATTGGTGCAGGCCAGGACTTCTTCGAGTGAGGTCATGCCGAGCTTGACTTTGTGCAGCCCCGCTCCACGCAGGCTTTTGACGCCCTCGCTTTCTGCCTGCGCAGCGATTTCGAGCGCGCTGCCATCGCGCAGGATGATCCGCTGGAGCTCTTCAGTGATGGGCATGACCTGGTAAACCCCGACCCGGCCCTTGTAGCCGTTGTTGCACATGGAGCACCCGACGGGACGGTAAGGCGTCCAGGTGCCATCCACATCCTCCTCCTTGAAACCCGCGTCCAGCAGCGTCTCACGCGGAATATCAGCGGGCGCCTTGCAATTGGGGCAAAGGCGCCGCGCCAGGCGCTGTGCCGTGATCAGGATGACGCTCGAGGCGATGTTGAAGGGGGCAATGCCCATGTTGCGTAGCCGCGTCAGGGTGGCCGGCGCATCGTTGGTGTGCAGGGTGGAGAGCACCAGGTGGCCGGTCTGGGCGGCCTTGATGGAGATTTCGGCCGTTTCCAGATCGCGGATCTCGCCGACCATGATGATGTCCGGGTCCTGCCGCAAAAAGGCTTTCAGGGCCACGGAAAACGTCAGGCCGGCCTTGTCGTTCATGCTGACCTGGTTGACGCCCGGCAGGTTGATCTCGGCCGGGTCCTCTGCCGTTGCGATGTTCACGCCCGGCTTGTTCAGGATATTCAGGCAGGTGTAAAGGGACACGGTTTTGCCGGACCCGGTCGGGCCTGTCACGAGCACCATGCCGTAGGGACGCTGAACAGCCTTGAGCAGGCGCTCCTTTTCGATGGGCTCGTACCCCAGGGCATCAATGCCGAGTTTGGCGCTGCTCGGATCCAGGATACGGATCACGATCTTTTCACCGAACATGGTGGGCAGGGTGCTGACACGGAAATCGATCACCCGGTCGGGACCGATTTTCAGCTTCATTTTCCCGTCCTGGGGAACCCGCTTTTCCGAAATGTCCATTTTCGAGATGACCTTGATCCGCGAGGCCAGCTTCTCCTTGATGGCCACAGGAGGCGAGGCAATCTCGCGCAGCTCGCCGTCGATGCGGAAGCGCACCCGGTAGGTATGCTCATAGGGCTCGAAATGCAGGTCAGAAGCCCGCATGCTGAAAGCGTCGAGCAGCATTTTGTGCAGAAACTTGACGACCGGCGCGTCCTCGACCTCCGAAACACCTGTGTCGTTGCTGTCCGCGCTGGCCGCTTCGGCGGTGGATTCATCAAATTCGAAATCGTCGCCGATGATGCTGTCCATGGCTTCGGACGCGGTAGTGGCGGACGCTTCCACCATCTTGGACAGCTTGTCGTATTCGGCAATGACCCAGTCCACCCCCATCTGGGTAGAGAACTTGATCTTTTCCGCAGCCTCCTGATCGGACGGGTCGGCGGTCGCAACAATCAGGCGGTTGCTGCGCTTGCTCAGAACCACAATCCGGTAGGCCTGACAGATTTTCGTGTCCAGCAAACCCTTGGGCAAACGCTGTGTGTCTATCGCATTCAGGTCAAGAAGGGGGGCCGCAAACGCGGTGGACATGGTGTGCGCAAGGTCGGACGGGGATACCGCGCCGGACCCTGTCAATTCGGCAATGAAGCTGGTCCGCCCGCTCTGGGCCTTGCGAAAGATGTCCTCCGCGGCCTTTTGGCCCAGCTTGCCTGCAATGACCAACGCCCTGCCCAAGCCGGGCAATGCCAGCGCTGCGGGTGCGGTGCTTACTGTATCGACAGCTGCCATGGTGTTGAGAATCCAGCCCGAATTGATAAAATTGACATCATCGCCGATAGATCTGGCGGTGTAAATCTAAAAGCGTGCTGCCCCTGACCCGGTGTTGGAACAAAGCAAAGATCGGACATCCTCGGACGGGATGCGGGGGACGGGAGCGGACCTTGAATGGTCGGGGTGAGAGGATTCGAACCTCCGGCCTCTACGTCCCGAACGTAGCGCTCTACCAGGCTAAGCTACACCCCGAAAAGTGCTCGAACAAGCGTCAGGAACGACGCTGCAGCAACTGAGATGCCAATTGTAGCAAGGCCTCGCTATAGGGGTTGGCCCCTAATGCCGCCAGCGCCCGTATGGCGCGTTGGGCCTCCGCGGCCGCTGCATCCCGGGTCGCCTGCAAGGCACCGGTCTTGCGGACAATGACCACGATCTCGGCCAGTTGCCCCGTCCCGCCGGTCTCGATGGCCCGCCGGATGGTGGCCTGCTCTTCAGAGGTGCCGCGCTGCATGGCGATGATCAGCGGCAGGGTGGCCTTGCCTTCGCGCAGATCGTCCCCGAGGTTTTTTCCCATTTCATCGGCATCACCGTCATAGTCCAGCACATCGTCAATCACCTGGAAGGCGGTTCCCAGCGCCTGTCCGTAATCGGCGCAGGCACGCTCCATGTCGGGCGGCACCTGCGCCAGCAATGCAGCCAGCCGGGCGCTCGCCTCAAACAGCTTGGCGGTTTTCGAGCGGATTACGCGCAGATAGTCTTCCTCGGACAAGCCGGCATCGTGCATGTTCATCAACTGAAGCACTTCGCCTTCGGCAATGATGTTGGTCGCCTCGGCCAGGGTTTGCATGATGCGCATGTCGCCGGCATCAACCATCATCTGGAAGGCCCTGGAATAAAGGAAATCCCCCACCAGAACACTGGCCGGGTTGCCAAATGCAGCGTTGGCGGTGGCACGGCCGCGGCGCAGGGAGGACTCGTCAACCACGTCATCGTGGAGCAAGGTCGCCGTATGTATGAATTCCACCACAGCGGCCAGATTGAAACGCTGCTCACCCTGGTAGCCCAAGGCACCGCACATCAGCAGCAGCAGCGCAGGGCGCAGGCGCTTGCCACCGGCTGCGATGATGTATTGCGATACCTCACTGACCAAGGGCACTTCGGTGCTCAGGCGGCGCGCGATCACGGCGTCCATGGCCTGCATGTCGTCGGCAATCAGGGCCAGTGCGGCGGCGGTGCTAGAAGAATTTACAGTCAAAACAGTCCAGACATGAGATTTCATGAATTATAGAAAGCAGCACCCCGTCCGGCACCTCCAGCGGCTGCGAACCCCAGGACCTGGGATAAATAATGGCGCCGTGCTAGAATCTAGGGCTCTGTGGAAATCCGTCCGCAGAACTCACATACGAGGTCTTACATGTACGCGGTCATAAAAACCGGCGGCAAACAATACAGAGTTGCCACTGGTGAAAAAATTAAAGTAGAACAGATTGCTGCGGACGTAGGCCAAGAGATCGTTATTGACCAGGTATTGGCTGTCGGAAGCGGCAGCACAATCACGGTTGGTACGCCCTTGGTGTCCGGCGCTACTGTTACGGTAACTGTCCTGTCTCACGGCAGGGGCGACAAAGTGCGCATTTTCAAAATGCGTAGGCGCAAGCACTACCAAAAACGTCAAGGTCACCGTCAGAACTTCACGGAATTGCAAATCGGCGTCATCGCCGGCTAAGCAGCGACGCACCAAGGAGTATTGAAAAATGGCACAGAAAAAAGGCGGCGGCTCTACGCGAAACGGGCGGGATTCCAAGCCCAAGATGTTGGGCGTCAAGAAGTTTGGCGGCGAAGTGATCAACGCAGGCAGCATCATCGTGCGCCAGCGTGGCACCAAGTTCCATCCTGGCGTCAATGTCGGCATCGGCAAGGACCACACGCTGTTTGCACTGGTGGACGGTTCGGTCTCGTTTGCCGTCAAAGGCGCGCTGAACAAGCACACCGTCAACGTGACACCAGCGTAAGCTGATCACTTCGATGGCATCGAAGCCCCGCTTGGTCGGGGCTTTGTTGTTTTGGCCCCTCTTGTTTTTAATGTTTGTAAACTACCTTCAGGAGTCCGGCGGCCCGTGCTGCCGGACTCCTTTACAAGATCATGAAATTTGTTGACGAAGCCTATATTGACATCGCCGCTGGCGATGGCGGGAGTGGCTGCGTCTCCTTCCGCCATGAAAAGTACAAGGAGTTCGGTGGGCCCAACGGGGGTGACGGCGGACGCGGAGGACATGTGTATGCCCTGGCAGACGTCAATCTGAACACCCTGGTGGATTTCCGGTTTTCACGCCGTCACCATGCACGCAACGGCGAGCATGGCATGGGCTCGGACATGTTTGGCGCCAAGGGCGACGACATCATCCTCAAGATGCCGGTGGGCACCATCCTGACCGATGCCGAAACCGGCGAGGTTCTGTATGAGCTGCTGGTCCCCGGCGAGGAAGTGCTGATCGCCAAGGGCGGCGACGGTGGCTTCGGCAACCTGCGCTTCAAGAGCTCGACCAACCGCGCGCCGCGCAGCAAGACACCGGGTTGGCCCGGTGAACACAAAAGTCTCAAGCTGGAACTGAAAGTCCTGGCCGATGTCGGCCTGCTGGGCATGCCCAACGCGGGCAAATCCACCTTCATCTCGGCCATCTCCAACGCCAGGCCGCGTATTGCCGACTACCCTTTCACCACCCTGCACCCCAACCTTGGTGTGGTGCGGGTCGGCCCCGAACAGAGTTTTGTTGTTGCGGATTTACCCGGCCTGATCGAGGGTGCCTCCGAAGGCGCCGGTCTGGGCCACCTGTTCCTGCGCCACCTGCAGCGCACCCGCCTGCTGCTGCACATCGTGGACATGGCGCCTTTTGACGACAGCGTGGATCCTGTGGCACAGGCAAAGGCCATTGTGGCCGAGCTCAAGAAATACGATGAGGCGCTGTACAACAAACCGCGCTGGCTGGTGCTCAACAAGCTCGACATGGTGGATGCGGACAAGCGCGCCGCGCGGGTCAAGGACTTTGTCAAGCGTTTCAAGTTCAAGGGTCCGGTGTTCGAGATCTCGGCCCTGACACGCGAGGGTTGCGAGCAGCTGGTCAAGACGATTTACCAGCACGTCAAGTCAGTGCAGAAAAGCGAGCAGGAGCCGGAAGAGATCGACCCGCGCTTTGCAGAGTTGCCGGCAGAGCCGCCAGCGGCCGGCTGAAAGCGCCTCCCGCCGTTTTTTTGCTGTGCTACAAAAATAGTAGCTACTTGCGTCCGTCCACCAAGGGCTGGAGCCCTAAAATACCCTGAACATGCAGGAAAAAACAGCGTCCACCGTCCTCCTCAGCGCCAGACGCATCGTCGTCAAGGTTGGCTCCAGCCTGGTCACCGACGAAGGCCGGGGGCTGGACGCGCTGGCGATCGGGCAGTGGTGTCAGCAGCTCGCCGTGCTGGTCAAAAGTGGCCGGGAAGTCATCATGGTCAGTAGCGGTGCCATCGCCGAGGGCATGAAACGTCTGGGCTGGGCCACGCGTCCCAAGGCCATCCATGAACTGCAGGCCGCCGCCGCCGTGGGCCAGATGGGCCTGGTGCAGGTGTATGAAAGCCAGCTTCGCGAAAACGGTGTCGGCAGTGCGCAGGTGCTGCTCACCCATGCCGACCTGGCCGATCGCGAACGTTATCTCAATGCCCGCTCTACCCTGCTGACCTTGCTCCAGCTCGGCGTGGTGCCGGTGATCAACGAAAACGACACCGTGGTCAACGATGAAATCAAGTTCGGCGACAACGACACCCTGGGCGCCCTGGTGGCCAACTTGGTCGATGCTGATGCACTGATCATTCTGACCGACCAGAAAGGCCTGTACACCGCCGACCCGCGCAAGGATGCCTCGGCGCGTTTTGTCCATGAGGCGCAAGCCGGCGACCCTGCGCTGGAAGCCATGGCGGGCGGCGCAGGCTCCAGCATCGGCAAGGGCGGCATGATCACGAAAATCCTGGCGGCCAAACGCGCGGCCGGGTCCGGCGCTTCCACCGTGATTGCCTGGGGCCGGGAACCGAATGCCTTGATCCGACTGACACAGGGCGAAGCCATTGGCACGCTGCTGGTTGCCCCGACGGGAAAGAACCAGGCCCGCAAACAATGGATCGCCGACCATCTGCAGTTGCGAGGCGCCGTGACGGTGGACGCCGGCGCGGCCGTCAAGGTACGCGACGAGGGCAAAAGCCTGCTCCCCATCGGCATGACCGCCGTGCAGGGCGAGTTTTCCCGCGGCGACGTGATCGCCATTCGCGACGGCAACGGCGCCGAAGTCGCCCGCGGGCTGGCCAACTACTCCAGCGCCGAGGCCCGGCTGATCTGTCGCAAACCCTCTTCAGAATTCGAAAAACTGCTCGGTTATACCGGTGAAGCCGAAATGATTCACCGGACCAACTTGGTCCTTACGGCCTGAATCCCAGGGTTTTGATCTGTCGGACCATTTCCTCGACCGAGGTCGGGGGTGCAGCGTTGTTGCAGGCCCCAGCCTTGGCCAGCTGCAGCGCGTGGCGAGTCGAAGGGCTGCCGAAAAGCGAGCGCCACTCCGGTTTGTCCACCTTGACCCAGGCGCCTTCCGGGGTGTAACGGGCATAGGTCTTGAGCTCCCCGCTGACGCAGCGCAAGCCTTCATAAAACACATTGCGCGCACCGGTGGCGCTGCTGGCAACCATCACGTAGCGGACAATCCCGTCTTCCGAGATGCGCAGGGTGGCCGGATCAACGCCAAAGACCAGCGAGGAACCCGGGACTTCAAAAGTCAGGAGTTTTCGAGTCTCAAAAGCCGGTGGCGCCGGCACCTCGCCTTCTTTCCAGTCGAGGGGATCGGTATTGATATTGGGCTGCGCCCAGGCTGCCAGGCAAAGGCCCAGCAAACATGCCGCACTCCAGGATTTAAAGGTCATGCTTGTCTTTTCTGGAGGCTGCCATCAGGCTGGTCTGGGGATCGGGCTCAAAGGTTGCGCCGGGAGGCAACTCGAAAGATGCGCCGGGCAAACCGGCACCACGCAGCCCGTGAATCCCCTGATCCAGCGGGCCGGCATCGGCCGGATCGCGGTGGCGCAAGCCACCACGCAAATAGCGGTTCCGGTGGTCCGGCCGTGGCTCGAAGCGGTTGTCAAAACGCGGCACGAACCGCGACAGCTCGGTCAGCGCCATTTCATAGACACCGCGCTTGAATTCCACGACGACGTCCAGTGGAACCCAATAGTCATTCCAGCGCCAGGCGTCGAACTCCGGATGGTCGGTGGCGCGCAGGTTCAGGTCCCAGTCGTGGCCGACCAGTTGCAGGAGAAACCAGATCTGTTTCTGGCCTTTGTAATGTCCGCGCGCATCGCGGCGGATAAACCGGTCAGGCACCTCATAGCGCAACCAGTCCCGGGTCCGGGCAAGCACCTGCACATGTTGCGGCATCAGCCCCACTTCTTCGTGCAGTTCGCGGAACATGGCCTGCTCGGGATTTTCGCCCCGGTCAATGCCACCCTGCGGAAACTGCCACGAGTGGGTACGGATACGCTTGCCCCAAAATACCTGACTTCTCTGGTTGAGCAAGATGATGCCGACGTTGGGCCGAAAGCCGTCCCGGTCAAGCATAATCAAACCTCAAATTTTTTAAACTGAGTCCATTATGCACAGCAGAATGCTCAGAGCCAAGCGCACCCCGGGACGGTCGTCCCAAAAACTTCACGAAGCCCAGAAAAACAAGCCATGAAAGCCTCCCAGTTCTTCATTTCCACCCTCAAGGAAGCGCCCGCCGACGCCGAGGTGGTGAGCCACCAGCTGATGATGCGCGCCGGCATGATCAAGAAACTGGGCGCCGGCATCTACAACTACATGCCCATGGGCCTGCGTGTGATCCACAAGGTGGAAGCCATCGTCCGCGAGGAAATGAACCGCGCCGGCGCCGTTGAAATGAGCATGCCGGTGATCCAGCCGGCCGAGCTCTGGCAGGAAACCGGACGCTTTGAAAGCATGGGCCCGGAACTGCTGCGCATCAAGGACCGCCATGGCCGCGATTTTGTGGTGCAGCCGACCAGCGAGGAAGTCATCACCGACGTGATGCGCCAGGACATCAAGAGTTACAAGCAGCTGCCGAAAAACCTGTACCAGATCCAGACCAAGTTCCGCGATGAACGCCGGCCACGCTTTGGCCTGATGCGCGGGCGCGAGTTCATCATGAAGGACGCCTACAGCTTTGACCGCGACCAAACCGCCGCCAAGGCCAGTTACCAGGTCATGGCGCAGGCTTACCGCCGGATTTTCGACCGCTTCGGCCTGACCTACCGCGCCGTCGCGGCCGACAGCGGCGCGATTGGCGGCGACCTCAGTGAAGAGTTCCAGGTGATTGCCGCCACCGGCGAAGACGCCATCGTCTACTGCCCGGAGAGCAACTACGCTGCCAACATGGAAAAAGCCGAAGCGCTGGCACCGCCAGCCGGACGGCCCACGGCCGTGCAGGCCCTGACCAGAACCGCGACCCCGGGCAAGGCGACTTGCGGCGAGGTGGCCGAGCTGCTGTCCATCCCGCTGCAGTCCACCGTCAAGTCCCTGGTACTGGCCACCGACGAGCTCGACGACGCGGGCAAGGTCCACAAAACCCAGGTCTGGCTGGTGCTGCTGCGCGGCGACCACGACATGAACGAGGTCAAGGTCGGCAAGGTGGCTGGCCTGGCCGGCTTCCGTTTCGCCACCCTGGCCGAAATCGAGGACCACTTCGGCTGCAAGCCGGGCTACCTCGGCCCGCTGAACATGAAGAAGCCGGTCAAGCTGGCCGTGGACCGCGAGGTGGCCGCCCTGGCCGACTGGGTCTGTGGCGCCAACGAGCCCGACTTTCACCTGACCGGCGTCAACTGGGGCCGCGACCTGCCCGAGCCCGACCTGATCGCCGACCTGCGCAACGTGGTCGCGGGCGACGCCTCCCCCGACGGCAAGGGCGTGCTGGCGATTGAACGCGGCATCGAAGTGGGCCATGTGTTTTACCTGGGCACCAAATACAGCCAGGCGATGAACGCCACCTTTCTCGACGAAAACGGCAAGCCGCAGTTCCTGGAAATGGGCTGCTACGGTATCGGCATCACGCGCCTGCCGGCGGCGGCGATCGAGCAGAACCACGACGAACGCGGGATCATCTGGCCAGACGCGATTGCACCTTTTACCGTGGTGCTCTGCCCCATCAGCCCGGATCGTTTTCCCGAGGTGAAAGCAGCGGCGGAAAAGCTTCATGACGAGCTGGCCGCGGCCGGCGTGGACGTGATCCTGGACGACCGTGGCGAGCGGCCCGGAGCCATGTTTGCCGACTGGGAGCTCATCGGCGTGCCGCACCGCGTCACCATCGGCGACCGCGGCCTGAAAGACGGCCAGCTGGAATACCAGCACCGCCGCGACGCCGCATCGAGCAAGATCGACCTAGCACGCGCCTTCAACTTCCTCAAGGAAAAACTGGCCCTCTGAGCGCAATGAGGCTGTCCAACTTCTTTATATCGCCATTGAGTCCCGCTGCAGCAGCCCCCCCGCCGGTTGCCGGGCTTTCAAGAAGAAAGTGCCTGCAGTCCTTTTCTGCCCTGGGGGGATCGCTCCTGTTTTCGGAGCAGGTGTGGGCTGGTGCACAGATCGAAGAGCCACTCATCGACTCGGTTCGCACGGCGCTGAGTTCGGCCATTGCCAGCCAGGCGCCGCCAGTGCCCGAATTTCGCGATACCGAAAGCCGCCTCGCCTACCTGCGCTGGCTGGGTGCCATGAGCGACCGGCTCTGGAAGAAAAAGCCGGAATGGCAGATCCGCAAGGAATTTCTGCAGACAGTCTGGTACGAAAGCAAACGCGCCGGCCTGGACGTGGCGCTGGTGCTGGGCCTGATCCAGGTCGAAAGCAATTTCCGTAAATTTGCGGTCAGCCGCGTCGGTGCCCGGGGTTACATGCAGGTCATGCCTTTCTGGACCCGGGTGATCGGCGACGGCGATGCCGGCAAGCTGTTTCACATGCAGACCAACCTGCGCTTTGGTTGCGTGATCCTGAGGCATTACCTGGACCGGGAGAAAGGCGACCTGTTTCTGGGCCTGGGCCGCTACAACGGTTCGCGTGGCAAGGCAGCCTACCCCGATGCGGTGCTGGGTGCGAGAAAACAGTGGGAATTCACAGCTTGAGGCCGGGCACCAGGCAGAACGCCGGATGTACAAGTCAAATGTGCCGATAGCCCTTATGCGGAAAGCGCCGGCAGCTATCAATAACAGAGCAACCTAACACGACCTGAATGTGACTCGGTGACTCGGTCAGCCGGCGACCTGTGTCGCACCGGAAAACGCGCGTTCCGCCGCGAACCAGGACAGCACCGGCAGCGTGCCCGGCAACACCGGCGCGACCTCCACCGGCAGGCGCTGCCAGGCAAACAACTGGCCTTCGCGCATGTGCAGCTCCCCCGTCCAGTCGAACACCTTGCAGAAGTTCAGCCGCACCAGCGCATGCGGGTAATCCACCAGCTCGACCTTCCACGGCTGGACCGCGCCAATCGTGATGTTGATTTCTTCCTGCAGTTCACGGCGCAGGGCCTGCTCCACCGTCTCGCCGGCCTCCAGCTTGCCGCCGGGAAACTCCCAGTAGCCCTCGTAGACCTTGCCTGGCGGGCGCGAGGTCAACAGGAAGTCGCCGTCCGGCCGCAGCAACACACCGACCGCGACATCGACCACCTGGCGGTCAGCGCCACCCTCGCGCGGGCGCTCGCCGTCGGCAACCAGCACATTCATGTCGCGTGGTCAGCGGCCTGGTCGCCGGGGTCGGACGCCGCAGCCACGGCACCAGGGCGCTCGTAAGCGGCGATGGGCGCTGCGCTGACCGGCCGCTGGTCGCTGTCACGGCCCGCATAGTCACGCGCAAACTGGTAGGCCACGCGGCCGCTGCGTGAGCCGCGCTCCAGCGCCCAGACCAGCGACGCCGGTTTGGCCGCGGTGATGGCCTCGGGCGTCACATCGAACGAGGACAGCCACTGCGCCACGATGGTCAGGTATTCGTCCTGGCTGAACGGGTAGAAGCTGACCCACAGGCCGAAGCGTTCAGACAGCGAAATCTTCTCCTCCACCACTTCGCCGGGATGCACCTCGCCGTCCTCGCTGCGGGAGTAGGTCAGGTTTTCCGTCATGTACTCGGGCAACAGGTGGCGCCGGTTGCTGGTCGCGTAAATCAGCACATTCGGCGTTGCCGCGGCGATGGAGCCGTCGAGGATGGACTTGAGCGCCTTGTAGCCGGGCTCGCCTTCCTCAAAACTCAGGTCGTCGCAGAACACGATGAATTTCTCGCTCAGACCGGAGACCACGTCGACGATGTCGGGGAGATCGGTCAGGTCGGTCTTGTCGACCTCGATCAGCCGCAGGCCGCGCGCCGAATAGGCGTTGAGGCAGGCCTTGATCAGCGAGGATTTGCCGGTGCCGCGGGCGCCAGTGAGCAACACGTTGTTGGCAGGCTTGCCGAGCACGAACTGCTCGGTGTTGCGCCGGATCTTTTCCTTCTGGTCCTCGATTTCCTTGAGGTCGGTGAGGCGCATGGTGCCGATGTGGCGCACCGGCTCCAGCGAGCCGTGACCGGAGCTGCGCTTGCGGTAGCGCCAGGCGATTGCCTGGCTCCAGTCGGGTGCGGACAGCGGTTGCGGCAACACGGACTCAATGCGCGCCAGCAGGGATTCCGCGCGCGCCATCAGGCGTTCAAACTGCTCGTTCATGGTCGGTAGTGGCAGCTCTCAGCTGCGGTAATCGGCGTTGATCTTGACGTAGTCGTAGGACAGGTCGCAGGTCCACACCGTGTCAAAGGCCTGGCCGCGGCCCAGCACCACACGCACGGTGATTTCGCTTTGTTTCATCACGCGCTGGCCGTCGGCCTCGACATAGCCCGGATGCCGGCCGCCGTGTTGGGCCACCAGCACATCGTCCAGGTACAGATCAATTTTTGTCTGATCCAGATCGGCGATGCCGGCATAACCGACCGCGGCAAGAATGCGGCCGAGGTTGGGGTCGCTGGCAAAAAATGCCGTCTTGACCAGCGGCGAATGCGCAATCGCATACGCCACCTGGCGGCATTCGGCGCCGGTCTTGCCGCCTTCGACGCGGACGGTGATGAACTTGGTGGCGCCTTCGCCGTCGCGCACGATGGCCTGCGCCAGCTTTTTCGCGATGTCCAGCATGGCCGACTTCAGGGCCTGGCCATCGGGGCTGTCCAGCGAAGTGATGGTGGCATGACTGGCCTGGTTGCTTGCGATGACGACAAACGAGTCGTTGGTGGAGGTATCCCCATCGACCGTGATGCGGTTGAAAGAACCCTCGGCCAGTTCGGTGGCCAGCTGCGCCATCAGGCCTTGCGCCACACAGGCGTCGGTCGCCAGAAAACCCAGCATGGTGGCCATGTTGGGTCGTATCATGCCGGCGCCCTTGGCTGTGCCGGTGATGGTGACAGGCACACCGCCCAGGGTGATGCGGCTGGAAAACGCCTTGGCCACGGTGTCCGTGGTCATGATGGCTTCGGCGGCCCTGCCCCAGTTGTCGGCTTTGGCATCGGCAAGTGCGGCAGGCAGGCCCGCGGCGATGCGCTCATGGGGCAGCGGCTCCATGATCACACCGGTTGAAAAGGGCAGGATCTGCTCCGGCGCAATATTGAGCTCGCGCGCCAGCGCAATGCAGCTGGCGTGCGCCCGGCTCAGGCCGTCCGCACCGGTGCCCGCATTGGCGTTGCCGGTGTTGATCAGCATCGCGCGTATGCCCAGGCTCTGGCCGCCGTTTCTGGCGAGGTGCTCGCGGCAGATCTGCACCGGCGCGGCGCAGAAGCGGTTTTGCGTGAACACCGCGCCTACCGAGGCGCCTTGATCGAGCAGGAGCACCGACAGGTCCTTGCGGCCGGCCTTGCGTATGCCTGCCTCGGCAATGCCCCAGCGCACGCCGGGCACGGGATGGAGCTGGTCGGCAGGCGTGGCAATGAGGTTCACGGGCATCTTGTCTTGACTCCAGAAGCAGGCCGGCGGACGCAACTCAATTGAGTTTGCCGTGGCAGAGTTTGTATTTTTTCCCCGAACCGCAAGGGCACGGGTCGTTGCGGCCCACGCGCGGCACCGCGCCGGCCGGCAAGGCCTGCTTGTAGCGCAGTGATTCCTCGTCCACCGTGGTTTCCACTTCGCCGGTTTCGGTGGGTGCCGTGTAGGTCACGTTGGCGATCCTCTCGGCGCGGTCTTCCATTTCCTCGGCAGCCTGGCCGAGCTGCTCGCCCGACTGGACCTGGACCGTCATGAGCAGTTTGGTGACTTCGTTTTTCACGCTGTCAAGCAGCTGGCCAAACAGCTCGAAGGCTTCGCGTTTGTACTCCTGCTTGGGCTGTTTCTGGGCGTAACCACGCAGGTGGATGCCCTGGCGCAGGTAGTCGAGCGAGCTCAGGTGCTCACGCCAGTGCGAGTCAATGCTCTGCAGCAGCACGATGCGCTCGAACTGGGTGAAGTTTTCCGCGCCGATTTTCTCGACCTTGTCGGCAAAGGCGGCATTGGCGGCGGCAATCACCTTTTCCATCAGGTCCTCGTCGGTGATGGCCGTGGCAGCCTCCACATCGCCCTGCAACGACAGATCCATCTGCCACTCGTCGCGCAAGACCTTCTCCAGACCGGGAATGTCCCACTGCTCTTCCACGCTTTCGGCGGGGATGTACTGGCGCACCAGGTCGGTAAAGCAACCCTCACGCAGGGAGGCAATCTGCCCTTCCAGGCTGGCCGCGTCCATGATGTCATTGCGCTGCTGGTAAATCACTTTGCGCTGGTCGTTGGCCACATCGTCGTATTCCAGCAACTGCTTGCGGATGTCGAAGTTGCGTGCCTCCACCTTGCGCTGGGCAGACTCGATGCTGCGCGTCACGATGCCGGCCTCGATGGCCTCGCCGTCCGGCATCTTGAGCCGCTCCATGATGGCGCGGACCCGGTCGCCGGCAAAAATGCGCATCAGCGTGTCGTCCAGGCTCAGGTAAAAACGCGAGGAGCCGGGGTCGCCCTGTCGGCCCGAGCGGCCGCGCAGCTGGTTGTCGATGCGGCGGGACTCATGCCGCTCCGTCGCAATAATGCGCAGCCCACCGAGCGACTTCACCTGCTCGTGGTCCTGCGCCCACTGGGCGCGCAGGCGGGCGATTTCAACGGCTTTGGCCCCGTCGTCCAGCGACTCATCCGCCTCGACCGCTTCGACCAGCTTCTCCACGTTGCCGCCAAGCACGATGTCCGTGCCGCGGCCGGCCATGTTGGTGGCGATCGTGATCATGCCGGGGCGGCCGGCCTGGGCCACGATGTCGGCTTCGCGTGCATGCTGCTTGGCGTTGAGCACCTGGTGCGGCAGTTTTTCCTTGTCCAGCAGCTGGTCGATGATTTCCGAGTTTTCGATCGACGTGGTGCCCACCAGCACCGGCTGGCCGCGTTCGTGGCATTCGCGGATGTCCTTGATGGCCGCTTCGTATTTTTCACGTGTGGTCTTGTACACGCGATCGAGCTGGTCCTCGCGCCGGCTCGGACGGTTCGGCGGAATCACGGTGGTCTCGAGTCCGTAGATTTCCTGGAACTCGTAGGCCTCGGTGTCGGCGGTGCCGGTCATGCCGGCCAGCTTGCCGTACAGGCGGAAGTAGTTCTGGAAGGTGATCGACGCCAGAGTCTGGTTCTCGGCCTGGATTTCCACGCCTTCTTTCGCCTCGACGGCCTGGTGCAGGCCCTCACTCCAGCGCCGGCCCGACATCAGGCGGCCGGTGAATTCGTCGACGATCACGATCTCGCCGTCCTGCACCACATAGTGCTGGTCGCGGTGATAGAGGTGGTTGGCACGCAGGGCTGCGTACAGGTGGTGCATCAGCGAGATGTTCGCCGGGTCGTAGAGTGTGGCGCCTTCGGGGATCAGGCCCAGGCTGAACAGGATGCGTTCTGCATTTTCATGGCCCTGCTCCGTCAGGAACACCTGGTGGGTCTTTTCATCGAGCGTGAAGTCACCGGGCTTGATGATGCCCTCCCCGGTGCGCGGGTCGGCCTCGCCTTCCTGACGCGTCAGCAGGGGAACGACCTTGTTGATGGCCAGGTACATGGCGGTATGGTCTTCGGCCTGGCCGCTGATGATCAGCGGCGTGCGGGCTTCATCGATCAGGATCGAGTCCACCTCGTCAACGATGGCGAAGTTCAGTCCGCGCTGCACGCGGTCGGCCACTTCGTAGACCATGTTGTCGCGCAGGTAGTCGAAACCGAATTCGTTGTTGGTGCCATAGGTGATGTCGGCGCGGTAGGCCTCCTGCTTCTCGGGGCGCTGCATGTTCGGCAGGTTGATGCCGACCGTCAGGCCCAGGAAGTTGTAGAGCTTGCCCATCCAGCGGGCATCGCGGTTGGCGAGGTAATCGTTGACAGTCACCACATGCACGCCCTTGCCGGTCAGCGCGTTGAGGTAGACCGGCAGCGTCGCCGTCAGGGTTTTGCCTTCGCCGGTTCCCATCTCGGAGATCTTGCCGCTATGCAACGCCATGCCGCCAAGCATCTGCACGTCGAAGTGGCGCATCTTCATGACACGCTTGCTGCCTTCCCGGACCACGGCAAAAGCTTCAGGGAGGATGTCATCAAGCGTTTCACCCGCGGCCACGCGGTCTATGAATTCGCGGGTCTTGGCGCGCAGCTGCTCATCATTGAGGGCTTCCAGCGGTGCTTCCAGCGCATTGATTTTCTCGATGGATTTGCGGTAGGTTTTGAGCAGGCGGTCGTTGCGGCTGCCGAAGATTTTGGTCAGGATATTGGAAGCCATAAATGCGAGGCCGCGCTGACAGCTCCCATGAGCGGGCAGTGCGGCCGAAATCCTTATTGAGTATCGACTTAGGTGTGGGCGCTGCCAGCTGGTTTCAACTGCGCGCGAAGCGCAGATTTTACCTCTGCCGGGCCCTTACTTCGGCCGGACGGCCTGGACGGTCGGTCCCGGAGCCGGCGGCACCGTGGCGAGCGCCACCGGTGCGGGCAGTTTCTGGCCCGCCGTCAGGAATTTCTGGGGATCCTGGAACACCCCCTGCACCAGCACTTCAAAGTGCAAGTGCGGCCCGGTCGAGCGCCCGGTCGTGCCTACTTCGGCTATTTTCTGGCCCCGTTTGACCAGATCGCCCTTTTTGACCATGACCCGGGAGGCATGACCATAGCGGGACACCAGGTCGTTGCCGTGGTCGATTTCGACCATGTTGCCGTACGCCGGGTGATATTCCTGCGTGACCACCACGCCCCCCGCTGCGGCGAGGATCGTCGTGCCGGGTTCGGCTGGAAAATCCAGCCCGGTGTGCAAGGCGGAGCGCCCGTTCAGCGGATCGATGCGCCAGCCGAAGGCCGAGCCAAGCACGCCCCCCGCGACCGGCTGCTGGGTGGGCACCATCATCTTCTTGATCTTCTGGTCAAACAGCCTGGATTCCATCACGGTCATGAGGTCCACGCGCTGGTCCGTCAGCTTGTCGAGGTCGGCCAGGGTCGCCTGCAGCTCTTCCATGCTCAGCGAACGCCCTTCCACCAATGCACCGCCGCGCCCGGGCGGGGTCCTGATCTCGCTGGGGTTGACACCTGCCAGCCCCGACACCCGCTCACCGAGCGATTCGAGCTGCATCATCTTGGCCTGCATTTCGCCCAGGCGTTTGGCCATGGCGTCGAGGTTTTCCCGCATGAAGCGGTCCCGCTGTTCGAACTCGTCCTTGACCACCAGTTTGACGAGGGCCCCGATCACCGGCCAACCCTCACGCGCACCCTTGAGGAAAACCCAGTGGTACATACCCGCAGCCACCAGCATCAATCCCAATGCCGCGACAAAACCCGCCACCACCAGCTTGGTCCCACTCAGATAAATGGCACGGCTTTGCGCCAACCAGGCATCCGTGATAATCAAATGCACGTGTTCGTCTCCTTCACACAATCAGAGCCTGATCACCTTGAACTCCAGCCCTCGCCTTCACCAGGCCGTCACTTTCAGCCAGGCTGTCGAAAACTCGCCATCGCTGGCGCGTCTGGCCGGACTTGTCCAGGAATCCAGCGACAGGCTCAAGGCCGTGGAGTCCCTGATTCCCGAAGCCTTGCGCCCCGCTATTCAGGCCGGGCCGATCGAGGACGGGGCATGGTGCCTGCTGGTCAGCAGCAATGCCGCTGCAGCCAAAGTGCGCCAGTTGCTGCCCCTGATCCAGTCCCGCCTGACCGACAAAGGTTGGAAGGTTACCTCAATTCGGTTGAAGATACTAATCAGCCGGAAGTCGTAGGAAATTTAGGCCGGTCCACGGCTAAGGCCGGTCCATACTGGATGGACTGCTATCAAACCGGTAGTTGGTCCTGCCCGCTGGCGAATCGCCGGGGATGGCTGGGTGACAATGGTGCCGCTTGTCGGATTCGAACTGACGACCTACCGCTTACAAGGCGGTTGCTCTACCAACTGAGCTAAAGCGGCACAAACTCTATTTTACTTGACGCGCTTGAGTGAAGGGCGCGTGCCCTGCTGCGGCTTGGGTGGTTCGGGCGGTTCCGGATCATCGTCGCGACCAGAAGAGATGTTGTTGGCTGGAACCAATTGTACGATCTTCGCTTCTGATCCAGCAGCCGGCTCTGCCTCCGATGCGGGCGGCTGAGCTTGCGCGGGAACCGGTGACTGGGAAACTCCCGCTGAAGGCCCTGCGGCCAGCGGAAACGCCATTCCCTGACCATTTTCCCGTGCGTAAATGGCAATCACACGGCCAATCGGCACCATGATCTCGCGGGCACTCCCCGCAAAACGCGCCTTGAACTCGATGAAGTCGTTGCCCAGCTTGAGCGAACTGGTCGCATCAAAACTGATATTGAGCACGATCTCATTGTTCTTGACGTATTCACGCGGCACCTGCACGGTTTCATCCACGGCCACCGCCACATAAGGCGTCAGGCCGTTGTCGGTACACCAGTCGTACAGCGCCCGAATCAGGTAGGGCCGCGTGGAGGTGGAGTCCAGTGCGTTCATGAAATCAGCCACGCGAGATCCGGGCCAGGACGATATGTGCAGCAGTGCACTCTTTACCAGCCGGGGCCGCGGAACCGGCTTCGCCGGGCCGCAGGCGCAGCGCCCCCCCGGGGGGCAGCGAAGCACACGCAGTGGCGAGCGCGGGGGCCATTACTTCCTCATGACCTTCTCGGAAGGGGTCAGCGCCTCGATGTAGGCCGGACGCGAGAAAATACGCTCGGCATATTTGAGCAGGGGCGCGGCATTTTTCGACAGGTCAATGTCGTAATAGTCCAGGCGCCAGAGCAGCGGGGCAATCGCCACGTCGAGCATGGAGAAGTTGTCACCCAGCATGAACTTGTTCTTCAGAAACACGGGTGCCAGCTGCGTGAGGCGGTCACGGATATGCGAGCGGGCCTTCTCGAGCGCTTTTTCGTTGCCTTTGGAGGCGCGTGCTTCCAGCGTGCTGACATGCACAAACAGTTCCTTTTCGAAGTTGAGCAGGAACAGGCGAACCCGCGCACGGTCGACCGGGTCGCCAGGCATCAGCTGCGGATGCGGGAACCGCTCATCAATGTACTCATTGATGATGTTCGACTCGTACAGAATCAGGTCGCGCTCGACCAGGATGGGCACCTGGCCGTAGGGGTTCATGACATTGATGTCTTCGGGCTTGTTGTACAAATCAACATCGCGGATTTCGAAGTCCATGCCTTTTTCAAACAGCACAAAACGGCAGCGATGCGAAAACGGGCAGGTCGTGCCTGAATAAAGGACCATCATGTCTCGGAACTCCTAAATGCAAAGGAGTGGATACGTTGAAGGCATCCACTCCAGAAGGTGCCGGGAAGCCAGCCCCGGCGAAAAAAAATTACTTGATGTCTTTCCAGAACGCCGCGTTCAGGCGCCAGGCAACAAAAGTCAGACACAGCAGGAACAACAGCACCCAGGCACCGACCCTGACACGGGTATTTTGTGCCGGCTCGGCCATCCATTGCAGGTAGCCAACCAGGTCGCCCATGGCCTGGTCGTACTGCAGGTTCGTCATGGTACCGGGTGTCACTTGCTGCCAGCCCTTGAAGACCGCCACCTTGTGGCCGTGCTCTTCCTTTTCCTCGTACAGGGGCTTGCGCTCGCCCGACAGTTCCCACAATACATGTGGCATGGCCACCGTGGGGAAGGCCAGGTTGTTCCAGCCGGTGGCGGTGGTTTCGTCGCGGTAGAAAGTGCGCATGTAGGTGTAGAGGTAGTCGGCACCCGAGCCGCCAGCGCCGGCGCGTGAACGGGCGATCACGGTGAGGTCAGGCGGATTGCCGCCAAACCAGTCCTTGGCCTGCTTGGGGTCGATCGAGGCCTTCATGGTCTCGCCCACCTTGTCAGTGGGAAACAGCAGGTTGTCCTTGATCTGCTGCTCGGTCAGGCCAATGTCCTTCAGGCGGTTGTAGCGCATGAACGCTGCGGAGTGGCAGTTCAGGCAGTAGTTGACGAACAGCTTGGCGCCGTTTTGCAGAGCGCCCAGGTCGTTGGTCTTGCTGGGCGCCTTGTCCCAGGCTATGCCGGTGGTGGCCGCAGATGCAGCGGTCGCGGAAAGCGCAAGCACAGTCGCCAGGCCCAGAGCGATTTTTTTCAGTGTTTTCATCATGTCAGGATCTCCGCTCAATGGGCAGCAAAAGTCACGCGCTCAGGCACCGGCCGGAAAGTACCCAGGCGGCTCCACCAGGGCATCAACAGGAAGAAGCCGAAATAGAACAGCGTTCCAACTTGGGAGACGCGCTCGTTGATCACTGAGGGCGGATTGATGCCCAGATAACCGAGCACCAGAAAGTTGACGACAAAAATGCCGTACAACCAGGAGTGCCAGGTGGGCCGGTAACGGATCGACTTGGCTGCGCTGTTGTCCAGCCAGGGCAGGAAAAACAGGATGATGACCGCGCCGCCCATGACAACCACGCCCCAGAACTTGGCGTCGATCATCAGCATCGCGGCAATCAGCACGACGGCTGCGCCCACGATGATGGCCTTGAACAGGCCGGCCATCCTGGCCTTGAGCACACCCAGCACCGCACCCGCCAGCACGCAGGCGATCAGGGCGTACATCATCTCGCTGGTGATGGCGCGCAGCATCGAGTAGTAGGGCGTGAAGTACCACACCGGGGCGATATGCAGCGGCGTCTTCAGCGAATCGGCCGGGATGAAGTTGTTGTATTCGAGGAAATAACCGCCCGCCTCAGGCGCAAAGAAGATGATGGCCGAGAAGATCATCAGGAACACGCTGACGGCAAAGATGTCGTGCACCGTGTAGTAGGGATGGAAAGGAATGCCATCGAGCGGCTTGCCGCTTGCATCCTTGTGCTTCTTGATTTCCACACCGTCAGGGTTGTTGGAGCCGACTTCGTGAAGCGCAATCAGGTGCGCCACCACCAGGCCCAGCAGCACCAGCGGCACGGCAATCACGTGAAAGGCAAAGAAGCGGTTCAGCGTGGCGTCGCCGACCACGTAGTCGCCGCGGATCAGCAGGGCCAGATCGGGACCGATGAAGGGAATCGCGGCAAACAGGTTGACGATCACCTGGGCGCCCCAGTAGCTCATCTGCCCCCATGGCAGCAGGTAGCCCATGAAGGCCTCGGCCATCAGTGCCAGAAAAATCGCGCAGCCGAAAATCCAGATCAGCTCGCGCGGCTTGCGGTAGCTGCCGTAGAGCAGGCCGCGGAACATGTGCAGGTAGACCACGACAAAAAATGCCGAGGCGCCGGTCGAGTGCATGTAGCGGATCAGCCAGCCCCAGGGCACGTCGCGCATGATGTACTCGACCGAACCGAACGCCTGTGCGGCGTCGGGCTTGTAATGCATGGTCAGGAAAATGCCGGTGACGATCTGGATGACCAGCACCAGCAGGGCCAGCGAGCCGAACACGTACCAGAAGTTGAAGTTCTTCGGTGCGTAATATTCGCTCATGTGCTCTTTGTAGAGCTTGCTCGCCGGGAAACGGTTGTCGACCCAGTTCATCAACCTGGCGGCAGCCGGCGCTTCGGGGGAAATTTCTTTGAATTCAGCCATAAGGGGTCCTATTTGCTACTCGATGGGGGACTTGGCGGGCGTCGCGGCGCCTGCGGAATGTCCAGCAAAGCTTCAGGCTTTTTTGTCTTCGCCAATCAGCAGCTTGGCGTCTGACAGGTACATGTGGGGCGGCACTTCGAGGTTGTCCGGCGCCGGCTTGTTCTTGAAGACACGGCCGGCCATGTCGAAGGTCGAGCCGTGGCAAGGGCACAAGAAACCGCCTGCCCAGTCATTGGGCAGCGAGGGCTGGGCCCCCGGCTGGAACTTGTCGCTGGGCGAGCAACCCAGGTGGGTGCAGATGCCGACGGCCACCAGGAATTCCGGTTTGATCGAGCGGTGTTCATTGCGCGCGTACTCCGGCGTGAGTTCCCCGGGTTTTCGCAGCGACTTCGGATCGGCCAGCTCCGCATCGAGCTTGGGCAGTTCGGCCAGCTGCTCGGGCGTGCGCCTGACAATCCACACCGGCTTGCCGCGCCATTCCACCGTGAGCTTCTCGCCGGGCTTCAGGGCCGAGATATCCACCTCGACAGCCGCACCGGCGGCCTTGGCACGCTCGGAAGGCTGGAAGGTGCTGACGAAGGGCACCGCGACAGCGGCCACGCCGGCACCGCCGACGGCGCAAGTGGTCACGATCCAGTTTCTTTTGTCTTTGTCAATCGGTGCGCCGGGCGGCACGTTAAGGCTTGCTTGGGTCATGGATGTCCTACAAGAACAGGGCTTGAAAAACTTGAAAGAGGGCTTATTGGGGTCAACCCGGGATTGTAACGGAGCGCGAAGTTCTTTTTCAAGGCGGGAAAGCCATCCCGACGGTGCGACTGCGGCATCAGGCGCCCAGGACCGGTGGCTGGCACGGTGGGCCCGGCAACACTGATAATCGCCTTCTTGCCCCAGGAAACGTCTGGTGGCGGCCAACAGAAGCAGCACAAGGAGAACACCATGGGAATGATGCAGGAATTCAAGGAGTTTGCCGTCAAGGGCAGCGTCGTCGATCTCGCGGTGGGCGTGATCATAGGCGCCGCTTTCGCCAAGATTGTGGATTCGGTGGTCAGCGACCTGATCCTGCCGCTGGTGGGCGCGCTGGTCGGCAAGATCGACTTCTCGAATCTTTTTGTCGTCCTGGGCAGTGTGCCTGCGGGCACGGTCATGACACTCGACGCGCTGAAAAAGGCCGGCGTTCCGGTGTTTGCCTATGGCAACTTCATCACGGTGGCGGTCAACTTCGCCATTCTGGCGTTCATCATCTTCCTGATGATCAGGCAGATCAATCGCCTGAAGAGGGAAACCCCGGCAGCACCGGCGGCGCCCGCCGCCCCGTCCGAAGACGTGGTGCTGTTGCGGGAGATCCGGGACAGCCTAAGGAAGTAGGTTCCCCCCGTTGGCCGCTCACTTCGTGTAGCGGCCCTCCCCCTCAGGGGCGGCGCCTGCCGGCTGGCGAAGCCAGACCGGCGGCCCCCGCTTGAAAAGTCATGGCTTTTGATATTGATTTGATAGCTGTTGACGCCCGTCCCTGTTTGACCGCAGGCGTTTTAACCGCTTAAGGCGGCCAGCCTTCGTGCCATGCGAATGGCCGCCAGCAGGCTGGACGGGTCGGCCCTTCCTGTGCCCGCAATGTCAAACGCGGTGCCGTGGTCCGGGCTGGTGCGCACCAGCGGCAGGCCCAGCGTGACATTGACGCCCTGCTCCACCCCGAGGTACTTGACCGGGATCAGGCCCTGGTCGTGGTACATCGCCACCACCACGTCGAACTCGCCGTCCCGATCGGCCGGGGCGCGGGCTCTCATGAACACGGTGTCGGGCGCGAAGGGGCCACTCACATCCAGCCCCTCTTCGCGGGCCCTGGCGATCGCCGGCGCGATGATGTCCAGCTCTTCGCGGCCGAACAGTCCGCCCTCGCCCGCATGCGGGTTGAGGCCGGCTACCGCAATGCGCGCCCTGCCGCCCGAGGCGCTACGCACCGCCTGATGCGTGATGCGCAGGGTCTGCAACACGTTGTCGAAGGTGACGGCGGCTATCGCCTCGCGAAGAGAGAGGTGGATGCTGACCAGCACGGTCTTGAGCTCATCGTTGGCCAGCATCATGCGCACCGGCAACGCGGACACGTCCTTGCCGAGAAAGGCCGCGGCTTCGGCCTGCAGCAGTTCGGTGTGGCCGGGGAAACGCGCAAACGCCGTGCCGGCGGCGGCCAGCGCCTCCTTGTGAATCGGCGCGGTGACCATGGCCGCGCACTCGCCGGCCAGGGTCGCGCGGGCCGCCCAGACAATGCAGTCCGCCGCCGCTTTTCCAGCCAAAGCACTGATTTTCCCAAACGCCACGGGCGCAGGCAGCTCACATTTTTGTAGCACCGGGATGCAGCGCGGCGGCACGTCCTGCCAGTGGCTGGCCGCGTCGAGTTGGGCCACGGGGGATGCCCGAGCCGCACCGCCGCCCACCAGCTGTGCGGCGCGGCGCAAGCTGGCGACATCACCGACCACGACACAGCCGGCCAGCTCGGCCGGCGCGTCGCGAAAAGCCTTGGCGATGATTTCCGGCCCGATCCCGGCCGGATCGCCCATGGTGATGGCCAGAGGCCGGTTTCTCAACTCGTGCATGTCTTCCTCTGGTGGTCTGTTCGTCTCATAATGGTTTGCCGGGCGCGCCACGGCGTCCACAAGCTGCTTGCCGGCCCACCTGACGGACGAGTAGCCGACAGGGCCACTGTGCAAGGGAAAGCGAAGACATGCATCCTGCCGGTATTCTCGCGCAAACGCTCTGCGGCGCCCCTGCGCCGCACAAGGAAGCGGCATGAACACGGCCGAAACCATCATCTGGAGCGCCGCCGCAGGATCGATGGGCCTGGTGGTTCTGCTCGGCGCGGCAGACGCGCTCTTCAGCCGAAGCCGGGCCAGTGTGCAGAGCCTGATTTACCTCACGGCCTGCTGGGGTTTTTTCCTCCTGCTCAGCGGTCTTGCTGCAACCTTGCTGCCACGCCCCGATGCGTCCTGGCTGCACACGGCCCAGGTGCTGCTCGGGCCCATGTGCGGCGGCCTGGGTACGCACGGTGCGAGTCAGTGGCTGGCCGCCGCCAGGCGCGACCGGCTCACCGAACTGGGTTTTCGCAGTGCCAGCATTCTGTGTCTGACGGGTGGGCCGCTGTGCCTGCTGCTCGCGCCTGGCTGGCAACTGCCGGCGTCGGCGGCGCTGGCCATCCTGAGCCTGTCGGTGGCCTTGTGGCTGGCCGTGCGCGCGGCGCAGCAGGGCGACCGACTCGCCTGGGGGCTGGCTGCCGGCTGCCTGCTGACCCTTCCACTGCAACTCGGCCTGTACTGGCTGGCGCTCGACACCGGCCGGCCGTCAGTGCTGCTGCAGACCGGCATGCAGCGCCACACCGGCGTCGTCAACCCCGCGGGTCGGTATGACGACCGCTGTTTCGTGGTGCTGATCGAAAGCATGCATTCGCCCGACTGGATACGCACCATGGGATTGCGCGAGGCCTCCAGCCTGCGGCGGCCGCTGGAGATCAGCGCGCTGAGTGGCGAACGCATCCGGATCAGCGCCGACATCAGCGTCGGTATGGTTCATCTGACCGGCGCGGGCCGGGACGTGGCCCAGCTGCTGCACGAGGCCGAGGAGATGGCCATGGCGGCGCGCGGCATGCGCTCACGCGCCGCCCTGCTCGACGAGATCAGCCGTCAGGCCGTGCCGGTGGAAAACGCCCAGCTGGGCGTCAGCTGGAATGCCATGCGCTCGGTGCGGCCGCACCAAGCACGCAACGGCCATGGCGCCCGCCCACGCAAGACGCCGGCCTGACAACACACACCACTCTCAGGCCGGGTTGTCGATGTCGATGAACTCGTGCGCCAGCCCGAACTGCGCGGCCACGTGCGCCGCCACCGCAGGCGCGCCGTAACGCTCGGACGCATGGTGACCGCAGGCAATGAAGGCCACGCCCATCTCGCGGGCGTAATGCGCCTGGGGCTCGGAGATCTCGCCGGTGATGAAGGCATCGGCCCCGGCGGCAATCGCGTCCTCGAAGTAGCCCTGCGCACCACCGCTGCACCATGCTATGTTTTTAATAGCTGCCGGCGCAAGACCGACAAGGGTAACCGGCCTGTTCAATGCATTTTCGACATGGGCAGCCAGGCTGGCGGCGCTGGCAAAACCTTCTTCGGCGCCGCTGCGCCCGCCCAGGAAGCCCAGCTTGTTCTCGCCGAACCAGCGGTCCGCCTTCAAGCCCAGCTGCAGGCCCAGTTGCGCGTTGTTGCCGAGTCCGGGATGGGCGTCGAGCGGCAAATGGTAGGCGTAGAGATTGATGTCATGTGCCAGCAGCAGTGCCAGCCGCTGCTTCATCCAGCCGGTGACCCGGCCGTCCTGCCCGCGCCAGAACAGGCCGTGGTGCACAAAAATCGCGTCGGCCTGCGCGGCCACCGCCGCTTCGATCAACGCCAGGCTGGCGGTGACGCCGGAGACGATCTTGCGCACCTCCGCCTTGCCCTCGACCTGCAGGCCGTTCGGCCCATAGTCCTTGAAACCTTCGGGCTGCAGCAACTGGTCAAAAGCGCCCAGCAACAGGGCGCGCGGCGCAATCGCGGAGCTGTCAGAACTCATGGACACCCCACCTTTCTTTTCCAGCCGGGGCCGCGGAACCGGCTTCGCCGGGCCGCAGGCGCAGCGCCCCCTCGGGAGGCAGCGCAGTACGCGCAGCAACAAGCGTGGGGGCTTGTTTCAAGGCAGGAAGCCTTCAATCGACAGGTAGCGCTCACCGGTGTCGTAGTTGAAACCCAGCACCGTGCTGCCGGCAGGAATCTCCGGCAGCTTCTGGGCAATGGCGGCCAGCGTGGCGCCTGAGGAAATGCCGACCAGCAGGCCCTCTTCGGTCGCACTGCGGCGGGCATAGTCCTTGGCGGCATCGCCTTCGACCTGGATCACGCCGTCCAGCAGGCTGGTTTTCAGGTTGGCCGGAATGAAGCCCGCGCCTATGCCCTGGATCGGGTGCGGCGAGGGTTTGCCGCCGCTGATCACCGGCGAGGCCGAGGGTTCCACCGCAAAGACTTGGGTGCGCGGAAATTTGGCCTTCAACACCTGCGCGACACCGCTCAGGTGCCCGCCGGTGCCGACTCCGGTGATCAGGTAGTCCACGCCGTCAGGAAAATCCGCCAGGATTTCCTGCGCTGTCGTGCGCACGTGAATGTCGATGTTGGCCGGGTTTTCAAACTGCTGCGGCATCCAGGAGCCGGGGGTCTGCGCTACCAGCTCTTTGGCGCGGGCAATCGCCCCGTTCATGCCTTTTTCGCGCGGCGTGAGCTCGAAACTGGCGCCGTAGGCCAGCATCAGGCGGCGCCGCTCGATGCTCATGCTGTCGGGCATCACCAGCACCAGCGTGTAGCCCTTGACGGCCGCCACCATCGCCAGGCCCACGCCGGTGTTGCCCGAGGTCGGCTCGATGATGGTGCCCCCGGGCTGGAGCGCGCCCGATTGTTCGGCCGCCTCCACCATGGACAGCGCGATGCGGTCCTTGATGGAGCCGCCGGGGTTGCTGCGCTCCGATTTGATGTAGATCTGGTGGGTCTGGCAGGCCGCACCAAACAGCCGGTTGACCCGGATATGCGGCGTGTTTCCGATGGTGGCGAGGACACTGGCAGCTTTCATGACGGATTCCTTGTGTTTGAGGCCCGAAACCGGAGCGGTTGCATGGGCGCAGGGTTGCTGCAAATTATCTCCCCTCCAGCCAGGACGCGCAGGACATGGCTCCGCGGCCGGCCACGCCCGCGCAAAGTGGGAGAAAATCGAAACTTCTGGCAATTGCCTGCCGGCCCCCGCTTTCCTGCCCAGCCGCGTTTTCTGCTTTTCTGGTTTTTCCGTCTTCACGGCCGTTTCCTTCTGGACCCACCATGCGCAAATTCTGGCTTCTGTTTTCCCAAACCGTAACGGTTTTCCTGGCCGCCTACTTTGTGGTGGCCACGCTCAAGCCCCAGTGGCTGAACCGGCCAGGCATCGGCTCGGTGGCGGTGATCGAAGCGCCGGCCGGCCTGCCGGGCGCGCCGGCACCGGCCGGCAGCTTTGCCGCGGCGGCCAAGGCGGCTTCGGCGGCGGTGGTCAGCATCAACACCAGCAAGGCGGCAGCCCGCAACCCGAACATGGACGACCCCTGGTTCAAGTTCTTTTTTGGCGACCAGGGGGGGCAAAACGAGCCGCAGGTCGGACTGGGCAGTGGCGTGATCGTCAGCCCCAACGGTTACATCCTGACCAACAACCATGTGGTCGAAGGCGCGGACGACATTGAGGTCATCCTCAACGACACGCGCAAGGCCAAGGCCAAAGTCATAGGCACCGACCCGGAAACCGACCTGGCGATCCTGAAAATCGAACTCGACAAGCTGCCGGTCATCGTGCTCGGCAGCTCCGACACCCTGCAGGTGGGTGACCCGGTGCTGGCCATCGGCAACCCCTTCGGTGTCGGCCAGACCGTCACCAGCGGCATTGTCAGCGCGCTGGGCCGCAACCAGCTGGGCATCAACACCTTCGAGAACTTCATCCAGACCGACGCCGCCATCAACCCGGGCAATTCCGGCGGCGCGCTGGTCGACACGCAAGGCCGGCTGCTCGGCATCAACACCGCGATCTATTCGCGTTCGGGCGGCTCCATGGGCATCGGCTTTGCCATCCCGGTGTCCACCGGCAAGCAGGTGCTCGAGAGCATCGTCAAGGACGGCCAGGTGACACGGGGCTGGATAGGTGTGGAGCCGCAGGACCTGAGCCCCGAAGTCGCCGAGACCTTTGGCATCAAGCCCGAGGCACTGGGCGCAGGCGGCGTGATCATCACCGGTGTGCTGCAAAACGGTCCGGCCGCGCAGGCCGGCATCGTGCCGGGCGACGTGATCACCACCGTGGCAGGCAAGCCGGTGCGCACGGTGACCGAATTGCTGAGCGCGGTGGCGGCCCTCAAGCCCGGTGTGGCGGCACCGCTGGGGGTTCTGCGCAAGGACAGGAAAACGGAAATCAGCGTGGTGCCGGGGACCCGGCAGCGGCCCAAAATCCAGCGCTAAGGCGCTGCCGACGCTATCACTTCGAGAGCTGGCTGCGCCCTGTAGACAAGGGCCGCAGGCCTTTTTTTGCTTAGGGCTTGGCAGCCTCGGTGTCGCTCTCGGCGCCGGGCTTGACGGTGTGCTTGACGAACATCTGCGCGGCCAGGATGCCGACTTCGTACAGCCCGCCGACCACCAGCAGCAGGATGATCATCGAGCCGGCGTCGGGCGGCGTGACCAGCGCGGTACCGATGGCGGCGATCACCCAAAAGTAGCCGCGGTATTCGCGCAGCTGCGCCACGGTGAGCACGCCCATGCGCACCAGCAGGATCACCGCAATCGGCACCTCAAAGGCCAGGCCGAACGCCAAGAACATGCCGAGCACGAAGTTGAGGTATTCCTCGATATCTGGCGCGGCGGTGATCGACTTGGGTGCAAAGCTCTGGATGAAGCTGAAGACCTGGCCGAACACAAAATAGTAGGAAAAGGCCACACCGATAAAAAACAGCAAGGTGCTGGAGATGACCAGCGGCATCACCAGCTTTTTCTCGTGCGAATACAGGCCGGGCGCCACGAAGGCCCAGACCTGGTACAGCACCACCGGCAGCGCAATCATGAAGGCGGCCATGAAAAGAATCTTGATCGGCACCACAAACGGCGAAATCACGTTGGTGGCGATCAGCGTGGCCCCCTTGGGCAGGGCTGCCACCAGCGGCGCGGCGAGCAGGTCGTACAGCGCGCCCGGGCCGGGGTACAGCGCCAGCAGGGCCGCACAGACGCCAATCGCGATGACCACCTTGATCATCCGGTCGCGCAGCTCCATCAGGTGCTGCACGAAAGGCTGCTCGGTGCCCGCGAGTTCGTCGGGCTTGTCGGTGTTGGGGTCGCTCATGGAAGGTGTTTGCGCTGATGGGGTGGCGCCGGGAATTGCGCGAAAAAAGGAAGATCAGGAAAATCAGGCATGGCGCCCGGAGGAAGGGCCGGAACGGGGGCGAAACCGCGCCACACGCGCCGCGCCGGACTGTGCGCGCGTGCGCGTACCCGAACGGGCCTTGTACCACTGCGGCGTGGCGCCCTGCTTGAGGCGCCAGTTTTTTTTCGGGTGTTTGTACTCGGGGAAACTGATCATCCCGGGCAACTCGTCGCTGGCGGCCGTGCCGGTGGTTTCCGCCCACGATTTCTCGAAATCACTGGCGTTGGTCTGAATGGAGTTTTCGACGTCGCGGGCGGCGCCTTCCATCGTTTCCTTCATTTTCTTGAGCTCGTCGAGCTCCATCGAGCGGTTGACTTCCTGCTTGACGTCGGCCACATAACGCTGCGCCTTGCCCAGCAGGGTGCCCACCGTGCGCGCCAGCCGCGGCAGTTTCTCCGGGCCGATCACGATCAAGGCCACAGCGCCTATCAGCGCGATTTTCGAGATGCCGAGATCAATCATTGGAGATCAGGCCCCGCATGACGCAACACATGCGGTGGCGAGTGTGGGGGCAGCCATCCTGATCAGGATTTCTGCTTGGCTTCCACGTCGATCGTGGCTTTGTCGGTGGTCTGGGCGTGGCTGACTTGGCCGGGCGGGGTGTCCTTGGCATCGGCGGCGCTCTGCCCGCCTTCTTTCATGCCGTCCTTGAAGCCCTTGACAGCGCCACCAAGGTCGCTGCCCATGTTCTTGAGTTTCTTGGTACCGAACACCATCACGACGATCAACAACACGATCAGCCAGTGCCAAATGGAAAATGAGCCCATGTTTCTCTCCTAAACTTTAATTGCAAGCTTGCACAACATTGTGTCCATTCTAAATGGCCTTGCCACACGAATGGGCGGGAATGACCCGCATAAACCACCCTGCCAGCGTGACTGCTTTAGCTGGGGCTCGGCGGGGGCGGCTCAAGTGGGCATTTACCCTGCCGTCTCAACCCTTCAGCCAGGGCCGCGGGCCGCCCATGACATGGATGTGCAGGTGGTGCACTTCCTGTCCGCCTTCCGCGCCGGTGTTGACCACCATGCGGAAACCGCCTTCTGGATAGGGCTTGCAGCCCTGTTCAAGGGCCAGCCGGGGAGCGAGCGCCATCATGCGGCCCAGCAGGCCTGCGTGTTCGGGTCCGACATCGGCCATCGACGCCATGTGGGTCCTGGGGATCATCAGGAAATGCACCGGTGCCCAGGGATGGATGTCATGAAAAACGAAAATCTCGTCGTCTTCGTACACCTTGCGGCTGGGGATCTGGCCGGCGGCGATCTTGCAGAAAATGCAGTTGTCGGGGGCGTGGGGGCTGGACGGGCTCATGGGAGGTTGCGGCGCAAGGGGTCAGACAAGAGGCAGGTTGCGGGCAGGCCGGTGACTGTTGAAGCGCATCCAGCCGCGGATGCAGCGGTACAGGTACCAGAGCCAGACGATGCCGTAGGCGATGGCACCCGGCAGGAACAGCAGCAGCCACAGCGGCGACAGCAGGACCAGCCACATCAGCGTCCACCAGAAGGTCCGGATCATGTAGTTGTGGTGGTCGATGTACAGCAAGTCGGACTCCTCGGCACGCCGCACGTAGTTGACGATCAGCGCAACGACCGCAAAAACGCCGCCGCTGAACCAGGCCAGCGTGTGCAGGCCGTACAGCACATGCATGACGAGGCGGTCGTTCGGGTTCTTGCTGTCGAATTCAGCCAGGTCGGTCTCGCTCATGGGTAGCCTTTCTTGCTTCGTATCATTTTTCAGCGGCTTCGCGGGCTTGCGCCTTGCGCAGGGCTTTTTCCTCGATCCCGCTGGTGCCTTCGCGGCGCTCCAGCTCGGCAATCACGTCGGCCGGCGACAGGCCGTAGTGCGCCAGCGCGATCAGGCTGTGAAACCACAGGTCGGCAACTTCACCCACCAGCTTCGCGCTGAGTTCGGGCGTGGCGCCGCCGTGCTCCAGGTCCTTGGCAGCCATCACGGTTTCTGTGGCCTCTTCACCGATTTTCTTCAGGAAGGCGTCCGGGCCCTGGTGCAGCAGACGCGCCACGTAGCTGGTTTGCGGGTCGCCGCCGCGGGCCGGCTTGCGGCTTTCGATGGTTTGCGCGAGGCGCTGCAGGGAGTCGTTGGAAGTCATGGCTTACTTGTAAATGCTTGTCGGGTCTTTGAGGACCGGCTCGGTCACCACCCATTGGCCGTTTTTGTAGAGGCTGAAAAAGCAGCTGTGGCGCCCGGTGTGGCAGGCAATTCCTGGCTGATCGGGTTCATGGCCGAGTTGCGTCACCTTGAGCAAAATCACGTCGTTGTCGCAGTCCAGCCGGATCTCGTGCACGGTCTGCAGGTGGCCGGACTCTTCGCCCTTGTGCCACAGGCGCCCGCGCGAGCGGCTGAAATACACGGCCTGGCCGAGTTCGGCAGTCTTCTGCAGCGCCTCGCGATTCATCCAGGCGAACATCAGCACGTCGCCGCTCGATGCCTCTTGCGTGATGACCGGGATCAGGCCCTTGTCGTCCCATTGGATGTCGTCTAACCAGTTCATCGAAGTATTATCGCCCCCACGTTCGCTCGCTACGCGTAGCTCTCTGCCCCCCGAGGGGGCGCTGCGCCTGCGGGCCGGCAAAGCCGGACCCGCGGCCCCGGCTGAAATGGGAGTCTGTTCCGCGCACGCTCGTGTTTACTATCAAATTTATAGCTTCTTGCGACCACCAGACGGGGGCTGGAGGCCAAAAAGGCCTGGAACTACAGACGGACCGGGATGCCGCGCGCGGCCATATGGACCTTGGCCTGCTGCACCGTGTATTCGCCGTAATGAAAGATGCTGGCGGCCAGCACGGCGTCGGCGCCGCCGATCTGGATGCCGTCAGCCAGGTGGTCGAGGTTGCCGACGCCGCCAGAGGCGATCACCGGCACGCTGACAGCGTCGCTGACCGCGCGTGTCAAGGCCAGGTCGAAGCCGGACTTGGTGCCGTCGCGGTCCATGCTGGTCAACAAAATCTCGCCAGCGCCCCGCCGCGCCATCTCGCTGGCCCAGGCCACGGCGTCCAGCCCGGTGTTCTTGCGGCCGCCATGGCTGTAGACGTCCCAGCCGGGGCCGCGTGTCAGCGCCTCTTCGTCGGAACGCCGCTTGGCATCGATGGCCACCACGATGCACTGCGCGCCATATTTGCCGGAGGCGTCTTCAATCACCTGCGGGTTGGCCAGCGCGGCCGAATTGAAGCTGGTCTTGTCGGCGCCGGCATTGAGCAGGCGCCGCACGTCTTCCACCGTGCGCACCCCGCCGCCCACCGTCAGCGGAATGAAGACCTGGGACGCCACCGCTTCGATGATGTGCAGGATCAGGTCGCGCCCGTCGCTGGTGGCGGTGATGTCCAGAAAGGTCAGCTCGTCGGCGCCCTGCTCGTTGTAACGCGCCGCAATCTCGACCGGGTCACCGGCATCGCGCAGCTCGACAAAGTTGACGCCCTTGACGACGCGGCCGCCGGTAACGTCCAGACAGGGGATGATTCTTTTAGCTAACAAGATCAGCAGGCCGGCGTGGTTTTAGATCAGGGCCATCGCGGAACGGCTTTGCCGGTCCGCAGGTGGCGCCCCCTCGGGGGAGGCGGCCACAGGCCGCTTCGGGGGGTTATCCATTGAGTTCGTCTGCCTTGGCCTGCGCCGCGGCAAAGTCCAGGTCGCCGCTGTAAATCGAGCGGCCGCAGATCACGCCTTCAATGCCTTCGTCCTCGACCGCGCACAGCGCCTCGATGTCGGCCATGTTGGACAGGCCGCCAGAGGCGATCACGGGAATCGTCAGGGCCTGGGCGAGCTTGACGGTGGCCTCGATGTTGATGCCGGTGAGCATGCCGTCGCGGCCGATGTCGGTGTAGATGATGGATTCGACGCCGTAGTCCTGGAACTTCTTTCCGAGGTCCACCACTTCATGGCCGGTCATCTTGCTCCAGCCGTCAGTCGCGACCTTGCCGTCCTTGGCGTCGAGCCCGACGATGATGTGGCCGCCAAACGCCGTGCAGGCATCCTGCAGGAAGCCGGGGTTTTTTACCGCCGCCGTGCCGATGATCACGTAGCGCAGGCCGGAGTCGAGGTAACGCTCGATGGTGTCCAGGTCGCGGATGCCGCCGCCCAGCTGCACGTCGATCTCGCTGCCGACTTCCAGCAGGATCTTGCGGATGGCCGCTTCGTTCTTCGGCTTGCCGGCAAACGCCCCGTTCAGATCCACCAGGTGCAGGCGGCGCGCGCCCTTGTCCACCCAGCTGCGCGCCATGGCGGCCGGGTCTTCACTGAAGATGGTGGACTGGTCCATATCGCCCTGTTTGAGGCGCACACAATGGCCGTCTTTCAAGTCAATCGCGGGGATGAGTAGCATGGGCAATGAGGCAACGGTGGATGAAAGTGAAACGTGAGGAAAAGCGGTGCGACAGGGCGGTAAGCGGACGGGGCAGGCGGGCCGGCGTGGTAAATCAGGGATTCCAGTGCAGGAAGTTGCGATACAGGGCCAGTCCCTGGTCTGCGCTTTTTTCAGGGTGGAACTGGGTGGCGAAAATATTATCGCGCGCAAGCACTGCCGTGAAGCGCGCGCCGTAGTCGGCCTCGCCCGCGGTGTGGCGCGCATCCGACGGACGCGCGTAAAAGCTGTGCACGAAATAAAACCAGGATGCGTCGGGAATGCCCGCCCACAAGGGATGCACCGGCACCGGCTGGTAGACCTGGTTCCAGCCCATTTGCGGCACCTTGAACCGGCTGCCGTCAGGCTGAAGCCGCCCGGCCAGGTCAAACTTGAGCACTTCGCCCGGAATCAGGCCCAGACCGCGCGTGCCTTCGCCGCCCCGCCCCTCCGCGCTGTGGTCCAGCAGCATCTGCATGCCGACACAGACGCCGAACAGCGGCTTGCTGGCGGCCGCCTGCAGCACCGCCTCCAGCATGCCCGAGGCCTGCAGATCGTGCATGCAGTCGGCAATGGCACCCTGACCGGGCAGCACGATGCGGTCGGCGTCCAGCACGTCCTGGGCGCGGGAGGTCACGAGCACTTCGAAACCGCTGTCGGCCGTCACGTGCTGGACCGCCTGCGACACCGAACGCAGGTTGCCCATGCCGTAGTCCACCACCGCGATTTTCTTGAATTTGGCCATCAGGAGGAAGTTTTGCTACTGTTTTTATAGCTGCTCGCGCATATGCAACAAGGGCCGGAAGGCGAAAACATATAAAACAGCCTACAGCGAGCCTTTGGTCGACGGGATCACGCCCGCCGACCGGGGGTCGATCTCCAGCGCCATGCGCAGGGCACGGGCGAAGGCCTTGAAGACGGTTTCAGCCTGGTGGTGCGCGTTGTCGCCCTTGAGGTTGTCGATATGCAGGGTCACAAAAGCGTGGTTCACGAAGCCCTGAAAGAACTCGTAGGCCAGCTGGCTGTCGAAGGCGCCGATCATGCCGCTCTTGAAAGGCACGTGCATGTCCAGTCCGGGCCGGCCCGAAAAATCAATCACCACGCGCGACAGCGCTTCGTCCAGCGGCACATAGGCGTGGCCGTAGCGGCGCAGGCCTTTCTTGTCGCCGACGGCCTGCGCCACGGCCTGCCCCAGGGTGATGCCCACGTCTTCCACCGTGTGGTGGCCGTCGATGTGAAGGTCGCCCTTGGCCTGGATGTCCAGATCAATCAGGCCGTGCCTGGCGATCTGGTCCAGCATGTGGTCGAAAAAGCCGATGCCCGTGGACAGCCGGGCCTGGCCGGTGCCGTCGAGGTTGAGCTTGACGGTGATTTGTGTCTCGGCGGTGTTGCGCGAGACTTCGGCCGTTCTGGGGGCAAGGGGCGCCGTGGCAGTGGGGGTGGTCATAGGGATTCTTTGAGGGCTGCCAGCATCTGCACATTGTCGTCGGCGGTGCCAACGGTCAGGCGCAGGCAGTTGGCCAGCAATGGATGCATTTTAGAAACGTTTTTGACCAGCACCTTGCGTGCCCGCATGCCCTCGAAGGTTTTCTGGGCATCGGGCACCCGCACCAGGATCATGTTGGCATCGCTTTTCCAGGTCTTGAGCCCCGGCAAGGCCTGCAGCGCTTCGAAAAGAATAGCACGTTGTGCCCGTATTTCCTGGGCTTGCGCCGCAAACACGTCGGCATGTTCGAGCGCGAACAGCGCGCACTCGTAATTGAGCACGCTGATGTTGTAGGGCGGGCGCACCTTGTCGATCTCGGCGATCAGGGCTTTCGGGCCCATCATGTAGCCAATCCGCACGCCGGCCAGGCCGAACTTGCTCAGCGTGCGCATCAGCAGCACATGGCTGTGCCGGCCGATGCGGTCGACGTAGCTTTTGCTCGAAAAGGGCTGGTAGGCCTCGTCGATCACCACCAGGCCGGGCGCCGCAGCAATGATCTTCTCGATCACCACATCGTCCCAGAGATTGGCCGTCGGGTTGTTCGGGTAGGCAATGTAGATGATGGACGGCTGGTGTTCGGTGATCGCGGCGAGCATGGCGGCTTCGTCCAGCTCGAAGTCCGCCGTCAGGGGAACACCGATGAACTTCAGGCCCTGCAGCTGCGCGCTCATGGCGTACATCACAAAGCCGGGCAACGGCGCCAGAATCGAGGCACCTGGCACATCGCAGGCCATGGCCAGCAGCGAGATCAGCTCGTCGGAGCCGTTGCCCAGCATGAGGTCGAAGCCTTCGGGCATCTGCGCGTAGCCGGCCAGGGCCTGGCGCAGGTCGTTCACGCGGCCGTCCGGGTAGCGGTTCAGGGCCAGGGCGCCCAGCCGCTGGCCCAGGTGGGCCTGCAGGGCCGGTGGTAGCCGGTGCGGGTTTTCCATCGCATCGAGCTTGATCATGCCGGCCGAATCCTGAATGGCGTAGGCGTGCATGGACTGGACGTCTTGCCGGATCAGTTTTTTCAGCGCAGGAGCAACGTCGTTCATTGTTTTTTCATTCTCATTTCGGCAGCACGGGCGTGCGCTTGCAGCCCCTCGCCATACGCCAGTTCAGCGG
The DNA here is from genome assembly GCF_029945685.1 of Polaromonas sp. Classification (GTDB taxonomy): domain Bacteria; phylum Pseudomonadota; class Gammaproteobacteria; order Burkholderiales; family Burkholderiaceae_C; genus Polaromonas. The sequence continues at coordinate 54,407 of NZ_JAQSDA010000014.1, read as the reverse complement.
CAATTTTTCCCAGCGTCTGCGCGCCGGCTTCACTGACCTCGATCAGGCTGGAACGCTTCTGGAAGTCGTAGACGCCGAGCGGACTGGAAAAACGCGCGGTGCCGCTGGTCGGCAACACATGGTTGGGGCCGGCGCAGTAGTCACCCAGCGATTCGCTGGTGTAGGCGCCCAGGAAAATCGCGCCGGCGTGTTTGAGCAGCGGCTCCCAGCGGTGCGGGTCACGGCTGGAGACTTCCAGGTGTTCGGGCGCAATGCGGTTGCTGATGGCGCAGGCTTCTTCCATGCTGCGCGTCTGGATCAGGGCGCCGCGGCCGCTGAGGGACCTGGCAATGATTTCCGCACGCGGCATGGTGGGCAAGAGGCGATTGATGGCCTCCTGGACAGCATCGATATAGGCCGCATCCGGGCACAGCAGGATGCTCTGCGCGAGTTCGTCATGCTCGGCCTGGCTGAACAGGTCCATCGCCACCCAGTCGGCCGGCGTGCTGCCGTCGGCCAGCACCAGGATTTCGCTGGGGCCGGCAATCATGTCGATGCCCACCGTGCCGAAGACACGTTTCTTGGCGCTGGCCACATAGGCGTTGCCGGGGCCGGTGATCTTGTCGACCTTGGGCACGGTCTGCGTGCCGTAGGCCAGTGCCGCCACGGCCTGGGCGCCGCCGATGGTGAAGGCGCGTGTGACACCCGCCACATAGGCCGCAGCGAGCACCAGCGCGTTTTTTTCGCCTTTGGGCGTGGGCACCACCATGATGATTTCACCGACACCTGCCACATGGGCGGGAATGGCGTTCATCAGCACCGAAGAAGGGTAAGCCGCCTTGCCGCCCGGCACGTAGATGCCGACGCGGTCCAGCGGCGTGACCTTCTGGCCCAGCAGGCTGCCGTCTTCGTCGCGGTAGCTCCAGCTCTCGCCGTTGGCCTTTTTCTGCGCCTCGTGGTAGCTGCGCACACGGGCGGCGGCAGCCTGCAGGGCCTCCCGCTGCGCCGCGGGAATCGTGTCGAAAGCGACCTTGAGTTCGGCCTGCGTGAGTTCCAGCGCCGTCATCGAGGCTGCCGTCAACCCGTCAAAACGCGCGGTGTATTCCAGCACCGCCGCATCGCCGCGCTGCTGCACATCGGCCAGGATGTCGGCCACGCGCTGCTCGATGGCTGCATCGGTGTCGGCCGACCAGTGCAGGCGTGCCGTGAATTGGGCCTCAAAAGTGGCTTCAGCCGTTGACAGGCGGGCGGGAACAGCTATTAACTTCATAGCAACCTCAAGCAACAGGCCGGGCGATGGCCGAGGAAAATGCATTGATGATGGCGCGAATCGGCGCCTGCTTGAGTTTCAGCGCGACCTGGTTGACCACCAGGTGCGAGCTGATGTCCATGATGCGCTCGACCTCGACCAGGTGGTTGGCTTTGAGCGTGTTGCCGCTGCTGACCAGGTCGACAATCGCGTCGGCCAGTCCCGTCAGCGGCGCCAGTTCCATGCTGCCGTAAAGCTTGATCAGGTCGACGTGCACGCCCTTGGTCGCGAAAAAATCGCGCGCGATGCTGACAAACTTGGTGGCGACTTTCAGGCGCGAACCCTGCTTCACCGCCGCTTCATAGTCAAAACCGGCGCGCACCGCCACACTCATGCGGCACTTGGCAATCTGCAGGTCCAGCGGCTGGTACAGGCCCTGGCCGCCGTGTTCGATCAGCGTGTCCTTGCCGGTGACACCGATGTCGGCGCCGCCGTACTGCACATAGGTGGGTACGTCAGTGGCACGCACCAGCACCACGCGCACGTCGGGCCGGTTGGTGCCGATGATCAGCTTGCGCGATTTTTCCGGATCTTCCAGCACCTCGATGCCGGCGGCTTTCAGCAGCGGCAGGGTTTCGTCGAAGATGCGGCCTTTGGACAGGGCGAGCGTGATCACGATGGCAACTCCTGAGTAACGAGCGTGATCATGCCTTGATCCGTTCGATGTCCGCGCCTATGCCGCGCAGCTTGGTTTCCATCTGGTCGTAGCCGCGGTCCAGGTGGTAGATGCGGTCGATCAGCGTCTCGCCCTCGGCCACCAGGCCGGCAATCACCAGGCTGGCCGACGCGCGCAGGTCGGTCGCCATGACCGTGGCGCCGGAGAGCTTCTCAACGCCCTCGATGATGGCGAACTTGCCGTCAATCTCGATCTTCGCGCCCAGGCGCACCATCTCGTTGACGTGCATGAAACGGTTCTCGAAAATCGTTTCCGTGACCTTGCTCGGGCCCTCGGCAATCGCATTGAGCGCCATGAACTGGGCCTGCATGTCGGTCGGAAAGCCCGGGTACTCGGTGGTGCGAAAGGACTGTGCCTGCATGCGCCCCGAGGCCTGGACCCGGATGAACCCGTCGCCGGCGGTGATCACCGCACCGGCGTCACGCAGCTTGTCGATCACGGCCTCGAGGTGGTCGGCGCGGCCGTGGCGCAGCACCACGTCGCCGCCGGCGGCCGCCACGGCACAGAGAAAGGTGCCGGTCTCGATGCGGTCGGCCACCACCTGGTGCGTGCAGCCGTGCAGGCGCTCCACACCCTGAATGCGGATGCGGCTGGTTCCCTGACCTTCAATCTTCGCACCCATCTTGATCAGCATTTCGGCGAGGTCACCGATTTCGGGCTCCTGCGCCGCGTTTTCGAGAATCGTTTCGCCCTCGGCCAGGGTGGCAGCCATCAGGAAGTTCTCGGTGCCGGTGACCGTGACCATGTCGGTCAGGATGCTGCAGCCCTTGAGGCGCCCGCGCTGGCCGTTCGACCCCAGCGGCAGTTTGGCAATCATGTAGCCGTGTTCGACCACGATGTCGGCGCCCATGGCCTGCATGCCCTTGATGTGCTGGTCCACCGGCCGCGAGCCGATGGCGCAGCCGCCGGGCAGAGACACCGTGGCTTCGCCGAAACGCGCGAGCAGCGGGCCGAGCGCCAGCACCGACGCGCGCATGGTCTTGACCAGCTCGTACGGCGCTTCAGGTGAGCTCAGGGCGCCGGCATTGATGACCACACGACCGGGCGCGCTGTCGCTACGCTCTGCCGTCACGCCCATGTTGCGGATCAGCTTGAGCATGGTGGCCACGTCCTGCAGGCGCGGGACATTGTCAAGCGTCACGGTGTCTGCCGTCAGCAGCGCCGCGCACAGCTCGGGCAGGGCCGCGTTTTTGGCGCCGGAGATATCGACGGTGCCGGAGAGCGACCGGCCGCCCCTGATCAATAGTTTGTCCATGTCTTACTCTGCGGGGTGGTTGGCCCATTCGGCGGGCGTGTAGGTTTTCATCGACAGGGCATGCACCTCGTCGGTCTGCATGCGCCCACCCAGCGTGGCATACACCCGCTGGTGACGCTGGATCAGGCGCTGGCCTTCAAAAGCTGCTGACACGATGGTGGCATACCAATGCCGGCCGTCGCCGGTGAGCTCGATGTGTTCGCAGGGCAGGCCTGCGGCAATGATGGTTTGGAGTTCTTCGCTGGTCATATTTTGTTGGTTTCGCTGGAGCTGTATTCATTCAAGCAGGGGCCGCGGGCGCAGCGCCCCCTCGGGGGCAGCGCAGTACACGAAGTGACAAGCGTGGGGGTCATTTGATCAGTGCCTGATTTTGTAGCCGATACGCAGCAAATTCACCGCGATACCGCTGACCACCAGCAGCGCGCTGCCCACGATGGCCAGGCTCAGCCACGGAGACACGTCGCTGACGCCGAAAAAGCCGTAACGGAAGCCGTCAATCATGTAGAAAAACGGGTTCAGGTGGCTGACGGTTTGCCAGAACGGCGGCAGGGAGTGAATAGAGTAGAAAACGCCGCTGAGAAAGGTCATCGGCATGATCACAAAATTCTGGAACGCTGCCATCTGGTCAAATTTCTCGGCCCACAGTCCGGCGATCAACCCCAAGGAGCCAAGCAGCGCCGCACCAAACACCGCGAACACGAGAATCCAGAGGGGCGCCACAAAGCTGGGCTGGCCGAAATACACGGTGACCACAAACACGCCCAGGCCGACTGCCAGACCGCGCACGACCGACGAACCGACATAGGCAAAAAACCAGTGCCAATGCGACAGCGGGCTGAGCAGCACAAACACCAGACTGCCCATGATCTTGCTCTGGATCAGCGAGGAAGAGCTGTTGGCAAAAGCGTTTTGCAACACGCTCATCATCACCAACCCGGGCACCAGGAAGGCGGTGTAGCTGACCGTGCCATACACCTTGACCTGGTCCTGCAGCACATGGCCGAAGATCAGCATGTACATGACAGCGGTGAGGATGGGCGCACCGACGGTCTGGAAACCGACTTTCCAGAAACGCAGCACTTCCTTGTAGAACAGGGTTTGCCAGCCGGTCAAGATACTGCCCCCACGCTTTTCGCTGCGCGTGCCTTCGGCGGTACGCTGCCCCTTGCACGAAGAAGAGGGGCGCTGCGCCTGCAGCCCGGCAAAACCGGTTCTGCGGCCCCGGCTGGTAAAAACGGAATTCTTGCGCCTGTCATGCCGCCACCCCGATTTTCTCCGCCATCACTTCCAGGAAGACGTCTTCGAGGTCGGCCTTGCGGATTTCGACGTCTTCAGCGACCAGGCCGGCCTCACGGATGGCGCTGAGGTATTGCTCGATTTCATGCGCGTTGTGGGCCGGCAGCTGCACGATGCGACCGGTGATACGGGCCTTGTCGGCCAGCGCCTTGGGCAACTCGCTGTCGATCTTGAACCGCAGCACATTCGACGACGCGGACTTGAGCAGTTCGGAGGTCTGGGCCAGCGCCACCATGCGGCCCTGCTTGAGCATGGCAATCCGGCTGCACAGCGCCTCGGCCTCTTCAAGGTAGTGGGTCGTCAGCAGCACGGTGCTGCCCTGTTTGTTGAGCCGGGCGACAAATTGCCAGAGGGTCTGGCGCAACTCCACATCGACACCGGCGGTAGGTTCGTCCAGCACGATGACCTGCGGCTTGTGCACCAGCGCCTGCGCGACCAGCACGCGGCGCTTCATGCCGCCCGACAGCTGCCGCATGTTGGCGTCAGCCTTGTCGGCCAGCCCGAGACTGAGCAGCAATTCATCGATCCAGGCGTCGTTGTTTTTGACGCCGAAATAGCCGGACTGAATGCGCAAGGCCTCACGCACCGTGAAGAAAGGATCAAACACCAGCTCCTGCGGCACGATGCCGAGCTTGCGGCGGGCAGCGGCGTAGTCGGTCAACACATCGCTGCCATGCACCAGCACGCGGCCGCTGCTGGCCCGCGAAAGGCCCGCCAGGATGCTGATCAACGAGGTTTTACCGGCCCCGTTGGGCCCCAGCAGGCCGAAAAATTCGCCCTGCTGGATGTCAAAGCTGACATTGTCAAGTGCCCGGACGCCGGGACCAGTCTGGCTGCGTGTCGATGGGTAGATTTTGGAGACGGACTGAAATGAAATGGCGGGCATGAGCACTCTATTTTAAGGGCTGACGCCTGTTTCCTCTGGTCCGACCGCGCAAATGCCAGCCCGCCTTGCATCGAGCCAGGACTGTCTAACGAAAAACGCGGGGGCTGCGCTCAGGTCGTGGCAGCTGCGGATGGCGGAATCAACTCTGCAACGCCATACAACTCGGCCAGTTCCCGCAGGCGCGCAGGGGCGGCGCTGACCGAGAAGCGCCTGCCTGCCGCCAGGGCGTGGCGTCGACACTCCAGCAGGACCGCCAGAGCAGATGAGTCAAACTGCTGCAGTGCCCCGGCATCGGCCACCACCTCCGCGGGCCCGGCGGCAAACAGCTCGGGTTTCAGGCCGCGGGCAAAACCCGCAGCCACGGCATGGGTCAGGACAGGCGGAAGCGTCAACACGGCAGAATGCCCTTTCAGGACTTTTTCTCGCTGGCGTTCGACTTGTTGCGCTGGGACAGCGCGGAGATCAGTCCATCCACACCCTTGGCCGAAATTTCCTGCGCGAACTGGGTACGGTAGGTTTCCACCATCCAGATGCCAAGGACGTTCAGGTCATAGATTTTCCAGCCCGTGGGCGTTTTTTCCATGCGGTAATCGAGCTGGATCGGTTCACTGCGGCCTATCACCTCGGTGCGTACGATCACCTCATTGTCCGTCGGCGCGGCGCGCAGGGGTTTGACGCTGACAGTCTGGTCCTTGACCTGCGCCAGTGCCCCGGAGTAGGTACGAACCAGCAAGGTCTTGAACTCTTCCTGCAAACGCTTTTGCTGCTCGGGGGTAGCCTGGCGCCAGTTGCGGCCCACGGTCGCCGCCGTCATGCGCGTGAAATTCACATGGGGCATGACTTTGCCATCGACCAGGGCGATGATTTTTCCGGTGTCGCCGGACTGGATGGCCTTGTCTGCCTTGATGATGTCCAGCACTTCGGTGGAGGTGCGCTTGATCAGCGCGTCAGGGGCTTCGTCGGCCGCACTTGCAACAGGACCCGCAACCAGCAGAAACCCGGCAAGGCAGACCCCTGCGACGTGGCTAAAAATTCGACGGTTCATGGTTTTCTTTCGGTTCGGAATACAGGCCTGCCGGGCCGGGGCGGGCGCCCTTCTGGCACAACTGACAGACAAGTGCTTGATTTGACAGCGTTTTTCCGGCTTCGTTCAGTTGTTTTGAGTGAAGTTAAGGCACTGCGTGTAAGTGTTCTTTACTTGGCCGGTGCCGGCGCAGGTGTTTCGGGCAGGTCGTACCGCTCCTCAGTATCGCCGTTGCTGTCTATCACCACACCGCGGCGCTGCAGATAGGCGTCGCGTGTGAAACTGTATTTATCGAGCGCAGCCTGATCAAGCACCTCGCCGGCGCGCAACAGACTGGCGCGAAGGTCTACCGCGCGCAGGACGTACAGCGAATTGCGCACAGGCACATTGTCGATCTGCAACACCAGGTCGCCTTGGGCGTCGACCACACGTGCAGCCGCATCACGTACCGTGGAGGGGCCGAGCACCGGCAACACCAGGTAAGGGCCGGTCGCCATGCCCCAGTGACCCAGCGTCTTGCCGAAATCCTCGCTGTGACGTTCTATGCCCATGGGCGTGGCCCAGTCGAGCACGCCGCCCAGGCCAATCAGCGTGTTGACGCTGACACGCATGAAGCTGTCGACGGCCGCCTGCGGCTTGGCCTGGAGCACGTTGTTGACAAAAGACCAGACGTCCGACAGATTGCCGAAGAAGTTGTTGACACCCGTGCGCACCGGCGACGGTATCGTGTTCTGGTAAGCCTGCGCGACCGGCTTGACGATGGCTTCATCCAGACCGTCGTTGAAACGGGTCACGCTGCGATTGAAGGGCTCGAACGGGTCGCGCGGGTTGGGGCCGAGAGCACAGCCTTGAAGCAGCGCCAGCACCAGCAGACCGGCCCACAGGCCGCTCCATTTCATTGTGATTTGTGTTTTCATTTTTTTTCATTACTCCCTGCGGGCGGTGCAGTCACCGAGCCAGAGCTGCTGTCCGCCGCCTTGCTGTACAAAAACTGGCTGATGAGATTTTCCAGCACAACCGCCGATTGCGTGCTGGAGATGGTGTCGCCGGCCACCAGGCTCTTGTCGTCCGAACCCGCCTCGATGCCGATGTACTGTTCACCCAGCAAACCACTGGTCAGGATTTTCAGCGAACTGTCCTTGGGGAATTTGTAACGGCTTTCCATGGCCAGCGTGACACGCGCCTGGAAAGACTTGTCGTCAAACACCAGCGACTCCACGCGACCGACCACCACACCACCGCTACGGACTGCACCCTTGGGCTTGAGACCCCCGACGTTGTCAAATTTGGCCGTGATCCGGTAGGTGGACTGGAAACTCAGGTTCAGCAGATTGGCGGCCTGCAGTGCCAGAAACAGGATGGCCGCAGCGCCAATCATGACAAAAATACCCACCCACACATCATTTTTTGAGCGTTGCACAACACCCTCCTCAGGTAAACATCATCGCGGTCAGGATGAAATCCAGACCCAGAACCGACAGGGACGCCACGACCACCGTGCGCGTCGTGGCGCTGGCCACGCCTTCCGGCGTGGGTTGCGCCTCAAAACCCTGCAACAGGGCGATGAACGTGACAGTGAAGCCGAAAACAACACTCTTGATCACGCCGTTGCCCACATCTTTCCAGACATCGACGCCCCCTTGAATCTGGCTCCAGAAAGACCCCGCATCCACTCCGATCATGACCACGCCAACGGCCCACCCGCCGATCACGCCCATTGCGCTGAAAACGGCAGCCAACAGAGGCATCACAATCACGCCAGCCCAGAAACGCGGCGCCAGGATGCGCTGCACCGGGTCGACGGCCATCATCTCCATGACGCTGATCTGCTCACCGGCCTTCATGAGGCCGATTTCGGCGGTCAGCGAAGTACCGGCCCGTCCGGCGAACAACAATGCCGTCACCACTGGCCCGAGTTCCCGCACCAGGGTCAGCGTCACAAGCAACCCCAGCGCGTCCGAAGAGCCGAAACGCTGCAGCGTGTAATATCCCTGCAGACCGAACACAAAGCCGACGAACAGTCCGGACACCGCGATGATGACCAGCGAATAGTTGCCAAGAAAATGGATCTGGTCGCGCACCAGGCCAAAACGCCGAAAAGTCGAGGGCAGGGAAAGAAGAAGCCGGAAGAACAGGCGAGCGCCCAACCCTAGGTCAGCCAGTTTGCTGCGGGTGACATAGCCGACATCCGAAGGTTTGTACCAGCTCATGATGCGGCTCCTGACTGTCGGGCGACGGGCTTGGGATTGCCGCCAAAGTCCTCTTCAACCGACGGGCCGGGATAGTGGAACTGAACCGGGCCATCCGGCAGGGCATTGACATATTGGTACACCAGCGGATCGGTACTTTGCCGGACATGCTCGGGCGTGCCCTCCGTCGCAATTTTTCCGTTGGCCAGGATGATCACATGATCGGCAACGGCAAAGGTCTGCTCGAGCTCGTGCGAGACAAAAATGCTGGTCAGGCCCATGGCGTCGTTCAGGTGCCTGATCAGCCGCGCCGCCGTTCCCAGCGAAATCGGGTCCAGGCCTGAAAAAGGCTCGTCATACATCACCAGTTCCGGATCCAGCGCGATGGCGCGGGCCAGCGCGATACGCCGTGCCATGCCACCGGAAACCTCGCTGGGCATCAGATCTCGCGCGCCGCGCAGGCCCACCGCGTTGAGCTTCATGAGCACAATGTCGCGAATCAGGGCTTCCGGCAGGTCGGTGTGTTCGTGCAACGGGAATGCCACATTCTCGTAAACGCTCAAATCGGCAAACAGGGCACCGAACTGGAAAAGCATGCCCATGCGACGACGCGCCGCATAGATCTGCGCCTGATCCATCCGGGTGACATCCTGGCCATCGAACAGCAATTCGCCGGATTGGGCCCGAATCTGGCCGCCAATGAGCCGCAAAATTGTTGTTTTACCGCCGCCGGAAGCTCCCATCAATGCCGTCACCTTGCCGCGCGGAACCGACAGTGAAATGTCATCCAGAATCACACGCTCCCCGTAACCAAAGGTAAGGTGACGCAGTTCAACAAGGGAGGGATTGGAAGAGGGGGCCATAAAAAGACAAAAGCCGGTTATCCGGCTTATTGATCATAAGGGATTACTCTGACCCGCGCGTGCGTCAGGAATCGTTCATTTTTCACAGGAATCGCCCGAAAAGCATGCCAACTCAGCCCGCCAAACCGCTTTCGGGACGTGCGCCGGCAAAAAATGAACGGTCACCTCCGGTTTTTTGCGCAGTCAGTTGCTGCGAAGCCCAGTTTCGAAAGAGGTTTCCCGGCCATCGCAAGGGTTTTCCGTTTGCTACCGGTTGACCCCAAACAGACCGGAGACCGCAACCGTCCTTACTGCATGTTCAGCACACGCAACGCATCGCGGCCAGCACATCCGCCCCTGACTTGCAAATACTCGGTCTTTCTCGAGGACTACAGCTTTCAACGCGGCAAGTCGCTGAAACCCATCAGGAATTCGTCCACCGAACGGGCCACCTGGCGCCCCTCGCGAATGGCCCAAACCACCAGACTCTGGCCACGACGCATGTCGCCCGCCGCAAAGACCTTGGGAACATTGGTCACATAACCGCTGGTGAAATCGGTGGTCGCCTTCGCGTTACCGCGCGCGTCTTTCTCGATCCCAAAGGCGTCCAGCACCGGTGCAACCGGCGCTACAAACCCCATGGCCAGAAGCACCAGGTCGGCCTTCAGCAACTGCTCGGAGCCCGGTACCTCCTGCATCTTGCCGTCCTTCCACTCGACGCGCACCGTTTTGAGACCCGTGACCTTGCCCTTGTCGCCGATGAATTCCTTGGTGGAAATGGCAAACTCACGCTCACAGCCTTCTTCATGGCTGGAACTGGTGCGCAGCTTGATCGGCCAGTAGGGCCAGGTCATGGGTCGGTTTTCTTCTTCAGGGGGCTGCGGCAGCAGTTCGAACTGTGTGACGCTGGCCGCGCCATGGCGATTGCTGGTGCCGACACAATCCGAGCCGGTGTCACCGCCACCAATCACGATCACATGTTTGCCATCGGCGCGCAGTTGGTCCTTGACCTTGTCGCCGGCGTTGACCTTGTTCTGCTGCGGCAGGAATTCCATCGCAAAGTGGATGCCGGCGAGTTCGCGCCCTGGCACGGACAGGTCGCGCGACTGCTCGGCACCGCCGGACAGAATGATCGCGTCAAAATCCTTTTGCAGCTGCTCGGGCGTGATGGTTTCCTTGGCCCAGTTGGTGACTTTCGAGTCCTTTCCCAGCGCGTCCTTCGCCCGTCCGACCATGACACCGGTACGAAAGGTCACGCCTTCGGCCTGCATTTGCGTCACACGGCGATCGATATGGGTTTTCTCCATCTTGAAATCGGGTATGCCGTAACGCAGCAGGCCACCAATACGGTCGTTCTTCTCGAACAGCGTTACATCGTGGCCGGCCCGCGCCAGTTGCTGCGCCGCAGCCATGCCCGCCGGGCCCGACCCCACCACGGCCACCTTTTTCCCGGTCCTGTGCGCGGGGGGCTGGGGCAGGACCCAGCCCTCGGCCCAGGCGCGATCAATGATGGCGTGTTCAATGGATTTGATACCCACCGCGTCGTCGTTCACGTTGAGCGTGCAGGCCGCCTCGCAGGGTGCGGGGCAAATCCGGCCCGTGAATTCCGGAAAGTTATTGGTGCTGTGCAGGGTGTCAATCGCACTTTTCCAGTTGTTTCGAAACACCATGTCGTTGAAATCCGGAATGATGTTGTTGACCGGGCAGCCGCTGTTGCAAAACGGCGTGCCACAGTCCATGCAACGCGCGGCTTGCTTGTTGGCCTGCGCATCGTCGAGCCCGATCACAAACTCCTTGTAGTTTTTCAGCCGCTCGGGCACAGGCTTGTAGCCTTCCTCGATGCGCTCGTATTCCATGAAACCGGTGACTTTTCCCATGAGGCTACTCCAGATACTTCTTGTTGAGGCTGCTTAAGCTGCGGCTTTGGCGGCTTTCCCGCCTGCGGGCCTGGAAGGCGCCTTGGCAGGGACGGCTAACTTCCTTGCGGCCATTTCGCCGAGTGCCCGCTTGTATTCCAGCGGGAACACCTTGATGAACTTGCCGCGCGCTTCGGCCCAGTTGTCCAGCAACTCGCGGGCGCGCTTGCTGCCGGTCCAGCGGTTGTGGTCTTCAAGCAGTTTCTTCAGTTGCGCTTCATCGGTCTTGCCGCCGTGCCACAAGGCGTGGTCGGCGCCAGCTTCCTGCTGGGCAGCAGGCTGCACTTTTTCCAGCGACACCATGGCCGTGTTGCAGCGTTTGGCAAACTGGCCATCCTCGTCGTACACGTAAGCCACGCCACCGCTCATGCCGGCTGCGAAGTTGCGCCCGGTTTTTCCAAGCACCGCCACGGTGCCGCCGGTCATGTATTCGCAACCGTGATCGCCCGTTCCCTCGACGACCGCCGTGGCGCCCGACAGGCGCACCGCAAACCGTTCACCGGCCACGCCACTGAAAAAGGCCTCGCCGGTGGTGGCACCATAAAGCACGGTATTGCCGACGATGGTGTTCTTGACCGCGTCACCGCGAAAATCGATGCTGGGTCGCACCACAATGCGCCCACCAGACAGGCCCTTGCCGGTGTAGTCGTTGGCATCGCCGATCAGGTACATGGTGATGCCCTTGGCCAGGAAGGCGCCGAAGGACTGGCCGCCCGTGCCTTCGAGCTGGATACGCAAGGTATCGTCCGGCAGCCCCTCAGGGTGGCGCCGCGTCAGCTCGCCCGACAGCATGGCGCCGACGGTACGGTTGACGTTGCGGGCCACCTCGATGAACTGGACTTTTTCACCCTTTTCAAGAGCTGCTTTCGATTTCTCGATCAGGCGCACATCCAGCGCTTTTCCCAGAGCATGGTCCTGCTCCATGACATGTTTGCGCGGAACATCGGCCGGCACATTGGGCTGGTAGAACAGGCGCGAGAAGTCCAGCCCGTCGGCTTTCCAGTGCTCAATTCCCTTCTGGGTATCGAGCAGGTCGGCACGGCCAATCAGTTCGTCGAACTTGCGCACGCCGAGTTGCGCCATCAGCTGGCGCGCCTCTTCAGCGACAAAGAAGAAGTAGTTGACGACATGTTCGGGCTTGCCGCTGAATTTCTGGCGCAGCACCGGATCCTGCGTGGCAACGCCCACCGGGCAGGTGTTCAGGTGGCATTTGCGCATCATGATGCAGCCCTCGACCACCAGCGGCGCGGTCGCGAAACCGAACTCATCAGCGCCAAGCAAGGCGCCGATCACGACGTCGCGGCCGGTTTTCATCTGGCCGTCGGCCTGCACGCGGATGCGGCCGCGCAGGCGGTTCAGCACCAGGGTCTGCTGGGTTTCGGCCAGCCCGATTTCCCAAGGGGATCCCGCATGCTTGATGGACGACCAGGGCGAGGCTCCAGTGCCGCCGTCATGGCCGGCGATCACCACGTGGTCGGACTTGGCTTTGGCCACACCGGCCGCAATCGTGCCGACCCCGACTTCACTGACCAGCTTGACGCTGATGCTGGCACGCGGATTGACGTTTTTCAGGTCATGAATCAGTTGTGCCAGATCCTCGATGGAGTAAATATCGTGGTGCGGCGGCGGCGAGATCAGGCCGACGCCTGGCACGGAATAACGGAGCTGGCCGATGTACTCGCTGACCTTGCCGCCGGGCAACTGGCCGCCTTCGCCGGGCTTGGCGCCCTGCGCCATCTTGATCTGGATCTGGTCGGCCGACACCAGGTATTCCGCGGTGACGCCGAAACGACCCGAGGCCACCTGCTTGATGCGCGAACGCAGCGAATCCCCGTCCTGCAAAGGCAGGTCAACCTCCACCACACTCTCGCCAATCACGCTCTTGAGTGTCTCGCCTTTTCTGATCGGGATGCCCTTGAGCTCCTGACGATAACGGTTCGGATCTTCGCCGCCCTCGCCCGTGTTGCTCTTGCCGCCGATGCGGTTCATGGCCACAGCGAGCGTGGCATGAGCCTCGGTGCTGATGGAGCCGAGCGACATCGCGCCGGTGGCGAAGCGCTTGACGATTTCCTTGGCCGACTCGACTTCCTCGATAGGGATGGCTTTGGACGGATCAATGCGGAATTCGAACAGGCCCCGCAGCGTCATGTGGCGGCGGTTCTGATCGTTGATCAGCTGGGCGTATTCCTTGTAGGTGCTCCAGTTGTTGGAGCGTGTCGAATGCTGCAGCTTGGCAATAGCGTCGGGTGTCCACATATGATCCTCACCGCGTACGCGCCAGGCGTATTCACCGCCGGCGTCCAGCATATCGGCCAGCACCGGGTCGTTGCCGAAGGCGGCCTTGTGCATGCGCAGCGCTTCTTCGGCGATTTCAAACACGCCCATGCCTTCAACCTGGCTGGCGGTGCCGGTAAAGAACTTGTCGATGGTCACGCGATTCAGGCCAATAGCCTCGAACAGCTGGGCACCGCAGTAGCTCATGTAGGTGGACACACCCATCTTCGACATGATCTTGGACAGGCCCTTGCCGACCGCCTTGGTGTAGTTGTAGATCGCCTTGTCTGCACTGAGGTCCCCAGGCAGATCCCTGGCGAGTTCGGCCAGTGTTTCCATGGCCAGGTAGGGGTGCACGGCTTCCGCGCCGTAACCGGCCAGCACGGCAAAATGATGGACCTCGCGGGCCGAGCCGGTTTCCACCACCAGGCCTGCGGTCGTGCGCAGGCCTTCCTTGACCAGGTGCTGATGAATGGCCGACAACGCCAGCAGGGCCGGGATCGCGACCTGGGTCGGGCTGATGGCGCGGTCGCTGACGATCAGGATGTTTTTGCCGCTCTTGATCGCGTCGACCGCTTCCGCACACAGCGAGGCAAGCTTGGCTTCAACCCCTTCGTGTCCCCATGCAAGCGGATACGTGATGTCCAGCGTATAACTTCTGAATTTCCCCTGGGTGTGGGTTTCGATGTCGCGCAGCTTTTTCATGTCGGCGACATTGAGGACAGGCTGGCCAACCTCCAGCCGCATCGGCGGGTTGACCTGGTTGATATCGAGCAGGTTGGGCTTGGGGCCCACAAAGGACACCAGCGACATCACAATCGCCTCACGGATCGGGTCGATGGGCGGGTTGGTGACCTGCGCGAACAGCTGCTTGAAGTAGTTGTAGAGCGGCTTGTTCTTGTTGGACAGCACGGCGAGCGGGCTGTCATTGCCCATCGAGCCTGTGCCTTCCTCACCGTTGACCGCCATGGGTGACATCAGGAACTTGATGTCCTCCTGGGTGTATCCGAAGGCCTGCTGGCGATCCAGCAGGGAGTGCGACTCGGTCAGGCCGGAGCTCGACGCCGAGGTCGCGCTCGCTTCGTCGGAACCCATCTTCAGGCCGTCCGTCGGCGCAGGCACCGTCGTCGCCTGCACATCGTCGAGCCGGATACGCAGGTTTTCAATCCATTGTTTGTAGGGCTTGCTGTGGGCCAGCGTGGCCTTGATCTCCTCGTCGTCGATCATGCGGCCCTGTTCCAGATCGATCAGGAACATCTTGCCGGGTTGCAGACGCCATTTCCGCACGATCTTGTTCTCGGGGATCGGCAATACGCCGGACTCGGAAGCCATGATGACCAGGTCGTCGTCGGTCACGCAATAGCGGGACGGACGCAAGCCATTGCGGTCCAGCGTCGCGCCGATCTGGCGGCCGTCAGTGAACACGATGGATGCCGGGCCGTCCCAGGGCTCCAGCATGGCGGCGTGGTACTCATAAAAGGCCTTGCGGCGCTCGTCCATGGTGGTGTGCTGCTCCCAGGGCTCAGGGATCATCATCATCACGGCCTGGCTGATCGGGTAGCCGGCCATGGTCAGCAACTCGAGACAGTTGTCGAAGGTGGCGGTATCGGACTGGTCGGAAAAGCTGATCGGGTAAAGCTTTTGCAGGTCGGCGCCCAGCACCGGCGAGGACATCACGCCTTCGCGCGCCTTCATCCAGTTGTAGTTGCCCTTGACGGTGTTGATCTCTCCATTGTGGGCAACATAACGGTAAGGGTGGGCCAGCGGCCACTCGGGAAAGGTGTTGGTGGAAAAGCGCTGGTGCACCAGGCCCAGCGCGGAAACGCAACGCGGATCCTGCAGGTCCAGGTAATAGGTGCCCACCTGGTCGGCCAGCAACAGGCCCTTGTAGACCACAGTGCGGCTGGACATGCTCGGGACGTAATACTCCTTGCTGTGGGTGAGTTTCAGGCGCTGGATCGCCGCACTGGCGGTCTTGCGGATCACGTAGAGCTTGCGCTCCAGGGCATCCTGCACGATCACATCGTTGCCGCGCCCAATGAAAATCTGGCGCAGGATGGGCTCTTTCTCGCGCACCGTCGGCGACATCGGCATCTCGCGATTGACCGGGACGTCGCGCCAGCCCAGCAACACCTGACCCTCCATGCGCACGGCACGCTCGAGTGCCTGTTCGCAGGCCAGACGCGAGGCATGCTCTTTGGGCAGGAACACCATGCCCACGCCGTACTCGCCCGGAGGCGGAAGATGGACACCCTGCCTGGCCATCTCCTCACGGTAAAGTGCATCCGGCAACTGGATCAGGATGCCGGCGCCGTCACCCATCAGTTTGTCAGCACCCACTGCGCCCCGATGATCCAGGTTCTCGAGGATCTTCAGGCCCTGCTGCACGATGGCATGGCTTTTGTGACCCTTGATGTGGGCCACAAAACCAACGCCGCAGGCGTCATGCTCATGGGCCGGGCTGTAAAGGCCGTTTTGTTCAAAATGCTTGATTTCGGCAGCCGTGGTCATGGCTTACTCCTGGGTCGGTAGGGAGAACTGCATCGGCGTGCATGGAACACGCCGGCCTGTCCTGCCAAGTTTCGTAATGGGTCGCGAGGAAAGAGAGAATAGTGCAGTGCAACAACAATGCCAAGCAAAACAATTAGGGTCAGATCCTAATTTATTAAAGTCGACCAGTTTTTAATTTTAATTGGGGACAGATAATAATCGGGACTCAATGCCCGGTGAAACTTCTCACTGCCGATCAGACGATTCGCGGCTTCCGTGGCGGACGCCCAACCCGCGTTTGGACAAGCCGGCGGTCCGTGCGTTTTTGCAGGTCCGCCAGGAAATCAACGTCCCCCAAGGCCCATCCCCCCAGCGCCGACTCCGTCAGCGCAACCCGTTGACCGTCGGACACCCCGATGCGCACCATCTCGGCGTATGCCGCTTCCCGGGCAAAAGGTGTGTTTCTCAAAGCCCAGAACAGGGGATGAGGCGTTATCAGTCTGTCGCTGCGCAGTCCGATGTAGTGGCCGTGGCTGGACCAGGGGTAATCGCGCGCCTCGGCGACCAACCCTGCCCGCACCGGATTGAGATCAATGTAGGCCATGCAGGCCAGCAGATAGGGTTCAGTCTGGATCGGCGTGGAACGGTAACGCCCCTCCCAAAGGGTGCCCGACCGCCCCTGGCTGTCGTTGAAATACCGCACATAGCGCCTGCCCACCGCCTGCATCATGCGTGGCAGGGAATCGGCCGATTCCGGCGTGACCAGCAAATGAAAGTGATTGCTCATCAGTACGTAGGCGTGCACGGCAATGCCTGATTTCCTGGCGTGTTCCTCGACCAGATCCAGCAGCGTCTGGTAGTCAGCTGGACACGCAAAAATGGCCTGCCGGTTGTTGCCGCGCAGAATGACGTGGTGCGGATAGCCCGGAAGGCTCAAGCGGGGAAGGCGGGCCATGACAATATGCACTGGAGTAGAGGGCCATCATAGGGGAACCCGCCTCCGCCTCGCGCCAAGCACCTGCGAAAATTGAGCGCTGCGTCAGCGGACCACTTTGCCGTCCGGGGTGATGGTCACCAGATCCACGAGGCGGACTGACTCGTATTTTTTGGCTCGAAGATTGACGCGAAAGCCGCCGGCGTCATAGTCGGTCATGGATTCAAAAGCCTTCTGGAGCCCGGCGCGATCGGCTTTTCCACCCCCTGCTACGCTGCGCCGCACGCCCTCTGCAAAAGTGCGAGCCGCGATATATCCTTCGACACTCTCGTAACTCGGGGTCTGGTCAGTCAGGTTCAGGACGTCCAGGTACTCCTTGATGATGGGGGTTCCCGCGCTACGCGGCGAGGGTACAACTTGCGAGATGACCACGCCGCCGATCTCCTTGCCCAGCGCCGTGAACAGCGGATCGATCCCGACCACCGAGAAGTTCAGAAACTGGCCGGCGAAGCCGGTTTTGCGCATGGCGCGGATAAAGGCCGCCGAAGTGTTGAACAGGCTGACCTGAATGATGGCCTGAGGCTGGGCCTTCGCCAGCAAGGCAACTGCTGGCCCGACCTTGTCGCTGTTGACCGGTGCGAAGGCATTTGCCACAAGAGGCGGGCGCTTCAGATCAATCAGCGCCTGGTTCACAGCTGCCAACCCCGCACGGCCCATGGCGTCGTCCTCGGCAAAAACGGCGATGCGGTCCTGGCTCAGCGTCGCGCAATGGCGCACCATCTTGTAAGCCTCGTCAGCCAGGGCCGGACGGATATGAAACGCATTGCTGAGCGCGGATTCGCGCAGGGCGTCCGATGCAGCGAACGGGGCAAAAAACAGGGTGTTGGCCGGCTTGGCGACGGCAAAAGCGGCATCGCAGCTGGCTGTCCCTACAAAACCGAACAAGGCATCAACATCCTCATCAATCAGCTGCTTGGCGTTACTGGCTGCCTTGAGCGGGTTATAGCCATCATCGAGCGTCTTGACTTCTATCCGATAGCCTGCCGCACCGTTTTTGGCATTGATCGCATCAAAGTAGAGCTTTGCACCATTGAGATAGGCCAGCCCGATCTGATCGGCCGCGCCCGTCAAGGGTACCGATTGGCCAATCACCAGTTTGCGGCCATTCTTGCCTGTCTGCGAATGCACCAGCGGGGCAAAAGTCGCCACGCCAGCTGCCATTCCGCCCATCACCAGCGCACGTCGATTGAGTCTCATGCAATACCTTATGAAATGTCACTATGCCGAGCACAATGAATGCCTGAACGCAGGCAAACAGTCCAGACGTTCTTTTCGTAACAAATTGGACTCCCGCAGGGTAGTCGTTCGGGATGGAAAAAAACGGTGTGAAGATGCCAACACGTCATAAGGCTATGCAAGAGCGACCCCACGGCCATGGGTAAACCCGGCCATGGCGCATGGCATCCCGCTCGCGGGGCCCTGCCCGGGGTTGCCGACGCCGAAGAGGCTAGGGTTCGCGTTTCAACAGGCAGTGAATCTGCCAGGCCAGCCCCGTACCGGCCAGCGCGCAGGCACCAGTCACCGTCCAGGTCAGCTGCCAGTTTCCCACCAGACCCGCCACCCAAGCGACCAGCGGCGGTCCACAGAACTGGCCAAAGGACGACCACTGTTGCATCCAGCCCACCGTGGTGGGTACGGTGGCCGCGCTTGGCGCCAGACGAACCGCGAGGCTGAACAGCGTCCCCGGTATCAAGCCCCCCAGCATCGAAAAGACCAACACCGCCCCATACCGGAGCCAGGGGTTGGCATCCGCCCCAAAGGCGACCCAGGCCCCCCCGCCCATCGCGCCAAACCCGGCCACCAGCAAGGCAAGCGGAGGTACACGCCGGTGCAGCAAGCGGCCAGCCGCCAGGTTGCCGATGATGTTGACGGCCGCAGCCAGCGCGGTGAGCCAGGCGGTGAGGCTGGGAGCCAGCCCGGCCTGAGCGTAAATCGACGGCAAAAATCCGACGACCGCCAGCCATTGCCCCGAATACATGGAAAAACACAAGGCCACCAGCCAGACTCCGCGTGACCGCAACGTCAGGCGCAGGAGGCCAGGGCCGACGGGGGAATGCCGCGTCACGGGCGATGAGGTCCGCGATGGCGCCATCCCCCGGGACAGGTCCGCAGGGACACTGCGACAAACCCATGCGGCCAGTAAAACAGACAACGCTGAAAGCAGCCACCACCAGACTCGCCACCCCCAGGCGACATCGGCCTGGGCCATCACCCACGGCCCCAGCAGCATGGCCAGTGCTGCGCCCAGCGGCATGTAAGCCCCCCACGCACCGAGCGTGCGGCTCAGACGCCCAGGCGGGACGAGAGCGCGCAACAACCCCGGCGCGGGTAACACCACACACAGAAACCCCAGCCCCTCAAAAACGCGACTTGCAAGCAGCCCGGTCGCGCCCTGCGCCGCACCGCCGAGAGCGCTGGCCAGACTCAGCAACAGCAAGCCGGCGAGCATGCTGCGCCGCGGACCGTAGCGTTGAATCAGCAATCCCGCGGGCAAACCCAGTGTCATCCCGGCGAGCTGAAACAGCGCCAGCAAAAAGCCTGCCTGCACCAGGGACACACCCAACACCTGCTGCAGCGCTGGCAACGCCGGCGGCAGCTTGCCCACGTGCAGCGCCGCCACCACGCCGGCGGCGATCACCAGACTGGCAGGGTGAACGGCCTTCAAGCAGGAAACACCGAGCGACCCTCCAGCCGCTCGTGTTCCTTGGCGGCGAACCGGTCTGTCATGCCGGCAATGTAGTCGGCCACCACGCGTTCGGGCCGGGCCTGGTATCTCGCACTGCCGGACGGACTGCTGTCCAGTTGATCAAACCGGTCGCTGTGTGCCCGTGGCATCTGCGCCGGATCGGCCATGTATGCGGCAAACAGGTCGCGCACCACCTGCTGGGCCGTCTGTGTGGTCTCGACCACCTGCGGATGACGGTATAAATTTTGCAGCAGGAACCGCTTGAGGGACGAGGACTTCAGGGCCATTTCATCACTGAAGCAGACCAGTGGCGGGTGCTGACGGACGGCCTGCACATCGGACGGCATCGCAGTCCGCAAGGCGGCGCCAGTGGCATCCATCACGTCGTAAACCTGGGCACTGAGCATGCGGCGTATGGTTTCAAACAACAGTCGCCGTCCTTGCAAACCTGGATGGCTGGCGAGTGTTTCCCGGTGGTACGCCTCAAACAAGTCAACCTCCTTGAGCTGCTCCAGGCTGAGCCGGCCGGAGCGCACGCCATCGTCAATGTCATGGGCGTTGTAGGCGATCTCATCGGCGAGATTGGCGAGCTGGGCCTCGAGGCTGGGTTGCTGCGCGTGCGGCCCCGCGCCGGAGGGCGCCAGGAAGCGTTGCGCCACGCCACCAGGCTCGCGCCCTTCAATCCGACGGGCGTTGCGGCGGGAGCAATGCTTGAGGATGCCTTCCCGGGTTTCAAAAGACAGGTTCAGCCCGTCGTAATCCGGGTAACGCTCCTCGAGCGTATCCACCACGCGCAGGCTTTGCAGGTTGTGCTCGAAGCCGGCGCTGTCCGGATTGTGGCTTTTCAGGCAGATGTTGAGCGCGTCCTGACCGGCGTGGCCAAACGGCGTGTGACCGAGATCGTGAGCCAGTGCAATGGCTTCGACAAGGTCTTCGTTCAAATGCAACGTGCGGGCAATGGAACGGCCAAGCTGTGCAACTTCGAGCGAATGCGTCAGGCGCGTGCGGAACAAATCGCCTTCATGGTTCAAAAACACCTGGGTCTTGTAAACCAGGCGGCGAAATGCCGTGGAATGCACAATCCGGTCGCGGTCGCGCTGGAAGGCCGAACGGGTCGGCGCAGCGGGCTCGGGGTAGCGACGGCCGCGCGACTGGGCCGGGTCGCAGGCGTAGGGAGCCAGCGCAGTCATGAATCAGAATCCAATCGGGCATGCGCCCTTTCAATACCTGCGCAAACAGCTATCATTTTAATAGCAATCGAATGCAAAAGCATTCATCCGCAGCACGCGTCGATCACCTCGCGCACCAGTGCATCCGGCGCACTGCGCACAGAGGCGTGGCCCGGGCCATTGATCACGACAAATCTGATTTCACCGGCTTCTGCCTTTTTATCCACGCGCATCAGTTCCAGATAACGTCCCGCGTTGTCGGTGTCAGACAGGCTCGGACCCACCACCGGTAGCCCGGCGCGCTGGACAAGCGCTCGCAGGCGGTCGACAAACGCTCCATCGACGAGACCCAGCCTTTGCGACAAGCTGGCGGCCATCACCATGCCGCAGCCCACGCCCTCGCCATGCAACCATTGGCCGTAACCCAGCCCCGACTCAATCGCATGCCCGAAGGTGTGCCCGAAATTCAGGATGGCGCGCAACCCCGCTTCACGTTCATCCTGGCCCACCACCGCGGCCTTGATCTCGCAGCTGCGCCGCACAGCGTGTGCCAGCGCCGCCGGTTCACGCGCGAGCAGGGCCTCGATGTTCGCCTCTATCCAGTCCAGAAAGGCCATGTCGGCAATCGGCCCGTACTTGATGATCTCCGCAAGCCCGGCGCTCAACTCGCGCGTCGGCAGGGTCTGGAGCGCGTCCAGGTCGCAGATCACACGCTCCGGCTGGTAAAACGCGCCCACCATGTTTTTGCCCAGCGGGTGATTGATGGCCGTTTTCCCACCAACCGAAGAATCCACCTGCGCCAGCAAGGTGGTGGGTACCTGCACAAACGACACACCGCGCATATAGCAAGCTGCCGCAAATCCCGTCATGTCACCCACCACGCCACCGCCCAGCGCAAAAAGCACGGTCTTGCGATCACAGCCGTTGGCCAGCAGGGCGTCGAAAATCAGTTGCAGGGTGGGCCAGTCCTTGTGTGCCTCCCCGTCGGGAAGAATCACCTGCAACACCTTTTTGTAATGCCCCCGCAGTGCCAGCTGCAGGGACTGGGCATACAGAGGGGCCACCGTGTCATTCGACACAATCAGAGCGGTGCTTGCGCTCGGCAGATTCAGGTAAGTACCAGGATCACCCAGCAGGCCGGCACCAATGGTAATGGGGTAGCTGCGCTCGCCCAGGTCAATGAAAACCTGCTGCGTCGTCAGGAGGGAGTTTGAAGCCATGACACAAGTGTAGAGGCTCTGCCGGCCCGCAAGGGAGTCCGTGGCCCGCGTCACGACGCTCCGCGCGGCCGTACCGTGTTGAGTCGCGCTGACCTCTGCAGCAGATGGAGTGTCAGGGTTGGGGAGCGGAAACAACCCCCGCCAGCTCCAGTTGCATCGCCACCATGTTGACAAGTGCCGCTACCGAGGGCCGCCCGGTTTCCACCACAAAACGGGCACATTCCCGGTAAAGCGGGTCACGCAACGCATACAGTTCGCGCAAGCGCGCCAAGGGATCAGGCACCTGCAACAGTGGGCGATTCCGGTCGTGCCGCAACCGGCGAAAAACCTCTTCAGGCGCCGAATGCAGGTACACCGCCTGGGTTCGCTGCTTCAAATGCTGGCGATTGATAAGACGCAACACCGCCCCGCCACCGGTCGATAAAACGCATGGCTCGCCCAAGGTCAATTCGTCGATGACGTCTTGTTCAAGGTCTCGAAAGGACTCCTCGCCCTCCCGCTCAAAAAACTCGCGGATGGATAAACCGACGCGCTGCTCGACGACCTGGTCGGTGTCGATGAAAGGTAGGCCGAGACGTCGGGCCAACTGGCGTCCGATGGTGGACTTCCCCGATCCGGGGAGACCAACGAGTGCCACATGAGTCGGCCCGCTCAAAAGCGTCTCCTGTCAGGATGAATCACGGCAACAAACAAAGAAAGCGTCCTTGAACATATCTGTCGCGACCAGACCTGAACCGGACTTGCCGGCACCTCACCCATTGGGGGACCAAGAACCCGCAAGACGCGCCGGAAGACCATCCCGGGCTCGCGTCGCGCAACCAACGTTCAGCGCAAGGCCGCGCCGTTGGAAATCATTTTGGGAGAGATGAAAACCAGCAATTCGGACTTGTTGGCCGTGCGCGTCCTGGTTTTAAACAGGTTGCCCACTCCCGGCAGATCGCCAAGCAAAGGAACCTTGGTTTCGTCTTCACGCTCGTTCTGCTCAAAAATACCGCCAATCACGACCGTGCCGCCGTTTTCAACCAGCACCTGGGTTTGAATGTGTTTGGTATCGATCGCAAAACCGTTGGTCGTCGATCGGCCCACACTGTCCTTGTTCACATCAACATTCAGAATGATGTTTCCTTCAGGCGTGATTTGCGGGGTCACCTCCAGCTTGAGGTTGGCCTTGCGGAAGGCGATGGAAGTCGCACCGCTGGACGTAGCCTGCTGATAAGGCAACTCGGTACCCTGCTCGATCAGGGCCTTGACCTGATCAGCCGTCACGATGCGCGGGCTTGACACAATTTTGCCTTTTCCGTCGGCTTCCATGGCGGAGATTTCGAGGTTCAGGAGCCGAGTGGCGCCCGACGAAAAGAGGGAAACTGCAAATGTGGCAGCACTGAACCCGTTCTGTCCCACCCCGGGAAGGTTAAGAAAGTCGCCTGTAGTAGTTCCGTAGTTCACGCCTTGGACCGGAGCACCAGGCGTGGTGCCCGGGTTGATGTAAGTTGGACCGAACGAAGCATTACTTGCACCATTGAGCGTAAAGGGCCGACCACCTAATCGAACTCCCAATGATTTCCCGAAAGTATCCGAGGCTTCCACAATGCGCGCCTCAATCAGGACTTGCCGAACGGGAATGTCTATTTTTGCAATGAAGCTCTGCACCTGCTCGAGCTTGGACGGAATGTCGGTCACAAACAGCTGGTTCGTTCTGGCCTCGGCAATCGCACTACCACGATTGGACAGGATGCGAGCACTGTTCGGACCGGTGCCCCCGGCCGTGATCTGGGCGCCGATATCCGCTGCTTTCGCATAGTTGATCTGGAAAGACTGCGTGCGCACCGACTCCAGGGTCTGGATGGCGTTGCGCGACTCCAGGTCAAGCTTGTCTTTGGCAGCCAATTCATCCTTGGGAGCAATCAGCAGCACATTGCCGGTTTTCCGCATCCCCAGACCTTTTGCCTGCAAGATGATGTCCAAGGCCTGATCCCAAGGGACGTCCTTCAGGCGCAGAGTCACAGCACCAGAAACGCTATCCGAGGTGACGATATTGAAATTGGTGAAGTCGGCAATGACTTGCAACAGGGACCGTGTTTCGATGTTCTGGAAGTTGAGCGACAGTTTTTCACCCGTGTAGCCAGGCCCCTGTGACAGTTTGGACTCGTCCACTTTCTGCTGGCGGACCTCCAGCACAAACTGGTTGTCGCTTTGATAAGCACTGTGTTCCCACGACCCCTTGGGTTCGACCACCATGCGGACCTTGTCTCCCAGCTGGGAAGTGGTCACGCTTTGAACCGGTGTACCGAAATCGGACACATCCAGCCGGCGACGCAAACCTTCAGGCAAGGCGGTTTTCAGGAATTCAACGACCAGAGTCTGCCCTTGCTGACGGATATCGACGCCCACCTGGTTATTGGCAAGATCAACCACAATCCGGCCTGAAGCATCCGTCCCGCGCCGGAAATCGATATCTTTCAGTGGCAAGGTGTCGCGGTTGCGATTTTCGGCAAAAACAGGTGCAACGACGGGCGAAGGCGTGGCAACGGGCACAGGGTCCAGCGTGATCAGCAAGGATTTCCCCTGAATCTGCGCCGTGTAGGCCGTTGAAGCCTTGAGATTGAGGACAACACGCGTTCTTTCACCCGCCTGGACCACGTTGGCAGAACGCAGGTTGCCCAGGTTCAGGTCAAGGGCCGAACGGCCCATCGAATTGCTGACGCCAGGGAAATCGAGCGCAATCCGCGCTGGGGTCTGAATGGTGAAACCAGTGGGAACTGCGGTCAGTGCTTCTTTCAGGTCAATACGAATGACTTCCGAGCCTCCCTGGACAGAACCCGACACCGCCTCGATCGCATTGGGCGTTTGAGCCGATGCCTGCGTTGCCAGCGCGAGTGTCATCCAGACCGTCACGATGGCCAGTCCAACCGCCATGCGCGACCACGCACCCCGCGCCGGGACTGCCTGCATCGTCCTTGAATTCTTGTTCATTTCGACCCCTCTTGAAGCTGTAAAGTCGCTGTCCGCTCTAACCACTCGCCCGCAGCGTCCTGCACAATTTCCCGCAGGGCGACCTCCGTCTCGGAAATTTTCGTGATGCGCCCGTAGTTCTGGCCCAGGTAGTTGCCAACCCGCACCTGGTACAGCAGGTTATCCACCCTGACCAGCGCTACCGGCTGCCCCTGCTTGGTCAGGCTGCCGACCATCGCGACCGCATCAAGCGGCATCGCTTCCAGCGGTTCCTTGCGACGGCTCAACTCAGGGGCAATCAAGCCCGCATTGGCAGTTGCCCGATTGGAATCCCGGTTCAGCGCCTGCGTCAATTTCTGGGGACTGAAAGGCTCGACAGCACCCTCCTGGGTGTAGGCCTGCGGAGAAAACTTGGTGGGCTCAGGCAAGGGTTCGATCCTGGGCTTTGTCAGGTTGCGTTGCTCGCTCATCCACTGCTGCAATTCCTCCTGCTCGGAAGAACTGCAGGCCGTCAGACTCAAGCAAACCACCGCTGTAGCGACGAGCGAGAGAATCTTTTCGATAGCTGGCCGCTTCATTTTTTGGGGCCTTTCGCAGGCGTCGCTTTACGCTGCAGGGCAACTTCCTCCGGATCAAGATAGCGGAATGTCTTGGCGGTGGTGTCCATGGTCATCATTCCGTCCTTGACCGGAGTAATCGTCATGTTATTGAGCGTCACAATGCGCGACAGGTTGGCAATATCGGCAGCAAAGGCCCCGATATCGTGATAACGACCTGACACCTTGATGGCTATGGGCAGCTCCGCGTAGTATTCCTTGACGCTGACCTGTCCTGGCCGAAACAGCTCAAACTGCAGACTCCGACCCAATCCTGCCTGGTTGATGTCGGACAGCAACGCATCCATTTCGGCCTTGCTGGGAAGTTGTTTCTCCAGTTGAGTCACATATTGCTGGACTTGCTCACGCTGCTTTTTCAAGGCTTCCAGGTTGACAGCTTGCGCCAGCTTCTTCTTGAAATCTTCGCGCAGTTGCACTTCCTTCGCCTGTTCTGACTTGAGCTCCTCATCAGAATCACTGAGCCATACAAACCACAGGGCCACCACCACCGCGGCGGTCACAAAAAAACACAGAAGGAAACGGGGAAACGCAGGCCAGGAAGAGGGGTCATTCGGATTGAGACCGACAAACTGCGCCTTCAGACCATCCAGAAGCGCGGAGAAATCTACATTGAATTTCGGTGTACTTGCCATAGTCAGTGCCTGTTCGGACCCGGTTGGTCAGCTCTTGGCCGCAGTCGGACCGGGCTGGGCGAGCCTGCCCAAGGCCGGACCGGAAGACCCCGCCGCCGGAGCCGCAGCTTTCTGCACATCGGTGGCCCGTTTGAGTCCCACGCGCATGGAAAAATTCGCCACGCGCCGCTGGTCGCGCGCGCCCAGCGTGATGGTCCTGCCCGTGATTTCAATCAGTTCGGGCCGGGTCAGCCATGGGCTGTTGTTGCCCAGATTGCGCAGCAGTTCCGAAACCCGCTCATTGGACTGGGCCACGCCAGTCAACAGCACCACCTGGTTATCCTGTTTCATGCTGGTGATGTAAACACCATCGGGCAGTTGCCTGACCAGTTCGTCAAGCAGGTAGACCGGCAGATTCCGGTTGCCCTGCAGATCTTCCACTGCCATTTGCCGGGCACGCAAGGCAGCAATTTCCTGCTGCAGACCCGAAATTTCCTTGATCTGGTTTTCAAGACGGGTGATTTCGGTTTTCAGAAAGGCATTCTTGCCCTGCTGCCCGGATATCTGGGTCTGGTACCAGGAATAAACCGCTCCGCAGAGCAAACCACCCACCAGGGCGGAAATACCCAGGGCACCGAAAAAAGCCTCGCGACGGCGCTTGCGCGCCGCTTCGCGATGAGGAAGCAGATTGACCAGAATCACTGGAAAAACCTCCGCAAAGCCAGCCCGCAAGCGGTCAGGTAAGACGCGGCTTCACGCTTCATCTTCTTCTCCCGTACATCGCCACCCAGAACCATCCCTTCAAAGGGATTGGCCACCATGCAGGCAAATGAGGTCTGCTGGGTCACCGCATCGGTCAACCCCGGCAATGCCGACGAGCCGCCTGCCAGCATCACATAGTCCACCTTGTTGTGCGGCGTGCTGGTAAAAAAGAACTGGAGCGCACGGCCAATCTCCTGTGCCATGCTGTCGACAAAGGGCTTGAGCACGCTGGCATCGTAGTCGTCCGGCAGGTCGCCGCTGCGCTTTTTTGTTTCCGCCTCTTCCGGAGAAAAGCCATACTGGCGAACGATCAGCTGGGTCAGCTGCGCCCCACCAAAAGCCTGATCACGCTCATAAAGCACTTCGTCGTTCTTGATGACCTGCATGCTGGTGGTCAAGGCTCCGACTTCGAACAGAGCCACCATGGTGTCCAGGCCCTTGTTCGGCAAGCTCTCAATCAATCGAGCCGTCGCCAGCCGTGAAGCATAGGACTCCACATCCACCACCACCGGCCTGAGACCTGCCGCCTCGGCGAGACCCTGCCTGTCATTGACTTTTTCCTTGCGGGACGCGGCGATCAGCACTTCCACGTCACCTGCGGAGCTGGCGCTCGGACCGATGACACAGAAATCAAGACTGACCTCATCCAGTGAAAAGGGGATGTACTGATTGGCCTCGGCTTCGACCTGGATCTCCAGCTCCTGCTCGCTCATCCCGCCGGGCAGGATGATTTTCTTTGTGATCACGGCCGAGGCGGGCAGGGCCATGGCCACATTCTTGGTGCGTGTCCCGCTTTTCTTGACCAGCCGGCGAACGGCCTCCGCAACTTCATCGAACTTCTCGACGTTGCCGTCAGTGATCCAGCCCCTTTCCAGGGGTTCAATGGAACACCGGTCAAGTACCAGGTTGCCGGCCTTGTCCCGACTCAGCTCCACCAGCTTGACACTGGATGAGCTGATGTCCAGGCCCAGCAAGGCTGACGATTGACGGTTGAATAAAGACCCCAGAGAGATCAAAACGGTCCCCAGATGACGGCTAATATGTAGCCTTACAAACTTAAGAAATCACTTGAATGCTATCAGTAAGGTCCTTGTACAACAAAGGATTTTCCAGTTTTCGCTTACTATCACCGTTGTCAAAAGTAGACGCTTTTGATGGCTTGGCCGGCTTGATGCCGGCGCGGCGACAAAGCCACAATTGCAAAATGTGAAATCCCCGACAACCTGCAAAGTCTTCCAGCATCCGGGATTTTTCCAATGCTGGCGCGAACTTACGTTAAACCCATGCCGTCAAATTCTTCGACTCCCGAATCCCGTCCCTCCCCTGCCGGCCGGCTTCCCTGGCTACCCAGGCTACTCAAGGTCCTCGCATGGGGCTTGGGTCTGGCGCTGGCTGGCCTTGTTTCACTTCTGATCATCATTGCCGTTGCACTGGCGGTGGCCTACCCCAACCTGCCGGATGTGTCTGATTTGCTGGACTATCGACCCAAGCTTCCACTGCGCGTCTATTCAGCAGATGCCGTCCTGATTGGCGAGTTTGGCGAGGAACGCCGCAATCTGACGCCGATAGGAGAGATACCCAAAGTGATGAAGGATGCGGTGCTGGCCATTGAAGACGCACGCTTTTTCTCCCATGGCGGGGTCGACTACATCGGCGTGATCCGGGCCGGCCTCGCCAACGTAGGGCGGGCCAAGAGTCAGGGTGCCTCGACCATCACCATGCAGGTCGCCCGCAATGTCTACCTGTCGACCGAAAAGAGCTACACGCGGAAAATTTACGAGATCCTGCTGACCTTCAAGCTGGAACACCTTCTGAGCAAGGATCAAATTCTGGAGATCTACATGAACCAGATCTTCCTGGGGCAGCGCGCGTACGGCTTTGCCGCCGCGTCCGAGATTTATTTCGGCAAGCCGCTTAAATCCATCAGCATTGCGGAGGCTGCCATGCTCGCCGGTCTGCCCAAGGCCCCGTCCGCTTACAACCCGATCAGCAACCCGAGGCGGGCCAAAGCGCGCCAGCTGTACATCATTGAGCGCATGGAAGAAAACGGCTTCATCACGGCGGAGCAGTCGGCGGCAGCAAAAAACGAAGACATCAAGGTCAAATCCGGTCCTGACTCAGGGAGAGTGCATGCTGAATTTGTGGCGGAAACCGTACGCCAGCTGGTGTACAGCCAGTATGGCGACGAAACCTACACACGCGGTCTGAATGTCTTCACCACCCTGCGGGCGGCCGATCAGACCATGGCCTACAGGGCGTTGCGCAAAGGCATCATGGATTATGAAAGACGCCAGATTTACCGCGGTCCCGAAAAATTCATCGCCCTGTCCAGCGATCCCAAGGAAACCGAAGACGCGATTGACGATGCGCTGGCCGAGAGTCCGGACAACGATGACGTGATGTCGGCAGTGGTACTGGAAGCCGGCCCGAAAAAAATCGTGGCCCTTCGCCAGAACAGCGAAACCATCGAAATCACTGGCGACGGCCTCAAACCCGCCCAGTCGGGCCTGTCCGAAAAAGCAGCTCCCAACATCCGGATCCGTCCTGGCGCGCTGATCCGCGTGACCAAAACGCCCAAAAACACCTGGGAGATCACGCAGCTCCCTGAGGTCGAGGGCGCTTTCGTGGCGCTGGATCCGCGCAGCGGTGCGATCAGGGCGCTGGTCGGTGGTTTTGACTTCGAGAAAAACAAGTTCAATCATGTGACGCAGGCCTGGCGACAGCCCGGCTCCAGCTTCAAGCCGTTCATCTATTCTGCCGCCCTCGAAAAGGGCTTCACCCCCGCGACGGTCGTCAACGACGCCCCCCTGTTTTTTGACGCTGGCGTCACTGGTGGCCAGCCTTGGGAGCCAAAGAATTACGACGGCACCTTCGAAGGGCCGATGAGCCTGCGCCGCGGCCTGGCCAAGTCTAAAAACATGATTTCCATCCGGATACTGCAGGCCATAGGTCCCAAATATGCCCAGGAATGGGTGACCAGATTTGGTTTTGACGGTGACAAACACCCGGCCTACCTGACGATGGCGCTGGGCGCCGGCTCGGTCACTCCGCTGCAAATGGCCATTGGGTATTCCGTGTTTGCCAATGGCGGCTACCGCGTGAACCCCTATCTGATCACCAGGATCACCGACCAGAAAGGCAAGGTCGTGGTCGACAGCCCAGTGCCCACACTCGACGAGTCAGTGCGCGGTATCGAAGCGCGCAACGCCTTCATCATGTCAAGCCTCTTGCAGGAAGTTGCCCGGAGCGGCACCGCCGCCAAGGCACAGGCGACCCTGAAGCGGCCAGACCTTTATGGCAAAACCGGCACCACCAACGATTCGATTGACACCTGGTTTGTGGGCTTCCAGCCGACCCTCACCGCAGCCGTGTGGATGGGCTACGACACGCCGAAAAAACTCGGCGACCGGGAGACCGGAGGTGGCCTGAGCCTGCCGGTCTGGATCAACTTCATGGACTACGCACTTAAAGGCGTGCCAGTGACCGAGTTTTCAGCTCCCCCGGGTGTTGTCAATATCGGCGGCGAGTGGTTTTATGACGAATACGCCAAAGGTTCCGGCATCAGCAGCGTCGGACTCGGTGACCGTCCCGCTGCAGGCGCCGGTGCGGACAACCCGGTTGCGGGTCAACCCGTCCCCCCTGGCGCCGCCATTCAGACTCCCCCACCGAGCGACGAACGCCGCCGGATTCTCGATCTGTTCAAGAACTAGACAGGATCAGGCTGGTGGGTTGAAGACCAGCGGCTGGCCAGCCTGTGCACTGGCGTAGCGCGACAGCTCCTCAAACAGCAGGCTGCCATCCTTGGTGTCTGTCCACTGGCCCTGGTTGTACCTGTAATGAAAACCGCCAGCGCGGGCGGCCATCCAGATTTCCTGAAGCGGCTTCTGGAGATTGATGATGATCTGGCTGCAGTCGGCAAAAGTCAGTGTGATCATGCCACCGGTCCTCTGGTTGTCGACATCGGCATCCGTTTCGTCGTTGATGCGGTCACACGCCATTTCAATCGTCTGGAGGGCGGCTTCGGCATGGTCCAGATATTCCAGGTCGGTCATTACAATCCCATCATGTTTGCAAGATTTCAAATCCAGCGCCAAATTCTAGGCCGCCGCCAGCCAACCTCCTGCGTTCATGGCCTTTCAACCGTCGCCGCGGCTCTGGCCATTGCAATGGGTCTTGCCGCTTGCGGCCAGAAAGGCCCCCTCTTTCTCCCGCCGCCGCCCAAAGCGCGTCCGGCGGGCATTGCCCCGTTCGCCGCGCCTGCGCCTGCCGCAGCCGCCAGCGCACCGAAAAACGCGGCCGCGACCGATCTGCCGGCTCCGCCACCGGCATCCGGTCCTGCAACCTTGCCGCTGCGATGAAGGGGCACCGGCCATGACCCCCCCTGCATCAACCGCGCTGCCAGGCGCCCCCCAGCTGGCCTACCGCCAGGACGGCCTCTACCTCGAAGCGGCCCGCCTTGATGGCCTGGCCAGCCAGTACGGCACACCTCTGTTCGTCTATTCCAAAGCCGCCATGCTGGCGGCCCTGGCGGCCTACCAGCAGGGCTTTGCCGGACGCCACGCGCAGATCTGCTACGCCATGAAGGCCAATTCCTCGCTCGGCGTGTTGCAGGTGTTTGCCCGTGCCGGCTGTGGTTTTGACATCGTTTCCGGTGGTGAACTTGAGCGGGTGCGGGCGGCCGGCGGCGACATGCGCAAAGTGATTTTCTCGGGTGTCGGCAAAACGCGTCCTGAAATGCAGCTGGCCCTCGCCGCCGGCATCGGTTGCTTCAATGTCGAGAGCGAGGCAGAACTGGATGTGCTGTCCGGGGTGGCGTTGGCCATGGGCCGCATCGCGCCCATCAGCATTCGCGTCAACCCCAATGTCGACCCGAAGACCCACCCCTATATCTCGACCGGCCTCAAGGGCAACAAGTTCGGCGTGGCGCACGAGGATGCGCTGAGGATTTACCGGTACGCGGCGTCGCTGGAAGGGCTTCGAGTCGTCGGCATCGACTGCCACATCGGCTCGCAGATCACCGAGACCACACCCTACCTGGACGCCATGGACCGGGTGCTGGACCTGGTTGACAGCATTGAAGCGGCCGGCATACCGATTGAACATATCGACTTCGGTGGCGGCCTGGGGATCAATTACAACCACGACACGCCGCCCGCAGCAGATGCGCTCTGGCAGGAACTGCTGGCCAAGCTGGATGCGCGTGGTCATGGCAGAAAAAAATTCATGGTCGAGCCGGGTCGTTCGCTGGTGGGCAATGCCGGTGTTTGCCTGACCGAGGTGCTTTACCTCAAGCCCGGTGAACAGAAAAATTTCTGCGTCATTGACGCCGCGATGAACGACCTGCCACGGCCCGCCATGTACCAGGCATTTCATGCCATCGTTCCACTTGCGCAGCACCAGGAGAGGCAGGAGGCGTGTTATGACGTCGTGGGCCCGGTCTGCGAAAGCGGCGACTGGATAGGCCGTGATCGCACATTGGCTGTGGCCGCCGGAGATCGTCTGGCCGTGCTTTCAGCGGGCGCCTACTGCATGAGCATGGCCAGCAACTACAACACCCGGGGCCGTGCTGCCGAGCTGTTGGTCGATGGTGACCAGGCCCACCTCATACGCGAGCGCGAAACAGCGGCAGACACCTTCCGCGGCGAAAAATTGTTGCCTTGAGCTCAACGTCGCTTGATGCTCATCAAGCGATTTCGGCAGAGGTGGAAGTACAGTCGGTTTTCTTCAAATCGAGCTTGCCCACTGATATGCCTCTGGAACTTTACCGCGACAAAAATCACGCCTGCCTGATGTTCAGCGACCTCATCGAGGAAGATGGGCAGGCGGTTCAGGCCAACCAGTTCCTCATCGTGGACAACGGCACGGGAGCCATCATTGACCCCGGCGGCAACCTGGCCTACAACGAACTGTTCATGGGCATGACGCAGCATTTTCCGCCGCACAAGCTGTCGTACATCATCGCCTCGCATGCAGACCCCGACATCATCGCTTCGCTGGATCGCTGGCTGAGCAGCACCCAGGCCATGCTGGTGATTTCACGGGTGTGGGAGCGTTTTGTTCCGCACTTCACCAAGGTCGGCAAGACCGACAAACGCGTGATCGGCGTGCCCGACGGCGGCGGGCGCCTGCCTCTGGGCCGCCATGAATTGTGGTTGATTCCGGCACACTTCATGCACTCTGAAGGCAATTTCCACTTCTACGATCCGGTAAGCCGCATCCTGTTCACGGGCGATCTCGGGGTGTCGATGATGTCCGGTGCGCAAGCGCGTGTACCGGTCACCAGCCTCAAAGCGCACATTCCGCTGATGGAAGGTTTCCACCGGCGCTACATGGTATCGAACAAGATCCTGCGCTTGTGGGTGAACATGGTGCGGCCCATGGACATCGCCATGCTGGTGCCGCAACACGGTGCGCCCATCTTCGGCAAGCAGGCGGTGACCGAATTCTTCAACTGGATTGAAAACCTGATGTGCGGTATCGACCTGTTTGACGATCGCGCTTACCAGTTGCCTGTGGCGAGCATCGACCCCGTCGCTCGCCAGACCCGGCCGCCGCTGCGGGCAGTGAACGCCTAGATTCAGGGCAAAAACCTGTTCCAGCCCTTACCCCTCGTGCGCCACCAGCTCCTGATTCAGGAGCACCCCACTCAAGGCAGACGCGTCGCCGGGACAGGACGCGGGCCCGCCGAAGCCTTGCGCCGCCCCCAGCGCTGCCATACGCGCCAGCCCAGCAGCACCGCAAGGATGGCTGCATAGACCGACACCTCGGCAAAATCGTTCTTGCCTGAGCGCATCCAGAAAAAATGCAGGAGGCCCAGGCCGGCAATCAGGTACACCAACTTGTGCAGCATTTGCCAGCGCTTCGCACCGAGCTTGCGGATGGCTGCGTTGAAGGAGGTCGCAGCCAACGGCGTCAGCAGCAGGAAAGCGGCAAAACCCACCAGGATAAATGGCCGCTTGATGATGTCCTTGACGATGTCGGCCACATCAAAACCCATGTCGAACCAGCTGTAGCTGAGCAGGTGGACCAGCACGTAAAAATAGACAAACAGCCCCAGCATGCGGCGAAAACGTGCGAGTGCGGGCGTGTTGCTGATCACCCGCAGCGGTGTGACGGCCAGCACGACGCACAGGAAACGAAGGGTCCAGTCGCCCGTTGCCCGGATCAGTGCTTCCGCGGGGTTGGCACCGAGCTGGTTGCTCAGCGCGCTGTAGAACAGCCAGATAAAAGGCAACAGACAGGCGGCGAACACCACCGGTTTGGCCGCGGGATGGAGGAGAAGTTTTTTCATGGTTGAAAAGCCGAGACGGCGCCGGGGTGCCGCACGAGGTGTGGCGTCCCGGCGAGCGCCGGCAGCGAATCAATAAAACTTCTTCAGGTCCATGCCCGCATACAACTGCCCCACCTGGGCCTCGTAACCGTTGAACATCAAGGTCTTGCGTTTCTTGGCGAACAGCCCGTCTTCGCCAATACGGCGTTCGGTCGCCTGGCTCCAGCGCGGATGGTCCACAGAGGGGTTCACATTGGAATAAAACCCGTATTCGTTGGCAGCCGCCTTGTTCCATGCGGTACGCGGTTCCTTGTCGGTAAAGCGGATCTTGACAATGCTCTTGCCGCTCTTGAAACCGTATTTCCATGGCACCACCAGGCGTACCGGCGCACCGCTCTGGTTCGGCAGCACTTCGCCGTACATGCCAAAGCTCAGAAGGGTCAGCGGGTGCATCGCCTCGTCCATGCGCAGCGCCTCCACATAGGGCCAGTCCAGCACACGCGAGCCGACGAACGGCATGGTCTTGGGATCGGCCTGGGTGATGAACTCGACATATTTGGCGTTGCCCAGCGGCTCGACCTTCTTGATCAATTCCGCCAGCGAATAGCCAACCCAGGGAACCACCATGGACCAGCCCTCCACGCAGCGCAGACGGTAGATGCGTTCTTCCTGGGCGCTGAGCTTGATCAGGTCTTCGATGGCATAAGTCTTCGGCTGCTTGACCAGGCCTTCAATGGCCACCGTCCAGGGCTTGGTCACCAGGGTGTGGGCATTTTTGGCCGGATCCGACTTGTCGGTGCCGAATTCATAGAAGTTGTTGTAGCTTGTGACGTCCTTGTAGTCAGTCACTTTCTCCATCGTGACCGCACCCGCCACCCCTGACTTGGCGCCAGGCAAAGCCGCCAGCTTCCCGGGTTTAGTGACAGCCTGCGCCAGCGCTTCCCGACCGGCCCAGGAGGCGATGGTGGCCCCGGCCGCGCCGGTCGCCATCAGCTTGATAAGGTCGCGCCGCTGCTGGTAAACGCCCTCGGGCGTGATGTCGCTGGGAACGCCGTGGTCGAAGCCACGGTGGTCGGTCTTGATGAGCATGGTGTGTCCTTGTTGTGGTGAAGTGGCTGGGAGTTAGTCTTGGTACGCAGCCGCTTCTTACAAGGATTCAAATCCCGGCTACAAGGTTCCGTAACTGTGCAGGCCCGACAGAAACATGTTCACCCCCAGAAAGGCAAACGTGGTGACGGCCAGCCCGACCAGGGCCCACCAGGCGGCCACGGTACCACGCAGGCCCTTCATCAGCCGCATGTGCAGCCAGGCCGCATAGTTGAGCCAGACAATCAATGCCCAGGTTTCCTTGGGGTCCCAGCTCCAGTAGCCGCCCCAGGCTTCGGCCGCCCACAAGGCGCCCAGCACGGTGGCAATGGTGAAAAACGCAAAACCAACGGCGATGGCCTTGTACATCACGTCGTCGAGCACCTCGGCGCTCGGCAGACGCGCAGCGATACGCTGGCGGCCCAGCAAAATGGCGGCGGCTATCAGGCCGGAGACCAGCAGATAACCGAGCCAGTAATTGGTGCCCCCGATCTCGGTCGACTTGCGAAACACAATCGGCACAAAACACAGGACCACACCCAGCAGCCACAGTGGCGTCAGCCTGTACCAGCGGGTCTCCAGCGCCTGCTGCTTGATCAGGTAAGCCAGCGACACCATGGCCGCCAGCGAGAACATGCCGTAACCGATGAAGTTGGCAGGCACATGCAGTTTCATCCACCAGCTCTTGAGGGCAGGCACCAGCGGCTGGATTTCATGCGCTTCGCGGACCACGGTGTACCAGAGCAGGAAACCTACGGCCGCACTTACCACCAGCATGACAAACGCACCCATGGTGCGGGTCTTGTACTGGGCTTCGAAGTAAAGGTAGAACGCTGCGGTCATCCAGCTGAACAGCACGAACACCTCGTACAGGTTGCTGACCGGAATGTGGCCGACGTCGGCGCCGATGAGGTAGCTTTCGTACCAGCGCACCATGGTGCCGACCAGTGCCATACCCACAGCCACCCAGGCAATCCGCGAGCCAAGCAACTCCATGGTGCCGCTTTGCCCGCGGGCAAACATGCCCATCCAGTAAAACGCGGTACTCATGAAAAACAGCACGCTCATCCACAAAATGGCCGACTGGCTGGACAGGAAATACTTGAGCCAGAACACCTGTTCGGCGCGTGCCAGATCACCCTGGTAAGACACGATGCCGAGTAGGGAAAATCCCGCCACCAGCAGCATCAGCGC
The DNA here is from genome assembly GCF_029945685.1 of Polaromonas sp. Classification (GTDB taxonomy): domain Bacteria; phylum Pseudomonadota; class Gammaproteobacteria; order Burkholderiales; family Burkholderiaceae_C; genus Polaromonas. The sequence goes on along the minus strand of NZ_JAQSDA010000014.1, from coordinate 17,710 downwards.
GCGCAGCGGACGCCAGAACCAGCCCATGGCGATCACGGCAGGAATGGTGCCCAGCAAAATGCCCTTTTCATAGACGTCCATGAAAGCGCCGTACCTGGCAAGGCCGTACAGACCGCCGGCCAGCGCGATGGCCGCAAAAATCCAGTCCAGCGCATTGCGCTTGGCGAAATAGCCTTCCTGCAGGCTGATGGTCGTCGCGTCCGTGGTGCGCGAGCTCAGGGTAGTGGTGGTGTTCATCGTGGCACCTGTAAAAGTTTGATTTTCAGCATTTCGAATTCCTTGCCGCCGTCCATGGTCTGGCGGTTGGTCGACATGGCCATGGTCGCCTGGCTGCCTGCGCCCGATTCTGGCCCCTTTTCGAGTGCTGTTCGGGACTCCTCGGAATCCGCAGCGCCTCCGGCCGGCGCCAGCCAGACCCAGAGGCGGCGCTCGCGCACATACAACATGGCAAAAATGCCCAGAATCAGGAGCGCACAGCCGAGGTAAACAATATTTTTCCCGGGTGTACGCGCCACCTGGAACACGCTGGCCTGCAACTGGGTGAAGTCCTTCAGTTCAAACGCCATCGGCGCCGGGTAATAGTGGGCATCACTGAGGGACAACACGGCCTGGGCCATGAAAGCCTGGGTTGTGTCGTCGCGCAGCAGCGGCTGCAGGCCGCTTTGCTCACGCGTGAGCTGCGCCAGCTCGAACAGCACGCCGTTGAGAATGCGCACCAGCACCTCGCCGGCGCGGTTGCGCTCGTCTTCCGGCACATTGGCTTCCATGAAGTCAGAGATGGCCTGCAGCCCCGCCAGCGGCCTGGTCTGGCCGCCGCTCACCGGCTGGTCCGGGCCGGCGAACAGGGCCAGCGCTCGCGATGCGGATGCGGACAGCTGCGCTGCCAGATCGGGCCGGTCCGCCGCGATGGCCTGACGCACATAACGCTTGACGGCCAGGTCGCGCTGGGCCGGGTCGGCCAACGCGCGCCGCAGCCGCAAAAAGCCTTCCATGCTGCCCTGCTCGTCGGCAGGGATGCGCAGGTACTGGAAAGGCTCGGCCGGGTTTTCGCGCACACCCAGCAAAAACAGCGCCGGGCTGGACTCGGCCGCGTCCATCTTGACCGGCAGCATGTAGTTGTGAAACTCCCTGGCCTGGCCGGACGCATCGCGCAGCTTGTAGGTCACGCTGGGGCCGACGTTGCGCAATTCCTTCTTTTCGCGGGTCTTGTTGGCCGCGCCCAGGCGCGCATCGAGGGACTGGCGCAGATCGACCTTGCGCACATCCGCACCCGAGCCTGCCCCCATGCTGCCCGTGCCGCCAAAATTCTCGACGTTGATGACACGCAGCGCGGTGTATTCCAGCGTCATCTTTTCGGCGCCTTCCCCTTGACCATTCGTCAGCTTGCTCGAGCCGCCAATCGTGCCCTGGATTTCAAACGCCTTGCTCGTCGCCTGGCTTCCGACGGCCAGCGGCACCGCCTTGAGCGTGACGCTGGAGCCGCCGTCGTCAAAACTGGACTGGTAAATTTCTATGCCCTTGTGGCGCACCGGGTGATTGACCTCGACGCGAGCCGGGATCTTTTCGCCAGTTGCCTTGTCGTGAATCACGATATCGCTGGCAAACAGCTTGGGCATGCCGGTCGAGTAGTACTCGACAATGAATTTTTTCAGCTCCACCGCAAAAGGCAGGTCCTGCAACAGGACGCCGCCAGGCTGGTTCAGGATGGCGGTGCTTGACTGCGTTCCCTCGGCGACCAGCAGGTTGGCGCGGAAGGTGGGGTTGCGCTCGCTGAGCCGGTGCTGGGCCGGCACATCGGCAATCAGTCCACCGCCGGTGTAGATCGACTTGTTGTTGAGCCACATCTGCGCACGCACGATCAGATCGCCATCAAGAAGCCCACCCACACACACCAGCACGATGGCACTGTGAGCCGCGATGTAGCCCAGCTTGTTGGCGGCGCCGGCCTTGGCCGCCACCATCCAGCCTTCTCCGCCAGACGTGGTTCTCTGCTGCAGCTTGACCTTCCAGCCACCCTGCACCAGCGTCTGTCCGATACGCCGCGCGGCCGCTTCAGGCCCTTCAACCAGCGCCGCCTGGGCGCGGTGGCCGAAAGCCTGGAGGCTTTGTTCCCGGATGTTTTCCTTGAGCTGGTTCAGGTCAGCGAGAATTTTCGGCGTGTTGCGGCTGATGCAAAGCGATGTGGAAACCACCAGAAAGGCCAGGATCAGCATGAACCACCATGCGCTGTACACCGTGTACAGGCTGACGGCGCCAAACACCTGGGCCCAGAACGGGCCGAACTGGTTGACGTAGTTGCCAATCGGCTCCTGCTGCTTGAGCACCGTGCCTATCACCGAGGCGATGCAGATCACCGTGAGCAGCGAGATGGAAAAGCGCATGGACGACAGCAACTCCACGGTAGAGCGCAGGGCATGCGAGCCCGCCTTGAGCCTGAGGCCGTGGGTGGAAACTGCGTGGCTGGGAACGGTCATGCGTGGTGTTCGGTAGGACGGAAACAAAAAAGGCGGGTCTTCTGCAAAAGACCCGCCCTGTATGGAGTGACTATTCTGGCTGGGGTTCAATACAAACCGGGCGAGCTCCCGTATTTTCCCGGGAAGGCGGCGTCACCAACTCCCCGGCCACGGATTCCATGGAATTTTCAGGGGATTCAGCGCAAACCGGCGATGTAGTCAGCCACGGCGCGGATTTCCCGGTCGTTCAGTTTGGCGGCAACCTGCGTCATCTGCAGATTGTTATTGCGCACGCCGTCGCGGAAGGTCGTCAGCTGGGTCGCGGTGTATTCGGCATGCTGGCCGCCCAGGCGCGGGTACTGCGAGGGAATGCCGGCGCCGTTCGGACTGTGGCAACCGGCGCAGGCCGGCACCTGGCGGTCGGCGATGCCGCCGCGGTAAATGCGCTCACCCAGCGTCACCAAGGCCTTGTCCTTCGCGAACCCGGGCTTGGCCTTCTTGGTGGTCACCCAGTAAGCGATGTTTTTCATGTCGTCGTCGCTGAGGGCGCTGGCAAAACCCTTCATGACGGCATTGTTGCGCTTGCCCGACTTGAATTCCTGGAGCTGCTTGACCAGATATTCGGGGTGCTGCTGCGCCAGTTTCGGGTTGGCGGCAATCGCGGAATTGCCGTCCGCCGCGTGGCAGGCGACACACACTGCGGTGTAAGTGGCCTCCCCCTTGACCAGATCCGGCTTGGCCACCTTGGCCGGAGCGGCCTCACCGGCCGCCCGCGACACGGCCGGCACGACCATCAGGGCAGCGAATAAATAAGTAATCAACGAAGTGGAAACAAGCTTCATATCGGGGGTTTAATAGTTGACTCTAAGGTGGACCAGGCAGTCGGCGCACAACCTGGGCTGAAATTAACAACCCGCCGGGGCGCCGACCAACGCAAAACTCCCTGATTTTACAATGGCTTGGGGGACAATCCAAAATATGAGCATATCTCCCCGATCTACACCCGTTAAAACGCAGAAGCCGACCGCCAAGCGGGCGCCGCCCAAAGAAGCGGCGGCCAAAATGGCTGCGGCGCTGGCCGCCCAGCCACCCCAGTCCGCCGAGGCGAAAATTGCCATGGGCTGGCTGCACACCGCCAAGTTCCTGACCACGGCCCCCGAGCTCAAGCACCTGCCGGTGTACGAGTTTCCCGAGATTGCCTTTGTCGGCCGCTCCAACGCGGGCAAGTCCACCTGCATCAACACGCTGACCCAAATCAACCGCCTGGCTTTTGCCTCCAAGACCCCGGGCCGCACGCAGAGCATCAATTTGTTTTCGCTCGGCAAACAGGGGGTGACCGATGCGGTGCTGGCCGATCTGCCGGGATACGGCTATGCGGCCGTGCCCAAGGCCGCCAAGTACCGCTGGCAGCAGGTGATGGGCAATTACCTGCAGACGCGGGACAACCTCAAGGGCGTGGTCCTGCTGTGCGATCCGCGTCTGGGCCTGACCGAACTTGACGAAATCCTGCTCGACGTGATCCGTCCACGGGTCGAGGAAGGCCTGAAGTTTCTGGTGCTGCTGACCAAGTCCGACAAGCTCAACAAGACCGAGGCGGCCAAGGCACTGTCCATTGTGCGACTGCAGGCCGGCGGCGGCGATGTCAAACTGTTTTCTGCGCTCAAGCGGCAAGGCGTGGAAGAAGTCGCCCAGCACCTGTGGCAGTGGGCCCATCCCCCGGTCAAGCCTGACAAGGCAAGCAAGGCGGCGCTTACCCCGCCACCGGAAGAGGAAACCGGCGAAGGCTGAGTCCCGGCCGGACGGGCCAGCCCTGCCGCTTGTGCATTTTTCAAGCAAAAAATTCCTGCGGCCCAAATAACACGGGCGCAGGCAGCTCCTGAATGCATAGCACCATGATTGCAACCCGCCTGATCCCCCTGCCCCACGGCATCAGCCTGTCCTGCCGCATGGCAGGTGAGCCGGGCCGGCCGGTCCTGATGTTCCTGCATGGCTTTCCGGAAGGGGCCTTTGTCTGGGACGCCCTGCTGGCGCACTTTGCCAGGCCGGAAAACGGTGCTTACTTTTGCATCGCGCCCAACCTGCGCGGCTTCGAGAAGTCGAGTGCGCCGCCGGAAGTGGACGCCTACCGGCCCAAACACCTGATGCAGGACATTGCCGCGCTGATCGCAGCGGTGTGCGACGAAGAAAACGGGGGATCCCTCCCTGCCAGCCGGGGCCGCGGAACCGGCTTTGCCGGGCCGCAGGCGCAGCGCCCCCTCGGGGGGCAGCGCAGTACACGCAGTGACAAGCGTGGGGGCCACCTGGAATGCCTGGTGGCTCACGACTGGGGCGGCGCTATCGCCTGGAACCTGGCTGCTGCGATGCCGCAGCTGATGAAAAAACTCGCCATCATCAACTCCCCGCATCCCGGCACCTTTTTGCGCGAACTGCAGCATTCGCCGGCCCAGCAGGCCGCCAGCGCCTACATGAATTTCCTGATTCGCCCGGACGCCGAAGCACTGCTGGCCAGGGACGACTTCCGCCGCCTGTGGCAGTTTCTGACCAACGGCAGCGACAGCCAGCCGGCCTGGCTCACTGACAGCGTCAGGCAACAGTACCGCGAGGTCTGGGGTGCCGGGCTCACCGGCGGCTGCAACCTGTACCGGGCCTCGCCGCTGCGACCGCCCCGGCCCGGGCCACCGCATCACGACCCGGCTGCCGCTGCAGTCACGATGGCGCGCGAACGCATGACCGTCCTGCTGCCCACGCTGGTGATCTGGGCGCTCGACGACATCGCCTTGCCGCCGGCGCTGATCGAGGGCCTGGCCGACTACGTGCCGGAGATGCAGCTGCAGCAGGTGCCGGGCGCCTCCCACTGGATCGTGCATGAACAGCCCGAACGGGTGGCCGGGTATCTGCAGGACTTTCTGGGCCAGGTCCGTTAGCTACTGTTTTTATAGCTGCCTGCGCTTTCCAGATAAGGGCTGAAGCCCGAAAACACCTGAGGAATCGGCCTGAACCCCGGCTGGGGCCCTAGTAGAGCGAAGGCGCCTCTTCCGGCCGGGTCTTGAAGCGTTTGTGCACCCAGTAGTACTGCGCCGGCATGGTGTCGATGTAGGCCTGCAGTTGTGCGTTCATGAAAGCGGTATCGGCCACCGGATCGTCCGACGGGAAGTTGGCCCAAGCCGGCAGGACCTCCACCTCATAACCCCAGGGCGTGAGGCGCGGCACCAGGGGCACCACCTTGGCGCGGCCCAGGCGGGCGAAGCGGGACAGCGAAGGCACGGTCGCTGTCGGCAGGCCGTAAAACGGCACAAACACGGAATCGTCGGGGCCAAAGTCCATGTCGGGCAGCAGGTACAGCGGCTGCCCCTCGCGCAGGGCCGTCACGATGGGCTTGACGCCGTCGGCCCGTCCGAACAGACGCAGGTGGCCAAAACGCTGCCGGCCGCGCAGTATCCACCGGTCCACGAGCTTGTTCGACTGGTCGGTGTAAATGGTCGTCGACTGGCGCGGCGAATGCAGGGCGGCCGCAGCCCAGGCGGCATCGAGACCGACAAAATGCGGCAGGAAGATCACCGTGGGGGCGTTGCCGGCGAGTTCATGCACCGCGCCGGTCAGCCGCACACGCCGCTGCACCCAGTCCCGGGGCGCATGCCACAGCCAGGCGCGATCCAGCCAGGCCTGCGCAAAATACACAAAGGTCTGCTGCGTCAGCCGGCGTCGCTCGCGCTCCACGAGCGAGGGGAAGCACAGCTGCAGGTTAGACCGCACGACACGCCGGCGCGCCCCGACCAGGGCATACAGCGTCCAGCCCAGGGCCACACCGAGCGCCCGCGCCACGGGCAACGGAAATACCGCCAGCACCTGCATCAGGCCGATGCCGGCGCGGGTGACCAGGCGGCCAAGCCATTGGCGGAGGGGCTTCAAAACGCGTCCTTGCGGGGGGTCTTGTAACGCGCATAACCCCAGAGGTATTGCCCCGGCTGGCTCAGGACGATGGCCTCGATCGCCTGGTTGATGCGCGTCACGCCATGGAGGATGTCCGCCGGCGATGGACCGGTGCGCGGGCCGCCTTCGGCCGGTGGTGGTGATGGTTGCGCCTGCGGACCGGCCACGGGAGGCCAGATCTTGAGGAAATAACCTGCGCCGCGCGGCAGCCGCTCGCAACTCACCGGCAGCAGCACGGCCCCGCTTTGCAACGCCAGCCGGGCCGCCAGCGTCATGGTGTAGGCCGGTTTGCCAAAAAATGGCGCCCACACTCCCAGGCCCTCGGGCGGCACCTGGTCGGTCAGAAGGGCCACCGCCTGGTTGGCCTTGAGCGTCCGGTGCATCAGCCGGATGCCGCTCAGGCTGGCGGGCACCACCGTCAGTTGCGGCCGCTGCCGGGTCGCCTGTTCAATCGTCGCCAGCCAGGACTTGCGGGCCGGCCGGTAGATCGCGGTGATCGGGCCATACAGTTCGGCCAGCGCCTGCGGGCCGAGTTCGAAGCTGCCGCAATGCGGTCCGAAAAAAATCACCCCGCGGCCCCGGTCAAAGGCGTGCTCGGCATGGGCCTGGCCTTCGACCCGCACATTGCCCAGGCACGACTCGGTTTGTGGCCGCATCCAGAGCTTGGGCAGCTCCGCCACAAAACGTCCGGCCTCGGCAATGGCCGGCCGGGCAGCCTCGAAAGTGATGCCGGCCTGCGTCACGTTGGCGCGAAACTGCCGGCGGTAGCTGGGGCTGAGCAGCCAGACCAGCCAGCCCAGGGCCGCGCCCAGTGCATGCAGTGCGCGCAAAGGCCAGTGGGAGAAAAAACGGAACAACAGGATCATGAAAGGCGGATAGGGCCGGGCACCGTGGCAAAGGACAAAGCGATATAATTAAGCTTGTCGCCGAGTTATTGAACTACTTGCAGGGCGACATTAAACCAAACTGCTAAAGCGTTCGCCGAGGCACCCCAAGCCGGCAACGCGCCGACTAACTTCATGGAGTGTACGCAATGGCGAACGATTTTCTCTTTACTTCCGAATCCGTCTCCGAAGGCCATCCCGACAAGGTTGCCGACCAGATTTCCGATGCCATCCTCGATGCCATCTTCAAGCAGGACCCTCTGTCGCGCGTGGCCGCCGAGACCCTGACCAACACCGGTCTGGTGGTGCTGGCCGGTGAAATCACCACCAACGCGCATGTGGACTACATCCAGGTCGCACGCGACACCATCAAGCGCATCGGTTACGACAACACCGAATACGGCATCGACTACAAGGGCTGCGCGGTGCTGGTCGCCTACGACAAGCAGAGCAACGACATCGCCCAGGGCGTGGATCACGCGTCCGACGACCACCTGAACACCGGTGCCGGTGACCAGGGCCTGATGTTCGGTTACGCCTGCGACGAAACGCCGGATCTGATGCCCGCGCCGATTTATTACGCGCACCGCCTGGTCGAGCGCCAGGCCCAGTTGCGCAAGGACGGCCGTCTGCCTTTCCTGCGCCCGGACGCGAAGAGCCAGGTCACCATGCGTTATGTGGACGGCAAGCCGCACAGCATCGACACCGTCGTGCTCTCCTCGCAGCACAGCCCCGACCAGAGCGAAACCCCGCACAAGATGAAGGCCTCCTTCATTGAAGCCATCATTGAAGAAATCATCAAGCCTGTGCTGCCCAAGGAATGGCTCAAGGACACCAAGTACCTGATCAACCCGACCGGCCGCTTTGTCATCGGCGGCCCGCAGGGCGACTGCGGCCTGACTGGCCGCAAGATCATTGTCGACACCTACGGGGGCGCCTGCCCGCACGGCGGTGGCGCCTTTTCAGGCAAGGACCCCTCGAAAGTCGACCGTTCGGCTGCTTACGCCGCCCGTTACGTAGCCAAAAACATCGTGGCCGCCGGGCTGGCGCGCCAGTGCCAGATCCAGGTGGCCTACGCGATCGGCGTGGCCCGCCCGATGAATGTCACGGTTTACACCGAAGGCACGGGCGTGATGTCCGACGAAAAACTCTCGGCCCTGGTCAATGAGCACTTTGACCTGCGCCCAAAAGGCATCATCCAGATGCTGGATTTGCTGCGTCCGATCTACGAGAAAACCGCCGCCTACGGCCACTTCGGCCGCGACGAGCCGGAATTCACCTGGGAACGCACCGATAAAGTTGACGCCCTCAAGGCGGCAGCCGGCCTGTAAGGCCACCGCGCATAGCGCGGCCTTGGTCCGTGGGCGACACTCATATCGCGCAGCGATGTGAGTGTCGCCCAAAAAACGGACAAGGTCGCCGTGCTGCGGGCAGCGGCCGGCCTCAAGTCAGTTACCCCCATCCGCCGCTTGAAACCGGCGGACGGCCCCCGTTTCCGCACTGCCACTCAGGGCGGTAGACGAAAAAAAGCCACCGGAGACGGTGGCTTTTTTGTTCGGCTCGAAGGATTCTCAGCGGGTAAAGGGCGGCGGCTTGGTCCCCTTGTCCCCGACTTCGACTGGTTTGGCATTCGGGTCGGGCCTGGGCTGCGCCTTGTCAGTTCCCTCCTCGCCAAAGGTCTTGTTCAAGGTGCTGTCCTTTTCCACTTCGTTTTCGTTTCGGTCCCGCCGATTGCCCTGTCCCACGCTGACGTCAGCCATTTTCTCTCTCCATGATGGCCAGGGGATCAGCTCACAAAGCCAGACGGGCTGCTGCAATGCTTCTGCGGCTGCACGACCGTCGATGACGTACCGGCTTTAACAAGGAACGGCCATGCCGAGCGAACCACGCCGCCACCCGGGCCAGTCCCGTACAACCTGCCGTCTCCAGTCGCTGGACGCTCGTAACGGATGCCAGGCTGACCGGCTCCCGTGGCAATAACAAATTGGCTCATAAATTCCCCAATATGGGCAAACCTGCCCGTCGATCAATCCATCAATCGTGAGACCACTTTAAATCGGCAACCGGGCACCCGTTGTCGGACGCCGGCCAGACTTTTGTAGGACAAACCATGCCGCTCCCACTGTGCGGCGGCGCCTACGGCAAGAAAGGAAACTGCCAGCGACCTGTCCTTTTTGTGTTTCCTGACTTGAAACTGCCACGAAACAGCCTTATGATTAGCACTCGATGGTATTGAGTGCTAACAACCACTTACACCAGCCCGTTCACAAGCACCCGCCTCCCCGCGCTGGTGTTTTCTGATTCCAAACCTGTTTCAAAACAAGGAGCTCCCATGAAACTTCGTCCCCTGCACGACCGCGTGATCGTCAAACGTGTTGAAAACGAAACCAAAACCGCCTCTGGCATCGTCATTCCTGACAGCGCCGCTGAAAAGCCGGATCAGGGCGAAGTCCTGGCCGTCGGTCCTGGCAAGAAGAACGACAAGGGCGAAATCAGCGCCATGGCCGTCAAGGTCGGCGACCGCGTGCTGTTCGGCAAATACAGCGGCCAGACCGTCAAGGTCGATGGCGACGAATTGCTGGTCATGAAAGAAGACGACCTGTTCGCAGTGGTCGAGAAGTAAGTTCTCGCATACCTACCGCAACCTTAATTAACTGAATCTGGAGAATTAAACATGGCAGCAAAAGACGTCATTTTCGGCGGCGAAGCCCGCGCACGCATGGTCGAGGGTGTGAACATCCTGGCCAACGCAGTCAAGGTCACCCTGGGCCCCAAGGGCCGCAACGTGGTGCTGGAGCGCTCTTTCGGCGCCCCCACCGTGACCAAGGACGGTGTGTCCGTCGCGAAAGAAATCGAACTCAAGGACAAGCTGCAGAACATGGGCGCGCAGATGGTCAAGGAAGTTGCTTCCAAGACCTCCGACATCGCCGGTGACGGCACCACGACCGCTACCGTTCTGGCACAAGCCATTGTTCGCGAAGGCATGAAATATGTCGCCGCCGGCATGAACCCGATGGACCTGAAGCGCGGCATCGACAAGGCTGTGACAGCCCTGGTCGAAGAGCTGAAAAAAGCTTCCAAGCCCACCACCACCAGCAAGGAAATTGCCCAGGTCGGCACGATTTCCGCCAACAGCGACGAAGAAGTCGGCAAGATCATCGCTGAAGCGATGGACAAGGTTGGCAAGGAAGGCGTCATCACCGTTGAAGACGGCAAGTCGCTCAACAGCGAACTCGACGTGGTTGAAGGCATGCAGTTTGACCGCGGCTACCTGTCGCCCTACTTCATCAACAATCCCGAAAAGCAGTCTGCGATTCTGGACAACCCGTTTGTGCTGCTCTACGACAAGAAAATCAGCAACATCCGTGACCTGCTGCCTACCCTGGAGCAAGTCGCCAAGTCCAGCCGTCCGCTGCTGATCATCTCGGAAGACGTCGAAGGCGAAGCCCTGGCCACGCTGGTGGTCAACACCATCCGCGGCATCCTGAAGGTTGTGGCTGTCAAGGCCCCTGGCTTCGGCGATCGCCGCAAAGCCATGCTGGAAGACATCGCCACCCTGACCGGCGGCAAGGTGATTGCTGAAGAAGTCGGCCTGACCCTCGAAAAAGTGACGCTGGCCGACCTCGGCCAGGCCAAGCGCATCGAAGTGGGCAAGGAAAACACCATCATCATCGACGGCGCCGGCGCCGCTGCTGACATCGAAGCCCGCGTCAAGCAGGTTCGTGTCCAGATCGAAGAAGCGACCAGCGACTACGACCGTGAAAAACTGCAGGAACGCGTGGCCAAGCTGGCCGGCGGTGTTGCCGTGATCAAGGTGGGCGCTGCCACCGAAGTCGAGATGAAAGAGAAAAAAGCCCGCGTTGAAGACGCCCTGCACGCTACCCGCGCTGCTGTGGAAGAAGGCATTGTGGCTGGTGGCGGTGTGGCTTTGCTGCGTGCCAAGCAGTCCGCTGGCACCATCAAGGGTGACAACCCTGACCAGGACGCCGGTATCAAACTGATCCTGCGCGCCATCGAAGAGCCGCTGCGCATCATTGTCTCCAACGCCGGCGAAGAGCCAAGCGTTGTGGTCAATGCGGTGCTGGCAGGCAAGGGCAACTACGGCTACAACGCCGCCAACGCGACCTATGGCGACATGATCGACATGGGTATCCTGGACCCCACCAAAGTGACCCGCACCGCACTGCAAAACGCAGCGTCTGTGTCGTCGCTGATGCTGACGACCGAATGCATGGTTGCCGAGGCTCCGAAAGACGAGTCCGGCGCTGGCGGCGGCATGGGTGGCGGTGATATGGGTGGTATGGGCGGCATGGGCGGCATGGGCATGTAATCCGGCTACTGCGCAGGCGCCATGCGTCGTTGGGCGGTGCTCGGAATCCTCACGTACCCCAAGGTACGTTCCGGTTCCTGCGCTCCGTCCGCCTAGCCTGGCACCTGCTCGCTACGCCGTCCGGACTTTCCGGGCGGCAAACAAAAAACCCGCAGGGCCCAAGCCCTGCGGGTTTTTTCATGGACGTTCGAAACTCAGGCCGACGCGTACTCGCTGCCGGCTTCGCGGGCAGGCTGGGCCCACCAGTAGACCAGCACAAACCAGCCGATGACGGTGAGCATGATGAGTTGCCACCAGCCACTTTTGCCAATGTCGTGAAGCCGGCGCGTGCCCGCGGCCAGGGCCGGCAGCAGCAGGGCCAGGCCCACCAGCCCGCTCAGCGTGTCACTGAGCATCGAAGCGGCAATGGAAACCAGGACCTGGAACAGGAAAAACCACCAGAATTCAGGGCGCGATGCGCGGCCGGAAAAGGTCGCGTACTTGGCGAAACAGGTGGAAATGGCTTGACCGAAGTTCATGTTTTTTCTCCTCCTCAGGATACAGACGGGGTAAATTCCCCGCGCCATGATATGCCACACCCGCGACAGTAGTGCGGCGGTCCCTCAGCGCAGGCGCTTGAGCAAGCCGGCGGTGGAGGAATCCAGCCCTGAAACATCTCCACTGCGCAGACGCGGTTCGATGTCCCTGGCCAGCACCTTGCCGAGCTCGACGCCCCACTGGTCAAAACTGTTGATGCCCCAGATCGCGCCACTGACAAACACGCGGTGCTCCTGCAGCGCAATCAGCGCGCCGAGGCTGGCCGGGTTCAGTTCCTCCAGCAGGAGAAAGGTGCTGGGGCGGTTGCCGGGGAAGTGTCTGTGCCCACCGGCATCGTTCTTGCCCAGCATCAGCGCCTGGGCTTGGGCCAGCACGTTCGCAAGCAGCTTGTCGTGATGGCCCGGCAAGCCATGGGAGGATTTTCTGACGGCCACAAACTCGACCGGCACCACGTCCGTGCCCTGATGCAGCATCTGGAAATACGCGTGCTGGCCATTGGTGCCGGGCTCGCCCCAGAGCACGGGTGCGGTGGCAAAAGGCAGCGCCCTGCCGTCCATGTCCACTCGTTTGCCATTGCTCTCCATCTCCAGCTGCTGCAGGTAGGCCGGCCAGCGGCGCAAGGCGCTGCTGTAGGGCGCCAGACTGCGGCTGGTGAAACGGTGGAAGTTGCGATACCAGACATCCAGCAGCCCCAGCCGTACCGGCAGGTTCTGCGCCAGTGCTGCCGCGCGGAAATGGTCGTCCATGGCATGGGCGCCGGCCAGCAGGTCGCGAAAACCGGGCGCGCCTATGCTGATGGCCAGCGGCAGCCCAATGGCCGACCACAGCGAATAACGCCCTCCCACCCAGTCCCAGAAGCCGAAGATCGTGCTGATGCCGAAGGCCTGGGCCGCGGCAATGTTGGTCGTCAGCGCCGCGAAGTGACGCGCGATGTCCGTACCGCCCTGCGCTTCAAACCAGCGTTTCGCCGACAGGGCGTTGGTCATGGTTTCGGTGGTCGTGAAGGTCTTGGAGGCAATCAGGAACAGGGTGTTCTGCGCCTGGACCTGCGCCAATACACTGGCGAGCTCCTGCCCGTCGACGTTGGAGACGAAGTGAAAGCGCTTGCCGGGAATGCGAAACGCATCGAGCGCCAGCACCGCCATCTGCGGACCGAGGTCGGAGCCACCGATGCCGATGTTGACAATGTCGGTGATGGCCTCGTCCCGACGCACCAGCTCTGCGTAAGCCAGCATGGCGGCCAGTGTTTCGTGCACCTGCTCAAACCCGGTCGCTATGTTTTCAGGAGCTGCCGGCGCCCGGCCCTGCTGGGCTGGAGCCGGATTTCTTAACAAAAAGTGCATGACCGCCCGGTCTTCGCTGCGGTTGATCCTCTCGCCGGCGAACATCGCATCGCGGTAATGCTCCACGCCGCGCTGGCGCGCCAGGTCCAGCAGCAAGGCCTGCGTGGGCGCATCGATCAGGTTTTTGGAGAGGTCGGCAAAAACGTGCGGCGCCTCCTGGCTGAAGGCAGCGAACCGGCCGGGATCGGCCGCAAAGGCCCGGCGCAGGTCGAACGTCTTCCCTGACGCGTCAAACTGCGCCTGCAGCGCAGCCCAGGCGGGGGTCTGGTGGCAAGGTGGATGGTTCATCGGCCCGACCTAGGCCGCCAGCATCAGCTGTTCAAGCTTGACTGCATCCGCCGCAAAGGCGCGTATGCCTTCAGCCAGCTTGTCAGTGGCCATCGCATCTTCGTTGAGTGCGTAGCGGAACGTCACCTCGTCAAAACCGACGGCAGGCAGGTCCAGCGCCTGTGCGGCACCGGCGTCCAGCGCGCGCGCCAGTGGCGCCTCGCTGGCAGCCAGCTGGCCCAACAGTTCGGGGCTGATGGTCAGCAGGTCACAACCAGCCAGGGCGATGATCTGCCCGATGTTGCGGAAACTCGCGCCCATGATCTCGGTCTTGATGCCGAATTTCTTGTAATGGTTGTAGATCTGGCGCACCGACTGGACGCCAGGGTCGTTGGCGCCGGCATGGGCGGTTTCGTCCCACGCGGCGCCGGCCGACTTCTTGTACCAGTCGTAGATGCGGCCGACAAAGGGTGAAATCAGCTGCACCCCGGCTTGCCCGCAGGCCACCGCCTGGCAGAAGGAAAAAAGCAGGGTCAGGTTGGTGTGGATGCCCCGGTCCTCAAGCCGGCGCGCCGCCTGGATGCCCTCCCAGGTGGCGGCCACCTTGATCAACACACGGTCGATGTGGATGCCTTCGGCCTCGTACAGCTCGATGATGCGTTCACCGCGTGTGAAGGTGGCGTTGCTGTCGAAACTCAGGCGCGCATCGACTTCGGTCGACACCCGGCCCGGGATGATGGACAGGATCTCGCAGCCAAAACGCACCAGCAGCCGGTCCATGGTTTCATCGAGCGCGCGGCCGCGAAACTTGGCCACCGTGTCACGCAGCAGCGGCTGGTAGTCGGGCTTTAACACCGCCTTGAGGATCAGCGACGGGTTGGTCGTCGCATCCTGCGGCTTGTAGGCGTCGAGTTGTCTGAAATCACCGGTGTCGGCCACCACGGTGGTGAACTGCTTGAGGGCTTCGAGTTGGTTCATGGTGAAAGTGTAGGTGGGTGACGGCCACGGCTTTGTAAGAGCAGGCCCTGATTGAGTTACGATTATGGCAATATCCTATGAAACTTTATTACATATCGCCTGATCGGGAAACGATCGGGAAGGCGGGGCCCCATGAGTTTTGATCTGGTCCTGTTTGGCGGCACGGGCGACCTGACCTGGCGCAAGTTGATGCCCGCGCTGTTCCAGGCCTTCCGGCACGGCTCGCTGCCCTTGGATGGCCGGATTGTGGGCGTGGGCCGCGACGCCATGAGCGATGCAGAGTACCGCGCATTGATACGCGCACGTTTTGACAGTGTCGAGCTGGCCAAACGCCCCACCGGTGACGAGTTCGAACGTTTTGCCGCGCTGCTGCACTACCTGCGCATGGACCTGTCCGGTCCGGCCGACTATGCGGAACTCGCAACCCTGCTCAAAGCTCGCCAGGCCGACACCGTGGTGATGTACCTAGCCACCGCGCCGACGCTGTTCCAGGCGATCTGCGAAAACATGGCGGCCGTCGGGCTCAATGGGCCGCAAACCCGTGTGGTGCTGGAAAAACCGCTGGGCCATGATCTCGCCTCGAACCGCGCCATCAACGAAGCCGTGCTGCGTGTATTGCCGGAAAAGCAGATCTTCCGCATCGACCACTACCTCGGCAAACCTTCGGTGCAAAACCTGTTTGCGCTGCGTTTTGGCAATTCGCTGTTCGAGCCGCTGTGGCGCCGCGAGACCATTGCCAACATCCAGATCACGATTGCCGAGGAACTCGGCGTGGAAAAACGCGGTGCCTTTTACGACAGCACCGGCGCCCTGCGCGACATGGTGCAAAACCACGCGCTGCAGCTGCTCTGCGCGATCGGCATGGAGCCGCCGATCAACGCCCATGCCGACGCCATCCGTGACGAAAAGCTCAAGGTCCTGCGCTCGCTCAAGGCGTGGACACCGGAAACCCTGAAGCACCACGTGATTCGCGGCCAGTACGCCGCCGGCAACATCAACGGTGAGGCCGTGCCCGGTTACCTGCACGAAAGCGGCGTCAGCCCGGACAGCCGGACCGAAACCTTCGTCTCCCTGCGCGCCGAAATCGCCAACTGGCGCTGGGCCGGCGTGCCTTTTTACATACGCACCGGCAAACGGCTGGCCGACCGCGACGCCCACATCGAGGTGAACTTCCGCCCGACGCCGCACGCCATCTTCAAGTCGCCACTGGGCGCCGGCAACCGGCTGGTGATCAACCTGCAGCCCAAGGACGGGCTGGAGCTGCACCTGCTGGCGCAAGGCCAGGACAACCGGCAGGGCGCACGCGCGGCCAGCCAGACGCTGGCTCCGGTGCAGCTGGACCTCGACTTCGACAAGCGTTTTGGCACCGAACGTGTCGGCGCCTACGAACGCCTGCTGCTGGACGTGATCGACGGCCGGCTGAACCTGTTTGTGCGCAGCGACGAACAGGAGGAAGCCTGGCGCTGGGTCGAACCGATTCTGGACGCATGGCAACACGATACCGATGGACCGCGCCCCTACACGGCCGGCACCTGGGGGCCCAGCGCCTCCAGCGCGATGATTGCGCGGGACAGCCACTGGTGGAGCGAGGAGTCTTGACCCCCACGCTTGTCGCTTCGCGTACTGCGCTGCCCCCCGAGGGGGCCGCTGCGCCTGCGGGCCGGCAAAGCCGGACCCGCGGCCCCTGCTTGAATCAGAAAGCTGCGCGGGCGTTCGTCGCGTATCGAGCACTGCAGACCGCAAGCCCGCGGCTCCAAAAATACCGGTCCGAGCCGCGGAACCGGCTTCGCCGGGCCGCGGGCGGGGCGGCCCCCTTGGGGGGCAGGGAGTTACGCGAAGCGAACGACCGTGGGGGCCACCTTGCTTGACCGCATCAAGGCCTGCCTGCCTTCGCTGGCGCCGGCCGAGCAGCGTGTTGCGCAGCTGGTGCTCAGCGATCCACGGGCCTTTGCCAGTCTGCCGGTGACCGAGCTGGCCGCACGTGCCCATGTCAGCAAGCCAACCGTGATCCGGTTTTGCCGCAGTGTCGGTTATGACGGCCTGTCGGACTTCAAGCTCAAGTTGGCCGGAAACGTCAGTGAAGGTGTGCCTTTCATTCACCGCAGTGTCGATGCGGATGACAAGACGAGCGATGTACTGGTCAAGGTGATTGACAACACGGTGGCGGCCTTCCTGAAGTACCGCAATGACGCCAGCGCGGCACTCATTGAAAAGGCCGTGCTGGCCCTGGCGGCGACCTGCAGCAGCGGACAGCGCATCGAATTTTTCGGTGTCGGCAATTCCGGCATCGTCGCGCAGGACGCGCAGCACAAGTTCTTCCGCCTCGGGGTGCATGCCATCGCCTACAGCGACGGCCACCTGCAGGTCATGAGCGCCTCGCTGCTCAGGCCGGGGGACTGCGTGGTGATCATCTCCAACTCGGGCCGCACGCGCGACCTGATGGACGCCTGCGACATTGCCCGCAGGAACGGCGCGACCACCATCGTGATCACGGCCAGCGGCTCGCCGCTGGCCGCTGAAGGCCATATCCATCTGGCCGCCGACCACCCGGAGGGCTACGACCGCTACAGCCCCATGGTGTCACGCCTGCTGCACCTGATGATCGTCGATATCCTGGCGACCTGCGTGGCGCTGCGCATCGGCAGCCCGACCCTGCAGCCGCTGCTCAAGGAAATGAAGAACAATTTGCGGAGCAAGCGCTACGCTTGAGCTTTTCCGGCTCTGGCTGAGTCTGTTTGAGGCCTGTGCAGGCTCGCGCTTCGGTGGGTCTTCAAGCAAGCCGGGTCTCGCCCCGGCGGGCGAGGCACTTTGTCTTTGCTTCGCCAAAGAAAAGTACCCAAAAGAAAGGCGACCCGATGGTCTGGGTCCCCTGCGCTGCGCTCCGGGGCAAGCTCCGGTGCTCGGTAAAAGCGGGGTCTGGCTAAACTCGCCTTCGGCTCAAACAACGCCAGCCCTGATCCGCTTTTGCCTGCGCTCCTCGGCCCAGCC
>NZ_JAQSDA010000013.1:144892-146347 GCF_029945685.1 Polaromonas sp. | reverse complement strand
CGCCCAGCGGGGCGAGGGAGGGGCGGGGGGAGGGAGTGGGGAGTTGCGCCTACTGCCTATAGCGGACCACCGGCGCAGCGTGACGCCGGCTTAACTTCAATTCACAAACCGCCAGCGCAAGGCTGGCAGATAATCCTTCCTCATGTCCGCCGTTTTCGACAAACCCTCTCTTTTCCAGCGCGCCGCCCCGATGTTCCAGGGCTTTGACGGCCCGCTGGCGTTTGCCGTTTTCCTGCTGGCCAGCGCCGGACTGATGATCATGTATTCGTCCGGCTTCGACCACGGCACGCGTTTTGTGGACCATGGCCGCAACATGCTCATCGCCGGGGGCATCATGTTTGTGGTGGCGCAGATTCCGCCGCAGCGCCTCATGGCGTTCGCCGTGCCCCTGTATGTGCTGGGCGTGGCCCTGCTGGTGGCCGTGGCGATTTTTGGCATCACCAAAAAGGGCGCCAAACGCTGGATCAACCTGGGCATCGTGATCCAGCCCAGCGAGATCCTGAAAATCGCCATGCCGCTGATGCTGGCCTGGTGGTTCCAGAAACGTGAAGGGCAGTTGCGTCCGCTCGACTATCTGGTCGCCGGCCTGCTGCTGCTGGCACCGGTGGGGCTGATCATGAAGCAGCCCGACCTGGGCACCTCGCTGCTGGTGCTGGCGGCCGGCCTGGCGGTGATCTTTTTTGCGGGACTGAGCTGGAAGCTGATTGCACCGCCGGTGCTGCTGGTGCTGGCCGGCATTTTCCTGGTGGTCTGGTTTGAGCCGCAGCTGTGCGCCGACGGCGTGCGCTGGCCGGTGCTGCACGACTACCAGCAGCAGCGCATCTGCACGCTGCTTGACCCGACGCGGGACCCGCTCGGCAAGGGCTTTCACATCATTCAGGGCATGATCGCCATCGGCTCGGGGGGGATGTTCGGCAAGGGCTTCATGCAGGGCACGCAAACCCACCTGGAGTTCATTCCCGAGCGCACCACCGACTTCATTTTTGCCGCTTACTCCGAGGAGTTCGGGCTGGTCGGCAACCTGTTCCTGATTGCCGGCTTCATTTTCCTGATCTTTCGCGGGCTGATCATTGCGCTCGAGGCCCCCACGCTGTTTTCCCGCCTGCTGGCCGGTGCGGTCACCATGATTTTTTTCACCTACGCATTCGTCAACATGGGCATGGTCAGCGGCATCCTGCCGGTGGTCGGTGTGCCGCTGCCCTTCATCAGTTACGGCGGCACGGCCATGGTCACGCTGGGGCTGGCGGTCGGGATATTGATGTCGATCTCCAAAGCCAAACGGCTGGTGCAGTCATGAGCCTCCTGGCGAGGGCCCCCGCGCAGCGGGGATCGACAAGGCGAAGGACTGCAAAGACGCCGAAACCTCCGGGCACGCTTGTCGTTAACGCCACTGAGGCGGCGTCATGAGCCTCCTGGCGAGGGCCCCCGCGCAGCGGGGATCGACAAGGCGAAGGA
>NZ_JAQSDA010000013.1:0-144792 GCF_029945685.1 Polaromonas sp. | reverse complement strand
CCGCAAAGACGCCGAAACCTCCGGGCGCGCTTGTCGTTAACGCCACTGAGGCGGCGTCATGAGCCCAGTGGCGAGGGCCCCCGCGAAGCGGGGATCGACAAGGCGAAGGGCTGCGGGGACGCCGAAACCCGGGAACAGGATTGTCGATCAAGCAGGTGAGGCGTCGAGTTGATGTCCCCCGTTCACCCGGTCACCCTCATCGGCGCTGGCAACATGGGCGGCGCCATGGCGGCCAATCTCCTGGATCAGGGCTGGACCGTAGAGGTCTGCGACATCGATCCTGCCAAAGTCGCCGATTCGAAAGAAAAAGGGGCTTCGGCCCTTGCTGTACCTGCGCGGGCAGCTATTAATTCAGTAGCATTCATTGTTTGCGTGGTGGATGCCGCGCAGACCGACGCCGTGTTGTTCGGCCCGGACGGCCTGGCGCGCATGCTGCAGCCGGGGAACACCGTGATCTTATGCCCGACGATCTCACCGCAGGACGTCGAGGCTTTTGCGGGCCGGCTGGCGGCGCTGGGTGTGCACACGGTGGATGCGCCCATGTCGGGCGGCCCGGCGCGTGCGCGTGATGGCACCATGAGCCTCATGGTCGCCTGCGCACCGGCCGTGTATGAACAGCAGGCGGGCTTGCTGCAGGCGCTGTCGGGCAGGGTCTTTCGCATCAGCGACCACCCTGGCGACGGCGCCCGCACCAAGCTGGTCAACAACCTGCTCGCCGGCATCAACCTGGTCGGGGCGGCCGAGGTGCTGGCCCTGGCCGGGCGGCTGGGGCTGGATCCAGCGCGGACGCTGGATGTCATCGAGCAGTCCAGCGGCCAGAGCTGGATAGGCTCCGACCGCATGCGGCGTGCCATCGCCGGCGACTATGCGCCGCGCGCG
Source organism: Polaromonas sp. (assembly GCF_029945685.1). Classification (GTDB taxonomy): domain Bacteria; phylum Pseudomonadota; class Gammaproteobacteria; order Burkholderiales; family Burkholderiaceae_C; genus Polaromonas. The sequence continues at coordinate 143,913 of NZ_JAQSDA010000013.1, read as the reverse complement.
CACGTGACGCTGCTCGAAAAGGACACCCGCCTGGCAGTGGAAGCGGCCCGGGCCGCCGGTTTCGAGGGGCCGCTTGGCGCACGTGCCAGCGAAGTGTTTGCCCAGGCGCATCGGGCCGGACTGGCCGAACTCGATGATGCGGCCATTTTCAAATACCTTCGGGACCGGTAGCTGCCCGCTTGTTGCACGGTGTCACCCGATACCGGTTGCGCGCGGGCCGGCAGCGGAGTACAAGCAGTACTCTCGTTGGTTAAACCCTGCTTTCAGCTGAAGGAGCATCGCCATGGCTGGCAAATTCGAACTCAAGAAATCCAAAAACGACCAGTATTTCTTCTCGCTGCTGGCTGCCAACGGGCAGACCATTCTTTCCAGCGAGATGTATGACGCCAAGGCCAGCGCCCTGGCAGGCATCGAATCGGTCAAGAAAAATGCCGGTGACGACGCCCGGTATGTGCGTCTTGACGGCAAGGACGGATCGCCCTATTTCACCCTGCGTGCCGGCAACAACCAGGTGATTGGCCAGAGTCAGATGTACGCCAGCGCGGCGGCGCGCGACAACGGCATCGAATCGTGCAAAACCAACGGCCCGGCTGCGGCGACCAGCGACATGAGTGCCTGATCACCGCCTGAGGCGAGCGTTGTTCCGGGCTTCTGCCCGACCCGGGCGACAGAAGCCTTGCAGGGACGGGGCCGGGTCAGACTGCCTACAATGACCGCATGACCTCACTCAAATCCTCGCCGGCCTCTGCCCGCAAGACAGCTTTCACCGGTGCACGCGCCGCCCGCCCCAGCACCGACGCGACGTCGGAACGGCTGGCGATTGCGCAAAAGCTGCTGCTCGCGCCTTTCGGGCTGACCGAGGCGCATTTGAGCCGGGCCCTGGGAGAAATCACCTCGCACGGCGTCGACGACGCCGACCTGTATTTCCAGTACACCCGCAGCGAAGGCTGGAGCCTGGAAGAAGGCATTGTCAAGACCGGCTCCTTCAGCATCGACCAGGGCGTGGGCGTGCGCGCGGTCAGCGGTGAAAAAACCGCGTTTGCCTACTCCGACGACATCTCCGAGGCCTCGCTGCTCGACGCGGCCCGTACCGTGCGCACCATCTCGGCGGCCACCCGAGCCGGCCGCGTCAAGGTGCCGGCGCGCAAGGTCGCGCCCGGCCGATCGCTGTACCGGGACATGGACCCGATCGCGACGCTCGGCAGCACGGCCAAGGTCAAGCTGCTCGAGCGTGTGGAAAAACTCGCCAAGGCCAAAGACCCGCGCATCGTTCAGGTGATGGCCGGCCTGGCCAGCGAATACGATGTGGTGATGGTCGCGCGCGCCGACGGTACGCTGGCTGCTGACGTGCGGCCGCTGGTGCGGCTGTCGGTCACCGTGATTGCCGAGAAGAAAGTCGCCGGTGTGAGCCGCCGCGAGATGGGCTCGGGCGGCGGCGGCGGGCGCTTCGGCCTGGCTTATTTCGACGAGGCGCAGATCAATGAATATGTCGATGATGCGGTCAAGGCGGCCCTGTCCAACCTCGAGGCGCGCCCCGCGCCGGCCGGCGAAATGACCGTGGTGCTTGGCCCCGGCTGGCCCGGCATCCTGCTGCACGAGGCGATTGGCCACGGGCTGGAAGGCGACTTCAACCGCAAGGGTTCCAGCGCGTTTTCCGGCCGCATCGGCGAGCGTGTGGCGGCCAAGGGCGTCACTGTGCTCGACGACGGCACCATCGCCGACCGGCGCGGCTCGCTCAACGTCGATGACGAGGGCCACGCCAGCCAGCGCAATGTGCTGATCGAGGACGGCATCCTCAAGGGCTACATCCAGGACTCGCTCAACGCGCGCCTCTCCGGCGTCAAGCCCACCGGCAACGGCCGCCGCGAAAGTTATGCCCATGTGCCCATGCCGCGCATGACCAACACCTACATGCTGGGCGGCGACAAGGCGCCGGAAGAAATTGTCGCCAGCATCAAAAAAGGCCTGTACGCCACCAATTTCGGCGGCGGTCAGGTGGACATCACCTCGGGCAAGTTCGTGTTTTCCGCGAGCGAGGCCTTCTGGGTCGAAAACGGCAAGATCCTGTATCCGGTCAAGGGCGCGACGATTGTCGGCAACGGCCCCGATGCGTTGACACGCGTCACCATGATGGGCAATGACATGCAGCTCGACAGCGGGGTCGGCACCTGCGGCAAGGAAGGCCAGAGCGTGCCGGTGGGTGTGGGTCAGCCGACCCTGCGCATTGACGGCCTGACGGTGGGCGGCACCGCCTGACCTGACCGCGAGCCAACCATGAGCGAGCGAGCCAGCGCACGCCTGCCGATTGACCCGACCACGTTGCTGCCCAGCATCCAGAGCTTTGGCGAACTCAGCCATTTCCTGCGTTCGGCGATGGCCGACGAGGAGTCGCTGCAACTGGCCGATGGCATGGGCGGCATGGCGGTGGGCATTGAAGCGGTGCTTTCGGGCCTGAAGCGGGAACCCGATCTGCATGCTCTGGCGGCCCCGCTGATGGACCTGATGACCATCCTGCGCGAGCATCGCGCGCTGGTGATTTCACTTTCACCGGCCTGGCGGGGTCTCTATGAATACGCGACCTACCTGGCCGCGCTCAACAACTTTCGCGTGTTGATTGGCCAGTGGCTGCTGGCTGCCAGCCCCCAGGACAAGCCCGGCACGCCGCAGCCGCAGGGCATCCGTTTTGAGGACTTCGAACTGGTTGGATGGCGGACCTTGGGTGAAGGCATGCTGCTGATCGATATGTACGAACAGCTGAGCGGCCGGGAGACCGGTGATTCCGGTTCTGCGGCAATCGACGAGGCCCGGGTGGAGCGGGCCAGAACCTGGTGGGAGCGCCTGCGCGGTTGAAGAGGGCCCCCACGGTCGCGCAGTGCGTGTCGCTTCCTGCCCCCCGAGGGGGCCGCTGCGCCTGCGGGCCGGCAAAGCCGGACCCGCGGCCCCGGCTGGTGAAGAGTCGTTTCGACTGCGCTACGGCTTGTGCTACATTCCACCCATGACCTCCGCGAAATCTTTTTTTGCTTACTTTTGGTTCTCAAGCGCCTCCGGCGGTAGAGAGATCCTCGCGTAAGCAGACAAAGACGCAACAGATTCTTGAAAACCGCCGGGCCCCGGCGGTTTTTTTTTGCCTCTTGCCATTTGCCATTTGCCGAATCGATTCTTGAACGTTCTAGAAGGAAACCAGCCATGAATGCCAAAGCCAGCCAAACCAGCGATGCCTGGTATGCGAGTCCAGTCGACAAAACCAGCCAGACCGACGACGAACGCATCAAGGACATCACTGTGTTGCCCCCTCCCGAGCATTTGATCCGCTTCTTCCCGATCAGCGGCACCCCCGTTGAATCGCTGATCACCCAGACACGCAAGAACATCCATAACATCATGGCCGGCAAGGACGACCGCCTGCTGGTCGTGATCGGCCCGTGTTCCATCCACGATCCGGCGGCGGCGCTGGAGTACGCGCGCCGCCTGGCCGAGCAGCGCAAGAAGTACGCTGGCACGCTGGAGATCGTGATGCGTGTGTATTTTGAAAAGCCACGCACCACGGTCGGCTGGAAAGGGCTGATCAACGACCCCTACCTGGACGAAACCTACCGCATCGACGAAGGCCTGCGCATCGCGCGCCAGCTGCTGATCGACATCAACCGCCTGGGCCTGCCGGCCGGCAGCGAGTTCCTCGACGTGATTTCGCCGCAGTACATTGGCGACCTGATCGCCTGGGGCGCGATCGGTGCGCGCACCACCGAAAGCCAGGTGCACCGCGAACTGGCTTCTGGTCTGTCGGCGCCCATCGGCTTCAAGAACGGCACCGACGGCAACATCCGCATCGCCACCGACGCGATCCAGGCGGCGGCGCGTGGCCACCATTTCCTGTCGGTGCACAAGAATGGCCAGGTGGCGATCGTGCAGACCAGCGGGAACAAGGACTGCCATGTGATCCTGCGGGGCGGCAAGGCCCCCAATTACGACGCGGCCAGCGTGGGCGCGGCCTGCAAGGAACTGGAGGCGGCCAAACTGCCGGCCACGCTGATGGTCGACTGCAGCCATGCCAACAGTTCCAAGCAGCATGAAAAACAGCTGGAAGTGGCGCGTGAGATCGCCACCCAGGTAGGAGGGGGCTCGCACCAGGTTTTCGGCCTGATGGTCGAGAGCCATTTGCAGCCCGGTGCCCAGAAATTCACACCCGGCAAGGACAAAGCCCAGAATTTGGAGTACGGCAAAAGTATTACTGATGCCTGCCTGAGCTGGGAAGATTCGCTCAGTTTGCTTGATGTATTGTCCGAAGCCGTCAAGGCCAGACGCGCGCGTTGACGCGCCTCCCCCAATTGGGGGATGGCGTACTAACGATTCGGTGGTAAATTGTGAACTTCTGGTTACACTTTCATACTACTCCACGATGGTGGTTGGCCGATGGAAGAACCGGTCGTTCACGAAAGCGCCATGTCCTCCGAGCAACCCCTTTTACGCCTGGGTCTGGCAGGTTTCACGCCCGAGCAACGCGAGCGGCTCCATGTGCTGCTCGGCCAGTTGCCACTCGGTGGCGGGGTGTGGCGCGTTGGCCCGTTTGCGGAGGCCGATGCCTGGCTGGTCAGCGGTGAAAAAAGCCGGCTTGTGGCGGCGGACACCCTGAAAATTCTGGCCGGCCTGCCCACCGAGCGTGCCGTGCAGCTTGATCTCGAGGAGGTCGACCGTCCGATCGCTTTCTCGCTGCCGCTGTGCTCTGACGATTTTGATCCCAAGCACACCTTCGACCTGAGTGTGCCTGCCAGCCTGTCCGCAGTGTTGAGGCAGTTCGAGGGCTGGTTGCGGCCTTTGCGGTCCCAGTTCGTTTTGGGCGGTCAACTGATCGCGCGTGAAAACGAGTTGCTGCCCGGGATTTACCACGTCAGCCACAAGGGCCAACTGCTGGCCGTGATGGATTTTCACGAATGGCGGATCGGCATGTTGCGAAAGGCCGACCCGGTCGACTTCGAACTCGCCCACTGGGACCGCCGCCCCCTGCAGGCCCACGACATCCCGAGCCATTTTCTGCGCAGCAGCCTGACCCAATTGCGCTGGATTTACGCGCAGCGCACCGAGCGCGACGTGTTGCCGCCGCGCTACCGCAGCAAGCCGGTCTATTTTCGCCATGCGCCGGCTGTGCCCATGCGCTGGATCAGGGACTCGCAGCTGATCTTGCTGCGTGAACTGTCGCAGGCTGAGGGAGACTTTGACGCCCTGCTGCAGCGCACCGGGCTCACGCCTGCCCAGCTGACGCGGGACCTGGCCAGCCTCTATTTCGCCGGTTCGATCACCACCACCCCCGACAAGGCCGGGACCGCCGCCTTCGAGGACGGGGAGGACAGCCTTCCCGGCCAAAGACGGAACGGTCTCCAGGCCCAGCCGGACGGGCCCGAGGGGCAGCCGACCCCTCCCGCGCGCAAGCATGACCTGACGGCTCCGGCACAACTGCGCCGCAAATAGACCTGCGGGCGGCGTCCGCCCCCGCCTGCACGGGTTTTAGCCGATTGCCTGCCCCGACGGCCGCGCTCATGCTGGCAGGCACCCTGATTTGATACCGAGGCAACCATGTACAGCGAAGTCACCGTCACCTTCAAAAACAGCCCACCCCTCCGGTTAGACCTCAACGAGGTCCAGCCCATGCCGCACGACGCGGCCAGGGTGTGGCTCGATGAGCAGTTCACCCAGATGGGCTGCGAGCCGTTACGCCCTACCGGCAAGTTGCTGATGGCCGACAAGGTGCTGGTGGTGGCCCAGGCTGCGGGCCCGCAGCAGTTTGCCGACAGCACCTGGGCCCAGGCCTTTGCACGTGCGGCCAGCGCCTCGCTGGCCAAGCCGGTGATTCACATCGATGTACCTGCGATGGCCATCAGCTACTGAGCTTGTTGATCATTCTGGCCTGCAGCCCTTGACGATAAAGCGCAGACAGCTATCGTAAAGATAGCATATCAACCGGCTTCCAGCGCTTCCAGCAGCTTGGCGTGGATGCCGCCAAAGCCGCCGTTGCTCATGCACAGCAAATGGTCGCCCGGACGCGCCGCAGCCTTGACCTGCGCCAGCAACTGGTCGAGGTTGTCGGCCACCTGCGCCCGCTCGCCCATGGGTGCCAGCACGGCCCGGGCGTCCCAGTCGAGTCCACCGGCATGGCAGAAGGCCAGGTCGGCCTGCGCCAGGCTCCAGGGCAGTTGCGCCGCCATGGTGCCCAGCTTCATGGTGTTGCTGCGCGGCTCGAAGATCGCCAGGATGCGCTGGCCGCCCCCCGCGTTGGCCAGCTGGCGGCGCAGTCCGTCGATGGTGGTGTGGATGGCGGTCGGGTGGTGCGCAAAGTCGTCGTAAACCGTGATGTTGCCGCCGGCGCGCACCACCGTGCCGCGTACTTCCATGCGGCGCCTGACGTTCTCGAAACTGGCCAGGGCCTCGGCGGCCGCTTGCGGCGCCACACCCACATGGTCGGCCGCAGCAATGGCGGCCAGCGCGTTGAGCTGGTTGTGCACGCCGCTGATGGCCCATTCGACGCGCGCGACCTTGCGGCCGTCGCGGAGCACCTCGAAAGCCGCAGGTTCGCCCTCGGCCGAGAAGCCTTCTGCCGCTGAGCCGCCGAAAAGTACCCGCTCACTCCAGCAGCCCTGGGCCAGCACGCGGGCCAGGCTGCCCTCGCGGGCGTTGACAACAATCCGGCCGCTGCCGGGCACGGTGCGCACCAGGTGGTGGAACTGGCGCTCGATCGCCGCCAGGTTGTCGAAGATGTCGGCGTGGTCGAACTCGAGGTTGTTCAGGATGGCGGTGCGCGGCCGGTAGTGGACAAACTTGCTGCGCTTGTCAAAAAACGCGGTGTCGTATTCGTCGGCCTCGATCACAAAGGTGTTGCCGGCGCCCAGCCGGGCCGACACGCCGAAGTTCAGCGGCACGCCGCCGACCAGAAAGCCCGGCTGCAGGCCGGCGCACTCCAGAATCCAGGCCAGCATGGCCGTCGTGGTGGTTTTGCCGTGGGTGCCAGCCACGGCCAGCACATGGCGTGGGCCGGTGGGGTGGTGCGTCGGGTGGTGCAGCACATGGCCGGACAGCCACTGCGGGCCGCTGGTGTAGGGCACGCCGGCGTCCAGAATGGCTTCCATCAGGGGGAATTGGGGTTTTCCGCTGGTGTCATGGGCGCGGGACACCACATTGCCGACCACAAACACATCCGGCGCAAAGGCCATCTGGTCGGCGCCGTAACCTTCGATGAGTTCGATCCCCAGACCGCGCAGCTGGTCGCTCATGGGCGGGTAGACGCCCGCGTCGCAACCCGTGACCTTGTGCCCGGCCTCTCGGGCCAGCGCGGCCAGGCCCCCCATGAAGGTGCCGCAGATTCCCAGAATATGTATGTGCATGCAGGTATTCTAGGAGCCAGGCGGCCGGTCGGGACGGCCGGGCAGACAGGTAGCTGTTTTGACCGGGCGTTGTGATGAAATATGCCCGTAGCCCAAACAGGCCGTGCGCAAACCGCTATTTATTTCATAGCATTGCCAGGCGTGGCTGCTGCGGGCGGCGGGCTGCTTGTCCCCGCGTATGCAACTTTACGGCCGGCCGGCGGGTCAACCCTCATGCAAAATCATGCATGAGGCCGCCGATCTGCTGGCGGCCCGTCGCCGAGAACCACACCGTGAACCCCCACACCCTGAAACTGGAGATTGCCGCCACCGCCGCCGCGCTGGTGGTGGAAGAAGGCCTGGAGTACGGCCCGGCCAAACGCCGCGCCGTCAAGCAGATGGACCTGCCCGGCCGCAGTGAGCTGCCGGGCAACGACGAGGTCGAGGACGCGGTGCGCGAGTACATCGCGCTGTTCTGCGCGGAGACCCAGCCGGCTGAACTGGCCGCCCTGCGCGCGCTGGCGTTGACCTGGATGGAGCGCATGGCGCAGTTTCGACCCTATCTGGGCGGGGCTGTCTGGCACGGCACGGCCACGCGGCTGTCCGACATCTATATCCAGCTTTTCTGCGACGACCCGAAATCTGCTGAAATTGCGCTGATTGACCATGACGTGGATTACGAACCCCGTACCGTGACCGGCTTTACCGGCGACAGTGTCGAGGCCCTGAGCGTGCGCAGCCTGTGCAAGCCCCTGCAGGAAACGGTGGGCGTACACCTGATGGTGTACGACCACGATCACCTGCGCGGCGCGCTGCGGCCCGATGCCAAAGGCCGCAAGCCGCGTGGGGACCTGGCCGACGTGCAAAAATTGCTGATGATGATCAGCCAGGAACCCCAATCATGAAGCGCCGTCAACTGATGCTCGGCGGTGTGGCCGCGGCAGCGGCTCTGTCTGGTGCGGGCGTGGCCTGGTGGCAGTTCCAGCCGCATGGCGTACCCGCCAGTGCGGCCGGGCCGGGTGCGGCGCCGGACCCGTTCTGGTCGCAATCCTTTGACACGCCCGACGGGGCCAGCCTGGCGCTGGCCGGTTTTTCGGGCAAGCCCCTGCTGGTGAATTTCTGGGCCACCTGGTGTCCGCCGTGCATTGAGGAATTGCCTCTTCTTGACCGCTTTTATCAGGAAAACAAGTCTAAAAGCTGGCAAGTTCTGGGTCTGGCTGTGGATCAACCGAGTGCCGTGCGGGCCTGGTTGCAGCGCAAACCCCTGGGTTTTCCGGTGGCCATGGCCGGTTTCTCCGGCACCGAACTGAGCAAATCGCTGGGTAACCTGTCGGGAGGACTGCCTTTTACCGTGGTGTTTGGTGCATCCGGCCAACTGCTGCATCGAAAGAGCGGCAAGGTGACGCCTGAGGATCTGGCGCAATGGGTGCAGCTGGCCTAAAGACCGCGCAGAGCTGAGGCCTCGCCAGCGGCCGGAGACAGGGCAGATATGGGGTAAAGTTCGGTCTTGCCCGGCGGCTGGCCGGGAAGGAGGCAGCGTTTATGAGCGTACTGGTATTGCATGGGCCCAACCTGAATCTGCTGGGCACCCGGGAGCCGCAGGTCTACGGGGTGACCACCTTGGATCAAATTAACGAAGATTTGGTCAAATTCGCCGCAGATCGCGGCACATCGCTGCAAACTTTCCAAAGCAACCATGAGGGGGCGCTGGTTGATCGCATCCAGCAGGCGCGCACGGACGGCACGCAGTTCATCGTCATCAACCCGGCGGCCTTCACGCATACGAGCGTGGCGATCCGCGATGCCCTGGCGGGGGTGGCCATTCCGTTCGTGGAGGTGCATCTTTCCAACGTCCACCGGCGCGAAGCCTTTCGCCACCACTCCTATTTTTCGGACCTGGCTGAAGCCGTGATGGCGGGTTTTGGGCCGGCTGGTTACCGCTATGCGGTAGACTTCGCCCTTTCGCGTCTGGCTAAAATAGCCTGAATTAATAAAATTAGCTGATTTTTAGGCGCCGAAGGGTGTAAAAAGCGGAATTTAGGCGCAATGAAGCGCCGGCGTCCGCCAGTCACGCCGTCGGCAAGATGAATGTCAGAGGTACCGCATCGAGGTGCCCACCGTCGTTGGAGAAACCATGGATTTAAGAAAACTCAAGACACTGATTGACCTCGTTTCCGAGTCCAATGTGTCCGAACTGGAAATCACCGAGGCCGAAGGCAAGGTCCGTATCGTCAAGTCGGGCGGCATGCCCATGGTGATGCAGGCCCCCGTGGCCATGATGCCCGCACCGGCGGCTGCGCCGGCGGCCAGCGTGCCGACAGCTGCCGAGGCCGCGGCGCCCGCCGCGCCGGCAGGCCATGCGGTCAAGTCCCCGATGGTCGGCACCTTTTACCGCTCGTCCAGCCCCGGCGCCAAGGCCTACGTGGAAGTGGGCAGCCAGGTCAAGGAAGGCGAAACCATCTGCATCATCGAGGCCATGAAAATCCTCAACGAGATTGAAGCGGACAAATCGGGCACCATCACCCGCATCCTGTGCGAGAACGGTCAGGCGGTGGAGTACGGACAGCCGCTCTTCATGATCGAGTGACCGCCGCATGTTCAAAAAGATACTGATCGCCAACCGCGGCGAAATTGCGCTCCGCATCCAGCGCGCCTGCCGGGAACTCGGCGTCAAGGCCGTGATGGTGTATTCCGAGGCCGACCGCGAGGCCAAGTACATCAAGCTCGCCGACGAGTCGGTCTGCATCGGCCCGGCCCCTTCAGCGCTGAGCTACCTCAACATGCCGGCCATCATCTCGGCCGCCGAGGTGACGGACGCCGAGGCGATTCACCCCGGCTACGGTTTCCTGAGTGAAAACGCCGACTTTGCCGAACGGGTAGAGAAAAGCGGCTTCAAGTTCATTGGCCCGTCGCCCGAATCCATACGCATCATGGGCGACAAGGTCTCGGCCAAGCAGACCATGATCAAGGCCGGCGTGCCCTGTGTGCCGGGCTCTGAAGGCGCCTTGCCGGACGACGCAGCGATCATCAAGCGCACGGCCAAACAGGTCGGCTACCCCGTCATCATCAAGGCGGCCGGTGGTGGTGGCGGGCGTGGCATGCGGGTGGTGCACACCGAGGCGGCGCTGCTGCATGCGGTGCAGACCACCAAGGCCGAAGCCGGCGCTGCCTTTGGCAACCCCGAGGTCTACATGGAAAAATTCCTGCAGAACCCGCGCCATATCGAGATCCAGATCCTGGCCGACCAGCACAAGAATGCGGTCTGGCTCGGTGAGCGGGACTGCTCCATGCAGCGCCGCCACCAGAAGGTGATTGAAGAGGCACCGGCCCCAGGCATTCCGCGCAAGATCATCGAACGTATCGGCGAGCGCTGCGTCGCGGCCGTCAAGAAGATCGGCTACCGCGGCGCCGGGACCTTCGAGTTCCTGTACGAAAACGGCGAGTTCTACTTCATCGAAATGAACACCCGGGTGCAGGTCGAGCACCCGGTGACCGAGTGGGTCACCGGCGTGGACATCGTCCGCTCGCAGATCCAGATCGCCGCTGGCGAAAAGCTGCCTTTCACCCAGCGTCAGATCGAAATCAAGGGCCATGCGATCGAGTGCCGCATCAACGCCGAAGACCCCTACAAGTTTGTGCCGTCGCCAGGGCGCATCACCACCTGGCACATGCCGGGCGGGCCGGGTGTGCGTGTGGACTCGCACATCTATACCAACTACTTTGTGCCGCCGAATTACGACTCGATGGTCGGCAAGATCATCGTCCACGGCGACACCCGCGAGCAGGCCCTGGCCCGCATGCGCACCGCACTGGCCGAAACCGTGGTCGAGGGAATCAACACCAACATCGCGCTGCACCGTGAACTGATGGTGGATGCCAAGTTCATGGACGGCGGCACCAACATCCACTACCTTGAAGAGTGGCTGTCGCAGCGGGATCGATAGCCCCCACGTTTGCGCACTGTGTGTCGCTCTCTGCCCCGCGAGGGGGCGCTGCGCCTGCGGACTGGCGAAGCCAGATCCGCGGCCCCTGCTTGAATTTTTATCGGGTAATCATGTTTGAACTGATTTTGCTGGCGCCAGTTGCCCAGGTCGAGACCCTCAGCGAAGCGCTGGATGCGCTCGACGCACTCAGTGTGTCGGTCGAAGATGCCGATGCACAGACGCCGGCCGAGCAGGCCCTGTTTGGCGAGCCCGGCATGCCGCCGCCTCAGGCTGGCTGGGAGCGTTCGCGTGTGGTGTCGCTTTTTCCGGATGAAGCCGGCGCGCGTGACGCCGCCAGGGTGCTGTCCGCACAGGATTTTTTCGCCGGTTGCCAGATGGTGGCTATTCAGGCGGTGCCCGAGCAGGACTGGGTGCGGCTGACGCAGTCGCAATTCACCCCGGTGGAGATCACCCCCGAATTCTGGATTGTCCCGACCTGGCACGAGCCGCCCGCGCAGGCCCGGCAGGTGATCCGCCTGGACCCGGGACTGGCTTTTGGCACGGGCACGCACCCGACCACGCGCATGTGTTTGCGCTGGATTGCTGCGAATGGTGCAGCGCGGGGCGCAAACGCACAGAGTGTGCGCAGCGACGGGCCGCCCCTGGCAAGCACAGCCCCCTCGGGGGGCGGCGTATTACGCGAAGCGAAAAGCGTGGGGGCTGGTCTTGGCCGGGTGCTCGACTACGGCTGCGGCTCCGGCATCCTCGCCGTGGGTGCGGCCAAGTTCGGTGCCTCCAGCATTGACGCGGTCGATATCGACGAGGCTGCCGTGCAGTCCACCCTCGCCAATGCCGAGGCGAACCATGTCAGCCTTTCCGCCGGCCTGCCCGACAAGGCCGAAGGCACGTACCAGACCGTGCTGGCCAACATCCTGGCTACGCCGCTCAAGGTGCTGGCGCCGCTGCTGTGTGCGCGTGTTGCTCCCGGTGGTGCATTGGTGCTGGCCGGCATTCTCGATCGGCAGGCCGGCGAGCTCAAGGCCGCCTATGCGCCCTACTGCCAGCTGCAGGTGGCGGACCAGGAAGACGGCTGGATATTGATGACCGCCCGGCTCTGAGCGGGCGCGCGCCTCATCACGCCTCGTAGACGCCCCGTACAATAAGGCGCTAAATGAGCCTGATTACGCGCTGTTCTGCCTGCGGCACGATGTTCAGAGTCGTGGCCGACCAACTCAAGATTTCCCAGGGCTGGGTGCGTTGCGGGCACTGCTCCGAAGTTTTTGACGCGGCTGCCAATCTGCAGCCCTACGCGCCCCAGCCCCCGGCGTCTTCCACCGACGAGCCGGTTTCCACCCCGGGGGATGCGCAGCCTGACATGCAGGAGAACACTGGCCATGCGGCATCCGTGGCCCCCATGTTGGTGGCGCCTTCAGCGGAGCCTGAAGCCGCGTGGTCAGATTCCGAGCCGGCGCAACAAGCCGCACACGTTGCAGTGCCTTCCTCAATGCCCGAAGTCCAGGTGTCCCCGTCGCCAGACCTCGCCGCCGACGTGTTTGCCTTTTCGGTGAGCCCCGAACCCTCGGACTTTTCTGCGGCGGCGGAACCCGTCGCGCGTGCGGGCTACACGGAAAGTGCCTTCGGTGAATCGGAAGCACCTGTCTCGGAGCAGGTTCAAGAGGTGTCGTTTGTGCGCGATGCCAGGCGCGATGCCTTCTGGCGCCGGCCTGCCCTGCGTGTGGCGCTTGGATTGACGGCAGCGGTGCTGCTGGCTGCCCTGGTGCTGCAGGTCGCCCTGATCCAGAGGAACACGCTGGCCGTGTCGCAGTCCTGGCTCAGTCCGGCACTTTATACCCTGTGCGCCTCGCTGCATTGCGAGATCAAGCCGCCCCAGCAGATTGAATCGGTGGTGATCGAAAGTTCGACCTTCAACAAGCTGGCCGCCGATGCCTACCGGCTCCAGGTGGTGATCCGGAACGCCGGTGCGATTGCCTTGGCCCTGCCGTCGCTGGAGTTGACCCTGACCGACACCCAGGACCAGGCGCAGCTACGGCGCGTGCTGACCCCGGCCGAACTGGGCGCCACCAGTCCCACACTGGCGGCAGGCGCCGAATTTTCCGGCGCGCTTGTCATCAGAATCCTGAATTCCCCGAGCGACACCAGCGCCTCCCAGACGTCTGCCGCGCGGCCTTCCGCACCCCTGCGGGTTGCCGGCTACCGGGTCCTTGCTTTTTATCCCTAATCGAGATCTCCATGCCTGCTGTAATTTGTGGTTCCCTGGCCTTTGACACCATCATGACGTTTGAGGGCCGCTTTGCCGAGCAGATCCTGCCCGACCAGTTGCACATCCTCAATGTGTCTTTCCTGGTGCCCGCCCTGCGCCGGGAGTTTGGCGGTTGTGCCGGCAACATCGCCTACAGCCTGCAGCAGCTGGGGGGAACGCCATTGCCCATGGCGACCGTGGGTACCGACGGCGCCGAATATGTGGCGCGTCTGAACACGCTGGGCATCAGCACCGAGTTTGTCAGGGAGGTGGGTGACACCTACACCGCCCAGGCCATGATCATGACGGACCGCGACAACAACCAGATCACCGCTTTCCATCCAGGTGCGATGAGCCAGGCACACACGACAAAAATTGCACCGCGCGCCGATATCAACATCGGCATCATCTCGCCGGACGGACGCGACGCCATGCTGCAGCATGCCGAGCAGTTCCAGGCCGCCGGCATTCCTTTTGTGTTTGATCCCGGCCAGGGTCTGCCCATGTTTGATGGCAAGGACCTGGCGCATTTTGTCGAGCTGGCGAGCTGGGTCACGGTCAATGACTACGAAGCCAAACTGCTGTGTGACCGGACTGGCCTGTCCTGCGCCGAGATCTCAAAGCGGGTGCAGGGCCTAGTGGTCACGCTGGGTGCGCAGGGTTGCGAGGTCTGGGTGGACGGCGACAAGGCGCTGGTCGCGCCGGTGGCTGCCAGGGAAGTGGTGGACCCTACCGGTTGCGGCGACGCTTTTCGGGGGGCCTTGCTGTTCGGCCTGGAAAAAGGCTGGTCGCTGGTGCGCTGCGCCGAGCTGGGCAACCGCGTTGGTGCCCACAAGATTGCTTTCCGCGGTGGCCAGAACTACACCCTCACCACTGCCCAGACCGGCCTGTAAACGCAGATCTAAAGCCAAAAAGGCCTCCAGCCCTTTCTGCACGGGCGCAACCAGCTACTGAATTCATAGCAATTGGGGCGCTGCCATGAGGCTGGCGGTCCTGACGAAGGTGTAGTTGGTGCCGCGCACCACACCCTGAAAGAAAAAAGCCCGGCATCTTGCGATGTCGGGCTTCAGGCCAAGTGCCTTACTGTTTACGGCTTGCTGGCTGTCGGAAACGGCCAGGCGGCTTGCGGGTTCAGAGTTGTCTGAGCCGCAGGGGCAGCCGGAGCAGCAGGAGCTTTGGCAGCGGGTTTTTTCGCGGCTTTCTTCGCAGCGGGTTTTTTCGCTGCTTTCTTGGCTGCTGGCTTTTTGGCAGCGGGTTTCTTCGCAGCAGCTTTCTTCGCTGGCGCTTTTTTCGCTACTTTTTTCGCCGCAGGCTTTTTAGCTGCTGCTTTTTTTGCAGCTGGCTTTTTGGCCGCTACTTTCTTGGCCGGGGCTTTTTTCGCTGGCGCTTTTTTCGCAGGAGCTTTTTTAGCTGCTACTTTTTTCGCTGGCGCTTTTTTGGCCGGGGCTTTTTTAGCTGCTACTTTTTTCGCAGGCGCTTTTTTAGCCGCTACTTTTTTAGCAGGGGCTTTCTTCGGAGCAGCTTTTTTAGCCGCAGTTTTTTTCGCAGTTGCCATAGTTTTCTCCTTGATCACATTGCAAAGATCACTTCACGTCTAGGAGTACGCGAAGCGATTCACGGCGTTGGGCTTTCGGCGAACCGGGCCCAGCGCCGCGAACACGGGAGCAAAGCCCAACGCGCGCACTTCTGCGGTGCGGTCAGTGGTCAATGCAAGTCTGGAAATCATTGTTGTGTCGGCTTGTCTGTCAGTCCCAGGAGAGAGCGCCACCGGACTGGTACTCAATCACACGGGTTTCGAAAAAGTTACGTTCCTTTTTCAGGTCAATCATTTCGCTCATCCACGGGAACGGGTTTTCCTCGTTCGGGAACAGCGTCTCCAGGCCAATCTGCGTGGCCCGGCGGTTGGCGATGTAACGCAGGTAGCCCTTGAACATGGAGGCGTTGAGGCCCAGCACGCCGCGAGGCATGGTGTCCTCGGCATAGCGGTATTCGAGCTCGACCGCCTTCATGAACAGCGCCTTGATCTCGGCCTTGAACTCGGCGGTCCACAGCAGCGGGTTCTCGAGCTTGAGCTGGTTGATCAGGTCGATGCCGAAGTTGCAGTGCATGGACTCGTCGCGCAGAATGTATTGGTACTGCTCGGCGGCACCGGTCATCTTGTTCTGCCGGCCCAGCGCCAGGATCTGCGTGAAGCCGACATAGAAGAACAGGCCTTCCATCAGGCAGGCGAACACGATCAGCGACTTCAGCAGGGTCTGGTCCGCTTCCTGCGTGCCGGTCTTGAAGTTGGGGTCCGAGATGGCGTCGATGAAAGGAATCAGGAACTGGTCCTTGTCCCGGATCGACTGCACTTCGTTGTAGGCGTTGAAGATTTCGCTTTCATCCAGGCCCAGCGATTCAGTGATGTACTGGTAGGCGTGGGTGTGAATGGCCTCCTCAAACGCCTGACGCAGCAGAAACTGGCGGCACTCAGGCGCCGTGATGTGGCGGTAGGTACCCAGCACGATGTTGTTGGCGGCCAGCGAATCGGCGGTGACGAAAAAACCGAGGTTGCGCTTGACCAGACGGCGTTCGTCTTCGGTCAGGCCGTTCGGATCTTTCCAGAGCGCGATGTCGCGCGTCATGTTCACTTCCTGCGGCATCCAGTGATTGGCGCAGCTGGCCAGGTATTTTTCCCAGGCCCACTTGTACTTGAACGGGACCAGCTGGTTCACATCGGTCTGGCCGTTGATGATGCGTTTGTCAGCGGCCTTGACGCGATGGGCGGTGGGTGCAACGGTGGCCGGCGCTGCGCGTACGCCTGGAGAAGTCAGGGCGCTGTCGTCGAGCATGCGGGCTGCAGCGTGGGGCTGCAAAGAAAGAGGCGGAAGTTCCATCGAGCGGCCTTCGGGAAGGGCGCTGACAAGAGGTTTTTGCAACGATGGTTTAGCTTCTTCGTCCCAGGTCAACATAGATGTTTCCAATAAGTTGGATTATGAAAGCAGCGATACAAAATGAAAAGTGTTCATTCACATCGCTCTGAATTAGTGTTGCTCAATTACATCGAATCAGGCGCCGGATTTTTCCGGCGCTGTGATCCGTTTTTTATTGGCAGGCCTCACATCCTGGATCATCGATCGCGCAAAACTTGATGTCCGTCGCAGGGGCGGCGCTCATCTGCGCCTGCGCTGTAGCTGCCGCCGCATCGAGTGCGTTCATGCTGCCGGTGTCGTCGGTGTTGCCCGAAGCCACGGCATTCATCTTGCCGGCTTTCACAGTGGACTTTTCTGCATGCGTCGCGCTCATGGTGCGCAGGTAGTAGGTGGTCTTCAGGCCGCGCAGCCATGCAAGCTTGTAGGTGTCATCGAGCTTTTTGCCCGAGGCGCCGGCCATGTAGATGTTGAGCGACTGCGCCTGGTCGATCCATTTCTGGCGGCGTGACGCGGCTTCGACCAGCCAGGTGGCGTCGACCTCGAACGCCGTGGCGTACAGGGCCTTGATGTCCTGCGGTACGCGGTCGATGGGACGCAACGACCCGTCAAAGTGTTTGAGGTCCACCACCATCACGTCGTCCCACAACCCCAGGCGCTTGAGGTCGCGCACCAGGTAGTGGTTGATCACCGTGAATTCGCCCGACAGGTTGGATTTGACCGAGAGGTTGCCGAAGCAGGGCTCGATGCAGGCATCCACGCCGATGATGTTGGAAATGGTGGCGGTCGGCGCGATGGCCACGCAGTTGGAGTTGCGCATGCCGTCGGCTGCGATTTTCTGGCGCAGCGCATCCCAGTCCAGCGTGGCCGAACGGTCCACTTCCAGGTAGCCGCCGCGCTGTTTGGCCAGCAAATCCAGCGTGTCCAGCGGCAGGATGCCCTGGTCCCACAGCGAGCCCTTGTAGCTGGTGTACTTGCCGCGCTCTTTGGCCAGCTCGGTCGAGGCCCAGTAGGCGTGGTAGCAGACCGCTTCCATGGATTTGTCGGCGAAGTCGACGGCCGCGTCCGATGCGTAGGGAATGCGCAACTCGTACAGGCAATCCTGGAAACCCATGATGCCCAGACCCACAGGACGGTGGCGCATGTTGGAGTCGCGGGCCTTCTTGACGGCGTAGTAGTTGATGTCGATCACGTTGTCCAGCATGCGCATGGCCGTGGTGATGGTCTTCTTGAGTTTTTCGTGGTCAACCGCGCCATCTTTCAGGTGCTGGACCAGGTTGACCGATCCGAGGTTGCAGACCGCGGTTTCGGTGTCGCTGGTGTTGAGCGTGATTTCGGTGCACAGGTTGGACGAATGGACGACACCGGCGTGCTGCTGGGGCGAGCGCACATTGCAGGCATCCTTGAAGGTGATCCAGGGATGGCCGGTCTCGAACAGCATCGACAGCATCTTGCGCCACATGTCGATGGCCTGCAGCTTGCGGGCAGGCTTGATCTCGCCGCGTTCTGCCTTGGCTTCGTAAGCGGTGTAGGCTTTTTCGAACTCGATGCCGAACTTGTCGTGCAGGTCCGGCGTGTCTGAGGGCGAGAACAACGTCCAGCTTCCTTTTTCCATCACGCGGCGCATGAACAGGTCGGGAATCCAGTTGGCGGTGTTCATGTCGTGCGTGCGGCGCCGGTCGTCGCCGGTGTTCTTGCGCAGCTCGAGGAACTCCTCAATGTCCAGGTGCCAGGTTTCCAGGTACGCGCAGACCGCGCCCTTGCGCTTGCCGCCCTGGTTGACTGCCACAGCGGTGTCATTGACCACCTTCAGGAAAGGAACGACGCCTTGTGACTCGCCGTTGGTGCCCTTGATGTGGGCGCCGAGTGCGCGCACCGGCGTCCAGTCGTTGCCCAGCCCGCCGGCAAACTTCGACAGCAGCGCGTTTTCCTTGATGGCATCGTAAATGCCGCCCAGGTCGTCGGCGACCGTGGTCAGGTAGCAGGACGACAGTTGCGAACGCAGGGTACCGGCATTGAACAGCGTGGGTGTGCTCGACATGAAATCGAACGAGGACATGATTTCGTAGAACTCGATGGCGCGGGCTTCGCGGTCGATCTCGTCGAGCGACAGTCCCATGGCCACACGCATGAAGAATGCCTGTGGCAGCTCGATGCGCTGTTTGCGAACGTGCAGGAAGTAACGGTCAAACAGGGTCTGCAGGCCGAGGTAGTCGAATTTCAGGTCGCGCTCAGGCTTGAGCGCCGCGCCCAGGCGCTCCAGGTCAAACTGCTGCAGTCTTTCATCGAGCAGTTCGTTTTGCACACCCTTGGCGATGAACTGGGGAAAGTATTCGGCGTACCGGGTGCCCATGTCTTCCTGGGTGACTTCCTCACCGAGG
Organism: Polaromonas sp.; assembly: GCF_029945685.1. Taxonomy (GTDB): domain Bacteria; phylum Pseudomonadota; class Gammaproteobacteria; order Burkholderiales; family Burkholderiaceae_C; genus Polaromonas. The sequence goes on along the minus strand of NZ_JAQSDA010000013.1, from coordinate 125,091 downwards.
ACCTCGCGGCGGATCGTGTGCAGCAGCAGGCGCGCGGTGGCGTAGGTGTAGTCCGGGTCTTTTTCGATCAGTGTGCGCGCCGCCAGGATGGACGCCTTGTAGACCTCGTCGATCGGAACACCGTCGTACAGGTTGCGCATGGTTTCCTGCACGATGGGGTCGGGCTTGATCTCGGCGCCCAGGCCGGCGCAGGAGGCTTCGATCAGCGCCTGCAGCTTGCCGATATCCAGTGTGACTTTTTTGCCACCGTCCAGCACATGCAGCTGCGGCGCCTGGGTGGCTGGCGTCTGCGGCTGGCGTGCGCGTTCCTGCGTGCGCTTTTCGCGGTAAAGCACATAGGCGCGGGCGATCTCGTGGTGGCCGCCGCGCATCAGGCCGAGTTCGACCTGGTCCTGCACGTCTTCTATATGGAAGGTGCCGCCGCCCGGGCGCGAGCGCATCAGGGCGCGCATCACGGCCTGGGTCAGGCCATCCACGGTTTCGCGCACGCTGGCCGAGGCCGCGCCCTGAGTGCCGTGTACCGCCAGAAAGGCTTTCATCATGGCCACAGCAATCTTGTTCGGCTCAAACGGAACGACTGCGCCGTTGCGGCGGATGATCTGGTAGTGGGCCAGGGAACTGGCGTGCGCGCTGCTGGCTGCAGGCTGGTGTGCGGCAGGCATGCCGGCGGGGCTGGGGGCTGCGTGTTGGGCTGTTTGCATGTTTTCCTCGTTGTGCTTTGTTGTTGGGTGAATTGACAAGGGTTCAGGGCAGGAAGAGGGCTGACGGGCGCGGTGCTGGCGGTCTTTCCTTGGGCTGTGGAGGCCTGAATCGGTCCATGTCACTAGGCGATTAAAACACTACATCTAGGGTCTGGAGTGATTTCAAGCACTACAGGTAGTGTATCGACCTCAAATCGTTTCGTCACGTGCGCGTTACTTTTTGTTTGCATTTTTTTTGCGGAAAAAATGCACAAGCTTGGGTCCTCATGGGCGCCTCGAAGCCGGGCATCGATCGGCCGGGTACGTGCCGATCACGTGTTCATGCGCCTTGCAGGGCGATCGGTGATTCCGGTGACCGCGGATGTAAAGGGAAGGCGCCCAAGCCGGAACCGCCGGGGCCGTCAGGGGGTTGCGGGAAAACACTTAGGCGGCAAGCCCAGCGAATCCTGCAATCGGGGCCAGTCGAAGCCGGGTCCCGGGTCCTGCTTGCGGCCGGGTGCAATGTGTTCGTGGCCGGCCAGGTGCGTGATCGGGTAATGACACATCAGCGCCGCGCAGACGCTGGCCAGGGTTTCGTACTGGGCGGGTTCGAACAGCCCGCCTTCCAGGCCTTCGAGTTCGATGCCAACCGAGTCGTCATTGCAGTTGCTTTTGCCCCGGTAGCCGGACTCGCCGGCATGCCAGGCGCGCGCATCGCAGCTGACAAACTGCCAGAGTTGCCCGGACCGGGTGATGAAAAAATGGGAAGACACCTGCAAACCGCGCATCGACTGAAAATAGGGATGGGCGTCCCAGTCCAGCTGGTTGGTGAACAGGCGTTGCACCTGGCCATTGTCGAATTCACCCGGGGGCAGACTGATGGAGTGGATGACGATCAGGTCGATGCAGGCCGACGCAGGCCGCTGACCGAAGTTCGGCGAAGCCTGCGCCCGGGCATAGCGGTACCAGCCGTCCTGCCACAGCGCGGACTCCGCCTCAGGAGGGCTCATCTGCCGCTTCATCGCCCTGAGGCGTCACGATGTTCAGGCGGGCGATCCGGTAACGGATCTGGCGCAGGCTGATGCCCAGTTTGGCGGCCGCCGCCGTGCGGTTGAAACCTGTTTCCTGCAGGACCTTGCACAGGATGTTGCGCTCCTGTGCGTCGAGAAAGTCCTGCAGGTTTTCCGGAACGGCGACATATTCGGCCGGTGGCGACTCGAGATGCAGGTCGCCGCCTTCGCCGAGGGCCATCGCCCGGTGCAAGATATTTTCGAGTTCCCTGACGTTGCCGTGGAAGGGGAGTTGCTGCAAGGTGGCCAGGATCTGACCGGAGAGGTCCGGCATGTGAAAGCCCGACTCCCGGCAAATTCTTCCGAGCAGGTCCTGACACAGGGCGGGCAAGTCCTCGCGTCGCTCACGCAGCGGCGGGACGCTGATTTCGATGACGTTGAGCCGGTAGTACAAGTCCTGGCGGAACGTGCCTGCCGCCACTGCGGCGGCCAGATCCTTGTGGGTGGCACTGACAATACGCACATCCACCGTGTCTTCCTGTGTGGACCCCAGCGGGCGGACGACCCGCTCCTGGATGGCACGCAGCAGCTTGGACTGCATGGCCAGCGGCAGGTCGCCAATCTCGTCAAGAAAAAGGGTGCCGCCTTTGGCCGACTGGAAATATCCGGGCCTGTCTTGTGTTGAGCCCGTGTAGGCGCCTTTGCGGGCCCCGAAAAACTCGGCCTCCAGCAGGTTTTCAGGTATGGCGCCGCAGTTGACGGCGACAAAGGGGCCTGTTGCGCGGTGGCTGCAGTCGTGCACGGCCCGCGCCACCAGCTCCTTGCCGGTGCCGGACTCGCCCTGGATCAGCACCGGTGCCATGCTGCTGGCGACCTTCACGATGCGGGCCTTGACCGCCTGCATCACGGCCGATTCGCCGACCAGGCGTTGCAGTGTCAGTGTTGCATCCGCGGGCCGGGCAGCCCTGGATGCAGCCGGTCCGTCCTCGCTGCCGGGCCTGCTGCGCTCCTGGACGGCCGTGGTGTTTGCCGGGCCCTGGATGGCTGACGCCACCACGCCGCGAAACTGCTTGAGGTCCACCGGCTTGGTCAGGTAGTCAAACGCGCCCGCCTTGAGTGCTTCGACTGCATTTTCAGCCGAGCCGTGGGCGGTGATGACCACGCAGCGTTCGGGACGCTGTTGGGTGACCATCTCCCGCAGCAGTTCCAGGCCCAGCCCGTCGGGCAGGCGCATGTCGGTGATCACGGCATCAAAGCGCTTTTGCTGCAGTTGGACCCGCGCTTGCGCCAGGTCGGCAGCGGCTTCGACCCGGTAGCCTTCGCGCAGCAGCGTCAGCTCGTAGAGGGTGCGCAGGTCGGGCTCATCGTCAATCACCAGAATGTGCGCTTGTGTCGGGAGAGTCATGGGGTTTTCCGGATGTCAGACCACATTGTGTCAAAACCCGTCGGAGACAAAGCCGGCTCGACCACGGCGGGCCGGAAGAGGACAAAAAACTCGTTGCCTTCCACGGAGTTGCGGACGACCCGCTGGTAACCTATGAGCGCGCCGTGGCGTTCGCAGAGCTCCCTGCATATATACAGTCCCAGCCCGCTGGAGCGGCTCTCCGATGAGAAAAACGGCTCGAACAGATGCGACTGCACGGTTTTTTCGAGCGGTTGGCCGTCGCTCCATACCGACAGCCGCGGTTGCCCGGCGGCGGTGGTTTCGGTGATGACCTGTATTGCACCATCAACGGTGCTGGCATAACGCAGGGCGTTGTCCAGCAGGTTGATGATCAGGCGCCGAAGGTGCTCGCCCTCGAACAGTACCGCAACCCGGTCGGCTCCCGCAAGCAGTTGCAGCCGTTTGCCCGATGCCGTTTGCTGTGTCCAGTCCGAGCAGATGCGTCGCAGCATGTCATCGAGCGGCAGTGCGCTGGTCTGCACCTGGGGACCCTGCTCCTGAACGCGCGAGATGTTGAGGATTTCCTCAACAATCCTGGCAAGCCGCTGCGCGTTTTGCCGGACCATGCCTGTGAGCTGTCGCTGCCCGGCGTCCTGCAGGTCTTCTTCCAGCAGGGCATTGGCTTGCGTGATGGCCGCCAGTGGGTTCCTGATTTCATGGGCGACCGCGGCCGACATGCGCCCCATGGCCGCCATTTTTTCGGTGCGCACCCTGGCTTCCATTTCCCGCAGGTCTTCCAGGAACATCACGCACAGACTCTCGTGCGAGCCGTCGCGCGAGGCGGCCAGCCGGGTGCGCACCTGCAGGCGACGGGCATGGCGTGAGGGATGCTCCAGGCTCACGTCGGACTGCTGCGGGCTGCGTTTCTCAAACGTCCGCTGTGCCAGCGCCGCCAGTGGTTGCCAGGCCGTCTTGGCAGCCAGCACAAAGGGGGCGGCGCGCGCCGCATCCTCGATGGCCAGCAAACGCAGGGACGCGGGGTTGGCCGCGCGCACCGTGCCGCCTGTATCGATCACCAGAACCCCATCGACCAGCGTGTCGATGACCAGTTCATTGACCTGGGTCTGGATGAGCGCGGCCGACTGGCTGCGTTCGGCCCGCTTCTGTTCCCGCGACAGGCGCAGGGCCAGCTGGTTGGCGAGCAGGGCGATGATGAAAAAACCGGACCCGCTCAGACCGGCCTGCAGAAAGCGCGCCGCGGCGTCGCCCGGCAATTGCAGGGAGGCCCACCAGGCATCGGCCAGCAGCAGCAGCGCCACGCTGGCGGCGGTCCCAAGGGCCAGCAGGATGGGGCCCAGCACGGAAGCCAGCAGCACAGGTAACGCGAACAGAGCCGTGTAGTTGATCGCCCCTGACTGCAGGAAATTGAGGGCCGAAAATGCCAGCACGTCCAGGCCGACCGTGGAGAGCCACTGGGCATCGAAGGTGCTGCCCGGTGGTTTCGGATGGGCCCAGACACGGATGGCGAGCGCCGCAATAAAGTAGGCGACGCACAGCGCGATCATGGCCTTGCCGACGGGCTGGCCCAGGGCATAGATGGAGGCCTGCAGGGCAAGCAGCACGGTGGCCAGCGTCACGCGGGCCGCCATGAATGCCCGCCACAGCCGGCCGAAGGACTCGCTGCCGGCGTCCGATTCCCAGGCGCCGGATTTCTCTACCGGCCCAAACCAGGAATTCCCGGAGTCCGGAGCCGCCTTGGCCATCAGCCCTCGGCTTGGCGACGATGCGCGTCGCTGCAGTAAAACCCGTTTCCGCCGGGCAGTGCGTCGGAACGGGGCAGGTGCACGGCGCAGACGGCGCAGGCAACCACTTCCGTAGGCGGGTGGCCGGACCGGCCGGCTGTCGGCGCGGGTGGCTTGTCCTGCCGTTCGGCGCGCCGGTTGCTGCGCCAGAGCCAGAGGACCACCAGCACCAGGACGATCACCAACAGGTATTTCATACGCGCTTCAAAATGACTTCAAGGACAAAACGCGAGCCCACATATCCGAGCAGCAGCAGGCCTGAGCCCAGATACAGCACCCGCACCGCCTGCCGCCCGCGCCAGCCCAGGCGTGCCCGGCCGACCAGCAGACCGGCAAAAGTGATCCAGGCCAGCACCGAAAAAATGGTCTTGTGGTTCCATTGTCCGGCCAGGCCCGGGCCGTACAGGGTTTCGGCAAACAGCCAGCCGACCAGCAGCGTGGCGGTCAACAGCACAAAACCGGCCTGCACAAAACGAAAGGTCAGCCTTTCCAGGGTCAGCAGGGGCACGCCGGTGTCGGGTTGGGTGGCAGAGCGGATCGAGCGTTCGGAGCGGTTCATCAGCCAGCCATGAATCACGGCGGCGGCAAACAGGCCGTAGGAGGCAATGCCCAGTGCCCAGTGCAAGGGCAGCCAGGGCGATGCAATCACGTGGTAGCTGGTGCCGGGAAACACCAGCGCCAGCAGGACGGCGGCGCTGCCCAGGCCAGCCAGCGTCCAGCGTGCCTTGAGCTGAGGAAACAGCCGGCTTTCCACCGCGTACACGCTCAGGACCAGCCAGACGGTCATGGACAGGGCGGGCGCAAACCCGAAACGTGGCGGTTCCCCAAGCAGTCCCTCGGCCAGGGCGAGCGCGTGCAGCAGCCACGCCAGCAGCAGCACGCCGCGCGTCGTGGTTTCGCTCAAACGCGCGCTGGCGAGCGCCAGGATGGCATAGGCCAGCGCTGCGCCTATGGCCGCGGCCAGACCCCACCAGGCGCTCAAAGTTAAAATCATGGCTACAGTTTAGCTTCTGCGCCAGACGCCTGGTCCTTCTTTCACTTCCTTTCCGCTCCAGTTGTGGAGCTTATTCATGGCCTCTGCCCTCACTGACAAACTCTCCCGCCTCGTCCAGGAAATGCGCGGCCAGGCCCGCATCACGGAATCCAATGTGCAGGACATGTTGCGCGAGGTGCGCATGGCTCTGCTCGAAGCCGACGTGGCCCTGCCCGTGGTGCGCGACTTCATTGCCCGCGTCAAGGAAAAGGCGCTGGGCCAGGAAGTCATGGCTTCGCTGTCGCCGGGCCAGGTGCTGGTCAGCATTGTCAACCGCGAGCTGGCCGCCACCATGGGCGAGGGCGTCAGCGACATCAACCTGGCGGCCCAGCCGCCGGCGGTGATCCTCATGGCCGGTCTGCAGGGTGCGGGCAAGACCACGACCACCGCCAAGCTGGCCAAGCACCTGATCGAAAAACGCAAGAAGAAGGTGCTGACGGTGTCGGGTGACGTGTACCGTCCGGCGGCCATCGAGCAGCTCAAGACCGTGACAAAGCAGGCCGGTGCCGAATGGTTTCCCAGCACGGCAGACCAGAAGCCGGTGGACATCGCGCTGGCCGCACTGGACTACGCGCGCAAACATTTCTTTGATGTGCTGCTGGTCGACACCGCCGGCCGCCTGGCGATCGACGAAGCGTTGATGGCCGAGATCAAGGCGCTGCATGCGGCGCTGAACCCGGTCGAAACCCTGTTTGTTGTGGATGCCATGCAGGGCCAGGACGCCATCAACACGGCCAAGGCCTTCAAGGAAGCGCTGCCGCTGACCGGCATCATCCTGACCAAGACCGACGGCGACTCGCGCGGCGGCGCGGCGCTCAGCGTGCGGCAGATCACCGGCGCGCCGATCAAGTTCTCGGGAACCAGTGAAAAAATCGACGGGCTGGAAGTCTTCGATGCCCAGCGCCACGCCGGCCGCATTCTCGGCATGGGTGACATCGTCGCGCTGGTCGAGCAGGTCACCGCTGGCGTGGACATGGCGGCGGCGCAAAAACTCGCCGCCAAGATGAAGTCCGGCAGCGGTTTTGACCTCAACGACTTTTTGAGCCAGCTGCAGCAGATGAAAAGCATGGGCGGGCTGTCCAGCCTGCTCGACAAGCTGCCGGCGCAGATGGCGGCCAAGGCCGGCCAGGTCGACATGGACAAGGCCGAAAAAGACGTCCGCCGCAAGGAAGGCATCATTCAGAGCATGACGCCGCTCGAGCGCCGCAAGCCCGAACTCATCAAGGCCACGCGCAAACGCCGCATTGCCGCAGGCTCAGGCGTGCAGGTTCAGGAGGTCAACCGCCTGCTCAATGAGTTCGAGCAGATGCAGACCATGATGAAGAAGATGAAGGGCGGCGGCATGATGAAAATGATGAAACGCATGGGCGGCATGAAGGGCATGCCGAAGTTCTGATCCCCTTGGCCTTCACATGAAAAATGGCGCCATTTCCTTGTCCGGTGGGCGCAAACAGCTATTGAATTTATAGCGGTCGAGCGTTGTTGGCCGGCCTGCCCGAATTCACGCCGCTTGCAGCCGCGGCCGCGCCCGCGGGCTGGCATGCAGCCAGGCGCGGCGCAGCACCGCCGGTGACCGGGTCTCTTCAGGAATCAGCAAGTAGTGGTGCGCACGCATGGCCGTGCCGAAGCCAACCTGGCTGGTCAACACCGTCATCGGGATGGCCAGCAGCAGCGGCATGCCCACGGGCAGCAGCCAGACCAGCGCGCTGGCGTCAATCAGCGTGATGCCGGCGGCGAGCAGCACAATCACGGCGCTCATGGGCGCGAGTTGTTGCAACGCGATGCGCCACGGCACCGCCGCGGCTTCGCGCGGTGGCGATTTCCACTCCAGCTTGAGCCCGGTCAGCGCGACCAGCACAAACAGCGAGTGCGCGAGCATGCGGATCGGCGCCTGCAGCAGGGCCACCAGGGTTTCCAGCAGCGCGCTGCGCAGCAGGCTGACGGTGCCGCCGTAGGCCTGCTGCTGGCGCTTGATCAGCACGGCTGCAATGCCCAGGAGACGCGGCAAAAACAGCATCGACAAGGTCCAGGCCCACAAGGTCAGGAGTTCGCCGGGCAGCCTGACCCAGTCGCTGACCATGGGCGTGCCGGAGAGCCATAGTGCTGTTCCCAGCGTCAGGAAAGAAAGCCACAAGGGTGCCGACAGATAGGCCATGGCGCCCGTGCCGAACATCGAGCGGTGCACCGGATGGATGCCGGGCTCGGCAATCAGGCGCGAGTTCTGCAGGTTGCCCTGACACCAGCGGCGATCGCGCTGAAGTTCGGCCAGCAGGTCGGGCGGCTGTTGTTCGTAGCTGCCCACCAGATCGGCGACCAGCCAGACGTGGTAACCGGCGCGGCGCATCAACGCGGCTTCGACAAAGTCGTGCGACATGATGCTGCCCGACATGCCGCCCGAGCCCTTGATACGCGCCAGCGCGCAGTGCTGCATGAAAGGCTCGATCCGGATGATGGCGTTGTGGCCCCAGTAGTGCGACTCGCCCATCTGCCAGAACTGCATGCCCAGCGTGAACAGGCGACCCGTGACGCGGGAGGCGAATTGCTGCGCCCGGGCGTGCAGGGTGACATGGCCGATGGCCTGGGTGGCGGTCTGGATGATGCCGGCGCTCGGGTTGGCTTGCATCAGCTTGACCATGGCCACCAGGCAGTCACCGCTCATCACGCTGTCGGCGTCAAGCACCACCATGTAGCGGTAGTCCTTGCCCCAGCGGCGGCAGAAATCGGCCACGTTGCCGGCCTTGCGGTCGGTGCGGCGCTTGCGCAGGCGGTAGTAGACCTCGACGTGGGGCTGGTCGGGCTGGGCGGCCAGCTGGGTGCGCAGGTCTTCCCAGGCGGCGCGTTCGGCCTTCTGGGTGGCCGGGTCGCTGGTGTCTGACAGCACAAACACGTCGAAGGCTTTCACCTGGCCGGTCGCCGCGACTGATTCACAGGTGGCGCGCAGGCCCGCGAACACGGTGCGCACATCCTCGTTGCAGATCGGCATGATGATGGCCGTCCGGGTGCCGGCGTCCAGGGCATGGTGCTGGACATGTCTGGCCGACAGGGCATGTTTGTCGCCGCGAATCGTCACGTAAAACCCCATCATGGCCGTCATGAAACCGGTGACCACCCAGGCGGACAGCAGCGCAAACAGCACGAGTTGGCCGTACTGCAGCCAGGCGCTGTCGTAGTCGGGCTGCATGTCGGCGAACAGGCTGGTGGCGAGGACCGTGCTGAGTACCGTCAGCATCACAAAGACGGCCCTGCGCCGCGCGGCAGCTTGTTGCCAGGGCTGGCGCTTCTGTACCTCCTGCAGCGGCAGAGGGCGGCTGGCGGGCGGACGTGTCAGCCCCAGCGCGGCCGTGCAAAGGCTGCTCCAGAAGCCGCGCCAGGGGCGCGGCGCCATGGAGCCGCGACGTACCGGCGGCGCGGTGACCGAATTCGGATGGCGTTCTTCGCGCAGCAGGCTGCGGGGCGTCAGGGTGTGATCAGGTTGGTCCATGTTTCGGTCAGTGTGTGAGTGTCATGTTGGAGAAAGGCGCGCAGCTCGATGGGTTGGGCGTTCTGGTTGGCGGGGGTGTCCAGGCGCTGCACGCGCAGGCTCATGCGCCAGGTGCCGGTGGCGGGGTTGCGGTAAGCGATGCTTTCAACGACGCGGGCGTTGCTGCTGGCCGTGGTGATCGCCTCCACTCTGGCGCCCTCCGGAAGCGCATCCAGGGCCGGCCCGGCAAAGTCGATGACAAACTGTGTCTGCTGGGCCAGGGCCTCGGCGTTGAGCTTGCTGTAGCCGGTGCCGCGGCGCGACTGGGTCACCCAGCCGTTGGGCGGGCGCTGCTGGCTGGTGCCTTGCCAGCCAATCCGCCACGCGAGATCAAGCGACTGGCCGGGCATCGGGGTTTTTTCCGGGACCCAATAGGCGGCCACGTTGTCATGGGTTTCGTCAGGCGTCGCAAACTGCAACAGCTCGACACGGCCGGCGCCCCAGTCGCCCAGCGGGGTCACCCAGGCGCTGGGCCGCAGCTCGTAGCGGGCTTCGGTGTCCTCGTAGTTGCTGAAGGCGCGGTCACGCTGCATCAAGCCAAAACCCTTGAGGTTTTTCATGCTGAAAGAGGTCACCAGCGGGGACGTCGGGTTCTGCAGCGGGCGCCACAGCCACTCGCCTTCGCCGGTGGCGACCATCAGGCCGTCCGAGTCGTGCACTTCAGGCCGGAAGTCGCCCGCGCGGGGCTGATTTTCACCGAAGAAAAACATGCTGGTCAGCGGCGCCACACCCAAGGTGGCCACGCGCGGACCAGCGCCTGCGCGCATGAAGATGCGGGCGTGCACTTCGGTGACCGTTTCTTCCCCTGGGCGGATGTCAAAGCGGTAGGCGCCCGTCATGCGCGCCGAATCCAGCAGGGCATACACCGTGACCTGCTTTGCACCGGGCGCTGGTTTTTCCAGCCAGAAATCGGTGAAGCGCGGAAACTCTTCCTGCTTTGCGCCGGTGGGGTCCACCGCCAGGCCGCGGGCCGACAGGCCATAACGCTGGCCGGCACCCAGGGCGCGGAAGTAGCTGGCGCCCAGAAAGGCAATCAGCTCATCCTTGTAGGCGGGCGAATTGAGCGAGGTGTGGATGCGAAATCCGGCATGGCCGATATCACCCCAGCGCGCCGGGTCCAGCTGGTTCTTGCCGTAGGTGAAGTCGTCGGCGCTGTAGCGCAGGAGCTTGTTGCCCTGGGCAGACAACTCGTGAATGTGAACCGCGTCGGTCTGCCGGCCGACATGGAAAAACTTCGCTTCGTAGGGCAACTGGTCAGCCCGCCACAAGGCCTTGTCGTCCTTGAAACGGATGTCACGCAGGCCGTCGTAGTCCAGGGCCGCCAGTTCGGCGGGAACAGCGGCACGTGGTTGCTGGTAGGGGGTTTGCGCACGTTGTTGCGCCAAGGCACCCACATCGTCCAGAGTCCAGGCATGGGCACTGGTGAGCGCCACACACAGGCCCAGCAGGGCAAAAAAGCGTGCTGGCCGCAGGTGCAGGAAAGGCGCGGTGAAGCGGGGCAAAACAGCGTGCATGGATTGACTAGGGCAAACCCTGTGCCAACCTGAAAAAGCTGTTTTAAATCAAAGGCTTGAATGGATTCCACGTGTGGATCGTGGAATCAGGCCGTGAAAGAGGCTGCTTGAACCCTGTTTTTGTCGCCTCCGGACGACAACTATCAGCCGCGTGAGGAGTTTAGTGTTTGGAATCAGGGACTTGGCCCTGTCGCTCTTCGGCGACAGGGTCAGCGGGGGAACTCACCGGGTCGGTTTTGAAGTGGCCCGGCGTGAGGCTGTGTTTTTGCAGCAGGCGGTAAAACTCGGTGCGGTTGCGGTCTGCCAGCCGCGCGGCGTCGGCCACGTTGCCGTCGGTCAGTTTGAGCAGGCCGGCCAGGTACTCGCGCTCGAAGCGCTGGCGTGCTTCGGCCAGGGTGAGCACCTGCACACTGGGCGAGCGCAGCGCGCGCTGAATCAGGGTCAGGGGGATCAAAGGTGTGCTGGCCAGCGCACACACCTGTTCGACCACGTTGTAGAGCTGGCGCACATTGCCTGGCCAGGCGGCGGTGTTCAGGGCCTTGATGGCTTCCGGTGCAAAGCCGCTCAGGCGTTTGCCGTATTTTCCGGCCAGCTTGACGAGAAAGTGATTGGCCAGCAGCGCAATGTCTTCGCGCCGTTCGGACAGGGGGGGCAGGGTCAGCGTGACCACATTGAGCCGGTAATACAGGTCGGTGCGGAACTGGCCTTCGGCCATGGCCGCATCGAGGTCCCGGTGGGTTGCCGAGAGGATGCGCACATCGACCGGGATGGACTGGCTGGACCCGAGCGGGCGGACGGTGCGCTCCTGCAGCACCCGCAGCAGCTTGACCTGCAGGGCCAGCGGCATGTCACCGATTTCATCGAGCAGCAGGGTGCCGCCTTCTGCGGCCTGGAACAGTCCTTTGTGGTTGGCCGAGGCGTCGGTGAAGGCGCCCTTGACGTGGCCAAAAAGCTCGGACTCGAGCAGGGCTTCGGGAATGGCGCCGCAATTCACCGCGATGAAGGGGCGGGCAGCCCGCGGGCTGGCCTGGTGAATCGCCTGGGCCAGCAGTTCCTTGCCGGTGCCGCTTTCGCCGCGCAACATCACGCTGGCGTCCGACTGGGCCACCATGCGCGCCTCCGCCAGGGTTTCCGCCATGCGGCTGGAGCGGCTGATGAAACCGCTTTGCCAGGCCGGCGACTCGCCGGCCGGTGCGGAGGGCACCGGGGCGCTCAGTGCCAGGGCCTGCGCGATCTTGCCCTCCAGGCCCTTGCCGTCAAATGGCTTCGTCAGGTAGGTGAACACGCCGCGTTCGGTGGCTTCCACCGCGTCGGGAATGGTGCCGTGGGCTGTCAGCAGGATCACCGGCAGCGAAGGGTGCTGGCTGCGGATCTCGTCAAACAGCGCCAGACCGTCTTTGCCGGGCAGGCGTACGTCGCTGAGTACCAGCTGCGGGCGTTCGATCTCGAGTTGGGTCAGGGCGGCTTCGGCCGAACCCACCGCGCTGACGCGGTAACCGGCCGCTGTCAGCCGCATGGTCAGCAGGCGCAACATGTCGGCGTCGTCGTCGACGACCAGCAGGTGAGACTTGGGGGCGGTCATGGTCCCGGTGGCCGGGTGCGGCCGCGTGGCGACGATGCCGGGGCCGCCGGGGGGCGGCTGCTCAGGCTGCGTTCGATTTCCTTGAGCGCGTCGAGCTTGTCCTGCGTCTGTTCGAGGCGGCGCTGCAGGTCACGCAGCTGCTGGTTCTGCCGGTCAAGCTGGTCTTCGACCCGCCGCTGTTCGGCAAAACGCGCGGCCAGCAGGCGCGCCAGGCCGTGCAGCGGCCGGGCTTCCTCGCTGTTGTTGGCCAGGGCGCGCTGCAGCAGTTCCTGGGCGCGCACCAGATCGTGGAGCTGCCGGGTCTGGCTCAGCGCGAGGGCCAGGCGCAGCTGGTCGCCCGTTGATGCGGCGTTGCCCAGCCGGGCGATTTCCTGTGCGAGTTCGGGGCCGGGCAGGCTGCGCAGCCGGTCGGCGTAGGCCAGCAGGGGCGTGACGAGGTCTGCCTCGAAAAACACGGCGTTTCCCGGTGCTGGTGGCGTTGCAGGGGGGGCCGCCGTCGTGGGCGCCGTGTCCGGCCTGGCCGGAGCTGGGGCAGGCACGGTGCAGCCGGCAGCCAGGCTGAGGGCCAGCGCCCAGGGCAGGGGGCGGCGGAAAACGGGGCCGAAGGCCTCAAGACGTGAAAGCATGGGGAAGTTCTATCCTGAAATGTGCACCCGGGCCGTCCGGCAGCAACTGCACCCGGCCCCCATGGGCAGCAATGTACTCGTGGACGATGGACAGGCCAATGCCGCTGCCACGTACCACTTGCGGCGGTTGTCGCTCGCCGCGGTAAAAGGGTTCAAAAATGCGTGCGTGGTCGTCGTAGGCGATCCCCGGACCTTCGTCGTCCATGTCGATGTGCACGACCTCGGCGAACGGGCTCAGCCGGATGCGTATCCTGCCCCCGACCGGAGAAAAGCGGATGGCGTTGGACAGCAGGTTGGCGATGGCGGTTCCCAGCTTGTCGCGGTCCACCTCGGCCTGCAGCGCCGGACCCTCGACCTGGACCTGCAGATCGCGCGCGCGCCACTGCAGGCGCTGGCCTTCCACCTGTTCTTCAATCAGCTGCAGCAGGTCGGTTTTTTCCCGGCGCAGCTGGCGGGCCTCAAACGCCGCGGCGTTGAAGCGCAGCAGGTCCTCGATCTGGCCTTGCAGCAGGCCGGTGTTGTGGCGCAGGATTTTGGCCACTTCCCGCTGGTTGGCGCTGAGTTCTCCGGCCACGCCGTCCTCCAGCAACGACACGCCCTCGCGCAGCGAAGCCAGCGGGGTTTTGAGTTCGTGCGAGACGTGACGCAAAAACCGCGACTTGTCGGCGTCCAGCTCCACCAGCCGCAGCCGCAGCCATTCCAGCCTTTGCCCGACCAGCTGCAAGTCGGCCGGACCGTCGATGCGGATGGCCTCGTCCAGGCGATTCTCGCCGAGGCCGATGATGGCTTTTTCCAGGCGGTTGAGTGGCCGTGTGAGCCAGATGCCGAACGCCAGCGCCATCAGGACCGCCAGCCCGATCGCGCCCAGCACCTGCTGTGTCAATTGCCGGCGGCGGTCTTCCAGCGTGTCGAGCAGGCTGCGGTTTTGCCTGGCAATGGTCTGCCGGACCTGCTGCGCAATCGCCGCATTGATGCGGTCCAGCTCGCGGAATTCCTGCGCGACCTGCCGGTCCCTGTCGAGCGCGGTATCGGGCGAGCCGGACAGCAGCGCGGTGACAGCGTGCAAGTGGTTCTTCCAGTCGCTGACCAGGGCAGCGGGCACATTCTGCAGGCCCAGCCGCGCCAGCACGGTTCTGGCATCGGCCGCGGCTTCGTCGAAGCGCTCGCGAAGCACACGGTCGGACAACACCAGCGACTGGCGCGCCGTGCGTTCCATTGTCACGCTGCGCTCGTTCAGGGACTGGGCGGCCGCACTGAGGTCGAGCGCGCGCACCGCGCCGTCGCGGCTTTGCATCGTGAGTTGCTCCAGCGTGAACACGGCGCGCAGCGAGGCGGCGGCCAGCAGGCCGGCAATCAGCAAGAAGGCGGCCACCAGCAGCTGGCGGAAGGAAACGCGCTCAAGCATGGGGAGGCCTTGCCGGCGGGGGCACTGCGTATGACTTCAAGCGCTCAGCGCGGGTTCTTCGTTGTGCAGCACTTCGCCGCGCAGGGAGCGTTGCGAGGCTTCGGTGATGGTCACGTCCACCATCTGGCCGATCAGGCGGGGCTGGCCCCTGAAGTTGACGACGCGGTTGCACTCGGTGCGGCCCATCAGCTCGGTGGGGTCTTTGCGCGAAGCCCCTTCGACCAGGATGCGCTGCGTCGTGCCCTGGCGGCTGGCGCTGATGGCGCGCACGCTGTCGTCGATCGCCGCTTGCAGGCGCTGCAACCGCGCGAGTTTGACCGCGTGCGGCGTCTCGTCGGGCAGGTTGGCCGCCGGCGTGCCGGGCCGCGGGCTGAAGATGAAACTGAACGAGGTGTCGTAGCCGATGTCATCGATCAGTTTCATCATCTTGCTGAAGTCGTCGTCGGTTTCGCCGGGAAAACCGACGATGAAGTCGCTGCTCATGGCCAGGTCGGGGCGGATCGCGCGCAGTTTGCGGATGGTGGATTTGTATTCCATCGCCGTGTAGCCGCGTTTCATCGCCATCAGGATGCGGTCGGAACCGTGTTGCACCGGCAGGTGCAGGTGATTGACCAGCTTGGGCAGCTTGCCATAGGCATCGATCAGGCGCTGCGTGAATTCGTTGGGGTGGCTGGTGACATAGCGGATGCGCTCGATGCCGGGAATGTCGGAGACGTATTCGAGCAGGGTCGCGAAATCGGCGATGTCGGCGGTGCCGCCCATCGGTCCGCGGTAGGCGTTGACGTTCTGTCCCAACAGCGTCACCTCTCGCACGCCCTGGTCGGCCAGCCCCGCCACTTCCACCAGCACGTCCTCGAACGGGCGCGAGACTTCCTCGCCGCGCGTGTAGGGCACGACGCAGTAGCTGCAGTATTTGGAACAGCCTTCCATGATGCTGACAAAGGCGCTGGGACCTTCCACGCGGGCCGGCGGCAGGTGGTCGAATTTTTCAATCTCGGGAAAGCTGATGTCCACTTGCGATTTGCCCAGGCTGACTCGCCGGGCCAGCAGATCGGGCAGGCGGTGCAGGGTCTGCGGCCCGAACACCACATCGACATAGGGCGCGCGTTCGATGATGGCGTCACCCTCCTGGCTGGCCACGCAGCCGCCGACACCGATCAGCACGCCCTTCTTCTTCAGGTGCTTGACGCGCCCGAGGTCGCTGAACACCTTTTCCTGCGCTTTCTCGCGCACCGAGCAGGTGTTGAACAGGATCAGGTCGGCCTCGTCCACATTGCTGGTGGGCTCGTATCCCTGGGCGGCGTGCAGCACGTCGGACATCTTGTCCGAGTCGTACTCGTTCATCTGGCAGCCGAAGGTTTTGATGAAGACTTTTTTGCTCATGAATTTGCTATCGAATTGGGAGCTACTGGCGCACGCCAGTAAAGGGCTGGAGGCCTGTTTTGTTCAAAACGGCGGGCGGGAAGGCGCGGGACCGGCTATTTGTAGCGGGGCAGCTGGTTATAGGGGGTCTTGCCGTCGTCCTGCGGTGCGGCTTCGCCCTCGAAGCTGAAGATGAAATTGCGCGTGGACAGGCCGGCGCGTTTTTCCTTGGCTTCCTCGGTGGTCAGCACCCAGACCTCGTACACCAGACCGGCACTGTCGCGGGTGTAGTTGACCAGCAACTCCTGGCCCAGCAGGGTGCCCGACAACACAAAGTTGTTGTTGGCGTTGCGTATGCGGGCACCGGGAGACAGGCGGTCGGCCTTGCCATTGAGGCTGATGTCGGGCGGTGCCCGGACCACCAGCAGGCCGCGCAGGGCAGCCTTGGGGAAATTGCGGACGCTGGGGACTTCGTCGGTCTGGGCCAGCGCCGCCGTGGCGAACAGGCTTGCCAGCGTCATCAGGACGGCGATCACAGCGGCGGGCAGGGCCAGGGACAGGGACAGGAAGTGCAGGCAGCGTTTCATGGTTTATGTCCAGAGGCTGTGAAGTAACAAAGCCCCAGAAGTTCAGACCTCTGGGGCTCCGCGAAACCGTGGTGGTGATAGGTGGACTTGAACCACCGACATCAGCATTATGAATGCTGCGCTCTAACCAACTGAGCTATATCACCGCGCGACCGATATTATAGCGGCTCTTTCACAGGCCCAATGAAAGCGCCGGTCGTCCCATTGCGCTATCGATTTTTAAAGGCGGCCTTGCGCTTGCCCACAAAAGCGTCCATGCCTTCCTTCTGGTCCTCGGTGGCAAAGGTCGCGTGGAACAGGCGCCGTTCGAACATGATGCCGTCCGCCAAGGTGCCTTCGTAGGCGCGGTTCACGGCCTCCTTGGCGGCCATCACGGCGATCTGTCCGTAGTCGCAGATCTGCAGCGCGGCGCCCAGGGCTTCCTCCATGAGCTTGTCCAGCGGTACCACACGGCTAACGAGCCCGCTGCGTTCGGCTTCCACGGCATCCATCATGCGACCTGTCAGGACCAGGTCCATGGCCTTGGCCTTGCCGACGGCGCGCGGCAGGCGCTGCGTGCCGCCCGAGCCGGGGATGATGCCCAGCTTGATCTCGGGCTGGCCGAAGCGGGCGTTGTCGGCGGCAATGATGAAGTCGCACATCATGGCCAGCTCGCAGCCGCCGCCGAGCGCAAAGCCGCTGACGGCGGCGATCACCGGCTTGCGGATGCTGCGGATCTGCTCCCAGTTGCGCGTGATGTAGTCGCCCTTGTAGACGTCGGAAAAGCTGTAGCTTGCCATCGCGCCGATGTCGGCGCCGGCCGCAAAGGCTTTTTCGCTGCCGGTCAGGATCATGCAGCCGATGTTGTCGTCCGCGTCGAAGGCCTTGAGCGCGGCGCCCAGCTCGTCCATCAGCTGGTCGTTGAGTGCATTGAGCTGTTTGGGCCGGTTCAGGGTGACGATGGCGACGCGGCCTTCGGTGCGGGTCTGGATCAATTCGTAAGTCATGGCGGGTTCCTTGTGAGGCTGAATCATGCCACGATCCTTTGGCCTGGCCGGTGCGCCACACGGTGGAAAAGCAAGGGAAAACATTAACCGACCTGACGGTCGGTTAATGCTAGATTCGAAGCAGGAGATGCTTATGACCGATGTCCCTTCCGAACCTGCCGTGCTGCTGTCCACACGGGGCGCCGTGGCGCTCGTGACGCTGAACCGGCCGCAGGCCCTGAACAGCTTTACCCGCCAGATGCACCAGCAGCTCTGGACCGCGCTGGACGCCGTGGAGGCCGATCCGTCGCTGCGTGCCCTCGTGATCACTGGCGCCGGCCGAGGTTTCTGTGCGGGTGCCGATCTGGCCGAGTTCGACTTCGAACCCGGCCCCAACCTCGTCGAACGTGCGGACCCCGGGCCCATCATCGACCAGGCCTTCAACCCGACGGTGCGGCGCCTGCAGAAGCTGCGCGTGCCGACGATTGCCGCGGTGAACGGCGTGGCCGCCGGCGCGGGCGCCTCGCTGGCCATGACCTGCGACCTGGCAATTGCCGCGCAGGGTGCCAGCTTCATCCAGGCCTTCAGCAAGATCGGCCTGGTGCCTGATGCCGGCGGCTCCTGGTTTCTGGTCAAGCGCCTGGGCCTGGCGCGGGCGCTGGGGCTGGCCATGCTGGGCGACAAGCTCAGCGCGAAGGACGCGAAAGAGTGGGGAATGATCTGGGACGTGGCGGCCGAGGGCGAAGACTGCCTGGACAAGGCCATGGCGCTGGCCGCACGCCTGGCCGTCATGCCGACCCGCGCCCTGGTGGAGACGCGGCGTCTGCTCAGCGAAGGCGCCAGCCGGGGCCTGGATGCCCAGCTGGACCAGGAGCGCGACACCCAGTCGGCGCTGGGCCGCACCCACGATTACATCGAAGGCGTGATGGCCTTCCTTGAGAAGCGCCCAGCAGCGTTCAGGGGCAACTAGATGGATGCCCAGCAACTGGCCCAGGCTGTGGGCGAATCCATGTTTGCCGCCGACCGTGCCTCACGCGACTTCATGCAGATGGAACTGGTGTCCTGCGCACCCGGCCGTGCGGTGATGCGCATGGCTGTGCGTGAGCCCATGCTCAACGGCCACAAGATCTGCCATGGCGGACTGATTTTCACGCTGGCCGACTCGACCTTTGCCTTTGCCTGCAACAGCTACAACAAGGTCGCGGTGGCGGCGGGCTGCAGCATCGAGTTTCTCAAGCCCGGCCAGCTCGGTGACGTGCTGACCTGTGAAGGGGTGGAGCAGACGCTGCAGGGCCGGCACGGCATTTATGACATGAAGGTCAGCAACCAGCGCGGTGAGATCATTGCGATGTTCCGCGGGAAAAGTGCGCAGATTGCAGGTGCTGTCATCCCGGTGGCCGGTGTGGAGGCCGCATGAAAAATTTTCCGCTCGAACCGATTGAAAAGGCCAGTCTCGACGAACTGCGCGCCCTGCAGCTCAAGCGCCTGCAGTCCACGTTGCAGCATGCGTACCGGCATTCGCCGGTCTACAAGGCCAAGTTCGTTGCCGCTGGTGTGCATCCGGACGATTGCAAGTCGCTGGCTGACCTGGCGAAGTTTCCCTTCACCACCAAACACGACCTGCGCGCCAGTTATCCCTTCGGCATGTTCGCGGTGCCGCGCGAGCAGTGTGTGCGCATCCATGCCTCCAGCGGCACCACCGGCAAACCGACGGTGGTGGCCTATACAAAAAATGACGTGGACATGTGGGCCGGCTGTGTCGCCCGCAGCATACGCGCGGCAGGGGCCCGTCCGGGCGATCTGGTGCACATCAGCTACGGCTATGGCCTGTTCACGGGCGGGCTGGGCGCGCATTATGGCGCTGAAAAGCTGGGTCTGACCGTCGTTCCCTTCGGCGGCGGGCAGACCGAGCGCCAGGTGCAGCTGATCACCGATTTCAAGCCCGACATCATCATGGTGACGCCCAGCTACATGCTGGCAATTGCCGACGAGTTTGAAAAGCAGGGGCTGTCCCCCACCGACGCCAGCCTGCGTACCGGCATCTTCGGTGCCGAACCCTGGACCAACGACATGCGCCTTGCGATTGAGCAACGCATGGGCATCGATGCGGTGGACATCTATGGCCTGAGCGAGGTCATCGGCCCGGGCGTGGCCAGCGAGTGTGTAGAAACCAAGGACGGCCCGACCATCTGGGAAGACCATTTTTACCCCGAGATCATCGACCCCGTCAGCGGCGAGCTGTTGCCCGACGGCGAGATCGGCGAGCTGGTGTTTACCAGCCTGAGCAAGGAAGCGCTGCCCATCATCCGTTACCGCACACGCGACCTCACGCGCCTGCTGCCGGGCACGGCCCGCAGCATGCGCCGCATGGAAAAAATCACCGGCCGCAGCGACGACATGATGATCGTGCGCGGCGTCAACGTGTTTCCGACGCAGATCGAGGAGCTAATTCTCAAACGCCATGAGCTTGCACCGCATTACCAGTGCATTCTGACCCGTGAAGGCAATATGGACTGCCTGCGCGTGGCGGTGGAGACCCGTCCCGGACTGGCCCCCGACAGCGCGTCTGCGCAGGCCGCCGCCCGTATGCTGCAGCATGAGATCAAGGCCTACATTGGCACCAGTGTGGATATCGAGTTGCGCGCGGAGGGCGGCGTGGAGCGTAGTCTGGGCAAGGCCAAACGGGTGCTGGATCGCCGGCACTGAACTTTGCTGCTTCCCTTTTTCGGGGTAAGCACCCACTCGACGTTGCGCTTTTTTGGTTTTAGACTGGCCCGCCAAAAGGTTTCAGGAGGTTGCCATGCCGGACAAGCAAGTGATCTATCACAAGACGCAGAAGGGGACGGAAGCGATTGCGAACCGGCAATCAGGCCTGCCCCCCCGGTTGCGTTCCCTGTTGATCATGGTTGACGGCAAAAGAACCCATGCCGAACTGGCCACCATGGCGTCGGCGCTGGGTGATCCCGGGCGGCTTTCAGAACTCGAAGCCGAGGGTCTGGTAGCGCCGGCGGGGATCGAAGAAAAAACCATGCCGGCCGCGCTGGAGTCGGCAGGTGTCCCGCAGCAGCCCGCTGCGACGGCATCCGCGCAGCGCGCGGCCAACCTGGCGCAGGCGCAGCGTTTTTCCTCGCATTTGCTGGAGCACCTGCTGGGCCCGTTGGCCGAGCCGCTGTGCATCAAGATCGAGAGCGCGCGCGACCTGGCCGATTTTGTCGCCTTGATCAAGCGAGCCCGTGAGGTTGTTCGCGAGATCAAGGGCAGCGCCGAAGCCGAGCGTTTTGTGGCCCAGATTGAGGCGCAGATGCCTGAAGGCTGAGTCCCGGGCTCAGGTTCCGCTGGCGGACACCAGCCACTTTTTCACCAACGCAGCATCCTTGGCCTGCAGCCGCCAGGTGCTTGTCTCTGGCGGTATCGTCAATTCCAGACGGAGCAGGCGTTTGTCGCGCGCCACCAGCGCCGTGATCTTTTTGCTGGCCCCGGCGTAAAACGGCAACTCATCGAGCTTGCCCAGGCGCCAGCCGGGGTGAGGCAGCTGGGCCGTTTTGCGGCTCTTTCCGGTCACCGGTGTTTCAAGGCCAATCCACTCGTCGCCGGCGGCAAAGCCGGCCCGCTCGGCCGCACCGCCGCGCAGGACCGTCTTGACATGGATACTGCCGCCCGTTTCCTGCACCCGCAGGCCCAGCGCCTGCGCAAGCTGCGCCGGCTCCTCAAGCACGGCAACGCCGTGGCGTTGCAGCAGGTCTTTCAACGGCAGCTCGCTCTTCCCATGCACCCAGCGGGCGATTTCTGCCGCGTAGGAGCGGCCGCCCACACCCTGCAGTGCGGCGGCGACATCCGCTTCGCACATCACACCGCCGCGGCACCGCAGCCACAGGCTGCGCATCACGTCGTCCAGGGTGGCCAGGACCGTGTCCTTGCTTTCAGCACGCAGGCTCAGATCAAGGCACAAGGCGACCAAAGCGCCCTTGGTGTAATAACTGACTGTGGCATTCGGCGTGTTTTCATCCTGGCGGTAGTACTTGACCCAGGCGTCAAAACTGGCCTGGGCCACCGACTGCACCAAGCGTCCCGGGGTCTGCATGACCTGATTGATGGTCTTGTTCAGAAGTCGCAAATAGGCCGCTTCGTCGATCAGGCCCGCGCGGCACAGGATCAGTTCGTCGTAGTAACTGGTGAAGCCTTCAAAAAACCAGAGCAGCTGCGTGTAATTTTCACCGCTGTAGTTGTAACTGCCGAACTCCGCGGGGCGCAGGCGCTTGACGTTCCAAGTGTGGAAATATTCATGACTGATCAGCCCGCGCAGCGTGGTGTATCCCTCGGGAAGCTTGCTGCTGCCCAGGCGCGGCAAGTCCTGGCGTTTGCAGATCAGTGCGGTGGAATTGCGGTGCTCCAGCCCGCCATAGCCGTCGTCCACGGCGTGGAGCATGAACACGTAGTCTTTGTGTGGCGGTTTTTTGTTGCCATGCCACAGGCGGATTTGCGCTTCGCAGATTTTGCGGGTGTCGGCGAGCAGCCGGGCCCCGTCAAAGCTGGCCGTGGCGCCCGCCACCACAAAGCGGTGCGGCACACCGCAGGCCACAAAAGAGCCGCTCCAGAAATTCCCCATTTCCACCGGGCAATCCACCAGTTCGTCGTAGTTGGCGGCCAGGTAGCTGCCAAAACCCTGCTTGTCGACCTTCACCGCGTCCAGTCCGGTGGCCACGGACCAGCCGCTGATGGCCGGAGCGGCCATGACTTCAAGCCGGTGCGGCGCCTGGTCGTGGCCTTCGACCCGCAGGCACAGGGAACTGCCGTTGAAGAAGCCGCGTCCCGCGTCCAGCGAGGCGGTGCGTACCGAGCTGTCGTTGGCATAAACCTCGTAGACCAGCACCAAGGGCCTGTCCGCGTTGCAACGGATCTGCCAACTGCATTTGTCGAGTTGCGCGATCTGGCCGGCAGGCAGCGCCCGGGCGCCTTGCCGCGCCCGCAGGCCCTGCAGGTTCTTCGAGAACTCGCGCACCAGGTAACTTCCGGGAATCCACACCGGCAGCGCCACCCGCTGCAGCGCGGCTGGCTGGGCAATGGTCAGGGTGACACGGAACAGATGGGCGTGGAGGTCAGCGACCTCGACGCGGTAGTCGACGCCGACGGGAGGTATTGCGGAGGGCTTGGCGGAAGGTTTGGGCATAGGTTCAAAGAATACCGCATCGGCCCTGCCTCGGCCGGGGCAAGCCGAGCCTTTCCCGAACTGACGTCCTGCTACAGAAAAAAGAGCGGCTGCCGCCCGCCCGAAAAGGGCGGAAGCCCGGTTTGCCTATGAACTCCGGCCGCGCGTCGCGCTTTTACTGGACCTTCGCGTCGGCCAGGTATTTCTCGACCTGCTGGGCGCTGATGGCGCCGGGTACACGCGAGCCGTCGGCAAAAATCAGCGTCGGTGTTCCGGTGATACGGTGTTTTTTGCCGAACTCGATATTGCGCGCCAGCGCACCAGCGTCGCAGCTGGCGGTGGCCACCGGCTGGTCACGCACCATCAGGTCCTGCCAGGCCTTGGCTTTGTCCTTGGCGCACCAGATGTTTTTGGATTTTTCCGTCGAATCGGCGCTCAGGATGGGATACAGGAACATGTAGATGGTGACGTCACTGACCTTCTGCATGTCACGTTCGAAACGTTTGCAATAGCCGCAGTTCGGGTCTTCGAACACCGCCATCTTGCGCTTGCCGTTGCCGCGCACAATGGTGAAGGCGTCTTTCAGCGGGAGCGCATCAAAAGACACCGCGTTGAGCTTGTCGACGCGTTCTTCCGTCAGGTTGCGCCTGACCTTGGTGTCAATCAGGTTGCCCTGGATCAGGTAGTTGCCTTCGGCATCGGTGTAGAAAATATCGCTGCCGTTGACGCGCACCTCATACAGGCCGGCCATAGGGGTCTTGTTGATTTCGTCGATGTTGGGCAGGTTCGGCAGGCGTTCGGCCAGGTTCTTGCGGATGGCCGCTTCCTGCGCAAACGCGCTCAGGCTCAGGGCCAGCAGTGTGCCGGTCATGATGGTCTTGAACAGTGTCATTGTTTTCCAGTCTGTGTGATGAATTCTGATGCTCTTTACCGCGTGTCCGGTCGTTTCTTGTGCCGCTCCCGCCCAGGGGCTAGTCATCCCGGACGATGATGCGATGAACCCATGGCCTGGCGCGTGACCCATTCTTTCAGGGGTCCACTGCGTGCAAAGCCCTTCATGCCCCAATTGCGCAATGCCTGCCAGCGCGCGTCGTTTTGCGCGAACAGGCTGTGCAGTCCATCCGTCACCGCGCCCATGGCGGCTACATCGGCCTTGCGGGAGCGTTCGTAACGCCGCAACAGCTTTTCGTCGCCCAGACCGCGCCAGTATTCGCGCCCATGGATCACGGTCGCAAGTCCGGCCGCATCGGCCAAGCCGAGGTTCAGGCCCTGCCCCGCCAGCGGATGCACGGCATGGGCAGCGTCCCCGGCCAGCGCCCAGCCCGGACCGACCCAGCGTTCGGCCCGCGACAGCGCCAGTGGCCAGCTCGACAGGCTGCTCGCCAGCTGCAGGCAACCTGCCTCGGCGCCGCAGACGGTTTGCACCGCCGCGGAAAATTCTGCCGGGGTCAACTTCTCCAGCGCGGCTGCGCGTTCCACAGAGACAGACCAGACCAGCGCCACAGAGTTCCCGTCGACGCCGCCAATCGGCAAAAGAGCCAGAATTTCGCCGGTATGGAACCACTGGCGGGCCACACCCCGGTGCACCAAGTCGCTTTGCAGGCGGGCGGCCATGGCTTTTTGCGGGTAGGGCTTGACGATCCATTGCACGCCGAACTCGTTGCGGCTGGTGCTTTTCTGGCCCTCGCAGATCACCGTGAGCGCGGCCTTGACCGGCGTCTCCACAGTTTCGATCTGCGGCTGGTAACGCACGGCTTCGGCCAGCTGTCGCTCCAGCGCCGGTACATCAACGATCCAGGCCAGGGCCGCGTCGCTGGCGCCTTGGGGGGCTGCAAAATCAAGCTGGCCCCCGTCGTCGCCCCAGACGCGCATCTCCAGCACCGGCGTGGCTGCAGGCGCATCGGGCCAGGCCCTCAGCGAGGTCAGCAGTTGCCGCGAGGCGCTGTTCAGGGCGTAGGCCCGCACATCCTGCGGGGCGGCGGCTTCTGCCGGGTTGCCTGCCGGCGCAGGCCGGGCGACCAGCGCCACGTGCAAGCGCTCGCGCGCCAGCAGCAGCGCCAGGGTGCGGCCGACCACACCGTCACCGCGGATACACACATCAAAAGGCTTGGACATGGCTCATTTTAGAAGGCAGGGCAAAATCGTTCCCGTCCAGTGCATCTTGAACTGAATTTTTGAAGGATTTGACACGTGCGTGAATCAACGAGCGAAACATCGGGCCCCGCCTCGGGCGACGTCAGGGCGGTCATCACCGGGCTGTGGGTTTATCCCGTCAAGTCCTGCGCCGGGGTGCAGGTGCAGGAAGCGATATTGACCGAAACAGGGCTCGAATTTGACCGGGCCTGGATGGTGGTTGATGGGGATGGTTCCTTTCTGACGCAGCGCGAACTGCCGCGCATGGCGCTGATCCAGCCCCAGCTCAAGTACCACGACATGGTCCTGCGGGCACCGGGCATGCTGGCGCTGCATATTGCGCTCGACCAGGTGCAGGAACCGGTGCGCGTGCGGATCTGGGACGACGAGGTCAAGGCTTATGACATGGGGCCCATCGCGGCCCAGTGGTTCAGTGATTTCCTTGGCGTGAAGGCGCGGTTGGTACGTTTTGATCCCGAGGAAAAGCGCGCTTCCAGTCGGCAATGGACCGGCGGCGTGGAGGCTCTCAACCAGTTCAGCGACGGCTACCCGGTGCTGGTGCTCAGCGAAGCCTCGCTGGCGGGGCTGAATGACAAACTGCAGGTCGGCGGCCATGGCGCCGCTGGCCTGGCTCGTTTCCGGCCGAATATCGTGATCGGCGATGCGCCGGGCGACAGTGAACTGGCGCCGCATGACGAAGACCGGCTCGACCTGCTGAAAATTGCCACGGAGCAGGGCGTGGTGCAGCTCAAGCCGGTCAAGCCCTGTGCGCGTTGCCCGATTCCCAACATCGACCCGGCCACAGCCTTGAGCAGCCCCGAGGTCGGCGACACCCTGCAGACCTACCGGCAGGACCCGCGCCTCAAGGGGGCGGTGAGTTTTGGCATGAATGCCATCGTGCTGCGGGGCATCGACCACCTGCTCCAGGTGGGTCAAAGCGTCTCGTCCAGCTACCGCTTCGAGTGAGCCACGACAGGTAGCGGTGCCGGCTGGCTGTGGCCTTCGGCCTCATCGAAGCCGGAGTCCACGGCCAGCGGCATGGGCCGGGTCAACTCCGGTTCCAGAAAGCGGATCGGCCGGCGTGTACGCGCCGCCATGCCTGCTAGCATGGCTTCCAGCGCTTTGGAGAGTTCGGGACCTTCCATCACCTTCTCGCTGAGCAGCACGCCCGCAATGTGAAACTGCAGGATGACTTCGGGCTTGAGGCCCTTGAGCGGCATCAGGCCGGCGGCGATCAGCCTCGCGGCCATGGCGGTGACTACCTCGCGTGAGGTAACGCCCTCCATGATGAGGCCAAAACGTGCTTCATCGACCCGGCCCACGGTGTCGACGTCGCGCAGGATGCGGCGCAGCTTGATCACGCTGCGCAGCAGGCTTTGCTCGGCCACGGCGATGCCGTAGTTGCGCTTGACGTAAGCGTAATTCACCAGTTCGATGTACACCACGGCAGCCGGTTCTCTTTGGCGTTTGGCGCGCGCCACCACCTGCCTGAGCCGGTCTTCAAAGAGATGCCTGGCCAGCAGGCCGGTGAGTGCATCCTGGCTGGCCATGGCCTGCTCGCGTGCCTCGACGCCATGCCGTTCCCGCGAACGGATGTTCAGGGCCACCAGCAGCAAGGGCACCTCGATAGCGAGCGACAGCATGAAGGCATATTGCGACAGCCAGGAGGTGGACACCCAGCCGAAAAGCCGGGCCGCTGCCAGTGCGGTGCTCATTGCCAGGGGGGTGAAGGCCGCCAGCACCCACGCGCCCACCACGTCGTGGCGGCGCCACGTTGTATAGGCGGCCGCCAGTCCCAGCACCACGGCCACCAGCAGGTATGCACCGATCAGGTGGACGCCCCATTGCCGGCCCAGCCCGAGGTAGGCAACCGCCAGTACCGGACCGGCCAGCCCGACGGCGAAAACCGCGTGGTCAAACCACCGGTGGCGGCCAGCGATGCCGCACAGCTGGCGGACCACCAGCAAGGCGGCGCTGCCCCCCAGCAGGCCAAGCACGCCCTGGAGGGCATTGTTCCAGGCGGCAAAGTTGCTCCAAAGGAGGTGACCGGCCATGCCACTGGTGGTGGCGACCACCAGGGCCATGATGGTGGCGTAAATGGCATACCAGCCGTAGGCCCAGTCGCGGTAGACCCAGCTTTGCCCGGCGCCCGCCACAATCAGCAGAAGCAGGGTACCGAACACCAGACCGATGACCATGTAGTCGAACTGCAGATAGTGGCTGCGGGACTGGCCGGAGATGGCATTGACCGGGAAATGGGCTGGCGTGACATGCGCGATGCGGACATACACGTCATGCGCCATCCCGTCGTCGAGTGCCAGATGAAATTGCGCATAGCGGCCCGGCTCGGGCCAGCTGGAGACGGCCACGGTGTCGCCTGCTGCCTGGCTGGTCCAGCGCCCCGCCCGGTCCTGCTGAAACACGGTCACCAGATCGAGCATGGGAAAGGGAAACTCCAGCAGCCAGTCCTGGGTGGAGTTGGCTGACCTTTTGAAGCGGAAGTGCTGCCACAGCGCAGCGTCCGGTCCCAGGGTGTAGTGGACATCGGTCCGGGCCGGGTTCATGAAACGCCGGAAGTCGCCGGCAGCCATCTGCTCGATCGTTGCACCGGCATCGGCATCTACCCACACCAGGCTGCTGGCCTGCAGGTCGGCCACGGGGGTTTTGTCGTCCAGCACGACCAGCGGCTGGGCCTGGCTGGAGGTGCCCGACAGGCTGAGGAATGCAGTCAGAAGCACGGCTGCCAGAAAGCCGATTCCCCGGCTGCCTGCGTATCGCATACACTTCTCAGCCTGTTTTTGAAGGTTTTTCATGAGTCTGAAGTGCGGTATTGTAGGCTTGCCCAACGTCGGCAAATCCACCCTTTTTAACGCCCTGACCAAGGCGGGCATTGCAGCGGAGAACTACCCGTTCTGCACCATTGAGCCCAACGTCGGCATTGTGGAGGTGCCTGATCCGCGGCTGGCTGCGCTGGCAGTCATCGTCAAGCCGGAGAAGATCCAGTCCGCCATTGTCGAGTTTGTCGACATCGCCGGCTTGGTGGCGGGTGCCAGCACCGGCGAGGGCCTGGGCAACAAGTTTCTGGCACATATCCGCGAGACCGATGCGATTGTGAACGTCGTGCGCTGCTTCGAGGACGACAACGTGATCCACGTGGCCGGCAAGGTGGACCCGATTTCCGACATCGAGGTGATCCAGACCGAGCTGTGCCTGGCCGACCTGACGGCGGTTGAAAAAGCCCTGCACCGCGTGACCAAAACGGCGCGCTCGGGTGACAAGGAGTCGATCAAACTCGTGGCCATTCTGGAAAAATGCCAGGCGGCGCTCAATGAAGCCAAACCTGTGCGCACGCTGGAGTTCAGCAAGGAAGAGCTGCCGCTGCTCAAGCAGTTTTTCCTGATCACCGCCAAGCCGGCCATGTTCGTCGGTAATGTGGCCGAGGACGGTTTCGAAAACAATCCTTTCCTGGACAAGCTGCGTGCCTACGCAGCCAGCCAGAATGCGCCTGTTGTGGCCATCTGCGCCAAGATGGAGGCCGAGATGGCCGACATGGAGGAAGAGGACAAGAAAATGTTCCTCGCCGAGATCGGTCAGGAAGAGCCCGGGCTGAACCGCCTGATCCGCGCCGCCTACAAGCTGCTGGGCCTGCAGACTTATTTCACGGCCGGTGTGAAGGAGGTGCGCGCCTGGACCATCCATGTCGGCGACACCGGTCCGCAGGCGGCCGGCGTGATCCACACCGATTTCGAGAAGGGCTACATCCGCGCCCAGACGATTGCCTTTGACGACTACATCACCTACCAGGGCGAGCAGGGCGCCAAGGACGCGGGCAAGATGCGCAGCGAAGGCAAGGAATACATCGTCAAGGATGGCGACGTGATGAATTTCCTGTTCAGCAGCTAGGGCCTGTTCACCCTATTTATGCACGATGCGTTGCGAGTCAAAAAGATCATGCGCGAGGCGCAAAATGCAGCCGGGCTGGCGCCCGGCAAGGCTTTGCAACGCTGCGCATGGCCTTTTTGGCCGCAACCCGGAGGGAACGTGGTTAAAACAACGCCACTCGTCGTTGCACTCCTAGCCCAGCCGCCCAGGCTGAGCGTCGTCGCGCGCCTGGATTGGCGCTGTTTTAGCCACGTTCGCACTTGTATAAATAGGGTGAACAGGCCCTCGATGAGTACACCCCTGCCTGGGCTCATTGCGTGTAGCCCATCCTCCCCTTGCAGGGGACACCTCCTGTCGCCCGGCGGAGCCGGTTCGACGGTGGCGCTTGAAAGGACCGAGCAGATCGCATGACCGAACCCGTCCGCCTCGCCAAACACCTGGCCCAGATGCTCAACTGCTCGCGTCGCGAAGCCGAGCAGTACATCGAAGGCGGATGGGTGCGCGTCGATGGCGTGGTTGTGGAAGAGCCGCAGCACCGCGTGCTGGACCAGAAAGTCGAACTCGACCCGGACGCCAGCCTGCTGGCGCTGACGCCAGTGACGCTGCTGCTGAACAAGCCACCGGCTTACGAGGCTGGCCTGGAAGCGGGGAGCAAGCGCCCTGCCAACCCCGCTGCGCAGTTGCTGGTTCCGTCCAACCGCGTGAAAGACGACCGATCGGGCATCCGGCCCCTGAAAAAACATGTCAGCGCGCTGACCCTGGCGACTCCGCTTGCCACCCCGGCCAGCGGCCTGGTGGTTTTCACCCAGGACTGGCGCGTGGCGCGCAAGCTCAGCGAGGACGCTGCGGTCATGGAGCACGAGGTCATTGTGGACGTGACCGGTACCATCGTACCGGGCGGCCTGCAGCGGCTCAACCGGCTCGACCATGGCTTCACCTTCAACGGGGTGTTGTTGCCGCCTGCGAAGGTGAGCTGGCAGAACGAAACCCGTTTGCGTTTTGCACTCAAGGGCGAACGCCCCGGGCAGATAGCCTTCATGTGTGAGAGTGTCGGGCTCACGGTGCAGGCGATGAAACGCATCCGTGTCGGGCGGGTGTCCATGAGCAGCCTCCCCGTGGGACAGTGGCGCTATCTGCAGTCACACGAACGGTTTTAGAGCCGCCGGGTGGTACAGGCGTAAAAATACAAGCAGGAGCCGCGGATCTGGCTTTGCCAGTCCGCAGGCGCAGCCCCCCCCCAGGGGGGGCAGGAGCTACACAAAGTGAGCGACCGTGGGGGCCATGTCCTATCCGCCCCAAAACCGGATGCTGCCCGGAAAGGCCCAGACCAGTGCGCCTGTCATCGTCACGTAACGCGCAAATTTTCCGGCGGCCATGTAGGCCACACAGGGCCAGAACGGAAACTTGAGCCAGCCCGCCACCGCGCAAAGCGGGTCGCCGACCCCGGGCAGCCAGGCCAGCAGACAGGCTTTGGGCCCGAGCTTTTCCAGCCAGCGGATGGCGCGGCTGTGGTGCGAGGAGTGCGAATACTTGTCCACCACCTTGTGGGCGCCATAACCGAACCACCAGTCGAGCGCGCCACCCAGCGTATTGCCCGCCGTGGCCACCAGCACGGTCGGCCAGAACAGGTGCGGGTTGAGCTTGACCAGGCCGAAGACAACGGGTTCGGAGCCGAGCGGCAACAGGGTGGCAGAGATGAACGAGACCACGAACACCGTGCTCAAGCCGTATTCGGGCAGGGCCAGGGCTTCAAGCAGGTGTTGTATCCAGAGTTCCATCTGGAGCGAGTATAGGCAGTACGCCCGCATTCTGGCCCTGGCGCCGGCTTGCACGCCCCTTCCGCAGATTTCAATTGCTGAAATTTTGGGCAGTTACAATCGTGCCTCGTTTTTGCGCACCCACACCTGCCTCCCATTCCCATGAACATCGGCCCCTACGTTTTGGCGAACAACCTGTTTGCCGCGCCGATGGCGGGTGTCACCGACCGGCCGTTCCGGCGTCTGTGCAAGGCCGGGGGGGCGGGTTATGCGGTCAGTGAAATGGTCACCTCGCGGCGTGACCTGTGGGACACCCTGAAGACCTCGCGCCGCGCCAACCACGACGGTGAGGTCGCGCCGATCGCCGTGCAGATTGCCGGCACCGACGCGCAGATGATGGCCGAGGCCGCCGCCTACAACATCGACCGTGGCGCGCAGATCATCGACATCAACATGGGCTGCCCGGCCAAGAAGGTCTGCAACAAGTGGGCCGGCTCGGCCCTGATGCAGGATGAGCCACTGGCTCTGGCCATCGTCGAGGCCGTGGTGGCCGCCTGTGCGCCGCGCGGCGTCCCGGTCACCCTGAAGATGCGCACCGGCTGGGACGAATCGCATAAAAACGCCGTCGCGCTGGCACGTGTTTTTGAAGGCGCGGGTGTGCAGATGCTCACCGTGCATGGCCGCACACGCGAGCAGGGCTACAAGGGGCGCGCCGAGTACGACACGATTGCGGCGGTCAAGGCCGCGGTGGCCGTTCCGGTGGTCGCCAACGGCGACATCGATACCCCTGAAAAAGCCCGCGATGTGCTGGCCTGCACAGGCGCCGATGCGGTGATGGTGGGCCGGGCCGCCCAGGGCCGCCCCTGGATTTTCCGGGAAATTGCGCATTTCCTGGAGACCGGCACACATCTTGCGCCGCCGCTGGTGGCCGAGGTCAAACGCCTGCTGCTCGATCACCTGCTGGACCACTATGCGCTGTATGGCGACTTTAGCGGGGTGCGCTCCGCGCGCAAGCACATCGGCTGGTACGTCAGGACGCTGCCCGGTGGCGAGGCGTTCCGCAGCCGCATGAACCTGCTGGAAGATAGTGAGGCACAGTGGCAGGCGGTGGCGGCCTTTTTTGACGGGCTGGGCAAGTGCATGGACCGCATGCCCGTGGTGGGGAGCGGCATGGCGCAGCCGGCCGTCGGCGACAATGCAGGACAGAAAAAGAAGGAGGGAGAGCTCGCATGAGCAAGAAACACATCGAAGAGTGCGTACGCACCAGCCTGGAAGGTTATTTCAGGGACCTGCGCGGCACCGAACCTGACGGCATGTACGACATGATGGTGCGCGTGGTCGAAAAGCCGTTGCTGGAGGTGGTGATGCAGTATGCCGACCACAACCAGTCACGAGCGGCCGAATGGCTGGGCCTGAACCGCAACACCCTGCGCAAAAAACTTCTTGAACACAAACTGATCAAGTGACCCGGCCGTCGCATCCCTTCCCCCCAAAAGAACCAAAGATACGCATGAACGCCCTGATCTCCGTCTCCGACAAAACCGGCATTGTTGACTTTGCACGCGCGTTGCACGCCCTCGGCATCAAGCTGATCTCCACCGGCGGCACGGCCCGGCTGCTGGCCGAAGAGAAGCTGCCCGTGACCGAAGTCGCCGAACTGACGGGTTTTCCCGAGATGCTCGACGGCCGTGTCAAGACCCTGCACCCCATGGTGCACGGCGGGCTGCTGGCGCGTCGCGATGTGCCGGAACACATGGCCGCGCTGAAAGCCCACGGCATAGACACCATCGACCTGCTGGTCGTCAACCTCTACCCGTTTGAAGCGACCGTCGCCAAGACCGGCTGCACGCTGGAAGACGCGATCGAGAACATCGACATTGGCGGTCCGGCCATGGTGCGTTCGGCCGCCAAGAACTGGAAGGATGTCGGGGTGCTGACCGACGCCTCGCAGTACGACGGCGTGCTGCAGGAGCTCAAGACGGCCGGCAAGCTGGCCGATGCCACCAAATTCGCCTTGTCGGTGGCCGCCTTCAACCGCATCAGCCAGTACGACGGCGCCATCAGCGACTACCTCTCGGGCATCCAGCCCGATGGCTCGCACAGCCTGTTTCCCGCTCAGGCCAACGGCCGCTTCGTCAAGGTGCAGGACCTGCGCTACGGTGAAAACGCGCACCAGCAGGCCGCGCTTTACCGCGACCTGTACCCGGCACCGGGCTCGCTGGTCACGGCCCGGCAGTTGCAGGGCAAGGAGCTGTCGTACAACAACATCGCCGACGCCGATGCCGCCTGGGAATGCGTCAAGAGTTTCAGCGGGCCGGCCTGCGTCATCGTCAAACACGCCAACCCCTGCGGCGTGGCAGTGGGCAAGGACGCGCTGGAGGCCTACAGCAAGGCCTTCAAGACCGACCCGACCTCGGCCTTCGGCGGCATCATCGCGCTGAACTGCACGCTCGATGTAGCGGCGGCGCAGCAGATCTCCAAACAGTTTGTCGAGGTGTTGATGGCGCCGGGCTTCACGCCCGAAGCACTCGAGGTCTTCAAGACAAAGGTCAACGTGCGGATTTTGCAGATCGACCTGCCCCCGGGCGGCAACACGGCGTGGCAACAGGGCCGCAACCTGATGGACATCAAGCGCGTCGGCTCCGGCCTCCTGATGCAGACCGCCGACAACCACGAGCTGGCACTGGCCGACATCAAGGTGGTCAGCAAGCTGCAGCCGACGCCGGCCCAGCTGCAGGACCTGATGTTCTCCTGGAAGGTCGCCAAATACGTGAAGTCCAACGCCATCGTGTTCTGTGCCGATGGCATGACCATGGGTGTGGGCGCCGGGCAGATGAGCCGCCTGGACTCAGCGCGTATTGCCAGCATCAAGGCCGGGCATGCCGGCCTGTCGCTCAAGGGCACGGCGGTCGCGAGCGACGCCTTCTTTCCTTTCCGCGACGGTCTCGACGTGGTCGTCGATGCGGGCGCGAACTGCGTGATCCAGCCGGGCGGCAGCATGCGCGACCAGGAAGTGATCGACGCGGCCGACGAACGTGGCGTGGTGATGGTGCTCAGCGGGGTGCGGCACTTCCGGCATTGATCCCCGGTTTTTAATAAAAAGTGCCTGCAGCCCTTGCGCCACGTGCGCAGTCAGCTATTTAATTGATAGCAAATCAGGCGCCCGTCGGGGCTGAGCTGGCGACAGCGTTTGTGTTGGCCGGTATGCGCGGCCCTCAGCGTGCAGCGAAAAACCTGGCGGCCGCGTCGACGGTTTCGGCGATGTCGGCCGCCGTGTGGGCCGAGCTGACAAAGCCGGCTTCATACAGTGCCGGCGCGTAATACACGCCCTGATCCAGCATTGCATGGAAAAAGCGGTTGAAGGCGGGGCTGTCGGTCGTCATCACCGTGGCGTAGTTCTGCGGCAGTTTGTCCAGCAGGAAAAAGCCGAACATGCCACCTTCGCTGTCGCCGCAAAAAGCCACACCGGATTGGGCGGCTGCCTGGGTGAGGCCACTGACCAGACTGCGGGTGCGCTCGCCGAGGGCTTCATAAAAACCGGGCTTTTGCAGTTCGCGCAGGGTCGCCAGTCCGCAGGCAGTGGCCACCGGGTTGCCCGACAGCGTGCCCGCTTGGTAGACCGAACCCAGGGGCGCCAGCAGCTCCATCACCGCCCGGGTACCGCCAAAAGCTGCCATGGGCATGCCGCCGCCTATCACCTTGCCCAATGCGGTCATGTCAGGTTGAAAGCCGGGAATGCTCTGGGCATACAGGCTTTGGGCGCCGCCGAGAGCGACGCGAAAGCCGGTCATGACTTCGTCGAACACCAGCAGCGCGCCGTATTGGGTGCAGAGTTCCCGGCAGCGTTTCATGAAGGGAACGCTGGCGCGCACAAAGTTCATGTTGCCGGCGATCGGCTCGATCATCAGGCAGGCAATCTCCTTGCCGTGTATTGAAAAAGCTTCTTCGAGCTGGGCAATGTGGTTGTACTCGAGCACCAGCGTGTGCTGCACGACCTCTGGCGGTACGCCTGCGCTGGTCGGGCTGCCAAAAGTGGCCAGACCCGAGCCGGCTTTCACCAGCAACGCGTCGGAGTGACCGTGGTAGCAGCCCTCGAACTTGATGATCTTGCTGCGACCGGTGGCGCCACGCGCCAGCCGGATCACGCTCATCGTGGCTTCCGTTCCGGAGCTCACCAGTCGCAGCATCTCGATGGACGGCACGAGTTTGACGATCTCCTCGGCCAGCTCCACCTCGCGTTCGGTCGGTGCGCCATAGGAAAAGCCCTCGAGCACGGCCTTTTGCACAGCCTCGACGACGGCGGGGTGCCCATGGCCCAGGATCATCGGGCCCCAGGAGCCGATGTAGTCGATGTAGCGCTGGCCGTCGGCGTCCCAGAAATGGGCGCCCTGGGCGCGTTGCACGAATCGCGGGATACCGCCGACGGCCTTGAAGGCGCGTACCGGGGAATTGACACCACCGGGAATCAGTTTTTTGGCGCGCTC
This sequence comes from Polaromonas sp., assembly GCF_029945685.1. GTDB lineage: Bacteria > Pseudomonadota > Gammaproteobacteria > Burkholderiales > Burkholderiaceae_C > Polaromonas. Next base: position 90,219 of record NZ_JAQSDA010000013.1, on the reverse strand, counting down.
GAACAGCGCAGCATTGCGGGAGGTGTCGGGACTAGTGTTTGGTGCCATTGGTGGGGAGGTCAAAGGGAGGCAGGGGGAGCAGGGGGGTGTCCGGACCGCTGTCATCGTCGCCAGCGTCCATGACGTCTTCTTCGGTCTGGGCCCAGAACAGCCGGTCAGGCACGATATGGCCCATGCCGGGGTGAAAACCGGCGTCCAGGCTGTGATCGAGGTAAGTCAGGGCTTCGGCCGTCGCGGCCTGCAGGTTGTGGCCGTTGGCGAGCAGTGCCGTCAGTGCGGCTGTCAGCGTGTCGCCGGCGCCGGCAAACACCGCCTCGAAACGCTCGAATTTCTCGCTGTAGAGAACGGCCTGCGGTGTGGCCAGCACATTGTCAATGAACTGTTCCGGCAGCGGCACGCCGGTCACCAGCGTGTAGGGAACGCCGAACTCGGAGGCGGCCTTGGCGATATCACGTGCCGACGGGCTCTTGTCGCCGGTCCAGTCTGGCAGCAGCCAGCGCCACAGGCTGCTGTGGTTGCCGACGAGCACGGTGGTTTGCGGCAGCATCAGTTCGCGAAACGCGTCGAGATAGCTGTCGATCGCCTCTTCTTCCCACCACGACAGGTTGGGCATGTAGGCAATCAGCGGCACATCGGCATAGTCCGATGCAATTTCCGCGATCGCGCTGATGGTTTCCGGGCTTCCGACAAAACCGACCTTGATGGCGGCAACGGGCATGTCTTCCAGTGCCGTGCGGGCCTGCTCGGTCACTGCCTCCTCATCAAAGGAAACATGATCGAAAATCTCGGCCGTATCACGCACATAGGCGCCGGTGACAACCGCCAGCGCATGCGCCCCGGCGGAAGTGATGGCGCTGATGTCCGCCGTCAGGCCGCCAGCGCCGCTGGGGTCGTTGGCGTTGAAACTCATCACGCAAGCAGGAGAGGTTTCGCTGTCCTCTGTTTCCATTTGCGGGTCGTCCAGAGGAGTGGGGGTGGGGTTTGCCATAGGGCTGGAATTTTGCCTCGTAAGCGAATAAGCAACGCCGCCTCGATACAATTGTTGCATTCTATTCGAAGGCAACTTAAGCTGTGACTCAATCAATGACCTGGATGTGTTTAATTTGTGGGTGGATTTATGACGAATCAACCGGTGCGCCCGAACACGGCATAGCGGCAGGCACGCCCTGGGCCCAGGTACCGATGAACTGGACCTGTCCCGAATGCGGCGCGCGCAAGGAAGACTTCGAAATGGTTCAAATCTGAATGGTCGCGCCAGGTGTCTAAACAAAACGCGCGGGGGGGCGGTGCCGGGCCGGCGACGCGGTACAAGGAGCACAGTCAGTGAGTAATACCAGTTCAGGTCTCAAGGTCCTGGTCATCGACGACAGCAACACGATCCGGCGTAGCGCGGAGATTTTCCTGAAGCAGGGCGGCCATGAGGTGCTGCTGGCGGAGGACGGCTTTGACGCACTCTCCAAAGTCAACGACTACCTGCCTGACTTGATCTTTTGCGACATCCTGATGCCTCGTCTCGACGGCTATCAGACCTGCGCCATCATCAAGCGCAACCCGAAATTTTCCAATGTGCCGATTGTGATGCTGTCTTCCAAGGACGGGGTTTTCGACAAGGCAAGAGGCAGGATGGTCGGCTCGCAAGACTACCTGACCAAACCATTTACCAAAGACCAGTTGCTGCACACCGTTCAGGAACTGGGCAGCGCAAAACAAGGAGTAGCGTAATGACGATTAAAAAAATACTGATTGTGGACGACTCTAAAACGGAGTTGATGTTCATGACCGACCTGCTGGTCAAAAAAGGTTTCGCCGTGAAAACCGCTGAGAACGCGGAAGACGCCTTTCGTCGGCTGGCCGAGGAAAAGCCTGACCTGATCCTGATGGACGTGGTGATGCCCGGGCAAAATGGTTTTCAACTCACGCGCGCCATTACCCGGGACCCCCTGTACGCAGACGTGCCCATCATCATGTGTACCAGCAAAAATCAGGAAACCGACCGCGTCTGGGGCATGCGCCAGGGCGCCAAGGACTACATAACCAAGCCGGTGGATGCTGACGAACTGATGGCCAAAATCAAGGCGCTGGGCTGATCCCGCACCGAACCCTCTAAAGCATGGCCAACCGACAAGCGCTTAGAGAACTGCAAAGCCGTCTCGCCGACAGGCTGAAGGCGGCCAAGACCCAGGGTGTTTCGGCGTCCTGGCTGGCCGTCGAGGCGGGGGGTGAAAAATACCTCTTCCCCCTGAATCAGTCCGGAGAAATCTTTCCCTGGGTCAGTGCGCAGAATGTGCCCTACACGCAAGCCTGGTTTGCCGGTGTGGCCAATCTGCGTGGCGGCCTGTATGGCGTGGTTGATCTGGCGAGTTTTGTGACTGGGAAAATGCCGCCGGCACGCAGTGAGCTGGCACGTACCGAGTCACGGCTGGTGGCCCTCAACAGTGCGCTGGAGATCAATTGCGCCTTGCAGATCGACAAGCTGGCCGGCCTGCGCAACTCGGAAGCGTTCACGGACTTTGCAGAAAGATCGCCCGACGCGCCGGAGTTTTTCGGCCACAGCTATGTGGATTCGAACGGTACGCATTGGCAGGAAATCAACCTGCAGTTGCTGGCGCAGCAAGCCCATTTCTTGACCATCAGCGCCTAGCGCTATCACGTTTTTCCCGGAAGGCTCACCATGTCTGTTGTCGAAAATATTCAGAAGCTGTTCAAAACAAAGTCTGCGCCACCTGAGGACAGCATGGATGGCGTCTCGCTGGACATGTCGGTGGATCCCCTGGCAACAGGGGCGATGGATGCTTCGAGTGGTTCAGCCGCCACGGCGCGCTTGGGCGGCAGTGACGGTCCTGAAAGCCTGTCCGCCGAGGACGTCCCGGAGAATGTTGAAAAGCTGGCCCTGCCGGTACTGGGCCGCAGGTCCATGGGCGAGCACCAGCGGATCCTGGTGATCCTGCTCGCTTTTGCGGTCGTGGTGCTCGGCTCCGTGACTTTTGTCGCACTGAACCAGGCGGACAGGGTCGCGCAGCAGGTGGCCGCCACCGGGCAATCGCTGATGCAGTCGCAGCGGCTCGCGAAGTCTGTGTCCCAGGCGCTGGTGGGCAGTGCCCAGGCATTCCCCGACGTGCGAGAAAGCTCCGACGTGCTGGCCAAAACCGTGCGTGGCTTGAAGTCTGGCGATGAGTCCCTGCGTCTTGAGCCGGTCGCCGCTCCCCTGCAGCCGGATGTCGAGACGGTGACGCCGCTGATGGAGCGCGCCGAGAAGAATGCATCAACCGTGATGGGTCAGCAGGCTATTTTGACGCAGGTGGGAAACGCACTGCGCACCATCAACCGGCAGTCGTCGGATCTGCTTGAAATTGCCGAGACGGTGTCTTCGCTCAAGCTCCAGCAGAACGCGGCGCCCGCAGAAATTTCAGCGGCCGGCCAGCTGGTGATGTTGACCCAGCGTATCGGTAAATCCGCCAACGAATTTCTGACGATGGAGGGCGTGAGCCCCGAAGCCGTGTTCCTGTTGGGTAAGGACCTGAACTCGTTCAAGGAAATTGCACAGGGCTTGCAGGAGGGCAGTCCTGAACTTCGTCTGGCGGGCTCCAAGGACCCGCAGACGCGCGAACGGCTCGAGGCGCTGATGGCGCTGTATGAGCAGACCCGGGTGCAGGCCGGCGCGATTCTCGGCAACTTGCAGGGTCTGGTCTCGGCTCGTGAGGCGCAGGCTTCGATCATTGCCGACAGTGAGCCTTTGCGCCGGGGCCTGGAGGACATTCAGGGCAAGTTGTCGTCGCAGACCGGCCTCGGTGTCGGGGCGTTGGCGACGCTGGCCGCTGCTGCTGCCTTTGCATTGCTCTGCGCGGCTGGCTTGGCCCGTTTGCAGGTGCTGGACAGCCGGCAGCGCCAGGGTGTCGCTGAAAATCAGCGGCTGGAAGCCAAAGGCATGGAGCAGGACGCCAAGCGCGTCAATGACGCCAACCAGGCCGCCATTTTGCGATTGATGAACGAGTTGCAGACGGTGGCTGAAGGTGACCTGACCCAGGAAGCGACCGTGACGGAAGACATTACCGGTGCCATTGCCGACTCGGTCAATTACACGGTGGAAGAGCTGCGCCAGCTGGTAGGCAACGTGCAGAACACGGCGACACGAGTGGCGCAAACCACGGCCCAGGTGGAAAGCACCTCGACCGAGCTGCTGGCAGCCTCCACGGAACAGCTGCGGGAAATTCGCGAAACCGGCCAGTCGGTGCTTGACATGGCTACCCGAATCAACCAGGTGTCCACCCAGGCGCAGGAATCTTCCCAGGTGGCGCGCCAATCGCTGACCGCCGCCGAATCAGGTTTGCAGGCGGTGCAAAACGCCATCGGCGGCATGAACTCCATCCGCGACCAGATCCAGGAAACCTCCAAGCGAATCAAGCGGCTCGGTGAGTCGTCTCAGGAGATTGGCGAGATCACCGAACTGATTTCGGACATTACCGAACAGACCAACGTGCTGGCGCTCAATGCGGCCATTCAGGCCGCCTCCGCGGGTGAAGCCGGTCGCGGATTCTCGGTGGTTGCCGAAGAGGTGCAGCGGCTGGCTGAGCGTTCTGCCGATGCGACCCGCCAGATTTCTGCGCTGGTGAAAGCCATTCAGACCGACACGCAGGATGCGGTGGCCGCCATGGAGCGCTCCACGCAGGGTGTGGTCGAAGGAGCCAAGCTGTCGGACAGCGCCGGTACCGCACTGTCGGAGATTGACCTGGTGTCACGCCGGCTTGCTGACCTGATTGAGCAGATTTCCGACTCTGCATCCCGGGAGGCCGAATCTGCCAACGTGGTGGCCGGCAACATCCAGCACATTTTTGCGGTGACCGAGCAAACCGGAGAAGGTACGCGATCCACCGCGCAGCAGGTGCGTGATTTGTCCCGCATGGCCGAAGAACTCAGGCAGTCCGTCTCGCGATTCAAGATCGCCTGACGTATCGCTGATTTTTCCTGTCCGTGACCTACGATTTCTGAACCGGCCTGCTATCTATGCAATTGAACGCTCCGAATTCATCTCCTGCCGACCTCGACTTGGCCGTGAATGATCTGGGTCCCTTGGCGTGGGTGCTGGACGAACTTCGAAAATCCCTGGATGGTGCTGCAAAGGCCCTGAAGCGGTTTGTGCGAGACGCCGAATTGGCACGTGGCTCCGATCTAGCGGCCCTTGATGCGAGCCAGTTGCGCATCGCGCGCCAGCAGTTGCACCAGGCTGTCGGCGCGCTGGAGATGGTCGGTCTGGGTGCGCCCGCGCTGGTACTGCGCGCGATGGAATCAGCTGTGCAGCGGTTTGTGCAGCGGCCAGAGCAATGCAATCAGGAGGCTGCGGCGAAGGTTGAGCAAGCCAGTTTTGCCTTGACCGAATACCTCGAAGGGGTGCTGGCTGACAAGCCGGTTTCAGCCGTTTCGCTGTTTCCCCAGTACCGTGACGTGCAGGGGCTGGTCGGTGCGGATCGCATCCATCCGGCAGACCTCTGGATGTACGAATGGCGCTGGATGGACCCGGCGCTGGCGGTCACGGTTAACGCGGGCGCTTACGATGATGCGTCGAGGCAGTCGCTGGACCAGCTGGTCCTGAAAATCATGCGTACGGGCGACCCGCAGGCAGCCCAGAACTTCAGGGATATGTGCCTGGGATTTGCCCAGGCCGAGCCCGCGGGCGAACCCAGGGCATTCTGGAAAATCGCAGCGGGCTATTTCGAAGCGCTGGCTCATGGTCTGCTCAAGGTGGATCTCTACGTCAAACGCGCTGCTTCGCGCGTGCTTCTGCAATATGCGTCCTTTGCCAAGGGCGGCACCGATGCGTCGGACAGGCTTGCCCAGGACCTGCTGTTTTTTTGCTCGCAAGCCGTGGCAGCCCGTGCCGCCGATACTCCTGTCCTGTCAGCCATTCGCTCCAGCTATGGACTGACCCGGTTCAAGCCGGTTGACTACGAAGCGGTGCAGTTTGGCCGCTTCGACCCGGCGCTGCTGGCCCAGGCCCGCAAACGGATTGTTTCGGCCAAGGAGACCTGGTCGTCTCTGACGGCGGGGGATGTGAGCAAGTTCAAGACAGTGGCTGACCAGTTCAGTCTGGTGACCGATTCGCTGGTCAAGCTGCATCCGCCCAGTGAGCCCTTGGCCACTGCGCTGACACAGGTGATTGAAGTGACGGTTCGTTCCGGGTTGGCGCCTCCCATCGAGCTGGCTCTTGAGGTGGCCACGGCCGTGCTCTACCTGGAAGCTGCTTTTGATGATCTCGATCCCGCCGACCCGCAACTGGCGATCCGGACCGCCCGACTGGCCCAGCGGCTCGACAGCGCGCGAAGCGGTGGCCAGGCGCAGCCGCTTGAGTCGTGGATGGAAGAGTTGTATCGCCGCGTCAGCGACAAACAAACGATGGGCAGTGTGGTCGGCGAACTGCGCATTTCCCTGAGCGAACTCGAAAAATCGTTGGATGTGTTTTTCCGCAACCCGCAGGAAAAAGCGCCGCTGGCAGCGGTTCCCGGCCAGCTCTCGCAAATGCGTGGTGTGTTGTCCGTGCTGGGGTTGGATCAGGCCTCCCAGGCGGTACTGCGCATGCGCGAGAGCGTGGAGCAGATGCTGGTGACACCGGCGGACGATCAGCTGGCGCGATCTTCCGGAGCCTTCGAGCAATTGGGCAACAATCTGGGGGCATTGAGCTTCCTGATTGACATGCTCAATTACCAGCCGGCGCTCGCGAAAAAGCTTTTTGTGTACGACGACGTCAAGGGTGAGCTCAAACCCCTGATGGGTCGTATTCATACCGCGCAGGACGCAGCCGCGGCGGTAACGGTCAACAGCGAGTTGTCCCAGGAAGTGCTGTCCGTCGTTCAGGATGCCCAGGCTGGCGATTCTGCCGAAAGTCTGAGCGTCAAACTCGATGTTCTGGCAACCCATGCGGCGCTGGCCGACCAGCCGGCCCTTGCCCAGACGGCCCGTGATGCCGCTCTGGCCGTTGCCGCGCAGGGCCCACAGTCCGGGGCGGGTTCTCTCACCAGTCTGGTGGCGGCTACCGCCCCGGCTGCTGCCCCTGAGGCGGCGCCTCGGGGCTCGGCCACCGGCGCTGACGATTTCGAGGAAGACGACCTGCGCGATATCTTTCTGGAGGAGGCGCGCGAAGTCGCTGGCCATGCGCAGTCGGCGCTTGCCGCCCTCGCCACTGAGCCGGGAGATATTGGCGAACTGACGATATTGCGGCGCGCTTTCCACACGCTCAAAGGCAGCTCCCGTATGGTCGGGCTCAACGAGTTTGGCGAAGCTGCCTGGGCCATGGAGCAAATGCTCAATGGCTGGCTGGCCGAGCAAAAGCCTTCCAATGAAGAATTCCGCGCGCTGTGTGTGCAGGCCATGGACGGGTTTGCGGCATGGATCGAGGACATTGCCTCGGGCCGTGAGACGACCTGGACGTCCTCCGCATTTCGAGCCAGTGCAGATGCGATGCGGGAGGAGGGGCGTTTCATTCCGATCCAGCAGCCAGCCGCGCCGCAGGCGCCGGCTGCGGAGAGTGTCGTCTCCCCTGTTGAGCAAGGGCAGGACGCAGCCCCGTTGCCAGTGGTCGAGGGCACGGATCTGGATTTCGACCTGGTGATGGATGCGGAGCCTGGGACGCCTGCTGTCGAGACGCCTGCCGCACCCGGGGTGTCAGCGCTGGCAGATATTCAAGGCATTGACTTTGACAGCCTCGCGGCCTTGTCGGGACCGGTCGGCGCCGAGCCGCCCGCAGCGCCGAATACGCCTTCGGAGATCGTGTTCGATTTGGATTTTGCAGATCCGTCGCCGGCTGAACAGGCCGAGCCGCTGGAATTGTCGGCCAGCGATTTTGACGTGCATTTTCTGGGTCAGCCTGCCGTTGAGGAAAAGTCTGCCCAAGCTCCGGCGGCCTTGCCCCCATTGGAGGCGACGCGGGACGGGCAAGATTTTGACTTTGCCTTCCCGGGGGACAGTGAGATCCAGTCTCCAGCCCTTGCGACGAAAGATGTGTCGACTGCATCTTTCGAGAATCCTTCCGATGAACCGGTATCCGGCGAAACGGCTGCTGACGAGCAGGTCAAGGTGATCGGTTCGTTGCGTATTGGCATTCCGCTTTACAACGTCTATCTCAATGAAGCTGACGAGTGGTCGCGCCGGCTGGTCACCGAAGTCACGGAATGGACGATGGAACGCGACCGCCCCATCGGCGACTCCGCGCTCGCGCTCACCCATTCGCTGGCGGGCAGTTCGGCGACGGTTGGATTCGAAGCCCTGTCTGAAATGGCGCGCGCGCTCGAAAACGCCTTGCAGCAGACGCAAATCCAGCATGGGCAAAGCAGCGGCAGGCACAACAAGTTGTTGATCGACGCTGCCGAAGATATCCGGCGCCTGCTGCATCAGTTTGCAGCTGGCTTTCTCAAGCAGCCCGATCCCGGAATTCTTCAGGCTTTGCGGGAAATCGACTTTAGCGACGACGCCGCTCAAACTTCCATGGATATCTCCATCCCGGAGGCTGCTGAGACCCCCGTTGCATTGCAGGAACCAGTTTCTGCCGCGACCCCTCCGGCAGCCCCGGAAGCGCCTGCCGGCGTTCCGATGAAGGGCACGGTACTCCCGGCGCGGGAACGGCCACTCTCGGTGACCGTCAAGGTTTTGCCCGTTGCACCTGTTGCCACTGCGCCTGTCGCGGTGCCGGCGTCGCCCGCCATGCCAACGACTGCAGTAGCACCTGCTGCGCCTGTGGCAACGGCTGCATCGTTTGCGTCCGCGGCATTCAGTGAAGACATGGATGACGAGATTGACGCGGTCGACGTAATCGATCCGGACCTGTTTCCGATTTTTGAGGAAGAGGGCGCTGAATTGATGCCCCAGCTGGGCGGCGCCCTGCGGCAATGGTCGGCTCGTCCAGACAACCATGGCGCGCGCAACGAAGTGTTGCGGGCCTTGCACACGCTCAAGGGCAGTGCGCGTCTGGCGGGCGCCATGCGACTCGGCGAGATGGCGCACCGGATCGAGTCGGATATCGAGCACATGGGCTCCGATGCTGCTGCCTCGCAGGATTTTGATTCGCTGCTGACAACTTTTGACGCGATGCAGGCCAACTTTGAAGCCCTGCGTCACCCCGGCGACGCGGCCCAGGCGCTGGAACCCTTGCCGCCGCTTTCCCCGGCCGCCGTTGAGGTAACTGGTGCCCCGGCACCGGATGCTGTGGAGACGGATGCCGATTCGCAGGCCGTGCCGGCAGTTACCGCCGCGTCGGGCTCACGCAAAGTCATGATGTCCGTGGCCCAGTCCACCGCACTGCAACCCTTGCGACCGGCGTCGTCGGGGTCGATACGCGTGCGTTCGCAGCTGCTGGACCGCATGGTCAACCAGGCCGGTGAGGTGATGATCACGCGGTCGCGCCTGGAAGCCGAACTGAACCAGTTGCGCGGCTCACTCAACGACCTGAGCGGCAACTTGAACCGTTTGCGTGCGCAGCTGCGTGACGTGGAAATGCACTCTGAAACGCAGATGCAGTCGCGCTTGCAGCAGGCCAAGGAAGCGCAGCTCGGCTTTGACCCGCTGGAATTCGACCGTTTTACGCGCGTGCAGGAACTGACCCGCATGATGGCCGAGTCGGTCAACGACGTGGCGACCGTGCAGCGTACCTTGCAGCGGACGGTGGAAGCGACCGAGGACGATCTGATCGCCCAGGCACGTCAGACGCGTGAACTGCAGCGCGATCTGCTGCGCACCCGCATGGTGGAATTTGAAGGTATTTCCGAGCGGCTTTACCGCGTGGTTCGCCAGGCCTCGAAGGAAACCGGCAAACAGGTCCGTCTGGACCTGCAGGGCGGCACGATCGAGATGGACCGCGGCATGCTCGATCGCATGACACCTGCGTTCGAACACCTGTTGCGCAATTGCGTGGCCCACGGCATCGAAGATATGCAGACCCGCACCAACGCGGGCAAGGACCCCAGTGGCCTCATTACCGTGAGCTTGCAGCAGTCGGGCAATGACGTGTCGGTCGAATTCCGCGATGACGGCGCCGGTCTCAATCTGGAGCGTATCCGCGAGAAGGCCGTGGCTTCTGGCCTGCTGGCTCCGGGGCAGCAGATCGGCGACGACGAAGCGGCCAACATGATTTTCATGCCAGGCTTCAGTACGGCGTCGCACGTGACCGAGCTTTCCGGCCGGGGTATCGGCATGGACGTGGTGCGCTCCGAGGTCAACGCCTTGGGCGGACGCATTGAAACCAGCACTGTCGCCGGCGAGGGGACCAACTTCAAGCTGGTGTTGCCGCTGACCACGGCGGTGACGCAGGTGGTGATGTTGCGCGCCGGTGGTTCTTTGGTCGGCGTGCCCGCGAACGTGGTCGAAACCGTGCGCCGGATTTCGGCGAAGGATTTGCAGCAGGCCTACAACAGCGGCGTGCTCGATGTTGCCGGCGAAGCGGTGCCGTTTTTCTGGTCGGGCGCCTTGCTGCAGGTCTCCCGCATGAGCAGCGAGCCCCAGGGGAAAACCGCTCCGGTGGTCATTTTCCGAAGCGCCGCCCAGCGGCTGGCCCTGCATGTTGACGAGGTGCTGGGCAACCAGGAGGTGGTGGTCAAAAACCTGGGCCCGCAGCTTTCCCGCCTGCCGGGTCTGGCGGGTATGTCGGTACTGGCCTCGGGCGCCGTTGTCCTGATTTACAACCCCGTCGCACTCGCCTCGGTTTACGGGCAGCAGGCGCGCGCCTGGAGTTCCGACAGTGCCGAGCCGCACATGCTCGAGCAATCGGGCGCTGACGAGGGGCGCGGTTTATCCGTCGCTTCGCCCGTGCCGGTGACACCTCAGATTCCGCTGATTCTGGTGGTCGACGATTCGATCACGGTGCGGCGCGTGACCCAGCGCCTGCTGCAGCGCGAGGGTTATCGCGTTTCCATGGCCGCTGACGGCTTGCAGGCGCTGGAACGTCTGCAGGAGGAGCGTCCCACTGTGGTTCTGTCCGACATTGAAATGCCGCGCATGGACGGATTCGACCTGGCGCGCAACATCCGCGGTGATGCCCGCCTGAGCGACTTGCCGATCATCATGATCACCTCGCGCATTGCCGAGAAACATCGCGAACATGCCAAGGAACTGGGCGTTGACCATTACCTCGGCAAACCTTATGCCGAGGACGAATTGCTCAGCCTGATTCGTCACTATTGCAGCGCAGAAGCCGCCGTTTCATAAATAAATGAGCGTCCAGCCCTTGCTGGACAAGCGCCTCAAGCTATGAAAACGGGAGCGGTCATTCGGTGCCTGTTTTCTTGACAGGCGCGTAGCGTTGCAGGGTCCGTGCCCGCGCCGCGTCATGCTGCACGACCGGAAGCGGGTAGTTTTCTCCCAGCCGGACGCCGGCGGCCGCCAGCGCCACGGGCTTGGCCAGCCAGGGGCTGTGCAGGTCGGCACCATTCAGCCCGGCCAGCTGCGGCAGGTACTTGCGGATGAACTTCCCGTCAGCGTCGAATTTTTCGCTCTGGCTCGTCGGGTTGAAGATGCGGAAGTAGGGTTGCGCGTCACAGCCGCTGCTGGCGGCCCATTGCCAGCCGCCGTTGTTGGCCGACAAGTCGAAGTCGTTGAGTTTTTCGGCAAAATACCTTTCGCCCCAGCGCCAGTCCAGCCCCAGGTCTTTCACCAGGAAGCTGGCGGTCACCATGCGCAGACGGTTGTGCATGTACCCGGTCTGGTTGATCTGGGCCATGGCTGCATCGACCAGCGGGTAGCCGGTCCGGCCTTCACACCAGGCCTGAAACAATGCCTCGGCAAGGGGCCCCTGTTCCCAGGCGATGGCATCGTAGGCGGGCTTGAAGGAGCGCTCGGCCACATGCGGGAAATTGCCCAGGATCTGCGCATAAAAATCGCGCCAGATCAGCTCGCTGAGCCAGACTGCGGCACCCGCACTGCCTTCGCTTTGCAGGCGCAGCGCGGTAGCCGCCAGGCGGCGGATGGAGACCGTGCCAAAGCGCAGGTGCACTCCCAGATAACTCGGCCCTTTGATCGCAGGAAAGTCACGCGTTGCGTGGTACTGGTCGATACGCGCCATGAAATCGTCAAACAGGTGCGTGCCGCCGAGGCTGCCTGTGGGAATTTTCAGTTCAGCGAGGTTGGTCGGTGCAAAACCGATGTCACCCAGCGTGGGCACGCCGGTGCGGCTGTCCGCAGGCAGGGCGGCCAGAGCGGCGCCGTAGTTGTGCACCGGGTAGGGCCGGAGGTAGAACTCGTCCACCTTCCTGAGCCAGGCATTCTTGTAGGGCGTGAAAACGCTGTACGGCGTGCCGCCCAGTGTCAGCACCTCCCTGCGTTCGAAAATCACGTGGTCCTTGAAGCTATGAAACGCCCTGCCGTTCCCTGCCAGCGCTCCGCTGACCCGCGCGTCGCGTGCCAGCGACCCGGGCTCGTCGTCGTGGCCGGCAAAAACGGCCTCGGCAGACAGCTTCTGCGCCAGCGCCGGCAGGACCTCGTCCGCTTGACCATGCTGCACGATCAGTCCGGCATGAAGCACGCCATGGTGGCGGCCCAACTCCGCCAACTGCCTGTCCAGATCGACCAAGGACTCGCGTATGAACTCCACGCGGCGGTCGGCACGCGGCAGGGCGTCCAGAATGGCCCGGTCAAGGACGAAAACGCAGAAAACCTGGCGGCAGGCCTTGAGGGCGTGGTACAGCGACGCATTGTCGTCAATACGCAAGTCGCGTCGGAACCACATCAGGCCCGTGGCGTATGTCTTGTTCATGTTCCGGGAGCAGTCATGGGTGTGGCGCGGGTTAGGGGAGGGGCGCAGGGATATGGCGCAACAGGCGGGCGGCTATTTCTTCCAGCACGCAGCAGCAGCGCGTAAAATTGCGACATGGCACTGGATTCTGCACCGATCAACCTGACCCATCACTTCCTGATTGCCATGCCCGGGCTGGACGATGAGGCTTTCGCAAGAAGCGTCGTCTACATGTGCGAGCACAGCGAACGGGGCGCGCTGGGCCTGGTGATCAACAAACCCAGCGACATCAACCTCCAGGGCCTGTTCGACAAGGTGGCCTTGCCCCTGAGGCGCGACGACCTGACCGAGTCCCTCGTGTTCCAGGGCGGGCCGGTGCAGATCGAGCGTGGTTTTGTGCTCCATGAATGCATGCTCGAAGGCAGCGAAACGGTATACGCGTCGACCATGACCATCCCCGGTGGGCTGGAAATGACCACTTCCAAGGATGTGCTGGAAGCCCTTTCCACGGGCGCCGGGCCCCGCAGGGTGTTTGTCTCCCTGGGCTATTCGGCCTGGGGCGAAGGGCAGCTGGAATCCGAAATTTCCGACAACAGCTGGCTCACCGTGGAGGCGGACCTCTCGCTGATTTTCGACACGCCGGTCGAGCAGCGTTACGACAAGGCATTAATGCTGCTGGGCCTGCAGAGCTGGATGTTGTCGCCCGAGGCAGGGCACGCATGAGTGCAGCGGCTCCGCCTGCCATGGCCGCCAACCTGCAAACATTTCTGGCTTTCGATTTTGGCGTCAAACGCACCGGTGTTGCCACCGGCAACCGGCTGACGCGTACGGCGACGCCGCAAGGCAGCATCGCCGCCGAGGGCGACGCCCGTTTCGCGGCGATCGCCCTGAAAATCCGGGAGTGGCAACCCGACGCCCTGGTGGTGGGCATTCCTTTCCATCCCGACGGCGCCAGCCACGACAACACCGCACGCGCCCGGAAATTCGCCCGCCAGTTGCGCGGGCGTTTCGGTCTGCAGGTGTTCGAGGTTGACGAGCGCTACAGCACCACCGAAGCGCTGTCGCAGGGCGCGCCTGACGCGGACGCGGTGTCTGCCTGCATAATCCTCGAGCAGTTTTTAAGGAGTTTTTCATGACCAGCCTGACCCTGGACGCCGAGGCCTTGTACCGCGAAGTCCTGCGCGGCATGCAGCAGCTGCTGGCGACCTATGACCGCCCGCCGCGGCTGGTAGGTGTGGCTTCAGGCGGCGTCTGGCTGGCCGAGCGCCTGCGCACCGATCTGGGGCTGGCTGACGACATCGGTACGCTGTCCTCCGCGATGCACCGTGACGATTTTTCCCAGCGCGGACTGTCGGCCAGCGGTCAGACCGTGCTGCCTTTTGATGTCAACGGCGCCCACCTCATCGTGCTCGACGACGTGCTCTACACCGGGCGCACCATTCGCGCCATTCTCAACGAGTTGTTTGACTACGGCCGGCCGGCCAGCGTCAAGCTGGTGGTGCTGGTGGATCGGGGTGACCGGGAACTGCCGATACAGGCCGACTTTGCGGCTGCGCGGGTGGCCCTGCCTGCGTCGCAGTCGCTGGCCCTGGCGCGCAGTGACGATGGCCAGTTCAGCTTCCAGGTGCAGGGGGCGACAGCATGACCGCCGGCACCGGCGGTAGTTCCGCCTGCATTTCTGCCGTCCTGCGAAAGGTCTGATTGTGTTGTACCGACGAAACCCGCAACTCAACAAGAACGGTGAGCTGATTCACCTCCTGTCCATTGAAGGGCTGCCCAAAGCCACGCTGACCCACATTCTCGATACCGCTGCCAGCTTTGTCAGTGTCAGCGACCGCGAGGTCAAAAAGGTCCCGCTGCTGCGCGGCAAGAGTGTCTTCAACCTCTTCTTCGAGAACTCCACCCGCACCCGCACGACCTTCGAAATCGCGGCAACGCGGCTGTCGGCCGATGTGATCAACCTCGACATTGCGCGCTCGTCGGCCTCCAAGGGCGAGTCGCTGCTCGATACGATCTCCAACCTGAGCGCGATGGCGGCCGACCTGTTTGTGGTGCGCCACAGCGAATCTGGCGCACCTTACCTGATCGCGCAGCACGTGGCGCCGCATGTGCATGTGATCAATGCCGGTGATGGCCGCCATGCGCACCCGACACAGGGGCTGCTGGACATGTACACCATCCGCCACTACAAGAAGGACTTCAGCAACCTCACCGTGGCGATTGTCGGCGACGTGCTGCACTCGCGCGTGGCCCGCTCTGACATCCATGCGCTGACCACGCTGGGTTGTCCGGAGGTGAGGGTGGTAGGCCCGAAAACGCTGGTGCCAGCCGACATGGCGCAAATGGGTGTGCGCGTCTGCCACACCCTGGAAGAGGGCATCAAGGGGGCCGACGTGATCATCATGCTCAGGCTGCAGAATGAACGCATGTCCGGTGCCCTGTTGCCCAGCAGCCATGAATTTTTCAAAAGTTTCGGTCTGACCAACGACAAGCTCAAGCTTGCCAAGCCCGACGCCATCGTCATGCACCCCGGTCCGATCAACCGCGGCGTCGAAATCGACTCCGCCGTGGTTGATGGCGCACAAAGCGTGATCCTGCCCCAGGTCACTTTCGGCATCGCCGTGCGCATGGCGGTGATGAGTATTGTTGCCGGGAACGAAGCATGAAGATCCTCATTAAGAATGGCCGTGTCATTGATCCGGCTTCGGGCCTTGACGAAGTGGGCGACGTGGCGATTGCCGCCGGGCGCATCCTCTCGCTGAAAACCACGGTTGCAGATTTCACGCCGAACCGCACGATTGACGCCACGGGTTGCATCGTGGCGCCGGGCCTGGTGGACCTGTCGGCGCGCCTGCGCGAACCGGGCTACGAGCACGAGGGCATGCTCGAGAGCGAGCTGGCAGCGGCCGTCGCCGGCGGCGTCACCAGCCTGGTCTGCCCGCCCGACACTGATCCGGTGCTTGACGAGCCCGGCCTGGTCGAGATGCTCAAGTTCCGTGCGGAGAAGCTGCACCAGTCGCGTGTGTTTCCGCTGGGCGCGCTCACGCGGGCCCTGCAGGGGGAGGCATTGACTGAAATGGTGGAGCTGACAGAGGCTGGCTGTGTCGGTTTCAGCCAGGCCGAGGTGCCTCTGGCCAACACCCAGGTACTGCTGCGCGCCCTGCAATACGCCGCCAGCTTTGGCTACACCGTCTGGCTGCGTCCGCAGGACAGCTGGCTGGGTGGGGGCGTGGCGGCCAGCGGTGCGCTGGCGACCCGGCTGGGCCTGAGCGGTGTGCCGGTGGCTGCCGAGACCATTGCGTTGCACACGCTGTTCGAGCTGATGCGCGTCACCGGCGCGCGGGTGCACGTCTGCCGCATCAGCAGCGCGGCCGGCGTGGCCTTGCTGGCCAGGGCCAAGGCCGACGGTCTGGCTGTGACGGCGGACGTCAGCATCAACAGCCTGCACCTGACGGACACTGATATTGGCTATTTCGACAGCCGTATGCGCCTGAACCCGCCGCTGCGCCAGCAGCGTGACCGCGATGCGCTGCGTCAGGGGCTGCTCGACGGCACCATCGACGCGCTGGTGTCGGACCACACCCCGGTCGAGGCCGATGCGAAGACCCTGCCTTTTGCCGAGGCCGAGCCGGGCGCCACGGGGCTGGAACTGTTGCTGGGCCTGGCCTGCAAATGGGGCACCGACGGCGGTGGGGGCCTGTCCCGCGCGCTGGCTGTGCTCACCAGTGAGCCGGCTCGCATCCTGGGCGGCGCTCTGGGGACATTTCAGGCCAGCGCCGGGCAGCTGGTCAAGGGCGGCGTGGCCGACATCTGTGTTTTCAACCCGCAGGCTGAATGGACAGTGCAGCCCGACACCTTGCGCAGCCAGGGCAAACACACGCCGTTTTCCGGCTACCAGTTGCCGGCCCGCGTATGCTGGACGCTGGTAGGCGGGCAAGTCGCGTACGAGGTCTGAAAGCCATGCTAGCCGTCTGGCGCCTGTTGCGCGCCCTGGCGCATATAGCGGTCGGCATCTGGACCATCCTGACGCTGTTTCCCCGGCTCGGGCAGCCGGCGAAAGAAGCCCGTGTCCAGGTCTGGGCCATGGCCATGTTGAAGATGGTCGGCATCGAGCTGCTGGTCAGGGGTTCCCCCGTGGCAGAGGGGCCGGCCCTGCTGGTGGCCAACCACCTTTCCTGGCTGGATATCGTGGTGCTGCATGCCTCGCGTTACTGCCGCTTTGTTTCCAAGTCGGATATCAGGCACTGGCCACTGGTCGGCACGCTCGCCGGCGGTGCCGGTACCCTGTACATAGAGCGGGAGTCCAGGCGCGATGCCCACCGCGTGGTGCACCACATGACCCGGCAGCTTCAGCTCGGGGACGTGCTTGCCGTGTTCCCCGAGGGAACGACGGGCGACGGCACCCGCCTCAAGCCCTTTCACGCCAACTTGCTGCAGGCGGCAATTTCGGCGGACGCACCGGTGCAGCCCGTGGCCCTGCGTTTTGTCGATGCCGATACCGGGCAGACCTGTTTTGCGCCGCGTTACATCGACGATGATTCGATTTTCGTGTCGATCTGGGAA
This sequence comes from Polaromonas sp., assembly GCF_029945685.1. Classification (GTDB taxonomy): domain Bacteria; phylum Pseudomonadota; class Gammaproteobacteria; order Burkholderiales; family Burkholderiaceae_C; genus Polaromonas. The sequence continues at coordinate 72,950 of NZ_JAQSDA010000013.1, read as the reverse complement.
ACCCTGAACGTGCGGCATCTCCGCGCCGAGGTCACTTTCGGGAACCTCCAGCCCTGCGACGGCCGGGACCGGCGCACCTGGGCGGCCGATCTGCAGCGGGAAGTGGAGCGCATGCTGCGCGAGGGCGCTTAAGGTTCCTGGGCAGCGACGGACGAGTGGTCGTCGCGCTGGAAGGTCACCACGTGGTCGACTTCAGCCCGAATGCCTATCCATTCACCGAGCGCATGGTCGTGGTGTGAGGGCACATGCGCCATCACGGTTTCGCCGCTTTGCAGCTGCAATGTGTAGAGAAACTCCGAACCGCGAAAAGCCTTGCGCAGGATTTTCGCCTTCACCGGGGCCGCATCGTCATGCACGATGTCGTCGGCGCGCAGCAACACGTCGCAGATGCCGTCGGGGTAGGCGCTCGGCAAGGGACACTCCAGCACATCGCTGAGGTCTCCCAGTGCCGTGTGGAGCACCACGTTGTGATCCTGCTGTGTCAACTGGGCGTGGGTGAACACGCCGTGGCCGATGAACTCGGCCACGAAACGTGTCGCGGGCCGGTGGTACAGCTCGTAGGCCTCATCCCACTGGTGCAGCTGGCCCTCGTGCATGACGCCGATACGGTCGCCGATGGCGAAGGCTTCGAGCTGGTCGTGGGTGACAAACAGCGCCGTGGCGCCGGCCAGCTTCAGGATGCCGCGCACCTCATGCGCGAGGCGCTCGCGCAGATCCACATCCAGATTGGAAAAGGGCTCGTCCAGCAACAGCAGGCGCGGCCGGGGGGCCAGTGCGCGCGCCAGGGCCACACGTTGCTGCTGCCCGCCCGACAATTCATGCGGGTAACGTTTCTGGGCCTTGTCCAGACCGACCATCTCCAGCACCTCGCTGACGCGCTGCTGGCGTTCTGCCGGTTTCAGGTGTGTCAACCCAAAGGCCACGTTGTGGCCCACGTCGAGGTGGGGAAACAGGGCATAGTCCTGAAACACCATGCCGATGCGCCGCTCTTCTGCCGGCACATGATGCTTGCCGCTGCTGACGATTTCCTGTGCCAGCGAAATGCTGCCGGCCTGGGCCCGCTCCAGGCCGGCAACGGCCCGCAGCAAGGTGGTTTTTCCGCAGCCGGAGGGCCCGATCAGCACGCCAATTTCCCCGGTGCGCAGTCCCAGCGACACGCCGCCGACGGCTGGGCGGGAGCGGCCTGCGTAATGCACCACCAGATTGGAAAGTTCCAGGAACATGGGTTCAATTGTAGATGCTTACAATTCTCATTTGCACTCGCCTGATGTGTGGCCCCTGTCGGCATCAGATATCCGCCATGAGGCCTGGGCAGATGTTTTTTTCGGGAATCCATGCTGCGTCGTTTTTTTTCCTCCCTGCCCCTGTTTCTGCTGATGGCGGTGCTCACGCTGCCGGTGCTGTCGGTGATGCTGTCGTGGTTTGAACTCGACAGCCAGTCCTTGCCCATCCTGCGGGAGATGCTGCAAACCGTCCTGCCGGAATACGCCTTTACATCCGTGCTGCTGTGCCTTTCTGTCGCCATCGGCGTTGCGCTGATCGGCATGGGCACGGCCTGTGCGGTGACGCTGTTCGAGTTTCCGGGGCGGCGGTTTTTTGCCTGGGCGCTGCTTCTGCCACTGGCCATGCCGGCCTACGTGGTGGCCTACGCCTACACCGACTTCCTGCAATACGCCGGGCCCCTGCAAAGCTGGCTGCGCGCGAGTTTTGGCTGGCAGGGGCGTCTGCTGCCTGAAATTCGCAGCCTGGGCGGTGCGGTGCTGGTCTTTACCGTCACGCTGTATCCCTATGTTTATCTGTTGGCCCGCACCGCCCTGTCCGAGAGGGCTGTGCATCTGATGGAAGCTGCCCGCCTGCTCGGCGCGCCGCTTCAGCGCCGCATTCGGGAGGTGGCCCTGCCGCTGGCCCGTCCTGCCGTGGCAGCCGGTGTGGCGCTGGCGCTGATGGAGACGATGGCGGACTTCGGCGTGTCCAGCTATTTCGGCATCCAGACTTTCACCGCCGGCATCTACAAGGCCTGGCTGGCCATGGACAACCGGCTGGCGGCGGCGCAACTGGCCACGGTTTTGTTGCTGGTGGTGGCTGTGCTGCTGGGCATCGAGCGCCATGCGCAAAAACGCATGCGTTTTGCGGGCAGCCGCGGTGGCCGCGCCGGTGCTGCCGACGCTGCGCCCACCCCCTTGTTCGGCCTGCGGGCCGGTTTGGCGTGGGCCTTGTGCGCGTTGCCCATCACGCTGGGGTTTGTCCTGCCCGTCGTGTTCATGCTGCGGCCCCTGGTGGCCGGCTGGAGCGAGTTGCCGTGGACGCAGTTTGTGCGCTGGTCCCTCAACAGCGTGAGCCTTGCCGGCCTGAGCGCCTTGCTGGCCACCGCTGTGGCGCTGGGTCTGAGCTTCGCGCTGCGCCGCCGGCCACATTGGCTGACACGCGTCGCGGCGCAACTGGCGAGCCTGGGTTACGCCGTGCCGGGTGCGGTGATCGTGGTCGGCCTGCTGCTTCCAGTGGGTTGGCTGCAGGCCGTGGCCCCGCAAACCTCCGCGGGTTACTGGATCACGGGGACGGCGCTGGGCATTGTCTGGGCCTACCTGGTGCGCTTCACCGCCGTCGCGCTGCAATCCGTGCAGAGCGGCTACTCGCGCATACCGGGCAGTTTCGACGACAGTGCGCGCATGCTCGGCACCACAGGTGCTTCCCTCATGGCCAGGGTGCACTGGCCGCTGCTCAAACGGTCCATCGGGGCGGCAGCCCTGCTGGTGTTTGTTGATGTGATGAAAGAGTTGCCGGCCACACTGGTGCTGCGCCCCTTCAACAGCGACACGCTGGCGGTGGTGACCTACCAGCTGGCCCGCGACGAACGTCTGGGCGAGGCAGCGCTGCCGGCCCTGGTCCTGGTGCTGGTCGGTCTGTTTCCGGTACTGCTGCTGGGCCGCTCATTGCGCGCGCGTTAGGCCGCGGGCGACGGGCACGAATCCCTGCCCGGGCTGTCTTGCTTTAAGCACGGTATGGTGCGCTCGGGGTGTAGGCAGGCACCTACGCCCATCGCCCCCGTGTGCCTACCCGACGCTGCCGGCGGCACTTTTACAGTGAATTTCCCTGCCGCATGGCTGTCCAGCCGCGTGGCACCTATCCACTACAAGGAGTCACCATGAATGAGGATCGCATTGAAGGGAACTGGACGCAGTTCAAGGGCAAGGTCAAGGAACAGTGGGGCAAGCTCACCGATGACGACCTCGACATCATTGCCGGCAAGCGCGACCAGTTGCTGGGCCGGATCCAGGAGCGCCACGGCATTGCCAAGGACGAGGCTGAAAAGCAGCTCGATGCCTTTCAGGAACGCAATCCAACCGGGTTTTTTGAGCGCTATTGAGTGCTGGCCGGACGTCGTTCCGGTAGTGCCGTGAAAGACATCCCAATTCATCGAAAAGGAAATCACCCATGAAATCGAAACTGGTCATGCTCACGTTCGCCCTGTCCTGTGCCTTTGCCGGAAACGCCATGGCGCTGAGCAAGGACGAATACAAAGCGCAGAAAGACCGCGTGACGGCTGACTACAAAGCCGGGCGCGACAAATGCAAGACCCTGACGGCGAACGCCAGGGATATTTGCCAGGCGGAAGCGAAGGGCGCGGAGAAAATCGCCAACGCTGAACTGGAAGCCCAGTACAAGCCCAGCCCCCGCCACAATCAGCAAGCGGCAGAGGCCAGGGCCGATGCCGCCTACGCTATCGCCAAGGAAAAATGTGATGACCTCAATGGCAATCCGAAGGATGTCTGCGTGAAAGACGCCAAAGCCGCTCGCACAAAGGCGAAGGCCGATGCCAAGGTGAGCAAGGTCAGCGCCGACGCCAACAAGGACAGGGCCGAGGCCATGGCAGATGCCAAAAAAGACGCAAGCGCTGACAAAAATGATGCCCTGTACAAGGCTGCGAAGGAACGTTGTGATGCCCTCACAGGCAATGCCAAGGATGCCTGCCAGAACGATGCCAAGGCAAAATTCGGCATGAAATAAGCCAGAAGCGCAGGATTTTTTTGACCCCTGACGCCCGGTCTGCCCCGCAGGATCGGGCATCTGCTTTTCGGGATTTATAACAATTTTGCTTCCAGCCCTTGTCTGCCAAGCGCCGGCAGCTATCAATATAGTAGCAATTGGGCGATCTCCAGGGGTGCAGCGGATGTGTGGTGTGGCAGGCAGGTGCCAGCGCAGGAAGTGCTTAAAATCAGCGCATCCAAGGACAAACGCATGCACATCGACAAAGAGCTAGACACCCGCGGGCTGAATTGCCCCCTGCCTATCCTGAAGGCCAAAAAGGCCCTGGCCGAGATGAGCAGCGGTCAGTTGCTCCGGGTGGTATCGACAGACCCCGGCTCAACGCGCGACTTCATGGCGTTTGCCAAGCAGACCGGCAACGAACTGGTTGAGCAGCAAGCCGAAGGCGGCGACTTCACTCACGTGCTCAAACGTCGCTGACGTTCCGTCAATCGCAGTTACCCGCTCACTGCGGCTTTCTGCGTTCCTGACCGGACCAGCCGATCTGCAGGTTTTCCAGGTAGTTTCTGAAATGGGCTCCCACGTCGGGGTGCTGCAGGGCCAGCTCGACGGTGGCCTCCAGAAAGCCTTCCTTGCTGCCGCAGTCATACCGTTTGCCGGCGTACTGAAAAGCGTAGACGCTTTCTTCACCCATCAGGCCTGCAATGCCGTCGGTCAGCTGAATTTCGCCACCGACGCCGGTCGGCTGGCCGCGTATGTGCCGGAACACGGCTGGCGTCAGGATGTAGCGCCCTGCCACCCCCATGCGTGAGGGTGCCTCTTCCGGCGCCGGCTTTTCCACCATCTTGATGACTTTCATCAGGCCATCGACCACTGGCTCTGTGGCGACGATGCCGTAGCGCCGGGTGTGCTCCAGCGGCACCTCCTGTACCGCGAGAATCGATTGCTGCACCTTCTCGAATTGGGCGGCCATCTGCGCCAGCACCGGGGGATCGCCAACCATCAGGTCATCGGCCAGCAGCACCGCAAAAGGTTCGTCTCCGACGAGGTGTTCTGCACACAGCACCGCATGGCCCAGACCCAGCGAGCGCGGCTGGCGCACATAGGAAAAATCCATGTCGCCAGGGTTCATCGCGCGGACAATTTCCAGCAAATGGTGCTTCTTGGCGGCTTCAAGTTCCGTCTCGAGCTCATAGGCGGTATCGAAGTGGTCTTCGATGGCCCGCTTATTGCGTCCGGTCACAAAAATCATGTGGCGTATGCCGGCCGCGTAGGCTTCTTCGACCGCGTACTGGATCAGCGGCTTGTCTACAACCGGGAGCATTTCCTTGGGCTGGGCCTTGGTAGCGGGCAAAAACCGCGTTCCGAGGCCTGCGACGGGGAAAACCGCCTTTTTCAAAGTTGTGACTTTTTTCATTTACTTGGCTTGGGAATGGAACTAGAGTGTTGCGTTACTGACACAAGTCAGAAACATGACGAAAAAAGAATAACAGCAAACAGGACGCCTACGTGGACATCTTACTTCTTGATGCATTGGTTCCCGAGGCCATGGCCTGGCTCGAAACGCGGCATCGCGTGGAATACCGTCCCGAGCTCGCAGAGGACATGGTGGTCCTGCGCAAGGCGGCTTACAAGAGCCGTGGCATCGTGTTTCCGCGCCAAACGGTGGTGACCCGCGAGTTTCTCGATTTCATGCCCAGGCTCAAGGCCGTCGGCCGCCTGCATGTGGGCACCGACAACACCGACCTGGAGGCTTGCAAGGAGCGCGGCATCAAGGTCATTCACGCCAGCAGCGCCAACGTGCGCTCCAATGCCGAGTACCTGCTGAGCAGCCTGCTGCTGCTGTACCGGCGTGGTGTGGTGTCGGCCTTGATGGGGCGGCGCCACCCCAGCACCCAGATGGGTCGCGAGTTGCACGGCAGCACCGTCGGTATCCTCGGACTGGCCCCGACCGCGCACACGCTGGCCGGCATGCTGACGAGTCTTGGCGTGCGCCTGATCGGTTACGACCCGGCGGTGCACCATACCGCGCCGATCTGGGAGCGCCTGCGCATCCAGCCGGTGACCCTGACAGAGCTGGTGAGCCAGGCGGATGCGGTGTCGGTCCAGATGCTTTATGCCGAGCGTTTCCGCAGCTTTGTCAACGAGAAACTGTTGGCCGCCTGCAAGCACGGCCAGTTGTGGGTGGGCATCAGCCGAAGCGCGCTGTTCGACGAAAACGCGCTGGCTGCCGCCTTGTGTGATGGCCGCATCGAAGCCTGCATTCTGGACGGCGCCGAGAGTAATTTCACGGCCGCCGGCTCACCGGTTCTGGGTCTGAAGAACCTGTTTATCACGCCACGCCTGGGGTCCCACACCCGGGAGGCGCGGCTGCGCTCAAGCTGGTATGTGGCGCACCGCATGCATGAAGCGATCACCGCCGGACAACACCGGGGCCTGGATTCCGTGCCCAGCGCCCCGATGGACTTCGGACTGCCCGGCACGGTGTCGTCTTCGCAATGGCCAGAACCGGAGTTCGAGGCCCGTTAGAACGGCCATCGCCTGGCGCGTTGCCGCACCCGTGAGTTCAGCCGAGGCGCACCCGCTGCTCGCGAAGTTTTTCCAGCGTCGCGGTGAAGTCCGCCAGGCGCTTGCGCTCCTGCTCCAGCACGGCCGGCGGTACCTTGGCCACAAAAGCCTCGTTCGCGAGTTTGGTCTGGACCTTGACCAGCTCTCCTTCAAGGCGGGCAATCTCCTTGCCTATGCGTGCCTTCTCGGCGGCGACATCCACCTCCATGTGCAGGCAGACTCTCGCCTCACCCACCACTGCCACCGGTGCAGCCTGCGCCGCCGCAGCCCATTCGGTTTCGCTTTCAAACACCCTGACCTCGCTGAGCTTGGCCAGCGCCTTGATCACAGGCGCGGACTGGCGCATGAAAGCGTGGTCGCCGACTACGAAAAGCGGCAGTCGCGCGGCGGGCGACACCTTCATCTCGCCGCGCAGGTTGCGGCAGGCGTCGACCAGGGTCTTGAGTTTGGTCACATGCGCTTCGGCCTGCGCATCGATCTTGCCGGGCTGGCTTTGCGGGTAGGCGGCCTGGCCGATGTACTCGCCTTTTTTCAGCCCGGCGACCGGTGCGACTTTTTGCCAGAGCTCCTCGGTGATGAAAGGAATCACCGGATGCGCCAGGCGCAGGATGGCCTCGAGTGTACGGATCAGCGTGCGGCGCGTCGCGCGTTGCTCGGCGGGGCTGCCGTTCTGGATCTGAACCTTCGCGATTTCCAGGTACCAGTCGCAGAACTCGTCCCAGACAAACTGGTAAATGCTGCCGGCGACATTGTCGAGGCGGTACTCGGCAAAACCTTTGGCGACATCGGCTTCCACGCGCTGCAGGGTTGACGAGATCCAGCGGTCAGCCTGTGAAAAGCTCATGTAGTTGTGGAACTCGCCCCCGGGCTGGCATTGCTCCTTGGTGTGTTCCGCCAGGCCGCAGTCCTGGCCCTCGCAGTTCATCAGCGTGAAACGTGTGGCGTTCCAGAGCTTGTTGCAGAAGTTGCGGTAGCCCTCGCAGCGCTTGCTGTCGAAGTTGATGCTGCGGCCCAGGCTGGCCAGCGAGGCAAAGGTGAAACGCAGTGCGTCGGCACCGTAGGCCGGAATGCCCGCCGGGAATTCTTTCTCGGTGTTCTTGCGCACAGCCGGTGCGGTTTCGGGCTTGCGCAGGCCTTGTGAACGTTTGTCCAGCAGTGGTGCCAGCTCGATGCCGTCGATCAGGTCCACCGGGTCCAGCACATTGCCCTCGGACTTGCTCATCTTCCTGCCCTGCGCGTCTTTCACCAGGCCGTGGATGTAGACGTGGTGGAAGGGCACCTGGCCGGTGAAATGCGTGGTCATCATGATCATCCGGGCGACCCAGAAGAAGATGATGTCGTAGCCGGTCACCAGCACGCTGGACGGCAAAAAGAGATCCAGCTCCTTGGTCTTTTCAGGCCAGCCCAGCGAGGAGAAGGGCACCAGCGCCGACGAGTACCAGGTGTCCAGCACGTCAGGGTCACGCACCAGGGTTTTGCCCGGTGCCTGGGCCTGCGCAGCAGCTTCGCTTTCGGCCACATACACCTTGCCGTCCTCGTCGTACCAGGCGGGAATCTGGTGGCCCCACCAGAGCTGGCGCGAGATACACCAGTCCTGGATGTTGCCCATCCACTGGTTGTAGGTATTGACCCATTGCTCGGGCACAAATTTCACCGCGCCGCTGTCCACCGCATCAATGGCTTTTTGCGCAATCGACTTGCCGGTCGGGTCCTTGTCGCTGACCTGGGTCATGGCGACGAACCACTGGTCGGTCAGCATGGGCTCGATCACCTGGCCGGTACGGGCGCAACGCGGCACCATGAGTTTGTGTTTTTTCACTTCTACCAGGAAGCCCTGGGCTTCGAGGTCGGCCACCACGGCCTTGCGCGCCACAAAGCGGTCCATGCCGCGAAATTTTTCAGGCGCATTGTCATTGATCGTCGCGTCCAGTGTCAGCACGCCAATGATGGGCAACTGGTGGCGCTGGCCGACCGCGTAGTCGTTGCTATCGTGCGCCGGCGTGACCTTGACGACCCCGGTGCCGAAGGCCTTGTCCACGTAGTCGTCGGCGATGACCGGAATGTCACGGTTGCACAGCGGCAATTTCACGAGCTGGCCGATCAGGTGCCTGTAACGTTCATCGTCCGGGTGCACCATCACCGCCACGTCGCCCAACATCGTTTCCGGCCGGGTGGTGGCCACCGTCAGCGAACCGCTTCCATCGGCCAGCGGGTAGCGGATGTGCCACATGAAACCGTCTTCTTCCTCGCTTTCGACTTCCAGATCCGACACCGCCGACTTCAGGATCGGGTCCCAGTTGACCAGCCGTTTGCCGCGGTAGATCAGGCCCTGCTCATAAAGCTGCACAAAGGTCGAAGTGACGACCTTGGACATCTTCGGGTCCATCGTGAAGTACTCGTGTTTCCAGGCCACCGAGTCGCCCATGCGTCGCATCTGGCGCGTGATGGTGGTGCCAGACTCTTCCTTCCATTCCCACACTTTTTCGGCGAATTTTTCGCGGCCCAGGTCGTGGCGGCTCTTGCCCTCGCCCTGCAGCTTGCGCTCCACAACGATCTGCGTGGCAATGCCTGCATGGTCGGTGCCCGGCACCCACAGCGTGTTGTCGCCCTTCATGCGGTGGTACCGCGTGAGCGAGTCCATGATGGTCTGGTTGAAGGCATGACCCATGTGCAGGGTGCCGGTCACATTGGGCGGCGGCAGCTGGATGGAAAACGAGGGCCTGGCCGTATCCAGCGTCGGTTCGTACATGCCGCTGCCTTCCCAGAGCGGGCCCCACTGGCTTTCGATGGCGGCCGGCTCGAAGGACTTGGCCAGGCTGTCCAGGCCTGGCGTGGGTACGGTCAGCCTCGCATTCGGGGTATCGGCTGCGGGGGCTGCGGGCGTGGGCTTGGCGGAGTCAGTCATGGGGCAATGAAAAACGGCATCGCTCGGATGCCGCCTTGGGTTGGAGGTACTGCCCCGATTTTATTCGACTCGCTGCACCGGCGGGGCCGGGGCCCTCATTGAGCCCGTGCCGCGTCAGGCGGTGTCGGCCGGCCTGGCCGCGGCGATGCAGGCTTGCAGCAGCGGCGTGTCACCCAGCTGGTTGGCCAGGATCAGGATCAGCCGGGCGTTGAGCAGCTCGGACTGCTCGCGGCTCAGGCCCTGGTGGGCGTCGAGCAGGGATTCATAAAACGCATCCGCATCCTGAAAGTTGGGGGTGGTCTTCATGGCGGTTTCGGTTTTCATGGGAGGTTTTTCCGGATTCAGCGCAGGCCGAGGGTTTTTTCGACAGCGGCGACCAGGTGGCCGTCCACCGCCTCGCCGGTGGCGGCCAGGTAGCCGTCGGGCCGCACCAGGGCCCAGGCGTGACCAAACACATGGCAGGCGCCCTGCAAGTGGCCGGTGCCCCGCTGGTTGATGTCGCGCACATGTTCACGCGCCTGTGCGCGCTCGTCCGGGCCCAGCACCTGAACGCTGCGCACCGGGGCGTGTTGGGCAAGTTGCCGCAGGCGCTGCAGGCCGGCGGCCGGGAGTTCGCCGAATACCAGTACCAGCAGGTCGCCGTCGGCCCACTGCAGCAACTCGTTGACCGCTCCTGGCGAACCGTCTGCCCAGCGGAAAGCCACGTTCTGCACCGACTGGCCGCCGGTGTTGTCGCAGATGGATGAGCGCGTGTAGGTGTTGGCCACCGCCATGCGGCCGGTGTTGACCAGCGAGCGCGCGAACGGGTATTGCTTGGCCAGGCTGATGGCGGCGGTGCGAAAGCAGCGCTCCATGCCGTCGGCCGGACGCAGGAAACGCGCGGTGCGGTTGGTCACCTGCACGTTCTGCTGGGCTGCTTCGAGGCGTTCCGCGTTGTAGCTGTCCAGCAGCGTGACGCTGGCACGGCCGCGCAGCACGGCGGCCAGCTTCCAGGCCAGGTTGTCGGCATCGGCCACGCCGGTGTTGCCGCCGCGTGCGCCGAAGGGGCTGACTATTTTTGCGGTGTCGCCCATGAAAAACACGCGTCCCACACGCAGCTTGTCCAGGCAGCGGCTGCGGTAGGCGTAGGGGCCCACCCAGACGATCTCGACCTCGACGTCCTTGCCGAACTGGCGCTGCAGGCGTTCGCGCACCACGTCCTCGCGGCTCACGGCGTCGGGATCGGCGTTGGGCGCCATCTGGTAGTCGATGCGCCAGACGTCATCGGCCATCAGGTGCTGCCAGACCGCGCGGTTGTCGTTGAAGGGTGCCTCGATCCAGGTGTGGCGCTCGACCGGCGGATGTTTCGAAAAACGCACGTCGGCGATGCACCAGCGGTCATCGCCGCGTTTGTTCTGCATGGAGGCGCCCACCCAGTCGTGGAAGGGCGTGTGTGATCCGGAAGCGTCGATCACATGCTCGGCCTCGATCTGGTAGCTGCCGGCAGGTGTTTCCACGGTCAGCGTGGCGACATCGGCGTTCTGCGTGAAGGCGGTGACGCGCGACTTCCAGCGCAGGTCCACATGGCCGAGTTCGTAGATGCGTTCGACCAGGTAGCCCTCGATATAGAACTGCTGGATGTTGATGAAGGGCGGCTGGGTCGAGAGATTGAAGTTGCTCTGCTGGCGCAGGTCGAAGGAATAGACCTCGTCGTCGCCGGCGAAGGTGCGGCCCACGCTCCACTGCACGCCCTTGGCGGCAATACGCTCATAGATGCCGAGGCGGTGGAAGACCTCCAGCGACTTCTGCGTGTAGCAGATGCCGCGCGACGAGGCGCCCTTGACGCCCACGCTGTTGTCTTCATCCAGCAGCACAGCCTCGACCCCGTAACGCGCCAGCGCGCAGGCCAGGCTCAGGCCGGTGATGCCGCCGCCGACGATGACGATGGGATGGCGTCTGAGCTGTTTCGCGCCGAGTTCGGGCGGGGCCACGAAAGGGTATTCAGGCAGGGCGTAGCCCGTGCCCTGGGTGAACTCATAACCGTTGGTGAACGCCGCCCGGGCGTAGGCAGATGGTCTCTCCAGCATGGCGTTTCTCGCTCCCGGCGTTGATTTGTTTTCAGTGTTTTTCGGGCCTGGCCCTCGTCGGTCGGGCGCAAGCAGCTATCAAAATAATAGTAAACGGGGCGCCTCAGGCGGCGGGTTTACCACCGAACTCCGGTCTGTCGTTTTGCTGCGGTTTCAGGGCTTCGGCGGCCTGGCCGGCCGCCTTGTCCTTGCGCCATTGCTGCTTGCGTGCTGTCCATTCGGCCAGGCGGGCGTGGGCGGTCTTGCTTTCCTCCAGCATCTGGAACTCGTCGGCCAGCTGCGCCGTCAGTTCCAGGCGCACGCCGTTGGGGTCGAAGAAGTAAATGCTCTTGAAGATGTGGTGGTCGGTCACGCCCAGCACCTCGACGCCGTCGGCTTCCAGGCGCGCCTTCATGGCTTCCAGGTCGTTCACGGTATCGACGCGAAACGAGATGTGGTTGACCCACAGCGGCGTGTTGGGCGAGGGCAGGGCCGCCTCGTCATTGCCGAGGTCGAAAAAAGCGATGAAGGAGCCGTCCTGCAGGCGGAAGAAGAAGTGCGTGTAGGGGCAGTACTCGCCGGTGCTTGGAACGTAGTCGCTCTGGATGATGTGGTACAGCGGCAGGCCGAGGATGTCCTCGTAAAAATGCCGGGTTTCCTCGGCGTCTTTGGCGCGGTAGGCGTAGTGGTGCAGTTGCTGCACCGCTGCGGGCGCCGGCAGCGGCGTGTTGGCAGGGCGCAGGGTGGGGGCGGTCATCTGGGCGGCCATGGCGATCTCCGGATTGGGTGGGTTCGGGTGTTTGAGTGCCCTGGAGTGAGCAGGGTTCAAATTCACCTATTCATAATGCATTTACTATAACGTAACTACTTTGCCCTGCCAAGTGCAGATCAGCTGGTGGTGGGTGCGATTTATTGAGAATAATTATCAATTGCACTTGATTTATAGCTTTTCTCTTTTTTTCAGATTGATGCCGGCAATTAGACGCAGTGCCTGAATGGGGCTATCGTGTTCTGGCACTTGACGATGGCGTTCAAGGCAAGCCCCTTTTTTTACAACCACGAAGGAGATTTCCATGGCTGCTCTCAAAGGCTCCAGGACGGAAGAAAACCTGAAGGCCGCATTTGCCGGTGAATCACAGGCCAACCGCCGTTACCTGTATTTTGCAAACAAGGCTGACGTTGAAGGCCAGCCTGATGTCGCGGCGCTGTTCCGCTCCACCGCGGAAGGCGAAACCGGCCACGCGCACGGCCACCTCGAATGGCTGGAGCAGTGCGGTGACCCGGCCACCGGCATGCCTTTCGGCGCCACGCGCGAGAACCTCGCCTCTGCCGTCGCAGGCGAGACCCACGAGTACACCGACATGTACCCCGGCATGGCCAAAACCGCACGTGACGAAGGTCACGACGAAGTGGCCGACTGGTTCGAGACGCTGGCCAAGGCCGAGCGTTCGCATGCGAACCGCTACACCAAGGCGCTCGCTGAACTGGTGGATTGATTCACTCTCTCGCTACCCCGCCCGGGCGTAGCGATTTACGAAAGGGTTTTCCGCGAACCCTTTCCTAAATCCCACGACAAGTAGAGACAACACCATGGCTACAGAAGGCAATCTGCAGGCACCCACGCGTCACGCGATCGACTGGAAGAACCCGGACTATTACAACGAGGAGGCGACCTTTCACGAGATGGAGCGCATCTTCGATATCTGCCATGGCTGCCGGCGCTGCGTGAGTCTGTGTGGGGCCTTCCCCACGCTGTTTGACCTGGTTGACGGGAGCAAGACGGGTGAGGTCGATGGGGTGGACAAAAAGGACTACATGAAGGTGGTCGACCAGTGCTACATGTGCGACCTTTGCTACATGACCAAGTGCCCCTATGTGCCGCCGCACCAGTTCAACCTCGACTTTCCGCACACCATGCTGCGCGCCAAGGCGATCAAGTTCAAGAAGGGCGAGGTGGGTCTGGGCGAAAGGTTTCTGTCGTCCACCGACGTGCATGGCCAGTTTGCCGGCATTCCCATCGTGGTCCAGGTCGCCAATGCGGTCAACAGGACCAAGCCGGCCCGCGTGGTGATGGAAAAAGTGCTGGGCGTGGACAAAAACGCCTGGTTGCCCGAACTGGCGACGAAGAAATTCCGCTCCGGCGCACCCGAGTCGCCACCGCATCCGGTCAAAGACGGTGCGAAGACACCCGGCAAGGTGGTGATTTATTCCACCTGCTACATCAACTACAACGAGCCCGGCATCGGCCACGACCTGCTCAAGGTGCTGGACCACAACGAGGTGCCCTATGTGCTGGTCGAGAAGGAAAAATGTTGTGGCATGCCCAAGCTGGAGCTTGGCGACCTCGATTCGGTCAATGAAAGCAAGGAAGCCAACATCCCGGTGCTGGTCAAATACGCGCGGGACGGCTTTGCCATCCTGAGCGCTGTGCCGAGCTGCACGCTGATGTTCAAGCAGGAGATCCCGCTGATGTATCCCGACGACGCTGAGGTGCAACTGGTCAAGGAACACATGTGGGACCCGTTCGAATACCTGATGGCGCGCAAGCGCGACGGCCTGCTCAAGACCGAATTTCCGGTGCCACTCGGCAAGATCAGTTACCAGATTCCCTGCCACGGCCGGGTGCAGAACATCGGCAAGAAAACCGAGGAAATGCTCAAGATGGTGCCGGGCACCAGCGTGCACACCCACGAGCGCTGCTCGGGCCACGCCGGCACCTTCGGCGTGAAAGTGCCTTACCACCAGCAGGCCATGAAAATCGGCAAGCCGCTGTTCAAGGCCATGGCCAGCCACAAGGATGGCGGCCTGCCCGATGTGATCAGCAGCGACTGTCCCCTGGGCGGCCATCACATTGCCCAGGGTTTTGACGTCAACCAGCTTGGCGCGCCTTTGCTAAAACACCCGCTGACCCTGGTCCGCACCGCCTACGGACTGAAGTAGCCACGAAGGAGTCGTTTATGCAAGTCACCGGAAAAATCACCGCCGACAGCCTCATGACCCTGGAGGCCTACAGCAGGTACCGCAAGGACAACAAGGCCGCCATCATGGCGCACCGCCGCCTGCGCAGCGTGCGCCTGGGGGAGCACATCAACGTGCAGTTCGAAAGCGAGACCAGCATCCGTTACCAGATCCAGGAAATGCTGCGCATCGAGAAAATTTTCGAGGAAGAAGGCATCAACCAGGAGATCGAGGCTTATGCGCCCCTGGTGCCCGACGGCAGCAACTGGAAGGCCACCGTGATGCTGGAGTACCCCGACATCAACGAGCGCAAGCGCGAGCTGGCCCGGTTGATCGGCGTGGAAGACCGGCTGTTTGTCGAAGTCGAAGGCCACCCGCGCGTGTACGCGATTGCCGACGAAGACATGGCCAGGGAAAACGACGAGAAAACCTCGGCCGTGCATTTTGTGCGTTTTGAGCTCAGCCCGGCCATGTGCGCGGCGGTCAAGGCCGGCGCCGGCGTGAAGCTGGGCTGCGACCATACCCACTACCCGGCGCATGTGACGATTCCCGCCGAGTCTCTGGCCTCGTTGGCCAGCGACCTGCGCTGAGCCGGGCTTATTCTGCGTCGCGGCGTCCGGCCGCGGCCGGCTGTCGTAAAGTCGGGTCTGGCTTTACTTCACCCCCAGGGACCATGCTGTTTTTACTCTCGCCGGCGAAATCGCTGGATTTCGCCACGCCGCCGCAGGTCGCCACGCACACCGCACCGCTGTTCGTCAAACAGTCTGCCGAGCTGATCAAGGTGCTCAGGGAGAAAACCCCGGCCCAGGTCAGCGAGCTGATGTCGCTGTCGGACACGCTGGCTGGTCTCAATGTGGCGCGTTACCAGGCCTGGTCGCCGAAGGCCAGTGTCAACAATGCCAAGCAGGCGGTGCTGGCCTTCAACGGTGATGTCTACGAGGGCCTGGACGCCAGAAGCCTGAAGGCAGCGGATCTCGACTGGGCACAGGCGCACCTGTGCATCCTGAGCGGTCTGTACGGTGTGTTGCGTCCGCTGGACCTGATGCAGCCCTACCGCCTGGAGATGGGCACGCGGCTGGCCACGGCGCAGGGCAACAATCTCTATCAGTTCTGGGGCGCGCAGATTGCCGACTACCTCAATGCGCGTGCGGCCGCCGACACCTCGCCGGTCATCGTCAACCTGGCCAGTGAAGAGTATTTCAAGGCGGTGGACCGCCGGGCCCTGAAAGCCCGCGTGGTCAGCTGTGTCTTTGAGGAGTTCAAGGGCGGCAAGTACAAGATCATCAGCTTCCATGCCAAACGCGCGCGCGGCCTGATGGTGCGTTACGCGATCGAGAGGAAGCTCGTCACCGTCAAGAAGCTCGAAGGCTTTGACGCCGAAGGTTACCGGTTTGCACCGGCGGTGTCCGGGCCGGACCGGCTGGTGTTCCGCCGCCAGCAGGCCGGCTGAGGCCTGTGTTCCCCATGCGCGACTACCAGGTCCAGCCCCAGCATGTGACGCCCGAGGTGCAGGCCTGGGTGCGTGCCCAGGCCGCCCTGGGTCACACGGTGCCCACCATCCTCAAGGCCCTGCGCACTGCGGGTTGGCTGGCCGACGTGGCCCGCGAAGTACTCGCCGCGACGCTGCAGATGCCGCCCGGTGTGCCGGTGCCGCGGCCTGCCATCGGTGCGGCATTGCGGCTCGATGCCGGCGACCGGCAGGTCGATGTGCTGATGCGGATGCGCCAGCCGCACATCGTGGTGTTCGGCAACCTGCTCAGTGAGGACGAATGTGACGCGCTGATGGCGGCCGCCAGGCCGCGCATGTCGCGTTCGCTGACGGTGGCGGTCAAGACCGGCGGCGAAGAACTGAACGACGACCGCACCAGTCGTGGCATGTTTTTCACGCGCGGCGAGAACGAGCTTGTCAAACGCATCGAGGCGCGTATCGCCCGGCTGCTGGACTGGCCGCTTGAAAACGGCGAAGGCCTGCAGGTGCTGCAGTACCTGCCTGGCGCCGAGTACAAGCCGCATCACGATTATTTCGATCCCGCCGAACCCGGCACGGCGTCCATCCTGGCGCGCGGCGGACAGCGGGTGGGCACGCTGATTCTTTACCTCGGCGAACCCGAAGCAGGCGGCGCCACGGTGTTTCCGGACATCGGGCTGGAAGTGCTGCCGCAGCGCGGCCACGCGGTTTTTTTCAGCTACGACCAGCCGGATGCGTCCACGCTCAGCCTGCATGGCGGCGCGCCGGTCCTGGCCGGAGAAAAGTGGGTGGCCACCAAGTGGCTTCGTGAGCATGAATTTGTTTAACACCCCTGTTGAGGCTCACTTCGTGTAGCCTCCTCTCCCCTTGCAGGGGACGGCCCCTGCGGCCTGGCAAAGCCAGTTCCGCGGCCCCTGCTGGGGGCATCCGTCTACCGCGTTCCGGCAGAGGTGGACATAATCACCAGATGAAAATAAAAGCAAACGGCATAAACATCGAAGTCGAGGATTCGGGTCCCGGTACCGGCGCGCAGCCGCGTCCGGCGGTGCTGCTCATCATGGGCCTGGGCATGCAGCTGGTGGCCTGGCCGCCGGCCATGGTGCAGGCGCTGGTGGACGCCGGCTACCGCGTGATCCGCCTGGACAACCGCGACATCGGGCTGTCGCAGAAATTCGACCACCTGGGCCAGCCCAATCTGGTGTGGGCGAGCATCAAGTACAAGCTGGGCCTCGCGG
Source organism: Polaromonas sp. (assembly GCF_029945685.1). GTDB lineage: Bacteria > Pseudomonadota > Gammaproteobacteria > Burkholderiales > Burkholderiaceae_C > Polaromonas. The sequence goes on along the minus strand of NZ_JAQSDA010000013.1, from coordinate 55,787 downwards.
TGAAGGCACCTTATGCGCTGCACGACATGGCGACCGATGCGCTGGCCGTGCTTGACGCGCTGGGCGTCCAAAAGGCGCATGTGGTGGGTGTCAGCATGGGCGGCATGATTGCGCAGCGGGTGGCGCTGGCGGCGCCGGAGCGTGTGTTGAGCCTGACCAGTGTCATGAGTTCCAGTGGTGCGCGTGGTTTGCCGCAGGCCCACCCACGCGTCATGCGTGTGCTGCTGAGTCGCCCCGCGGGCAAAGATATTTCCTCGGTGACCGACCACTACGTCAGGCTTTTCAAGGCGATTGGCAGCCCGGGCTTTCCGGTGGATGACGCCGAATTGCGAGAGCGCATCACCGTTGCGGCGCAGCGCAGTTTTCATCCGGCAGGTGTCCTGCGCCAGATGGTGGCCATCGTTGCCGACAAGCGCCGCGCCGCCGAACTGGCAGACCTGCGTGTGCCCACCCTGGTGGTGCACGGCAAGGCCGACCCGCTGGTGCCGTTTGCCTGCGGTGAAGACACCGCGCGGCGCATCCACGGCGCCCGCCTGGTCGGCATTGAGGGCATGGGCCACGACCTGCCCAAGGGCGTGGTTGAACGCCTGCTCGAGCCGCTGATTCCCCATCTCAAGGCTGCGGAGGCCGCATCATGAACACCCCCGACCAATCCCAGCTGGGCAAACCCACGCCCTACATCGACCAGTACGACGCTTCGCTGCTGTTTCCCATCCCTCGCGCGGTCAAGCGCGAGGAACTGGGCCTGGGCGAGAACCCGCCCTTTTTTGGCGCCGACATGTGGACCGTGTTCGAGCTGAGCTGGCTGAACCTGCGCGGCAAGCCACAGGTGGCGCTGGCGCACATCACCGTGCCCTGCGAGTCGCCCAACATCGTCGAGAGCAAGTCCTTCAAGCTTTACCTCAACAGTTTCAACAACACGCGCTTTGCGGACGCACGTGAAGTGCGCGAGCGCATCCGCGCCGACCTCAATGCTGCCGTGGGTGCGGGCGTGGGGGTCAAGACCTTGGGGCCGGAGCTGTTCGACCAGGAGCCGGTGCACGAGCTCGATGGCCTGAACCTGGACCGGCTCGACGTCGAATGCCAGCACTACACGCCGGCGCCCGAGCTGCTGTTTGCGGACCACGAAGAACCCCCGGTCAGCGAGACCCTGGTGTCAAACCTGCTCAAGAGCAACTGCCTGGTGACCGGCCAGCCCGACTGGGGCAGCGTGCAGATCAGGTATGAAGGCGCGCCCATTGACCAGGAGGGTCTGCTGCAATACATCGTGAGTTTTCGCAACCACAACGAGTTCCACGAGCAGTGTGTCGAGCGCATCTTCATGGACATCTGGACGCGCTGCCGGCCGCTCAAGCTGTCGGTCTACGCGCGTTACACGCGGCGCGGCGGGCTGGACATCAACCCGTTTCGCACGAGTTACCCGCAGGCGCTGCCGCCGAATATCCGCACGGCGCGGCAGTAGGCTTGGTATCTGTCATTGCGGACCTGATCCGCAATCCATGCCGCGATGGGTCCTGGATCGACGCCGGGATGACGGGCTTCGTCACCTTTGCTATCTAATCAGTAGCTGTCTGCGCTCGCCCCATAAGGGCTAGAGACCGATTTCCTTGAAACTCTGGAGCGGGGACAGGCCTGCGAACTCGCCGGCGCGCTTTTCCTTCATGGCCGTCACTGCTTCGCGCACATGCTGGTTGCTCCAGATCGCGCCCTGCAGCCAGCCCATTTGTTTCAGCGCGTCATCCACCGAGTGGTCACGGGTGTAGTGGATGGCCTGCTTGGTGCCCCAGATGGCGACCGGCGGCTTGCTGGCAATTTCTTTGGCGCACAACAAGGCACCGGCCAGCATGGCGTCGGATGACTCAAATACCTCGTTGACCAGGCCGTAACCCAGCGCTTTGGCGGCACTGAGCCGGCGGCCGGTGTAGGCCAGCTCCTTGACCACGGCCAGCGGCACCAGCTTGGGCAGGCGCTGCAGGGTGCCGACGTCGGCCACCATGCCAATGTTGATTTCCTGGATGCAGAAAAAGGCATCAGCCGTCGCGTAGCGCAGGCAACAGGCCGTCACCATGTCCACGGCGCCACCTATGCAGCCGCCCTGGATCGCGGCGATCACCGGAATGCGCAGGGTTTCGAGTTTGGTGAAGGTGGCCTGCATGTCACCGAGCATGTCGAAGATGGCCGCACGGCCTTCGGGGCTCTGGTCGTCCATCGCAATGGCGCCCGAAAATGTTTCGAGCGCCATGCCGGCGCTGAAATGTTTGCCGGTGCTGGAGATCACCAGCACGCGCGCGTCACCTGCCTTTTGGATCTGGGTGAGCACTTCATCGAGCTCGCGCCAGAAGGTCGGGTGCATGGTGTTCATGACCTCGGGGCGGTTCAGCACCAGGTGGGCGATGTGGTCGGTGATCGACAGGGAAAAGCAGGTCAGTGGGTTCATGCCTGCCAATGTAAATCAGCGCGCCGGTTCCAGCCAGTCACACCTGAGACGGCACCGGTCATGGGCGCGGGCGCGCCAGCGCACGTACAGCTGCGGCGTGGCCATGCCCAACACACAGAATGGATAGGCCAGCGGCACCTCCAGTGCAAAGGCCGGCAGCCACCCGACCCAGCCCATGATCCACAGTGTCAATACTGCGTCCCACACCTGGTATTCCAGTGGGCGCGTGTCCTTGTGCGCCAGATGCCACTGCTTGATGCGCTGCAACTCCAGCAAGGTGAGGGCGGGTTGCTGCGCGGATGTCGTGGGGAGCGCCATAAAGCCTCCTGCAGAGTGCAGAGGCTTCAATGTAAGTTTCAAGCAAGCTTGTGTCAACGGCAGGCCTGCGGCGGCCCGGCGCGGTGGCCAGGCCGTTTCACCCGCGGCTATTTGGCGGCCGCGATGGCTTTGGCCAGGTCGGCGGTTTCCTCGCAGCTGGCGCAGATGGCCTGCAGCCTGGCGAGCTGGGCTTCTGCCTGGGCTTTCTGGCCGGTCTTCAGGTAGGCAATGCCCGAGTATTCCAGCGCGCCGCGGTGTTTCGGATCCAGCGTCAGCGCATTGTTGTAGGCGGCAAAGGCCTCGTCGTATTTGCCCAGCCAGCGGTTCGAATAACCGAGGTAGTTGTAGGCGTCGGCATTCTTCGGGTTTTGCGCGACCACCTTGCTGAAGCTGCTGGCAGCTTCGGCCCATTTCTTGGCGTCCATGGCTTTTTTGCCTGCGGCAAAGTCGTCAAGGCGTGCGTTTTCCACAGGGGTGGCCTGGAAGTCGGCGGCCAGTGCAGCGCCGGCCACGACGAAGCCCAGGATGGGCAGGGCGATGAATTGGCGAAGGGTCAGTGTGTTCATGTCGGGCTCCATTGAAATATCGGTTGTTGACGTGCGCTGTGATTCAGCACCTAGGACAAACGGGGGAAACCGCGAAACGGATGCAAGGCGAATTGAAATTATTTGTCATCGGGCCACAGCAATCTGCAAACGAGGCAACGGTCACAAACGTTCCAGGCTTCGAATCCCTACTTTTCAGTTCACCACAATTTCGCGCAATTGCCGCTGAACACCACCGCGCCACTCGGGGCGGCCGGCGCTGCATCTGTTTCCAGCGTCACCACCAGCTTGCCGACCTTGGACAGCAGTTTCTCGGAGGTGTCGGGAAGCATGGATACCGCCGAGCCGCTGGTCGGCACGGGTCCCAGCGCAAAGGCCGGACCGCTGGCCGGCACCGCCCACAGCACCAGCGTGCCCCCGGCCGGCGGCGTGATCGGTCCGATGACCTTGACCGTCATGGTTCTGCCGTGGCGCAGCGAGCTGACCAGCAGCTTGCCGTTGCCCTGGGCATCCGTTAGGAGGCCCACATAACTTTGCGGCAGTTTTTCGCCGGTGCGCATGGCGATCTGGTCGCTGGACATGAAGAGGCCCGGTGCCGTCACAAACAAAACGCTGGCAGCCATCACACCGGCGGCGAGGCCACCGAAACCAAAGCCCGCGGGTCTGAGCCAGCCCAGCCAGCCGGCTTTGGCCTGCGCTGCGTGTGGCGGCCTGGCTGGTTGCGTGCGCGCCGCGATCGCGGCCCACACCCTGGGTGAGGGTTTGTGTACCGGCACCGACACGGCGAGCTGGCCCAGCCGCGACTCCCACTGCGTGACGCGCACGCACACATCGGCACGCTCGCGCTGCAGGCGTTCAAAGCGGCGGCGCGCGCCACCGCTCAAGGTGCCCAGCACGTAGGCCGACGCCAGGTGCTCGAGCAGGTCGGGGCTGGTATATCTCATGCCACCACCCCCTGCGCGGCCAGGCAGCCCTTGAGCTTTTCTAGCCCGCGCCGTATCCAGGCTTTCACCGAACCCAGCGGTGCGCCCATTTGCGCAGCCACTTCGGTATGGCTCAAGCCCTGGTAATACGCCAGGGCCAGGCTTTGCCGGTAGCTGCCGTCGAGCGTATTCATGCAGCCGTCGATGTGAAGGGCCTGGCTGGCCTGTTCGAGCAAGTGCATGGCGCCGGACGCGGGGGTGCCGGTGGACTGGACGTCGTCCTCATCGACGTCGCCCGAATCGGGCAGTTCGCTTTCGCGCCGGCGCGTGCGGGCACGCAGGGCGTCCAGCGCCTTGTTGCGGACGATGGCGATCAGCCATGTCATGGGTTGAATGGTTTGCCCGCCTACCTCGCTGCGGTAGCTGCCGGCACTTTTCCAGATACTCACATACGCCTCTTGCAGCACATCTTCGGCCGCCTGTCCTTGACCCAATATACGAACGGCCACGCCAAACAGATGCAGGTGGGTGCGCTGGTAGACCTGGGCGAAGCAGGCGTGGTCGCCCCGCGCGGCGCCCTGGATCAGTGCTTCCAGGCTGCGGGTGTCTGCCTTGGTGTCCGGTTTCATGCGGTCGAGTATATGAAGTTCCGCCTGCGCGGCAAACCCCATGCGGCTCCGGTGTTTTTTTGCCGGAAGCTGCATCCGATTTCCGGATGGCGGCGTTTGTACTGTGCCGGCGGGGCGCAAGCCAGGCCGTATTTCCACCCCACTCAACCCAAGGACACCCATGAGCACCCGTTCCCCTGTCTGCCTGCCTGTACCCGGTTTCACCCTCGCCGTTCTTTGCGCCAGCCTGCTCAGCGCCTGCGCCGTCGCCGCGCCTGCAGGGCCGGCAGACACCGCCAAACCGGTACCCGCCGAGCTCAAGCCGGCTGATAGCGAACGCGCCGCTTTCACCTGGCACGCCGTGGGTTCGCAGATTTACGAATGCCGCGCCGATGGCAAGGGTGGATGGGCCTGGGGGTTTGTGGCGCCTGAAGCCGATCTTTTCAACCGCAAAGGCGAAAAAGTGGGAACGCACGGCGCAGGTCCGCACTGGGCGGCGCTGGACGGCAGCAAGACCCTGGGTACCGTCAAAGCCCGTGCCAATGGGGCAGGTGCCGCCGACATTCCGCTGCTGCTGCTGTCCGCCCGATCTGCTGGCGGCAGCGGTACGATGGCCAGCGTCACCAGCGTGCAGCGCCTCAACACGGTAGGCGGCAATGCACCCGCCAGAGGCTGCGAGGCCCAGGCCGACTCGGGCAGGCGCATCCAGCAAGGGTATGCGGCGGACTATGTTTTCTTCACTGCCACTTTCCCCTGATACCGGTATGTCTGCACTCAGAAATCTGTTCACCACGGGGAAGCGTTCGAAGTCCGCACCCGCCGGGCCCGAGACTGCGCCCGTCAAGATGAACCTTGAGGAGCGCATGGAGTTTCGGCGCGAGATGTTGTATGAAGCCATCAGGATCACCATGCAGGCCCACGGCATCCTGTCGGCAAGCTACCGCTTTCGTGTGGTACGCAACGACAGGCGCGGCCACATGTACTCCGTGATGATGGATCTGTCCACCGACTTCATGCACAACCGCGAGGGCCGTCCCGCGCAACTGGTCGCCCTGGGCATGGTCATCGGCAAAAATGCAGCCGCGCGTTACGGCATCCTGGTGAGCGGCGTGTACTGGCGGGTCAACGACCAGATACAGGGGTTCGAGCCCAGCCGGCCGGGCGCGGAGTCCGGCGCCGAGGTGTCGGCGCCCGACGTGCCACAGCCTGAGCGCAGCCAAGAACGTGCAAGGGCAGAGGAGTTGGCGGCCTTTGAAGCCGCCTGGCACACAGGCGGGGAACTGCGGTTTCGCGACCGGGTGTATACCTCCGACCTGGCGCCGCTGGATCGTTGATCTGGCCGGCGTCCAAGGCCGGCCCGGACTAGATGCGCCGGCGGCGCGGGACCACCGTCAGCTGCATGGTGGCCTTGCCCGGTGTGGCGCTGACGGTGGTCTGCTGTGGCGCGATGTCGAGCAGCTGGTCCGCATGCCAGACCTTGATCTGTGCCCCGCCATCGGGAATCTGCTCGACATTGGCGATGCCGTCCGCACCGGTCAGCAGGGTCCACGGCGACTCGCTGACATACACATGGCCGCGCATGGAACCGTGAATGTGGCAGCCCAGCAGAACGGCACCGGCTTTTTCGAATACCGCCTCGGCCGACTTGCCGGGCTTGCCGTCGGCCTTGCCGTCCAGGCGCAACTCGAAGCCGCTGCCCGCGGCGGCGTTGAATTGCGCAAACCCTGCGGCCGAGCCGCGGACATGGTGTTCCCACGGGTCGTTGTTGACGAATTTCGCCCGGGCTCCTACCCCGACCACGCTGACGGCCGGTACGAAGCGCATCTTTTCCTGGTCGATGGTCACCTGAAGCGGCAGCGGCGCCTTCGGCTCGCCCTTGTTGGAAGGCAGGACCACCACCACGGCGTCGGCCACGGGTTTGCCTTCCTTGTCCACTACCAGGACTTGCAGGTTGCCGGCGGCGGCCCAGCCCGAGAGGGCGGCCAGGGCGAGGGTGAGTATGGGTTTTTTCATGGCAGCGGGTCCTTGAGGTGGTGGCGCCGGCGTTCAGCGCACGGTGATGGTGTCGCGGTGCATGGGCGCCAGCAGCGCGAGCATCTGGTTCTGGGTGCGAAAGGGAATGCCCCGGGCGTCCATGCTTTGCTGCAGCACCTCGACCAGCGCGTGGAAGTCCGATTTCTTGATGTCCAGGTTGGCATGGGCGCTTTTCATGTCGGCGCCCTTGTAGACGCAGGGGCCGCCAGCCAGCGCGCACAGCTGGTCCACCAGTTGCTCCTTGACGCGCTGCTGGTTGGCCGGCTGGAAGTGCGGGCCGGTGCGCGGGTCAGCCAGCAGGCGCACCATGAAGTCGTCCATCAGCGTGACCAGCCCGGCTTTTTCGCCGAAGGCCTTGTAGAGCTGGTCGCCCTGCGGCGCGGTTTGGGCGAACGAGGTGCCGGCCGCCAGGAGGCTGGCGGCTGCGAGGGCGATAGAGATCAGGGTCTTGTTCATGGCAGTTCCTTATAAGCAGGTGGGCGGGTGGGGCGGGTTCAGAAAGCCAGCTGGGCCGACAGGTAGTAGCCGGTTTGTTTGCGGCTGGCGGTGGTGGCCGGCACGATCACGCCCAGGTCCACATAGGCCAGCGTGACCGAGACGTTCTTGTTCGGTGCCCAGGCGATGAAGATGTCCTTCCAGTCTTCCGAGCGCAGGCCGTTGCCCAGGCCGGCGGCGCGTCCGGCTGTCTCCAGCTTGTTGCGCATGAAACGGTATTCGGCGCCGACCGCGATGTTTTTGCTGATCAGGTAGGCCACCGAAAACTCCGGCTGCAGGCTGTAGCTGTTGTTGCTGCCGCCGCCCAGGGTCGCGCCGTAGCCGAGCAGTCCGTTCTGGTTGGCCTTGGTCGCGCGCAACGTGCCGTTGACCAGCAGGCTCTGGCCCAGGAACAGCTTGGTGGCGCTGACATAAATGTCCACCCCTTCACGTTTGGCGCCCAATGCCTTGAGCGTGCCATCGAGGCCGGTGGAGCCCAGCGTTTTGTACTGCACGCCGACCGCCACTTGCGGCATCAGGGTGTCGGCGTCAAGCACCGCGTCGCCTAGCACGCGCACCTTCGCCCCCACGATCGTCTGTTTCAGGTGCAGGCCGGGCAGGCCCAGCGCGGTGCCGGTGTTGCGGGTGTTGAAGTCCTGCTGGGCGACCGACAGCTCATAACGGTCCTGGATGCCGATGGCCGCGCCGACGATGTTCAGGCCGTAGTCTTTGGTGCCGGCCGTGGTGAGAAAGGCCGAGCCGCCGATTTCGCCCTCGGTGGCGTTACTGCCAATCACGGCCCAGGGGGTGATGCCGCCGCCGGCCGCGCCGTCCACACTGCTGACGCCGCCGGTCAGCAACAGCTTGCCGGTGTCGGCGTGGGCACTCAGGCTTGCGCCGGCGCAGCACATGGCAGCGCAGGCGGCCAGCAGGGAGGGGGCGAATGTCATGGTCAGGTCTCCTGGGTTGGCACATGGCCGTGGGTGAAAAAGATGTAAATAGTTGTACGCAGCTTGGATACGGCGCCGCTCGCGCGCTGGATTCAACTATTTCCGGCTTCGTTGGACGGGGTGCCGAATCCGGCCGGCCGTCTCTTGCGTAATCCCGCCATGAACCTCACGCATGCGCGCCTGTTGATGTGGCCGGGCCGGCTTCTGACCTGCCTGGCGGGCGTGGCCATTGCCTTGTTGCTGGCCGGCCCGGCGCTGGCGCAAGGCAGCGCCGGGCCGCGTGAATGGCGCACGCCGCCACCCGGCGACGTGTTGCGTGGCCAGGCGCTGTACGAGTCACGTTGCACCGCCTGCCATGCGGTCGACAGCAACAGGGTGGGTCCGGCGCACCGCGGCGTGATGGGGCGGCGGGTGGGCAGCCTGCCGGGTTACAAGTACTCCGAGGAGCTGGCGCGCTCCCGCCTGCGCTGGACGCCGCAGACACTCAACACCTGGCTGCAGGACCCGGAAGACCTGGTGGCCGGCCAGCGCATGGGTTTTCAGGTGGACGACGCGCAGGAGCGCGCTGACCTGATTGCTTACCTGGCCACACTCCGATAGGCTGCGCGGGCGTTCCGCCCGGCGCCGTGTTCTGGCGGCCGGATGCGGCGTCCATCGCCCGGGCTACCGGGCCGCCCCTGGAGGACAATCGGCAGCAAGGGTCGTCATGCGATGGCTGACGACGTGTGCGGCCCGGTGGTGGCCTGCCGTGGCTTGCGCCGGTGTGGTCTGTGATGTCTGTGATGTGATGGAGAAGAATCATGTTTCCTCGTTGCTGGAAAGCGGCCCGCTGGGTGGTTTTTTGTGGTCTGGTGGCCGTGGTCGCGGGTTGTGCCTCGGCGTCCGGGGCCCGTGTGGCCCCGCCGATTCAGGTCAAGGTCTTCGTGGCGGCGATGTTCGAGATCGGGCAAAACACCGGCGACCGTGCCGGCGAGTTTCAGCACTGGTATGAGCGTTACTGGATGGGCGCCGCGCCTGTCGCGGTGACGGGTGCGCTCAATCCCGTCTATTGCAACACCGACGGTGTCTGCGGCTCGGTGCTGGGCATGGGCAAGGTCAACTCGTCAGCGTCGATGCAGGCGATTTTATTGAACCCGGCCTTTGATTTTTCCAAGGCCTACTACGTGCTGTCCGGCGTCGCCGGAACGCCGCCATCGCGCGGCACCATCGGCGACGTGAGCTGGGCCACCTGGCTGGTGGACTATGACCTCGGCCACCGCTGGGCACCCGAGGAAAACAAGGCGGGTGAGCCGACCTTCATGCCGCGCAAGGGGTATGAGGCTTACCGCCGCTTCCAGCTCAACCCGGCGCTGCTCAGCTGGGCCATGAATCTGACGGCCGACATGCCGCTCAAGGACTCGGAAGGCGCCCGCAAGTACCGCCAGCGTTATCCCGACAAGGCGGCCCGCAGTGCGCCTGCCGTGAGCACCGGCACGCACATGACGGGAGACACTTTTTTCCACGGACCCGGCATGTCGAAACAGGCGCAGTACATCGCCAGACTTTACGGCGCCGACGACTACACCATCACCGAGATGGAAGCCGCCGCGCTGGCGCTGGTGATCAAGCGCACGCACGGCACGGATCGCGTGATGAGTTTGCGCGGTGCGGTCAACTTCGACCAGGGCAGCCCTGGTGAGACGACGCTGCAGCATCTGGACCCGGCGCCGGGCGAAACCGCCGGTGGGTTTGCCGAGACCGTGGACAACATCGCCGCGGTGGGCTCCCGGGTGGTCGATCACATCGTGCGCAACTGGCCGCAGTGGCAAGGTGGCGTGCCTGGCGGCAAGTAGACGGGAGCGGTGGCTCTCAGAACAGCGAGGCCGTGCTGTTTGCTATCGAATCAGGAGCTGCTTTCGCCCGTTCTTCAAGGGCTGGGGCCTTATTTGATGCTAAAACTTCGGGGCTGCCGAGCCTGGCCAGGGCGCCGGCTCGTACCCCCAGCAGGCGCAGCGGGCGAACCAGGGGGACGCGTTTCAGGCATTGGCCGCCGACCCGGCGCAGGGTCTGGGGGTCGGCCGTGAAGTAGGCAATGGTCTGGTCGCGCGTCGCAATCCGGAAGTCGTCGTAACGAAGCTTGATGCCTATGGTTTTGGCGACGTAACCCTTGCGCTGCAAGTCGTCGGCCAGCTTCTCGCACAGGCTGGTGAAGATGGCGCCCAGCGCTGCGCGGTCCCGCACCGCATGCAGGTCGCGCTCGAAGGTGGTTTCGCGGCTGATGGACACCGGCTCGCTTTCGGTGACCACCGGGCGCTCGTCGCGGCCCCAGGCGGCTTCGTGCATCCAGGCGCCAGTGGCCTTGCCGAAATGCCGGATCAGGAAGGCCGGTTCCCGGGCCGCCAGCTCGCCGATGGTGTGGATGGCCAGGGCCGCCAGTTTTTCACCGGACTTGGGGCCGATGCCGTTGATCTTGCGCACATGGAGCGGCCAGATTTTTTCCTGCAGGTCGGTCTCGTAAACAATCGAGATGCCCTTGGGCTTGTTGAACTCGCTGGCCATCTTGGCGAGCAGCTTGTTGGGCGCCACGCCGACCGAGCAGGTCAGGCCGGTTTTTTCGAAAATCTCTTTCTGGATCAGGCGCGCCAGCACGCGGCCGCCTTCACGCTGGCCACCGGGCACGTCTGTGAAGTCAATGTAGACCTCATCGACGCCGCGGTCCTCCATCAGCGGCGCGATCTCGGTGATGGTGCTCTTGAACAGCCGCGAGTACTTGCGCACCTCGTCAAAATCCACCGGCAGCACGATCGCCTGCGGGCAGAGTTTGGCGGCCTTCATCATGCCCATGGCCGAGCCCACCCCGAACTGGCGCGCGGCATAGGTTGCGGTGGTGATGACCCCGCGGCCCACATAGTCCTTGAGCCGCGGAAAATCGGCGACCGGGATGAAGCGCAATGCCCGTTCGCCCTGCGCTGCCATCAGTGCCTCGTCCACCTTGCGCCGGCCCCCGCCGATGACCACCGGCAGGCCCTTGAGCTGCGGGTAACGCAGCAGCTCGATGGACGCAAAAAAAGCATCCATGTCGAGGTGCGCAATGCGGCGGATTTTCGACGGGCTGGAAGGGTTGGACGGGAGGGAGGCGCTCACCCGGCAAGCATAGCGTTGAACGGGGCTCTCCGTGGGTTAGGCCGGTCCGGGCGCTTGTCCTGCTGTTCCCGGCCCCCGGATGTAAATAGTTGCCTTCGCCGGCAGGGGCCGCTGTGACTTATTTCCCGGCCGTACGCGTGACAAGGCGGCGCCTGTTTTCTAGAATTCTGCCTTTGTCTCGCAGGGTGCGGACAGGGATCAAGCCACGGAGGAGAACAATGAAGCGGTGGGTCAAGTGGGTAGGAGGCGCGGGAGTCGCCCTGGTGGTGCTGGCTGCCGGTGCGACGCTGGTAGGGACGAGGCTGGCCGATCAAAAAGCGCAGCGGCTCGTCAAGGTGGCTGTGCGGCCGGTGGCTGTCGCTGCCGATGCGCAGTCGCTGGAGCGCGGCAAATACCTGTTCAATTCGCGCGGTTGTGTGGACTGCCATGGCGCCAACGGCGCTGGCCGCGAGTTTGTCAACGACGGCCATGGCCTGCGCCTGGCGGGCCCGAACATCACACCGGGCGAGGGCAAGGTGGTGGCGCGCTACACCCCCGAAGACTGGGTGCGCACCGTGCGCCACGGCGTCAAGCCCGATGGCCGTCCGCTGTTTGTCATGCCCAGTGAGGATTACAACCGCCTCACCGATGCCGACCTCGGCGCGCTGGTGGCGTATGTGCGCAGCCTGCCGCCGCAGCCGGGCGGTGCAGCCGTGCTGGAGTTGTCGCTGCCGGTCAAGCTGCTGTACGGCTTCGGCGCGATCGAAGACGCGGCGCAGAAGATTGACCATTCCCTGCCGCCGGCAACGGCCGTGGCCGAAGGCGTGACGGCGGCGCACGGGGCCTATGTGGCCAACATGTGTATCAGCTGTCACGGCCCGGGGCTTTCCGGCGGCAAGATCCCCGGTGCTCCCCCCGACTGGGCGGCGGCCGCCAATCTCACGCCGGGCGAGGGCAGCAGCATGACGCGTTACCGGGACGCCGGCCAGTTTGTCGCCATGCTGCGCAGCGGCAAGCGACCCGACGGCACGGCCGTCACCGTCATGCCCTTCGAGTCACTGCGTGAACTCAACGAGGTGGATGCCCAGGCGCTGTACGCCTACCTGAAAACAGTGCCGGCCCGGCCGTTTGGACAGCGCTAGGTCCTAAAGCTGTTCGGTAGCGGCTGCAAAAGCCAGGGCCGCACGCAGCAACTGCAGCGCCTGCGGGCTCGACAGCATGGAGTCCGGGCGAAACAACAGGCAGACCAGGCGACGGCCGGCGTGGGCCAGGGCGACGGGCTGCCCCTGCTCGTCCAGTGCCCAGGCCTGCCAGCCTGCAAGCAGCTCTCCGGTCTGAAGCGCGGCGCTGGCATAACGCGTCGCAGCAAAAGGACTGTCGCTGTGCCACGGCGCTTCGGCGGTGGTGGTGCACAGCAGTGTGCGGCCATGCGCTGGCCGGTCGTGCAACACGGTCCAGCCGGATTTTCCAAGCAGGCGCAGTGCTGCATCGCCGACAGCGACCAGGTGCTGCTCCGGACAAGCCGCCGGTTCACCTGGTCCGACGAGCAGGCCACAGGGCGCCTGCGGCGTGAGATCCAGGCCCAGGCCCAGCAGGCAGTCGCGCATGGCATGGCCAAAGGGGTCGCCAGCATTCATCAGGTGAACAGCGGCGGGCAGGGCGATGCCCGGCTGCCCAGTGCTGCGCGTGGCGGCAGGTTCCAGCCCGAACGCGCGCCAGAGCGAGAGTGTCTTGAGGCGGGACTCCTGCTCTTCGCGTTCCGGCGACGAGTCGGCCATCAGGTCGCCGCCGGTGCGCACTTCAGCCACGTTGCCCCGGACCGCGGCGGCGCGCAGGATGGTGCCGGCGAGCGCGTCGCCGTTGGATGCCACCTGCACCATCAGGCCGCCGTACCAGCCGCGCGGGCTGGCCTCGAGCTCCGCGATGGCCCGCAGCGCTTCGGCCCGCGGGGTGCCGGTGACCATCACCGGCGCTGCCGTGGCCACGATGGCGTCCCACGCATCGACGCCGTCGCGCAGCCGTCCTTCGAGCCGGTCCACCGCATGCACCACGGTCGCCAGCGACATCGGTCGGCGCCGGTCCAGCAGGCGCAGCGAACCGGGCTCGCACAAGGGTGCCAGGTCATTGCGCAGCGCGTCGGTGCAGACGGCCAGCGACGCAGCGTCCACCTCTTCATTGAGCAGCTCGCGCAGCGATTCGGCTTCACCCGTCGCGCCGGGCCGGCGTGCCACGGTGCCGCACACGGGCAGGGTCTGGATGCTGCGGCCGGTCACGACGAGTTGCAGGTCGGGCGAGGCGCCGAACAGGCGCAGCCCCGAACCGTCGTTGACAAAAAAGCTGGCAGGTGCGGGATTGGCTTCGCGCAGGCGCGCGAACGCCGTCACGGCCGGCAACTGCACACGGCGGCGGTAGCTCTGGCTCAGGGTCAGGGAGACCAGCGGGCGCTCCCGCAGGCAGTCCAGCGCGCCGCGCACCATGTCGGCGTATGCGCCCACCGGAAAATCGTCACGGGGTTCGTCGGCGACAGGGCGGGGGGTGGCCTGGATGGCGACGGGTGCCGCAGGCGAGCCGGTTGGTGTGGAGGCTGGCAACACGGTCCCGGGAAGGCTCAAGGCGACGTGATGCCAGGCGCCGGCACCGTCCCGCCGGAGCAGGTGCTGGCCGAAAAAGAGCACGCCCAGCGCGCCAGCATCGTTGCCCGGCTCGACCAGACGGTGGGCCGCAAACGGCAGCGCGCCCAGAAGCAGAACATCGGGCGAGGGATCAAAACAGGCCAGAAAAGCGCGCAGTGCCGTGATGCCCGATGCCCGCGGACCTCGCACGGCCAGGGTTCGCCAGCTCGCCAGGGCGGGCTGCGCCAGCAGGGCCTGGCCAAAGCCATTGAGGACCTCGACGTCCAGCCCGTTGCCGTAAAGACGCAGGGCCAGCGCGGGTTCGACCAGCAAGGTGGCCTGCAGCGGATGCAAGGCGGGAATGCCGGCATCCACGCCGAGATACATGCCGGGCTGTGTTTCCAGCCCCGCAAGAGCTTCCTCGACCTGCGCCAGACTGGCTGCGCTGCGCCTGACGCGCAGATCGATCATGGGGGCGCTTATTCGACGGAGATGCCGGTGCGCTTGATGATGGGGGTCATCACGCGCAATTCCTGCTGCATGAACTTCTGCAGGTCCTGCTCGGAGCCGCCAATCGGTTCCATGTACTGAGCGTGGAGTTTTTCCTTGACCTCCGGCATGGCGAGTACGGCGTTGATTTCCTGGTTCATGCGCCGGACGATGTCGGTTGGCGTACTGGCCGGGGCCATCACGGCCATCCAGGCGAGGTTTTCAATCTCGGGCAGGCCGGCTTCCTTCATGGTCGGGATGTCAGGCATGAGCTGGCTGCGTTTGGCGGTGGAGACTGCCAGTGCGCGCATCTTGCCCGCCTTGACCTGGGGGATCACCGCCACCGCGGGCACGCAGGCAAACTGCACATCGCCCTGGAGGATGGCCAGGATGGACAGCGGCGAGGAGGCGTACGGAATGTGGACAGCGAAGGTGTCGGTCTTGACCTTGAGCAGTTCCACGCCGAGCTGCGACAGGCTGCCGACGCCGGTCGAAGAGAAGTTGAACTTGCCCGGGTTTTTCTTCATGGCATCGACCAGCTCCATGAGCGTGGTGATGCCCGAGTCGGAACGCACCGCACACACATTGGCCTGGCCGCCGGCCAGCACCACCGGGCGCAGCTCGGTGAACGGGTCATAGGGCAGCTTCTTGTAAAGCACGGTGTTGTACACCAGCGGGCCGTTGGTGCTGATGACGAAGGTGTAGCCATCGCCTGCCGACTTGGCAACCGCGCCGGTGCCGTTGTTGCCGCCGGCGCCGGCGCGGTTGTCGATGATCACCGGCTGACCCAGGCGAGGCGAGAGTTTGTCGGCCACGATGCGCGCGATCACATCCGGTGACGAGCCTGCGCCGTAGGGCACCACGATGCGAATCGGCTTGTTGGGCCAGGCCTGGGCCATGGCGCCTGCCGTGGCAAGCGCCACAGTGGCAACCACGGCGCAGCGGGCCAGCAGGCGGGTCAGCGGAAAACGGGGGGTTGTGCGGGTGTTCATGCGGTGATCAGTTCCGTGTCGTGAAAAAAATTGCCCTCGCCGGCGATGTAGCCGGCGACGAGGGTGCGGTAGGCGGACTCAATGATATCGGGCAGTCCGGGGAAGGCGGCTTCATGCTGCGCGGCCAGGGCCCGCACACGCGCGAAGACTTCGGCCTGGCGCGCCGGTGCGGCCACCTGGAACGCGTCGCGCTTGAAGCGGGTGGCGTCACGCACACACAGCGCGCGCTGCGCGAGCAGCCCGATGATCTGCTCGTCAAGCGTGTCGATGCGCTGGCGCAGCGCGGCCAGTGTCGGGGCGACCTCGACGTAGTCCGGGTCCTTGAAGCGTCGCACCGGGGGGGTGTGGATGGCGGGTTCCTGCGGGGGATTCATGGGAGACGGGTGGCAGAGCACGGGAGTAATTGGTAAGTGAGCTTATTTGTTTTGAGGCGCACTGTCATGGGGGCAATCCCCAAGAAGGCCCTCTGTCGCGTTGGTCGCGTCGGTCGCGCGCTTCATCGGACGCTTTCCGCCCAGCCTTGCAAACGACCGATTCGGGGGATTGAGCGAACAAATGTAACAAACTGTACAATGATCTCCGTCCGGCGCGGCCTCCTCCAGATCGGCGGTGGACCGCCGCCGGCAAGGTAAGCCGTCCAGACCCGACAAAAGGAAGGGGCAACACCTCGTGAATCCTGTGACGCCGTCGGAGCTCGCCCTCTGGTCAGCCATGGCCGGAGCCCTCCTGCTGCTGTCCCTTGTGGCGGCGGCCGACCTGGTCGCGAGCCGATCTGTCTCGGCGGCGCGTGGACTCGCCTTCATCCTGCTGACAGGTGGTTTGTCGATCCTGCTGTCCGGCCTGCCTGAAATGCTGGTGCCGGCATTGCGCGGCCCGGTATTGCTGCCGCTCAAGGCCTCGTTCGGACCCCTGAGCGGTGCCCTGGCGCTGACCTATCTGGGGGTCTGGGTCGGTGCCGCGCGCGATGATCGCCTCATACGCTGGACGGTGGCCGGCGGAAGTTTTGCGCTGGTGCTGGCGGCCGTGGTGCTGGCCATCATCGCCCTGCAGGAAGATGTCTGGACACCGGCGCAGGTGATTGCGGCTGCAGCTGTGGTGAACGCCCTCTCGGTGCTCTGCGCGGCCATGGTGTCGGCCCGCGGTGTCACCCTGGGGGACGCGCTGGCACGCTGGATGGTGGTGGCCTGTCTTTGCCTGGCCGGCATGGCGGGCGGCCTGTATTCGAAGGCTCTTGAGGCGACCGGCCTGGGCATGGCGGTGTTGACCGTGGCCTGCACCATCGGCTACTTTCTGATCGTGATTGCGCTGACATTGCTGCGCAATCGGGAACAGCGCAAGCTCAAACGTCTGGCGCGGAGCCTGGCAGACCCCGCCTGGGGGGTTGACATGACACTGGGCTCCCGACTGCTACCCCATGTGGAAGATGCGTTGTGGCGCAGCGCGCGTGTTGGCCGGGACTGCGTGGTGGCGGCCATCAGCATCGCCAATCTCTACCAGCTTGGCGGGGTGGCAGGGCATGGTGTCGACCAGCAGATCCTGGTGGTGCTGCTCGCGCGCATCCGGCGCATCGTCGGGTTTCGCAATGTGGTGGGGCTGTACCACCCCCGCTGTTTTGTACTCGTGGTTTCTGCGGTGCAGGACCCGCGGCGCAGCCAGCTGCTGGCGACACGTTTGCGCCGCGAGTTGCGCGAGCCCGTGTCGGTGGGCGCTGGGCAGAACCTGCACGTTTTCAAACCCTCCATCGGGGTGGGCCTGATCCGCATCGCCGGAAGCTGCACCGACGCCCTGGGTGTGATCAACCGGGCCGAGCAGCTGGCCCTGGAAGCCACGCAACTTTCCGCCGGCGTGATCGGCGAGGACTTTATCGCCGCTTCCTACGGCGCCGCCACGGGATAGGTTCCGGGCAGCAAGATGCCCTTGTCCACCGTCTCGATGTTGGTGTGGCCGCAAAACGCCATCGTCAAATCGAGCTCGCGGTGGATGATCTGCAGCGCCTTGGTCACGCCTTCTTCACCCATGGCGCCCAGGCCGTACAGGAAGGAGCGGCCGATGTAGGTGCCTTTGGCGCCGAGTGCCCGCGCCTTGAGTACGTCCTGGCCGCTGCGGATGCCACCGTCCATGTGGACCTCGATCCGGCTGCCGACGGCGTCCACGATCTGCGGCAGTGCGCGTATGGACGACTCGGCGCCATCGAGCTGGCGCCCGCCGTGGTTGGACACGATGAGTGCGTCGGCGCCGGAGTTGACCGCGAGTTTCGCGTCCTCCACGTCCTGGATGCCTTTGAGGATCAGCTTGCCGCCCCAGCGCTTCTTGATCCATTCCACGTCGCCCCAGTTCAGGCCCGGGTCGAACTGCTTGGCGGTCCACTCGGAAAGTGAACCCATGTTCTCGACACCCTTGACATGGCCGACGATGTTGCCGAAACCGTGGCGTCTGGTGCCCAGCATGCCCAGGCCCCAGCGCGGCTTGGTCATCAGGTTCAGGATGGTGGCCAGTGTCGGTTTGGGCGGCGCGCTCAGGCCGTTCTTGAGGTCCTTGTGGCGCTGGCCGAGGATCTGCAGGTCCAGCGTCAGCACCAGCGCCGAGCAATTGGCAGCCTTGGCGCGGTCGATCAGGCGCTCGATGAAGTCGCGGTCCTTCATCACATAAAGCTGGAACCAGAAGGGGTGCCCGCCGGTGCCGGCCGACACGTCCTCGATCGAGCAGATGCTCATGGTCGAGAGAGTGAACGGAATGCCGAATTTTTTCGCCGCACGCGCGCCCAGGATCTCGCCGTCGGCGTGTTGCATACCGGTCAGGCCGGTAGGCGCAATCGCCACCGGCATGGCCACGTGCTGGCCGATCATCTGCGTGGCCGTGCTGCGGTTTTCCATGTTGACGGCGACGCGCTGGCGCAGCTTGATGGACTGGAAGTCGCTTTCATTGGCGCGGTAGGTGCTTTCGGTCCACGAGCCGGAGTCGGCATAGTCGTAGAACATGCGGGGAACGCGTTTTTTCGCCAGAACGCGCAGGTCTTCAATGGTGGTGATCACGGGCATACGGTCTCCTGTTATGTCCTGCATGGTAGCGGGCTGCCTGTTTTTCGGCGTGAATTACGCTTGCGCCGGGATGAAATTATTTTGATGCGCCGCTGCCGGGCTGGGCATCGCGCACGCCGGCGCCGCGTACCTCCAGCCGGATCTCATCGAGCACCTTGCCGCCGGCATCGGCCAGCTGCACCACATGCTGTCCCGGCCAGGGCAACCACTGCACCTGTGCGCCGCGGGCGAGCGGCTTGCCGTCCATCAGCCAGCGCAGGTCGCGGCCCTGGGCGCTGAAGCTCACGCGCTGACGGTTGGGCGGAATGTCCGGGTCCAGCGCGATGATGGTGCCGTGGGTGGGCGCGGTGATGCGGCTTGCGGCAGACGCCCTGTTGTCCGCTGCTTTCGAGTCATTTTTGCCTTCAGCCCTTTTCCTGTATGCGCTGGCAGCTCCTGAATCAATAGCAAAGAGGGTCTGCTCCGTGCCCCGCAGAAACCATTCGCCGCGCGCCGCCTCGACAGGCGCGCCCGCTGCATCGGCAAAGGTCACCTGGCGTTGCACCACGCCGGCCGGCGGCGCCGGGGCGCGGCTGGGCTCGGTGCGATGCAGGTAATTCATCAGCGCTGCCCAGACCGGTGCCGCGCCGCTGGTGCCGCTGACGTCCCACATGGGGGCCCCGCTGGCATTGCCCACCCAGACGCCGACGGTGTAGCGTTGCGAGTAGCCGATGGCCCAGTTGTCGCGCATGTCCTTGCTGGTGCCGGTTTTCACCGCGGTCCAGAAACGTGTGGCCAGCACGCTGTCGGTGCCGAAGGTTCGCGCGCGCGCCACCGGGTCACTGAGAATGTCGCCGACGACGAAGGCGGCGCCGGGGTCCAGGGCCTGGACAGAACCCGTTCGGGCTGAGCCTGTCGAAGCCTTTTTCTTCATGGCAGACCCTTCCACAAGCCTGTCCTGAGCTGAGTCGAAGGGCCCAGGGCGAACGGAAAAAGAAGGGGTGCTGTAACGCCCGCCATTGGCCAGCGCGCGGTAGGCGTTGGCCAGCGCCAGCAGGGAGACCTCGCTGCTGCCCAGCGCCAGGCTGTAGCCGTAGTAGTCGCCGGTTTCCCTCAATGGCAGGCCCACGGCCCTGAGCTGCTTGTGAAAGGCATCGGGCGAGACCATCACGAGTGTGCGCACGGCGGGCACGTTGAGCGAGGCGCCCAGCGCGGTGCGTGCCGAGACCAGACCCTTGAACTGGCGGTCGTAATTCTGCGGGATGTAGAGGCCACCGGCCGTGGGGATCTGCGAGGACGAATCCTCCAGCAGCGATGCGGCGGTGATGCGTTTTTCGGCCAACGCCTGCGCATACAGAAAGGGCTTGAGCGTGGAGCCGGGCTGGCGCAGCGCCAGCACCCCGTCCACCTCGGCCGCGCCGCTGAGTTCGCCGGATGAACCGACCCAGGCCAGCACCTCGCCGGTCGCGTTGTCCAGCACGACGATGGCACCGTCTTCCACGTGACGGCCGCGCAGTTCGCGCAGGTGCTGGGTCAGGGTAGACACGGCGAAGCGTTGCAGGGGGGCGCGTGCGGTAGAAACTACCGTTCGCACTGAGCTTGTCGAAGTGAGCGTCTTCCCGCGCATGGCTTCGACAGGCTCAGCCCGAACGGACAGGAGACGGCGCGCCAGGTGCGGCGCCACACCTTCGGATGGGTCAAACGATTTGCGCTGCAACGCCGCGGTGGCAAACAGATCCAGACCCTCGCAATCGGCTTTCGCGGGCGCCTGCATGATTTTCAGGACGCCGCAGGCGCGCTGCGTGACCTGCACCGCTTTCGCATTCGGTGCCCGCACCAGCGCCGCCGCCAGCGCCGCCTCGCGTTCGTCCAGTCCGTGCGCCGCCTTGCCGAACAAAGTGCGGCTCAACGCATCGATGCCGACGATCTCGCCGCGAAAGGGCACGAGGTTGAGGTAGGCCTCGAGAATCTGGTCCTTGCGCCAGCTGCGCTCCAGTAACTGTGCCGACACCGTCTGGCCGATCTTCTGCGTGATGCTGCGCCCGCCCGCTGCCGCACGCCAGTCCTCGTCGAGCAGGCCGGCCAGCTGCATGCTGAGCGTGGAGGCACCACGCGTTCTGGTGGCCCACAAATTGCCCCAGGCGGCGGCAGAGACGGCGCGCCAGTCCACGCCGCTGTGTTCGTAAAAACGTTTGTCCTCGCTGAGCACCAGCGCCGTGCGCAGGGCGGGTGAGATGTCCGGCAGCGCCACCCACTGGCCGCGCCGCACCGTGTTGTCGGTGCGCAGGCGCTGGAGTACTTCGCCGCTGCGGTCCAGGATCAGCGTGTCGGACGGGTGGAATTCGTTTTTTACTTCGTCAAAAGTGGCTGTAGCCCATGAAGGACGGGCGCAAGCAGCTATCAAAAAAAGAGCGAGCGAAGCACAGCGTGCGATACGCAGAGGAACTGGCCAAGGATGCGTGCGATTTTCCGTCGGGCCGCCCCAGGGAAAATCAGCCCCCTCGGGGGGCAGCGCAGCATGCGAAGCAACAAGCGTGGGGGGCATATTTATTTGACGCCTTCCACCTTGACGCGCGCATTCGGCGTCTCGCCAAACATCTCAGGCGCATACATGGCTTCGACGCGGCTGGGCGGCAGCGCGAAATCGCCGACGTTGTTCAGGCGCACGGTGTATTCCATCTTCACCACGCCTTTGGGCAGGTACTCGTAATAACTGCGGAAGGCCTCGAAGCTGCGTTCCTCGAACGCCGGCCAGCCTCCACCCGATGAAGCCGATTTTTTCTCGCCGCTGGTGGCGATCTGCGAGTCGCGGCCCAGGCCGCTGCCGAGAATGGTGGCGCCGCCGGGCACCGGGTCGCTGATCACCACCCAGGTCATGTCGGCGCTGGCGTTGACTTCAAGCGAAATGCGCACCACGTCGCCGCGGGTGTAGAGGCCCTTGACGGCCTGCTCCACCGGCGTGATGGTTTTCCTGATCTGGTAGCCGGCGTTGAAAGGCGCTTTCAGGGGGATGGCCGCCAGCGATTGCAAGGTCAGCCAGGGCTTGCCCGTGCCTTGCTGCGTCACGGTCAGCGTGTCCTTGCCGCCTGGTGTTGTTGTGCTCCAGGGCAGGAACATGCTGTTGCCCCGCAGATTCCCGGACGAGGCGGGCGCGCCGAAGAAAGTCGTCTGGTTCGGCGCGCCAAGCGTATCGGTGGGCTTGATGCGTTCGACTTTTGCCCAGTCCACACTCGCTGTCGCTGCGGCCAAGGCGGCTTTGGTGACGCCGGCCACCGGCGCCGCCTCAAACTTCGCCGAGAACCTGTCCAGCGCCAGCCCGCCCCAGAGGTTGGCGGTGGTGGTGTGCCAGGCGCCTTTTTGCTGGCGGGCTATGAAGCCGTTGGCCAGCTTGCCCATGTCGTCCTTCCAGGCCGGGTCGTCCATCACCGCCAGCATCAGGCGCGCGGTGTTGACGTCGCCGTTGACCATCAGCCACCACCAGTAGTCGTCCTTCTCGGTGCTGAAGGTGAGCTTGGTGCCTTGCCACGACAGGCGCGATTTCAGCACCTGGGTCGCCTCAAGCAGGCGCTGCTCGCGCTGCGGCACATCGGCCACACGTTTGAGAATGTTCAGCCAGTCGATCACCGCATGGGTGGGCCACTGGTTGGGCGCGATGGTGATGCTGCCCAGCATGCGGCCCTGCGCCTTGCCGTAACGCGACAGGGCTTCGATGGCAGCGAGCTTGCGCACGTCCAGGTCCTTGCGGGGACTCCAGAACTCGCGCTGGATGCGGCCTTCCACAAACGCAATCAGGCCGCGCTCCATGGGGGCGCGCGCGTCGTCGGGCATCGCGAACGCTGGATTCAGTGCGGCCGCTTCATGCGTGGCCGCCAGAAGGTAGGCCGTCAGCGTATCGCTGCCGCGCGAGGCCTCGCCGTCGCGCGGCGGGAAGTAACTGGCCAGGCCGTCGCTGTCGAGGTAGCCGGGCAGCTGCGCCAGCACGGTTTGCCAGAGCTTCGCATCGCGCAGGCCGACGGCCTTGCTGGTTTTTTGCTCGAGGCAGGCGAACGGGTAGTTGGCCCACCAGTCGCGCACGCCGTCCATGCCCTCTGCGAGTTTCGGTTGCAGCGACATTTTTAAACCCCCGCGGCCGGGCAGCGCATCGGCCGGCGGGGCCACGTCCAGCGTGAAGGAGCCATCGACCTGCACCAGCGTCGCCTGCTGCACCGTCAGCGGCACGGCGGGGATGATGCGCTGGCGCGCTTTCAGGCCGTCGCGTGCACCGCTCACCGTGTCTTTGGCCTCAATCTCCCAGAGGATGGCTTCGGTGCGTGTGAGCGCGAGCTGCGCCGGCGCCGTCACCATCCAGGCCACCTCGCGGGCCTCGCCGGCGGGAATGTCCACTGTCTGCGTGTACAGGCCCCCACGCTCCCCCGCTGCGCGTGGGTTGCTGCCCCCCGAGGGGGCGCTCGCTTGCTTGGGGCGGCCCGGCGCGTCGCTCGGATCCAGCAGGGTGGCGCGCGGGCTGACCTCGACCTTCATCGCCGCCTTGGTCGTGTTTCTCAGCGTGATCTGCGCGCGGAACTGGTCGTCCTCGCGCACCAGCGGCGGCAGGCCGCTGATGATCTGCAAATCCTGCGTCGCCTTGATGGCGGTCTGGCCGGTGCCGAACAGGCCGGTGCCGCTGTCGGCGACCGCGACGATCCTGAAGGTGGTCAGCGCATCGTTGAGCGGTACGGCGACCACGGCCTGGCCGTTCGCATCAAGCTGCAGTGTCGGGTTCCACAGCAGCAGGGTGTCCAGCAGCTCGCGCGTGTTGCTGCGCCCGCCGCCGCCGCCGGCCGGCACGGCCTTGCGCCCATAGTGCCGGCGGCCGATGATTTCCATTTGCGCGGTGGAGGTTTCCACGCCCCAGGCGCGGCGCTGCAGCATCGCGCCCAGCAGGTCCCAGCTGGTGTTGGGCATCAGCTCCAGCAGCGCCTGGTCGACCGCGGCCAGCGCGACTTCGGCATGGGCGGCCGGCTGGCCGTTGGGCAGTTTCGCCGTGATGGTGAGCTGGGCCTGGCCGCGCACCGGGTAAGTGTCCCTGTCGGCCTTGACCGTCACGGCCAGCTGATGCGCCTGCGTGCCGACGCGGATTTCCGCCAGGCCGAGGCGGAAGGCCGGTTTGCTCAGGTCCACCAGCGCGGTAGGCGCCACATACTCACGGCCTTCGTACCAGAAGGAGGTCCACCATTCACGCGGCGCCTTGTAGCCCCAGGTGAAAAAGCTGTACCAGGGCACCTCGCGCAGGCGGCCGCGCAGGGCCAGCACGCTGACATACACATTCGGGCCCCAGCCCTCCTTGACCTTGAGCTGGACGGTCGGATCCTGGCCATTGAGCTGCACCACCTGCGTCTCGATGATGCCTTCGCGCTCGATCGCGACCAGTGCGGTGGCAAAACGGAAGGGCATACGCACCTGGAATTTGGCGGTCTCGCCCGGCTGGTAGCTCTTTTTCTCTGGCAACACGTCCATGCGGTCATGGTCCTCACCGCCGAACCACAACTCGCCCTGTTTGGTGACATAGACCGAGCTGGCGGCCTGGATGCTGTTGCCGCTGCCGTCTTTGGCGGTCACGACCAGTTCCACCTCGCCCGGCTCGCCAAGTTTGGCCTCGCACAGCAGCAGGCCGCGGCTGTCGCTTTTGCCGCTGCAGACGCTGCCCAGTTCCTTGATGTCGGTCTTGTTGTCATAGGTGTAAAAGCCCCCGACCATGCGTTTGCGGCTGGTGGTGACGATGCGCGCCACGGCCTTGACCTCCAGCGGCACATCGGCCGCCGGTTTGCCGCCCAGGTCCAGGGCCAGTGCCTGGAACTTGATCTTCTGGCTCGCGGAGACCCAGCCTTCCGTCTTGATGCCGGCCACCACGGCGGCCGGCCACAGCGTGGTGACGCTGCGAATCGTCTGCACCTCGCCATTCGGGTCGGCGTAGCTGGCTTCCAGCAGCAGCTCCTGCGGTTGTTTGCTGGCGGGCAGGTCGGTGATGCTGGTTTTGCCGCCGCCGTTGCGGTCCAGGGTCAGGGCCAGCTTGTCGGCGACCACGCGCTGGTCCTGCGAGGCCGTGGCCTCTTCCTCACCGCCTTCACTGGCGGCGCGCTGCACGCGCGGCGGTGCGAAATTGAAGGCCTCATAGTCGCTGTAGCTCAGGGTCTTTCCGCGCAGCAAGGCCGACACCCGCACCGGCAGGTTGGCTGCGCCGCCACCCGAGACATAGTTGATCTGTACGTCGGTGGGCACGGCCTTGACATTGACCAGGGCTTTTTTCTCGCTGGGCTGGATGCGGCCCTCCAGCACCGGAAGGCGGAACTCCTCCACGCGGAAGGCGCCAGTGGGCGTTGCGCGGCTTCCCTGGCGCAGCTCCACCTGGTACTCGCCGAGTTTGGCGGCCGGCGGGATCGCAAAGGTGCTCTCGGCGCTGTGGCCGCCGGTGGCGGTTTTGCGCCAGTTCAGCGGCTGCGCGTACTGTTGTCCGCTGCCGGTGTGCGTCACCACCAGCTTGTCCGGCATGACATCGGCCAGGCCAAAACCCTGGCTGGTTTCGGTGCGCAGCAGGTGTTTCATGGACACGGTTTCCCCGGCGCGCAGCAGGGTGCGGTCGAAAATCGTGTGGGCACGCTGATCCGGGCGGGCCTCGCTGCTGGTCGGCACGTTGAAGCGCCAGGGCTCGATGCCCTTGTGCCAGTCGCTCCAGGTGAAGCTGATGTCTTCGACACTGTCAACGGTGCTCCGTGCGCTGACGAAATAGGCATTGCGGTAATCGTCCCCGCCGCAGCGCGGCGCCTCGGACGCCAGGCCCTTGAAGTTCGCAATGCCCTGTGCGTTGGTCACGGCCTTGGCGAGTTCTTCGCCCTTGCAGCTGGAAACCCGCACCGTGGCGCCGGCCACCGGCGCGCCCTTGTCCAGTGTCGTGACCCAGGCCAGCGCGTTTTCACGGCCCAGCTTGAAATGCACGCCCAGGTTGGTGACCAGGGCCGAGGTGCGCACAACCATGGTCCGGCTGGCACCGTGCCGCTCATCGAGCAGCGAGCTGCCGAGTTTCTGCGAAGCGATTTCGACCACGTGAAAGCCGGGCGAGAGCGGGATGCCGATCACCTCGAAGGGACGCGGGTCGCCGCTCGCCGCTTTGGGCAGGTCCAGCGTTTTCACGCCGGGCTGGCCATGGAGCAAGGAGAGCATGCGCGACTGCACGTACTCCTTGCTTTGCGCGTCAAGCGCCTGGGGCAGCGCTCCCTTCACGTCCCGGCCGGCCTGGTCGCGGTCCACCTGGTAGTTGTTGTAATACGCCACCTTGCGGAACCAGGCAATGATGTCGGCATCGGTTTTGGGTTGCAGGTCGCTGACCTTGCCGGGCGTCAGGCCTTTGACTTGCAGCGCGGCTTCGACGTTGCGCAGCGTCACCGGCAGCAGCGCCGGCTCGCCCGCTTTGGCGCCGGGTTCGGCAAAAAGCTCGACGATGCCGAATGGTGCGGCGGCGAACTTGGCCAGCGGCGGCATGGTGCCGGTCGCCACCTTCAGCGGGAAGTTGTCGTTATTGCGCAGGGGGCGGCCGGAAGCGTCCTTGAAGTCCTTGGGAAGCTCGAGCGTGAAGGTGGTCTGCTCTGCAAAAGGCGGCTTGAAGCTGACACGGTTGACGACGTTGTCGCCGTCGCCGCTTTCCGTGTCGAACTCTGGCTTGAGCGCGCCTGCGGCTGACTGCAGGCGAATCGCCTCGGCCAGCTTGCGTGGCACCGGCGCGTTGAAGTTCAGGCTCATGGAGCGAATCGGCAAACAGGCCGACTGCGCGTTTTCGCGTTCGCAGCTGAAGCTGGCCGTGAACGGCTCGCGCACCTGGAAGTTGTAGCGCCGCTCCACCGAGTTGGCCACACCGCTCGGGGTGGCCACGCCTTTTCCGTACACCAGCTGGATTTTGCTCGCGGGTGTGAGGCGCCGGTTGCAGGCCAGTGTCACCACGCTCAAGGGGTCTTTCCCGGCGGCCTTGTCCAGGCTCTGCGACTTGATCAGTGCCTGCCGTTCCTTGCCTTCGATCAGTTTCACCGGAACCCGCTCACCCAGGCCTTCGACCGAACACCAGACGTTCTCCCGGACGCTGGCCAGCGTGGCCGGTCCGTTGAGCTGCAGCACGAAGTACTGTTCTTCGTCGATGCGCTGGTAGGTGCCGGGGCGCAGGTTCTGCACAAAAGGGCCGCCGGTGTTGAACTTCCAGGACAGCTTGCCGCTGAGGGCCTGGTCTTTGGGCGAGCGGAAGGTGGGGATGCCCTGCAGGGTGCAGCTGACGCCCGGCGGCAGATCGCTGTCGAATTCAAAAGCCCATTGGCGGTCGCTGATCCAGCGGCCCGAGCCCCCGGTGGCCTGCGCGTCGCTGCAGCTCAGGCTGACAGGGGCGGGCGCCTTGGGGTCGCCGAAGTTGACGGCGCTGTCATCGAACTTGACGGCAATCTGCCGCACCCGTGCAACTTCCCCCTGGGGCGAGACACTGGTGACCTGCAGCGCCTGGGCCTGCAAGACGCCTGCGGCAAGCAGGGCTGTGATTGTTTTTGCGATGGATAAGGCCACGTTTTCCCCTGTGAGGAGGCAAAGCGTAGCCGATTCACGTGTAACCAGACGAAGCAGGCGGCGAAACGGGGCGCAAAAAAACGGGCCGCAGCCCGCATCGGCTCCCCCGCGTGTCATCCCGGACTTTGATCCGGGATCCATGGTTGATGACTCATGCTGTGAGGTATGCCCACAAGCCGGGTCTCGCCCCGGCGAGGCGACTCACTTTCTCTTGCTTCGCCAAGAGAAAGTAAGCAAAGAGAAGGCGACCCGATGGTCTGGGTCCCTTCGCTTCGCTACGGGCAACCTGCGGTGCTCACCGAAAATGGGGCCGAGCTCGAACTCGCCTTCGGCTCAGACAATCGCTCGTCCTGATCCATTTTCGGCTGCGCTCCTCGGCCCAGCCCGACGGGTGGAGGAAGAAGACGAACATCCAAACCCCAAGACCGAATTCAATCCGGAGTGTAGGAAGCGCAGAGCGCTTCCTACACGGGAATCCCAACAGGCCGTCATGTTTGCACGCGAGCGCAGCGCACGCGGCCAAATGAGGCTCCCTTCTCTCGCCCAGCGGGGCGAGGGAAGGGCGGGGGGTTGGGAGTGGGGAGTTAAAGCCTCGCCAGCCACAGTGAACCCGCGACGCAGCGCGATGCCACCGATGCAGGCTTGACCCATTCTGCTTCGCCCGCTATCAGCCGAGATTCAGCGGCACAAATATCTTGCTGTCGCCGCGCTGTATCAGCAGCGCGACCGACTTGCCGGACTTCGCCACCATGGCGCGCACCTGCTCGACGTTGCGCACCGGTGTGCCGTTGACGGACACCAGCACGTCACCGGGCTGAACCCCGGCCAACGCAGCGGGACCGCTGGCCTGTTGCACCAGCAGGCCGCTCTCGACACCGGCTTCCTGCTGCTCGTCGGGCCGCAGCGGCCGAAGCGCCAGGCCCAGCTTGCCCTGCGCGGCGCTGGTTTTCGGGTCATCGGCCTGTGCGACCTTCTGGTCGGCGCTGCCCAGCCGCGCCGTCAGCTCCCTGGCCGCGCCCTGGCGCCAGATCTCCAGCCTGGCGCTGTCGCCGGGCGCCGCCAGGCCGATCACCGCCGGCAGGTCACCCGACGACACGATGGGCTGGCCGTTGACCTTGCGGATCACGTCGCCCGACTGCAGGCCTGCCTTGTCGGCCGGCCCGCCCTTTTCAACACTGGAGACCAGCGCGCCTTCGGGCTTGTCGAGCTTGAAGGAGTCGGCAAAGGCCTGGTTGATCTCCTGCACCGCCACACCGAGACGCGCGTGTTCGACCTTGCCGGTGGCCACGATCTGGTTCTTGATGCGTCCCGCCACGTCAATGGGAATGGCAAAGGACACGCCCTGGTAGCCGCCGCTGCGGCTGTAGATCTGCGAGTTGATGCCCACCACCTCGCCGCGCGCATTGAACAGCGGGCCGCCCGAGTTGCCTGGGTTGATGGCCACGTCTGTCTGGATGAAGGGGACGCTGCTGTCGTCGGGCAGCGAGCGGCCCTTGGCGCTGACGACGCCCGCGGTCACGGTGTTTTCAAAGCCGAAGGGAGAACCGATCGCCAGCACCCATTCGCCGACTTTCAGCTCGCTGGTTTTGCCCAGCGCCACCACCGGCAGGTTGGCTGCGTCGATCTTCAGCACGGCCACGTCGGTCTTGGGGTCGGCGCCCAGCACCCTGGCGCGGAACTCACGCCGGTCGGTCAGCTTGACGGTGACTTCCTTCGCGCCGCGCACCACGTGGGCATTGGTCAGGATGATGCCGTCGGCGCTGACGATGAAGCCCGAGCCCTGGCCGCGCGTGGGCATTTCCTGCTGCGGGCCGCCGGGCCGGCCCTGGCCTTGCTGGAAGCGCCGGAAGAACTCGAAGAACGGGTCGCCCGATGCGCCGTCCTCGTCATCGCCCTGTGCCAGCGGGGAATCATTGCTGACCTTGGTGGTGCCGGTCACGCTGATGTTGACCACGGCCGGGCCGTAACGCTCCGTGATCTGCGAGAAGTCGGGCGGCGCGACGGCCTGGATGGGGGCCGCAGCGGCGATGGCCGGCGGCGCCGCCGCAAAGGAAGCCGTGTGAACAGCGTTGAAGGCGCTGACGCCGGCGCCGCCCATGGCGCCGGCGGCCAGCAGGGCAACGACGAGGCGGGTGTTTTTCAGTGCTGCAGTTGTCATGACGCGTTTCCTTGGAGTGAGGCACACCGCGGTGCCGACAGGACAACTATGGGGAGGCAGGCTTAGGTGAGGCTTAAGGAAGCGCTGAACAAGCCCCCTGCGGCGCGCGATCAGCCGGGCTTGGGCGGTCTGCTGCGTTGAATTTCTTGCCAATAGCTGGCTATTGGCTGCGAAATCCGCCTTGCATCCCATCCCAATCCGCCTGCCCCGCATCCGCAAGGACTTATTCAGCGCTTCCTTGAATGGTGCCCCACGGTTGCTCACTGCGTGGAGCGCGCTACCCACCAGAGTGCGCTGCGCCTGCAGGCCGGCAACGCCGGACCCGCGGCCCCTGCCTGAAGGGAATGGTGTCCATGGTCGCTCGCTGCGAGTCCGAAACCGGCAATTAAAATGGCCTCCAGCCCTTATGGGGTGGGCGCAAGCAGCTATTAAATATATAGCGTCGGTTCAGGCGGATGAAGGTGGCTTCGGAAAAGTCACGCTCACCTGCAAGCCGCCGAGGCGTTCCGAGCGGTCCAGCTGCAAGGTCGCGCCATGGCGCTCGGTGATCGCCTGGACGATGGCCAGGCCCAGGCCGCTGCCGGTTTCGGACGCTGCACCACTGGCGCGGTAGAAGCGGTCGAAGACACGCTCGCGCTCTGCTGCCGCAATGCCCGGGCCGCTGTCTTCCACCCGCAGCAGCGGCCGGCCCTGTGCCAGCTCGAGCGACACATCGACGCGGCCCGCGGCAGGCGTGTACTTGACGGCGTTGTCCAGCAGGTTGCGCAGCAGCACACGCAGCGCTTCGGGCTCGCCCAGGACCTGCGCGCTGGCCAGATGCTCATCCGTCAGGCCCAGATCGATCTGCTTGAGCCGGGCATGCGGCAGCACGTCGGCCACCGCGAGCTTGACCACGTCCTGCAGATCAACCAGGACATTCGCCCCCGGCGTTGCCGGGCCCGAACCGGCCTCTTCGCGCGCCAGCACCAGCAGTTGCTCGACCAGCCGGATGGCGCGGTCTATGCCCTGGTTCAGGCGGGCGATGCCGGCTTCGCGCTCGGCCGGGGTCTGGTCCGACCGGCCGTTCGGGCGCAGCGCCTGCGCCTGCAGCTTGAGCGCGGTCAGCGGCGAGCGCAGTTCATGCGCAGCATCGGCCACAAAGTTCTTCTGCGCGTCAAAGGCCTTGCGCACCCGGCCGAACAGCAGGTTGAGTTCATCGACCAGCGGCCGCACTTCGTCGGGCAGGCCCGCATCGGCCAGCGGCGAAAAATCGTCGGCTCCGCGCTGCGCAACCTGGCGCCGCGTCCGTTCGATGGGCGCCAGCGACCGGTTGATGACCCACCAGACCGCCAGCATCAGCAGTGGCGTCAGCAGCGCAAAAGGCAGCACGGCGCGCAGCGCCAGCGCGCGGGCGCGGGCGGTGCGGGCGTCCAGGTCCTGCGCGATCTGCACCGTCTGGAAAGGCGTCTGCAGCGAATACACGCGGTAGTGCTTGCCATGGGCCTCCACGTCGGAAAACCCCAGCACCGCGCGGGGCGGCAGCGCTGACCGCGTGGAGCGGAAGATCTGCGTGCCGTCCTGGCCCCAGATCTGTACATAGAGGTCAAAGCCCGCATCGTCCTCGATCTCCGGCAGGGCGGCGCCCAGCGGGATGCCGCCGCGCAGCGTACGCGCCACCTGCCGCAAATGGTCGTCGAACAGGGCATCGGCCTGCTGCAGCGCGCTGCGGTAAGCGGTGGTTGCCTGCGCCACGGCGGCCAGCAAAATGGCGGCAAGCACGAACCAGAGCAGGCGCTTCCTCAGCGAATGGCCTCCCACGCTTTTCGCTTCGCCGGATGCGTTGCCCTGGCGGGTGGGGGTCATTGTCTGGGCACCAGGTAGCCGAGGCCGCGCACGGTCTGGATGATGTCGTTGCCGAGTTTTTTGCGCACGCCGTGGATATAGACCTCGACCGCGTTGCTGCTGACGTCGTCCTTCCAGCTGAACAGCTTTTCCTCGAGCTGGACGCGCGACAGCACCGTGCCTGGGCGTGCCAGCAGCGGTTCCAGCACCGCCCATTCACGCGCCGACAACGACACCGGCTGGCCGTTCAGGCTGGCTTCATGGGTGGCAGGGTTCAGGCTCACGCCGCGGTGTTCAAAAGCCGGCTCGGCCCGGCCCGCGCTGCGGCGTATCAGCGCACGTATGCGCGCCAGCAGCTCGTCGGTGTCATAGGGTTTGACCACATAGTCGTCAGCGCCGGCATCCAGGCCGGCGATGCGGTCGCCGACGGCGTCACGCGCGGTGGCCACCAGCACCGGGGTGGTGTTGCGCCGCGCGCGCAGGGAACGCAAGACCTCGAGCCCGTCGCGTTTGGGCAGGCCCAGGTCCAGCAGCACCAGGTCGTACTGCTCACTGCGCAGGGCGGTGTCGGCCATGGCGCCGTCGCGCACCCAGTCCACGGCGTAGTGGGCGGACCGCAGCACCGCCAGCACGGCCTCGCCGATCATGGCGTCGTCTTCAACCAGCAACAGGCGCATTGTTTGTCCTCACAGCCCGCCAGTATGCGGCGCTGCGCTTAGGACAGGCTTAAATCCCGATGCGCAGGAATCAGCCCAGCCGCGCGCGGTGCCGCGCGATCTGCGCGCGCACCTGCACCGGCGCCGTGCCGCCCAGGGTGTTGCGCGCATTCAGTGAGCCGCGCAGGCTCAGCACGTCGTAGACGTCTTTTTCGATCTTCGGGTTGAACTGCTGCAGCACCGCCAGCGGCAGCTCCGACAAATCCACCGCGTGCGAGATGGCGGCTTTCACCGCATGGGCCACGGCCTCGTGCGCGTCGCGGAAGGGCAGGCCCTTCTTGACCATGTAGTCGGCCAGGTCGGTGGCAGTGGCGTAACCCTTGAGCGCGGCGCGCTCCATGGCTTCGGGTTTGACGGTGATGCCGCCCACCATCTCGGCAAAGATGCGCAGCGTGTCCTTCAGGGTGTCCACCGTGTCAAACAGCGGCTCCTTGTCTTCCTGGTTGTCCTTGTTGTAGGCCAGTGGCTGGCCCTTCATCAGCGTGATCAGGCCCATCAGGTGGCCGACCACGCGGCCGGTCTTGCCGCGCGCCAGTTCCGGCACGTCGGGGTTTTTCTTCTGCGGCATGATGGATGAGCCGGTGGTGAAACGGTCGGCAATCTCGATGAAACCAAAGTTCTGGCTCATCCACAAGATCAGCTCTTCACTCATGCGGCTGATGTGCACCATCGCCAGCGAGGCGGCGGCGGTGAACTCAATCGCGAAGTCGCGGTCACTGACGGCGTCCAGGCTGTTCTGGCAGACCTGGGGCTGGCCCTGCGCATCGACCATGCCCAGGGTGGTGGCGACACGTTCGCGGTCCAGCGGGTAGCTGGTGCCGG
The DNA here is from genome assembly GCF_029945685.1 of Polaromonas sp. Taxonomy (GTDB): domain Bacteria; phylum Pseudomonadota; class Gammaproteobacteria; order Burkholderiales; family Burkholderiaceae_C; genus Polaromonas. The sequence goes on along the minus strand of NZ_JAQSDA010000013.1, from coordinate 23,195 downwards.
CCAGTGCGGCGGCGCCCAGCGGCAGGCGGTTGACGCGTTTGCGCACGTCCTGCAGGCGCTCGGCGTCGCGTGCGAACATTTCCACATAGGCCAGCATGTGGTGGCCAAAACTGACGGGCTGGGCCACCTGCAGGTGGGTGAACCCGGGCAGGATGACCTCGACATTCTTCTCGGCGATGTCCACCAGCGCTTTTTGCAGGTCGGTGAGAAGCGCGGCGATCAGGTCGATCTCGCCGCGCAGCCACAGGCGCACGTCGGTGGCGACCTGGTCGTTGCGCGAGCGGCCGGTGTGCAGGCGTTTGCCGGCGTCGCCGACCAGTTGCGTCAGGCGCGCCTCGATGTTGAGGTGCACGTCTTCCAGGTCCAGTTTCCATTCAAAGGCGCCGGCTTCGATTTCAGAGCGGATCTGCGCCATGCCTTGCTGGATGGCCGCATGGTCGTCGGCGCCCAGGATTTTCTGCGCCGCCAGCATCTCGGCATGCGCCAGCGAGCCGGTGATGTCGGCGTCAGCCAGCCGCTTGTCAAAAAAAACGCTGGCGGTGTAGCGCTTGACCAGGTCGCTCATGGGTTCGGAGAACAGGGCGGACCAGGCTTGGGATTTTTTGTCGAGTTGGCTCACGGGAGGCTTTCTGTGGAGGACCGTCTGGCGGCCGCGCTGGCGTGTCGCGGCGGCAACATTATTGGGGGAAGTACGGGTTTGACGCCGGTTTCAAGCGGGCTGCCGGTGCAATACTCATGAACCTGATTTTATCTGCGTGCAGGAAGTCCCCGTAAAGGGGGCGCGCCTGGGACCTCCGGCCTAGCCCCGGCGCAGAAACCGGATACCTGCCGAGCGACCTTTTCATGCATTTCAAGCCCGACCTTTCTTCCTTTGGGGAGTCCACCGTGCTGGGCGGCCTCAGCCAGCCCGGGGACGCGCCTGCGCCCCTGCCGGCCCGTGTCAATGTGTTTGACGCCTGCAATGTCGGCGTGGTGCTGCGCGCCGTGTTGTTCGTCGAAGCGGTGGTGGGCGTCGGCGCGATGTTCGGTGGCGGCATGTTTGTCGACTGGCTGCTGCGGTTTTCGCTGCTCACCGGCGGCGTGCTGCCCGCCACGCTGGCCTGGCTGATTGCCGCCTGCGTGCTCAAGGGGCGGCTGGCCCGGCTCGGCACCTCCCAGCAGTGGGTGGCTGGCGTCGCCCTGGGTGCGCTGGCGGGCCTGTATGGCTGCGGGCTGCTGGTGCTGCTCAACCTGCTCAATCCGGCGCCCTGGTGGGCCAGCGCTGCGGCCGGTGCCCTGCTCTCGGCGGTGCTGGTGGCCGGGCTGGTCTGGCGCGCCAAGGCGCGCACACCGGCGGCCACGGCGGCGCGCCTGGCCGAACTGCAGTCGCGCATCCGGCCCCACTTCCTGTTCAACACGCTCAACAGCGCCATTGCGCTGGTGCGCGCCGAACCGGCCAAGGCCGAAGCCGTGCTGGAAGACCTCAGCGAGCTGTTTCGCCATGCGCTGGCCGACCAGACCGAGTCGGTCACGCTGGGGCAGGAAATTGCCCTGGCGCAGCGTTACATGGCCATCGAGCAGATCCGTTTTGGCGAGCGTCTGCAGGTGCAATGGAGCCTGGACCCCGCGGCCGACCCGGCCAAATTGCCGCCGCTGTTGCTGCAGCCGCTGGTGGAAAATGCGGTGCGCCATGGCGTGGAGCCCAGCGCCCAGGGCGCGCAGATCAAGATCACCACCGAACGGCGTGGCGGGGTGGTGGTGGTCAAAGTGACCAACTCCACGCCCGCCGGCGTCGGTGAGCGGGGACACGGGCTGGCGCTGGCCAATGTGCGCGAGCGCCTGGCGTTGCTGCACGATGTGCAGGCGCAGTTCAAGACCGTGTTCAAGGACGGTGTTTTTCAAGTGAGGCTGGAGATCCCGCTATGACAGGCAAGCTGAGGGCGCTGATTGTGGATGACGAGGCGCTGGCGCGTTCGCGCCTGCGCACGCTGCTGGGCGACTGCACCGCGCCGCCGGCCTGCGTGGCTGGCGAGGCCGCGCATGCGGCGCAGGCCATGGACGCCCTGGGCCGCGAAACCTTTGATGTGGTCCTGCTGGACATCCGCATGCCCGGCGCCGACGGCATCGCGCTGGCGCAGACCATTGCCCGCCTGCCGCAGCCGCCGGCGGTGGTGTTTGTCACCGCCCATTCCGAACACGCGGTGCAGGCCTTCGATCTCGAGGCGGTGGACTACCTCACCAAGCCCGTACGGCTCGAGCGGCTGCAGCAGGCGCTACAAAAAGTGGAGCGGCTTGCGCAGGCAGGCAAAGGGCTGGAGGCCGATTCGAGTGCTGATTTCCTGATCATCCAGGACCGCGGCCGGACCGAGCGTGTGCCGCTGGCCGAGGTGCTGTACCTCAAGGCCGAGCTCAAGTACATCACCGTGCGCACTGCAGGCAAAAGCTACATCCTTGACGGCAGCCTCAACGAACTGGAGGAAAAATACGCCCAGCAATTCATGCGCATCCACCGCAACGCGCTGGTGGCCCGTCGTGCGGTGCGCGCGCTGGAAAAACACTTTGATCCCGAAGAAGGCGAAGGCTGGGCCGTGCGGCTCAACGGCATCGACGAGTTGCTGGCGGTCTCGCGGCGCCAGCTCAGCGCGGTGCGCGAGGCCATCGCCGCGTGAACCCGCCGCCTGGTCGAAGCCGCCTACCTGTTCTGGCGACGCCGTCCTGCACCGGCCGGCTGCCTGTGGCGGTGAAATGGGGCCGGTACAGGAATGGAGACTTCGCCCCAAGGCGGTTTTGCCAGTGACACCCCGCGGAGCGCCCCACAAGGAACACCAATGAGCGAAGAACACGTGCCCGAAATACTGCCGGCAGAACCTGCCGCGCCTGCCGATCCCGAGGTGACGACGTTCCCCGAGCCGGAGCGCCTGCTTCTGCACATGCCGGTGGACATTCGCAACATGTCGCTGATGGTGCTGGCCGGCCTGGCCATTTTGTTCGTCCTGCACTGGGCCAAGGCGGTGTTCATCCCGGTGATGGTTGGCGTGTTGTTCAGTTATGCGCTCTCGCCGGTGGTCAACTGGCTGGAACTCAAACGCGTGCCGCGCTGGCTCAGCTCTGCGGTGCTGCTGCTGGCAATTCTGGGCACCATCGGATCGACGACCTGGTCGCTGCGGAACAACGCGGTGCAGCTGGTGGAGTCGCTGCCCGTGGCGGCACAGAAATTCCGCAACGCGACCAAGGTCAGGACCGGACAGTCGGACAGCACGCTGGACACGGTGCAGAAAGCCGCCTCGCAGATCGAGCAGGCCACCCAGGACGGCGCCAAACCGGGCAACAACCGGGGCGCCATGCGGGTGGTGGTCGAGCGCGCAAGTTTCAACGTCAAGGACTATCTCTGGACCGGCACCATCGGCCTGGTCGCGCTGATCGGGCAAGCCGTCGCTGTCATTTTCCTGACCTACTTCCTGCTGCTCTCGGGTGACAGCTTCCGGCGCAAGCTGCTCAAGCTGGCCGGCCCCAGCCTGAGCAAGAAAAAAGTGACGTTGCAGGCCCTGCATGAAATCACCGGCCAGATCCAGCGCTACCTGCAGGTGCAGCTGCTCACCAGCGCGCTGGTCGGGGTGCTGACCTGGCTGGCCCTGCTGTCCCTCGGCCTGGAGAATGCGGCGGTCTGGGGCATTGTTGCCTTCGTACTCAACTTCGTGCCTTATGTGGGCTCACTCATCACCGCGGCCGCCACGGCGCTGGTCGGCTTCCTGCAGTTCGGCACGCTGAACATGGCGCTGATCGTCGGGGGCGCCTCGCTGCTCATCCACACCATCGTCGGCAACCTGATCACGCCCTGGCTCACCAGCCGCGCCAGCCGCCTGAGCCCGGTGGCGGTGTTTGTCGGGCTGCTGGCCTGGGGCTGGCTCTGGGGCGTGTGGGGGCTGCTGCTGGGTGTTCCCATCATGATGATGGTCAAGTCGGTCTGCGACCGGGTAGACGACCTCAAGCCCCTGGGCGAGTTTCTGGGGTCCTGAGCCGGCCGGTTGTATTTGATCATTTTGGCCTCCAGCCCTTTTGTGGCCTGCGCAAGCAGCTATTGATTTGATAGTGAATGCAGCGCCGCCCCGCCGCCCGCATTGTCCGCGTTGCCTGCGTCCGCAGAACGTCTGCATCTGCGCCTGGGTCACGCCGGTGTTGCATGAGGTCGAGGTGCTCATCCTGCAGCACCCGCTGGAGGTGGATCACCCCAAAGGCAGCGCGCGGCTGCTGCACCTGAGCCTGCCGCGCAGCCGCATGGTGACGGGCGAGGTGTTTGCCGACGCTGCCCTGCTGGCGGCGCCCTTTGAGGTTTCCGGGGCGGCCGGGGCCGTGGCCCACGCTCCCCGCCACAACATTCTGCTGTACCCGGACATCCGGCAAGACCAGGCGCCGGGGTTTCCACCCCCGCCCGCCTTGCCGGCCGGGTGGCTGCGCGAGCCCTCCCGGCTGCGGTTGATCGTGCTTGACGGCACCTGGCGCAAGAGCCGCAAGATGCTTCATCTCAGCCCGCCGCTGCAGGCCCTGCCGCGCCTGTCACTGTGGGAGCCCACCGCCTCCAGCTACCGCATCCGCAAAGCGCACCGGCCCGGCCAGCTGTCGACGCTGGAAGCCACCTGTGCGGCGCTGATGCAGCTTGAAGGCGATCGCGGGAAGTTTGAACCGCTGCTGACGGCCTTTGACGCCTTTGTGGCGCAGCAACTCGGCTACCTCTCTAGTCGCCCAGGTCCATGACCCCTGCCACCGGCACCCCGGCCGGTGCCGCGTAATCGGCGACCACGAAGGCCCGTGTCGGATCGGCAGCGGCATCGTGCAGCAGCGCCAGAACAAAACCCGCCGATGCCTTGTCCAGCGCGGCAAGGGGCATGTCCAGCAGCGTCAGCGGCGCACCCGAGGCAAACGCCGCCGCCAGCCAGACCTTGCGCTTCGAGCCGGTGGACAGCATGAACAGCTGCTTGGCCAGCTCCGGCGCCAGCGCCAGGCCATCCACACATTGAGCCAGCACGCCGTCGTCAAAACCGGCATACGCCTGGCGCTGCATGTCGAAGTAGTGCGCGGGCGTCATCTGGTCAAACGCCTCTGTGCGCGGCTCCGTCCAGAACACCTGCTGGCGGTAGTCCTTCGCCTGGTCCCGCAGCGAGCGTCCCCGGATGCTGAGCTCGCCCGCATCGGGCGGTAGCGCCCCTGCCAGCAGGCGCAGCAGCGTGCTCTTGCCGCGTCCGTCGCCGCCACGCACCAAGGTGACGCCCGGCGAAATGGCGGCCGACAGGCCGGCGAACAGTTCACGCTCGGGATAACGAAAGCGCAGGTCCCGCACTTCGAGCACCACAGCCGAGGCCGCTGCAAGCGGGGAGGGCCGGCGTGCGGCGTCCGTCTGGTCAGGGAGTGTCATGCCTGTATTGGACCCGATCTGCCAGGGTCCGTACGCCGGCGCGTGTCGGGGGCCTGCGGGGCCGGGAAGGCGGGCTGCCAAAAAAACGGTTTCCGGCCCTTCACTATTTCCTGCACGCTGCCGTTATGCATGAAGGCGCGCGTTGATGCGCTGCCTGCTGCGAATCGCTGTCATTCACCCAGGGCCTTGCCGGGACCCGGTCGCGTTTGAGCGCCTGGGGGCGGTGTGTGCGGAACAAGGGTTCACAAGTCATCCGGCAATCCGGATTTTCAGGAAACAAAGGAACAGTCATCATGAAAAAATTTCTCCAGGTACTCGTGGTCGGTCTGGCCGCCCTGAGCTTCAACATGTCTGCCACGGCGGCTGGCGAACAGGGGTCGGCCGCGGAAGCCACCGCGCTCGTCAAGAAAGCCATTGCCTACATCAAAGCCAACGGCAGGGAAAAGGCCTTCGCGGAATTCGCCAATCCGAACGGCCCGTTCAGGGATCGCGACCTCTACATGACCACCGTTGACACGGACGGAAAGATGCTGGCGCATGGCGTCAATCCCAAGCTGGTCGGCAAGTCGCTCATCGAACTCAAGGACATCGACGGCAAATATTTCGTCAAGGAATACATCGACCTGGCCAAAGCCAAGGGCACGGGCTGGGTCGACTTCAAATGGCCCAACCCGATCACCAAGGTCGTCCAGCAAAAATCCATGTACGTCGAGAAAATGGACGACCTGGTCCTGGGTTGCGGCATTTACAAATAATGCGGCTCCGGCGTGGACTGCGTGACAAGTCCGTCTCGCGCCGGCACTGCAAATGAAAACGGCCGTTTGCCCTTATCCGGCAAGCGCAACATGCTCCCAAAAAAGTAGCATCTTGGCTGCCGGTCGCCTCAGGGGCCGGCCTGCACCAGCAGGCTGGCCTGCATCGGAAGGTCGGCCAGCCGCACCACCTCACCCGGCGCCAACACGCGGTCCGGCTGGAAGCCTTCCTCGCCCGGCGCAGCGCCACGCTGCCAGCGCAACGTCACCACACGACCGTCCAGGCGCAGCGTGATCCCGAACGCAGGCCAGTGCGCGGGCACGCGCGGCGTCAGCGACAGCTCGCCCTGGCGAACCGACAGGCCGAGCAGCGTTTCCATGGCCGCGCGGTGCAGCCAGGCCGCCGAGCCGGTGTACCAGCTCCAGCCGCCGCGCCCCACATAGGGCGCTGCGCTGTAGATGTCGCCGGCCAGCACATAGGGTTCAATTTCGTAGGCGGGGCCGCGTACCGGGTGGGCGCTGCGGTGCGCCGGGCTCAGGGCTTCGAAGCTGCGCCAAGCGGCTTCGACGTCCCCGCTCAGGGCCTGCGCCATCATGGCCCAGACGCCGGCGTGGGAGTACTGGCCGCCGTTTTCACGCACGCCGGGCGGGTAGGCCTGGATATACCCCGGGTTGTTGGCGGCATGCTGAAGCGGTGGGTCCAGCAGGCGCAGCAGACCGGCGTCGTGGTCGATCAGCTGCTGCTTGACGGCCAGCATGGCCGGCGCGGTGAAGGGCTCGGTGGAGGCACCCGACAGCACCGACCAGGCCTGCGCAATCAGGTCGATGCGGCATTCGCTGTTGGCGCTGGAGCCGAGCGGCGCGCCGTTGTCAAAAAACGCACGCCGGAACCAGGCACCGTCCCAGCCGGCGTCGTGCAGCGCGGCGATCCAGCCTTGCCGTGCCTGCAGCCATTGTTCGGCGCGCGCGGTGTCGCCCCGGGCCTGGGCCAGCGGGGCAAAGTCCTGCACCACGCGGCACAGGAACCAGCCCAGCCAGACGGACTCGCCCTTGCCCTCATGGCCGACACGGTTCATGCCGTCGTTCCAGTCACCGGTACCCATCAGCGGCAGGCCGTGCATGCCCACGGCCAGGCTGCGGTCAATGGTGCGCGCGCAGTGTTCGTAGACGCTGGCCGACTGCGTGCTGGTCTGCGGCGGGAAGTAGGCGTCTTCAGCGCCCTCGGGAATGGCCGGTCCGTCGATGAAGGCCACCGATTCGTCGAGCAGGGCAATGTCGCCGGTGATGTCGACGTAGTGCGCGCAGGCATGGGGCAGCCAGAGCAGGTCGTCGGAAAAATGCGTGCGCACGCCTTCGCCGCCCGGTGCGTGCCACCAGTGCTGCACATCGCCTTCGGGGAACTGGCGCGAGGCATTGAGAACGATCTGCGCGCGCAGGCGCGCCGGGTCGGCCAGGCCGAGCGCCATGGCGTCCTGCAGCTGGTCGCGAAAGCCGAAGGCGCCGCCGGCCTGGTAGAACCCGGCCTTGGACCACAGCCGGCAGACCACGGTCTGGTAGATCAGCCAGCGGTTGACCAGCGCGTCGAACAGGGGGTCGGGTGTTCGGACCTGCACCGTGCCCAGCAGTTGCGACCACCAGGACTGCACCTGCTGCAGGGCCTGGCTGGTGTCCCGCTGTGCCCACTGCGCAGCCATCCGCTCGGCGCCGGCCCCGTCGGCCGCATGGCCGAGGATGAAGCTGAACCTCAGGTCTGCGCTGCCCGCCAGCGCGAACTCGCTGCTGAGGGCGGCGCACGGGTCGATGGCGCCGCCGCTGCGCCGCCCCAGGGTGTCGGGCAGCACCAGCTGGCCCAGCGTGTCAAAAAACTCCGCGCGGTCGCAGGTCCATTGCGTGCCCCCCGCCGCGCCCGACAGGGCCAGGAAGGCCGTGCTGCCGCCAAAACCGTCGCGGCTTTCGCGCTGCTGGGCAAACACGGCCACCCGTTCGGCGCCGTTCCAGGTGTGCAGCGTGCGCCGGTTGCCCCTGGCTTCACCCATCTGCCACTCGACCATGGCGATGGCGCGCAGCCGCCGCCGGGCGCCGCCCCGCTCGAGCCGCACGCGCACCTGCACCACCTTGATCGCGTCATGCAGGTCGGCAAAAAACGTGGTCTCCAGCTGCAGGCCGGCGTGCCGCCCCTCAAACACCGAATAGCCCTGACCATGGCTGATGCGCCAGCTGCTGGCCGGTGCGGCCAGCAGCGAGGGCGCCAGCGGAAAAACCTCGCCGCTGTCCAGATCCTGCAGCAGCCAGTGTTCAAACGCCGGATCGCGCACCGGGTCGTTCGACCAGGGGGTCACCTGGTGCATGCGGCTGTTGCCGGCCCAGGTGTAGCCACTGCCGGTCTCCGACACCTGAAAACCAAACGACGGGTTGCCGATGACGTTGACCCAGGGCCGGGGCAAGCGCTGACCGCCTGTCAGCTCGAACCGGTATTCACCGCTGGCGGCATCGAAGCCGCCCGTTGCCACCCCGGCTGCCGCGACCGGCGCGTGACCGGCCAGCGCGGTCTGCGCCACCGCGTCGCCCCGCTTGGGCAGCCAGCTTTCGCGCAGGGCCGCAACCTGCACTTCCAGCGGCCGCCCGTCGGCGTTGAGCACCACGCGGGCCAGCCCGGTCAGCGCGCTTTTTTCGCCAATGGACATTTCCTGCTCGCGCAGCAGGAAAAAACCCGCTGCCGTCGATGCGGCCTGATCGCGCGGAAAGCTGTGCTGCACCGCCTGCGTCAGGCGGTCGCGCAGCGCGAGGATGTCGCGCTGCAGCGGCATGAGGTAGGAGTTGACCTCGCTGTTGACCACCACCACATCGACCGCCATTCCGCCAAAGGCCCACCAGGGCTGGGCGCGGAGCAGGGCGTGCACCAGCGGCAGGCCGCTGGGGGAATGGATGCGCAGCAGCACGATGGGCTTGTCGCCGGACAGGCCGAAGCGCCAGAGCTGGCGCTGGTCCAGCGGCGTGCGTTCTGCCGGCCGGCCTACGCTGTACATCAGCGCCGTGCTCATGTCCTGCAGCGCCAGGTTTTCCTCAGGCGTGAGCGCCAGGTCGCGCAGCCGCACCTGGGCCAGCGTGGCGGCCATGCGGGTGGCACGCTCCACATGCATGGGCTGCAGGTATTTGTCGATGCGGGGCACCAGCTCGTCCGCCGTTTCGGCGGCCGTCGTGGCAAAACTCAGGCGCGCCAGCGCGCCCGGTGCCAGCCGCAGGGTCACGCGCAGGCTGGCCACCGGGTCCAGGCCGTTGACTGGCTGGTCCTGCGTATCAAAGGGTTGCTCGCCCAGGGCGGGCTGGTGCGCCGGGTGGTGGCGTCCGGCGAACACGCGGCGGTCGGCAATACACGCCACCGAGATCAGGTCAGCATCGGCCTCGGCCAGAAAATGCGCCACCGTCATCTGCGGGTCGCCATGCAGGCGCGGCCGGCGCGTCAGCATGAGGGCGCGCCACTGCGGCTCCCAGCGGGTCTGCACAAACAGGCTGGAAAACGCCGGGTGGGCCTCGTCGGCGCGCGGGTCGGCCAGCACCGCCTCGAAGCAGGACACCAGCTCCAGCACCCGCTCCGTGCGTCCGGTGTTGAGCAGCGTCACGGTGCGCAGCTCGGTGTCGTCTTCGGGGCTGACCAGCACGGTCAGCGTGGTGCTCAGGTCCTCGCCCTGCGCGTCGTACTGCACCCGGTCGGCCATGAAACGGGCCTGGTAGTGCCAGCCCGGGCCCGGCGCCGGCCGGGCCGTGAGCGAGCTGATAGCGGGGAGGCCGTCCGCATCGCCATGGACCAGGTAGAAAAAACTGCCGTAGCTGTCACGCAGCAGGTCATCGCGCCAGCGCGTGATGTTGCGGCCGCGCCAGCGGCTCAGCCCGGCGCCGTTGGCGCGCAGGGCGACGTTGTAATGACCGTTGGACAGCAGGTGGGTGGGTTTCCAGCCGCTGCCCAGCGGGTTCAGCTCGCGTGACTGGAACACCGGCTCGGGCGTGTAGCCGCCGGGCTCGGGCGGCGGGCGCGGGTCGGCACTGCGGACAATCTGGCGCGGGGTGTTTTCATGCAGCAGGGCCTCATGCGCACGAACCAGCGGGTCGGCGCAGAACCAGCGCCGCGGTGCATGCCTGCAAAGCACGTTGCACAGCGCCGCCAGCGCCATGCCCTGGTGGTGTGCCATGTACGCCTCAACCAGGCTGGACGCCTGGGCGTCCGACCTTTCCGGCTGGCGTGCGACGGTGAAGTCCAGGGCTTCATAAAACCCCAGCTCGCCGCGCGCGCCCAGTTTTTCCAGGCGCTGCAGATTGCGCACGGCGCCGCGCGCATCGAACAGCGTGGCCAGCAGGGTGGCGTAGGGCGCGATCACGCGGTCGGTGGGCGGGGTGCGTCGCAGCGCCAGGCGCGGCACGCCGAAAGGCGAGTACTGGAAGGCCAGCGAATGGTCCTGGGCGAAATAGCCGGACTCCGACACGCCCCACGGGAGTTGGTGCGCAACGCCCCAGGCTTGCTGCTCGGCCACCGCCGCGCGGGCCGCCGTGTGCAGCAGACCATAACCGGGCTCGGACATCAGCAGCGAGGGCATCAGGTATTCGAACATCGAGCCCGACCAGGACTTCAGGCCCGGCACCACGCCCACCGACAGGAAGGGGCGGCCGAGGGCGGCCCAGTGGCGCCGCGGAACGTCGCCCTTGGCAACCGCCAGAAAACTGGTCAGCCGGGACTCGGAGGCCAGCAGGTCGTAATAACTCGCGTCGAGCGCATGTTCCTGCACGCGCAGGCCGATATGAAACAGGTGGCGCTTGGCGTCGTACAGGCCGCGAAAGTCCATGGCCGCGTACAGGGCCTGGCAGCGCGCGGCCAATTGCAGCAGGCTGGCCTGCGCCGGCTTGCCGTCGGCACCGCTTTTCGCCAGGCCGGTACAGGCCTGCGCGACGGCCAGCAGCAGGCCGGCCAGGTTGCCGCTGTCGACGACCGACACATAGGCCGGTTGCAGCACCTCCAGCGTTCGTGTGTCGTACCAGTTGAGCAGGTGGCCGTCGTGCCGGGGCAGGCGGTCCACGCTGTCCAGCGAGGCTTGCAGCCGGCTGATGACTTCGTTCGTGCTGATCCAGCCGAACTCGCGGGCGCAGCAGATGGCCAGCAGGTACAGGCCGATGTTGGTCGGCGAGGTGCGATGCGCCAGCGTCGGCTCGGGCACCAATTGCAGGTTGTCCGGCGGCAGGTGGTTGTCCTCGGCACCGACCGAATGCTCGAAAAAGCGCCAGGTGTCGCGCGCCAGCGTGTGCAGGTAGGCCCGGTCCTCGTCGCGCAGGTGATGCGCGGGGTTAGGCGCACGCGGCCGGCTGGCCCACCAGGCGGCCAGCGGCGACACCGTCCACAGCAGGAACAGCGCTGTGCCGGCGACGGGGTGGGGGCTCCACAGTGCGGCGACCGCCAGCGCCGCGCAAAGCAGTGACACCGGTGCCTGCTGGCGCACGAAGGCGGAAAGCTCATGGCGTGCGGCGGCCTGGGCCTGGGCGGCGGTGCTCCACTCCAGCAGTCCGCGCCGGCTTACGCTCATGCGCCAGACGGAGCGCACGATGGCGTCGAGCAGCAGGGCGGCCTGCACCGGCAACTGGCTGAACTGCCAGACGGCGGCGCCCAGGGCGCGCAGCACCTCGCTGCGGCCCACATGGAAAAAATGACCCCAGGCGATGCCGCGGCGCGTCGGAACCAGGCCAGCCAGCGCGCCGAGCAGGGGACCGGCCAGCAGGGCCGCGAAGGTGACCGACAGTGCCGTGGCCAGCGGCAGGGCCGCCGTGAAAACAACGCAGGCGAGCAGGCCGACGGTGGCGGGAATGACGACCGAACGACGCAGGTTGTCGGTCATTTTCCATAACCCCAACGCGTCGATGCCGTAGTGGCTGGCGCGAGCCATGAAGGGCAGCAGTTGCCAGTCGCCGCGCGTCCAGCGGTGAATGCGCGAGGCGGCCACACCGGCGTGGTGGGGTTGCTCTTCGACCAGCGCAACGTCGCTGACAAAGCCGCAGCGCGCGATGCTGCCTTCAAGCAGGTCGTGACTGAGAATGGACCCGGTGGGCAAGCGCTCGTCGAGGACGGCATGCACCGCAGCGACATGCAGCAGGCCCTTGCCGCTGAAACTGCCGCTGCCGAACAGATCCTGGTACACCTCGGAGACGCCATTGCTGTACGGGTCGATGCCGCACTGCCCGGCAAACAGGCGGTGAAAAGGGGTGCGTTCGGCGGGTCCCGGCAACGGCGTGACCACGCGCGGCTGCAGTATGCCGTAGCCGGCCACCACGCGGCGCGAGGCGGCGTCGACCCGCGGCATGTTCAGCGGGTGGGCCGCCACGGCAACGAGGTCGCGCAGGGCGCCGGGCGGCAGGCCGGTGTCGCTGTCCAGCGTCACGATGTAGGGGATGGGGTCGGCCAGCCGCTGGCCTTCCGCCAGCGGCAGGAAGCCGTCCATGCTGCCGGTGACCAGCGAGCGCAGCAACTGTTCGAGTTTGCCCCGCTTGCGCTCCCAGCCCAGCCATTTCTGCTGGGTGTCGCACCACTGGCGCGGGCGATGGATCAGCAGAAAGCGCGTCGGCGCCCCGGCCGGCGCGGGGTGGCGTGCATTGAGTGCGTTCACTTGCGCGAGGGCTGCATCCAGCAGGTCTTTGTCACCAGGCATGGTTTCCCGCGGGGCATCCACCCAGTCGGTCAGCAGGGCAAACTGGGCCTCGCGTTCGCGGTTGGCCAGCCAGTGCAGCTCAAGCCGTTCTGCCAGTTCGCCAATCGTCGCGCTGGAGCTCAGCAGCGTCGGCAGCACCACCAGCACGCGGTGTTCGGGCGGAATGCCGGCCGCGAAATCGAGCCGCGGCAGGAAGCGGATCTTGAGCGATTCGGCGATCAGGCGGTGCATGAAGGCCGCAGCGGCTTCGGACGCCGGCCAGGCCAGCAGGAACAGCGCCGCAAGTGCCGGCCAGCTGTGCATGTCCATGCGGTGGGCTGCGGCCAGCACGATGAGGGCGGTGCCGATGACGATCGTGGTGATGTACAGCGGCAGGCGCCAGAGACGCCAGTGGCGCAAGGCGGCCGCAGGCGCGCCGCTTGCCGCCATGCCCAGGCTCGCCTCGAGGGCGGCCCGGCCGTTGCCCAGCAGGTAATGGCCGGCGGTGCGCTCCACGGCGCTTGCAGGCTGCGCATTCGGCACCGCGCGCGCGGCGGCGACGACGGCTTTGGCCACCTCACGTTCGGAATGGCGGCTCAGGCGTGCCAGCCGCTCCATGGACTGGGTGATCTGCTGGCGCGTCAGTTCGCTTTCCCGGGCAAAGCTGGGCAGCCGGTGCAGCATGCGCAGCGAGCGGCTCACCGGCTCGATCAGCTCGACCCAGTCAACCTGTCCGATCAGGCGCAGGGTGGTGATGATGTTGCCGACGGTGAGGTTGGCGGCCACCTGCGCGGTCTGGCTTTCCACCATCAGCGCCGGTCCGTCCGGGCAGTGCCGTTCGGTCCAGAGCACGAGTGAGGGCGAAATGTCCAGCTTGACCGTCGGCATGCGTTGCCACAGCTGCGTGAGGTAGTTGCGCTGCAGCCCCCGACGCTGCATCAGGTCGCTGATCGCGTCGAGGTCGGCGTCGCCGAGCCGGTCCACGCAGTCCCAGACCGCATGGGCGACTTCCCGGGCCACCTTGCTTTGTGCAATGTTGTCGGCCATGCGGCGCAGGTTCTCAAGCAGCACCACGCGCAGGGTGGTCGGCAGGGCCCAGAGCTCGCTCAGCCGCAGTTCGCTTTTCTCCTGGTAGGCGTTGAGAAAGGCGGTGAACAGTTCCGGGTTGAGCACGCTGTCGGTATGGGCGACGTAGGCCCAGGCAATGCCGTAGACGCGCGGCAGGCCTTCCAGCGGTGCGTCCGCCAGTTTGGGCAGGCTCGCGTAGTAACGCCGCGGCACGCCTTCACGGATCTGCTGCAGCTGGGCTTCGACAAGGTGAAAGTTGTCGAGCAGCCATTCGGCGGCGGGTGTCACATAGTGGCCGGTGCTCGAGGTCAGCGCCACATAGTCGTAGGCGTGGCGCAGCGCGACCAGGTTTTCCTCGACGCGCGGGAAAAAGGAAGCGCCGCGCCGCGACGGTCCGTCGGCCTGCACCGTCTGGGCCGCCGCCAGGCTGCGGCCGTGTTGTTCGAAGCGGTGGATGCCGAACAGTTCGGCGCGTATGGGCGGGTCGGCCTCCGACCGCTGGGTCAGGAGGATCTGGCGTGCGTGCGGGGTGAGGGATTCCAGCCGGTCAAGAACAGCGGCGTCCACCCCCTCAAACCACGGCCAGCAGGGCCACGCCGCAGCAGACGAAGAGGGCGCCCGTGGTCACGATGCGCGGCGACGCCGTGGCGTGCAGGGACTCCAGCGCGGCGCGCAGTGCAAAAAAGCGGCCACGCGAACGCTGGCAATCGTTCATGTGGGCGGCCAGTGCCATGAAGTCACTGCTCACGTGCTGGTTGCTCATGGAGTCATGATGGGCGGAAAGGCGGCTGACCGCCTCGGCGTGTGGCGTGGACATGGTTCAGGCTCCAATGGGGGTGATCGCCGGCACTGCCGGGGGCAATGCCGAGTGGCGTTAAAACCTATCCTAGGGTTCACCCGGGGTTGGCGCCATCGGATTTCACTGGAACACCTGTAGGAGCAGTCCGACAGTGTCGTCTGCGGGCGGATGGCCGCCGGATCTGCCGCCCGGCCTGGGCCGGTGAGAAAAAAAGAACTGTAGTCCGTGCTGTCGTTGCCGGGCAGGAAATCGCCTGGCTGCAAGCCGGAGCGAACGGGCCCGCTCCCAGGCGGGGCGGCGCTCTGATGACCCCGGCTCAGTGACCCAGGTTTGCAACCAGCGTGTCTGCCGCCTGAACGGCCTCCTCGCGGGTGGGCCAAGTCCTTTTGCTGTCGTGCAAAGGCGGCAGTGATTCCACATGAATGACCGCTATGGACCAGGGACCGTCAGGGACATGACACAGCCGGGCCATGTAGTGCCGGCCGCCCGCGATGCCAGGGACGTATTCCTCTACCGGCTCCGGTTCTTCCAGGTCTTCCGGTTCTTGTGGTTCTTCGATTCCCATCGGTGTTCTTTCCAAATCCCGATTATCCGCAACCCGACCCGCGCTTCGGCGTCCGCTGCTCAATCCTTGAGGACCACCCCCAGAAGGGCCAGTTTTTTTGCATACGAATCCCGCCGTTTTGCTGCCTTGGCGGCTGTTTCGACGGCTGCCTGAATCGCCTTGGGTCCTTTGGTTGCAGCAGCCTTGATCAATCCGGACTTATGGGCAGCCTCTGCCTGCGCCCTCCGGTACGTGGCGATGAGTTCGGCATGGGCAGCGGACGGATTCACAGGGACCTCATTGGCTAAAGCGCCATTTTTTGCGTTGTTTGCGCCCATCACCTTTGAAGGCAATCTGGATAAAAAAGGCTGCCAGCCCTTATCTGGAAAGAGCCGGCAGCTACCGAATCAATAGCAATCACAGCCCGGGGAAGACCTCAGCCGGTGTTGCGCAAGCCCGCCGCGATGCCGTTGATCGAGATGTGGATGCCGCGCTGCACACGGTCGTCGGCCTTGCCCTCGCGGTAGCGGCGCACCAGCTCGACCTGCAGGTGATGCAGCGGGTCGATGTAGGGAAAGCGGTGGCGGATGGAGCGCTGCAGGGCCGCGTTGTTGGCCAGGCGCTGCCTGTCGCCGGTGATCAGGGTCAGCGCTTCGGCCGTGCGGTGCCACTCGGCCTCGATCGCGCTGAATATTTTTTTGCGCAGGCGTGTGTCGCCGACGAGTTCGGCATACCGCGAGGCCAGCGCCAGGTCGCTTTTGGCCAGCACCATGTCCATGTTGCTCAGCAGGGTGCGGAAAAACGGCCACTGCCTGTACATCTTCTGCAGCAGGGCGAGCGCTTCCTTGCGGCTGGCCGGCGTGCCGCCCTGCTCGAGAAACTGCGCGATCGCCGCGCCAAAGCCATACCAGCCCGGCAGGGTCAGGCGGCACTGGCCCCAGCTGAAGCCCCAGGGGATGGCGCGCAGGTCCTCGATCTTCTGGGTGGCTTTTCTGGAAGCCGGCCGGGAGCCGATGTTGAGCTCGGCAATCTCGCGGATCGGCGTGGCGCTGAAAAAATACTCGGTGAAGCCAGGTGTTTCATAAACCAGCGCGCGGTAGGCAGCCATGCTGGCCTGCGACAGCTGGTCGGCGGCCTGCAGAAAGGCCTTGGTGGCCGGCTTGGTGGGCTGCAGCAGCGTGGCTTCCAGCGTGGCGGCGACCAGGGTCTCCAGGTTGCGCCTGCCGATTTCCGGGTTGGCGTATTTGGAGCCGATGACTTCGCCCTGCTCGGTCAGGCGGATCTGCCCGCGCACCGTGCCCGGGGGTTGCGCCAGGATGGCCTGGTAGCTGGGCCCGCCGCCACGCCCGACGGTGCCGCCGCGGCCGTGGAACATGCGCAGTTGAATATTGTGCGAGTTGGCGAGCTGGTCGAACAGCTCGACCAGCGCGATCTCGGCGCGGTACAGCTCCCAGTTGCTGGTGAAGATGCCGCCATCCTTGTTGCTGTCCGAGTAGCCGAGCATGATGTCCTGCTCGGCGCCGCTGCGCTGCACGAGTCCGGCGACGCCGGGCAGGTCATAAAACTCCCGCATGATGGGGGCGGCATTGCGCAGGTCTTCAATCGTCTCGAAGAGGGGCACAACGATCAGGTCGCTGGTGGCACCGCTGTCCGCCGCGCCGCCGGCCCGCCCCGAGGCGCGGCCACCCGCCCTGGGGGCCGCGACGGACCCGGAGGTCTGGGCGTGGGAGTCGTTGAGGATGCCGTGCATCAGGCCCACTTCCTTTTGCAGCAGCAGCACTTCAAGCAGGTCGCTCACCGTTTCAGTGTGGCTGATGATGTAGTGGCGGATGGCTTCCTTGCCAAAACGGGCACGCGCCGTGCGGGCGGCCTCGAAGATTGCCAGCTCGCCGGTGGCGTGCGCCGAGTAGGTGGTGCCGACCACACGCAGCGGCCGGGCGTCGTTGAGCAACTGCATCAGCAGGTCCCGCTTGGCCATTTCGTCCAGGCCCTCGTAGTGGGGTTCGATACGCGCGACGGCGAGCAGCTCGGCAACCACTTCCTCGTGTTTGTCGGAACTCTGGCGCAGGTCCACCGTGGCCAGGTGAAAGCCGAACACCTCGACCGCACGGATCAGCGGGTGCAGGCGCTGCGCGACCAGCGCGCCGCCGTGGTTGGCTTGCAGCGAGCCTTCAATGGTGCGCAGGTCGGCCAGGAAGTCCCCGGACGTGAGGTAGGCGTTTTGCGGCGCCACCGCATGGCGCGCGGCCTCGGTGCCGGTGAGGTCTTTCAGGGTGGCGGCCAGCCGTGCATAAACACCGGTCAGTGCGCGGCGGTAGGGCTCGTCCTGGCGGTGTTCGTTGGTGTCGGGCGAGCTTTCGGCCAGCGCCCGCATCTGCGGCGTGAAGTCCACCAGCATGGCCGACAGCGAGAGTTCGCCGCCCAGGTAATGCACCTCGGTCAGGTAGTGGCGCAGCGCCACTTCGGCCTGGCGGCGCAGGGCGTAGTTGAGGGTGTCCGCGCTGACATGGGGGTTGCCGTCCCGGTCACCGCCTATCCACTGGCCCATGCGCAGAAAGCTGTGCACCGGCTGGTTGCCCAGTGCGCGTTCGAGGTCGGCGTAGATTTTGGGGATTTCGCGCAGGAAGGTCGATTCGTAATAGGTGAGCGCGTTTTCGATCTCGTCGGCCACCGTGAGTTTGGTGAAACGCAGCAGCCGGGTCTGCCACAGCTGCATCACGCGTGCGCGCAGCTGCGCCTCGTTGGCGGCGAGTTCGCGCGGCGTCAGCGCGTCGCGCGCCGCATGGACGGCCAGGGCCAGCGCCTTGATTTCGTCGCGCGCCGTCAGCAGCTGCGCGATGGCACGCTCCGCGTCCAGGATGCTTTTGCGTTGCACCTCGGTCGGGTGTGCGGTGAGAACCGGCGAGACAAAACTGTGGGCCAGCATGTTTGCTATTGTTTTGGGAGCTATTCCCGCCCAGCGCAGGCGGGCCAGCGCCACTTCGATGCTGCCTTCCTGGGTGTCGCCGGCACGTTCGTGGACGGCGCGCCGGCGGATATGGTGCCGGTCCTCGGCCAGGTTGGCCAGGTGGCTGAAGTAGGTGAAGGCGCGGATCACACTGACGGTCTGGTCGCCGGACAGGCCCTTGAGCAGCTTCTTGAGGGCCTTGTCGGCCTCGTGGTCGGCGTCGCGGCGAAAGGCGACGGACAGCTTGCGCACTTCCTCGATCAGTTCATAGGCGGCCACCCCTTCCTGCTCGCGGATCACGTCACCGAGGATGCGGCCCAGCAGGCGGATGTCCTCGACCAGCGGGCGCTCGTTGTCCCTGCTTCGGGCGCGCGTTCGTTCACCTTCTCTGGCAGTTCCCCCGGCTTGTTCCTTGGGGGGGGTCGCACGCGCCGTCGTTACCATGGTTCACCTCGTGTTGGCTCTTGTTTTGCAGTGCAGCATGCTAGCATCCGGGCACCCCCCAAGATTACAAACAGGTTACGAGTGAGCGCAGCTTCTTCCCCTTCTCCCCGCGTTGTCATTGCCACGCGCGAAAGCCGGCTCGCCCTGTGGCAGGCGGAACACGTCAAGGCCTTGCTGGAGACCCGCCTGGGCTGGCAGGTCGGGCTGCTGGGCATGACCACGCTGGGCGACCAGATCCTGGATCGCTCGCTGAGCAAGGTCGGCGGCAAGGGGCTGTTCGTCAAGGAACTGGAAACCGCGCTGCTCGACGGACGCGCCGACCTCGCCGTGCATTCGCTCAAGGACGTGCCCATGGACCTGCCCGCCGGCTTCGCCCTGGCCTGCGTGCTCGAGCGCGAGGACCCGCGCGATGCGCTGGTGTCGAATCACTTTGCGTCGCTGGACGCGTTGCCGCCCGGCGCCGTCGTCGGCACCTCCAGCCTGCGCCGCCTGGTGCTGCTCAAGGCCTTGCGGCCGGACCTGAAAATTGAACCGCTGCGCGGCAACCTCGACACCCGACTGCGCAAGCTCGACGAAGGCCAGTACCAGGCCATCGTGCTGGCGGCCGCCGGCCTGAAGCGTCTGGGGCTGGCGTCCCGCATCCGCTGCGCCTTCGATCCGGCGGAGATGCTGCCGGCCGCCGGGCAGGGCGCGCTGGGCATCGAGGTGCGGGCTGACCGGCAGGATCTGCTGGACGCGCTGGCCACGCTGGCGCACCAGCCGACCTGGCTGGCCGTGACGGCCGAGCGCACCGTCTCGCGCGCCATGGGCGGCAGTTGTTCGATGCCGCTGGCCGCCTTCATCCGCGAACCGCAACAAGGCGACGAGATGACCCTGCAAGCCGCCTGGGGTGAGCCCGGCGCGGACGGACAGGGGGTGGCCGGCCAGCCGCTGGTGCGTGCCGAACACCGTGCGCCGGTTCGCAGCTTCGCCGACGCCGAGGCCCTGGGTGAACGCGTGGCCGCTTCCCTGCGTGCCGGCGGCGCCGTCTGGGCCGCCAATGCGCCACAGCCTTGAACGCTGTGCGTGTCATCGTCACCCGGCCTGAGCGCGAGGCTGCCGGCTGGGTGCAGGCACTGCAAACGCACGGCCTGCAGGCCGAAGCGCTGCCCCTGATCGAAATCGTCGCGCTGGCCGAAACACCGGCCCTGCAGCAGGCCTGGCGCGAGATCAACGCTTATGCGGCCTTGATGTTTGTCAGCGGCAACGCCGTGGACGGATTGTTTACGTCAAATCAGGCTGCAGCCCTTTTGCACAGGGCGCAAGCAGCTCCTGATTCAGTAGCAAGCACAGGGCCACGCTGGCTGGCGCCCGGCCCGGGCACGGTGGCTGCGCTGCGCCGGGCCGGCGTGCCCGACGCGTTGATCGACGCCCCTGCGGCAGACGCCGGGCAATTTGATTCCGAAGCCTTGTGGGCGGTGGTTGGCCGGCGCCACTGGCAGGGCCAGCGTGTGTTGATCGTGCGCGGTCAGGGTGCAGGCCAGGACGGGGCGGGCGGTGCCGGGCGCGACTGGCTGGCGCAGAAATTTGTCGCAGCAGGCGCCCGTGTCGATGTGGTGGCGGTGTACCAACGCCGCGCGCCGGAGTTCACCGAAGCGCAGCGCCGGCGCATCGACGCCGCGACGCACGACGGCTCGGTCTGGCTGCTCAGCAGCTCCGAGGCGCTGGCCCACCTGCCGGCAGGCGACTGGTCGCGTGCCCGCGCTGTCGCCACCCACCCGCGCATTGCCGAAGCGGCGCGTGCCGCCGGTTGGGGTGTTGTTGTTCAGTCACGGCCGGAGATAACAGACATCGTGGGCTCGATAGAATCAATGTCACCATGAGCGACAGCGAACCCGTCCCCCCTCCCTTGCCGGTGCCAGCCGCGGAGCGCGTGTCGGCGGCAGAACGCAGCGAAGGGCCGCCCCGAGCAAGTTCAGCCCCATTCTCAAGTGAAAGGGGCAGCGAGTCGCCGGAGGCTCACGCAGTGGGGAGCGTGGGGTCCAACCGTCGCTGGTTGCTGGTGACCGGGTGGGTGGCTGTCGCCGGCCTCGTTCTCGGCATCCTGCTGTGGCAAAAGCTGGGCACCATCCAGGAAGAACTGGCGCGGCGCAGCACTGATTCGGGCGCGCAGGCCATCGAGGCCCGCACGCTGGCGCGCCAGGCGCAGGAAGGCACGCGTGAAATGACGGCACGGTTGGCGCTGCTCGAGACGCGGCTCAGCGAAGTGAGCCTGCAGCGCACTCAGCTGGAAGAACTGATGCAGAGCCTGTCGCGGTCGCGCGATGAAAACCTGGTGGTCGATGTGGAGTCCGCGTTGCGGCTGGCCCAGCAGCAGGCCCAACTGACGGGCAGCGCCGAGCCACTGCTGGCGGCGCTCAGATCAGCTGACCAGCGGCTGGCGCGCGCCGCGCAGCCGCGCCTCAATCCGCTGCAGCGCGCCATTGCCCGGGACGTGGAGCGCATCAAGGCCACCACCGTGACCGATGTGCCCGGCCTGCTGCTCAAACTCGACGAGCTGGCACGTGCGGTGGACGAGCTGCCGCTGGCCAACGCCATGGTGACCGGCGCAGCCGCCGCCCGCCTGGTGGCGCCCGCGGCTGCACCCGCGCCGGTCCGCCCCGCCTCCGCAGCCGGCACTTCCATGGCCTGGCTGGACAGCCTGGCGCTCCGGGCCTGGTGGCAGCGCACGCTGCAGGGCACGCTGGACGAAGCCCGCGGCCTGCTGCGGGTGAGCCGCATCGACCAGCCCGACGCCGCCCTGCTGGCGCCCGAGCAGGCGTTTTTCCTGCGTGAGAACCTCAAGCTCAAACTGCTCAATGCACGGCTGGGCCTGCTTTCGCGCCAGACGGCCAGCGCCCGTTCCGACCTGGCCGCTGCCGGCGCCTCGATGGCGAAGTACTTTGACCCCGCGTCGCGCAGGACCCAGGCGGCAACCCAGCTGCTGCAGCAGGTGCAAAACCAGATGAAGTCCAGCGAGCTGCCGCGCCTGGACGAAACCCTGGCCGCGCTGGCCACGGCGGCCGCAGGCCGCTAGCAGGGGAGCAGGTCATGCGCAGCGCTCTCTGGCTCCTGGCCCTGTTCGGCATTGCGGTGGCGGTGGCGCTGGTGGCCGGCAACAACCAGGCGGTGGTCACGCTGTTCTGGCCGCCGCACCGTGTCGACATTTCCTTCAACCTGCTGGTGCTGCTGCTGGCCGGCCTGTTCACCCTGCTGTACCTGGCGTTGCGTGCCGCGGTGGCGGTGTTTTCGCTGCCGGCCGAGGCCAGGCGCTGGCGTGCCCAGCAAAAAGAGCGCGCCATGTACGCCGCCTTCATGGACGCGTTGTCGCACCTGATGGCCGGGCGCTTTATCCGCGCGGCCAAGCTTGCGCAGAACGCCATCACCCAGGAAAAAAGCCTCAGCCTGCTGGCCCAGGCCTCCGGCCATGTCGGCGGCTACAGTCCGGCGCGCGCGACCCAGCTCCGTTTGCTGGCTCACCTGCTGGCCGCCGAAAGTGCGCAGGCCCTGCAGAACAAGGCCGAGCGTGAAGAGCAGCTGCAACAGGCGCTGGAAGTCAGCAGCCACCGGATTGCCCAGGAGACCCGTGAAGGTGTGCAGTTGCGCGCCGCGCGCTGGGCACTCGATGACCGCGACCCGGTCGGCGCGCTGGAGCTGCTCAACCAGTTGCCGCAGGGCGCATCGCGCCGCACCCTGGCGCTGCGCACCAAACTGCGTGCCACGCGCCAGGCCGGGCAGATTTCACAGGCTCTGGAAACCGCGCGCCTGCTGGCCAAACACCGGGCTTTTTCACCCTCTGCGGCGCAGAGCATTGTCCGCGGGCTGGCGCTCGAGCTGCTCGGCGGCGCCCATGATCCGGCGCAACTGCAAACCGCCTGGCAGTCCCTCGACGCCGTTGAGCGCGCCATGCCCGAGCTGGTGATCCATGCCGCCGCGCGGCTGATGGCCCTGCACGGCGACGCCGACCTGGCCCGCAGCTGGCTGCTGCAGGTCTGGGAGCCGGTGATGCGGCCGCACTCCGAGGTCAGCGACTCCCAGCGCATCAAGTTGATCCGGGTGCTCGAGCAGGGGCTGGACTCCATCGACGCCGCCTGGCTGGCGCGCATCGAGACCGCGCAGCAGCTGCGGCCGCGTGATGCCAATGTCCAGTACCTCGCTGGCATGGCTTTCCTGAAGCGCCAGCTCTGGGGCAAGGCCCAGCAGCTGCTGTCCCAGGCCGTGCTGGCCCTGCAGGACGGCACCCTGCACCGCAATGCCTGGCGCGCGCTGGCACTGCTGGCCGAGCAGCGCGGTGATGCGGCGGCTGCGGCGCAGGCTTACAAGCGGGCGGCCGAGGTTTAGTTTTTCTGCCCGTTCGGGCTGAGCCTTTCGAAACCGTTTCCCTCATGCGTTGGGGGTTTGCCAGCAAGCCGGGGGTTGCCCGGCGGCAACTCACTTTTCTTTTGCGTCGCCAAAAGAAAAGTAAGCAAAAGAAAAGGCGACCCTGCTGTCTGCGTCCCTCCGCTTCGCTACGGGCGACCTGCGGTGCTCGGTCCAGCCGGGGCCGGGCTCGAACTCGCTGCGCTCAGACAA
>NZ_JAQSDA010000012.1 GCF_029945685.1 Polaromonas sp. | reverse complement strand
TTCTTTGGCGAAGCAAAGAAAAGTAAGTCGCCCGCCGGGGCGAGACCCGGCTTGCAGGCAAACCCCATAAAGTCGAGGCTTGTGATGGCTTGACCTCGTTGCGTCGGGAGCACGAACGCACGCCCCCAGTACAGACGAAAAAAAGGCAGCCCGAAAGCTGCCTTTGATCTGAAGTGCCAGACCGGCACGAACGGCAGGATTACTCCGTGCGTTCACCCGCTGCCGGCGCGGCAGGCTGCTCGAACGGCAGGTTCATGTCGCGCAGGTCGCGCTTGGTTTCGACCAGCACCAGCGGACTGGCGTCCAGCTGCGGTGCCGGTGGGCGCTCGCGTGGCACATGGATCGGTTTCGGTTCGGCCGCCATCGCGGCCTGGATTTCCGCGATCTTGCTGGCGTCGGAATTGACCCATTGCAGACCGGAGGACTGGGCCACCTGGGCCAGGTCCTGCAGCGGCAAGTCGTAGGTCTGGACTTTCGGCAGCGTGCGTGCTGCGGGTACAGCAGCCGGCGCGGCGACAGGTGCTGGCCTTGGGGCCGGTGCTGGCACCGGCGTTGCCGGCACGGGTGCCACAGATGCTACAAATTCAGTAGCTGCCGGCGCTTGTGCTACCTGCGCTGTGGCCTGGTTTGGCTCAAAGCTTTCAACGGCGACCGGGGCTGCGCCTTCGGCCTGGCCTTCTGCGGGCTGGTCGCTGCGCTCCGAGCGCTCGCGGCGGTCGCGGCCATAACGGTCACGGCTGCGACGCTCGCGCGGCTGGCGGTCCTGGCCTTCTTCCTGACCCTCAGCGCGCGGCTGGATGTCGGTGGAAGAAGCCGGCACCACCGGGTTGCCGGTTTCGTCGAGGCCAGCCACGACGCCGGGGTGGGCTGCATCAAAGCTGTCGGCCTGGGCGGCGGCGGCGGGTGCCGTGCTGCCGTCGGTGCGCTCGTCACGACGTTCGTTGCGACGGCCGGTGCCGCGCTCGCCGCGTTCACCACGCTCACCACGGGCTTCACCACCACGCTCGCCGCGTTCACGGCGACCCTGGCCGTCAGCGCGCGGCTGGCGCTCGCCCTCGCGGCCGGCGTCCTGTGCCGGACGTTCCTGGCGCGGTGCGGTATCACCTTCGTTCATGGCTGCGGCCATGGCGGCCTGGTTGGCCAGGGCCAGATCCTGCTCGATGGAGTCGCGCGCCGGGCGGTCGGCACGTTCACCGCCGCGCTCGGCGCCACGTTCGCCGCGACCACGGCGGCTGCGTTCACCACGCTCGCCGCGGCCGTCGCCGTCGCCCTGGCCTTCAGGACGCGGAGGACGTTCTGCGCGCTCGGGACGGGCTTCGTTGTTGCGGCCTTCAGGCCGTACTTCACCGGCGGGACGTTCCTGGCGGGCACCTTCGGCGCGGCCATCGGCATTGCGCTCACGGCGCTCGCCGCCACGTCCTTCGCCACGCTCACCTCGTTCACCACGTTCGCCACCACGCTGGTCCGGACGGGCTTCGCCACGTCCTTCGCCAGATCGGCCTTCGCTGCGGCTAGCACGGCCGCCACGGCCGCCGCGTTCACCCCGGCCGCCGCGCTCACCGCGCTCGCTGCGTTCACCCCGTTCGCCGCGCTGCTCGTCACGCCGGCCTTCGCCGCGTTCGTCTTTTTTGACTTCCTTGACAGGCGCCGGCGCAGGTGCTGCTTCGGCGCCTACAAAAAACTCCTTGAGTTTGGCAAAGAAGCTTTTTTCCGCCGGCGCGGCCACCACCGGCCGGACCGGCTGGGCCGCCACCGGTGCCGGCGCCGGTGCCGGCTTGGGCACAACGATGGGCGCCGGTGCATCGGGCAGCACGCCCTTGATGATGGGTTCCTGCTTGTTGTGCTTTTCCTGGCTGCGGCGGGTGACCGTGGTCGGGTCTTCCATCTCCTCGGCCATCTTGTAGCTGGCCTCGATGTTGTCCAGGCGCGGGTCGTCGTGTTTCAGGCGCTCGAGCTTGTAGTTCGGTGTTTCCAGCGTCTTGTTGGGCACCAGCAGCACGTTGATGCGCTGCTTCATCTCGATCTTGCTGATTTCCGAGCGTTTTTCGTTGAGCAGGAAAGAAGCCACATCGACCGGCACCTGGCACAGCACCGAGGCCGTGCTGTCTTTGAGTGACTCTTCCTGGATGATGCGCAGGATCTGCAGCGCCGAGCTTTCGGTATCGCGGATGTGTCCGGAGCCGCCGCAACGCGGGCAGGGAATGGATGCGCCTTCTGACAACGCAGGCCGTAACCGTTGACGGCTCATTTCCATCAGGCCGAACTTGCTGATGGTGCCGAACTGCACACGCGCGCGGTCCTGGCGCAGCGCGTCGCGCAGGCGGTTTTCAACGTCGCGGCGGTTGCGCGACTCCTCCATGTCGATGAAGTCGATGACGATCAGGCCGCCCAGGTCGCGCAGACGCATCTGGCGCGCGACTTCGTCGGCGGCTTCCAGATTCGTGCGGGTGGCGGTTTCCTCGATGTCGCCGCCCTTGATGGCGCGGGCCGAGTTGACGTCCACCGACACAAGCGCTTCGGTGTGGTCGATCACGATGGCGCCACCGGAGGGCAGCTGCACGGTGCGGGCGTAGGCCGACTCGATCTGGTGCTCGATCTGGAAACGGCTGAACAGCGGCGCGTCATCGCGGTAACGCTTGACGCGGTGCTCGTGCTCGGGCATCACGTGGGCCATGAACTGGCGCGCTTGTTCGTAGACGTCGTCGGTGTCGAACAGGATGTCGCCGATGTCGCTGTTGAAATAGTCGCGGATCGCACGGATCACCAGGCTCGATTCCTGGTAAATCAGGTAGGCGCCCTTGCCGCCCTTGCCGGCGCCGTCAATCGCGGTCCAGAGCTTGATCAGGTAGTTCAGGTCCCACTGCAGCTCGGCGGCGCTGCGGCCGATGCCGGCGGTGCGGGCGATGATGCTCGAACCTGCCGGGTATTCCAGCTGGTCCATGTTCTCTTTCAGCTCGGCCCGGTCTTCGCCTTCAATACGGCGGCTCACGCCACCGCCGCGCGGGTTGTTCGGCATCAGCACGACGTAACGGCCGGCGAGCGAGACAAAGGTGGTCAGGGCGGCGCCCTTGTTGCCGCGTTCTTCCTTTTCGACCTGGACCAGGATTTCCTGGCCTTCACGGATCACGTCCTGGATGCGCGCCTGGCTGACCGACACGCCCTGGGCGAAGTACTGCTTGGAGATTTCCTTGAACGGCAGAAAGCCGTGGCGGTCTTCACCGTAGTCGACAAAACAGGCTTCGAGCGAGGGCTCGACACGTGTCACGACCGCCTTGTAGATATTGCCCTTGCGCTGTTCGCGCCCTTCGATTTCAATTTCGTAGTCGAGGAGTTTTTGTCCGTCGACAATGGCCAGGCGGCGTTCTTCCGACTGGGTGGCATTGACCAGCATGCGTTTCATGGGGGTTCCTTCGTTCTTCTGTCTCAAACATCACTGCCCGAAAAACGGGCAAACGACGCCGGGAGCAGACGCTGTGCGAACGTGGGGAATTGCCGGAGAGCTTTTGACGCGCCATGGCGACTGAAAAAATCAGTCAGCGGAGCGGTCTGGGCGTAGGCGCGTGGATGGGGCGAGTCGGGGTCTGACAGGTGTTTGCTACCAAAAAAGTAGCTGCTTGCGCCCGTGCAACAAGGGCTGGCAGCTGATTCATGCCTGAAAGCGGGGCTAAAAAGCGCCGCAGGCACAGAGAGATCAGTCCAACCAGTGTTGTTGTCAAAGGGCTACCCATTCAAAGACCAGATTTCACCTGGATCCGTGTCCAGCCCGTGGGGCTGCACACATCGTATTCCGTAGTTGTGTTCGCAAAACGTCGACTCGTCTGCACAACATGTTCCTGCCGCGGGGTGTCTGGCACCTTGCGCGTGGGGGCATTTGCTGCCAGTGGCGTCGACCTTCCAGCAAGGCTGTTGCAGTGGGTTGATGGGTGTGTGGACTAAACTCCCAGACAAATCAACCACTTACAGCTTGTCGCTAGTGAAACACATTATAGGCGCAGGTTCAGGTAAAACACGCCGCCCGGGTAAACCCCAGACGGCGGCGCCGCCGGACCGACCCAGACCCCCTCCGCCTTTGCAGGCACCGACGGAGCCTGCGGCGAAAGCCGCCCCGCAGGCCACACTGGTGACAGTGGACGCTGACTTTGCGGGCCAGCGGCTGGACAACTTCCTGATCCGCCAGCTCAAGGGCGTGCCCAAGACCCATGTTTACCGCATCATCCGCAGCGGCGAAGTGCGCATCAACAAGGGCAGGGTGCAGGCCGACACCCGGGTCGAGGCCGGCGACATCGTGCGCCTGCCGCCGGTGCGCACCTCGGAGCGGGCCGACGACAAGGCGAAGGCCATGGCCGTCGAGGTGGCCCGCCACGGGGCCGCGTCCACCACAGGAGGTTACGCGCCGTCACGGGAGTTCCCCATCCTGTTTGAAGACGAGCACCTGCTGGCCATAAACAAACCGGCCGGCGTGGCCGTGCATGGCGGCAGCGGTGTGGCTTTTGGCGTGATCGAGCAGCTGCGCATGGCGCGGCCCGAGGCGCGCTTCCTGGAGCTGGTGCACCGGCTGGACCGCGAAACCAGCGGCATTTTGCTGGTCGCCAAGAAAAGGATGGCGCTGAAAAACCTGCAGGAGCAGTTTCGCGAGCGCGAAACCGACAAGATTTACCTGGCGCTTGTCAGCGGCGCCTGGCCGGCCAATAAAAAAGTGCTGGACGCCTCCCTGCAGAAATATTTGCTGCCCGACGGCGAGCGCCGCGTGCGGGTGGTGGAGAAGGCGCATCCGGACGCCATGCGTGCGGTGACCCTGGTCAAGGTGAAATCGACGCTGGCCGCTGCCGGGCGCGATTTTTCACTGCTCGAGGTGACCATCAAGACCGGCCGCACCCACCAGATCCGGGTGCACCTGGCCAGCGCCGGCCACCCGATTGCTGGCGACGACAAGTACGGCGACTTCGAGCTGAACAAAACCTTGCAAAAAGAAGCGGGTGGCGTTGCCCTCAAACGCATGTTTCTTCATGCCTGGCGGTTAAAGTTCACCCATCCGTCCAGCGGCAAACGCATTGACCTGCTGGCCGCGCTTCCCCCCGATCTCGAGAGTTTCACGACCCATGCCACGCCCGTCCTCCCCGCTCAACTTTGACCTGATTGCCTTCGACTGGGACGGCACGCTGTTCGATTCGACCCAAATCATCGTGCGCTGCATCCAGGCGGCAGTGCGTGACGTGGGCGGCACGGTGCCGACCGACGAAGCCGCGGGTTATGTGATCGGCCTGGGGCTGATGCAGGCGCTGGCCCATGCGGCGCCCGATGTCCCGCCCGAGAAATACCCCGAACTCGGCGCGCGTTACCGGCACCACTACATGGGCCACCAGAACGACATCAGCCTGTTTGACGGCGTGTTGCCGCTGCTGGCCGCGCTCAAGGCGCGCGGCCACCTCCTGAGCGTGGCCACCGGCAAAAGCCGGCACGGCCTCGACGAGGCGCTGCAGGCGGTCGAGCTCAAGGGCCGGTTTGACGGCTCGCGCACCGCCGATGAAACCGCCGGCAAGCCGCACCCGCGCATGTTGCATGAGCTGATGGACGAATTTGGCGTGAGCCCGGCGCGCACGCTGATGATTGGTGACACCACCCATGACCTCCAGATGGCGCTCAATGCCGGCTGCGCCAGCGTTGGGGTCAGTTACGGCGCGCACGAAAGTGCGGCCTTTGACGCCCTCCAGCCCCGATTTGTCGCCCATTCCGTGCAGGACCTGCACGACTGGCTGGCCCGCAACGCCTGAGAAATGGCCCCCACGTTTGTCACTGCGTGTACTGCACTGCCCCCCGGGGGGGCGCTGCGCCCGCGGACCGGCAGAGCCGGATCCGCGGCCCTGGCTGGCGAAGACCGGGGCCCCGGGCTTGTCATTTCGTATGCGCCGGGCGTCCCACGCTTGTTGATGCGGATGGATGCGTTTTGCCATGGATGAATCGCTGATTCCCCTGTGTCAATCCAGTGAACTGGCCGATGGCGGGCAGGCCGTGCCCTTCGACGTGAACTACGCGGGTCAGACCTGCCGCGCCTTTGCTGTCCGCTTCGAAGGAAAGCCCCACGCCTACCTGAACCGCTGCAGCCATGTGGCGATGGAGCTGGACTGGCAGCCCAACCGGGTCTTCGACGACAGCGGTCAGTGGCTGCTTTGCGCCAGCCACGGCGCGGCCTACCGGCCCGACACGGGTGAGTGCAGCGGCGGCCCCTGCCAGGGCGGGCTGGTCAAAATTGACATTTCGGAAGGCGAAGGCCTTGTTTTCTGGCACACGTCCTACAAACTTAAAACATTGGAGTTCTAAACTACCCGTATGAATGATTCAAACCGCACCGATCCGTCCGACCACCCGGATTTCGATCCAGACAGGCCTTCAGCCCAGCAAACACGGGCACAAACAGCTCCTGAAAACGTAGCAAACCGCAACGCCCCGGGCACCGAGCCGGGCTGGGAGCGCGCGACGCTGGAAAAACTCGCTTTTGCCGCCCTGAACGAGCAGAAGGCCACACGCCGCTGGAAAACCTTTGTGCGCCTGTCCTGGCTGGCCTTTTTTGTGTTCCTGGTGTGGTTTGCCATGCACCGCGGCGCGGCCACCAGCAACGTCAGCGCGCCGCACACCGCGGTGGTGGAAATCAAGGGAGAAATCGCCGATGGCGCCGACGCCAGCGCCGAGTTTGTCAATGCCGCACTGCGCGCTGCGTTTGAAGACGAGGGTGCCCAGGCGGTGGTGTTGCTGATCAATTCACCCGGCGGCAGTCCGGTGCAGGCCGGCATGATGAACGACGAGATCGTGCGCCTTAAGGCCAAACACAAGAAGCCCGTTTATGCCGTGGTGGGAGAAACCTGTGCCTCGGCGGCGTATTACGTCGCCGCTTCGGCCGACAGGATTTTTGTCGACAAGGCCAGCATCGTCGGCAGCATCGGCGTGCTGATGGACGGCTTCGGTTTTACCGGCCTGATGGACAAGCTGGGCGTGGAGCGCCGTCTCATGACGGCCGGGGAAAACAAGGGCTTTCTCGATCCGTTCAGCCCGCAGACCGACAAGCAGCGCGTGTATGCGCAGGCCATGCTGGACCAGATTCACCAGCAGTTCATCACGGTGGTCAAAAACGGCCGCGGCAAGCGCCTGAAGGAAACGCCGGAGATGTTCAGTGGCCTGTTCTGGACCGGCCAGCAGGCGATCGAACTGGGTCTGGCTGACCAGCTGGGCTCGCTCGACTATGTGGCCCGCGAAATCGTCAAGACCGAGGACATCATCGACTACACGCGCCGGGACAACGTCGCCGAGCGTCTGGCCAAGAAGTTTGGTGCAGCCATCGGGGACGGCGCCATCCGCACGCTGAAGACGATTCCTGCGATTCGCTGAAACAGCGCACCCGTTTTCCGGTTGTCCGGTCAAAAAAGCCCGCTCGTTGCGGGCTTTTTTTTGGTGCCGGGCGGGTTTAACGGCCGATGCAGAACACCGTGGGCAGGGCCAGCGGTGCAGCAGGCTTGTCGCGTTTCCACATGCTGATGGAGGCGCTGTGCGACCAGCCGCCGGGCAGACTCAAGCCGCAGCTCAAGGCCAGCCGCGTGTTGTGCTGCAGCGTCTGAAGCAGGGCCTGCAGCAGCACGGTGTTGCGGTAGGGCGTTTCAATGAAGATCTGCGTCTGGCCGGTTTTCAGCGACAGCGATTCCAGTTCGCGGATGCGCTGGCTGCGTTCGCCGCCGTCCTGCGGCAGGTAACCGACAAACGAAAAATTCTGGCCGTTCAGTCCGCTGGCGGCCAGCGCCAGCATCAGCGACATCGGCCCCACCAGCGGCAGCACCTGCAGGCCCAGGTCATGGGCGGCGCGCACAACGGACGAGCCCGGGTCGGCAATCGCCGGCATGCCGGCTTCGCTGACCAGGCCAATGTCGCGGCCGGCCAGCGCAGCCGCCAGCAGCGGCCGGGCATCGAAGTTGCCGCCATGGTCGCCTTTTTTATGCACCTCGCGCGGCAGCTCCTGGATCTGCTGGGCCTGGATGGGCTGCTGCAGTGGCATCACCTCGCCCACCCGCTTGAGGTAGGCGCGTGTGCTTTTGGCGTTTTCGCAAATCCAGCAGGAAAGCGTTGCGGCAATTTGCAACGTGCCCAGCGGCATCACATCCTGCAGGGGGGCCTGCACATCACAGCCGAAATCCAGCGGCGCGGGCACGAGGTAAAGCCGGCCTTTGGGGGCGCCGGTCATGGCTGGTCCTTGCGTGCCGGCAACAGCGCAATGCCGGCGGCCCGGATCATCCGGCAGGTGCGTATCAGGGGCAGGCCGACCAGCGCGGTCGGATCGTCGTTCCCGATGGCGTCCAGCAGGGTGATGCCCAGCCCTTCGCTTTTGGCGCTGCCGGCGCAGTCGTAAGGCTGCTCGGCCTGCAGGTAGTTTTCGATCTCCTCATCGCTGAGGGCGCGAAACTGCACTTTCACTGCGGCCAGGTCGGTCTGTTCAAAGCCGCTTTGCAGGCAGACCACGGCCACGGCGGTCTGGAACACCACGCTCTGGCCGCGCATCTGGCGAAGCTGGGCGACGGCATTGGCATGGTTGCCGGGCTTGCCGAGGCACTGGCCGTTGAGGTCGGCGACCTGGTCGGAGCCGATCACCACCGCATCGGGGAAAGCCGCAGCCACGGCACGCGCCTTGTCCAGGGCCAGCCGCAATGCCAGGGTTGCCGGGGCTTCGCCGGGCCGCGGGGTTTCGTCGACGGCGGGAGCGGCCACGTCAAACGGAATCCGCAGGCGCTGCAGCAGTTCACGGCGGTAGGGCGAGGTCGAGCCCAGAATCAGGCGGCGCGCGGCGGGGAGGGCGGCGCCCTTGTGGGCATCCGGAGAAGGTACAGGGTTCATGCGACGATTCTCTTACACTGCTGCCATGTCCAGACATCTTCACGCCCGCCGGCTCAACATGCAGGCTTTCGCCCAGGAGGGCAAACCGCTCGTCGAGCGCACGCCACTATCAAATATGGAGCGCCTGGCGCAGGAACTGCATGGGCTGGCGCCCGATCTGGTTGTTGACTGGGAGGCGCGGGCCGAGCTGCGGCCGCACGCCGGTGGCGAAGACGAGGTCTGGCTGCACCTGCAGGCCAGTGCCACGCTGCCGCTGACCTGCCAGCGCTGCATGGGCGCAGTGCCCACCGCGCTGGACGTGAACCAGTGGTACCGCTTTGTCGCCGATGAAGACATTGCCATGGCCGAGGACGACCAGTCCGAGGAAGACCTGCTGGTGATGGCGCCGCAGTTCGACCTGCTGGCTGTGGTCGAGGACGAACTGCTGATGGCCCTGCCACTGGTCCCCATGCACGAGACCTGTCCGGTGACGCCGGTGTTCAGTGCTGGCGAGGGTGAGCTGGCGCAGCAGGAGGACGCCAAACCCCACCCTTTTGCCGCACTGGCGGAGCTGAAAAAGAAAAAATAGCCCACAAGCGGACTTGCCGGGCGGCGCCCGGCTGCACGGGGCCAGGAGCCGCTGGAGGTGTCGTTTGAGAGGGTTTTTCAGGGTCCTGGCGCCTGCCTTGCAGTGCGCACTGGAAAAGCCAGCGGTATCGCGCTATAATTAAAGGCTTGGCGCCAGGACCCGCTCACGGGTTTTGTGCGTAATTTACCCACCCTATACCCCCTCAGGAGCGGATCATGGCCGTCCAGCAGAACAAAAAATCACCTTCCAAGCGCGGCATGCACCGTGCGCACAACGCTTTGACCGTTCCGGGCATTGCTGTCGAGTCCACCACCGGTGAGACGCACCTGCGTCATCACATCAGCCCCACCGGTTTTTACCGTGGCCGCAAAGTGCTGAAAACAAAATCCGAAGCGTAATCCCGCGCTTTAACGACTGGCCCGCACTCATCCTGCGGGCCTTTGTTTTGTTGAATTCCCCTTTTCTGACTGCACCGGTCCTGCCATGATCAGGATAGCCGTCGACGCCATGGGCGGGGATGTCGGCCCGGCAGTCACCCTGCCGGCCAGCCTGTCCTTCCTGGACAGTCATCCCGAAGCATTCATTCTGCTGGTCGGCCAGCCTGCCGTGCTGGCGGTCCACCCGCTGTTTCCCCGTCTTCAGACCCACCCACGCTGCGTGATGGTTCCTGCCGCCGAGGTGGTGGCGATGGACGATCCGATCGAAGTTGCCCTGCGACGCAAAAAAGACTCGTCCATGCGGGTGGCGATCGTGCAGGTCAAGGAAGGCGCCGCGCAAGCCGCGGTTTCGGCCGGCAACACCGGCGCACTGATGGCCATTTCGCGCTATATCCTCAAGACACTGGACGGCATTGACCGTCCCGCGATTGCCGGGCAAATCCCGAATGGCAAAGGCGGCGCCACCACGGTGCTCGACCTCGGGGCCAATGTCGACTGCACCGAGGACCACCTGTTCCAGTTTGCGGTCATGGGTTCTGCCCTGGTGGCAGCCATCAATGACAAGTCCAACCCCAGCGTGGGCCTGCTCAATATCGGTGAAGAGGCGATAAAAGGCAGCGAAATTATCAAAAAATCCGGCGAATTGCTTCGATCTGCTGCTAAAAGCGGTGATCTTAACTTTTATGGCAATGTTGAGGGAAACGACATTTTCAAGGGCGTGGTGGACATCGTGGTCTGCGACGGCTTCGTCGGCAATGTGGCGCTCAAGGCCAGCGAAGGTCTGGCGAGCATGATTGTCGGATTTCTCAAAGCTGAATTTTCGCGCAATATTTTTACGAAAACTGCTGCCATCATGGCTTATCCGGTTCTAAGTGCGCTTAAAAATCGCATGGACTACCGGCGCTACAACGGCGCGGCCCTGTTGGGCCTGCGCGGTCTGGTCTTCAAGAGCCACGGTTCTGCCGACGCCTTCGCCTTCGAGCAGGCCTTGAATCGGGCTTATGATGCAGCTCGCAACAATTTGCTGGACCGGGTGAGGGAACGCATTGCTCATGCCGCGCCGCTGCTGGCGGCGGCCGGTGCGCCGCCGGCGGTACCCCCAGTCGTTCCCGCACAGGCTGAATTGGCCGCCTCTGGCGCCGCACACTGAGTTATTCATGAGCCCTTATTCACGCATCACTGGCACCGGCAGCTACCTGCCGCCGCGCCGTCTGAGCAACGCCGAACTGGCTGCCGAACTGGCGACGCAGGGGGTGGAAACCTCCGACGACTGGATTGTCGAGCGTACCGGCATCCGTGCCCGCCACTTTGCCGACCCTGGTGTCTGCAGCAGCGATCTGGGGGTGGAAGCCGCCAAAAACGCCCTGCAGGCCGCGGGACTCCAGCCCGGCGATATCGACCTGATCATCGTGGCCACCTCGACGCCCGACATGGTGTTTCCCTCGGCAGCCTGCATCCTGCAGAACAAGCTCGGCATCGCCGGCTGCCCGGCGTTTGACGTGCAGGCGGTCTGCAGCGGCTTTGTGTATGCATTGACCATCGCCGACGCCCTGATCAAGACCGGCTCCGCCAGCAAGGCGCTGGTTATTGGCGCGGAGGTGTTTTCGCGCATTCTCGATTTTTCGGACCGCACCACCTGCGTGCTGTTTGGTGACGGTGCCGGTGCCGTGGTGCTGGAGGCGTCCGAGACGCCCGGCATCCTGGCCAGTGACCTGCACGCCGATGGCAAACACGTCGGCATCCTGTGTGTGCCGGGCACCGTGGCTGGCGGCAAGGTGCTGGGCGATCCGCTGCTCAAGATGGACGGGCAGGCCGTTTTCAAACTCGCAGTCGGTGTTCTCGAAGATGCGGCGCGTGCGACCCTGGCCAAGGCCGGCCTGCAGGAGAGCGACATCGACTGGCTGGTTCCCCACCAGGCCAACATCCGCATCATGCAGAGCACCGCGAAGAAGCTCAAGATGTCCATGGACAAGGTGATCGTCACGGTGGATCAGCACGGCAACACCTCCGCCGCCTCCATTCCGCTGGCGCTTGACGTGGCGGTACGCAGCGGCAAGGTCAAAAAAGGGGAGACGCTGCTGCTCGAAGGGGTGGGCGGCGGCTTCACCTGGGGCGCGGTACTCCTGAATCTATAGCAGCTCGCGCCCGCTCCATAAGGGCGGCAAGCTGTTTTTATCGATATTTTTATGAAACCTTTTGCTTTTGTTTTTCCCGGACAGGGCTCGCAGGCCGTTGGCATGCTCGACGCCTGGGGCGATCATCCGGCCGTGCATGAGACGCTGCGGGAGGCCTCGGATGCACTTGGCGAGGACCTCGGCAAGCTGATCCGTGAAGGCCCCAAGGAAGCGCTGGGCCTGACCACCAACACCCAGCCGGTGATGCTGGTGGCGGGTGTGGCCGCTTACCGGGCCTGGATGGCCGAGACCGGCGTGGCGCCTGCCGTGGTGGCTGGCCACTCGCTCGGCGAATATTCCGCGCTGGTCGCGTCTGGCGTGTTGAGCCTGGCGCAGGCTGCGCCGCTGGTGCGTTTTCGCGCGCAGGCCATGCAGGAGGCGGTGCCGGTGGGCGTGGGTGCCATGGCGGCCATCCTCGGAATGGAAGCGTCCCGCGTCATCGAAGGTTGTGCCGAAGCGGCGCGTACGTTCGGGCCGGGCAGCGCCGAGGTGGTGGAAGCCGTCAATTTCAACGATCCGATGCAGACCGTGATTGCCGGCAGCAAGGCCGCTGTTGAAAAAGCCTGCGAAGTTCTCAAGGCCAACGGCGCCAAGCGCGCCTTGCCGCTGCCGGTGTCGGCGCCGTTTCACTCCAGCCTGATGAAGCCGGCCGCCGACAAGCTGCGGGAAAAGCTCGCCGCGACCGCCTTTGCCGCGCCGCAGATCCCGGTCATCAACAACATCGAGGTGGCCGTCGAGACCGATCCCGGGCGCATCCGCGCGGCCCTGTACGCACAGGCCTTCGGCCCGGTGCGCTGGGTCGAATGTGTGCAGGCCATCAAGGCGCGCGGCATCACCACGGTGGTTGAATGCGGGCCGGGCAAGGTGCTGGCCGGCATGGTCAAACGTATCGATGCGGACATGACGGGCGTGGCCCTGTTTGATCCGGACAGCCTGAAGCAGGCGAAGGAGGCACTGGCATGAGCGAGGTCAAATTTGAAGGTCAGGTAGCCCTGGTCACCGGCGCTTCGCGCGGCATTGGTGCGGCGATTGCCCTGGAGCTCGCGCAGCGCGGACTGAAAGTGATCGGCACGGCCACCACCGACGAGGGCGCCGGCAAAATCAGCCAGGCGCTGGCCGCTTTCCCCGGTTGTGCCGGTAAAAACCTCAACGTGAATGACGCAGCGGCCGCCGAGGCGCTGATCGATGTCATCGTCAAGGAGCATGGCGGGCTGCAGGTGCTGGTCAACAACGCGGGCATCACGCGCGACATGCTGGCCATGCGCCTGAAGGACGATGACTGGGATGCGGTGCTGGATACCAACCTCAAGGCCGTCTTCCGCATGAGCCGCGCCGTGATGCGCACGATGATGAAGCAGCGTTATGGCCGCATCATCAGCATCACCTCGGTGGTGGGCGCTTCCGGCAACGCCGGCCAGGCCAATTACGCAGCGGCCAAGGCCGGCGTGGCAGGCATGACACGTGCGCTGGCCCGCGAGCTCGGCAGCCGCAACATCACCGTCAACTGCGTGGCACCAGGATTTATTGAAACGGACATGACGGCAGGTTTGCCCGAGGAACAACAGAAGGCGCTGCTCGGCCAGATCCCGCTGGGACACCTGGGCAAGCCGCAGGACATCGCGCATGCCGTGGCCTTTGTGGCGAGCCCGCAGGCCGGTTACATCACCGGGCAGGAGCTTCACGTCAACGGCGGGATGTACATGTAAACCATCCGGCGGCTGCCCGTCTGTGCTGCGTCACCACGATCATGAATAATGGGGATGCATGCAGCCTGCAGGCGCCGGACCACAAGCCGGGTTTTATCCGTCCGGCTGGCGGGTTGGGGAATCAACTCCAACAACGCTAAAATCACGGATTAATTCACAACCCTCAGAGGGAACTATGAGCGATATCGAAGCACGTGTTAAGAAAATCATTGCCGAGCAACTTGGCGTGGAAGAAGGCCAGGTCACCAGCGAAAAAGCCTTTGTGGCCGATCTGGGCGCTGACTCGCTTGACACCGTAGAACTGGTCATGGCTCTGGAAGACGAGTTTGGCATCGAGATCCCCGACGAAGACGCCGAGAAGATCACCACCGTTCAGAACGCGATTGACTACGCGAACACCCATCAAAAAGCCTAAAGACTCCGGTCTTTTTCCAGCTTGCTCGAAAGGCCTTGGGTCTTTCGGGACTTTCTTCAGGATTTGCGCATGAGCCGTCGTCGCGTCGTTGTGACAGGTCTGGGGTGTGTCAGCCCGGTGGGTAACACCGTGGCCGACTCTTGGGCCAATCTGCTGGCCGGAACGTCCGGCATTGACCTGATCACGCAATTTGATGCAAGCAATTTCGCCTGCAAATTTGCAGGTGAGGTCAAGGGCTTCGACATCACGGATTACATCCCTGAAAAAGAAGCCCGCCATATGGACCGGTTCATTCACCTGGGCCTGGCAGCGGCCTGCCAGGCGGTGGCCGACAGCGGCTTGCCCACGGGCGATGCGCTCGGCGAGGAACTGGCGACACGTATCGGTTGCAACATCGGCTCAGGCATTGGCGGCTTGCCGATGATCGAGCAGACGCACACCGAACTGACCAACCGGGGCCCGCGCCGGATTTCCCCGTTTTTTGTGCCGGCCTCCATCATCAACATGATCTCCGGGCATGTGTCAATCAAGTTTGGCTTCAAGGGCCCCAACATTGCCGTCGTGACGGCCTGCACCACCGGACTGCATGCGATCGGCCTGTCGGCGCGCATGATCGAGCACGGTGATTGCGACGTCATGGTGGCCGGCGGTGCTGAGGCGACGGTGTCGCCCCTGGGTGTGGGCGGTTTTGCCGCAGCCCGTGCCCTGTCGACCCGCAACGAAGACCCGAAAACGGCCTCGCGTCCCTGGGACAAGGACCGGGACGGCTTTGTGCTCGGTGAGGGCGGCGGTGTGATGGTGCTTGAAGAGTACGAACATGCCAAAGCGCGTGGCGCGAAGATTTACGCCGAGGTTGTCGGCTTCGGCATGAGCGGTGACGCCTATCACATGACCACGCCCGACGTGAATGGCCCGCGCCGTTCCATGGTCATGGCCTTGAAAGATGCTGGCGTCAATGCCGGCGATGTCCAATACCTCAATGCGCACGGGACCTCGACCCCGCCTGGTGACCTGAACGAGACCAATGCCATCAAGGCCGCGTTTGGCGACCACGCCAAAAACCTGGTGATCAGTTCGACCAAGTCCATGACCGGGCACCTGCTCGGTGGCGCCGGTGGCATCGAATCCGTGTTTACCGTGCTGGCATTGCATCATCAGAAGATTCCGCCCACCATCAATATCTTCAACCAGGATCCCGAGTGCGATCTGGACTACTGCGCCAACACGGCGCGTGACGCCAGAATCGAGGTCGCCGTCAAAAACAACTTTGGTTTTGGCGGCACCAACGGGACGCTGGTGTTCAAGCGCGTCTGAGGTCTTTCCCCATTCCGTACACCCGGCCGCACCTGACTCCCGTCACTTTGTCCCCTGACCATGCATAACGCCCCGCCGGTTACTTACCCGCTGGGGCGTTCGCATTTTCAGGGCGTTGCCTTGCTCGGCCTCTGGCTGGCCGGGGTCGGCGTGCTGGCCCTTTGGTGGCGTGCCGCACCGGTTGCTGACTGGCGCTTGTGGACGGCTCTGGCCGTCGTGCTGGTTGCCGGGCTTGTTGCCGGATGGGCATGGCTTCATTCGCCGGTCGGCCAGTTGCGCTGGGACGGACAGGACTGGCGCTGGGAAAGCCAGAGTTACCAGTCGGGCACACCCGTGCGTGATCTCTCGGTCGCGCTCGATCTTCAGCGCATCATGCTGCTGCGACTGGAGAATCAGGACCACGCCACCCTGTGGCTCTGGGCCGGCCATTCTCTTCAGCCCGAGCGCTGGCTGGATCTGCGCCGTGCCGTTCACGCGCAGCACCGGCCGTCACCGGACATGATGCGGTGGGACGCCAGCCCGGCTGTGGTCATGGCTGATGTTCCCGCGCCGCCTCCGTCGCCGCGTTCCGGTTCATGAGTACCGAGGATTCCCCGCAGAGCCCGCCGGTGGCAAGCGACAGCGACGCCATGCTGGTCGAGCGCACGGTTGCGGGCGACCAGAAGGCCTTTGAGCTGCTGGTCATCAAGTACCAGCGCCGCATCCAGCGCCTGATCGGGCGCATGGTGCGCGATGTGGACCTGGTCGAGGACATTGCCCAGGAAACCTTCATTCGTGCCTATCGGGCGCTGGCCCAGTTCCGGGGCGAAGCCCAGTTCTACACCTGGCTCTACCGTATTGCCGTCAATACCGCCAAAAAGGCATTGATGGAACTCAAGCGCGACCCCACGGTCTCGGAGAATTCGTTCAAATCCGGTCAAAGCGATGAAAGCGATGAAACTTCCCCGCTGGAAAACGAACTAATCAGTTCGGAAACGCCCGAGGCTGTGCTTGCCGGCAAGGAAATCGCGCAAATGGTCAATGCCGCCATGGAGGCATTGCCCGAGGAATTGCGCCAGGCCATCACGCTGCGGGAAATCGAAGGTCTGAGTTATGAAGAGATCTCAGAAGTGATGAATTGCCCGATCGGCACCGTGCGTTCACGGATCTTCAGGGCCCGGGAAGCGATTTCCGCAAGGATCAAGCCCTTGCTGGAAAACCAGTCCGGCAAACGCTGGTAGTTTTTGAGACGTGCCGACGAGTTGATGCCAGTCAGAGTAAACGATTGAAACCGGCAGATCCAAGCTGCCCATGGACACCATGAAACCGATGACGCAACACAGTGAGTTGATCTCCGCCCTGGCTGACGGCCAGCTGGCGAGCGAGGACTTTTCCCGTGCGCTGACGGCCTGCGAGGCCGACGCCCAGGCGCTGGACAGCTGGACGACCTACCACCTGATTGGTGACGTGTTGCGCTCGCCGGAACTGATCCCGCACGCTGCGGATACAGCCTTTGTTGCGCGCCTGCGGGTGCGCCTTAGCCAGGAGCAGGTCCTGGTGGCCCCCGCTGTCTTGCCGGAAGTACGTCAACCCTCGGCCGGGCGGGCCAGGGAAGACGCTGCGAACGACGCCAGCTTCTCCTGGAAACTGGTGGCGGGGTTTGCGTCCGTTGCTGCGGTGGCGGCCATTGCGTGGAATGCCGGCGCGGGCCTGCTGGCACCGTCGACGGCGCCGCAGCTGGCCCGCACCGAGCCCGCAGCGCAGCAGGTGCTGGTGGTGTCGGAGCGGGGCACCGTGGTGCGTGATGCGCGCATGCAGGAGCTGCTGGCCGCACACCGGCAGCTGGGCGGCACGTCGGCCTTGCAGGTGCCCTCGGGATTTCTGCGAAACGCCACCTTCGAGTCGCCCCAGGGCGAGCGTCGCTGACGCGGCCGCTGCAGGCAATGCCAGGCCGGTTTACTCCATGAATTTTAGCTATTTTCGCCCACTGGCCCTTGCTGCATGTGCGCTGGCTGCTACAAATTACGTAGCAGCTCAGGCGCCGGTGCCGGCCGCAACAACAGCACCGGGCCAGGCTGCGGAGTCCAGGAGCATCAACGAGTGGTTGATGCGCATGCACGAAGCCTCCAGAAACCGGTCTTACGTGGGCACCTTCGTGGTGTCCTCCGGCGGCGCCATGTCCAGCGCAAAAATCTGGCATGTCTGCGACGGGACGCAGCAGATGGAAAAGGTCGAAACCCTCACTGGGGCCCCGCGTACGGTTTTCCGGCACAACGACCAGGTGGTGACCTTCCTGCCCGACCAGAAGGTGGTGCGTTCTGAAAGGCAGGAATCACTGGGTCTATTTCCCCAGCTGCTCAAGTCCACCGACAGCCACATCGCTGATTTTTACAAGGCCCGGCAGGAGGGCAGCGAGCGGGTGGCCGGCGTGGAGGCCGACATCGTCGCCCTGATTCCCCGCGACACGATGCGCTTTGGCTACCGTGTCTGGGCCGAACAGAAGAAGGGCATGGTCGTCAAGCTTCAGACGCTCGACGCCGACGGCAAGGTGCTGGAGCAGGCGGCTTTTTCGGAATTGCAGCTCGATGCACCGGTCAGGCTCGACAAGCTGGCGCAAATGATGGCCAAGGTCGATGGCTACCGGGTCGAGAAGCCGGGACTGGTCAAGACCACAGCCAGCGCCGAAGGCTGGGTGATGAAAGCGCCGGTGCCGGGCTTTCAGTCCATGAGTTGCTACAAACGCCCGCTCGCGGGACAGTCGGGAAGCGAGCCCATGCAGTGGGTTTTTTCGGACGGCCTGGCGTCGGTATCGATTTTTGTCGAGTCGTTTGATGCCCAGCGCCACGTCCGTGAATCCAGGGTGTCCCTGGGTGCCACGCAGTCGCTGACCCGGCGTGTCGACGCTTACTGGCTGACCGTGATGGGCGAGGTGCCCATGGCCACCCTGAGCCTGTTTGCCAATGGACTTGAACGCAGGAAATAGCGCACCCATTTCGTGCTGGCCCATGCCTGTGCTCGCGGGGCTGTCCCGCGCCCGGCCATCGGCTGCCACCCGACCGGCACCTGATTGAATACGCGATTTACCCTTCTTTTCCGACAATTTTTCAAAGGTTGATGATGCATATATTGAACTGGAAACAAGGTCGCACCTGCCTCGTCGCCGGTACGCTGGCGCTGGGCACTGTCCTGGCCGTGATGCCTGTGCAGCCGGT
This sequence comes from Polaromonas sp., assembly GCF_029945685.1. Taxonomy (GTDB): domain Bacteria; phylum Pseudomonadota; class Gammaproteobacteria; order Burkholderiales; family Burkholderiaceae_C; genus Polaromonas. The sequence goes on along the minus strand of NZ_JAQSDA010000012.1, from coordinate 128,741 downwards.
GCTGGCGCAAGTGCGGACCCTGCCCGACTTCACGGACCTGGTCGAAGCGGTCGGACCTTCGGTCGTCAACATTCGGACCGTTGAAAAAGTCAAGGCCGGTGCGGCCGGCAACGCCGACGAGCAGATGCTGGAGTTTTTCCGGCGCTTCGGCATTCCGGTGCCGCCCAACATGCCGCGCGCGCCCAAGCCGGATCGCGGCCAGCCTGACGAAGAGCAGCCGCGCGGCGTGGGTTCGGGGTTCATCCTGAGCACGGACGGGCTGGTCATGACCAACGCCCATGTGGTCGAAGGCGCCGATGAGGTGCTGGTGACGCTGACGGACAAGCGCGAGTTCAAGGCAAAGATCATCGGCACGGACAAGCGCACCGACGTGGCGCTGGTCAAAATCGAAGCCGCCGGCTTGCCGGCCGTGAAAATCGGCGACATCAGCCGCCTGAAAGTCGGTGAGTGGGTCATGGCCATCGGATCGCCTTTTGGTCTTGAGAACACGGTGACCGCCGGCATTGTGAGCGCCAAGCAGCGCGACACGGGCGACTACCTGCCTTTCATCCAGACCGACGTGGCCATCAATCCGGGCAACTCGGGCGGACCGCTGATCAACATGCGTGGCGAGGTGGTCGGCATCAACAGCCAGATCTACTCGCGCTCCGGCGGTTTCCAGGGCATCTCGTTTGCGATTCCGATTGACGAGGCCACCCGCGTGGCCGACCAGTTGCGCACCACGGGCCGGGTGACGCGCGGCCGGATCGGCGTGCAGATCGACCAGGTTAGCAAGGAGGTGGCCGAGTCCATCGGGCTGGGCAAGCCGCAAGGAGCGCTGGTGCGCGGCGTCGAAGCCGGATCACCTGCAGAAAAAGCCGGGATCGAAGCGGGCGACATCATCACCAAATTTGAGGGCAAGGTGATTGACCGGGCAACCGATCTGCCTCGCCTGGTGGGTAACGTCAAGCCGGGCACCAAAACGACGATCACCGTCTTCAGGCGCGGCAGTACCCGGGACCTCAACGTAACGATCGCCGAGGTAGAAGCAGAAAAGCCGGTGCGCAAGGCCCAGGCGCCGGAGAGCAAACCGCCAGTGGCCGGACCGGCCCAGGTCATGGGGCTGGTGGTCAGCGAGTTGCCCGAGGCGTTGAAGAAGGATCTCAAGCTCAAAGGTGGTGTCAAGGTGGATGCGAGTGAGGGCGCTTCAGCGCGGGCCGGGCTGCGCGAAGGCGACGTGATTCTGGCGATTGCCAACACGGAGGTCGCCAGCGTGAAGGACTTTGAAGCAGTGCTGGCCAAAGCCGACAAGAGCAAGGTGATCAACGTGCTGTTCCGGCGCGGCGAGGTCGCACAGTTCGCGCTGATCCGGCCATCGCGTTAAGGCCTGCGCGGGTGCAGCGACACCCGCCAGCCCTGCGAATGCCGCTTTTTGCAGCCCGCTTACCCTGACCGGGGTTGGGGGTTTTGCCGAAAATGCCGCTTGGCAGGCATGTCAAAAAAATATTTCTCCCCCGCCCGAACGCTTGAGAGATGTTTGTGTCTGCTAACTTAAAATTCGACTAATGAGCGATTTTGGTAGAATGGACGCAATATTCCGGATGATTCCGATATATCAAGCGTTTAAAAAACCGTTTCCTTGCATGAATTGGCACGATTCACTGCTGATCCACAGATCACCCACATGTTGTCCATAGGCTCTCAGTTAAAATTGTGAATAACTTGTGCATAAAATCCATGTTGCTGCCTTGCAACGGGAAAAATTTGGCAATTTCGAGGCTATGCGTGGTCGGCTTTTTGCCTACAATGAAGCTTCCAACTATCGCAGTTGCCATAGATTGTTGGTTCAGGGCGCGTCACAAGTGACGCGCCCTTTTTTATGGCTTTCGCGAATTGACCGCGGGCTCTTCGCAATACTTTCAAGCACTTAGGCGTTCCCTTTGATGAATCACATCAGAAACTTTTCGATCATTGCGCACATTGATCATGGCAAATCCACGCTGGCCGATCGCATCATCCAGCGTTGCGGCGGATTGCAGGATCGCGAGATGAGCGCGCAGGTGCTCGACTCCATGGATCTGGAAAAGGAGCGTGGGATAACCATCAAGGCGCAGACCGCTGCGCTCAAATACAAGGCCCTTGACGGCCAGGTTTACAACCTCAATCTGATTGACACACCCGGCCACGTCGACTTCTCGTATGAAGTGAGCCGTTCTCTGTCGGCCTGCGAAGGTGCGCTGCTGGTCGTGGATGCGAGTCAGGGTGTGGAAGCGCAAACCGTGGCCAACTGCTACACCGCACTCGAGCTGGGCGTGACGGTGGTGCCGGTGCTCAACAAGATGGATTTGCCCAATGCTGATCCGGAGAACGCGAAGCAGGAAATCGAGGACGTGATCGGCATCGATGCGACCGACGCGATTCCCTGCAGCGCCAAGACCGGCATGGGCATCGACGAAATCCTGGAGGCGGTGATTGCCCGCATTCCGCCGCCGCAAGGCAATCCGGACGGACCGCTGCGCGCGATGATTGTCGACAGCTGGTACGACGCCTATGTGGGTGTCGTGATGCTGGTGCGAGTGGTGGACGGCCGGCTGGTCAAGGGCGAGCGCATCAAGCTGATGGCCAGCGAGGCCACGTACAACGCCGACCAGCTGGGCGTTTTCACGCCGCATACCGAGCCGCGTGCCGCGCTCGAAGCCGGCGAGGTTGGCTTCATCATTGCCGGCATCAAGGAGCTGCAGGCAGCGCGGGTTGGCGACACCGTGACATTGATCAGGCCAGGCACCGGCGGGGTGGCAGCGACCGCCACCGAGGCCCTGCCCGGCTTCAAGGAAATCCAGCCGCAGGTGTTTGCCGGCCTGTACCCGACCGAAGCCAGCGAGTACGACTCCCTGCGCGACGCGCTGGAAAAGCTCAAGCTCAACGATGCGTCCCTGCACTACGAGCCCGAAGTCAGCCAGGCGCTGGGTTTTGGCTTTCGCTGCGGTTTTCTGGGTCTGCTGCACATGGAGATCGTGCAGGAACGGCTCGAACGCGAGTTCGACCAGGACCTGATCACAACCGCGCCCAGCGTGGTCTACCAGGTGCTCAAGGCCGATGGCGAGATCATCATGGTCGAAAACCCGTCGAAGATCCCGGATGCCGGCAGGATCAACGAGATCCGCGAGCCCATCGTCACCGTGCATCTCTACATGCCGCAGGAGTACGTGGGCGCCGTCATGACGCTGGCCAACCTCAAGCGCGGCGTCCAGCTCAACATGGCCTACCACGGCAAGCAGGTCATGCTGACCTACGAGATGCCGCTGGGCGAGATCGTGCTCGACTTCTTCGACAAGCTCAAGTCCGTCTCGCGCGGCTACGCGTCCATGGATTACGAGTTCAAGGAGTTCCGGGCTTCCGATGTGGTCAAGGTCGACATCCTGCTCAACGGGGAGAAGGTTGATGCGCTGTCCATCATCGTCCACCGCAGCCAGTCGGCCTACCGCGGCCGGGCGGTGGTGGCCAAGATGCGCGAGATCATTTCCCGCCAGCAGTTCGACGTCGCGATCCAGGCGGCCATCGGGGCCAACATCATTGCGCGTGAGACAATCAAGGCGCTGCGCAAGAACGTGATTGCCAAGTGCTACGGTGGCGACATTTCACGCAAGAAAAAGCTTCTTGAAAAACAAAAAGCAGGTAAAAAACGCATGAAACAGATCGGTTCGGTGGAAGTTCCCCAGGAGGCCTTCCTGGCCATCCTGCAGGTAGAAGAATAATGATGGGCTTCATGAGTACCCTCACCGCGCTGGTGCTGATGGTGTTCGCCGGTTACGGCGGCGCCTGGTACCTGGGCATGGTGGAAGGCAATTTCTCCCTGCTGCTGTTTCTGGCAACCGTGGTCACGGGCCTGTATTGGCTGGCCGAGAAGTTCTACTTCTGGCCGCAGCGCCGCAAGGCGGCCGAAATCATCGAGCAGGAGGCGGCCCGACGCCGCAGCGAGCTGGCCGCCAGGGGCATCAGCCAGGTCGATGGCAACATCGAGGAAGCCCGGGGCCGGGTCCTCATGCAGCCCTGGTGGCTGGACTGGACAGCCGGGCTTTTCCCGGTCATTGTGGTCGTGTTCCTGCTGCGTTCTTTCCTGTTCGAGCCTTTCAAAATTCCATCCGGCTCCATGATTCCGACCATGCTGGTGGGCGACCTGATTCTGGTCAACAAATTCCACTACGGCGTGCGGCTCCCCGTCATCAACCTCAAGATCATTGACAACAACAGTCCGCAGCGCGGTGACGTGATGGTGTTCCGTTACCCGCCCCAACCCAGTCTGGACTACATCAAGCGGGTGGTCGGTGTGCCTGGCGACGAAGTGGCCTACCTGAACAAGAAGCTCACCATCAACGGCCAGCCGGTGCCCAAGGTGGCGCTGTCCGATTTCTTTGACGAAGACGCCCTGCGTTATGCCAAGCAGTTCAGGGAAACCACCGGCAGCAAGACCTACCGTGTGCTCAATGACGAGGACCGGCCAGCCTTCATTGCCGGTGCTTCCGACTTTCCCTATCGTCAAAATTGCCGCTACAGTAGCGAGGGCGTGGTCTGCAAGGTGCCGCAGGGGCACTATTTCATGATGGGCGACAACCGCGACAATTCACTGGATTCGCGCTACTGGGGTTTTGTGCCCGAGGCCAACATTGTCGGCAAGGCCTTTTTTGTCTGGATGAATTTTGGTAACCTCAAACGCATCGGCAAGGTCGACTGAGGCGGGAGCCGGGCCGGCCTTGACGGCGCAGGGGCAGGGCGGGACATGGGGCGCAACTAACAACAGCTGGGGAAACACATGATGAAAAATCGGCAACGTGGCATTTCGTTCATTGGCATCCTGTTCGTGGGCGGCGTGCTGGCTTTCGCGGGCGTGATCGCAGCCCAGGTGTTTCCCACCCTGGTCGAATTCCAGGCCATCACCAAGGCGGCCAGCAAGGCGGCCGAGGGCAGTACGGTGCCCGAAGTACGCGCGATTTTCGACAAGGCGGCCGCCATTGACGACATCAAGTCGATCAGCGGCAAGGACCTCGAGGTCGGAAAAAACGGCGACAAGGTGACGGTCAGTTTTGCCTACAACCGGGAAATCCACATTGGCGGGCCGGCTTACCTGCTGCTCAAGTACACCGGCCGCTCCAAGTAAGTGCGTGCCAGTCCAACCTTGAGCCCGGACCTGCAGGCGCTGCAAACGCGCCTGGAGCACGAATTCTCCAATCCACGCCTGCTGCAGCAGGCGCTGACCCACCGCAGCTTTTCAGCCGACCACAACGAGCGCGTCGAGTTTCTGGGCGACTCCGTGCTCAACCTGGCGGTGGCCGGTTTGCTGTACGAGCGGCTGAGCGAGTTGCCCGAGGGCGACTTGTCGCGGGTGCGCGCCAACCTGGTCAAGCAGGACACGCTGCACAAGCTGGCGGTGCAGCTGGGCCTGCCGCTGTTGATACGCCTTGGCGAGGGCGAGGCCAAGTCGGGCGGGCAGAAGCGGCCATCGATTCTGGCCGATGCGCTGGAAGCGGTCATTGGCGCCGTGTTCCTGGATGCCGGTTTCGACAAGGCCGATCGCCTGGTGCGCCGGCTGTTCCAGGACGTTGAAATCAACCCGACCATGCAGGCCATCGGCAAGGACCCGAAGACGGAGTTGCAGGAATGGCTGCAGGGCCGCAAAATGAACCTGCCGATCTACCGCGTGGTTGGAACGCTGGGCGCAGCCCACAAGCAGACCTTTGACGTGGAATGTGAAATCAGCGAGTTTGGCCGTGCGGAACGCGGCATTGGCGGCTCGCGGCGTGCCGGCGAGCAGGCCGCTGCCGCCGCGATGCTGGCTTACGTAAAAACGCTTCCTTGACTTGAAACCGGCGCTGCAAGCGCAGCCGCCAACAGGCGACCCTCATGACCCCCGCAAAAAAAACTCCCTCCAAGCCGGCACGCCCGGCAGCGCCTGCCGGCACGACCAAAGCCCCCACCAAGGCCAGGGCTGCGCCTGCTGTTGAGCCGGCAGAAGCCATCGTGCCGGCGCAGGATGCCGCCCTGGAAGCCATGCTGGCCAAAGCCATGACCTCGCAGGCCAACAACGCGCCGCCGGTTGACGGTCAGCGCTGCGGCCTGATCGCCATCGTCGGCAAGCCCAATGTGGGCAAGTCGACTTTGCTCAACGCGCTGGTGGGGCAGAAAATCAGCATCACCTCGCGCAAGGCGCAAACCACGCGGCACCGCATCACCGGCATGCGCACGCTGGGCGCCACTCAGTATGTGTTTGTCGACACCCCGGGTTTCCAGACCCGCCACGGCAATGCCCTGAACCGCTCGCTCAACAAGACGGTGGTGGGCGCCGTCAACGACGTGGACCTGATTGTGTTCGTCGTCGAGGCCGGCCAGTTCAACCAGGCCGATGCCAAGGTGCTGTCGCTGCTGCCGGCGAACACGCCGGCGATCCTGCTGGCCAACAAGTTCGACCTGATCCACCGCCGCGCGGACATCGCGCCCTGGCTCAAGGAAATGCAGGAGCGGCACAACTTTGCCGAGTTCGTGCCGATGTCGGCCAACAACGCCAAGGATGTCGAGCGCCTGTTCGGCATCTGCGAGAAGTACCTGCCCCCGCAGCCCTGGATGTACGGTGCCGAGGAGCTGACCGACCGCAGCGAGCGTTTCATGGCGGCCGAGATCATCCGCGAAAAGCTGTTCCGCCTGACCGGCGACGAGCTGCCCTACACCTCGACGGTGATCATCGACAAGTTCGAGCAGGAGGGCGAACTGCGCCGGATCGCCGCCACCATTGTTGTCGAACGCGACGGCCACAAGGGCATGATCATTGGCGAGAAGGGTGAAAAGCTCAAGCGCATCGGCACCGAAGCCCGGCACGAACTCGAAGCCCTGACCGGCGGCAAGGTGTTCCTGGAGATCTGGGTCAAGGTGCGCTCGGGATGGGCGGACGATGAAGCCAGGGTCAGAACGTTTGGCTACGAGTGATGCCCCCACGGTCGCTCACTGCGTGTAGCTCCCTGCCCCCCGAGGGGGCCGCTGCGCCTGCGGCCCGGCGAAGCCGGTTCCGCGGCCCCTGCTGGTTTGAGACCAAGACAGTGGCTCTCGTTGACACTCATTCCCTCGTCTGACCTTCACCTTGGCTACTAAACGCATCAGCGACGAGCCGGCCTATGTCCTGCACCGCTACGACTGGAGCGAGTCCAGCCTGATTCTGGAAGTGTTCACCCGCAGCTACGGCCGCATTGCGCTGGTGGCGCGCGGCGCGAAGAAACCGAGCTCGAACTTCCGTCCCATTCTGTTGCCGCTGCAGCCGCTGCACGTCGCTTTCGGCGGCGACGCCGAGATCCGCATGTTGCGCAGCGCCGAGTGGCAGGGCGGCCATGTCATGCCGACCGGCGACGCCCTGCTGTCGGGGTATTACCTCAACGAACTGCTGATGCGCCTGCTGGCGCGCGACGACCCGCACCCGGTGCTGTTCGACGCCTATGCCGCCACCGTGCAGTTGCTGGCCAGCCAGACCATTGACACGCTGGAGGTGGCCTTGCGCGCGTTCGAGTTGCGCCTGCTGCAGGGCATTGGCCTGCTGCCGGCGCTGGACGCCCAGACCGCCACGCTGGCGCCCCTGGAGCCGCAGACACCCTATGTGCTGGTGGCCGAAGCCGGCCTGCGCGAGGCGCATGACGACGACCGCGCCAGCCTGCTGGGCGGGCAATGGCAGGATCTGCAGGACACCCTCAAGGACGATGCACCGTTTACCGACACGGTGCAGGCCTGTGTGAACCATTTGCCGGCACTCAAAACCCAGCTGCGGTCCCTGCTGCACTACCATTGCGATGTGAAGGTTTTCAAAACCCGGCAGATGATGATCGATCTGCAGGCTTTCTAAGGGATCAACGCCCACCATGGCTCCTGTACACGCCCCCGCTCTCCGCCACCGCACCGCCCTGTCGGTCAACGTCAACAAGGTCGCCTTGCTGCGCAACACCCGCCACCTGGGCATCCCCGACGTGCTGCGGGCGGCGCAGCTGTGCCTGGAGGCGGGCGCCCAGGGCATCACCGTGCATCCGCGTCCCGACGAGCGGCATATCCGCAGCGACGACGTTTACGAGCTGGCGGCGCTCATGAAGGACTGGCCCGACCGCGAGTTCAATGTCGAGGGCAACCCGCTGCAGAACCTGATGGAGTTTGTGCGCAACCTGTCGGCGCGCGGCCTGCCGCTGCACCAATGCACCTTTGTGCCCGACAGCGAAGGCCAGTTCACCAGCGACCACGGCTGGAGCTTTCCCCAGGATGCGGCCCGTTTGAAACCTCTGATTGAAGAAGCCCATCACCGGGGCGTGCGCGTCAGCCTGTTCATGGACCCGCTACCCGAAGCCATGGCGGCCGCCCAGGCCGTCGGCGCGGACCGGGTGGAGCTGTACACCGAGACCTATGCGCGGGCCTGGGGCACGCCCGAACAAGAAAAGGCTTTGCAGCCGTTTGTCCTTGCGGGACGGGCGGCGGCAGCTATCAAATTGGGAGTGAACGCCGGCCACGACCTGAACCGCGACAACCTCACCGGGTTCCTGCAGGCGGTGCCCGGCGTGCTCGAGGTGTCGATTGGCCACGCGCTGATTGCCGACGCGCTGGAGCTGGGCTACAGCGCCACGGTCGCCGCTTACCTGCGCTGCATTGACAACGCGTTCCCCGTCGCCTGATGGGCACGTTGTTGCAACTTCCTCTCTTTGCCAGCCGGGGCCGCGGGTCCGGCTTCGCCGGCCCGCAGACGCAGCGGCCCCTCCGGGGGGCAGGGAGCGACACGCAGTGCGCGACCGTGGGGGCCACATTCTGATGATTTACGGCATAGGCACCGACATCTGCGACGTGCGCCGCGTCCGCGCCAGCTTTGAGCGGCATGGCGAGCGTTTTGCGCAGAAGATCCTCAGCGACGCCGAGTTCGCCACCTGGCAAGCCCGTAGCGCACGCTGGCCCGAGCGCGGCCTGCGTTACCTGGCCACGCGCTTTTCCGCCAAGGAAGCGTTCAGCAAGGCCGTCGGCATGGGCATGCGTCTGCCCATGACCTGGCGCCACTGCGAAATCGCCAAGGCCGCCAGCGGCAAGCCCGAGATCGTGTTGCACGGCGCGCTCAAGGAATGGTTCGAGGCGCGCGGCCTGACCGCCCACGTCAGCGTGACCGACGAAACCGACTACGCCGCCAGTTTTGTGGTTGTAGAGAAAAACCCGTCATAGCCCAAGCTGTACGTACGCGAGCAGCTATTAAATTCATAGTCAATCAGAGATTCCTCATGAGCCAACACGCCCCCCTGATCATCGACATTGCCGGCCTGACCCTCAGCAAAACCGACAAACGCCGTCTCAAACATCCGCTGACGGGCGGCATCATCCTGTTTGCCCGCAACTGGGACAACCGCGCGCAGCTCACGGCGCTGTGCGCCGAGATCAAGAAAATCCGCAAGGACCTGCTGATCTGCGTGGACCACGAAGGCGGCCGCGTGCAGCGCTTCAAGACCGACGGCTTCACCCACCTGCCGCCCATGCGTGCGCTGGGCGAGTTGTGGCTGAAAGACGCGATGGCGGCGACCAATGCCGCCACGGCCTGCGGCTACGTGCTGGGCGCCGAGCTGCGCGCCTGCGGCGTGGACTTCAGCTTCACGCCGGTGCTGGACCTGGACTTTACGGATGAGGCCCCCACGCAGGCACAAGTGCCTGCTGCCCCCCGGGGGGGCGTGGTCAGCTTGGGGCGGCCCGGCGCTTCCCGAAGCAGCGTCATCGGCGACCGCGCCTTTGCGCGCGACCCGCGTGTGGTCGGGCTGCTGGCCAAAAGCCTGATGCACGGCCTGCTGCAAAGCGGCATGGCCAACTGCGGCAAACACTTTCCTGGCCATGGTTTTGTCAAGGCCGATTCGCACACCGACATCCCGGTCGACAGGCGCAGCCTGAAAGCCATCCTGGCGGACGACGCGGCCCCTTACGAGTGGCTCAACACCACGCTGACCAGCGTGATGCCGGCCCATGTGATTTACCCCAAGGTCGATGCGCGCCCGGCCGGTTTTTCCGAGAAGTGGCTGACCTACATCCTGCGCGGCCAGCTCGGTTTTGGCGGCGCCATTTTCAGCGACGACCTCAGCATGGCCGGTGCCCGCCTGCTCGACGGCAAGCAGGTCAGCTACACCGAAGCGGCGATGGCCGCGCTCAACGCCGGCTGCGACATGGTGCTGCTGTGCAACCAGTCGATGGGCGAGGGCCAGGAGGTGGACGAGCTGCTCGACGGCTTGACCCAGGGCCAGCTCCGGCAGCAGTGGGAGCCGCTGGAAGCCAGCGAAGGGCGCCGTCTGGACCTGCTGCCCACCACGCCTGCCATCGACTGGGACGCGCTGATGCTGCACCCGGCCTACATGCACGCGCTGGGGCTGGTTCCCTGAGTTTCTTTGAGCCTTTTCGTGCGCCGGCCCAAATGGGGCATGCGCAGACAGCTCTCAAATAGATAGCAAACAGCGCCTGCTCAGCGGTTCAGCGAGTCACCGGCCACGGCGCTTGCCCGCCGGCGGCCATGTGGGTCAGGTACAGGCGCAGGTCCAGCTCGAACTGGTGGTAGTCCGGCTCCATGTAGGTGCAGAGCTGGTAAAACGCCTTGTCGTGCGCCTTTTCCTTCAGGTGCGCCAGCTCGTGCACCGTGATCATGCGCAAAAACTCGATCGGCACCTCCTTGAACAGGCTGGCCACGCGGATCTCGCGCTTGGACTTGAGCTTGCTGCCCTGCACACGCGATACCGTGGTGTGGGTGCCCAGCGCATGGGCAATCACCTGCAGCTTGCTGTCAAACGCCACCTTGCTCAAAGCGTCGGCATTGCGCAGAAAACTGTTCTTGATGTCGATGACGTAGTCGTACAGCGCCTTGTCAGTGCGTATCTCGTGCGCGCTGCGGTATTTTTTCAGCAGCATGGCGCCCAGCCGGTCTTGCGCGACCAGGTCACGCACCTGGCTCTGCAGGGTGTCGGGGTAACCCGTCAGGTAGTTCATGGGAGTCGGTGGTGGCGGAAGGGGCGGGTGGAGCGCGGGGGCAGGGCCTATTTTAGTTCGTGCCTGTTTCTTGCTAAGCTCACCGCATGAACCTGCCCGCCGCACCAGAATCTGCCGCGCCGCCAGACCCGCACACGCCGCGCATCAACCTGGCGCTGCAGGGCGGTGGCTCGCACGGGGCTTTCACCTGGGGCGTGCTCGACGCCCTGCTGGACGACGGGCGCATGGCCTTCGAAGGCATCAGCGGCACCAGCGCCGGCGCCATGAACGCGGTGGCGCTGGCCCACGGCTTTGCCCGGTCTGAAGGCAAACCCCGCGCCGCGCGGCACGACGCGGCGCGTGAAGCGCTGGACAGCTTCTGGAACGGCATTGTCGACATGGGCGCGCTGTCGTCCTCGCTCTCGCAATCGGTCAGCAAGATGCAGCAGGCGCCGTTCGGCATCCTGTTCGGGCTGATGGGCGGCGGCAACTGGTCCAGCAAGCTGTGGACCGATGCCATGACACGTTACTGGTCGAACGCCCTCTCGCCCTACCAGCGCAACCCCTTCGACATCAACCCGCTGAAAGACTTTCTGGAAAAGCAGGTGGACTTTGAACGCCTGGCGGCGGCGGCCAGCCCGGACACCCCCCAGGTGTTTGTGGTGGCCACGCGCGTGAGCAGCGGCAAGGCCGAGGTGTTTTGCGGCAAGCGGCTGACGGCCAGCGCGGTGATGGCCTCGGCCTGCCTGCCCATGGTGTTTCAGGCGGTGGAAATTGACGGCGACCATTTCTGGGACGGCGGTTATTCGGGCAACCCGGCGATTCACCCGCTGATCTACCGCTGCGAGAGCCGCGACATCGTGCTGGTGCAAATCAACCCGATCCAGCGCGCCGAGCTGCCCACCAAACCCGGCGAGATCATGGACCGCATGACCGAAATCACCTTCAACGCCGCGCTGATTGCCGAAATGCGCGCGGTCGATTTCGTCAAGCGCCTGCTCGCCGAAGGCAAGCTGGACCCCGCGCATTACAAAGACGTGCTGATGCACCGCATCGACGGCGGCCAGGCGCTGGAAAAATTCACCGCCGCCAGCAAGTCATCCACAGACAAGAGCCTGATTCACTCCCTGCGCGACCTGGGCATCGTCTGCGGCAAAGAGTGGCTGGCCAAACGCTTCGCCGCCCTCGGCGTCAAAAGCACCGTCAACATCGCCCGCGATTATCTCGACGACCTGCGCATGCCGGTGGAAAAAGCCGAGCCCGCGCAGAGCGAGCCGCCGCCGCCCGAACCACCGCCGGTTTTTCTGCCCGGGGCCGGGTTGCTGTAGAGCTTTGATGGGAGTGGTTGCTATCGGTTTGATAGCTGGTAGCGTTCGTCCCGCTTGGGCATTTCGCCAATTTTGTGCTTAAACGGCTATGCGCAGCGGAAATAGGCGAGACTGTCTCGCCGGGGCCGCACGGGTAGCTGAAAACCCGACCTCAGACGTGCACGAAGACCGCCGGATCACGGCTTCTCTAAAGCCTCGTTAGGACTTTTGCGCAAAATGCTGTACGTCTATACAGTACAATGATCTGGCTAATCCACATCGAATCAACCTCAGAGGACGCCATCATGCTCGACCACATGACTTTCCGCGTGACCGATATTTCGCGTGCCAAAACTTTTTATAGCGCTGTCCTTGAGCCGCTTGGCTACAGCGTGTGCTTTGAAGGCAACTTCGGCGCGAACATCGTAGGGTTCGCCTATCCAGACTCATCCGAGCCTGATGGAAAAAAGGCCGATGTTTGGTTCATCGATGGCCCCTCGCCATACGGCGGCCCACCAGCTACCTCAGGCTGTCATCTTGCATGGCGGGCAAAAAATCGCGCCCAAGTGGATGCCTTTTACCAGGCTGCAATCGCCGCTGGCGCAAAAGACAATGGCGCCCCCGGTCTGCGGCCGGACTATCACGCGAACTACTACGGAGCATTTGTTATTGATCCAGAGGGCAATAACATTGAAGCCGTCAGCCATCTGCCCGAGTAAGCAACATCCAGCCACCCTCATGAAGCGCTGGCTTGAAATCGTCAGGTTGCTGTGGGCTTCGCCCTGCTCGGCGATCGGCCTCGTGCTTGCCTGCATTCCCTTGCTGGCGGGTGGTCGGGCCAAGTGGTCATCCGGAGCGCTGGAGGTGACCTACCGCGAAAGCCGGGCGGGTTGCGGCAAGCTGGCGGGCAAGCTTCCGTTTCGCGGCATCGTCTTCGGCCATGTCATCCTGGCCGTGACGCGTGAGGAACTGCGAATTATCGGTACGCATGAGCGTGTTCATGTTCAGCAGTACGGGCGTTGGGGGCCGCTGTTCTTTTTTGCGTACTGCGCGTCAAGCCTCTGGCAGCTCATGCGGGGCCGCGGCGCCTACTGGGACAACCATTTTGAGATTCAGGCCCGTGCTCTCAGCGCCCAGACGCATCCCCAGGAATGCAGCGCCTAGCCCAACGGCCTGCCTACCGCAGCTGTTCAGCCCAGCCCAAACCTCAAGCCTCGTGCCGCAACGCCGGAAACAGTATGACGTCGCGAATGCTGGCGCTGTCGGTCAGCAGCATCATCAGGCGGTCGATGCCGATGCCGCAGCCGCCGCTAGGGGGCATGCCGTATTCGAGGGCGCGCACATAGTCGGCGTCGTAGTGCATGGCTTCCTCGTCGCCGCCGTCCTTGGCGTCTGACTGGGCGAGAAAGCGTGCGGCCTGGTCTTCGGCGTCGTTGAGCTCGCTGAAGCCGTTGCCGAACTCGCGGCCGGTGATGTAGAGCTCAAAGCGCTCGGTCACCTCGGGCCGCGCGTCGTTGGCTCTAGCCAGCGGCGAGATCTCGGTCGGGTGTTCCATGATGAAGGTGGGCTGCCAGAGTTTTTCCTCGACCAGCTCTTCAAAATAAGTCACCTGCAGGCTGGGCAGCGAGCGGGCGTCGAGCCTGTCCTTGGCGCTGAACTTGCCGAGCTTCTTCAGGGCGGCCAGCAGCCAGGCGGCGTCGTCCACATGGGCGCCGGCGTCGGTGTGCTTGAGGATGGCTTCGCGGATCGTCAGGCGTTCAAACGGCTGGCCCAGGTCCACCGGCTTGCCCTGGTAGCTCAGCTGCGTGCCGCCGGTCACCCGGGTGGCGACATGGCGGATCAGGTCTTCGGTGAAGCTCATCAGGTCTTCGTAGTTCCACCAGGCGGCGTAGAACTCCATCATCGTGAACTCGGGGTTGTGCCGCACGCTGATGCCTTCGTTGCGAAAGCTCCGGTTGATCTCGAACACGCGCTCGAAGCCGCCGACGATCAGGCGCTTGAGGTAGAGCTCGGGCGCAATGCGCAAAAACATCTGCTGGTCGAGCGCGTTGTGGTGCGTGACAAAGGGCTTGGCATTGGCACCGCCCGGAATCGGGTGCAGCATGGGTGTTTCGACTTCGAGAAAATCGTTGTCGACCATGAAGTTGCGCATCGCCGAGACGGCCTTGCTGCGGGCGGCAAAACGCTTGCGCGCGGCTTCGTCGGTGATCAGGTCCACATAACGCTGGCGGTACTTGACCTCCTGGTCGGCCACGCCGTGGAACTTGTCGGGCAGCGGCCGCAGGCTTTTGGTGATCAGGCGGATGCTGGTGGCGTGAATCGACAGCTCGCCGGTTTTGGTCTTGAACAGTGTGCCGGTCGCGGCCACGATGTCGCCCAGGTCCCAGTGCTTGAAGGCGTTGTGAACCTCTTCACCCACGCCTTCGTTGTTGACGTACACCTGGATACGCCCGCCTGAAGGGCCGAAGGACGCGTCCTGCAGCGTGGCGAAACTGGCCTTGCCCATCACGCGCTTGAGCATCATGCGGCCGGCCACGCTGACGTTGACGGCCAGCGGCACCAGTTCTTCCTTGGTCTTGTCGTCGTACTGCGCAAACAGGGCCTCGGCCCGGTGTTCCGGCTTGACGTCGTTCGGGAAGGCGACACCCTTGCCATCGGCCTGGTGCTGGCGCATGACCTTGAGCTTTTCACGGCGCTCGGCCATGAGCTGGTTCTCGTCATGCGCGGGCGCGGCGGCGGGGCTGGTGTTGGTGTTGGACATGAAAAAAGGTTCTCGAAGAAAGAGGGCAGGCCGGGCGCACAGGGCGGCGGGCCGGAAAAACCGGCGCGACCGGGCAAAGTGCCAAACCCCTGATTTTAGGCTGCGTTGCCGCCTGCACCGGGGGGCGGCCTGGGGGCTACATCGCGATGCCGGTTTTTTCGAGGATGTCGCTGACCAGTTCGAGCCGGACCAGCGGGTTGTCCAGCTCCATCAGGCGCTGCTTGAGTTCCAGCGGCATGGGCAGCAGTTCGCACCAGCGGTTGGCCACCCAGCCGCAGTCGTCGAGCCGGTAGGGCGGCTCCAGCGGCATCTGGTCCGGCGGCACGCCGCGCTCCTGCAGGGTGCGGATCAGCTTGCCCAGCGCATTGGCCGTGCCGAGCAAGTCGTCGGGAACCGGGATGGTCTGGTCGTCGTCCAGCCGCGTCACGTCGGCGATCCACAGGCCGTGTTTGAGCTTCTCGCGGCTGGAAATCTCGAAACGCTGGGTGCCGGTGCAGCGAATGACCATCAGGCCCGGCTGCGGTACCGAAAAGCTGGTGATGGTGGTCAGGGTGCCGACGTTGTAGAAGGACTCGTTGGCAAAACCGTCGCCGCTGGGCCCGTCCCCGGGCTTGCGCACTTCGGAGCCCTGGGTCAGCGCCACCACGCCAAAGGGCGCGCCGGTTTTGTGGCATTTGCCGATCATGTCGAGGTAACGCACCTCGAAAATCCGCAGCGGCAGCAAACCGCCGGGGTAAAGCACCGTGCCCAGCGGGAAAAGCGGCAGCGAGGAGAGGGTGAGCACGTCAGACATCGATCAGGCGGGGGAATTTCCGGGAGGTACTATCTTCCCACGATCCTGTTTCCCCATGTGCGGGCTTTGGTGTCCGCCCGGATCTTCCTGTCAGGCGCTTCGCCCGTGGTCAGCCAGGCCTGGCACAGCCCGGGGCGTACAATCATGCATGATATAGCCCTCCAGCCCTTTGCAGCAGGGCGCTGGCAGCTATCAATTCAGGAGTGATGGCGGCTGGAACGGCGACCGTGGTCGGGGCGCCGCGACCTCAGGCGACGGCGTCGGCCGGCTGGCGCAGCAGCATGGCCAGTGAATTGGCCACGGTCTTGCGCAGTTCACGCCGGTCGCAGATGAAATCGACCGCGCCCTTGGTCTGCAGGAACTCGGCGCGCTGAAAGCCTTCGGGCAGGGTCACGCGCACCGTGGACTCGATGACACGCGGGCCGGCAAAACCGATCAGCGCTTTCGGTTCGGCAATCACGATGTCGCCGACAAACGCGAAGCCGGCACTGACCCCGCCCATGGTCGGGTCGGTCAGCACGCTGATGTAGGGCAGGCCTTTTTTGGCCAGCCGGGTCAGCGAGGCATTGGTCTTGGCCATCTGCATGAGGCTCAGCAGGCCCTCCTGCATGCGTGCACCGCCGGTGGCCGTGAAGCAGATGAAGGGCACTTTCTGCTCGATCGCGGCATGCACACCGCGCACGAAGCGTTCGCCGACCACGCTGCCCATGCTGCCGCCCATGAAGTCGAACTCGAAGCAGGCCACAACCACGCCGATGCTGTGCACCGCGCCGCCCATGACGATCAGCGCGTCGGTCTCGCCGGTGTTTTCCAGCGCCTCTTTCAGGCGTTCGGGGTATTTGCGGCTGTCCTTGAACTTGAGCGGGTCCACCGGCAGCACTTCCTGCCCCAGCTCATAACGGCCCTCGGGGTCCAGAAACGAGTCCAGCCGGGCCCGTGCGTCCATGCGGTGGTGGTGGCTGCACTGCGGGCAGACGTTCTGGTTTTTTTCCAGGTCGGTCTTGTAGAGCACGGCTTCACAGCTGGGGCATTTGACCCACAGCCCTTCGGGCACGCTGCGGCGCTCGGTCGGGTTGGTCGGGCTGATTTTCGGCGGGAGGAGTTTTTCTAGCCAAGACATGATGGGTCCTTCTGTCCTTGTGGGGTGGTGCCCCCGGGCGGCGCGGGCCGCTCGCAGGGGTCAAACCGGAAAAGAAAGGCGATTATGCGCTGTCTCCAGGCCCGCCCGGCGCGTCCAGCGCCTGGCGGATGCCAGCGAGGAAATCACGCACCAGCGGCACCACTTGCCCACGCGGCTGGTCGGTGATCAGCTGGATGATGCGACTGCCGATGACCACCGCGTCAGCCACCCGGCCGATGGCCTTGGCGGTGGCGGCGTCGCGGATGCCGAAGCCCACGCCCACCGGGATGCTGACGTGTTGGCGTATGCGCGGCAGCATGGCTTCCACCGCGCCCAGGTCCAGCGTGCCGGCACCGGTGACACCCTTGAGCGAGACGTAATAGACATAACCGCTGGCCACTTTGGCGATCTGCGCCATGCGTTCGTCGGTGCTGGTGGGGGCCAGCAGGAAGATCAGGTCCATGCCGTGGTCGCGCAAGGTGGCGGCGAAAACCACACACTCTTCGGGTGGGTAGTCCACCACCAGCACGCCGTCCACACCGGCCGCCGAGGCGTCGCGCACAAAGGCGTCCTTGCCGCGTTTGAGGTCATAGGCTTCGATCGGGTTGGCGTAACCCATCAGCACCACAGGGGTCTTGCTGTCTTTCTGGCGAAAGAGGCGAACCATCTCCAGCACCTGCGCCAGGCCAATGCCCATGGCGAGCGCCTGGTCACCGGCTTTCTGGATGACCGGGCCGTCGGCACTCGGGTCCGAGAAGGGCACACCCAGTTCAATCACGTCGGCGCCGCCGGCCACCATGCCGTGCATGAGCTCGGGCGTGATATCGGCAAACGGGTAACCGCCGGTGACGTAGGGAATCAGCGCCTTGCGGCCTTCGGCCTGCAGCGCGGCCAGGGTGGGCTGGATGCGGCTCATCGCAGCACCTCGACCACGCTGGCACCGCCTTTGACGCCCAGACCCTGGCATGACGGCCTGCAATAAAAATCTGCCTTCGACAGGTCGGCCACGGTGCCGATGTCCTTGTCGCCGCGCCCTGACAGGTTGACCAGGATGGACTGGTCGGCACGCATGGTTTTGGCGAGTTTCATGGCGTAGGCCACCGCGTGGCTGGACTCCAGGGCGGGAATGATGCCTTCGGTGCGGCACAGGTAGTGGAAGGCCGACAGCGCCTCGGCATCGGTGATGCCGACGTATTCGGCGCGGCCAATGTCCTTGAGAAAGGCATGTTCAGGGCCAACACCGGGGTAGTCCAGGCCGGCACTGATGCTGTGCGTCTCGGTGACCTGGCCGTCCTCGTTTTGCAGCACATAGGTGCGGTTGCCGTGCAACACCCCCGGTACGCCACGTTGCAGCGAGGCCGAGTGTTTGCCGCTGTCCATGCCTTCACCAGCGGCTTCCACGCCGATCAGCCTCGTGTTTTCATGCGAGATGTAGGGGTGAAAAATGCCCATGGCATTGCTGCCGCCACCGACGCAGGCAATCACCGCGTCGGGCTGCTTGCCGCCGGTCATCTCGGGCATCTGGGTCAGGCATTCCTCGCCGATCACGCTCTGGAAGTCGCGCACCATCATCGGGTAGGGGTGCGGGCCCGCCACTGTGCCGATGATGTAGAAGGTGTTGTCCACATTGGCGACCCAGTCGCGCATGGCTTCGTTGAGCGCGTCTTTGAGCGTCTTGCTGCCTGATTCGACCGGTACCACGGTGGCGCCCAGCAGCTTCATGCGGTAGACGTTGGGGCTCTGGCGCTTGACGTCTTCGCTGCCCATGTAAACCACACATTCAAGACCGTAACGCGCGCAGATGGTGGCTGTCGCCACGCCGTGCTGGCCGGCGCCGGTTTCGGCGATGATGCGCGGCTTGCCCATGCGCCGGGCCAGCATGGCCTGGCCGATGGTGTTGTTGATCTTGTGCGCGCCGGTGTGGTTGAGGTCTTCGCGTTTGAGGTAAATCTGCGCGCCGCCCTGCTCGCGGCTCATGCGGGCGGCATGGTAGATCGGGGAGGGGCGGCCGACGAAATGCTTGAGCTCGTAGTGAAACTCTGCAAGGAAAGCCGGGTCGTGCTGGTATTTCGCGTAAGCGGCCTTGAGTTCGTTGATCGCGTGGGTCAGCGTTTCGGAAACAAAACTGCCGCCGTAAATCCCGAAGTGGCCCGTCGGGTCAGGTTGCTGGTAGGTGTACATGATTCTTTGCAAGTATGTCGTCGGCAGCACGAACGGCTGCGACGAACTGATGGATCTTGTCGGCGCTTTTGATTCCCTTGAGGGTGGTCCCTCCGCTGGAAATCTCGACGCCCGAACTGACATCGACGGCCAGCGTCTTACAACGCGGCCGCACTTGCAAAATGCCATCGGTCACATTTGCAGGTGTGAGTCCACCAGACAAAACGAGGTGAGCGTTGACGCTTGGAGGAAGAAGTGACCAATTGAATGTTTTTCCGCCGCCCCCGAATCCGTCGACATGGGCGTCGAGCAGGATGGCCTGGGCGGCCTTGAAGTCCTGGACGTATTTTACGAGATCAAAGGCGGGGCCGCCATCTGCAGGGTTTTCATCCAGCGGGATGCGCGCCGCCCGCAGGAAGGGCCGCCCGGCCCGCAGGCAGTCTTCGGGCGTTTCATCACCATGAAATTGAAGCAAGGCCGTTGGTATGCGGGCGCAGGCAGCTATGATTTCAGGAGCATCCGCGTTGACGAAAAGCAGGACCGGCGTGACAAAAGGCGGCAGTCGGCGGGCCAGCTCGGCGGCGCGCTCAAGGCTTACGCTGCGCGGGCTGGGCGCGTACATGACAAAGCCCACGGCATCGGCGCCAGCCGCCACGGCGGCGTCCACATCCTCTTCGCGGGTGAGGCCGCAGATCTTGATACGGGTTCTGTACATGGTCATGGCAACCAATCATAAGCCGCTGTGCGTTCGGGCAGGCCATAACGGGCCTCGTAACGCGGACCCAGAAAATACAGACCGTCGGGCGAAAACGTGGGCGCGGCCACGTCACGTCGGCGCGCGTCGCGGACCTCGGCCATCCAGCCGGGCGGCTGCTGGCCCTGGCCGATGGTGACCAGGCAACCCATGATGTTGCGGATCATGTGGTGCAAAAAGGCATTGGCCTCGAACTCGAAACGCCAGTAGCCGGCGCGTTGGGAGACCTCGATGCGCGCAATGGTCTTGACCGGGGTTTTGGCCTGGCACTGGGCGGCGCGGAAGGACGAAAAATCGTGTTCGCCGACCAGGTGGGTGATGGCCTCGCGCATGGCCGCGCCGTCCAGGGGGCGATAGACCCAGCCGACGCGGCCGGCCTCGACACTGGGGCGCACCGGCGACTCCAGCAGCACGTAAGCGTAGCGACGGCTGATCGCGCTGCCGCGGCAATGAAACCCGTCGGGCACCTCACGCGCCCACTGCACGGCGATGTCGCGGGGCAGAAAAGCATTGGTGCCGCGCACCCAGGAGGGCAGCTCGCGCTGCAAGGGGGTGTCGAAATGAACCACCTGCATCAGGGCGTGAACCCCGGCGTCGGTGCGCCCGGCGCACAGGGTGCGCATGGGCCGGGCGGCAAACTTGCCGAGCGCCTTTTCGAGCCGGTCCTGCACCGTGTTGCCCGAGAGCTGGCTTTGCCAGCCCTCGTAAGCAGTGCCGTTGTAGCTCAGTCCCAGAGCGATCCTCACGGGCAGCCCTCAGGAGAAAGGTGCAAGGGGTCAGGCCAGGGCGTTAAGAAATGCCTGGGCCTTGCTCTTGAGCGAGCCACTCGATTGCGCCACCACTTCTTCGGCCA
The DNA here is from genome assembly GCF_029945685.1 of Polaromonas sp. Taxonomy (GTDB): domain Bacteria; phylum Pseudomonadota; class Gammaproteobacteria; order Burkholderiales; family Burkholderiaceae_C; genus Polaromonas. Next base: position 108,025 of record NZ_JAQSDA010000012.1, on the reverse strand, counting down.
GCGAACGGGCGCCATCGACATCGCCAATCGCGCGGAACTCCTCGGCCAATGCAAACTTGGTTTCCAGCGGATCGTCACTTTCCACGGTCGGCGCGAGAGCGCTCGCGGCGGTGGTTTTCGGGCTTTCCGTGGCCGGGCCATCGAGATCGAGCGACAGGGCGCCCATATCGAACTCGAGCATGCCGCCAGAGGTGTCCAGGTTGCCGGCGCCGGTGTTCAGACTGCCGGCGCCGGTGTTCAGGGCGGCCGGTTCTGTGGCGAAGTTCAGGCTGTTGTCTGCTGCGGGCGGGGGATCGGCAGGTTTCGCTGGAGCGGGTGCCGCCGCAGGCATCACCAAGGTCGCGGAACTGAAGTCCAGGCTGTTGTCGGTGGGCGCGGCTGCGGCTGCCGGCATGGACAGGACGGGTTGGACCGGAGCCGCAGGGGCCGGTGCCACCGGTGCCGGCGGGGCAACGGCTACCGGCGCGTCAGGTTCGTCACCGAGCGAGAAATCAAGGTCCAGGTCGAAATCCACGGCAGCCGCCGCCGGTTCTGGCGCGGGACGGGCGGCCTGGGCCAGGGTTTGTCCAGCGGCCAATGCTGCGACGCTGGCGCCGGCAACAGCCATGCTGCTGGCGGCTGGAGACACGGGCTGTCCACCGGGTTGGTACATGGGGTTGGCAGGGTCCAGCTCACGGCCCATTTCAGCCATGTGTGCCCATTCAACGCCCTGGCCGCGGGTCAGGTTGTACGCTTCTGTCGCCACCATTTCAAAAGCCCTGGTGTCACGGCGTTTGGCATAAATCTCCATCAGCTTCGCATGGATGGCCACGCGTGTGGGGCTCACACGGATGGCTTCCTTGAGGATTTCCTCGGCTTGCAGATCACGCCCGTAAGCCAGGTAGACATCGGCTTCCGCCACAGGATCCACATCACCGGCGGCGTCAAGCTGGCTCGGTGAATAAACCATCGACGAGCCGGTAACGTTGGCCTCATTGGTGTCGATGCGCTGGCCGCCGCTGGCGCCGAAGAAGGAGTCGGGCTGCAGTCGGCTTTCGAGGAAGGAGCTGTCGACCGCGGCGGCATTTTTACGCTGGCGGGAGCGGTACACACCGAAGGCGGCCAGAAGCACCAGCAAGGCAGCGGCGCCGGCCAGCATCAGCGGGTTGTCAAGCAACTCGTCGATCAGGCTGGGTTCCGGAGGCGGGGGAGGAATCACGACCGGTTTTTTCACCGGCGCAGGAGCGCTTGCCGCCGGAACTGCTGCTGCCGGCACCGGTGCGGCGGCGCTGGCGCTGGCTGCGGGCGCTGCAGCCTCGTTGGCCGGGCTCGCCGCAGGCATGGCGACGGGTGCGGAAGCCGCTGGGGCTGCAGCAGGCAACGCGCCCGGTGCAGCGGATGCGGCTGCCGGCGTTGCCACGACCACCCCCGGCACGGTCGGGCTGGTGGCGGCGGGCGCCATGGGGGGCGTGGCAGGCGTCGCCGGTGCGGCTGGCGCTGCTGGCGAACTGGTCAGCTTGTTCAGGTCGCTGATGTTTTTCGACAGTTCGGCGACGCGGGCGGCCGCCTCCTTCGCCTGGCGGTCCTGCGCGATTTTTTCTTCGGCCGCTGCCTTGCTCTGGACCGCACCTTTGGAGAGCGTCAGCTTGTCGGGCGTTGCAGCGGCAGGCGCCTTGTCCTCGACTTTGGCCTGGACCTGGCCTGCGGCCTTGCGGTCTGCGCCGGCGACCTGGGTCGTCGGGGCGCCTTCAGCCAGCTTGCGGCGGAATTCGTTGAAGTCCTTGCTCTGGGCAACGATGGTTCGACTTGCTTCGGCGGCAGGAATGTATTCCGCCTGGTCGCCCGTCGGGACTTCGAGGACGGCGCCGGACTTGAGTCGGTTGACATTGCCACCGATGAAGGCATCGGGGTTGCTGCGCAGCAGTGCGACCAGCATCTGGTCCAGCGACACGCTGGCCGGTTTGGCCTGCGCCGCGATTTTTCCGGCCGTGTCGCCAGCTTTGACAACAATTTTCTGGCTGTCCGCAGAGGCTGTGCGCTCGGCGGGGGCGGGCTGTGGTGCGGGCGCCTTGGCCACCGGGGCGGGGCGGGACGGAGTCGGGCTGGGAGGGGCGGGCTGTGCCGGCGCGACGGACGGTCGCGGTGGCGCGGGCATGGAGGCCACGGGGGGCGGAGGGGCCGGTCGAGAAATGAGGGGCGCGGTCGGTGCCTGCATGGCCGGCGCTGCGGCCTGGCGCAGGTTCGGTGGATCAAACAGCATCGTGTAGTCACGCACGATGCGCCCGGATGCCCAGCGGGCTTCGAGGATCAGGTCGACAAAAGGTTCGCTGACGGGTCGGTCGCTGCTCAGGCGCAGGAAAGCCCGGCCATCGGCGCGGCGCTGCAGGCTGATCTGGACATTGGCAACGGCGGCGGTGTATTCCAGGCCGGCGGCCTTGAAGGCATCGGCATTGGCGACGCTGGTGCGCAGGGAGGCGGCTTCGTCGGCGCTGATTTCGACAATTTCGATTTCTGCACGGAGAGGTTCTCCCAAGGCAGACTGGACGATGACCCGGCCCAGCCCCAGAGCATGTGCCGGCAAGGTGGCGATGCTGCCCAAAACGGCCATGGCAGCCGCCACGGCTCCCATGCGCCAACGGACGGGTTGATTCATGGGAATTGGGGCCTCCGGTGCCCGGGTTGCATTAAATTTTATTCTGCTGGTCCGCACAAAAACCTCAACGCTAATTTTCGACAAAACAACATTAACATCAAGGCATTAGGCTGACAAGCTAAGACAGCACTTAAGTTTTGACACCCCGGGTTAGCATCAACTTACAACTTCCAGATGTTGCCTGACGACAACGGGCTGTCACAAGTGGTTACGGGTGGGCGCCGGGTATCACCGGCCACCCCCGCGCCACTTCAGGCCTGCAGCAGAATGCGCAACATGCGGCGCAGCGGCTCGGCGGCGCCCCACAGGAGCTGGTCGCCCACGGTGAACGCGCCCAGGTAGTCGGGGCCCATGGCCAGCTTGCGCAGGCGGCCGACCGGAATACCCATGGTGCCCGTCACAGCGACCGGTGTCAGGTCGGTGATGCTGGCTTCGCGCGTGTTCGGTACCACCTTCACCCACTCGTTGTCGGCGGCGATCATGGCTTCGATGTCGGCCAGCGGCACGTCTTTCTTGAGCTTGAAGGTGAGCGCCTGGCTGTGGCAGCGCATCGCGCCGATACGCACGCAGAAACCGTCCACCGGGGTTTCGGCCGTGCCGAAGCTGGCGCCCTGACCCAGGATCTTGTTGGTTTCGGCGCCGCCTTTCCATTCTTCCTTGCTCATGCCATTGCCGAGGTCCTTGTCGATCCAGGGGATCAGCGAACCACCCAGCGGCACGCCGAAGTTGGCGGTTTCGGCAGACGACAGCGATTGCTGTTTCGCCAGCACGCGGCGGTCGATTTCAAGAATGGCCGATTTCGGGTCGTCCAGCAGCGCACGCACTTCGGCATTGAGTGTGCCGTACTGGGTCAGCAATTCACGCATGTGTTGGGCACCGCCGCCGGAGGCCGCCTGGTAGGTCATGCTGGTCATCCATTCGACGAGACCTGCCTTGTACAGGGCGCCCACGCCCATCAGCATGCAGCTGACGGTGCAGTTTCCGCCGATCCAGTTCTTGCCGCCCTTGGCCAGCGCGTTCTGGATCACCGGCAGGTTGACCGGGTCCAGCACGATGATGGCGTCTTCGTTCATGCGCAGGGTCGATGCGGCGTCGATCCAGTGGCCGGTCCAGCCGGCAGCACGCAGCTTGGGGTAGACCTCGGTGGTGTAGTCGCCGCCCTGGGCGGTGATGATGACGTCACACTTCTTCAGGGCCTCGATGTCGAACGCATCTTTCAGCGTGGTTTCGTTCTTCGCCTGCGCCGGGGCCTTGCCGCCGGCATTGGAGGTCGAAAAGAAGACCGGCTCGATCAGGTCGAAGTCGCCTTCGGCCTGCATGCGGTCGATCAGCACCGAGCCGACCATGCCGCGCCAGCCGACGAGTCCCGTGAGATTGCCCTTGAGTTTCATGATGCGCCCTTCAAAAAGTCAAAAATGAAGCTTTTCGGCCCGGCTCATCGAGCCGGCAGGGCACGACGAACCAGGCTTGCTAGCCTTTAATGGTGGTCGTTTTGGTGGTCTGGGTCGAAACCGGCGCAGCGCACATCGCGCGCGAAGCGGCGACGAGGCGGATGACAGCGGGGTTTTGACGCATGGGACTATTTTAACCAGGCTGGCCTTGTTGCGGCAGACGCTTGCGCGAAACCAGCCTGCGCGGCCAGCTTCTGCGGCAAAAAAACGTCAGTTGCTTCAGACACGAGGCGCAAAACCAGCCTGGGCCGCGGATCTGGCTCCGCCAGTCCGCAGGCGCAGCGGCCCCCTCGGGGGGCAGGGAGCGACACGAAGTGCGCGACCGTGGGGGTCTTATTTCAGGGCTTTGACCACCGCGTCGCCCATCTGCACCGTGCCGACCCTGGTCGTACCGTCGCTGTAGATGTCGGGCGTGCGCAGGCCCTGCGTCAAGACTGCATCCACGGCTTTTTCAATCCGTGCGGCGGCTTCCGGCTGGTTCAGGCTGAACCGCAGCATCATGGCCGCGCTCAAAATCGTGGCCAGCGGATTGGCGACCCCCTGGCCGGCGATGTCGGGCGCGCTGCCATGGCTGGGCTCGTACAGGCCCTGGTTGTTGGTGTTCAGGCTGGCCGAAGGCAACATGCCGATGCTGCCGGTCAGCATGGCGGCCGCGTCGGACAGGATGTCGCCGAACATGTTGCCGGTGACCACCACGTCGAACTTCTTGGGCGCCTTGACCAACTGCATGGCGGCGTTGTCCACATACATGTGGTCCAGCGCCACGTCTGGGTATTGCAAGCCGACTTCGGTGACCACGTCTTTCCAGAACTGGAAGGTTTCCAGCACATTGGCCTTGTCCACGCTGGTCACGCGGCTGCCGCGCTTGCGAGCCGCCTGGAAGGCGACGTGGGCGATGCGTTCGATCTCGGGGCGCGAATAACGCATGGTGTCGAAGGCTTCCTCGGCGCCGGGGAAGTGGCCGTCGGTGGCCGTGCGGCGGCCGCGCGGCTGGCCGAAGTAGATGTCGCCGGTCAGCTCGCGGATGATCAGGATGTCCAGGCCGGACACCAGCTCGCGCTTGAGGCTGGAAGCGTCGACCAGCTGCGGGTAACAGATGGCAGGGCGGAAGTTGGCGAACAGGCCCATGTGCTTGCGCAGACCCAGGATGGCCTGCTCGGGACGCAGCGGGCGGTCGAGCTTGTCGTATTTCCAGTCGCCGACGGCGCCGAACAACACCGCGTCCGAGGCCTGCGCGAGTTTCAGCGTGGCGTCGGGCAGCGGATGGCCGTGCGCTTCGTAGGCGGCGCCGCCGACCAGGGCAGTTTCCATCTCCAGTTTCAGGTCCAGTACCTGAAGGACCTTGACGGCCTCGGCGACGATTTCGGTGCCGATGCCGTCACCGGGAAGAATTGCGATTTTCATGGTTGCTCTTTTATTGATAGCTGTTGGCGCCCGTCCCATAAGGGCTGGAGGCACTTTTTATGTATAAAAACAGGGAAATCAGGCGATCAGGGTATGCGCCAGCCAGGGCTTGGTCGCCAGGCGTTCGGCTTCAAAGGCCTTGATCTTGTCGCTCTGGCGCAAGGTCAGGCCGATGTCGTCGTAACCGCCGAGCAGGCAGAACTTCTTGAAGGCCTGAACCTCGAAGGCGATCTCTTCCCCCTGTGGCTTGATCACCACCTGGCGCTCCAGGTCGATGGTGAGCTGGTAGCCGGGGAAGGCCAGCGCCTCGTCGAACAGCTGGCTCACCTGCGCTTCGCTCAGCACGATGGGCAGCAGGCCGTTCTTGAAGCTGTTGTTGAAAAAGATGTCGGCGTAACTCGGCGCAATGATGGCGCGAAAACCGTACTGGTCCAACGCCCAGGGCGCGTGCTCGCGCGAGGAGCCGCAGCCGAAGTTCTTGCGCGCCAGCAGGATGGAAGCGCCTTGGTAGCGCGGCTGGTTCAGCACGAAGTCCGGGTTCGGCCTGCGTGTCGCCGGGTCCTGGCCGGGAAAGCCGGGGTCGAGGTAACGCCAGGCGTCGAACAGGTTGGGGCCGAAGCCGGTCTTGCGGATGGACTTGAGGAACTGCTTGGGGATGATCGCGTCGGTATCGACGTTCTCGCGGTCCATCGGAGCGACCAGGCCTTTGTGGACGGTGAATTTTTTCATGCTGATCTTCTTTCAATAAATCGAAGCGCTGCGTTTGCTGTCTGTTCAAGTGGCCGCGTGGATCCGGCTTTGCCGGTCCACAGAGGCCGCCCCCTCGAGGGGGGATCCGGCTACACGAAGTGAGCCGAGACGGGGGTGGTTCATGTGAATTTGCGAATATCGACGAAGTGGCCGTGCACGGCAGCGGCGGCAGCCATGGCCGGACTCACCAGGTGCGTGCGGCCGCCGGCACCCTGCCGGCCTTCGAAGTTGCGGTTGCTGGTGGAGGCGCAGCGCTCGCCCGGTTCGAGCCGGTCGGCGTTCATCGCCAGGCACATGGAACAGCCCGGCTCGCGCCATTCGAATCCGGCGGCGACGAAAATCTTGTCCAGGCCTTCGCGCTCGGCCTGTTCCTTGACCAGGCCGGAGCCGGGCACCACCATGGCGAGCTTGACGTTGCCGGCGACCTTCTTGCCGATTTTCTGCAGGATGGCGGCGGCTTCGCGCATGTCCTCGATGCGGCTGTTGGTGCAGGAGCCGATGAAGACCTTGTCGACCAGGATGTCGTTGATCGCCTTGCCGGGCTGCAGGCCCATGTAAGTCAGGGCGCGTTCGATCGCGTCGCGCTTGTTCGCGTCTTTTTCCTTGTCCGGGTCGGGCACGCGGTCGTCGATGGACAGCACCATCTCGGGCGAGGTACCCCAGGTGACCTGCGGCCGGATCTGGCTCGCGTCGAGCTGCACCACGGTGTCGAACACGGCGTCGGCATCGGACTGCAGGGTGCTCCAGTACTGCACCGCCTGCTCCCACTCCACTCCGGTGGGCGCCAGCGGCTTGCCCTTGACGTAGGCGATGGTCTTGGCGTCCACCGCCACCAGGCCGGCACGGGCGCCGGCTTCGATGGCCATGTTGCAGACCGTCATGCGGCCTTCCATGCTGAGCGCGCGTATCGCCGCGCCGCCGAATTCAATCGTGTAGCCGGTGCCGCCCGCCGTGCCGATTTTTCCAATGATGGCCAGCACGATGTCCTTGCCGGTCAGGCCCGGGGCCAGCATGCCGTCCACACGGACCAGCATGTTTTTTGCCTTTTTGGCGAGCAGGGTTTGCGTGGCCATCACATGTTCGACCTCGCTCGTGCCTATGCCGTGCGCCAGTGCGCCGAAGGCGCCGTGGGTCGAGGTGTGCGAGTCGCCGCAGACCACGGTCATGCCGGGCAGGGTGGCGCCGGTCTCGGGTCCCATCACATGCACGATGCCCTGGCGTTTGGACAGGAAGGGGAAGTAGGCCGCCGCGCCGAACTCGGCGATGTTGCTGTCCAGCGTGGTGATCTGTTCCTTGCTGACCAGGTCGGTGATGCCGTCGTAGCCGAGCTCCCAGCCGGTGGTCGGCGTGTTGTGGTCGGCGGTAGCCACGATAGAGCTGATACGCCAGACCTTGCGGCCGGCCTCGCGCAGGCCCTCGAAGGCCTGTGGGCTGGTGACTTCATGCACCAGATGGCGGTCGATGTAGAGGATGGCGGTGCCGTCTTCCTCGGTGTGGACGACGTGTTCGTCCCAGATCTTGTCGTAAAGGGTGCGTCCCATGGTGTTTTCCTTCGTGGTCTGTCGATTTTAAGTGGCTGAGGTGCTGCTGCCCGTGTCGTCCGCACGCGCGGTGAGGTGGTCGACCAGCAGGCGGGCGGTGACCGGCAGGCTGGAAAAGTCGCGCGCCACCAGCGCGATCTGGCGCGACGCCCAGGCATCGGTCAGCGCGACCGATTCGAGTTCGCCGACGCCGTGCATGAGCTCGAACGCCCGCTGCGGCATCACGCCGACACCCAGGCCGTTGTGGATCATGCGGCACATCGCGTCCAGCCCGGTCACGTGGATGCGCAGCTTGATGGTGCGCCCGGCCGATGCGGCGGCATCGCGCATGGCGAGGTAGATGGAGCTGTTCGAGTGCAGGCCGACGTGGTCGAAATCGAGGCTGTCCGCAAAAGTCATGCTGTCCTGCCTGCCCAGCACATGGCCGCGCGGCACGATCATCACGAGGCGGTCCTGGCGGTAGGGCAGGGTCTGCAGCTGGCCAATGCCGTCGGCGGTGTTGCAGATGCCCAGATCGGCCGCGCCTTCCTGCACCGCACGCACGACTTCCGTGCTCAGGTGTTCCTCGAGGTCGATCTTGACCTCCGGATGCTGGCTGATGAAGGTGCCCAGGTCTTCCGGCAGGAACTGCACAATGGCCGAGATGCTGGCATGCACGCGCACATGGCCGCGCACGCCGGCCGCGTATTCGCTGAGCTCGCCCTGCATTTTCTCGAGGCTGAACAGCACCGAACGGGCATGGTGCAGCAGGCTCTGGCCGGCCGGCGTCAGGTCCACGCCACGTGTGTGGCGATAGAGCAGCGGGGTGTCGAGCGCGGCTTCGAGGTCGGAGAGGCGTTTGCTGACGGCCGACGCGGCAATGAACTCCCGCTCGGCCGCCTTGCCGATGCTGCCGAGCTCACACACGGCCACAAACAGTTGCAGCGAGGTGAGGTCCATGCGGCGGGCGAAGTTGCGTTCTGAGCTGCTCATCAAAAAGGGCGAAAGTCATCGCGGTTCACGATGTATGTCTATTTTGACCGCTTTATCCAGCCTTGGTCATCGCGGAATGCGATGACTGGCTTTCCCGCTGGCTGGGGCCTGTGCGGCCGATCCTTGGCCGGTCTTGTGGGTGTTTTTGGCCTCCAGCCCAGCAGGGGCGGGCGCAAGCAGCTATTTATTTGATAGCAATCAGTCGATGATCCTGCCGGGATCGAGTGCCCGTACCCGGTGGTCCACGTTGTAGCCACCGAACTCGGTGTAACGCAGCAGGTGCCGTTCGCAGCGGCCGCAGTGCCAGACCTCGCAGCGGTTGTAGGGAAAAAAGCCGACAGCCACGGGGGCGTCGGGCGCGTCGTAACGCGTGCCCCCGGGGTGTTTTTCTTCCAGCGTGGGTTCGTCCACGGCAGGGTCACGCAAGGTGGCGACCAAGGTCATCTGCCCGGCTTCCCAGCGGTACTCGGCCAGGCTTTCCCAGCCGGCGCAGGCGCCCAGCGCACATTCGCAGGCGCGGGGCGCGGTGGGGCGGGCGATGGCCGCACGCAGTTCGGCGGCAGTGGGGATGAATGTCAAGGGTGAACTCCTCAAGTGGTCCTCACGTGGTCAGGGCCGCAAAAAAAGCCCGCCCGTGTTGCCACGGGCGGGCCGGATTCAGGCGTGCAGGCCGATCAGCGTGCGTTGATCGGCTTGACGTCGCGCTGGACCGAGCCGTTGAACAGCTGGCGCGGACGGCCGATCTTGTACTCGGGGTCGCCGATCATCTCGTTGAGCTGGGCGATCCAGCCGACCGTGCGGGCCAGCGCGAAGATCGCGGTGAACAGTGGCACGGGGATGCCGATGGCGCGCTGCACGATGCCGGAGTAGAAGTCCACGTTGGGGTAGAGCTTGCGCGAAACGAAGTATTCGTCTTCCAGGGCGATTTTTTCCAGCGCCATGGCCAGCTTGAACAGCGGGTCGTTTTCCAGGCCCATTTCCCTGAGCACTTCCTTGCAGGTTTCCTGCATGAGTTTGGCGCGCGGGTCGTAGTTCTTGTAGACGCGGTGGCCAAAACCCATCAGCTTGACGCCGGAGTTCTTGTCCTTGACCTGCTTGATGAACTCGCCGATTTTCTCGACGCCGCCGGCTTTCTGGATGTCGCCCAGCATGTTGAGGGCCGCTTCGTTGGCGCCGCCGTGGGCCGGGCCCCAGAGACAGGCCACACCGGCTGCAATGGCTGCAAACGGGTTGGTGCCGGACGAGCCGCACAGGCGCACGGTGGAGGTGGAGGCGTTCTGCTCGTGGTCGGCGTGCAGGATGAAGATGCGGTCCAGCGCGCGTTCGAGCACCGGGTTGACCTTGTACTCCTCACAAGGCGTGGCAAACATCATGTGCAGGAAGTTGCCTGCATAACTGAGGTTGTTCTTCGGGTACATGTAGGGCTGGCCCATGGTGTACTTGTAGGCCATGGCGACCAGCGTGGGCATCTTGGCGATCAGTCGGATCGCGGCAATCTCGCGATGCTCCGGATTGTTGATGTCGGTGCTGTCGTGGTAGAAGGCCGACAGGGCGCCCACCAGGCCGGTCATGATGGCCATCGGATGCGCATCCCGGCGGAAGCCGCGCAGGAAAAACTGCATCTGCTCGTTGACCATGGTGTGGTTGGTCACACGACTGACAAATTCCTTCTTCTGGTCGGCCTTGGGCAGCTCACCGTAGAGCAGCAGATGGCAGGTCTCCATGTAGTCGCAGTTGGTGGCCAGCTGCTCGATCGGGTAGCCGCGGTACAGCAATTCACCCTTGTCGCCATCGATGTAAGTGATGGCCGACTGGCAGGACGCGGTGGACAGGAAGCCCGGATCGTAGGTGAACATGCCGGTCTGGGCGTACAGCTTGCGGATGTCCACGACGTCGGGTCCGACGCTGCCGTGGTACACCGGCAACTCAACACTGGGGCTGCCATTGCTGAAGGAAAGTGTGGCTTTGTTGTCAGCTAGCTTCATTTTTGCGTCTTTCTTTTCAAATCAAAGGGGGTCGGTCACGGAGCCCGTGGCTGCGGAGCGAATCAAGTTTAAGACCTGCACGGCCTCGTAAGTAGATGCACTTACCTGTGCATCTGTTTCTGAAAGCTGGCCGGGTTCCCGACGTTTTAGCAGAAGGTCCAGCAGGTCGTTGTCGGACAATTCCATTAAATCATTCAGGCCTTGGGCCTGGCTGACGGTCAGCGTGGCTTCGTGCCGCCTGAAAAACTTCTCGATCAGCAGGTCATTTTCCAGCAGGCCGCGGCGGCAGCGCCACTTGAGTTTGCTCAGGGCGCGTTCGCCAAGAAGTTCGTCTGCTGTATGCATGCTCAGACGGCGCGCAGGACCATCATTTCCTTGATTTTTCCGATGGCCTTGCTGGGATTGAGTCCCTTGGGGCAGACATCGACGCAGTTCATGATGGTGTGGCAGCGGAACAGGCGGTACGGGTCTTCCAGGTTGTCCAGGCGTTCGGCAGTGGCTTCATCGCGGCTGTCGGCAATGAAACGGTAGGCCTGCAGCAGGCCGGCCGGGCCGACAAACTTGTCCGGGTTCCACCAGAAGCTGGGGCAGCTGGTGGAACAGCTGGCGCACAGGATGCACTCGTACAGGCCGTTGAGCTCGTCGCGTTCTTCAGGGCTTTGCAGGCGCTCTTTCTCGGGCGGCACGTTGTCGTTGATCAGGTAGGGCTTGATCGAGTTGTACTGCTTGAAGAACTGCGTCATGTCGACGATCAAGTCGCGCACCACCGGCAGGCCCGGCAGCGGCTTGAGCACAATCGTGCCTGGCAGCGTGCGCATGTTGGTCAGGCAGGCCAGCCCGTTCTTGCCGTTGATGTTCATGGCGTCCGAGCCGCACACACCCTCGCGGCAGGAGCGGCGAAAGGAGATCGTCGGATCCTGCGCCTTGAGCTTCATCAGGGCATCGAGCAGCATGCGCTCGCTGCCATCGAGCTCGACCTCGATGGTCTGCATGTAGGGCTTGGTGTCCTGGTCCGGGTCGTAGCGGTAGATCTTGAAAGTACGTTTGGTCATGAGGTTCCCGCTTGTCTTAAAAGGAGCGAACGGTCAGGGGGATGGAGTCCACGGTCAGGGGCTTCATCTGCACGGGCTTGTAGCTCAGGCGATTGCCCTGGCTGTGCCACAGCGTGTGTTTGTGCCAGTCGGTGTCGTTGCGGCCGTTCGGATGCTCTGGCGTGTCCCCGTAGTCGTCCACCGAGTGCGCGCCGCGGCTTTCGTGGCGTGCAGCGGCCGAGACAATGGTCGCCTGGGCAGCCTCAATCAGGTTCTCGACTTCCAGCGCCTCGATGCGCGCGGTGTTGAAAATCCTTGATTTGTCCTTGAGGCCGATATTGTTGACACGCTCGCGCAGCGCGGCGACCTTGGCCACGCCTTCGTCCATGATGGCCTGGGTACGGAACACGCCGGCATGCTGCTGCATGGCTGCACGGATGTCGTTGGCCACGTCCTGGGCGTATTCGCCGCCGGTCGCGTTGTCCAGCCGCGCGATGCGCGCCAGCGTGGCGTCGGCGGCGTCAGCCGGCAGGGACTTGTGGGCGGTGGTCTTGTTGAACTCGACGATGTGGTTGCCGGCGGCGCGGCCGAACACCAGCAGGTCGAGCAGCGAGTTGGTGCCCAGGCGGTTGGCGCCATGCACGCTGACGCAGGCGCATTCGCCCACGGCGTACAGGCCGTTGACAACCTGGCTCTTGTTGTCGGCGTCCTGCGTGACCACCTGGCCGTGGATGTTGGTCGGGATGCCGCCCATCTGGTAGTGGATGGTGGGCACCACCGGAATCGGTTCCTTGGTGATGTCCACGTTGGCGAAGTTGTGGCCGATCTCGAACACCGAAGGCAGGCGCTTCATGATGGTCTCGGCACCCAGGTGGGTCATGTCGAGGTTGATGTAGTCCTTGTTCGGGCCGCAACCGCGGCCTTCCTTGATTTCCTGGTCCATGCAGCGCGAGACATAGTCGCGCGGTGCCAGGTCCTTGTAGGCCGGTGCGTAGCGCTCCATGAAACGCTCGCCGTTGCTGTTGCGCAAAATCGCGCCTTCGCCGCGGCAGCCCTCGGTCAGCAACACGCCGGCGCCATGCACGCCGGTCGGGTGGAATTGCCAGAACTCCATGTCTTCGAGCGGGATGCCGGCACGCGCCGCCATGCCCAGGCCGTCGCCGGTGTTGATGAAGGCATTGGTTGACGCCGCAAAAATGCGGCCGGCGCCGCCGGTGGCCAGCAAGGTGGTCTTGGCTTCGAAGATATGCACGTCGCCGGTTTCCATCTCGATGGCGGTCACGCCGACCACGTCGCCAGCGGCGTCGCGGATCAGGTCCATGGCCAGCCATTCAACGAAGAAACTGGTTTTTTCCTTGACGTTCTGCTGGTACAGGGTGTGCAGCATGGCGTGGCCGGTGCGGTCGGCCGCGGCGCAGGCGCGCTGCACGGCTTTTTCGCCATAGTTGGCGGTGTGGCCGCCGAAGGGGCGCTGATAAATCGTGCCGTCGGGGTTGCGGTCAAACGGCATGCCCATGTGCTCGAGGTCATACACGACCTTGGGCGCCTCGCGGCACATGTACTCGATCGCATCCTGGTCGCCGAGCCAGTCGGAGCCCTTGACGGTGTCGTAGAAGTGGTAGTGCCAGTTGTCTTCGGACATGTTGCCGAGCGAGGCACCGATGCCGCCCTGGGCCGCCACCGTGTGCGAACGTGTCGGGAACACCTTGGAGAGCACGGCCACGTTCAGGCCGGCACGCGCCAGCTGCAGCGAGGCACGCATGCCGGAGCCGCCGGCCCCGACGATCACCACGTCGAATTTTCGTTTGGGAAGCTTGGAGGATGCAGTCATGATTGCTTTTTCAAAAGTCGGTCGTCAGAAGTGGGCGCTCGGTTCCGGGGCTCAAAGGCGCCACAGGACCTGGATGCCCCAGCCGGCGCAGGCCACCAGCCACACGATCGTGAACACGTCCAGGGACAGCTTGAGCCACACCGGCTTGACGTAGTCCATCCAGATGTCGCGCATGCCGACCCACACGTGGTAGAGCAGGGCGAGGATCACGACAAACGTCAGCACCTTCATCCACTGCGACGCGAAAATGCCCGCCCAGCGGTCATAACCGAGGGGGCCCTTGGTGAAGATCACCTGGGCCAGCAGCAGAACGGTGAAAAGGGCCATCAGGGCTGCGGTGACGCGTTGGGCCAGCCAGTCACGTGTGCCGTAATGTGCGCCGACAACGAGGCGTTTGGAGCCGTAGTTCACAGACATGGGGATGCTCCTTGAATCAGTAGAGGCCGAACAGCTTGGCGCCCAGCACCAGCGTCAGCAGAATGCTCAGTGACAGCGTGACCAGTGCGGTGCTTTTGCCGAATTCGTTGCTGAGCCGGTGGGTGGCGTCCATGTAGAGATGGCGCAGGCCGGCGATGAAGTGGTGCAGGTAGGCCCAGATCAAGGCGAGGGCCACCAGCTTCCAGATGAAGCCCGGCAAGCCCAGCATGCCGACGTTGAAGGCCGCCTTGAATTTCTCGAAAGAAATCTCCGAAGAAAGCGAGGTGTCGAACATCCAGATGATGAAGGGCATCAGGAGGAACATGATGGCGCCGCTGGCGCGGTGAAGGATCGACACCCAGGCCGCAGGGGTCATGCGGTAGGTCGTCAGGTCTTTGAAGGCGTTGATGTTGCGGAACTCGGGCCGCTTGGGACGCTGTTTGGATGCCAGCTCTGTCATTGTTGGGCTTTCGTGGGGAGAGGACTGGTAACTGCCTGGTAACTGCCCGTGAAGCACAAAGCAGTTACAACTGAAAACCTTCGAATTCTATTGCAACGCAGCAATGAACCTGCCCGCCCAGGCCATGGCAGCAGGGTTTTGTCAGGAAAATGGGGCGAAAAAAGAGTTGCCGGCCGGTCGGAGCGCGCGAAACCGGGGCAAGCTGACGGGAACATTACAGCTGATCCAGTCCGGCCAGCATGTCCTGCGCCTGCGCGCGCAACAGCTGCCTGTCCTGCGGAGCCATGCCCTGCAGGTGCTTGATCATCAGCGCCGTCCGCGGGTTGGCTGCGAACGCCGTTTCGTGCCGGTCCAGAAAATTCCAGTACAGCGTGGTCATCGGGCAGGCGTTGGGGCCGGTCCGCGTTTCGGGCTCATAACGGCAGCCGCTGCAATAGTTGCTCATGCGTTTGACATAGGCGCCGCTGGCCACATAAGGTTTGGAGGTGAAGCGCCCGCCGTTGGCAAACAGCGCCATGCCGGCCGTATTGGGCAGCTCGACCCATTCCACCGCGTCGACATACACCGCCAGATACCAGTCGCACAACTGCTGCGGACTGATTTGCGCCGCCACTCCGAACATGCCGGTCACCATCAGGCGCTGGATGTGGTGCGAGTAGCCATTGGCCAGTGTCTGGCTGATGCACTGGTGCATGCAGTTCATGTGGGTTTCGCCGGTCCAGTACCAGGCGGGCAGGGGCCGGTCGTGGCCGAAGTGGTTGGCGGTCTTGAGGCCTGGCATGTCCAGGAAATACACGCCGCGGATGAATTCGCGCCAGCCCAGCACCTGGCGGATAAATCCCTCCACGCTGGCCAGATCAAGGTGGCGGGTGCGATAGGCGTTCTCGGCGGCAAGCACCACCTCCAGCGGGTTGAGCAGCTTGAGGTTGAGCGAGCTCGACAGCAGGGCGTGCCAGCCGAAGTCCAGGCCGGTCCACATGGCATCCTGGTGTTTGCCGAAGTCGGGCAGGCGCTCGGTGATGAAGTCGGCCAGCGCCTGCAGTGCCTGCTCACGCGAAACCGGCCAGTTGAAGCGCCCCAGCTCGCCGGGATGATCGGCAAACTCCTGCTCGACCAGCGCCATGACCTCGCGCGTGATGGCGTCGGGTTCAAACACCGGGGGGCGGGGCAGATGCTGCGGCCCGGCTTTGCCAAAGCCCTTGCGGTTGTCGGCGTCGTAGTTCCACCGCCCGCCTGCCGGTTTCCCGTCGTCCATCAGCACCTGGTATTCCTGGCGCATCATGCGGTAGAAAAACTCCATGCGCAGGCTGCCCGACTGGCCGGCCCAGCGTCGAAACCGCGGCAGCGCGCACATGAAATGCCGGTCCTCACGCCATTCCATGAAGGAAGCCGGCTGTTCAGCTGCTGTGGCGGCTGACGGGTTGACAAGGGATTCAAGAGCCTCGTCCATCTGCCTGCGAACCCGCAGGTCGCCCGGCTCCACACCCATGACGCGTTCAGGCCGGTACCGGGCGATGGCGGCGCGCAGGCCATCGGCCAGTGTGAGGTCGCCTTCCGCATCGAGGGCGCGGTAGGCCACGCGCCAGCCGCGCTGCCGGAGCGTGTCGGCAAAATGCCGCATGGCTGACAGAAACAGCACCGTGCGCGCCTTGTGCGACCAGACGTGGGTGGACTCTTCCCGTGCCTCGATCATCAGCACGACGTCCCGGTTGGGATCTAGGTTGTCGAAAGCTGCGGAGTCGCCGTCGAGCTGGTCGCCCAGGATCAGGATCAGGTGGCGGCAGGGAGCGGAAGGCATTGCCGCAATTGTCCCTGAACCGTGCGGCCGCCAATGCCCCGCGGTGCAATACGGCCTATGTTTTGTCGGCTACTGCTGCCGGCCTTCCTGTTGCTGGTTTGTTCGCGCGGCAGGACTGGGAGCAGTATTTGACCTGGTCCCAGTTTTTCGCCCAGCTTTTGCGCCAGCTCATCTCGCGGCCGCAGGCCAGGCAGGTCTTGCTCGGCAGCGATGACTTGTTGCCCTTGAAGCCCATGGCCGCTTTCAGCTCAGGGTATTGCGGTAATAGTGGGTGTCGGTGCGGTAATAACCGCGCCGCAACTCCATCGGCACATCGTTGTAGGTGTAGGCAATGCGCTCCACGCTCAGCAAGGGCGTGCCTTGCTCCACTTTCAGGAGCAGCTCGCGCCCGTCGGTGGCGGCCTCGGCGCGTATTTTTTCTTCGGCGCGAACCATGCGCACATTGAACTCGGTCTCGAACAGCGCGTACATCGGGCCGTGGTAGTCGGCCAGCCGCTCGGTGGTCAGGCCCTTGAACGGGGCCGCGGGCAACCAGAGGTCTTCCAGAATTGTCGGTGTTCCGGCAAAACTCAGCACGCGGCGTGCCTGCAGCACGGCATCGCCGGTGCGCAGCGCCAGCGCGCGGGCAATGTCGGCGCTGGCGCGCACGCGCCGGCAGTCGATGATGTCGCGCTGGGCCGGGCCTTCGCTGCCCGGCGTGCCGCTGTCGGGCACGAGTTTGAGAAAACGGAACTGCACATGCTGCTCGGCGTGCGTGGCCACAAAGGTGCCCTTGCCCTGACGCCGCACCACCAGGTTGTCGGCGGCCAGCTCATCAATGGCCTTGCGCACCGTGCCCTGGCTCACGCGGTAGCGCGCGGCAAGATCCATCTCGGAGGGAATGGCTTCACCCGGCTTCCACTCGCCCGATTGCAGGCTTTGCAGGATCAGGCCCTTGATCTGCTGGTACAACGGGCTGAAGGCCGGCGTGGCACCTGCAAAATCATCGGCGGACGGGGGCGGGATGGCGGCCATGGGGAGTGTGTGAAGCTGTCCAATCATATCTTATATAAGACATAAGACAAATTGACGCCTGCGGGTTTTCCAGCGTAAAATCTTTGGCTGAGTCGACGCAACGCTTTGCCCTGTGTGATGTATGTCACATGCGTTCGGGGCACCCAGGCTGCGCAAACCACTTCATTGTTACCTCTTCAACCGATTTACAACCTTCCTGGAGTTCTCCACCATGAGCAAAAAACCCGTCCGTGTTGCCGTTACAGGGGCCGCTGGTCAAATCGGTTACGCACTTCTGTTTCGCATCGCTTCCGGTGAAATGCTGGGCAAGGACCAGCCGGTGATCCTGCAACTGCTGGAAGTGCCTGTGGAAGGCCCGCAAAAGGCGCTCAAGGGCGTGATGATGGAGCTCGACGACTGCGCCTTCCCGCTGCTGGTGGGCATGGAGGCCTATGACGATCCCATGAAGGCCTTCAAGGATGCTGACTACGCGCTGCTGGTGGGTTCGCGTCCCCGCGGCCCGGGCATGGAGCGTGCCGAGCTGCTGGCCGTCAACGGCGCCATCTTCACCGCGCAGGGCAAGGCACTCAATGCCGTCGCCAGCCGCAACGTCAAGGTGCTGGTGGTTGGCAACCCCGCCAACACCAATGCCTACATCGCGATGAAAAGCGCGCCCGACCTGCAGCGCAAGAACTTCACCGCCATGCTGCGCCTGGACCACAACCGTGCTGCCAGCCAGCTCGCCGCCAAAACCGGCAAGGCCGTGGCCGACATCGAAAAACTCACGGTCTGGGGCAACCACTCGCCGACCATGTACGCCGACTACCGCTTCGCCACCATCAATGGCGAAAGCGTCGCCAAGATGATCAACGACCAGGAATGGAACGCCAACGTGTTCCTGCCCACCGTCGGCAAGCGCGGCGCCGCCATCATTGAAGCGCGCGGTTCGTCGTCCGCCGCCTCGGCTGCCAACGCCGCCATCGACCACATGCGCGACTGGGCGCTGGGCACCAAGGGCAAATGGGTCACCATGGGCATTCCGTCGGACGGCCAGTACGGCATTCCGAAGGACACGATGTTCGGCTTCCCCGTCACCTGCGAAGGCGGTGAATACAAGCTGGTCGAGGGCCTGGAGATCGACGCGTTCAGCCAGGAACGCATCAACAAGACCCTGGAAGAGCTGCAGGGTGAGCAGGCCGGCGTCGCCCACCTGCTCTGATTGCAGAAGCACACACGGTAGTGACACATCCTCGCGACGTTCTTCTGGGTGCACAGGCCGCGGCAGCTTTCCTGCCGGTCTGTGACCACTACAGCGGCGTCGAAGCACGGATGCGCAAAAGCCTGCAGTTGCAGGCGGAGATGACCGAGGAGTTCGGCACCTGCGTGTTCGACGTGACGCTGGACTGCGAGGACGGCGCGCCCGTGGGTGGCGAGGCCGATCACGCGGCACTGGTGTGCGCGCTGGTCGCGCAAGCCGCCGACGGGGCACGCGTCGCCGTGCGGGTCCATGCGGTGGACCATCCGGCGTTTGAAGCGGACATTGCCACCATTGCCGGCCAGGTCGGCGACAGGCTCTGTCACCTCATGGTGCCCAAGGTCGAATCGGTCGCCGATGTTGAACGCGTGGTGGCCGCCCTGGCTGCGGCCTCGCGGGCTGAACTGCCTGTCCATGTGCTGCTGGAATCACCCGCGGCGGTGCACCGTGCCTTCGCCATCGCGGCCCATCCGCGTGTGCAGTCGCTCAGCTTCGGCCTGATGGACTTTGTCTCCAGCCACGGCGGTGCCATTCCCGCCGCTGGCATGAGCAGCCAGGGCCAGTTCACGCATCCGCTGGTGGTGCGCGCCAAGCTCGAGATTGCCTCGGCCTCCCACGCGTACGCCAAAGTTCCCTCGCACTGTGTTGTCACCGAATTCAGTGACACTGCAGCCATGAAGGCGGCTGCCCAAAAAGCCGCCCGTGAGTTCGGCTACACCCGCATGTGGAGCATCCACCCGGGCCAGATCCGTCCCATCCTCGAGGCTTTTGCGCCCAGCGAAGGCGAGATCGAGAACGCTACAAAAATAATAGCTGCTGGCGCACATGACGATTGGGCGCCCATCAGTTTTGAAGGCCAGTTGCACGACCGCGCCAGTTACCGCTATTTCTGGCAGGTGCTGGAGCGGGCGCACCAGACCGGCCGCGTATTACCGCATGAGGCGCAGGCATATTTTTCTGCCGCGCTTCATTAGTTGCTTGCCAGATTGCCGATCTTTTCCCAAGGAAACCCCATGAAACGCATTGTTCTTGCTGCCCTGGCGCTTGCCGCCCCCGCTCTGCTGCTGGCCCAGACGGCCACGCCCAAACCCGCCCCCAAAGCGGCCGTCGCGAAGCCCGAACAGGCCGCCAAACGCGCGCCGATCAAACGTTCGGCGGCCAAAGCGGTCGAGGAAATGACGCCCATCGATGACGACCCGAATGTCACGCTGACCGCCGAAGACCTGGAAATTGCCAAACGGGTCTATGTGGGCACGATTCCCTGTGAACTCGGTGCTTTCGTCACCATCACGCCGAGCGAGAAGCGCCCGGGCTTTTTCCTGGTGCAAACGGGCAAGACGCGTTTCCGCATGCACCCTGTCGGAAGCCGTACCGGCGCCATCCGCCTGGAAGACGGCCGTGCCGGCGCCATGTGGCTGCAGCTGGGCAACAAGTCCATGCTGATGAGCCAGAAGCAGGGCCAGCGGCTGGCCGACGAGTGCATGAGCCCTGCGCAGCTGACCTTTGCCGACGAGATGAAAAAGAACCCCCCGGTGAGCATTCTGGATCCCCTGCCTGTAGCCAAGCCGGCTCCCGCCCTGGCTGGCACGGGTTCAGCGCAACCGGCGCTGCCCGCCAAAGCGGAATAACAGCTGACCAGCAACGGCGCGCGCTGCTTTGAAATTTTTTTGAGTACAGGAGAAAAAACCATGGTGTCCGAGTTCATCACAAGTTATCGCAACCACGTGGCCGAGCGCGCCGCGCTCGGCATCCCGCCGCTGCCGCTGTCGGCCAAACAGACGGGCGAAGTCATCGAGCTGCTGAAGAACCCGCCCAAGGGCGAAGAGGCCTTTCTGGTCGAGCTGATCACGCACCGCGTGCCGGCCGGCGTTGATGACGCGGCCAAAGTCAAGGCCAGCTACCTGGCCGCCGTGGCACACGGGACCGAGAAGTGTTCGTTGATCTCGCGTGAAAAGGCCACGCAATTGCTGGGCACCATGCTTGGGGGCTACAACATCAGCCCGATGATCGATTTGCTCGACGACGCCGAAGACAGCGTCGCCAGCCAGGCCGCCAGCGGCCTGAAAAATACCCTGCTGATGTTCGACCAGTTTCACGACGTCAAGGAAAAAGCCGACAAGGGCAACAAATACGCCAAGGCCGTGCTGCAAAGCTGGGCCGATGCCGAGTGGTTCACCAGCCGCCCCGAAGTCCCTGAGTCCATCAAGCTGACCGTGTTCAAGGTGGCCGGGGAGATCAACACCGACGACCTGTCGCCTGCACCCGACGCCTGGAGCCGCCCCGACATTCCGCTGCACGCGCTGGCGATGCACAAAAATGCCCGTCCCGGCGTCACGCCGGAAGAAGACGGCAAACGCGGCCCGGTCAAATTCATCGAGGAGCTGAAAGCCAAGGGCAACCTCGTGGCCTATGTCGGCGACGTGGTGGGCACCGGCTCGTCACGCAAGTCGGCCACCAACTCGGTGCTGTGGTTCACCGGTCAGGACATCCCTTTTGTGCCGAACAAGCGTTTTGGCGGTGTCTGCCTGGGCGCAAAAATCGCGCCGATTTTCTACAACACCATGGAAGACTCGGGCGCGCTGCCGATCGAGCTCGACGTGAGCCAGATGGCCATGGGCGACGTGATCGAGCTGCGCCCCTACGACGGCAAGGCGCTGAAAGACGGCAAGGTCATCGCCGAATTCAAGCTCAAGAGCGAGGTGTTGTTTGACGAAGTGCGCGCCGGCGGCCGCATTCCGCTGATCGTCGGCCGCGGCCTGACCGCCAAGGCGCGCTGGGCGTTGGGCTTGCCGGTCTCCACCCTGTTCCGCCTGCCGCAGGCACCCGTCGCCAGCGAGCGTGGTTTCACGCTGGCGCAGAAAATGGTCGGCCGCGCAGTCGGTCTGCCCGAAGGCCAGGGCGTGCGCCCGGGAACCTATTGCGAGCCGAAGATGACCTCCGTCGGTTCCCAGGACACCACTGGCCCGATGACCCGCGACGAGCTGAAAGACCTGGCCTGCCTGGGCTTTTCGGCTGACCTGGTGATGCAGTCCTTCTGCCACACCGCCGCCTATCCCAAGCCGGTCGACGTGAAGATGCACCACGAGTTGCCCGAGTTCATGAGCGACCGCGGCGGCATCCCGCTGCGCCCGGGCGACGGCATCATCCACAGCTGGCTCAACCGCATGCTTCTGCCCGACACGGTCGGCACCGGCGGTGACAGCCACACACGGTTCCCCATCGGCATCAGCTTCCCGGCAGGCTCTGGCCTGGTCGCTTTTGGCGCTGCCACCGGCGTGATGCCCCTGGACATGCCCGAGTCGGTGCTGGTTCGTTTCAAGGGCCAGATGCAGCCCGGCATCACCCTGCGCGACCTGGTCAACGCGATTCCGCTGTATGCCATCAAGGCCGGCCTGCTGACGGTCGCCAAGCAGGGCAAGAAGAACATCTTCTCGGGACGCATCCTCGAAATCGAAGGCTTGCCCGATCTGAAGGTCGAGCAGGCGTTTGAACTCAGCGATGCCTCGGCCGAGCGCTCTGCCGGCGGCTGCACGGTGCACCTGAACAAGGAACCCATCATCGAGTACATCACCAGCAACATCACCATGCTCAAGTGGATGATTGCCTCGGGTTACTCGGACGTGCGCACCATCAAGCGCCGCATCGCCGCCATGGAGGCCTGGCTGGCCGACCCGCAACTGCTCAAGGCCGATGCCGATGCGGAATACACCGCCGTGATCGAGATCGACCTGGCCGACATCCACGAACCCATCGTGGCCTGCCCGAACGATCCGGACGACGTGAAGACCCTCGGCGAAGTGGCCGGCAGCAAGATTGATGAGGTGTTCATCGGCAGCTGCATGACCAACATCGGCCATTTCCGCGCTGCGTCCAAGCTGCTCGAGAACAAGCGCGACATCCCGGTCAAGCTGTGGATGGCGCCGCCGACCAAGATGGACGCCAAACAACTTACAGAAGAAGGCCACTACGGCGTGCTCGGTTCGGCCGGTGCGCGCATGGAAATGCCGGGCTGCAGCCTGTGCATGGGCAACCAGGCGCAGGTGAAAGAGGGCGCGACGGTGTTCTCCACCTCGACACGCAACTTCCCGAACCGCCTGGGTAAAAACTCCAACGTCTACCTCGGTTCTGCCGAACTGGCCGCCATCTGCTCCAAGCTGGGCCGCATCCCGACGAAACAGGAATACATGGCCGACATGGGTGTGCTGACGGCCGCCAGTGCCGAGGTCTACCAGTACCTGAACTTTGACCAGGTCAAGGATTACACCGACATGGCGGATACGGTGAAGGACAGCGTGCCGGCTTAAGTCAGGCGCTCCCGAAAAAAAGCCCCGCAGCGAAAGTTGCGGGGCTTTTTGTCTGGGCGATCTACAGACCGCTCGGCAAGGGGTCAACGATGCGCAACTCCGAACCGTCGACAAACTTCACATACCAGAAGTCCGACGAGGCGGGCAGGTTGGGCCGCACATGGCTGACATTGATGGGTGAGATGTACACGGTGCTCGCCCCATCGTCGGGCGGCGGCGCAAGGTAGTGGCGCCTGGCGCCCACCAGGCCGCCGATGGCACTGATCACGGTGGCGGTGGACTGCGTGACCGCGTTAACGCTGGTGCCCTGTCCCAGCAGGTGGATGGTGGTCTGGCCGAGCAGGTCCGCCCGCGATGCTTCCACGTAGAGCACGGCCGCCGGGTTGATCCGCAGGTCGTCGGGTGCGGCCGGGTCGGTCGCCTTGTTGAAGCACAGAAGTGGCATGTCGTGCAACCGGTGCTTCAGGACAGCTTCAGCTCTTTGTGCTCGCCCAGGTTTTTCGGTGGCTCGCCGGTCAGCGCGGCTTTGGCCATCTTGGCCAACTGAACCATCTTGCTTTCCTTCACGTCCCAGTATTCGGCGTGGCGGATGCTGATTTCCAGCAGCCCGAGATCCGGATCAGTGGGGCCTTGAAACCAGGCCTTGGCCATCGGCGACCACAGGGCTGCCTTTTTCGCGCTGTCTTCGACAATCGCGCCCTGGCCGGACAGGGACACATAGCTGTCCCGGCCGGGGTCGGCGTACGACACGTTGACATTGCCGTCCTGCCCCAGGCGGCGGGCGATTTCGCTGTTGCGTGAAACAAAGAAATACAGACGCGCGTCTTCGTCAGCAGACTGGTTCTGGGTGGTCAGCGGGTGGCTGTGCAGCATGCCGTCGGTATGGCGGTGCGTCAGCATGCCGAATTTGATGTCCTTGATCAGGTCCCAGAGGGTTTGCTTGTCGGCAGTAGGGGTGTTCATGCGGGCTCCGTGAGTGCTTGCGTGGTGAATGGATTCAGGATCCACCTTAGGCGCCTGCGCCACGCATTTTCATCAGTCACGGTCCCCGCTGGCTGTCAGTGCATGCCGACAGCCCGGGCGGTGCCGGTGCCGGTCCGTGTTGGCGGTTGGTAGCCAAAAGTGCCTTGAGCCCTTTACGGACGGACGCAAGCAGCTATCAAAAAAAGAGCGATCCGGCCCCGACGGAGGGCGCCAACTGCAGCGGGCACCCGTGATGTGGACGCTGCTCATGATTTTTGGTATGCTTTTGTGTACACCGTACACAATTAATGAAAGTGTGTGGTTCCCGCCCACTTTTTGCACACTTGCCTTGAAAGCACAACCATGGACTTGCCGATGTCTCGTTTTTCCGTCCAACCCGCAGCGCCGGCGTCCGGCTGTCCCGGGCGGTGCGCATGAGTGCCGCGATGGACAGCCGCAGACGCTGGTGGGCGCTCACTGTGCTTTGCCTCGGTGTGCTGATGATCGTGCTCGACACCACCATCGTGAACGTGGCCCTGCCGTCGATACGCACCGACCTGGCTTTTTCGGAGACCTCGCTGGTCTGGGTCGTCAATGCCTACATGCTCACGTTTGGCGGCTTTCTGCTGCTGGGCGGAAGGCTGGGTGACCTGTACGGGCAACGCCGGCTGTTTCTGGCCGGCCTGGTGCTGTTCACGCTGGCGTCACTGGCCTGCGGCCTGGCCAACTCCCAAGGGCTGCTGATTGTGGCGCGCGCCGTGCAGGGTCTGGGCGGCGCCGTGGTGTCGGCCATTGCGCTCTCCCTCATCATGAATCTGTTCATCGAGCCGGCCGAGCGGGCCAAGGCCATGGGTGTCTACGGTTTTGTCTGTGCCGGCGGCGGCAGCATAGGCGTGCTGCTGGGCGGCGTGCTGACCGATGCCCTCAACTGGCACTGGATCTTTCTCGTCAACCTGCCCATAGGCGTGGCTGTCTTCGCCCTGTGCCTGGTTCTGCTGCCCGGCGGGCGCGGGCGGGCGGCAGGCGCGCGTCTTGACGTGGCGGGCGCAGTCACGGTGACTTCGTCGCTGATGCTGGCGGTCTACGCCATCGTCAACGGCAACGAGACCGGCTGGACTTCCTCGCAGACGCTGGGGATGCTGGCCGCAGCAGCCGTGCTGATGGGCGTGTTCCTGCGCATCGAGTCGCGCGTGCCCACGCCGCTGGTGCCCCTGGGCCTGTTTCGCCTGCGCAATGTGGCCGTAGCCAACCTCGTCGGTGTGTTGTGGGCAGCGGCCATGTTTGCCTGGTTCTTTATTTCCGCGCTCTATATGCAGTTGGTGCTGGGCTACAGCGCGATGCAGGTCGGGCTGGGCTTTCTGCCGGCCAACCTGATCATGGCCTTCAACCCTGTGCTGCTGGCCGCCATGAGCGATGTGGCGCCGAGCGAGTCGGGCATTGCGTCGGGCGTGGTCAACACCGCCTTCATGATGGGCGGGGCGTTGGGGCTGGCGGTGCTGGCCAGCGCAGCCGCCGCACGTACCGCTCACCTGACGAGCGCGGGCGCGCAGCCGCTGGCAGCCCTCAATGGCGGCTACCAGCTGGCTTTTCTTCTGGGGGCTGTGTTTGCGGCCGCCGCGGCGGTACTGGGCGCGGTGCTGATGCGTACCGGCGTTGCGGCTGCCACATTGCCAGCCGCCGGGCAGGGTGCGGAGTAAGCCGCAGCTCCCCGCCGAAAAACGGGCAAGGCTGCGGCCTGCAAGCGCTCCCTAATCTTTTGAGTAAACCCAAGGAGAGTTCACATGAGTCGTTATGTTGATGGATTTGTCGTTCCGGTACCTACGGAAAACCTGGATGCCTACCGCCGCATGGCGCGAAAGGCCGGCAAGATCTGGCGCGAGCACGGCGCGCTGGAATACGTCGAATGTGTGGCCGACGATGTGAAACCAGGCAAGAGCACCTCGTTTCCGCAAAGCGTCAAGCTCAAGGCCAACGAGACGGTGGTTTTTTCGTGGATCGTCTACACCTCGCGCAAGCACCGCGACGCGGTCAACGCCAAGGTCATGAGTGACCCGCGTCTGGCCGACATGATGGACCCGAAAGCCATGCCTTTCGACGGCAAACGCATGTTCTGGGGCGGCTTCAAGACACTGGTCGAGCTGTAAACCGCCGGAACAAAAAATGATCCTGAGAAGCAAGGTGGCCGTGGTCTACGGCGGGGGCGGCGTCATAGGTGGCGCCGCGGCGCGTGCATTTGCCGGGGCCGGCGCGCGCGTGTTTCTTGCGGGCCGTTCGCCTGAAAAACTCGACGCGGTGGCGCGCGACATTGTGGCCGCCGGTGGCAAGGCGGAGACCGCACGGGTGGATGCGCTGGATGAGGACGCGGTGAACCGGCATGCGGACAAAGTGGTGGCCGAAGCGGGCAGCATTGACATTGCGTTGAACGCGGTCGGTTTTTTTCACGTGCAGGGGGTGCCGCTGGCCAGCCTGTCGCTGGCCGACTACAGCTACCCGGTGGAGGCCTACTCCCGCACCAACTTCATCACCGCCAAAGCGGTGGCCCGGCACATGGTCAGGGAAGGGGCGGGTGTGATCCTGATGCTGACCACGCCGGCGGCAAAAATGGTCGGCCCGGGCTTCCTGGGCCACTGCGTGGCGTGTGCGGGTGTGGAGGCCATGACGCGGCATCTGGCTGGTGAACTGGGCGCTGACGGTGTGCGCGTGCTCTGCCTGCGCTCGCATGCGATTCCGGAGGCCGTGACGCGGGGCTCTCACAGCCGCGATGTGTTTCGCCAGGTCGCCTTGCCCGCGGGCATGGGCATTGACGAGATGCTGGCCGGCGCTGCCGAAGGCACGCTGCTCAAGCGACTGCCGCGCCTGGCCGAGATTGCCAACACCGCCGTGTTCCTCGCGTCGGAACAAGCCGGCGCCATGACGGGCACCGTGGTCAACCTCAGTTGCGGCATGTCAGTCGATTGAAGAGCTACTTCAATCTGCTATTTATTTGATAGCTGCTTGCGCCTGTGCAACAAGGGCCAACGCGCGATTTCTTTAGTAAGCTCGCGAAAACCTTGGCCTCAGGCGCTGACAGCCTGAAGTTCCACTGGCACGCCGCTGAGCACCGCGTTGCCCGACAGCGGGTCGCGCCGGTCTTCGTCGAGCAGGGCATTGAGGTTGGCGCCGGGCCGTTCGGCGGCCAGCGCCATGCGCGTGCCCGGGAGGCCATGGCCCCAGCCGTGCGGCAGGCTCACGACGCCGGGCATCATCTCCTCGCTAACCTGCACTTGCGCCTCGATGCTGCGTCCCTGGTTGCTGATGCGCGCCGGCGCGCCGTCCGTCAGACCCAGGCGCTTCGCGTCGTCCGGGTGAACCAGCGCCGTGCAGCGCATCGGCCCTTTCGCAAGCACGGGCAGGTTGTGCATCCAGCTGTTGTTGGAGCGCACGTCGCGCCGGCCGACGATCACCATGGCCGGCACTGGCTGCGTGATCGCCTGGGCGGCGCGCTGCAGGTCCTTCAGCAGCGAGGGCGGCGCGAGTTCAATCTTGCCGGAAGGTGTGCGCAGCAGCTCGGGCATGCGCGGCTGCAGTTCACCCAGGTCGATGCCGTTCGGTGCGGCCTGCACCTTGGCCAGGGTCAGGCCTGCGGGGTCCCGGCCAAACTGGTCGCCATAGGGGCCAGTGCGCAGCGCGAGTTCGAGCAGGCGGTCCGGCCCGCGCAGACCTTGCATGGCGTCGATCACGGCGTCGGCGTGGTCGCCGAACCGTTTTTTGGCATCCTCGGCAAAGTGGCGGTCGTCGAGTTGCCCGGCATCGGCACCGGCGCCTTCGCCCTGCACGATGGCCGCGAGCTTGAGCAGGGTTTCCCACTCCGCCGGCTGGCCTTGCGGCGCGGCGAACACCGGCGCGCTGTAACGCGCATGGTTGCGCCAGGAAAACTGCGGGAACGCCACGTCGTAATGCATGTCCTCCAGCGGCGACGGGCCGGGCAGGATCACGTCGGCATGGCGCGAGGTTTCGTTGACATAGATGTCCAGGCTGACCATGAAGTCCAGGCTGTCGAGGGCCTGCGCCAGCCGCGCGCCGTTGGGTGATGAAAGCACCGGGTTGCTGGCCACCGTGATCAGCGCGCGCACCTGGCCGGGGCCGGGCGTTTCAATTTCTTCGGCCAGGCAGGTCATGGGCAATTCGCCGAAGACCTCGGGCGCACCGCTGACCCGGCTGGTATGGCGCCCGGTCGTGATGCCGCGACCGCTGCCGGGCTGGCCGGCGGTGTTGTGCGCGAAGGCGGCGGCTTTCGGGAACATCGCGCCGCCGGGCTCGTCGAGGTGGCCGGTCAGCACATTGAGCACATCGACCAGCCAGCTTGCCAGCGTGCCGTATTCCTGCGTGCAGGTGCCGATGCGGCCATACACCGCGGCGCGCGGCGTAGCGGCGAGTTGCCGCGCCAGGCTGCGTATGGTTTGAGCGTCGATGCCGCAGCGCGGTGCCACCACCTCGGCGCTGAATCCCTGCACGGCGGCTTCAACAGCATCCACACCATCGACCAGGGGCGCGATGCGCCCCAGCCGCACCAGCTTTTCGTCAAACAGCGTGTGTACCAGGCCCAGCAGCAGGAACACGTCGGCGCCGGGGCGGATGAAGTGGTGGGCGTCCGCCACGGCGGCAGTTTCGGTGCGGCGCGGGTCGATCACCACCAGCTTGCCGCCACGCGCCTGCATGGCCTTGGCCTTGCCCTTGAAGTCGGGCACGGTCCACAGACTGCCGTTGCTCGCCAGCGGATTCGCGCCCAGCACCAGCAGAAAGTCACAGCGCGTGATGTCGGGCACGGCAATGCTGAGCCAGTGGCCGAACATCAGCCCGCTGGAGAGCTGCTTGGGCATCTGGTCCAGCGTCGACGCTGAAAATACATTGCGCGATCCCAGCGCCTTGGCCAGCCGCGAAAAATAAAGCAGCAGGCCGATCTTGTGCGCCGACGGATTGCCCACGCTGATGGCGCCCGCCTGGCGGCCATGCTGCGCAAGAAGTGGCGGCAGGCGGCGCTCGATCTCGGCAAAGGCTTCATCCCAGCTGGCCGGCACAAACTCCCCGTTGCGCTTGATCAGCGGCGTGCGCAGCCGGTCCGGGTCTTCGTGCAGGTCTTTCAGCGCCACGCCCTTGGGGCAGATGTAGCCGGCGCTGAAAGCGTCGCTGTCATGGCCACGGATGCTGATGACCTTGCCCTCGCGGACCTTGAGTTCGAGACCGCAGCAGGCTTCGCACAGGGGGCAGATTCGGTGATGGGTGGTGTCGCTCATGGGGGGCTCCTGGCTGCATGGTGCGCGAAGCCTTGCCGCCGCGCGATCACGCGGGCGACAGCAGCCGGTGCAGAACCTGGGTGGTGAAGGCGTCGGCCGGAAAAAAGGTCTCCAGCATCAGCTCCTGCAGGGTCACGTCCACCGGGGTGCCAAAAATGGTGACAGTGCTGATGAAGCTCAGCACGCCGTGGTCGGTGCGGAACTGGAAGGGCATGACCACGCCCAGGTGTTCGCCTTCGAGGTGCGTCTCGTCGGCGCCTTCGGGCACCGGGTAGCCCTGAAGTTCGGCCAGCAGGTCGGCCAGCACCGGGTCGGCCGTGGCGGCGATCTGCTGGCGCAGCCGCTCGAACAGGTGCTTGCGCCACTGGACAAGGTTGACGATCTTGCTGGCCAGGCCGCGCGGGTGCAGGCTCAGGCGCAGCACGTTGATGGGCGCCTGCAGCAGCTCGGGGGCAGCGCCGGCCAGCAGATGCGGCAGGGCGGCGTTGGCGGCCAGCAGGTTCCAGTGCCGGTCCAGTGCCAGCGCCGGGAAGGGTTCGTGGCTCTTGAGGATCAGCTCCACCGCCTGCCGGGCCGAGGCCAGCGCCGGGTCGTCCAGCGGGCGTTCGCGGTACATGGGCGCATACCCGGCCGCCACCAGCAGCGTGTTGCGCTCGCGCAGCGGAATCTCCAGCCGCTCGGACAGGCGCAGCACCATCTCGCGGCTGGGCACGGCGCGGCCGGTTTCGACAAAACTCAGGTGCCGCGTCGAAATGTCGGCCTCGCTGGCCAGGTCCAGCTGGCTCAGGCGCCGGTGCTGGCGCCAGTGACGCAGGTGCTCACCAAAAGGCAGCGGGGTGGAGCGAGCAGGCCGGGTGGGGGGGTAAAGGCTGGCAGTCATGGCGCCATCGTAAAGCCGGCGCGGCATGCGGGCCATTACCTCGCAGGTTATCGACGCTGCGCGCTGCGGCGGGAATCATGGCCCCATGACCGCAGCCGATGGACAGCCGGCTGCGGTACTCCGTCAAATCGCTGTCCCTTGTTCCTCCATCCTGATTCACTCAAGGAGTATTTCATGTCTGCTGTTGCTTCCTTCTCTTCCCTCACGGCTTCGCCCCGCTTCCTGCGCAGCGTGCTCTGGCTCGACGCCGCCACCGGTGCGGCCACCGGTGCACTTCAACTGCTGCTGACCGGCTGGCTGGCCGCCCTGCTCGGCTTGCCTGAAACTCTGCTGGTGGCGTCAGGCTGGGCGATTTTGGGCTATGTGGCCTTGATCTGCTTCATCGCCACGCGCCAGTGGATGCTCGCAGGGCTGGTCTGGCTGCTGATAGGCGCGAACCTCCTGTGGGTGGCGGCTTGTCTGGCCCTGCTGCTGGGCGATGTGGTGACGCCCACGCTGACCGGCAAGGCCTTCATCGCCATCCAGGCGGTGGCGGTGGGCCTGCTGGCCGAAATGCAGTGGGTGGGCCTGCGCAAGGCGGCGGCACAACCGGGCTGGTGAAGGGCGGGGCCGGCGCGGGCGTTTCTTGTATGCTGTGCGTTCTGGCCCCTCCGGGGTGCCGGACCGTTTCCCATCATCCCTCCTGGAAAGTCCTCTTCATGACACGCGCCTTGAACTTCAGTGCCGGACCGGCCACCCTTCCTGAAACCGTGCTGCGGCAGGCCGCCGCCGAAATGCTGGACTGGAACGGTTCCGGCATGTCGGTGATGGAGATGAGTCACCGCGGCAAGGAGTTCATCTCCATCCATGCCCAGGCCGAGGCCGACCTGCGTGAGCTGCTGGCGATTCCGGCCAACTACAAGGTGCTGTTCCTGCAGGGCGGCGGCCTGGCGCAGAACGCCATCGTGCCGATGAACCTGCTGCGCGGCCATGCCGGTGCGGATTTCATCAACACCGGCGAGTGGATGAAAAAATCGATCAAGGAGGCGAAGAACTTCTGCAAGGTCAACGTCGCCGCCAGTTCGGAAGCCAACGGTTTTACCAGCGTGCCGAAATTCGACACCTGGAAGCTGGACCCCGATGCCGCCTATGTGCACATCTGCTCGAACGAAACCATTGGCGGTGTGGAGTACCACTGGACGCCCGACACCGGCAAGGTGCCGCTGGTGGCCGACATGTCGTCCAACCTGCTGTCGCGCCCCATCGACGTCAGCCGCTACGGCCTGATCTATGCCGGCGCGCAAAAGAACATCGGCCCCTCGGGCCTGACTATCGTGATTGTCCGCGAGGACCTGATCGGCCAGGCGATTCCCCAAACGCCTTCCGTGTTCGACTACAAGCAGCAGGCCGACAACGACTCGATGTACAACACGCCGCCGACCTATGCGATCTACATCGCCGGCCTGGTGTTCAAGCACCTCAAGGCGCTGGGCGGCCTGACAGCCGTGGAGGCGCACAACCGCCGCAAGGCGGCCCTGCTGTACGACTACCTCGATGCCACCTCGTTCTACAGCAACCCGGTGGCGCGCGAAGACCGTTCGCTGATGAACGTGCCCTTCAAACTCAAGGACGAGTCGCTCGACGAGGCCTTCCTCAAGGGTGCGCAGGCACGCGGCATGCTGCAGCTCAAGGGCCATCGCTCGGTCGGCGGCATGCGTGCCTCGATCTACAACGCCATGCCGCTCGAAGGCGTGCAGGCGCTGGTGACGTACATGAAGGAGTTCGAGGCCAGCCATGGCTGAGGCCGTGGCCGTGCCGGCGCGGCGCTTCGAGGTTCTGGTGCTTAACCAGATCTCGGCCAATGGCTTGAAGCGCCTGCCGGCAGAACGCTACCGTACCGGCAAGGACATGGCGCGCCCCGACGCTGTGCTGGTGCGCTCTGCCGACATGCATGGCATGGCCCTTCCCGACAGCGTGCAGGCGATTGCCCGCGCCGGCGCCGGCACCAACAACATCCCGGTGCAGGCCATGAGTGCACGCGGCGTGCCGGTATTCAATGCGCCGGGCGCCAATGCCAATGCGGTGAAAGAACTGGTGCTGACCGGCATGCTGCTGGCGGCGCGCAACATCGCGCCGGCGCTGCGTTTTGTCGCCGGCCTGGACACCACCACGGCGGATATGGACAAGGCGGTGGAAGAGGGCAAGAAACACTTCGCCGGCTTCGAGCTGGCCGGCCACACGCTGGGCATTGTGGGCTTGGGCAAGGTCGGCTGCCTGGTGGCCGACGCGGCCATCAAGCTCGGTATGAACGTGCTCGGCTACGACCCCGACATCACGGTCGATGCCGCCTGGAGCCTGCCGGCGCAGGTCAAAAAGGCGGCCAGCGTCGCCGAGGTGCTGAAAAATTCGGACTTCGTGACCCTGCACGTGCCGCTGGTGGCTGCCACGCGCGACCTGGTCGGCCCCGGCAACATCGCGCTGATGCGGCCGGGCGCCGTTCTGCTCAATTTCTCCCGCGAGGGGGTGGTCAGCGAGACCGCGGTGCTGGCCGCGCTCGACGCGCAGCAGCTGCGCGCCTATGTCTGCGATTTCCCTTCTGCAACGCTCAACCACCATCCCCGTGTCGTTGCGCTGCCGCACCTGGGCGCATCCACCCGCGAAGCCGAGGAAAACTGCGCCATCATGGTGGCCGAGCAGCTGCGCGACTACCTGGAACACGGCAACGTGGTCAATGCGGTCAACTTCCCGGCCGTGGTCATGGCGCGCGAGTCGGCCTACCGGGTGGCCATTGCCAATGCCAACGTGCCCAACATGCTGGGCCAGATTTCCACCGCCATGGCCCAGGCCGGCCTGAACATCCACAACATGGTCAACAAGTCGCGCGGCGACATGGCCTACACCCTGGTCGATGTGGAGAGCCCGGTGGGTGATGCGGTGCTGGAGCATCTGCGGGCGATTGAGGGTGTTCTGGCCGTGCGTTATTTGCCGGATTCCGACTAGCTATCCAGCCCCGTCTCCTGCCGATACAGTCCTGGCAGGAAATGCTCGAACTGGCCGACCTCCTCGACGTTGTGGCGCAGCCAGGTCTCGCCCTTGCCAGGCGGGAAGGCGATCCGTTCCAGCAGCGGGTGTGCCAGCTTCGGCCAACCGCCGCGGGCGCCGAAGATCAGGCAGTTCTCGTACAGCGTGCCGCCAGCGACGGCCTTGAAGGTGTACTCCATGCGAGCCAAGCCGCGGATGCCGTGCACGATCGGGTTGTGGATGTAGCCCTCCTCGTCGAGCTTCTCGATCTCGGTGACCACGTCCACCACGAAGTTGGGGTTGCCGCCCAGGATTTCTCGCAGGCGGATGGCTGCGCCTGGGCCGATGCTGCCGTCGGGCAGCCGGCGCGCGTAGCTGGCGTGGACGTGGTCGTAGGGATGCCAGATCCGGTAGCGGTTGATGCGGCGTCCGTCTATCACCACGTCGCCTTCGAGGTTGGCGAACCACCAAGCAAGCATGTGGGGCGTCACGCCGCGTATCACCTCGTGCCTGATCCAGCAGCGCACCCGGCCGTCGGCGAGGCGGTCGACGCCGCTGTCGGCCGAGCCCAGCGGCTTCAGGCCCCAGGGTAGGCGGACCGGGGCCGGTACGCCCGAGTAGCTGGGGGGATAGGTGGGCACGTCCGGCAGGCGGGTCGAAATGGGGCCTAGGGGGAGGGCTTGGTAGGTGGCGTTGAGCATGGGTTCTCCTATGTATAGCGAGTACTATACTTTAGTGGAGGAAATAAGTAAAGCAAGTGCTATACTTTTTCCATGCCTGATTCAACCCCCCGCGGACGGCCACGCTCCGAGGCCCGCACAGCCGATATCCTGTGGGCCGCCGCGCAGCTGTTTGCCAGCCGGGGCGTCGCCCAAGCCAGCACCCGCGAGATCGCAGCTGCGGCGCAGACCACCGAGCGCACCCTGTTCAAGCATTTCGGCTCCAAGGAGAAACTGGTGCGGGCCGTGGTCGAGGAGGCCGTGCTGATCCACCTTGTGCCAGTGTCGCTCCAGGAGTTGGGTCAGGCGATCGCGGCCTTCGCCGGCGACCTGCAAGCGTGGCACTGTGCCTTGCTGCAGGCCCGGATGAAAGCCTTGTCTGGCACGCCGGAGTTGACGCGACTGCTGCTGGTGGAGCTGCTGCGGGACGAGGCGCTGCGTGCGGAGTTCGCGGGCCAGTGGCAGGCTGCGGCCTGGAATCCCTTGGTCGAACTGTTCCGCCACCTGCAGGCCGGCGGGAACCTGCGGTCGGACGTCGAAGCGGCCACCCTGGCACGCGGCTTTCTGTCGCTCAATCTTGGGTTCCTGGCCAGCCGCCTGGTGCTCGCGCCGGCCCACACATGGGACGACGAGGCGGAAATCGAGGGCCTGGCGCGGCTGTTCGCGGCAGGCGCAACCGCGCAACCGTTGCGGGGATCCTAGTGGCGGCACAATGAAGGACATGTGAATCTTCAGGAGCCCCCATGTCACACACATTCTCCTCCACGCTCTCGACCTTCAAAACGGCCAGCGGCAAAACCGGCAAATTCCACTCCCTGCCGGCGCTGGCCAGACAATTCCCGAAAATTGCCCGCCTGCCAGTGTCCCTGCGCATCGTGCTGGAGTCGGTGCTGCGCAACTGTGACGGCAAAAAGGTGAGTGCCGAACATGTGCGCCAGCTGGCCAACTGGTTCCCGAATGCCGACCGCACCGAAGAAATCCCCTTTGTCGTCTCGCGGGTGGTGCTGCAGGACTTCACCGGCGTGCCGCTGCTGGCCGACCTGGCGGCGATGCGCAGCGTGGCGATCAAGCTGGGCAAAAACCCGAAGGCCATCGAACCGCTGGTGCCGGTGGACCTGGTGGTGGACCACTCCATCATGGTCGATTACTACGGCAAGAAAAACTCGCTTGACCTGAACATGAAGCTGGAGTTCCAGCGCAACAACGAGCGTTACCAGTTCATGAAGTGGGGCATGCAGGCCTTTGACACTTTCGGCGTCGTGCCGCCGGGCTTCGGCATCGTCCACCAGGTCAACCTGGAGTATCTGGCCCGTGGCGTGCACAAGCGTGCCGACGGCGTGTATTACCCCGACACGCTGGTCGGCACCGACAGCCACACCACCATGATCAACGGCATCGGTGTCGTCGGCTGGGGTGTGGGCGGTATCGAGGCAGAGGCCGCCATGCTGGGCCAGCCGGTTTACATGCTGACGCCCGATGTGGTGGGCTTTGAGCTGACCGGCCGCCTGCGCGAAGGCGTCACCGCCACCGACCTGGTGCTGCGGGTGACCGAGCAACTGCGCAAGGAAAAAGTGGTCGGCAAGTTTGTCGAGTTTTTCGGCGAAGGCACGCGCACACTGGCCCTGCCCGATCGCGCGACGATTGCCAACATGGCGCCCGAATACGGCGCGACCATGGGTTTCTTTCCGGTCGATGAAAAAACGATTGAGTACTTCACCGGCACTGGCCGCACCAAGGCCGAGATCGAGGCCTTCGAGGCCTATTTCCGCGCGCAGGGCCTGTTCGGCGTGCCGCTGCCCGGCCAGATCGATTTTTCGCAGGTGGTCAAGCTCGACCTCGGTGATGTCACGCCCAGTCTGGCCGGCCCCAAGCGCCCGCAGGACCGGATCGAGCTGGGTCAGGTGGCGACCCAGTTCGCTTCGCTGTTCAGCAAGCCGAATGCCGAGAACGGTTTCAACCAGCCGGCCGCCCTGCTGGCCACGCGCCACCTGCTGCAAACGGCGCCGGCCCCGACCGACATTTCCCCGGGCGCGCCACCGACGCCGGCCGGCGCACCACGCATGGTGGTCGAGATGGAGGGCAACCGACCCACGCTGGCGACGGCCCACGCAGATGTCCCGGCGCCCGCGGCTCCCAAGGCCGGGGGCATCACCATCGGCAACGGCGACGTGCTGATCGCCGCCATCACCAGCTGTACCAACACCTCCAACCCCAGCGTCCTGCTGGCGGCGGGCCTGCTCGCCAAGAAGGCAGTGGAAGCCGGCCTGAAGGTGCAGCCGCACATCAAGACCTCGCTGGCGCCGGGCTCGCGCATCGTCACGGAGTACCTCACCGACACCGGCTTGCTGCCCTATCTGGAAAAACTCGGCTTTGCGCTGGCCGGTTACGGCTGCACGACCTGCATCGGCAATGCCGGCGACCTGACGCCCGAGATCAACGAGGCCATCACCAAGAGCGACCTGGTGTGCGCCGCCGTGCTGTCGGGCAACCGCAACTTCGAGGCGCGCATCCACCCCAACCTGAAGGCCAACTTTCTGGCCAGCCCGCCGCTGGTCGTGGCCTACGCGATTGCCGGCACGGTGCTGCGCGACCTGATGACCGAACCGGTCGGCAAGGGCAAAGGCGGCAAGGACGTCTACCTCGGCGACATCTGGCCGACCAGCGACGAGATCTACAAGCTCATGAAGTTCGCCATGAACGGCAAGGCCTTCCGCGAGAACTACGCCAAGGTCAAGTCCGAGCCCGGCAAGCTCTGGGAAAGGATCAAGGGGGTGACCGGCACCGCCTATACCTGGCCCGTCAGCACCTACATCGCCGAGCCGCCGTTCTTCAAGGGCTTTGCCTTGGACCCTGCGGTGGGCGGCCAGAAAGACGCGGTGTCGGTCAAGGGCGCGCGAATCATGGCGCTCTTTGGCGACTCCATCACCACCGACCACATTTCGCCGGCCGGCTCCATCAAGGGCAGTTCGCCAGCCGGCCAGTGGCTGCTGGCGCACGGCGTGCAGAAGGCCGACTTCAACAGCTACGGCGCGCGCCGCGGCAACCACGAGGTGATGATGCGAGGCACCTTTGCCAATGTGCGCATCAAGAACCTGATGATTCCTGCAGGCCCCGACGGCTCGCGCGAAGAAGGGGGCGTGACGCTGTTCCAGCCGGGTGGCGACAAGATGTTCATTTACGACGCGGCCATGAAATACATGGAGCAAGGCATGCCCACGGTGATTCTTGCAGGCGAGGAGTACGGCACGGGGTCCTCGCGCGACTGGGCCGCCAAGGGCACCCAGCTGCTGGGCATCAAGGCGGTGGTGGCGCGCAGTTTCGAGCGCATTCACCGCAGCAACCTGGTCGGCATGGGCGTGTTGCCCCTGCAGTTTTTGCCCGGCGATTCGTGGCAGAGCCTGCGCCTGAACGGCCGGGAAGTGATTGACGTGTTGCCCGATCCCGAGCTCAAGCCGCAAAGCCGGGGCAGGCTGGTGGTGACGCGCGAAGACGGCTCGCGCGAGGAGCTGGAGGTCATCCTGCGCATCGACACGCCGATCGAGGTCGACTACTACCGGCACGGCGGCATTCTGCCTTTCGTTCTCAGGCAGCTCTTAGCTGCATGAGAACAAAAGGCGTTATGTTGAATCACCGCGCGGCCGCGCGGTGAGGTTCTCAGGCAACTGCTGGCCGCGAGGGGCTGCGTGTGAAGCAGGCGGCGACAGCTTGAATTCCGGTGGGTTGACGTGCAGGCGCTGATTGCCGGTGGCGGCATTGGCGGGCTGGCGGCAGCGCTGGCGGGCGCGCGGGCCGGCTGGGATGTGCGCCTGTACGAGCGTGCGTCAGCCTTCAGCGAAGTCGGCGCGGGCATCCAGCTCGGCCCCAACGTCGTCAAGGTGCTGCATGGCTGGGGCCTGGCCGATGCGCTGGCTGGCGTGGCGGCCTTTCCCGATCGGCTGGAGGTGCGCAGCGCCGTCACCGGCGAAACGCTGGGCGTCCTGCGGCTCGGCGAGGTGATGGCGCAACGTTACGGCGCGCCTTACGCCACGGTGCACCGCGCCGACCTGCATGGCCTGCTGCTGACCGCGGTGCAGCAGGCCGGGGTGGCCCTCAAGCTCAATCACACCCTGAGTGCTTTCACCCAGAACTCCGAGGCCGTCACGGTGCAAAGTGGTGACGACCCGCCGGTGGAAGGCGAGGTGCTGGTGGGTGCCGATGGTTTGTGGAGCCCGGTGCGCCAGTGGCTGCTGGGCGACGGGCCGCCGCGCGTCACCGGCCACCTCGCTTACCGCGCCTTGCTGCCGCAGGCCGACCTGCCCGACACCCTGCGCTCCCGCCAGGTCACGGCCTGGCTGGGACCGAAGCTTCATGTGGTGCAGTACCCGGTGTGCGGCGGCCGGTCGCTCAACGTGGTGGGCATCGTCGAAGGACGCAGCGGGGGCGATCCCGACAACTGGGACCAGGGCACCGACGGCGCCGGCCTGCATGCGGCACTGGCCGGCAGCTGCGCGCCACTGCAGGATCTGGTGCGCGCCGTCCCCGCGTGGCGGCTCTGGGCGCTTTGCGACCGTCCGCCCATGCAGGGTGCGTATCAGCATGCGCTGGGCCGCGTGGCGTTGCTGGGCGACGCCGCCCACCCGATGCGCCCCTACCTGGCCCAGGGCGCCGGCATGGCCATCGAAGACGCCGCCGAACTCGGGCGCGTGCTGACGCAGGCGCTGGACCTGGCCCTGGACGTGCCGACCATGCTGAACCGGTATGCGCTGAACCGCTGGCAGCGCAACGCGCGTGTGCAAGCACGGGCGATTCGCAATGGGCAGATCTTTCATGCCAGCGGCATGGTGCGCTGGGGGCGGGATGCCTCGCTCAAGCTGCTGGGAGAGCGTTTGCTGGATGTGCCATGGTTGTATGGCGAGCAGTGAGTCGCTATGTATTTAATAGCTGATTGCGCTCACCAGTTAAGGGCCAGAGGTCAATAGCACCTACAAATCCGTACGTAGCTTCCAGATCTCCGGAAACAACACCACATCCAGCATCTTGCGCAGGTAACTCACGCCTCCGGTGCCGCCGGTGCCTCGTTTGAAGCCGATCACACGTTCTATCGTGGTCACATGCCTAAAGTGCCACAGGCGGAACGCGTCTTTCAAATGGGTGAGTTCTTCGCCCAGTTGGTGCAGATCCCAATGTGCTTTCGTGTCGCGGTAGACCTGCCGCCAAGCCTGCAACGACGACAAAGCGGGTGTAGCGGCCAGAAAAATCATCGCCCGACAGCAGACATTCGTCGTTTGATTAGAACCCATCACGAATGACCGGTTAGGAGAAGCCCGCTTTCACCGCGCTTTGCTGGTCATACGAGTTGCAGTGGTGGCTGCAAGGCTGAAATGGGCGGGCGTAAGGCGTTGCCGGCACACTTCGATTGCGAAGTGTGGAAGTGTCAATCCAATCAGAACCTCGTTTACCTGAATTTTTGCTTCGGGATTGGTGCCGATTCGGTAGTCTGCGCTCAGCAGGAGGAAGGCTCCCATGGCAATCGCATGACCCGTACATACGGCGCCCACGGGATATGGAAAGGTGAGCAATCGCTCTGTCATCTCGGCGCCGGCCTTCAGCATTTGGGAGAGTTCCTTCTAGTCTCGCTTGAAGGCGGTCAAGTCAAAGCCGCCGGAGAACAAGCCAGGTCGGCCCTGGATCACTACAACGGCCCTGTCAGCTTCGGCTCTTGTGAGCGCCGTCTCAATGTCAGCCAGTATCGCAACGCTCATTACGTTGGCTTTGCCATCGTCAAGAGTGACGGTGGCAACTCCATCGGCAAACTGGTAGGCGAGAAAGGAGTTCACAGTGCGTTCCTAGAATGGTGATGGTGTTGAGCGGAGGCATTCAGACTTGATAAATTGAATTTGTGCAATGTCAGGGTTACAAGTGACATTGCGACTCCGTCAGTTTCGTGAACTATTTTTTAATGTTTCCCCAAATGCGCAAGTTCCGCTTCGAGCTCTCGGATGCGTTGATCCCTCGCGTCTAGCGTCTCTTTCACTTTAACGGCATCAAATCGCACGGGAATATGCTGCGGACAGTTTGCGTCCCATGCGGTGACCGTAAAAATAATGACTTGTTCCGGTTTGGCTTGGTAATCGGCAGGCATCAACTTCGCAATCAGCTCGTCATCGCCCTCAACTACCTTGGCGTCGCCCCAAATCTTGATCCGCTGCCGGTATGCGTAGTCCATCAAAAATAGATGCGCTTTGGAATTTTCGGACAGGTTCCCCTGTGAGATGAATTGCTTGTTCCCTGCGTAATCCACAAAGGCCAGTGTGTGTTCATCTAACACCCGCAAGAAGCCCGCCGGGCCGCCTCTGTGCTGAATGTAAGGCTGTCCGTCTGTGTTGACCGTCGCCATATAAAAACTGGTCTGTAAAGCGATGAATTCCCGAAGCTCCGGTGTGATAGAAGATTCCCAGGACCCCGCCTGCTCCATGCGGGCATAGCCATGGCGAGACCCTTTACGGGTTTGGATGGCCTTGACCGTGGGACTGAAGGCAATGTCGCTGGTGAATTGGTACATGCTTCGCATCATCTAAAGCCCCATTTGCGAAAGAGACGCGTGGTCATCTGGCCGCCGCCCCAAGGGCCAAAAAAACTTACGCTCGGTACTTAATATCGACAGGTCGTTGATGCTGGCCAGGCGCAATTGCATCAGCCCGTTCTCGTCAAACTCCCAGTTCTCGTTGCCATAGCTTCTAAACCAGTGCCCTGTTGCGTCTTGCCATTCATAGCAGAATCGCGCAGCAATACGATTGGACTGGAAAGACCACAGCTCTTTGATCAGCCGGTATTCCTTTTCACGGTTCCACTTGGCCGCGAGAAACGCCTTGATCGCCTCCCGCCCCATCAGGAATTCCGAGCGATTTCGCCACTGACTCTGCGGCGTATAGGCGAGTGCAACCCGCGCAGGATCCCGGGAGTTCCATGCGTCTTCCGCCATCCTGACCTTCTGGACCGCAGATTCCAAGTGAAACGGAGGCAATGGCTGGCGCGGCGGTTCGGTGCTGGTGTTCATGGCAGGCCTGTCAAATAGGTTGCTCGGATTCCAGCTTCTTTGCGCAATTGCAGGAACGAAACGCTCAATGCACTGGAAGCTTTGGCGCACGGAGTGCCCGCATTGAGCATGCCTTCGGCTGCATCAAACTGCGTGGCATTGACGGCTCTGGCCACTTTGGTCACTTCGCTATGAAATGCCAAATGTTTGTGAATGCAGTCTCCGTGGGATGTCAGCCTGCCATAGCTCGACTTGCCTTCCCCATGCGGCCATTGGCCCAACTCACAGCAGTCGTCTCTGGACAAGGTCATCAGGTCGAGTTGTTCGTGTTTGGCGATGGCTGAGCGAAGTTTGGTCTTCCACTGGGCGCGAGTTTGAACGGCGTTGTCGAGATTCATGCTGGCTCCTGTTGGGTATTGAGATGGGTTGCCGGAGGTACCGGCAACCCGGTGAACTTAAGCTGCCAACTTGGCCTGAACGACTGGGAAATCGATGTCGGTCAGTGCCACGTTGTTGATGTAGTTCGTCAGTACGTTCACTGCGACATTGGCGACGATTTCAATCACGGCAGCTTCGTCGAAGCCTGCCAGGCGCAAGGTGGCGATTTCGGCATCGCTGACTTTTCCGCGAGACTTCGCCACACGCAAGGCAAACTGCAGCGCCGCTTCTGTGCTGGCATCGTCCGAACGGCCATCACGCGCCGCGTCGAGTTCGGCGCTGCTGAGTTTGGCAACATTGCGGCCCAGGTAGTCATGGGCAGACAGGCAGTAGTCGCAACCGTTGTATTCGGCGATGGTCAGCGCAATGCGTTCACGCAGTTGGACACTGAGCTTGCCCTTACCCAAAGCGCCGTTCAGCGACAAGTAGCCTTCCAGGGCGGCGGGGCTATGGCCCACTAGTTTCATCAAATTGGGTACGACGCCCAGTTGTTTTTGAACGGCGGCCAACAGAGGCTTGGATGCTTCGACAGAGTTGTCAACGGTGGGGATGCTGATACGGGACATGGTGATTTCCTTCATGGGTTACGGTGGTTTGGAACTTGCCTTCGCTGCGTTTTCAGCGAGTGGATGAACTGTATTCAAGTCATCAAGATCGGAGAATCACCAGTAAAATCAATTCACAATTCCATTTTGCGGAATGCTATGGACAGATTTCACCTGATCAATGTCTTTGTTGCGGTGGTCGACACCAACGGGTTTGCTGGCGCCGCGCGCAAGCTGAATATGTCGCCACCAGCGGTGACCCGAGCGATCAACGAACTGGAAACCCATTTGGGGCTTCGGCTTCTGACCCGCACCACGCGTACCGTTCGAGTCACCGACGCGGGGGAGCGCTATGCGCAGGATTGCAAACGCATCCTGGCGGAAATGCTGGAAGCGGATGAGTCCGTCAGTGGCATGCACTCGTCGCCAAAGGGGAGGCTCACTATCACGGCGCCCGTGCTGTTTGGCAGGATGTATGTCACGCCCGTGGTCACCGAGTACTTGACACGCTATCCCGAGGTGAGTGCATCCTGCATGTTCCTGGACCGCGTCGTCAATTTGCTGGATGAAGGTGTGGATGTTGCTGTGCGCATTGGGGAATTGCCGGACTCAACCATGCAGGCGATTCGCGTAGGTCAGGTCAGGCGTGTGATCTGCGCCGCACCGGACTATCTCGCCAAACATGGCATTCCGATCTCGCCGGATGATCTGCACGCCCACACTATTGTTTCGGCCAGTAGCGTGACTCCCAATCCCGAATGGAAGTTGGTGGAAAAAGGTGAGCCCAGAAGCATTCGGCTTCAGGCGCGGATGATTACGACGACCAACGATTCTGCTGTGGCTGCAGCGGTGGGTGGGCTTGGATTGACTCGTTTGCTTTCGTACCAGGTGGCGGAACACTTGCGCACTGGCAAGTTGAAGGCGTTATTGCCTGACTTTGAACCGGCTGCTTTGCCGGTGCATGTCGTGCACAGAGAAGGTCGACAAGCATCACAGCGGGTTCGCGCTTTTCTGGACCTGGCAATTGAGCGGTTAAGGATGGACGCTACGCTTAATTAGTTGCACTCGGTGACGTCGCACTCACACCTCGTCAGTCCAGTAGTCAATGTTGTGATTGATGTTCGTCATGTGACGCAATCCACCGCCAAAAGCTCCAATCTTCCTGGAATCGGGGTGTTCGCACACTTCCGCTGGCATCATGGTACTAACCGAAAAGTACGCAAGTTCGTCTTCGGAATCGTTAATAATCTGGTGCGCCGTTTCCGGGCCGCCCGTTGGACAGCAGATTACATCGCCCTCGCGAATCTCACGTGTTTCGCTGCCATAGCGAAGTCTCACTTTGCCCTTCACTATCAAGAACATCTCCTCTTCCGGGCATGCGACTTAGTCCGTTTACGTGTTCGGGATATTTGTCATGGCGATCGGATATCAATCCGCGCAATCGTCATACAGCAAAAGACATCACAACCTGTCCAATTTGAAATAGCGGGATACGCCCATTCTGCAGGGGGGAGCCCATTTTTCTTACAAATTCGTTCGCAGTTTCCAGATCTCCGGAAACAGCACCACATCGAGCATCTTGCGCAGATAACTCACACCACCGGTCCCACCAGTACCGCGCTTGAACCCAATCACACGTTCCACCGTCGTCACATGGCGGAAACGCCAGAGCCGAAACGCGTCTTCGAGGTCGGTGAGTTCTTCGCCGAGCTGGTACAGGTCCCAGTACTGCTTGGGGTCGCGGTAGACCACCAGCCAGGCCTGTTCGACCGCCTCGCTTTCCACGTAAGCCTGGGTCCAGTCGCGCTGCGTGTCGCTGATCGGCACCGGCAGGCCGCGGCGTGCCAGCAGGCGCAGGGCTTCGTCATAGAGCGACGGCGCTTCAAAGGCGGCCTGCACCTGCGCCAGCAAATCGGGGCGATGTGCGTGCGGCTTGAGCATGGCGGAGTTCTTGTTGCCCAGCGCAAACTCGATGCAGCGGTATTGCGCACTCTGAAAGCCGCTGGAGTTGGCGAGGTAGGGCCGTATCGCGCTGTATTCGGGCGGCGTCATGGTCGCCAGCACGTCCCAGGCGTGCACCAGCTGCTCCATGATGCGGCTGACACGCGCGAGTTTCTTGAAGGCGTCGCCGAGTTCGTCCCGGGCCACGTTCGCAATGGCTGCGCCCAGCTCGTGCAGCATCAGCTTCATCCAGAGTTCGCTGGTCTGGTGCTGCACGATGAACAGCAGTTCGTCATGCGCGGGGGAG
The DNA here is from genome assembly GCF_029945685.1 of Polaromonas sp. Lineage (GTDB taxonomy): Bacteria > Pseudomonadota > Gammaproteobacteria > Burkholderiales > Burkholderiaceae_C > Polaromonas. The sequence continues at coordinate 64,120 of NZ_JAQSDA010000012.1, read as the reverse complement.
AGCGGCTTCTGCGCGCCGAGAATCGCGTCGAGCTGCAGGTAGTCGCCGTAACTCATGTCGCGGCTGAAATCGAGCTTGGCTTTTTCGTCGTGCACGATGTCTGCCGGTCGCTGTGTGTTCATGCGTGTTCTCCAACCGGAAAGGAAAGACCCCGGTATCGAACCGGGCAGGGGCCGCGGAACCGGCTTTGACGGGCCGCAGGCGCAGCGGCCCCCTCGGGGGGCAGGGAGCACACGCAGTGGACGACCGTGGGGGCCATGATCAGGTCACCGCATGTTTCTGGTTGAATTCAGGGCGCTGCCATTCGGCGGTTTCCAGCACCTGCTTCAAATGCTCCACGGCATGCCAGACATCTTCAAACCCGATGTACAGCGGGGTGAAGCCGAAGCGCAGGATGTCCGGATGCCGGCCGTCACCCGACCCGGCCCGGAAGTCGCCGATCACGCCGCGCGCAATCAGCGCCTGCACGATGGCGTAAGCGCCTTCGCTGCGCGAGAGGCATATTTGTGAGCCGCGCTTTTCATGCTCACGCGGTGTCGCCAGGCCCAGGCCATGGCCGGCGCAACGTTCTTCCACCAGCGTGATGAACAGGTCGGTCAGTGCCAGCGACTTGGCCTGCAGCGCAGCCATGCCACCGAGGGCGTTCGCGGCGCCGAACACATCCAGCCCGCACTCGAGCGCGGCCAGGCTCAGGATGGGCTGGGTGCCGCACAGGTAACGCGTGATGCCGGGGGCGGGCCGGTAGTCGGGCGTGAACTCGAACGGCGCGGCATGGCCCCACCAGCCGGACAGCGGTTGCCGGAAGCGGTCGGCATGCCTGGGATGAACCCAGACGAAAGCCGGCGCGCCGGGGCCGCCATTGAGGTATTTGTAGCCGCAGCCGATGGCAAAGTCGGCGGCGGCACCGTGCAGGTCCACTGGCACGGCACCGGCGCTGTGCGCCAGGTCCCACACCACCAGAACACCCGCCGCATGGGCTGCTTGTGTCAGCGCCGCCATGTCGTGCATGGCCCCCGTGCGGTAGTTCACGTGGGTCAGCATCAGCACGGCGGCGTCTTGCGTCAATGCGGCATTGATTTCATCGGGCTCGACCAGCTGCAAGCGGTAACCGCGCTCGCGGCACAGGCCCTCGGCAATGTACAGGTCGGTCGGGAAGTTGCTGCGTTCGCTGACGATGACTTTTCTGGCCGGCGCATCTTCGGCGGCCATGCTCAGGGCCGCGCTGAGGACCTTGTACAGATTGACGGAGGTGCTGTCGGTGGCGACCACCTCGCCTGGCCCGGCGCCAATCAGCGCCGCAATCTTGTCGCCCAGGCGTTGCGGCAGGTTGAACCAGCCGGCGCTGTTCCAGGCGCGGATCAGGTCCTGGCCCCATTCGCGTGTGATGACGTCGGCAACACGTGCTGCCGCGCTTTTGGGCAACACGCCCAGGGAGTTGCCGTCCAGGTAAATCACGCCATCGGGCAGCACAAAGTGGTCGCGCAGCGGGCGCAGCGCGTCGCGGGCGTCGAGTGCGCGGCAGTCATTAAGTGTGGTCATGTTTTTCCAGCGCCGTTCCCGGGCAGTTCACGCAGCACGGCGCGAACCGGCGAGGCGTCGGCTTTTGTCAGTTTCAGAGGCAGGGCAATCAGCTCGTAGTCGCCTTCCGGCACGTCATCGAGCACCAGGTTTTCCAGCACACGCAGATCGTGTTTCAGCAGCAGGTGATGGCTGGGCAGGTCCTGGCTGGTGGCAGGGTCCACACTGGGCGTATCGATGCCGACCAGTGCTATGTTTTTGCTAGCTAGCAGCGCAAGCGTGGCGGGGTCTATGGCCGTAAAAAATGCCCAGGACTGGCTGGCTGTGGAGGCGGTGCGCAACAGCACACGCGGCGGCAGCTCCGCCAGCGCGTGGGCGATGTGCTGCGGCTCCACCAGCGGCCCACAGTCCAGGCAGTGGATCACGCGGCAGCGCCCGAGATAGGGCAGCAGGTCCACCGCGCCAATGGCCGGCGCGCCGTTGGCGTAGTGCATGGGCGCGTCGGCATGCGCGCCGGTGTGTGGCGAGAAGGTGAGCGTGTTGACATTGACCGGACAGCCGGGCGAGAGCGCAAAGTGGAGCTTCTGCGAGTATGCGGCGTCGCCCGGAAACACGGCGGCCTGCTCATCCACGGCGGGCGAGATGTCCCAGATTTTCCGCGGCCGGGTGGCTGCGTGTTCAGTGGGGGAAGGGGTGGCGCGGGACGTCATGGCACAAAGGTAGCACCGCTGTAAATGGCGTGGTGTCGGTAATTTCCAACAGCGTTCCAAAATAGTTGAAACCTAAAGCAGTTGCCCGTGACGCTGCCTGCAGCGGGACCCGAACACCAGCGGCACCCGCGCCGCTGGGGCACAATCTGCGCAGGGCGGGGCCACGCGCTGGCAGGCCGTCCTTTCCCCCCACAACACCCAGAGACAAAGGCTCACCCATGACATCAAACGGCAAGGTTGCACTCGTTACCGGCGCAGGCACCGGCATTGGCAAGGCGGTGGCGCTGGCGCTGCTGCGTGAGGGATACCGCGTGGCGCTGGTGGGCCGGCGCGTGGAGCCCTTGAACGAGGTGGCCCAGAGCTCGGCCGCCGGTGACAGGGCACTCGCCCTGCCCTGCGATGTCAGTCACCCCGACGCGGTGCGCGCGGCCTTCGACAAGGTCCACGCCACCTTTGGCCGCCTGGACCTGCTGTTCAACAACGCCGGCGTCAGTGCGCCCGCCGTGCCGATGGAAGAGCTGAGCTTCGAGCAATGGCAAAACGTCGTCAACATCAACCTGACCGGCTCCTTCCTGTGTGCGCAACAGGCGATTCGCCTGATGAAGGCGCAGTCACCGCAGGGCGGCCGCATCATCAACAACGGCTCCATCTCCGCGCACGCCCCGCGCCCCCACTCGGCGCCCTACACCGCCACCAAACACGCGATCACCGGCCTGACCAAATCGATCTCGCTCGACTGCCGCCAATACGACATCGCCTGCGGCCAGATCGACATCGGCAACGCCCAGACCGAGATGGCCGCGCGCATGGCCAAGGGTGTGCCGCAGGCCAATGGCGAGATCGCGATTGAACCACTGATGGACGTGAACCACGTGGCCGACGCGGTGGTGCACATGGCGGCGCTGCCACTGGCGACCAATGTGCAGTTCATGACCATCATGGCGACGAAGATGCCTTTCGTTGGGCGCGGCTAGTCCGTAGGGCTGAAGGCGCAGTCACCTTTTCACGCAAGCTGCTGTGGTGTGCCAGCAAGCCGGGTCTCGCCCCGGCGGGCGACTTACTTTTCTTTGCTTCGCCAAAGAAAAGTACCCAAAAGAAAGGCGACCCGATGGTCTGGGACCCTTCGCTTCGCTACGGGCACCCTGCGGTGCTCGCCGAAAGTGGGATCGAGCTCGAACTCGCCTTCGGCTCAAACAATCGCTCGCCCCGATCCACTTTCGGCTGTGCTCCTCGGCCCAGCCCGACGGGTGGGGATCAAATGCGGGTTCGGGTGCGGGCAGACATGACGCGCTGCGCGCGTCATGTCGGGATACGCGGCCGTCATGTTTGCACGCGAGCGCAGCACACGCAGCCAAATGAAGTCCCCCTCCATCGCCCAGCGGGGCGAGGGCAGGGGTTAGGGGAGGGAGTGGGGAGTTGCGCCTACTGTCTCAGACGAACCGCAGGCGTAGCGCGATGCTGAATCAACAAGAGCGCTTCAGGCAATTTTGCCGAGCAGCAAAAACTCCATCAAGGCCTTCTGCACATGCAGCTGGTTTTGGCTACGGCACGCGGCTTGCTGCCGCTTCACGTGTGCTGCGCACACATGAGCCTGCGCCGAAACAGATGGCCGGCGCTGGCGCGCCACCGGGTCGAATGTCATTCGACCCGTCCGAGCAGAAGGAACTCCATGAGTGCCTTCTGCACGTGCAATCTGTTTTCCGCCTCATCCCACACCACCGACTGCGGCCCGTCAATCACCTCGGCTTCGACCTCTTCCCCGCGGTGCGCCGGCAGGCAATGCATGAAGAGCGCGTCGGGTCTGGCGGCCTTCATCATGTCGCTGTCCACGCACCAGTCGGCAAACGCCTTCTTGCGTTCTTCGTTCTCGGCTTCGTACCCCATGCTGGTCCACACATCCGTGGTGACCAGGTCGGCGCCGGCGCAGGCCTGCATCGGGTCCTTGAAGACCTGGTAGCTGTCGGCCGAGCGTATGCCTGCCACCGACTGGTCGACCTCGTAGCCGGTCGGTGTGCTCAGGTGCACCTTGAAGCCCAGGATCTCACTGGCCTGCAGCCAGGTGTTGGCCATGTTGTTGCCGTCGCCGACCCAGGCCACCGTCTTGCCCTTGATGCTGCCACGGTGCTCGATGTAGGTGAAGATGTCGGCCAGGATCTGGCAGGGGTGGAACTCGTTGGTCAGCCCGTTGATCACCGGCACGCGCGAGTGTTCGGCAAACAGCTCGATCTTGGTCTGCTCGTAGGTGCGGATCATCACCAGGTCCACCATGCGGCTGATCACCTTGGCGCTGTCCTCGATCGGCTCGGCGCGGCCCAACTGGCTGTCGCCGGTGGTCAGGTGCACCACGGAGCCGCCCAACTGATACATGCCGGCTTCAAAACTGACGCGCGTGCGGGTCGAGGCCTTTTCAAAAATCATGGCCAGCGTGCGGTCCACCAGCGGCTGGTGTTTGTCGTAGGCCTTGAATTTTTTCTTGATGAGGGCGGCGCGCTCAAAGACGTAGGCGTATTCGGCGGCATTGAAGTCGCTGAACTGCAGGTAATGCCGGATCGCCGTGTTTGTCGGTGCGGTCATGGCTTTTCCGCCAGCAACTGCTTGATCAGCGGGCACAAAATGGCCACGATTTCATCGGCTTCGGCCTGCGTGAGGATCAGCGGCGGCACCAGGCGGATCACGCTGTCGGCCGTCACGCTGATCAGGAGGCCTTTGTCGGCGGCGCGCTTGAGGAGCTCGCCGCAGGGCTTGGCCAGGTCAATGCCCAGCATCAGGCCGAGGCCGCGGATTTCCTTGACCGCGCCCGAAGCCAGCTCGGCGGCCAGTTCGCGGGCGAGGGCGGCCTTCAGGTGTGCGCCCACCTTCGCAGCGTTGGCCAGCAGGCCTTCTTCCTCCATGATCCGGATGGTTTCCACCCCGGCGCGCATGGCCAGCGGGTTGCCGCCGAAGGTGGTGCCGTGGTTGCCGGGCGCAAAGATGTGGGCTGCTTTCGGGCCTGCCACGACGGCACCAATCGGCACGCCCGAGCCCAGGCCCTTGGCCAGCGGCATCACGTCCGGTTTGATGCCGGCCCACTGGTGGGCAAACCATTTGCCGGTACGGCCCATGCCGCACTGCACCTCATCGATCATGAGCAGCCAGTCGTTTGCGTCGCACAGGGCGCGCACCTGCCGCAGGTAGTCGGCGTCCATCGGGTTGATGCCGCCTTCGCCCTGGATGGCTTCAAAAAACACGGCCACCACATTCGGGTTGCCGGCTGTGGCGGTTTCCAGCGCGGCCACGTCATTGAGCGGCACGCGGATGAACCCCTCGACCAGCGGGCCGAAGCCGGCCTGCACCTTGGGGTTGCCGGTGGCGCTCAGCGTGGCGATGCTGCGGCCGTGGAAGGCTTTTTCATACACCACGATTTCAGGGCGTTCGATCCCCTTGTCGTGCCCGAACTTGCGCGCCAGCTTCAATGCGGCCTCATTGGCTTCGAGTCCGGTGGAGCAGAAAAACACGTTTTCCAGGCCGGACAGTTCGACCAGCTTGGCCGCCAGCACTTCCTGGTTGGGCACGTGGTAGTAGTTGGAGCTGTGAATGATTTTGGCGATCTGGTCCTGCAGCGCGGGCACCAGTTTGGGGTGGTTGTGGCCCAGGGTGTTGACCGCAATGCCGCCCAGCCCGTCGAGGTATTCCTTGCCGTTGACGTCCCACACGCGGCAGCCCTGACCATGCGACAAGGCTATCGGCAAGCGGCCGTAGGTGTTCATCACGTGGGGGGAAGCGGCTTCGATGTGTTTGGGAAGGGCAGCGGTCATGGGGGAAACTCCGGAAAGAACGAGGACTGAAAAACAGGAGGCCGCGAGGGTAGACGGCGCTTCTGAACTGATTTTAGGCGCAGACCCTCCGGCCTTTGGTGAGGATCCTGCATCACAGCCATGCGCAGCGGCGAAGCCCCCAAAAACAGTCCTGAGTCTTATATAAGATAGAATCGTTGTGCGCTGCAACATGGGGCTCGATCCTGGCTCCGGGCACGCAAAAACCTTCCACCCGATGGTCTCCAACACCGCCAAAGAAGTCTTCATTCAAGGCGTCACCCGCGACGGCAAAACCTTTCGCCCCAGCGACTGGGCGGACCGGCTGTGCGGCGTGATGAGCCAGTTCCGCCCCGGTGGCCCGCAGCCGGGCAGTCACCTGACCTATTCCCCGTGGTGTGTGCCCACGGTGATCAATGGCGTCAAATGTGTGGTGGTCAACAGCGAACTGCGCGATGCCGAGCCCATGGCCTGGGACTTTGCGATCAATTTCGCCAAGGACAACGACCTGCAGATCGCCGAAGCCTGCCTGATTCCGGACAAACCATAAAGCTACTGCGCGGGCGCGAAGCGGCGTTGCGCGGTGCTCGTCATCCTCATGTACCCAAAGTACATTCCGGTGCCTGCGCTCCGTGCGCCTTGCCTCGCGCCCGCTCGCTACGCTTTCTGGCCTATCCGGGGCGAAGTTTGAAGTGAAGCGCAAACAAAAAAGCCGTCTTTCGACGGCTTTTTTGCTTTGCTGGCAGCGCACCCTGCAGAACGGCGGACTGAAAAAATCAGCCCGGGCGGGTTGCCTGATTGCTCAGGCGATGGTTTTTACGCGGCGGGAGTGGCCAGGGCGAGTGCCTTGACCTTGGTGGACAGGCGGCTCTTGTCGCGCGCTGCCTTGTTCTTGTGGAAGATGCCCTTGTCGGCAATCGTGTCCACAATGCTCTGCGCCTTGGCGAAGAGTTCGGTGGCTTTGGTCTTGTCGCCGGCGGCGACAGCTTTTTCGACGTTTTTCACGGCGGTGCGGTATTTCGAGCGCAGCGAGGTGTTGGCGGCATTGAGTTTGCTGTCCTGGCGAACGCGTTTGCGGCCGGAGGCCAGGCGGGGGTTCTTTTTCTTGGGTTTGGCGGTAGCCATATAAGTGTTCCTTAAATGAGGAAAAGTCTGCGGATGATGCTTAGCAAAGCTTTCCATTATACCCCCACGATTGCTCACTCCGTGTAGCGCCCTGCCTACCGAGAGGGGCCGCTGCGCCTGCGGCCGAGCGAAGCCCGTTCCGCGGCCCGGGCCGGTTTGTGAGCCCCGCTGACACGTGAGCCGGTATTTTTCAAGCAGGGGCCGCGGGTCTGGCTTTGCCAGCCCGCAGGCGCAGCGGCCCGCTCGGGGGGCAGCGCAGTACGCGAAGCGACAAGCGTGGGGGCCTTGTCTGGGGGGCCATTAAACTCCCCGGGTGACTTTATTCAAATCCGCATCCACCGTTTCCATGTTCACGCTGGTGTCCCGGATCACCGGCCTGGTGCGGGAGTTGCTGGTGGCCTCGACGTTTGGCGCCAGCGCCATGACGGACGCCTTCAACGTCGCTTTCCGCATTCCCAACCTGTTTCGCCGCCTGTTTGCCGAGGGCGCGTTCAGCCAGGCCTTTGTGCCGGTGCTGGCCGCCAGCAAGGCCCAGCACGGCGAGGCGGCCACCCAGGTGCTGGTCAACCGGGTCGCCACGCTGCTGGCCTGGGCGCTGCTGCTGACCTGTGTGATCGGGGTGGCGGCGGCCCCGGCGCTGGTCTGGCTGATGGCCAGCGGCCTGAAGCAGGAACCGCGCGGCTTCGAGGCGGCAGTCTTCATGACGCGCTGGATGTTCCCCTACATCGGCTTCATGTCGCTGGTGGCCCTGTCGGCCGGCATTCTGAACACCTGGAAGCGTTTTGCCGTGCCGGCCGCCACACCGGTGCTGCTGAACTTCTCCATGATTGGCGCGGCCTGGCTGGGTGCGCCCTGGCTCAAGACCCAGGGCGTGGAGCCGATTTATGCGATGGGCGCCGGCGTCATGCTGGGCGGGGCCCTGCAACTGGCGGTGCAGGTGCCTGCGCTGCTCCGGATCGGCATGCTGCCTCGCGTCGGTCTGGGCTGGACCGCCATCCGCAGCGCCTGGAACGACCCCGGAACAAGAAACATTGCCCGCCTCATGCTGCCGGCCCTGCTGGGGGTGAGCGTGGCGCATGTGTCTACCATCATCAACACCCAGATCGCCTCGCACCTGACCCCCGGCAGCGTCAGCTGGCTGACCTACGCCGACCGCCTGATGGAGTTCCCCACCGCCATGTTGGGTGTGGCCATCGGGGTGGTGCTGATGCCGCAGCTGGCCGCCGCCAGGGCCGCAGGCGACGGTGACGCCTATTCCGCCATGCTGGACTGGGGCCTGCGTATCGTCGTGTTGATGGCCGTGCCCAGCGCCGTCGCCCTGCTGACCTTTGCCCAGCCGCTGGTGGCCACGCTGTACCACTACGGCGCCTTCACCGACCGCGACGTGCAGCAGACCACCACCGCGCTGATGGGCTACGGCGCCGGGCTGGTGGGCCTGGTGGCCATCAAGGTGCTGGCCCCCGGTTTTTACGCCAGCCAGGACATCCGCACGCCCGTGAAAATTGCGCTGGTGGTGCTGGTGATCACGCAGCTGCTCAACCTGGCCTTTGTGCCGCTGCTGCAACATGCCGGGCTGGCGCTGGCCATCGGCATAGGCGCGCTGGTCAATGCGCTCTGGCTGCTGATCGGCCTGCGCCAGCGCGGCAGCTACAGGCCGGCGCCGGGCTGGGGCAGGTTCGTGCTGCAGGTGCTGGCCGCCACGGCACTGCTGGCGGTCTTTTTGCTGTGGGCCGCCCAGGCCGTCAGCTGGACCGGGCTGCGGGCCGAAGCCTTCAAGCGAATCGGGTTGCTGGCCCTTGTGTTGCTTGCGTCAGGTGCTATTTATTTCGGAGCGCTTTGGGCGACCGGCCTGAAAGTGCGAAAGTTGGTGCGGCGCTGACGGTTTCCGGCGATGGCACTCGCGTCGCCCGGCGGTTTGTGAGAAAGTAGCGGCATGCTTCTCAATCTGGATGTTCCGTCGCCCTTGCAGTACTTTGCCAGCCTGGTGCAAAGCGATGAACATTTCCCCCTGCTGGAAGCAGCGGTCAGCGTGGCCCAGGACGAGTACCCGGATCTGGACGTGGAGCAGGTGCTTGGTGATGTGGACCAGCTGCTGGCCCGCCTCAGGCGGCGCTTGCCGTCCGACGCTTCGGCCCTGCAGCGGCTGCGGGCGCTGAACCAGTTTTTCTTCCGCGACCTGAATTTTGGCGGCAACATCAATGACTACTACGACCCCGACAACAGCTACCTGAACGCGGTGCTGAAAACCCGGCGCGGCATTCCGATCTCGCTGGCGGTGCTCTGGCTGGAACTTGCCGGCGGTGTCGGGCTCAATGCACGCGGCATTGCTTTTCCGGGCCACTTCATGGTCAAGGTCAACCTGCCCAAGGGCCAGGTGGTGATTGACCCTTTTACCGGCCAGTCGCTGAGCCGGGAAGAGCTGGCCGAGCGGCTGGAGCCGTTTCGCCAGCGCAGCGGCCTGGTGAACGACTTCGAGGTGCCTATCGGCCTGTACCTGCAGTCGGTGCCGTCGCGCGAGATCATCAGCCGCATGCTGCGCAACCTCAAGGAAATCCACAAGACCCAGCAGGACTGGCCACGGCTGATTGCCGTGCAGGATCGGTTGATCGTGCTGCATCCCGAGTCTTGGTCCGAGTACCGCGATCGCGGCCTGGCGCTTGCCGAGCAGGGTGAGGCCGGACGCGCCGTGCCGGACCTGGAGACTTACCTCGCGCGCGCCGAGGACGCACTGGACCTCGATGCCATCGCCGACCGCCTGGCCCGCTTGCGGCGCCAGAAAAGCTGAACCGGGCCATCCCGGGGCACGGAGCCACGCGCAGCAAGCGATCGTGGCAGATTCTTTTCAAGCAGGGGCCGCGGAGCTGGCTTTGCCAGTCCGCAGGCGCAGCGGCCCCCTAGGGGGGCAGGGCGCTATACGCAGTGAGCAACCGTGGGGGCCCTAATTCCGTTTCAAAAACTGGGGTATCTGTGGGCTGTCGGCTGTGCGTGTTGGGCGGGCCAGCGTAGGTACGGCCGGGGGACGCACCGGAGCCGGAGTGGTGCGGCCGGCGCTCAGGGTGGACATGCGGCCGCCCTGAACCATGGACTCCTGGGCCGGCATCAGGCTGCCCGGCAGTGAGCCCAGCCGCCTGGACACCACTTCGCCGGGCGCTTTCAGGGGTGACGCCGCACCTTTGGGCGCCAGGGTGCGTGCCGGAGGGCGCACCACACCTGCACCGTCGTTGGCCGCTTGTGGCGGGTAGAGCTGGGGCTTGAGCCACTGCAGGATGGGCGCCCACTGGGCCAGATCGGCGGCGGCCAGCTGGGGCTGCAGGTCAAAAATCGTCAGGCCGCGCTCCAGGCTGCGCACGTAGAGCTGGGTTTCGCGCAGGGCGCCCAGAAAAGGCACGCCCAGCGATTCCGCCCATTCGTCGAGTGTTTGCGCGGCATTGGTACGCGCATCGATACGCATGCCGACCACCGCCAGGCGGCAGCGGCCGCTGGCCACACGCGGCATGGTCATCAGTTCGGCGTGGCAGGCCTCGGCCGATTCGCGGTCGAACATCGAGTTGCACACCGGCATCACGATGGCGTCGGCAAACATCACGACGCGCGCGAGTTCAAAGCCGTGCATGCCGCCGGGGGTGTCAAGCACCACGTGGGTGATGCCGGTCGGCACACGCAACATGTTTTTCTGGTCCACCGCCCAGGGAGCGATGGCCGGCAGCGAGGCGTCGCGCCGTTTCAACCAGGCACGCGCCGATTGTTGCCGGTCCACGTCGCCCAGCATGACGGAGCTGCCATTGCGCGCGCACCATGCCGCGATGTGGGCGGCCAGTGTGCTTTTGCCACTGCCTCCCTTGCGGTTGACGACTGCGATGACCGGCATGAACGCTCCAGAAGGGGACAAAAGCAACAGTTTGATACAAAATATCTCAAAAGTCCAGTCTGCCCAATGAAAGCGGGCGCAAGCCGCTAGTATTTTTGTAGCAAAACTGTCTTATTCGGGGGAGGCCGCGGCGTCAATCGCGGACCCGTGCCCCGCGCCAGTACCCCAGCAGCGCCAGCGCCGCCAGACTGAAGACCGCGCCAGCAGCAAAGGTCACCGGGGCGCCGAGCTGGTCCCACAACACTCCGGCCACCGTGCTGGCCAGCAGCATGGCCAGGCCGCTCATCAGGTTGAAAAAACCGAAGGCGGTACCGCGCAGGTCGGCCGGTGCGGTGTCCGCCACCATGGTGGCCAGCAGTCCCTGGGTCATGGCCATGTGCAGGCCCCACAGGGCAATGCCGACCCAGACAAAGGTCCAGTGGTTGCCCGAGGCCAGCACCACATCGGCCGCGATCAGCACCAGCAGTCCCGCCGCCAGCAGTGTGGTGTGGCTCATCTTGTCCGACAGTTTGCCGAAGGGGTAGGCACCCAGGGCGTAAACGATGTTCATGCCAATCAGCACCAGTGGCGTCCAGGCGATCGGCATGCCGCCCTGCAGCGCGCGCAGCACCAGAAAGGCTTCGCTGAAGCGCGCAAGGGTGAAAACAGCGCCGATCACGACCACGCGCCAGTAAGGCGCACCCAGCCGCCGCAACTCGTCCCGGCTGATCGGGTTTCGCCGTGGCGCCGCCGCCTTGTCCGGTGCCGGTGCGGGTTCCTGCACACCGAACAGCAGCAAGGCCACCGCCATGAAACCCGGGACCATGGCGACCCAGAAAATTGCCCGGAAGTCGTTGGCCCAGAGCAGCATCAGGCCCATGGCGAGCAGCGGCCCGACGAAGGCGCCCACGGTATCAAGCGACTGCCGCAGCCCGAAGGCCGCACCGCGCATGCCGGGCGGGGCCAGATCGGCTACCAGCGCATCACGTGGCGCGCCGCGTATGCCTTTTCCGGTGCGGTCGATCAGGCGGGCGGCCAGCACCATGCCCGTGCTGGTGGCCAGCGCAAACAGGGGCTTGGAGGCGGCGCCCAGGCCATAACCCAGCACCGCCAGTGGTTTGCGCTTGCCCCAGTAGTCGCTGAGCACGCCCGAGAACACCTTGACGATGAGGGCCGTGGCCTCGGCAACACCTTCAATCAGGCCGACCGCCCACATGCTGGTGCCCAGCACCGTCACCATGAAGACGGGCAACAGGCTGTGGATCATCTCGGAGGAAATGTCCATCAGCAGGCTGACAAAACCCAGTGCCCAGATGGCGGCCGGAAGCCGTGGTGGGCTGACAGGAGGTGTGGCGGGCATGGCAGGGGTGATCCGTGGGGTCTGCGGCGTCTGCCCCGTGTCTTGCGCCCTAGCTGACGGTGACCGCGGCGCCGTCGCCTTGCAGCGTAATCACGCCGATTTCATGCACCTGTTCGCCGGCTTCGCGCAGGGTTTGGGCGGTGGCCTGGGCGTGGGCGGCATCCACCACCACCACCATGCCGATGCCGTTGTTGAACGTGCGGTTCATCTCGAAGTCGGAAATGGCCGCGGTTTTCTGCAGCCAGGCAAACAGCTCGGTCTGCGGCCAGCTGCCCTTGTTAAGATGGGCGGCCATGCCTTCGGGCAACACGCGCGGTATGTTTTCCAGCAGGCCGCCGCCGGTGATGTGGGCCAGTGCCTTGATCGGGTGGGCGGCCAGCGCGGCCAGCACGTTTTTCACGTACAGGCGGGTCGGCGCCATCAGGGCCTGCCTGAAAGGTTGGCCGTCCAGCGTGGCGGGCAGGTCGGCGCCGGCACGTTCGATACATTTGCGCACCAGGCTGAAGCCGTTGGAATGCACGCCGCTGCTGGCCAGGCCCAGCACCACGTCGCCGGGCTGGACATCCTTGCCGGTGAGGATTTTGGATTTTTCAACCGCACCCACGGCAAAACCGGCGAGGTCGTATTCGCCCTCGGGGTACATGCCGGGCATTTCGGCGGTTTCGCCGCCTATCAGCGCGCAACCACTGAGTTCGCAGCCTCTGGCAATGCCGCCCACCACGGCGGCAGCGGTGTCCACATCGAGCTTGCCGCAGGCAAAGTAGTCCAGAAAAAACAGCGGCTCGGCGCCCTGCACCAGCACGTCGTTGACGCTCATGGCCACCAGGTCGATGCCCACGGTGTCGTGCATGGCCCATTCAAAAGCCAGGCGCAGCTTGGTGCCGACACCATCGGTGCCGCTGACCAGGACCGGCTCCTTGTAGCGCTTGGGCACCTCGAACAGTGCGCCAAAGCCGCCAATACCGGCCAGCACGCCTTCACGCATGGTTTTCCTGGCCAGGGGCTTGATGCGTTCAACCAGGGCGTCGCCCGCGTCGATGTCAACACCGGCGTCTTTGTAACTCAGGGGGGAAGGGGAGGAGGTGGTCATGCTGCTTGGGTGGTGGGAAGGGAGCGGCGGGACGGACATGCAAGCCCGATAGAATCCAAGGCAAGATTCTAAGGGTTCACCCCGACCGACAGCATGCTATTTACTTCGACCCAAAAAAGCGCCGCCACCTGGTGCCTGATTGCCGCGCTGGCGCTGCTGGCGTTGTGGCTGCTGGGGCCGGTGTTGACGCCGTTTGTGGTGGGCGCCGTGCTGGCCTATGTGCTGACGCCGGTGGTGAACTGGCTCGATCATCTGGGCCGGGGCCGGATGCCGCGCCTGCTGGCCGTGTTGATCGTGGAAGCCCTGTTCCTCCTGATTCTCTTGTCCGTCCTGCTGCTGGTGGTGCCGATTTTCGCCAAGGAACTGCCGTTGCTGCGCGAGCAGTTGCCGCTGCTGGCAGACCGCATCAACAATGCCCTGGGGCCCTGGCTGGCGCAGTTCGGCATCACCGTATCGCTGGATGTCGCGAGCATCAAGGCTTTTGTTGGCAAGTACCTCAGCACCAATTTCGAGGATGCCTTCGGTTCGGTGCTTTCCTCGCTCAAGCTGGGCGGCAGCGTGGCCCTGGCCATCGTGGGCAACATGGTGCTGATCCCGGTGGCCCTGTTTTTCCTGCTCAAGGACTGGGACCGGTTCGTCGCGCTGCTGCTTGAGCTGGTGCCACCCAAGCTGCGGGCTTCCTTTGACAGTTTCATGGACGAGGCCGACACCGTGCTCGGTCAGTACCTGCGCGGGCAGTTGCTGGTCATGGGCGTGCTGGCGATCTATTTCAGCGTGGCGCTGACGCTGTTCGGCTTCGATCTGGCCGTACCGGTGGGTGTTTTCACCGGCCTGGCGTTTTTTATTCCCTATCTGGGCTTTGGTCTCGGTTTGCTTCTGGCGCTCATGGCCGGCATCTTGCAGTTCGGTGGCCTGTATGGCGTGCTGGTGGTCGCCGGCGTCTACGGCGCGGGGCAACTGGTCGAGAGTTTGTACCTGACGCCGCGGCTGGTCGGTGAGCGCATCGGCCTGCATCCGCTGGCCGTTATTTTTGCCCTGCTGGCTTTCGGGCAGCTGTTCGGCTTTCTCGGCGTGCTGATTGCCCTGCCGGCCAGTGCCGTGCTGCTGGTCGGCATTCGTCGCATGCGTGCCGGTTACATGGCCAGCAAGCTGTATCAAGGCTAGGACATGGCCCCCACGCTTGTCACTTCGTGTACTGCGCTGCCCCCCGAGGGGGCCGCTGCGCCTGCGGCCCGGCTGAGCCGGTTCCGCGGCCCCTGCTGGTCTGGGGTCAAAGCTTTCACGCCATTTGCTTTGATCGCGCGACTTGCCGATGGGCGGCAGAAATGAAGCAGATCGCACTGGATATCGGGCTGGCGTCGCTTCCGTCGTTCTCCAATTTTTTTGCTGGGCCCAACGAAGCCGCGCTCAAACACCTGGAGCTGTGGGCCGGCAACAGTCTGCGCTCGCCAGTGCCCACTTACCTTTGGGGCGAACCGGGCAGCGGCAAGACTCATTTGCTCAAGGCGGTCAACGAAGTGCTGCGGGAGCAGGGCGCCTCGGTGGGCTGGCTGGACGCTTCGGTACTGGAGCCACCCGATTTCAACGAAAAATGGGCGGCGGTGATCATGGACGATTGCCACCTCTACACCGCGGTGCAGCAGCAAGCGGCCTTCAACTGGTTCGTCAATGCGCTCAATGCCGCCGACGGGCACCCGCGCTGGGTGCTGGCGGCGGGCAACGCGCCGCCAGCTGACCTGGCCCTGCGCGAAGATCTGCGCACTCGCCTGGGCTGGGGCCATGTGTTTGCGCTGCAGGCCCTGACCGAGCCGGAACGCCGTGCGGTGCTGCGCCAGGAGGCCGACGCACGCGGCGTGTTCCTCAGCGACGAGGCCATGGATTTCATCCTGAGCCGCTTCTCGCGCGATCTCGGCAACCTGATGCAGCTGTTGGACCAGCTCGACGCCTACGCGCTGCAGACGCAGCGCGCGATCACGATTCCACTGATCAAATCCATGCTGGAGACCCTGTGACATCACACCCGGGCGCCGTAAAACGGCGCATCGCCCTGTTCGACCTCGACCACACGCTGATTCCCATCGATTCCGACTACGAGTGGGGCGAGTTCACGATTGCGCTGGGCTGGTGCGATGGCCACGAATTCAAGCGCCGCAACGCCGAGTTTTTTGCCCATTACCAGGCCGGCACGCTCGATATCCATGACTACGTACGTTTTGCCACCCAGGCCATCCGGGCTCAGGGCGCTACAAAATCAATAGCTGCTCACGCCCGGTTCATGAGCGAAATCGTGCAAAAAGGCATACAAGCCGCGGCGCGGGACCTGGTCCGCGGCCACCAGGCGGCAGGGGACGACACCGTGATCGTCACCGCGACCAACGAATTCGTGACCCGGCCCATCGCCGAGGCCTTCGGGGTGCCCGAGTTGATTGCGGTGGAACTCGAGCGTGACGCCGCCGGCCAGCTGACCGGCGAAATACGCGGCATACCGTCTTTTCGCGAAGGCAAGGTGGCGCGGGTCCAGCAGTGGCTGGCCGATCGGGGCCTGGACTGGGACGCAGTGGAAAGCACTTTTTACAGCGATTCCATGAACGATCTGCCTTTGCTGGAAAAAGTCACCCACCCGGTGGCCACCAACCCCGACGAGCGCCTGCGGGCGCTCGCCACCGAGCGCGGATGGCGCATACTTGAGCTGTTCTAACTGCCGTGGACGGCCAGCCTTGCCCTGCAAGCGCGGCCTGTCCGGCAAAATCTCCTGATTCCATGATCAAAAAATTTATCGACAAGCTGTTTGGCAAGTCCGCCAGTCCCGCCAGCGGTGCCACCCGGTCCAAAAAATCAGTTTTCGGGGAACGCCGCGAAGTCGGCCCCCAGGACCATGCGATCAACCCCAAGCTGGTCGATGAGCGCGCGATGGACGTGGTGCACACCCTCAAGCGGGCCGGCTACGAGGCCTTCATCGTCGGCGGCGCGGTGCGCGACCTGCTGGTCGGCCTGCGTCCCAAGGACTTCGATGTGGCCACCAACGCCACGCCCGAGCAGGTCAAGTCGCTGTTTCGCCGCGCCTTCATCATCGGCCGGCGCTTTCGCATCGTGCATGTGATTTACGGCCGCGGCCGCGAGCACGAGGTGATCGAAGTCTCGACCTTCCGCGCGCACCTGGACAGCAGCCTGGCAGAGCAGGTCGGCGGCAACGAGCGCACCAGCAAAAGCGAACTCGCCGGCATGAAACACGCGGTGGACGCCTCCGGCCGCGTGCTGCGCGACAACGTCTGGGGCCCGATGGAGGAAGACGCAGCCCGCCGTGACTTCACCATCAACGCCATGTATTACGACCCGGAGACGCAGATCGTGGTCGACTACCACCACGGCATCCGCGACGCCAAGAAAAAAATCATCCGCATGATTGGCGATCCGGCCACGCGTTACCGCGAAGACCCGGTGCGCATCATTCGTGCCGTGCGTTTTGCCGCCAAGCTCAGCGATCTGGGCTTCAAGTTTGAAGACAAGACGGTGGCGCCGCTCAAGACCATGAAAGGCTTGCTCGCCGACGTGCCGCAGTCGCGCCTGTTTGACGAAATGCTCAAGCTGCTGCAAACCGGCCACTCGCTGGCCAGCATCGAGCAGCTCAAGTTCCTGGGCCTGAACACCGGCATCTATCCCCTGCTGGATGTGGTGGTGGATACCTCGGAAGAACCTTTCCTGCAGCTGGCCCTGCTCGACACCGACCGCCGCGTCGCCGAAGGCAAGCCGGTCGCGCCCAGCTTTCTGCTGTCCTGCGTGCTCTGGGCCGATGTGCGCGAAGGCTGGGCCCGGCGTCTCAATCGCGGCGAGCACATCATGCCCGCGCTGCAGGACGCGATCGACGATGCCTTCAACGCCAAGATCGGCGATGTGTCCGGCCGCGGCAAGCTGGGCACCGACATGCGCGAGATCTGGACCATGCAGCCGCGTTTTGAAAAACGCACCGGCAGCTCGCCTTATTCGCTGCTGGAGCAGCCGCGTTTTCGCGCCGGCTTTGACTTCCTGCGCCTGCGCGCGCAGACCGGTGAAATTGATCTGGAGCTGTCCGAGTGGTGGGAGAAATTCAGCACCGCTTACGACGACGAGCGTCATGAAATGATCGAGCAGATGCGGCTGGCGCAATCACAAAAGCCGCAGCAGTCACGCAGCCGCGTCAAGCGGGCCGAGCCGCATGATCCGCGCAACCTGGAAGCGGGTGAGGCAACGGCGCCGTCATCCCCATCCACGGAGTCTGGTGAAGCAGCGCCCGCCAAAAAGCGCAGGCGCCGCCGCAAGCCGGTCAACCGCGAAGGTGGAGCGGTGGCTGGTCCGCCCTCCGACGCCCCGACCGACTATTGAGCCAGGCGGCCATGGCGACGGGCTTGCGCGCTGATTCGCCCCATCCTGTCACGGCGTATGTGGCGCTGGGGGCCAACCTCGGTGATGCCGGCGCGGCCGTGCGGGCGGCCATGGAGGCCCTGGCGGGCCTGCCGCTGACCCAGGTGACCGGCCGCTCCAGCCTGTACCGGACCGCGCCGCTGGCCGGCGCGGGCGACCCGCCCGGCCCGGCTGCCGGTGGCGACTACATCAATGCGTTGGTGGAGGTACAGACGGCCCTGAGCGCGCCCGATCTGCTGCGCCAGTTGCAGGCCCTGGAACAGGCCGCCGGCCGCGAGCGGCCCTATCGCAACGCGCCGCGCACGCTGGATCTGGATCTGCTTTTGTATGGCAGTGGGAGCATCGATTCAGCCCGGCTTACCGTGCCGCACCCGCGCATGGCGCAGCGGGCTTTTGTGCTGGTGCCGCTGGCGGAGATTGCGCCGGGGCTGGTGCCGCAGGCGCAGCTTGATGCGGTGGCGAATCAGCCGATCCAGCGCCTGGATTCCTGACGGTCGCCGGATTCAGGGTGCCAGACGCTCGCGCAGCCAGCCCGCCCCGTCCTGGGTGTAGCGCAGCCGGTCATGCAGCCGGCTTTTGCGGCCTTGCCAAAATTGCCAGTTGTCCGGTTTGAGCCGGTAGCCGCCCCAGTGCGGCGGCCGTGGTGGCTGCAGCAAAAATTTGGCGCCATATTTGGCCGCATTGGCCACCAGCACGCTGCGGCCGGAAATCACTTCGCTCTGCGGGCTGGCCCATGCACCAATGCGCGAATCCAGCGGCCGGCTGTGGAAATACTCGTCGCTTTCCTCGGCAGACACTTTTTCGACCCGGCCTTCAATGCGCACCACACGCTCGAGCTCGACCCAGTGAAACTGCAGCGCGGCGAAGGGATTGGTGGCCAGTTCCTGGCCCTTGCGGCTCTCGTAATTGGTGTACCAGACAATGCCGCGCTCGTCATACCCCTTGACCAGCACCACCCGGGTAGAGGGGCGGCCATTGCCGGCCACGGTGGCCAGGGTCATCGCATTGGGCTCGGGCACCCTGGCAGCGATGGCTTCCTTGAGCCATTGGTCAAATTGCTGCATCGGATCGGCATGCGAGGCGTATTCGTTGAGTTCGGCGCGTTCGTAGCTTTTGCGCAGGTCGGCGATGTTTTGGTGGGGCTCTGACATACTGGAAGTATAGGTAGTCCCCCATGCCCCTGTTTCCATCGCCCGTATCCCCCCCGCCCCCTGCACTGCCCACTGTCCTCGTGCTGGCAGCCGGCCGCGGCGAACGTTTTATCGCCAGTGGCGGCAGCACGCACAAGCTGGCAGCACTGCTGGCCGGCAAGCCGGTGCTGCAGCATGTGCTCGACGCAGTTCGCGCCAGTGGCCTGCCACACCATGTGGTGCAGGCCGATGTTTCACGGCCCGGCATGGGTGACTCCATTGCCGAGGGGGTTCGGGCTACGACCGATGCGGCTGGCTGGTTGATTCTGCCGGGCGATCTGCCGCTGGTGCGGGGTGACTCACTGCTGGCGGTGGCCGAGGCCCTGAAGCGGCACGCGGTGGTGATGGCCTCGTACCAGGGCATTCGCGGTCACCCGGTCGGGTTTTCGCCGGCGTGCCGCGACCAACTGCTGGCTTTGAAGGGAAATCAGGGTGCAGCCCCCGTCGTTCGTGCGCAGGAAGCTATCAATTCAGTAGCAATTCTGGCGCTGGACGATGTGGGTGTGGTGACCGATATCGATACGCTGGGCGACTTGGCGCGCGCCGAAATATTGCTGGTCGCGCGTTGATCGTCTGGTGTCTTCATTCAAGCAGGGGCCGCGGAACCGGCTTTGCCGGGCCGCAGGCGCAGCGGCCCCTCGGGGGGCAGGGCGCGACACGAAGTGCGCAACCGTGGGGGCGCTACCTGATCACTGCGCAGGCCAGCCGAGGGCCCGAGTTGCCGGTCGGCTGGGTTTTGTAGTCATCAGGATCGCGGTGAACAATCAGGCCTTTGCCGACGATGTCGGTTACGCCGCTGCCGACAGCCAGGGAGCCTGATTCGAAGTTGAAGCGCGCGACGCCGCCGGCATCGGCTTTCAGGCTGGGCAGGTCGCCGGTGTGGTGCATGCCCATGCCGTGGCTGCCGTGCGGCGCGCCGGTGGGGTTGAAGTGCCCGCCCGCACTCATTCCGTCGCCGCTGGAGCAGTCGCCTTTTTCATGCACATGAAAGCCGTGTTCCGCATTCGGCTTGAGGCCGCGGATTTCGCCGCTCACCAGCACCTTGTTGCCCACTTGGACAAAACTGACGCTGCCGCTGGTGGCATTGCCTGTCGTGGGTTGCAGCTGCGCGGTGGCGCGCGGACCGCTGGGGCTGCTGGCGCAGGCGACCAGCAGGGCCGCGGTCGTCACGAGAAGAAGGGCTGTTTTCATGAGGTCTCCAGAGTGGGTGTTGCGGAAGGAATGGTGTGACTTTAGGCCTGCGGCCCGTCGCTGGCAATCCCTGCCTGCGAGAGTTGGAGCAGGCGCGCCAGCCGGGCATCTGAAATGCCGTGGTTGTGCAGGCTTTCGAGCGTCTGGCGTGCATAGTCGTGCGTGGTGCCGTAGCGGCCGCAGGCGCTCGAGAAAATCTGCCGGTAGTGCGTTTCGCTGAGCTCGCCCGTGAAACTGGGACTGCGCCGTGACAGGGTGAAGGCCAGCGCCTGGACCAGCCCTTTGTCGGTGTTGCAACGCAGCAGGCGCGGGTCATACACCGCGGTGGCCATTTCGCGCAGCCAGAGTCTGGCGACCACCTCCGGCACGTCGTGTTTCGGTACGCGGTACACCACACCGTGGCAACTGCCGCCCGAGAGCAGGGCAAACACCAGCCCCGGACACTCGGGCGTGCCGCGGTTGATGCGGCTCCACATCTTCAGTGCCCGGTGCCAGCCGTGCACCCGCGCGCGCCGCAGTTCGGCAAAGTCGAAATCGGGCCGCCAGATCAGCGAGGCGTAGCCGAATATCCAGAGGTCCTCGCGGCCGCCCCACTGGTGCAGAAAACGATCGAGCATGGGCGCCGGATCACGCAAGGGACGCAGGTCAGGAGGCGGGGGAGTATCCACAGTCAGACTTTACAATGACCGGCTCACACCGGCGACACTGCCGGTTATTTTTTGCGGCCGGTACAGGCGCCTTCGCCAGTGCCGTTTCACGGAGTTTTATCCATGTCTTCCTCATCGGATGATGAACAGCTGGGCCTGGTGCTGGGCCTTGTATTTGCCATCGTTGCCCTGGTGATCGCGCTCGTGATGGGCTTCGCGCTGCAGCGTCGGGACGCGCTGCCCTTGCCCGCCCCGGCGGGGGCTGCCGGGCTGCCGGTGTTGGCCGCGCCGGTGGCCGCTGCGTCACGGCCCCTGGTGCCGGCCAGTGCGGCGGCACCCGCGCTGTCGGCTCGGGATGTGGCGGATGCCGCGAGCATCACGGTGGAATACGGTGTGGTGAAGTTCTATTTTGCGTCCGGCAAGGCCGACCTGGCGCCCGGCGCCGGTGCGGCCCTGGTCGATGTGGTCCGGGCCGCCAAAACCGGCAAGAAGGTGGTCATTGCCGGTTTTCACGATCCCAGGGGCAATGCCGCAGCCAATGCCGAATTGGCCCGCCAGCGGGCGCTGGCAGTCCGTGATTCGCTGAGGGCCGCAGGTGTGGCAGACAGCCAGATCACGCTGCAAAAACCCGAGCAGGTGCCTGGAACGGGGAGCGACGCAGAGGCGCGCCGGGTCGAGATCACCCTGCAGTAAGAATCAGCGTGGAGCACAGGGGTGGGCAGTGGGGCCGCGGTAGCCACGTTTTTTGCCCCTGCTAGGTACCCGGTCTGTAACCCGCGCCTTTCCAAAAGAGGGGCAAACAAGTACGATGAAGATCGTAATAAAGTTACCGACTCATTTTCAGCCACCTGTTTGGCCCCCATCCCAAATCCCCCATGACCCTTCACACCACCGTCGCCGACGTCACCGCGCGTATCCGCGAGCGCAGCCTTGCGACGCGCAGCGGCTACCTTCAGCGTCTGGACGGCGCGGCCACGCGGGCCATCAGCGTGGACCGCATGGGCTGCGGCAACATCGCCCATGCGGTGGCCGGCATGCCGCTGGACGACCGCTTCAAGGTGGTCACCGAACGCGCCCCCAACATCGGCATCGTCACCGCCTACAACGACATGTTGTCGGCGCACACGCCGCTGCAGCCGTATCCGGACCTGATCAAGCGGGAAGCGCGCCTGCACGGTGCCACGGCGCAGGTGGCCGGCGGCGTGCCCGCCATGTGTGACGGCGTCACGCAGGGCACGCCGGGCATGGAGCTCAGCCTGTTCAGCCGCGACGTGATTGCCATGGCGACCGCGGTGTCGCTGAGTCATGACATGTTCGACGCCGCGCTGATGCTGGGTGTGTGCGACAAGATCGTGCCCGGCCTGCTGATTGGCGCGCTGCATTTCGGCCACCTGCCCATGGTGTTCGTACCGGCCGGGCCCATGACCTCGGGTCTGCCGAACAAGGAAAAAGCCCGCGTGCGCGAGCAGGCCGCGCAGGGTCTGGTCGGGCGCGCGGAATTGCTCGAGGCGGAGCTCAAGAGTTACCACAGCCCCGGCACCTGCACCTTTTACGGCACCGCCAACAGCAACCAGATGCTGCTTGAAGCCATGGGCCTGCACGTGCCCGGCACCGCCTTTGTGAACCCCGGCGGCGAGCTGCGCGATGAACTCACGCGGGAGGCGACACGCACGGTGCTGGGCATCGTGAAGTCGTCGAAACGTTTTTCGCCCATCGGCAAAATCGTGGATGAAAAGGCCATCGTCAACGCCATGGTCGCGCTGCTGGCCACCGGCGGCTCCACCAACCACCTGATCCATTGGGTCGCGGTCGCGCACTCGGCCGGCATCGTGATCGACTGGAATGATTTTTCCGACCTGTCCGATGTCGTGCCGCTGTTGACCCATGTCTATCCGAACGGCAGCGCCGACGTGAACCAGTTCCAGGCGGCCGGCGGACCGGGTTTTGTGATCCGGGAGCTGCTCGACGCCGGCTTCATGCACGAGGACGTGCTGACGGTGCGCGCCGGCGGCATCCGCGAATACACGCGCGAGCCGGCCACGGTCGGCGGCAAGCTGGCCTGGCACGAGATGGGTGCGACGAAAGACGAGGCCATCGTGCGGCCGGCGGTTGCGCCCTTCAGCGCCAGCGGCGGCCTCAAGCTGCTGCAGGGCAACCTGGGGCGCAGCGTGATCAAGGTCTCGGCCGTGCCTGACGACCGTCATGTCATCGAGGCGCCGGCACGCGTGTTTGATTCGCAGGAAGACCTGCATGTGGCGTTCCGTGCCGGTGAACTGGATCGCGACGTGGTCTGCGTGGTGCGCTGGCAGGGGCCGCAGGCCAATGGCATGCCGGAGTTGCACAAACTCACGCCGCCGCTGGCCGTGCTGCAGGGCAAGGGCTTTCGCGTGGCGCTGGTGACTGATGGACGCATGAGCGGCGCCTCGGGCAAGGTGCCGGCAGCCATCCATGTGTCGCCGGAAGCAGCGGCTGGCGGGCCGCTGGCGAAAGTGCGTGATGGCGATGTGGTGCGGGTGGACGCGCTCGCCGGCACGCTGGAGGTCCGGGTTGCGGGCGACGACTGGGTGGCGCGGCCGACCGCCGTCATGCCGCAGGCGTTGCGTGATGCCAATGGTCAGGGGCTGGGGCGCGAACTGTTTGCCGGCATGCGTCGGCACGCGCTGACCGCCGAAGAAGGAGCCTTATCGTGGATGTGAGTATCGATACCCAGGGCCCGTTGACGGCCCGTCAGGTGATGCAGGACGCGGCGGTTATTCCGGTGATTGTGCTGACCGACGTCGCGCACGCTGTCCCGCTGGCGCGTGCGCTGGTGGCCGGCGGGATCCGCATGCTGGAGGTGACCCTGCGCACGCCGCAGGCGCTGGCCTGCATTGAAGCCATTGCACGTGATGTGCCCGAAGCCGTGGTCGGCGCCGGCACCGCGCGCAGCGCGGCCGATGTGCAGGCCTGCGCCATGGCCGGCGCGCGTTTCATCGTGAGTCCGGGCTACACCCATGCGGTGGGTGCGGCCTGCCGCGATGCACACCTGCCTCTCCTGCCCGGTGTGGCCACCGGCAGCGAAATCATGGCGGCGCAGGAAGACGGCTTCACCGAACTCAAGTTTTTCCCGGCCCTGCAGGCCGGCGGCCTGGCCATGCTCAAGGCCTGGAACGGCCCCTTCGGCGACGTGATGTTCTGCCCCACCGGCGGCATCACGGCAGCCAACGCGGCCGAGTTTCTGGCACTGCCCAATGTGGTCTGTGTCGGCGGCTCCTGGCTGGTGCCGGCCGATGCGCTGGCGCGCGGCGACTGGGTCCGGGTCACGGAGCTGGCGCGGCAGGCCGCCAGCTTGCCGAGATAGCGTGTTCATAGGTAATTTCGCCTCCAGTCCTTTCCTGGCGGGCGTCATCAGCTATTGAATTTATAGCGACGACGGCGTGGAGTGTCATCCAGAACTTGATCCGGGATCCATGTTGGGTCACTCGTGCCGCGGGAACCCCGAGAGTCGGACATGTTTGCACGCGAGCGCAGCGCACCGGCCAGATGAAGTCCCCTCTCTCGTCCATCGGTGCGAGGGGTTAGGGAGTGGGAGTGGGAGTGGCTAGTTGGGAGTTGAGACCGGCTGCCCAGCGCGGGCCCACGCCGCTGCGGAATTCAGAAGGCTTCGATCCACTAGCGCAGGCCAGCTCCACCCACATCGCCCTTGCGCTCAATCAGCTCGATCTTGTAGCCGTCCGGATCGGTGACAAAAGCAATCACCGTGGTGCCGCCCTTGACCGGTCCGGCTTCGCGCGTGACATTGCCGCCGGCGGCCTTGATCTTTTCGCAGGCGGCGTGGGCATCGGGCACACCCAGTGCGATATGGCCATAGGCCGTGCCCATCTCGTAGCTGTCGGTATCCCAGTTCCAGGTCAGCTCGATTTCGGCCTGGCCCGGGTTACCGCCTTCGTAGCCGACAAAGGCCAGGCTGTATTTGTATTCGGGGTTCTCGGACGTGCGCAGCAGCGTCATGCCCAGCACCTGGGTGTAGAAATTGATTGAGCGTTGCAGGTTGCCAACGCGCAGCATGGTATGCAGGAGTCTCATCGTGTTTCGCCTTCTTGTGAACAGATGCCGGCATTGTCCGGCAATCCAGAACACCCGCGGCAACAGGGGAAATTCAACACCGGTGGGGCGGCATAATGGCGGGCAATTCACATCAGCCCGACTCCCTGCATGCCCCTGTCTTCCCTGACCGATCAGCCCCACGACTGGCTGTGCTCCACCCGCCTGCTTGATCTTGATGATCCCAAACTCCGTATCCAGGTCATGCGCATCACGCAACTGGCGAACACGCCAACCCGGAAAGCCGTGGCCCTTCATGACTTCGTCAAGTCGTTGCCTTTTGGCTGCGTGGCCGGTTTCGACCATGTACCGGCGGCGGCCGTGCTCAAGGCCGCGCGCGGCGACTGCCACACCAAGGGCACCCTGTTTGTGGCCATGCTGCGCTCGGTCGGTGTGCCCGCCCGGCTGCGTTTCGTGACCCTGTCCAGTGCTTTCCTCAAGGGCATCATCGATGTGCCCCAGAGCACCATCACCCATGCCGTGGCGGAGGTTTACCTCGATGACCGCTGGATACAGACCGACACCTATGTGACGGATTCCCTGCTGGAGGCGCGGGCCGCGCAGTTGCTGAGCCAGACGGGTAGCCTGGTGGGCTACGGCATCCACATCAGGGGCCTGCATTTCTGGGATGGCCGGCATGCTGCGCACGCACAGTACAACGTCTCCGATCCGGCAAGTCTGCCACTGCATGACTGGGGCGTGGCCCACGACCCCGAGCACTTCTACAGCAGCAAGGAACATGCGGATCTGGCACTCGGCTGGCTGACGCGCGCCAAATGGATGCTCGCCGCCGCGCTGGTGAACCGGCGTGTGGAACAGGTTCGCACCCAGCCGAAGCCGTCGGGGCAGTCCGCATAACATCCACAGCCCCCGGGAACATGATTCCGGCCGGAATTCAGGCCGCTTTGGGCGGCGGCACCTCGAACACCAGGCAGGTGGTGGTGGCGTGGGCATACAGCTTGCCGTCCGGCCCGATGATGCGGGCTTCGGCGGTGGCCAGCTGCCGGCCGCAGTGGATGACGGTGCCGATGGCCCGCAGCGGCCCGGTTTGATGCGACGCTGCCCGCACGATGTTGACGCCGAGTTCCGCCGTTGTGTAGGCGCGTCCGGCCGGCATCATGGTGTGTACGGCGCAGCCCAGCGCCGAGTCCAGCAGCGTGGCGTACCAGCCCCCGTGGACCGTCCCCAGCGGGTTGTAGTGCTTGAGCTGCGGCGTGCCCTGGAACACGGCCTTGCCGGGGCCGACTTCCACCAGCGAAAAATCCAGGGTGTCGGCAATGTGCGGAAAGGGCAGCTCGCCGGCCAGCATGGCCTGCATGATCTCCAGCCCGCTTTTGCCGGCCACCATGGACGGGTGGGCCAGGCCTGGTTTGCCGCCGCCGGCCAGCATGCGTTCGACGACGGCGTTGCGTTCTTCATTCCATAACGCCAATGTTTCTTCCGGGGTCATTGCTTCTCCTTTGATTGCACCTGCAACAATTGTAGCTACAATTGTTGCATGTCCAAAAAATCTGATGCCGCCACCCTGGTCGAACTCAAGGCCCTGGGCTGCACCAACCTGAAGTTGCGCCAGTTGATGCGTCGCGTCGCGTCTTACTACGACCTCGAGATGGCGAAGGCTGGCCTCAAGACCACGCAGTATTCGCTGTTGTCCCATGTCGTCAAACTCGGCCCCTTGCGTCCCGGCGAGCTCGCGCAAAGCATGAAGGTCAGCGCCTCCACCCTCACGCGCAACCTCAAACCCCTGATCGATGCCGGCTGGATCGAACTGACCGCCGGCACCGATGCGCGCAGTCGCAGCGTGGTCATCACGGCGGCGGGCCGTGTCAAACGCGAGGAGGCTCGCCATCGCTGGAAGGTGGCCCAGGAGGGGCTGAACCACCTGCTCGGCGCGGAGCGCGTGCTGGCGCTGCATGGCCTGATCAATGAGTCGCTGGAGCTGCTGTCCCCCGTTGAAACCGGATCCGGAGCCGATGATGAATAAACCTTCCCCTTCTTCCTCTTCCTCTTCCTCGTCTGCCAGGCGGCATGTCGCGCTCTGGCTGGTGCTGCTGGCCGCGGCCGGCACCTTTGCGCTGACCATGGGCGTGCGCCAGACCATGGGCCTGTTCCTGTCGGCGCTCAACACCTCCACCGCACTGGGCATAGGCAGCATCAGCCTGGCCTTTGCGTTTGGCCAGTTGTGGTGGGGGTTGACCCAGCCCTTTGCCGGCGCGGTGGCCGACCGCATCGGCACTGGCCGTGTGATTCTCCTGGGCGTGGTGCTGGTGGCCACAGGCACCATTCTCACGCCGCTGATGACCAGCACGGCGGGCCTGATTTTTGCCATTGGTGTGCTCGCCGCGGGCGGCGCCGGCATGGCCGGTCCGTCGGTGCTGATGGCTGCGACCGCACGCCTGGTGCCGCCGGAAAAACGCGGCTTCGCCAGTGGCATCGTCAATGCGGGCGGCTCCTTCGGCCAGTTTGCGATGGCGCCGCTGGCGATTGGCCTGACGGCGGCGGTCGGCTGGGCCAATGCGATGCAGTGGCTGGGTGTGCTGATCTTGCTGGCGCTGCCGGCGGTGTGGGTGCTCAAGGGCAACTCGAACGCCCTCGCCGCGCAGGCGGCGGCAGCCTCCGGCAAGAAGGCACTGAGCGCCCGTCAGGCGATCGGTCAGGCGCTGGCCACACCGAGTTACCGTTACCTGAGCCTGGGTTTTCTGGTGTGTGGATTCCACGTCGCGTTTCTTGCCACGCACCTGCCGGGTGTGGTCGCCGCCTGCGGCCTGCCACCTGAAATCGGCGGCTGGTCGCTGGCCATGATCGGCCTGTTCAACATTGTCGGCAGCCTGGCCATGGGCTGGGCCGTGGGCCGCTGGCGCATGAAGTCGCTGCTGGCGCTGCTCTATGCGACGCGTGGCATCGCGGTGCTGATCTTTTTGCTGGCGCCGAAAACACCGGCCGTGATGCTGATTTTTGCGGCCGTCATGGGGGTGACTTTTCTCTCGACCGTGCCGCCGACGGTGGGCCTGGTGGCCAAGATGTTCGGCACGGCCAACATGGCCATGCTGTTCGGCATCGTGATGCTGGCGCACCAGATCGGCGGGTTTTTCGGCGCCTTCCTCGGCGGTTATGTGTTCCAGGCGACCGGCAGTTATGACTGGGTCTGGTACATCGACATCGTGCTGGCCGTGGGCGCGGCGCTGGTGAACCTGCCGATTCGCGAGGCCATACCACCGCGCGCAATCAAGGCGGCAGCATGAGGCGGCTCAAGGTTCCAGGTGCGGTGACCGGTATTTTCAAGGCGGGGCCGCGGAACCGGCTCTGCCGGGCCGCAGGCGCAGCGGCCCCCTCGGGGGGCAGGGCGCTACACGCAGTGAGCAACCGTGGGGGCTGATCTAGACCCGCGCACGCGGCTGCTGCTCGAAGCCCCTATCGCTCCGACCCTGCTGCGCCTGGCCGCACCCAATGTGCTGGTCATGCTGGCGCAGGCCGGAGTCGGCCTGATCGAAACCTGGTTTGTCGGCAAACTCGGCACCGACGCGCTGGCCGGCATGGCCCTGGTGTTTCCAGTGGTGATGCTGATGCAGATGACCTCGGCCGGTGCCATGGGCGGCGGCATTGCCTCGGCGATCGCCCGGGCCCTCGGCGCGCGGCGCAAGGGCGATGCCGATGCGCTGGTGCTGCACGCCATCGTGATTGCTGCGGTATTCGCGCTGCTGTTCACGGTGGCGGTGCTGGGCGGCGGGCGCTGGCTGTACGCCCACATGGGCGGCACCGGCGGCGCGCTGGAGGCGGCCATGGTGTATTCCAACTGGGTGTTTGCCGGCGCGGTGCTGGTCTGGCTGTTCAACACCTTGTCGGCGGTGATTCGCGGGACCGGCAACATGGCGGTGCCGGCCAATGTCACGGTGCTGGGCGCGCTGGTGCTGTTGCCACTGTCGCCGCTCCTGATCTTCGGCTGGGGGCCGATGCCGGGCCTGGGTATTGCCGGCGGGGCGATCGCGCTGCTGGCCTACTACCTGGTCGGCAGCCTGGTCCTGGCCGCCTACCTGTGGTCGCCGAAAAGCCTGCTGCGACCCTCGTTGGCGCACGTGCGTTTTCGCTGGGCGCTGTTCAAGGACATCCTGCGTGTGGGCCTGGTCGGCACGGTGTCCACCGTGGCGACCAACCTGGCCATCGGCATCACCACCGCGCTGGTGGGCGGCTTTGGCACCGCGGCGATTGCCGGTTACGGCACGGCGTCCCGGCTGGAATACCTGCTGGTGCCGCTGGTGTTCGGTTTTGGTGCCCCGCTGGTCGCCATGGTCGGTACCTGCATGGGTGCCGGCCAGCGCGCGCGCGCGCTGCAAGCCACCTGGATAGGCGCGGGCATGGCGTTCGCGATGACTGAAGCCATCGGCCTGTGGGCCGCGGCGTTTCCGGAGGCCTGGCTGTCGCTGTTCAACAGCGACCCGGCGATGATCGAAGCCGGCAGCGCCTACCTGCGGGTGGTGGGGCCGGTGTATGGCTTTTTTGGACTCGGCCTGGCGCTGTACTTTGCATCGCAGGGGGCCGGGCGGCTGCTCTGGCCGGTGCTCGGCAACCTGGCGCGGCTGGCGGTGGCCCTCGCGGGTGGCTGGCTGGCCTTGCGCTGGGGCGGTGGCCTGTCCGGTGTTTTTCTGGCGCAGGCCGTGGCGCTGGTGATTTACGGCGTGCTCAATGCCTGGGCCGTGGCAGGCGGCGCCTGGTTTGGCCGCGTCGGCTGGCCCCGCAGCACGGCGGGCTTGCTGAAAAGAAGGCCGATCGTCCGGGCTTAAAGTAAAAAATGCCTGCAGCCCTTTAACCACGGGCTCAAGCAGCTATGTATTCAGTAGCACCCGGCCGCCGGTTTCAAACCGGTGGCGTGAAGGCCTCTCGGGCCGCCAGCGCCTTTGCACGGCTGGTACAACCTTCCAGGTGATCATTCACGAGCCCCATGGCCTGCATGAAGGCGTACATCGTGGTCGGTCCGACAAAGGTCCAGCCGCGCTTCTTCAGATCTTGGGACAGCGCCGCCGAGGCGGGCGAATGGGGCAGGGCGCGTACGGCGTCCAGGGTGATGTATTCAGGCCGGTTCGCGGCGTCCGGTTCCAGCCGCCAGACATAGGCCGCCAGCGAGCCGAATTCGCGGCGCAGATCCAGCACACGCCGGGCGTTGTTGATGGCCGAGGCAATCTTGCCTGCGTGGCGCACGATGCCGGCATCGCCGAGCAGGCGCCGGACGTCGCTTGCGTCAAAGTTCGCCATCTGTTCGGCATCGAAATTGGCAAACGCGCTGCGAAAGGCTTCGCGCTTGTTCAGGATGGTGAGCCAGCTCAGGCCGGCCTGAAAACCTTCCAGGCAGATCTTTTCAAACAGCCGGCGTTCATCGGCCACCGGAAACCCCCATTCGGTGTCGTGGTAGTGGCGGTACAGCGGCGTGGCCTGGCACCAGGCGCAGCGTGTGGCACCGGCCGCCTCGGTGAACAGGCCGGGCGCGTCGACGGGCAAGGCAGTGGCAGTGGCAGTGGCAGTGGGCATGGCAGGCATGTCCTGGTGGCTCACTCAGGGCGTTGGGGTGCGCAGCAGTTCCTGGCGAAAGGCCGCCAGTTTGGCCTTGAGCCGGCGTTCATGGGCCGGACCGACACGCAGCATGATTTTCTGCCCCGACGACAGCGACTCCAGCGCCGGATCAGCGAACTCGTAACGCACCCACGGCCGCACCGGGGCGATCGGTCCCTTGACCTCGGTCAGCCGCACCGGCACCGGGCCGGCCGGCTCCGGCGTGGCGAGCAACAGGTCGATCACCGCAATCAGCCTGTCGTTGAAATAGCGCTTCGGGTAACCCAGTTCTTCATAGGCCTGTTGCAGCAGCGGGTACATGTGGATGTACAGCCCCACCGCCCGCGCAGGCGAGACGCTGTCGGCCAGGGCCACCAGCGGCGCATAACGCAGGCTGTTGTCCGCGGCGATGAAGCTGCCGCCACCGGCGGGCTCCTCGACCGTGAAGCGACCCGGTGTCGGCAGCACCGGCCAGAGCAGCGGCGGCGCATGGGCACGGCCGAGGTTGTCCACGGTGGCCACAAAGCGGCGCGGGAAGTCCTCGACCTGGAGAAAGTTGGCCATGGCCGGCTGGCCCATCAAGGCGGTCAGCGCCGCGCCTATACCCGAGGCCGCCAGGGGCGGCTCTGCGGCAGATGGTGTGATCGGGTGCAGGATGGACGGCGCGGGCTCGTCCACCGGGGCCTGGGCAGGCGCTGCGGCCACCCGTGCGGCGGTCGGCGCGGGCGCCAGGGTACGCGAGCTCCACCACAGGGCAGCGGTGGCCAGCGCGGCCACAAGGACCGCAGCGAACAGGAGGCGTGAACGCGTGCTCATCGCGGACCGGGGGTGTACGCAACACGCAGGTGCCGCAGCTGAGGTTGAAGCGCCGGCATGGCCGGGCGCGGTGTGGATTGCTTGACCATGTTTTCACCTTAACACGCGCACAGGGCATGGTGCGTGTCAGGGTTTTCGGGATGCGGCCTCAAGACAGCCAGGCACCGAGCCAGGCCGCGGCGATGACCAGTACCAGTCCCGGCACGATACGCGCCGCGTAGGCGGAACCTCCGGCGTGGAACGCCACCACGGCCTTCATCAGCGAATTGGTGCTCAGGCCGGCGAGGATGGGCCACAGTGCGGCGTCCGGCGGCAGTTTGCCGGCTGCCACCAGCGAGGCGACCGAGGCGGCAGTGGCATGGGCATCGACCAGCCCGGTGGCGGCGGCTGCCAGCAGGGTGCCGCGTGCACCCAGCCAGGCACTGAGCGCCGCCGACACCACCAGCACAACACCGACGATGGCGGCAAACGCCAGCGCAGTTTTGAGATCGAAGGCCCGGCCCAGGTCCTGTGGGTCCGGGCGGCCGGTTGCCGGTTCGGCCGCCGGTGCGCCGCGTGGGAAGAACAGCAGGCTGTAGGCGCAAGCCGCGCTACCGCCCAGAACCAGCGGCCACATCAGCGCGTCGAGCAGCGCCGGTTGCACCGCGGCCACCACGACGGCCAACTGCACCATGGTCGCCAGGCTGGAGAGCACCGCACCGGCGACAGCGCCGTCCGCCTGGGTGGCCGATCCGGCCGCGCGTGTGCCCATGGCATGGATGGTGGCCGTGCTCGAAATGAAGCCGGCCGCAAAGCCGGCCAGCGGCAGGCCGTACCGCGGGCCGAGGGCGCGCGTGGCCACGTAGCCGAGCGCGCTGACCGCCATCACGAGCACCACCAGCTGGGTGATGGCATGGGGGTTGATGGCACTGAAGGGGCCCATGAAACGGTCCGGGGCCAGCGGCAGGGCGATCAGGGCCGCCGCTGAAAACAGCAGCGCATCGTGCAACTCACGCTCGGTCAGCACGCTGCGCACGAAATGGTGCAGCCGGTTGCGTGCCGCCAGCAGCGCCGCCAGCGCCGCACCCACACCGGCGGCCAGGGCCGCGTTGCGCATGGCCAGCCCTCCGAGCAGGCAAGTCAGCAGCAGGGCGATTTCGGTGGTCATGCCCGGGTCCTGCTCCCGCGTGCGCTGGTAGGACACAACCGCCAGTGCGCCTATGAACAGGGCGATCGCCGCCAGCAACAGGCCGCCGCCCAGCAACACCCCGACGGCGCCCAGCACCGAGGCCACCGCAAACGTGCGTATGCCGGCCGCACCGCGCGTCGGCCCGCTGCCTTTGCGGCGTTCGCGCTCCGCGCCGACCAGCAGGCCGATGCCCAGCGCCACGCTCAGGCCCAGCAGGGTGGAGAAGTCAGGCAGGGAAGGCATGGCGGCAGTGTAAGGGCGCGGCCCTGCCCCACAGGCTGAGGGGCTCGCGCGCAGACCCGTTACACAGCGGCGGGCAGACGTGCCTTGCGCAGCCTCAGCGCGTTGCTGATCACGGATACCGAGCTCAGGCTCATCGCCAGGGCCGCAATCATCGGTGACAGCAGCCAGCCGGTGAAGGGGAAGAGCAGGCCCGCGGCCAGCGGCACGCCCAGGGCGTTGTACACAAAGGCAAATCCGAGGTTCTGCTTCATGTTGGCGATGGTGGCCTCCGAGATCGCCCGGGCCTGGGCGATGCCGCGCAGGTCGCCCTTGACCAGCGTCACCTGGGCGCTGTTCATGGCCACGTCGGTACCCGTGCCCATCGCGATGCCCACATTGGCCTGGGCCAGGGCCGGCGCGTCATTGATGCCGTCGCCCGCCATGGCGACGATGTGACCTTCCTCCTGCAGGCGCTTGACCAGGGCCAGCTTATCGGCGGGCTGGACGCCGCCGTGGACCTCGTCGATGCCGAGGCGTGCAGCGACGGCCCTGGCCGTGGTCAGGCCGTCCCCCGTGGCCATGATCACACGCAGGCCAGCGGCCTTCAGCGTTGCCAGCGCCTCGGGCGTGCTGGCCTTGACCGGATCGGCCACCGCCAGCAGGCCGGCGAGCTGGCCGTCCACGGCGAGGTGCATCACGCTGGCACCCTCGGCACGCAGCGCTTCTGCTTGCATCAGCAAGTCGTCCACAGCCACACCGGCCTGCTCCATCAGCGCCATGTTGCCAAGAGCGAGTGCCTTGCCGGCGACGCGCCCACTGACACCGATGCCGCTGGCCGACTCGAAACTCTCGGGTTTATCCAGCGCCAGGCCGCGCTCGCGCGCCGCATTCACGATGGCGTCTGCCAGCGGGTGTTCGCTGCCCTGGTCCAGGCTGGCGGCCAGCCGCAACACCTCGTCGGCGCTGAAGCCGGCCGCCGGGATCGCCCGGTCGAAGGCCGGCTTGCCCGCCGTCAGCGTGCCGGTCTTGTCGACGATCAGCACATCGACAGTACGCAAATGTTCAATCGCCGCCGCATCGCGGAAAAGAATGCCCTGGCCGGCCGCCTTGCCGGTGGCCACCATGATGGACATCGGCGTGGCCAGGCCCAGTGCGCAGGGACAGGCGATGATCAGCACCGCCACAGCGTTGATCAGGCCGTACACCCAGCTCGGCTGCGGGCCGAAAAAACCCCAGCCGAAAAAAGTCAGTACCGCCACCGTCACCACGGCCATGACGAACCAGCCGGCCACCTGGTCGGCCATGCGCTGCATGGGCGCCTTCGAGCGCTGGGCCTGCGCCACCATCTGCACGATTTGCGACAGCATGGTCTGCGCGCCCACACGTTCGGAACGCATGACCAGGGCGCCGCTGGTGTTGAGTGTGGCGCCAATGAGCTTGTCGCCCGCCCGTTTGCTCACGGGCAGGGGCTCGCCGGTTAGCATCGACTCGTCAACCGCGCTGGCGCCTTCGATGACGACACCATCGACCGGCACTTTCTCGCCGGGGCGCACGCGCAGGCTGTCGCCCACATGCACATGGGTCAGCGGCACGTCTTCTTCCGTGCCGTCGGCATGGATGCGCCGCGCTGTCTTGGGCGCCAGCCCAAGCAGGGACTTGATGGCGGCCGAAGTCTGCGAACGCGCCTTCAGCTCCAGCATCTGGCCGAGCAACGTCAACGAGATGATGACGGCCGCCGCCTCGAAATAGACCGCCACGCGTCCCATGGAAATGAACGACTCGGGGAACACGCCGGGTGCCACGGTTGCGACCACGCTGTAAACAAAAGCGGCGCCCGTCCCCAGACTGATCAGCGTCCACATGTTCGGGCTGCGGTGGATGACCGACTGCGCACCGCGCACAAAAAACGGCCAGCCCGCCCACAGCACCACGGGCAGGGTCAGCACCAGCTCGATCCAGCTCTGGGTGGCCATGGCGAACCAGCCGAGCTGGTGGCCGGCCATAGCCAGCACGGTGACCACTACCGTCAGCGGCAGCGTCCACCAGAAGCGGCGGGTGAAGGACTGGAGTTCCGGGTTCTCGTCCTCGGCGAGGCTGGGCATGACCGGCTCCAGCGTCATGCCGCAGATCGGGCAGTTGCCGGGATGGTCCTGCCGGATTTCCGGGTGCATGGGGCAGGTGTAGACGGTGTCCCCGGCCTGGCCCCCCGCAGCGGCGTCTTTTGCTGGCGACATGGGTGCGGCCGCCGGCGCGTCGAGGTAGGCTGACGGATGGGCGGCGAATTTTCCCAGGCAGCTTGCGCTGCAGAAATACCAGGACCTGCCTTCGTGCTCGAGCTGATGCCCTGACGCGGTGGTGACCACCATGCCGCAGACGGGGTCCTTGAGACCGGTGGGGACGTCAGGATGGGCATGACCGTGGTCATGTACGGAGCCGGCTGCCACGCCATCAGGATGAGAGGGTGGTGTGTGTTTCATGGAAAGCATCCTTTTCTGTACTGAAGACCTGAACAGCTTCATGAAAAGGATAAACCTTCCCATGGAGGAAAGGTCAAATCGCCGGGGGCGTTAACCCTTCCCTTGGGAGGGGCGGCGATGACCGGAACTCAGGCGGACCGGCCGCCGTCCCGATCGAGCAGGGCCTTGCGCTCTTCGTACTCCGCCACGGTGATGTCGCCATTGGCCAGCCGCCTGCGCAACGCCTCGAGCGGCGTTTCACGCCGGTCATCTCCGCGGTCTGGATAGCGGCCCCGCCCGAAGAGAAAAATCCCGGCGAGAAGGACCAGCAGAACCAACAGAACCAGCCACCCCAACCCGTGCATGCCCGTCATGTAGCCGCCGTCATAAAACATCCCGGGCATAAGCGGACCCCCTCAGGTTTTCGCGGTGCCGCCGGGCGCTACGGTCAGTGCCGAGCGAACCCGCTCAAGGCGGCTGCGAACCTCGTCGGCGACCCGGGCCACCTCGGGGTCGTCGGTCATCTGCATCACCGCCACCGGGTCCATGAAGCCCACGGTGAAGCTGCCATCGCCGTCTTCACGCACGATGACGTTGCAGGGAAGCAGCAGCCCGATGTCGGGTTGAGCGGTCAGGGCGCGATGCGCCAGCGGCGGATTGCAGGCGCCCAGGATGCGGTAGGGCCGCACATCGACCCCCAGCTTGGTTTTTAGGGTCGCCTGAACGTCGATGTCGGTCAGCACACCGAAACCTTCGGCCTTGAGGGCGTCGGTGACACGGATCACCACATGGGCGAAGCTGCTGTCGCGCGGCTGGCAGTAAAAGCCGTAGGCAGCGCCGGCGGAGGACGTGGTGCGGGGGGTCATGGTGTCTTTCAGGGTTTGGCGGGTGCCGGGGGCAGGCGGTCCATCATCATCTGCATCATGGACTGCATCATCTCCATGCGTTTTTCCAGCCATTGCTGGCGTGCCGCCGGGTCACCGGCCATGGGGCCAGTACCGGGTCCCATCATGCCCCCCATGCCTCCCATACCGCCCGTGGCGCCGGGTCCCATGCCGCCCATCATGCCCATGCCGTCCTGCATGAGTTTTTGGTGCTCGGCCATCAGGGCGTTGCGCTCCTCCGGTGTTTTGGCGCGCGACATTCTGTCGTGCATGGCACGCATGGCGGTCATGTGGTCGTCCATGCGCGCCATCGGCATGCCTTGACCCGGAGCGGGCGCCGACACGCCGGGGTGGTGTGCCGCGTGGCCAGGAGGCATCGGGGCGCAGCCGGCCAGACCGAGGACGGTGGTGGCTGCGAGAATGGAAATCAGGCGAGTTGACATGGAAGGCTCCAGAAGGGGAGTTCCCAGTCTATTGAATACCCGCCCCTTTTGGACTGCGTTCTGCGGCCTGCATGATCCATGTCAATGGCGGGGGTCATCGACCCCCGTTTTGACACGAAAGGGGTGGGGTCCTACACCGCCACGGTGTAGTTCAGCGTCATGCGCCCACCGTCGACCACCACGATCTCGCCGGTGATGTAACTCGCCGCGTCGCTGGCCAGGTAGGCCACGGTGTCGGCGATTTCGGAGGGTTCGCCCAGGCGTTTCATGGGCGTGCGGCTCATGATGCGGGCGGTGGCCTCGGGGCTGGTCAGCACGGCTTTGGCGGCCAGCTCGGTGGCGATGGTGCCGGGCGCGACGGCGTTCACACGGATGCCCTTGTCGGCCAGCGCCAACGCCATCACGCGGGTCAGCTGGTTGATGCCGCCCTTGCTGACGTTGTAGCTGGCAATCGTGGGAATGGTCAGCACGGCGTTGACGGAACTCATGTTGATGATGCTGCCCTTGCCCGCGCCGGCCATCACACGCGCCACGGCCTGGCCCACCAGAAACGAGCCTTTGAGGTTGATGCGCAGCACGGCGTCGAAGTCGGCCTCGGTGATCTCCAGAAAATCGGCAGCCCTGAAGATACCGGCGTTGTTGACCAGCACATCGATGCGGCCGTGGGCGGCCAGGGTTTGCGCCACCAGCGCATCGACCTGGGCCTTGTCGCCGACGTCGCAATGCACGTACAGGCCGCCCAGTTCACCGGCCAGTGCGGCGCCGCGGCTGTCGTCGATGTCGGCAATGACGATCTGGGCGCCCTCGCGCGCAAAGCGCCGTAGACACGCCTCGCCGATGCCCTGGGCGCCGCCCGTGACGATGCAGACGCGGCCCGCGAGGCCGAAGGAGATGGCTGAGGAATTGGAGGATGAAAGAGTGCTCATGCCCTGATGGTACCAGCGCAAGCAGCTATGAATTTCGTAGCGTTTGCAGCGACCTCGGCGGCCGCCATTCCGGGCTTGTAAAGCGCCGAGCCGATGCCGAAGCCGCTGGCGCCCGCGGCGAAATAAAGCCCCATGTTGTCCGGCGTGATGCCGCCCACCGGCAGCACGCTGGTGGCGGCCGGCAGCACGGCGCGCAGCGCTTTCAGCACGGCGGGCGTGATCATCTCCGCCGGGAAAATTTTCAGGCCGGTGGCGCCGCATTCAAGCGCGGCAAAGGCCTCGCTGGCGGTCATCACGCCGGGCAGGCAGACCAGACCCAGCCGCACAGCCTCGCGTACGACGGCCGTGTTGAAGTTGGGCGAGACGATCAGCTGGCCGCCCGCAGCCTGCACATTGCGCACATCTTCCACGCTGAGCACCGTGCCGGCGCCGATCAAGGCCTGGGGGCAGGCCGCGGCCAGGGCCGCAATGCTGTCCAGCGGTTGCGGTGAATTGAGCGGAACCTCGATCAGCGTCCAGCCGGTGGACAGCAGCGCCTGCCCCACCGGGATGGCCTCTGCAGGGCGCAGGCCGCGCAGGATGGCGACCAGCGGAAGGGCCTGCAGGGCAGCGGAAAATTTTTGGGAGGCGTTCATGGGTTCAGGCAGGAGAGGGTGAAGACAAGGTGTCGGCAATGGCGCGCAGGCCGCGCCAGGTGGCACTGGCGCCCACGCGACGGACCGTCACGCCCAGCTGCACCAGTGCCTGTTCGTAACGCGCGGTCAACGCCTCTGCACCCATGAGCACCACGGACTCGCCGCGCTGCAGGTTCTGGCCTTTGAGTTCTTCGCCGATGACCAGCCCCGACAGGTAGCTGGGCAGGGTATCGGAGCCCATGCGCTTGAACAGGGACAGGGTGCGTGTGCTGAAGGCGGTGTGCAGCAGGCCGGGGCCGGCCAGTGCGCGGGCCACGCCCTGACTGAAGGCGGCGGTGTCTGCCGGCGGCTCCTGCGCAGGCAGCGTGCGCGCCAGAATCGAGTGCTGGCGCAGCAGGGCATAGAACTCACCGGTCATCCAGGTCGAAAAGTCGGTGATGCGGCCGCCGGCGACCGTGACCCATTTGCTGTGGGTTCCCGGCAGCACCAGGCGCGCATCGGTGATGCCCAGCAGCAGCAGGGCGCCAATAACTTGCGTTTCCTCGCCGCGCATGACATCGGGGATGCCTTCCGCGCTGATGCTCAGGCCGGGCACGAGGGCGATGCGGCCGGGCTCCAGCCATTCAAGCCTCGCGGCGATGTCGCTGAAGCCGGCCGGACAGGCGCAGTAGGGCGCTTCCCGCCAGCCCTGCTGGCTGCCGGCCATGCCCGAGATCAGGCACAGCGTGCCGGCCGTCATCCAGTCGCCAAACGAACTTTCAAAGACCGCCGGGAAGTCGCCTGCCGCCACGCTGAGGATGCCGCGTGCCAGGGCGCGTTCCTCCAGCACCTGGCCATCGGGCGCGACCAGCGCCCCGCGCAGTGACGAGGTGCCCCAGTCCACCGCCAGCAATCGTCGGCTGTTCATGCGGGCCGCGTGCGGGCAATGGGGCCAGGCATGCCGGTGGGCATGGGTCAGGACATGCCCTGCAGGGCACCCGCCGGGTAGGCGGGGCTGCGGCAATCCTCGATGTACTGTTCAATGATGGCCTTGAAGGATGCGTCGGGCTTCAGGCCCAGCGCATGCGCCCGACCGGCGCTGGCACCGCGTGCCCAGTTGGCCACGATGCCGGCGATGCGTTCGTCGCGCTCGAAGCGCACCCGCTGGCGAACTGCGGGGCCGGCGACCTCTTCCAGGGCCTGCAGCATCTCGCCGACGCTGACATTGAGCCCCGGCAGATTGAGCGCCAGGCGTCCGCCCATGGCTTGCTGGCTGGCCTCGAACACGGTGATCAGGCCATGCACCGTGTTCGACGGCGATGACACCGGGTGCGTGACGCTCGCATCCACCGGGCAAGTGGTTTCCACGCCGGCCAGGGGCTCCCGGATGATGCCGCTGAAAAACGAGGACGCCGCGCCGTTGGGTTTGCCTGGGCGCACCGTGACCGTCATCAGGCGCGCCGACCGGCCATCGACAAAACCCTTGCGGGTGTAGTCGGCGATCAGGTGTTCACACACCAGCTTGTGCATGCCGTAGGAGGTCTGCGGCGACGGCAGGGTGTGGTCGCTCACCAGGTCGGGCAACGGGTTGGACGCGTCCGGGCCGAACACCGCCACCGAACTGGCGAACACCAGCCGCGGGACATTGCCGGCCTGGCGCAGGCTGTCGAGCAGGAGGCGGGTGCTGTCCAGGTTGGAATGCAGGCCCAGGTCGAAGTCGAGCTCGCACTCGCCCGACACCGCCGAGGCCAGGTGAAACACGGCGTCGAAGCCGCCGGCAAACAGGGCCGACTGGTCGAGCAGCGGACCGGTGTGCACCCGCACCCGCGCATCAGCCGCCAGGTCGGCGGGTGGTGCAAACATGTCGGCAATGTGCAGTTCGTCAATGGCCTGGCCATCGAGTTGGCCTTTCTGGAGAATCGCGCGGGCAAGCCTGGCGCCCACAAAACCGGCGCCGCCTGTGATGAGTAATTTCATGTCAGCCCTTGTGAATCAGTGGTTGTCGCGCGGCACGAAGGAGCCGCGTTTGCCGACCAGGAAATCGAGGTCCACACCTTCGTCGGCCTGCAGCACATGGTCGACATACAGCTTCCAGTAGCCCGAGGACAGCGGTGGCGGGGGTGCTTTCCATTCGGCCAGGCGGCGCGCCAGTTCCTCGTCGCTGATGTGCAGATGCAGCTTGCGCGCGGGCACATTGAGTTCGATCAGGTCGCCGTTTTGCACAATCGCCAGCGGGCCGCCGGCCGCCGCTTCGGGCGCCGTGTGCAACACCACGGTGCCGTAGGCCGTGCCGCTCATGCGGGCATCACTGATACGCACCATGTCGGTGATGCCCTTTTTGAGAATCTTGGGCGGCAACGGCATGTTGCCGACCTCCGCCATGCCGGGGTAACCCTTGGGGCCGCAGTTTTTCAGCACCATGACGCAGGTTTCATCGATGTCCAGGCTGTCGTCGTCGATGCGTGCGTGGAAGTCCTCGATGTTTTCAAACACCACCGCACGGCCGGTGTGCACCATCAGCGCCGGCGTGGCGGCACTCGGCTTGATGACCGCGCCGCGCGGCGACAGGTTGCCGCGCAGCACGGCAATGCCGGCCTTGTCCTTGAAGGGCGTGGCCAGCGGGCGGATCACCTCGGTGTTGTAGTTCTGCGCGTCGGCGATGTTCGCGCCAATGGTCTGGCCGTTGGCCGTGATCGCGTCCAGGTGCAGGTGCTGCGCGATTTCCCTCATGACCACCGGCAGGCCGCCGGCGTAACAGAAGTCTTCCATCAGGAACTTGCCCGAAGGCTGCAGGTTGACCAGGCAGGGGAGTTCGCTGGCCAGGCGGTCGAAGTCGTCCACCGTGAGCTTGACGCCGATACGCCCGGCCATGGCGATCAGGTGGATCACCGCATTGGTCGATCCGCCAATCGCCGCCAGGGTCTTGATGGCGTTTTCAAACGCCTCGCGTGTCAGGATTTTCGAAAGTAGCAGGTCTTCATGCACCATCTCGACCGCGCGGCGCCCGGCCAAACGCGCCAGCACATTGCGCCGTCCATCCACTGCGGGGTAGGCCGCGTTGCCCGGCAGGCCGATGCCCAGCGCCTCGACCATGCTGGCCATGGTGCTGGCCGTGCCCATGGTCATGCAGTGGCCGTGGCTGCGGTGCATGCAGCTTTCGGCCTCGAAAAAGTCGGCGAGCTTGAGGGTGCCGGCGCGCACCTGCTCGCTCATGCTCCAGACGCCGGTGCCCGAGCCGAGCTCCTGGCCGCGCCATTTGCCGCTGAGCATGGGGCCGCCGCTGACACCCACCGTCGGCAGGTCCACGCTGGCCGCGCCCATCACCAGCGAAGGCGTGGTCTTGTCGCAGCCCATCAGCAGCACCACGCCATCGATCGGGTTGCCGCGAATGCTTTCTTCGACGTCCATGCTGGCCAGGTTGCGGTACAGCATGGCGGTCGGACGCAACAGGGTTTCGCCCAGCGACATGACCGGGAACTCCAGCGGGAAGCCGCCGGCCTCGTACACGCCGATCTTCACCTGCTCGGCGATCGTGCGGAAGTGGCTGTTGCAGGGCGTCAGTTCGCTGAAGGTGTTGCAGATACCGATGACGGGCCGGCCGTCGAACTGGTCATGCGGCACGCCCTTGCCCTTGACCCAGCTGCGGTAGGCGAAACCGTCGCGGTCCTGGCGGCCAAACCATTGCTGGCTGCGCAGCTCTTCGGGTTTCTTCCGGGGGGTCTTGGAGGCGGTCATAGGGAAAATCCTTAATTGATAAACATATTATCGTCATACCATTGCGCCGCAAATCCTAGTAATAACCATTAAACGGACGGCAATGATCAAAAACGTTCACGGCAACACGGTTGACCACCTTGGCGAAGCCATTGTTGCGGGCCGGTATGCCGTGGGTGCGTCGATCCCGCCCGAGCCGGTGTTGTGCCAGGAGCTGGGTGTCAGCCGCACGGTGGTGCGCGAGGCGGTGAAGTCGCTGATTGCCAAAGGCCTGATGACCACCGGCCCCAAGGTGGGAACGCGTGTGTTGTCGGAGGACCACTGGAACTGGTTCGATCCCGACGTCATCATCTGGCAGTCCAAGGCCGGACTGACACCCGAATTTTTGCGTGACCTGCAGGACCTGCGCCGCGTGGTGGAGCCTGCCGCGATGCGTCTGGCGGCGGAGCGCGCCACGGCACAGGACATCGCCGAGGTCGAGGCCGCTTATGCCGGCATGAAACATGCGGTCGAGGAGGGTGGCGACTATGTCACGCACGACCTGCGTTTCCACCAGGGCCTGCTGCGCGCCAGCCGCAACCGCATGCTGGTGCAGA
Organism: Polaromonas sp.; assembly: GCF_029945685.1. Taxonomy (GTDB): domain Bacteria; phylum Pseudomonadota; class Gammaproteobacteria; order Burkholderiales; family Burkholderiaceae_C; genus Polaromonas. The sequence continues at coordinate 21,790 of NZ_JAQSDA010000012.1, read as the reverse complement.
TGAGCAAGGCGCTGGGTGCGCTGCTGCGCACCAGCTTTGAAATTTCCACACGCCGCAAGGATGGCCCGACCCACTCCCTGCCGCTGCACCGTGCCGTGCTGGACGCGGTGATCGCGCACCAGCCCGACGAAGCCGAGCGCGCGATCCGCGTGCTGATCGACGGCGCGAAGGAAGACATCGAAGAGGTGCTGGCCTCGCGCCGCCGCCTGCCGGTCCTGAGCAGCCCCGCACGGCAGCTCAAGGCGGCCTGAGCCCTCCCACCAGACAACAGGCGGAAAAATGAATTTGCAAAAGGCAATGGATGCGGCGATTTTCTGGTTCTTCAAGTTACTGGAGCTGCTGGTGGTCGTCTGCATGGTGGCCATGGTTTTCATGGTGTTCGGCAACGTGGTGCTGCGGTATGCCTTCAATTCGGGCATCTCCGTCTCGGACGAGATGTCCCGGTACTTCTTCATCTGGCTGACCTATATCGGTGCGATGCTGGCCATGCACGAAGGCGGGCATCTGGGCGTGGACACCCTGGTCAAGCACCTGCCGGTGCTTGGCAAGAAACTCTGCCTGTTCCTGAGCGAGGCACTGATGCTGTTCTGCAATGTGCTCTTTTTCATGGGAACTTATGAAATGCATGAGCTGCAGGTCAGCAATGTCTCGCCGGTGGTCGGCATTTCCATGATCTGGATTTACGGCATTGGCTACATCGTCAGCGTGGTGATGGCCATCATCAATCTCAATGTGCTGTTCCGGCTGGTGACGGGGCGCATCAGCGAGGCCGAGCTGGTGCAGGTGATCGAAACCGAAGGCCTGGCCGACGTCGAAAAACAAATGCAGGGAAGCAAGTCATGACCGTCAGCGTCTTTATTCTCAGCCTGTTGGCCGCCATGGCGATTGGCATGCCTATTGCCTATGCGCTGCTTGTCTGCGGCGTGACGCTGATGGCTTTCCTGGCCGCCACCAGCGGCCTGGTGACTTTTGACAGCCAGATTCTGGCCCAGCGTTTTGTCGATGGCGCCGACAACTTCCCGCTGCTGGCCGTGCCGTTTTTCCTGCTGGCCGGCGAATTCATGAATGCCGGCGGCATCAGCCGCCGCATTGTCAACCTGGCCATGGCCTGGGTCGGGCATTTTCGCGGCGGCCTCGGTTACGTCACGGTGATTGCCGCTGTCATCATGGCCTCGCTGTCAGGATCGGCGATTGCCGACACCGCCGCGCTGGCCGCGCTGCTGATTCCCATGATGCGGGCTGCCGGTTACAACGTCGGGCGGGCCTCCGGCCTGATTGCGTCCGGCGGCATCATTGCGCCGGTGATACCGCCGTCGATCGGGTTGATCATTTTCGGCGTGGCCGGCAACGTCTCCATCACCAAGCTGTTTCTGGCCGGAATTGTGCCCGGCATCCTGATGGGTGCGGCAATCGGTTTGACCTGGTGGTGGATTGCCCGCAAGGAGAACGTGCAACCCGCGCCCAAACTTTCCATGGCCGGGCGCCTGCATATCACGGCCCAGGGCGGGTTTGCGTTGACCCTGCCCATCGTCATCATCGGCGGCATGAAGTTCGGCATCTTCACGCCGACCGAGGCCGCAGTGGTGGCTGCGGTCTACAGCTTTGTGGTTGGCATGTTCATCTACCGCGAGCTCAAGTGGTCGGAGCTGTACGGACTGATTCTCGCGGCCGGCAAGACCACCGCGGTGGTGATGTTCCTGGTGGCTGCGGCCATGGTCAGCGCCTGGCTGATCACGGTCGCCAACATCCCCACGGAAGTTGCCGGACTGATGTCGCCCTTCATGGACAACAAGATGCTGCTGATGTTCGTGATGATGGTGCTGATCGTGGTGGTCGGCACCGCGCTTGACTTCACGCCGACGGTGCTGATCCTCACGCCGGTGCTGATGCCGGTGGTGCTCAAGGCTGGCATCGATCCGGTGTATTTCGGCATCATGTTCATCATGAACAACGCCATCGGCCTGATCACCCCGCCGGTGGGCACGGTGCTCAACGTGGTGTGCGGTGTCGCAAAAATCAGCATGGACGAGGCTTTCAAGGGTGTGATGCCCTTCCTGATGGCCCAGCTTGCGGTGCTGTTCCTGCTGGTACTTTTTCCCTCCATCGTGACCGAACCGCTCAAGTGGTGGATGCGATGACTTCCCTTTCCCAACCCCTGTCGTTTTTATAAAAGGAGACAACCATGTTCAAACGCAGAACCCTGGCCCTTGCCGCAGCCGCCTTGCTGGTGGCCACGTCGAGCTTCGCGCAGTTTGCCGACCGCACGATCAAGTTCACCAACGGTGTCAACGAAGACCACCCGGTCGGCGTCGGCGTCAAGAAGATGCAGGAAGTGCTGGCTGCGAAGACCGGCGGCAAGATGAAGATCAATGCCTTCTGGGGCGGCGCTGCGGGCGGCGACCTGCCGGCCACACAGGCGCTGCGCGCCGGCACCCAGGAAATGGTGTGCACCTCGAGCTCGCCGCTGGTCGGCATTGTCAAGGAACTTGGCGCCTTCGATCTGCCCTTCCTGTTTGCCAACGAGAAGGAAGCCGATGCTGTGCTTGACGGCCCGGCCGGTGCCTACTTCAACAAGAAGCTGGAAGAGGCCGGCCTGATCAATCTGGCCTACTGGGAAAACGGTTTTCGCAACCTGACCAACAGCAAGCGGCCGGTCGCCAAGGCGGAAGATTTTGAAGGTGTCAAGGTTCGCGTGATGCAGAACAACATCTTCCTGGATACCTTCAAGACCCTGGGTACCAACGCCGTACCCATGGCGTTTGGCGAGGTCTTCACTGCGCTGGAAACCAAGACGATTGATGGCCAGGAAAATCCCTTCGTGACCATCGAGACCTCGAAGTTCAGCGAAGTGCAGAAGTACCTGAGCGTGACACGCCACGCCTACACCCCCTTCCTGGTGCTGTACAGCAAAAAACTCTGGGACCAGCTGAACCCTCAGGAGCAGGCGGTGCTGCGTGAAGCGGCGATGGAAGGCCAGAAAGTCCAGCGTGCGGCGAACCGCGCCTTGAACGAGAAGTCGCTGGCCAATCTGAAGAAAACCATGACGGTCAACGAGGTGAGTGCGGCCGAGCAGAAACGCATGTTCGACAAGGTCAAGCCCGTTTATGACAAGAACATTCCAACCATAGGCGCTGAGCCGGTCAAGATGGTGATGGACGCGCTGAAGAAGGCGCGCGGCGGTTAAGCGGCGTATCGGCCGTATCGTCACAAGGCCGCAAGGGTTTTCTCTTGCGGCCTTTTTTTCGGAGCATGAATTGAAAATCACCAAAGTCGAAACCCTGAGGCTGGGCGAGTTTCCCAACATCATCTGGGTCCGCATCCACACCGACGAAGGCCTGGTTGGCCTCGGCGAGACCTTCATGGGCGCAGCGTCCGTGGAAGCCTATATCCACGAGTGGGCTGGCCCCAAGCTGCTGGGCAAGGACCCGCTGGCCATCGAGGCGCGCAACAAGGACATCACCGGTTACCTCGGCTGGCGCGGCTCCGGCGTGGAAACCCGGGGCAACTCGGCCATCGACATCGCGCTGTGGGACATTTTCGGCAAGGCGGCCAACATGCCGCTGTATACCGCGCTGGGCGGCAAGAGCCGCGACAGCATTCGCATCTACAACACCTGTGCCGGTTACCAGTACGTGCGCAGCACCGTCAACCAGTCCAGCGCCAACTGGGGCATCGGCCAGGCGAAGAAAGCCAACGCCGGGCCGTATGAAGACCTCGAAGCCTTTTTGCACCATGCCGACGAATTGGCCGAGTCGCTGCTGTCTGAAGGCGTGACGGCGATGAAGATATGGCCCTTCGATCCGGCGGCCGAAAAAAGCGACGGGCAGTACATCAGCAATACCGACCTGGACCTCGCGCTGGAACCCTTCCGCAAGATTCGCTCGGCGGTCGGCGAGCAGATGGACATCATGGTGGAGTTTCACAGCCTGTGGCGGCTGCCGATGGCGCAGAAGATTGCGCGCGCGCTCAAGCCCTTCAACACCTTCTGGCACGAAGACGCCATCCGCATGGATTCGCTGGACCTGCTCAAGCAGTATTCGAAGGACTGCGACGCGCTGATCTGCGCGAGCGAAACGCTGAGCTACAAATGGGGCTTCAAGGACTACCTGCAGACCGGCGTGGCCGGTGTCGCCATGCTGGACCTGAGCTGGTGCGGCGGCCTCACCGAAGCGCGCAAGATCGCGGCCATGGCCGACGCCTGGCAATTGCCCGTCGCGCCGCACGACTGCACCGGGCCGGTGGTCTGGGCGGCGTCCAGCCACCTGTCCCTGCACGCGCCCAATGCCCTGATCCAGGAAAGTGTGCGCGCTTTCTATACCGGCTGGTACAAGGAACTCGTGACCGAGCTGCCCACAGTGAGCCAAGGCATGCTCAGCCTGAACGGCAAACCCGGGCTGGGGCTGGAGTTGCTGCCCGATCTGCACCAACGCGCTGACGCCACTGTGCGCTGGTCGGCCTAGGTGGTGGCAGGGAAGGCAGAATGTGGCGCAGATGAATGCTGATATTTTTGTCGTCATGGGCGTCAGCGGCTGCGGCAAGAGCACCGTGGGCGCCCAGCTGGCGGCCGCGCTCGGCCTGGAGTTCCTGGAGGGCGACAGCCTGCATCCTGCCAGCAACGTGGCGCGCATGGCGGCCGGGGTAGCGCTGGGCGACGAGGACCGGGAAGGCTGGCTGCAAACGCTGGCCGAACGGCTCGCGCAGGCCCGGGCGGCCGGAAGTGGCCTGGTGCTGTCGTGTTCGGCACTCAAGCGTTCCTACCGCGACATCCTGCGGCGCGGGGCGCCCGAGGTCCGGTTTGTTCATCTGCAGGGCGACTACCCCTTGCTCGCGGCGCGCATGGCCGCGCGAACCGGCCATTACATGCCGCTGTCGCTGCTGGCCAGCCAGCTCAGTACGCTGGAAGCACCCGGCCCGGAGGAAAATGCACAAAGCTTCGATCTCGCCGGTCCGCCCGAAGAGATCGTGGCCGCTGTGCTGGCCTGGCGGCGAGCTACTGGTGCCTGAGCACCCCCTTGTTTGTTTCTGACGGAATTTTCATGACTGTTTTCACCAAAATCACGCTCTACACCGGCCCCGACGGCCGCGCCGGATTCCGCGAGGAGCCGCTGGCGCTGACCGAAGGGTCGCCGCAAGCGCTGTTGTCCGCCTTGATGCCGTCGACCGGCTACCAGCTGCGGCACAGCCCGGTGGGTTTTCGCAGCCAGTTTCATTGCACGGTGACACCGCAATGGGTGGTCATTCTCGGCGGCCAGATGGAAATCGGCCTGCAGGATGGAAGCTCGCGCGTGTTCAAGCCCGGGGAGCATTTCTATTCGGCCGATCTGCTCCCGAGTGGCGCCGCGTTCGATGCGGCCATCCACGGCCACTGGAGCCGCCAGGTCGGGCCGGACCCGCTGGTGACCCTGTTCGTGCAAGGCTGAAAACTGCACCGGCAGCGGGAATTTGCTATCGAATAAGTAGCTGGTGGCGCCGACAGCAAAGGGCTGGAGGCCCAAAAGGCCATGAAACTTCAGACGGGCTGGAGCTCGCCCGAGAGCAGCACGCGGCGTCCCGGCTGGCCGGCTTGTACCGCGTTCACCAGCGCCGCGGCGACATCGGCTGCTGCAACCACGCGGTAGTTGCGCGGGATCAGCGGCTTGAACAGCCGCATGGCAACCAGCGCGAGCTGTTCACCGGGGCGGGTGGCTTGTGCCAGGGCCGCGCGGTCGCCTGCCAGGACCGAGGGGCGTGCAAACACCACACTGTCGTAGCCGAGCTGGCTGACAGCGTCTTCCATGTCGCCCTTGACGCGGTTGTAAAAAACGGGGGAGGCCGTGTCGGCGCCCATGGCGCTGACGATGCCCAGCCGGGTTGCGCCGGCAGCACGCGCCGATCTGGCCAGGGCCACGACAGCGTCGAAATCGACGGCCCGGAAAGCCTGCTGGCTGCCTGCCACCTTGATGGTGGTGCCCAGTGCGATGAAGACATCGTCCACCGGGGGCGCCTGGAACGTTGCGAAGTCCGTGATGACGTGGGTCACCAGTTTGGGGTGTTCTGTCCCGGATGTTCGGCGGACCACGCAGTGGACCGCCGAATAACTTTTATCGGCCAGTAAACGAGCCAGAATTTCCCGACCGACCAGACCCGTTGCTCCGGCCACCAGGGCCACCCGAGCGTCCGCCGCCACCGCCACCGCCGGCTGGCCGGCCACCGCCGCGGTAGTTGCCGCGGTTGCCGCCGGTGGGCTGGCCGGAGGAAGGGAAGCCTGAGGAAACATGGCTGGCGGGTTGGGCATCATCGTCGCGCTCCTGGGTGTTGCGTGGACGGGGAGGCTGGGCATTCGGGTTGCGCGCCTGCTGCTGGGCAGGCTGGCCGCCTTGTGCGTAGCCGGAATTCTGGCGCGGCTGGCCACCCTGAGGCTGGCTGCGGCCACCATTGCCGCCTCCGCTGCTGCGGCCGCGGCCACCACCACCATTGCCACCACCGTTGCCGCCGCCGCCATTGCCGGCGCCTCGGCCCGCCTGGGGCTTGTTCTCGCGGATGCGCGTCATCATTTCGCTGCGGGCGGCCTTGGCGGCTGCCTGCATCACGTCACGGCTCGGCGGTTTGCCAATGCCGCCCCAGATGGTCTGGCGGCCCATGGCCAGCGGCTCGGCTTTTTCGCCGGGTTCGGCTTCAAAACCTGGCACGATGACTTTTTCGATGTTCTGCTTGGTGAAGCGCTCGATGTCCTGCATGAAGCCTTCCTCGTCCAGGCAGACCAGGCTGACGGCTTCACCGCTGTTGCCGGCGCGGCCGGTGCGGCCGATACGGTGCACATAGTCTTCGCTGACGTTGGGGATTTCATAGTTGACGACGTGCGGCAGCTCGTCGATGTCGATGCCGCGCGCGGCAATGTCGGTGGCCACCAGGGCGCGGATGCTGCCACTCTTGAAGTCGGCCAGCGCCTGGGTGCGGGCGGTCTGGCTCTTGTTGCCGTGCAGCGCCATCGCCGGGATGCCGTTTTTCGTCAGGTGTTCGGCCACATTGTTGGCGCCGAACTTGGTGCGCGTGAACACCAGCACCTGGCTCCAGTTGTGCTCGTTGATGATGTGCGTGAGCAGCGCTTTTTTCTTGCCGCGGCCGACCGGGTGGATGGTCTGGGTGATGCGCTGCACCGTGGTGTTGCGCGGCGTCACCTGGATGTGCAGCGGATCGCGCAGCAGGCCGTTGGCCAGGTCGCGGATCTCGTCGCTGAAGGTGGCGGAAAACAACAGCGTCTGCTTCTGCCTGGGCACCAGGGCCAGCACCTTCTTGATGTCGTGGATGAAGCCCATGTCCAGCATGCGGTCGGCTTCGTCGAGCACCAGGATCTGCACCTGGCTCAGGTCCAGCGTGCCCTGGCTGGCGTGGTCCAGCAGGCGGCCGGGGGTGGCCACCAGGATGTCCACGCCGCGGCGCAGTTTGTCAATCTGCGCGCCCATGCCGACACCTCCGAACATCACCATGGAGGAGAGTTCGAGATATTTGCCGTAGAGGCGGACGCTTTCCTCAACCTGGGCGGCGAGTTCGCGCGTCGGGGTCATGATCAGGGCGCGCACGGCACTGACGCCGCGCTTGTTTTTCAGGGACGGCTCGGACGACAGGCGCTGCAGCATGGGCAGCACGAAGGCCGCGGTCTTGCCGGTGCCGGTCTGGGCGCCGCCGAGCAGATCGCCGCCGGCCAGCACGGCAGGAATGGCCTGGGCCTGGATCGGGGTGGGAACGGTATAGCCCTGCTCAAGCACGGCTTTAAGAATGGCCGGGGCCAAATTCAGATTTTCAAAAGTCATTGATGGTGCACGCGAAGGTGCCAAAGATCGGCCAGTCGGGGGCTGGTAAAGCCTCCGCCAGTGAAAGGCAGACGGGTAAAAAAGTCAGGCTGGGCACCCAAACTGTCACCGAAGGTGTGCCTAATTGCTGCAGGCAACTGGAGCCAGCAACCCGTGTATTGTCGCATGGAACGATAATCGGGGGGTTCACGCCAGAAACGCGCCTTGATTCAGGGTGCCTGCCCCCCAGCTAAGGCGTGTGGTTTTTGTTTGCAGCATCACCGCCGGCCAGTCTGCCTTGCAGGCCGGTCCGGTCAGGTGCCCTGCGTTGTTTTTCCCTTATGAGAAGTTAATCCCGATGGCCCAGTACGTATTTACCATGAACAAGGTCGGCAAGATCGTGCCGCCCAAGCGTCAGATTCTGAAAGACGTTTCCCTCAGCTTTTTCCCCGGCGCCAAGATCGGCGTGCTGGGCACCAACGGTTCCGGCAAGTCCACGCTGCTCAAGATCATGGCGGGTCTGGACAAAGAGTACGAAGGCGAGGCCATGCCCATGCCGGGCCTGAACATCGGTTACCTGCCGCAGGAGCCCAAGCTGGACCCCGAGCACACCGTACGCGAGAGCGTCGAGGCCGGCATGGGCGCGGTGTTTGCCGCCAAGGCCCAGCTCGAAGCCGTGTACACCGCTTACGGCGAGCCCGATGCCGACTTTGACGCGCTGGCCGCCGAGCAGGCGCGGCTCGAAGCCATCATCGCCACCTCGGGCACCGACTCGGAGCACCAGCTCGAAATCGCCGCCGACGCGCTGCGCCTGCCGCCTTGGGATGCCAAGGTCGGCGTCCTCTCGGGTGGCGAAAAACGCCGCGTGGCGCTGTGCAGCCTGCTGCTGTCCAAGCCCGACATGCTGCTGCTCGACGAGCCGACCAACCACCTGGACGCCGAATCGGTGGACTGGCTCGAGCAGTTCCTGCAGCGTTACCCCGGCACCGTGGTGGCCATCACCCATGACCGCTACTTCCTGGACAACGCCGCCGAGTGGATTCTGGAGCTGGACCGCGGCCGCGGCATCCCCTGGAAAGGCAACTACAGCACCTGGCTGGAGCAAAAGGGCGAACGCCTGGCGCAAGAGCAAAAGGGCGAAGAGGCCAGAGCCAAGGCCCTGAAGAAAGAGCTGGAATGGTCACGCCAGAATCCGAAAGCGCGCCAGGCCAAGAGCAAGTCGCGCCTGGCACGGTTTGAAGAGCTGTCCGATTTCGAATACCAGCAGCGCAACGAGACCCAGGAGATTTTCATTCCCGTGGCCGAGCGCCTGGGCAATGAAGTCATCGAGTTCAAGAACGTCAGCAAGTCCTTCGGCGACCGCCTGCTGATCGACAACCTGAGCTTCAAGATTCCGGCCGGCGCCATTGTCGGCATCATCGGCCCGAACGGTGCGGGTAAATCCACACTGTTCAAGCTGATTGCCGGCAAGGAGCAGCCCGACAGCGGTGAGGTGGCGATCGGCAAAACCGTTCGCATGGCCTTTGTCGACCAGCACCGCGATGACCTGGCCAACGAGAAAACCGTCTGGGAAGACATCTCCGGCGGGCTCGACATGCTGACCGTCGGCAAGTTCACCATGCCCAGCCGTGCTTATGCCGGACGCTTCAACTTCAACGGCGCCGACCAGCAAAAACGCGTGGGCACCCTGTCCGGTGGCGAGCGCGGGCGGCTGCACCTGGCCAAGACCCTGATTGCCGGTGGCAACGTGCTGATGCTTGATGAGCCGTCCAACGACCTCGACGTGGAAACGCTGCGCTCACTCGAAGACGCGCTGCTCGAATTTGCCGGCTCCATCATGGTGATCAGCCATGACCGCTGGTTCCTGGACCGCATCGCCACCCACATCCTGGCGGCCGAAGGCGACAGCCAGTGGACCTTCTTCGACGGCAACTACCAGGAATACGAAGCCGACAAGAAAAAACGCCTGGGTGAAGAGGGGGCCAAGCCCAAACGCATGCGGTTTAAAGCGTTGCACTGAGCCCCCACGCTTTTCACTTCGTGTAGTGCGCTCCCCCCGGGGGGGCGCTGCCCTTGCAGGGCGCCACGCTGCCAGAGGCAGCGCATCTGGAGGCTGTCCAAGCCCGCTCAAGCGGGCTCGGAGCCGCAGCCGCCAGCCTGCGGCCCGGCGAAGCCGGTTCCGCGGCCCCTGCTGGGATGAAGAGTTCTCACGACCGCTGATTGCGAGTCGCTCCCTGGAGATGGTTATGACCGACGACGAAGTCCTGACACAAACCCGGCACTGGCTTGAAAAAGCCGTGATCGGACTGAACCTGTGCCCGTTTGCCAAAGCGGTGTATGTCAAGAACCAGGTGCGCCTGGTGGTCAGCCATGCGCGGCACGCTGACGACTTGCTTGAAGAGCTCGACCGGGAGCTCGACCTGCTGGTGGCAACGCCGGCTGAAGAGATCGACACCACGCTGCTGATCCACCCGACGCTGTTCGATGATTTCCTGGATTTCAATGATTTCCTGGAGATTGCCGAAGGCGTGGTCGGTGAACATGGCCTTGAAGGCGTGGTTCAACTCGCCAGTTTTCACCCCAGGTTCCAGTTCGAAGGCACCGAGCCCGACGACATCGGCAACTTCACCAACCGCGCACCCTTTGCCATCCTGCATTTGCTGCGCGAGGGCAGTGTGGAACGCGCAGTGGAAGCCTTCCCGCAAGCCGATGCCATTTTTGAGACGAACATTGCCACGCTGGAAAAACTGGGCCATGCCGGCTGGAAGTCTCTTGGACTATAGGCACTTAGTCCGTCCCCAGGACCTCGGCCTCTGACCTTCTCAGAAGGGTTTTAAGCAGGGGCGGCTCAAAGTGCCGCTGCACGGTGATGGCGTAAAAATTCTCATGCAGCTGAGGCACCACGCAGTACTCCTGCAGTTTGCCGCTGCGCAGTTCGTCCTGCACCACCACCGTGGGCAGCAGGGCCACGTTGCCGGAGTCACGCGCCAGCAGCCGCAGCATGGCCATGTCGTCCACCTCGGCCAGCACCTGGTAGCGCAGGCCGAGGTGTTCGCAGAGCACATCAAAGCCAGCGCGGATGTCGCTGTCACGGCCCGGCAGCAGCAGGGGCTGTTCGGCCAGCTCTTCGGGAAAGCGAAACGCCTTGCCTTTGCTGCGCGGCTTGCCGACCAGGCTGACCGGTTGGCGCGCAATGCGCCTGCAGCGCCACGGGTGCTGGCTGTCGGCGTGGACCTTGCGATTGGACAGCACCACATCCAGGTTGTGCACCGCCAGGCGCGTCAGCAGTTCGTCCAGCCCGCCGGACTGCAACACCAGTTCAACATCTGTGCGCTGAAGCAGCGGCTTGACAAAATTCTCCTGAAAATTTCTTGACAGCGTGGCCACGCCGCCAATGCGCAGCACCTGACGCGCCAGCCTCTGACCATCACGCAGCAGGGAGGTCAATTCATTGCCGGTCTCGAAAATGGTTTCGGCATAAGTCAGCGCCACGCGCCCGGCCTCGGTCAGTTGCAATACCCGTCCGTCACGGCTGAACAGTGCCTGGCCCAGCTGGTCTTCAAGCTGCTTGATTTGTGTGGACAGCGCCGACTGCGAGACATGCAACTGTGCGGCGGCGCGAGTCAGGTTGCCTTCCTTGGCAACTGCCCAGAAGTAGTGCAGGTGGTGGTAGTTCAGGCGTGACACACAGGCCCCTTTTGGAAGAAAAACGATCTGTTTATAAGAACATTAGAATGCGTAATATGTATTTTACAGAATTAAGGAAACCCGGCAAAGTCACGCCATCCGATAGAAAGAGGAGCGTGTCTTGCTTGTTTCACCTGATTATGTGCAGCCGCTGCGGGGGGTCTTGCTCCTGGCAGTTCCCCTGCTGTATGCGTTAGCGGCCTTCACGGCCAGCTGGCGTGCGGCGCGCGCCTGTGCCGCGCTCGCAGCCGGTTTGGCGGTTGCGTCCCTGGCTTTTCTGGTTTTGGGAGGGCCTTTGATCATTCGTGGCCTGCGCGCTGATGTGCTCGGCTGCGCTGTGCTGCTGCTGGTCAGTTTTATTGGCTGGGTCATCACCCGGTATTCACAGACCTACCTGGCCGGCGACGCAGGGCAAGCCCGTTACGCCCGCTGGCTGATGGCCACGCTGGCTGCCGTTTCTGTCGTTGTGCTGACCAACAACCTGGCCGTGCTGGCACTGGCCTGGCTGGCCACGTCTTTGTGTCTGCATCAGTTGCTGACCTATTTCAGCCACAGACCAGCGGCTTTGATCGCGGCGCACAAAAAGTTTCTGGCCAGCAGGCTGGGGGATGTTTGCCTGTTTGCAGGTGTGGCCCTGGTTGGCGCGACCCTTGGCAGCCTGGAGATGGACGTGGTCATTGCCAAAGCTCAAGCCCTGCCTTCGTACCCCCTGAGCCTGAAGGCAGCGGTGTTTCTGGTCGTCATCAGCGCGTTGCTCAAGTGTGCGCAGTTGCCGGTGCATGGATGGTTGATTCAGGTCATGGAAGCGCCCACACCTGTGTCTGCCCTGCTGCATGCGGGCATTGTCAATCTGGGCGGCTTTCTGATGATTCGCCTGAGCCCGCTGGTCTCCGAGGTGGCGGGTGCGCAAACCCTGCTGGTCGTGGTGGGCAGTCTCACGGCGGTACTCGCTGCACTGGTGATGATGACCCGCATCAGCGTGAAGGTGATGCTGGCCTGGTCTACCTGCGCGCAAATGGGTTTCATGTTGATGCAATGCGGCCTGGGTGCTTATGACCTGGCACTGCTGCACCTGGTGGCCCATTCGCTGTACAAGGCGCACGCGTTTCTGGGAGCCGGCGGCGCGGTGGAGCTCGCGCGGCTGAAGGCCATGTCTGCGCCGCGGGCAGATGTCAGCGTGAGCATGTTGGTGGTGGGTGCTGTCAGTGGCCTGGTCCTGGTGCTGGTGGCCGGGGTGTTGTGGGGCGTGGCCTTTGACAAGCCCACGGCACTGGGGGTGCTGGCGGCCATTGTTTCCCTGGCCATCGCGCCGCTGCTGACTGCACAGGCCCTGCGTCTGGGCGGTCTGTGGCCGCTGGGCATGATGCTGGGCGCGTTTGGTGTGGCGTTTGCGTATTTTGGATTGCACCAAATTGTTGGCGGGTGGCTGGGCCTGCCCAAGGGCATTGCCGTCAATGGCTTTGATCTGGTCTGGGTGATGGTGTGTTTTGTTCTGCTGTTCGTCATGCAATGCCTGATACGCGCACGGCCACACGGTGCGTGGGCCAGCCGTTTGTACCCCTGGTTTTATGCCGGTTTGTACCTGGACGAATGGTTCACCCGCTTGACGTTTCGCTTCTGGCCCGCCCGTCTGTCCCGCACAGCGACAGCCCTCCCCACAGGAAATAACAGAGGACTTGTGAAATGAATACCGTCGTTGAAAAAAATGAGGTCGGGCAGGCGCCCGATGTTGCGCAGCTTCAAGCCAGCGTGACGCAAGCCTGCCAGCGTATTGCACCCACCTGGCCGCTGGACCAGTTCATTGCCGTCAACCCGTACTGGGGGTTTGTGGAGCAACCCATCACGGAAGCCGCCAGCCGGCTGGGTCGGCTCTCGGGCACGCCGCTGCTCATGCCGCGTTCCTTTTACCGGTCGGAATGGCAGGCCGGGCGGTTGACGCGGGCGCATTTGCAGGACGCCATCCGTGCCGCTCATGCCGACTGCAGCGTCGATGCGCTGGTGGACAGCCTGACGGGGGAAGGCAAGGGCTCGCAGGCACACCCGCTGGTCACCACGCTGGTGGACAGCCGGCGCGACTTGAGCCACGCCATGGCCTGGGTTGACTTTGTCACACATCAGATCAGCCAGCATTGCGCTGCCTATTTCGATGTGAGTCAGGCCGCCTGGAATCCGGAGCGGGTGGGGTTGTACGCCAGCTGGGCCAGGCAATTGGCCGGTGACCACAGCACCGCGCTGCTGATGGGTTACGCAGGCTTTGGCCGGAAAGCAGCCAGTCTGCCGCAGGAGCCACGCGCACTGATTGCCGCCGCTACCCGGGCCCTGGGCTTGAAACCCGCACAATGCGCCGACTACTACACCGCGCTCCTGATGAGCATCAATGGCTGGGCTTCATGGTGCGCCTACGAGCGCTGGCAGGCGCGCCTGGGCACCGTGCCGGGCCGGACGGATGATGACAACATCGTCGAGCTGCTGGCCATCCGGCTGGGCTGGGAATGGCTCCTGTTCCAGGACCTGGAAGCCCGGGGGAGTGCTCCTGAATGGATAGCTGCTTGCGCCCGCCACGAAAGGGCCGGAGCCTCATTGGATGAAAACCGGCAGGAGTGGCTGCTTCAGGATGCCGTGGAGCGCGCGTACCAGCAGCCGCTGTGCCAGGGTTTGAAGAACGCGCCTGCCGTGCCGGTGGCACCGACAGTCCAGGCCATTTTCTGCATCGATGTGCGTTCCGAGGTCTTTCGTCGCGCGCTGGAGGCCAGCAGCGCCACCATCCAGACGCGCGGCTTTGCCGGATTTTTTGGTTTGTTCATCGCGTACACGCCCGTGGGCACAGCCATGACGCGGCCGCAGCTGCCGGGTCTGCTGGCCGCCAGCCGCTGCGTGACGGACGAATGGGACACGTCCGATTCGCAGTCGCTCGGTCAGGTGATTGCGCAACGCCGCCAGCGGCGCAAGCAGGGTTTGCAGTGGCGCAGCACCTGGCAGACCTTTCGTAGCTCGGCCAGCAGCGGCTTCAGTTTTGTCGAAACCTGCGGCCTGTGGTACGCGGGCAAGCTGCTGAAAAGCAGCTTGCCCAGCCGAGCCACCCCGCACCCGGTAGAACAAACCGGTTTGTCCGGCGAGGAGATCCGTACCAGCCGGCCACGCCTGCAAAACCTCCCCGGTGCCACGCCAGAAGAGGAGCTGCAATCGCGCTGCGACATGGCTGCCGGCATTCTGGGCGCGATGGGCCTGACAAAAGACTTCGCCCGCATCGTCCTGCTGGCGGGCCACGGTAGCCAGACGGCCAACAACCCCCACGCCGCGGGGCTGGACTGCGGCGCATGTGGTGGCCAGACCGGGGAGGTCAATGCACGGGCCCTGGCGGCCCTGCTCAATGACGGAGCGGTGCGCACTGCGCTGCTTGAAAGAAACATTTTCATTCCCGACAGCACCTGCTTCCTGGGCGGCATGCACAACACCACGACGGACGAGCTGGTGCTGTATGACACCGACTTGCTGCCCGCCAGTCATGCTGCGGATCTGGAGCAACTCAAGCTCACCCTGACCCTGGCAGGCCAGCGCGCGCGCGCAGAACGGGCACCTGCGCTGGGGCTGGCGCACCTGGCGACGGAAGCCGGCCGGCTTGAGAAAACCGTCCAGTCCCGCGCCAACGACTGGGCCCAGGTGCGGCCCGAATGGGGCCTGGCCAACAACGCCGCCTTCATCGTCGCGCCCCGTACCCGCAGCCAGCATCTGAACCTGGCGGGCCGGGCGTTTCTGCATGACTACGACCACACCCAGGACCTCACCGGGAGCGTGCTGGAACTCATCATGACCGCGCCGATGGTGGTGACCCACTGGATCAACATGCAGTACTACGCCAGCGTGGTCGACAATGCCAGGTACGGCAGCGGCGACAAGGTGTTGCACAACGTGGTGGGCGGCAGGCTGGGCGTCTTTGAAGGCAATGGCGGCGACTTGCGCACAGGCCTGCCCATGCAGTCACTGCACGACGGCAGCCAATGGCGGCATACGCCGCTGCGGCTCAGCGTGTTCATTGAAGCACCGCAAGCCGCAATTGACGGCATCATTGCCCGGCACGCGGTGGTCAGGCAACTGGTGCAGAACCAGTGGCTGCATCTGTTTCAGATGCAGGCCGACGTGGCGGGGAGGGCTGTCTCGATCACGCGGTACAAACCGGCAGCCGGTGGAGGCAGGCACTGGGTGGCGGCCTGACGACGGGGAAAAGACGCTCAGCTGCGCATCAGCTTCTTGCGCACCAGCTGGATATTGCTTTTGAGCGCGTACAGCTCATCGGTGTAAGACAGCGGCACGGTGACCTTTTCTGCCCGGCCCTCCAGTTCGTCCAGTGCCTGCAGCAGGGTCTGGCTGTCTTCGTTCTCACTGCGCAACTCGATATCACGCAACTGGCCGTACCACCTGAATATGCGCGACCGCACGCGGAACTCGTACAGCGGCGGCACGATCCGGGACAGGGGCAGCATGATCGCAATGATCACGCCCATCACCAGCCACATGCGCTCGACGAGGTTGGCGACCCAGAAGGGCAGGTAGCGCTGCAGCAGCGGTGCGTCGTTCTTGATCGTGCGCTCGGCTTCCTTGGAGATCGGCAGTTCGCTGTTGTTGCGGTTCGGAAACTCGCGCGCGTCCTTGAACCAGCCGGCAGGCCCGTGGATCACGTTGCCGGCCTGGGCAAACAGCTGCACCAGCGCCGGGTGGGTGGTACTGCGGGCGATCAGTGAGGTGGTCGGTGCCACCAGACTGACATCTTCGGGCGGGATGTTGCGCGCCAGGTCCACCACGCCCCGCGGCAGGCGAGCCGTGCTCAGGAAGGAAAACCGCTTCGAATACGCCTCGCTCTGCGTGAAGTTCATGAGCTTGACGCCCGGTGTCTGCAGCAACATCTGCACCATCAACGATTCGGGCGCCGAGGCAAACACAATGGCATCGAGCTCGCCGCCGAGGAAGGCCACCGTGGCAGGGGTTTGATCCAGCGTGGTGATGGTCAGGCTGGTCGCCTCGATCCGGTTGCTTTCGAGCAGCTTGCCCATCAGGCTGGGCACGCCGCTGCCATCGGTTCCCAGATTGATACGCAGGCCCTGCAGTTGAACCAGCGAGTTCAAGGCCTTGCTTTTTCCTGCTTGTCGTACGCCTTCTTCGCGGTAAAAAAGCCACAGTGGCTCGACGAACAGGCTGCCCAGGGAGGTCAGGGCTTCGGCGTCTTCCGCGTCGTAAGTGCTGGTGCCGCCCTGCACAAAACCGAGGTCGGCCTTGCCTTCGCGCAGCAGTTGCAGGTTGTGGGCCGAGCCTTGCGAAGGCAGCAGATCAACGGTGATGCCGTCTTTTTTCAGGATGTCGGCATAACGCTTGCCGAATTCTTCATACGCGCTTTGCGCCGGACCGGTCGCCAGTGTCACGTGTTTGGGCGGGTTCGGGTCCAGCCACCAGTAAGCCAGTATCAGCAAGGTCACCGCCAGCACCACAAAAGGTCCGGCAGAGACCACCAGATCACGAAGGGACAGCAAGGTGTAGCGTATGGTTTTGCTCATGCCGGCACCTTAACATGGCGCCGCCAGTATCGACGGGTGGGCGCTGCTCAGCATAAAAACAGGCTGCAGCCCAATACTTTCATGCGCCGACAGCTACATTATCAATAGCATCATGAATCGCCGTGGAGGAACACCAGTACGGCATTGAGCAGGTAGGTCCCCAGCAGGCCGACGCTGACCCAGCTGGCGAAACGCAAGACCCGGCCCTGTGGCCGCATCACCAGCCCGATCATCACCAGCCCGCTCATGACCACGGCGGCGACCGCCGTGCCCGCATGCACGGGCGAGGCGTCGGCGAGCAGCGGCCCGCGGGTGTAAAAGATGTCGTCGATCGCCAGAATGGTCACGTTGAACAGGTTGCTGCCGAGCAGGTTGCCGATGGCCATGTCGAGCGCGCGCAGGCGCAGGGCCGACAGCGTGACCGCGATTTCGGGCAACGTGGTGACCAGCGCCATGAGGAGCGTACCGACAAAACTGCGGCTCCAGCCCATGGCCTGGGCCAGCTGGTCGGCAATGGCGGGCAGCCAGCTGCCGGCCGCCAGCACCACCAGCGCGGCCGCCGCGAAGCGGCGCCACTGACGGCCCAACTGCGGTGGCGGCCCGGTGTCTGCATCGGGATCAGGTTTCCGCCTAAGCGATTGCTCGTGTGCGAAGACGCTGCGCAGCGCCAGCAGATAAAGCCCCAGCAGCACCGGGCTGTACAGCCCCAGGTGCAGCATGGCCGGTGTGGTGGCGGGGAGCAGCAGGCTCATGGCGACAAAACCCAGCATCACCACGCCAAAGGCGGCGGACAGCAGGTGCGCCGCGCTGGCGTGGCGGTAGATCGGCTGGCGCGGCTGCAACGCGTCGATCACCACCAGGAACACGAGGTTGAACACACAGGCGCCGAGCGCGTTGCCCACGGCCAGGTTGGGTGCATTGATGACCGTGACGGCGCTGATGCCCGAGGCCAGCTCGGGCAGCGAGGTCACCGTGGCCAGCAGCGCCAGGCCCATCCAGCCGCCCGTCAGCCCCGTGGCCTTGGCGATCTGGTCGGCACTCTGGCACAACACGTAACCTGAGCCGGCGATCAGCACCGCACACAGCAGGAACTGCAGGGCGAGCACGATCAGGTTCATGTCTGTGCCGTCCGCTTCCGACCAAGGCGCACGACGAGCTTGCGCAGTTCTTCCCCCCACAACACGCTGCTGGCCAGCAGCAACAGCGGCAACAGGTCGGACGGCGCCAGCGGCACCGTGTAGAACAGGGTGTTCATGAACGGGGCATACAGCACCAGCAGTTGCAGCGCGATGCTCAGGGCCAGACCACCCAGCAGCCAGGGGTTTTTCAGCAGCCCCAGACGCAACGCCGATCGGGTGGCCGACTGGCAGTTGAGCACGTTGAACCACTGGCACATGGCCAGCACGGTGAAGGTTTCGGTACGTACCAGGTCCATCGGCAAGCCCTGCTCGAGGCGCCAGACAAACCAGCCGAAAGTGACCAGCACGGCCGTGGCCGACATCAGCAGCACCCGGCCCAGCATGGTGCGGTCCACCAGCCGGTCGTTGCGCGGCACGGGCGTGCGTTTCATCTCGTCACCGTCAGCCGGGTCCATCACCAGGTTCACGGTCAGTGTGCCCTCGGTCACGATGTTGATCCAGAGAATCTGCACAGCTGCCAGCGGCAGCGGGTAACCGGCCAGCAGGGCCAGCAGCAGCACCACGACCTCGTCGATCGAGGTGGCGAACAGGTAGAGGATGACTTTTTTCAGGTTGCCGTAAACCACACGCCCTTGCTCAACCGCCGCGACGATGCTGGCGAAGTTGTCGTCGGTGATGATGATCTTGGCCGCGCTTTTAGCCACTTCGGTGCCGGTGATGCCCATGGCCACACCGACATCGGCGCGCGCCAGCGCGGGTGCGTCGTTGACGCCGTCACCGGTCATGGCCACCACTTCGCCGTGTGCTTGCAGGGCCTCGACGATGCGCAGCTTTTGCGCCGGATGCACACGTGCAAAAACCGAGATATGGTCCAGTCCGTCACGCAGGTCCGCCTCGTTCATGTGTTCGAGTTCGGTGCCGTCCACGGCCCGGTCCCCCTCACGCGCAATGCCGAGTTCGCGGGCAATCGCCAGCCCGGTGAGTTTGTGGTCGCCGGTGACCATGACGGGCCGGATGCCGGCCGCGCGGCATTCGGCGACGGCGGTCTTGACCTCCTCGCGCGGCGGGTCGATCTGACCGGCCAGCCCGAGCAGGCGGGCACGACCCGCCAGCACGTCGAAGCCGGCCTCGGGGTCCAGCACGTCGTCGTCGACCATGGCAAAAGCCAGCACCCGCAGCGCCCGCGCCGCCATGGCGTCGGCGGCCGCACGCGCAGCGTGGAGCACGGCCGTTCCGTCGGCTGCGCACAGGTGCAGCAACACTTCAGGCGCCCCCTTGATGAACACACGGCGCGGCGCGCCGGCAAAGCGGTGGCGCGTGGCCATCATTTTGGTATCCGCGTCGAAGGGCAGTTCGGCCTCGCGCGGAGCCTCCCGGGCAAGTTGTTCCAGAGCGATACCTGCCTTGGCGGCCAGCACCTTGAGCGCGCCTTCTGTCGGGTCGCCCAGCACCGACCATTGCGTACGCGCTTCCTCGGGCGGCAGCAGCTGCGCGTCGTTGCACAGCGCGGCTGCCTGCAGCAGCGGCAGCAGGGCCGCGTCATGGGAACTCAACTCACCCTCGGGCGAGTAGCCCGTGCCGCTGACGGAAACTTCCAGCCCGCCTGGCAGCCACAGCGCGCTGACCGTCATTTCGTTACGCGTCAGGGTGCCGGTCTTGTCGGTGCAGATCACGGTGGTCGAGCCCAGGGTCTCGACAGCCGACAGGCGGCGGATGATGGCGCCGCGCCCCGCCATGCGCTGCATGCCGACGGCCAGCGCGATGGTCATGGCCACCGGCAGACCTTCGGGCACCATGGACACCATCTGGCTGATGGCCACCATCAGCACATCGGCCAGCGGCAGGTCCCGGAACATCCCGAGCGCGACCACCGCGACAAAAAGCACCAGCGCGGCGACCACCAGCCAGCGGCCGAACTGTTCGATGCGTTGTTCCAGCGGCGTTGTCGGGTCGGCAGCGGCTTCAGTCAGCCCGGCGATGCGGCCGACTTCGGTGTGGCTGCCGATGGCGACGACCACCGCGCGCGCGCGGCCGGCTGTCGCATAGGTACCGGAGAACAGCATGTTGTGGCGGTCCGCCAGACCGGTGGCCTCCGACAACCGCGCGACCTTCTTGCTGACCGGCACCGACTCGCCGGTCAGGGCGGCCTCGGCGACCTGCAACTGGGCCTCCTCGATCAGGCGAGCATCGGCGCCGATTGCGTCGCCGGCCGCCAGCAGCAGAACGTCGCCGGGGACCAACTCGCGCGCTTCGATCATGGCCTCCTGCCCGTCGCGCAGCACCCGCACCCGCAGCGCTGCCAGCCGGCGCAGTGAGGCCATCGAACGTTCTGCCCGGCCCTCCTGGAAGGTGCCGACCATGGCGTTGACCAGCACCACTGCCAGGATGACCACCGCGTCGCCGTAGTGCGCCATGGCAACCGCCAGCACCGCGGCGGCAAACAGGATGTAGATCAGCGGGCTTTTGAACTGGCGCGCGAACACGGCCAGCAGCGAGCGGCGCTGCGCCTCGGGCAGGGCGTTGGCGCCCTCGCGAGCGCGGCGCTTGTCCACTTCTGCGGCACTGAGCCCCAAGGCGGGGTCGCAGACCAGCTGGTTGAGCACCTCGCCGGCCGGCAAGGCATGCCACAGTGGCGGAGCGGGCGCAGGCCCGCTGTGTGAGGAGGGGGTCTTGGCAGTCATGGGCATGGCAGGTTGATCCTGTCAGCGTAGCGCAAAACCGGCCGCGCTGATCCGCACGCCGCAGCCTCATGGCATTGGATGCCGCGCCGCTTGCGTTAGATCAAACGCATTGCCGGCTTGCTCTGCGGCAAGCGGCCCTTACCCGGCAGCCGGCCGGCGTTCGGTCGTGCAGCGCCTGCGCCGGATCAGCAGGTACGCGGCGGGCAACACGAACATGGACAGCAGCGGGGCGGTGATCATGCCGCCCACCATGGGTGCGGCGATGCGCTGCATGACCTCGGAGCCCGTGCCAGTTCCCCACATGATCGGAAACAGGCCGCCCAGAATCACCGCCACGGTCATGGCCTTGGGCCGCACCCTGAGCACTGCACCTTCTTGGATCGCTTCGACCAGGTCTCTGGTGGAAGTCCTCCCTTCTGCGATGCGCCTGTCCCAGGCCTGTTTCAGGTAGAGCAGCATGATGACGCCGAACTCCGCCGAGACGCCCGCCAGTGCGATAAAACCCACCGCACCAGCCACGGACAGGTTGTAGTCCAGGAGATAAAGCAGCCAGATGCCGCCTATCAGCGCGAAGGGCAGGGTGGCCATGATCAGGAAGGCATCGTCAAAGCGCCTGAAGGTCAGGTAGAGGAGTACAAAGATGATCAACAGCGTGAAAGGAACGACCACCTGGAGGCGGGCTGTTGCCCGCTCCAGGAACTCAAACTGTCCCGACCAGGAAACGGAATAGCCGGGCGGCAACTTGACCTTCTCGTTGACGGTTTTTTGCATCTCCTGCACGGCCGAGCGCAAGTCGCGGCCGCGAATATCGACATACACCCAACCCGACAGGCGCGCGTTCTCGCTGCGCAGCATGGGCGGGCCATCCGTGATGCGGACGTCAGCCACATCAGACAGCACCAATCGCTGGCCCCGCTCGGTTACAAAGGGCAGGCTGCGCAGCTTCTCCAGCGAATCCCGGATTTCAC
>NZ_JAQSDA010000011.1:97125-174997 GCF_029945685.1 Polaromonas sp. | reverse complement strand
CGATTGTCTGAGCCGAAGGCGAGTTCGAGCTCGACCCCGGCTGGACCGAGCACCGTAGGTTGCCCCCGTAGCGACAGCGAAGGGGGTCGCAGACAGCAGGGTCGCCTTTTCTTTTGCTTACTTTTCTTTTGGCGACGCAAAAGAAAAGTGAGTTGCCGCCGGGCAACCCCCGGCTAGTGGGCACACCTCCAACGCGGGAAGGGAAGGCGGCTTCGACAGGCTCTGCCCGAACGGTGATTGAACGCAGACTTGGCATAACCTCGCCCGTCGGGGCCAGACCCGACTTGCTGGCGAACAACACAGCTGGAGAAGACTTCATGAATGCAGTCCGGTGTTCAGAACGACCGAGGCAAACCAAGCAGATGCTCCGCCACATACGAATAAATCAGATTCGTGGAAATCGGCGCCACCTGGTATAGCCGGGTCTCACGGAACTTGCGTTCCACGTCGTATTCATTGGCAAACCCAAAACCGCCATGGGTCTGCAGGCACACATTGGCCGCCTCCCAGGACGCCTTCGCGGCCAGGTACTTCGCCATGTTGGCTTCGGCGCCGCAGGGCTTGCCGGCGTCGAACAGCTCGCAGGCCCGAAAGCGCATCAGATTGGCGGCTTCGGTTTCGATATAGCTGTCGGCAATCGGGAACTGCACGCCCTGGTTCTGGCCGATGGGGCGGTTGAAAACCACGCGTTCGCTCGCGTAGTTGCGCGCCTTGTCGACAAACCAGTAGGCGTCGCCGATACATTCAGCAGCAATCAGCGTGCGCTCTGCATTGAGGCCATCAAGGATGTACTTGAAACCCTTGCCCTCTTCGCCGATCAGGCTCTCCGCCGGGATTTCCAGATTGTCGAAAAAAACTTCGTTGGTCTCGTGGTTGACCATGTTGGCAATCGGCTGCACGGCCATGCCGTGGCCGATCGCGTCCTTGAGGTTGACGATGAAGATCGACATGCCCTCGGATTTTTTCTTCACCTCGGCCAGCGGCGTGGTGCGGGCCAGCAGAATCATCAGGTCCGAGTGCTGGATGCGCGAGATCCAGACCTTCTGGCCGTTGACGACGTACTTGTCGCCCTTCTTCACCGCGGTGGTCTTGAGTTGCGTGGTGTCGGTGCCGGTGGTCGGCTCGGTCACGGCCATCGATTGCAGGCGCAACTCGCCGCTGGCGATCCTGGGCAGGTAAAGTTTTTTCTGCGCGTCCGAGCCGTGGCGCAGCAAGGTGCCCATGTTGTACATCTGCCCGTGGCAGGCGCCGGCATTGCCGCCGGCGAAGTTGATCTCTTCCATGATCACCGAGGCTTCCGCCAGGCCCAGGCCGGAGCCGCCGTATTCAGCGGGAATCAGCGCGGCCAGCCAGCCGGCTTCGGTCAGGGCATTGACAAAGGCTTCGGGGTAGCCACGCTCGTGGTCGACTTTCTGCCAGTAAGCGGAGTCAAAAGACGCCAGCATGCCGCGCAGGGCCTCGCGCATGTCCTGGTAGGCGTCGGGCGTGGGGATTTGTGTTTTCATGAATCTTCCTGGTCAGTTTCAATTTTGGCGAAGTACTCGATCCGCACTCCTTTCGGTCTGAGCCTGCCGACGGCGGTATCTGCATGGCTGCGGCGTTTCGACAGGCTCAACGCGAACGGTGTTGACCCTTGTTCGCAGCTCAGACCAGCGTCGCCGTGGCCTGCATGGTGAGCCAGCCCTCGTGGTCTTCGGTCCAGAGGCTGACGCTCTTGCCGTCGGCCGACGGCAGCCCGTGCAGTTTGAAGGGCCACAGGTCGAACACCGGTCGCACGGCCCTGAACTCAAACTTGAGCAGGCGGGCGCCGGGCATGTTCTTGCGCACCAGTTCCGCCAGCAAGGTGGCGATCAGCGGGCCATGGACGATGAGGCCGGGATAGCCCTCGACCTCCGTGACGTAACGCCGGTCGTAATGAATGCGGTGGCCGTTGAAGGTCAGCGCCGAATAACGGAACAGCATCACGTCGTCGGGCGTGACGGTTTCAGTCCAGGTCGCCACTTTGACGGCCGGCTGGGGCGGCGGCACCGGATCACCGGCCTGGGGGTTGGCCCGGTAGACGATGTCGTGTTCTTCGCTGAGGCTCAGGCCCTGCGTATTGTGGATCTCGTGGCGAACCAGCACAAACACCAGGTCACCCGTGCGCCCGGCCTTGTGGGTGACCGACTCGATGCGCGAGACACGCTTGACCGCATCGCCGACCTGCAGCAGCTGCTGGTGCCACTGCAGCCGCCCCCCCGCCCACATGCGGCGCGGCAGCGGCACGGGCGGCAGAAAGCCGCCGCGTCGGGCGTGGCCGTCGGGCCCGATCTCCGAACGACGCGGCTGCGGCAAAAAGTACAGCCAATGCCACAGCGGCGGCACGGGGGTGCCAGCCAAGGGCGGCGGGTCGTCGCGGTCCAGCGTGGCCGACAGCCCGCGCAGCGGCGCGGCCGTGACGTCGTCCACCAGGGTTTCGGTGCGGCCCACCCAGCTTTGCAGATGGGCCAGCGTGGCGGCGTCTATCGTCCGGATGTCTGCAGTCATGGTGTGGGATGGTGGCGCAGTGCCGCGTATAAAGCAATCAGCCATTTCAACAGCCAGCCTTCGCTGATTCCGAAGCCTTTAATCCCTCCATGACGCTCGGATTTGTCAATTTTCAACAGAGACCGACGGCCGCAAGGCTTCGTCTGAACAGAAGGCTCGACTGACTTGCGGTAGCATGCAAGCATGCAATTCGACCTGACGGATCTGCGGCTTTTTGTGGCCACCGCCGAGGAAGGCAACATGACCCGCGCCGCCGCTCGCCAGCACCTCTCGCTGGCTGCAGCCAGCGCGCGCATCAAATCGCTGGAGGCGCAGTCGGGCCTGAGCCTGCTTTACCGCGAGGCACGGGGCGTGCGTTTGACGCCGCCCGGGGAGGCCTTCCTGTTCCACGCCCGTGGGGTGCTGCGGCAGGCCGAGCAATTGCGCACCGACCTGCAGGAATACGGCGGCGGCCTGCGCGGGCATTTGCGGGTGTTTGCCAACACCACCGCGGTCACGGACTTCCTGCCGGAAATCCTGCCGGGCTTTCTGGCGGACAACCCGAAAATCAACATCGACCTGCAGGAAAAACCCAATCCCGAGATCGCACGCGGCGTGCTCGACGGCCGCGCCGACATCGGCATCGTGGCCGGACAGGTGGACACGCTGGGCCTGCAGGCCATCCATTTCAGCACCGATCGCCTGGTGCTGGCGACCGCCAGAAACCACCGTTTTGCGCGCCGCAAGAAAATTGCCTTCGCCGAAACCCTGGACGACGACCAGGTCGGCATGCAATCAGGCAGCACGCTGCAGACTTTCCTGGCGCAGGTGGTGGAGACCCTGGGCAAGCCGCTCAAGCTGCGCATCCAGCTTTCGAGCTTTGACGCGATGTGCCGCATGATTGGCGCGGGGGTGGGCGTCGGCATCGTTCCGGAATCGGCTGCGCGGCGCAACCAGACCGCCATGGGCATCGCCCTGATCGAGCTGACGGATACCTGGAGCGTGCGCGAGCGTTACATCCTGGTGCGCAACCGCGAGTCGCTGCCCCGCTACGCGGAGTCGCTGATCGAAACCCTGTGTGCGCACTACCGCGACGGCGTCTGAATTGTCATTGCGGGACGGACCCGCCCTCCATGCCTCGCGGGCTTGGGAGTGGAGCATGCGGCATGGCCCCCCCCCGATCGGAGTCCGGGACAGGCTCCTCAAGACGGCTATGACTGTATTTCTGGCCTTGAAGTACGTGCCTCCGCCTACGACCCTTTCCAGACCGGGCTTCTTTTCGCCACAAACGCCTGCACACCCTCACGAAAATCGTCGCTGCCGTAACTGCGCCGGATCAGGTCTTCGTCGGGTGGCAGGCCGGTGTTGACCAGACGGCGCAGGCCTTCCTTGCTGGCGCTCTGGGTCACGGGCGCCAGCGTTGCCAGGCGTTCGCAAAGGCTGGCCAGCGCCGCGTCGATCTCGCCAGCCGCGCTGACCTGCGTGAGAAAGCCGCAGGCCAATGCCTCGTCGGCAGTCAACACCTCGGCCAGCATCAGCATGCGTTTCACGCGGGGAATGCCGAACACGGCGCAAAGCCGCGCCAGGTTGGCCACCGACAGGCAGTTGCCCAGGGTTCGGGCAATCGGCACGCCAAAACGCGAGCCTGGCGTGGCGATGCGGAAGTCGCAGGCCGTCGCGATCGCCAGGCCGCCACCTATGGTCCAGCCTTCAATGGCGGCGATCGTCGGCATGGGCAGCGATTCCAGCCGGGCGATACATTCGTCGATCTGCTGCTCGTAGGCGACCCCGTCGTCGCCGCTGCGGAAGGCGGTGAACTGCTCGATGTCGGTGCCGGCCACAAAGGCCTGGCCACCGGCGCCGCGAAAGGTCACCACGCGCACCGAGGTCTCGGCGGCCAGCTGCTCACAGATCTGGTTGAGCCGTTCGTACATGGCCCAGGTCATGGCGTTGCGCGCCGCGGGACGGTCAAACACCACCGCGGCCACACCGGCGTTGATGGTCAGATGAACCATGCCCCCGCTCATGCTGCGAAAGCTCCCTGCTCGCCCAGCGCCGCCTGTTCTTCGGCACTCAGGCCGAGTTCGGCCAGCACTTCGGCCGTGTGTTCGCCCAGGCGCGGCGGATGGCGGCGCACCTGCTGCGGCGTGCCGGACATCTTCACCGCGAAACCGATGTTGGGCACCTTGCCTTCCACCGGATGGTCGATCTCCATGCGCATCTCGCGCGCTTTCGCATGGTCGCTGCCGAAGGCTTCAGGGTAAGTCAGGATGGGACCGGCGGGAATGCCGGCTTCCAGGAAGGTGGACACCCAGTAGTCCTTGGGTTGGAGGCGAAAGGATTTTTCCAGCTCCACCTCCAGCGCATGCCGGTTCGCCAGACGCAGCGAGATGGTGGAAAAGCGCTCGTCAACCAGAAGCTCCTCGCGGCCCATCAGCTTGCACAGCTGCAGCCAGAGCTTCTGGTTATTCGCGCCCATCACGAAGTAGCCGTCGGAGCAGGCCATCGCCTGGTAGGGCGCGGTCATCTTGTTGGAGGTGCCCAGGGGCTCGGGCTCCTTGCCCGTGCCCCAGTAGTCGCAGATGTCCCAGACCGAAAAGGCCAGCGCCGCATCGAACAGCGAGGCATCCACATGCTGTCCCTGGCCGGTGGCCTTGGCGCCGATGTAGGCCGACAGCGTGGCATACACCGCGAACAGCGCGCAGCCGATGTCGGCCACCGGCACACCGGCTTTCACCGGCGGACCACCGGGATAACCGGTGACACTCATCACGCCGGACATGGCCTGCGCCATCAGGTCAAAACCAGGGCGGTCGGCCCAGGGCCCGGTCTGGCCAAAACCCGAGATGCTGGTGTAGACCAGCCGCGGATTCACCTCCTTGAGGACCTCGTAACCCAGGCCCAGCTTCTTCATCGCGCCGGGGCGGTAGTTCTCCAGCAGGATGTCGGCCTCTTTCGCCAACTGGAGCAGCACCGCCCTGCCCGCCTCCGACTTGAGGTTGAGCGCAACGCTGCGCTTGTTGCGGTTCATGTTCAGGAAACCGAGTGAATCCGGCCCCTTCATCTTGAAACCCATGGCGCCGCGCGTCTGGTCGCCGCTGCCCGGCGGCTCGATCTTGATCACGTCGGCCCCCATGTCCGCCAGCAACATGCAGGCGTAGGGGCCGGCCATCACCTGGCTGATGTCCAGCACCCGCACACCCTCAAGGGGAAGTTTTTTCATTGATGTCTGTTTCCTTCAAAGTTCAGGTCACCGCGGAACCGGATTAGCCGGGCCGCAGGTGGCGCCCCCTCAGGGGCTGAGGAGCCGCGGCTCCAAGCCTGCCTGCGCAGGCTTGGACGGCTCCGAAGGGCCGCCGCCTCTGGCGGGGGTGCCGAGTGGCCGAACGCCGCTTCGGGGGGAGTCAACTCTCTGCCTTGACCCCGCCGTCCTTGATGATCTTGGCCCACTTGATCTGCTCGGCGTGCATGAAGTCGCCGAACTTCTCGGTCGAACCGCCGCCATCCTGGGCGCCGGAAGCTGCCAGCTTTTCCATCACGTCGGGCATCAGCATGACCTTGTTGATGTCTTCGTTCATGCGTTTTGCCATGGCCAGCGGCATCTTTGCGGGCCCGGCCAGCCCATACCAGGTCGTCGCCTCGAAGCCGGGGAAGCCGGACTCGGCCATGGTCGGCACGTTGGCGTAGGCCGGCACACGCTGTTGACGCGTCTGTGCAATGGCAATCGCCTTGCCGCTTTTGACGTGCGGTGTGGCCGCGGTCATGGTGTCGAAGCTGTACTGGATGGTGCCGCCAATCAGGTCGGTGAGCATGGGGCCGGAGCCCTTGTACGGCACGTGGATGGCCTTGACCTTGGCGGCCAGCATGAACATCTCCAGCGCCAGGTGCTGCGCGCTGCCGGTGCCGGCGGAGCCGAAGCTGATCTTGCCCGGGTTGGCGCGGCACAACTCGACCAGGTCCTTGACCGTCTTGGCCGGCTGGTTCTCGTTGCAGATCAGCAGATTCGGGGTGACGCCAACCAGCACCACCGGCTGAAAGTCTTTCGCTGCATCGTAGTTGACCTTCTGCAGCGCGGGCGTGATGGCCTGGCTGTTGATGTGCGCCATCAACAGCGTGGCGCCGTCCCCCGGCTGTTTGGCCACGTAGTCGGCGGCAATGGTGCCCGAGGCACCGGCCTTGTTCTCGACGATGACCTGCGTCTTCCACATCTCACCGAGCTTCTGGCCGATGACGCGCGCCAGGATGTCGGTGCCGCCGCCGGGCGCGAAGCCGACGATGATGCGGACCGGCCCGGTGGGCAGGTTCTGCGCGAGGATCAATGAGGGAAAGGCCAGCGCCGCGGCGCCGGCGGTCACAAGTGTTCTGCGTTGCATGGTTTGTCTCCAGTGGGTTGTTTTTGAAATCGTCAACGGGAAGCGGATGCGCGGGAAAGCAGAAAAGGCAGGAAGGAAAACGGTTGGGGCGCCGGTCAGGCTGCCTTGCGCAGTGGCACAACGGCGGCATGGCTGGAAAAATGATCCATCGCGGCCTGGACCCCCGAGCCGGCCAGCTTGACACCGGCCAGCTTGAGGCCCATCTCGCAGCCCGACAGCGCGGCCATCAGGGTCAGGTCGTTGCAGTCGCCCAGATGCCCGATGCGGAACATCTTGCCCTTGACCTTGCCCAGACCGGTGCCCAGCGAGCAGTCGAAGCGTTCGTAAATGATCTTGCGCACGGCGTCGGCATCCACACCTTCGGGCGTCATCACGCCGGTCAGGATGGGCGAATACACCGATGCATCGGCGCACTGGATCTGCAGGCCCCAGGCGCGCACCGCGGCGCGCACGCCTTCGGCCCAGCGCTGGTGGCGAGCAAACACCACGTCCAGCCCGTGCTCGAGCAACATGTCGCAGGCCTCGTTCAGGCCGTAAAGCAGGTTGGTGTTGGGTGTGGACGGCCAGTAGCCGGTCTTGTTCATCTCGATGATCTCGTCCCAGGCCCAGAAAGCCTTGGGCAGTGTGGCGGTCTTGCTGGCTTCCAGCGCCTTGAGTGACACCGCATTGAAGCTGATACCGGGCGGCAGCATCAAGCCCTTTTGCGAACCGCTGATGCTGACGTCCACGCCCCACTCGTCGTGTTTGTAGTCGGCCGAGGCCAGACCGGAGATGGTGTCCACCAGCAGCAGCGCCGGGTGTTTCGCGGCATCGATGGCCCTGCGCACGGCGGCAATGTTGCTGGTCACGCCGGTGGAGGTTTCGTTGTGCACCACACAGACGGCCTTGATGCCATGCCGGGTGTCGGCCTTGAGCCGCTCTTCGATCAGGTCGGCGCGTACGCCGTGGCGCCAGACTTCAGCGCCCGGATCAGTCATCACCTCTGTCTTCAGGCCGAGGCGCGCGGCGAGCTTTTGCCACAGTGCCGCAAAGTGGCCGGTTTCGTACATCAACACCTGGTCGCCGGCGCTCAGGGTGTTGACCAGCGCCGCTTCCCAGGCACCGGTGCCGGAGGCCGGGTAAATCATCACCGGCTGTCTGGTCTGGAAGATTTTCTTGATGTCGGCCAGCACCTTCAGGCCCAGCGCGCCGAACTCGGGGCCGCGGTGGTCAATGGTGGGCAGGCTCATCGCGCGCAGAATGCGGTCGGGCACCGGCGACGGTCCGGGGATTTGCAGGAAGTGGCGGCCGGTGGGGTGAAAGTCAAGCGTCAGCATATTCCAGGTGCTCCATGAATTGTCTCTATTTTTTGCATACAAAATTCATTTGTCAACCACTTTTGCCCTATATTTGAATTTGACACACCCTGTTTTTGCATACAAAATTTGCTCATGACTGCCGAAATTTTTGCCATCCCACGCGCCGCCCTGCATGAGCAGGTGGCGCACCGCCTGCGCCAGATGCTGGTGGAAAACCGCATCGCACCGGGCGCCAAGCTCAATGAACGCGAGCTCAGCGAGGTGCTCAACGTCTCGCGCACGCCGCTGCGCGAAGCCATCAAGATGCTGGCCGCCGAGGGCCTGGTGGAGCTGTTGCCCAATCGCGGCGCGATTGCCGTGGAACTGAGCGAAGAGGACGTGCGCCACACCTTTGAAGTCATGGCTGGCCTGGAAGCGCAGTCGGGGGAGTTGGCGGCCCAGCGCATTACCGATGCCGAACTGGCAGAAATCAAGGCCATGCATTACGAAATGATGGCCGCGTACACCCGCCGCGACCTGCCCAGCTATTACCGGCTCAATGCCGGCATCCACGCGGCCATCAATGCCGCAGCCAAAAATCCGGTGCTCTCGGCCACCTACCAGCAGGTCAATGCCCGCCTGCAGGCCCTGCGATTTCGCTCCAACCAGGACGGCGACAAATGGCGAGCCGCCGTGAAAGAACATGAAATGATGATTGATGCGCTCACGGCGCGCGACCCGGCCGCCATGCGCGCCGTATTGGCCAGCCATCTGGGCAACAAGCTCAGCGTGGTCATCGACCAACTGCGCGCGGCCCAAACGGAGCGCCAGACACCTGCCAAGGCATGAACACGCGATGAACGCCCCCCTGCCCCTGAAAGTCACGCAGGAAACTGCGGCACGCGCTTACGACAAGGTCGCCCGGATCAGCAACGAAGTGGCCGGCCGGCTGGCCGCCCGGCTTGCCAGCGAAACCCGCGGCGAAGTGCTTTTTTCCACTGCCGACCGCGGCCGCTACGCGACCGACGCCTCGATCTACCAGGTGATGCCGGTCGGCGTTTTTGTGCCGCGCAGCGCGCCAGACGTCAGGACCGCGCTCGACATCTGCCGCGACATGGGCGTGCCGATTGTTCCGCGCGGCGGGGGTACCAGCCAGTGCGGCCAGACCGTGGGCGCCGGCCTGGTCATCGACCATGCCAAACACATACGCAACATCCTCGATGTGGATGTGGAGAAGCGGACCGCCGAGGTCGAACCCGGCATCGTGCTCGACCACCTGAACGCCGCGCTCAAGAAGCATGGCCTCTGGTACCCGGTGGACGTCTCCACCAGCGCGCAGGCGACGCTGGGCGGCATGGCCGGCAACAACTCCTGCGGCAGCCGCAGCATTGCCTACGGAAACATGGTGCACAACGTGCTGGGTGTGCAGGCCTGGACATCGGCCAGCGAGCTGCTGCAACTGGGTCCTTATGCGGCCAGCAGCGGCAAGGCACGCGAACTGGGCAACCAGGTGCGCTCGCTGGCCGAGGAACTGCACCCGGCCATCCACCGGATGTGGCCCAAGGTCATGCGCCGCGTGGGCGGCTACAACCTGGACATCTTCGACCCGCAGAGCGAACGCCCTTACACCGCCGACGGCTCGGTCAACCTGTCGCACCTGCTGATCGGCAGCGAAGGCACGCTGGCGCTGACCAAATCACTGACACTGAAACTGGCCGAACTGCCCCGGGCCAAGGTGCTGGGCGTGGTGAACTTCCCGACCTTTTACCGCGCCATGGACGCCGCGCAGCACATCGTCAAAATCGGTGGCGGCAGCCTGACGGCGGTCGAGCTGGTGGACCGCACCATGATCGACCTGTCACTGCAGAACCCGGCCTTCGCGCCGACCATACGCAGCGCCCTGATCGGCCGGCCCGCGGCCATCTTGCTGGTCGAATTTTCGGGTGCCAGCAAGGCCGACCTGCTGCCCCACCTGAAGCGCCTGGGCGAACTGATGGGCGATCTGCTGCTGCCCGACTCGGTGGTCGAAATGACGGACGATGCGCCGCAGAAAAACCTCTGGGAGGTGCGCAAGGCCGGCCTGAACATCATGATGAGCCTCAAGGGCGACGGCAAGCCGGTGAGTTTTATCGAGGACTGCGCCGTGCCGCTGGAGCACCTGGCCGAATACACCGACGCTCTCACCGAGGTCTTCCGCAAATACGGCAGCAAGGGCACCTGGTACGCCCATGCCTCGGTTGGCACGCTGCATGTGCGCCCCATCCTGGACATGCGGCGCGAAGGCGCACCCAAGATGCGCGCGATTGCCGAGGAAGCGTCCGAGCTGGTGCGCAAGTTCAAGGGCGCTTACAGCGGTGAACACGGCGACGGCCTGTGCCGTGGCGAGTGGATCCAGTGGCAGTTCGGCCCGCAGATCAACGCGGCGTTCGCGGCCATCAAACAGGCCATGGACCCGATCAACCTGTTGAGCCCCGGCCGCATGATCAACCCGCCGAAGATGGACGACACGCGGCTGATGCGTTTTGCCCCCGGCTACAAGGTCATCCCCATCCAGACCGCACTCGACTGGCGCGCCTGGGACGTGCAGAACGACCCGGTCACCGAGCTGACCAGCGCACCGGGCAGCGGCGGCGACCCGGCCCAGGGCCTGGCCAAGGCCGTGGAGATGTGCAACAACAACGGCCACTGCCGCAAGTTCGACGCCGGCACCATGTGCCCCAGCTATCGCGTGACGCGCGACGAACAACACCTGACGCGCGGCCGCGCCAACACCCTGCGGCTGGCACTGTCGGGCCAACTTGGAGGCATGCATGCCGCCGACGCTTTCACCAGCGAAACAGTCAAGGACGCGCTGGATCTGTGTGTGGGCTGCAAGGGCTGCAAGCGCGACTGCCCGACCGGTGTGGACATGGCAAAAATGAAGGTCGAGTTTCTGCACCACTACAAGGCGAAACATGGCTTCACGCTGAAGGACAAGCTGGTCGCGTACCTGCCCGACTACGCGCACTGGGCCAGTCGCCTGGCACCCTTGCTGAATCTGCGCGACAGGGTTCCAGGCCTGGCCGCACTCAGCGAGAGGTTCACCGGCTTGTCGGCCAGGCGCACCTTGCCGCAGTGGAAGCGGCACACGTTTTTCAACCGGCCCCCGGTGAGCGCGACGCGCGAAGAGGTGCTGGCCGCCAGCAAGCCCGTGGTGCTGTTTGTCGACACCTTCAATGGCCACTTCGAGTCGGACAATGCAACTTCAGCGTTAAAAGTGCTCCAAGCCGCCGGCTACACAGCGCACGTAGCTATCAAAACAGTAGCAGATGGAAAACACCTGTGCTGCGGCCGGACCTACCTGGCCAGCGGCATGGTCGATGAAGCGAAGGCCAAGGCCAGGGAGCTCGTCGCCACCTTGCTGCCCCTTGCCGAGCGCGGTATCGCCATCGTCGGGCTGGAGCCGTCCTGCCTGCTGACCATGCGCGACGAGATGCTGGTGATGGGCCTGGGCGACGCGGCCCAGACCATCAGCGACCAGGCCCTGCTGTTCGAGGAATTTCTGGCCCGCGAGGCCGCAGCCGGCAAGCTCGACCAGCTCAAGGCCAGGCTGCAGCCGGTGGGACGCGCCATCTTGCTGCACGGCCACTGCCACCAGAAGGCCTTCGGCGCAGTCAGCCCCATCATCGATGTGCTCAAGCTGATCCCCGGCGCAAAGCCCGAACTGATCGAGTCCAGTTGCTGCGGCATGGCCGGCAGCTTCGGCTACGAGGCGGACCATTACGAGGTCTCCATGCAGATGGCCGAACTGAGCCTGCTGCCCGCCGTGCGCCGGCAGCCCGATGCCATCGTGGTTGCCGACGGCACCAGTTGCCGGCATCAGATCCGCGACGGCGCGCAACGCGAAGCGATTCACGTGGCGGTGCTGATGGCGCAGCAGCTGCGGGCCTGACGCCGGCTCCGGTTGGCATGCCCGGCCCGAGTACAGTGGCGGCGATGCGCACCCCTGACATCCTGACCCTCACCATGAACCCTGCCCTGGACGTGTCCACGTCCACGGACAGGGTCACCGACACCCACAAGCTGCGCTGCGCCGCCGCGCAATACCATCCCGGCGGTGGCGGCATCAACGTGGCCCGGGTCCTGCGGCGCCTCGGCAGCAACTGCGTGGCGCTGTACCCGGCCGGCGGCACGAACGGGCAGAGACTGAGCGGGTTGCTGGACCACGAGCAGGTGTCCAGCCATTGCCTGGCCATCGCGGGCGAAACGCGCGAGAGTTTTCATGTGCACGAAACGGCCAGCGGGCGGGACTTTCGTTTTGTCCTGCCCGGACCTGCCCTGAGCGCGACCGAGTGGCAGGCCTGCCTCGATGTTGTCAGCGCACTGGCGGCGGCGCCACCCTGGCTGGTGGCCAGCGGCAGCCTGCCACCCGGCGTGCCGGCAGACTTCTATGCGCAACTCACCCGGCTGGCACGCGCGCGCGGCAGCCGCGTGGTGCTGGACAGCTCGGGACCGGCGCTCGCTGCGGCACTGATGGAAGGCGTGTACCTCATCAAACCCAGCCTGCGTGAGCTGCGCGAGCTCACCGGCCTGCCGCTGCAGACCGACACGCAGCGGCTGGCCGCGGCCCGTACCATCATCAGTGCCGGGCAGGCGCAGATCGTTGCGCTGTCGCTCGGCGAAGAAGGCGCCTTGCTCGTCACCGCCGACCAGGCGCTGCGGGCCAGCGCGGTGCCGGTCCAGGTGGCCAGCACCATAGGCGCAGGCGACAGTTTTGTCGGCGGCCTGGTCTGGGCACTGAGCCGGCAGTCCGACCTGGCGCAGGCCTTTCGCTACGCCATGGGATCCGCTGCCGCCGCCCTGTTGTCGGCAGGAACCGCGCTGTGCCAGCCGGCCGATGTGGAACGTCTTGCCGGGCAAGTGCTCGTCACACCGGCCGGCGCTTGATCTGGCGCAAGGCGGCTGCGCCCACCGGCGCATACCGTAGGCGGACAACAGGCAAAGGAGACGGCGCGCGCGTCCGCAATCATGGCAACACCTTACATACGCTGGTTTTCGGAGCTGGGCATCGCCGATGTGCCCCTGGTGGGTGGCAAGAATGCCTCGCTCGGCGAAATGGTGCGCGAGCTGGGCGCACAGGGCGTGCGGGTGCCCAACGGTTTTGCCGTCACGGCGCAGGCCTACCGTCATGTGCTGGCGCAGTCCGGCGCCCTGCCGCGTCTGCATGAGGCACTCGACGGCCTGGACGTGCAGGATGTCGATGATCTCGCGCGCCGCGCGCTGCGGGCGCGCGAGATCGTCCACGGTGCCGTACTGCCAGACGATCTTGTGGCAGGGATCGCCGCCGCACATGAGCGCCTGCAGGCCGAATATGGCGCGCAGCTGACAATGGCCGTGCGCAGCTCGGCCACCGCCGAAGACCTGCCCACCGCCAGCTTTGCCGGCCAGCACGACACTTTTCTGAACGTGGCCGGCCTGGCCGGCCTGCTCGAGGCGGTCCGCCGGTGTTTTGCCAGCCTGTTCAACGACCGCGCCATCGCCTACCGCGCCGAAAACGGCATCGATCATTTCAGTGTGCTGCAATCGGTCGGCGTGATGAAGATGGTGCGCTCGGATCGCGCCTCCAGCGGTGTCATCTTCTCCATCGACACCGAAACCGGGTTTCGCGACGTCGTGTTCATCACCGGCGCCTGGGGCCTGGGCGAAAACGTGGTGCAGGGCACGGTCGACCCGGATGAGTTCTATGTGTTCAAGCCCACCCTGAAGCAGGGACACCGCGCGGTGCTCAGGCGCAAGCTGGGGGGAAAGGAAATCCGCATGGTCTACACGCAGGCCGGAGGCAGCGAGACCACGCACAACCTGCCGACGGCGCCGGAGGACCAGGCGCGGTATTGCATCAGCGACGAGGAGGTGCTGGAACTGGCCGACGCCACCGTCCGTATCGAGGACCACTACAGCCGCAAGGCCGGGCATGCAACGCCGATGGATATCGAGTGGGCCAGGGACGGCATCGACGGCAAGCTCTACATCGTCCAGGCCCGCCCCGAAACCGTGGCCTCACGCAAGACGCCCGGCACGGTGGACACCTGGCGGCTGGATGCGAAGGGCAAGCTCTGCATCAGCGGCCGTGCCGTGGGCGGCGCCATCACCACGGGACGGGCGCGCGTGATCAGCAATATCAGCGAGCTCAACCAGTTCCAGCCCGGCGAGGTGCTGGTGGCGGACACCACCATGCCGGACTGGGGCACGGTGCTCAAAATTGCCTCTGCCGTCGTGACCAACCGCGGCGGGCGCACCTGCCATGCGGCCATCGTGGCGCGGGAAATGGGTATACCGGCCGTGGTCGGCTGCGGCCATGCCACCACCGCCATCCGTACCGGCGACGAGATCACGGTGTCCTGTGCCGAAGGCAGCGAAGGCCGGGTCTACGCCGGCCTGCTGCCGTTCACCAAACGCAGCATTGATGTGGCCGGCCTGGCACGGCCGAAAACCCACCTGATGGTCAACATTGCCAACCCCGACATGGCCTTCCAGACGGCGCTGCTGCCCAACGACGGCGTGGGCCTGGCGCGCATGGAATTCATCGTTGCCGAACACATACGCGCGCACCCGATGGCGCTGGTGCACCCGGAGAAAGTCGACGACGCGGCGGTGCGCGAGGAGATCGCGCACCTCACGCGTTCGTATGCCAGGCCGGCCGACTATTTCGTGCGCCAGCTGTCTGAAGGCGTGGCGATGATTGCCGCCGCCTTTTATCCCAGGCCGGTCATCGTGCGTTTGTCCGACTTCAAGACCAACGAATACGCCAGCCTGCTCGGCGGACGCTGGTTTGAGCCGGTCGAGGCCAACCCCATGATCGGTTTTCGCGGCGCCTCGCGCTACGCGCATCCGGCCTACGCCGAGGGTTTCGCCCTCGAATGCGCGGCGATGAAACGCGTGCGCGATGAGATGGGCCTGGTCAACGTCAAGCTGATGATCCCGTTTTGCCGCCGAGTCGAGGAAGGCGAACGCGTGTTGCAGGCCATGGCCAGCCACGGGCTGAAGCGCGGCATCAACGGCCTGGAGATCTACGTGATGTGCGAGATTCCCAACAACGTGATCCAGATCGACGCCTTTGCCCGCCTGTTCGACGGTTTTTCCATCGGTTCCAACGACCTCACGCAGCTGGTGCTGGGCGTGGACCGCGACTCGGACATCGTGGCCTTCGACTTCGACGAGCGCGACCCGGGCGTCAAGGAGATGATCCGCCAGACCATTGAAGGCGCGCACCGCAACCAGCGCCACGTCGGCATCTGTGGTCAGGCGCCCTCGGACTACCCCGAGATCGCGCAATACCTGGTGGAACTCGGTATCGACGCCATCAGCGTCACGCCCGATACACTGATCAAAGTCACGGTCGACGTGCTGGCCGTGGAAGCGCGGCTGGGGCGCGCGACGCGCAGGCCCGCGCAGGTCCCGCCTTCACCATCCACCGCCACCGGGAGAGCCTCATGAGCCAGACCATTTCATCATTGATGCGCCACGAGCTGACCCAGGTGGGTCCGGACGACACGCTGCAGGCCGTGGAAGCGACGCTGGTGGCCAAGGGTTTGTCGTGGGTGCCGGTGGTCGACGCCAGCGGCGTGGTCTTGGGGGTGATCAGCAGTGCCGACCTGCTGCGTGCGCATGCCGAGGGCAAAACCGCCCCCAAGGTCAGCGCATGGCAGCTGTGCACCTACAAGCCGGTCACCGTGCGTCCAGACGCCACGGTTGCGGAAGTGGCCAGACTGATGACAGAGGGCAACATCCACCACGTGGTGGTGGCCGAGGGCAATGACATCCGGGGCGTCGTGTCGTCCCTCGACTTCGTGCGGACTTTTGTGGTTTAGGGGTCATGCTTGCTGGCCTGCGGATTCTGCCGGCAAAGTAAAGAAGAAGCAGGCCCCTGTTCCGGGGGAGGATTCAGCCCATATCCGGCCACCGTGCCGCCCGATGACGCGGCGCACCGTGGCCAGCCCGATGCCGGTTCCGGGAAACTCCGAAACCCCGTGCAGGCGCTGGAAGGGCTCGAAAAGCTTGTCCACATAAGCCATATCGAATCCGGCACCGTTGTCGCGCACAAAAAACACCGCTTCTCCTGCGGCGTCGCTGGTCTGACCGACGCTGATCGCGGCCTGCGCCCGTTGCCCGCTGAACTTCCACGCATTGCCCAACAAATTTTCCATCACCACCCGGAGCAGGCGCTCATCACCATTGGCCATCAGGCCACTTTCGATGTGAAGCGTCACCTGTCGCTCGGGCTCGAACGCCCGCCGGGCGTCCATGCTATTTCGCGCCAGCGTCGACAGGTCGACCGGTTCGCGGAGAAGCTGCATGCGCAACATCTGCGAGAGCGAAAGAAGGCCTTCAATCAACTGCCCCATCTGCATGGCGCCGGCCTGAATACGCGACAGGTAGTGCTGAGCCTTCTCATCTGCGTGCTTGCCAAGCTGTTTCGCCAATAAATGGCTAAAGCCGTGAATGGTGCTGAGCGGCGAGCGCAAATCGTGCGAAACCGTATAGGAGAAGGTTTCAAGCTCCTGGTTTGACAGGCGCAGCTCGTTTTCGGCCGCCTTGATTTCGGTGATGTCCTGCAGGGCACCGATGATTCGCACCACCTTGCCGTCCAGCAACAGCGCGCGACCCTGTGTACGGACCCAGATTCGCCGCCCTCTTGCCGTCACCATGGGAAGATCGAGGTCCCAAGGGGCTCCCTCTTCAAGCGCTGCCATGAAGGCAGTCCTGATCACGGGCTGAGCCTCCGGCGCGTAAAAGCCTGCCAATTTTTCCAGCGCCAGGTCTGTCGGTGCATCCATCTCGCAGATGCGGTAGATCTCTTCAGACCAATAAGGCGCCATGGTCTCCGGGTCCACTTCCCACCCGCCCACCTTGGCCAAAGCGCCGGTTCGCTCCAACAGCTCGGCGCTGCGGGCGGTGGGCAGCTCTGCGAGTTTGTGCGCCGTGAT
This sequence comes from Polaromonas sp., assembly GCF_029945685.1. GTDB lineage: Bacteria > Pseudomonadota > Gammaproteobacteria > Burkholderiales > Burkholderiaceae_C > Polaromonas. The sequence goes on along the minus strand of NZ_JAQSDA010000011.1, from coordinate 157,879 downwards.
TTCCTGGATCATTCCGGTCCGGCGCTTGCGCAGCCCGCTCGCGCCGTCGCCATCGGTCTGGCCAAGCAGATGAATCCAGCGCACCTCGCCCACAGACGGGACGACCCGGAACTCGATGTCCATGGCCAGGCCGGCCTGAACGGCCGCGTCGCACGCTGCGTGGAAAACAGCACGGTCAGCCGGATGAATCAGCCGGAGAAAACCGTCATAGCTGCTGTCGAAAACGCTGCGGTCGACACCGAGCACGTCGTAGGATTCGTCGCACCACCACATCAGGCCGGTCGAGCGGTCGGCCTGGTAATAGCCAATGCGGCCGAGGCGCTGCGCCTTCAGCAGCCTGCGCTGACTCTCCTGCAAGCGCGCGTGGCTTTCGGCCTGTTCGCGCGCCAGCCGCTCCATTTCGGAGATATCGCGCACGATCGCCGTAAAAAGCTTGCCCTCAGAAGTGTCGGAATGGGAGATGGAAACCTCCAGGGGAAATTCCTCTCCGCTCGCTCGCAGCCCATAGACGACACTGCGCCCGCCCATGCGACGAGACGTCACGCCCGTGCTGCCGTAGCGTTTGACGTGCTCTGCGTGGCCAGGATGAAAACGTCTGGGAATCAGTTTCTCGAGGGGTTGCAGCAGGACGGCTTGCCGGGGCCAGCCGAATACTTCCTCGGCCGCTCGGTTGAACAAAACAATCCTTTGCTGCTCATCGACCGTGATGATGGCGTCCATGGCCGAGTCCAGCACGCCCGCCAGCAGTGCGGCCGCGTTGGCCGGGTCACTGCCCCAGGCGTCAGGGTTGTCGAAGAGGAATTTCTTGTTCATGGTTGCCGGGACAACCATTGCGCCAGAGGCGCTGGCATGACCGCGCAAACTCGACCTCCCTGCCGGGTGATACAGCCTTCGACTTCGAGCAAGGCCAGCGCGCGGGCGACAGATTCGCGGGTGGTACCCAGGAGGTGTGCCAGCGCCATGTGCGACGGCAGGGGCACTGTCAGGCTGCGATGAACCTCCGACAGCAAGCGCAGGCTGCTAGCGACACGCCCGGCGATATGGGGACGACGGATGGCCACGGTCCATTTCGCAAGCAGTCCGATGGTGTCGCAGTACGCCTGGCCAATCTGGTCCCAGACCTTCTGATCCTTGCGCGCCAGAGAGGCCACCGCATGCGCCGATATCTCACAACACCGCCCACTGGTGGCGGCAACGGCCGCCAGCTGGTTCGGCTGCCCGAAGTATCCGCACATGCCGACGATGGTGCCCTGCCCGAAGATGCCAACCGGATTGATGCGTCCGCCGGAACCGATACGGCCGAGGTAGACGGTACCCACCTTGATGACCCTCAGGTGGCTCGCATGTTCACCTTCCCGCAAAAGCAGGTCGCCCTTCCTGAAGCTGTGCTCTTCAATCAGCAAGCCAGCCTCTACGGAAGCCTCGGGGGACAGGTCTTTCATGATGCAAATCCCGTACGAGGCGCAATTGCTGCATTTTCCAGGCGGCAATGGGCTGGCATCAAGACCTGCAACAACTTTCTCGACAGCCGCGCCGGGCGAAGCGTCACCGCCAGTGATTTTCACAAGATTTGCCTCCCATTTTCGCCAACAAGAAGTCGCAACATTTAGTTACAAACCGAACGATCAAGCCTAACCTACTTACTGTGAAAAGCATCGGCCCATGGACGGCGTAACTGCGCGTTTCATCACAGAACAAGCGTTTGCTGACATACCTCAAATCGTCCCTGACCATGGCGGGTCCGGGATGGCACGAACGGCTGGGCCCCCGCCGCGGACTCGGGTTGCGCTGCGCTGCGATGGGATGGGCTGGGGACACTCAATGCTTGACACGTCACACCCGCCGGATCAGGCGCAGGGGCAATCGCCCTGGGGACATGGCGGGCCGCAGTGATGGCCGACTCCTGCACTCACCAGGGGCAGATGGCGCAGGTCCCGGACATCCAGGACGTGGTTTCCGACTTCTTGCGCACGCTCATGGCGCGGCGCCGGCGTGTGCAGTGACGTGCGCGGCTACCGGGGACAGACCCGGGTCCGCTACTCTTTTGGAAGCTATCCGCGCTTGCGCTTATTGGTTTCAAGCCAGATGTTCCCCCGAGTACCGGGCGTTTCATGCACGTTGCTTCTTCGCCCGTGCCTGTTGGTAGCCGATCTTCCACCAGCCCGGAAACAGCTCACGCACCTGCGACTGCGCATACCGGTCGTCAATCAGGTAGACCACGCCCTGGTCGGACTCGGTACGGATCACCCGGCCCGCGGCCTGCACCACTTTTTGCAGCCCCGGGTACAGGTAGGTGTAGTCGTAGCCCTTGCCGAAACTGGCCTCCATGCGCTGGCGGATCTGCTCCGTCACCGGATTGATCTGCGGCAAGCCCAGCGTGGCGATGAAGGCGCCTATCAGCCGTTTGCCCGGCAGGTCGATGCCCTCGGCAAATGCGCCGCCGAGCACGGCAAAGCCGATGCCGCGGGTGTCGGTCCTGAACCGATCAAGAAAGCCCCGCTTGGCGCTTTCCTCCATGCCGCGCGACTGCTCCCAGACCGGGATGGCCGGGTAACGTGCCTTGAACAGATCGGCCAGTTGCTGCAGGTAGTCGAAGCTGCTGACAAAACTCAGGTAGTTGCCGGGCGCCGCAGTGTATTGCCGTGCCATCAGGTCGACCATGGGTGACAGCGAATGCCCACGATGCTGGAAACGGGTGGACACGTCATCCACCACCTGCACCGACAGCTGCTCGGCCCGGAACGGCGAGGCCACATCGATCCAGGCGGTGTCTTCGGGCAGGCCCAGCATGTCGCTGTAGTAGTTCGCGGGGCTCAGCGTGGCCGAGAACAGCGCCGCCGAACGTGCCGCCGCAAACCGCTGCGAGAGAAAACCCGCCGGCACGACGTTTCTCAGGCACAAGACGGCACCGCCCCCGCTGCCCGCAGCATCGGTGATGTCGAACAGCGAATGGGTATCGAGCAGCTCGGCCATGCGCGAAAAATGCAACACCTCGAAGAAAAAATCCTGCAGCCTGGCGGCTATGCCGGCCGGGTGATCGGCCAGGTGGTCCAGGATGGCGCTGGCCGTCTGCTGCAAGGCGCCGCGAAAGGCCTGTGGCACCTCGTCGTACACCTGGTAGGGCCCGGCCTGGTCCTGGTGCAGCTCGTGCCAGCTGCGCTGCAGGCGGTCCAGCACGCGCTTGATGGCCACCGGCGCACCCTGGCGCGCCAGCAGCAGATGGGCCGGGTCCAGCTCGGCCGAATACATCTTGCGTGCGCGCTCGACCAGGTTGTGCGCCTCGTCGACCAGCACGCTGACGCGCCACTGGTTGGCCAGCGTCTGCGCGTACAGCATGGCGTTGATGTCGAAGTAATAGTTGTAGTCGCCGATGACCACATCGCTCCAGTGCAGCAGGTCCTGGCCGAGGTAATACGGGCAGACCTGGTGCGCCAGCGCCACCTCGCGCAGCGCGCCCTGGTCGAGCGGGCCGGCCAGGGCCACGGCGGCGCGGCGCGCTGCCGGCAGGCGGTCGTAAAAACCCTGGGCCAGCGGGCAGGCGTCGCCGTGGCAGGCCTTGTCCGGGTGTTCGCAGGCCTTGCCCTTGGCCACCAGTTCCAGCACGCGCAGCGGCAGCGTCGGCGCACTGCGCTGGATGCGGGTCACGGCGTCGAGCGCGAGCTGGCGGCCCGGCGTCTTGGCTGCGAGAAAAAACACCTTGTCGAGTTGCTGCGTCGGGCAGGCCTTGAGCAGCGGAAACAGTGTGCCCACGGTTTTGCCGATGCCGGTGGGCGCCTGCGCCATCAGGCAGCGGCCGCTGCTGGCCGATTTGTAGACAGATTCGGCCAGGTCGCGCTGGCCGGGGCGAAAACGCTCATGCGGAAACGCCAGCGTCTGCAGCGCCTCGTTGCGCGCGGCGCGGTGCGCCATTTCCTGGCGCGCCCAGTCGAGGAAACGGTCGCACTGTTCTTCAAAGAAGACTTCCAGCTCGGCGGCGCTGAAAGCTTCGGCCAGCAGGGTTTCGTCCTGCGTGGCGATGTTGAAATACACCAGCGCCAGCTTGACCTGGTGCAGGCCTTCTTTCCTGCACAGCAGGTGGCCATAAATCTTGAGCTGGGCCCAGTGCAGATGACGGTGGTTGGCGCGCATGGCCTCGAGGTCGCCGCGGAAGGTCTTGACCTCTTCGAGCTGGCCGAGTTCGGGGTCGTAGCCATCGGCGCGGCCACGCACCAGCAAGTCCTTATAGACCCCGCTCAGGCTGACTTCGGTCTGGTAATGCGCCGGGCGGCGCATCGCCACCATGCGGTGGCCCGCCATGCCTTCGAGGGCCGACGGCGAGGGCGTGAAACGCAGATCGAGGTCGCCCTGCTTCGCCGTGAAATCACACAGCGCTCGCACGGCCACCACATAGGGCTTGTCCTTGTCGATGGCAGTCGTCATGGAGGGCGGTTGGTGTCGGGCAGCGGGGACTGCGGAACTGTATGGATAATCAGTATTGTAGCCACCCCCGCAGCCATGCCGCTGCATCCGGTCGGCGCACCGGAGGCGCGCCTTCGCAAACTACTTCGCGTTCCAGAACTTCTGCATCTCGACAAACAGGAAGGACGCTGTCCAGGTGATCAGCACCAGGCCCGTCAATGACTCGATGCCCGTCAGGAAGCGCAGGTCACCGGTGGGCTGGATGTCGCCGAAGCCCAGCGTTGTGAAGGTCGTGAAGGAAAAATACACACAGTCCATCAAGCTGCCGTCGAAGCTTCCCTTCAGGTGGCCCCAGGCCTTGGCCTGGTGCATGAAATAGTAGGCGAAAGCAAACACCCAGACCTCCATCGCGTGGCCCAGCAGCGCACCGCCGACACCCAGCAGGATGCGCAGGCGATGCCGGATCTTGACCCGCGCCAGCAGCAGCGTCAGCCGCAGCAGGCATTCGTAGTGAATGATCACGGCGAGGGATACGACGGCAATATTGGCCAGGACCACAGTGAACACGGCTATCCTTCGGACGCTGGTTTAAGAAAACGAAGGCCCCCCCCCTGGAGCGCGGGAAGGCGGTGCACGGCAACTATAAGCCCGCGCAGCCGACTGTCAGGCGCTGCGCACGGGCCGCGGTGCGATCAGTGCTTCCAGCACCCCGGCGTCAAAATGCCTGCCGATGTAGTCGGCCAGGCCCTCGAACACCGACTCCAGCGTCGGCGTGCTGGCCCCGAAGAGCGCGTGCAACACGGCAGGGTCCTCAAACAGGCCATGCAGGTAGACGCCCAGCACATTGCCGATGCCGTTTTGCCAAGCCAGCCCGTCGGGCAGCACGGCCTGCGCCACATCACCGGCGGCAGCCATGGCGCTGTGCGGCGCGGTCTGGCCGTGGTGAATTTCGTAGCCCTTTACTTCCACACCGGACAGGGCCGCCCAAGGCCCACCGACCGAGGAAAACCGCGCCTGCCGGTGCTGCACGGTCTTGTCGGCTTCGAACAGCGTGACCACCGGCAACAAGCCCAGGCCCGGCCCGTTGCCGTCAATGCCGTGCGGATCGATCAGCGCCTCGCCCAGCATCTGCAGCCCGCCGCAAATGCCGAGCACCGCCCCGCCGCGGGCCGCGTGCGCGGCGACGGCCTGATCCAGCCCCTGCGCGCGCACCCAGGCCAGATCGCCACTGGTGTTTTTGGAGCCGGGCAGGATGACCCAGTCGCCAGGCACAAGACCTGCGAGTTCCGTTGGACTGCGCACCCACTTCAGGTGAATGCCGGGCACATTCTTGAGCGGCTGGAATTCGTCGAGGTTGCTGATGCGCGGGTAGGCGATCACGGCCACCGTTCGGGTCACCGCACCGGAGGCTTTGCTGCGATCATCAAAAACGCCGTCTTCTTCGGGCAGGCCGTGTTGCCACCACATCGGCAAGGTTGCCACCGTGGGCACACCGGTCAAGTCCTGCAGCATCTGCGGGCCGGGGGCGAGCAGGCTGGCGTCACCGCGGAACTTGTTCAGCACGAAACCCCTGATCAGCTTTCGCTCTCCCTCATCCAGCATGGCCCAGGTGCCGTACAGGTGCGCAAAAGCGCCGCCGCGGTCAATGTCGGTGACCAGCAGGCAGGCAGCGTTGGCATGTAGTGCCACGCGCATATTGACGATGTCGCTGTCCTTGAGGTTGATTTCGGCCGGCGAACCCGCGCCTTCGATCACGACGACGTCGTTTTCTTCCAGCAGTTCGTCGAGCGCCTGCGCAATCACCGGCCAGACCGAGGCGCTGCGCCCGCGCCAGGCCATGCGTGAAAGTTCGGCGTTGACCTGCCCCATCAGGACCACCTGGCTGTGCGTGTCTTTCTCGGGCTTGAGCAGCAGCGGGTTCATGCGGACTTCAGGGACGGCTTTTGCCGCCAGCGCTTGAAAATATTGCGCGCTGCCGATCTCGCCACCGGCAGACCAATTTTCCGCCGGGCCGCCCCAAGGAAAATTCGCCCCCTCGGGGGGCAGCGACGACACGCCAGTGCGGAGCGTGGGGGCTACAACTCTTGCGTTGTTGCTCATGTTCTGCGCCTTGAAGGGCGCGACCTTCAGGCCCTGGTTGGCGTAGTAGCGGCACAGCGCCGTGGTCAGCCAGCTTTTGCCGGCGCCGCTGGTGGTGCCCAGAACCATCACGCTTTTGGCCGTCATGTTGCTTTCCTGATGATGTGTTGCCACGCATTGTGCAATGCGTCCTGCGCCGCCGGCGCCAGCACGCCCAGCCGCACCTGCCCCGGCAGACCGAAGGACGTGGTGTCGCGCAGCTTGATGCCCTGCCCCCGCAGTTCGGTCAATGCCTGCGCCAGACTCATGCCTGGCGGCAGCATCGGCCGTGCGCAGAAAAAATTCGCAGCACTGGGCAAACAGGTCCACCCCATGACTTCGCACAGCGCCATTTGCCGGGCTTTCCATTCGCGCAGCGTGGCCAGGCTGGCGGCCAGCCAGGTTTGTACCTCGGGCGTGGTCCAGGCCTGCAGCATGGCCACGCCATGCGCACCGACCGGCCACGACGGCGCCAGGGTGTCGAGCTGCACCACAACATCGCCGGCATCAGGTGGCGCAATCACATAGGCGGCACGCACGCCCGTCAGACCCAGTGCCTTGTTCGGTGTCCAGAGTTGCCAGAAGGCTTGCAGTGCCGCGTCGGACAGCGCCAGCGCGCCTTCAAGCCGCAGCGGTTCGTAGGCGCGATCCAGCACACACAGCGCCGCCCCTTCAGCAAGTTCCGCCAGCCGGGACTGGGCCGTACCCAGCGGACTCGACGGGTCGCAGGCCCAGCGCAGTTGCGCAAGCGCCGGCTGCGCCACCACCGGCAGCTTCCATGCCTGCGCCGCCTGCGCGTAGTCGCCATAACTGTGCGGCGGCAACCAGACCGCCGTGGCGCCGCGCTGCACCGCCAGCGCGGTGATGCGGAAGATGAACTCGCTGGCACTGCCGGCCAGCAGCACACGTTGCACATCAACCCCGTGGAAGGCGGCGAGTTGCCGGCGCAAGGTCTCGTAAGCGGCATCGGGGTAGCGGCCGGCGTCGGCCTGCTGCACCGCCGCCAGCGCCCGCGGGCAGGGTCCGCAGGCATGGCTGTTGGTTGAAAAATCAAACAGCGGCACACCGGCAGCGTCGGGGCCGCCGTGCACCCGCCTGAAAGCCGGCGCGCCGTGACTCATGGGGTCAGCGTCCATGCCAGCCCCATCGCTATCAAAAGAATAGCTGTCTCCGCAAACAGCACAAGGGCAACCACCGCTTTTGATGCATAACGCCGGGCCAGAGCCGTGTCGGCGGGCCGAGGCGGCCGCCCCGCCGCGTTGAGCGTGTAGATACCGGGCTTGCGCAGGCTGACGCCCAGGGCCAGGGCCATGGCCGCCATCGGCCAGCCGCTGTTGGGCGACGGGGTTTTGGCGGCTTCCCGGCGCAACGCACCGGGCGGCAGGCCGCGCGCCACCCCGGCCAGCAGCCAGGCCGTCAGGCGCGCCGGCAGCCAGGACAGCACGTCGTCGGCACGCGCCGCCCACTTGCCAGCCCATTCCCAGTGCTGGCCACGGTGCATGCCGCGGTAACCCCACATCGCATCGGCGGTGTTGGCAAAACGGTAGATGGCGGCGCCGGGCAGGCCGAACAGCACCCACCAGAAGATGGGCGCCACCACCGAGTCGTTGAGGTTTTCGGCGAGGGACTCAATCGCGCTTTCGCGCACCTCGCTGTCGCTGAGCAGCGCGGTGTCGCGGCTGACCAGCCACGACAGGCGCTCGCGCCCGGCCGCCAGCGACTGCTGCAGCGCGGCCTCGACCGCGCCGACCTCGTCATGCAACATGCGCCAGGACAGCAGGGTCTTGAGCAACCAGCCCATCAGCAGCAGCACCAGCAAGAGGGCCAGCGCTGTCTCCGGGCCGGGCGCTGCGACGAGGCGCGCGACCTGCGCAAAAGCCAGCGCCTGCAGTCCCCAGGCCAGGGCGCCCACCACCCCCACGCCCAGCCACCAGGCCAGGGCACCGGACACCAAGGCCGGCGCCGGCGGCAAGGAAGAAATGACACGTCCGCACACCTCGAGGTAATACCCCATGGCCACCACCGGGTGCCAGGCCGCGCGCGGCTCGCCCCAGCGCGCGTCAATCCACAGCGCCAGCAGCAACACCAGCACGAAGGCCAGCACCCATGCCACGCAGGCAGCCAGCGCGGCCAGGCTGTGCACCGCCTGAAAACTGTCCCAGGCCAGCAGCATCTTCAGTCTTCGATGCCGCGCTGGGCCGGGATGCCCGCCTTGAACGCATGTTTGACCAGGCTCATCTCGGTCACGGTGTCGGCCAGTTCAATGAGTTCGGGCGGGCAGCGCCGGCCGGTGATGACCACATGCACCTCCTTCGGCCTGTCCTTCAGGGTCTGCAGCACATCGTCGAGCGGCATCCAGCCGTAGATCAGCGGGTAGGTCAGCTCGTCGAGCACCACCATGAAGTTGTCGCCGCTCAAAATGGCCGCTTTGGCTTTTTCCCAACCCTGGCGCGCCAGCTGGGCCGAATGCTCCAGGTCCTGGCTTTTCCAGCTGAAGCCGTCGCCCAGGCCTTCGATCGGAATGCCGAGCTGCTCGAACATGCGGTGTTCGCCGAAACGGGCGCTCGGCACCTTCATGAACTGGAAAATTTTCACGGACTTGCCATGCACATGGTGGCGGCCGTGCGCGCGCAGCGCCAGGCCAAACGCGGCCGTGCTTTTGCCTTTGCCGTCGCCGGTGTTGACAATCAGCAGGCCGCGGCGTTCGCCCTCGGGTTTGTCGTAGGGCTTGTCTGTTGGAGGTGTTTCGATTTGCATGTTGGGGTCTTTCAGAGTCTGGGCACGGCCAGCCACTGGCCGGCCAGCTGGTGCACCGCGATGCGCTGCTCAAATACTTTTTCAACCGCGCGATGCGTGGCCGCGTCGCCGCAGGCGCCCTGGTGCGCGATGCGGCCCTGGTTCATCAGCACCAGTTCATCAGCCTGCAGCGCAAACGAGATTTCATGCAGCACGCTGACCACGGTTTTCCCTTCGGCCACCAGGGCACGCACCATCAGCAGCCAGTCGGTCTGGTGGGGCGGGTCGAGGTTGGCCAGCGGCTCGTCCATCAGCAGCACCTGGGCCTCGACGGCCAGCGCACGCGCCAGCAACACGCGCTGGCGCTCGCCACCCGAGAGCTGGCCCAAGGCGCGGGCGCGCCAGTCCCAGGCCTGCGTGGCGCGCAGCGCGCGTTCGACGGCGGCATGGTCGGCGGCGCTGGGCGCGGCCAGCCAGGCCTGGTGCGGCAGGCGGCCCAGCATGGCCACGTCGTAGGCCGTCAGGTCGTCGGCCGAACTTTCGTTCTGGCCCAGCCAGGACAGCTGCTGCGCACGCTGGCGGCCGCGCAGGCTGGCCAGCGGCTGGCCCAGCAAGGCCACCTCGCCGTGGCGCGGCAGCAGGCCGGCCAGCACCTTGAGCAGGGTGGACTTGCCGGCGCCGTTGGGCCCGACGATGCTGGTCCATCGGCCAGCGGGCAGCGTCAGCGAGATGTCGTGCAATACCTCGACATGTCCGAGGCTGGCCCTTATGGCGCGGGCGTCAATAGCTATTGAATCCATAGCAACTGATGAAGTGGTTGGCATCACAGCCCGGCTCCCCGTCCGGTGTGCCGGTGCATCAGCCAGAGCAGGTAACCGCCACCCAGCACCGCCGTCAGCACCCCCACCGGCAGTTCCTGCGGTGCCACCAGCCAGCGCGCCAGGATGTCGGCCGCCGTGAGCAGCACCGCCCCCATCAGGGCAGCCAGCACAATCAGCCGGCCGTGGGTGGTCTTGACGACGGAGCGCACCAGGTGCGGTGCGGCCAGGCCGACAAACGCGATCAAGCCGGTCTGCGCCACGGCGGTGCCGGTGGCCAGCGCCAGCACCGCCACCAGCGCCACCCGCATCTGCGGCAGGCGCAGGCCCAGGCTTTGTGCGGTGGCTTCACCCAGCGCCAGGCCGTCGAGCACATGGCTCATCATCCAGGCGGCGAGCACGCTGAAGGCGAGTACCGCCGCCATCACGGCACAGGCGGTCCAGCCGACAAAACCGGTGCTGCCCAGCATGAAGGACTGCATGGCCTGCATGATCTCGGGCGTGAGCAGCAGGATCAGCGAGGTGATGGCGCCCAGCACCACGCCGACAATCACGCCGGCCAGCAGCAGGCGCAGCGTGTGCTGCACGCCCTTGGCCAGCAGCAGGGTCAGCAGCACGGCCAGCACCGCGCCGACAAAGGCCGCGCCGGTGAGCCCGATGCGTGCCAGCCAGTGTGTTGCCAGCGGCGAAATACCAAACAGCGCCATGGCCAGGGCCACCCCCAGCGAGGCGCCCGAGGCGCTGCCCAACAGGTAAGGGTCAGCCAGCGGATTGCGAAACAGGCCTTGCGCCACCGCGCCGGCCAGGCCCAGCAAGGCGCCGGCCAGCCAGGCGCCCACGGTGCGTGGCAGCCGGATCTCGCGCACGATCTGCAGGGCCTGCGCGTCGTGCCACATGTTGCGCACGCTTTCAAAACCGGTGCTGCCCACACTCACACCCAGCAGCAGCAAGGCCGCGCTGGCCAGCAGCAGGCCGCCGGCCAGCAGCAGGGGCAGGCGGTGCTGGTTGGGGAACCGCGGACTCATGGTGCGGCCGGCGCCTTGTCTTCGAGGCAACGGGCCATCAGGCGGGCCGCCTCGGCCATGCGCGGGCCGGGCCGCACGACCACGTCGGACTCCACCACGCCGAACACGCAGATGCGCTGCTCCTTCACGGCCTTGATGCTGCCCCAGCCGGGATAAGACGCCATGGCCTGCATGCTGCGGTTGCCGACCATGATCACGTCGGGGTTGGCGCGCACCACGAATTCGGGGTTGAGCCGCGGGAAGGGACCCAGTGCCGCCGGCACCACGTTTTTCACGCCCAGTCGGGTCAGCGTCTCGCCGATGAAGGAGGACTCGCCCGCGGCATAGGGCCCGCGGCTGACTTCAAAATACACCCGCGCGCGCCTGGCCCGGGGCGACAGCGACTGTGCCGCCGCCGAGATGCTGGCATCGATGGTGCGCCACAGGCGGTCCACGCCCTGCGCCTCGGGAATGTCGAGCAACACACCGATTTTCTCGAGCACACGCCGCACGTCGGCGTGGCTCCTGGGCTCCAGCGCCACCACCTTGATGCCCAGCGACTCCAGGCGCTGGCTGGCGCGCGAAGACGTGGCCAGCAGCACCACGTCGGGCCGCAAGGCCACGATGCCTTCGATGTTGGGGTCCAGCCCGCCGCCCAGCACCGGCAGGCTGCGCACGCTGGCGGGGTAGTTCGAATATCGGTCCACACCGACCAGGCGCTGGCACTGGTCCATCGCGCAGACACTCTCCGTCAGCGAAGGCAGCAGGCTGACAATGCGCTGCGGGCTTTGCGCGAAGCTCACGCTGACACCGCGGTCATCCGTCAGTTGCAGGGCGCGGGCTGGCGCCACGGCCAGAAAAGTCAGCGAAAGCAGCAGCGCCGCCCTCACCCCGACCCTCTGCCAGAGGGCGAGGGAGCAGGAAGGAAAGTTCATGGCGGGCCTTTCAAAACCAGCGGCAAACCGGCAGCCATCAGGGTCACGCGCTCACAGGCCTGCGCCACCTCCTGATTCAGCCGGCCCAGCGCATCGACAAAGGCGCGCACCTCGGGCCCGAGCGGAATCACGCCCAGCCCGATCTCGTTGCCGACCAGCACCAGTGGCCCGGGACTTTTTTCGGTTGCTTCCAAAAGCATAGCTGCTGGCGCTTGTGGGTATTGGGCTGCAGCCATATTTTTCTCTGAAACCTCGACCGGCATGAGCCAGTTGGTCAACCACAGCGTCAGGCAATCGACCACCACCAGGGTCTGCGCGTTACCGTGCGCCGTGATGGCCTGGGCGAGCTGCAGCGGTTCCTCGACCGTGGTCATGCCGGGCACCCGCTCGGCCCTGTCCTGCCGGTGGCGCGCGATGCGTTCGCGCATTTCATCGTCCCAGGGCTGGCCGGTGGCGATCAGCACCGCACGATGCGCGGGGGACTGCGCGAGCCAGCCTTGTGCCAGCATCTCCGCACGGCGCGACTTTCCGCTGCGCTGCCCGCCGAGGATCAGTTCGCTGTGCGCCACGGACAGTTTAGTCATGGGTCATGCTCCATTGCATGACGATGCGGTGCAGCTGCTCCACCCCGTCGGTCAGCGCGGCCGGCCCGGGCTGCAGGATGTCCGCCGACTTGATCTCGAACAGCTGCCCATTTTTGACCGCGTTGACGTTCTCCCAACCGGGGCGCGCCGCGACTTTTTCGGGCCGGAACTTCTTGCCGCACCAGGAGCCGATGATGATGTCGGGGTTGCGCGCGACGATCTCGCTGCCATCGGCAATGATGCGGCCCTTGCCCATGGCCATGCGCGCCAGTTCGGGAAAACAGTCGTCACCGCCGGCCACGCCCAGCAGCTCGGAGACCCAGGCGATAGCGCTGATGTGCGGCTCGTCCCATTCTTCAAAAAACACGCGGGGCCGGCGCTTGAGGCCGGCCGCCACCTGGGCGATGGCGGCCAGCCTGTCCTGCATGGCCTGCATCAGCTGCAGGCCGCGCTCGCCCTGCCCGACCATGGCCGCCACCTGGTACATCATCGAGAAAATTTCCGCGATGCTGCGCTGGTTGAACACCGTGACCTGCACGCCCTTGCGGATCAGCTCGGCCGCAATGTCGGCCTGCAGGTCCGAGAAGCCGAACACGCAGTCGGGTTTGAGTTCCAGAATCTTGTCGATTTTGGCGCTGGTGAAAGCGCTGACCCGGGGCTTCTCGGCACGGGCTCGCGGCGGCCGCACCGTGTAGCCCGAGATGCCGACGATGCGGCTCTCCTCGCCCAGCAGGTACAGCCACTCGGTGGTTTCCTCGGTCATGCAGACGATGCGCTGCGGGCCGTGGTTCATGGCTGCGGCTCCGCTGAAAAAAGCCGGGCTGTCGCTGCCGGGCTGGACGCGAACCAGGCGTGGAAATAACTGGCGCGGACCGAACCCGAGACATACAGCGCCTCGCCCTCGCCGCGCAGTTGGCGCCCCGGCGCCGCTTCGGTGCGAGTGGCGGGCTGCAGCGGCGTGGTGCAGGTTGAGTAATGGAAGGTGTGGCCGCGCAGGGTGCCGCCGGCCAAACGCAGCTGCTGCGGGCCCAGCGCGGCCAGGCGTTTTTGCATGCTGACGCTGCCGGGCAGCACACCCCACATCGCGTGGCGATCACCATCGACGGTGTGCAACTCCTCAAACAGCGCCATCATGCCGCCGCACTCGGCCCAGACCAGTTTGCCGGCGCGCACATGCGCAGCGAGGCTGTCCTTCATCGCGCTGTTGGCCGCCAGGGCCTCCAGATGCAACTCGGGGTAACCACCGGGCAGCCAGAGTGCGTCGCAGTCCGGCAAGGCGGCGTCGGCCAGCGGCGAAAAAAACACCAGCTGCGCACCGAGCTCGCGCAGGCAATCGAGATTGGCTGCGTAAATGAAGCAGAACGCGGCGTCGCGCGCCACGGCCACCGTGCGGCCCTCCAGTACACCGGCCGGAAACCCCGGCAGATCCGGCGCCTTGAATGGAACCGCCCAGGCCTGCAAGTCGTCCCCGCTCATCTGGCCCAGCGGGGTGGCGGCCAACGCATCGGCCGCAGCGTCCAGTCGCTGCATGGCGTCGCCGAGCTCATCGGACATCACCAGGCCCAGATGCCGCTCGGGCAACGCCATGGCACTGCTGCGCATGAGGGCGCCCAGCCAGTGATCCGGCTCACGCAGGCTTTCCTGGAGCATCAGCGCATGGCTGTCGGAGGCCACCCGGTTCGCCAGCACGCCGGCAAACCGCAGGCCGTCCCGGTAATGCTGCAAGCCCCAGGCCAGTGCGCCGAAGGTGCCGGCCATGGCCCCGGCGTCAATGACGGCCAGCACCGGCAGGCAGAAACGCTGCGCCAGATCGGCCGCGCTCGGTTGCCCGTCGAACAGCCCCATCACGCCTTCGACAATGATCAGGTCGGCTTCCTGCGCGGCGGCCTGCAGGCGCCGGGCGCAGTCGTCCTCGCCGGTCATCCACAGGTCGAGCTGGTGCACCGGCGCGCCGCTGGCCAGAGCCAGCCAGCAGGGGTCGAGAAAATCCGGCCCGCACTTGAAGACCCGCACCCGCCGCCCCTGGCGCGCGTGCAGGCGCGCCAGCGCACACGCGACCGTGGTCTTGCCCTGGCCGGAAGCCGGCGCGGCGATGAGGACAGCAGGGCAGGAAGGTGCAGACATGGTGTTTTTCCAGCGGGCTTACTTCGGCGCCCACTTCAGGCCGACATAGAGGCTGCGCCCCGCCGTCGCATAGGTGTTGGCAAGCTGGTAGGTCTTGTCGGCCAGATTGTCCACACGCGCGAGGAAGGTCCAGTCCTTCGCCACCGGCGTGCTGGCATGGAGGTTGATCAGGCCGTAACCCGCGAGCACCACGGTATTGCTGGCACTGTCATTGCGACGTCCCGAAAGCTGTGCCTCGGCGCCTACTGTCCAGGAAGCGATGTGGGTGTCGGCCCCCAGGCTGGCGTGATGCCGGGCGCGGCGCGCGAGCTGCCTGCCGGTCGAAAGATCGCGGGGGTTCTGTACATCGAGCGAGGCATGCAGGTTGACCTCGCCGAGCTTGTGGGCGCCCGAGAAAGTCACCCCGGCATATTCGGCGCGGGCCGTGTTGGAATAGCAGCCCAGACCGGACGCGCAGCGCCCCGGCGTGGAGAAGGTGATGAGGTCATTGACCCTGTTGCGGTACACCACCACGCCGAAACTGCTGGCGCCTTCGGCATAACGCAGACCCAGCTCCAGGTTGCGGCTGCTTTCGGGTTGCAGGCTGGACACGCCATAGACGCTGAAACGCTGGTAAAGCGTGGGCGCCCTGAATGCGGTGCCGGCCGACGCGGTGGCCCGCCACTGCGGCGTGAGGGCCAAACCCCAGGCAGCGCTGCCGGTGTTGTGATCGCCGAACTCGCTGTCCTGGTCGTTGCGCAGGTTCAGCTGCAGCGTGTGCCGGCCGCTGCGGTAACCATATCCCAGGGCCAGTGCATCCTGCGAACGGCTTCGGTTGATGGGCGCATTTTCCAGATGATCGACTTTTCGCTCCAGCGCGGCGGTCAGCAAATGACTGCCCAGACGAAGCTCGTTCTGGAACAGGTAGCCATTCAACTGCGTGATGGTCAGGTAGGGCGACGGCGTGGTTTCGTAGCGGTCGCGTGAGTCGGTCACGCTCAGCTTGGTGCTGTAGGCCTGCGTCCATTGCGCCTGCCAGTTCAGCCCCAGCGCCTGCAGGCTGTGCAGGTTGCGCTCGTCGACAAACCTTGTGGCACTGTCGTATTGCGAGTTCATGTCGCTTGCCAGCGCCGTGATCTCCAGCCGGTGGGCCGGATCGACCTGCAAGCCGATGCGGGCGTTGGCCGACCGGCTCTCGTAGCCGTCCCGGTCGGGATTCTGGCCCGCCGTCGGGCGCGAGTTGAAACCCTTGCTGCTTTCGTCGGACAGGCCCAGCGAATAATCGAATGTGCCACTGCTGCCGCTGATGCTGGCATCGGCTTTTTGCGTGCCGTGGGACCCAAAGCCGATGCCGACCGCCGGCGCCGGCGGCCCCTCGCCCCTGCGGGTGAACAGCTGGATCACGCCACCCAGCGCATCGGAACCGTAGACGGCTCCGGCCGGGCCGCGCAGGACCTCAATGCGATCGATCTGGCTGAGCGGAATGGTCTCCCAGGCCGCGCCGCCGGTGGCCTGGGAATCGATCCGGACGCCGTCGATATACACCGCGGTAAAACGTGACTCGGCACCGCGCAGGAACACGCTGGTGGTGCTGCCGGGACCACCATTGCGCGCCATCTCGATGCCGGGTACACGCGCCAGCACATCGGCCAGGCCGGCAGCGCCGCTGCGTTCTATGGCGGCGCGGTCAAGCACGGTGACATCGGCCACCAGATCGGAAAGGGGCTGCGCCGTGCGCGTGGCGGTGACCACGGTCTCCCGCAGTTGCGGGGATGAAGCGGTTTGGGAAAAAGCAGGCCATGCGGCAGCGACCATCAGCGAAAGCGCGGCGGAGCGTGCATGTGATACACAGGTTTTCATGAGAAGAAACATTCAACAAAAGGCCCTCACCGGCTTCCCCGCCAGTGCATGAGCGTTAAAAACGCCCGGTCCAATGAAAGACGCGCGCGTTCACCTTGTTGGCCGGTATCCGGGCTGACGGAACTGCTCTCATCGCCTTCCCAAGCGCGTGTTCAGAACGCTCAGTGGCTGATGACGAAAGCTGAATGTGCCCCGAGTCTGAATCAGGGGTGCGACATTCGTCCGTTTTACCGTTGCGGGGGCAGCGCAGGTTAAAAATTTCGGCGCAATCGGCCCGGGCTGACCCGGTGCGGATGGCCTTGATTCCCTCCTGCTTCCCGTTGAACTGCAGCGTGTGAACCACACCGCGAGCACCAACAGGCAAGATTCTACGCGCCAGAACTGTCCAAACCCTACAATCGGCGCTGACATGTCGAACCCTACCCACATCGACCAGATCGCCGAACGCGTCGAGCGGCTCCTCCTGCGCTACGAGGAGTTGCAGCGCACCAATGCCCTGCTCACCGAGCAGGTGCATGAGTTGACGCAGGAGCGCGACTCCTTGCGCTCGCGCCTGAGCGCCGCCCGCGCCCGGGTCGATGCCCTGCTCGAACGCCTGCCGGATTCGTCGGCGCCGATGTCGGCGGCCGGTCCGGCCCATGGCAGGACACCCGTGGGGTCGGATTCATGAAACAGCTTGACGTACAGATCATGGGCCAGAGCTACCTGCTCGGCTGCCCCGAGGGCGGCGAGGCCAGGCTACTCGACGCCGTGGAAAAGGTCGACGCGGCCATGTGCAAGATCCGCGACGCCGGAAAAATCAAGGCGCGTGACCGCATCGCCGTGCTGGCCGCGCTGAACCTGGCTTTCGAGCTGTCCGAGCTGGAGGCCAATGCGCTGAAGGCGGCGCACAGCACCCCGGCGCCGGCCGCCGCCCCGGCCAGATCCCACGGCACGGGCGTGTCGGCAGCCGAAGCCGCAGCGCAGCCGCAACTGGCGGCCTTGCTGCAACGCCTGGACAACGCACTGGGCGTGGACGGCCGCCTGCTTTAACGCGGTCCATCAGCGGGGCACCTGCCGTTGCCCCAGGCCAGCGCGGCGCGCGCCAAACGCCTACAATCAAAGCGTCTGCGGTACACATCGGGCTTTATATTTCCTTGTACCAATGCTCTTAGAGCACGGGCTTGGTAAATTGTCAGGCAGGCGTGATCGTCTCGCGTCAGACGAACCCGAAACCTGACTGCCCTCGCCCACCTGAACCCTGGTTCAGGATGACGGCCCGGTGGTATTCGCAGACACCTCTTTTCACCCGTCGACACCCCCGCCGTCATTCCCGTCCAACCCGCTTGCTCCGGCAAGCAGCCTGCCCTTACGCCGCATGACCTTCGAACCCCTGCTCATTCTTGAACTTGCCCTGCTGGGCGTCGGCACCGGCTTTCTTGCGGGCCTGCTGGGCATAGGCGGCGGCATGCTGATGGTGCCCTTCATCACCATCATCATGGCCCAGCGCGGTGTGGCGCCGGACCTGGCCGTCAAGATGGCGATCGCCACCTCGATGGCCACCATCATCTTCACCTCCATCTCCAGCGTGCGTGCCCACCACAAACGCGGCGCGGTGCGCTGGGACATCGTCCGACGCCTGGCCCCAGGCATCGTGGTCGGCAGCATCATCGGCAGCCTGGGTGTGTTTGCCTTGCTCAAGGGTTCTTACCTGGCGATCTTCTTCGGCCTGTTTGTGAGCTTCTCTGCAACCCAGATGTTTCTGGACAAGAAGCCCAAGCCCACGCGCCAGATGCCGGGCACGGCCGGCCAGTTTGCGGCCGGCGGCGGCATTGGTTTCCTGTCGGGGCTGGTGGGCGCCGGCGGCGGCTTCATCAGCGTGCCGTTCATGACCTGGTGCAACGTCGCCATCCATAACGCGGTGGCCACCTCGGCGGCGCTGGGCTTTCCGATTGCGGTGGCCAATGTGCTCGGTTACGTGATCAGCGGGCAGTCGGTGCAGGGCCTGCCCCCCGCTTCCTTCGGCTACATCTGGCTGCCGGCGCTGGTGGTGATTGCGATCTGCAGCTTTTTCGTCGCACCGGTGGGCGCCAGGCTGGCGCACAAGCTGCCCGTGAGCAAGCTCAAGCGCGTTTTTGCCAGCATCCTGTATGTGCTGGCGGCCTACATGCTCTGGAAGGGCCTGAGCAGCCTGTAGCCCCTCAGGCCATCAGCCATGCGCCTGGCGTGAATCGGCCGGCGCTTCGTCCCGTTCCTTCAAGCCGTAGTCGCGGATCACCTCGGCAATCCGCAGCCGGTAATCCCTGAACATGGTGGACCTTCCCGCCGCCTGTGCGGCGCGGTGCGCCTCCAGGTTGCGCCAGGCCTGCAGGCAGGATTCGTCGCGCCAGAACTGCAGCGAGAGCAGCTTGTCGGGCTCGCTCAGGCTCTGGAAGCGTTCGATCGAGATGAACCCCTCCATCTTCAGCAGCTCGGTCTTGAGCTCGGCGGCCCAGTTCAGGTAACCCTCCCGGTGCGCCGGATCGGGCCAGACTTCAAAAATAACCGACACCATGGAACGTCTCCTTCATTGTTCAAAAACAGGAATGCGCGCATTCGGCAGTGGCCGGAACCCGATGCAGCGCCCGAAATAAGCATCAAACTGGCCTGCAGCCCTCATCCATAAAGCGCAGGCAGCTACCATTTCAATAGCAATTGCGGCGCCAGGGCAGGCATGGAGGCCAGCACCGAAACCGACGCTCCGGCCACCCTCACGGTGTACATGAAAACGATCGGGCTGCGTGTTGAGGGTCTCGTCACGGTTAGCGCTGGCCAGCACCAGCAGCAGGGCCTGGCCCGCCGCTATCGGCTGGCCCCGCAGTGTCAGCGCTTCGGCCGCGAAACGCCGGGTGTTCTGGATGGGCGCGGCGCAACGCTCGACCTCGCGCACCAGCGCACACATGGCTTCAGGTGATGCGTCGGCAGCCGCCGCCTGTTGCGCGTCCTGCGTAAGATGCAGTGCCACATGGCCGAGCAGGCCGCTGCCCGCATCGAGGGCCTGCTGCATGAAGCCGATGCGGTTGGCGGCCTGCACCGCTGACAGGCCCTGCGCCCGTCCCTGCGCCATGAGCGCCGCGGCCGCCGCGTTGGCCAGCGCCACGGCCTGCGCGTCGGCGCCTGGCGCGATGCCCTGCGTGAACTGCGCGGCCCAGCGGCAGGTGGCCTCACGTTGTCCTTCCGGTACACCGAGCAGCCGAGCCATGGTCTGCACCGGCAAAGCGGCAGTGAACTCATTGACCGGCAGGCGTGGCCGCAGGTCGCGCGCGGCGTCTTCGGCAGCGCGTGCCACGTCGGCCAGCGCCCAGCGCCGTGCCGCCCGCGCCACCCCGGGCTTGTGGACCGCGTGGAAGTCACCGTCCGTCATGCGCACCAGTTGCGCGAAGACCTCGCCGGCTGCCCCGCCCTGCAGTGCCCGCGGCACCGGCTCGGCCGGCGGGCGCACACGCAGCGCCGGATGGACCAGTGCCGCGCTGACGGCCGCATGGCTGCTGGCCACCCAGAGGCCGAGGCGGGTGTCGAAAAACAGCGGGCGCTCCTGCCGCAGTTGGCGGTAGAAGGGATAAGGGTCGGGGTGGGTCACCGCCTCCACGGCGTCACGGGGAAAAACGGACTCAGCGGCGGCATCATGGGGAAAAGACATGGGCCCAGTGTCCCCAGCGGCGCCGTCCTTGTCCAGCGCCAACAGTTTGGCTAACATCGAACCATGCCTGCAGAACCCGACATCACCCGCATCGCCGCCACCATCGGCGACGCCAGCCGCATTCGCATGCTGGTGCTGCTGATGGAAGGCCGCGCGCTGACAGCCAAGGAGCTCGCGCTGGGCGCAGGCATCGCGCCAGGGACGGCCACCACCCACCTGCAGCGCCTGCTCGATGACGGCCTGGTGGCCGCCACCGCGCAGGGCCGCCACAAGTATTTCCGCTTTGCCTCGCCGGAGGTGGCGCAGCTGGTCGAGTCGCTGATGCGTGTGGCGCCGAAACGCAAAAGCGGAAAGTCTCCGGCGTTGCTTGAGCCGATACGCCAGGCCCGCTTCTGCTACGACCACCTCGCCGGCAGCCTGGGCACCGGCTTGCTGGCCATGCTGCTGCGCAGACGCTGGCTGGAGGGCGACACCGGCGATGCCCGACAGCTGCTGGTGACGCAAGCCGGCGAGAAAGCCCTGCGGGCCCTGGGGCTGGACCTGCCCGAGCTGCGCAGCAGGCGCCGCCAGTTCGCCTGCACCTGCCTGGACTGGTCGGAGCGCCGGGACCACCTGGGCGGCGCGCTCGGCGCGGCGCTGGCCAGCCACTTCACGCAGCAGGGCTGGATCGCGCGCAAGAAACACTCGCGCGTGGTGCAGGTCACCACCGAAGGCGCGTCACGATTCAGCCGCCTGGGTCTGAAGCCGCACGGCTGAAAATCCGGTGATCAGGCCTGCAACGGCGCCGGCATCACGACGATGCCGTCCTCATCGGCATACAGCCAGTCGCCGGGGTACACCCACACGCCCTGGATCTGTACCGCCACGCCGGCCTGCCCTTCGTTGCGTTTCTCAGTAGGCAGGGGCATCGAAGCCAGCGCGCGTATGCCGACCTGGCATTGCGCGAGTTCGGCGACGTCGCGCACGCAGCCGTCAACTACCACCCCCGCCCAGCCGTTTTTCGCAGCGGCTGCGCCGAGGTTGCCGCCCAGCAACGCGCGGCGCAGCGAGGCGCCTCCATCGACCACCAGCACGGCGGGCACGCGACCCAAGGGTGTTTCCACCAGGCCGCTGCCATCCACTGCGGCCTTGACGAGCGAGTTGTCTTCAAAACATTTGAGGGTGACGACCGGCCCGCAGAAGCGGGAAACACCGCCAAAAGGCCGGAACACAGGGGGCAGCACGCGAAATCGACCCGAGCTGTCGTTTTTATGAGCGTCGCACAAATCACAGGTGGCAAAGTGCGCGGGAACGGAAGGGCTGGTCATGGGCGTTGTCCTTTCAGGGAGCGGGCTGCGGTGAACATGCAAAGAAAAACTGCCGCAAGCATACCGTGCAGCCGGGGACCTTGCGGGGCAAATGCTGTGTGCTGGCGCGGTGTTAAGCCAGCTTCCTCCGGTGCTGGGTGAGCACGTTCCACGCCTCGCAGCGCAGCCTTTTCCGCCTGCTTTTTCACCCACGGCAGGCGGCGCGGCATGAGAGAGAGCACGCGCAGCGCCGCCCGGGGTGCGACGTTTTGGATCCTGTCGAAGTAAATCTGCAACATCCAGACCCAAAAAAATTGCGTTTTCCCTATGAAACCGCTGTTTTCTCCAGTAGCATCCCCCTTGCCAGTGAAGAGTAGTTATCTGCATTGGTGATTTATCAACTTCTAGAAGGAAAATCAATCATGGCAACTGCAAAAAAAGCACCGGCAAAAAAAGCAGCCGCAAAAAAGGCTGCACCGGCAAAGAAAGTAGCTGCGAAAAAAGCAGCTCCAGCGAAAAAAGCCCCTGCGAAGAAAGCACCGGCTAAAAAAGTAGTGGCGAAGAAAGCCCCTGCAAAAAAGGTCGTGGCCAAGAAAGCCCCTGCAAAAAAAGCGCCCGCCAAAAAGCGTACGCCCAATGCAGCTTTCATGAAGCCACTGACACTGAGCCCCGCCTTGTCGGCTGTGGTTGGCGCTGCTGCGCTGCCCCGCACCGAGATCGTGCGCAAGCTCTGGGTCTACATCAAGGCCAAGGGTCTGCAGGACAAGATCAACAAGCGCATGGTCAACGCCGACGAAAAATTGCGTGCCGTTTTCGGCAAGGCGCAAGTGTCGATGTTCGAAATGGCTGGCCTGATCGGCAAGCACGTCAAGTAACTCGACGCAAAGGGCTTGCCCCGCGTTCGCGCGGGACAGGACCCCGTAGAAAGGGCCACGCAAGTGGCCCTTTTTTTTTAGCCCCCACGGTTGCTCACTGCGTGTAGCGCCCTGCCCCCCGAGGGGGCCGCTGCGCCTGCGGACTGGCAAAGCCAGATCCGCGGCCCCTGCTTGAAAATGCAGCCCCCCACTCCAAGCGGAACTTGCCGGGTCAGCGCTGCGCTGCGTTGGTAATACTGCTCAAGGTGCCGCGCGTGCTGATGACTTCCGGGTCCAGCATGATCTCGATCAGCGCCCCTTGTGTGCCCTGTAGCGCCTGACGCAGTGCGGCTTCGAACTCGTCCGTGCGCGTGATGCGTGTCGCGCTGTAACCGTAGGCGCGCGCGAGTGCGCAGAAGTCGGGGTTCTGCAGATGCGAGCCGCTGACATGGCGCGGGTACTCGCGCTCCTGGTGCATGCGGATGGTGCCGTACATGCCGTTGTTGAGCAGCACGATGATGCTTTTGGCGCCATGCTGTACCGCTGTCGCGAGTTCCTGGCCGTTCATCAGGAAGTCGCCATCGCCGGCAATCGTGAAGGCGGTGCGGCCGGACACGATGTTGGCAGCGATGCCGGCCGGAACGCCGTAACCCATGGCGCCCACCGTCGGTGCCAACTGTGTCTTCAGTCCTTTCACCAGCCCGTGATGCGGGAAGAAGCGGTGCACCCAGCTCGCAAAGTTTCCGGCGCCGTTGGTCAGCACGGCGTCTTCCGGCAGCAGTTTCTTCAGGGTGGCGACGATGGCCGGCATGTCGATGCTGCCGGGCAGCACCACGCCGCCATTGGCCGGATCGATGTTGGCGCGGTAGTCCGCATTGGCGGACTCGGCCCAGGCCTGCCAGGGCACGGAGACGGGCGCGGTCAGGACTTCCAGCGAACGCGCCGCGGCATTCATGGTGGCGTTGATCGCCAGGTCGGCCTGGAACACGCGGTTGAGTTCCTCGGCGCTGGCGTGGATATGCACCAGTTTCTGTTTGGGCCGCGGCGATTCGATGAGCGTGTAGCCACCGGTGGTCATTTCGCCCAGGCGCGGGCCGATCGCCAGGATCAGGTCGGCCTCCTTGATACGCGCGGCGAGCTTGGGGTTCAGCCCGATGCCGACGTCACCGGCATACAGCGGATGGTGGTTGTCGAAGGTATCCTGGAAACGAAAGGCATTGCCCACCGGCAGCGACCAGTTTTCGGCAAACCGCTGCAGCGCCTGCGCGGCCTGCGGCGTCCAGCCGCCGCCCCCGGCAATCACCAGCGGGCGCTCGGACTGCAGCAGCATTTCACGCAGCGTGCGTAGCGAGCCGGGGTCGCTCCAGGCCTCGACCGCTTCCACACGCGGCAGCGGCTCGGCGTCCACCCTCTGCGTCAGCATGTCTTCGGGCAGCACCAGCACCACCGGACCGGGCCGGCCGTTCATGGCGGTCGCAAACGCACGCGCCACGTACTCTGGAATGCGCCGCGCATCGTCAATACGCTCCACCCGTTTGGCCATGCCTTTGGTCGAAGGTCCGAAGAAACTGCTGTAGTCGAGCTCCTGGAAAGCTTCGCGGTCGCGCGTGTCGCTGGCCACGTCGCCGACAAACAGGATCATGGGCGTGGAATCCTGGAACGCCGTGTGCACACCGATGGAGGCGTTGGTGGCGCCGGGACCGCGCGTCACGAAGCAGATGCCGGGCCGGCCGGTCAACTTGCCGTGGGCTTCGGCCATGAAGGCGGCACCGCCCTCCTGCCGATTCGTGATGAAACTGATCTGCTCGCGGCAGGCATGAAAACCGTCGAGCACCGCGAGGTAACTTTCACCCGGCACGCCGAAAGCATGGGTGACGCCCTGGGCCACAAGGCATTGAACAAGAAGATGGCCGGCAAGTTGTTGTGTCATGTCCTCATTGTGCCGCCGGAATAGAGCCCCCACGGTTGCTCACTTCGTGTAGCGCCCGAGGCCTTGCAGGCCGCCGCTCGCCAGGGGTTTCGCTTCTGTCGCCTGTCCAAAGCTGCGCAGGCAGCTCTGGTGCCGCAGGCTCCAGCCCCTCGGGGGCCGCTGCGCCTGCGGACTGGCGGAGCCAGATCCGCGGCCCCTGCCTGGAGGGAAACCCGCGCGCTTGTCACCGCGCGTTGCGGTTATTCGGGGGTGGTGTTGTCGCCGTCGGCGCCGCCGGCCTCCAGCGCCTGGCGGGCCAGCTCTTCCTCGCTCAGCGGCGGCGCCTCCTCCAGCGCCCGCAATTCCTCCAGGAACTCCGGCGTGGGCTGCTCGTGCTCGAGCAACACTTCTTCCAGCTTCTGCCGGCCGGTCTCTACATGCACGGAAGGTGAATGCAGCTCGGTCGGGGGCACCGGAAATTTTTCGCCCAGCGTGAACTTCAGCGCCTCGGCTTTCTCATCAACCCAGTGTGTGAAGTCACCGTCTTTGGGGGTGTCCGAATTGGTCATGACCATCTCCTTGCATGTCGGCACCGGCGCGGCTGGCCGGTCCCTGCTTCATTATGGAGGTACGCTTGGCGCCGTGCTGTCAGCCAATGCGCTCCGCAGCCGAAACTCTTGCCTTAATTCACCAAACAGTTAAATTATCCGCCATGCCAAGCCCCAAAAGCACAACCGTCAAACCTGCCGAACCCCGCTCGCGCGACGCCGACCGTTCGCAGCAGGCCATCTTGCTGGCAGCCCGCGACGAGTTTGCGCAGCACGGCCTGGGCGGTGCGCGGGTGGACCGCATTGCCGAACGCGCGGACGTCAACAAACGCCTGATCTACTACTACTTCAAGAGCAAGGACGAGCTGTTCCTGGCGGTGCTGGAACAGGCCTACGCGCACATCCGCGAGGCGGAAACCAGACTGCACCTGCAGGGCATGCCGCCAGCCCAGGCCATCCGGCGGCTCACCGAATTCACCTGGGAGTATTACCTCGAACACCCGGAGTTCCTGACGCTGCTCAACAGTGAAAACCTGCACCAGGGCAGGCATCTGGCGATGTCCAGCCGGGCCCGCGAAACCAACTCGCCGCTGATCGAGACGCTCGCCGACATCCTGGAACGCGGGCGCGCCGAAGGACTGTTCCGCGGCGGCATCGACCCGCTGCAGCTCTACGTGTCGATTGCTGGCATGGCGTATTTCTACCTCTCCAACAACCACACCCTGTCGGCCATTTTCGGGCGTGACCTGATGACCCCCAAGGCGCGTCATGAACGCCTGTCGCACATGTGTGAAGTGATCCTCGGGTATGTCCTTAGAAACTGAAGCGGCACCGCGTTGACGCGGGCTCGCCATTGTTCTTACAATTCTTAATTCACTTAACGGTGAATTAGGCGTAAACTCCGGCCTGTTTGAGTCGCCGGACTTCCGTTTCTTCCAAATGCCCTTCAGGAGACAACCATGACTTTTGCACGCCGCGCCGCGCTGGCTTCGCTCACTTCCCTTACCGTCCTGGCCGCGTTCTCGCCGCTGGCCGCCAGTGCCCAAGGCGCCACTTCGACCAGCTCAGGACAGGCCTACCCGACCAAGCCGATCCGGGTCATCGTGCCCTTTGCCGCCGGCAGCACGACCGACATCATTGCCCGCGCCATCGCCGACAAGATGGGCCAGAGCATGGGCCAGACCCTGGTGATCGACAACCGCGGCGGCGCCAGCGGCACCATCGGCCAGCAGGCCGTAGCCACCGCCGCCCCCGATGGCTACACCATCATGATCCATTCGTCCTCGCACACCGTCAGCCCCTCCACCTTCGCCAAGCTGCCCTTCGACACCCTCGGCGACTTTGCCGGCGTGACACCGATCTCCAGCACCCCCAACGTGCTGGTCATATCGCCGTCCAAAAACATCAAGACGCTGCAGGAGCTGCTGGCCGCCGCGCGCGCCAAGCCCGGCAGCATGAACTTCGCTTCCGCCGGCCAGGGCAGCGCCACCCACCTGAATGCCGAGAAATTCAAGCTCGCCGCCAAAATCGAAGCCACCAACATCCCGTTCAAAGGCTCAGGTGAAGCCGTGACGGAAGTCATGTCCGGCCGCGTTGACTACTACTTCTCGCCGATCGCGCCGGTGATCGGCCAGATCAAGAACGGCCAGCTGGTGGCCCTGGCCGTCGGTTCGCCCAAACGCGCCAGCGCCCTGCCCCAGGTGCCGACCACCGCCGAAGCCGGCGTTCCCGGCTCCGAGTTCAACTTCTGGATTGGCATGATGGCCCCGGCCAAGACGCCGCGCGACATCGTCAACCGCCTGCACGACGAAGTGGTCAAAGCCCTGGCCACCCCCGAAGTCAAGGAGCGTTTTGCCGCGCTGGGCGCCGAAGCCTGGACCATGAAGCCCGAGCAGTTCGACAGCTACATCAAGGACGAGATCAAGAGCAACGCCGTGCTGGTGAAAGCCGCCGGCCTGTCGCCCGCTCCCCAGTAATTTCCCCGCGGCCGGAGCGCGCCTGCGCCGGTCGGTTCAAGCCCTTGCGCTTTGACCAGACCGGCCCGGTGCGGCCGCCGCATTCCCCACCCCCTCTCCAAGGAACCCCATGGCCACCCACCGACTAGGAATCATCATGCACGGCGTCACCGGGCGCATGGGCATGAACCAGCACCTGATCCGCTCCATCGTCGCGATCCGCAAACAAGGCGGCGTCACGCTCTCCAACGGCGACAAGGTCATGCCCGACCCGATCCTGATCGGCCGTAACACCGAAAAAATCGAGGCCCTGGCCGAGACCTGGAACATCGAACGCTGGGGCACCGACCTCGACCAGGCGCTGGCCAACCCGGACGACAGCATCTTCTTCGACGCCGGCACCACACAGATGCGCCCCACCCTGCTGGCCAAGGCGATTCGCGCCGGCAAACATGTGTACTGCGAAAAGCCGATCGCCACCAACCTCAACGAAGCCGTCGAGATCGCGCGTCTGGCTGAAAAATCCGGCCTGAAACACGGCGCGGTGCAGGACAAGCTCTTTCTGCCCGGCCTGCGCAAGCTCGACATGCTGCGCCGCGCCGGCTTCTTCGGCAAGATGCTGTCGGTACGGCTGGAATTTGGCTACTGGGTGTTCGAAGGCGACCTGCAGCGTATCCAGCGGCCGAGCTGGAACTACCGCACCGAAGACGGCGGCGGCATGATCCTGGACATGATGTGTCACTGGCGCTATGTGCTGGACAACCTGTTTGGCGAGGTCAAGTCCATCTCCTGCATTGGCGCGACCCACATCCCCGAGCGCTGGGACGAAGCCGGCAAGCCCTACCAGGCGACGGCCGACGACGCCGCCTACGCCACCGCCGAGCTGATCGGCCACAACGGCGAGAACGTGATCGCGCAGATGAACATGTCCTGGGCCACCCGCGTGAACAGGGAGGACCTGGTCACCTTCCACGTCGACGGCACCCACGGCTCGGCGGTTGCCGGCCTGAGCGCCTGCAAGGCCCAGTCGCGCGTCAACACGCCACGTCCCGTCTGGAACCCGGACGAAAAACAGACGATGAATTTCTCCGCCCAGTGGCAGGAGGTCCCGGACACCCAGACCTACGACAACGGCTTCAAGATCCAGTGGGAGCATTTCATCCGCCATGTGGTCGAAAACGAGCCCTACAAATGGACCCTGCCTGAAGGCGCCAAGGGCGTGC
Source organism: Polaromonas sp. (assembly GCF_029945685.1). Taxonomy (GTDB): domain Bacteria; phylum Pseudomonadota; class Gammaproteobacteria; order Burkholderiales; family Burkholderiaceae_C; genus Polaromonas. The sequence continues at coordinate 129,890 of NZ_JAQSDA010000011.1, read as the reverse complement.
AGCTGGTCGAGGCCGCGCTCGAAAGCTGGAAGGAACGCCGCTGGGTGGATGTCGATCCGCTACAAGTTTGATAACTGCTTGCGCCTTCCGGATAAGGGCTGGAGGCATCTTTTATGAACAAAACAGCCCCTCATCGGATTGACACCCTCTCCCTCTGGGAGAGGGCAGGGGTGAGGGTAAGGCCGCAGACCCTCACCCTAACCCTCTCCCAAAGGGAGAGGGGACGAGATATGACCAGTTACATCAAGAGGTAGATTTCATGGCTTTGACCCTTACCCTGCCCGTCGTCACGGGCCAGCTGCAGCCCTACACGCTGCAAGGCGCAACACCCGTGAAGCCCGCGGCGGGCATCAAGTTCAACCGCATCGCCTACTCGGCGGCGCACGTGGTGGCCGATCCGCTGGCCGTTAACGATCCCTGGGTGAACTGCGCCATCGACTGGGACTGCACCATCGCCTACCGCCGCCACCTGTGGTCGCTGGGCCTGGGCGTGGCCGAGGCCATGGACACGGCGCAGCGTGGCATGGGCCTGGACTGGCCGACCTCGTTGGAGCTGATCCGCCGCTCGCTGGAAGCGGCGAAGGACGTGCCCGGTGCCCTGGTCGCATCCGGCTGCGGTACCGACCACCTGGTGCTGGAAAACGTGAAAACCGTCGATGAAGTCATCGCCGCTTACGAAGAACAGATGGCCGCCATTGAAAAGCTGGGCGGCAAACTCATTGTGATGGCCAGCCGTGCGCTGGCGCGCGTTGCCAAATCACCGGCCGACTACGAACGCGTCTACGACCGCATCCTGAGTCAAGCCAAACAACCCGTGGTGCTGCACTGGCTGGGCGACATGTTTGACCCGGCGCTGGCCGGCTACTGGGGCACCAATGACGTCGATGCTGCCATGGACACGGCGCTGGGCATCATTGCCGCGCACCCGGACAAGGTTGACGGCATCAAGATCTCCCTGCTGGCCAAGGACAAGGAAATCGCCATGCGCCGGCGCCTGCCCGCCGGCGTGCGCATGTACACCGGCGACGACTTCAACTACGCCGAGCTGATCGCCGGTGACGGCTTCGGCAGCGAACTGTTTCACGGCCAGAGCGATGCACTGCTGGGCATCTTCGACGCGATTGCACCGGCCGCCAGCGCCGCCCTCGGTGAACTCGCGCAGGGCAACGTGGAGAAGTTTCACGCCATCCTCGGCCCCACCGTGCCGCTGTCACGCCATATCTTTGCCGCGCCCACGCGTTTTTACAAAACCGGCGTGGTCTTCATGGCCTGGCTCAACGGCCACCAGAGCCACTTCACCATGGTCGGCGGCCAGCAGGGCACACGCTCCTTGCAGCACTTCGCCGAGCTGTTCCGGCTGGCCGATGCGGCGAACCTGCTCGAGCATCCCGAGTTGGCGGTACGGCGCATGAAAACGCTGTTGGCCATGCACGGCATCTGAGGCCCGGATCCATTCCGGCTGAGCTTGTCGAAGCCTTCTCCGACTTTCATGCAAGCCCTTCGACAAGCTCAGGGCGAACGGGATAAAGGTAATTTCCATGCGCGACTTCTCCATCGACCACCGCTGGCTCTCCATCAACACCGCGACCATCCGCAAAAGCCGCGGTGTCGAGCAGCCGTTGACCGCCATCATCGAAGCCTGCGCACAGCGCGGCATCCGTGCGATCTCACCCTGGCGCGACCAGGTGGCCGCCGCCGGCCTGCCGGCCATCTCGAAACTCGTCAAAAGCCACGGGCTGGAACTGTCGGGCTACTGCCGCGGCGGCATGTTCCCGGCCGTGGATGCGGCCGGCCTGAAGGCCGCACGCGACGACAACCGCCGCGCGGTGGACGAGGCCTGTGAGCTCAACGCCGCCTGCCTGGTGCTGGTGGTCGGCGGTCTGCCCGGCGCGCTGGCCGGAAAAGCCGCGCACAAGGACATCGCGCTGTCGCGCCACCAGGTCAGCGACGGCATGGCCGAACTGCTGGAGTACGCCAAGGCCGCCAACATGCCCTTGGCGATCGAACCGCTGCACCCGATGTACGCCGCCGACCGCGCCTGCATCAACACCCTGGAGCAGGCGCTCGATGTCTGCGACGCGCTTGATCCGTCGCGTAGCGGCGCGTTGGGCGTGGCGGTTGACGTCTACCACGTCTGGTGGGACCCGAAACTCGAAGCGCAAATCCAGCGCGCCGGCAAGAAGCGGCTGATGGCCTTCCACGTCTGCGACTGGCTGACACCCACCGCCCACCTGCTGGAAGACCGCGGCATGATGGGCGACGGCGTCATCGACATCCCGAAAATCCGCGGCTGGATCGAGGCCCAGGGCTTCGCCGGCTACAGCGAAGTGGAGATATTTTCCACCGGCAACTGGTGGCAACGCGATTCAGCCGAAGTGCTGGACACCTGCATCGCCCGGCACCGCAGCGCGGTGTAGGCGCGGTCTGGTCAGGGTATAAGCAGGGCATGAGCCTGTCCCACGCCGCCGCCAACCGCCGCGGCATTGTCTGCATGGTGGGCGCCATGGGTTGCTTCGTGACCAACGACGCTCTCGTGAAGTTCGCCAGCCAGGGCATGCCCGGCGCGCAGCTGATCTTCATCCGCGGCCTCATGTCGGTGCTGCTGGTGCTGGCCGTCGCCCATGCACTGGGCGCCACCGCCCGCATGCGCGAAGCCACGCGCGGCTGGGTCGCAGGCCGGGCTCTGGTCGATGCGGCGGCCACCATGCTTTACCTGGGGTCGCTGTTTCACCTGCCCATCGCCAACGCCACCGCCATCAACCTGGCGGCGCCGCTGTTCATGACGGTGTTTGCCGCGTTCTTCATGGCCGAGCGAGTGCGCGGCGCACGCTGGCTGGCCGTTGGTGTCGGCTTTCTCGGTGTGCTGCTGGTGATCCAGCCGCGTGCGGAAGGCTTCAACAGCTGGGCGCTGGTCTGCCTGCTGGGCACGCTGTTTCATGCAGCGCGCGACCTGATGACGCGGCGCATTCACGCCGGTATCCCGTCCATCCTGATCACGCTGGCCACTGCGGTAGCGGTCACCGTGGTGTCTGGCGTGGGTTCGCTGCTGCAGGGCTGGCAGCCCTTTGGCCTGTTCGAACTCGGGCTCCTGGGCCTGGCCTCGGTGTTCCTGACCGGCGGCTACTACTTCATCATCAGCAGCATGCGGCACGGCGAGATGACGCTGGTGGCACCGTTTCGCTACAGCGGCCTGCTGTTTGCGCTGGTGCTGGGCTACGCGGTGTGGGGCGAGGCGCCCAACAACGTGGCCTGGAGCGGTATCGCGCTGCTGATCGCCTCGGGCCTGTATGTGCTGCACAGCGAGAAGCGGCGCAGCCGGGTCGGCGGTGCAAAATAGGCGCTCCCGCCTGAACCGCTGCCGTGCCGATCGCATCCATTGATTTCTCCCTGAGCTCACCGGCCGTCGCGCGCCGGCTGATAGGCGCCACGCTGCTGGTCGATGGCGTGGGCGGGATCATCGTGGAAACCGAGGCCTATGACCGCGACGACCCGGCCTCGCACAGTTTTGCCGGGCGGACAGCGCGCAACGCCGCCATGTTCGGCCCGCCCGGCCATGCCTATGTGTACCGCTCTTACGGCATCCACTGGTGCCTGAACCTGGTCTGCCGCGAGGAAGGCCACGGCGCGGGGGTGCTGATACGCGCCATCGAACCGGTGGCCGGGCTGGACACCATGCGTGCGCGGCGCGGGCTGGACGACGTGCGCCTGCTCTGCGCCGGGCCCGGCCGCGTGGGTCAGGCCCTGGGCATCACCCACGCGCACAACGGCCTGCCGGTGACCGCACCGCCTTTCGGGCTGTTGCCCGCGCCCCTGAAGCGCAGGATCGTCAGCGGCCCGCGCATCGGCATTTCCAAAGCGGTGGACCAGCCCTGGCGTTTCGGCCTGGCCGGCTCGCCTTTTCTGAGCCGGCCGTTTCGCTAGGACGACCTGACCAGCCCTAAACTTGCGCTGCCGATGCCCGGCCCGACCTGCACCAGGAGACGACATGAGATTCCAGCGTTTTTCACCCCATGCTTGCACCCGCGTCGGGACCGTCCTGCTGGCGCTGCTGGCTGGCCTGTGCCTGCCGGCCGCCGCGGTGGCCCAGCCTGCAGAGCGCACCATCGACGTGCAGGGCCACCGCGGCGCGCGCGCCCTGGCGCCGGAAAACACCCTCGAGTCCTTTGCGCTGGCGCTGAGCCTGGGCGTGACCACGCTGGAGCTGGACATTGCGATCACGCGCGACGGCGTCCTGGTGATCTCGCACGACCCCAGGCTGAACCCGGACATCACCCGCGGCCCGGACGGCAACTTCCTCGCCTCGCACGGCCCGGCGATTTCCAGCCTGAGTTTTGAGGAACTGGGCCGCTATGACGTGGGGCGCATCAAGCCGGGCTCGGCGTATGCGAAGCCCTACCCCGAACAGCGTCCTGTCGACGGCGCGCGGATTCCGCGCCTGTCCGACCTGTTTGAGATGGTGAAAAAGTCGGGCAACACGCAGGTGCGTTTTGCGATTGAAACCAAGGTGTCGCCGCTGGCCCCCGAGTTCACGTCCAGCCCCGAGGTGTTTGCGCGCGCCGTGGTGGCTGCGGTCCGGGACGCGAAGCTGGCCCCACGCACCTCCATCCTCTCCTTCGACTGGCGCACCCTGAAAACCGTGCAGCAGGAGGCGCCAGACATCCCCACCGTGTACCTCAGCATGCAGCAGCGCGGCTTTGACAACATCGGTGCCGACCAGGCAGAGGCGTCGCCCTGGACCGCCGGGCTGCGTTACCGGGACCATGGGTCGGTCCCCCGGATGATCAAGGCGGCCGGCGGCCACACCTGGTCGGCGTTTCACCGCGACCTCACCGCCGCCAAGGTGAAAGAGGCGCAGGCACTGGGACTCCAGGTGCTGGCCTGGACGGTCAATGAGCCGTCCGACATCGCCAACATGCTGGATCTGGGTGTGGACGGCATTGTCAGCGACCGGCCGGACCGGGTGTTTCAAGCCCTCGGACCCAAAGGCCTCAAGCCACTGTGGCTGCCGGGACCGGCACCAGCGACGCGTTAGCCGGCTACGGTCCCGGGCGCCTGCCCGAGCGGCGTGCGGCGCACCCGCCGCACATTGAAGGCGCTGGCAATCAGCACGCCCTGCATCAGCGCCAGGCCCAGCAACACGCCGCGGAACTGCCCGTGGTCCATCATCACGCCGAAGATCAGCGGCGAAACCGCCTGCCCGATGTCCAGGCCCGCGTAGACCACGCCGTAGACGCGGCCCGAGGCGTTGTCGGGCGTCGAGCGTTTGACCAGCAGGTCGCGCGACGGCCCGGCGATGCCCGAGGCAAACCCCATGGCGCCAAACAGAACCGGCACCATCCAGGCCGGAAAACTGCCCAGGGCCAGCAACAGCGCCACCACCGCCGCCAACCCGAAGCCGGCACCCACAATGCGCTCGCAGCGCGCCGGGTCCGACGCGAGGAAACCGCCCAGCACCATGCCGCCCGCGCTGCACACCATGTAAGTCGTCAGGCACATCGCCACCAGGGCCAGCGGCACCTTGTGCAGCTGGCGTGCGGCTTCGGGCGCAAAGGCCTGCACCACGCTGAGCACAATCGCGTACCAGAAGAAAAAGGCAAAACACATCCATACCGCCGGAATCTTCAGAAAACCCAGCGAGCTGTCGGCCGCCGGCGCGCCCTGGACGGGCGGTGCAATCCGGATTGTCAGCTTGTCGCGATGCAGCACCAGCACGGCCAGCACGGCAAACGCCAGCACACCGGCCGTCGCCAGCGCCACCCGCCACGAGTACGCAAACGTCAGCGTCACCACCAGCGCCGGCGCCAGCGCCCAACCCAGGCTGCCGGTGATCCCGTGCACGCTGTAGGCGTGGCCCAGACGCGGCGCGCTGACCTTGCGGTTGAGCAGCGTGTAGTCCACCGGGTGGAACACGCCATTGCCGACACCGGCCAGCGCCGCAAAGCCGGCCATCATCCAGTAGCTGGTGCTGACCGAATAACCAAAGGCCGCGATGCCCAGCAGGCTCAGGCCCGCAAACAGGATAGGTCGCGGGCCGAAGCGGTCCACCACAAAACCCGACAGCGCCTGCACCGCGCATGAGACGACAAAGAAGATGGTCATCAGAAAACCGAGCTCGGCATAACTGACGCTGAACTCGTCCTTGAGCCAGGGGAACAGCGGCGCCAGCAGCAGCTGGCTGAAATGGCTGATCAGGTGCGCCAGCCCGACCAGGCCAATCACGCTGGCGTCGCTGCGCAGGGGAACCACGCCGGGGCCCGCATGGGTGCTTGATGTATTCATGGCGCCATCGTAGTATCGGCGCTGACTTCTGAAATGCGACAAAAAGCCATTCTTCGGCGAATTTCAGACAAACCACGGTTTCATCATTCCTCCATGGCACGCAGCTCCCGGCTCCACTTCATGCCGGTCGGCGACACCGACCCCTTCACGCCCAGCCGCGAGCGTCCGGTGCGCGTGCGGGCGCGCTCCATGCCGGTGGACACCCATTTCGAGCCGCATGCCCATGCCTGGGCGCAACTGGCCTACTGCGCCAGCGGCATCGTGCAGGTCACGGCCGAGCAGGGCCACCACAAGGCCGATGAAGTCACCTACATCGTGCCGCCCTCACGCGCGGTGTGGATAGCGCCGGGCGCGCGGCACCACATCACCGTGCTCGAGGCGGCGGAGTTCCGCACGCTGTACATCGACGCCAGCGCCACACCTGAGAACTGGCAAGGCTGCCGTGTGATCGTCGTCTCCGCCTTGCTGCGTGAAACCATCCACGCGCTCGACGCAGGCCCGCTGAGCCAGACTCGTGAGCAGTTGCTGACCCGCCTGGTGCTGGACGAACTGATCCACGCCGACACCCAGGCGCTGGGCGTGCCCCTGCCGAATGCGCAGACCGGCGACAAGCGCCTGCGCGCCCTGTGCGAGGCGGTGCTGCGCGCCCCGTCCGAACGCGCCACGCTGGCCGAGTGGGCCGGGGCCATAGGCGCCAGCGAACGCACGGTGGCGCGGCTGTTTCGCGATGAGCTCGGCCTGAGCTACCAGCAGTGGCGCCAGCAGGCCATCCTGGCCCACGCCCTGCCCCTGCTGGCGCGCGGCCAGTCCGTCAGCCAGGTGGCCGCCGCCAGCGGCTATGCCAGCGACAGCGCGTTTTCGGCCATGTTCAAGGCCGCCATGGGCCAGTCGCCGAGCCATTTTCAGAACAAAAACGGGCTGTAGCCCAAAATAGCCGATACAAGCTGCTACCAACTTCATAGCAGCGTGCAATGCAGGTGCATTGTGGGCTGGCAGATTCAAGGCACATTGCAGTCCTCTGGAGTTGCAGTCCCTTCAGATCGAGGATCTTGCGACGCGGGTTTCTGAGCGTTAGGCTTCATGTGTTTCACTCCTCAGGGAAAACTGTATGTTGATCACCAATCGACCAAAACAAAGCGCTGGACTCAGTCGGCGGGAAATAGTCAAGCTTGCAGGTCTTGCCTCGTTTTTCCCGGGGTTCGCATCGGCGCAAGCGCAGCCCCAGGCCGACTTGCCGCCGGGCGCCTGGACCAGCAAGACAGCCGACCTTGGCAGGATTCAACTCCACTACGTTGAACAGGGCCAAGGGCCGCTGGTTCTGCTGTGCCACGGTTTTCCCGAGTCATGGTATTCGTGGCGCCATCAAATCCCTGCAATTGCCTCCGCCGGCTACCGGGTCGTCGCCCCTGATCTGCGAGGCTATGGCCGCACCGGCGGACCCCAACAGGTTGATGCCTACGCCATCAGAGAACTCACGTCCGATCTAACGGGACTTCTGGACGTACTCCAGGAAAAGCAATGCGTTCTGGTAGGGCATGATTTCGGTGCAGTCCTCACATGGAACGCCGCCCTGCTGGCTCCTCAAAGGTTTCATGCCCTGGCGACCTTGAGCGTGCCCTACAACCAGCGCGGCAGCACACCACCCGTGGCAGGGCTGCGCCGTGCCGTCGGCGGCAGATTCAACTACATCGTTTACTTTCAGCAAGCAGGTGTTGCCGAGGCCGAACTCAATCCCAACATATCGGCATTTCTACGGGCGTTTTACTACTCGGCTTCGGCAGAGGGAGTGGCAGAACTCACGCGGCGGGTTGCACACACAAATCCCGCTGGTTTGATGGATACCCTGATTGACCCTAAACGCCCTCCAACCTGGATGAGCCCCAGGGAGTTCGATTTTTACGTTGCCGAATTTACGCGCAACGGTTTGACTGGTCCTTTGAACTGGTATCGAAACCTCGACGTCAACTGGTCGCAAATGGAGCAATTCGCCGGCGCGACCATCGTCCAACCCACCTTGTTCATCGCTGGCGCGGAGGACCCGGTGTTGCGCAGCACCCGTGCGAACTTTGACCGTCTCGCCTCCACGGTTCCCAAGCTTGCCAAAACAGTCTTGATCCCGAACTGCGGCCACTGGGTTCAGCAGGAGCAACCAGAAACAGTCAACCGGGAACTCATCGCCTTTTTGAAGACCGTTCATGCCTAGTGCAACCCGAAAATATCGAAACATGAAAGCGCGCCTTCGCACCCATGGCGGCGTTGCAACCCTTGCGAAGGCGCACAGTCTTCGCTGCGGCTTGCGCCTTGCCCTGGGCACGAAGTCATCACTTTCATTTTGTTTCGCTGCTTCCGTGCTGCAGTACTAGCCCTCAAGATTTGTGCATCATGCGCTATTGGTTCAATAGCACTTAAGCCCTGAGCGGCCGCGTGTCACCTCCTTGACATGCATCAAGTCAGCGCCGCAGCCGGAGCGCTAGCCTGAACCCTTTCCCCGCCGACACAACACACAACCTAACAAAAGGCAGGACACCATGGATTTGCTCGACTGGGCGCGCGGCCCCCTGCTCGCGGTCGCCATCGCCGTTTTTGGGGTTGGCGTGGCATGGCGGCTTTTTTCGCTGTGGCGCCTGCCGGCGCCCGCAGGCCGGCCGGCACCGGCTCGCGAGGCCTTCGGCACCACCGATGCTCTCAGGGCCAGCCTTTTGCGCATGGCGCCGCACCGCGGCTTTCATCCCAGCGCCACGCTGGTGACGATCAACCCCTACGTCTTTCACATCGGACTGGCCCTGGTCTTCTTCGGCTACGCGCCGCACATTGCCTTCATCCGCCGCCTGACCGGCCTGGGCTGGCCGGCACTGCCCGACATGGCGATCTACATCGCCGCTGCGGCCACCATCGTGTCGCTGCTCATCGCCCTGCTGTTCCGGCTCACCGACCCGGTGCTCAAGAAAATATCCCGCGCCGACGACATGCTGACCTGGGCGCTGACCATGCTGCCCCTGATGACCGGCATGGCCGTCGTGGGTGAGCCCTCGTCGGCCCTGCTCGCGCAAGCCAGCCCGCTGTACCGCGGCCCGCTGGCCGTGCACCTGCTGAGCCTGGAGCTGCTGCTGGTGTGGTTTCCCTTCGGCAAGCTGATGCACGCCTTTCTGGTGCTGCCCAACCGCATGCAGCTGGCCCGCTTTCTCGGACGCCGTGGAGTACGCACATGATCGACATGGCCGTTTTCAAACAATTCCAGGAGGCGATCCGCCACCTGGGCGAGATGGCGCAGCCGGAGCAACTCACCGATGCCGCCCGGCTGTCGCGGGCCAAGGCCGTGATGCACCGCAAGACCGACCGCGCGCTGGCCATGGACCTGGAGTCCTGCGTCAACTGCGGTTACTGCTCCGAGGCCTGCCACTTCTACCAGAGCACCCAGGACCCGAAGTACACGCCGACCCGCAAGCTCGACCTGCTGCGGCGCGTGCACATGCGCGAGACCTCGGCGTTTGCCCCCCTGCATCGCCTGTTCAAACCCGACATCACCGTGGCCGACCTGCAGGAATGGCAGGAGCTGGTGTACGACGCGTGCACCGAATGCGGCCGCTGCAGCATGGTCTGCCCCATGGGCATCAACATCGCGCGCGGCGTCAACGTCATGCGCGAGGCGCTGTCCGAAGCCGGCCTGGTGCCGCTGGAGTTGATGGCGGTGGCGCAGGAGCAGGCCGGGCGCGGCACGGTGTTCGGCGTCGGTCCGGCCGAACTCGTCCAGACCGTGGAGGCCTTGCGCGCGCAAGGCATCCCCATTCCGCTGGACGAAGCCGCCGCCGACGTGATGCTGGTCACCACGGTCATCGACGTGCTGCTGTACCAGGATGCGCTGGCGGCCACGGCGCGTATTCTCAACCAGCTCGGCCTGCGCTGGACGCTGCGCAGCGCCGGCTTCGAGGCGGCCAACTTCGGCCTGCTGTCGGGCAACGAAGGCCTGCAGAAAGCGGCCAGCCAGCGGCTGATCGCGGAGGCACTGGCCATAGGCGCGCACACCGTGATCCTGCCCGAGTGCGGCCACGCCTACCCGGCGCTGCGCTGGGAAGCGCGCCTGCCTGGCGGCGAACCACTGCCCTTCGAGGTGCTGGCCGCCTCCGAATTTGTCGGCCGCGAAATCCAGAGCGGCCGGCTGCAGCTGCAGCCTGGCGATGCCGGCCAGACCTACACCTACCACGACGCCTGCAAGCTGGCACGCCACGGCGGCGTGATCGACGAGCCGCGTGCCGCCATCCGCGCGCTGGGCGGCGAGTTCCGCGAGACCGCGCCGACGGCCGAACTCAACTGGTGCTGCGGCGGTGGTGCCGGCGCCTTCCTGATCAACCGCGCCGCCCCGCTGCGCCACAAGGCCTGGGAAATCAAGCGCCAGCAGATCGACACCACCGGCGCTGCCACGGTGGTGGTCTCCTGCGCCAGCTGCCGCCTCAACTTCATGGCCGGCGCGGAAACCGACCAATGGCCCACACGCATTGCCAGTCTGGTGGAGCTGGTGGCCGAACACCTGCCCGGCGACCGGCCCCCAGCGGCCGTTCCTGAGCATCAAAAACCGGCCTGAGCCCCCTGCCGGCGGGCGCTGACTGCTATCAAAACAGGAAGCCTGCGGGCCTCGAACAACCCCGGGGCAGGCTTTGAAGGCCGAAGTTGCTACCATGCGGCATGAACTCTGGCAGCACCCCCCTGACGAAAAAATGTGAATCATGGCGGAACGCCGCCGGGAGTCTGGCGCTGGCCCTGCTGGCCGCCACGGGACCGGTACAGGCCCAGTCGGACAGCGACCGTCAACCGGGTCTGTTGCGCGACATCAACGCCGTGCGGCAGCAAGGCTGCGAAGGGCAAGCCGGCAAGGCCGCGCCCCTGCGCGAGAACGCCGCCCTGTCGGCCGCCGCGGCCCGCCTGGCCAGTGGTGACCGGCTGGACGAAGCGCTGAAAAGCGCTGGTTACCGCGCTGTCAACGGGGCGCAGATCATCCTGCGCGGCGCGGGCGCCACCCTGCTGACGCGGGCCAGCCTGGGCAGCTCATGCAGCGTGCTGACCCAGGCCGATCTGACCGAAGCCGGTTTTCACCACCATGCCGCCCAGACCTGGATCGTGGTGGCCGCACCCTTCATGCCGCCCGGCGCAGCGCAGGCCGATGACCTGCAATCGCGTGTGCTGGCCCTGGTCAACGAGGCCCGCGCCCAACCACGCCGTTGCGGCAACGAGACTTTCCCCGCAACGCGCCCGCTTCATTTCAACGCCAAACTGCGGACCGTCGCAGCCGCCCACGCCGCCGACATGGCGCGCTACAACTACTTCGACCACGCCGGCCGTGATGGCAACCATGTGGAAGAACGCGCCAGCAGCAGCGGCTACCGCTGGCGCGCCATCGGCGAGAACATCGCCGCCGGCCACACCATGGCCGAAGCCGCCATGCAGGACTGGCTCCAAAGCCCGGAACATTGCGCCAACGTGATGTCACCGGCCTACACCGAGATGGGCGCTGCCTTTGCAGTGAACAACAACAGCAGCGCAGGCATTTACTGGGTGAAGGTGTTCGGCGCAGCCCGATAACGGACCGGCCTGGCGCCCCCTGCGCGCAGCCGGGCTTTTGAAACAAAAGCGGCATCCGCCCTGATGCAACGGGCGCTGCCAGCTATCAAAAAAATAGCTAAGGTCTGCTGCCGCGACGGCTCTCGGGCGAAGGTCTCCGGCGCTCGGGAGGAAAACGAATCCACGCAGCCACCACCAGCAGACCGAACAGCGAGTAGCCGATGGCAAACACCCACCACGGCGCTTCGTAGTAGAGGACGCGCTGCAACCAGTGTTCGATAAAGCCGCCACCGTAGCCGGCCACCCCGGCCCGCTCACGCAGCCACATCTCCAGCGTGGTCAGCGGACACACCATGCCCAGCCAGGTTTGCGCCACCACGAACACAATCGCCGCCAGGTGCGCCAGCCGGAACCAGAGGGCGTTGACCCAGCGCCAGCCCCGCAGGTTGCCGGCCAGAACCAGCAGCAGGCCGCCCACCACAAAGGCCACAACGGCCACATGCAGCGTGAGCACGATGTCGGCGAGCCATTGCCAGACCGGGGCATCCGGCGCGGTGCCCGTCGCGGTGGAGGTGCCCGCCAGGGGCTGCGTGTAGGCCATGGCGTCCTTTCAGGTGTCTGCCAGAAGCCGAGCGTAGCAGCCCGTGCACGGCCTCGCCCGGGACGCGGCGCCTAGCCGGCGTTGCGCACCGGCATCACATGCACCAGCGCCATGTCCAGCCGCACACAGATGCGCTGGCCGGGCGCCAGCGGCGCGGGTTGCGGCCCGGACAGGGTGAGCCGCAGGCAGGCGCCGGGGGACTGCTCCAGCCGCAGGGTCACCAGCGTGATTTCCCCCAGGTGGCGCAGCTCGGCGACACTGGCGCAGAAGTCACCGGGCGCCTGTGACGGCGCGTCGAGCAGGTGAATGCCTTCGCCGTGAATCACCCAGCTCACCGCCTGGCCCGGCGCCAGACGGCCCTTGTCGCGCACGCGCAGCACGCTGCTGCGCCCTTCCTCCGTCGCGCCGCCCGGCATGCCGTCGGTCCAGCGCAGCAGGCCCCAGCCCCCCTCGCCCGACGTTTCGCCCGATGTTTCGCCCGATGATGCGTCGGGCCCCAGCCACACACCGTCAAAGCGGTTCTGGATACCCACCAGGTCGGCCACGCGGGCGTTGCGCGGCGCGCGGTGGATGCTGGCCGGCGCGCCCTGCTGCAACACGCGGCCGGCGTCAATCACCACCAGCTGGTCGCACAGCAGGCGCGCCTCGTTGAGGTCGTGTGTGACCAGAACGATGGGGATGTCCAGCTCGCGCCGCAGTTCGGCCAGCAAGGCATACAGGCCGTGGCGGCTCATCTGGTCCACCGCGGAAAAAGGTTCGTCCAGCAGCAGCAGCGCCGGCTCGCGCGCCAGCGCCCGCGCCACCGCCACCCGCTGCTGCTCACCGCCCGACAGGTGCGCGGGTCGGCGCGCCTGCTGGCCGGGTGTCAGGCGCACGTGGTCAAGCCAGCGCCGCGCGCGCTCGCGGCGCTGCTCGCGCGGCAGGTGCATAAGCGCCAGCGCCACGTTGTCCAGGGCGCTCAGGTGCGGCATCAGCGCGTAGTTCTGGAACACCAGGCCAACATGGCGTTGTTGCGGCGGCACAAACACGCCGCCGGCCGTGTCGCACCAGACCTGCTCGCCCACCAGCACGCGCCCCTGCGCCGGCCGCATGAGCCCGGCCATGATGCGCAGCATGGAGGTTTTTCCCGCACCCGACGGCCCCACCAGGGCCAGCATCTCACCCGGCGCGCAGCGAAACTGCGCCGACAGGGCCATGGGCTGGGCCTGCTCGACCTCGACCACCAGCGCCCGGCTTGCCGGTGCACTCATGGACGGCGCACCAGCCGGGCCGACGCGACAAAGGAAAAACCGACCGCCAGCAGCGACAGCAGCAGCAAAGCCAGCGACATCTGGTTGGCCGCCGCCAGGTTGAAGCCCTGCACCTGGTCGTAGATGGCAATGGCGATGGTGCGGGTTTCACCCGGGATGCTGCCGCCCACCATCAGCACCACGCCGAACTCGCCCAGCGTGTGCACAAAGGTCAGCACCATGGCCGACAACACGCCAGGCCAGACCAGCGGCAGCTCCACCAGGCGAAAGGTCTGCCAGCCGCCCAGGCCGCTGACGGCGGCGGCTTCGGCCAGGTTGCGCGGCACGGCCTCGAAGGCGCGCTGCACCGGCTGCACCATGAAGGGAATGTTGAACACGAGCGAGGCGATCAGCAGGCCCAGGAAGTTGAAGCTCAACTCGACGCCGAGCCACTGCCGCGCCCACTGCCCGATGGGCGAGCCGCCGCCCAGCGACACCAGCAGGTAATACCCGAGCACGGTGGGCGGCAGCACCAATGGCAACACCACCACCGCCTCGACCCAGGCCTTGCCGCGAAAGCCGGTGTAGGCCAGCCAGCGCCCGGTCAACACACCGACGGGCAGCAGGATCACCAGCGTGGCGGCGGCGAGTTTGAGCGAGAGAAAAAGAGCGGACCAGTCCATGGCGGCGGCTTGTGCTTACTCTTTCGGCATCACGAAGCCGTAGCGGCCCATCACGGCCTGCGCGGCCGGCGTGCCGATGAAGGCGTAAAACGCCTGCGCGGCCGGTTCGGCATTTTTCAGCAGCACCATGCGCTGGCGCAGCGGCTGGTGCCAGCTGTCGGGAATCAGCGCAAACGTGCCCAGCCGGCCCACGCTGGGCGCCAGCGCCAGCGACTGCGCAATGATGCCGCCCTGGGCTGCGCCCGAACTGGCAAACTGCGCCGTCTGGGAAATGTTTTCACCCAGCACCAGCCGCGGCTGCAACGGGCTCCACAGGCCGGCGTGTTGCAGCGCCTCCCTGGCCCGGGCGCCATAAGGGGCGTGATCAGGGTTGGCGATGGCGAACTTCTGCAGCCGCCCGTCTTTCAGTGCCGCCGCCAGATCCTTCAGTTCGCTGTCGGCCTTCAGGGCCGAGCCATGCGGCACCAGGATGCCGATGCGGCCCAGCGCATACAGCCGGCCGCGGTCACGCGTCCTGCCGGCGTCCGCCAGTTTGAAGACAAAATCTTCGTCGGCCGAGAGATACATCTGGAAAGGCGCACCCTGCAGTATCTGCGAGTAAAAGTTGCCCGAAGAGCCGAACACCAGGCGAAGCTTCTGCCCTTGTTCCTTCTCGAACAGGGCGGCCACTTCCTCCAGCGCGAACTTCAGGTCCGACGCCGCGACCACCACCGGCTGCGCCTGCGCCCGGCCCGGCAGGCCGCCCAGGCCCATGGCGGCACACAGGCACAGGGTCGTGATGAGTGCTTTCAAGGAAGTGCTTTCAAAAACATTGTTTGATTATCCCTTTCCCGCCTGCCCGACAGGACCGCTGCGGGAACGACCGCCCTGCTGTCTTACAACCAGCGTTTGAGCAGCCCCATGATCTGGTCGAAGCGTTTGCCATAGGGCGGGTAGAACAGGTCGCCACGTGCCCACTTCGACGACACCAGCACCGGCTTTTGCTGGGTGAAACGCAGAAACCCGGTTTCACCGTGGTAGGCGCCCCAGCCACTGTCGCCAACGCCGCCAAAGGGCAGGTTGTCGTGGGCGATGTGCATCAGCGTGTCGTTGACCGTCACGCCGCCGCTCACGGTGCGCGCCAGCACCGCGTCACGCGCAGCCGTGTCGGTGCCGAACCAGTACAGGGCCAGCGGCCGTGGCCGGTCGTTGATGAAGCGGATGGCTTCGTCCAGCGTGGCATAAGGCAACACCGGCAGCACCGGGCCAAAAATTTCCTCGTCCATCAGTTTCATGGCCGGTGTGGCGCCGAACACCAGCACCGGCGCCATCTGCCTGGTGGTTCCGGACGCAGCGCCACCCGGGTTCACCACCTGCAGCCGCGCGCCCTCGCCTTCGGCTTGGGCCAGCAAGGCCTGCAGGCGCTCGTGGTGGCGCGGGCTGATGATGGCCGCGTAATCAGGGTTGCCGGCAATCGTCGGAAAGAGTTTGGCCACCGCACGCGTGAAGGCTTCGCCAAAAGCGGCTTCCCTGCCCTGCGGCACCAGCACATAGTCGGGCGCAATACAGGTCTGGCCGGCGTTGAGCAGCTTGCCGTGGGCGATTTTCAGGGCCACGCTGTCAAGGTCGCTGGAGGCGTCGACGATACACGGCGACTTGCCGCCCAGCTCCAGCGTGGTGGGCGTCAGGTTGGCGGCGGCGGCCTCGGCCACCTTGCGCCCGGTGGCGGTGGAGCCGGTGAACACCAGGTGGTCAAACGGCAGGCGGGTGAAGGCCGCCGCCAGCGCTGCGTCGCCCTCGACCACGCAGAACTCGTCGGCGGCAAAGGCCTGGCCGATCAGCTGCGCCATCAGGGCCGAGGTGCGCGGTGTCAGCTCGCTCGGCTTGAGCAACACGCGGTTGCCCGCGGCCAGGGCCGTGATGGCGGGCGCCAGTGCCAGCTGCACCGGGTAGTTCCAGGGCGAGATCACCCCGACCACACCCACGGGTTGGCGCTGCAGATAAGCGCTGGACGGCTGCAGGTACAGCGGCGTGGACACCTTCACCGGTTTGACCCACTTGGGCAGGTGTTTGAGCGTGTGCGACAGCAAGGTGCGCAGCACAAACATGTCGGCAATTTCGGTCAGCTGCGGCGACCGCACGCCGAAGTCGGCCTGCACGGCCAGCGCCAGCGCCGCGCCGTGTTCGTCGAGCAGTCGCCGCATGCGCTGCAGCCGGTCCCGGCGCAAGGCCAGCGGCACCTCGACCTGGGCGCGGCTGGCGCTGTGCTGGGCGTCAAACAGGGAACGAAGGGAAAGTTCGGTGACGGCGGCAGGGGTGGTGGTGGCGTTCATCCGGCGATGATAGGCTGCAACAGGCTATTTGGTTAGCTCCGTTCACCCTGAGGCTGTCGAAGGGCTGCAAGGCTCCGACCCCTTCGACCGAACTCAGGACAGGCGGCTCAGCCCGAACGGTATATGAACAGTATTTGGGCTGGCAACCTATTTTTGCAAGCAAAAAGTACCTCCAGCCCTTTCCAGTCGCGCGCAAGCAGCTATCAACTTCATAGCGACCGGCAGTGCTGCGCAGTCCGCCCCGCACAGCAAGCACCAACGCAATGCGTTAAGGTAAGGCCCCATGAACACCCCCTCTTCCACCCAGAAACTTGAGGCGGCGCTGGCCGCGATCGCTGCCGCCGGCGATGAAGGACGGCGCATCTTCACGCGGCTCTACCTTGAGACCGCCCGCACGGCCGCGAACGCCGCCGACCGGCGCGCCGCTAGCGGCCAGTCGCTGGGCGCGCTGGACGGCCGCATCGTCTCGATCAAGGACCTGTTCGACGTGGCCGGCGAAACCACCACCGCCGGCTCGGCCCTGCTGCGCGAGGCCGCGCCGGCGGCCCAAGACGCCGTGGTGGTCAGCCGCCTGCGTGCGGCCGGCGCCGTGATCATCGGCAAAACCAACATGACCGAGTTCGCCTTCTCGGGCATCGGCATCAACCCGCACTACGGCACGCCAGGCAACGCGCTGGACGTCAGCCGCATCCCGGGCGGCTCGTCCTCGGGCGCGGGCGTGTCGGTGGCGCGCGGCATGGCCGACATCGCCATCGGCTCGGACACCGGCGGCTCGGTGCGTATTCCCTCGGCGCTCAACGGCCTGGTGGGCTTCAAGCCGACCCAGGCGCGGGTCACGCGCGAAGGCGCCTTTCCGCTGTCCTTCACCCTGGACACGCTGGGGCCGCTGTGCCGAAGCGTGGCCGACGCGGCCGCCACCGACAGCGTGCTGGCCGGCATCACCGATGAGCCTCTGCCACGGCGCGATGTACGCGGCTTGCGCCTGGGCGTGCCGCGCGGCCTGCTGTTCAGCCAGGCGCAGGACGAGGTGCTGGCCGCGGTCGAGCAGGCCCTGGCGCAGCTCGCAGGCGCCGGTGCCCAGGTCCGGGATGAAGCCCTTGACGATCTGCTAAGTCAACCCTTTCACCTCCAGGAGCGCGGCACCCTGGTGGCCGCCGAAGCCGCGTGGATTCACCGCGACTGGGTCGACAGCCGGCCCGACGACTACGACCCCATCGTGCTGGGCCGCATCCGCCGTGGCCAGACGCTGGATGCGGCGAGTTATGTCGGCATCCAGCAGGCGCGCGCCGCGCTGCTGCCGGCCTTCGATGCACGTATGGCACAGCTCGATGCCCTGGTGCTGCCCACCGTGCCGCTGCTGGCGCCGCGCATCGCCGATGTGCAGGACGAAGGTGTGTTTTTGCGCACCAACACCCTGCTGCTGCGCAACCCCTCGGTCTTCAACTTCCTTGACCTGCCGGCACTGAGCCTGCCGCTGCCGCGCGGCGGCGCGCTGGCGGTCGGGCTGATGCTGGTCGGCCGCCGTGGGCAGGACAGGCAATTGCTGGCGCTGGGCGCGGCGCTTGAAAGTCTGCTCGCCGGGCATTAAGGCGTCACGCGCCCGTATGACATCCAGATCGGCTGGCAGCCCTTTCTGCGCCTGCGGTGTCAGCTATTGATTTAATAGTGACGCGCCGACACAGGCGTGGCCGGCATCTTCGGGGGCTGGCGCGCAGACGCCGATTTTTGATGGCGGATTGAGCCGCAATCCATGGTGACGATCATGCGGATCCGGTTTGCAGGCATGAATCCCGGACCGCGTGCGGAATCACAAGTCTCAAGCCCACAAGGCCTTCATCGCCTGGACGAAATCCCCCGCCAGGCGCGGCCAGCCGGCCACCTGCCCGCCACTGACCACGCGCTGCCCCGCCACAAACACCTCGCTGAAACGCGCGTCCGGGCTCGAAAACACCAGAGCGTCCAGCAGGTGATCGGCCGCAATGCCCAGCAGCGCCGGCGACGTGGTATCGACGACGACAAAATCCGCGCGCTGGCCGGGCGCGATGCCGCCCAGCGGCAGCGAGGTGGCGGCGTGCCCGCCGGCCAGCGCGGCGTTGAACAGGTTGTCCGCGCTGCTGGTGCCGGCCAGCAGGCGGCCCGCGATGTTGCGCCGGCGCAGAGTGAGCCGCTGCGAATATTCGAGCAGGCGCAGCTCTTCCTGCCAGCTGCGCGTGACATGGCTGTCCGAACCGATGGACCAGTGGCCGCCCGCCGCAGCGTAAGCCGGCAGGTCAAACACGCCGTCGCCGAGATTGGCCTCCGTCGTCGGGCAAATCACAATCGCCGCGCCGCTGCGCTGCACACCCTGCAGTTCGGCCACGGTGGACTGGGTGGCGTGCACCAGGTTCCAGCGCGCATCAACCGGCGCATGGGCCAGCAGCCACTCGACAGGCCGGGCGCCCAAAGCGGCGACGCAGTCCTGCACTTCCTGCACCTGCTCGGCGATGTGGATGTGCACCGCCATGCCGCCCGCATGGGCTGCCGCTGCCACCTCGCGCAGCGCCGACGCGTCCACGGCGCGCAGCG
The DNA here is from genome assembly GCF_029945685.1 of Polaromonas sp. Classification (GTDB taxonomy): domain Bacteria; phylum Pseudomonadota; class Gammaproteobacteria; order Burkholderiales; family Burkholderiaceae_C; genus Polaromonas. Next base: position 110,668 of record NZ_JAQSDA010000011.1, on the reverse strand, counting down.
AGTGCAGCGCCAGGCCAGTGTTGACGTGGCGGCCACCCTGGCGCGCCACGCCCTCGGCCAGACGCAGCACCGAATCGGGCGTGGAGGCAAAACGCCGCTGGTCCTCGCGCAGGCCGGCGGCGGCGAAGCCGGACCGCATGTACAGGGTGGGCAGCAGGGTCAGACCCATGCCCACGCGCTGCGCGGCACGCACCAGCGCCAGCGACATGGCCAGCGGGTCGGCATACGGCTGGCCGTCACTGGCGTTGTGCAGGTAGTGGAACTCGCAGACCTGGGTGTAGCCGGCCTGCAGCAGCTCGGCGTACAGCAGCGCCGCCACGGCTTCGAGCTGGTCGGGCGCGATGCGCAACGCAGCGCTGTACATGCGGTCGCGCCAGCGCCAGAAGTCGTCCTGGCCTGCAGCCGAGCGCTCGGTCAGCCCGGCCATGGCGCGCTGGAAAGCGTGGCTGTGGGCGTTGACCAGCCCCGGCAACACCGGCCCGGCCAGGCGCAGCGCGCCGGCCTGCGCTTGCTCCACCGCGTTGGGTTCGATGCTGGCCCAGGTGCCGTCGGCCGCCACCGCCAGCAGCACCTCCTGCGTCCACGCGCCGTCCACCCAGGCCTGGGGCGCGACGTAACGCGTCACTTCACCGCGCATACAACTTGTGGGTAGCAGCCAGACTGCTTGTCACCAGATTTTTCAGCACGGGTTGAATCCTGTGCGCCAACATCTCATCGTAGGCAAACGGCGCCACTTCCTGCATGTACAGGCTCTGGCACTTTTCAAGCTGCACCGCATGGACGTCCTGGTCCGGCCGGCCGTAGTGCCGCGTGATGTAGCCGCCCTTGAAGCGGCCATTGACGATGCTGCTGACACCGGGGATGCCGGCACAGGCGGCAGCCGCGGCGGTGGTGATGGAGTCATCCGCCGCCGCACCATTGGCGGTGCCGATGTTGAGATCGGGCAAGCGGCCCTCGAACAGCCAGGGGATCTCGGAACGGATGCTGTGCGCGTCCCACAGCAGCGCAAACCCGTGCTCGGCCTTCAGGCGCGCGAGCTCTTGCGCCAGCGCCGCATGGTAGGGCTGCCAGTAGGTTTCTCGCCGACGCAGGCGTTCGGCTGCATCGGGGGCCCGGCCCTCCTTGTAGAGGGCGTCGCCGTTGAAAAAATGCGTCGGACACAGCTCGGTGTTCGACGCGCCAGGGTACATGGGCGCATCGTCGGGCGGGCGGTTCAGGTCAATCACATAACGCGAATACCGCGGCGTGATCACGCTGGCGCCCAGCGCGGGCAGGAAATCGTACAGCCGCTGCAGGTGCCAGTCGGTGTCTTCCACACCCAGGGCACGTTCGGCGTAATCGCCGCGCAGCTCTGCGGGAATCTCGGTGCCGGTGTGCGGCATGCTGACCAGCAGGGGCGCGCTGCCCCGGTGCAGGATATAACTCATACAAGGTCACCCTTGAAAACAGTCTGGAGGCGTGGGTTGGAGCCGAAGGCATAGGCCAGTTGGGCCGGGTGCGCAACATCCCAGAGTACAAAGTCGGCACGTTTGCCGGCAGCGATCACGCCGCGGTCGGCCAGCCCCAGCGCGTTGGCCGCATGGCGCGTCACGCCGGCCAGCGCCTCCTCGGGGGTCAGGCGGAACAGCGTGCAGGCCATGCTGAGCATCAGCAGCAGCGAGCTGCAAGGCGAGCTGCCGGGATTGCAGTCGGTGGAGATCGCCATCGGGACACCGTGCTCGCGCAACAGGGCCACTGGCGGCAACCTGGTTTCGCGCAGGAAATAAAACGCGCCCGGCAGCAGCACCGCCACGCTACCGGCCTGGGCCATCGCGGCCGCGCCGGCATCGCTGAGCCACTCGAGGTGGTCGCAGCTGAGGGCGCCATAACGCGCCGCGAGCTGGGCGCCGCCGCTGTCGCTGAGCTGCTCGGCATGCAGCTTGACCGGCAAGCCGAGCGCGTGGGCCGCCAGAAACACCCGTTCTGTCTGGACCGCGCTGAAGGCGATGCGCTCGCAAAACGCATCGACCGCATCGACCAGCCCTTCCGCATGCAGCAACGGCAGCATGCGCACCACTTCGTCGATGTAGGCGTCAGGACGGCCGGCAAACTCGGGGGGGATTGCGTGGGCGCCCAGAAAGGTGGTGCGCACCTCCGCCGGCTGGCTGCGGCCCAGCGCGCGCGCCACGCGCAAGGCCTTGCGCTCATGTTCGATCGCCAGGCCGTAGCCGGACTTGATCTCCAGCGTGGTCACGCCTTCGGCGATCAGCGCCTGCAGCCGTTTGAGGCTTTGCGCTTGCAGCTCCGCTTCGCTCGCGGCGCGTGTGGCTTTCACCGTCGAGGCGATGCCGCCGCCGGCGCGCGCGATGTTTTCGTAGCTCGCGCCCTGCAGGCGCAACTCGAACTCCTGGGCGCGGTCACCAGCATAAACAATATGGGTGTGGCAATCGATCAGACCGGGAGTGATCAGCGCGCCGCCGGCGTTGTGTTCACGCGTGCAACGTGCCGCCTGGTCGGCCGGCAGCCCGCTGCGGCGGCCCACCCAGGCGATCTGCCCATCTTCGACAAGCAGCGCGCCGTCTTTGATCAGGCCGTAAGGCACGGCATGACCGGCCTGCAGTGTGGCAATGTCACAGTGGGTCCAGAGCTGCACCGTCATCGCGCCATTTCCATCCACAGTGCGGTGCTTGCCTCGATACGCACCGAGGCGCCATCGGCCAGCGCGCGCCAGGCCAGGGTGTGCGGCGGCACCGTTACAAACTTCCTGTTGACCTGCACGGTCACCGGCTCGTCCCAGGCATACACGGCGACACGTGTGCCAGGTTTGACCTTGACATCCAGCGCCCCCAGCACACGGACCAGGCGCGCGCTGCCACGCCCGTCCTTGAGCATCAGGTTGAAGTCCTCGGTGGGGCCGTCGACCAGCTCGCAGGCGCAGGCCTGGGCGCCGTCAAAACACAGCGGCGAACTTTGCGCCGTGAGCTCATGCACTTGTTCCCCCAGGGTCAGCCGCACCCCCGCGCCACCGAGCACGGCAAACCAGCGCTGCACCCCTTCATAAGGCGAAAAGGGGCCGCTTTTTTCGACCTCGGCCACCGAGATGCGCCAGTCCCAGTCCTGCGCCACAGGCCAGGCCAGCAGTTCACGCGTGATGCCGCCGCCGTTGCGCCAGGCCGTGGGCGCCACCTCTTCCAGGGGGATGATTTGCCAGCTCATGGGGTGCCCTCCGCTTGACGGGTTCGTGGGGGGAATGGATATCCACTCATGCCTGAAATTGTCCTGCAAAGCTGTAACGCGTGCCGGGATAAATCAGCCGGGCGACGCTGGCCACGTGGGCCCCACTGACAGTGCGCCGCATCATGGCCAGGCAGGGCTCGCCGCGTTTGATGCCCAGATGCCTGGCTTCCTGCGCCGTGGGCAGGCAGGCCTCGATCGAATAACTGGCCTCGGTCAGCGGCGCATGTTGCAGCAGGTGGTGGGTCGGGGTTGTCCGGGTGAAGTCGGTTTCCAGAAAATCGGGCGCTGCCGCCGGATTCACGTAGCGATCTTCGTACTGAATGGGAACGCCGTTTTCCAGATGCACCAGCATGGTGTGAAAAACGCGCGTGCCGGTGCGCAGCCCCAGCGATCGGGCCAGGTCGACGCTGGCCTTTTCGGCCTCCACCATCAATACCCGGGTGGTGTGCACATGGCCGCGCTCGACCACTTCTTCGTGAATGTCGCGAATCGTCAGGCGCGAGGAAATGCGGTGCAGCTCTGCCACCCGCGTGCCGGAACCCTGGATGCGTGTGACCATCCCCTCGGCCGTCAGTTCGCGCAGGGCGCGGTTGGCCGTCATGCGGCTGATGCCGAACTGCGCCGCCAGCGCCGCCTCGCTGGGCACCGGGTCGCCCGGCTTCCAGGTCCCGGCGCTGATACGGGCCTTGATGAAGGCCTTGACCTGCTCGTAGGCAGGCAATACAACTTTTGCCATGGCCCTAGATTACCCCAGTTGACACAAGTTGTATAGACAACTAGCATTTGCCGGAACGAATCTTGCGTGTCCCATCCCGCCCGGCAAGACAGCCATGAAGGAGCCACCCGTGTCAGACCTTTCGCACACCCCTTTCCTCAACAGCAAGGCCAGGCCGGTGCGCGCCCCGCGCGGCAGCGCCCTGTCCTGCGCCAACTGGCAGATTGAAGCGGCCTACCGCATGATCCAGAACAACCTGGACCCGGAGGTGGCCGAAAACCCCGACGAGCTGGTGGTTTATGGCGGCATCGGCAAGGCGGCGCGCAACTGGCCGGCTTTCGACGCCATCCTCGACACGCTGCGCAAGCTCAAACCCGACGAAACCCTGCTGGTGCAGTCGGGCAAACCGGTCGGTGTGTTCCGCACCCACACCGGCGCTCCGCGTGTGCTGATTGCCAACTCGAATCTGGTGCCCAAGTGGGCGACCTGGGAACACTTCAACGAGCTCGACCGCGCCGGGCTGATGATGTACGGCCAGATGACGGCCGGCAGCTGGATTTACATCGGCACGCAGGGCATCGTGCAGGGCACCTACGAGACTTTTGTCGAAGCCGGCCGGCAACATTTCAATGGAGATCTGGCCGGCCGCTGGGTGCTGACCGCCGGCCTGGGCGGCATGGGCGGCGCGCAGCCGCTGGCAGCGACTTTTGCCGGGGCCTGTTCGCTCAATATCGAGTGCCAGCAGTCGCGCATCGATTTCCGGCTGCGCACCAAATATGTGGACAAGCAGGCCAAAGATCTGGACGAAGCGCTGGCGATGATCAAGGAACACACCGATCGCAAGGACGCGGTGTCGATTGCCCTGTGCGGCAATGCGGCCGAAATCGTGCCCGAGCTGGCGCGCCGCGCCGCAGCCGGCGGCATGCGCCCCGACCTGGTGACCGACCAGACCTCGGCGCACGACATCATCAACGGCTACCTGCCCGCCGGTTGGAGCGTCGCCCAATGGCAGACCGCGCAAAAGGATCCGGCGCAACACGCGGCGCTCACACAAGCCGCCGGCGAATCCTGTGCCACCCACGTGAAGGCCATGCTGGCGTTTCACGCCATGGGCATTCCCACCGTTGACTACGGCAACAACCTGCGCCAGGTCGCCAAGGATTTCGGTGTGGCGAATGCCTTCGACTACCCCGGCTTTGTGCCGGCCTACATCCGGCCGCTGTTCTGCCGCGGTGTCGGACCCTTCCGCTGGGTGGCGCTCTCCGGCGATCCGGAAGACATCCGCAAGACCGACGCGAAGATGAAAGAACTCTTCCCCGACAACAAGCCGCTGCACCGCTGGCTGGACATGGCCGAAGAACGCATCAGCTTCCAGGGCCTGCCGGCGCGCATATGCTGGATTGGCCTGGGTGAACGGCACCTGGCGGGCCTGGCTTTCAACGAGATGGTCAGGTCGGGCGAACTCAAGGCCCCCATCGTGATCGGCCGCGATCACCTGGACAGCGGCTCGGTCGCTTCGCCGAACCGCGAGACCGAAGCCATGAAGGACGGCAGCGATGCTGTCAGCGATTGGCCACTGCTCAACGCCCTGCTCAACACCGCCAGCGGCGCGACCTGGGTCAGCCTGCACCACGGCGGCGGCGTCGGCATGGGGTATTCGCAGCATTCGGGCGTGGTCATCGTCTGCGACGGCACGCCCGAGGCGGCCGAACGCATAACACGTGTGTTGTTCAACGATCCGGCCACCGGGGTGATGCGCCATGCCGATGCCGGCTACGACATCGCCAAGGCCAGCGCCAAAGAGAACGGGCTGAACCTGCCGATGATCGGCTGAACCCGCCCTGGTTCGGACATCCACCCCATGCCAAACAAGGAACTCCTGATTCCCGGCCAGCTGTCCATGGCCCAGCTGCGCCGCCTTTGCGCGGCCGTGCCCCCGCCGGTGCGGCTCGAAGCCGCCTGCCGCGCCGGTGTGCGCGCCAGCGCCGCACTGGTGCACCAGGCGGCCAGCGGCGGCGCGGCGGTCTACGGCGTCAACACCGGTTTCGGCAAACTCGCCAATACCCGTATCGAAAAGAAAGACTTGGCCATCCTGCAGCTCAAGCTGCTGCGCTCGCACGCCGTCGGTGTCGGCGAGCCGCTGCCTGTGCGCGTGGTGCACCTGATCCTGCTGCTCAAGGCCGCCAGCCTGGCACGCGGTTATTCGGGCGTGCGCGAAGAGGTCATCGACGCGCTGCTCGATCTGAACAACCACGGCATCTGCCCGGTGATTCCCTGCCAGGGCTCGGTCGGTGCATCAGGCGATCTCGCGCCGCTGGCCCACCTGTGCCTGCCGCTGATTGGCGAGGGCGAGGTGTTCTACCAGGACGAGCGCCTGCCGGCTGCGAAGGCGTTGGCGCAGGCCGGCCTGAAGCCGCTGGAGCTGTCGGCCAAGGAAGGCCTGGCGCTGATCAACGGCACCCAGGTCTCGACCGCGCTGGCCCTTGACGCGCTCTTTGCCACAGAGCGCCTGTTGGAAGCAGCGGTGATCTCGGGCGCGTTGACACTGGATGCGGCACGCGGCAGCGACGGCCCGTTTGATCCGCGCATCCATGCGGTGCGCGGCCAGCCGGGGCAGATCGCCTGCGCGGCCGCCTACCGTGCGCTGACCGCCGGCAGCGAGATCCGCCGCTCCCACCTTGAAAACGACGACCGTGTGCAGGACCCGTATTGCCTGCGCTGCCAGCCGCAGGTCATGGGCGCCTGCCTGGACCAGACCCGTTACGCCGCGCAGGTGCTGATGATCGAAGCCAACGCGGTGACCGACAACCCGCTGGTGTTTGCCGACGAGGGCAGCCTGCTCTCCGGAGGTAATTTCCACGCTGAGCCCGTAGCCTTGGCCTGTGACGCGTTGGCGGTGGTGATTGCCGAAATCGGCGCCATCACCGAACGCCGCATCGCGATGCTGGTCGACACCGTGGTCTCGCGCCTGCCGCCTTTCCTCACGCCGGATGCGGGGCTCAACTCCGGCTTCATGATCGTGCACGTAACGGCGGCGGCGCTGGCGTCCGAGAACAAGTCGCTGGCGCACCCGGCCAGCGTGGACAGCCTGCCGACCTCGGCGAACCAGGAAGACCATGTGAGCATGGCCACCTTTGCGGCGCGCCGGCTGCAACCCATGCTGCGCAACACCGCCTACATCGTGGGCATCGAACTGCTGGCCGCAGCCCAGGGCATCGAATTCCTGCGGCCGCTCAAAAGTTCGGTGCCGCTCGAACGTGTGTTGCGCCTGATCCGCATCGTTTCGCCGGCCATGATGGAAGACCGCAGCCTGGCGCGCGACATCGAGGCGGTGCAGCACCTGGTGGCCAGCGGCGACATGGCGGCGGCGCTCGATGCCGATCTGCCCGAGTTGCACGCCTTGCGACTGGCCCATATCGCGCCGGCCCCCATGGCCCTGGCATGAACACTGCATACCTTCCGTCCACCCTTCCCTTCCACCGTCAACCAGGAGTCCCCATGAAAAAGCTGCTTACCCTGTCCCTCGTCGCCCTCGCCTGCCTGTCCGCGCAGGCGCAGGAAACCAAAATCACGCTGGGCATGTCGGGCTGGACCGGCTTTGCGCCGCTGACCCTGGCCAAGGAGGCTGGCATCTTCAAGAAAAACGGCCTCGACGTGACGATCAAGAAAATTCCACAGAAAGACCGCCACCTCGCGATAGCCTCGGGCGACGTGCAGTGCGCCGCCACCACGGTGGAGACCTGGATTGTCTGGAACGCCAACGGCGTGGCCACCACGCAGATCTTCCAGCTCGACAAGAGTTACGGTGCCGACGGCATGGTGGTCAAACCCAACATCGCGAAAATCAGCGACCTCAAGGGCAAGACTGTGGCTGCCAGTGCGCCCGGCACCGCCCCGTGGTTCACGCTGGCCTGGATGCTCAAGAAAAACGGCCTGAGCCCGAAAGACGTGAAGATCGTCAACCTGGAGCCGCAAGCCGCTGCCAACGCCATGATTGCGGGCACCGACGGCATCGACGCCGCCATGACCTACGAGCCTTACCTCGGCGCCGTACGTGCCAAGCCCGAAGCCGGCAAGATCATCGCCACCACCCTCGACTACCCGATGATCATGGACACCGTGGGCTGCACTCCCAAGTTCCTGGCCGACAACCCGAAAGCCGCCAAGGCCCTGGCCGACAGCTATTTCGAGGCGCTCGAGATGATCGGCAAGGAGCCGCAGAAGAGTTTTGAAATCATGGGCGCCGACGTGAAGCAGCCGGCCGACAAGTTCGAAGCCAGCCAGAAATACCTGCGCTGGCAGGACCGTGCCGCCAACCAGAAGTTTTTTGCCGGTGAACACGCCGCCTTCAGCAAGGAAGCCGCCGAGCTGCTGCTCGAAGCCGGTGTGATCAAGGCCCTGCCCGACATGAGCAAGCTGGCCGATACCCGCTTCCTGAAATAACCAACTTGTCATGGCGGGCTGGACCCGCCATCCATGCCTGAGTGCCTGATTGCAGGTGTTCGGGTCATGGATCCCGGATCGAGTCCGGCATGACAGGCCCAAATACACACAACGATGCGCCCTCTCCAACCTGTCGCCCCCGGTGTCCGCATCGCGCTGGGCATTTCCTTTTTTATCCTGTTCTTCGCGGTCTGGGCCTTCGCCACCTTCGGCGGCTACGTGTCCAAGACCTTTCTGGCCGACCCGGTGACCATGGTGCGCTCGGGTTACGACCTGCTGGCCAACCAGGGCTTCATCAAGGACATCGGCATGACGGTGTGGCGGGTGCTGGGCGGCTTCCTGATCGCCGCCGTGCTGGCCGTGCCGCTGGGGGTTCTGATGGGCGCCTACAAGCCGGTCGAGGCCTTTTTTGAACCCTTCGTGAGTTTTGCGCGCTACCTGCCGGCCTCGGCCTTCATTCCGTTGCTGATCCTCTGGGCCGGCATCGGCGAGGCGCAAAAACTCGCCGTCATTTTTATCGGCTCGTTTTTCCAGCTGGTGCTGATGTTCGCGGTGAGCGTGGGTAACACCCGGCGCGACCTGGTCGAAGCCGCCTACACCCTGGGCGCAGGGGACCGCGGCATCGTCACGCGGGTGCTGCTGCCCAGCAGCGCGCCCGAGATTGCCGAGACGCTGCGCATGGTGCTGGGCTGGGCCTGGACCTATGTGATCGTCGCCGAGCTGATCGGCGCCTCCAGCGGCATCGGCCACATGATCACCGACAGCCAGGCGCTGCTGGCCACCGACCAGATCATCTTTGGCATCATCGTGATTGGTGTGATTGGCCTTGTCACCGACTTCGCATTTAAAGCCTTGAACCGCAAACTTTTCCCCTGGGCAAGGCTGTAAGCCCTTATGAACATTCTTGAAATTTCCCAGGTCTCCAAGACCTTCGCCGGCGCCAATGGCGGCACGGTCGCGCTGCAGGCTACCGATCTCAGCGTGGCCGAGAACGACTTCATCACCATCCTCGGCCCCTCGGGCTGCGGCAAAAGCACCTTGCTGCGCATGGTGGCTGGCCTGGACATACCGAGCACCGGCAACATCACGCTGGACGGCAAGCCGGTCACCGGCCCCGGCGCCGACCGCGGCATGGTGTTCCAGAGCTACACCCTGTTTCCCTGGCTCAGCATCCTCGAGAACGTCTGCTTCGGCCTGCGCGAAAAAGGCCTGCCCCTGGCCGAGCAGCATGCGATTGCGCAACCCTTCATCCAGAAAGTGGGCCTGACGGGTTTCGAGAACCATTTTCCCAAGCAGCTTTCGGGCGGCATGCAGCAGCGCACCGCGCTGGCACGCGCGCTGGCCAACGATCCACGCATGCTGCTGATGGACGAGCCCTTCGGCGCGCTGGACCACCAGACCCGCGAGCTGATGCAGGAACTGTTGCAGGGCATCTGGGAAGCCGAGCGAAAAACCGTGCTGTTTGTCACCCACGACATCGACGAAGCCATCTTCATGGGCAACCGCGTGGTGGTCATGAGTGCCCGCCCCGGCCGCATCAAGTGCGACCTGAAGGTAGAAATTGCCCATCCACGCCACTACTCGGTCAAGACCACGCCGGTGTTCATGGAACTGAAGGCGCGGTTGACCGAGGAGATCCGTATCGAGGTGCAGCGCGCCGCCGGGCTGATGACCGAGGCCGCCTGAATAATTTCAAGCAAAAAACGGCCCTGGCCCTTTAAATGCTTGCGCCGGCAGCTATCAACTTCGTAGCAAAAAATGGATCGCGATCCTGGCCGTCGCCAATCAGCGGGCCCTGCTTGAAGATGCCGCTGATGCGCAAGGCCGGCTCGCCGTCGGCCGTCACCAGGCCCTGGATGAAGATCATGTTGCGCGTGCTGCGCAGGATGTCGGCCTGGCCCTGCACCCAGGCGCCCAGCATGGCCGGCGCCAGGTAATCGATCTGCAGGCTGATGGTCGGCAGAAAGCGCCTGTCGCTGTCGCTCTGGTACATCGCCGCGCACGGCAGCAGCATGTCCGCAAACGACGCCAGCATGCCGCCGTGGCACATCTGCAGCGGGTTGCTGTGCCGTTCCTCGACGCGAAAACCCAGCAGCAGGCGCTGGCCTTCCAGCCGTGCGTAGAACGGGCCGTTGACCTTGATAAAGGGGCCGCCAACACGCACAGGAACAAAACCATCGGGGATGGCGGACGAAGAGGAAGGAGTGACTTCAGGCATTCCTCATGCTAACCGGCGCCCGGCTTGCGGCCCGTCCGCTCGGTGACTGTCGCTTGACTGCGGGGTGATGGTCGGCCTGCGGTCTTGCCGCCGCGCGCAATACGCGTGTCGCGGGCTTGGGCTACAGTTGCCGTTCAAACAACAGCCCACCCTGCACAGTACCACCCCGCCATGAACGATCTCTCCGCCTTCCCCATCACCCGGAAATGGCCTGCGCAACATCCCGGGCGCATCCAGCTTTATTCACTGCCCACGCCCAATGGCGTCAAGGTCTCGATCATGCTGGAAGAGACCGGCCTGCCCTACGAGGCGCATCTGGTGGACTTTGCGACAAGTGACCAGCTCACGCCGGAGTTCATCTCGCTGAGCCCCAACAACAAGATCCCCGCCATCCTCGACCCGGACGGCCCGGGCGACAAGCCGCTGGGCCTGTTCGAGTCCGGCGCCATCCTGATCTACCTGGCCGAAAAAACCGGCAAATTTTTGCCGCTTGATGCCGCAGGGCGCTACGAAACGATTCAGTGGCTGATGTTCCAGATGGGCGGCATCGGCCCGATGTTCGGCCAGCTCGGCTTTTTCCACAAGTTTGCCGGCAAGGAGTATGAAGACAAACGCCCGCGCGACCGTTACGTGGCCGAAGCAAAACGCCTGCTCGGTGTGCTGGACAAGCGCCTGGAGGGGCGCAACTGGATCATGGGCAACGACTACACCATCGCCGACATTGCCACCTTCGGCTGGGTGCGCAACCTGATCGGGTTCTACGGGGCCGGTGAGCTGGTCGGCATCACCGACTTTCCGAACGTGCTGCGTGTGCTGGAAACGTTTGTGGCGCGGCCGGCGGTTGTCAAAGGCCTGGGCATACCGGCGCGGACCTGACCATGGTGGTCATGACAGCGGGCCTGCACGACCCAGGAGCTGCCCCAGCACCCGCACCAGCTCCAGCCAGACCAGACTCAGTGCCAGCAGCACGGCGGTGAGCACCAGTTCCCGGGCGCCCGGCAGGGCCAGGCCCATCAGGTCCCGCAGCCACGGCAGGCCGAGCACCGCCACCAGCAGCGCAAGCACACCGGCGGCCATGCGCCACAACCAGGGGTTGGCGGCGGCGGCCCCCAGCAACACGGGCCGCGACGGATCGCGGTTGGCCAGAATCAGCAGCATCACCGCCAGCACCAGCGTGCTGAACACCACGCCACGGCCATGTGCGGCGCTCCAGCCCTGCCCCGCCAGCCAGGTCTGCCCGGCCAGCAGCACCCCGGCCACGCCCAGGCCCTGAAACACGCCCTGCAGCAGCGGCACAGCGCCAAACGGCGAGTCCGAAACGGGGCGCGGCGGGCGCGTCATCAGGTCGCGGCCCTCCGGCTCGGCCTCGAACACGATGGAGCAGGCCGGGTCGATCAGCAGTTCCAGCAACACGATGTGCACCGGCAGCAGCAACACCGGCCAGTGCAGCAGCGTGGGCACCAGCGCCAGCGCAATGATGGGCACATGCACGGCAAACACAAACCGCGTGGCCTTGCGGATGTTGTCGTCAATGCGCCGACCCTGGCGGATGGCGGCCACGATGCGGGCAAAGCTGTCGTCGAGCAGCACCAGCGCGGCAGCCTCGCGCGCCACGTCGGTGCCGCGCTCACCCATGGCAATACCCACGTCGGCGGCCTTGAGTGCGGGCGCGTCGTTGACGCCGTCGCCGGTCATGGCCACCACCTCGCCATCGGCGCGCAGCAGCTGCACCAGACGCAGCTTGTGCTGGGGCTTCAGGCGCGCGCACAGGTCCACATGGCGCAGCCGCTGGCGCAGGGCGGCATCGTCCAGGGTTTCGATCTCGGCGCCGGTGATGAAGTCGGGGCGCTCCGACAGGCCGACCTGGCGCGCGATGGCCAGGGCCGTGGCGGGGTGGTCGCCGGTCATCATGATCACACGCACGCCGACCTGCCGGCATTCGGCCAGCGCGGCAGGCACCTCGGGACGCGGCGGGTCGGCCAGGGCGACCAGGCCGAGAAACTCGAAATCAAAGTCGTGCTGGCTTGGCGGCCAGGGCGGCGCCGCGTCCGGTGCGGTGGCCTGCCCGCTCCAGCGCCCGCGCGCCACGCCGAGCACACGCAGACCGCGTTCTGCCATGGCTTCTACCTGCCGGGCGATGGCATCACGCTGCGCCACGTCGAGGTGGCACAGGTCGGCCACGGCCTCGGGCGCGCCTTTGGTGGCCAGCAGGTGTTGCGCAGGGTAGTCACTGGCAAACACACGTGTCATGGCCAGGATCTCGCCCGACAGCGCGTATTCAAACTCGGGCTCGCGGCCGTCGTGCACATGCTCGGTGCCGGCCAGCCACTGGTGGCCAAAGTGCTGGATCGCCTTTTCCATCGGGTCGAACGGATCACCAGGCGTGGCCAGCATGGCAAATTCCACCAGCGGGTGGAATTCTTCGGCCAGGCTGTCGGCACCCTCCGGCCGGAAGTTCGCGTCGGCCGTGGCGATCTCGGCCACCGCCATGCGGTTCAGCGTCAGCGTGCCGGTCTTGTCCACCGCAAGCACGGTGATGGCGCCCAGCGCCTCGACGGCGGTGACCCGCCGCGTCAGCACCTTGTGCCGGGAGATGCGCCACGCGCCCAAGGCCAGGAACACGGTGAGGATGACCGGGATTTCCTCCGGCAGGATGGCCATGGCCAGCGCAATGCCGGAGAGCAGGCTCTCCAGCAGCGGCCGGTCGTTCCACCACCAGCCCAGCAGCACCTGGGCGCTGGCCAGCAGCAGCGCGGCCACGCCGAGCTGGCGCACCAACTTGCGCGATCGCTGCTGAAGCGCCGAGGGCGGCTCGGTGGTGGCGGCCAGGTCAGCGCCTATGCGCCCAACCGCCGTGTTGGCAGCGATGGCACAGACCTCGGCCAGTCCCACACCGCGCGTGACCACGGTGCTGGCGAATAGGGCCCCCACGCTTGCCACTTCGTGTGCTG
>NZ_JAQSDA010000011.1:0-97025 GCF_029945685.1 Polaromonas sp. | reverse complement strand
CGCTGCCCCCCGAGGGGGCTGGCCTTGCTTGGGGCGGCCCGGCGCTGGCGGCCGATGCCCCCACGCTTGCCACTTCGTGTGCTGCGCTGCCCCCCGAGGGGGCTGGCCTTGCTTGGGGCGGCCCGGCGCTGGCGGCCGAGGCCGGCGTGCCGTCGCCGCCCGGCACGGGGGCGGGGGCATCGCCGGCCCCCGGTGCCAGGGGCAGCTTGGTCACGGGCACGGCCTCACCCGTGAGCAGCGATTCATCAACCTCCAGCTGACCGTCCACCAGCAGCGCATCGGCGGCAATACGGTCGCCCTCGTGCAGCACCAGCAGGTCACCCAGCACCACCTCGCGTCCGGCAATGCGCTGCTCCAGGCCGTCCCGAATCACCAGGGCGCGCGGAGCCGACAGGTCACGCAGCGACTCCAGCGCACGCTGCGTCTTGCGCTCCTGCACCAGCGTGATGGCGATGACCACGAACACAAAACTCAGCAGGAACAGCGCCTCGCCCCGGTCGCCCAGCGCCAGGTAGATGCCACCGGCGGCCAGCAGCATCAGGAACATCGGTTCGGTGACCACTTCGCGCACGATGGCAGCGGTGGACTTGGGTTCGCTGCCGGGCAGCAGGTTGGGGCCCTGCTCGGCGAAGCGGCGTGTCGCCTCGCTGGCGCTCAGGCCCTGGCGGGCGGCTGCCGCGGGCATTGCACTGGGGGGCTGGGGCCGGGGAGACGCTGGAGGGGGTGTGGCCATTTTTTTTAGATCAGGGGTTGGGCGAGTGGCGGCCATACGGCACGGCTCCCGTTTCCTGATGGTAGACGAGTCAGCGTTCGACCAGCCCGGGACAGGGTTGCGTGCGCGCCTGACCTTCGGCAGGCGGCCGGAATCGACCGGGGATGGGTGTATAACCGGAACCCTTGGGTGATGTGCTTCGGTGTTTCAGACAGCGCGCATGACCCCCTCCCCCGAACCAGCCAGGCGCATGCAAGCGCCGCAACACCAAGGAATTTCAAGCATGGGCGCGCAGTGGAAAGCAAAAGGCAAGGAACTGGCAGCCAATGCCAAGGGCAAGCTGTTTGGCCGACTGGCCAAGGACATCATGATCGCGGCACGCAACGGCGCCGACCCGGCGTCGAACGCACGCCTGCGGCTGGTGGTCGAGCAGGCCCGCAAGGTCTCCATGCCCAAGGACACCCTGGAGCGCGCCATCAAGAAAGGCGCCGGCCTCACGGGAGATGTGGTTCATTACGAACACGTGATTTACGAAGGTTTCGCACCGCACCGTGTGCCCGTCATGGTCGAATGCCTGACCGACAACCTGAACCGCACCGCCCCTGAAATGCGCGTGTTGTTCCGCAAGGGGCAGCTGGGCACCTCCGGCTCCGTGTCCTGGGATTTCGACCATGTCGGCATGATCGAGGCTGAACCCGCGGCAGCGGGCGCCGACCCCGAGCTGGCCGCGATTGAAGCCGGCGCCCAGGACTTCGAGCCCGGCGATGAAGACGGCACCACGATGTTTCTGACCGATGCGACCGACCTCGACATCGTCAGCCGCGCGCTGCCGGCCCATGGCTTTACCGTGCTGTCGGCCAAGCTCGGCTACAAGGCCAAAAACCCTGTCGACCCGGCCAGCCTGAGCGCCGCGGACCTGGAAGAAGTGGAAGCCTTCCTGGCCGCCATCGACGGCAACGACGATGTGCAAAATGTGTTTGCGGGCCTGGGGGGTTGAAGCGGGTGCCCGGCCCAAATCAGGGAAAATGGCTGACGATTCGCGCTAACCCAAAAAACATCCATGACCGACACCCTTGAACGCCCCCCTCTGCCCGACCACCTGTCCGCAGACCCGCGCAGCCCGCACCACGTTGCCGCCGTGTTTGAACACGACATCGGTATCCGCTTCAACGACAAAGAGCGCACCGACGTCGAGGAGTACTGCATCAGCGAGCGCTGGATCAAGGTGCCCGCCGGCAAGGCGCTGGACCGCAAGGGCCAGCCGCTGATGATCAAGCTCAAGGGCAAAGTCGAGTCGTTTTACAAGTAAGTGGCTTCCTGCTTCCCCTGTTTTCCAGCACCGGGCACCCCCTATTCCAATCATTGGCAGCGGCGAGCGGCTGGTCGGCTGAGCACCCAGCCTGACCTGGTGGCTGCACTGGGGCGTGCGACAGATCCAGAAGCGTGAGTTTTTAGCCAATCCGGCTGCAAATGACGCATCAAAACGTGCTGTAGCCCAATGGATTCGGGCGCGAGAAGCTACTGATTCCATAGCAATCCGCGCACCCCCCAGAGGCTTCAGGCGCGCGCAGGGCCCTTCAACTCCACCGTATTGCCGTCGGGGTCAGAGAGGTAAAGCGACAGGCCCTCCCCCTCCGCCCCGAAGTTCACGGCAGCCGGCCCATGGGTGGGTATGTTGTACGCGGCAAGGTGCTGCGTCAGAGCCGCTTCATCAAAGGGTTCAACCCGAAGGCACAGATGATCGACATTACGGCCCTCCTTCGCCGGGCCAGCGCCACCCCGCTGCCCGAGCTTGCCGTCGAGCGCGACCAGGTCAATCATGGAGCTGCCGGCTGACAGATGGATGAGGCCAAGGTCATCTCGCCTTCTGGCGACTTTGCAGCCCAGCACATTGCAGTAAAAAGAGATGGCGCGTTCATGGCTTGCGACACGAAGCACGATGTGGTCGATGTGCTGGATGGTGAAGTTGGGTGTCGGCGCGAGCGCCATGTTTGACTCCTGGTGCGTTTTTGACGCCCGCGAGTATCCTCCTGCCAATGGTGCGCTGCAAGTGCGGCACTCGATGCGGCATCGTTCGTTGCAGTTCTCCTTAATCACATAAACAGCTGCATATATCCTCCATTTGAAGGATGTGTCCGGCATGGTTTCTTTGTACCCTGTCACGGCTGCCTATCGGGATATGTGTTCAATTAGTACCAGGGAGAGAACAAATGACCATGAAGCTAACCATACTTGGTGACGCGAATGAGTAAAGCGTACCGTCTGTCATTGATTGCAATGGCGATCTTCACGCTGATCTGCGTAAGCTACTTTGCTACAGGCAGTTTTTCTTTTGCGAGTCAGTTTTGGTTCGCATCAGGATTGCTGCTGCTGGTGCTACTTTCATTAATTGATCAGCCACATTTTTCAAAAGACGCAAACATATTTGTAAATGCTGCGACGGCTGCTATGTCGCTATTGTTGGTCACCAGCGGGGATAGGGATTTTCTGTACTGGTGCTTTTTTTCCGCAACTGTCTATTTGTTGATTTCGAGCTACCTGTTGCTTTGGTTCCGCGAGCGCCCGCTGGCCGGTGAATTGAGGCTCATTAGATTCGTGAGTCGCCTGAATCGAGAACTCGGTAAGCCTGAAACGCTTTTTTCAGCTTTTTTCCTGTGGGGAGCTTTTAAGCAATTCGGTAGTAATTCTGACCAATTCAATGCGCTGTTCTTGTTTTGGGTCGTATTCGCCGTGCTTAATATTCCGAGTGTTGCGAAAACAATTGAAGAACTTCTGTTTGATAAAACTACTGATAGGAGCGACGCTGCACTTGGCCAGATTTTTGGCGTGCAGTCGAAGAATACTTTTTTGGTCAAACTTCTCGATTCGTCGAGACGAAAGCAAATGGCTCGGCTCTTTAGCTTTGTGGAGTTTTATTACTCCTCAGAGGAGAAACTCAGACATGGTTTGATCATTGATGTTTATATGCTAGATCGAGAACAATGGATCAAAGTATTGTCGAATTCGGAAATTGAGAAAATTTTTCTTGGCGTTCAGGTAAGTGACCCTAGATCGGCAGATGTCATCTACTTAGTCGGCGATGTTCCGATGAATGATGTTGTTGAACGACTAGTTGGCGTAGTAACTGAAAACAGCCGGATTGACAATGTCAAATTTATCTACAATTCGAAGACACACATCGAAGAGGGTCAACTAGTTGAGATTGTTGTTAACGGTCGAAACGTTCTCTATCAAATAGTGGAGGGCGTGACCCGAATAGAAACTCTGGAACAAAAGAATCAAACGGGACTCATCATTGGAGAAGCCTTTCAGTTGGGTACGTGGAATTCGGAAAAACTACAGTTTGAACAGCTTGGTTGGGTGCCAACAATCAACTCGCCCGTATTTCTGGCTAGAAATATTGAAGAGCCACCTACCGCCAACGACGAGTATGTAATCGGGCGAATACCAAATACGAACTACCCGGTCACGTTAAACAAATCGTTGGCAATGTCTCACCATATGGCGGTCATTGGAGTAACGGGCACGGGAAAATCTGTTTTCTCCCGCAATTTAATCCGGCAGTTTTTGAATGTCGCTGATACGAAATGCATCTGTATTGATTTCACTGGCGAGTACGTGGGAAAGTTTGAGGACTTGAACGCGCGCAGCATCATATCGCAGGAAGTCTCTGCTCAGTTGTTTAAAAAAATTGATGCCATTGAGCGCGCTATGGCAGACAACTATGGCAAAGACACTGACAAAACAATTGTTGCAAAGAAGGAGATATCCGAGAGCATTTTTGCTGAGTTAGAGGCCTTCCTGAAGAGCGACGATAAGCTAGCGATTTTTGAACTCCCTGAGGTAGAAAATACCTCTGGTGTATTGACCTACACGAAGACGTTTTTTCGCATCCTGTTTCACATTGCCAAGAAGCATAAGAATTTTGGTCGGCGAATTAGTCTTGTGTTGGAAGAAGCTCACACAATCGTTCCAGAATGGAATTTTTCCGGGGTCTCTGACAAAGTGTCGCAACCATTGTTGAACAGCATTGCCCAGATTGCCTTGCAAGGTCGAAAATACAACGTCGGTCTTTTGGTCATTGCGCAAAGGACGGCTAATGTATCAAAAACGATCCTAACGCAATGCAATACGATTGTGTCATTTCAAGAATTTGATAAAACGAGCAGCGAATTTTTGGCAAATTATTTTGGCCAGGAAGTCGTTGTGACTCTTCCCAGATTGAAGTTTAGGCAGGCAATTGCCGCGGGCAAAGCATTTAAATCTAGCGTACCGATGATTTTTGAAGTGCCTGAGATGGATGCCTGAGTTCAAGCAATGGACAGAGAGCCCCTGCAACAAATACACAGGGCCATCAGCCAAACTGGAATCGTTTGCCCATCGAAGAATTTGCTCAGGAGACTGCCCTTGAACCTATCGCCGTACTTGTTAGCGGTGGCTCTCGCCTTGCCGCTGACGGGCATCGCCCAGAGTCGCTTCGAAGTTTCCGCAGATGGGCATCAGGTGCTTGACCGCCAAACGAACCTGGTCTGGAAAAGGTGCGCCGAGGGCCAGGGCTGGAACGGATCAGCGTGTGTGGGCTCTGCCAGCAAGCTCACGTTTGATGAAGCACTGGTCGCGACAGCCAATTCTTCGGGCTGGCGCCTTCCCGCAATCAAAGAACTCTTCAGCATCGCAAGGACGGACGAAACAGGGCTAGTGCCCGAGGCGAATCGCCCGTCAGAAAACACCGGCTTGGTCTTCTGGGCATCGACGCCACGCGCAGCTACGCCTCAATTTACGGCCTGGGGTGTCGATCTGGGCTGGGCGACGACATTACCAGACCTGCGAACCGCAACCAACCACGTGCGGATGGTTCGTTTTGCGCCCTCGCTGACCAACAGCGCAAAGTCTCCGAATGACAGAGGTGTCAGTTTTAAAACGATAGCGGGCCCCGACGGTCAACCCTATGCCCGCACCGAATGCGTTCTCGACGCCGTCACAGGATTGACGTGGGAAGGCAAGCCTTCGGATGGAAGTTTCAGGGATAAAGCCAACAGGTACACCAACTTCGACAATCAGGACAAGACGCAAGTGATGGTTTCCAATGTGCCGTCGCGTCCTTCACCGGATCAGCTAACGGCAGCAACCAATGCTCTGACTTACGTCAAAGCTGTGAATGCGGCGAAGCTATGCGGATATTCTGACTGGCGTTTGCCATCAATGGCCGAACTGCATGATCTGGTGAATTTCGGCAACGCAGCGCCGCCAATGCTTGACTCGGCGTGGTTTCCCAATACACCCACCCCATTCTTCTACTGGACCTCCGAAGCACATCCCGCGAACCCTACATCGGCCAGGGTATTGAATCTGGCTTTGGGCGCGGCGCGGGCGACATCGCGCGCGACGCCGGGCTACGTTCGTCTCGTACGCTGACATGGCAAAGCCGGTTTCATGCGCGGCCTCTGCATGTTCGCCGCAGATCCACCGCAACACGGCACGATGACTGTTTGCGGGCAACGGCGTCATGCAACGATCAGTGGCGTCTCCGGGTAAATTTGTTACTCGGCTCCCAGGGGACGTGGCCGTCATCTGCGAAAACTCAGGCCTCCGTGCGCTCAAGCACCACTTCCCAAAGGGCTTTGGACCTGACGTACTTTTTGGTGACAAAGTGCTCAAGCGAAAGCCTGTTCCAGCCTTCTGCAAAAAGTGACGTGATCGCGGCTTCATTGAAAAAGCGCTTGGGTTCACCCTTGACCATGAAAAAGTTGGGCTCGATTTCAGGGTGGCCGCTGGCGCCGAAGTGGTGGTCCTGGTCGGAGTTGAGGCGGCAAAGAAAGACGCCGCCGGGGCGCAAGGCTGAACGGATGCGCCCGACCAGAGCCTGCGTCTCAGACCAGGAAAAATAGTGAAGTGACAGGCTGGCGACGATAACCCCCAGCTCACTTGCCACTTCGGGGAAGGGTTCTCGCACGTCTCGGCACTCCACCACTGCCGCCGGTACACGAAGCTTCGTGATGCCGGCTGATACGCTGGAAAGATCGAAGGCGTGAACCTTCAACCCGGCACCGGCAAGAACAGCCGTGTCGTCTCCGTGGCCACATCCGATCTCCAGCACGGGGCCGGAGTCTGCCCGTTCAAGCACAAGGGAAAGCCATCGATTGAGCCAGGGATCGGTGAACATTTTTTAGACGCCTTCGATATATCCCGCAAAGTGCGGACTGACACCGCGGGCCACGATGTGACTTTACAGGCGCCGGCACGCCAGGCCCGCTTTTGCCTGTGCAAGAGCCGTGGCTTGAGGTTTTCATGCATCAAACAGGCCGTAAGCCCTTATTCGTCGGGCGCAAGCAGCTACTTATTTAATAGCATCTAATCGCTCAGCCTGACCTTCCGCCCTCTTCCCACCCGGCAAAAAATCCGTCAAAGAACCGCTTCCAATCCTTTGCGGTCAAGAAGACTTAGCAATTTGAGAGATGGGCCACTCGGGTGCTTTTCTCCACCCTCCCATTTGCGCACGGTTGACAGGCTGGTATTCAAAACGGCGGCGAGCACAGCCTGGCTAAGCTGAAGGTGATCGCGCAGAGCACGGATTTTCTCGCTGTCATAGTCAGGGACGGACTCCATGCACAACGCATCGAATTGATGCATGTTGCGCTTGCTGATAAACCCGAGGCGATGAAAATCGCGAGCCGTTTCGTGCACAGCGTCAAATATCGGGCTTTTGGCCTTGGTACTTCGGGCTTTAACTGGGGTCTGATTTTTTGGGGTCATGGCAAATTTCCTCTAACGATGCATCTATAACGGCTTGATCGAGCTCCGGGCCTGATCTGGCTAGCAACTGCTCGGCAATACCCTGCAAGGCCTCAAGTTCGTCGTCTGCAATATTCGCTCGGTCATTTTTTTCAAAACCGAAAACGAAAAACCATCGATCGCCTTTATTGGTCGCGATAAGCGTTCTGACACCCCCGCGCTTGCCGCGGCCCGCTATCCCGATGCGCTTCTTGACCACACTGCCACCTAATTCGGCATCAATCAAACCCTGCGCCATTTCCGTCACTGCAGCGCACAAGGCGCTATTGGTCAATTCTGTTTTACGCATCCAGCGGCTGAAATGACGGGTTTTGAACACTCGCTTCATTTTCAAATTATGCCACTTAGTACCTCAGTATGCGTCCTCAAAAAAAACCCGCTTTTGCCTTCGCAAGAGCGGGTTTTCAGGTTTTCATGTATCAAACAGGCCGCTAGGAGTCTGCGCGGCAGAAGGCGTCGAAGCGAAAAGCGGCCCCAGCGAGGACAGTTTTTGCCGGATTTTCAGCCCCATAGCCGTCGCTATGGGGCAATAAGCCGGTGAAAAATGGACCGCTGCGGTCGCTTTGCAGCCGACGGTCCTTCTGCCGCGCAGACTCCTAGCCCTTATACAGCGGGCGCAGGCAGCTACTGATTAAATAGCAATCTGCGCCACCTCCGGGGCTCAGTGAGGGCTCAGCTTGTGGCGCGGTCGAACTTGAACACGCCGGGTTCGCGCACCGGGTCCACATCCACCGGGATCGTGCTCTTGGGCAGGAAACGCCCTTCGAGCAGCAGCTTGGACAGCGGGTTTTCAATCCGCTGCTGGATCGCCCGCTTGAGCGGCCGGGCACCGAACACCGGGTCGAAGCCGACCTTGGCGAGTTCGGCAATCGCCGCTTCCGACACCTCCATCGTGAGGTCCATCTTCTGCAGGCGCTCCATGAGCACCTTGAGCTGGATGCGTGCGATGGACTCGATGTTTTTCGCGTCGAGCGAGTGGAACACCACGGTTTCGTCGATGCGGTTCAAAAACTCGGGGCGGAAGTAGTTCTTCAGCTCGCCCTCCACCGCTTCCTTGACGTCTTCATACGGCTGGCCGACCATGGACTGGATGATGGGTGAGCCGATGTTGCTGGTCATCACGATCACGGTGTTCTTGAAGTCCACGGTGCGGCCCTGGCCGTCGGTCAGGCGGCCGTCGTCGAGCACCTGCAGCAGCACGTTGAACACATCGGGGTGGGCTTTTTCCACCTCGTCGAGCAGCAGCACGCTGTAGGGCTTGCGCCGCACGGCTTCGGTCAGGTAGCCGCCCTCTTCGTAACCCACATAACCCGGAGGCGCGCCAATCAGGCGGGCCACCGAGTGTTTTTCCATGAACTCGCTCATGTCGACGCGGATCAGGTGGTCTTCGCTGTCGAACAGAAAGCCGGCCAGCGCCTTGCACAACTCGGTCTTGCCAACGCCGGTGGGGCCCAGGAACAGGAAAGAGCCGGTCGGGCGGTTCGGGTCACTCAGGCCCGAGCGTGAGCGGCGGATCGCGTTGGCGACCGCACCAATGGCTTCGTCCTGGCCGACCACACGTTCGTGCAGCTTGCCTTCCATCAGCAGCAGCTTGTCGCGTTCGCCCTGCATCAGTTTGCTGACCGGGATGCCGGTGGCGCGCGCCACGACCTCGGCGATCTCTTCGGCGCCGACCTGGGTGCGCAGCAAGGTGGGCGCGCTGGTGGCGCCCTTCTTGTCTTCGGTGTCCTGCGCTTCCTTCAGGCGCTTTTCCAGCTCGGGCAGCTTGCCGTATTGCAGCTCGGCGACCTTGTTGAAGTCACCCTTGCGGGTGAACTCCTCGATCTGGAAGCGGATGCGGTCGATTTCTTCCATCACGTCCTTGGAACCCAGGGCCTGCGCTTTTTCCGCCTGCCAGATTTCGTCGAGGTCGGAGATTTCCTTCTGCAGCTTGGCGATTTCTTCCTCGATCAGGCCGAAACGTTTCTGCGAGGACTCGTCCTTTTCGCGGCGCACGGCCTCGCGCTCGATCTGGAGCTGGATCAGCCGGCGGTCGAGTTTGTCCATGACCTCGGGCTTGGAGTCCATCTCGATCTTGATCTTGGCCGCGGCCTCGTCGATCAGGTCGATCGCCTTGTCGGGCAGGAAGCGGTCGGTGATGTAGCGGTGGCTCAGCTCGGCGGCGGCCACGATGGCCGGGTCGGTGATCTGGACGCCATGGTGCACCTCGTACTTTTCCTGAAGGCCGCGCAGGATGGCAATCGTCGCTTCCACGGTCGGCTCGCCCACCAGAATCTTCTGGAAGCGGCGCTCAAGGGCGGCGTCTTTTTCGATGTACTTGCGGTATTCGTCGAGTGTGGTCGCGCCCACGCAATGCAGCTCGCCGCGCGCCAGTGCGGGCTTGAGCATGTTGCCGGCGTCCATCGCGCCTTCGGCCTTGCCGGCGCCCACCATGGTGTGCAGCTCGTCGATGAAAACAATGGTCTGGCCTTCGTCCTTGGCCAGTTCCTTCAACACGGTTTTCAGGCGCTCCTCGAACTCGCCGCGGAACTTGGCGCCGGCCAGCAGTGCGGCCATGTCCAGGCTCAGCACGCGTTTGCCCTTGAGCGAATCCGGTACCTCGCCCGCAACAATGCGCTGGGCCAGGCCTTCCACAATCGCGGTCTTGCCGACGCCGGGCTCGCCGATCAGCACCGGGTTGTTCTTGGTGCGGCGCTGCAGCACTTGGATGGCGCGGCGGATCTCGTCATCACGGCCAATCACCGGGTCGAGCTTGCCCATGCGGGCGCGCTCGGTCAGGTCCATGGTGTATTTCTTGAGGGCTTCGCGCTGGCCTTCGGCTTCGGGGCTGTCCATCTTCTCGCCGCCGCGCACGGCATCGATGGCCGCCTCCAGCGCCTTGCGTGTCAGGCCGGCCTCTTTGGCGAGCTTGCCGACCTCGGCCTTGCTGTCGGCCACGGCCAGCAAAAACAGCTCGCCGGCGATGAACTGGTCACCGCGCTTGATGGATTCCTTTTCGGTGGCCTGCAGCAGCTTGCCAAGCTCGGGGCCAACCTGGATCTGCTCCTGGCCCGACACCGTCGGCAGCTTTTTGACAGCGGCGTCAGCGGCGGCCTGCAAGGCCGACACGTTGACACCGGCACGCTGCAGCAGCGCTTTGGGGCCGTCTTCCTGGCCCAGCATGGCGGCCAGCAGGTGCACCGGCTCGATGTAGGCGTTGTCGTTGCCCAGTGCAAGCGACTGTGCGTCACTGAGCGCTTCCTGGAATTTGGTGGTGAGTTTGTCCTGGCGCATGGCGTCCCTTGGTGAATTTGATTGTTGAAGATCTGGGGCTGGACCCGGGGCTTTTCAATAGTCCTTGTTCGCCGCTTCCCTTTATGCACAGCCTGGCCCGGGTGCGGCTTGACGGAGATCAAGCCCCCGGGGAACAGGCGGCGGACTAAAATGAAACCATGAACATTCACCAGGTGTCGGTCAGTTACGTCCAGGAGCAGGACCGCCTGATGATCCGCATCAACGGACGGGACGGCGGCGAGTTGCGCGCCTGGCTCACCCGGCGCCTGGCGCTGGCGCTGCTGCCCGTGCTTGATAAAACCGCGGCCGACCAGACCCGCAAGGTGGCGGCCCCGCAGGAGGCGGCCACCAGCCTGGACGAGCAGCGCGGCCAGTTGCTGACAACCTTCCAGAAAGAAGCGACGCTGCGCAGCGGGGATTTTGAAACCCCTTACCGCGACCAGCCCGGCCCGCCCGCCGACGTGGCGGTGGGCCCCGAACCCTTGCTGCTGACCGAGGTCAAGGTCACCCTGATGGGCAATGGCCAGCTGCGCCTGCAGCTGTTTGAAAAATTTCCCGGGCAGGCCACGGTGCGCGATTTCCAGGTGATGATGGATGCGCAACTGAGCAACGGCTTGCTGCACCTGCTGCACCAGGCCGTGAAGCACTCGCAGTGGCTCACCGTGCCGGCAGCCGCGGCGGCCGCGCCAAACGACGTCGTGGTGCAGGACGCAGTGCCCGACACCGAGCCTGCCGACCTGTCCGTTGAACTGTCCCGGCCCAAATACCTGAACTGAAAGCCTGGGCTTGCGGATGGAGGCCGGCGTTTGCGCCGGCCCCTGGCCCGCCCTACTTCCTGCCCGCTTCGAGTGAGAAGCCAGCCACCTGCTTGTAGTGGTCCGATATCGCGCGCAACTCCTGCTGGCTGATCAGCGCGTCGATGTCCGCAAAAGGCTTGCCGCCGCTCAGCTCGTCCACCTTGATGTTGATGAAATCGGGCGGCACCGAGCGATTGGTCAGCACGATGTTCGCGGTCGGGGCCAGCCGCAACTGCTCGTAAGCCTGCAGCGCGGCGCGGGCATCGCCTCCGGCCTGCAGCGCCAGCTGTTCGGCCAGCACACGCGCGTCGATCAGGGCCTGGGCCGAGCCGTTGGAGCCGCGCGGGTACATCGGGTGGGCAGCATCACCCAGCAAGGTCACGCGGCCGAAGGTCCACTGCGGCACCGGGTCCTTGTCGACCATGGGGTACTCGAGGATCTGCTCGGCGTTGGCGATCAGCGCCGACACATCCAGCC
Organism: Polaromonas sp.; assembly: GCF_029945685.1. Lineage (GTDB taxonomy): Bacteria > Pseudomonadota > Gammaproteobacteria > Burkholderiales > Burkholderiaceae_C > Polaromonas. The sequence goes on along the minus strand of NZ_JAQSDA010000011.1, from coordinate 84,974 downwards.
AGGGGAAACGCCAGTCCTTGAAGATGCCGAGGAAATCCTTCAGGTCGCCCTTCTGGTTCCAGTCGTTCATGGCGGCGTTGTCCCGCTGGATCTCGGCCACCCAGTTGATCAGCTGGTGGCCCTCCTCGTCGAGCTTGTCGACGATGGGGTAGATCACCATCTTGCCGGTATCGATGGAACCCACACGCATGTAGCTGCGGCCGGTCAGAATGGGTTGGTGCCGCGTCACGCCGCGCCAGGTGTTGATACCTGCAAACGCGACTTTTTCGTCGGGATAGAACTGGCGCCGCAGCGTGGAGTTGACGCCGTCGCAGGCGATCACCACGTCGGCTGTCACCGGCGGCAGTCGCGTGCCGCTGGAGGTCTGCGTGAAATGCAGGGTGGCGCCGCTATCGTCCTGCTCCACCTGCACGCAGCGGCGGTTGGTGTGGACAGCGTCGGGGCTCAGGCGCTCCAGCGCCGCTTCGTAGAGCAGCCGGTGCAGCTTGCCGCGCGGAAGGCCTATCTCGGGCAAGGCGTAGCCGGCGTGGCGGCCGCGCGGCTCCCTGTAGATGAACTGGCCGAAGCGGTTGAAAAACACGCTTTCCTCGTTTTCGATGCCGACACCTTCGATCTGGCCCTGCAGGCCGAGCGCCGCCAGCTCGCGCATGGCGTGCGGCAGCAGCGTGATGCCGACGCCGAGTTCCCTGACCTCCGGCACGGTTTCAAAAACCTCGCTGCGGATGCCGCGTTGATGCAGCGCGAGCGCCAGGCTCAGCCCGCCTATGCCGCCGCCGACGATGGCTATCTTCATGGTGTTCCTGTGGGTTTCCCCGATGTATGGATAAAAATGGCCGCCAGCCCTTGACCGGCGGGCGCCGCCAGCTATGTATTCAGGAGCAGCTCAGTTGGCGGTGATGCCCTGGGCCTGGATCAGCCCGGCCCAGCGCTTCGCATCCATCTCGACCAGGCTTTTGAACTCGCCCGGCGTGCTTCCAGTCGGGTCCATGCCCTGGGTCTGGAATGCCTTCTTGACCTCGTCGCTCAGCAGGATCTCGCGGATCTCCCGGTTGTACAGGGCAACCAGTTCGGGCGAGGTGCCCGGTGGCGCAAAAATGCCGTACCACATGTCCACATTGACCTTGCCGGCTCTGGCCTCCACCAGCGTCGGCACGTCGGGCAGCAGCGCGTGGCGCTTGTCGCTGCCGATCCCCAGCGCCACCAGCCGGCCGGACTTCACATGCGGCAGGGCCACGTGGATGGGCAGGAACATGGTTTCGATCTGGCCGCCGAGCAAGTCGGTCAGAGCCGGACCCGTGCCCCGGTATGGGATGTGCGTGACAAACACACCCGCCGTGGTCTTGAACAGCTCCATCGCCAGGTGGTGCGGCGTGCCAACACCGGGCGAGCCGTAGTTGATGCGGCCCGGGGTTTTGCGGGCGGCCGCCACCAGGTCCGAGGCGCTTTTAAAACCGGTCTTGGGGTTGGCCACCAGCAGCAGCTGGCCCCAGCTGGTCAGCGTCACCGGCGTCAGGTCCTTCACCGGATCGAAAGTCAGCTGCGGGTAGAGGCTGGCGTTCATCACCAGCGTGTTGACCGTCACCAGCAGTGTGCTGCCGTTGGGCGCGGCACGCACCACGGCCTCGGTGCCGATGTTGCCGGACGCACCGGCACGGTTGTCCACCACCACCGGCCGCCCCAGGCGCTCGGACAGCCGCGGGCCCACGGTGCGGGCAATCAGGTCAATGCCGGTGCCCGGCGTGAAAGGCACGATCAGGCGAATCGGCGCCTGCGGCAAAACCGGCACCGGGGCGCCCTGGGCCAGGGCCCCTGCCCCTGCGCCGACAGCCGCCAACAGGAGACCGAGCTTGACGGCGAGCCGACGGCGTGGAGAAATACTGATCTGCATCAAACATCCTTTTAGGTTTGCATGCTAACCATTATTGGCTTGCAGCGACAAGGCACAATCCATGAATTCCCTTAGATCAACCTGCTGACGAGAACTTTTTACTGCCGTGCCCGCCTTCCACAAGCTGACCCAACTCTACGCGCGTCCCGGTTTCCTGCTGCGCCGGGCGCATCAGATATCGACCGCGGTTTTCGAAGACGAATGCCGCAGCGTGGGGCTGACGCCGGCACAGTTCGGCGTGCTCAGCGTGCTGCGCGCTACCCCGGGGCTGGACCAGTCCACGCTGGCACGCGCGCTCGGCTTCGACAAGGTGACGGTGCTGCGGGTGCTGCGCGGCCTCGAAACGCGGGGCCTGATAGAGCGCGCACCGGCGCCAGCGAGCCGGCGCAATCTGGCGGTGTCGCTGTCGGCCGAAGGGCTGGCGCTGCTCAAGCAGGCACAGGAACCCGCCGACCGGGCGTACGACCGCCTGATGGCACCACTGAGCAAGGCCCAGCAGGCTCAACTGGTGGAGCTGTTGCAACTGCTGGCCAAGGGGCTGGAAAACGACGCCCGCGCCGCCTTTGTGCCGCCGGACCAGAAAGCCCGCACCGAAGCCTGAGCCCGGGAGCCTGTCAGTCGCGGTGCGTCGACAGCGAAATCGCCCCCGGGTCCGCTGCGGCCGATTTGCAGCCGATTCGCAGCCGATTACTCCCAGGCCCGACAGGCGCCTAGACGTTGGAGGCCTGGATGCCCCACCTGGCCAGCGCTGCGTCGTCGCTGACCCGTGCATCGACCCAGCGCGCGCCCTCCGGCGTCTGCTCTTTTTTCCAGAACGGTGCCTGGGTCTTGAGGTAGTCCATCAGGAACTCGCAGGCCCGGAAACTCTCACCGCGGTGCGCTGAGGTCACCGCCACCATCACCACCTGGTCCAGCGGCTGCAGCAGCCCGACCCGGTGAATCACGCGGGCGCCGAAAATATCGAAGCGCACCATGGCCTCGTCAATCATGGCCTCGATGGCTTTTTCGGTCATGCCCGGGTAGTGCTCGAGCTCCATGCTGCTGACATTCAGGCCGTCATTGCGGTCACGTACGGTGCCCGTGAAGGTGCACACGGCGCCGACGCGTTTGTCGTTTGCGCGCAGGGCGGCAACCTCGTCGCCGAGATGGAAGTCGCCGGTCTGGATGCTCACGCGATCAGCCATCTCAGCCCCCGGTCACCGGCGGGAAAAACGCAACCTCGCAGCCGTCCGTCAGCGCCGCCGACTCGTCGCTCATGACCTGGTTGAGCGCCATGCGCACCGACTTGCCGCGCGCCAGCGCCTCGGCGTAGGCCGGGCCGCGCGTCATCAACTCGTCGCGCAGGGCGGCCAGGCTGGCGGCTGCGGTGTCGATCTGCTCGCTGCCCCGCCCGACGGCTTCACGCACGGACGCAAAATACCTGATGGTGATCTTCAACCTGGATTCCTCAGTTGACCGCTTGTAATCGCTGGGCAAGCCGCATAAACACTCACTTCCTCAGACACGAACACCGTCACCATTTGGGCGGTAGCGCTACGCACCCGATTGAGCGCTTGACGCCACGCCCGACTGCGTTGCTCCGCCTTGCAGGCAGTAGCCTGCCGCGTTGTCACGCCTTGCCAGACGCGCCGCCAAGGACCCACTCGGGCGCGTTCAACTGAGGAATCCAGGTTCATGCCAGCCACTGCGAAAAAGCGATGAAGCGCACGGTGTCGCCGTGCGCGATGGTCTGGCCCGACGGGTTGTCCACCACGCCGTCGCCCCAGACGGCCGAGGTCAGCACACCCGAACTCTGGTTGGGAAACAGGTCCAGCCCGCCGGCCGCATTGCGCCGCACCCGCAGGAATTCACGGCGCTTATCGGCCCGCGGCCAGGTGAAATGGGCGGTAGCCGCTATCGATTTTGGAGCAACGTCAATCACCCCCTGGAGCCTGAGCAGGAAGGGCTGCACCAGCAGCAGAAAGGTCAGAAAACTGGAAACCGGGTTGCCCGGCAGTCCCATGAAATGCGCCGCACCGACGCGGCCATAGGCAAAAGGCTTGCCCGGCTTCATGGCAATCTGCCAGAGGTCAAGCGAGCCGAGCTGCTGCACGGCCGGCTTGATGTGGTCCTCTTCCCCGACGGACACCCCGCCACTGGTCAGGATGAGGTCATGGGCCTGGCTGGCGCTGCGCAGCGCGTCCAGCGTGGCATCGCGCTTATCCGGCACGATGCCCAGGTCGCTGACCTCGCAGCCCAGCCGCAGCAGCAAGGCACGCAGGAAGAAACGGTTGGAGTTGTAGATGGCGCCGGGCCGCATCTGCGCGGGCGCCACCTCGCCGGGCATCACGAGTTCGTCGCCGGTGGAAAACAGCGCCACCCGCGGGCGCCGCGCCACCTGCAGCCGGTCCATGCCAATACTGGCCGCCAGCCCAAGACCAGCGGGCGTGAGGCGCTCCCCTTTTGAGAGCACGGTAGCCCCGCGCGTGACGTCTTCGCCGGCGCGGCGTATCCACTGGCCGGGCCGGGGAAGCTGGCGGACGCTGACATGACCTTCGCGGTCGGGGAGCGGCACGCAGTCTTCCTGCATCACCACCGCGTCGGCCCCGGCAGGAATCGGCGCGCCGGTAAAAATGCGGGCCACCGTGCCGGGTTCCAGCGCACTGCCGCTGCTGCCGGCTGCAATGCGTTGCGACACACGCAGCACCACCCCCTCGTCGGCCATCTCGGTGCTGCGCACCGCGTAACCGTCCATGGCGCTGTTGTCGTCAGGCGGTACCTGCAGCGCCGAAACCACGTCCTCGGCCAGCACCCGGCCGTCAGCGTCGAAGGTGAACACCGTGTCGCTGCCGGCCAGTGGTTCGGCGCGGCCGAGCAGCTCGGCCAGTGCCGCGTCGAGGGCCTTAAGCGGCGGGCGCGTCGCAGGTTTTTCGGAGGAGGCGGCGGAAGCGTTCATGCATACAACTCGGCGCAGTAGACAAATCGTTCCTGATTCTCGATCAACCAGCCCGCGACAGCATCGGGGTCGTTCAAATCCAGCACCGGCCTGAGGGTGGTTTCGGGCAGGCGGTCCGGCGAGTCGGTGGCAATCGCGACCACAAAATCGTCGTCCGGGTAACGCGCCGGTTTGCCGGAGTCGGCGCGCCAGACCTCGACCTTGAGCAGGTCACTGCTCTTGAAACCTTCCACCAGCACCCAGTCCACACCCTCGTACAGCTCGGCGATCAGGTGGTGCACCGAAAGCGCCCGGGGCTGCTCGAACTCGCGCATCAGCGCCAGCCGGTTGTCCGAGGCCACGACCACCTCAAAGGCGCCGGCCTGCCGGTGCCGGTACGTGTCCTTGCCCGGCTGGTCGATGTCGAAGCTGTGGTGGGCGTGTTTGACGACCGAAACCCGCAAACCGCGCAGCCTGAGCGCGGGAATCAGGCTTTCCACCAGGGTGGTTTTTCCCGACCCGGAATAACCGGCAAATGCAACAACGTTCATAAACTGTCTTCGGCCGATCCTGATTTGCTATCAACACTATAGCTGCTCACGCACAATGGGAAAGGGCTGCAGGCCAATTCAATCCACATGGCTGGCGATGTAGGCCTGCACCAGCGCCGCATCGGCCGGCATGAGCCGCACCCGTTTGGGCAGGGCCTCGATGCCTTCAAAGCGGGCGGGCCGCGGCGGCGACTGGCCCAGCGCCTCCTCGATGGTGGCGGCAAACTTGATCGGCAAGGCGGTCTCCAGCACGACCATGGGCACGCCGGCCGAGAGGTGTTCGCGCGCGACCTTCAGGCCGTCCGCCGTGTGGGTGTCGATCATGGTGCCGAAACGCGCAAAGGTGTCGCGAATCGTCTGCAGCCTGTCAGCGTGGGTGCTTTTGCCGCTGGCAAAGCCGTAGTGCCGGGCCGCCGCCTGGAAGGTCGTGTCGCCGCTCAGATCGAATCGGCCCTGCGTGGACAGCTGCGCGCCGAACAGGTCGGCGAGACGTGCCGCATCGCGGCCGAGCAGGTCGAACACAAAACGTTCGAAGTTCGATGCCTTGGAAATATCCATCGACGGGCTGGAGGTTTCATGCGTGTCGGCGCTGGCGCGCACGCGGTACACGCCGGTGCGGAAGAACTCGTCGAGCACGTCGTTTTCGTTGGTGGCGACCACCAGCTTTTCAATCGGCAACCCCATCATGCGCGCGACATGGCCGGCGCAGACGTTGCCAAAGTTGCCCGAGGGCACGGTGAAGCTGACCCGCTGATCACCTGTCGTGGTCGCCTGAAAGTAACCGGCGAAGTAGTAGACGACTTGCGCCAGCAGCCGCGCCCAGTTGATCGAGTTGACGGTGCCGATCTTGTACTTGCGCTTGAAGTCCAGGTCGTTGGACACGGCCTTGACGATGTCCTGGCAGTCGTCAAACACGCCTTCGATCGCGATGTTGTGGATGTTGGCGTCCTGCAGGCTGAACATCTGGGCCTGCTGGAAGGGGCTCATGCGGCCCTGCGGTGAGGTCATGAAGACGCGCACGCCTTTCTTGCCGCGCATGGCGTATTCAGCGGCGCTGCCGGTGTCGCCGCTGGTGGCGCCCAGAATGTTGAGCTCTTCGCCGCGGCGCGCCAGTTCGTACTCGAACAGGTTGCCCAGCAACTGCATCGCCATGTCCTTGAAGGCCAGCGTCGGGCCATTGGACAGAGCCTCCAGATACAGGCCGGGCTCGAGCTGGCGCAGCGGAACAATCTCTGGGGTGCCGAACACTTGCTCGGTATAGGTTTTGCGGCAGAGGGTTTTGAGGTCGGCGGCCGGGATGTCGTCGATGTAAAGCGACAGCACCTCGAAAGCCAGGTCGGCATAACCCGAGTCGCGGTAAACCGCGCGCCACTTCTCCAGCGTGGCGGCGTCAACCTGCGGATAGGTTTCGGGCAGGTAGAGCCCGCCGTCGGGCGCCAGGCCCTCGAGCAATATTTCGCAGAACTGTTTGCGGTCCGCGTGGCCGCGGGTCGAGAGATATCTCATCAGGCGAGTTCTTCCTTGCGGATGCGCGTGATGGGCGACAGGACCGTAGGCAACGCCTGCATTTGCGCCATGGCTCCGTTCATCTTCGCCTCGACACAATCGTGCGTCAGGATGATCAGGTCGGTGTGGGTCGAGCCTTCGCCGCCGACCTCGTCGGCCTCGCGCTGCAGCATCGCGTCAATGCTGATGCCTGCTTCGGCCAGGATGCCGGTGACTTTGGCCAGCACGCCGGCTTCGTCGGCCACGTTCAGGCGCAGATAATAACTCGTGACCACCTCGCTCATGGGCAACACCGGCATGTCGCTCATCGACTGCGGCTGGAAGGCCAGGTGCGGCACGCGCTGCGCGGCCTCGGCGCCGTGCAGGCGCGCGATGTCCACCAGGTCGGCAATCACCGCGCTGGCGGTCGGCTCGCTGCCCGCGCCCTTGCCGTAATACAGCGTGGTGCCGACGGCATCGCCCTGCACCATCACCGCGTTCATCGCGCCCTCGACATTGGCGATCAGGCGCCTGGCCGGTACCAGGCTGGGGTGCACCCGCAGCTCGACACCCCTGGCCGTGCGCTTGGTGATGCCCAGCAACTTGATGCGGTAGCCCAGCTGCTCGGCGTATTTGATGTCCTGCGCGCCCAGCTTCGTGATTCCCTCTACGTAGGCCTTGTCGAACTGCACCGGGATGCCAAAGGCAATCGCCGACATCAGCGTGGCCTTGTGCGCCGCGTCCACACCCTCGATGTCGAAGGTCGGGTCGGCTTCGGCGTAACCCAGGCGCTGCGCTTCCTTGAGCACGACGTCGAAGTCCAGACCCTTGTCGCGCATCTCGCTGAGGATGAAATTGGTCGTGCCGTTGATGATGCCGGCAATCCACTCGATGCGGTTGGCCGTCAGGCCTTCGCGCAGCGCCTTGATGATGGGAATGCCACCGGCGACGGCGGCTTCGAACGCCACCATCACGCCGTGCTGGTGCGCGGCCGCAAAAATCTCGGTGCCGTGCACGGCCAGCAGGGCCTTGTTGGCGGTGACCACATGTTTGCCCGCGGCGATCGCTTCCAGCACCAGTTGCCGGGCGATGCCGTAGCCGCCGATCAGCTCGATGATGATGTCGATCTCGGGATTGGCAATCACGGCCCGGGCATCGGCCACCACCGTCACGCCGGCACCGGCGGCCGCCTGCGCGCGTGCCGTGTCGAGGTCGGCCACCATGGCGATCTCGATGCTGCGGCCGGCGCGGCGGAAAATTTCTTCCTGGTTGCGCTTCAAAACGGTGAACACACCGCTGCCCACGGTGCCCATGCCCAGCAGGCCTACCTTGATCGGTTTCAGATTCGTTGATGTCATGTCGTTCGGGTCATTTCAGAAGGGATTCAGCTACCGGCACGCTGGCCGGCTGCATGTTCTTCCTGCGGCTTTCCAGGAATTTGGCAATCCGGCCAATCGCCTCGCGCAGGTCTTCCTCATGCGGCAAAAAGACGATGCGGAAGTGGTCCGGCGCCGCCCAGTTGAAACCGGTGCCCTGCACCAGCATCACCTTGGTTTCCTTGAGCAGCTCCAGGAAAAACTGCCGGTCGTCGGTGATCGGGTAGACCTTGGGATCCAGCCGGGGGAACATGTAGAGCGCCGCACTCGGCTTGACGCAGCTCACGCCGGGAATCGCCGTGATCAGCTCGTAGGCCAGATCGCGCTGGCGGCGCAGGCGGCCGCCCTCGCCGGTCAGGTCGTTGATGCTCTGGTAGCCGCCCAGCGCGGTCTGGATGGCCCACTGGCCCGGCACGTTGGAGCACAGCTTCATGTTGGCCAGCATGTTCAGGCCCTCGATGTAGTCCTGCGCCTGCTTTTTCGGACCGGACACCACCAGCCAGCCGGCGCGGTAACCGCAGGAGCGGTAACTCTTGGACAGGGAGTTGAAGGTCAGCGTCAGCACATCGGTGGACAGGCTGGCGATCGCGGTGTGCTTGACACCGTCGTACAGCACCTTGTCGTAGACCTCGTCGGCCAGAATCACCAGGCCGTGTTCGCGCGCGATCTCGATGATGCCGCGCAGCAGTTCATCGGAATACAGCACACCGGTCGGGTTGTTCGGGTTGATGACCACGATGGCCTTGGTCTTCGGCGTGATCCTGGCACGAATGTCATCGAGGTTGGGCATCCAGCCGTTGTTCTCGTCGCACAGGTAATGCACCGGCGTGCCCCCTGCCAGGCTGGTGGAGGCCGTCCACAGGGGGTAATCGGGGGACGGCAGCAACAGCTCGTCGCCGTAGTCCAGCAAGGCGTTGGTCGCCATGGAAATCAGCTCGCTCGCGCCGTTGCCCAGGTAGATGTCGTCCAGCGTCACGCCCTTGATGCCCTGCCGCTGCGTCTCGTGCATGACGGCCTTGCGCGCCGCAAAAATGCCCTTGCTGTCCGAATACCCCGCCGAGGCCGGCAGGTTGCGGATCATGTCCTGCTGGACCTCTTCAGGCGCATCAAAACCGAACACCGCGAGATTGCCGATGTTGAGCTTGATGAGCTTTTGCCCTTCTTCCTCCATCTGCTTGGCGGCATCCATGATGGGGCCTCGGATGTCGTAAAGCACATTGGCCAGCTTGGCCGATTTGGTGATCAATTTCATGGTCTGTGGTCGTTCTTCAGAAAACGCAAAGCCCGCAAAGGCGCAAGGGACGCAGGGATGAGCGGAAATTGGGACGGAATCTATAATTTGACCACATAAAACCGCAATTTCCCTGGCCGGCCGCCCCCACCACCCCTCTTGAACACCGCATGAAATTACAGCCCGACCGCCTCGACGTTCAATCCATTCTTGGCTACGGCCCCGGATGGATAGGCCTGGGCAACCAGGGGGTGGCCGAGAAAATCGAGCAGAGCATCGTGATCGGCTCACGCGGTGAGAAGTTCGCCTGGGACTGCGCGCGTTTCGAAGACCTCACGCCAGCGCACTTCGAGCGCCTGGCCGAGACCCGGCCCGAGCTGGTGATTTTCGGCAGCGGCAGCCGCCTGCGCTTTGCGCCGCCCGCCTTTTTGCGCAGCCTGATGGCCGCGCGCATCGGCATCGAAACCATGGACACGCTGGCGGCCTGCCGCACTTACAACATCCTCGCAGGCGAAGGCCGGATCGTGCTGACCGCCCTGCTGATTGAGACGCCGGATCGCTCCCGCGGGTGAGCCGCCTGCTTTCAGGGTAAAATCTAGGGTTGCATTTGGTGCAACGTCGGGGGTTTGGCTCAATTTTTGCAGTCAAAGCCAACGACCTATCACAATTACTTTTCAGGGGTCTACGCAGTATGGCAGTCGTCGTCAACAAACCACTCCCGGAATTTGAAGCCAACGCCACAAGCGGCGTCAAAGTCTCCAACCAAACCCATCTGGGTCACGTGGTGGTCCTGTATTTTTACCCCAAGGACAATACCCCAGGCTGCACCACCGAGGCGATGCAGTTCCGCGATCGCTACAAGGATTTCGTCAAGGCCGGCGCCACCGTGTTCGGCGTCTCGCGCGACAACATGAAATCGCACGACGAATTCAAGGCCAAGCTCGAGCTTCCCTTTGAGCTGATTGCCGACACCGAAGAAAAAATGTGCCACATGTTCGGCGTGGTCAAGAACAAGATCATGTACGGCAAGAAGGTCAAAGGCATTGAGCGCAGCACCTTCCTCGTGGGCGCCGACGGCATGCTCAAGGAAGAATGGCGCGGGCTGAAAGTGCCCGGTCATGTGGACGACGTGCTCAAGGCCGTCAAGGCACTGAAAAAAGCGGCCTGAAAAGCCCTTTTCGCCGCGCCGTCAGAAGCCGTCCGTCCTGTCACGCGAGTCGTGCATAATGACTTCATGCTGTTGACCTTAGCGACTGCGCCCACCGAAAAAGCCGCCCTGGCCTCCAGGCGGCTTTTTCGCTTTTTGAACCTTGGGAGGCCTCTTGAAATTCGGTTGTCGGGATGCAGGATGAGGCGCACGGAGCGCAGGAACCGGAATGCACTTGGGTGCATGAGGATTCCGCGCAACGCGCAACGCTGCCATGCGCCCGGGACCCGGATTGACAGACGTCTCCTTAACACTGTGAGCTTCAAGCACCATGCCCCTGCCACCCGCCCCGACCAAACGTGCCGCCTTGCTCTCTGCCGACGCCCTGGAAACGCCGGTCCGCGCCCACGCCAAGACGACGCGAAAGACGGAGCATCCCGGGCCGGCCCACAAAGCGGCGGCACTGGACCTGTTTGACAGCCGCTCCGGCGGTGGCGAGGCCAGGCAACCGGCCGCCTATCTGCCCAAGGAGCCCGCGCGCCAGGCGAAAGAGACCGTCAGTTACCACAAGGAACCGCAGGCTGCCGTCCGTCCGGAGCCTGTGGCCAAGGCGAAAAAAACACGGCACACGGGACCGTCCAAGCTGTTTGTGCTCGACACCAATGTGCTGATGCATGACCCGATGTGCCTCTTCCGCTTTGAGGAACACGACATCTTTTTGCCCATGATCGTGCTTGAAGAGCTCGACGGCCACAAAAAAGGCATGACCGAAGTCGCGCGCAATGCCCGCCAGACCAGCCGCACGCTGGACGCGCTGGCCGGCACCAGCGGCGCCGACATCGCCAAGGGCCTCAAGCTCGACACCACCGGGCACAAGGAAGCCGGGGGCTGCCTGTTTTTCCAGACCAAGCCGCTGGACTACTCGCTGCCCATGAGCCTGCCGCAGGGCAAGGCCGACAACCAGATCCTCGGCGTGGTCGAAGCGCTGCGCAAGGAATACGCGCCGCGCGAAGTGGTGCTGGTGTCCAAGGACATCAACATGCGCGTCAAGGCTCGCGCCCTTGGCCTGGCCACAGATGACTACCAGAACGACAAAACCCTGGAAGACGGCGACATGTTGTACGCCGGCTCGCTCGCCCTGCCGGCCGACTTCTGGACGCGCCAGAGCAAAACCATCGAAAGCTGGCAGCAGGGCAGCCACACCTTCTACCGCATCACCGGCCCCATCGTCGGCAGCCTGCTGATCAACCAGTTCGTGTTTTTCGAGGCACCCGGCGAGCCACCGCTGTACGCGCGCGTGACTGAGATCCGCGCCAAGACGGCCGTGCTCAAGACGCTGAAGGACTACACCCACCTGAAAAACGCGGTGTGGGGCATCACCACCCGCAACCGCGAGCAGAACTTTGCGATGAACCTGCTGATGGACCCGGAAGTCGACTTCGTCACGCTGGCCGGCACGGCCGGCACCGGCAAGACGCTGATGGCCCTGGCCAGCGGCCTGACCCAGGTGCTGGACGACCGCCGCTACACCGAAATCATCATGACCCGCGCGACGGTTTCCGTCGGTGAAGACATCGGTTTCCTGCCAGGCACCGAAGAAGAAAAAATGGGCCCGTGGATGGGCGCACTCGACGACAACCTGGAAGTGCTGGGCAAAAACGACAGCGGCTCCGGCGAATGGGGCCGCGCGGCCACCAACGAACTGATCCGTTCGCGCATCAAGGTCAAGAGCATGAACTTCATGCGCGGCCGCACTTTCCTGAACAAGTACGTGATCATCGACGAGGCGCAAAACCTGACGCCCAAGCAGATGAAAACGCTGATCACCCGCGCCGGCCCCGGCACCAAGATCATCTGCATGGGAAACCTGGCGCAGATCGACACGCCCTACCTCACCGAAGGTTCGTCCGGCATGACCTACGCCGTGGATCGCTTCAAGGGCTGGCCGCACGGCGGGCACATCACGCTGGCGCGTGGGGAGCGTTCACGTCTGGCTGATTTCGCCAGCGAGGTGCTCTGACGCCGGCGCAGGGGCTCGCCCGGCCTGGCGGCCGGGACCTAGCGCCGCCTCTTCTTCGTTGACATGGCCAGCCTCTTTGGCAGGAGACCCAGCGCAGCACGGGCCAGCGCATCGGCCTCGCCGTTCTTGTGGCGCGGTATCCAGTGCAGCGAGGTTTGGGCGAAAGTCGCCAGCAAGGCCTGCGCCTCCTCATACAGCGCGGCCAGCCGCAACACGGGCGGCTCGTCCCGGGCGCCCAGTTGCGCCACCAACAAGCTGCTGTCGCTGTAAATCTGCAGTGCCGTCGCCCCGCGCGCCTGCGCATCGCGCAGCGCCGCCATCAGCGCCCTCGCCTCCGCCTCGTTGTTGCAGCCCCGCGCATCCGTCGCCATCGAAAGCAGGTGCCGCGTACCGTCAGGCGCGACCAGCACGGCACCGAGGCCCATGCGACCAGGGTTGGGCACCGCGCTGCCGTCGGCGTAAATCGTCCAGGGGAGGATCACGTGGGAGTTTGCTCGATGGCCGAGCGCTCGAGCACATGGCGCGTCATGGACTGCGCCAGTTCTTCCTCACCCAGGAATATCCTGCCGGCATTTTCGCTCTCCAGCAATTTCGCCTCGGCCTCGTTGTGGGTGCGCACCACGATTTCGATCTCGGGGTTGAGTGTGCGGGCGATGTTGATCATTTGCCGCACGTTCAGGGTGTCAGGCGTGGCAATCACCAGCATGCGGGCGTTGGCGATATGGGCCTGCACCAGCACCACCGGTTCCGCCGCGTCGCCCGACACCGCCATCAACCCCTGCTCGCGCAGCCTTTCGACGACTTCGCGGTTCTGTTCAACCACCACAAAGGGAAGCTGGTTCGCCATCAGCGCCTGCGCAATACGCTGCCCGACCCGGCCGTAGCCAACCAGCACCACCTGGCGCGACAGGTATTTTTCTTCGGTGCTGGCGGGCAGCTCGGCCGTGGGATCATCACGCGCCTCGAGTTTGCGGGCCAGCGCAGATCGCGCCAGTATCCAGCGCTGCAGCGGCTCGACCGACTTGAACACCAGCTGGTTCAGTGCAATCGAGATCAGGGCGCCGGACAGCACCAGGCTCTGGCCTTCGGGCGGCAGCAGGCCCAGCGAGGCGCCCAAGGCCACCAGGATGAAGGAAAACTCGCCGATCTGCGCCAGGCTGGCGGAAACTGTCAGCGCGGTGTTGAGCGGGTAACGAAAGGCCATCACCAGCACCGCTGCAGCCAGCGACTTGCCCACGACGATGATGGCGACCACCGCCAGCACCTGCAAGGGCCGCTCGACAAGAACCCAGGGGTCGAACAACATGCCGACCGAGACAAAAAACAGCACGGCAAACGCATCACGCAGCGGCAAGGATTCTTCCGCGGCGCGGTGGCTGAACTCGGACTCGCGCATCACCATGCCGGCAAAAAACGCACCGAGTGCAAACGACACACCAAACAGTGCCGTCGCGCCAAAGGCAATGCCGACGGCCGCCGATACCACACACAGGGTGAACAGCTCGCGCGAGCCGGTGCGCTGTACCTGCCAGAGCACCCAGGGGAAAAAGCGCCGGCCCACCACCAGCATCAGCGCGACGAAGCCGCCGACCTGCAGCAGGGTGATGCCCAGCGTTTTCCACAATGTGTTGGCATCAGCCTCGCCCTGGCCGGACAGCCAGCCGCCCAAGGGCGGCAACAACACCAGCACCAGTACCATGGCCAGGTCCTCGACCACCAGCCAGCCGACGGCGATGCGGCCGTTGGCAGAATCGAGCACGCCGCGCGTTTCCAGCGCGCGCAGCAGCACGACGGTGCTGGCCACCGACAGCGACAGGCCGAACACCAGCGCCCCGCCCAGGTTCCAGCCCCACCAGTGCGCCAGGCCCATGCCCAGAGCGGTCGCCACCGTCATCTGCACGACGGCACCAGGCACGGCGATCTTGCGCACCGCCAGCAGGTCGTCCAGCGAGAAATGCAGGCCCACACCAAACATCAGCAGCATCACGCCGATCTCGGCGAGCTGGCTGGCGATCGCGGCGTCGGCCACAAAGCCGGGCGTGAAGGGTCCGATCAGCACACCCGCAAACAGGTACCCCACCAGCGAGGGGAGCTTCATGCGCGCAGCGATAAAACCGAAGATCAGGGCCAGGCCCAGACCGGCGGCAATGGTGCTGATGAGGGAGACGCTGTGCGGCATGCGGGACGGGTTCCTTCGGCAAGACGGTGGAGGGAACCTGCGTGAGCACTTGCCAAAAACAGGCGCCTGCCGCAGAACGTATGGAGACTGAAGGCTTCCCAGCCAAGTTCATTATAAAAACAGAAAGCAAAAAACCCGCCGAAGCGGGTTTTCCTTTGGAGGGTCATAGGGCCGCGAGCCTCAACCCATGTGCAAACCACCATTGAGCGAGAAGTCCGCGCCGGTGGCGTAGCCGCCTTCGTCCGAAGCAATCCACGAAATGATGGAGGCGATTTCTTCCGGGGTGCCCAGCCGTTTGGCGGGCACGCCGGAGACGATTTTCTCGAGCACGTCGGGGCGGATGGCCTTGACCATGTCGGTGCCGATGTAGCCGGGGCTCACGGTGTTGACGGTCACGCCCTTGCTGGCCACTTCCTGCGCCAGCGCCATGGTGAAGCCGTGCAGGCCGGCCTTGGCGGTGGAGTAGTTGACCTGGCCGAACTGGCCCTTCTGGCCGTTGACCGACGAGATGTTGATGATGCGTCCGTAGCCGCCTTCGATCATGCCTTCGATCACCTGTTTGGTGACGTTGAACATGCTGTCGAGGTTGGTGGAAATGACGGCGTCCCAGTCGGCCTTGCTCATCTTGCGGAACTGGCCGTCGCGCGTGATGCCGGCGTTGTTGACCAGCACGCTGACCGGGCCGTGGTCGGCCTTGACCTTGTCGAAGGCCGCAACCGTGGAGTCCCAGTCGCCGACGTTGCCGACCGAGGTGTAGAAGGTGTAGCCCAGCGCTTTCTGCTCGTCAATCCATTTGGTGAAGTCACGCGTGGGGCCGCAACCGGCCACCACGGTGAAGCCGTCCTTGTGCAGGCGCTGGCAGATGGCGGTTCCGATGCCCCCCATGCCGCCTGTCACGTATGCAATTCGTTTTGCCATGTCTTGCTCCTGTATTTATTGGTTCTGAAAGTCGTTGAAAAGAAGCTTGGGTGACCTTGCCGACGACTGCGACTTGCTATCAAATAAATAGCTGGTCGCGCACATTCTGCAAGGGCCACAAGCTCTTTTACCTCATATTTACCGTTCCAGTGTGAGGGCAACCCCCATGCCGCCGCCGATACACAGGCTGGCAATGCCTTTTTTGGCATCACGCCGGATCATCTCGTGAATCAGCGTGACCAGAATTCGGCAACCGGATGCACCAATCGGGTGACCGATGGCGATGGCACCGCCGTTGACATTGACCTTGCTGGTGTCCCAGCCCATTTCCTTGTTGACGGCGCAGGCCTGCGCAGCAAAGGCTTCGTTGATCTCCAGCAGGTCCAGGTCCTGCGCTTTCCAGCCGGCGCGCTGCAAGGCCTTGGTCGATGCCGGCACCGGGCCCATGCCCATGAAAGCCGGATCGAGCCCGCTGGTGGCGTAACTCGCGATGCGGGCCAGGGGCTTGAGGCCCAGCGCCGCTGCCTTTTTGGCCGTCATCACCATGACAGCGGCCGCGCCGTCGTTGATGCCCGAGGCATTGCCGGCGGTCACGCCGCCGGCCTTGTCAAAGGCAGGGCGCAAGCCGGCCAGGCCTTCGGCGCTGCTCTTGCGGTTGATGAATTCGTCCGCCGCAAATACGACGGCGTCGCCTTTTTTCTGCGGGATGGAAAACGGCACGATTTCGTCCTTGAACTTGCCGGCGTCCTGCGCCGCCATGGCCTTGGTCTGGCTGGCCAGCGCGAGTTCGTCCTGCATCTCGCGGCTGATGCTGTATTTCTTTGCCACGTTTTCTGCGGTGATGCCCATGTGGTACTGGTTGTAGACGTCCCACAGGCCGTCGACGATCATGGAGTCGATCATTTTCCAGTCGCCCATGCGCTGGCCTTCGCGCGAGCCGTTGAGCACGTGCGGCGCGGCGCTCATGTTCTCCTGGCCCCCGGCAATCACGATCTCGCTGTCGCCGGTGGCCACAGCCTGGGCGGCCAGCATCACGGCTTTCAGGCCGGAGCCGCAGACCGCGTTGATGGTCAGGCCGGGGATGGCGTGCGGAAAACCCGCTTTCACCACGCTTTGCCGCGCCGGGTTCTGGCCCACGCCGGCTGCCAGCACCTGGCCCATGATGACTTCGCCGATGAGGTCGACCGACAGGCCGGCGCGCTCGGCCACCGCCTTGATGACGGCCGCGCCGAGTTCGGTCGCGGGGATTTTGGCCAGGCTGCCGCCGAACTTGCCGACGGCGGTGCGGGCCGCTGAAACGATGACGATGTCTTCCATGATTTACTTTCTCCAGTGAATGGGGTTCAACACGTGTTGCGCGTCAGGCCTTGACCTTGACATAACGGCCCGGCGCCGGTTCGATAACCTTGTAGGTGCGGCTGCCATAGGCTTTCGGAGCGGCGATCTGCTTGCCGGCGTGACCCTGGAGCCAGTCCGACCAGTCGGTCCACCAGCTGCCGGGGTGTTCCGTCGCGCCCTGGAGCCAGTCGGCCTGAGCCACCGGAAATTTGCCTTGCGGCAGCTTGTTGTTGGTCCAGTAGCTGCGTTTTTTCTTGGCGGGCGGGTTGATCACGCCGGCGATATGACCCGAAGCACCCATGACAAAACGCTTCTTGCCCGGTAGCACCTGCGTCGAGGCGTAGGCCCCGCCGATCGGCACGATGTGGTCTTCGCGCGAACCGTAGATGTAGACCGGCATGTCCAGCTTGCCGAGGTCCACCTTCTGGCCGCACACGGTGAGCTTGCCGGGTTGGGCCAGCTTGTTCTCGAGGTAGGTGTTGCGCAGGTACCAGGCGTAAAACGGCCCCGGGAGATTGGTCGAGTCGCTGTTCCAGTAAAGCAGGTCAAACGGCGGCGGCGTTTCGCCCTTGAGGTAGTTGCCGACCACGTAATTCCACACCAGGTCGTTGGGGCGCAGGAAGCTGAAGGTCGAGGCCAGATCCTGGCCCTTGAGCAAGCCGCCCTTGCCCATTTCCATCTCGCGGTACTGGACCGACTGTTCGTCAATGAAGATGTCCAGGATGCCGGTGTCGCTGAAGTCCAGCAGCGAGGTGAGAAAGGTGGCGCTGGCCACCGGCTTTTCACCGCGTGCGGCAAGCACCGCCAGTGCCGTGGCAAGAATGGTGCCGCCCACACAAAAGCCCAGCGCATTGATGGTTTTGGCGCCGGTGATGTCCTGCACCACCTCGATCGCCTGGATGGCCGCGTGTTCGATGTAGTCGTCCCAGGTTTTGCTGGCCATGGACTCGTCGGGATTGCGCCAGCTGACGACAAAGGTGCGGTGGCCCTGCGCCACGGCATAACGGATCAGCGAGTTCTCGGGTTGCAGGTCGAGGATGTAGAACTTGTTGATGCAGGGCGGCACCAGCAGAAACGGGCGCTCGTGCACCGTGGCGGTCAGCGGCTTGTATTCCAGCAGCTGGAAAAATTCGTTTTCGAATACCACCGCACCCTCGGTGGTGGCGACATTTTTGCCGACTTCGAAGACACTTTCGTCGGTCATGGACACATGGCCCTGCTTCATGTCATGAAGCATGTTTGCCAGACCCCTGGCAATGCTCTCGCCCTGGGTTTCAATGGCTTTCTTCTGCGCCTCAGCGTTCAGCGCCAGAAAGTTGCTGGGGGCCGATGCCGCCATGGCCTGCTCAACGGCAAAACGCACGCGGGCCCGGGTTTTTTCGTCGCCCTCCACCGCGTCGGCCAGGCCCATCAGCGTGCGCGCATTGAGCAGGTAGGCCGACGCAGAAAATTCTGCCACGGGGTTGCTGCGCCAGGCCTCGGCGGAAAAGCGGCGGTCGGCCTGCGCGCCCGCCGTGGCGCCGGTCTGGAGCCCGCTGTTCCACAGGGCGCTGATGTCGTTGAGGTAGGTCTGCTGGAGTTTGTGCAATTTGGCCGGATCAAACTGCAAGGGCGGCGGCGCCGCCAGCTTGTCCGTCATGCCCAGGGGAACAAAGCCGGGCGCAGCCCCCAGGCCGGCGCCGGCCATGGCGCCCATGACCTGCTGCAGTCCCTGGGCAAAGGTCTCTTGCATCTGCTGGGCGGCTTGCGCGAGGTTTGCGTCAGAATTCATGCTTGTCTCACCGATCTGCCGACCGGTTCTTGTTGTGCGCTCTTTACCGAGCTGTTGGGCCCACGGCGGGTCGTCTCTAGTACTGCAGCACGGAAGTAGCGAAACAAAATGAAAGTGATGACTTCGTGCCCAGGGCAAGGCGCAAGCCGCAGCGAAGACTGTGCGCCTTCGCAAGGGTTGCAACGCCGCCATGGGTGCGAAGGCGCGCTTTCATGTTTCGATATTTTCGGGTTGCAGTACTAGTATCGTGGAAAACCTTTCCCTGCTCCTGATCCACCACAAAGTTTTATGTATTTAATCGTCATCGCCTGGATCTACGTGGTGCTCATGATGAGCGTCGCCGAAGCCACCCATTCCACCGGCACGCTGCTGGGCGCACTCGTCACCTTTGTACTCTACGGTGTAGGGCCGGTGGCATTGGTGGTTTACCTGATGCGTGCGCCGGCCAGGCGCAAGGCCATCAAGGCGCGCGAAGCGGCTGAAGCCGGCGCGATGGCGACCGACTCGTCCGCGACGGAATCAGTCACGCCAGATGCAGGCAGCCATGCGTCCCGTGGTGCCGAAGCCATTGCCGGGGACGCCGGCGTCGCGCCGGTGCGAAAAGAACCTTGAGGCGTTGCCCACCGTGCACCAGGGTGGTGAGCTGTCATTGCCGTAAACCCGCGTGACGCCCAAAGCCTGCAGACGCAGGCGGGCCAGACCAGCCAGATCGGCAAGGTATTTGCCCGTTGCCAGCGCCTTGAAGCAAGCGGTGGCCAGCGGATCACCCTCGACAAACCTCGCCCTCACCTCCGCCCCCACCTCGAACGCGGTCGGGCCAATGCAGGGGCCCAGCCACGCTATGGTATTGATAGCTGCTTGCGCCCGCTCCGATTGGGCTAGAGCCCTAAAATCCTCATAAGTTTGTTCAAGAACACCCTTTCCCTGCTGACCGGCCAGTCCGCGCCAGCCAGCATGGGCGGCGGCCACCGCCGAACCATCGGAATGGGCAAACAGCACAGGCAGGCAGTCGGCCACCATGATGGTGCATGCGAGGCCGCGCTGCGAGCTCATGGCAGCGTCGGCTGCCAGGCCCTGTGGTGTTTCACCGTCCAGCCGAAGCACCGCCGAGCCATGCACCTGCTGCAGGAACACCGGCTTCGCACCCATGGTCTGACCCAGCCGGGCGCGGTTGGCGGCCACGTGCGCGGGCGCATCGCCGACGTGGTCGCCGAAGTTCATGCTGCCCCAGGGTGCGACGGACACACCGCCCTGCCGGGTGGTGAATACCGCGCGCACGCCGGGCGGCGCGGGCCAGTCGGGCGTCAGCCAGTCAGGGTGCAAGATAGCTCGCGATCAAGGCTCGTTATCCGGACAGGCCGAAGGCTGGGCCTTCTGGAAAGCCGGCAGCGCCATGCAGGCGTCAAACGCGGCCATGGTGCGGTTCAGGCCTTCCAGGTTCACGTTGAAACGCTTCGCGTTGAAGATCTGCGGCACCAGGCAGCAGTCGGCCAGGGTGGGCGTTTCGCCATAACAATAGGTCGAAGCCGGCAAGCGGTCCAGCTGGCGCTCGAAGGCTTCCAGTCCTTCGCGGCACCAGTGGCGGTACCAGGCGTTTTTGGCCTCTTCATCGACCTTGAGTTCACGCGTCAGGTACTTGAGCACACGCAGGTTGTTGATCGGGTGGATCTCGCAGGCAATCGACTGCGCCAGCGCACGCACCCTGGCGCGGCCCAGCGCATCGGCCGGCAGCAGCGCGGGCGCCGGGTGTTTCTCATCGAGGTATTCGATGATGGCCATGGACTGCGAGAGTTTTTCGCCATCCACTTCCAGCAGCGGCACCAGGGTGTCGGCCGACAGCGCGGCGTAAGCCTCTTTTTTGTGGTCCCCCCGGGCAATGTGGACCGGGATGTACTCGTAGCGCAAACCCTTGAGTTCAAGCGCAATACGCACGCGAAAGGACGCGGAAGAGCGGAAGTAGTTGTGGAGTTTCATGGCTGAAAGCATAAACCATGGCCCCCACGGTCGCGCACTTCGTGTCGCTCCCTGCCCCCGAGGGGGGCCGCTGCGCCTGCGGCCCGGCAAAGCCGGTTCCGCGGCCCTGGCTTGCTTGAATACATCCCCACCGCCGCGCACTGGGTGTTACGTCCAACTGCGCTGGTTGGGCGCGGGGTTCGCAATCGCCTGCGCGACTGCCCCGCCAGCCAGGCGCCACTACCATCCGGCAAGCACCCTCTTTTTTTTTGATTGCAGCGG
Organism: Polaromonas sp.; assembly: GCF_029945685.1. Taxonomy (GTDB): domain Bacteria; phylum Pseudomonadota; class Gammaproteobacteria; order Burkholderiales; family Burkholderiaceae_C; genus Polaromonas. The sequence continues at coordinate 63,921 of NZ_JAQSDA010000011.1, read as the reverse complement.
AGTCACCCCATGAGCACCATCACCACCCTGAGCAACCACCAGGTCCGCCTGGCCAGCCGCCCGGTCGGCCTGCCGACCCGCGACAACTGGAGCTTCACCACCGAGCCGGTGGCCGAGCCGGGCCCCGGCGGCGTGCTGGTCAAAACCCTTTACCTTTCCCTGGACCCGGCCATGCGAGGCTGGATGAACGAGGGCAAAAGCTACATCCCGCCGGTGGAAATCGGTGCGGTCATGCGTGCCGGCGGCGTCGGCAAGGTGATCGCCTCCAACAACCCGGCCTTTGCCGTGGGCGACCATGTCAACGCCGGGCTGGACGTGCAGGAGTACTGCCTGATCCCGGAAGCCCAGATCAAGCGCAGCGGCATGTTCAAGATCGACCCGCGCATGGGCCTGACCTCCTGGCTCAACGTGCTGGGCATGCCCGGCATGACCGGCTACTTCGGCCTGATGGACGTGGGCCAGCCCAAGGCCGGCGAGACTGTGGTTGTGTCCGGTGCGGCGGGTGCCGTCGGGCAGACCGTCGGCCAGATCGCCAAGCTCAAGGGTTGCCGCGTGGTCGGCATTGCCGGCGGCAAGGCCAAGTGCGACTGGGTGGTCCAGGAGCTGGGCTTCGACGCCTGCATCGACTACAAGGCCGGCGACGTCAAGGCCGGCCTCAAGGAGTACTGCCCGAAAGGCGTGGACATCTACTTCGACAACGTCGGCGGCGACATCCTCGACGCTGTGCTGACCCGCATCACGCGCGGCGCCCGCATCATCATCTGCGGCGCCATCAGCCAGTACAACAACACCACACCGGTCAAGGGCCCGGCCAACTACCTGTCGCTGCTGGTGAACCGCGCACGCATGGAAGGCATCGTGGTGTTCGACTACGCCGAGCGCTACCCGCTGGCGATTGCCGAGATGGCCGGCTACCTCAAAGACGGAAAAATGAAGAGCAAGGAAGACGTGGTCGACGGGATTGAGAATTTCCCGGAAACCCTGCTCAAGCTGTTCAACGGCGAGAATTTCGGCAAGCTGGTGCTGCGGGTCGCGAAGGAATAATCCGGTTCAACTCATGGCCCAGCGCGCGACGGCCACCGTGACAGCCCCCGCCACGGCGGCCGCCAGGTCGTTGCGCACCAGCTTCATCGCCAGTCCCACGGCCAGCAAGCCGAGCAACTCCGGCAATTTCCCCGAGGTGGCGGCCGGCGTCACGATGCCGACCATCACCGACAGCGGAATCGCCTTGAGCGCTGCCTCGACGCGCGGCGTGATGCGCACATAACCCATCAGCAGGAAGCCGCTGATGCGGCAGGCGAAGGAAGCGACCGCCATGCCCACCAGCGCCAGCAGAAAGGTCGACTCAACGGCCATGGCGCCATGCTCCCATCAGCCCGCCCGCGAGGCCCGCACCCACGATGTACCAGGCGCCCGGCAGCAGCCGGTGTAGCACCAGCGCCACCAGCCCTGCTGCCGCCACCGGCCACAGGTCGGACTTGCCGCGCCACAGCACCATGCCGATGGCCGCGGCAAACGCCACCAGCATGAAGTCCAGCCCGAAGGCTGCCGGGTTCGGCACATTGCCGGCCAGCAGGTGGCCGAGCAGCGTGCCGCCGATCCAGGGCACAAACATCGCCACACCGGATCCGAACACATACCCCGCATCGCGGTAGCCGGTGTCGTACTCGCGCATGGCCATGGCCCAGCTGCCGTCGCCGAGAAAAAACAGCGCGCCCCAGCTCTGGTGGTGCGGCAGCCCGGCCAGCCAGGGCTGGATGGCCGCACCGTACAGCACATACCGCGCGTTCATGACCAGGATGGTGACGATGACCGGCGTGACCGCGGCCGTCGCCGTCCAGCCCTGCAGGGCGGCCAGTTGCGCGCTGCCTGAATAGACGGCGGCGCTCATCAGCATGGCCTGCAGCCAGCTCATGCCACGCTCGCTGGCGAGCACGCCGAAAACCATGGCGTACAGCGTGACGCCGGGCGCCAGCACCTGGGCGGCGAAGAAGCCGCGGCGTACGCCGGCGGCGGTGAAACTGACCGCGTCCTTCGTCAACGCCCCACCACCAGGCGGATGGCCGGCAACACCTGCTCGGTCTCGGCCCGGCGCTCCAGCGCCATGCGCATGTTCATCTGCGCGACTTCGGTGTGTTCAATGGCCAGCGCCTGCGCACGTGCGCCCTCGCCGGCCTTGAGCGCGGCGAACAGCATGTGGTGCTGGCGATGCGCGTACAGCATCCAGTCGCGGTCCAGCGTGACCGTGCCCTGCATGGGCAGCATGGCCGAGGCCGGTGCAAACGGCAACTTGTCGTTGAGCGCCACCGCGCGCTGCAAGGCACGGTTGCCGCAGGCCTCCAGCACCAGCGCATGGAAGCGGTCGTTCATGGCGGCGTAATCGGCATAACTTTCGTAGCTCAGCGGGTTCGCCGTCAGGACGCTGTCCCCCTCGTCCAGGCAGGCCTGCAGGTCCAGCTGCAGCTGGCGCGGCACGCCGTGTTCGGCCACCAGGCGCGCCGCCATGCCCTCCAGATGCCCGCGCACGGCAATCGCGTCGGCCACCTCGCGCGGCGTGAACTGGCGCACCAGGAACTTGCCGGTCTCATTGGCCTCGACCAGGCCCTCCTGCTCCAGCGTCACCAGCGCGGCGCGCACGGGCGTGCGCGAAGCGCCGAGGCGTTCGGCAAGTTGCTGCTCGGCCAGACGCTGGCCGGGCCCGAATTCGCCGCGCAGGATCAGGTCGCGCAGCTGGATCAACACCGTCTCTTGCAAGTTCATGAACCGGAATGTACACTGAAATCAAATTTCGGTATACCGTTTCAGGCAAAGGCTAACCATGAACGCAGAACAGAACGACTTGATCACCCGTGTCGGCCCCGGCACGCCTTGCGGCGCCCTGTTGCGCAGCTACTGGCAGCCGGCGGCGCTGGTCGATGAATTCAACCCGGCGCTGGACCCGCGCATGGACAAACGCCCGGTCAAGGCGGTGCGCCTGATGGGCCAGGACCTGGTGCTGTTCCGCGACGACAAGGGTGACTACGGCCTGCTGGACCGCGACTGCCCGCATCGGGGCGCCGACCTGTCCTTCGGCCGTGCCGAGGGCGATGGCCTGCGTTGCCCCTTCCACGGCTGGAAGTTCGACGTGTCGGGCCAGTGCCTGGACACCCCGGCTGAACCCGCCGGGAGCAAGCTGTGCGAACGCGTGAAACAACGCAGCTACCCGGTGCGTGAACAAAGCGGTGTGCTGTTTGCCTGGATGGGACCGGAAGGCTCGACCCCGCCACCCCTGCCCGCGTTCGACTGCTTCACCGCCCCGGCGACCCACAGCTTTGCCTTCAAGGGCCTGTGGAACGCCAACTGGCTGCAGGCCTTCGAGGTCGGCATCGACCCGGCCCACCCTTCGTTTCTGCACCGCTTCCTGCAGGACGAGGCGCTGGCGGACATCGGCCAGAATGCGGCGGGCAAGCAGTTTCGCAGCGCCAGCGCGGGCGTGATCGACGGCGAGCAGTGGCCGATGACGCGCATCATGCGCGAGTTTGCCCAGCCCGAGATCAGCGTGGAGAACAAGCCCTGGGGCATGCAACTGACAGCGCTGCGGCCCATGAACGACAAGCTCACGCATGTGCGCGTGACCAACGCGGTTTTCCCGGCCACCTTTGTGATCCCGCTGTCGGAGACCATGACCATCACGCAGATGCATGTGCCGGTGGACGACACCCACACCTACTGGTACTCCTTCTTCACGAGTTTTGCCGGCCCGCTGGACAAGGAGAGCATGCGCGCGCAGCGCCAGCAGTTCATCGCGCTGCCCGACTACATCCCGAACGCCGGGCGCCACAACAACTGGGGTTTCAACCCCGAGGAACAGCGCACGCAGACCTACCTGGGCATGGGGGAGGAAGACATCAATGTGCACGACCAGTGGGCGGTCGAAAGCATGGGCCCCATCCAGGACCGCACCCGCGAACACCTAGGCACCTCCGACAAAGTCATCATGGCCAACCGCCGCGTGCTGATCAAGGCGATTGCGACGGTGCAGGAAGGCGGCGTCGCGCCGGGCATCGCCGATGCCAGCCAGGCCGAACTGATGCGCGGGCCGGACACGGTGGACGGCATTGCACCGGCCGGCGCCTGGCCGAGCTGGTGGCAGGAGCAGGCCCGGGCCAAGCAGGCCAACGCGCCCTGGAAGGAAAAAGACACTCAGCAGGCTGTCAACGCATGAGCAGCTTTGCCGAACAATGCGGCATCCACGATGCCGCCCGGCAGCGCGCGCTGGCGCACACCGCGCAGCTGATTGACGCCAGCGGTATCGAACTCGTGCGTTTTGCCTGGTGCGACCTGCACGGCATGCTGCGCGGCAAGACCCTGGTAGCCGGCGCCGCCGCCGCAGCCATGCGGGACGGCGTGGGCATGGTCAGTACCCTGCTGCTCAAGGACAGCTCGGACCGCACCGCCTTCAAGGTCTTCGAGGCCGGCGGCACGGCCGGGCTGCCGGGCTTCGAGTTCGCCAGCAACCTGCTGCTGCTGGCCGACCCCGCGAGCTTTCGGCCACTGCCCTGGGCACCGGCCTCCGGCTGGGTCCAGGCCCAGCCCTGGATGCAGGACGGCACGGCCGTCGAGCTGGACACGCGGCGCATCTTGCAGCGCGCGCTGGCGCAACTGGCCAAAGCCGGTTACGGCATGAAATGCGGGCTGGAAATCGAGTTTCACATCTACCGCATCACCGACGACGGGGCCAGCGACCAGCTCGACCCCGAACAGGCGGCCTGGCCCGGCCTGCCGCCCCGGGTCGCGATGATCCACCCCGGCTACAACCTGCTGGCCGAGAACTGCGTGGACATGGCCGACGAGCCGCTGCGCATCGTGCAGCACACGGCGCAGGCGCTGGGCCTGCCCCTGCATTCGCTCGAAATCGAACTCGGCCCCAGCCAGGTCGAAGCGGTGTTCGAGGCCACCGACGCCTTGACCGCTGCCGACAACATGGTGCTGTTCCGCAGCGCCGTGAAGCAGGCGCTGCGCCGCGCCGGTTACCACGCCACCTTCATGTGCCGCCCACCCTTTCCGAACATCATGTCCAGCGGCTGGCATTTGCACCAGTCGCTGGTGAACCTGCAGACCGGTGCCAACCTGTTCCAGCGCGAGGCGCCGGCCGAGGGCACACAGGCCACCGACGCGCAGTACACGCTCTCACAACTCGGGGAGCACTACCTGGCCGGCCTGCTGGAGCACGCGCGCGGCATGACGGTGTTCTGCACACCGACCATCAACGGTTTTGGCCGCTTCAGGCCCAACGCGCTGGCGCCGCAGTCGGTGCTGTGGGGCCGCGACAACCGCGGCGCCATGCTGCGTGTGGTGGGCCAGTGCCAGGACAAGGCCACACGCATCGAAAACCGCATTGGCGAACCGGCCGCCAACCCGTATCTGTACCTGGCGTCGCAGATTCACGCCGGGCTGGACGGCATCCGCCGCGGGCTCAGGGCGCCGGTGGCCACCAATGCACCCTATGGCGACGCCGGCACCCGCATCCCGACCAGCCTGGGTGAGGCGCTGGAGGCCCTGCAGGCCGACCCGCTGCTGGTGCAGGCCTTTGGCGAGAGCTTCATCCACTACTTCACGCGCATCAAGCAGTCGGAAATCGCGCGCCACGAACAGGCCGAGGACAAGGACGACTGGCAGCGGCGTGAATATTTCAGCCGCATCTGATATTCAAATCACCCATGATTACTATTCATTTCATAGCTGCTGACGCGATATCCACAACGGTCCGAGCCAAAATCAGCCAAAGCCTGATGGAGGCAGCCGTGGCTGGCGGCATCACCGGCATCGCGGCCGACTGTGGCGGCACCCTGACCTGCGCGACCTGCCATGTGATGGTGCACGAACCGTTTGCCAGCCAGTTGCCACCGGCCGACGGCGAGGAACGGGCCATGCTGGCTTTCACAGCGGTACCGGCCACGCCCGCCAGCCGGCTCAGTTGCCAGATCCGCCTGAGCCCCGCACTCGACGGTTTGACGGTAGAGTTGCCTGCCAGCCAGTACTAACCCCGCATAGCCCTCTACAACCCCACCCAGCCCTGCACAGGACGCCCTCATGATTCTCGAACTCGCCGACATCCGCATCCAGCCCGGCCAGCAGGCCGCTTTTGACGAAGCCATCCAGCGCGGCCTGCGAACCGTCATCGCCGGCGCCAAAGGTTTCCAGGGCTTCAAGGTCAACAAGGGCATTGAAAGCCCCGAGCGTTACGTGCTGCAGATTTTCTGGGACACGCTGGAAGACCACACCGTCGGCTTCCGCGAATCCCCGGCTTTCGCCGAGTGGCGCGCCATCGTCGGGCCGTTTTTTGCCGGCCCGCCGGTGGTCGAACATTTCACGCTGCTGGCCAAATCAGGGGACTGAAGGGCCCGGGTCAGCTTCAGGCCATGTCTTCGTGGCCGGCAATCAGCTTGCCAAGCAGCGCGCCGAACTGCTTGCGCTCGGCAGCACTCAGGGGCCCCAGCAGGCGCGTCTGAACCCGGCTGACGGCCCGCTTCATCTGCAACGCGACTTTTTCGCCTTCCGGTGTGACCCAGAGCAGCTTGCGCCGCCTGTCGGCCGGATCGGCCTCGCGCCGCACCCATCCCTTGGCCTCGAGCCGGCCTATCACCGACCCCGAGGTGGCGGCATCAAAAGCCACCCGCCCCGCCAGCGTGACCTGGTCTTCGCCGGGGTCGTCCATCAGGGCATTGAGAATCGCGAACTGCACCGGCGTCACGTCAAAACCGGCTGTTTCGTCCATGAAAAGGGCGATCGACAGCTGGTGGGCGCGCCGGATCTGGTGCCCCGGGGCTTCGCCGAAGTTAAAGCTTTTTGACATGACGCGAGTTTAAGGGAGCGCTGAACAGGTCCCCAGGCTCAGGGTAAGCACCGTACGGATTTATAATAAGCATACTTATCATCTATCCACCCCTTTGCGACAGCCTCCCCTCAAGACACTGGATTGACCGTGACATCTCCCCACCCCATCCTCATCGCCGGCGGCGGCATAGGCGGCCTGGCGACGGCCCTCGTCCTGGCGCGTGACGGCCACGCCGTGACGGTTCTGGAACAGGCCGCCAGCTTCGGCGAAATCGGTGCCGGCATCCAGCTCGGTCCCAATATTTTCAAGATGTTTGCCTGGCTCGGCCTGAGCGATGTGGTCAGCAAGGTGTCGTTTTTTCCGCCCGGCCTGGGCATGAACGATGTGCGCACCGGAGAAAAAGTGGTGCGTGTGCCGCTGGGCGACGTGTCCCGCGCCACCTACGGTTTTCCCTATGGCGTGATCTACCGCGCCGACCTGCACCAGGTGTTTCTCGACGCCTGTCGGGAACTGCCCAACATCACGCTGCGCACCGACGCCAAACTCGAGTCCTTTGAGCAGACCGCGGACAGCGTGCGCGTTCGCCTCGCCAATGGCGAAACCCTGCCGGGCGTGGCGCTGATCGGGGCAGACGGCCTGTGGAGCAAGGTGCGCGAAGCGGTGGTCGGCGACGGCAAGCCCCGGGTGTCCGGTCACATCGCCTACCGCGCGGTGCTCAAGCGCGAGGACGTCCCCCCCCATCTTTGGAGCGATGACGTGTTGCTCTGGGGCGGTGAAAAAACGCATCTGGTGCACTACCCGCTGCGCCGGGGCGAACTGTTCAACCTGGTCGCGGTGTTCCACAGCAGCAAGTACGACGAAGGCTGGAACACTTTCGGCGACCCGGCCGAGCTGACGGAGCGTTTCCGCGATGCCTGTCCGCAGGTCCGGGAGCTGCTGGGCAAGATCGAGACCTGGAAAATGTGGGTGCTGTGCGACCGGGAGCCGGTGAAGAACTGGACTGACCGGCGGGTGACGCTGCTCGGCGACGCGGCCCACCCGATGCTGCAGTACCTGGCCCAGGGCGCGGGGCAGGCGATCGAAGACGCGGTGGTGCTGCGCGAAGCCCTGCGCTTTGCGCGTGGCGATGTGCCGCTGGCCTTCCAGAAATACCAGCAGGCCCGTTACCTGCGTACCGGCAGGGTGCAGCTGACCGCGCGTTTCTACGGCGACATTTACCATGCCGCCGGCGTGCAACGCGAGCTGCGCAACCAGCTGTTCCAGGGCGGCCAGGAAAGCGCGGGATTTGCAGGACTGAAGTGGATGTATGACGGCATCGAGCCTTCAAAACTGTTCCAATAGAACCTGTCAGAACCTGCGCGACACTGTGCAAACCCCTCCAGTTGCTCTCTTTTTAATAGCTGACACCGCACTGCCCATGCCGACCATCGCCCCAAAACACCTTCAATCCTGCGACCGGGTCGGCGGCACCGCCAGCGGCGGGGCGGGATAACGTGGCCATGCCCTCCCCCTCCTTTGTCACCGAACCAGCTCGCACCCTGCCGGTGTATGGCGAGTTCGATGTGGTCGTCATCGGCGGCGGGCCGGCCGGCCTGGCGGCCAGCGTGAGTGCCGCCAGACATGGCGCGCGCACCCTGCTGGTCGAGCGTTATGGCTTTCTGGGCGGCATGGGCACGGCCGGAGGGGTCACCAATTTTGCGGGGCTCTATGGCCGCAAAAACGGCGAGATGCAGCAGCTCGTGCATGGTGTGGTGGACGATCTGCTGGCACGCATGGATGCGCTGGGCGGCCTGAACCAGCCGCAGGACGGCATGGGCGGCCGCATCCGTGTGCGCTCCTACGATGTCTCGGCCTACAAGTGCGCCGCCGACCAGATGCTGGTGGCCGGTGGTGTGCATCTGCTGTTTCATGCGTGGGCGGCTGCGGTCCTGATGGACGACCAGACCATCACGGCCCTCGTGGTCGAGACCAAATCCGGGCGCCGGGCGATCCGGGCGCGCCGCTTCATCGACTGCTCCGGCGACGCCGACGTGGCGCATTTCGCCGGCGTGCCTTTTGAGCTTGGTGACGGCCACGGCAGCGCCCTGTTTCCCTCCACCATGTTTCGTGTCGGCCATGTGGATGCCGGGCCGGCGCTGGCGGCCGTGGGTGAGTTCAAGGCCATCAACGAGCTGATGGAGGAAAGTGAAACCCGCCAGCCGGGGCGCTACAAATTCCCGCGCAAGGGCGCCATCCTGCGTCCGCAGAAAAATCCCGCCGAGTGGCGCGCCAATGTCACGCAGATCCGCAACGCGGCCGGCAACGCGATGGATGCCACCGACGCGCGCCAGCTCAGCGAGGGTGAACTCGAGGGGCGACGCCAGATCACCGAATATTTCCGTTTTCTCAAGAACGAGGTGCCCGGATTTGCAGACTCGGCCATCATCGACATCGCGCCCCAGGTCGGCATCCGCGAGTCGCGCCGCATCTGCGGGGCCTACATGCTCACCGGCGAGGACATCCTGTCCTCGGCCCGTTTTGCCGACGTGATCGGCATCAACGCATGGCCCATGGAGATGCATGTGGACGGCGCCATCAGCTGGCGCTTTCCGCGAGATGAAAACCGGGCCTACAACGACCTGCCCTGGCGCATGCTGGTCACGCGCGAGGTGGACAACCTGCTGGTCGCCGGCCGCTGCGCCTCCATGGCCCACGAAGGCCAGTCGGCCGCGCGCGCCAGCGGTGGCTGCTTTGTGATGGGCCAGGCGGCCGGCACCGCCGCCGCACGGCTCGACGATGGCGCGGCCTTTGCCGCCACCGATGTCGCCCGCCTGCAGCAGGTGTTGCGGGACGACGGCGTCTATTTCGACCTCTGAAAATGCAGAAACTGCGAAACGGGAACAGACCATGGACATGACGCTCCCCGCCGGCACGACACGCCAGGCCTTTTATGAAGCAATCCGCGCACAGCACATGACACCCTTGTGGGAGGTGCTGCATGCACTGGTGCCCCAGCAGCCGACCACCCCCTGCGTGCCGGCCTTCTGGGCCTGGAACAAGGTCCGCCCTTACCTGATGCAGTCCGGCGAACTGATCACCGCCGAAGAAGCCGTGCGCCGCGTGCTGATCCTGGAAAACCCCGCGCTGCCGGGCCAGTCGTGCATCACGCAATCGCTGTATGCCGGCCTGCAGCTGATCCTGCCCGGCGAAATCGCGCCCAGCCACCGCCATACCCAGAGTGCGCTGCGTTTTGTCGTCGAAGGCCGCGGCGCCTACACCGCGGTGGACGGAGAACGCACCACCATGGCGCCCGGTGACTTCATCATCACACCCAGCTGGACCTGGCACGACCACGGCAACCAGGCAGCGCTGGAAGGCGGCGAGCCGGTGGTCTGGCTCGACGGGCTGGACATTCCCATGCTGCGTTTTTTCGACGCCGGTTTTGCCGAGAACCACACCGAGCGTGCGCAGACCGTGACCCGGGCCGAAGGCACCAGTTACCAGCGTTACGGCGCCAACATGCTGCCGGTGCATTACGACGCCCCGTTCGGCCAGACTTCGCCGATCTTCAGCTATCCTTATGAACGTACGCGTGAGGCCCTGCACACCCTGGAACAACAGGCACCGGTCGACGCCTGGGACGGGGTGAAGCTGCGTTACGTGAATCCGGCGACCGGCGGCTCGCCGATGCCGACCATGGGCACCTTCATGCAGCGCCTGCCGGCCGGTTTTTCCGGCCTGCCCTGGCGGCAAACCGACGGCGCGGTGTTCAGCGTCGTCGAAGGCCACGGCTCGGTGCTGATCGGCCCGGCCGGCCAGGAACAGGCCTTCGAGTTCGGTCCCCGCGACCATTTTGTGATCCCGTCGTGGCACACCGCCCGGCTGCGCTCGGCGCAGGGCTGTGTGTTGTTCAGTTTTTCAGACCGCCCGGTGCATCAGGCACTGGGCATACACAGAGAAGAAAGGTTGTCATGAGCTTTGTTTTTACCCCGCCACCAGTCGTGTCCGTCCCCGTCGTCGGCACCACCGAGCGTTTTCCTGTGCACCGCATCTATTGCGTGGGCCGCAACTACGAAGAACATGCCAAGGAGATGGGCTTTACCGGCCGCGAGCCGCCGTTTTTCTTCATGAAGCCTGCCGACGCGGTGGTGGTGGTGGAAGCCGGCCAGACCGGCACCATCCCCTACCCCAGCCTCACCAACAACCTGCACCATGAAATCGAACTCGTGGTGGCCATTGGCACGGGCGGCAAGAACATCAAGGCGGCCGATGCGCACAAACACATCTTCGGCTATGCCGTGGGCCTGGACATGACACGCCGCGACCTGCAGGGCGAAATGAAGAAACAGGGGCGCCCCTGGTGTATCGGCAAGGCCTATGACCATTCCGCACCGATCGGCCCGATCACGCCGGCCGCCCAGGCTGGCGACGTCGCCAATGCCGAGCTGTACGTGCAGGTCGGCGGCAAGGACCGTCAGCGCAGCAATGTGTCCAAGCTCATCTGGAACGTTGCCGAAACCATTGAACACCTGTCCGCTGCCTGGGAGCTTCAACCCGGCGACCTCATCTACACGGGAACCCCCGAGGGTGTGGCGGCGGTGGTGTCGGGCGACACCATGGTCGGCGAAGTCAGGGGACTGGGCACCTTGACTGTCAAGGTGGCCTGATGCCCTTCCGGACGCTTGCGCGCCTTTCGCGCAAGTGCTCCGATCATCGCGCAAATACCCGGCGCCTTGCGGGTATCCCGCCTGACCCGTCCGACCGCGGCCCCGGATAATCCTCACCATTGAGGAGCCGGGCCTTCCGGCGCACCCTCCGTCCCCCTGTCCCATCCCTGGAGACCCCGTTGAAAATCCTGCAAAACCTGGCAAAGCTTTGCGCCATCCTGGCGGGCCTGCTGCTGACCGGCATCACCCTGATGACCTGCATCAGCCTGATAGGCCGCAACACCACCGGCACAACCCTGGTCGGCGATTTTGAACTCACCGGTATTGCCACCGGCGCGGCGATCGCGCTGTTCATGCCCTACTGCCAGATTCAGCGCGGCAACATCATTGTGGATTTCTTCTCCTCAAGATTCAGCCCGCAGGTCAATGGCGGCCTGGACCGCCTGGGCGCCCTGTTGCTGGCGGTTCTCTTTGCGATCCTTGCCTGGCGCACGTCGCTGGGAGGACTCAATTCCTGGTCTACCCATTCCGAAACGCAAATCCTCGGCTTTCCCGAATGGACAACTTACGCGGCCATGGTGCCACCCTTTGTGCTGACGGCGATGATCGGCATCCACCAGAGCCTGTTCGGCTTCGGCGAAGGCACAGAGGCGCACGCATGAGCTCCATCACCGAAACCCTGCTGATCTTCGGCATCATGCTGGGCCTGATGGCCGTCCGGGTGCCCATCGCGGTGGCCATGTTCACTGCCGGCGCCATCGGCTACGTGTCCCAGACAGGCTGGTCACCTTTTTCCAGCTTCCTCAATACCCAGGCCTTTGCCCGCTTTGCCAGCTATGACCTGTCCGTGATTCCGCTGTTCATCCTGATGGGCCATTTCGCGACCCAGGGGGGCATCAGCAGGGCGCTCTTCCAGTTTGCCGCCAGCATCATGCGTCACTTCAAGGGCGGTCTGGCGATGGCAGCCGTGCTGGCCAGCGCGGCCTTTGGCGCCATATGCGGATCATCGGTCGCGACAGCGGCCACGATCACCAGTGTGGCATTGCCTGAAATGAAACGGCACGGGTATTCGGGACGACTGTCCACGGCGACACTGGCTGCCGGAGGAACGCTGGGCATCCTCATTCCACCGTCGGTTCCACTGGTGATCTACGCCATTCTGACGGAGCAGAATATTGCCAAGCTGTTTGCAGCGGCCATGGTCCCCGGCCTGATTGCGATGCTGGGCTACATGGTGGCGATCGCCATCTATGTGCGCCTCGTCCCGGGCCACGCACCCGAAGTGGATACCGATAGCGAGGGCGTCACCCTGCGCTCGGTGTTCGCGGTCATGCCCATCGTGCTCATCTTCCTGCTGGTCTTCGGCGGCATTTATGGCGGCTACTTCACGCCAACAGAGGGAGCGGCCGTCGGAGCTGCGGCGACCTTTGTCGCCGCATTGTTCAAACGGGAACTGACCTGGGCGAAATTTATCCGCTGCTTTTATGCAACGGCAGAAAGTTCGGCCATGATCTTCCTGATTTTTATCGGTGCAGACCTGATGAACTCGGCGCTGGCTCTGACGCAGGTGCCCAACCAGCTCGCAGCAGTCGTTGGCGGATGGGGGCTGTCTCCGCTGATGGTGGTGACGGCCATCCTGCTGTTTTATGTGGTGCTCGGTGCGGTCATGGACGAGCTGTCCATGCTGCTGCTGACCATCCCCATCTTTTTCCCCATGGTCATGGCGCTCGATTTCGGCATGCCCCGCGAGTCTGTGGCCATCTGGTTTGGAATCATGGTGCTGATGACCGTGGGTTTTGGCCTGCTGGCGCCCCCGGTGGGCCTGAACGTCTACGTCGTCAACAGCATGGCCAAGGATGTGCCCATCAGCGAGAGCTATCGCGGCGTGCTGCCCTTCCTGATCAGCGACACCCTGCGCACCACCCTGCTGCTGTTCTTCCCCGGCATCTCGCTGTGGCTTGTAAAGTTCATCAACTAGCGGCCCCATCAGGGCAATCACGGGTTCACAAACTGTTTTTCCTGCATTAATTTACAACCACCCTTACCGGAGACAACACATGATTCAGCGACGTACTCTTCTCAAAACCGGCGCAGCGGCTGCGCTGGGAGCGCCCGCCCTGTCGGGCCTGGCCCAGCAGGCGGTCACCCTGAAATTTCACACCTTCATGTCGCCAGCGTCCAACGTCTGGCTGGGCATGCACAAGCCCTGGATGGACAAGGTCGAGAAGGAGTCGGGCGGCCGCATCAAGTTCGAGGCTTACCCTGCCATGCAACTGGGCGGTACTCCGGTGCAGCTGTATGACCAGGCCAAGGACGGTGTCGTGGATGTGGTCTGGACCTTGCCTGGGAATACGGCTGGACGCTTCCCGCGCGTCGAGGTGTTTGAGCTGCCCTTCATGATGTCCAACGCTGAAGCAACTTCCAAGGCCTACTGGGAATACGTGCAGACCATGGCACCGGACGAATTCAAGGACACGCAGGTCATCGCGCTTCAGGTGCATGGTCCCGGCGTGATCCATACCGTCGACAAACCCGTCCGGTCCATCGCCGACATGCGTGGACTCAAAATGCGCGCACCCACCCGCCAGGTCACCAAGCTGATGGGTATGCTGGGCGCCATTCCGGTCGGCATGCCCCTGCCGGCCATCACCGATGCACTGAGCAAGGGCACCATCAATGGCTGCGTGATTCCCTGGGAAGTGGTGCCGTCGGTCAAGGTCAACGAGCTCACCAAGTTCCATGCCGAGTTCGATCCAGCCGGCGGTAGCCTGTACACCACCACTTTCGTGATGGCCATGAACAAAGCCAAGTACAACTCGCTGGCCCCTGACCTGAAAAAGGTCATCGACAACAACTCCGGCATGGCCACCTCGGCATGGCTGGGCAAGGTGCAGCAGGGCAATGACGTTCCGGGCCGCAAGACCGCCAGCGACCGCGGCAACACGATCTACACCGTCAGCCCGGCAGAAGCCCAGGAGTTCCGCCGCAAGTCACGCACGGTGGAGGTCGAGTGGGTCGAGGACATGAACAAGCGCGGGTTCGACGGCAAGAAATTGCTGGGCACGGCCCGCAGCCTGATCGAGAAACACACCAAAACCACCAAAGCCTGAGCGCAGACGCCTGGCACAAAGGGCTCCCTCGGGAGCCCTTTTTGGTTTCAAACTAAACTGGCTTCCATGTACCGTAGTCCCATCAAACATTGCAGAAACTGCGGCGCCGCGGTGACTTACCGCGTACCAGATGACGGAGACACGCGGGAGCGGGCTGTCTGCCCGGCCTGCGGCACCATCCATTACGAAAACCCGCTCAATGTTGTCGGCACTGTGCCGCATTGGGGCGACAAGGTGCTGCTTTGCAAACGCAACATCGAACCGCGCTGGGGCAAGTGGACCCTGCCTGCGGGCTTCATGGAACTCAACGAAACCACGGCGCAGGGCGCGGCACGCGAAACCGATGAGGAGGCCGGCGCACAGTTTGAAATGGAAGACCTGTTCAGTGTGATGAATGTGGAACGTGTGGGCCAGGTCCATCTCTACTACCGCGCGCGGCTGCTCAGTGAGCAGTTCCATCCTGGCCACGAAACGATCGAGGCCAGGCTGTTCACCGAAGCAGAAATCCCCTGGGACGACCTGGCTTTCAGGACCGTGAAAGAAACGCTGGCCTGCTATTTTTCAGACCGGCGCCAGGGCGCGTACGGCATCCACGTGATCGATGTCGCATGAGTTCGCGTTCGCGATGCTGCGTTTCGCACCCTCAAGGTAAGCAAGTGCCTCATTCGTCCTGAGTGTCACTTAGAATTTCGGCAGCCACGCGCACTCCGCCGCGCTTTCTGACCGGCCTGCTGGCCGCCCCCCCCTGACACCCCACACCGGAATTTCATGTTCAAAGCCGCTTCCTTTTTCCGCATTGCCGACGACTTCACTCTGCCGCCCCTTGAAGCACTGGAAGAAGTGCTTCAGGCGACCCGATTCGTACCCTGCGGCGCGACGCAGGCGGAGTCCAGCGGATGGGTGCCCCCGCGCGGCAACAAGAGCACGGTGCTGGCTGAAAGTGTCGGTCCGCAGCTTATCCTGCGCCTGTGCACGGAACGCCGGCCTCTGCCCGCCTCGGCCATCAAGGACGCTGTCGATCAACGGATTGAAAAATACAAACAGGAAACCGGCCATGAGCGCGTGGGCGCCAGGATCAAGAAAGAGTTCAAGGAAGAAGTCATTCTCGACCTGCTGCCGCGCGCCTTCACCAAACGCTCGACCACCACCTTGTGGGTGGATCCGGTCCACAAGTTGCTGGTCGTGGACTCGGGCAGCCTCACCGGTGCTGACAAGGTGGTGAGCCAGTTGCTGGAAGCGCTCAGCGGGGTACCGGGATCGGGCACAGGCCTCATGGCACGACCTGTGCAGACCACCATGTCGGCCGCGATCGCCATGGCGCACTGGCTTGCCAGCCGGGAGGCTCCCGTCGGCTTCACCATAGACCGGGACTGCGAACTCAAGATGCCCGACGACCAGAAATCAACGGTCCGTTATTCGCGCCACACGCTGGAGATCGACGAAGTTGCAGAACACATCGCCGCGGGCAAGGTGCCGACACAGCTGGCCATGACCTGGAACGACCGCGTGTCCTTCGTGCTGACTGACTTGGCCCAGATCAGAAAACTCAAGCTGCTTGACGTGGTGCTGGACGGAGTCCAGGACAGGGGCAAGGACGATGACGGCTTCGATGCCGATGCCGCCATCGTGACGGGTGAACTGTCAGCCCTGATTCCGGACCTGCTGGAAGCACTGGGCGGCGAGCTGGCGCACGATGCGGCCGCCACGCCCCCGGGCGCTGCGCAGGCGCCGCAGACGGTACCCGATCCCGCCATCGCCTGAAGGAAAACCGCCCACCGGACAGGCGCTACCAAACCAGGCCTTGCTGCAGGCGGGAGAAGATCAGTTTGAACGCCCCAGCGTGAAAAAGAAGGTGGCGCCGCCATTCGGTTTGCCTTCTGCCCATACGCGGCCACCGTGACGCTCAATCACCCGCTTCACCGTGGCCAGCCCGATGCCGGTGCCGGGAAAGTCCCCGGGCGAATGAAGGCGTTCGAAGGTGCCGAACAGCTTGTGAGTGAAAGCCATGTCAAACCCCGCACCGTTGTCCTTCACAAAAAAGACGGTGCCGCCTTCGGCTCCGCGCTCGCTGCCAACCTCAATGCACGCCAGCGGCTCCTTGGCGCTGAATTTCCAGGCATTGGCCAGCAGATTCTGCAGCACGGATGACAGCAATCGGGGGTCGCCATGCGCGATCAGTCCATCGTGGATGTTCACCTGAACCTGGCGTTCGGGCTCTCTCTCCCGGCAGTCGTTTTCGATCCGCCGCGCCAGGGCCGACAGGTCGACACGTTCCGACTTCAGCTGCTCGCGGGACAGATGGGCAAGCGTCAGCAGGCCCTCGATCAACTCGCCCATCTGCATGACGCCGACGCCTATCCGGTTCAGGTAGTGTTTGCCTTTTTCGCTGATGTGTTCCGCATCTATTTTTGCCAGCAACTGGCTGAACCCGTGGATGGTATTGAGTGGCGAGCGCAGGTCATGGGACACAGAGTAGGCAAAGGACTCCAGCTCCTTGTTCGCCGTTGCCAGCTGGGCCGTGCGCAGCAGGACGCGGTCCTCCAGGTCGCTGTTGAGACTGAGAATTTCCTGCTGCTGCCGCCTGCGCTCGGAGACGTCGCGCTCCACGGCCACCCAATGGGTGTGCTTGCCGGCCTTGTCGGTGATGGGCGTGATATCGATTTCCAGCCAGAGCTCCCTGCCTGCCTTGGTGTAGACGACGATCTCCGAACGCACGCGCTCCCACTTTTGCATGGCGGTGCGAATACGGTCCAGCTCGGCATGCTGGGTCTTGGGTCCCCACAGGAGCCTGGAGGTATTTCCGATCACCTCGTGGCGGCTGTAACCGGTGTGGCGCTCAAAGGCGTCGTTGACAAAAACAATGCGCGGCCCCGCATCGTCGAAAGCCTCTGCCTCCGTGATGACCACCATGTCGTTCAGGCGGGCCACCGCCGTTTCAAGCAGCCGCAATTGCGCATGTTCCTGGCGTCTCTGCGTGATGTCCTGAAAGTACACAGCGATGCCCGCTTTCGTGGGATAGACATGGATATCAAACCAGGTTTCCAGCGGTTCGTAAAAGGTTTCAAAGCGGGTCGTGCGCTGGTGTTCAACGGCCTGCCGGGCTTCACGCTCTATCACCCCGCCCATGGCCTTGGGGAACTCCTCCCAGAGGAGTTTGCCCAGCAAATCGTCCCGGTGGCGCTGGAGCATTCGCTCGGCCTGACTATTGAGAAAGGTGAACTTCCAGTCGGTGTTGATCAGGCAAAAACCGTCCGTGATGCTTTCCAGCGTGGTGGCAAGCTGTGTCTCAAGGTCGCGTGTATGGGCCTCCGCAGCCTTCTGCTCCGAGATGTCCTGGAACGCCCCTTGAATGCGGACAATTTTTCCGGAAGCATCCCTCACCGCCTCGCCAAGTGAGCGCACCCAGATGCGCCTGCCTTTGGCAGTCATCTTGGGAAGTACAAATTCATAGGGCGTACCGTGCTGCGCGCAAGCCTCCACATGCTGGATGACGATGTGCCGGTGCTCCGGCAGAAAGTAGCCAATCCCCTCTTCCAGTGTCGGCGTGTAACCCGGTGGTACGTCGTGGATCAGGCAGTTTTCGACCGACCAGGTCAACACGCGCTCCGGCAGGTCGATCGTCCATCCGCCCAGGCGCGCGACCCGACCGGCAATACGGGTCATGAAGATATCCTTCTCCAGGAGTTCCGATGCCTGTTTCAGCGCATCGATGTCAGTCAGGGTGCCGAGCCATTGAGTCGTCTGCCCCGCGGCGTCGCTCTGCGGGAGTGCGCGGCACAACATCCAGCGATAAACACCGTCTGCGCGGCGCAGCCGGTATTCGATCTCACAGGGATCGCCGCTCGCGAGCGCCTGCTCCAGAAGCCCGGAGGCACGCAGTTCGTCATCGGGATGAATCTGGCCGGAAAAGCCGTGATCAAGGCTCTCTTCCAGGGACAAACCGGTGTAATCCAGCCAGCGTTGATTGAACCAGGTGTAGGCGCCATCGGCCCGCATCACCCAGACAATCTGGGACATCGCGTCGGTCAACAGGCGAAATTGTGTTTCGCTCACGTGCTGAAACTCATCCGGACACTTGGCCGGCGATGTCCCACAGCAAACGACCTGCCCAGGCCGTCATCCGTGGTGGCCCCGGATTGCGCCCGGGAAATATTCCGATGGACCACCGTCATATGTCAGCTCTTTCATGGGTCGCCTTCTGAATTGCGGAGAGCACCTTCATGCACGCCGGACACCGCGCCAACAAGGTCGGGCACCCGGGTATCCCGCGGTGCTTTCGGTCAGTTTAGCGCGTGACGCACCAATGCCCAACGTTTTAGAGAGCCTTGTCCCGATTTTTGTGCCCGGCCCTGACTGCCGCGTTGAGACTGGATGTTCCTGTCCAGCGCAAGCGATGGATTCGCCCATGAAAAAAGCCTCCTAACATCACTGTTAGGAGGCTTTTGACATTACTTATGGTCGGTGTGAAAGGATTCGAACCTTCGACCCCTTGCACCCCATGCAAGTGCGCTACCAGGCTGCGCCACACACCGTCAAGCTTCAAATTATAGCGTGCTTGTTCGGGCTGTTTCAGTAAGTGGCACTGAGCAAATCGCGAATTTCGAACAATTCCCGGCGTAGCAGCTGCAGCCTTTGCTGGGCCGCACTGCCATCAGGCAAGGGCGCCATATCGGACGCACTGTCTTCAAAATCCACCGAGTCGCCAAAGTCGTCAAGAATCGAATCGCCCGCTTCAACGACATCCACGCCGTCGAGCATGACTTCACCGTTGCGGCGCTTGTCACGTTCGGTCTGCACGATCTCCTGCAGCTTGTTGCGCGCACCGCTGATGGTGAAACCCTGGTCGTAGAGCAGGTCGCGAATGCGCCGGATCATCAACACCTCGTGGTGCTGGTAGTAGCGGCGGTTGCCTCGCCTCTTCATCGGGCGCAACTGCGTGAACTCTTGCTCCCAATAACGGAGCACATGAGGTTTGACTCCGCAGAGATCGCTGACTTCACCGATGGTGAAGTAACGTTTGGCGGGAATGGGGGGGAGAGTTTTCTCCAATTAAATCAATACGCTATGAGATGAAGCTACAAATTTACTCTAACAGGAACCTTAGTGCAAATAGTTACAAACAACAAAATTTGATGTGTTGTTTAAGCAACAAGCGGTACTGCAATTGCTCCAGCCAAAAAGTGATGTTTCCACACACAAAAGCTTCCTGCAAGGCGATGGCGCGGCCTGACGGGGACAGAACTGACCTTGGCTGGCGGGGCGGGTGCCTTTCAACCGGGTCCAGTCTGGCTCTGGATCTGCTCTTTGAGTTTGTGACTGGCGTGAAAAGTCACCACCCGACGTGCCTGAATGGGAATGGATTCGCCGGTACGCGGGTTGCGCCCCGGGCGCGGTGCCTTGGTGCGGATCTGGAAATTGCCGAAACCGGAAATCTTCACATCGTTGCCGTCGACCAGGCTGTCGGAGATCAGGTCGAAAAACGCGTCGATCATGTCCTTGGATTCGCGCTTGTTCAGGCCGATCTGTTCAAACAGCAACTCCGCGAGATGAGCTTTGGTCAGCGCCGGGCTCTCAAGACTTTCAACGGAAAATTCCACGACGCGCTCCTCGCTGTTCACTGTTGTTGTGTTCCCTGCCCTATGCACGCAAACGTGCCTGCAGGCTACTGCCCAGATTGTCGAGCACGGCCTTGATCGCCGCGTCAATCTGCTCCTCGGTCAGTGTAGCGTCGTCGCTGCCAAGCACCAAGCGCACCGCCAGGCTTTTTTCGCCGAGCTGCATCGCGGCATTGGCCTGTTGCGGCCGGTAGATGTCAAACAGCGTCGCCGACTTGAGCAGACCTCGCGTGTCCGCACCGTGGATCGCCGCCAGCAGCGCCGAATGGGTCACTGCTTCGGCAACAATCACCGCAATGTCACGCTCGACCGGCTGGAGTTTGCTCACCGGCTGGAAGGCGGGCACGGGACGCTGCAGCACGACATCGAGCGCCAGTTCAAAAACAATCGGCGCCTGCGCCAGCTCGTAGCCCTGGCGCCACTGCGGATGCAGCTCGCCGACAAAGCCCGCCGCCACGCCGTCTATGACAACACTGGCGCAGCGGCCCGGGTGCATGGCGGGGTGGGCCGCAGGGGCAAACACCGCCTGTAACGGCGCCAGCAGGGCCTGTAGGTCGCCCTTGACGTCGAAGAAATCCACGCCCTTGTCCGACCGGCCCCATTGCAGGGTGTCGCGCGGCCCGTAGGCTAAACCGGCGACCCGCATGGGCTGGTCAAAACCGGCAACGGTGGTGTCGGTGTTCTGGCTGCGCGCGTCGCGCAGAAAGACACGCCCCAGCTCAAACACGTTGACGCGACCGGCTTTGCGGTCGAGATTGAACTTGAGAACCTGCAACAAAGAGCCGATCAGCGACGAACGCATCACGCTCATCTGGCTGGCAATCGGGTTGAGCAGCTTGATGGGATGGGGGTTGCCGGCAAGCTCATGCTCCCAGCGTTCTTCGACAAAACTGAAGTTGATGGTTTCCTGGTAGCCCAGGGCCGCCAGCGCGCGGCGCACGGCAAATGCACTGCGCCGCGCCTCTGGACGGATACGTGCGGTGATGGGCGCCAGCGGAGGCGTGGCCGGCAGTTGCTGGTAACCCACCATGCGCACCACTTCCTCGATCAGGTCTTCCTCGATCTGCAGGTCGAAGCGGTAGCTGGGCGGCGTGACCGTCAGCGTGCCCTCCCCTTCAGCCACAGGCAAGCCCAGGCGGCGCAGCGCGTCAGCGCACTGGGTCTGCGTCAGGGGCATGCCGATGACCTTGATGGCCCGAGCGACCCGCAAGGTGACGGGAGCCGCCTCCGGCATATTGACCCGAACATCGTCGATCGGGCCGCACACGGTGTCCGCCGTGCCGCAAATTTCGAGAATCAGCTGGGTGATACGTTCAATATGCTCGACCGTCTGGCCGGGATCGACACCACGCTCGAAACGGTGGCCGGCATCGGTGGAGAAGTTGTAGCGGCGCGACCGCCCGGCAATCGCCTTGGGCCACCAGAAGGCAGCCTCGACATAAATGTTTTCTGTCTCGTCCGACACCGCAGTGGCATCGCCGCCCATGATGCCGGCCAGCGACTCGACCTGGCTGTCGTCGGCAATCACGCCGACTTTGTCGTCCACCGTCACGGTGCTGCCGTTGAGCAGTTTGAGCGTCTCGCCGGCGTGGCCCCAACGCACGTCGAGTCCGCCATGGATCCTGTCCAGGTCGAAAATATGCGAAGGCCGACCCAGCTCGAACATCACGTAGTTCGAAATATCCACCAGCGCGGTGACGCTGCGCTGGCCGCATCGCGCGAGCCGGTCCACCATCCACGGCGGGGTGACCGCTTTCGTATTGACCTTGCGCACGATGCGACCGGAAAAACGGCCGCACAGATCAGGGGCACTGATCCGGACCGGCAGCTTGTCCGCACCGGCCACCGCGACCGTCGGAAAGGACGGGCTCACCAACGGCGCGCCGGTCAGCGCAGCCACTTCACGGGCAATCCCATAGACGCTCAGGCAATGCGCCAGATTGGGCGTGAGCTTGAGGGTGAACAGCGTGTCATCGAGTTTCAGGTGCTCGCGAATGTCCTGCCCCACGGCCGCGTCCGACGCCAGCTCCAGCAGTCCGCCATGGTCGTCGGACAGCTTGAGTTCCCGGGCCGAGCAAAGCATGCCCTGGCTTTCCACGCCGCGCAACTTGCCGACCTTGATCAGGAAAGGTTTGCCATCGTCGCCGGGCGGCAGCTCGGCACCGACCAGCGCGCAGGGCACCTTGATGCCGACACGGGCATTGGGTGCGCCGCAGACGATGTTGAGCAGGGAGTCCTGCCCCACATCGACCTGGCAGACACGCAGGCGGTCGGCATCGGGATGCTGCACCGCTTCCCTGATTTCGCCGACGACGATCTTGCTGAAGGGAGGTGCGACCGGCTTGAGGTCTTCCACTTCCAGACCAGCCATGGTCAGGGTCTCGGCCAGCTGCTCGGTACTCAAGGGCGGATTGCAGAATTCGCGCAACCAGGATTCGGGGAATTGCATTTTTATAAAGCCTGATGGGTTACTGGAATTGCGACAGGAAACGCAGATCACCGTCGAAGAACAGCCGCAAGTCGTTGACGCCGTAACGCAGCATGGTCAGCCGGTCTGGCCCCATGCCGAAAGCAAAACCGATGTAGTGTTCGGGGTCCAGCCCCATGTTGCGCACCACCGTCGGGTGCACCTGGCCGGAACCGGCGACTTCCAGCCAGCGACCCGCCAGCGGACCGGTCTGGAACTGGATGTCGATCTCGGCGCTGGGCTCGGTGAAGGGGAAAAAGCTGGGGCGAAAGCGCAGCACCAGATCGTTGGACTCAAAGTAGGTGCGACAGAAGTCGGTGAAAACCACCTTCAGGTCCTTGAAGCTGACGTTCTGGCCTATCCACAGGCCCTCGCACTGGTGAAACATCGGCGAGTGCGTGGCGTCGCTGTCCACCCGGTAAGTGCGGCCCGGCGCGATCACGCGGATCTCGGGCATCACGCCGCCGGCGTCAATCAGCGCGCGGTGTTTCTTGACATGCTGCACCGCGTAACGGATCTGCATCGGGCTGGTGTGTGTGCGCAGCAGGTTGGGCGCGGCTTCGGTGCCGCCTTCCACATAAAACGTGTCGTGCATGGAACGCGCCGGATGGTCTTCGGGCGTGTTCAGAGCGGTGAAGTTGAACCAGTCGGTTTCAATTTCCGGGCCCTCGGCCACATCGAAACCCATGGAGCCAAAGATCGCCTCGATGCGCTCGAGCGTGAGCGACACCGGATGCAGGCCGCCGCTGGGCCGCTGGCGGCCCGGCAGCGAGACGTCCAGCGCCTCGGCCTTGAGCTGCACCTGCAGTTCGGCGTCTGCCAGTGCCTGCCGGCGCGCGGTCAGCGCGGCTTCGATAGCCTGCTTGGCCAGGTTGATGGCGGCGCCGCGTGATTTTTTCTCTTCCACGGGCAGCGCTGCCAGGCCCTTCATCAGCTCCGTGATGCGGCCGGATTTGCCGAGGAACTGCGCCTTGGCATTTTCCAGATCGGCGGGCGTGACGGCCTGCGCAAAGCTGGTTTTGGCCGAATCCACCAGGACATCGAGTTCGTTCATATATTTCTTGTGATTGACAAACCAGTCCGGACGCTGCCTTCGCCAGCCGCCCGGACAAAGAAAAAGGGCCAGAGCCTTTTCAAGCTCTGGCCCCCGTCTTTTGTGCGCAACCAGCTATCAATTCAATAGCTGAATGCCCCTCAAAAATCAAGCAGCAAGCTTGGCCTTGACCTGCTCCACGATGGCGCCAAAAGCAGCGCTGTCGTGAATCGCCATATCGGAGAGAACCTTGCGGTCGATCTCGATACCGGCTTTTTTCAGACCGTTGGCAAACTGGCTGTAGGTCATGCCGAATGAGCGGCTGGCAGCGTTGATACGCGCAATCCACAACTGGCGGAACACGCGCTTTTTGTTACGGCGGTCACGGTAGGCATATTGCCCGGCCTTCATCACCGCTTCTTTGGCGATCCGATAGACATTGCCGCGGCGGCCGCGGAAACCTTTTGCAAGGGCGAGAACTTTTTTGTGGCGGGCGCGAGCCGTTACACCACGTTTGACGCGAGGCATGTGAGTACTCCTTGTTCGTCGTTAATTAAATGCCCATGCCGGGCAGCATCTGTGCCATGTGACCCATATTGGTCTCATGGACAGCAACTGCACCACGCAGGTGGCGTTTGTTCTTGGTGGTCTTCTTGGTCAGGATGTGACGTTTGAAGGCTTGGCCGCGCTTGACGGTACCACCTGGACGAACGCGAAAACGTTTCTTCGCGCTGCTCTTGGTCTTCATTTTGGGCATGTAAATGCTCCTTTTCATTTGTGCTCGTGAGGCGCTGCGAACCTTCCGCAGACTTGATGGCCCCGAGCCACTTGTAGTGGCGAGTGTTTAATTCGCCGCTTGTTGGTGGCGGGGTTTGACGCCTGCCACCTTTGCAAAGGCAGGATTTCCCTGCCTTCACCGGAGATGCTTTCACACCCCCGAAAAACCCGCCGGTGAAACCACCCGCAGGTTGAACTCCTTGTCGGCGACAGCCGCCCTCAGGCGCCTGTCGATGCAGCCGGCGCCGCTTCCGCGGGCGCCGCTGCGGGCTTGGCAGCCACCTTCTTCTTGCCCGGCGCGATCATCATGACCATCTGCCGGCCTTCGAGCTTGGGAAACTGCTCCACCAGAATCAAATCCGCCAACTCGTCGCGGATCCGCGCCAGCAGGGCCAGACCCAGTTCCTGGTGCGTTATTTCGCGACCGCGAAAGCGCAAGGTGATCTTGCACTTGTCGCCTTCTTCCAAAAAGCGCTTGATGTTGCGCAATTTGATGTTGTAGTCACCATCGTCGGTGCCGGGCCGGAACTTGATTTCCTTGACCTCGATCACCTTCTGCTTGGATTTCGCGTCCGCGGCCTTTTTCTGCTCGGCGTACTTGAATTTGCCGTAGTCCATCAATCTGCACACCGGCGGTACCGCCGTGGGAGAGATCTCAACCAGATCCACGTCATATTCACCGGCGAGACGCAAGGCTTCCGTAATGCTGACAACACCCAGAGGCTCGTTGTCCGGCCCGGTCAGACGTACTTCGGGGGCCATGATTTCACGGTTCAAGCGATGCTTGCGTTCTTCGCGGTGGCGGCGGTCACGAAATTCAGTAGCGATGGTTCTAATCCTTTAACGTTTGCTATAAAAGCTATAGCGGCTTGCGCCCACCCAGCAAGGACGGCAGGCCAAAATCATTCACAAATGTGGCAGAAATCAGGCTTTTTGGGTAATGTCAGAAGCAATTGTTTGGGCAAAGGCTTCGAGTGACATGACGCCAAGGTCTTTGTTACCCCGGGCGCGCACGGCAACTGCGCCGGCTTCCTTCTCCTTGTCGCCTACGACAAGGATGTAAGGCAGCTTTTGCATCGAGTGCTCGCGTATTTTATACGTAATTTTCTCGTTGCGCAGATCAAGATTGACCCTAAGCCCTTGATTTTGAAGCCTTTTAGCTATTTCACGACAGTAATCGGCCTGCGCATCGGTGATATTGAGCACCGAAACCTGCACCGGCGCGAGCCAGGTGGGCAATGCACCGGCATGTTCCTCGATCAAAATCCCGATAAAACGCTCCAGGCTGCCAACGATGGCCCGGTGCAGCATCACCGGCCGGTGCCGGGCGCCGTCCTCGCCCACGTATTCGGCATCGAGCCGCTCCGGCATCGAAAAATCAACCTGCATGGTGCCGCACTGCCACTGGCGGCCAATCGCGTCTTTCAGCGTGTATTCGATCTTCGGGCCGTAAAAAGCGCCGTCGCCGGGCGCGATCTCGAACTCGCACCCGGAGGCGCGCAGGCTTTCCATCAGCGCGTGTTCGGCCTTGTCCCAGCTTTCGTCGGAACCAATGCGCGCCTCGGGCCGCGTAGCCACCTTGTAGATGATGTTCTTGAAGCCGAAGTCGGTGTAGACCTTCTGCAGCAAGGTCGTGTAGTCGACGCATTCCTTGAGGATCTGCTCTTCGGTGCAGAAAATGTGACCGTCATCCTGCGTGAAGCCGCGCACGCGCATGATGCCGTGCAGGCCGCCCGAAGGCTCATTGCGGTGGCACTGGCCGAACTCGCCGTAACGCAGCGGCAGGTCGCGGTAGCTCTTGATGCCCTGCTTGAAAATCAGGATGTGGCCGGGACAGTTCATCGGCTTGAGCGCGTATTCGCGTTTTTCGCTCTCCGTCGTGAACATGTTGTCGCGGTACTTGTCCCAGTGTCCGGTCTTTTCCCACAGCGTCTTGTCGATGACCTGCGGGCCCTTGACTTCCAGGTAGCCGTTGTCCTGGTAGACCTTGCGCATGTACTGCTCGACGCCCTGCCACACCGTCCAGCCCTTGGGGTGCCAGAACACCAGGCCGGGCGCATGGTCGTCGATGTGAAACAGGTCGAGCTCACGGCCCAGCTTGCGGTGGTCGCGTTTTTCCGCTTCTTCCAGCATCAGCAGATATTGCTGCAACTCGTCCTTGGTCGCCCAAGCCGTGCCGTAGATGCGCTGCAGCATCTCGTTGTGGTGGTCGCCGCGCCAGTAGGCACCGGCCAGCTTCATGAGCTTGAAAAACTTCAGCTTGCCGGTGCTCGGCACGTGCGGGCCGCGGCACAGGTCTTCGAACTTGCCCTCGCGGTACAGCGACACGTCTTCGTTGGCCGGGATGCTGGCAACGATCTCTGCCTTGTAGTGCTCGCCCTGCTCCTTGAAATAAGCCACGGCCTCGTCGCGCGGCAGCACGCGGCGTGTCACTGGCTCGTCCCTGGCCGCCAGCTCGGTCATCTTCTTTTCGATGGCCGTCAGGTCTTCAGGCGTGAAGGGGCGCTTGTACGAAAAGTCATAGAAAAAGCCGTTTTCGATCACCGGACCGATGGTGACCTGGGCATCCGGAAACAGCTCCTTGACGGCGTAGGCCAGCAGGTGGGCGGTCGAGTGGCGGATCACCTCCAGGCCTTCCGGGTCCTTGGCGGTGATGATGGCCAGCGGGCTGTCTGCAGAAATCAGGTAGCTGGTGTCCACCACCTTGCCGTTGACCTTGCCGCCCAGCGCGGCCTTGGCCAGGCCGGCGCCGATGGAGGCAGCGACCTCGGCCACCGTCACGGGTTCGGGAAATTCGCGGATCGAAGCGTCTGGCAGCGTAATTTTGATCATGGTGGGCAGGCTCTGAAAAACAAAAAAGCGCGGAAACTGCCGCGCTTGGAAATGGATGGGGATGGAGGGTTGCTATCTATTGAGTAGCTAAAAATCACCAGGGGATGCGGCTAGCGCCCGGGTTGACTCCAAACTGGAGGCGTGATCGTAGTTCGCGGTGTCATAACCCGGACTATCCTTCCTGTTTCCAGTTTGATTGATTGCATGGGGTTATTTTACGGCAGCTTCGGCCGGCAGGACCGGGACAGACCACGCCAGGCCCGAGCCCATAAAAAAACCCGGCTGGCGCACAGGGCGCCGGCCGGGCCGCAGCCGCCTGGAAGCGGCGGTGTTCAGGAATGGTCAGTTCAGTGGAACTGCTCTTCTTCGGTCGAGCCGGTCAGCGCGGTCACGCTGGACTTGCCGCCCTGGATCACGGTGGTCACTTCGTCGAAGTAGCCGGTGCCCACTTCCTGCTGGTGCGACACAAAGGTGTAGCCGCGCTCGCGTGCTGCGAACTCGGGCTCCTGCACCTTCTCGACATAGGCCGACATGCCGCGCTTGACGTAGTCCTGGGCCAGATCGAACATGTTGTACCACATGGAATGGATGCCGGCGAGCGTGATGAACTGGTACTTGTAACCCATGGCGCCCAGCTCTTTCTGGAACTTGGCGATGGTTGCATCGTCCAGGTTTTTCTTCCAGTTGAACGAGGGCGAGCAGTTGTAGGCCAGCATCTTGCCGGGGTGCACCTTGTGCACGGCATCGGCAAACTTCTTGGCAAACGCCAGGTCAGGCGTGCCGGTTTCGCACCACACCAGGTCGGCGTAGTGGGCGTAGGCAATCGCGCGGCTGATCGCCTGGTCGATGCCCTTTTTGGTCTTGTAGAAGCCTTCGGAGGTGCGCTCGCCGGTCAGGAAAGGCTTGTCGTTCTCGTCGTAGTCGCTGGTCAGCAGGTCGGCGGCTTCCGCATCGGTGCGGGCAATCACCAGGGTGGGCACGCCGCAGACGTCGGCAGCCATGCGCGCGGCGATCAGTTTCTGGTTGGCTTCCACCGTCGGCACCAGCACCTTGCCGCCCATGTGGCCGCATTTCTTCACGGAGGCCAGCTGGTCTTCCCAGTGCACGCCGGCAGCGCCGGACTTGATCATGGCCTTCATCAGTTCGAACGCGTTGAGCACGCCGCCGAAGCCGGCTTCTGCATCGGCCACGATGGGCGCGAAGTTGTCGATGTAGCCCTTGTCGCCGGCATCGATGCCCTTGGAGTGCTGGATTTCGTCGGCACGGCGGAAGGTGTTGTTGATGCGCTCAACCACCTGTGGCACGGAGTCGACCGGGTACAGCGACTGGTCGGGGTACATGGACGAGTAGCTGTTGTTGTCAGCAGCGACTTGCCAGCCCGACAGATAGATGGCTTTCACGCCGGCTTTTACCTGCTGCATGGCCTGGCCGCCCGTCAGCGCGCCCAGGCAGTTGACGTAGGGCTCGGTGTTGACCAGGTCCCAGAGCTTTTCGGCACCGCGGCGCGCCAGCGTGTACTCGATCGGGAAGGAACCGCGCAGGCGGATCACGTCGGCAGCGCTGTAACCGCGCTTGATGCCTTTCCAGCGGGGATTGGTCGCCCAGTCTTTTTCGAGGGCGGCGATTTGCTGTTCGCGGCTCAGTTGTTCAGTGAGGGTCTGTGGCATGAGGTCACTCCGGAAGTTGAAAAAATGGCGGGGCAAGCAGCCATGCACTATCCATGCCCTTGCTGTTTGCTCTGGAATCAACTTTAAGTCTTCTACAAGACTTTGTGAAGCTCTTATGTCTTATATAAGATAAAATTTATTCTTAATGAAATCATCGGTCTTTTCACAATATTTCAATATATGAAAAGTATTTTCTTGTATTGAGAAATATTACTGCGCTGCAGCATTTTTAAATTTCATAATACGGAAATCTTTTACCGGATCATGAAATCAAGGACTGGGCGTTCATCCCATTCATCGCTGTGGACAAAGGACGGCCAGGCCAGCGGAAAACGGGGCTGGTCCGGGTCCGTCCCCCCCTCTCCCGCCATCGACTGTTTCAGGAACGCTGCCCAAGGTGTTCGAGCCAGTCGCCGCCCATGATGAGCGGCTTGCCTGCTGTACGAGCCGGGTTGATTTCATAAACCAGGCAGTCCAGCGCTACCGCCCCGGACGAGGCCAGCGGCCGGTCCAGCTGCACCCCCACCGTCTGCTTGCGGTACTCGCCGGTCTGCTGCGGCCAGACTTCCTCGATGACATCGAGCTGGCGCTCGAGCTCGGCGCTGATGGCGTAAACCTCGCCGGTCACGCGTGCCGAACCGCCCAGCACCACGCCCGGGTAAGGCCCCAGGTCGTAAAGCACACCGGCCACGCCGGCCATGCCGACAAACTGTGGCGCCGGACGCAGCCGCGTGATGTCGCGTACATCGCCGCGGCGCAGCGTACCGTAGACAAAAACATGGCGGCTGGCGGGGGGTGGTGTCGGTTCAGGCATGAAAGTAAGGCATGATTTCGGGCAAGAAGAACAAGCAAGCTGAAAGAACAAGCATCCTGGACTCTGCGCCGCCCCGGCAGCCGACGCGCTGACGGCAGCCGCAGCGGCCGCTCACCCTTTACGGAAAACCCGGTGGAATGAACCGCATTGTGGCCTACGCCTGCCTGGCGCTCAGCATGTCCCTGGTCGGCAGTTATGTCGCGCTGTCCAAACCGCTGGTCGCGGTTTTCCCGGTTTTTCTGCTGGCCTGGCTGCGTTTTGGCATCGGCGGGGCAGCCATGCTGCACTGGCTCAAAAAACCGGCCGGGGAAGCCCCGATGACGCGGCAGACCCGGCAGCTGGTGTTCCTCGAATCCTTCCTCGGCAATTTCCTGTTTTCGATCTGCATGCTGTTCGGTGTGAGCCTGAGCAGCGCGGTGGCGGCCGGCGTCATCATGGCGGCCATCCCGGCCGCGGTGGCGGTGCTGAGCCGGGTCTTTCTCGGCGAGCGCATCCGTCCCCGGGTCGCGCTGGCCATCGCCTGCGCGGTCTTCGGCATCATGCTTGTTTCGCTATCAAAAACAGAGCTGCCTGCGCAGGACCAGAAAGGGCTGGAGGCCAATTTGGCATCCAGCCGGGCGTGGCTGGGCCACCTGCTGCTGGTCGGCGCCGTGCTCTGCGAAGCCGCTTATGCGGTGATCGGCAAAAAACTCACCGGTGCGCTCGGCCCCAAACGCATCACCGCACTGATCAACCTGTGGGGCTTTGCACTGGTCACGCCACTGGGCCTGTGGATGGCCTGGGGTTTCGACTTTGCCGCGGTGGCGCCCGGCAGCTGGCTGCTGCTGCTGTTTTATGCGCTGGCCGCCAGCGTCTGGACCGTGTGGCTGTGGATGACGGGCCTCAAAGGCGTGCCCGCCAGCCAGGCCGGGGTCTTCACCGTGATGCTGCCGGTCAGCGCGGCGCTGGTCGGCGTGGGCGTGCTCGGGGAATCCGTGGGTGCGGCGCAGCTGGGCGCTTTTGCACTCGCGCTGGCAGGTGTGGCGCTGGCCACGCTGCCGGAAAAAACACGCCCCTGAAATCAGGACGGCCAATCGCCGGGCCGTCAGGCTTCAGGCAAACAGGGCCTTGTGCTGCTCGCGCAAAACGTTTTTCTGGACCTTGCCCATGGTGTTGCGCGGCAACTCGCCGACGATGAAGCAGCGCTTGGGAATCTTGAAGTTGGCCAGCTGCGCCTTGAGCTGCGCAATGATCTGTTCGGCGTCCAGCGTCGCGCCGGGCTTGGCGATCACGATGGCCACGCCAACCTCGCCGAAGTCCGGGTGCGGCACGCCGATCACCGCGCTTTCGGCCACGCCCGGCATGTCGTTGATGTAGCCCTCGATCTCGGCCGGGTAGACGTTGTAGCCGCCGCTGATGATCAGGTCCTTGCTGCGCCCGACGATGGTGATGTAGCCGCGTTCGTCGATCTTGCCGACATCGCCGGTCTTGAAATAGCCGTCGGCGGTGAACTCTTCCTTCGTCTTCTCGGGCATGCGCCAGTAACCCTTGAAGACATTCGGCCCCTTCACCTGGATGCCGCCGATCTCGCCCGTGGGCAGCGGCTGGCCGGCATCATCCTGTACACGCAGGCTCACGCCGGGCAAGGCAAAGCCGACGGTGCCGCCGCGCCGCTCGCCCTCGTAGGGGTTCGACGTCAGCATGGCGGTCTCGCTCATGCCGTAACGCTCGAGAATCGTGTGGCCGGTGCGCTCCTGCCATTCGGTGAAAGTTTCAATCAGGAGCGGCGCCGAACCCGCGATGAAAAGGCGCATGTGGCGGCAGGCCTCGCGGTTCAGGCCGGGCTCGGCCAGCAGGCGCACATACAGCGTGGGCACACCCATGAACACGGTGGCCTCGGGCAGCTTCTGCACCACCAGTTTCGGGTCGAACCTGGCCAGCCAGATCATCTTGCTGCCATTGATCAGCGCGCCGTGGATGGCCACAAACAGGCCATGCACGTGGAAGATCGGCAACGCATGGATCAACACGTCGCCCGGCGTCCAGGCCCAGTAGTCCTTGAGCACCAGCGCATTGCTCAACATGTTGCCGTGCGAGAGCATGGCGCCCTTGCTGCGTCCGGTGGTGCCGCTGGTATAGAGAATGGCCGCCAGGTCGTCCGCGCCGCGCCGGGCCACCTCATGCCGGTCGCTGCAATGGGCGGCGCGTTCCAACAGCGAACCGCTGCGGTCGTCGTCCAGGGTGAAGACGTTCTGTGTGCCGGCCTTGAAGGCGATCTTGCTGACCCAGCCGAAGTTCTTTTTGCTGCACACCACCACCGAGGGCTCGGCGTTGCTTATGAAATACTCGATCTCGGCGCTCTGGTAGGCGGTGTTGAGCGGCAGGAACACATAACCGGCCCGCAGTGTGGCCAGATAGAGCATCATGGCCTCGACCGATTTTTCAACCTGCACGGCGATGCGCGCGCCTGGCGGCAGGTCCAGCGACTGCAGCAGGTTGGCGATCATGGCGGTGGATCGATCGAGGTCGCGCCAGGAGTAGTTCAGGCCGGTGTCGGTTTCCACCGCCACCGCATCGAGGTCTTTGGGAAAGGCTGCGCGCAGGGCGGCAAACAGGTTGTTGTTTTTCATCGCGTGGTTACCTGGAAATCGAAAAAAGTCAGAGCTCGCTGCCCACCCGGAAATGCGGGGGGCGCTTTTCAACAAAGGCCGACACACCTTCCCGGTGTTCGGCGGAGTCGGCATAGGCATACGCCGTTGCTATCAGATCAGTAGCGGGCTGCGCCCGCCCTTCCTGGGCCAGAGCCCGAAAAGCCTGTTTGTTCAGGCGTGCCGCCGCGGGTGCCAGCCGGGTCACACGGCCGGCCGTCGCCAGGGCCTGCGCCCCCACCTCGCTGTCCGGCAGCACGTGGTTCAGAAAGCCGCGCTGCAGCAGGGTGGCGGCATCGAGCACCGCCGCTGCCAGCAGCATCTCGCGCGCCGTCAACTCGCCCGCGGCGCGCATCACCAGCGCAGCCTCACGCGGCGCCATCGGAAAACCGAGCTTGCCAATCGGTGCGCCAAAGGTGGCCGACACGCCGGCCAGCCGCATGTCGCAGCAGCTGGCGATCTCCATGCCTGCGCCCATGCAGGCGCCTTCGATCTGCGCCACGATGGGAACGTCGCAGTCGAGCATGGCCTGCAGGCCGCCCCAGACCTCGTTTTCATGGAAGCCGCGCAGGACGGCTTCGTCAAAACGGAAGTCCGGGTACTCGGCGATGTCACCGCCCGCGCAGAAACTGGCGCCCTCCCCGCGCAGCAGCACGCAGCGCACGTCGCCGCGCTGCTGCAGGCCGGTGAACACCTCGCGCAGCTGCTGCCACATGGCGCGCGACATGGCGTTGAGCTTGCCCGGGTGGGACAGGGTGACCCTGGCGATGGGGCCGTCCGTGGCCAGCAGAACCTCTCCTGTCATGCAAGTCCTGAGTTCAGTCCAGCTTCGCGCCAGACGCCTTCACCACCTGCGTCCACTTCTTGACTTCGGCGCTGACGAAGCTGCCGAACTGCGGGCCGCTCAGGCCGGCAAACTCCGCGCCCTGGCGTGCCCAGACGGCCTTGGCTTCGTCGGTGGTGCAGGCCTTGCGGATTTCCTCGATCGCGCGGGCCTGCGCATCGGCCGGCATGCCCTTGGGGCCCCAGACGCCGTACCAGGTCGTCACGTTGTAGTCGGGCAGGCCCACCTCGGCGGCGCTCGGCACGTCCGGAATGGCGGGGTTGCGTTTGTTGCCCGCCACCATCAGGGCCTTGATGCGGCCGCCCGCAATATGGCTTGCCGAGGAGCCCAGGCCGTCGAACATCATCTCGACATCGCCGGCAATCAGGCCCTGCAAGGCCGGGCCGGCACCGCGGTAGGGGATGTGGGTGATGAATGTTTTGGTCTGCTGCTTGAACAGTTCGCCGGCCAGATGGTGGGAGGTACCGGCACCGGCCGAACCGTAGTTGAGCTTGGCAGGATTTTTGCGGGTGTATTCGAGGAATTCCTTGAAATTGGCCACCGGGAGTTTCTGCGGGTTGACCACGACGACCTGCGGCACGCTGGCCACCAGGATCAACGGCACAAGGTCTTTCTCGATGTCGTAGTCGAGCTTGGGGTACATGCTGGGCGCAATGGTGTGGTGCACCGCGCCCATGAACAGGGTGTAGCCATCCGGCGCGGCCTTGGCGGCGATGCTGGCGCCCAGGGTACCGCCGGCGCCACCGCGGTTGTCGATGATCAGTTGCTTGCCGGTCAGGCGCGCAAACTGCGCCGACATGGGACGCGCAAAGGCGTCCGTACCACCGCCTGCAGGAAAGGGAACAATCATGGTCACCGGCTTGGCAGGCCAGCCCGATTGCGCATGGCTGCCCAGTGAAAACGCGGCAACGCCGGCAGCCGCCGCACGCAGCACATTGCGTCTGGACGCGTTGATGTCAAAGCTCGATGTCATGTCTGTCTCCTGTCGTTGTTGAAATACGGTTTGGTTAGTGCGCTTACGAAATATACAAATCTTCGATGTCACCCGATACGGGGATTTTCCCCTGCGAAAGCAGTGCCCTGTGCTTGTCCAGGCGTTTGAGGTCGTAGAGGTAATTGACCATCAGGCCGCCGGACTGCCTGAGCCCCTTGGCTGACGGATCGCCCATCCAGTTGAGCCGCTCGATGCGCGCACCGTTGCCCAGGTGGAAACGCGCCACGGCGTCAAGAGGTTTGCCATCGTCGAGTTCGCGCCCCAGGTAATGCGCCGCGCAGCGCAGCAACATGCGGCGCACTGGCGACTTCTCGTCCAGCTGGGGCGCATGGTCGGTGGCGCTGAGGAAATGCTGCGCGGTGGGGGGTTCAAACCCGATCGCCCTGCCCAGCGCGGCGCGCTCCTTGTCGTCGATCTGCGCCAGCATCGCAGCAGCGTGTTTCCCCAGCCAGTGACGAAATCCGGGAATCGGCGAAAGGGTCGCAAAGTGTTTGAGCCGCGGAAATTCGGCACGCAGCGTTTCCACCACCCGCTTGATCAACGAGTCGCCGAAACTCACGCCGCGCAGGCCCGCCTGCGTGTTGCTGATGGAGTAGAAAATTGCCGTGGTCGCCCTGGCCAGATCCGCCGGTGCGGCCGACTCGTCGAGCAGCGGCGTGATGCCGGCGGCCATCTCGTCCATCAGCGCCACCTCGACAAAAATCAGCGGCTCATCGGGCATGCGGGGATGGAAAAAGCCGTAACAGCGGCGGTCGCTGTCGAGCCGGTTTTTCACATCGGCCCAGCTCTTGATGTCGTGCACCGCCTCGTACTTGATCAGCTTTTCGATCAGCGAGGCCGGCGAGTCCCAGCTGATGCGGCGCAGGTCCAGAAAACCCACGTCAAACCAGGTCGAGAACATGTACTCCATCTCGACATCGAGCGCCTGCAACCGCCTGTCCGCCTTGAGATAAGGCAGCATGTCGGCGCGCAGGTCGACCAGAAAGCGTATGCCTTCCGGAAAAGCGCTGAAGCGCTGCAACAACCGCCTGCGCGGCGACACGGTGGCGCGGCGGTAACGCACCTCGGCGACCGCCTCGTCGGGTGTGCCCACGGCGGCGGCAAACTGGGCCTGCGCGAGCTTGACCTTCTGCGCATCGGCCACAAATTGCTCACTCATCAGCAGCCACATGTCGCGCCGCTCGTTCAGTGCAGCGCCGGCATACCAGCCGGCCACACCCTTGGCGCGGCGGCCGCCTTCAACTTCGCTGACCTGCGGGTCCACGATGGCCTTGAGCTCCTCCAGCGTGCGGCGCAACACACGCGGCGACAGCGCCTCTTCCTTTTGCCGCAAGGTAGCCTTCAGGCGTTCGCGGGTGGAGCGGGCCGGCGACGGTGTCTCCGATGGAGCGCCGGGCGCTACTCTTTTGGAAGCGTCCGGCGCCGCCGCCACGGCGGCTTCAACCGTTTTCGATACTGTTTTTTTGTCGCCGGAGAAACGCGACACGCTGCGGTTGATCCAGTCGGCAGCGGTCATGAGGCCACCCTTGTGCGCTGATGACGGGCCAGCTCACGCAGGGCTTCGCGCTGGCGCGTCAGGTGGGTGCGCATGGCCGCATCGGCGCCTTCGCTGTCGCGGGCCTTGAGCGCCGCAAACACCGCCTGGTGCTCCGACAGGCTCTGCGCCAGCCGGCCGGGCGCATGCAGCTGCTGCGCGCGCGCCAGCTTGAGGATCTTGCGCAGGTCGGCAATCGCCGTGGCCAGCCAGCGGTTGTCGGCCAGCGTGATGATGGCTTCGTGGATCGCGAAATTGGTGTCGTAATACTCGTTGATGCGGCCAGCCCTGGCATGAGCGGCCAGCCGCTCATGCAGCGTGGTCAGCGCCGCCAGGTCGGCGTCGCTCGCATTGCGTGCGGCCTCGTAGGCGCAGCGGCCTTCCAGCAGGGCAATCACCGGAAAGATGTCGTCCAGGTCCTTCTCGGTGACTTCGCTGATGAAGCAGCCGCGCCGCGGCTCGTGGCGCAGCAGCCCCTCTGCCGTCAGCACCTTGAGCGCCTCGCGCAGCGGCGTGCGGGAAATCTGCAGCCGCTCGCACAGGACCAGCTCGTCCAGAAAACTGCCGGGCGCGTAGGTGCCGGCGAAAATCTGCTCACGCAGGGTGGCAGCCACTTCCTGGTGCAATGAATTCTGGACGAGGCGCATGAGGGTGTCCGTGGGTCGTTGGGCTCGGGCAAAGTGCAGGCTGGCCTGGCGCGGGGCAGTGAGTGCTGGACGTGGGCCCGGCTTTTCCCCCCGGTCCTCAGTCCTCTGCCCTGCCTGTTCGTTTTTTTTACCGTAATTTCCTGTAATTACGCATAATTATGATCAGCAAGACGGTGATCCGCAAGACGCTGGAGCGCCAGAACAACGGGTGGAAACCCGCGATTGCGGTCGTCCTGAAAAGGAAAAGTGCCTGCCTGTGCGAGCGAGGGTGAACGCGAAACGCTACAAAAATCAGAGCTGCTGCCGCCCGCCCCGCAAGGGGCTCCAGCTTTTTTCAGCCTCTTTTTTCAGCCCACAGCCAGAGCCAGACCCCGGCGGCGATCATAGGCAGGCAGAGCCACTGGCCCATGCTCATGCCGAGCGCCAGCACGCCCAGGAAGTCATCCGGCTCGCGGAAAAACTCGGCAATGAAACGGAACACGCCGTAACCGACAAGGAACGCCGCCGAGACCTGGCCGGTCTTGCGCGGCTTGCGGGCATAAAGCCACAGCAGCACGAAAAGCAGCAGCCCTTCCAGCAGGAACTGGTACACCTGCGAGGGATGACGCGGCAGCATGGAGCCGCTGTGTTTGAACACCATGCCCCAGGGCAGATCGGGGCTGCTGAAACGGCCCCACAACTCGCCGTTGATGAAGTTGCCAACCCGCCCCGCCGCCAGCCCGGTGGGCACGCAGGGCGCGACCAGGTCCATCACCTGCAGCCAGGGTTTTTTCCGCGTGCGCGCGAACCACACCTGCGAAAGCAACACGCCGATCAGGCCGCCGTGAAAACTCATGCCGCCCTGCCAGACGTAAAAAATTTCCAGCGGATGCGCCAGGTAATAACCGGGCTTGTAGAACAGGCAGTAGCCGATGCGCCCGCCCAGCACCACCCCCATCACACCCAGAAACAGGATGTCCTCGATGTCCTTGCGGCCCCAGGCGGCCACGCCCGTCATCGACGCATAGGGTTCATGGCGCAGGCGGCGCAGGCCGAGAACCAGGAACAGGCCGAAAGCAGCCAGGTAGGTCAGGCCATACCAGTGGATGGCCAGCGGCCCCAGCTGCAGGGCGACAGGATCGATGGTGGGGTGAATCAGCATGCGGCTTATTGTGCCAGCGTGCAACGGCGCCGGACGAGGTGCGGGGCCGTCAGGCCGGCAACGCCGGAGCCGTCGGCGCAAACGCCACCAGGCGCTCAAGACAGGGATTGACAGCATCCACGGGCCAGAACAGGCTGGTTTCGCAGACCGGCACGGGCCGACCTTTTTTGCCCGCCACGGTGCGGTACACCACGCCGGGCCGCTGAAACTGCCGCACGCTGTCGGGCACCCAGGCGACGCCCAGGCCGGCCGACACGAGGTTCACGATGGTCTGCATCTGGATGGCTTCCTGCGCCACCTGCGGCGGCTGCGCGGCGGCGTGGTACATGCCGAAGATCGCGTCGTGCAGCGAAGGCAGGATGCGCCGCGGAAAAATCACCAGCGGCTGCGTCAGCACCTCGTCAAGCCCCAGGGACGCCTTCGCAGCCAGCGGATGCTGCTCGGCCAGCGCCAGCACCAGCGCTTCCCGGGCGATAAGCCGGTGCGTCAGGCCCGGCGGCGCAAAACCCGGGGAATGCAGCATGATTCCCGCGTCAATGTCATGGCGTTCAAAAGCCTGCAACTGCATGTCGCCGGTGGCCTCGAGCAGTTCCAGCTGCACCTGCGGCTCATGTTCACGAAACGCCCGCACCCAGGCGGGCAGCAGTGAAAAACCCGCGGTCGATATGAACGCCAGGCGCAAACGACCGATTTCACCAGCCGCCGCCGCCCTGGCCTGCCCGGGCAGGGCCTGCGCCCGCGCCAGCAGGTCGAGCACCTGCGGCAGCAGCGCCACGCCCGCTGCGGTCATGTGGACGCTGCGTTTGGTGCGATCGAACAGCCGCACCGCCAGCAGCTTTTCCAGATGGGCAATCGCCTGGGTCAGCGGCGGCTGCGTCATGTGCAGGCGTACCGCGGCGCGACCGAAATGCAGCTCTTCGGCCACGGCCACAAACTGGCGCCAGAGCCGGAGTTCTATGGTCGGGGTAGTCATACGCCGTACATATTAATACACCCGTAAAAATATATTGGAACCGCTTGATGGCGCGGCGCATACTCTGGCTTTTGCCTCACCGCTCCCATCTTCCCCACCCCCGAGACACTCCATGACACAACAGGACAAAGACAGCATCGGCGACGCCATCAACCGCCGCAGCAGAAACATCACCGAAGGCACCTCGCGCGCACCGAACCGGTCGATGTACTACGCCATGGGTTATGAGGCGGGGGACTTCAAGAAGCCCATGGTCGGCGTGGCCAACGGGCACAGCACCATCACGCCCTGCAACAGCGGCCTGCAAAAACTCGCCGATGCGGCGATTGCCGGCATCGAGGAAGCCGGCGGCAATGCGCAGGTCTTCGGCACACCGACCATTTCCGACGGCATGGCCATGGGCACCGAGGGCATGAAGTATTCGCTGGTCAGCCGCGAGGTGATCTCCGACTGCATCGAGACCTGCGTGCAGGGCCAGTGGATGGACGGCGTGCTGGTGGTCGGCGGCTGCGACAAGAACATGCCGGGCGGCCTGATGGGCATGCTGCGCGCCAACGTGCCCTCCATCTACGTCTACGGCGGCACCATTCTTCCGGGCCACTACAAGGGCAAGGACCTGAACATCGTCAGCGTCTTCGAGGCCGTCGGTGAACACGCGGCCGGCCGCATGAGCGACGAGGACCTGCTGCAGATCGAGCGCCGTGCCATTCCCGGCACCGGCAGCTGCGGCGGCATGTACACCGCCAACACCATGTCGTCCGCCTTCGAGGCGCTGGGTATCTCCCTGCCCTACTCGTCGACCATGGCCAATCCCCACGATGAGAAAGCCAATTCCGCGAAGGAATCGGCCAAGGTGCTGGTCGAAGCGATACGCAAGAACATCAAGCCGCGCGACATCGTGACCCGCAAATCCATCGAAAACGCCGTCGCCGTGATCATGGCGACCGGCGGCTCGACCAACGCCGTGCTGCACTTCCTCGCCATCGCCCACGCCGCCGACGTGGACTGGACCATCGACGACTTCGAACGCGTGCGCCAGAAAACCCCTGTGCTCTGCGACCTCAAGCCCAGCGGCCAGTACCTCGCGGTGGATTTGCACCAGGCCGGCGGCATTCCGCAGGTCATGAAGATGCTGCTCAAGGCCGGTCTGCTGCACGGCGACTGCCTGACCATCACCGGCCAGACGATTGCCGAAGTGCTGAAAGACGTGCCCGACACCCCGCGTGCCGACCAGAAGGTGATCCGCCCGATCGACAAGCCCATGTACGCCCAGGGTCACCTGGCCATTCTCAAGGGCAACCTCTCCCCCGAAGGCTGCGTTGCCAAGATCACCGGACTGAAAAACCCGGTGATGACCGGCCCGGCCCGTGTTTTCAACGATGAGCAGTCCGCGCTCGAAGCCATTCTGGCTGGCAAGATCGTCGCGGGCGACGTGATGGTGCTGCGTTACCTCGGCCCCAAAGGCGGCCCGGGCATGCCGGAAATGCTGGCACCGACCGGCGCGCTGATTGGCGCCGGCCTGGGCGAAAGCGTGGGCCTGATCACCGACGGCCGCTTTTCGGGCGGCACCTGGGGCATGGTGGTGGGTCACGTCGCGCCGGAAGCGGCGGCCGGCGGCAACATTGCCTTTATCAACGAAGGCGACTCGATCACCATCGACGCCAGACAACTGCTGCTGCAACTGAACATCAGCGACGCCGAACTGGCCAAACGCAAGGAGGGCTGGAAAGCGCCCCTGCCGCGTTATATCCGCGGCGTGCAGGCCAAGTTCGCCTTCAACGCCTCCAGCGCCAGCAAGGGCGCCGTGCTCGACGATTATTGAAATCGCAACAGCGCACTGTCCATTAAAAAAGCCCCTGCAGGTCTGCAGGGGCTTTTTTTTATCGAATCACCCGCAAGAGGAGCGAGCGAAGCAAGCAGGTTCCCCTTCCAGCAGGGGCCGCGGGTCCGGCTCCGCCGGCCCGCAGGCGCAGCGCCCCCTCGGGGGGCAGCGCAGTACACGAAGTGACAAGCGTGGGGGCTCTACTTTCTTTTTTTGAGCATCCCCATGGCATCGCGTTGCCGGTCAATCCGCTCTTTCTTGCGTTTTTCCATTTTCTCCATGGCATTTTTTTCGGTGAGTCCGGACTTGTCGGCCCACCACCACCAGATCACCGCCAGGCCGAACGGCGCCAGCACCACCCACCAGGGCCAGCCGGCCACCGGCGCAACCTCGAGGTACTTCAAGGCAATGCCGACGATGCCCAAGAACAGAAATAACATGGCTGACTCCTGAAAAACCGGGGGTAACCCTTTGAAAGCGAGGTCAACCCGGCCCACTACAATGACGTTGAACGACTGTAACCGAATCCGAATCCATAACTCCCCCCACGAGGTTAACGATGAAACGTCTCTGCTTAGCGATTGCTTCCCTGGCCGCCGGTTTTGCCGTGTCCACCCCCGCCCTGGCGGACCTGCAACTGGCCACCGCCAAAAACTGCATGGCCTGCCATGCCGTGGCGACCAAGCTGGTCGGCCCTTCCTACAAGGACGTGGCGGCCAAATACGCGGGTCAAAAGGACGCCGTTGACAAGCTCGCTGCGAAAATCGTCAAGGGCGGTGCAGGCGTTTGGGGCCCTGTGCCCATGCCAGCCAATGCCCAGGTCAATGCCGACGAAGCCAAAAAACTGGCAGCTTGGGTACTGACGCAAAAATAAGCCCGGTCCTCCGGTACAAAAAAAGCCCGTTGAATCAACGGGCTTTTTTCATGGCGCGGCGCGGCTTGCGCCGCCCTCGATCAGAGATTTTCCGAAAGCTGATCGAGGATGGCGGGAGTTTAGCTACGGCGTGACAAGCCCTGCGGGCAATTGTCAGCCTGCGCTGAAACCCGGCTCAAAGATTTTCAGAAAGTTGATCCAGGATCGCCGGGTTTTGTGGCCACCCCACATCGCTTCGCGATATGAGTGTCACCCGCACCCGGCCACAGCTCGCTGGCGCGGCCTTTCGGCCGCCCTTGATCAAAGATTCTCGGAGAGTTGATCAAGGATCGCCGGGTTTTCAAGGGTCGAGGTGTCCTGGGTGATGGCTTCGCCCTTGGCAATGCCGCGCAACAGGCGGCGCATGATTTTTCCGCTGCGGGTTTTCGGCAGGTTGTCGCCGAAACGGATGTCCTTGGGCTTGGCAATCGGCCCGATCTCCTTGCCGACCCAGTCGCGCAGCTCTTTCGCAATCGCCTTGGCTTCGTCACCGGTGGGCCGCGAGCGCTTGAGCACCACGAAGGCCACGATTGCCTCGCCGGTCAGGTCGTCGGGTCGCCCCACCACGGCCGCCTCGGCCACCAGTGCAGAATGCGAGACCAGCGCCGACTCGATTTCCATCGTGCCCATGCGGTGACCGGAAACATTGAGCACGTCGTCGATGCGGCCGGTGATGCGGAAGTAGCCGCGGTCGATGCTGCGCACCGCGCCATCGCCGGCCAGGTACAGGGTACCGCCCATTTCCTCGGGGAAATAACTTTTCTTGAAACGCTCGGGATCGTTCCAGATGGTGCGGATCATCGACGGCCAGGGGCGCTTGACCACCAGCATGCCGCCGGAACCGTTGGGCACGTCCTTGCCGAGTTCATCGACGATGGCCGCCATGATGCCGGGCAGCGGCAGGGTGCAGCTGCCGGGGACGAGGGGCGTCGCGCCAGGCAGCGGCGTGATCATGTGGCCGCCGGTTTCGGTCTGCCAGAAGGTGTCGACCACCGGGCAGCGCTCGCCACCGACGTTTTTGTAGTACCACATCCAGGCTTCGGGGTTGATGGGCTCGCCCACGGTGCCGAGAATGCGCAGGCTGCTCAGGTCAGAGCGCGCCGGATGGATTTTTTCGTCGGCTTCGGCCGCCTTGATCAGCGAGCGGATGGCGGTCGGCGCGGTGTAGAAAATGCTGACCTTGTGTTTTTCGATCATCTGCCAGAAGCGGCCGGCGTTCGGGTAGGTGGGAATGCCTTCGAAAATCACCTGCGTCGCGCCGGCGGCCAGCGGGCCGTAGGCCACATAGGTGTGGCCGGTGATCCAGCCGATGTCGGCCGTGCACCAGAACACATCCGTGGGCTGGATGTCGAAGGTCCAGTCCATGGTCAGCTTGGCCCACAGCAGGTAGCCGCCGGTGCTGTGCTGCACGCCCTTGGGTTTGCCGGTCGAGCCGGAGGTGTAGAGGATGAACAGCGGATGTTCTGCGCCGACGAACTCCGGCTCGCAGGTGGCCGAGTGCTTGGCCGTCACCTCGTGCATCAGGCTGTCGCGCCCGGCGACCATGGTGCAGGCCGTGGCGGTGCGCTGGTAGACGATGACGTTCTTGATGGACTCGCAGCCGCCCATGGCGATGCCCTCGTCGACAATCGCCTTGAGCGGCAACTCCTTGCCGCCGCGCAGCTGGTAGTTGGCGGTGATGACGGCGACCGCCCCGGCGTCCTGGATGCGCTCCTGCAGACTCTTGGCGGAAAAGCCGCCGAACACCACCGAGTGGGTCGCGCCTATACGCGCGCAGGCCTGCATGGCGACAACGCCCTCCACCGTCATCGGCATGTAGATAATGACGCGGTCGCCCTTTTTGATGCCCATGGCCTTGAGCGCGTTGGCGAACTGGCAGACCTTGCCGTGCAGTTCCTTGTAGGTGACGTTGGTGACCTTGCCGTCGTCGCTCTCGAAGATGATGGCCTTCTTGTTCTCGGTGGCGGTGCCGAGGTGGCGGTCCAGGCAGTTATAGGAGGCGTTGAGCTCGCCGTCGGCAAACCATTGGTAGAACGGCGCGTTCGACTCGTCCAGGGTCTGGGTGAAGGGCTTCTTCCAGCTCAGGTTCTCGCGCGCCAGCCGGGCCCAGAATCCCTCGAAGTCCTTTTCTGCTTCGGCGCACAGCGCCTGGTAGGCATCCATGCCGGAAATGCGGGCGGATTTGGCCAGCTCCGGGTTGGGGAAAAAGACCCGGTTTTCAACCAGTGTGGACTCGATGGCAGAGGATGAAGGCGCGCTCATGGTGATGGTCTCCTGGGTTTTAGTCGAATGCGTGCAAATGTCACATTCGGCACTTACAGTCCACTGACTGGCATTGAGCTGGCAAATTTAACCCGAATCCGGGCAGATGGGGCAGCGCGCCTACAATCCGGCCATTCCGTACAAACCCTCACGCCCCCCATGTCAGAACCCAAGAACACCCCGGCC
Organism: Polaromonas sp.; assembly: GCF_029945685.1. Lineage (GTDB taxonomy): Bacteria > Pseudomonadota > Gammaproteobacteria > Burkholderiales > Burkholderiaceae_C > Polaromonas. Next base: position 20,200 of record NZ_JAQSDA010000011.1, on the reverse strand, counting down.
AAAGTTTCACCGCTGCGCCCGATTCCCAACTTCATTTTCGCCAGCCGCTGGCTGCAGCTGCCGCTGTATGTGGGCCTGATCGCTGCGCAGGGCGTCTATGTCTTTCATTTTCTGGTCGAGCTGCTGCATCTGATCGAGGCGGCCTTCGGCAGCCAGACCGCCTTGCAGGCGCTGATCACGAGCATAGGCTACAAGACCTCGGCACCCATCGTGACGCTCAACGAAACGGTCATCATGCTGGTGGTGCTGGCGCTGATTGACGTGGTCATGATCTCGAACCTGCTGATCATGGTGATTGTCGGCGGCTACGAAACCTTCGTCAGCCGAATGAACCTTGAAGGCCACCGCGACCAGCCCGAGTGGCTGAGCCACGTCAATGCGTCAGTGCTCAAGGTCAAGCTCGCCACCGCCATCATCGGCATCAGCTCGATCCACCTGCTCAAGACCTTCATCAATGCGGACAACTACACCGACCGGGTGTTGATTGCGCAAACCGCCATCCACATCACCTTCCTGCTGTCGGCCCTGGCGATTGCCTACACCGACAAACTGATGTCGGGCTCCGGCTCGCAGAAACACTGACCCGGTCCGCCGGACCTTCCGCCCACTGAAGCCGCCCCACGAAAGCCATAAATGACCATCCTGTTGTTCATAGGCGGCCTGATTGGTCTGGTGGCTGGCGCCGAGTTGCTGGTACGCGGCGCATCGAAACTTGCGCTGTCCTTTGGCATTTCACCGTTGGTCGTGGGACTGACCATTGTGGCTTTCGGAACCAGCGCACCGGAGATGGCGGTGTCCGCGGGCGCGGTCCTCAACGGCCAGACCAACCTGGCCCTGGGCAACGTGGTGGGCAGCAACATCTTCAACGTGCTGTTCATTCTGGGCCTGTCGGCGCTGATCATCCCGCTGGTGGTCAACATCCAGCTGATTCGTCAGGAGGTGCCCATCATGATAGGCGCCAGTCTGCTCTTGCTGGTCTTTGCCCAGGACAACAGGCTGGGCTTCATGGATGGCGTCATCCTGTTCGCGCTGTTGATCGCCTACACCGTCTTCCTGGTCATCCAGTCGCGCAAGGAGACACGGGCTGCGCAGGACGAATACGCGGCCGAGCTGCCGCCCGCGCGGCCCGGCGGCTGGGATGCCCGCCTTCCCGTCCAGCTTCTGCTGATCGTCGTCGGGCTGGGGTTGCTGGTGCTGGGGTCTGAATGGCTGGTGAGCGCGTCGGTGATTTTTGCCAAGGCTCTGGGCATCAGTGACCTGGTCATCGGCCTGACCATCGTCGCGGCGGGCACGTCCATGCCCGAGGTGGCAACATCGCTGATGGCCGCACTCAAGGGGGAGCGCGACATCGCCGTTGGCAACGTGGTGGGCAGCTGCACCTTCAACATCCTGGGCTGCATCGGTCTGGCCGCCATGCTCTCGGGCGACCTGGGGCTGGCCGTCCCCACCGCCCTGCTCAACTTTGACCTCTGGGTCATGATGGCCGTCGCCCTCGCCTGTCTGCCCGTGTTTCTGACCGGCCGCGAAATTGCGCGCTGGGAAGGTGGCGTGTTCGTCCTGTACTACGTCGCCTATGTCGTTTATCTGGTGCTGGCCAGCCAGCAGCACGCTGCGCTGGGCCTGTACTCCATGGCCCTCATGGGTTTTGTGATTCCCATCACCGTGATCACGCTGATCGTGGTGCTGATCCGGCGTGTACCGCAGGCACACAACCCGCCCTGAGGCATCCAGGAGCCCCGTCTTCTGAAGGGCTCGCACCGCGCGAGGCAGCAGGCGCGCTCGCCCGCTCCGGATCCATCGAAAAACGGGCCTGGGGCCGGGACATTCCCACTTCGCTGAAGTCGGCGCGAAGGCCGCCCCTAGAATGGAATGAACACCCGGGACTTCCAGACCTTGCTGCTACTGATCATTTTCCTTCCGCTGATTGTTGGCGCCGTGCTCACCGCGTGGTCCGGCTCAGCCGCACAGCCGACTTCCAGCCAGCGCAGCCGCACCGCCTGGCTGGCCGCCGCGGTCACTGCCGCCGGCTTCATCCTGCTGCTGCTGCAGGCGCCCGGGATCATGGGCGGTCAGGCGCAAACCAGCTTCACTGCCTGGGTTCCCGAGATCGGACTGAACCTCGGCCTGCGGCTGGACGGCCTGTCCCTGATGTTTGCGCTGCTGATCACCGGCATCGGCCTGCTGATCATCCTCTACGCGCATTTCTACCTGGGCAAGGCCGATCCGGTCGGAAAGTTTTTCAGCACCCTGATGCTGTTCATGGCGGCCATGCTGGGCATTGCGCTGTCGGACAACCTGCTGCTGCTGATCGTGTTCTGGGAACTCACCAGCATTTCTTCTTTCCTGCTGATCGGTTACTGGAACCACCGCGCCGAATCCCGCGAAGGTGCGCGCATGGCGCTGGCGCTCACCGGAGGAGGCGGTCTGGCCATGCTGGGCGGCTTTGTGCTGCTGGGCCAGATGGCCGGCACCTACGAGCTCAGCCTGATGCTGGACCAGGGCGCACGTATTCAGGCTGACAGCCGTTATCCCGCGGCGCTGCTCCTGATTTTGCTGGGCTGCTTCACCAAAAGCGCGCAGTTCCCTTTCCATTTCTGGCTACCGCAGGCCATGGCAGCACCCACACCGGTGTCGGCCTACCTGCACTCAGCCACCATGGTCAAGGCCGGGATCTTCCTGATGGCGCGACTGACCCCCGTGATAGGCGGCACCGAACTTTTCTTCGGCATTGTCTCCACCACCGGACTGGTGACCATGGCCTTTGCGGCCTTCGTCGCCATTTTCAAACACGATCTCAAGGCCTTGCTGGCGTACTCCACCATCAGCCATCTGGGGCTGATCACCTTCCTGATCGGGCTGGGCTCGCCGCTGGCGGCCGTGGCCGCGATGTTTCACATCCTCAACCATGCCAGCTTCAAGGCGGCATTGTTCATGATTGCCGGCATCGTGGACCATGAGACAGGGACGCGAGACATGCGAATGCTGGGCGGCCTGCGCCACCTCATGCCCTGGACCGCGACGCTCGCCATGGTGGCGGCCGCCGCCATGGCGGGGGTGCCGCTTTTCAACGGTTTTCTGTCCAAGGAAATGTTCCTGACCGAGGCCGTGACCTTTGCACAGGCCGGCGGCTGGCGCTGGGCGGTGCCCGCGGCGGCCACGCTGGCCGCGCTGCTGAGCGTGGCCTACTCGGTACGTCTGGTGCACGATGTCTTTTTCAACGGACCCGCGGGCGATTTGCCCCATCCGCATCCGCACGAGCCCCCCCCGGGCATGAAGGCCCCGGTGATCCTGCTGGCCGTGGTCTGCGTGGCAGTCGGTATCCTGCCTTCGCTGCTCCTCGGGCCCATGGTGCTGGTGGCCGCCACCGCCATGCTGGGTACAGCGCCGCCGGACTATCAGCTGGCCATCTGGCACGGCCTGAACCTGCCGCTGTTGCTGAGCATGCTGGCGCTGGCCGGTGGCGTCGGCCTGTACTTCCTGCTGGCGCGAGGCTGCCGCCTGCATCGCCTGAGTTCCGAGAGCTGGTTCGGCCTGCTGACCGGCCTGAACCTCTTTACCCGCGGCTCGGACCGGCTCTTCAACCTGGCCGGCCGCCTCACCGGCAGTCTGGAAACAGCCTCGCTGCAGCGCTACATCGCCTGGATGCTGATCGCCACCGTGGCAATGGCGGCTGCGGCGCTGCTTTCAGGGGATGCACCCGGCACCGGCTCACGCGTTTTATTGCCTGTGTCGCCTGCGGCGCTGGTGGTCTGGGGCCTGCTGCTGCTGGCCTGCGCCTGGCTGGTCCTGCACCACCACCAGCGTTTCCAGTCGGTCGTGGTGGTGGGCGTGGTGGGCCTGGTGACCGCGCTGGCCTTCGTCAGCTTCTCGGCGCCCGACCTGGCGCTCACGCAACTGACCGTGGAAGTGGTTTCCACCGTGCTGCTGCTCATGGGACTGGCGCTGCTGCCGCGGCACTCCCCGCACGAGTCTTCAACCGGGCGCCGCACGCGCGACGCCGCACTCGCGCTGTGCGGCGGCGCGGGCATCGCCTGGCTGGCCTGGGTCATGCTGACGCGCGATCATGATTCGATTGCGTGGTATTTCCTGAACCAGTCGGCGATTGCCGGCGGCGGCACCAACGTCGTCAATGTGATTCTTGTGGACTTCCGCGGTTACGACACCTTCGGCGAGATCACCGTGCTCGGTATCGCGGCCATCGGTGTGCTGGCGCTGATGGACGGAATGCGGACCCGCCGCCCCGCCGCTGACGAGCAGGGCCTGACCTGGACATTTGCCGCCCAGCCCTTGCTGCTGCGTGTGGCCGCACGTGTGCTGCTCCCACTGGCGCTGGTGGTCACCCTCTACATCTTCATGCGCGGCCACAACCAGCCTGGCGGAGGATTCATTGCCGGGCTCATCAGCGCCGTGGCGCTGGTACTGCAATACATGGCCATGGGCCAGTCGCGCGCAGAGGCTTTGCTGCGGGCAGATGGCGGGAGCCGTTTCGTGCGCTGGATTGGCCTGGGTCTGGGCATTGCGGGGCTCACGGGGGTGGGTGCTTTTTTCTTCGGCCAACCTTTCCTGACCAGTGCCCATGGCCATCCCCATGTGCCGTTGCTGGGCGACCTGCCGCTGGCCACCGCCGCGCTGTTTGACCTGGGCGTGTACATCACTGTGGTGGGATCCACCCTGCTGGCGCTGTCCACACTGGGTTCGGTGAGCCGCGAATCGGGCACAGCCCGGGCCCCACCCCGCGCACGGGAGTACAACCATGAGTCTTGAGTTTCTGGTGGCCAGCGGCATCGGCATGGTCACGGCCACGGGTATTTACCTGATCCTGCGCGGACGCACCTGGCCGGTGGTGCTGGGCCTGAGCCTGCTGGGTTATGCCGTCAACCTGTTCATCTTCGCCATGGGCCGCCTCTGGCAGGATGCCGCGCCCATTCTGTCGGCCACGGGGCGCGTCGCCGACCCGCTGCCCCAGGCACTGGTGCTGACGGCCATCGTGATCGGCTTTGCCACGACGGGTTTTGTGATTGAACTGGCACTGCGCAGCCGCCACGAGTCCGGGAGCGACCATGTGGACGGACATGAGCCCGGCCATGGCCCCGGCAAAGCCAGGGACGAGGCGCCATGAGCGACTTGCTGCACGCCGTTTTTTCTGCTCACCTGCCGGTGCTGCCGGTGCTGTTGCCCCTGTTCACGGCCGTGGCACTGCTGCTCATGGGCGACCATGGCGGCGAAGCCAGCCACGGCGGGCCGCTGCTGCAACGCAGACGCCTGCTCAGCATGGTCTCGGTCGTGTTGGGTGCCATCCTGTCCTGGCGCCTCATGACTGAAGCGGCCACAGGCGCCCTCACCGTGTACCCGCTGGGTGGCTGGCCTGCGCCTTTCGGCATCGTGCTGGTCATTGACCGCCTGAGTGCCATGATGCTGGCCCTGACCTGGACCATCGCGGTGCCGGTGCTCTGGTATGCCGCAGGCGGGTGGGACACCCATGGGCGCCACTTTCACACCATGATCCACTTCCTGCTCATGGGGGTGTCGGGCGCCTTCGTGACGGGCGACCTGTTCAACCTGTTCGTCTTTTTTGAAGTCCTGCTGATCGCCTCCTATGTGCTGCTGGTGCATGGCCAGGGGCGTGAGCGCTTCAGGGCGGGCGTGCATTACGTTGTACTCAACCTGGTGGCCTCCGCGCTGTTTCTGGTGGGTCTGGCCATCGTCTACGGCGTGACCGGCACCCTCAACATGGCCGACCTGGCGCTGCGTGTGGCGCAACTCGGGCCCCAGGAAGCCACCTTGCTCAAGGCCGGCGCCATGGTGTTGCTGGTCGTGTTCGGCCTCAAGGCGGCGATTGTGCCGCTCTACCTGTGGCTGCCCGGCACTTATGCCGCAGCCAGCGCCCCCGTCGCTGCGATGTTTGCCATCATGACCAAGGTCGGCGTCTACGGCATCATCCGCGTTCATGCGGTGATTCTGGGCGAAGGTGCGGGTCACGCCGCGCTGGCTGCCGAGCCCTGGCTGCTGCCGGTCGCGTTGATCACCATGGCACTCGGCGTGCTGGGGGCGCTGGCGGCACACAGCCTGACGCGGCTGGTGTCCTACCTCACCGTGGCGTCTGTCGGCACCATCCTGGCCGGTATTGGCCTCTTCACCCCGCAAGCCATGTCGGCCGCACTTTATTACATGGTGCACAGCACACTGGTGATCGCGGCGCTTTTCCTGCTGGTCGAACTAGTGGCCACCCAGCGCGGCGAAGCCGGTGACCGGCTGCGGCCCGCCACCCCGGTGGAACAACCCGTGCTGCTGGGCTTGATGACGCTGCTGGGTGCGGCCTCGGTGGCCGGCCTGCCGCCCCTGCCCGGTTTTCTGGGAAAACTGATGATTCTTGAAAGCTCGGCCGCAGGGCCGGCCCATGTGTGGGTCTGGACGGTGGTGCTGGTGGTCAGCTTCCTGACGCTGATCGGTCTGGCGCGCGCCGGCTCCATCCTGTTCTGGAGCGTGTTGCCGGCCGATGGCCTGTCGGTCCGGCCAGGCACCAGCTCTCGCCTCACGCTGGCGACGCTGAGCCTGCTGGCGCTCAGCCTGCTGCTGGCGGTGGCGGCGTCTCCGCTCAAGCGCTACACCGATGCGGCGGCCTTGCAACTGGCCGATCGCGTCGCCTACGCCAGGGCCGTGCTGGGACCGGTCGGCGGGGCAGAGGCCAGCACCACGCGACCCTATCGCGGCGGCGAGGGCGAAGTGCGGCTACCCGCGGCGAAAGGCCAATGATGGAAAAACCCCGCTGGCTCGCCCACCCCTGGCTGTCGGTGCTGCTGGCCACCAGCTGGCTGCTGCTGCAACACACACTGGCACCGTTTCATCTGATTTCGGCCCTGCTGATTGGCCTGCTGGTACCCCGCCTGCTGCACAACTTCCTGCCAGCCACACAAAACATGCGTCTGGCGCCGGTGCTGCGACTGCTGCTGGTCGTGCTGTGGGACATCGTGGTGTCCAACATCACGGTGGCGCGGCTGGTGCTGGGACCCATGTCGCGCCCCCAGCCCGCCTGGGTGACGGTGCCGCTGGCACTGAGTCACCCGACCGCCATTGCCCTGCTGGCCAGCATCATCACAACCACGCCGGGCACAGTGTCCTGCCTGATCGACGAGCAACGCAAACACATCCTGGTTCACGCACTCGATTGCAGCGACCCGGCGCAGATGGCCGCCGACATCAAGACACGTTACGAAAACCTGTTGCTGGCCATTTTTGAACCCCAGCCAGACGCCCCTGGAGCAAACCCATGACCCTCCTGATCCTGGCGCTCAACATCGCCGTCGGTGCCGTCTCCCTGTCCATGGCGCTGTGCGCGTGGCGTCTGATGCGCGGGCCTCACATCACAGACCGCGTGCTGGCCATCGACACGCTGTACCTCAATGCGGTGGCGCTGGTGGTCCTGCTGGGCATCCGCCTGCAGACGCACGTGCTGTTTGAAGCAGCCCTGATCATGGCCATGCTCGGATTTGTATCCACCGTGGCGCTGGCGCGTTACCTGACGCGCGGCGAGGTGATCGAATGAAACGGAGGGCATGACCATGGGACTTCATCCTGTTGCCGAATGGCTGGCCGCCGCCTTCTTGCTGATGGCGGCCTTCTTCTCGCTGGTCGGCGCAATCGGCCTGGTGCGCCTGCCTGACTTTTTCATGCGCCTGCATGCGCCGACCAAAGCCTCCACGCTGGGTGTGGGTGGCGTGCTGCTGGCCAGCATGATCCTGGCGGCGGCCCAGGGCCGGGCCGGTTTCGCCGAGCTGCTGATCACGCTGTTTGTCTTTGTCACTGCACCGGTCTCGGCCAACCTGATGGCGCAGGCCGCCTTGCACCTGCGCCTGCCCGGCCAGGCCGCGCCGCCCGATGATGCGGTGCCTGAGCGCCGCCGGTCCTGAGGCCGCACGGACAGAACAACGCACAGCGTCTGTGATTTTCATGTCAAAATGGCCTTCAGCCCTTGTCCCACCTGCGCGAACAGCTATTAATTGAATAGCGTCTCAAAGGCCGGGACGGGGCTCAACGCCCGGTCATGTTGGCCGGTATCACCCATTCGTCAAACTGCGCAGCGGTCACATGGCCGGAAGCCATGGCCGCGTCACGCAGGCTGCTGCCTTCCTTGTGCGCTTTCTTGGCGATGAAAGCGGCCTTGTCGTAACCGATGTGCGGGTTGAGCGCCGTAACCAGCATCAGCGAGCGGTCCACCAGCTCGGCAATACGCGCGCGGTTCGGCTCAATGCCCGCGGCGCAGTGGTCGTTGAAGCTGGCCATGCCGTCGGCGAGCAGGCGAACGCTCTGCAGGAAGTTGTGGGCGATCATGGGCCGGAACACATTGAGCTCGAAATTGCCCGAGGCGCCGCCCAGGTTGATGGCCACATCGTTGCCGAACACCTGGCAGCACAGCATGGTCACGGCTTCGCTCTGCGTCGGGTTGACCTTGCCCGGCATGATGGACGAGCCCGGTTCATTCTCGGGAATCGACAGCTCACCGATGCCGCTGCGCGGCCCGCTGGCCAGCCAGCGCACATCGTTGGCTATTTTCATCATGCTGGTGGCCAGCGTCTTGAGGGCGCCATGCGCATGAACCAGGGCGTCGCAGGAGGCCAGGGCCTCGAACTTGTTCGGCGCCGTCACGAAAGGCAGGCCGGTCAATCGCGCCAGTTCGGCCGCCGCCTGCTCCGCATACCCCTTGGGCGCGTTCAGGCCGGTGCCGACGGCCGTGCCGCCCAGCGCCAGCTCGCACAGGTGCGGCAAGGCGGCACGCACATGTTTTTCCCCGTGCGCGAGCTGGGCGACGTAGCCCGAGAACTCCTGGCCGAGTGTCAAGGGCGTGGCGTCCTGCAGATGGGTGCGGCCTATCTTGACGATGTCGTCGAAATCGTGCGCCTTCTGTGCCAGTGTGACGCGCAGCCTGTCGATGGCCGGCAGCAGCCGGTGCGTGATGGCGTCCACCGCCGCCACATGCATGGCGGTCGGAAACACGTCGTTGGACGACTGGCTGCGGTTGACCTCGTCGTTCGGATGCACGAGACGGTTTTCGCCGCGCTCGCCGCCCAGCAGCACGCTGGCGCGATTGGCCAACACCTCGTTGACATTCATGTTGCTCTGCGTGCCCGAGCCGGTCTGCCACACCACCAGCGGAAACTCACCGGCGTGCTGCCCGGCAATCACCTCGTCGGCTGCCGCCATGATGGCCAGCGCCTTTTTGCCGTCGAGCAGGCCCAGGGCCAGGTTGACGCTGGCCGAAGCGCGCTTGACCTGCGCCAGCGCGCGGATGATCTCGCGCGGCTGCAACTCGCCGGAGATGTCGAAGTTCTGCAGCGAGCGCTGGGTCTGCGCGCCCCAGAGCCGGTCGGCCGGTACGTCAATCGGGCCAAAGGTGTCGTGTTCAGTGCGGGTTGTCATGCTCATTCCTTGATGTGAAAAGGCGGCTTTTCGCACCCTGTCAAAATAGGGGGTTGCGCTTACCGTATCACACGGGCAGCCACGTGAACAGACCTCCTCCCACGAACACCCTGACCATGACCACCATCCAACAAGCCGACCTGATCGAATCCGTTGCCGCCGCCCTGCAGTACATCAGCTACTACCACCCGGCCGACTACATTGCCCACCTGGCGCGCGCCTATGAGCGCGAGCAGAGTCCGGCGGCCAAGGACGCCATTGCGCAGATCCTGACCAACAGCAAGATGAGCGCCACCGGCCACCGCCCGATCTGCCAGGACACCGGCATCGTCAACGTCTTCCTCAAGGTCGGCATGGACGTGCGCTGGGGCGGCTTCACCGGCAGCCTTGACGACGCCATCAACGAAGGTGTGCGGCGCGGCTACAACCACCCCGACAACACGCTGCGCGCCTCGGTGGTGGCCGACCCGCAGTTCGACCGCAAGAACACCAAGGACAACACGCCCGCAGTGATCTTCACCGAGATCGTTCCCGGCAACACGCTGGAAGTCACCGTGGCGGCCAAGGGCGGCGGCAGCGAAAACAAAAGCAAGCTGGCCATGCTCAACCCCGGCGACTCCATCGTCGACTGGGTACTCAAGACCGTGCCGACCATGGGCGCCGGCTGGTGCCCGCCCGGCATGCTGGGCATAGGCATAGGCGGCACCGCCGAAAAAGCCGTGCTGATGGCCAAGGAAAGCCTGATGGACGACCTGGACATGTACGAGCTGCAGGCCAAGGCGGCCTCGGGTGCGGCCCTGACCAAGGTCGAGGCGTTGCGCCTGGAGCTGTTCGACAAGGTCAACGCGCTGGGCATAGGCGCGCAGGGCCTGGGCGGCCTGACCACGGTGCTCGACGTGAAGATCCAGATGTACCCGACGCACGCGGCCAGCAAGCCGGTGGCCATGATCCCGAACTGCGCCGCCACGCGCCATGCGCACTTCGTGATGGATGGTAGCGGCCCGGTGTATCTGGACCCGCCGAGTCTGGACCTGTGGCCCAACGTCAACTGGACGCCTGACTACGTGAAGAGCCAGAAGGTCAACCTCGACACACTGACCCAGGCCGAGGTCGCGAGCTGGAAGCCCGGCCAGACACTGCTGCTGTCCGGCAAGATGCTGACCGGCCGCGACGCCGCGCACAAGCGCATTGCCGACATGCTGGCCAGGGGCGAGAAGCTGCCGGTGGACTTCACCAACCGCGTGATTTATTACGTGGGCCCGGTGGACCCGGTCGCCGGCGAGGCGGTCGGCCCCGCCGGCCCGACGACCTCAACCCGCATGGACGGTTTCACCGAAATGATGCTGGCGCAGACTGGCCTGATCTCCATGATCGGCAAGGCCGAACGCGGCCCGGTGGCGATCGAGGCCATCAAGAAACACAAAAGCGCCTACCTGATGGCCGTCGGCGGCGCCGCCTACCTGGTCAGCAAGGCGATCAAGAGCGCCACCGTCGTCGGTTTTGCCGACCTCGGCATGGAAGCGATTTACGAGTTCGACGTGGTCGACATGCCGGTGACCGTGGCGGTGGATTCGGGCGGCACCAGCGCCCACATCACCGGCCCGGCCGAGTGGCAGAAGAAGATTGCCACCGGTGAGTTCAAGGGCATTGCGGTTGCTGCTGCCTGAACGCTCTTCAATCAAGCCGGGGCCGCGGAGCTGGCTTTGCCAGTCCGCAGGCGCAGCGGCCCCCTCGGGGGGCAGGGAGCGACACGCAGTGCGCGACCGTGGGGGCCTGTCTTGATCGGCGTTTTTGACAGTGGCGTCGGTGGCCTGAGCGTGCTGCGGGCGCTGCGCGCCGAACTGCCGAACGACAACTTCATCTACATCGCCGACAGCGGCCACGCGCCTTATGGCGAGCGGGACCAGGCCCACGTGATCGCCCGCTCGCGCGCCCTCACCGCCCATTTGCTGGGCCAGGGCGTGCAGGCGCTGGTGATCGCCTGCAACACGGCTACAGCGGCGGCCATCGATGTGTTGCGCTCAGAGCACCCCCAGTTGCCCATCATCGGGGTGGAGCCGGCGCTCAAACCCGCGGCAGCCACCAGCAAGACCCGGCGCATCGGCGTCATGGCCACACGCAGCACGCTGGGCAGCAGCCGCTTCCGGGCTTTGCTGGGTAGCCTGGCGACGCAAGCCGAGTTTGTGCTGCAGCCCTGCGACGGCCTGGCCGACGCGATCGAGCGCGGCGTGGCCAACACGGCCAACCCTCCAACCGCTACTGAAATAATAGCTGCCTGCGCACGTCACACAAGGGCCCTGGGCCAATTTGGCTTGAAAGACGGGGAGATCGACACGCTGGTGCTGGGCTGCACGCATTACCCGTTTGCCGCTGCCGTGCTGCGTGATCTGATCGGGCCCGATGTGCAACTGGTGGACACCGGCGAGGCGGTGGCCCGGCAGACCCGGCTGCGGCTGGCGAGTGCCGTTTCGACAGGCGAAGCGGACAGCGCGCCGGGTCGGATCAGCCTGTTCAGCACCGGGCAGGCAACTCACCTGCGAGCGGCTGCGCAGCGCTGGCTGCAGCTGGATGGTCCCGTCGGAACGCTACACTTTTAAGAGCAGCCAGCGCAGGTGTATCAAGGGCTGGAGCCCTGAAACACTCGAGAACCTGTAACTACTCAGGACACTGCATGCAGCGTGCCTTTCTTGCCCCCTCGCCCTGTGGGAGAGGGTTGGGGTGAGGGCCAGCAAGCCCCAACTTGCGATAGCTCTCTGACAGACCGCCAGCCCTCACCCCCGCCCTCTCCCAGGGGGAGAGGGTGAGAGCAGTCCAAGTCACTGCGTGTAGTTGGAAAAAATCAATAAGACGGTCAAGGCCTGGTGGTGCCCGTCGCTACCGCAGCCGTCACCGGCTCTTTCCAGCCCCCACCGAGCGTCTTGTACAGCGTGACCTGGTTCTGCAACTGCAGCAGCCGGGTCTGCACCACCGCCTGCCGTGCGGCGAACAGGGAGCGCTGGGCATCGAGCAGGTCGAGCTGGCTGGATATGCCGTTCTGGTACCGCAGGTCCGACAGCTTGAACCGGGTGGCTTCGGCGCTGGCCTGGGCCTGCTGCGCGCGCAGTTGCTCCCCCAGCGTGGCGCGGCCGGCCAGCGCGTCGGCCACCTCGCGGAACGCGGTCTGAATCGCCTTCTCATACTGCGCCACGGCAATGTCGCGATTCACGTTGGCCGAATCCAGCCCGGCGCGGTTGCGGCCGGCGTCGAACAGCGGCAGAAACAGCTGCGGCGCCAGCGTCCAGCCGTAAGTCCCGCTTTCGAACAGCCCCGACAGGTGGTTGCTGACACTGCCGGCGGACGCCGTCAGCGAGATGCGCGGGAAAAACGCGGCACGCGCCGCGCCGATATTGGCGTTCGCCGCCAGCAGTTGTTGCTCGGCCTGGCGGATGTCGGGGCGTTTGGTGAGCAGGTCCGAGGGCAGGCCCGCGGGCACGTCCACCATCAGCGGCGCATCGGCCAGTGCCTGGCCGGCCGGCAGCGCCGCCGCCAGTTCGCCGGTCAGCGGCTGACCCAGCAGCAGCGTCAGCAGGTTTTCATCGAGCGCGCGCTGGCGTTGCAGTTGCGCCAGGTTGATGCGGGCAGCCTCGGTCAGCGACTCGGCCTGGCGCAGGTCCAGCTCGGAGGTGGCGCCGTTGTCAAAACGAAGCTGGCTGAGCTTGAAGGACTCTTCACGCGTGGCCAGTGTCTGCTGCGTGATCGCCAGCAGCTCCTCGTCGGCCAGCAGGCTCAGCCAGGTGTTGGCCACCGTCGCAATCAGGCTGATCTGGGTGGTCTTGCGGCCCTCCTCGGTCGCCAGGTATTGCGCCAGCGCGGCGTCCTTCAGGCTGGCGACGCGGCCGAAGAAATCAATCTCGTACGAGGTCATGGCCAGACCGGCGGTGTAGACGCTGGAAATATTTCCTCCGGCCGCGGGCTGGCGCGAGCCGGTGGCTGCTGCCCCCACGGTCGGGAACTGGTCGGCGCGCCGGATCTGGAACTGCGCCCGCGCTTGCTCGATGTTGAGCACCGCGATGCGCAGGTCGCGGTTGTTGCGCAGCGCCGCCTCGATCATCAGCCGCAGTTTGGGGTCGCTGAAAAAACTCTGCCACTCGATGTCGGCCGCTGCGGTGGTCTGCACGGCCGTCGAGGCCCCGGTCGGAACGACGGCCAGTGAACGTGCGAGACGCAGGCCCGGCCAGTCGGTCGCGACCGGGGCCTCGGGGCGTTCATATTTGGGCGCCATCGAGCAGCCCGCCGCCAGCGCGACGGCGCTCAACACCAGCGCCTGTGTCAGCCGGATCTTAGTCATGGGCTTTGCCTTCATTTCCATCTCCGTCAAAACCAGCCGCCCTGGCGTGGTCGGAATACATTTTTCTCTGCCGGTCACTGCCCTTGAACAGGCCACGCACCACGACAAAAAAGACCGGTACAAAAATCACCGCCAGCGCGGTCCCCGTGATCATGCCGCCGATCACACCGGTGCCGATGGCGCGCTGGCTGGCCGAGCCGGCGCCGGTGGCCAGCGCCAGCGGCAACACCCCCATCATGAAGGCCAGCGAGGTCATCACGATGGGACGGAACCGCAGGTGGGCGGCGGCCAACGCCGACTCGATGGCACTCTTGCCCTGCGCTTCAAGGTCTTTTGCAAATTCGATGATCAGGATCGCGTTTTTCGCGGACAGGCCGATGATGGTGATCAGCCCGACCTGGAAATACACGTCGTTGGCGTAGGCGCGCAGCAGTGTGGCCAGCAACACGCCGAGCACCCCCAGCGGCACCACCATGATCACCGCCAGCGGAATGGTCCAGCTCTCATAAAGTGCGGCCAGGCACAGGAACACCGCAAGGATGGCAAAGCCGTAAAGAATCAGCGCCTGCGAGCCGGCGAGTTTTTCCTCGCGCGACTGGCCGGTCCACTCGAAACCAAAACCGGCGGGCAGCTGGCCCGCCAGCTTTTCCATCTCGGCCATGGCCGCACCCGAGCTGTAGCCCGGCGCCGCAGAACCCGAGATCCGCATCGCCGGATAACCGTTGTAGCGAATCGTCTGCTGCGCACCGGTCACCCAGCGCGTGCTGGCAAAGGCCGACAGCGGCACCGGCCGGCCCTGGCTGTTGCTCGCATTGATGCGCAGCAGGTCGTCCGGCTGCATGCGGGCCGGTGCATCGGCCTGCACCACCACACGCTGCAGGCGACCCTGGTTGGGAAAGTCATTCACATAACTGGAGCCCAGCGCGGTGGACAGCGTGGTGTTGATGGAATCAAAGGAAACTCCCAGCGCATTGGCCTTGTCGCGGTCAATGTCGATCTGCAATTGCGGACCGTCTTCCAGGCCGTCCGGGCGCACCTGCGCCAGCACCGGGCTCTTGCCAGCCATGCCCAGCATCTGGTTGCGGGCGTTGACCAGCGCCTCGTGACCGGCGCCGGCCCGGTCCTGCAGGCGGAAGGTGAAGCCGCTGGCCGTTCCCAGCTCGGGAATGGGCGGCGGGCTCAGCGGAAAGATGAACGCGTCGCGTATGCCGGACAAGGCACCGAAGGCCCGGCCCGCCAGCGCCTCGGCCGACTGGCCAGGGCCTTCGCGCTCGGACCAGTCCTTGAGCGTGACAAAAGCCAGCGCCGCATTCTGGCCCTGGCCCGAGAAGCTGAAACCCAGCACCCCGACCATGCTCTGCACTTCGGGCTGCTTGAGGATGTAGGCCTCGACCTGCTGCATGACCGCCAGCGTCCGGTCCTGGGTCGCCCCGGGCGGCAACTGCACGTTGACCAGCATGGTGCCCTGGTCTTCACCCGGCAGGAAGGAGGTTGGCAGCCGGGTGTAGACCACCGCCACCGCCGCGATGATGGCCACGTAGATGACCAGGTAACGCGCGGCCCGCTTGAGCACACGGGCGACGATGCTTTCATAGCCCTTGGCGGTGCGTGAAAAGCTGCGGTTGAACCAGCCGAAAAAGCCACGCTTTTCGTGGTGGTGACCCGCTTCCACCGGCTTGAGCAGCGTCGCGCACAGGGCGGGGGTCAGGGACAGCGCCATGAAGGCGGAAAAACCAATGGACGCCACCATCACCGCCGAGAACTGGCGGTAGATGTTGCCGGTCGAGCCGGCAAAAAAGGCGAGAGGCACAAACACCGAGATCAGCACCACGGTCACGCCGATGATGGCGCCCGAGATCTGCCGCATCGCCTTGCGCGTGGCTTCCAGCGGGGGCAACCCCTCCTCGCTCATGATGCGTTCGACGTTCTCGACCACCACGATCGCGTCATCGACCACGATGCCGATCACCAGCACCATGCCGAACATGGTCAGCACGTTGATCGAAAAACCCAGGGCCAGCAACGTGCCAAAGGTCCCCAGCAGCGCAATCGGCACCACGATGGTCGGAATCACGGTGTAACGCCAGTTCTGCAGGAACAGGAACATCACGAGAAACACCAACGCCACCGCTTCGAGCAGGGTCACGGCGACCTGGGAGATCGAGATCTGCACAAACCGCGAGCTGTCGTAAGGAATGGTCCAGCTCACGCCCTGCGGAAAATACCGTTCCAGGTCGGCCATCTTCTCGCGCACGGCCTTGGCCGACGCCAGCGCATTGCCGCTGGGCGACAGCTGCAGACCGATACCGACCGCCGGCTTGCCATTGAGCCGCGCGGAGGTCGCATAGGCCTGGCCGCCGAGTTCGATACGCGCCACGTCCTTGAGCCGCACCGCCGAACCGTCGGTGTTGGCGCGCAGGATGATGTTGCCGAACTGCCCGACATCGGACAGCTGGCCGTTGACCACCACGGTGGCGGCGATGCCCTGGCCCGCGACGTTGGGCAGGTCACCGATCGTGCCTGAAGACACCTGCGCGTTCTGCGCCCGGATGGCGGCGGTGACCTCGGCGGACGACAGGTTGAAGCCCGACAGCTTGGCCGGATCGATCCAGATGCGCATGGCGCGTTCGGAGCCGAACAACTGGGCCTGGCCGATGCCGGGAAGGCGCTGCAGCTCCGGCACCACGTTGCGCGACGCGTAGTCGCCCAGCGCGATCGGATCGAAGGCCGGGTTGGTGGACGAAAGCATGGTGAACATCAGGAAGTTCGAGCGCGACTTGTCGACACGCACGCCCTGCTGCGTCACCGCCTGCGGCAGTCGCGGCGATGCACGCGACAGGCGGTTCTGCACGTCCACCTGGGCCAGGTCGGCATTGGTGCCGGGCTGGAAGCTGATGGTGATGCTGCCGGTGCCGTTGGCCTGGGCCACCGACTCCATGTAGATCAGGCCGGGCGATCCGTTCATCTCGCGCTCGATCACCGACAGCACGCTGTCCTCCAGCGTCTGCGCCGAGGCGCCGGGGTAGGAGGCATTGATGACAATGGACGGAGGCGCGACCGGCGGGTACTGGGAGATCGGCAACTGCGTGATGGCCACGCTGCCCATCACGATGATGAAAAGCGCGATCACCCAGGCAAAGATAGGCCGATCAATGAAAAACTTGGCCATGCAGAGCGCTCCTTATTTGGCGGCTGCGGAGGCAGCAGGCGCCGCGGACGCTGCAGCTGGTGCAGTGGGTGCCGCCGGTGCGGAGGCCGGCGCTGAAGCCGCACCTGCGGGCGCTGCGCCTGCAGGCTGCCAGGGCACGGGCTTGACGCTGGCGCCGGGGCGCAGTTTCTGGAACCCGTCGACCATGACCTGCTCACCGGTTTTCAGCCCCTCGAGAATCACCCACTGGTTGCCTTTGGCCGAACCGATTTTCACCGGCCGCGTCGAGACCTTGCCTTCGGCATCGACCACCATGACCGTGTCGCCCTGGCCCGAACGCGTGACGGCCTGCTGCGGCAGGGTCATGGCATTGGTGGCCTGCGCCTGCTCCAGGCGCACCCGCACAAACAGCCCGGGCAGCAACTGGCCGCTCGGGTTGGGCACCTCGGCGCGCAGGGTGATCTGGCCCGTGGTGGCGTCGACCGTCAGGTCCGAAAACAGCAAACGGCCGGGACGTGCATACTCCGTGCCGTCCTCAAGCACGATGCGCACGCTGGCTGCATCGCCGCCGCTGGCACGTTTGAACTGGCCGCTCTCCATGGCAGCGCGCAGCTTCATCACGTCCGAAGCCGATTGGGTGAAGTTGACGTACATCGGGTTGATCTGCTGGATCACCGCGAGCTGGGTCGCGTCACCCTGTCCGACCAGCGCACCTTCGGTCACCAGGGCGCGTCCGATGCGGCCCGAGATCGGGG
Source organism: Polaromonas sp. (assembly GCF_029945685.1). Taxonomy (GTDB): domain Bacteria; phylum Pseudomonadota; class Gammaproteobacteria; order Burkholderiales; family Burkholderiaceae_C; genus Polaromonas. Next base: position 2,556 of record NZ_JAQSDA010000011.1, on the reverse strand, counting down.
CGGTCACCGAGGCATAACCGAGGTTGATGCTGGCGGTCTGCACATTGGCCTTGCCCACGGCCACATCGGCCTCGGCCTGCTTCTGCGCCGCTACGGCGTTCGCGTACTCCTGCTTGCTGATGGCATTGGCCTCCACCAGGGGTTTGTAGCGCTGCGCCAGTGCCGTGGCCTGAGCCAGATTGGCTTCGGCCCGGGCCTGGCCCGCTTTGGCGCTGGCCGCCGCGGCGGCATAGGGCGCAGCGTCAATGCTGAACAGCGGCTGCCCGGCTTTCACGTCGCTGCCCTCACGGAACAGCCGTTTCTGCAAAATGCCGGCGGCGCGCGCCCGCACCTGCGCCACGCGGGAGGCCTCCAGCCGACCAGGCAGTTCGGTCACCAGACCCACGTCGCCCTGGGTCACTGTCACCACCCCCACCTGCGCAGGCGGAGGGGCGGCTGGCGCCTGGCTGGCGCCCTTGCCGCAGCCGGCGAGAAACAGCGACAAGATCGCAACGACCAGCAGCCGCTGAGGGTTGCTGGCGGGGCGTGCCTCGAAGGGCGGATGAGTGACGCGGGACATGGGCATGCTGATCCTCGAATTTTCTGGTGTGAAGCGCAAAAGGTGGGTCCTGGATGGCAGGCCTGACGGAAATCGGCACGCGGCCCCCATCGGACGAAAGGCGAAAGAATAAGGGTTTTTGCGAGTGGTATAGTTTACATACATTTATGAATGTATAAACACCGCCCCTTTAAAACAGTGTTTTCAGGAGAAGCATGGTCCGACGAACGAAAGAAGAAGCCCTGGCCACCCGCCACAAGCTGCTGGATGCAGCCGAGCACCTGTTCCAGGCGCAGGGCGTCTCGCGCACCAGCCTGCAGGACATCGCCCGGCGGGCCGGGGCGACCCGCGGCGCGGTCTACTGGCACTTCAAGGACAAAGCCGATCTCTTCAACGCGATGATGGAACGGGTCACCCTGCCGCTGGAGCAGTCCTTCCAGGACCAGCTCGGGCATGAGGGTCGGGAGGGCCAGGAGGGGCACAGCGACCCGCTGGCACGCATCCGCAGCGGCGTGGGAGAAGCGTTGCTGCGCATTGCCAGCGACCCGCAGACGCGCCGTGTCTTTGAAGTTGCCACCCACAAGGTGGAGTACGTCGGCGAGCTGCAGGCGGTGCGGCTGCGTCACCTCAAGAGCCGAAGTGACTTTCTGGGACGTGTTGAACGTGGTTTCCAGGCGGCAGCGCGGCAACATGCGATGGAACTGCCGGTGCCGGCCGCTGCGGCGGCGCAAGGCCTGCACGCCATCATCGATGGTCTGATCCAGAACTGGTTGCTGGAAAGCGCCGATTTCGATCTCGTGTCCCTGGGGCAGGAGGTGGTGGACGTCTACATGCGCGGGCTGGGGTTTCCCGGCGCTGGCAAGGACGGAGCGACGCTGTCCTAGAACTGCTTAATGCAGATGCCGCGGCTTGCGTCCGCCGCCGCCATGGCCCGAACCCCCCTGGGGACCTCCCATTCCGCGCGGAGGCCTGCCCAGCTGCATGGAGCTGACCAGCGCATCAAAACGCTGCTCGAACAGCTTGTCGACAGCCGCCACCACCTCGCCGAGTTCGGAGGCATCAAAGTGACGCTCCATCAGGCCGATCATGTCCTGCACCAGAAGATCGCGCTGGACCTGCATGATGGCCGCCGGCGTGGGGCCGACAAAGTACATGGCGAAATCGTCCCTGGCCTCTTCGCCGTCGGACTCCTCATCCTCGTCAAAATCCGCATCGTAGAAAGTGACTTCGATGGGAGCACCGATGGCGGCCAACTCGTTCAGGGCCATGCAGACCTCGTCGAGCACCTGACGAAAATCCTCGTCACCGGGAACCGTCCAGCACAGTTGCAGCAGGTGCTGGTGGACATCGAAGCGTATGCCGGGCTCTTCCTCATAGGTGCTGGCGGCACCGTCGGCCAGCGACTTGGCGCCCGCGTATTTCCAGAGCGGTTTCAGGGCTTCCTGCAACTGCTCAAAGCCGACATCCTCACGCAGCGGCACTTCGCCGTGGACGTGTATTTCAAAAGGAGGGGTGGTGTAGCGGGCCATGGAATCTATCTTAACCAGTTGCGGTCTGAAATGGGCATCGCCAGCACGCCGGCAGGACCTGTAAGACCTTGATCCGTTGGCTGGTGCCTGAGACCGGAATCGAACCGGTACGCCCGTTTTCACGAAGCGGCGGATTTTAAGTCCGCTGTGTCTACCTATTTCACCACTCAGGCCGGGGACATGCTGACGAACAAAAAAGCCCCTGGCAAGGGGCTGCAAAAAACATGGATGGAGGCGCGGGCCGGAGTCGAACCGACCTACTCGGATTTGCAATCCGGTACATAACCGCTTTGTTACCGCGCCGTAATCTGTCTGCTTCCAGCAGAACCAACAGGATGATTCTACTGAATCGCTTGTGAACTATCACCAATGAAAAAGGACAGCATTTTTAAGTGCTGCCCTTTTCGAATTGGAGCGGGAGAAGAGTCTCGAACTCTCGACCTCAACCTTGGCAAGGTTGCGCTCTACCAACTGAGCTACTCCCGCGTT
>NZ_JAQSDA010000010.1 GCF_029945685.1 Polaromonas sp. | reverse complement strand
AGGCACATTCATCTTTTCCAGATTTTCTACGCCTTCAGCAGACGGCCAATTGACTAGCCGCAAGTCAGACTCACACTGGCTGTCGTAGTCTGAACCCAATTCCAAAAAGACTGGAGCAAACACCATGGAAGCAGTTGAACTGAAAGTGAATGGCATGACATGCGGGTCGTGTGTCAACGCAGTCAGTCGCGCTTTGAGCGCCGTCCCGGGTGTGGAGACGGTTGATGTCCGGCTGGAAACCGGCATGGCCACAGTTCGTGGTGGGCAAGTAACCGAGCAGGTGAAAGCGTTGCTGGGTGCGCTGGCAACCGCCGGCTATTCCGCGCGCGCAGCTGGCGCGCCCCATGCGCAGCCGATAGACAGCGGCTGTGCGCGCGTACGTCCCGCAGCCAGGGGCTGCTGTTGTGGCCATTGAGGGTTCTCCGGCGGAGATCGTGCTCATTCTTGCTTTTCAATTCTCATAGTGAAACGCCATGAAATCTATTCGCCTCAATCTGCTCCTCGCATCCGCTGTTGTCGTCATGGCAGCAGGCTGGTATACGCCAGCAGCTGCGCAAGTCAGCGCTGCCCCCACACAGACCACGATTGAGCGTGGCGTGACTGTCAAGGTGACGCCCAAGACGTTCTCTGGTGCAATGTGGGAGTTCGCCGTGGTACTGGACACCCATGCAGAGGATCTCAAGGACGACCTTCAGAAAACCGCAGTGCTTGTTGTGGATGGCCGCGAGGTCCAGCCGGTCGCCTGGCAGGGCCCTGGCGCGGGAGGTCACCACCGCGAAGGGACGTTGACATTTCCAGCTCCGGTGCGCACGCCGGATGCCGTCGAACTTCGCATCCAGCGCGCCGGCGAGGCAACTCCGCGAGTTTTTCGCTGGGACAGCGCAACGTTGAAATAGTTCCAACCCCTCGGCATCAGGTCGAGACCCGTTCGTGGATGAATGTGCACCGTTGCGTTCTTCTCGCAATCGTGTTGGTCGATCGCCACGCCAACCGATGTCATTTTTCTCATTGCTTGGTGTCGCCCTGCCTTTGTGATTCCAAGTGTCGCTGCGCGCAGTCGGTCCGAAGCCGTGCCGAACTCAGGACTTCAATGATCTGACCAGCAGCCAGATGGCCACACCGGCGAGGCAAGCCCAACAAAGCCAGACGAGTGCTGTCTCCCACCAAAATGGTTGCCGCTGCGCTTGCTCCAGCCGCGCCTCGTGGGCTTGCGATATTGTTCGTAGCCCGATTGGTCTGCTGCCATGGCAAGGGGCCTGCTGTTTCATCGTCATGTAACGCTTCAGCCTCTGCGCCCGTGCAACTTAATCAGCGTTGCCTTAGCCACCGCGCTCGACCCGCTAAACGGCTACGCACTCCTCGCTGAGGGTGCCGAACGCTCTTTCGGAACACCGGCGGGGACGGTATTCAAGCGCCGTTCCGCCGCGCAAACCACCAACCCGTTATTCTGAAAATAACCGGCGGAAGTATCAGCATCTGCAAGACCGGGACAACACCGATGCCCAGACCCGGCAACAGCGGCATGCTGGCTGTGTAGCTCCAGCGATTGAGGCCATAAAAGCCCACCCATTCCACAATCACCGCAACGCTGAATCCGGTCATCAGCATCAGCACGTATGCGGCCCATCCTGGTTGGTCCGTCCAGTCTGATCGGCCTCGGACGGCCCAGCCAACGCCGAAAATCAGCATGACGATAAGCCCGTCCCCAAGGCTGGGAATGATGCAGTGCAACGCAAACTCGAACCAGCTCCCTTCCTCAACATACAGTGGCATTTGAGCCACTTCCCAGGGAAAGTTGAGCAGCACTGAAATCACAAGCAGCGCGGCCAGTCTGGGGGTTGTTTGTTTTACGTGATCTGGTTTTTCCATGTTGCAGCGTAACCCGGTTTTCAACTGCGGCGAATGGTGCAGATGACAGGGTACCGTCAGATGCTTGAATCAAGGCTGAGCGTGGACATGCTGTAGGTGACAGCCTACATTGCATGGCGGACATCCCGTGCGCGTTGGATGTTGCACGACGCGCATCGTAAAAGGGTTGCGGTATTTTCGGCGCTGCGACTTTCTTTTGTTTTGCCGTCTCAAACTTTTACTGGAAAGTCACCATGCCTCATCAACAATACAACGCCTGCATTGAAGCTTGCAATGCCTGTGCCGTGGCCTGTAACCATTGCGCAACTTCCTGTCTGCACGAAACCGACGTCAAGATGATGGCCAAGTGCATTGAACTGGATATCGATTGCGCCCAGATTTGTGCACTGGCTGTAGCGGCCATGGCCAGGGGTAGCGCCCACGCCAAGGCGATCTGTGCGCTGTGCGCTGATACCTGCCAGTCCTGCGGCGACGAATGTGCCAAACATGACATGGCACATTGCCAGGAATGCGCCAAGGCCTGTCATCAGTGCGCTCAAGAGTGCCGCAAGATGGTCGCGATGGCCTGAACAATTTCCGACCTTCAACCTTCGATATTCAGAAAGAATCCATCGTGAAATTCCGTCTCAATAAAATCAAACCGACATCTGTGGCTCTTGCCGTTCTGAGCGTCGCGCTGCTTCAACCCCTGACCTTTGCGCAAATGCAGATGAAGCCTGGCAGCGAAGCCATGCCCCCCGGTCAAGCCGGCGCATCATCCATGCCAGGCGGTGCTGTGGATATGAAGGGCATGGACATGAAAGGAATGATGAAAGACAACAACGACAAGATGTCGTCCATGAAAATGACCGGCAATACCGATGTTGACTTTGCAATGATGATGCGCATCCATCACGTGGGCGCGATTGACATGGCGCAGGCCGAGCTTCGCGATGGGAAAGATCCTCAGATGAAAAAGATGGCCAAGGCCATCATTGCTGCGCAGAAAAAAGAAATCGCCCAGTTCGACAAGTTTCTGGCCAAAAATGGCCAGTCCGCCGAAAAGGTCACTCAATAGGCTGACTGAAGGCAGTCCCGGCTTCATGCCTGGGACCGCTTCGCAGCACCAGTTATTTCGCTGGCTGAATGTCCGTCACCACAATGGCGCTGCCGGCTTTCTCGGCCTTGAAGCGAATCTTGTCGCCAACTTTTGCCTTACCCAGCAATGCGGTGTCCTTGACCTGAAACACCATGGTCATGCCAGGCATGTCCAGGCTCTTGATCTCACCGTGTTTGATGGTGATTTTCTTGTTGTCCATGTCCACCTTGCGAATTTCGCCGTCAGCCATCTCAGCAGGCGCCGCCATTGCGGGGTCCTTTTTGGCATCGGCTCCCACGGGTGCGAGTGAAGTCGCCTGGACTGAAACCGAACCCGCGAGCAGGGTGGACATGAGTAAAAGAGCATTGAGTTTTTTCATCGGAAATTCCTTCAGGTGGGTTTCGAAGAGACACGGGGATAAGACTTGTAAGCGCGCGAGCTGCCATCTTCGAGGACAAGCAACACGTCGTAGGCATCAACGCGTCCGCGGTATAGCGCGCCATCCATGCCGGGTGAGCCGATCGGCATGCCAGGAACGGCCAGGCCGATGGCCTTTGGTTTTTCTTTCAGCAAGCGTTGGATCTCGCGTGCTGGCACATGTCCTTCGAGGGCATACGCGCCAACTGTCGCGGTGTGGCAAGAGCCCATTTTTTCCGGGATGCGCAGGCGGGTGCGGGCTGCTGCGTTGCCGCTGTCGTTGACTTTCACATCAAACCCATTGGCTTGCAAGTGGGCCACCCAGTCCTTGCAGCAACCGCAGTCCGGGTCTTTCCAGACCTCGACCTGCGGACGGGTTTGCGCCACACCCCATGGGGACGCGGCAAGTGTCGTGAGGGCCGCGATGCTCTGGAGAATCAAACGTCTTTGCATGATGGTTTCCTGTGTGATGGGATGATGATTAACGGGCGGCCACATTGATCTTGCCGACCATGCCCGCCTGGTAGTGGCCGGCAATCAGGCAGGCAAAGTCAAAGGTGCCGGCCTTATTGAATGTCCAGATGATCTGACCCGTCTTGCCTGGCCCAACGTGCGCCATATAGGGCTCCTCATGCTCCATGCCGGGAAACTTGATCATCAGCGCAGCATGTTCATCAAGGTCTTTTTTTGTGCCAATCACCATTTCGTGCGTCACCTTGCCGGTGTTCTTGATCACGAACTTGATGGTCTCACCCTGCTTCACGTCTATTTTGTCGGGGGTGAAACGCATGTTGTCCGACATGTTGAAGGTGATGGTGCGGCTGGCGGCTTTGGCCTCGCCCGCAATGCCCCACTCCTTTTGCTCTTTTTTGACGGGCCCGGCCTTTTTGGCGTGGGCGTCGTCACCGTGGGCGAAGGCGAAAGTACCGGCGCAGGCGATCAGCGTGGCGAGGAAGGCGGTGGTCAATGTTTTCATGGTTATTTCAATGATGAGATTTGTCGGGTAGAGGGATTCAGTGCTTCATGCCGCCCATGTCGCCCTTGCCCATGACGGGCTTGCGGACCTGGACTTCGACTTCCTTCATCGGCATGTTCTGTGCCTTCATGGTATGGCCACCTTGCGCCGCAAAACGCGCCGGGTTAGGGAGGGCACCCGTCCATTCATAGGCCACTTCTCCGGGCGGGTGTTTGTACCAGCCCGGGTCTTTGTAGTCGCCCGGTTTCTGGTTCTTGCGCACCTTGACCACCGAGAACATGCCGCCCATTTCGACCGATCCGAACGGGCCTTCACCGGTCATCATCTTGGCGGTGTTGTCGGGCAGGGGCATGTCCATCTCGGCCATGTCGGCCATGCCGCGCTCACCCATCACCATGTAGTCGGGGATCACATTGGTGATGTCCTTGACGATCTTGCGGTGGTCCACGCCAATCAGTGTGGGAACGGCGTGGCCCATCGCGTTCATGGTGTGGTGGCTCTTGTGGCAATGAAAGGCCCAGTCGCCTTCCTCGTCCGCCAGAAACTCGATTTGCCGCATCTGGCCTACCGCCACATCGGTGGTCACTTCATGCCAGCGTGTTGATTTTGGCGTCGGACCGCCGTCTGTGCCGGTCACCAAAAACTCGTGGCCGTGCAGATGGATCGGGTGATTCGTCATGGTCAGATTGCCCATGCGGATGCGCACCTTGTCGTTCTTTCGCACCACCAGCGGGTCGATGCCCGGGAAGACCCGGCTGTTCCAGCTCCACAAGTTGAAATCGAGCATGGTCATGATCTTCGGCGTGTAGGCGCCGGGGTCAATGTCGTAGGCATTGAGCAGAAAGACAAAGTCGCGGTCTACCTCGTCGATCAGCGGGTGTTTTGCTCTCGGGTGCGTGATCCAGAAACCCATCATGCCCATGGCCATCTGCGTCATCTCGTCGGCGTGCGGGTGGTACATGAAGGTGCCAGGGCGGCGCGCCACAAACTCGTACACAAAGGTTTTGCCGACCGGAATCGCAGGCTGCGTCAGGCCCGAAACACCGTCCATGCCGTTGGGCAGGCGCTGGCCGTGCCAATGCACGCTGGTGTGCTCCGGCAGCTTGTTGGTGACAAAAATACGCACGCGGTCACCTTCCACCACCTCGATGGTGGGGCCGGGCGACTGGCCGTTGTAGCCCCAGAGATGCGCCTTGAACCCGGGGGACATTTCGCGCACCACCGGTTCGGCCACCAGATGGAATTCCTTGACGCCGTTGTTCATGCGCCAGGGCAGGGTCCAGCCGTTGAGCGTGACCACCGGGTTGTAAGGCCGGCCGGTGTTGGGCACCAGCGGCGCCATGGTGTCGGGTTTGGTCTGGATCATGGGTTCAGGCAGGGCGGCCATCGCCACCCGGCCGACCGCCGCGGCCGCAACGGCCGTCGTGATGGCACCTGCGCCTGCAAGAAAGTTTCTTCTGTTGTTCATGTGTAATCCGTTTAAATCTTGTTTCAGTGGCCGGCTTCGGCGGCAGCAGCGCCACCCGCCAAAGACATGGCGCCCATCGTTGTGGGTTTGCCGGTCATCGAGGCGGCCAGCGCCGCGTCGGCCAGCCAGAACTGCTGGTAGGCACTGATGGCGGCCTGCACGCTGGAGATCTGGTCGCGGGTATCGGCCAGCAACTCGAACACGCCGATCAACATGCCGTTGTAGCGCAGCACGTTTTCTTCGGCCATGGTTTTGCGGAGCGGCACAATTTCGTCCCGGTAATGCCTGGCCACGTCGTAGGCCGTGCGGTAGGCAGAATAACTTTCGCGCAACTGGGACGACGCGCTACGCACCGTGCTCTCGTAGCGGTTGGCCGCGGCCAGTGACTGGGCGTTCATGTTGTCGCGTTGCGCCGAACCCCAGTCAAAAATCGGCAGACGGATACCCAGCTCAAACCCGCGCCGGGGTGTGCTGGTGCCCCGGCTGTTGTCAAACACCGTGTCGCGGCGTATGCCCAGCTCCACATCGACCAGGCTATTGAGCAGGTTCAGACCCTGCGACTTGCCCGCCAAATCCAGCTGGTTGCGCGCCATCTGCACATCCAGGCGTTGTTGCAGTGCAGCCGCATTCACCAAGCCTGCCTGACGCGCCTCTTTTGGCAGTTCCGGCAAGCGCTCCGGAAGCTTCAGTTGCGCCGACTGTTCGTCGGTCAAGCCCAGCAACCGAACCAATTCCTCGCGCGCCGCGGTACTGGCGTGCTGGCTGGAGGCCAGTCGGGCCGCGCTGTCGGCATAAAACGATTGCTGCCGTGCGCGCTGCAGTTTGTTGAAGTTGCCGACCTGGTACATGCGTTTGGCCAGCTCGGCACTGGCTTGTGCGGTAGCGTTGATTTGTTCGGCGTATTGCAGGGTTTGCTGAGCTGCCACGGCCCGCACCCAAGCCTGGCGCACCTGGGTGACCTGCTCAACCACGTTGGCGCCGAGCTGCACTTTGGCCTGGGCCGTCTGGCTGCGCGAAATCTCCAGGCGCCTGGGCAGTGTCAGCAGGTCCAGCAGACCGAATGACAACAGGCGCCCGAGCTCAAGCTCATCGGCAAAACGCATGCGTTCAAAGGTGAAAACCGGGTTGGCGATGCGGCCCGTCTGGTTGGCCGTCGCCATGTCAGACCAGCTCTGCGCGAGCAAAGTCTGCACCGCCGGGCTGTTGGCCAGGGCCAGTTGCACGGCGTCATCCTGGGTCAAAGGCTTGTTCAGCAACTCACTTGCCAGCTTGCTGCGCGCCTGCGCCTGCTGCTGTGTGCGGCTTAGCTCGAGCTTGCCCTGGGTGAAGGCGCCGGTCGTGTCGTTGGTGTCCTGGACGGCTTGGTCAAAATTGACCGAGGCGCATCCTGCCAGCACCAGCGTGGCCGCGGCGATAGCGCCCAGACGGAATAGGGATTTCATGGCTTGTCCTGTCACGGTTTGACCTGTCCGGCGTTCGGAGCGGGCCTGGTTGCTGTATCGGGTGCGACGGGTTGCTGTGCCTCTTTGGCGTACGCGCGCCAGCCGCCGATGCGACCCACGGTGTCATTGGCCTCTTTCCAGGCTTGCGTCTTTTCCTCGGTATAGGGCTGGTAGCCTTCGAGCGCTGAGCGAAAACCGCTGGCAGCAGGTGGCGACATAGTCGCCTGGCTGGCCGGCTGCGCACTGGCCAGCCCGGTGCACATCAGGGTGGCGAGGGCCATCGACGATGGGTATGAAATAAAACGTAGAGTCACAGGAATCTCCTGACGAACAAGCGGGGCGATCGTAAAAATCGCGCGAATCCGGCAAAAAGGCAGGCAAGCCCGAGCCGGATGGCAAGTACAGGCCCAGTTAGGGCCTGGAAGTCAGGAGATGGGTGGTTTCTGGCCCAGCGCGGCGACGGCGCTGGCAAACCGGGCCGCCAGCGAATGCGGCAGCGCAGGGGAAACGGCGAGGGAAGGGGTGCTGGCTGTCACCGCAGAGAGCGCCACCGTGTGGCAGGCCTGGCAGGCCGCGCAGGATTCACAGTGCCCGGCGCTTTCCGGGGTCTGGGCGTCAGAAGACGGGCCCCAGGCGTGGCCTGCGCAATCGGGAGGAATCGCCGCCGAAGCCATCACGGCGTCTGCCATTGGGCCACTCATTTCATGGTCAGAATGAGTACCAGCCCTTGATGTGTGGGCGTGAGCAGCTACGAATTCTGTAGCATGCGAAACCTGCTGCAGATGGCCGGCCGCCATGCCGGTGGCCATGGCATCGCCCACCCAGCCGCGCACAAGCAGCAGGAAAATCATGGCGATGAACAGGGGGCGGCGCATAGGTAGATGATACCGTGGCAGGCGGAAAGTTCAAAAACAAGCCCACACGGCGGCCGCACCAGCCAGCCGCATCCGCTGCGTCAAATGCGGGCAGCGCGCGCAGCGCGGCGCTGGCGTGAAGCGGGTCATGCCGGCTTCTGCGACAGGCGACCGGCGCGCAGCTCGCGCCGCGCCTGCAGCATCACCGACCCGCCGCCCCAGATGGCCAGGCTGGCCATGACGGCCGCCACGGCCAGATCCGGCCAGGCGCTACCGGTTCCGAAGACGCCCAATGCAGCCATCATCACCGCCAGGTTGCCGATGGCGTCGTTGCGCGAACACAGCCAGACGCTGCGCATGTTGGCGTCGCCCTCCCGGTACGCATACAGCAGGGCGGCGACCGACACATTGGCGACCAGGGCGACCAGGCCGATCGCGCCCATGGTCAAGGCCTCGGGCGCGCCGCCCTGAGTGGCCACCCACCCCGCCCGAACCAGCACAAACACGCCGAAGGCCAGCATGCTGGAAGCCTTCAACAGCGCCGCGCGAGCCCGCCAGACCAGGCCCAGGGACAACACCGCCAGGCTCACGCCGTAGTTGGCGGCGTCGCCGAAAAAGTCGATGGCATCGGCCAGCAGCGACACCGAGCCGGAGCGGAAGCCCGCCGCAATTTCCAGCGCAAACATGGCGAAGTTGATGACCAGCGCAATCCAGAGGATGTTCCGGTAGCGCGGGCTATTGGCCTGGGCGGCGGTGGCGTCGTGGTCGCAGCAGTGGGCGGACATTGAGGGGTTCTCCAGAAACATCGGGTTGATGGCATGATTGGAAACCCTCAAGTCACTTCAAGGTCAAGCGATGCCTGTGTCAAATCCCTCTGCCGCCAGGGGTTACCAGATCGGTGAAGCCGCGCGGCAAAGCGGCGTCAGCCCCGCGAACATGCGGTTTTATGAGAAGGAAAGCCTGCTCAGCCCGCATGGGCGGGGCGACAACAGCTATCGTTTGTATAGCGAAGGCGACGTGCACCAGCTGCGTTTCATCCGCCTGTGCCGGGCCATGGACATGTCGCTGGCCGAGGTGCGCACCCTGCTGGGGCTGGACCTGAACAACAAGACCGACTGCGCGGCGGCACGCGACGCGCTGGACGGGCACCTGGGCCATGTGCGCGCGCGGCTGACGGAGCTGAAGGCGCTGGAGAAGGACCTGAAGGCCCTGCGTAGCCGCTGCGACGGCACCGACACGCATTGCCACATCATCGAGGCGCTGCACGAGCTGGCCGATGCGCAGGCCGCAGGCCCGGCGGCCGCGGCACCGAAAAAACGCCACGTCTAAGGGGTGTTGTCCGGCGGGTTGGTCAGTGGGGCCAGGCGTTCGATGAGCACATCGGCCTCGGTGTAGCCGCTGGCCAGCAGCTGGGCCTGGCCATCACGCACCGCCAGCAGCGCGGGAAAGCCGCGTATGCCCCAGCGCTGCGCTTGCGAAAAATCGTCTCTGGTCTGCTGGCGCATGGCTTCACTCTCGAAGTCGCGCAGGAAATCAATGTGGCCCCAGGCTTCCTTGGTGCGGCCATGCACCTCGTCCCAGAGTTCAGCGAGCACCGCGGCTTTCGTGACGTCGCGTCCCTGCGCATAAAAAGCCTGCTGGATCGCGTGGTACATGCGCAAAGCGAGCGCGGGCGCGTGCTGGCGCACCGTGACAACCGCGCGGCAGGCCGGCTCGGTGTCGTAGATGAAATCCTCGCGTTCGAACAGGGCTTGGGCAAACGGCTGGCCGGATCGCTGCGCCACGCCGGCCCAGGCCTGGCGCAGCTTGTCCTTCAGCGCGGCGTCCATCACCTGCGTGTTGTAGGCGCGCAGACCACCCAGCACCAGCTGTACCGGCACCTCGGGAAAACGTTCGAGCAACTGCCCCAGCGGCACGCCAAAACCGTAACACCAGGAGCACATCGGGTCACCAACATAAATCAGGGTGACAGCAGGAGTTGGAGCAGGAGTCGGAGTTGGCATGTTCATGGGCTGGTCTTGTCAAGCAGGGTCTGGGCCTTGTCCAGCCAGAGCTGCAGGCTGTCCAGCAGTTCCTTCTGGCTGAAGGAGCAGCTTTCTTCGCTGAAGAGGGCGCTGGACTCGAGCCTGTCGAGCAACTGCTGCAGCACCTCGGCATACCTGGCCGGAAGTGCCGCTTGCAGTGCCGTCTGGCTTTGCGCGAGTTGGGAAAACGCCGGTATGCCCAGCGCATCGCTGCGCAACTGCTGCAGTGCAGCGGCCAGGCTGGCGAGCTGGTCACGGGCCGTCATGGCGATCCGATGGCAGCACCGGCCACAGGCCGGACCTGTGCGGGTTCAAACGCCAGCGTCAGCAGCGCCAGCAGGCCGAAGGGCACGCCGACCCAGCCGAGTTGCGACAGGTGAAGGTGATCCAGCATGGCGCCACTGATGACGGCGCCCAGTGCCGTGCCCACATACAGCATGGAGCCGTTCAGGCTCAGCAGCAGCGGCGCCTGGGCCGGGGCCATGCCGGCCAGGCGGCTTTGCTGCGGCGACATCACGCCGAAACCCGCGATGCCCCAGACGACCAGTGTCGCCATGGTGGCGTACAGATGGCCACGCGTGAGCGGCAGCACGGCCATGGTGGCCACCAACACCGCCAGTTGAACGCGCATGGTCGGCAGCGAGCCGAAGCGGTCGTTGGCCCAGCCGCCCGACAACGTACCGGCCACCCCGGCGAGGCCGAACACCGCCAGCGTGAGGGACAGCTGCGTCGAGCTCATGGTGTTGAGCGCCTGCAGCACCGGGCCGATGTAGGCAAACACGCTGAAAATTGCCACAAAATAAAGCAGGGTGCGCAGCCAGGTGCGCAACACGGCGGGTTGCCGCGCCGCGGCACCGAAGCCGGAAAAATTGGCGCCGGCCGAGGCCATGTTGGCGGGCAGCAGCCAGCTTGCCGCCACCAGCGCCGCCAGGCTGGCGCCCGCCGAGAGCCAGACCGGCACCCGCCAGCCGTATTCAAAGCCGAGCCAGGCACCGACCGGCACGCCCACCGCGTAGCTGATGCTCATGCCCAGAAAGGTGATGGACAGGGCCCGGCCGCGCAGCGCCGGCGCCACCAGGCTGACGGCCAGCGCCGAAGCCGCGGCGCTGAACATCGCCCCGGCGCCCATCAGCACCCGGCCCAGCAGCAGCATGACGAGGTTGCCCGACAGCGCGCACACCAGGCAGCCGGCGGCGAACAAGGCCAGTGCCAGCTGCACGGCACGTTTGCGCGGCCAGCGTGCGGTGGCAATGATCAAGACCGGCGCCAGCAGCGCGGTGGACACCGCATAGGCCGTCATGGCCTGGCCGGCTGCGGCCAGGCTGATGTGGAGCGATTCGCTCAGCGGCACCAGGATGCCGCCCAGCACAAACGCACCGCTGCCGATGACCAGGTTGCACAGGGCGAAGAGATAAAGAACAGGTGGCATGGGACGCAGGTGGGCAGACAGCACCCGGGCGTTTTGACGCGCCCGGGGCAAGTTCTGGAAACAATCAATGAAAAATGGCCTCAGCCCAATATGGGCGGGCGCAGGCTGCTATCAAAACAGAGTGACTGCAGTCCTGCTATTTGCTGATTGTGCCCGGATGGCGCAAAACGCGCGCGGCGAGCGTCACCGCTGGCGCGCCGCTTGAGCGCGGCCACGCACCGGACGGTATGGCGACATCGTTCGCCGACGTGGCCCGGCCGCCACAAGTCATTGGAGGGCAGGAGCGGAAGGAAGACGTGACGGGGTGTTTCCGTGTTGTTGTTGTTGTTGTTGTTGTGTTTTTCTGGCGGTCCCCTCGGGCGGGGTCTCCAGCTTCATCATGGTCAGGCGCGGTCGCTGAGGCGACAGCTTTTTCTACGGAGCTTCCCCGATGCAATGACGGCGCAGCCGGGGTAGGCTGGAGGCCCGCCTGAAGTGAAACTGGAGCCCCGACTTGTCCGATCACCCCACCGCTGCACCGGCAGCGACCCACCCGGCCCCTCCCCATGACCTGCATTACAAGGTCTGGCCCAGGCGCCTGCCGCACCGCATCTCGGCACCGGCCATTTCGCTGTGGCACAACCTGGCGGTCAGCGCGCTGCGTTATCCGCACAAGGCGGCGCTGGTGTTTTTCGGGCGTGTCTTCACCTATGCCGAGGTGCTGGACAAAGCCGAGCGCCTGGCGGCCACGCTGCATGAGATGGGTGTCCAAAAGGGCGACCGGGTGGTGCTGGACATGCAGAACTGCCCGCAATGGGTGATTGCCCACTTTGCCATCCTGCGGGCCAACGCCGTGGTGGTGCCGGTCAACCCGATGAACCGGGCCGAAGAGCTCAAGCACTACATCATCGACCCGGACGCCCGGGTGGCCATCACCGCGGCGGATCTGGCGCCCGAACTGGTCAAGGCCAATGACCAGCTGCCGCCCGAACAGCAGCTGCAGCACCTGATCGTCACGCATTACAGCGACGCTTTTGATCTGCAGGCCGAAACAGCAACCTTGCCGGCAGCCTGGCAGGAGTGGCTGGGCACGCAGCACCCTGCGCCCGCGGCCGGCAACTGCCGCGTCACCTCCTGGACCGAGGCGCTGGCGCAGGGCGCGCAGGGCCGGCTGCCCGACCACACCGCGACGCCGCAGGACCTGGCGGTGCTGCCCTACACCAGCGGCACCACGGGCCTGCCCAAGGGCTGCATGCACACGCACGCGAGCATCATGCACAACGCGGTGGCCAGCAGCCTCTGGGGCAACAGCACGCCGGAAAACACCGTGCTTTCCGTCGTGCCCATGTTCCACATCACGGGCATGGTGTCGGTCATGCATGCGTCGATTTACGGCGGCGCAACGCTGGTCATCATGCCGCGCTGGGACCGCGAACTGGCGGGCCGGCTGATCTCCAAATGGCGCGTGACGCACTGGACCAACATTCCGACCATGGTGATTGATCTGCTGGCCAGCCCGAACTTTGCGGCCTTTGACCTGAGCAGCCTGGTCTACATCGGCGGCGGCGGCGCGGCCATGCCGCAGGCCGTGGCCCAGCGCCTGTGGGAGCAGTACGGCCTGCGTTTTGCCGAAGGTTACGGCCTGACCGAAACCGCCGCGCCCTCGCACAGCAACCCGCCCGACGCCACCAAGCAGCAGTGCCTGGGTGTGCCTTTTCTCAATGTCGATGCCCGCGTGATCGACCCCTTGACGCTGGAGGAGATGCCGCTGGGCGAGCAGGGTGAAATCATCATGTGCGGGCCGCAGAATTTTTCCGGCTACTGGAAGCGGCCCGACGCCACGGCGGCGGCGTTTATTGAAATCGACGGCAAGCGCTTCTTCCGTTCGGGTGACCTCGGTCGGGTGGATGAAGAGGGCTACTTCTTCATCACCGACCGGCTCAAACGCATGATCAATGCGTCGGGCTTCAAGGTCTGGCCGGCCGAGGTGGAGGCGCTGATGTTCAAGCACCCGGCCATCCAGGAGGCCTGCATCATCTCCACCAAGGACGCCTACCGCGGCGAGACCGTCAAGGCCGTGGTGGTACTGCGGCAAAGCCACAAGGGGCAGGTCAGCGAGGCGGACATCATCGACTGGTGCAAGGAGAACATGGCGGCCTACAAGTACCCCCGTGTTGTGCAACTGGTCGACGCCCTGCCGAAAAGCGGCTCGGGCAAGGTGATGTGGCGGGCCTTGCAGGAGGCGGAAGGCGCCACCGCTTGAGATTGTTGAAAGAAAGTGGCTGTAGCCCATGTCGGACGGGCGCAGGCAGCTATCAAAAATAGAGCATTTCGGGGGAGCCGGAGCCCGCGCCCAGCCACATCGGTTAAGGTTCGTCTCCCGGACTTCGAACAGGTGCGACGCTCCAGACGCGTTGCTTGCGCTCATGGAAAAACCTTTACCCCCCACCGCTGATCCCTTGCACGACAAGCCGCTGGCCGGCTGGCGGCTGCGCCTGTACACCATCATTTTTGAAGCGGACACCCGCGCCGGACGCCTGTTCGACCAGGCCTTGATCGCCATCATCCTGCTCAGCATTGCCGTGGTGATGGCTGACAGCGTGCAGGCCGTGCGTCTGGTTTATGGCCACGCACTGACCAATGCGGAGTGGTTCTTTACGCTGCTGTTCACCGTCGAGTACATCGCGCGCCTGCTGTGTGTGCGCCGGCCGCTGAGGTACGCGACCAGCTTTTTCGGCATCATTGATCTGTTGGCTGTGCTCCCGACCTACCTGGCGCTTTTTGTTCCCGAGCTGCATGCGCTCATTGATGTGCGTGTGCTGCGGCTGCTGCGTATATTCCGGGTGTTCAAGCTCGCGGCCTATGTCGCGGAATACCAGTTCCTGCTGAGTGCCCTCGCCGCCAGCGGCCGAAAGATTCTGGTGTTTCTGTCGGCCGTGCTGATGGTGGTGCTGGTCCTGGGCACGCTGATGTATGTGGTCGAGGGCCAGACCAACGGCTTCACCAGCATTCCAACCTCGGTTTACTGGGCCATCAGCACCGTCACTACCGTGGGTTTCGGCGACATCGCGCCCAAGACCGATCTGGGACGGTTGATCGCTTCGTTCATGATGCTGATGGGCTGGGGCATTCTGGCCGTGCCGACCGGCATCGTGACGGCGGAGATGGCAGCGCAGCGCCGCATGCATCCGGGCCAGGCGCCGACCACGCGCACCTGCCACGAATGCCTGACCGAAGGCCACGCCGCCGATGCGAACTTCTGCTTCAACTGCGGCGCCCGGCTGCCGCCTTACCAGCAGCAGGCCGGCGAGGCATCCTGACGGCGTGAGCTCTAACCGCCGGCCGTGAGCCGGATTGGCGTGATCTCGACCGACTCACTGCCGGTGCTCATCCAGACCGTGCCGTCCTGGATCGTCACCTGCAGCTGGATGGTGCGGTTGGCCAGTTTGGCCAGCGCCTGGCTTTGCGCCGCCTCGATCTGCCAGACCACCAGGTTGGCCGCGCGCGTGAGTTTGCTTTCGATGGTTTTCCACCACACCGGCGTGCTGCTGGCAAAGCTGTAGACGGTGACTCGTTCGGCGCGCCCGGCGGCGCGCATCAGGCGCTTGTCGTCGGGCTGGCCGACGTCGATCCAGTGCAGGATCTGGTCGGTGTAGTCCTTGTGCCACAGGGCCGCCTCGTCGACATCCCACAGGTCCTTGGCGAACTCCAGCTTGCCCTTGTTGTCGTCGGCCGTCACGTTCAGGGCGTAAGCCAGCAGGCGGATCATCATGCGCTCGTCGGCCTCGGAAGGGTGGCGCGCGATCGTGACGTTGTGGTCGGCGTAGACGCCGCGGTCCATGTCGGCAATGGCCAGTTGTGCTTTGTAGATGGTGGCTTTGAGTGCCATGAAGGTCTGCTGGTTGGGTGAGGGGCGGGCGGTAACCCCCTATTGGAACAGACCTTTGTCCGGCCGCCTGTCCGGCCGCGGCAGGCTGGCTATAGTTCACCCATGATCCGTTTGTCTGTTCTCGACCAGTCCGTTGCCGTCACCGGCCGCAGCGAAGATGCCTCCATCCGCGAAACACTCGCACTGGCGCAG
Organism: Polaromonas sp.; assembly: GCF_029945685.1. Taxonomy (GTDB): domain Bacteria; phylum Pseudomonadota; class Gammaproteobacteria; order Burkholderiales; family Burkholderiaceae_C; genus Polaromonas. The sequence goes on along the minus strand of NZ_JAQSDA010000010.1, from coordinate 10,972 downwards.
CACTGCGAGGAGCTCGGCTACCAGCGTTTCTGGGTCAGCGAGCACCACAGCCACCCGACGATTGTCGGCAGCGCGCCCGAGGTGCTGATGGCCGCCATCGCCGCCACCACGCAGCGCATCCGCATCGGCAGTGCCGGCGTGATGCTGCCGCATTATTCGGCACTCAAGGTCGCCGAGCAGTTCCGCGTGCTGGAAGCGCTGGCCCCGGGCCGCATCGACCTCGGTGTCGGGCGCGCGCCGGGCTCGGACGGGCGCACCGCGCAACTCCTCAACCCGAATGCGCGTCATGCGGCCGATGATTTTCCCCGCCAGGTGCGCGAGCTCCAGGCCTGGGTCGGCGGCGTTGATCTGCCCGAGGGCCACCCGGGCCGCGGCGTGACCGCCAACCCGACCGGCCCGGGCGCACCCACGCTGTGGATGCTGGGCAGCTCCAATTACGGCGCGCAACTGGCGGCGCACTACGGCCTGCCCTACGCGTTTGCGTACTTCATTACCGACGGCCAGGGGGCCGAAGAGGCGCTGGCCCTGTACCGCGAGCTGTACCGGCCCAGCCCGCAACATCCCGAACCGCAGCCCGCGCTGTGTGTGTGGGCGCTGGCCGCCGATACCGAGGCCGAAGCCTGGAAACTTTTTTCCAGCCGCGAGCGCTGGAAAATCGACCGCAACCAGGGCGCGCTGGGGCCGCTGCAGTCGCCGGCGGAAGTCGCGCAGCGGCCCTGCAGCGCGGCCGAGCAGAACGAAGCCGAACGACTGCGGCGGACCGCACTGGTGGGCAGTGCCGGGCAGGTCGCCGCCAAGCTGCGTGCGCTCTCCGACAGACTGCAGGTCGAGGAACTGGTGGTCATCACCTGGACCCATGACCCGGTGGCGCGCCGCCGCTCCTACGAATTGCTGGCGGCCCAGTTTTCCGCAGGCTGACATTTCAGAAAAAAAACTTGCACAGAACAACAGGAGACTTTTCATGACACGACCTCTTTTCAGCGCCACCATTGCCGGCAGCCTGCCCAAACCCGCCTGGCTGTCGGAAACCCACAAACTCTGGCCGCAGTGGAAGGCAGAAGGCGCCGAACTGGCCCAGGCCAAGGCCGATGCCACGCTGCTCTGGATCAAGGCGCAGGAGGATGCCGGCCTCGATGTGATTGGTGACGGCGAGCAGTCGCGCCAGCACTTCGTGCACGGTTTTCTCGAGCAGGTTGAAGGCATCGACTTCGAGCACAAGGTCAAGATGGGCATACGCAACAACCGTTATGACGCCATGGTGCCTCAGGTCGTGTCGGCGCTCAGACTCAAGGGGCGCGTGCATGCGGCCGAAGCGCAACTGCTGCGCGCACACACGACCCGAAAAATCAAGTTCACCTTGCCCGGCCCCATGACGATTGTCGACACCGTGGCCGACCAGTTTTACGGCGACCGCGTGAAGATGGCCATGGCGTTTGCCGAGCTGCTGAACCAGGAAGCGCTGGCGCTGCAGGCCGACGGCGTGGACATCATCCAGTTCGACGAACCGGCCTTCAACGTCTACATGAAAGACGCGGCCGACTGGGGCGTGCAGGCGCTGGAAGTGGCCGCCAAAGGCCTGACCTGCACGACCGCTGTTCACATCTGTTACGGCTATGGCATCAAGGCCAACACCGACTGGAAGGAAACGTTGGGCCAGGAGTGGCGCCAGTACGAGGCGGTGTTTCCCGCACTCGCAAAAAGCAGCATCCAGCAGGTCAGCCTGGAGTGTTACCACTCGCATGTTCCGCCGCACCTGATGGCGCTGCTCGAGGGCAAGGACGTGATGGTGGGCGTGATCGACGTGGCGAGCGACGAGGTTGAAACGCCCGAGCAGATTGCCGACACCATTGGCGCAGCCCTCAAGTACGTGCCGAAGAACCGCCTGTTGCCTTGCACCAACTGCGGCCTGGCGCCCATGGACCGCGAGGTGGCCCTGAAGAAGTTGCAGGCGCTGGCCCAGGGTGCGGCGCTGGCGCGTGAGCGTTACGGCGCGTGAGGCGGGCAACCATGACTGAACTGGCTTTCGCCGCACCGGCCGAGGTGGGCCTGTGTCCCGAGCGTCTGCAGCGTCTGCTGGCGGTGCTGCAGGCCGACATCGACCGCGGGCGACTGCCCGGCGCGGTGGCGCTGGTGGCGCGCCGCGGCAAGGTGGCCCTGTTTGAAAGCCTGGGCCGGCAGGACCCGGCTGCGGGCAGCCCGATGACCCGCGATTCGATTTTCCGCATCTACTCCATGACCAAACCCGTGGTGTCGGTCGCGCTGATGATGCTTGTGGAGCAGGGCCGGCTGTTGCTTAGTGACCCGGTGGCCAGGCACCTGCCGGAATTTGCCAACCAGAAGGTCGCGGTGGAGCTGGATGGCAAAGTCGAACTGCAGGACCTGCACCGGCCCGCCACCGTGCAGGACCTGCTGCGCCATACCGCCGGGCTGACCTACGAATTTCTGGGAAACGCCGACGTGCAGCGCCAGTACGCCAGGCTGCAGATCGGCTCGCGCGAACGCAGCAATGCCGAGTTTTCCAGCGTGCTGGCCGGCTTGCCGCTGATGTACCAGCCCGGCAGCGTCTGGGAATACAGCCGCGCGACGGACGTGCTGGGACGGCTGGTTGAAGTGCTCAGCGGCCTGACCCTGGGCGCGTACCTGCGCAGCAACATCTTCCTTCCCCTGGGCATGCACGACACCGGTTTCTCGGTGGACCCGGCCCACCATGCGCGTATCGCTGAACCCTTTGCACACGACCCGGACGGTGGGGTGCCGATGCGCGTGCTGGAGCCGCGCCGCGCGGCGGCCATGGAAAGCGGTGGTGGCGGCCTGTTGTCCACGACCATGGACTACGCGCGTTTTCTGCAGTTCATGCGCAACCGCGGCGAACTCGATGGCGTGCGCCTGCTGGGTTCGCGCACGGTGGACTTCATGACGGCCGACCACCTGGGCGCCATTCCCGTCACCGGTGAGGTGTTGCCGCCCGGTGATGGCTTCGGCCTCGGCTTTGCGGTGCGTACCGCGACCGGCATCGCGTCCGTGCCAGGCTCGAAGGGGCTGTATTACTGGGGCGGTATCGCCGGCACCACGTTTTTTGTGGACCCGGCCGAAGACCTGTACGCCATGCTGATGATCCAGGCGCCCAACCAGCGCGACCATTACCGGCCCCTGTTTCGCAGCCTGGTGTACGCTGCCCTGCTCGACTAGAAACCTGTTTTCCGGAGACAAAACCATGAGTCACGACGCCGGCCACAGCCATTCCCACGGACACAGCCACGCGCCCGAAGGCACCGACTGGAAACACGACGGTGTGCGCGTGATTCCCGGCGGCCAGCTGGACGGCAACGTGCCGTCCACACCCGGCATGGACCGCAAGGCGGCGATCAATTTCGCCCGCGTCGGTGCGCAAAAACTCTGGGCCGGCACCGTCACCATCCATGCCAACGCCAAGACCGGCGCGCACCATCACGGTCATCTGGAAAGCGTGATTTATGTCGTCCGGGGCCGTGCGCGCATGCGTTGGGGCGAGCACCTGGAGTTCACGGCCGAGGCCGGCCCGGGGGACTTCATCTACGTGCCGCCTTATGTGCCGCACCAGGAAATCAACGCCAGTCCGACCGAACTGCTCGAGTGTGTGCTGTGTCGCAGCGACGGTGAGGCGGTGGCCATCAACCTCGATATCGCCCCGGTTGAAAAGCCCGAGCAGGTGTTGTGGATCGATCCGACCCACCCCCGGGGCGGCGTGTAAAGCACAGGTCAAGCTGCGGTGAGCAGCGGGTGAAGATCCCCGCAAGTGCGCAATAACGCACGGTTTGAAGCGGGTCGCGCTAACCTTCCCTTACGAATGTCACGCCGTCCTACATCCACGTTCACATGAGTTGGTTACAACTGAGGCTCACACAAGGAGTACCCATCATGGATACAAACAACCAGACACCGGCCACCCCCGGCAGCCAGCCCGCTTTCTCGCAACGCATGCAGCACAGTAAATCGCTGATAGCGATTGTGGCCGTGCTCGGGGTCACCGTGATGGCGCTCGCCGCCGCACTCGTGGTCAACCGCTCCGATGCCCAGCCCGGCGGCACCGAAGCCCTGGCGCCAACCACGCAGTCCAGCACGGCTGCCAAGCTGGCCAGCAACAACACAAGCAGCACGACCACGGCAACGCCTGCCCGGCCGGCGCCGGCCAAACCGGTCGTTCAGCCGCGGCCTGTCGTCGTGGCCCAGGCCCCGGCGCCCAAGCCCGTGGTCTGCGCCGACTGCGGCACGGTCGAAGCCGTGACTGCCGTGCAGCGCCAGGGCGAGGTCAACGGTGTGGCCGTGGGTAACACCACGGTCGGCCTGGGCACGGTGGCCGGCGGCGTCATTGGTGGCCTGCTGGGCAACCAGGTGGGCGGCGGCAACGGCAAGACGGCCATGACGGTGCTGGGTGCCGCTGGTGGCGCCTTTGCCGGCAACCAGGTCGAAAAGAACATGAAGAAGGTCACCGTGTATCAGGTGCGCGTTCGCATGAACGACGGCTCGACCCGCACCGTCGAAGTGTCCAGCTCCATTCCCGTGGGCTCCCGCGTGATTGTTGAGGGCAACAATCTGCGCATGGCCTGATTCTGTCGCCGCCCCGGCGGCGCGATCCCCCAGGAAACCGCTAAAAGCGTGATGCTCACCCATCACGCTTTTCTTTTTGCCTTTCGCAGGCCGGGCCCGCAGGCTTTGCGGAATGTGCGAAGATTGTTCCCAAGCGACCCCCTTATCCCTCCGCGCACGGCGGACCCCGGCAACCCCTGAAAGAATCGATATGAAGGCCATCTGGAACGACGCAGTGATTGCGCAAAGTGACGACACCGTGGTGCTCGAAGGCAACCACTATTTTCCCGAAAGTTCGCTCAATCGCGACCACATCACCTTCAGCAACCACCACACCATGTGCGCGTGGAAAGGGCAGGCCAGCTATTACTCCCTGCTGGTCAACGGTGAAATGAACACCGACGCTGCCTGGTATTACCCCGACCCGAAACCCGAGGCCGACAACATCAAGGGCCATGTGGCTTTCTGGAAGGGTGTGAAGATCGAACCCTGATGCAGGGCATCGAGTTTTTGTGAAGAAAGCCTGATCATGTTCAAACACATCCTGCTGCCCGTTGACGGTTCGTCCACCTCGATGATGGCGGTCGACAAGGCCCGCGGGCTGGCCCAGGCTTTCAAAAGCACAGTGACGGTGATCTACGTGATCGACCCCTACGCCTTCAGCGGGGTCGGCACCGATTTCGCCTATGGCCAGGCCCAGTACCTCGGGGCGGCCACGGCAGAAGCCAACGAAGCCCTCAAGAGCGCTACACAGCTGCTGCAGGCGGCAGGTGTGACCGTCAAGGCCTCCATCATTGAAGGCCACGCGATTTACCGCGGCATTCTCGAGACTGCCAGTGCGGTCGGCGCCGACCTGATCGTGCTGGGTTCGCACGGTCGCCGCGGCCTGGAAAAACTCGTGCTCGGTAGTGTCGCCGCGCAGGTGCTGGCGCATGCGCACTTGCCGATTCTGGTGGTGCGGGACTGAGTTTTTCGCTCTGGGGACTGCCCGATTCCACCTCTTTTTTGCATAAGATTGGCCTATAGTCCTTGTCCTGCGGGGGCAGATAGCTATCTATTTCATAGCTTTCCATCTTTCAGGTTCCGTTCGGGCTGAGCTTGTCGAAGCCGTCTTTCCCTCTTGCGGTGAGGGTTTGCCAGCAAGCCGGGACTCGCCCCGGCGGGCGACTTACTTTTGGCGAAACCCGCAAAGCGGGTTTTCTTTGCTCGCCAAAGGCGCGTTGCACGCGCGGGGTTCGCTCACTTCGCGAAGCGAAGTTAGGCGAACACCACACCTAAGGAAAAGAAAGGCGACCCGATGGTCTGGGTCCCCTGCGCTGCGCTTCGGGGCAACCTGCGGTGCTCGGTAAAAGCGGGGTCTCGCTCGAACTCGCTTCGCTCAGACAATCGCGAGCCCTGATCCGCTTTTGCCTGCCCTCCTCGGCCCAGCCCGACGGGTGGGGAAACCAATGCGGGTTCGGATGCGGGGAGACATGACGCGCAAAGCGCGTCATGTCGGACTCAACAGACCGCCATTCATGCACGCGGGTGCAGCACACGTTGCCAAATGAAGTCCCTCTCCATCGCCCAGCGGGGCGAGGGAGGGGTTAGGGGAGGGAGTGGGGAGTTACGCCTACTGTCCACGGCGGACCACACACGCAGCGTGACGCCGAAAAAATTCCCGCCGAGAGCTTACGAACGAAATAGGCTCTCAGCCAATGGCTTGAAAGCGTAAGCAGCTATCAAAAACGTAGCGTTCTGGAATCAGTCGCGCACATCCGCCACCGGCTGGCTGCCAAAGTCCGGCCGGGCCAGGTAGGCCAGGATGCGCGCGGCGGCTTCGTCCGGCGACGTGAGCTGGCCCTTGTCCTTGAGGCTGATGAAGTTGTGCTGGTCGGGAAAGGCCGACGCGTCAGCGCTGCGCAGCTGGACCTGCATGTCGGTGTCGATCACGCCGGGCGCCAGCGAGCAGACCGCCGCGCCGTTGGGCTTGAGGGCTTCCTCGAGCGCCACGCAGCGGGTGAAGTGGTCCATGCCGGCCTTGGCCGCGCAGTAGATGGACTGCGAGGCCATGGCCTTGCGTCCCAGACCCGACGAAATATTGAGCACCTTGCGCCGCGCCGGCCAGCTTTCGGTGGCGCGCAAAAAGGCCGCGCTCAGTTGCATGGGCGCTTCCAGGCCGACACGCAGCCCCAGGCGCAGGTCGTCGGCATCGGCGTCGCTGAGCGGGCCGATGCGCGGAATCATGCCGGCGTTGTTGATCAGCACGGCGCTGGAAAAACCGGCGTGGGCCTGCTCGCGCAGCCATTGCTCGAGCCGCGCGCTGGCGTCCGCGCTTCGCGCCAGGTCCAGCGTCCATTGCAGGAGCGGCGTGCCGGCGATTTTGGCCTGCGCGGCCAGCGTCTCATTGGCTTTGCGTGACATGCACAGCAGGGTGTTGCCCGGCATGAGCAGCTTGCGCGCCATGGCCAGGCCCATGCCGCGGGAGGCGCCGGTGAGGATGAAGAGGTGTTGAGTCATGGCTGGTGATATTACCGACAAACGGCGACGCTGACCGGCGTGCTCTCGGTTCAGGCGGCCAGCACGATGGGAAAACGCGCCTGCAGGCCGTCGCTGCCCGGCGCAAACGGCACGGTCAGGGCCGCCCGGTCCGCCTCGTCCAGGCTGCGCCACAAGAAGTCGCGTGGGTTGCCGGGGTCGCCAGCCACATACAGCTGGGTGGTCAGCAGTTCCCGCTGTCCGAGCTTGACCTTGAGGTGGATGTGCGGTGTACGCCCGGCATACGCCACCGGGCGCAGGGTGCGAAAGCGGTAGCGGCCTTCGGCGTCCACCGTCACGCGGCCAAAGCCCTGGAAGCGGCGGTCGGCGCGGTTGCCGTCACCGGGGTGGTGGTAGTGGCCGGCGTGGTCGCATTGCCAGATCTCCACCTGCGCGCCGGCCACGGGTTTTCCGGCCAGGTCGGTGACGCTGCCCTCGAGCCAGGCGCCTTGTCCTTCCGGGTAGTTCAGTGCGCCGTTGCGCAGCAGGTCATGGTCGCTGTCCTGGGGCAGGGCCAGCGGGTAGAACGGCCCTTCGGTCTGCGCCGGTGTGGCGCGGAGGCGGGCAGCCGGCTGGGCGCGCAGGCCCAGCCACAGCGCGGGCGCCGCCACCAGGGCGGCGGCTACGGTGCGGCGGCGCAGCAAGGCGCTGGAGGAGGGAGGTGGTGAGGCAGGGCGCATCGACAATCTCCGGTGATCAGCATGGGATGCGAAGCAGGCGCTGAAGTTCCGGCCTGCCGCGCCGGCTTGTCAGAAGGGCGCGGGGCTGTCGAACTCCATGGGCAGGCCGCTGACCGGATGCACAAAACCCAGCGCGCTTGCATGCAGAAGCAGTCTGGGCGCGCGGGCCTGCACGTTCTCCGGCGCATACAGCCTGTCGCCCAGAATCGGGTGGCCCAGGGCCTGCAGGTGCACACGCAACTGGTGCGAGCGGCCGGTGAGGGGTTCAAGTTCCACGCGTGTGCTGTGGGTGGCCGCGTCAACCGCCACAGCCCGCCAGCGTGTCTGGCTGGGCTTGCCCCGTTCAGCGTCGATGATGCGCAGCGGCCGGCGCGGCCAGTCCACCACGATGGGCAGGTCGATCAGGCTCCAGCCTCCGGGACCGGTACCGGTCGCCGCCGCAGGCTGGCCATCGACCACGGCGATATAACGCTTGTGAATCTGGCGCCGTTCGAACAGCGCGCCCAGGGCACGCTGGATGCTGATGCTGCGCGCCATCAGCATCAGGCCCGAGGTGGCCATGTCGAGCCGGTGCACCACCAGCGCGTCGGGGTAGCTCGCCTGGACGCGTGCGCTCAGGCAGTCCTGCTTGTCCTCGCCCCGGCCCGGCACCGCCAGCAGGCCGGCGGGTTTGGCCAGCACCAGCAGGGCGGCATCGGCGTGCACCAGGTCGAACCCGTTTGCATCGCCATGACCTGCGAGGTCATGGATCTCCGGCTGGCCTGCATTCATGATGGGTCCATCAGCAAGTACTTTGAAGGAGAGAGATCATGAGTGACGCAGGTGCCATTTCGATCGCATGTGGTTTGATGATCGGCCTGGGGGCGATAGGTGCCTGCCTGGGCATTGGCGTGATGGGCGGCCGCTTCATCGAAGGCTCGGTGCGCCAGCCCGAACTGATGGAGCCGCTGCAGGTCAAGATGTTTTTGCTGGCGGGCCTCATCGATGCCAACTTCCTGATCGGTGTCGGCGTGGCCATGATGCTGTTGTTCGCCAACCCGATGGCAACCTAGCGTCAACAGAGACCCTAGCCCCTGGGCGGCGGGAAGTTGTGCACCGTCGGGGCGGCACGCCGCTGCTCGCGCAGCATGAACAGGTAAAGGCTTTCCACTTTTTCGCGGGCCCACGGGGTCTTGCGCAGGAACTTCAGGCTGGACGCGACACTGGGCTCGAAAGTGAAGCAGCGGATCGCGATGCGCTGACCGAGCCCTTCCCAGCCATAGTGGTCCGACAGGGCGGTGACCATGGCTTCCAGCGTGACGCCGTGCAACGGATTGCCGGGCTGTGCCGGAGTCGCTGCAGGCGTGTCGGGCTGCGTCATCCGCCCGCTTATTTGTTTTTCAGCTTGCCGCGCAGGGGCACTTGCGTGACGATGGTCGGACGCACCGCATCGGGTGACACCGCTTTCGGGGGCGCCGTGTCCTTCTTGGGCTTCTTGACCATCTTGTCCTTGTTTTGCTGTCCTTTTGCCATGGTGTTCTCCGTTGGGTTGATGGGGGGCGTGGTCTGATTATCAGTGCAACTTGATGCGCGGACGATAGGTGCGGTCAATCATTTCCGACAGCGTGATCAGCGCGGTTTTTTTCCATCCGCCCAGCGCCAGCTGGTGCTGCTTGTGCAGCGCCCAGTACATGATCTTGGCGAGTTGTCCTTCGATGAAAAAGCTGCCCTTGGTCAGGCTCCCCATCAGGCTGCCGACGGAGGAATATTCCGACAGCGACACCAGCGAACCCTGGTCCCTGAAGACAAAGGGCGACACGGGCTCGCCGCGTTGCAGCCGCGGCAGCGCCCTGACCAGGTACATGGCCTGCTGGTAAGCGGCCTGCGCACGCGGCGGCACCCAGGTGCCGTCGGGCTGCTGGCAGGCGGCACAGTCGCCGAAGGCGTAGATGTCGGGGTCGGTGGTCTGCAGGTTGCCGTTGACGACGAGCTGGTTGAGACGGTTGGTTTGCAGTGGCGTATCGCCGCCCAGGGTTTTCAGGAAATCCGCGGCCTTGACGCCGGCCGCCCAGACCGAGAGGCTGGAGGAAATCACCTTGCCGCTGGCCATCTTCAGGCTGTTCTCCGTGACCTCCACCACCTTTTCATTGGTATGCACCTCGATGGCCAGCTTGCGCAGTTCGCGCAGTGCCGCGTCGCTCAACCGTTCGGGCAGTTGCGCCAGCAGGCGCGGCGCCGCCTCGACCAGCACGATCTGCAGGTCTTTTTCGGGGTGGATATGGTCAAAGCCGAAATTGGCCAGCACCTTGGCTGAGGCGTGGAGCTCGGCGGCAAGCTCCACGCCGGTGGCGCCACCACCGACGATGGCCACCGTCAGGCGGCCGCTGCCGGCACTGCGCGGCACGGTTTGCGCCCGTATGCAGGCGTTGATCAGCCGGTTGTTGAACCGTTTGGCCGCTTGTGGGCTGTCCAGCTTGATCGTGTGTTCGGCTGCCCCCAAGGTGCCGAAGTCATTGGTCTGGCTGCCCACCGCAATCACCAGCGTGTCGTAGCCCAGCTGCTGGGCCGGCGTGATCTCGCGCCCGGCCTCGTCGTGGCTGGCCGCCAGCTGCAGGGTTTTGGCGGCGCGGTCCACACCCTCGAGGCGGCCGAGGCGGAACTTGAAATGATTCCAGCGCGCCTGCGCCAAGTACTCGATCTCCTCGGCGTGGGTGTCGAAACTGCCGGCCGCCAGCTGGTGCAGCAGCGGCTTCCACACATGGGTGCGCGCGGCGTCCACCAGCGTGATCTCAGCCTGGCCCTTTTTGCCCAGACGCTTGCCCAGTTGCGTGGCCAGCGCCAGCCCGCCTGCGCCCCCGCCGACGATGACGATGCGTTGCATGAATTTCCCTCCTCGGCATCAGGCTGCCGGCAGTGTTGTTGTGGCGACATGGTAACTGCCGGGGGGGCCTCATACGGCTGCGGGTTTGGGGTGGGGACTCTATCGTTGTGAATATCTGGCTGAGGAGTGGGCTTTGAGGTTTCTGATGAACAGCTTTTGTGGTGTGTCAGCAAGCCGGGGGTTGCCCGGCGGCAAGTAACTTTCTTTTGCGTCGCCAAAAGAAAGTCACCAAAGAAAAGGCGACCCGATGGTCTGGGTCCCTTCGCTTCGCTACGGGCAACCTGCGGTGCTCGTCAAAAGCGGGGTCTCGCTCGAACTCGCCTTCGGCTCAGACAATCGCGAGCCCTGA
>NZ_JAQSDA010000009.1 GCF_029945685.1 Polaromonas sp. | reverse complement strand
CAGGCTTTCGCCCATTGTCCAAAATTCCCCACTGCTGCCTCCCGTAGGAGTCTGGGCCGTGTCTCAGTCCCAGTGTGGCTGGTCGTTCTCTCAAACCAGCTACAGATCGTCGGCTTGGTGAGCTTTTACCTCACCAACAACCTAATCTGATATCAGCCGCTCCAATCGCGCGAGGTTCTTGCGAATCCCCCGCTTTCATCCTTAGATCGTATGCGGTATTAGCGTAAATTTCTCTACGTTATCCCCCACGACTGGGCACGTTCCGATATATTACTCACCCGTTCGCCACTCTCGAGTATTGCTACTCTACCGTTCGACTTGCATGTGTAAGGCATGCCGCCAGCGTTCAATCTGAGCCAGGATCAAACTCTTTAGTTTAATCACTGCAATAATTTTCAACTCCCCGCATTTGACTGCGGGAAGAAACTCATAAAAACGGAATTGAAGAGAAATCTTGACGATTTCACTTTTTCTATCTCCATGAGCGTTTAAAGTCAAAAGACTTTGGCTGATCAGCTTTCGCTGACTTCGCCTGGCAATCGCCTTCAAACGCCCATACTTATCGGCTGTAAATTTTTAATGATCCTGACTACCTTCGTCACCGCTTGGCGGCTTCGCTTTCGTCGTTAGCTGTAATCAGCTGAGCCTCAAATTATATACCGGATTTTTCATCACAGTCAAACTTTTTTGAAGCTTTTTTGTTTCTGCCTTCTGACCAGAACCGCCTTTGGCGAGTCGCTGTTTCATCAGCAGAGCCATCGACTATAGCACTGTTTTCTGGGGGTTGCGAGAAAAAATGTTGGAAACCGCAGCTCATACCCCTGGCTTCAAGCTTTCACCAGCCCACGCAGCGTGCCCCCCCCCCCACGCCGGGCTGTCCTAGAGGACCAGCGGCAGGGACCGCAATCTCGTTCCGGTCAGTGCAAACAGGGCGTTGGAAACGGCGGGCGCGAGCGGTGGCACGCCCGGCTCGCCCACACCTCCAGGAGGCCGGGTACTGGCCACCAGATGAGTCTGAACCAGGGGCGCCTGCGCCAGCTGCAGCATCCGGTAGTCGGGGAAGTTCTTCTGTTGCACCACGCCGCCGTGGATGTCGACCTTGCCATACAAGGCGGCCGTCAGCGCAAACACCACGGCACTTTCCATTTGCTGGGCAACGATGCCCGGGTTGACCACGGTACCGCAGTCCACGGCACACACTACCCGGTCTACCCGCGGCTGCCCGTCGACCAGCGAGACCTCGGCGACCTGCGCCACGATGGAGCCAAACGACTCATGCAGCGCGATGCCCCTGGCCCGACCCGGGAGCAGTTTTCCTCCCCATGCGGCCTGGGTCGCTGCCAGCTCCAGCACGGCCAGGTAGCGCGGCGCATCCTTGAGCAGCAACCGGCGCAGTGCCAGCGGGTCCTGCTGCAACGCAACCGCCAGCTCGTCGATAAAACTTTCCGAGAAAAAGGCATTGTGCGAGTGCCCCACGGAGCGCCAGAAGCCGACAGGCACGCTCTTGCGGGTGGCCACATGCGACATGTGCTGATGGGCAAAGCCGTAAGGCAAGTCAAACAGGCCCTCGGCCGTGGTTTTGTCGGGCGTGTCGACGGGGCCGGCCAGCATGGGCAGACCGCGTTCCATCCAGCGCGGGCTGATGGCGTCCCCGGCCGACCGGATACGCAGGCTGACGGGCTGGCCCTGGGCGTCCACCGCCGCGACCAGCCTGGCCACATGCATGGGCCGGTAAAAGTCGTGGGTGGTGTCTTCTTCGCGGGACCAGATCAGTTGCACCGGCCGACCGCCGCATTCCATGGCCACCCGGACGGCCTGGGCGACGTAGTCCACCTCCAGCCGGCGGCCAAAACCGCCGCCCAGCAGGGTGACGATGACGCTGACATCCTCCACCGCCACACCGGCCACCCGCGCGGCAATCGCCGCGCCCATTTGCGGCACCTGGGTGGGCACCCAGAGAAAGACCTTGCCGTCCCTGACCTGCGCCGTGCAGTTCATCGGCTCCAGCGCGGCGTGCGCCAGATAGGGCGCGCGGTACACCGCCTCCAGCTTGCGGGCGGCGCCCGCCTCGGCCTGGTCCGCGGACCCCTTCTCGTAGAAGGTGAAGCCCTCCTCTCCATTTTCCCCCTGCAAGGCGGCCTCCAGCTCTATCGCGATCTGGCGCGAGTCGAGCGCGCCGGCCGGGCGCTGGTGCCAGTCCACCGGCACCGCCAGCGCGGCCTGTTGGCACTGCCACCAGCTTTTTCCCACCACGGCAAAGCCCGCGGTGGAACCGGCAAAAGCAGGCAGGCGCACCAGGCGTTCCACCCCAGGCATGGCCAGCGCCGCGTTCACATCGATCGCGCCCGGTGCACCGCCCAGCATCGGACACAGGCGGAGCGCCGCGTACAGCATCCCGGGCAAACGCACATCGAGCCCGTAGCGGGCCGTGCCATCGACCTTGGCGGGAATGTCCTTGCGCGCTTCATTCCGGCCAATGACCGTCCAGTTCTCGCGCGCCTTGAGCGTCACGCTGCCCGGCGGCGTGGCGGCGGCAAAGCGGGCCAGCTCACCATAATGCGCGGATTTGCCCGAAGGATGCGAAATCACGCCCTTGCTGACGGTGAACTCGGCCACCGGCAGGCGCCACTGCAGCGAAGCCGCGCCCAGCAGGGAGGCGCGCGCCGTGGCGGCCGCCGTGCGCAGCACCAGCCAGGCGTCGGCCACACTGCTGGATCCGCCGGTGGCGTTGATGCCCAGCTCACGCGCCAGTTTGCGAACCACCCACTCGCCCGCCTGAACCTTGAACGGGCGGTTTTCGAGCTCGAAGGGATGAAACGGCAGGCTGGCGACCAGCATCGCGACATTGCCGTAAATGCTGTCGGCGCCGGCCTGCTCCAGACGGACCCGCGACAGCGGCACATCCAGCTCTTCGGCCACCAGCATGGGCAGGGCGGTGTGCACGCCCTGGCCCATCTCGCTGCGCGGCATGGCCAGCACCACCGAACCGTCGGCGGTGATCTTGATCCAGCCGTTGAGCGCCACCTCCCCGTCGGCAGGCTGCCAGAGCCGGCCGGAACCGGTGCGCGCGCGCGGCGGCAGCGCACCCCAGCCGACGATCAGGGCACCGGCGGCGCCCGCCGCGCTGAGCAGCCAGGTCCTTCTTTTCATGCGCGCCTCTTCAAGGGCGCCCGGACCCCGCCCATGTCTGCGGCCCGCTTGATCGCCAGACGGACGCGTTGGTAAGTCCCGCAGCGGCAGATGTTGGTCATGGCGGCATCAATGTCGGCATCGGTCGGTCTGGGCGTCTTCTCGAGCAGGGCCGCCGCCGCCATCAACATGCCCGACTGGCAGTAGCCGCATTGCGGCACCTGCTCGGCGATCCAGGCGCGTTGCAGGGCATGGGGTTTGGCCGGCGTGCCCAGCGCCTCGATGGTCTGGATGCGCTTGCCGGCCACCGTGGCCACCGGTGTGACACAAGAGCGCACGGCCTGCCCGTCCACCCGCACGGTACACGCCCCGCAGGCCGCCACACCGCAGCCGAACTTGGTGCCCGTCATGTTGAGCAGGTCGCGCAGCACCCACAGCAAAGGCATGGCCGGGTCGGCGTCCACCTGCACGGACTGGCCGTTGATTTGTAGTTCCATAAAACGTCCGGTGGTGTCGGGCAGGCACGGCGCAAGCGGCCGCCCACAACTGATGTCCATTGCACTATAGCCATCCCGCCCCCATCTCCCAAAGCCCGAAAACCAGCATGCGAAATGGCGCACCCGGATAATCCCTGACAACATGGCACTAATTACACTTCTTGACGCTCAACTCGCTTTTGGGCACGTCGCACTGCTGGACCACGCAGATTTTTCGCTGGAACCGAACCAGCGCATCGGCCTGATCGGCCGCAACGGCACCGGCAAATCGTCCCTGCTCAAAATCCTCGCGGGCCTGGAAAAGCCCGATGACGGCACCTTGCAGCTGCAGCAGAACCTGCGCATCGCCTACGTGCCGCAGGAGCCCAGCCTGGACCCGCATGCTACTGTTTTCATAGCTGCCAGCGCAGGACTGGCAAGGACCAGGCACGTGGTGGAGATGTACCTGGCGGCCGACGAACACACCGACCTGGACGCCCTGCAGTCGGAAATCGAGGCGCTGGACGGCTGGAACTGGGAACAGCGTGTCGAGGAAACCCTGCACCGCCTGCACCTGGACAAGGACGCCATCGTCGGTTCGCTCTCGGGCGGCACCAAAAAGCGGGTGGCGCTGGCCCAGGCGCTGGTGGCCAAACCCGACGTGCTGCTGCTCGATGAGCCGACCAACCACCTGGATCTCGATTCGATCGCCTGGCTCGAAGAACTGCTGGTCAACTTCAACGGCAGCATCATCACCATCACCCACGACCGGGCCTTTCTGGACCAGGTGGCCACCGTCATCGTCGAGCTGGACCGCGGCAAGCTGCTGAGCTACCCCGGCAACTTTGCCCAGTACCTGCTGCAAAAGGAAGAACAGATGGCGCAGGAAGCCGTCATCAACGCCAAGGCCGACAAGCTGCTGGCGCAGGAAGAGGTGTGGATCCGCAAGGGCGTGGAAGCGCGGCGCACGCGCAGCGTGGCGCGTATCGGCCGGCTCGAAGCCCTGCGCGACAACCGCTCGGCGCGGCGCGATGCGGTGGGCCGGGTCAACCTGGACGTCTCCAGCGGCGACAAGAGCGGCAAGATCGTGGCCGAACTGACGAATGTGACGAAAAGTTTTGGCCACCCGGGTGCCGAGAAGATCATCGTCAACAACTTCAGCGCCACGCTGCTGCGCGGTGACAAGGTCGGCCTGCTCGGCCCCAACGGCGCCGGCAAAAGCACGCTGCTCAAGCTGATCCTGGGCGAGCTGCAGCCTGACGTGACCACGCCGCCCGGGAAGATCCGCCAGGGCGCCAACCTGCAGGTCGCCTACTTCGACCAGATGCGCGACGCGCTGGACCTGGACGCGACGCTGGAAGACTTCATCAGCCCGGGCAGCGAGTGGGTCGAAATCAACGGCCAGAAAAAACACGTCAAGAGTTACCTGACCGATTTTTTGTTCAGCCCCGAGCGCGCCCGCTCGCCGGTGCGCAGCCTGAGCGGGGGCGAACGCAACCGGCTGCTGCTGGCGCGCCTGTTCGCGCGGCCGGCCAATGTGCTGGTGCTCGACGAACCCACCAACGACCTGGACATCGACACGCTGGAACTGCTGGAAGACCTGCTGCAGAACTACGAAGGCACGGTGTTCCTGGTCAGCCACGACCGGCGCTTCCTCGACAACGTGGTCACCAGCACCATCGCCTATGAAGGCACGCCGGAGAACCCGGGCTTCTGGCGCGAGTACGAGGGCGGCGTGACGGACTGGCTCACCCAGTCCAAACGTGCGGCACAGCTGACCGGCGGCAACAAGGCCGCGGCCGCCGCCTCCAGCGGCAAAAATGCAGGAAAAAACACGCCGGAGGCCAGCAAGGACGTGCGCGATCCGCTATTAAAAAAGAAGCTGAGCTACAAGGAGCAGCGGGAACTCGACGGCTTGCCGGCGCTGATCCAGCAGCTGGAGTCGCAGCAGAAGGCGATAACGCAGGAGCTGTTTGACGGCACGCTGTACACCAGCAACGCCAAACGCGCGGCCGAACTGAACGCCCGCAACACCAAGATCGAGGAAGAACTGATGGCGGCGCTGCAGCGCTGGGAAAGCCTGTCCAGCTAGCCTGCAGGCCATGCGGGGTGTCGGGCAAACCACCTACAGCATCTTGCGCCGGTGTCGGGCCGGCAGGAACCCTCGGAAACAGCTGCTTACGCTAAAGTGGCTGCATCCTCCAAAGCCGCTTCATGCACCCACGTACGCCACCTTCCGTCCGCCTTTTATCGTCATGCTGGCGCGGCCCGGCCCTGTTGATGCTCGCAGCCTGGCTGACGGGCTGCGCCTCGCTGCCCAGCGAAGTCGACCGGCCGGTCTCCACCGCGCTGGCCAACCCCGAACAGACCCGCATCGGCCATGCGGTGCAGCAGCGCGCCGCCAAGGCCGGCACCCGCAATGATTCCGGCTTTGCCCTGGTCAACAGCGCCGAGCTGGCCTTCACCAGCCGCATGGCGCTGATCGGCGCGGCGCAGAAGACCCTGGACATCCAGTACTACGCCATTCACGCCGACGAAACCACCGACCGCATGTTCGACGCCCTGCGCGCCGCTGCCGCGCGCGGCGTGCGCATCCGCATTCTGCTCGACGACTTCAACACCGCCGGCAAAAACGCCCAGGTGCTCAAGCTCGCTTTCGAGAAAAACATCGAGCTGCGCCTGTTCAATCCACTGCCCGGCGGGCGCGGGTCGCTGTTTTTCCGCATCCTCGGTTCGCTGAAAGACGTGGACCGCATCCAGCGGCGCATGCACAACAAGATTTTTGTCGCCGACAACGCGGTCGCCATCACCGGCGGTCGCAACCTCGGCGAAACCTACTTCGGCCAGGGCGAAGCCACCAACTTCATCGACGCCGACGTGCTGGCGGCCGGCCGCATCGCACGCGAGCTGTCGCAAAGCTTTGACCAGTACTGGAACAACCCGCTGGCCTATCCGGTGCAGTCCCTGATGAGCGCCGAAGAAATTGCGGCGCTGAAACCGCCGCCGGCCCAGCCGGCCGGCGCGCCGGCGCCCGCCGGCGGTGAAGCGGCCCCTCCGTCCACCCCGGCCGGCGTTGCGGCTGCAGCGCAGGCCGCGCCGCGGACGGTCACGGCCCTGGATGGCACGGTCAGCGCCATCGAACCCCTGCCCGACAGCACCAACCTGGCCTTGCTTGAATGGACCTGGGCGCCGTCGACACTGCTGGTCGACAAGGCCTCCAAGATCGCCGCGGATGCCGACGACGTGCAGGCGTCGCAGGACACCACGGTCGACGGCCTGCTGCAACTGATGGCGCAGGCCAAAAGCGATCTGCTGATCGTCTCGCCCTACTTTGTACCGGGCCGCCGCATGATGGACCAGCTCGCGGCCATCCGGCAAAAGAACGTGCGCATCCGGGTGCTGACCAACTCGCTGGCGTCCAACGATGCGCCCGCCGCCCATGTGGGCTATGCCCGTTACCGCAAGGAACTGCTGCGCCTGGGCATTGAACTGTATGAAATGCGCGCCGAGCAGGAGGGCACGCTGAGCGGCTTCAGCTCTCTCGGCAGCACCGGCTCGGCCGGCGGCTCCCGCGCCAGCCTGCATGCCAAGATCGTGGTGCTGGACGGCAACCTGCTGGTGATCGGGTCCATGAACCTGGACCTGCGCTCCCAGCTGCAGAACAGCGAGGTGGCGCTGGTGATTCGCAGCCGCAAACTCTCGGACGACACCACCCGGCTGATCGAGCCGGCACTCGCCAAGGGCGCCTACAAGGTCGAACTGGACAAGGGCCAGCTGGTCTGGCGTGCGCCTGAAGGCTCGCAGCTGAAAGACTCACGCACCGAGCCGGATGCGAGCCTGGGGCTCAAGCTCATGCTCACGCTGATCGGACCGCTGGCGCCTGACGAGATGCTCTGAGCGTCCCGAGCGGAGCGGCCGGGACCGAGCACGCACCCCAACTTCCTCACGCCTCCGGCGTGTCGGTATCCCGCAACCCATCGAGCAAGCCCTTGCGTGCGGCGGCCGCCAGCGCGCCGTAACGGGTGCGGAAGGCGTCGAGCGACTCTTCGTTCAACTCCTCGAGATCGAGCAGCGCGTTATGCGCGCCCTGGGTCGCACGTATGAGTTCGTCGAGCTTGATCTGGATCGCCTCGGTGTCGCGGTTCTGCGAGTTCTGGATCAGGAAAACCATCAGGAAGGTGATGATGGTGGTGCCGGTGTTGATCACCAGCTGCCAGGTATCGCTGAAGCCGAACAGCGGGCCGGTGACGATCCAGGCGAGGATCACCAGCAGCGCCGTGAAGAAGGTGGCCGGTCGGCCGGCGTAACGCGAGGCGGCCTTGGCTGCGTTCGAATACCAGTTTTTCTTGCTTGCCATGGTGTGTGTCCGGGGTTCGGGATGAAGGGTCAGGGGTCAGGCGAGGCGGGTATCTGGAAACCCGATGTTGCACCACATGTGGATCTTGGAGACATAGGCCGGACCTGCGGCGACGGCGAAGGGTTCGACACCGTAAGAAACAAATCCGCAGCTTTCATACAGGGCGCGGGCCGCGTGGTTGCCCTGCGTGACGGTGAGCTGGACCAGCCGCACCCCGGGACGGGCGCCCGCCTGCGCCAGCACGGCCTGTACCAGCCGGCGGCCCAGCCCTTGCAGGCGGAACCGGTCGGGCACGTACATGCCGAAGAGGGTGGCCTTGTGGCGCAGCTTCTCACGCGACTCGAACGACAGGCCGGCGACGCCAGCGAGGCGGTCGTCCTGAAAAACACCCAGCACCCGCTCTTGGGCAAGCGGCTCTTCGCTGAGCCGCGACTGCCACCAGGACAGCGGCAGGGCGGCGCGCTCGGCGACGCTGGAGCTGAAGGCCTCGGGGTGCAGGGCATAAGCCTCGAGCATGAGCGCCCGGTAGTCGCCCGCATGGACAGGCCGGAGCTGCTCGATCAGCATGGGCGGACACCTTTCACCTTGCCGCCCCGGGAAGCTGAATTTGCTATGAATTCAATAGCTGCTTGCGCCCATCCAGAAAGGGCTACCGGCCAAAAACACATGAAAAACTGGAGACCGCTCACTTCATGCTGTCCCGCAGCCGCGCGAACACCTTCCAGAACGCCGCCTCCTGCGTGGTCGCAAAGTTGATGCGCATCAGGGTGCTGGGCTTGCGCACCGCGTGAAACAGCGCACCGGGCGCGATCAGGTAACCCTCGTCGAGCATGCGCTGCGCCAGCGCGTCGGTGTCCACCCCGGTTTCCACCCAGCCGAACAGGCCGGCCGGTTCCGCCGCGAAGCTGCAGCCGTGCGCCAGCGCCAGCTTGACGCTGCGCGCGCGCGCTGCATCCAGCCGCGTGCGTATGCGTTCGGCGTGGCGGCGCAGCTGGCCCTGGTCGATGCACCAGGCCAGCGCCTTTTCCAGCAGCGCGGGGGTGGTCAGGGTGCCCAGCAGTTTGGTGTCGAGCAGGCGCTCCACCAGCGCGGGCGGCGCGGCCATGAAACCGACGCGCCAGCCGGGCGCCAGAATCTTGGCAAAACCGCTGACATACACCGTGCGCTGCAGGCCGTCGAGCGCGCACAGCCGCGTCGCGTGTTCGGGTGCCAGGTGGCTGTAGGTGTCGTCCTCGACGATGTGGAAATTGTGCTGGTTGGCCAGCTGCAGCACGCGGTGCGCGCTGCCCGGGCTCAGGCAGTAACCGGTCGGGTTGTGGAACACGCTGACGCTGACAAACAGCTTGGGCGCATGGGCCTCGCAATACCGCGCCATCACTTCCAGGTCCGGGCCGTCGGCGCGCCGCGGCACCGGCAGAATGCGCATGCCCAGCGCATCCAGGCGCGCAAACTCGACCGCCCAGCCGGGCTCCTCGACCATCACGCAGTCGCCGGCGCGCAGCAGCGTGCGGCTCACGATGTCCAGCGCATGGGTGGCGCCCACGCTGGTGATGATCTGTTCGGGCACCGCATGCACATTGAGCGCGCTGAGTTTCTGCGAGAGCGCGCGGCGCAGGCCGCTGTCGCCCATGGGCTCGCCGTAACTGAGTGAAAAATCGCGCAGCGCGCTGCCGCTTGTGACCTTGCGCACCGCCGCCGGCATGAAGCTGGTCTCCAGCCATTCGGGCGGAAACACCCCCATGCCCGGCTGCGGCTTGTTGCTGACCTTGTGGAACATGCCGCGGATCAGCGCGGTGGCATCCACCGGCGCCTGCCGGGTGGACATCCAGGTCGCGGTGCTCCAGCTGTTCAGCCGCAGCGGGGTGTCGGGTGCCACCGCTGCGTTTTTTGCGGCAACCTGCGCTGGATGGGCGGGCGTCAGAACCGCATTGAACGACGCATCGCGGACAAAAAAGCCGCGGTTCTTGCGTGCCACCACCAGGCCTTGCGCCTGCAACTGGTCATACGCCGCGACCACGGTGGACACGCTGACGCCTTGCTGCCCGGCGCACAGGCGCACCGAGGGCAGGCGCGCGCCGGGCGCCAGCAAGCGGCTGCGTATGCGCTCGGCAAACCGTGCGCTGAGCTGATCGGTCAGGGATTGGGAAGCGGTTTTCATCAACATGGCGGACCCCGGCTGGCCCGGTGCAAGGCAACACCAGCGGCCTGTGTGCTGATAATTTGACCAGCACAGTTTCAAAATTTGTCACCCCAACTGTATGGGTAGTGTGCTGGCTTGAACTATAAAGTCTGAGCCATGAATTGGCAAGAATTTACCGCCCTGCTGGTGCTGGCGACAGCGATGAGCTTTTCACCCGGCCCCAACACCACGCTCGCGACGGCGCTGGCGGCCAACCACGGCCTGCGCCGCGCCATGCCTTTTGTCTGCGCGGTGCCGGTGGGCTGGGGCGTGCTGCTCAGCCTGTGCGCGTTCGGTCTGGGCGCGCTGCTGCTGGCGATCCCGCTGCTGGGCCTGGCAATCAAGTTCATCGGTGTGGCGTATCTGCTGTGGCTGGCCTCGAAGATCGCGCGCTCGCGTCAGCTCAGCGAAGCCGACGCAGAACGCATGAATGTCGGCTTCTGGCAGGGCGCGGCGCTGCAGTTCGTCAACATCAAGGCCTGGATGCTGGCGCTCGCCATCGTGGGTGGCTGGATCGCCGGGCGCAGCGACCCCGGCCTGCGTTTTGCCGTGGTGCTGCCAGTGATGCTGGCCTATGCCTTTGCCAGCAACCTGTTGTATGCGCTGGCCGGCTCGCTGTTGCGCGAGTGGCTGAGCGGCCCGGCCGGCAGCGGCCGACGTCTGGTGTGGTTCAACCGCGCCATGGCGGCCGTGCTGGTGGCCACCGCGATCTGGATGCTGTTTTTATGAACGCCACCCCCGCCAACATCAGCAAAGGGCTCTGGCTGGGCCTGCTCGGCATCGTGATTTTTGCGGTGACCCTGCCGATGACGCGGCTGGCGGTCGGCACACCCGAGGCGCCGCAGATGTCGGGCCTGTTCATCGCGCTGGGCCGGGCCGTGGTGGCGGCCGCGTTGTCGGCGCTGTTTCTGCTGGCCACCCGCGCACCGCTGCCGCAGCGGCGCGACTGGTTGCCGCTGGCCATCACGGCCGGCGGCGTGGTGTTCGGCTTCCCGCTGTTCACCTCGATCGCCATGCGTTATGTCGAGGCCATGCATGCCAGCGTGATCGTGGGCGTGTTGCCGCTGGCCACCGCCGCCGTCGGCGCGCTGCTGCACCGCCAGCGCCCATCGGCGGGTTTCTGGCTCTGCGCGGCCTTGGGCAGCGCGCTGGTGGTGGTGTTTGCCGTACTGCGTTCCGGCGGCGCCGCGGGCCTGTCCATCCATTTTGCAGACGGGCTGCTGCTGGCCGGCATGTTGTGCGCGGCCGTCGGTTACGGTTACGGCGCGCGGCTGTCGCAGCACATGCAGGCCGAACACGTGATCTGCTGGGCGCTGCTCATCTCCCTGCCCCTGACGCTCCCACTGGCGCTGGCCAGCTGGCCCGAAACGACGATCCGGACCAGCGCCTGGGCCGGTTTTGCCTACCTCGGGATGTTTTCGATGTGGCTGGGCTTTTTCGCCTGGTATCGCGGCCTGGCGCTGGGCGGCACGGTGCGCGTCAGCCAGGTGCAGCTGGTGCAGCCCTTTTTGTCCATGCTGTTTGCCGTGCCGCTGCTGGGCGAGCGCCTGGATGCGGTCACCGTGGGTTTCGGACTGGCGGTGATCGCCACGGTATTCATCGGCAAGAAGATGCCGGTCCACCCCAAAACCGCCAACGACAATCCACTGTTGCAACCGGGGAAGACCTGATGTACACCGCTGCCTTCATTTTTGAGCCCGGCACTTACGACGAGCACTTCCACGCGCTGGACGCATTGATCGAAGAGGCCGCCCAAGCCACCCCCGGCTATCTGGGTGCGCAGACCTGGCGCTCGCCCGACGGCACGTGCAACAACGCGACCTACTTCTGGGACAACCTGGAAGCGCTGCGCGCATTCTCCGCGCACCCGAAACACCTGGAAGCCAAGCGCCAGTACATGCGGTGGTACAGGGGCTTTCACGTCGTCATCTCGCAGGTGCTGCGATCCTACGGCGACGGCACGATCGCGCACATCACGCCCAACCAGCGCGACCGCAGCCAGGGGGTGCCCGCGTGAACATCGCAGGCATCCCCTTCGGCACCACCGACTGGTCCACCGTGGCCCGCACGGAGCACTCGGCCCTGGCGGGCCAGGCCTTCTGGCGTACGCAGCAGTTCGGCGAGGTACGCGTGCGCATGGTCGAATACACGCCGGGTTATGTATCTGACCACTGGTGCAGGAAGGGCCACATCCTGCTGTGCCTGCAGGGGCAGCTGCACACCGAGCTGGAAGACGGACGCAGGTTCACGCTGGGACCGGGCATGAGCTACCAGGTGGCAGATAACGCCGAGGCGCACCGCTCCAGCGCACCCAAAGGTGCGACACTGTTTATCGTGGATTGACGACAGAAAAGAGAACAACCATGGAAAAAAGCAACATGCACTGGACCCTGGCCGCACGCGCCGAAAAAATGAACCCCTCGGTGATACGCGAGATCCTCAAGGTCACCGAAAAGCCCGGCATCATCAGCTTTGCCGGCGGCCTGCCTTCGCCCAGGACTTTCCCGGTCGCCGCCTTTCGAGAAGCCTGCGACAAGGTGCTGCGCGAAGACGGCCATGCTGCGCTGCAGTACGCGGCCAGCGAAGGCTATGCCCCGCTGCGCGAGATGGTGGCAGCCATGCTGCCATGGGAGGTTGACCCCGCGCAGGTGCTGATCACCACAGGCTCGCAGCAGGGCCTGGACCTTGTCGCCAAAATCCTGATCGACGCCGGCAGCCGCGTGCTGGTGGAAACACCCACCTACCTGGGCGCGCTGCAGGCCTTCACGCCCATGGAGCCTGAAGTGGTGGGCGTGGCCAGCGACGACGAAGGCGTTGACATCGCCGATCTCGCCGGCAAAGCAGCCGGCGCGCGCTTCTTTTACGTGCTGCCCAACTTCCAGAACCCGACCGGCCGCACCATGACCGAGGCGCGTCGCGTCGCGCTGAGCGCCGCGGCCGCGCGCCTGGGCCTGCCCATCGTCGAAGACAACCCCTACGGTGACCTGTGGTTTGACACGCCGCCGCCGCTGCCGCTTGCCGCGCGCAACCCTGAGGGCTGCGTGTACATGGGCTCGTTCTCAAAAATCCTGGCGCCCGGCCTGCGCCTGGGTTTTCTGGTCGCGCCCAAATCGCTTTACTCCAAGCTGCTGCAAGCCAAGCAGGCTGCCGACCTGCACACGCCCGGCTTTAACCAGCGCATGGTGGTCGAGACCATGAAGAACAACTTCCTGGACCGCCACGTGCCCACGATACGTGCGCTCTACAAGTCGCAGCGCGACGCCATGCTGGCCGCGATGAAGCGCGAGATGCCCCCAGGCGTGAGCTGGAACACGCCGGCCGGCGGTATGTTCCTGTGGGTGCGCCTGCCCGAAGGCATGAACGCCATCGACCTCTTGCCCAAAGCGGTGGAGCGCAATGTGGCCTTTGTGCCGGGCTGGGCGTTTTACGCCGACCACGCCGACGCCCGCACGCTGCGCCTTTCGTTCGTGACGTCCAGTGTCGAGCAGATCAACATCGGCATCGCCGCGCTGGCCGCAGCCATCCGTGAGCAACTGCCTGCCGGCGTGCCCGAACTGCGCGCAGCATGATAGACACGGCCACGCTGTCGCTGTTCTTGTTGGCGGTGCTGGCGCTTTTCCTGTCGCCCGGCCCCAACATGGCCTTTGTGCTGTCGCATGGCCTGGTGCACGGCGCGCGCGGCGGCTTTGCGGCAGCCGTCGGCATCTCGGCGGCCGATCTGGTCCACACGCTGTGCGCCGCCACCGGCGTGACTGCGCTGGTGGCGGCCTGGCCGCCCTCATTTGACGTGCTGCGTTATGCCGGCGCGCTGTATTTGCTGTGGCTCGCCTGGCAAGCCTTGCGCCCAGCCGGTGCACGTAGCGCCGCTGAGGCCCGGCCCGCCGGCTTTGCGCGCATCGTGCGCATGGCGCTGCTGAACAACCTGGCCAATCCCAAGGCGCTGCTGTTTTTCATGGTGTTCCTGCCGCATTTCGTGCAACCGGCGCGCGGCCAGGTCACGCTGCAATTGCTGGTGCTGGGCGTCACGCTGTCGGTGGCGGCACTGGTGTTCAACACCGTGTTGGGCGCATTCAGCGGGCAGATCGGGCGCCGCCTGCAGGCGGCGCCCGGCGCCGCGAAATTCCAGCGCGGTTTCATGGCTTTTGTCATGGCAGGGCTTGCGCTGCGGCTGTTGTTGCTTGACCGCCCTTCCAGAGGAGTCTGAACCATGCTGAAGATCTGGGGGCGCATGAGCTCCATCAACGTCAAGAAAGTGGTGTGGACAGCGCAGGAGCTGGGCCTGGATTTCCAGCGCACGGAAGCGGGCGGCCTGTTTGGCCTGGTCAAGACGCCCGAGTACATGCTGCTCAATCCCAACTCAATGGTGCCGGTGATCGAGGACGATGGTTTTGTGCTCTGGGAGTCCAATGTCATCGTGCGTTACCTGTGTGCCCGGCAGTCAGCCGGTGACATGTACCCGACCGACCTGCGCGAGCGTTTTGACGCCGAGCGCTGGATGGACTGGCAGCAGACCACGCTGAACCCGGCCAGCCGCCCGGGCTTCTGGCAGCTGGTGCGCACGCCGCCCGAGCAGCGCGATGCCGCGCTGCTTGACGGGTCCAATGCCGCAGTTGAGGCGTTGATGGCGATGCTGGACGCCCACCTCGCGCAACGCCCCTTCATGGTCGGCGAGCGTTTCACCATGGCCGACATTCCCGTGGCCTGCGAGGTGCATCGCTGGTTCGGCCTGCCACAGCCGCGCCAGAGCCGGCCCCACCTCGAACGCTGGTACGACAGCCTGTGCGCCCGGCAGGCCAGCAAGGGTGTGCTGGACCTCGCGCTGTCCTGACAATCGCCAACTTTCTCCCTTTCACCTTCTGATTCCGCACCATGAAAACAAGGCCCTTCAAACAAGTCGACGTCTTCACCGACCTGCCCTACTTCGGCAACCCGCTGGCGGTGGTGCTGGACGGCAGCGGGCTGGACGACGAAGCCATGCAGCGTTTTGCGCGCTGGACCAACCTCTCGGAAACCACCTTTGTGCTGCCACCGACCGATCCGGCGGCCGACTACCGGGTGCGCATCTTCACGCCGGGCGGCGAACTGCCTTTTGCCGGCCATCCCACGCTGGGCAGCTGCCACGCCTGGCTGCAGGCCGGCGGCACGCCCAGGCGTCAGGACTTCATCGTGCAGGAATGCCAGGTCGGCCTGGTGAACATCCGGCGCGACCCTTCGACAGGCTCAGGGCAGGACGGGGACCGGCTGGCTTTTGCCGCACCGCCCCTGCAGCGCTCGGCGCCCAGCCCGGCGGTACTGGCGCAGGTGGCCGCCGCCCTCGGCCTGAAAGCGCAACACATCCTGGCCGCGCAGCTGCTCGACAACGGACCGGTCTGGCTGGGCCTGTTGCTGGACAGCGCGGACACCGTGCTGCAGCTGGCGCCGGATCACGTTACCCTCAAGAAACATGGCCTCAAAGTGGGGGTAATCGGCCCCCATCCTGCGCGGACAGCTCCTGTTTTAATAGCGCGCGCCAACCGCGAGGCTCGCGCTTTCGCCGGCAGCATGCCCGCCAGCGCGGCAGAATCGGCAACGGCAGACTTTGAGGTGCGGGGTTTTGCAGCACCCATCGGTATCGAGGAAGACCCGGTCACCGGCAGCCTGAACGCCAGTCTGGCGCAATGGCTGATTGCCGAAGGTCACGCGCCCGAGCGTTACGTGGCCGCCCAGGGCACTTGCCTGGGCCGCGCCGGCCGCGTCTACCTGACACGCGAGACGGACATGTCGGGCTCTGCGCAGGCCACTTCGACAGGCTCAGGACAGGTCTGGGTCGGCGGCCCATCGGTCACCTGCATCAACGGCACGGTGACGCTGTGAGCCGCGCCCAGGTCGATCACCTGGTTGTCGTGGCCGCCAGCCTGGCCCAGGGCGTGGCCTGGTGCGAGCAAACACTGGGCATCACACCGGGGCCCGGCGGCGAACATCCGCTGATGGGCACACACAACCGCCTGTTCAGCGTGGCCGGCACGGCCTTCCCGCGCGCCTACTTCGAGATCATTGCGATCCAGCCCGGCGTCGCGCCACTGCGGGCGGCCGGCAGGCAGCGCTGGTTCGACATGGACGACCGCGAACTGCAGGCGCGTGTGGCCAGTGAAGGCCCGCAACTGGTGCATTTTGTCGCCAGCGTTCCGGGCGTGGTCTCGGCCGTCAAGGCACTGGCCACACAGGGCCTGGACCGCGGCAGCGTCGTGGAAGCCTCGCGCCAGACCGCCACCGGCCTGCTGAGCTGGCGCATCACCGTGCGCGACGACGGCCAGCGGTTGTTCTACGGCACCTTGCCGACGCTGATCCAGTGGGGCGAGGCCGGAGAGGACCCGGCGCAGGCGACGCATCCACTGGATGCAATGCCTGCTTCGGGCGTGACACTGCAGGCGCTGCAGGTCCGCCACCCACGGCCGGAACAGCTTCAGGCTGCATATGCCGCGATCGGCCTGACCGGTGTGGGCGTGACCCCGGGCCCGCCCAGTCTTCACGCCACGCTACAGACGCCGCGCGGCCCGGTCACGCTGGAATCCAAAGGAATCTGAATGTACCGAACGCAAGCGCTGACCCCGCCCGCCAACCGCTCCATCACCGGCCTGCCCGACCTGCAGGCCATCGAACACGCGGCCCGGGTCGTGTACCGCGAGTTCCAGGCCACGCCGCAGTACCGCTGGGGTCTGTCGAGCCAGCGCCTGGGCACCGACTGCTGGATCAAACACGAGAACCACACACCGGTCGGCGCTTTCAAGATACGCGGCGGGCTGACTTACTTTGAGGCGCTGAAACAGCGCGGGGAACTGCCCGCTGAGGTGATCAGCGCGACGCGCGGCAACCACGGCCAGAGCATCGGCTGGGCGGCGCGCGCGCATGGCGTGGCCTGCACCATCGTGGTTCCGCGCGGCAATTCGCTGGAGAAAAATGCCGCCATGCGCGCGCTCGGCGTCACCCTGATCGAACACGGCGAAGACTTCCAGGAAAGCCGCGAATACGCGATGCGCCTGGCGGCTGAACGCGGCGCCCACATGGTGCCGAGTTTCCATGCCGACCTGCTCAGCGGCGTGAGTACCTACTGGTGGGAGTTCATGCTGGCCGTGCCGCAGCTCGATGTGGTCTATGTGCCGATCGGCCAGGGCTCGGGCGCGTGTTCGGCGATTGCCGCCAAACTCGCCCTGGGCCGAAAATTGCGTATCGTGGGTGTTGTCAGTGCCCATGCCACGACCTACGCCGACTCGCTGGCCGCCGGCCACGTGGTCGAAGCGCCGGTCAGCACCCAACTGGCCGACGGCATGGCCTGCCG
The DNA here is from genome assembly GCF_029945685.1 of Polaromonas sp. Classification (GTDB taxonomy): domain Bacteria; phylum Pseudomonadota; class Gammaproteobacteria; order Burkholderiales; family Burkholderiaceae_C; genus Polaromonas. The sequence goes on along the minus strand of NZ_JAQSDA010000009.1, from coordinate 197,396 downwards.
CATCGCGGACCCGGCCGCGCTCGACATCCTGCTGCCGCATCTGGACCACATCGTGAAGGTCAGCGACGACGAAGTCGCGCAGGCCATGCGCAACTTGTACGCCGACACCCACAACATGGCCGAAGGCGCCGGGGCTGCGAGTTTTGCGGCCGCCATGCAGGAACGCGCGCAACTCAAGGGGCGGGTGGTGGGCACCACGCTGTGCGGTGGCAATGTGGACAGCGCCACTGTCGCCAAGGTATTGGGCCCCCACGCTTCTCGCTTCGCATAGTGCGCTGCCCCCGGGCGCTGCGCCTGCGGACTGGCAAAGCCAGATCCGCGGCCCCTGCTTGACTGGTTTTTGCGACGCTCGGTCACACGCGTGACTAGGCGCACCTGCGGCACGCGCCACAATTTGGCCATGGGAACCCTTTACCTCGTGCGCCACGGCCAGGCCTCGTTTGGCGCTGACAACTACGATGTGCTGAGCAGCATGGGGCACAGGCAGAGCGTGCGTCTGGGGGAATACTTCAAGTACAAGGGCCTCACCTTCGACGCGGCGCTGACCGGCACGCTGAACCGCCAGATCCAGACCTTTGCCGGCATCTGCGAGGGCATGGGCATGGCGCTTGATGCATCGCGGCAGGTCGGGCTCAATGAATACGACGCGGAGGCGGTGATCGCGGCCATCCATCCGGCCCAACTAGAAAAGCCGACCTCGCCCGAAATGGTCCGCGGCCACTTCCGCCTGCTCAAGGACGGACTGGCGCAGTGGATGGCCGGCGTGGTCAGCCCGCGCGGCATGCCCAGTTACACCGATTTTGTGGCGGGCATCACCGGGGTGCTGGACCACGTCAAGAGCAGCTACAGCGGCAACGTGCTGCTGGTCTCCAGCGGTGGCCCGATTGCCACCGCCGTCGGCCATGTGCTGGGCACCAGCCCCGAGGCCACCATCGACCTCAACCTGCGCATCCGCAATTGCTCGCTGACCGAGTTTGCCTTCACGCCCAAACGCCACATGCTGGTCACCTACAACACGCTGCCGCACCTGGATGCGCCCGAACACGCGGACTGGATCACCTACTCATAAGGCCTGGTCGCCTGCTCCCAGCGTGGCAGCCCCCAGCCATTGCAGGTAGGCGTTTGCGCCCGCGCTCACCGGCACCTGCAGGATCTCCGGCGTTTCATACGGGTGCCGGGTAATGATGAAGGCCTCCACCTGCGCGTACAAGGCCGCGCGGGTCTTGATCAGCAGCAGGAATTCAGCCTCTTTCCGGCTCTTGCCCTGCCAGACATAAAAACTTTTCACCGGCATCACCTGCACACAGGCGGCCAGGCGGGCTTCCACCAGTTGCTGCGCCAGCATTTCCGCCGCGGCCTCGCTGCCCACGGCCGTCATCACCATGCAAACCGCATCCATGACTGACCGGCCCTAGCGCGGCGTTGTACCGGCCACGCGCCAGATGACATTGCCCACGTCGTCGGCCACCAGCAGCGCGCCGCGTTTGTCGAGGGCGACACCGACCGGCCGGCCCCAGGCCTTGCCGTCGGGGCTGACAAAGCCGGTCAATACATCGATGGGTTTGTCAGAGGGTTTGCTGCCGATGAAGGGCACAAACACCACCTTGTAGCCGCTCAGCGGCTTGCGGTTCCAGGAGCCGTGTTCGCCGACGAATACACCGCTGGCCAGCGCGGTGGGCAGCGTGTTGCCTTCGGCAAACACCATGCCCAGCGGCGCCACATGCGAGCCCAGCGCGTAATCGGGTGCTATCGCCCTGGCCACCAGGTCCGGCCGCTGTGGCGTCACCCGCACATCCACCGTCTGCCCGTAGTAGCTGTAGGGCCAGCCATAAAAGGCGCCGTCCTTCACCGAGGTCAGGTAGTCGGGCACCAGGTCGCTGCCGATCTCGTCACGCTCGTTGACCACGGTCCAGAGTGTGCCGTCGGGCGCCCAGCCCATGCCGTTGGGGTTGCGCAGGCCCGAGGCAAACAGGCGGCGCGTGTTGGTCTTGGGGTCGACCTCGTGGATGGCCGCGCGGTCGGTCTCGATGTCCATGCCGTTTTCACCGACGTTGCTGTTCGAGCCGACGGTGACGTAGAGCTTGCTGCCGTCGCGGCTGGCGATGACATTTTTGGTCCAGTGATGGTTCAGGCCGGCCGGCAGGTCCACCACCTTGACCGGCGTGGCCGTGATGGCGGTCTGGCCCTCTTCATAAGGCACCTTGACCAGTGCGTCGGCGTTGGCAATGAACAGTTCCTTGCCGACCAGCGCCATGCCAAACGGCGAGTTCAGACCCTGCAAAAACACCGTGCGGGTTTCGGCCTTGCCGTCGCCGTCCACATCGCGCAGCAGTGTGATGCGGTTGGCACTCGGCACGCCGGCACCGGCACGCTTCATGACCACTCCCATGATCCAGCCCTTGATGCTGAAGCCGGCGTCGGGCCGGGGCGGCTTGTTGCTCTCGGCGACCAGCACGTCACCGTTGGGCAGGGTGTAGATCCAGCGCGGATGGTCCAGGCCGGTGGCCAGGGCTGTCACCGTGGTGCCGGCCATGGGCTGCGGCATCACGCCTGCCGGCCAGCCCTGTGCCGGGGCAATGTTGACGGTGGGGATCAGCGACCTGACCGGCTGGGACAGCGTGGGTGTGACGCCCATATCGGCGCCGGCCGGCAGCTTGGTCGTGTCGCCACAGCCGCTCAGGCCCAGCACCAACGCTGCGCACAGCGGCACCAGCACGAAACGGGAAACAAGGGCGGCAGGGCGGGAAACAGGCGAGGCTGGCATGGTCAATCCTTGGTGGGTGATGGGGGGGCGCATGGGGACGCGCATCCTGCTGATTGTTGTCCCCGCACGCTGCTGTGTTCTGTCAGCTGAAGTCCCCAGTTTTTGTCAGGGCGGCGGGGCGGCGATTCAGGCCAGCGGCGGGAGCTGGCCGATCTCGCCCAGCAGGCCCGCCAGCGCCGCGCCGCTGGCTTGCAACACCGCCAGGCCTTTGTCGGCCGTGGCGGCCGCAGCATTGCCAGCCGCGCCCTGCAGGTTCAGGTCCTGCGCGGCCCAGGCCAGTTTGGCGCTGCTGCCGTTGCCGAGGATGGCGTGTTGCCGCGCCCGGTCCTGGCTGCTGGAGTGAAAGTTCTGCGCCAGCGCCATGTCCACCTTGTGCGGATGCAAGGCCAGCATCATGGAAGTTTCCACGTCGCCGCCATGCACGCCAAAACGTTCTTCGCCGGGGCCGAACAGCTGCTTCACGGCAGCCGGCAGCGGCAGGCTGAAGGTGTTGACGGTGAACACCGTCATGCCGAAACGCGCTCGCAGCTCCCGGCCGACGATGTCCAGCGTGGAGACATTGCCGCCATGGGCATTGAGAAACACCAGCTTTTTGATGCCGGTGCGCGCGACCGACTCACCCAGGTCGATCCAGCTCTGGATCAGGGTGGCCGCGCCCAGGGTCAAGGTGCCGGGAAAGGCAATGTGTTCGATGCTGCGGCCCACGGTCTGGGTCGGCAGGAAGAGCACGGCGCCGCTTTGGTTCAAGTGCGGCAAGCAATGCGCAAGCACACCGTTGACCAGGTCGGTGTCCACGCTGAGCGGCAGGTGCGGACCATGCTGCTCTATGGCGGCCACCGGCAACACGGCAAGGGTGCGCGCCAGGTCCAGCCGGGCAAAGTCGGGGCTTTTGAGATCGGCCCAAAAGTGGCTATGCAGGCTGGGGGTTGTCATGGCCGTATTGTGCCGCTTGCCGTTCAGGCAGCCGCAGCGGCCTGGCGAATGTCTTCGCGCAGGTTTTTCTGCTGGCTCAGGTGGCGGTTTTGCCGCCCGGTCAAGCGCTTGTCGGATGCCTCCGGCTTCTGCGCACCGCTGAGCAAATCCGCCAGGCAGCGCGGCCGGGCCCGGGCGCCGCTCGCCTGGTAGTCGACCAGCAAGGCGTCACGCACGGCTTGTTCATCGAGTCCACGCACCTGCGTCAAATGCGCAAACAGCAGGTCCACCAGTTTCTCCAGCGCAAATTCGTGCGTCTTGCCGGTGGTCTGCCAGAGCCAGTCGCTGAAGGCCAGGAAATGCCCGAAGGCCGAGCCGGGCGCAAGCAGCAGATCGAGGCTCAAGGCAAACCGGCCCGAGTTGGCGACCATGTCCCAGTAACGCGCAAAGCGCTTGATGCGTTGCATGGTCGCAAAATCCACTGTCGAGTTCTGCAGGATGGTGTAGGGCGTGTGCGGGTCGTAGGCCATCGCAAATTGCGCCGTGTGCCGCGTGATCGGTGTGCCGCGCAGGCGCTTGAGCACACCGAACTGGATCTCGTGCGGCGCGAGGGCGTGCAGGCGATCGAAGCCCTCGGCAAAACTCTGAAGCGTCTCGCCGGGCAAGCCGAAGATCAGGTCGGCATGCACATGGGCGCGGCTTTGCGTGACCAGCCAGCGCAGGTTCTCGGCGGTTTTCAGGTTGTCCTGCTTGCGCGAGATGCGTTGCTGCACCTCGGGGTTGAAGCTCTGGATGCCGACCTCGAACTGCAGCGCGCCCTCGGGAAACTGCGCAATCAGCTCTTTCAGGCGGTCCGGCAGGCTGTCGGGCACGACTTCGAAATGCACAAACACATCGGGTGCCTCGGCGATGCGGTCCAGGAAAAACTGCAGGATGCGCACCGAGTTGTCGATCTTCAGGTTGAAGGTGCGGTCCACAAACTTGAAGTTGCGCGCGCCGCGCCGGTACAGCGCCTCCATCTCCGCCATGAAGCTGTCCAGGTCGAAAGCCCAGGCGGTCTTGTCGAGCGAACTCAGACAGAATTCGCACTTGAACGGGCAGCCGCGCGAGGCCTCTACATAGAGCAGGCGCTGCGCCAGGTCTTCGGCCGTGTAGTCCTGGTAGGGCAGCGCCAGATCATCAAGCGGCGGCTGCTCGCCGGCAATGACTTTCATCAGCGGCTGCGGGCCCCCACCCGGTAATTTAAGCAGCGCGCGGCAAAGCTTGGGAAAACTCACATCGCCCCAGCCGGTGATGACATGGTCGGCCAGGCGGCAGATTTCCTGCTCCCCGACCTCATGGCTGACCTCGGGTCCGCCCAGCACAATCTTGATGTCGGGCCGCAAGGTTTTCAGCAGGCGCACCAGTTGCGTGGTTTCCACCACGTTCCAGATGTACACGCCGAGGCCGATGACTTCGGGCTGCAGCGCCAGCAGGTCTTCCACCATGCGGGTGGCGGGCTGGCCAATGACAAACTCGCGCAGCTGTGTCTGCGCGCGCAGGCCCGCGCCGCCATGCCTGTCCATGTTCGCCAGCAGGTAGCGCAGGCCCAGCGAGGCATGGATGTATTTGGCGTTGAGCGTGGCCAGGACAATACGCGCCCCGCCCCGGGGCTCAGGGATCACGGGCGAAGGCGCGAGGGAGTTCATGCCGGTATTATCAAACCATGACACAAACCCTGTTTCGTGATGACGCTTATCTGGCCGAATGCAGCGCAACCGTGACCGCGGTAACCGGCCAGGGCCTGGTGCTGGACCGCACCGTGTTTTACCCGCTGGGCGGCGGCCAGGCCGGCGACACCGGTGTGCTGGTGCTGGCCGATGGGCGCGAAATCCCCATCGCCGACACGCGCAAGGGCAAAAACGCAGAAGGCCAGTTCACCGAGGCGATCTGCCACCTGCCGGCCTTGCCGGACCCGGCCGCGTCTGTCGAGGCGCATCTCTCTGGTTTGGGCGTGCAGGTCGGTGATGTGGTGACCGCCCGCGTCGACTGGGCGCGCCGGCACCGGCTCATGCGTTTTCACACCACCACCCATTTGCTGTGCCACCTGGTGCCGCAGCTGGTCAACGGCTGCTCGATCACGCCCGACTATGCGCGGCTGGACTTCCACATGACGGACCCTCTGGACAAGGACGTTCTGAGCGCCGGCATTGCCCGCCTGGTGGCCGCGGCGCACCCGGTGACCGTGGGCAACATCAGCGACGCGGAGCTCGACGCCAACCCGGCCCTGGTCAAAAGCATGAGCGTGCAGCCGCCGCGCGGCAGCGGCCAGATCCGCACCATCCGCATAGGCGGCGCCGGTGCAGACGCCATGATCGACTTCCAGCCCTGCGGCGGCACCCACGTGGCCAACACCTCCGAGATTGGCGCGGTGGTGGTCACCAAAATCGAGAAAAAAAGCGCCACCACGCGCCGCATCGTCCTCGGCTTCGCTGCCTGATTTCTTCGATGCGTCCGAGAAATGCCACCGGCGACACCTTTTTTGCCTGGGACGGCGAGGTGCTGGTGGTCAACATCCTGGGCAAACCGTCGGCCAGCCGTGACGCGATCGGCAAACCCAAGGGCACCCAGCTCAAGGTCAGCGTGACCGCCGCGCCGCAGGCCGGCAAGGCCACCGACCACATGCTGCGTTTCCTGGCGCCCCTGTTCGGTGTGGCGGTCAGCGACATCGAGGTGGTCTTCGGCCAGGAAAACGTCAACAAGCAGCTGCGCATCCGCGCACCCAAAAAACTTCCGGCGGTGTTTGCGCAGCCCGCCCTGCCCACGGACCCTGCCGGACGACAATAGGGACCCGTACGCGGGCACCGTCCCAGGAACTAAAGGCCAGCGTGCCGCTCACACCATGACCATGATTTTTCACCGCTTCGCGTCCGCTCTGTTTTTGATAGCTGCCTGCGCTTTATCGACGGGCGCCACAGCCCAAATCAGCTTCACGAACAAGGCCGCGGTGAATGCCGTGGTCAGCACCGACCAGGTGCGTGCCGAACTGCTGGCCTGGGCGCCCGATGGTGTGGAGCCGGGCAAGCCGGTCTGGGTGGCCCTGCAGCTGGCGCACATTCCCGAGTGGCACACCTACTGGAAAAACTCCGGCGATTCCGGCCTGCCGACGCAGCTCGAATGGACGCTGCCAGCCGGTATCACGGCTGGCGACATCGCCTGGCCGACGCCGAAAAAGATACCGATTGGCACCCTCGCCAACTATGGCTACGAGGGCACGGTGCTGTTGCCGGTGCCGCTGACCGTGGCGCCCGGCTTCAACGCCGCCAACCTCGACATCCGGCTCAAGGCCAGCTGGCTGGTCTGCAAGAAGGAATGTATTCCGCAGGAAGGTGATTTTTCCCTGCAGATCCCGGTCCGGAGTTCGACCGGCAGCAGCAGCGGCCTGTTTGCCGCCGCTTTTGCCGCCAGCCCCCAGCCGCTGGCCGCAACCGGCAGCCAGGTGCAGGTCAGCGCCAAAGCCATCCAGGTGGTGCTCGCGGGTCTGCCCGCGCGCCTGCAGGGCAAAACCCTGGACTTTTTCCCCGAAACCGGCAGCGTGATCGAGCCCGCGGGCGCCTGGCAGCAAGCCTGGCGGGGCGCGGTGTGGACCGCGCAGCTGCCGCTCTCGAGCCAGCGCAGCGAAAGCCCGCGCGTGATGCCGGTGGTGGTGGCGCTGGACCAGAGCGCCTACCGCATCGAGCTGCCGGTCCGGGGCGACTGGCCGGCTGTGGCCGCCGCGGCCACGATGTCGCCGGCGCTGGAAGCGGCGCTCAAGGCCAATGCGGCGCTGGGCGCGGCGCCCACCGGCCCCAGCGCGCCGCCGCTCACGCTGCTCGCCGCCCTGCTGGGTGCGCTGCTGGGCGGGCTGATCCTGAACCTCATGCCCTGCGTGTTTCCGGTGCTGGCCATCAAGGTGATGAGTTTTGCCAAGGAGAAAAGTCGCGCGGCACGGCTCGCCGGCGGGCTGGCCTACACGGCCGGCGTGGTGCTGTCTTTTCTCGCGCTGGGCGCCCTGCTGCTGGGCCTGCGCGCCACCGGCGAGCAGCTTGGCTGGGGCTTCCAGCTGCAGAGCCCGGCCGTGGTGGCCGCGCTGGCTGTGCTTTTCACGCTGATCGGCCTGAACCTCGCGGGCCTGTTTGAGTTCGGCAGCTTTGTGCCCGGAAAGGTCGCCGGCCTGCAGGCTAAAAACCCGACGCTCAATGCCTTTCTGACCGGCGTGCTCGCCACCGCGATTGCCTCGCCCTGCACCGCGCCTTTCATGGGAGCCTCGCTCGGTTACGCCGTGGGCCTGCCGGCGACCCAGGCACTGGCGGTGTTCGGGGCCATCGGTCTGGGCATGGCCCTGCCCTACCTGGCGGCCAGTGCGGTGCCGGCAGTGGCGCGTGCCCTGCCGCGTCCGGGCGCCTGGATGGTGACCTTCAAACAGCTGATGGCGTTTCCGATGTTTGCCACCGTCGCCTGGCTGGTCTGGGTGCTGGGCCAGCAAAGCGGCATCGACGGCGCCGGCGCCCTGCTGGCGCTGCTGGTGCTGATGGCGCTGGTGTTGTGGTCGCTGACGCTGCGGGGCCGGACCCGGACTGTTGCTGCTACACTTTCGATAGCGCTTGGCGCTTTCGGGGTCTGGGCTGTGGGCCAAAATGTCATCAAACCCCTGGAGACTTCCAGCGTCGCCGCAACAGCCCCTGGGCGCTGGCAGGCCTGGGAGCCGGGCCGCGTGGACCAGCTCGCGGCCCAGGGCCAGAGCGTGTTTGTCGATTTCACCGCCGCCTGGTGCGTCACCTGCCAGTACAACAAGAAAACCACGCTGGCCGATGCCGATGTATTGGCCGACATGGATGCCAAAAACGTGGTGCTGCTGCGCGCCGACTGGACGCGCCGCGACCCCGCCGTGACCGCCGCGCTGGCGCAGCTGGGCCGCAACGGCGTGCCGGTGTACGTGATCTACAAACCCGGCCGCGCGCCGGTGGTGCTGTCGGAAATTCTGTCGGTTGCTGATGTGCGGGCCGAACTGGCCAAGCTGTAGAACCTGTCTGTCACTTCATTTTTCTGAAGGAGATCAAGTCATGTTGAATCACCCTGTCAATCGCCGCATTTTTTCCGGCGCGCTGGTCACCGCCCCGTGGGCAGCCGCCTTCACGCAGGCCGCCCACGCGGCCGTGGCCGTCGGCCAGGCCGCGCCGGACTTTTCAGCGCTGGACACAGCCGGAAAAACCCATCACCTCAGCGACTACAAGGGCAAGCTGGTGGTGCTGGAATGGACCAACCCCGGCTGCCCTTTTGTGCAAAAACACTACAACGGCAACATGCAGGGCCTGCAGAAAGAGGCGGTGGGCAAAGGGGTGGTCTGGCTGGCCATCAACTCGACCGAAACCGGCAGCAGCGACTACCTGGCGCCCGCCAGGCTCGCCGGCTGGATGGCGGGCAAACAGGCGGCCGCCAGCGCCACCCTGATGGACGAGTCGGGCAGCATCGGCCAGCTCTACAGCGCCCGGACCACGCCGCACATGTACATCATCAGCCCGCAAGGGCAGCTGGTGTATGCCGGGGCGATTGACAGCATTGCTTCAGCCCGGGTGGACGACATCCGGACCGCGACCAACCATGTGCGCCAGGGCTTGAACGAAGTACTGGCCGGCAAGGCCCTCAGTGTGGCAAGCAGCCGGGCCTACGGCTGCTCGATCAAATACAAGGACAAGGCGTGAGTTCCGGCGTGAGCCCGGTCCCGCCGGCCGAACGTCTGCCTTACATCCTCAACCATTGCCGCACGATTGCGGTGGTGGGCCTGTCGCCCAAGCCGCATCGCGCCAGTTTCGACGTGGCGCGCTACATGCAGGGTCACGGGTACCGCATCGTTCCGGTCAACCCGAATGTCAGCGAGGTGCTCGGAGAAAAAGCCTATGCCAGCCTGACGGAAGCGGCGCAGCACGAACACATCGACCTGGTGAACTGCTTTCGCAACAGCGAGGACATTCCGCCCATCGTCGAGGAGGCGATCGCCATTGGCGCCAAGGCCGTCTGGATGCAGCTCGGCATCCGCCATCCGGCGGCCGCCGCCCAGGCCGAAGCGGCAGGCCTGCTGGTGGTGCAGGACCACTGCATCAAGGTCGATCACAAGGTGCTGCAGTCGCGCGGCCTGCTGCAACCCCCCGCCGACTGAGGGGTCCCGCGCGGGTGGCATCCGGCGGCTCCGGGATAATCGCCGCATGCCTTCCCCGCGCCGGCCTCTGCTGGTGTCCCTGTCCTGTCTGCCGGCCTTGCTGCTGCTGGGCGGCTGCCTGCAGACCGCCCCGACCCACCGCGGCGAGACGCAGGTGGCGCCGCTGACCTCGGGCGAGCTGGCGCAATCGGATGTGAACCGCATGGCCAGCCTGGGCATGCGCGACAACCTGGGCAGCCTGTACCGCCTGCTGGACAAGCTGTACCGGCGCAACCCCGCCGAATGGCGCAAGACCGGCATTGACAGCCGCGAAGCGGCGGTCCGGCGCGTGCGCAGCGCCATCGACAGCCGCACACCCTGGCCGGAGCTGCTGGGCAAACGCGACATCGCCGCCCTGTCGCTGGCCCTGAGCCCCGACTTCAAGGGCGACCGTGTCGCCGCCTTCATCTATGCCAGCGCCGACATGCTGATCGTTGCACACAACGGCAAGACCGACTTCTACCTGGTCGACAGCCTGGACGCGCAATACATCTACAACGCCGCACGCAACATCGAGTCGGCCGTCTGGCTGCTGGCCTCACGGCGCAACCCGGCCGGCCAGCCCCTGCTGCTGGCCGACGAGATCTCCGAACGCGAACGCAACCTCAGTTTCGAGCGCGAGTTCGGCAAGGTCATCGGCCGGCTCGACCTGCTCTCCGAAGTCCTGACCGAGAAATACCGCCGCGCCGTGATCACCTATGTGCAGAGCCTGGCCGGCGCCTCGTTTCTGCAGTTCTTGCCGGTCAGATAAAGGCCCCCACGCTCCCCACTTCGTGTGGTTCGCTGCCCCCCGAGGGGGCGCTGCGCCTGCGGGCCGGCGGAGCCGGTCCCGCGGCCCCTGCTTGAAAAGACATCGCCGTGCGATCGCTCACCGAATACCGTTCGACCTGAGCTTGTCGAAGGATGCCCCCCCGACCTGAGACAATACAAGCATGTTTGCTCCCCTCCAAAACGACACTTTTTTGCGCGCCTGCCTGCGTCAGGCCACCGATTACACCCCCGTCTGGCTGATGCGTCAGGCCGGACGTTACCTGCCGGAATACCGCGCCAGCCGGGCCAAGGCCGGCAGTTTCATGGGTCTGGCGACCTCGCCCGACTACGCCACCGAAGTCACCCTGCAGCCGCTGGAGCGTTACCCGCTGGACGCGGCCATCCTGTTTTCCGACATCCTGACCGTGCCCGACGCCATGGGCCTGGGCCTGTCGTTTGCGCTGGGCGAAGGTCCGCGTTTTGCGACGCCGGTGCGCGACGAGGCGGCCGTGGCCCAACTCGAAGTGCCGGACATGGACAAGCTGCGTTATGTGTTCGACGCCGTCACCTCCATCCGCAAGGCGCTCCATGGCCGCGTGCCGCTGATCGGCTTTTCCGGCAGCCCCTGGACGCTGGCCTGCTACATGGTTGAAGGGGCCGGTTCGGACGACTACCGCCTGGTCAAGACCATGCTGTACCAGCGCCCCGACCTGATGCACAAAATGCTGACGATCAATGCCGACGCGGTGGCGGCCTACCTGAACGCCCAGATCGAGGCCGGCGCCCAGGCGGTGATGATTTTCGACAGCTGGGGCGGTGTGCTGGCCGACGCGGCCTTCCAGACCTTCAGCCTGGCCTACACCCAGCGCGTGCTGAGCCAGCTCAAGCGCAGCCATGACGGCGTGGTCATTCCGCGCCTGGTGTTCACCAAGGGCGGCGGCCTGTGGCTGGAGCAGATGGCCGGACTCGACTGCGAGGTGCTGGGCCTGGACTGGACCGTCAACCTGGCCCAGGCGCGGGCTCGGGTCGGTGCACGCATGGCGCTGCAGGGCAACCTGGACCCGAACGTGCTGTTCGCCAACCCGGTGCAGATCGAGAAGGAAGTGGCTGCGGTGCTGGACAGTTTTGGCCAGCCGCATGCAGACCTGCACAGCAGCGGTCCGACCCACATCTTCAACCTGGGCCACGGCATCAGCCAGCACACCCCGCCCGAAAACGTGGAGGTGCTGGTCCGCGCCGTCCATGCCTATTCCCGCCGCATGCGCACGGGAAACCCGCATTGATGCGGGTTTTGCCGCCTGTTAGCACAAATCCAGGCTCCGCAGACCGGACTTATTCACAAAATTTGTGCTGCGGTGCCGCATGAAGCTGTAACAAGTCGGTCTCCCGCTATCAAAGCCATAGCGCTTCTAAGTGCTTGATTCATATAGGATCTTTAAACTGCTTTTTTTGCGGGCAATTTAAGAAAAGCCTTGATTTATAAGGCCCGGACGCGTGCCGGGGCAATCTATCAACAAAGTTATCCACAGAAACCTTGGAAGACCGTCAAAGCTTTTTTAAATCAAGCACTTACAGCGATGTTCGCAAATGTATCTTAGGACTATCTGGTTAACTATCCCCTCTGTTCTCCCAATCGATCCACCCCAAAATGAGGTACTGGCTCAGCATCGTTGTCGCCACCCCCGCCCACAGCAGCGTGGCCGGGCCGCTGACCTATAGAAGCGAGTGGCCGCTTCCGCCGGGAAGCCTGGTGCGGGTTCCGCTGGGCAAACGCGAAGTTCTGGGCGTGGTGTGGGAGTTGTTGCCAGACAGCGGCGACCTGCCGGAAAGCCAGTCCAAAGCGGTGCTGGGCGCGCTGGACGGCCTGGCGCCCCTGTCAGCCACCTGGCGGCGGCTGGTCGGTTTCACCGCGAGCTACTACCAGCGTTCGCTCGGCGAGGTGGCACTGGCCGCGTTGCCGCCGCAACTGCGCGAGCTGAGCACCGTACAGCTGGCACGCCGGCTCAAGCGGCCGGTGGCCCCCTCGCCGGACACCCCGAATACTACTGATTTGATAGCACTCAGCGCAGAACAGGAAAGGGCTATTGCCGAATTTGATGCCGATACCCGGCCGGCGCTGCTGTTTGGCGCCACCGGCAGCGGGAAAACCGAGGTCTACCTGCGCGCCGCCGCGAAAGTGCTGGCCGGCGACGCCAGCGCCCAGGTGCTGGTGATGGTGCCCGAAATCAACCTGACGCCCCAGCTGCAGGCGCGTTTCGAGGAACGATTTGCCCACCTCGGCAAAGCCCAGGTGGTGGCGCTGCACAGCGGCCTGACACCGGCGCAGCGCCTCAAGAGCTGGCTCGCCGCCCATGCCGGCCAGGCGCGGCTGGTGCTGGGCACCCGCATGGCGATTTTTGCGTCCCTGCCCAATCTGCGCCTGATCGTCGTCGACGAGGAACACGACCCGAGCTACAAGCAGCAGGAAGGCGCGCGTTATTCGGCGCGGGATCTGGCGGTTTACCGCGCCATGATCGAAAGCTCGCCGGACGCCCCGGCGGCAAGCGCCGATGCCAGGCCGGAGCACGAAGGCAAGCCGGCCGGTATTTGCCGGGTTTTGCTCGGTTCGGCGACGCCTTCGCTGGAAAGCTGGCAGGCGACCATGGTGGACCGCTACCAGCGCCTGACCATGAGCGAACGAATCGGCGGCGCGGAGCAACAAGGCAGCCTGCCGGCCGTCAGGCTGGTCGACATGAACCACCAGCCCAAACACTGCACGATCGCGCCGCCGCTGCTGGACGCGATCGCCCAGCGCATTGCGCGCGGCGAGCAGTCGCTGATTTTCCTGAACCGCCGCGGTTACGCACCGGTGCTGGCCTGCCACGACTGCGGCTGGAAAAGCGAGTGCCCGCATTGCAGCGCCTTCCGGGTGTTCCACAAAATTGACCGTACCCTGCGCTGCCACCACTGCGGCTTCACCGAACGGGTGCCGCGCGCCTGCCCGGCCTGCGGCAACATCGACATCGCGCCCGTGGGCAAGGGCACGGAGAGGCTGGAGGAACACATCGCCGAGCTGCTGGCGGGAGTCACGCGGCCGGACGGCAGCCCCCTGCGCATTGCACGCATCGACGCCGACACCACGCGCCTGAAGGGCGCGCTCGAATCGCAGCTGGCCAGCGTGCATGCGCGCGAGGTCGATGTGCTGGTTGGCACGCAGATGATAGCCAAGGGCCACGACTTTCGCCACATCACGCTGGTGGCTGCCATCAACCCCGACGGCGCCTTGTTCTCGAGCGATTTCCGCGCGCCCGAGCGCCTGTTCGGCCTGCTCATGCAGGCCGCCGGGCGCGCCGGGCGCGACGCCGACCATGGCGAAGCCAGCGAGATGTGGGTGCAGACTTTCCATCCGCAGCACCCGTTGTTTGGCGCGCTGAAAAAACACGACTACCCGACGTTTGCGGCGCAGGAACTCAAGGAGCGCGAGGCGGCCGGCATGTCGCCCTTCGGCTTTTCAGCCCTGGTGCGCGCAGAAGCCCGGGACCAGGCGGTGGCCCAGGGTTTTCTGAATGCGGCAGCAGCGGCCGCGCAGGCGCAGCAACTGCCCGGGATAGAGGCGGTCACGCCCTACCCGGCCGTACCCATGACCATCCAGCGCGTGGCCAACATCGAGCGTGCCCAGATGCTGGTCGAAAGCCCCTCGCGCGCGGCGCTTCAGCGTTTCCTGGCGGCCTGGCAGCCGCTGCTGCACGAGACGCGCAGGCAGGCCGAATTCAAAAGTCTGGTGCGTTGGGCGATCGACGTGGATCCGCTGGCGATCTAACGCCCCCACGCTCCGCCGCTGCGCGGGTCGCTGCCCCCGCCCGAGGGGGCGCTGCGCCTGCGGGCCGGCGGAGCCGGACCCGCGGCCCCGGCTTGACTGAAGAGCCCCTACTTCAGCTTTCTCAGGTCAGCAGCGCCACCGCCGCTGAAAAAGTGAAAAACGCCAGCACCGTGGACAGCAGGATGATGCGGGCAATGCGGCCGTTGTTGGCGCCAAAACGTTCGGCCAGCAGCGACACGTTGCTGGCACTCGGCAGGGCGGCCACCAGCACGATCACCGTCAGGGCGAAGGGTTGCAGCGGCACCCCCAGCTGGATCGCGCCCAGGCCCACCAGACCGACCAGCAGCGGGTGCAGCACCAGCTTGATCAGCGCCACCGGCACATAGTCCCGCACGGGAATGGTTTCCACGCTGTTCATTTGCGAGCGTGCCAGCACCGCGCCTATCGTGAACAGCGCCACCGGCGAGGCGGCATCGGCCAGCAGGGCCACCGTCTGCATCACCGGTCCCGGCAGGGCCAACCCCAGTCCCGACGCCAGGGCGCCCAGCAGGATGGCCCAGGGCATGGGGTTCAGCGCCACACCCTTGAGCGCGTTTTTTGCCGCGACCTCTGCGCCATGGATATCGGCTGAATCCAGCCGCGACAGCGCAATACACAGCGAACTGGTCACCAGCAGGTCCACCACAATGGTGACGATGGCCGGCCCCGCCGCCTGCGCGCCCAGCAGCGCCACCAGCAAGGGAACCCCCATGAAACCGGTGTTCGGGAAAGCCGCGACCAGCGCGCCGAACGATGCGTCGTTCCAGCCGATGCGCCGGTTGCGCGTCACGGCGATCGTGAACGCCACCATGATCAGCGCGCACAGCAGGTACACCGCCACCAGCCCGCCGTCCAGCAACTGCGCCACCGGCGTGTTCGCGCCAAAGCGGTACAACATGCAGGGCAGCGCGAAATACAGCACAAAGGTGTTCAGGCCCGGAATCGCAGCCTGCGGCAGCAACCCGCGCCGCGCCGCCAGATAGCCACACAGCACCAGCGCGAAGAAGGGAAAGGTGACCAGGAGAATGCTTAGCACAAGACGTATTGTCACCGCCAAAGAGGCCCCCCAGAGGACTGGCTATGATGACCCGCTTGCGTCCATCTTTCAGCCAGCCCCGTGACGGGTGGCTGCAACTGCTTCGGCCCTTCCTGTTCGCCCCTCTTCACTGCATGTCGTCCCCCCCGCCCTTTGCATCGCCCCAGGCCCACGGCCTGAACCTCGCCCAGCAGGAAGCCGTCAACTACATGCATGGCCCCTGTCTGGTGCTGGCGGGTGCGGGTTCCGGCAAGACACGGGTGATCACGCACAAGATTGGCCGCCTGATCCAGGCCGGCTTGCCGCCGCAGGAGATCGCGGCCATCACCTTCACCAACAAGGCCGCGGCGGAAATGCGCGAACGGGCCAAAAAACTGATCGGCCAGCCGGCCCGGGGCGTGCTGATCTGCACCTTCCACGCGCTGGGCGTGCGCATGTTGCGCCAGGACGGCGAGGTGCTGGGGCTGAAGAAGCAGTTTTCCATCCTGGACAGTGACGACGTGACCAGCATCCTGAAGGACGCCGGCGGCAGCACCGACGCCGCCACGGCACGGCAATGGCAATGGACCATCAGCGCCTGGAAGAACAGCGGCCTGAATGCGGCCCAGGCCGACGCCCAGGCGGCCAGCGACGAAGACCGCCTGGTGGCCCGCGTGATGGCGCGTTACGAAGAGCGACTGACGGCCTACCAGAGCGTGGACTTTGACGACCTGATCGGGCTGCCGCTCAAGCTGCTGCGCGAGCATGAGGCCGTGCGCGACAAGTGGCAGGTCTCGATGGGCCATGTGCTGGTCGACGAATACCAGGACACCAATGCCACGCAGTACGAGGTGCTCAAGCTGCTGGTCGGTGCCAGGGGCCGTTTCACCGCCGTGGGCGACGACGACCAGTCGATTTACGGCTGGCGCGGCGCCACGCTGGACAACCTGAAAAAGCTGCCGCTGGACTACCCCAGCCTCAAGGTGGTCAAGCTCGAGCAGAACTACCGCTCCACCAGCGCCATCCTGCGCGCGGCCAACAACGTGATTGCCCCCAACCCCAAGCTGTTCCCCAAGACGCTGTTCAGCGAACTGGGCGAAGGCGAGCCGGTGCGCGTGGTCGATTGCGACAGCGAGGAGCACGAAGCCGAACGGGTGGTGGCGCGCATCCAGAGCCTGCGCGCCGAAGGCACGCTGCAGGCGGTGGGCGGCCAGCACAAGGAGTGGGGCGACTTCTGCGTGCTGTACCGCGCCAACCACATGGCCAAGCCGTTTGAAAAGGCCTTCCGCAAGGCGCAGATCCCCTACAAGGTCTCGGGCGGGCAGAGCTTTTTCGACCGCGCCGAAATCAAGGACCTGTGCAGCTGGATGGTGCTGATGGTCAACAACGACAACAACGCGGCCTTCATCCGCGCTATCAAGACACCCAAACGCGGCATTGGCCACACCACGCTGGGCGCGCTGAGCACCTTTGCCGAGCAATACAAGCTGAGCTTGTTCGAGTCGCTGTTCAGCAATTCCCTCAGTGCCGTCCTGCCGGCCAAGGCGGTCGGGTCGCTGCATGAATTCGGCCGCTACCTCAACGACCTCGAATACCGCGCCCGACGCACGGTGGGCGCCGAGGATGCGCGCGCTTTTCTCACCGCCTGGCTCAAGGACATCGACTACGAAAAACACATCTACGACAGCGAGGACAGCGAGAACGTCGCCGCCGCGCGCTGGACCAACGTGATGGACTTCTGCGACTGGATGGCGCAGCGCTGCGGCGGCCAGATCGACGACACCTCGGGCGCGGTAGTGGCCGCGGAAACCAAGACCATGCTGGAGGTGGTGCAGACGATTGCCCTGCTGTCGACCATCAGCGAGCGCGAAGGCGACCAGAACGTCGTGACCCTGTCCACGCTGCACGCGGCCAAGGGACTCGAGTGGCCGCATGTCGTGCTGGCCGGCGTGAACGAGGGCCTGCTGCCTTTCAAGCTCGGAGACGATGACGGGACCAATACCGGCGAGATAACGCAGCGTCTCGAGGAAGAGCGGCGCTTGATGTACGTCGGCATCACCCGGGCCCAGTACACACTGTCGGTCAACTGGCTGCGCCGGCGGAAAAAGGGGCGTGACACCGTCGCCGGCGTCCCCAGCCGCTTTATTGCCGAGATGGGCCTCGACAAGACCACGGTCAGGGAAGACCCGCGCGAAAAAATCAGGGCACTGCGCGCTGAATTTGCCAAAAAATCGGCCGACGCCCTGGCGGCCGCGGCTGCAGCCGAAGAGCGCTAAAGGAGCGGGGTGGGCGCCGCCCCTGGGTTCAGATCCCCAGCCACGTCCCGATGCCGACCAGCGCGTTCTGGTCGAACTCGATGAAGCCCTGCACATTCAGGGCTTCCAGGCGTCGCTTGCCCTCGGCGCTCTGATCCAGGCCGACAAAGTACTCGGTCACCAGGGCGCGCTGGGCGGCCGACATCTTGCCGCTGGCCAGCAGGTGCTTGATCGGCACGGGTTTGCTGCTTGCCAGCACTTTGCCACCCTTGTCCTGCCAGTCCTTGACCACCGCACGCGAAGCACTGACGCCAACCTTGACCAAGCCGTGCTCCACCATGAAGGGCACGGCGTCCTGCAGCTTGACATAGGTGGTTTCCAGCGGCTGCGGGCCCAGGGCGTCACGCAGCGTGGCCCGCATGATCACCGAGGTGATCGAATCTTCGTCGGGCGCACCCACTTTCATGCCCTTCAGCTCCGCCAGCGCTTTCAGGGGCGAGTCGCCGCGCACCATGAAGGACGCGCGGTATTCGGTAAACCCCTTGGTGAGTGCAACCAGGTTGTAGCCATTCTTGGTCATGGCCCGGATCGCGTGGTGCGCCGGGTGCACCCAGGCGAGGTCGTAGCGTTGATCGGCCAGGCCCGCCGCGAGTTCCTTGTAGTCGGTCACCGCCTGCACCTTGACCGGTCGCTTGAGCAATTTGCCAAGGTCCTCGGAAATCTCCCTGAAACGCTCGACGGTGGCTCCCGGGTTGACCCGGTAAGTCACGCCCTCGTTCACCGCGAAAAGCAGCGGACCGCTCTGCGCCCACACCTGACCAGCCCCCAGAAACAGCGCCAGCGCGCCAACCCACAAACGTCGATTCATTGTTTTCTCCCTGAAAATTAACTAAAAATACCCACTTGAAGTTACATACTGTTTCACTTTAGGTACTTTGGACCTCTTTGATGTAGGTGTAAACACCGAATCGTCCAGGAGTCGTCGTTGGGGCCGACAAACGTTGCTTTCATGCAGAAAGCATGGCGGCATAAATGCCCGGGCGAAGGCAGCCGGGAATGGGACTTCCCGGCGGACTGCGGTACAGTCCCCGGTTGCCTTGCCCTTGCAGGTCCGAGAGCCCCGCAGCCAGACGGCGCCGCCCCCGAAAATACCCATGCCATTGACCTTTCCCAGATCTGCTCTTGTTTTTATAGCTGCCAGCGCCGTCATCACGGGGGCAAACGGTCAAAACAACCCGGACCTGCAGGCACCGCGCGCAGGCTCGCCCGGCATGTCGGCCTGTCCGCCCGTCACGCAACTCAAGGCGGCTTCCATCCACGGCACATGGCGGGTCCGGTTCGCGCCAGCGCCGGCAGGCTTGCCTGCCGACGCCACGCTGCGCCTGGAGCGGCACGCAGAATTCAGCGAGAGTGTGGCGGGCTTCGTCACCCGCGAGCTGGGGCCCACGGCCGTCCAACCCGCCGGGGGCGGCCACGCGGCGAAGGCGCAGCTGGCCGGCGACCTGGAAGACGGACACCTGACCCTCGACGAGTCCTCCAATGGCATCAGCATCACCGGGGCATGGAACGGCAAAATGGTGGAAGGGACCTGCGGAAGAAAAATTTCCGGAACCTGGAAGGACATGAGCAGCAGCGCCCCGGCCGACGCACCCGATATACCGTTCACGCTGGAAAGGGTCTCCGGATGGTAGTCATCACCCAACCAAAACGCAGCCGCCTTGCAGCAGCCTGGTTATATGCAGCACTGCTGGCCGCAGGCACGGTGCAGGCCCAGACCGGCAGCGTCACGCCAACCGTGCCGGAGCGCAACAATCGCCAGGGCTGGCAGGCCTGCCACGCCATGAGCGGCGATGCCGCCGCGCAGCTGGCCTGCTTCAAGAGCTGGGCGGCCTCGCAATTGCCGGCCGACACGCCGCCGCCCAGCCTGACCACGGCGACCGCCAATGCCGACACCGGACAGGAGTCCGCCCAGGTCCTGCTGCTGCCGGCCATGAACACCGAGGCCCCGGATGGCAAGAAACTCGGCTGCCGCAACACCAGGTATTCCGAGCTGTCCCGCTTCTGGGAGCTGCAGCGTGGCAGCGATTGCGACACCTTCGGCCTGCGCGGCTACCGCCCCATCAGCGTGATGTGGTCGGGATCGAACAGCGTCAACAACCAGCCGAGCTCGCCGGCGCCAGGATACTCGGCGAGCACGACCTCCAACTTCAGGCGCAACGAAACCCGTCTTCAGCTGTCGGTGCGTACAAAGATCGCCAAGGGCCTGATGGTTTCGGGCGGCGACGATGAATCCAGCATCGATTCGCTGTGGTTCGGCTACACGCAGCAAAGTTACTGGCAGCTGTTCAACAGCGCGGCTTCGCGGCCGTTCCGCACCACCGACCATGAGCCCGAGCTGGTGTACATCTATCCGCACCAGATCGATCTGGCCGGCGGCTGGAAGTACCGGCTCAGCGGCCTCGGTCTGAACCACCAGTCCAACGGCCAGGGTCTGCCGCAGTCACGCAGCTGGAACCGGGTCTACCTGATGGGTGCGGCCGAAAAGGAACTCGGCGGCGACAGCCGGCTGGACCTGCAGGCACGCGTCTGGCAACGTGTGCGCGAACGCTCGGGTCAGGACGAAAACCCCGGCATTTCCGATTACATCGGCCGGGCCGAGGTGGCCGGGCACTGGCAGATCAACCGCACACACTCCCTGGGCCTGACGCTGCGCCATTCGCTCAGATCCGAAGCCCGTGGATCAGCCCGGCTGGAATGGATGAAGGCGTCCACCTCGATCGCCGACAGCGCCGCCCTGCGTTACCACGTGCAGCTGTTCAGCGGCTACGGCGACAGCCTGGTCGACTACAACCGCCGCAGGACGGTTCTCAGCGTCGGGCTGAGCCTGGTGGACTGGTAGGGCAGACGAGCTGTCCGACGCGTAGCCGCAGGCGAAGAATGGCCCGGGCGGCTTGCCTGCCGCACCAGAGCCCGTCCACCGTAGCCATCGCGTGATTCTTTTCATCAAATAAACCTGCAGCCCAGCATGGGCGTGCGCATGCAGCTATTAATTCAATAGCACAATGCGGCCGTGGCGTTCAAACCGGGCGACCCAGGCGTTTGTGATGGAGCCGGTGAGCTTGCGCAGCAGGTCCTGCCCGATGGCGGCCTTGTCATCGCCCGTCATCGGCTGGGAGAAGCGTTCAGTTCACGCCGGCGCGTAGCCAGGATTGGGCAACACGGCAGAAAGCGTGGGTGTGTTGAGCTTGCGGGTGCCGACCTTGCCCCCCTGGGACTTGAGCCAGGTTTCCACGACTTCTGACATCTGCTTGTTGCCCTGGTTTCTGGCTTCTTCGGCCACCGGCGCCCAGCCGGCCACCTTGTACTTCTTGTCGGCCTCGATCAGCTTGCCGTTGAGGCGCATCTCGTCGATGCGCTTGCCCATGCCGGCCATCGGGTTGCAGCTGTATTGCAGGCCGCCCACGCGCACCATGTCGCCACCCTGCTGGTAATAGGGATCGGGGTTGAACAGGTTGTCGGCCACGTCCTCCAGGATGGTCTTGATGGTCTCCCCGGACATCTCGGTCAGGGTCGCATAGGAGTAGGTGGTGGCCGTCATGTCCATGATCCATTCACGCGTGATGGCCTGCCCCGGCAACAGGCTGGTGCCCCATCGGAAGCCCGGTGAAAACGCGATGTCAGCCCCCTGGACATCCATCAGCGCGTCGACCAGCAACTGGTCACCCGTGCCGTTGAAGTTGCCGCGTCGGTACAGCGTGCCTTCGGTGATGGCCAGCTTCTCCGACAGCTTGGCTTCATACGGCGCGCGCACCCTGGTGATCAGTGCATCCATCTCGCGGTCAGCCGGCAGCATGTTGGCAAAAACCGGCAGCAGCTTGTAGCGGAAATCGCGGACCTTCCTGTCCTTGACATCAAAGTCGAGCACGCCCAGGAACTTGCTGTTCGAACCGGCGTTGGTGACAATGGTTTTGCCGCCCTTGTTGCCGACCAGTGAAGCTACCGGCATGCCGTCGTGGGTGTGACCGCCCATGATGGCGTCGATGCCCGTCACCCGGCCGGCCATCTTCAGGTCCACGTCCATGCCGTTGTGCGACAGGACCACCACCACCTGCGCGCCCTTGCCACGGACCTCGTCCACCATCTTCTGCATGTTTTCGTCCTGGATGCCAAAGGCCCAGTCGGCAACCATGTAGCGTGGATTGGCAATCGGCGTATAGGGGAAGGCCTGCCCAATGATGGCGCAGGGAACGCCATTGATTTCACGCATCACATAAGGCTTGAAAACCGGGTCGCCAAAGTCGTTGGTCTTGACGTTCTGCGCCACAAAGTCGACCTTGCCCGCAAAGTCCTTCTCGATGATTTCCTTCACGCGCTCCATGCCCAGCGTGAACTCCCAGTGACCGGTCATGACGTCCACGCCCAGCAGTTTGCAGGCATCGACCATGTCCTGGCCATTCGTCCACAGCGCGGTGCCCGAACCCTGCCAGGTGTCACCGCCGTCAAGCAGCAGCGCGCCGGGACGGCTTGCCTTCAGGCGCTTGACCAGCGTCGCCAGATGCGCGAATCCGCCGACCTTGCCGTACCGGCGTGCAGCCTTTTCATAATCGAGGTAGGTGAGCGCGTGGGCTTCTGCGGTACCGGGTCGCACTTTGGACACTTTGAGCAGGTGCTCACCGACCAGATGTGGCAGTTTGCCCCTCATGTCACCGATGCCCAGATTGACATTGGGCTCACGGAAGTAAATGGGTTTGAGCTGGGCATGACAATCCGTCATGTGCAGAAACGACACAGTGCCAAATTTGGGAATGTCGTACAGCCCGTTGGAGGCCGTCGCGGCATCCGCCTCGGCGTAGGTGCCCAGGCCCATGCCAGCCATGGTGCCCGCGCCCAGGACCTGAAAAAATTCGCGCTTTGTTAAATTCATAAATCTGCAACTACTGAATTAGTGGTCAATAAAAAAGACCCAGGACAAGCCTGGGTCGGATTCACATCACTGGTTGACCGGCGATTTCGGATCCAGCAACAGAGCCATGACATTCTTGATCTGCTGTTCGGTCAGGAAGCCATTGTGGCCAGCCCTCGGCATTTGCGAGCAGGCGTTGTAGGCGCGCGCATTCCAGATCTTTCCCCAGGTATATTCCACGATCGGCTTGGAGGCCGGGCTGGCCGGGTCCGCCACACCGCGCAGCTTGCCGTAGTTGTAAAGGCTGGGGCCAATCGTGCCGAAGGAAATCTCCTCCTTGCTGATCTGGTGGCAGTTGTAGCAGTTGCCGCCATTGACCGAACCCGCCTTGTCAGTCCATGTCATGCCGCGTCCATCCTGAGCGACTTTCTCGCCCTCTTTCCAGTCGCCGAGAAATTTCCCGTCCGAAGGCCACTTGATGGTTTTCATGTTTGCGGCTTCTATCGCCTGGGCCACTTTTTCATCCAGCGGTTTGCCGGCCACATCGGCGGCGCTGCACTGACGGTTGGCATCATCCTGGACCAGACGATCAACTTTGGCCTGACCCTCGTCCCGGAACGATGCTTTGGCGATGTCCGCTGCCAGTTTGTCCAGATCCGCACTGGAGGGCATGACAGCACAGCCAGCCAGAAAGACTGCGAGGGCAGGAACAAGGTATTTGATGGTTTTTTTCATGATGCTGTCTCCTTAACGCTTGAGAGCCGGGGCGATCGACTCGCCGCCCTTGCCGTTCACACCCATATAGACACCCAGTGCGATGGTCGCATCGCTGCCAAACAGGGGATAAGGAAAGCGTTGCTGCCGATAGCAGTCATTCAGACGCAGTTGCATGCCCCACAACTGCCCGTTGGAGACGCGGTAAGCCGGCCAGGCACCGAAACCATTGCCGGCGCCCGGTTGCTTGGTGAGGTTGGGCAGATCCTGCAAGCGGATGCGCTTGTCGTCCGCACCATGGCACGAAGCACAGGCAAAGTCATGGGTGCCGCCACGCGCGAAGAACAGGCGTTTGCCCACTTCGTACATGGTTTTTTCCTGTACATGGTCCTGTGGCAGGTTGAATTTCATGCCCTTCGATTCAGCCGAGATCCAGGCCGCGAGCGCCGTCACGTTGTTTTGCTCGCCCTTGCCGAAAGGCGTCTTGGCCATCTCGGCAGCATTGAAGCCCTGCAGCGTTTCCATGCAGGTGAGCAGACGGGACTCCAGATCCTGCACCCGCTTGGTATCCGCAAAATAACGCGGCAGTTCCACAAAGGCACCTTTGACCACGCCAGGGCCCTTGCCCAGATCGCACTTTTCAAGCGATTCCGCTTTGACACCGCGTTTCTGTTTCCAGAGTTCCTGGCCCTTGGCTTCAAACAATTCTGCGGGGTTACCGTCCTGCAGCATGGCCCGGTATTCGGCAATGCCCTCTGACGCAGACTTCTGCGCCAGCACGTTGCCTGCCATGACAGCAGCCAACGCAGCCATGATCAGTAGTTTTGCTTGTGTCATTGTCACCTCTTGAACTTGTTATGAAGCCAAACGTAAATGGAGAAGAGCAAGCCCTTCTCCACTCTCAACATGGAATCCGAAAGCTCAGGAAACCGTCGCCTCGTCGGCCCTGCTTTCGCCCTTGTTGTCCTTCCAGCTCACACCGACCTTGTCACCGGCCTTGGCGCCCTTGACGGTGAACTGCAGGAACGGATTTTTCGAAACCGCCGGACCCCATTCCGCCGTCATGACGGTCTTGCCGTTATGCGTGGCGGTGACTTCGGCGATATGCCAGGCAGGCACAAGCTTGCCTGCCGCGTCCTTGCGCTGGCCGGATTCCATCTCGTGACTCATCAAAACACGGACGGTTGCATTGTTGCCTGCCACCTGGGCGCGAATACGCATCGGATCTGCCATTTTCTTACTCCTGAATCTGTATTGAATTGTTCAAAGAAGGGCGATCAGCCGCCGCAACCGCCAAGCGTGACCTTGACTTCCTTTTTCGCGAAAAACGCCTTGCCATCCGCCATCACCGCGACGGCGTACACGTCCGAGGACTGGCCCATCTTGGTACGGGTGGCGAAGCTTGGCTCGACGCTGTCGGTCATGTTGAACACTGCCACCAAAGCGGATGGGTTTTTCTCGACCAAAATCAGAATCTGCTTCACGCCGGCAAGCGTGGTGCTGGCGGTCAAAGGCACCACAGCGCCGTTTTCAGCGATGTCGGGGCCGCCAATGGTGACGTCTTTGCTCTCGACCGGTGCGCCAGCGCCCAGTGCTTTCATGACGTCCGCCGGTGTTTTGGCTTCGAATGCGGTCTTGTTGTAGGCCGCCATCGCATACTGGGGGAACAAGCCCGTGGATGCCAGCAGGCCCGCAACGATGGCGCCCTGTTTGAGTGTCTCGCGACGTGTTTGCATGTGAAATCTCCTTGGTCAATGTAAATACTAATATAAGAATCAATGCCCTGCATGGGGACATTCCCGGCCCTTATTTTCCCGCACCTGCTGCCAGCCACGCGGCAATGGTTTTGGCCTCGGCCTCGCTCAAGCTTTGCGCAGGCATGGGCATCGCACCCCAAACCCCGACGCTGCCCGCCTTCACCTTGCCTGCAAGATAGTCCTCTTTCCCGGCGTGCTTCCTGGCAATGTCCATGAAACTGGGGCCGATGATCTTTTTGTCAATCGAGTGGCACGCCGTGCAGCTGTACTTCTGCGTCAATGCCAGTGCTGCCTTGCTGCCGACTCCAGCCGGCTCGGCCCGGGTCGCTGCCCTGGCGGGCGCCGCTTCGGCCGCTTTCAGGGCGACAGGCGCCGTTGCCACGCCAGGCATCGGCGCCAAGCCCTCCGGCCTGGTCGTGTCGACGCCACGCTGCGCGCCAACCAGTCGGCTCTGCTCCGCGAGATTTCCATGCGCGTTGCGCGCAAAGTCCGGCAGGAACGACGCCACCTTGGGCTCCGGCGCGCAGTTTTTCATGCAGGCCACATTGCGGGTGTCAGGCTTGGCGCCACCGCCAAGTTCATTGCCCGGCCACATCGCATGCCTGGTCGTCATGCCGTTGCGGTTGGGCATGCGATTCTGGACTTCCTCCATGTTTTTGTTGGAGAGCGTGAAGTCGTCCGGGACAATGCCCCCCAGGTTGAGCAAAAAGGCCGTCACCGAATAGACTTCCTCGGTCGTCAGCGACTTGGGGGCCGTCCAGGGCATGGCCCGATTGATGTAGTCCCACAAGGTCGAGAGGGTGGACACCTTCATCAGGGTGGTGCGCCCCGGATAGGTTGTCGTCGTGAGATTGGCGACGCGCCCTTTCTTGATGTCTTCTGCCGTGGTGCCACCGACCAGGGGACTGAACACTTCGCCTGACTCGCCAAAAACGCCGTGGCACGACGCACATTTTCCTTCCCAGACCTCCTGCCCTTTTGCCACCGTTCCCGATCCTGGCGGAAGACCCTTGAAATCCGGCCGCACATCGATATCCCAGGCGGCGATTTCCTTGGGCGTTGCGGCGCGTCCAACGCCCGGGTAGTTGGCGGCGGTCTGCGCGCCCGCATGGCTCACCAGGGCAAGCATGGCAGCGGCCAGAACCGCTTTAGGAAACCTGGACATTTTTCACCTCGCCGTTTGCCTGAACCAACCAGGACTGGATGGCATTGTTGTGATAGATGGAGCGTGTACCGCGCACCGCGCGAAGCTGCTTGTAATTCGGCTGCACGTAACCGGTGTCATCCATGGCGCGGCTTTGAATGATGGCAGGTTGACCGTCCCATACCCAGTCAAGGCTGAAGCGGGTCAGCGCCTTCGTCAGCACCGGCGACTCCAGCCGCGCGGTGCGCCAGTTGCGCCCGCCGTCCACCGACACATCGACCCGCTTGACCTTGCCCCGGCCTGACCAGGCCAGCCCGTTGATGTTGTAAAAACCCTTGTCAAGCAGAGCCTGACCGCCCGAAGGTGTGGTCACGACGCTTTTGCATTCCTGGATGCTGGCGTACTGCCGATGGGTGCCGTCAGGCTGCAAGTCGATGTAGTGAATCGCTTCATCCTTGGTGGCATAGGGTTGGTCGCCCACCTCCAGCCGGCGCAGGTACTTCACCCAGCTCACCCCTTGCACCCCCGGCACGATCAGGCGCAATGGATAGCCCTGCTCCGGGCGCAGCATTTCACCGTTCTGGCCATAGGCCACGAACACCTCGCCAGACTTGATGAGACTCATGGGAATGGTGCGCGTCATGGAGGACCCATCAGCACCTTCGGCGAGGACGAACTTGCCGCCCCTGAGGTCGGCTCCCGCCATCTCGAGCAGGGTGATCAGCGGCACGCCGGTGAACTCGCTGCAAGAGATCATGCCGTGGGTGTACTGGACTGTGGGCACTGCCACATTGCCCCATTCGACCGCCGTGTTGGCGCCGCATTCGATAAAGTGAAAGCGCGACACGGAAGGCAGGCGCATGATTTCGTCCAGCGTGAACACCCTGGGCGACCTGACCATGCCGTTGATCATGAGACGGTGCTTGGACGGATCAATATCCCACCAGCCCTGATGGTGCCGCTCGAAGTGCAGGCCGCTCGGAGTGACGATGCCAAACAGTGACTGCAATGGCGCAAACGACACCGACGCCTGCGAGGTCTGGGTCAGTCCCGGGCTCTGACGGCGCTGGACATTCACCTCGTATTTTGAAGGCTTGCCATAACCACCGTCGGCAGCCACGGGCTGGCCCAGGCCCTTGCTGTGCTCAGGCAGGTTCAGGATGTTGGGATCGCCGCCTTCAGCTGGCACCGGATTTCCCTGGGCCAGCGCAACCGGCACGGCCAGCCCCGCCGCTGCCGCGGCAAAGGCGCTGCGGATGAAGTCGCGACGCCCGTGGCGGGCCTCTGCAGCAACGGTTTTGATGCCGTCACGGCTCAAAAAGCTCTCGGGGGCCTTCAGGATTCTTCCTGAGCTCAAGTCGTCTTGGTTCACACAGCTTCCTTTTGATCAATAGCCGGGCTCCAGCCCGCATTTCCATCCCGGTCTGCGGGGCCACCCCGCCTTCACCCTTTTGCCCGGCCGGCATGCCTGGAAGCCGTTCGCACGGGTCTGCAGCACTCTCTGCCAACCGCGGCAATTGGATCGCGGGCATTCCGTCAAAACCGGATCGCCATCCATGCAAAGCCCGAAACCCGTC
This sequence comes from Polaromonas sp., assembly GCF_029945685.1. Classification (GTDB taxonomy): domain Bacteria; phylum Pseudomonadota; class Gammaproteobacteria; order Burkholderiales; family Burkholderiaceae_C; genus Polaromonas. Next base: position 169,553 of record NZ_JAQSDA010000009.1, on the reverse strand, counting down.
CTGAAGCGGGCAGCCAGTATTCTTAGATTCCGAATATCCGGATGCACGAATATAAATGATAATCCAGGGATCGCCGCAAGGGTTTTCACCATCTCCGGGGCTGCAGGACCCTTATTTGAATCGGTAGTGGTCCCGATTCAAGACGGCCGAGATGGCCGTCACCTCCTCGGGAAACAGCCCAAGATTGAGCTCGGTGTTGCACGACTCCACCATCCCGCGCAAAACGCCTGGTGTATTGACACGCCCGGCGGGTCGGTAAACGGAACTGCCATCGCCACCCACTTTCTGCCGATGACAGGCCGCGCACTTGTGCTCCGCGATCAGTCGCTCTCCCAGCTTGAGATCAGCGCCCTCATACAGGGCCGGTACTTGCGCGCCGGCAGATGCACCGACCAGCAAGAGAAGCAGGGGGAAGGTGGATGGACTCATGAAATACAAGCGTACAGCAAGGCGCAACGCCACGCAAACGTCGGAGGATGCCGCGGCGTGGAAAGCACACGGGTCGCCAAGAGCTGTGCTGATCCTGACCGATGGACAGCCGTCAGGCTTGGATGCACCTGAAGGACGCCTGCTGACCGAATGTGCACAGCGGCCGGTCAGGGTTCGTCCGACATTGTTCATGGCGCTGACGCCGTGACGGCTGCGCTACGATACACATCGGTGCAACTTCACGATTGCTATTATTATTATAGCTATGTGCGCTTATACAACAAGGGCCAACGGCCGATATGACTAAAAAATTGCGGACTGACATCCGGCGCCTGGTTCTCATGGGCCTGCTCACCCTCGCGCCGGCAGCCCATGCCGTTGACGTCAACTTCAAACCGGTGTCCGACGGTGTTTATGCCTACGTCGGCGACAAGGGCCCGCGAAGCCATGACAACGAAGGCCTGAACGCGAACATCGGCCTGATCGTGACGCCAGCGGGCGCGGTGCTGATCGACAGTGGCGCCACGTATCAGTCGGCCCGCAAGATTCATGAGGCCGTGCGCCGCGTCACGCCGCAGCCCATCCAATGGGTCATCAACACCGGCGGACAGGACCACCGCTGGCTGGGCAATGGCTACTTCAAGGAGCAAGGCGCCGAGATCATCGCCCACGCCAGCGCACGGGCCGACATGCTCGCGCGTGGTGGCGACCACCTGGCAGCCCTGACGGCAACCCTCAAGGAACGCGCCGCCGGCACCATGCCCACGTTGCCGACCCGGCTCATTGACGGCAATGATGCGCAACTGGAACTGGGCGGCATCACGCTGGAGCTGCGCCACCGCGGCGGCGGCCACACGCCCGGCGACATGATGGTGTGGCTGCCCTCCAGGAATGTCCTGTTCAGCGGCGACATTGTGTACGTCGACCGCCTGCTTGGCGTCATTCCCGTGAGCAACACCAGCGCCTGGCTGGCAATGTTCAAGGTCGTTGAGGACCTCAAGCCGCAGCGCATCGTGCCAGGCCACGGCGAGGTGACCGATCTCGCTACCGCGGCCGCCGACACGCGGGACTACCTGCTGGCCTTGCGCGCCCACATGAGGAAAGCGGTGGATGAGGGAACGGACGTGAGCGCCGCGGTCAAATCATTCAATGCGCTGCCCTTCATGCGACTGCTCAATGCCGGCGAGCTGTTGCCAGGCAACGGCAGCCGCACCTATCTGGAACTGGAGCGGGAGTAGTCAATTGTTCCAAGCCGCTGGTGGAGTTGAGGGCATCGCCGAAGTGCGGTCGCCCGGCGCCTGAAACCTGCGCAGCCGGCTGCCATTCCCCGCGCCTGCCATGCTGAGAGCGCGCCGGCTTCCGGTCAGGACCGCAGCGCAACTTGCGCCAGGCGCAGGCGCTCATCCAGATAGGCGCCGTAAAAGTCGGGAATATAACCCCCGACCATGCGCTCGGCAATTTCCGCGCCGCCACGTCCAAAAAACAGCACCGTGGGCGCGACCTTGATGCCCCAGCTGCGAATCAGCTCATCATGGGTGAGCATGGCCCCCTTGAAATCCTTGACCCGCTGGCGGCTGCGCATGTCAAGCTGCACCACCACCACGCCCTGTTGTTCCCGAAGTGGAACGAGATAACTCTCGCGCGCCACTTTGCAGAACGGGCAGCCGTCCAGGCTGACCATCACCACCAGGGGCATGCCTTTCTTCAGGGCCTGCTCAAGTTCATCGGGCAGCGACGCGGAAGCGGGCAAAACCGCCGGCGCGGCCACACTGGCGCCGCAGGCGAAAACTGCTGCGCCGGCCAGCAGCAGACGCCGGCGTGCGAGAGGAAAGCGCCCGGAATCCGTGGCACCGGACGTCAACAGGGACTTGTTCATCACTTGGTCTCCTGTTCCAGCAACAGATAGGTGTTGTAGGCATTCATGCGGTTGGCGACACGGAACAGCGGCAGGTGTTCAAACTGCGTCCAGTCGGTCGCCTTGTAGGCTTCGTCAAAGGGTTCCAGATTCCGTGCGGCCTCCCCCATCGCCTTGCGAAGGTAGACGAGGTAGTCGCGTGTCAGCTGCATATCCTTGCGGGCCTCGGACGACAGGGGCCCATGGCCGGGCACGATGACGGCCGTGTCAAACGCGAGTAGATTGTCGAGCGCGACGATCCAATGCCGGCTGTCAGCCTGACCGACGTACGGAATACGGCTGCGAAAGACCAGGTCGCCAGCAAAAAGCACTTTTTCCGAGGGCAGGAAGACCGCCAGGTCCTCCGGGGTATGCGACGGACCCACGTGTTTGATCTGGAAGCGCACGCCGCCCACCACCAGCTCCTTGTCATTGTCGATCCACTCGTCGGCCTCCACCAGGCGCGTCTGCGCATCGATCCAGGGCGCAAGTTCCTGTCGCGAGGTCTCCAGCCGCAAGCGGGCCGTCTCGGAATTCAGATAGGCCTGCGCCCCCCGATGCGCAATGATGCGCGCCCCCAGCTCCTTGAAGGTCTGCAGACCATAGATGTGGTCGGCATGGTAGTGCGTGACGATCACGTGCGTGACTGGTTGCGGCGTTACCTTGCGAATCTCTGCGATCAGGCGACTCGCCAATGCAGGCGATCCCAGCGCATCAATCACCACGACGCCTGCCGGCGTTACCACGAACCCGGCGTTGGAAATGAAGTTCTGGTTGGCCGGCGAGCCCAGGGCCGAAACGCCCTCGACATACCACGCAGAGGGTGACACCTGGTGCGCAGCCATGGCAACCCCTGCGTCAGCATGGGCTGTCAAGGCGCCCACCGCAGCCAACAGCGCGACCAGGCCGCGCCACCACAAAAAAATTCTCGTCATCGCCATGCGTGTCCCCAGCAGGAGTGTATCGATCGCCTGGCTCGCCCGCCCGGATCGACGCCGGGAGCTTGAGCAAGATCAAAAGGCAATCGCCTCACTGAACTTACCATGAATATAAGCTAATACTGAACTATTGGAAACCGTCATGAACCTGGCAACCCTTCTTGAGCGCTACGGGGAAAGCGCGGCGCTGGCAGCTGGAGGACTGGTCATCGGCGTCCTTTTTGGCTTTTTTGCCCAGCGGTCGAAGTTTTGTCTGCGGGCGGCCGCCATCGAGTTCTGGCATCGGACATTCGGTGAGAAGCTTTCCGTTTGGCTGCTTGCGTTTTCAAGCGCCGTGGTCGGCGTTCAACTGCTCATCCTGACGCAGTCACTGGACGTGAGCACCGCGCGCCAGATCGCCACGCGCGGTAGCCTCTCGGGGGCGCTGGTCGGCGGCCTGCTGTTTGGCGCCGGCATGATCATGACCAGGGGCTGCGCCAGTCGTTTGCTGGTTTTGTCCGCGAACGGCAATTTGCGGGCATTGCTGTCAGGCCTGATCTTTGCAGTCACCGCGCAAGCCTCGCTCTCCGGATCGCTGGCCCCCCTGCGCAACGCCATCAGCGCCTGGTGGACCGTGGACGGCGGTCCCTCACGTGACCTGCTGGCCATCACCGGCGCAGGCCACTGGGGCGGACTTCTTTTCGGCCTGGTGTGGCTGGCGGCTGCGCTTTTCTTCGCGGTACGTAGCGGCTGGGGCCTGTGGAAATGGATTGGCGGCATCGGCGCAGGCCTGATGGTGGCGGCCGCATGGGGCTACACCTACATGGTGTCTGCGAGCTCTTTTCAGGTGGTGCAGATTCAGGGCCTGACCTTCAGTGGCCCTTCCGCCGAATGGCTGATGCGGGTGCTGTCTTCGCCGGCCCCAGCCATCGGGTTTGACTTTGGACTGCTACCGGGCGTGTTCCTGGGTTCGTTCATTGGCGCCTGGGTCGGAAAGGACCTGAAACTGGAAGGGTTCACCGACGGCTACGGCATGCGCCGCTATATCGCGGGCGCCGTACTCATGGGTTTCGGGTCCATGCTGGCAGGCGGCTGCGCCATCGGTGCGGGCATCACCGGTGGATCCATTTTCGCATTGACGGCCTGGATCGCCCTGGTCGGCATGTGGGCCGGCGCAGGCCTGACGGATCGCCTGCTGGACGGCAAGCCCAGCGGCCAGCACACGGCCCCGGAACAGCCCGCGCTCACTGCGCCCTGATACGCCTGAGGCAGTGCGTGTTTACCCGCGGTACATCGGGTGATGCTTTCGCTATATTCATGTTGATTGATATCTAACCGAGGAGACCGGCCATGCGCACGAGGATTCAACTTGCGGCAGCTTTGCTCATGGGAGGCGCGGCAAGCGCCACGTTGGCTCAGGATGCAAGTGCCATCCTGCACACGCGCGCCCTCGCCGCGACCTGCGCCAACTGCCATGGCACCGATGGCCGCACGGTGGATGGCTCGGCCATTCCTTCTCTGGTTGGCATGCCCAAAAGCTACATGGTCATGCAATTCAAGGCCTTCAAGGATGGCTCGCGACCGGCCACGGTAATGCACCAGCTCAGCAAGGGCTTTACCGATCAGCAGATCGACAGCATTGCCACCTATTTCGCCGCGACCAAGCGCTGAGCCGGAGCAACAACATGAAAAGACGCAATTTTGTCCAGGCATCGCTGGCTCTCGGCACGCTGGGCAGCATGGTGGGCTGTGCCACCACGGGCACCATCCCCAACCGGGCCAAGGTGCTCGTCATTGGCGGCGGCTACGGCGGCGCGACAGCGGCCAAGTATGTTCGCCTGTTGTCAGACTACAAGATCGATGTGGTGATGGTCGAGCCCAACTCCAACTTCGTTTCCTGCCCGATCTCCAATCTGGTGGTCGGCGGCTCCAGGACCATGGGCGAGATCACCACACCCTACGACAAACTCAGCGGCAGACACGGTGTCACCGTTGTCAGGGACATGGTCAGCACCATTGATGCCGCCAGGAAGACCGTGACGCTGGCAGGTGGCGCCACCATCGGTTATGACAAGCTGATCCTGTCTCCCGGTATCGACCTGATGTGGAACAGCATCGAAGGGCTGCAGGCCGCCAGTGCGTCGGGGCAAATTTTGCAGGCTTGGAAAGCGGGCCCGGAAACCCTGGCGCTGCGTCGCCAGCTCGAAGCCATGCCCGACGGCGGTGTGTATGCCATCACCATTCCCCTGGCCCCCTACCGCTGCCCGCCAGGGCCCTATGAGCGCGCGAGCCAGGTGGCCAGCTACTTCAAGAAAGCCAAGCCAAAATCAAAAGTCCTGATTCTGGATGCCAATCCGGACGTCACCTCCAAGGGCCCGTTGTTCAAGAAGTTCTGGGCCGAGAACTACCAGGGCATGCTGGAGTACCGAGGCGGACACAAAGCCATTGCAGTCGATGTGCGGACAAACACGGTCAAGTTCGATGTTCAGGACGACGTCAGGGCCCAGGTGCTCAACGTACTGCCGGACATGAGTGCTGGCGCCATTGCCGTGCGGTCAGGCCTGGCCAATGCCAACAAGCGCTGGTGCGATGTCAACTACCTGACGTTTGAATCCACCGCCGCCAAAGACGTCCACATCATTGGCGATTCAACACTTTCCGCGCCACTGATGCCCAAGTCCGGCCACATGGCCAACTCGCATGGAAAAGTCGTTGCCGCTGCCGTGGTCGCCCAGCTCTCGGGCCTGGAAATCAACCCGCAGCCGGTACTGACCAACACCTGCTACAGCTTCGTCAACGACAAACTGGTCGTTCATGTGGCGTCTGTCCACCAGTATGTGGCCGCCGAAAAAACGTTCAAGACGGTGGCCGGGTCGGGAGGGGTCTCTGCCGCGCCCAATGAGCTGGAAGGCGTGTACGCCTGGAACTGGGCGCAGAACATCTGGGCCGATACACTGCTGTAAGGAGCTTGGCAACTTGTTTGCCCTCACCCTTCACCTTCCACCTTCCCCGGCACTTGCCGGGGTTCATTTTTTTTGGGGACGACTCATGCACAGACTTATTCTTTCAATGGCCATCGTGGCGTTTTCAGCAAGCACTCTCACGGGCTGCGCCACCGCCAACGCCCAGGGCGTTCAGGCGTCCCAGCCCGTCAAGGCGGTGTATCACCTCACCACGGGCGTCGAAACTGCTGCCGCAGCACTGAACAACATCCAGAACCATTTGAACGCGGATCCCAAAGCCAGGATTGTGGTGGTCACCAACGGTCCGGGTATTGATTTCATGCTGCAGGACGCCAAGGACAGTCGTGGGCGCGAGTTCAGTTCCATCGTCAGCACACTGGCCGGTCGTGGTGTCGAATTCCGGGTCTGCAACAACACGCTGACAACGCGCAATATTTCGCCGGACAAACTGCTCATGGAAGCCAAAGTGGTTCCTTCCGGCGTTGCAGAAGCCGCCAACCTGCAAGCCCGGGAAGGTTTCGTCTACATCAAGCCCTGATGCAGGGGCTCAGCGGCCGTTTTCGTACTCCGTCTCGATCGCAATCTGGGTGCAGATGGCCCGGCACAGGGTCACGACGCGATCGTTGATGATCCGGTAAAAAATCTGCACGCCCTCGCGGCGCTTGCCGATGACGCCGCTCTGATAAAGCGTGTTGAGGTGCTGGGACATATTGGGCTGGGTGGTGTCGATTTCCATGAGCAGCTGGCTGACGTTTTTCTCGCCGTTGCACAGACTGCTGATGATCTTCAGCCGCATGGGCGCTGACATGGCCCGAAAAAGTTCGGCAGCAGACTCAAAAACCTGATCAGACTCGGTGATTGAAGGTGGATTTATTCTGCTAGCAAGCTTATCCATAGATGTCGAGTCAGCCCCGAAGGATGCCGGTATTGTTCAATAATTTCGAATATACACTTATTCGGCACGGTCGCGACCAGGGCCAACGGTCAGCGCCTGATCCACGTCGTCGCACGCACTTCATCATGCCGGCGTGTTGCCCCGCTTCCTGTACGCCCTGAGGTTGACATCTACCGGCGCGACATCCATCAACCTGAATTTGTTTGAGGTGTGCCGGCATAACCCGGAATAACCCGCTGGAGCCCCGGAGAGTGTCCGTTTTGAGGTGGAGGTCAAAAACTGCGCCAGAAAGCAAAAATGCGGCCTTTAAGGGGCCGCATTTTGGTAACTGCCTCGCTGGTCAGTTGGTTAACGAGGAAACTGTTCTGGTGGCCTGGGGCTGGATCGAATAACGCGCCACAGCCCGCACCACCACTCACCTTCACCAATTCGTCCTATCGCGAGGGTACACGTTGGGGTACACCAAACCGACCGAAAGCGGACCGGAAATCGAAGCTTCTAACCACCGACATCTCAGCCACCCAACAAGATTATCCAGCATTCGTTCTGGCGCGCCAACGGGCCGGTCAAGCCACCCCAAATTCCCCCGTCGGAGATTAGAGGACAGAGGACCAAAGCTGCGGCGGTAAAACCCTGTACTCCTAAGACCTTGGGCCAGTCCAGCCGTCTACCTGATGCGGGGCACTGGTCGCCCGTGTCGACACTGGGAACGTCTGCAAAGCCCGCACAGATCCGTCCATAGAACGGCTAGCTTGGATATAATTCTGCCCTCGCTTTGTTCAGGAGGTATAAGGCTGGGGCCGACGGCCAATTCAGACAGGGTCAATGTGCGCGGCAGGCTCATCAACCATACCGATGCGACTATCGCACGATCCAACGTCAGAAGCCGCAAGCCGCTGAAAAGCGGCAGCGCGATAACCCCCAGCCATCCAATCAACAGACCACAGTTACAAAGAAGGAGGTTCCTATGATCCGTTTTAACGCTTCATTCGATTCAAAACTGGAAGCATGCTTCCGCCTTCCTCTGCGTGCAGTGGCTCTGTCTGCATGTCTGGCCGTCGCGTCAGCAGGTGAAGTTCACTCGGTCTATCCTTATGCCCCTTGAGGTTGCAAGATGAGAAAAGGGCCAGCAATTTGCTGGCCCTTTTCCTGTAGCGAACGCCTTGGACGAGAATCGGCCTATTGCTGTCCCAGCGGGCTACCAAGACCGGCCACACAGCCCCAATCGACGCAATCTTTAAGGCTGATATGACCACAGTGACGGACTACGCAGGATTTCTAACCTGGCTGCTTGGGAACGCCGGCGTCTCGGACGATGCAAAGCGGATCGCGGGCACGGACTATGCCCAATGCGAGCGCATAGAACAAACGTTCTCCAATATGGACAAGCCCAGTCGCGTACTCGCTCCCCTGCTGACGGCGAACTTCGCGGGGATTGACCCCGCCCTGCCCGCAATCGCGGCAGGAAATGCTCGCTGAACGCTGAATGTCGATCGAGCCCGATCTTCTCGAAGAGATTTTTACGCGCCTAGGTGAGCCTTGGCGCGCCCGCGTAGCAATTCGTCCTCCTACAGAACTTCCGTCGATCGTGGAACGCGGTTGGCTTTACACATCACAGATCGAAGACTACGCGGTCCACTTTGATCGACGGTTGATCAATTTTCCGTTCGAGCGAATGTTTCCGCACTGGGATTTGCAGATGGAACAGGTGCTGTCGCGCCCGAAGTACGTCACTTCGGAGTATTTGATGATGCCGGCACTTTCGCTGGCTCAGGCCGCATCTCTGTTCATCAGACTTGAACGGATCGGCTTTGAGGTCGATCCACAGCCACTGACCAGCGCGCTAGGGGACAGAATCAAGGCGCAGCCAATGATCACAAGTAGCGAATTCGATATCCTGGCCTACGAGCGCACCCGCAATCGCTACCAGTTGGAGTTGACTGCTACCGACGTCCGAGCGCGAAACCCTTGGCAAGAGCAGATCATCAGAAGTGCTAGAGGCGTCCGGGTCAAACTCATTACATGCGACGGCCAGGCCTATCGCTTGGAAGCCAGGAGCGTCAGCTATCGCGCCTCCGCGCCGCGCCGCTTCGTCACCTGCGACTACTGCGGCTATCAGTACACGACTGGCGATCTGCAATCGCGCGACGAGCATCGAACGCAGCACGCTAGATTCCGGCGGCTTGCTGACCCCGCGCCGCGCCGAGACTTCGCAGAGCGTCTGTCCGAGACACCGGACCCGGAACTGGTTCTCACCACATCTCCAATGTGGATGCATCGTGAGATGTACGAACGTGCGTCGAGATTCAAGCGCGATTTTGGATATGACTTTATCCAATGGGCGGGGACGGATCGGCGCAAGTGCACGGACGCGCATTGGCAAGGCCACCTTTTTTCCGCGAACGATGAGTCTGGGACAATTGTTGGCGCCTGCGCTTTTTGGTTCCACGAGGATGAAAATCGGTGGGAGATGATGTGGGCGTGGATTTCGCCGCGATACCGCCGCCAAGGGGTGATGTCGCGACGCTGGATCTCCTTCTTGGACCGATACGGCGACTTCTCCCTCTCCGCTCCAATTTCACTGGCAATGCACGCTTTCATTCTGCGGCGCGGCACAGCGCAGCAACAGGAATTTGCAACTCGCTCCGGATTCAGGTCGAACTAGCCGCGTTCTCGCCGGCATTGGATGATTCGACATCGGTGTTAACGAGACGGTCTGCCCACTTGGCATAGTCCCCCATGCTGGCTTCTGCAGGGTGAGTTTCGAGAAATTGTTTCATGCCTAGACCAGTAATCATCAAGAGCCGACGCGCCACTTCTCCCGCCTCGCCTCTGTCAAGTTGAAGGCGGCTACTGAGTGTTGATGATGTGCCGTGCAGGATTCGGGATCGCCCGGTGACCAATTCCGACACGAAATCTGCTGCGCTTAAGGTTCCACCTTCCAAGATCGGCTGGCCACCTGACACCCTCAAGAAAATTCGCAGCAGAGCTCTAATCTTGCTGCTACTCTTGTGAAGACTTCCGGCTTCAGCGATGTTCTCAAGGCAGATCTCGAACTTAGCGATGGCGGTCGTATCGACGTCGTCTTGAATTGCCTCCAGATACCAGTAAAGGGCATCACACCATGCAGTTTCCACCCGCGGCATCGGTCTCCGCACGTTGATAAACGATGAGATCTTCGTGCCGAGTTCATTCAGGACTGGTTCAATCTGCACCAGTGCAGCGGAGAAGAACTCCGGCGACATGGTTCTGCCCGGTTCAAGGTTGTCAACGCCATGTGAAACCCATCCACTCTGGTTCGTCCAGACTCCACTCCAGTTATGCCTTGCTCGCCCTGTCAGCCTGCACATGATCACCTGCTCTGGCATCGCAATGTGGAGCGCCGCGAGCGCCAAATCAACAGCGAGTTCGGCTAGTTCCCTCAATCGCGTTTGCTCGGCTTCTATAGTCACCGACGCGATCCAACATCCGCCACGCTCCCTGAACATGCGCTCCATGAGTTCGAGATCTGAAGTTTCGGTAACTCCCACGGTCGCAAGGTCCGTCGCATGAACGAATGTGACGGGGCCAATGGCGAAGGACTCAGCCCGAGACGGATGGATCGCGCACGGAATCAGAAGTTGCATTGACGCCGTGCGCTCCTCGAACCATCGCTTGATCGCACTCTCTATCGCAGCAACATGCTCGCTCCCAAGTGAATCGCGTGCTTCATAGAGATCCAGGGCAGCGTTCGCGACCTTCTTTTCGAATTCTCGGAATGAAGCCGCCCGCATATACACCGGATCATTGGAATGCATGTGGGCGGCCATCTTGCGCATCAGGCGCACGCCAGGGAAGGCGAAGCCGAGCGTTCGCTGGGGGTTGACCTGCGCGAACTTCAGCCCGGTTCGACCAAAATCTTCGGGGCCCATCGGAAGCTTGACATGCGGTATTGATTTCGCAAAGGTCATGGCCTTGCGTAAGGTTTCCAAATAGTCCATGACATATTTTTGCATGGCGCGATGTGCTGGAGTGCTTCAGGAGCCAAGTCAGCTCATCTCTTGTTGACACCCATAGCGGTACCGCTGCAGACTTTGTCGACTATCTGAAGAAGCGAGAGGACCTGCTTGGGCGCCGGAGTACCGCCATCAGCGCTGCAGGGGAAGAGGAGTTGCTCGCCAGCTTTTCAGGATCAGCAATGTTTGACATGGCACCCATTTTGTCCCGCAAATCAAAGACGCCCTCAGCCTCACCCCCGCTCTGGCCACCCCTCGGGAATACCGAAGAGAGAGGCCAGGCCCACTCCGTCTTGGCGCACCATGCGGCCATCGACGACTTTTGCGTTTGGAAACCGGAGCATTGATTCAGGAATCGCGTGATGGGCCGCGGGGTTCGCGTAAAGCGTGCATCGACGTGATGCAATTGAATAAGGGGTGAGGTCATTGAAAAACCAGGCGCCGCTAACGCGACGCCCCTGCGGCCCCTCCGGCCCTATCCAGGCCCCGTTGGGGATGCGCCGCATGTGCCCTCCCAGATCCGAGCGACCCACGTACTCGACATACTGCTCCTGGCCGAACAACGCCTGCATTTCGTCGATGGGGTCCAGATTGAAGGCGTTGGCGTTGACTGCCACGATGAACGGCTTGTCCAAGGTTCCGTACTTGCCGCCCTTTTTCTTCAACCCATTGCGCAGGGGCGTCCAGTCATCGATGATCCCCGCGCCCCCGCCTTGCATGCCAACAAGCGTCCGCAAGCCACCTCGCCTTTCGGGCTTGACTGGAATGGGCCGCAGAGTCAGCTTCCAACTCTCATGCTCCCAAGTCATCGTTGGAGCTGCTTCAAAGCCGCGCTCGGCAACGGTGTTGGACACTTCATCGACATTCATCGCGTCAAGCCACTCATGAATCGAGCGAATCAGCGCTTTGCAAGACGGCTGTGACGTCGGATCGCCGTCACCGTCAACGTCGATATAGAAGTTCTTATGCGGCGCTTGCGACAGCGCGTCGATGGTCGTGGCCTTGATGGCTTCCGCGGCAGGATTCGACCCATCCTTTGATGAAGCCAAAACTGCCTCCAGGTAGAAGCTGCTGCCTGCCTCGTCGGTTACAAGGAAGTCAGGCCGGGCCGCCGTGCCATTGGGCAACGCAGGATGAGACTGAAGTGCGTATCCAACACGGACAAGCGCGTCGTGCAGCAGCAACTCGAAGGTCGCGGATCGAAATGCATGATCGTCCCGTGCGCATACACGGGCAGCCAGCTCGTCTACCTCGTGTCTCGGATATCGTCCAAGCGCTTCAGCAACGAGGTCTCGTACACGCCCGATTTCAGGTCGAGATGACCGATCCAGGAACTCGAAATCGGTCTCCCGTTCCCGTTTGATGGCGGCGTCTGTGCGCGTATTCGATGAAAATATCATGTGGATTGGCTTCCAGTCCGACCAAGGCGGTGGCTGCGCATCGCCTTCTCTTCCCTGAACGAGAAATCAATTTGAGAGCGCTTGGGGCCTCAATACTCGCGCTCATGCTGCGGCCATTTTTGGGGCCAAACGCCCAAGCCAAGCTCTTCCATCCTCCGCCCAAACACATTGAGGCATGGTGCTATGAAGCGCATGCGCTTCATAGCATAGCTTCTTCAGAGAAAAACTACAAGCGCAGGGCTATGGCTTGACTGCTAGGCTGGGGCATATATGCCCCAGCCTAGCAGTCAGCGGACTCCCTGTAAACACGTCTTCGGCCGGGCTCCTGGGCGAAGACGCGATTTGACTGCCTGCAATGTCTCTGTTATGCTATGCAGCGTTAACGCTGCATAGCACAGCGCAGCAATCTCACATTCCCCCTATCGTTTCAAAGGCAAATGGCTTGTAGCCATTGCTTCATCAATGGCATACTTGGCAGCATGCATGCTGCCAAGTACGCCGATCATATCGATTCGCGGGCTCACCCCGTCGGATGAATCGCACTCGAATCCAGATCGCAAAGCCGGACATCGTTCGGCACTTTGACGCGCTTCCCGACCACGTCCTGAAGCCCAAAGAGATTTACGCAATCCTCGCGGAACAGCGGGACTTCTGGCGGCTCGCACAAAACACAACTGCCGAACGATTTATCGAATTTCTGGAGAAGCATTCGAAGCTCAAGGAGTATGGATTTCGCTTCCCTCAGCGGGCTGAGAAGTGCTACGTCTGGGACCAGGCCCCTTTGCTCGCCATCTTGTTGGGCCTGAAAAAAGACCTGCACTTCAGCCACTACACGGCGATGCGCGCACACGGGCTGACCGAACAGTCACCCAAGTCCATCTATCTCACGGACGAGCGGACCGCTCCCCATATAAGCGAACGCGAGAACAAGATCAGCCAAGCGGATATTGACAACGCCTTCAAAAAGCCGGCACGCGCCTCAAGCAACTGGGTGGAATACGACGACAAGAAGATCTACTTGCTGAACGGCGCCGACACCGGCCACCTGGGCGTCGTCACCGAACTGATGACGGACGAAAGCGGGGCCGAAGTCCAAGCCCGGCTGACAAATCTAGAACGCACCTTGATCGACATCACAGTGCGGCCAGTCTATGCGGGCGGCGTCTTTGAGGTGGCCAAAGCTTACGAGCTGGCAAAGGAGCGCGTGTCCATCAACAAGCTCGTGGCGATGCTGCACAAGTTGAGTTTTGTCTATCCCTACCACCAGGCCGTCGGCTACTACCTGCAGCGCGCGGACTACAAGCCTAGCCAGATCGACCTGGTGCGGCGCCTGCCCATGGAGCAAGACTTCTATCTGACGCACGAGATGAACGACACACGCTACGACAGCGACTGGCGACTACACATCCCAAGCGGGTTTTAGTTTGTCGATCAGGGCCAACGCATAGTCAAAGTAGAAGCGAAACTCCTGGAGGTCGAACCCCGGTGTGACGGTCGCCTCCACTGCGGCGAAACCGGCCCGGTGGAACTCGTACACCTCCGGCACCTTGCCCAAGAACGCCAGCGGCACCTTCTTGACCTCGAACATCGACTTCAAGATCTGGATCGCCTTGTCCGCCGTCAAGTCCAGCTTCAGGACGTCCATGAGCACAAAGATGTCAACGAAGTCCCGGGCGCGAGCGCTGCCGGCGCGATCCCGCTTGATGATGGGACCGTATTCGGGCATCTGTTGGCAGATCGCCCGGAGCTTCTCACAGACAATCATCACGGGCGAGTACACGTAGATCATGTAACCCTCGAAGTCGACTGGCTGCTTGTCGTCGACATACTCGAAGCGGCTGATGTCAATCAGGAACTTGGTGCCCAGCCCGAGGTTCACAGCACGCCGGCGCAAGACCTCCAAATCGTCGCGATGCTCCGCGAACACATCGGCACTTGCCAGCTTGAATTCGACGGCGTAGCCGCCCCAGAAATGGCGCATGTCCTCGGAGATTGCCCGCGGCTTCTCGATCATGCGGAAGTCGAATACCTCGTACCCACTCGCGCGAAAGGTCTCGGTCAAAGCCTTGTGGATACGAGCCTCAGCACCTGCGACGTCATCGCCGAAGTCCTGCTTCAACGAAAAGTCCAGGTCAACTGAGGCGCGGGCGCTGATTTGATGCACCAGGGCCATGGCGTTGCCGCCCTTAAGGACCAGTTGCTCTAGCAGCTCATCGTCCGAGAACATCGCCTGAACTGCAAGGATCTTGATCCTGTCCAGCAACGCGGCAGCCTCGGACGCTTTCACATCAGCTTTCTTCATGACAAGAACGGTAGCACAGCAGATATCGAAAGCCGGCCGCCGAAGCATTCAGGGGCTTGGTGGAGGCGGCGGGGCAGACAACGTGCCGTTCTTGCGGCTGCGCTTGAGGAACTCTCGGTCACGCGAAATGAACGCATCCAGCATGTGCGGAATCAGTGCGACCGCATCGACCGGCTCGCCATGCGCCTGGCTGTGCAATTGCGCGTACCGGTCAAGGCGCTGCTTCAATTCGGCTGGCAGGGGAACCGTGAGCTTGACGCTCTCGGCCTTCGGCAAAGGTCCCAACCGCAGCTTGTTCGTGCTCATTGCGACGATCCCCGCTGAAAGAACAAGGGCTGATACGGCCGCAGCACCAGGTCCTTGCTGACCATCACCCGCATCGGGAAGCCCGGCCGGATCGTCAACGTCGGCTGGATGCTCACGTTGCGCTTCGTGATCTCCTGGCCGACCTGGTTCACCGTCTCCTGTGCGCTCTCACGTCCCGCGATGACGATACGGCTGCCATCGGTGCGGCTCTCCGGTGCCGCCAACTCGGCCCCGATGCCCAACAGCGTGGACAGTGCAGCGCCGGCCAGGATGCGGTCCCAATGCCAATCGACGCCATCTTCGAGCCCGGCGTAGCCGGCAGGATCGATGCCGGGCAGACGGTCGAGTGCAACCGACGACGTGTCCGGCAGGATCAGCCTGGTCCATACCAGCAGCACGCGCCGCTGTCCGAAGGCCACTTGGCTGTCGTAGCGGCCGATCAGGCGCGAACCCTGCGGAATCAGCAGATGACGCCCCGTGGCGGTGTCGTAGACCGCCTCGGACACGTTGGCGATGACCTGGCCAGGCAGGTCGGAGTTGATCCCTGTCACCAATGCCGCCGGGATGATCGTGCCTGCCATCACCTGATACGGCGACGCCGGCAATTGCAAGCTGCTGGAATTGCGGGTGACAGCCTCGCCCGCCTTCGCGATGAACGCCTCCTTCTGATCCTGCCGGTTCTGCGCGGCCGTCGGATCGGAGGACTGCGCTGCAGGGGCGGTCGTCCCCATCGGATTGAACGGCTGATTGCCTGAAGAGAATGCCGAAGGATCAACGGCGGCCTGCGCTGCGCCCGGCTTAGGTCCGCCGTTGCTGGCACCGCTTCGGAAAAACACAGACGATCTGGCCGCTTCTTCGGCCGCCAGCCGTTCGGCCTGCGCCGGGTCGATGCCACCGCCCGGCGGCCGCGTCTCCATCGGCTGCTGAGCCTTGACGATGGCCGGGCCCAAATCGCCGGGGAGCGGCTCGCCCAGCACTGGCGGCCCATGCTTCACGGCGGGCGGAATACCCGCATAGTCCTTCGGCAACTGATCCAGGTTTTCGGCGCGCGAGACGCGGTCGACGTTGTACAGCTCAGTGGCCGGATTGCGTTGGCGCTTGTTCGACTGCAGGGACCACAGGGTGCCGCCAAGCACGGCGACGGCCAGGACGCCGGCACCAAGCGCCAGCATACGGCGGTTTAGGCGCGTGACAGGGCGAGGCGAAGCGCGCAAGGCCACGGATTCGGGCTCGACCTTCGGGACCGCGGCGGGTGCTGCCTCGGGGGACGTGTTCATGCTCAGTTCCTCCGCGTAGCGCCCGCACTGACACCATCGGTGCGTTCGATGCGCACCACCTGCGCCTTGTCGCCGCCCAGCCGCAGCTCGGCTGCACCGAACAGGCGGTCCACAACGTAATACGGCGACCGAAAGCGGTAGTTCACCAGTTGCCCATCGCCCCGCGCGCCGATCACGAACAACGGCGGCAGCTCCCCCTGCGCGATGCCACCTGGGAACTGGATGTAGACCCGTTCGCCGTCGTCAAAGGCGCGCAGCGGCTTCCATGGCGGACTGTCACCGCTGACGGCATAGCGGAACCTGATCTGCTCCAGCGTCATACCGGTCTCGACAGGCGCGCTCGCCTGAGCCTGCTGCGCCTGCTTCTGCAGGGCCAGCATTCGGTCCTTCGCGTAGTCCCAGGACACAGAAGCCATCCAGGCCTGCGGCGTGGAAGAGAGTTCGAGCAGATAGGTACGACGGTTGGTCGTCACCACCAGGTTGGTTTTCAAGCCGATGCGTGTGGGCTTTACCAGGACATTCACGCGCAGTGTCGCGCCCGAGCCGCTGGCCGTATCACCTACGATCCAGCGCACTGTGTCGCCGGCGGAGACCGTCACCAGCTCTTCGCCCTGCTGCAAGGCGATGACGGTCACACGTCCCGGGCTGGTGTAGACCTGATAGAGGGCACCGTCGGCGTAGGGCCAGACCTGGATCGCATTGACATACCCTTCGCGTGTCGGCGCGATCCGTGCCTCCGCGTTGGCGCGGGACACGCGAACTTTTTCGTCCGCGGATTCCGGCGCCAGTTTCGCCTCGGCCTCGCTCGGCAACGCCTTCAATTGCTCAGGCAACGGCAATGGCTTCGGCACCTCAACCACCTCGATAGGCTTCGGCGGTTCTGGCAGCTGCTGCGCGGCAACGGCAAGGGGCTCGTCCAGCGAGATCGTCGGTGGCGGCTTGCCCTGGGTAGCGCAGCCAGTAAGGGCCAGCAGGACCAACGGAAGTACGGATCTGGGGAAATGTGTGTTCACTGCTTTGTTCCTTTCATTGCATCAGTGGCTTCGAGTTCACGGCTCCAAGACAGGCCGTTGACATAGATACCCAGCGGGTTCTTGCGCAGGCGCTGTTCGGTGCGGGGCGGCTGCAGCACGACGGACAACACAGCCGTCCAGCGCTCCATCCCTGAGGGCGAGCCGTTGGCATAGCTGCGCTCGATCCAGCGCACCTGGAAGGACGTGTCGCTGGCCCGCACCACGCTTGTGACCTCCACGGCCACTGAGCTTTGCCCGATGCGCGAGAAGGGGTCGTTCGCCCGCGCGTAGTCGTTCAGCGTCGCGGCGCCACGGTCCGTCGTGTATTCGTAGGCTTCAAGCCAGTTCTGCCGCACCACGATCGGGTCGATGGACAGCGAGCGCACGTCGGCGACGAAGCGTGCCAGGTGGTGCGCGATCTGCGCGTCGTTGGGCTTGTAGGGTGTGGCGGCCTCGCCCACGGCACGCACCTGGCCGGCGTTGTCCACCTCGATGACGAACGGCGTCACGATGGACTGGGCCGAGCGCCACAGGAGGCCGCCGGCCATCAGCAACGCGAGGGACAGGCAACCGAAAGCCATCAGCCGCCAGTTCTTGGCCTGCAGGCGCGCGCTGCCGATGCGCAGGTCCCAGGCCTGTGCGGCGGCCTGGTACGGGGTCACGGGCTCGGGCGTCGCCGAGTACCGCACTTGGGGTCGTCTAAATAGCATCAGGTTCTCCTAAGAATTTGAGTCATCGCGCAGGCTCGGGCTGGCGCCACTGCCCCCGGCATCGCCTGAACGCAATGCGTGCGCGGCCGTCGTGGCCGCATGCGTCATCTGTTGTTTGCGGCGCATCTGCTTGGCCCAAGTGGGCTCAGCCGACGGTGTGCTGGATCCGTTGACTTCGGCCGCTTTCGAAGCTGCTGGAGCCGCGGCATCCGCAACGAAGCTCGCCACGCTGTCCTTGACTGCCTTGGCGCCGGCCGCTACGCGCTGTCCGGCGGCAATGGCGCCGCTGCGCGCGGCGTTGGCCATGCCGGCACCGGCCGCGCGCATGCCGCCTGCGCCCGAAGCGCCGGCGCCTGCCTGATAGGCCGATTTCGCGGCGCTGGCCATCGAACTGGCAGACCGTGCCGCGGCGGCACCTCCGCCGATGGCGGCACGCGCGGCACTCGGCGCCATGCGTGCTCCTGCGGCCACAGCCGAGGCGGCTCCCGCCACGGCCGCGCCGCCGGCAACAGCCAGTCCGGCAGCACCCAGCGCCGTGCCAGCTGCCGCACCCGCGCCAAGCTGCGGCGCACCCGACACCAGCCCGGTGGCAATGCCCGGCCCGAAGATCCCCAAACCCAGCATCGCCAGCGCGGCCAGCATGATGACCAGCGCATGGTCGATGGACGGCTCGGTGCCGGGCGGCACCGTGAACTCGGCGAACAGGCCAGTGCCGATCCCGACGATCACCGCAAGCACCAACACCTTGATGCCTGAAGAGACCACGTTGCCTAGTACCCGCTCGGCCAGGAACGCTGTCTTGTTCCACAGCGCGAACGGCACAAGCACGAAGCCCGCGAGCGTGGTCAGCTTGAACTCGATCAGCGTCACGAAGAGCTGCACCGCGAGGACGAAGAAGCTCACGATTAGCACCAGCCAGGCCAGGAACAGCACGGTGATGACATCGAGATTGGCGAACACCTCCGGAAAGCCCGTCAGCTCGCTGATCTGCTTCATGATCGGCGCGCCGGCTTCCACGCCCACCCGCGCCAGGCGACCCGGCTGCAGCAGCTCACCCTGGGTCATCGACGAGCCGGACGCCATCAATCCAAGCCCAGCGAACGACCGGAACACGATCCCTGACAGGCTGTTGAAGTTGTTCAGGATGAAGGCGAAGGCGCCGACGTACAGCACCTTCTTGACCAGCTTGCCGATCACATCGTCGCCACCGCCGCCGCTCGCATTGCTCATCGCCCAGAAGAGACCTGCCAGGGTCATGTCGATCACGACCAGCGTGGCTGTCAGAAACCCAACCTCGCCTCCAAGCAGGCCGAATCCGGAATCGATGTAGCGGGAGAAGACATCGAGGAACCGGTCGATGACTGATAGGTCATTCATCGCTCAGTCCCTGGCTGCCGGCGCAGAGGTTGCGGGTGTCGGCGGCGGCGTGTGTTTCGGCCCGCCGCTGTCGAAGAAGCGCCGACGCGTGGCCTCAGCCACGGCATTGCACTGGGCATCGCCGATCCTGGTCCGGTCCGCCTTGCACTGCGCGCGCAACTCCTTCAGGCGCTCGGGATTGGCCACCAGCGATTCGACCGACTCGAAGGGTGTGGGCTTGCCACAAGCAGCCTGAAGCGCTGCCAGCACCACGATCAAGAGTTTCCGCATGCGCCCTCCCCTCAGTTGCCGTAAAAGTTGACCGTGTGGGGCGTGTACGGCGTGCCGTCGCCCTGGAAGCGCCGACGCACTTCGCGCGCACGCTCCTGCACCGCCACCTGCCGCGCTTGCTCCAACGCCGCGGCACGGTCCTGCGTGATCTGCAGTTGCTGGGCCTGCATGGCCTGGCGCGACTGCAAGGCCAGCAGTTGGTTAGTCGCCTGCATCGCTTGCAATGCGCCAGTGGCGGACTGGCTGCGGTTCACCAAGTCCGTCAAGGTCCGCTCGTCCGATGTGAAGTTCTGCACCGCTTGCGACTGCACCTTGGTCGCGGTGCGCAGTGCTTCGAGCGAATGGGCCCAGCGCGTGCGCGCATCGGTCGCCATCTGCGTGCCAGAGATCGAAGCCGAATACGACTCGGGGTACAGCCGACGGAAATCCGTCTCCATCTGCGCAACGTTGAAAGCAAGGCCCTGGCCTTGTTGGATCAGCTGATTCGTGGCCGACAGGGTAGCGCGCAGCTCATTGAGTGCGCTGAAATCCAGGCTGGCTAGATTGCGCGCCTGGTTCATCAGCGACTGCGCCTGGTTCTGCAATTGCTTGATCTGGTTGTTGATCTGCTCAAGGGTGTTGGCGGCGGTCATGATGTTCTGCGCCAGATTCGTCGGGTCGATCACGACCCATTGCGCATGCGCGACGGGCACAAGCGCCATAAGCGACGCCGCAGCGGCGGCGAGTAGGTGTTTCTTCATGGTGAGTTCTCCTGAGGTGATAGGGGAAAGGACGGAAACGACGGGATGAGGTTGGCGGCCCAGTCGAGGCCGCGACTACGCAGCCAGGCCGCGGCGAAGTCCGGGGAGGCGGTGCCAGCGGACACTGCGTCCAGGGCCCGTTGGTCTTCGGGTGTGGAGGCACCAGCGAAAGCCAGCGCCACCGGCCCAAGCCCAAGGTCGAAGACACGGTTGCCCAGCCGCGACTGGTAGTAGTAGTCCCGCTTGGGCTGTGCGGTCGCGACGATCTCGATCTGCCGGCCGTTGAGACCGAAGCCTTCGTAGATCGACCGGATCTGCGGCTCGGTCGCCTGCGGATTCGGCAGGAAGATGCGGCTCGCGCAGCTCTCCACGATGGCCGGCGCAATGGTCGAGTCCTTGATGTCCGCAAGCGACTGTGTCGCGAAGATCACGGAGACGTTCTTCTTGCGCAGAGTCTTGAGCCATTGACGGATGCGCGAAGCGAATACGGGGTCGTCCAGGAACAGCCAGGCCTCATCGAGGATCAGCAACGTCGGCGCACCGTCGAAGCGCTCGTCGAAGCGAGCGAACAGGTAGCCCAGCACCGCCAGCACGGCCGCCTTGCTGTGCATCAGCTCTTCCATCTCGAAGCCCTGCACGGCTGCGGCGCCGAGCCGGTCCGAATCGGCATCGAGCAGCTTTCCCTGGGCGCCGCCTAGCACGTAAGGCTTCAGGGCTTGCCGTAGTGCATTGGACTGCAGCAGCACCGACAGCCCTGTCATGGTTCGCTGTTCCACCGGTGCGCTGGCCAAGCTGTTGAGCGCAGACCAGACGGCATCCTTCTCGGGTGGGCCTACGGCGACGCCTTCCTGAATCAAGCGCCCTTCGATCCACTCGGCCGCCCAGGTGCGGTAGCCGTCCTGGTCGATGCGCGCCAGCGGTTGGAACGCAATGGCGCCGTCGGTTCCGAGGTCGTAGTGCTCGCCGCCAAGCCCGAGGATGGTGGCTCGCATCGAGCGCCCCATGTCGAAGGCGAAGATCCGCGAGCCCGGGTAGCGGCGGAACTGCATCGCCAGCGTGGCGAGCAGCACCGACTTGCCCATGCCGGTCGGCCCGACGATCAGGGTGTGACCCACGTCGCCGATGTGCGTGACCAACCGGAACGGCGTGGCACCGTCGGTGCGGGTGACGATCAAGGGCGGGCCGTCGAGATGTGCATTGCGCTCCGGCCCAGCCCACACGGCCGACACCGGCATCATGTGCGCCAGGTTCAGCGTTGAGACGATAGGTTGGCGGACGTTGGCGTAGGCATGGCCGGGCAGCGAGGACAGCCAGGCGTCAACCGCATTCAGGGTTTCGGGAATGGTCACGAAGCCCCGTCCCTGGATCGCCCGTTCCACCGCCCGCAACTTTTCGTCGGCTGCGGTCGCGTCGGCGTCGAGTACGGTCACTGTGGCTGTGACGTAGCCGAAGGCCACCTGGTCGCCGCCCAGCTCCTGCAGCGCCGCGTCGGCGTCCGATGCCTTGTTGGACGCATCCGAGTCCACCAGCAAGCTCTCCTGCTGGAAGATGGTCTCGCGCAGCAACGCGACGATGTTCTTGCGCTTGGCGAACCACTGGCGGCGCAGCCGGCGCAGTTCTTTCTCCGCCTCGGACTTGTCCAGGCACAGGAAGCGCGTGCTCCAGCGATAGGCAAAGCCCAGACGGTTCAGGTCATCCAGCAACCCCGGCCAGGTCGATGCCGGAAACCCGCGCACCGAGAGCACCCGCAGATGCTGATTCCCCAACATCGGCGCCAAGCCGCCCACCAATGGTTGGTCGGCCAGCAGCGCGTCCAGATGCATCGCCACTTCGGGCATGGCGACCGCATGTCGGCGCGTGGACACGCAGCCATGCAGGTAGGTGAGGGTCTGCGTGTCGCCGAGCCACGATGCCTCCGGCATCACGCCTTCGAGCAAGCCGAAGAGGCGTTCGGTCTCGGAGACGAACGCGTCAAGCCGTTCGCGCCAGTCCACACCCTCGGTGCGCTTGTTCTCGTACAGCAGCCTGGCGGCACGGGCCGTCGATTCCTCGGGCGGCAAGTACAGCAACGTCAGGTGGTAGCTGCTCTCGAAGTGACTGGCGTCCTCTTCGAACGCGGCGCGGCGTTCTTCATCGACCAGCCAGGACAGCGGCTCCGGGAAAACCGATTCTGGATAGCCAGCAGCTTCACGGCGCTCGGCGTCCACGAACAAGGCCCAGCCGGAGCCCAGACGCCGCAGCGCGTTGTTGAGGCGCGCCGACGTGGCGACGAGTTCGCCCTGCGTCGCACTGTCCAGATCCGGCCCGCGGAACCGCGCCGTGCGCTGAAACGAGCCATCCTTGTTGAGCACGACGCCTGGCGCCACCAATCCGGCCCACGGCAGCCAGTCGGCCAGCAACGCGGGGCGCTTGCGGTATTCGGTGAGATTTAGCATCGAGACCTCACACGTCCAGCAACTGCCGGTGCTTGATGTGGCGCGCGAAGACCTGCATGAACTGCGGGTCCAAGCGTGCACCCCAGACAGCCAGCGAGTGCCCGACGATCCACAACACGAGGCCGGGCAGCCAGAGCTGCAGGCCCAAGCCGACGGCAGCGGAAAGCGTGCCGTTGGCAATCGCCACCGTGCGCGGGGCACCGCCCAGCAGGATGGGTTCGGTCAGGGACCGGTGTAGCGGCACTTCAAAGCCGACCAGGTTTCCCGTAGCGGTGCTCATGCCAGCACCGCCCCACCCGTGAAGCTGAAGAAGGTCAGGAAGAAGCTGGACGCCGCAAACGCGATCGACAGACCAAACACGATCTGGATCAGCTTGCGAAAGCCACCGCTGGTGTCGCCAAAGGCCAGCGCCAGACCCGTCGAGATAATGACGATCACCGCGATGATCCGTGCCACCGGCCCCTGGATGGATTCGAGCACCGATTGCAACGGCGCCTCCCAGGGCATGTTCGAGCCGGCCGCTTGCGCGGGCAGCGCCACGGCCAGCAGCAGTGCAGCCGTCGCGGCAATGTGCAGAAGCGGTTTTACGGGAATGCGTGCAGTCTTCATGAGGGATCTCCTGTGGAGGAAGGGTTGGACGGAGGAAGAGACGGGAAGGAAGACAGCTCGGTATCGAGCTGGTAGCCGTGGCTGTCATGGCCGACGACGCGTGCGATCTCGCGCACGCGACGCGCCCGGCCGCGGCCGGCGATGAAAACGATGACGTTGACCGCCTCAGCGATCAGGGCGCGCGGCACGGTCACGCTGACCTCCTGCACCAGTTGCTCCAGCCGTGTGAGCGCGCCATGAGCCGAACCGGCATGTACGGTTGCGATGCCCCCAGGATGTCCGGTGCCCCAGGCCTTGAGCAGGTCGAGTGCCTCGGAGCCGCGCACCTCGCCGACGACGATGCGGTCCGGACGCAGCCGCAAGGTGGCGCGCACCAGGTCGGCCATGGTGCTCACACCCGGCTCGGTGCGCATGCCCACGTGGTCGTCGGAGCGGCACTGCAGCTCCACCGTGTCTTCGAGGATCAGCACCCGGTCACGCGTCTCCGCGATTTCGTCCAGCAAGGCATTGGCGAGCGTGGTCTTACCCGTGCTGGTGCCGCCCGCCACGACGATGTTCAGACGCTCTCGCACGGCACGACGCAGGAACGCCGCCTGTTCCTCGGTCATCACGCCGTCGGCCACGTAGTGCGCCAGCGTCATGATGCGCAGCGCTCGTTTGCGGATCGCAAAGGACGGTGCGCGCACGACGGGCGGCAACACGCCCAAGAAGCGTTCTCCGGTTTCGGGCAACTCTGCCGACAGGATCGGTGCGCCCGCATGCACCTCGGTGCGCACGTGCGCGGCCACCAGCCGGATGATTCGTTCGGCCACGGCCGGCGGCAGCGCCGCGCCGGTGGTTTCGCGGCCTGTGCCCAGGCGGTCCAACCAGAGCGAGCCGTCCGGGTTCAGCAACACTTCGACGACCTCGGGGTCTTCGAGCGCTGCCACGATTTCTGGCCCCATGGCCGTGCGCAGCATGCGAATGCGTCGCTCCAGCGAGGTGTCTACGCCGTTCGGCTCAGGCATTTTCACCAGGAACCTCCTGAGATTCGGTGCCAGAATCCCCTTGGGCAGCTTCTGCAGGTCCGATGTCCTCATGGACTTCCCGCACCAGACTGCGGCCGCGCTGGATGTGGCGCGAGAGCTGCTCGATGAACTGCATATAGCGGGCGCGGCCCTGTGCGCGCGCCGCGTCTTGCTGGCCCTCGGGCACGGGGATCGAGACCGTCAGGAAGTAGCGGACGTAGAGCGCCACCGTCTCGATCAACACGTTCTGGTCACGCTCCAGACGGTCGAACTGGCGCGAGAGCCGGTCCAGGCGTTTGGCGATGGCCGCCTCGCGCTGGTCTTCCCCATCGGGCGAGAGGAACGAGGCCAGCGCGGCAGCGATCACGGCGGACTTCGACACACCCTTGTGCGCCGCAACCTGGTCCAAGCGCTTGGCGTGTTCCGGCTCAATGAAGATGTTCAGGCGGGCACGGGTCATAGTGCGATCCCGTCGTCAGGGTCCAGTGCGGCCAGACGCGCGGTGCGCATCAGTTGCCGGTCTACGTCCTGCGGACGCAGCGGCGCGTCGTCTTCGTCATCGAGCACCAACAGGCCATCGGCGTCTGGAAGCGTTGGTGCATCGGCAGCGAGATCCAACTCGGGCTTGAGTTGGTGACCACCCTCGTCGGCGAGGCCGCCGACGTCAACGACAGACGAAGCCGGCAGAGCTGCCATGGGTGGCAGTCCACTCCAGTCGTCAGGCCGTGCAGCAGGTCGGTCTGCGTAGATGCCCGCAGTCAGTGCAGGTGCAGGGAGGACGCGCGGGGTGAAGTTCCGATCCTGGTAGTAGCGCAGCTTCTTGGCCTTGATGGGCGGATGGCCCGACACCATCACCACGGCATCGTCGGGCGGCAGTTGCATCACTTCGCCCGGTGTCAGCAGCGGCCTGGCCGTCTCCTGGCGTGACACCATTAGGTGGCCGAGCCACGGCGCGAGCCGATGGCCAGCGTAGTTGCGCTGGGCGCGCAACTCGGTGGCCGTCCCGAGTGCCTCGGAGATGCGCTTGGCCGTGCGCTCGTCGTTTGTCGCGAACGCGATACGCACATGGCAGTTGTCCAGAATCGAATGGTTCTGGCCGTAGGCCTTGTCGATCTGGTTGAGCGACTGCGCGATCAGGAAGGCACGCAGGCCGTAGCCGGCCATGAAGGCGAGGGCGCTCTCGAAAAAGTCGAGCCGGCCCAGCGCCGGGAACTCGTCCAGCATCAAGAGCAGCTTGTGCTTGCGCGCGATGCCGTCCGAGCCATCCAGCGATTCGGTCAGGCGCCGGCCAACCTGGTTAAGGATTAAACGGATCAGCGGCTTGGTGCGGCTGATGTCCGAGGGTGGCACAACCAGATAGAGCGAGACCGGATGCGCGCCCGAGATCAGGTCGGCGATCCGCCAGTCGCAGCGCGAGGTGACTTCTGCCACCGTGGGATCGCGGTACAGGCCGAGAAAGCTCATGGCGGTAGACAGCACACCCGAACGCTCGTTGTCGCTTTTGTTGAGCACCTCACGTGCTGCGGAAGCGACGACGGGATGGACTTCTTCGCCGAGATGGCCAGTGGTCATCATCCGGTGCAGCGTCACTTCGAACGGACTGGTCGGATCGGACAGGAAGTTGGCCACACCGCGCAGCGTCTTATCCTCGCCCGCGTACAGCACGTGCAGGATGACGCCAACCAGCAATGCATGGCTGGTTTTCTCCCAATGGTTGCGCCGTTCCAGCGCTCCTTCTGGATCGACCAGGATGTCGGCGATGTTTTGTACGTCGCGCACCTCGTGCATGCCGCGCCGCACTTCGAGCAGTGGGTTATAGGCTGCCGACTTCGCATCGGTCGGGTTGAAAAGCAAGCAATGCGAAAACCGTGCACGCCATCCCGATGTGATGCTCCAGTTCTCGCCCTTGATGTCGTGGATCACCGCGGACCCCGGCCAGGACAGCAGCGAAGGCACGACTAAGCCCACACCTTTGCCTGAGCGGGTAGGGGCAAATGCCATAACGTGCTCCGGGCCTTCGTGGCGGAGGTAGTTGACGTCTTTGTGGGCGGTCTTGCCAAGGAACACGCCGGCAGGCCGGGTCAGGCCAGCTTCGACGATCTCCTCACGCTCGGCCCATCGAGCGGAACCATAGGTCGTGACCTGCTTGGCTGATCGCGAACGCCACACCGCCATGCCGATGGCCGCGCCGGTGGCGAGCATCCCGCTCGAAGCAGCGATGATGCCGCCGAGCTCAAAGATCTTGGGTGCGTAGGCGCCGTAGAAGTACCACCACTCGAACAGTTTCCAGGGCTCGTAGACCGGCGCGCCGGACAACGCAAACCACGGCAGCCCGAGCCGCGTCTGGTGACCCAGCGCATGCGCGGTCCATTGCGTGCCCGCCCAGACGCCGCCGATAGCGACGCCCAACACCACAACAATCTGTCCGAACAAAATGCCGGTCGCACCACGGGTTGGCATGACTCACTACTCCTTATCGTCTTGGTTCCAGCGCACATGTGCCGCAGTGGCACCGCATGTCTAAGTTTGGAATCGAGTCGCCAAGCCGCACACCCGTAGGAGCGCGGTGGAGGGGGTTGTGGCGTAAGCTGGCGGAAGGAGCCGGCCTCGAAAGACGAAGTCACGCCTTCAATGCGTTTAAGTCGTCAGCAAGTAGCAGCATTAAGGAAAATGCGCGAATTGTCCAAGGCCGATCACGCCATGCGGCGCGCTACAGGAGCGAGAGCTGTAACGATTAATGCAAAGTTTTGGTGTGCGCAACAAAACGTTGCAACACTTCTGGCAAACCGAAGCGTTGGTGCTTGTGCAGCACGAATGTGATGATGCGCTCGTCTTCGTGCAGCGGTATGGTCACGACATCCGAGCGGCACAGCGCGGCTACGTGGCCTGCGTCCGTCACACCCACGCCCATGCCGGTAGCAATGCGCGTGAAGTAGCCGCTCAGTGTACGGGCTTCGCCTGCGAACGTGGGCGTCGTCGTATGGCGCTGCACGATGGTTCGGATCTGCTCCAAAAGGCCCGGCAGTCGGTCGGAATGGCAGGACAGCAACGGGAAGGCAAGCAGCTCCGCGAGAGTAAGCGCTGGTCGCGATGCCAGTTCATGCCCGAGCGGCAACAGTGCCATTGCCGGGTAGCTCCACGCTTCCTGCTGAGTGATCGCGTCGTCCTCCGGCACGCCGAAGGACAATCCTGCATCCAGTTCTTCGCGCTGCAATGCTTCGGCCAACTCCAGAGCGCGCATCTCTGTGAGTTCCAGAGGGATCTCGGGCGCCACCTTGCGCCAGTTGACTAAACATTGAGTTAGTTTCGGCTGAGCGATGCCGTCTGCAACGCCGATACGCAGCGGCGCGCGGAAGCGGGCATCCGTCTCTCGTACGGCGCGATAGGTGCGCTCGACACGGATGAAGAGTTTCCGTACTTCCTTGAGCAGGCGCAGACCGGCTGGCGTCAGGTGCAACTTACGCGGGGAGCGAACGAACAATCGCACGCCCAGACGATCCTCAAGATCGCGAATCGTCCTCGATAGCGGGGTTTGATCGATATGAATGCGTTCGGCGGCACGACGGAAATTCAGCTCCTCTGCGACAGCGACGAAGTAACGCAAGTGCCGTAGTTCAATCACCGGGGTCTTACTGGTTACAGGTAACCAGTTTTGTGCGAGCGACTTGAGGGATAAGTGAAGCTTGAGCCCGTGACAGCTGCATTAACATCAAAATAAGTCAAAATATTCTCCTCTGTAGTGGTGGCGTTAAATGCCGCTTCAATGACATCCATTAGCCAAATTTGAGCGACTACGGTCCACAGTTACCTATCGACTTTCTTCGTTCCAAGCGAGAGAACTTCACTGGCGTTGACGATGGCGGACGCAACTTCTTCGGTTGTCACCCGCCGGCTCATCGCCTGGTCCCGGATTGAGTCGTAAGCCTCGGTCTCGGACAAACTGTGAGTCCTCATGAGAATCGCCTTTGCATCGGCGATTTGTCGGGCACCGAGTAGCTTTGCCTCGATCTTGTTCAATCGCCGACACAGCGAGCGATTTTCCTTATGCGACTCGCGAGCTACGACGAGAGTCGACATCAATCCAAATGACCTAATCGGCGAAGGAAGAACGGCCGTCGCCCTGAGCGCGAGCACTGCCTCCACTATCGTCGGATTTTCGTAGTTCACCACCGCAATAACAGTGGGCGCGTCATCACTATTTGTCCAGTCAAACTGGAGGCCCAGGATCTCTGGGCGCACTGCAACAAAAGCAATGTCAATATTCTCTGGCAGTGATCTAACAGGTGGCCAGAACGCCTGCACTAGGCATCCAATGCGTTGTAATTGCTGTGTTAGCAGACGGCCATCACCGTCGTCTGGATGGATAACCGCGATCTTTAGCGAGCGCAGTTCCTTCAGTTGCGTCGGAGTAACGCGAAGTGTGCCGCGCTTGCCGATGCTGTCCACGGTCAGCTCTCCAGCGTTTCCAACTTAGCCGTCCAATCTCCTAGAGAATGGGTGACTAGATAAGGGTCTGGATAGACTGGGCGAGTGGCCTGCCGCACGATAGTAAATTGGCCCTCGGCATCCACGCGTCCGATCCTCGGGTAGAGGCAAGTGTGGTGATTGGTGGAGTCAATTTTGACTCGACCCTGAGGTGCATCAAATTCGCTTCCCAATATGTGTGGCATCAACTCGGCGATGCCGTCACTGCCTGCTTGGCGAAACGCGTTTGCGAAGATATGTGTCTGAAAGTATGAAGCCTCCCAACACAGGTTGGGTACGCTATCCTCTCCGAAATGCTGGCGCAAGCGCGAGAGGCAATGGCGATTCGCTTCGGAATCAATTGATTGGAAATACGGCGCGGCAGTGTAGTGACCAGTTGCTACGCCGCGACCCATTTGCGATATCTCAGCCTCAGAAGTCGTCAAGCTGGCGATGGGCATCGAGCGTGGTTCAAATCCAGCATCGGCGTATGCTCTGTAAAGCGCGGCCGTAGAGTCCCCCACAACGGTGGAAAAAATGAAGTCGGGACGCTTGTTGCGAATATCCTCCATGATCACGCCGTAGTCCTTCTCCGTTGCATCTAACGGCAGGTAACACTCCCCCAACTTTTCACTACCAGGCCTCTGCAATACCAGCTCACCCATGATGCGATTGGATTCGTACGGATAAATGTAATCCGAGCCAATGAGATATACGCGCGCCCCAAAGTTTGCCGTCATAAACTCAGCTAATTGCACGCTGTTCTGATTCGGGGCAGCACCTGTATAAATCACATTTCCTGAGTATTCAAACCCCTCGTAAAGCGTCGGATAGAAAAGTAGCTTGTTCCACTTTTCAATCACAGGGATGACGGCTTTACGGCTACTCGACATGTAGCAACCGAAAATCACGTTGACGCGGTCTTGAACAATCAGCTGTTCAGCTAACTCCGCATAACGCGCCGGATTGGACTGGGCGTCATAGCGGACTGGCACCAACTCGCGGCCATCAATCCCCCCAGAGTCGTTAATCTCACGAATAGCAAGCAGGGCCCCCTGGAGCTGAGACAGTCCAATGGTCGAAGTAACGCCCGTTTCCGAGTAAAGAACTCCGACACGAATGGGATCCTGATTAGCCACGGTGCGGCCTTTTAACTTTCATCGTCATTTTCATTTGCCCTATTGGTACTAAGACCCTATCTTAGTTAGATGCGAGCCGCGCGCAAGTACGCTGAATTTGCGCCGGCAGACGATGTGGATTGGTCGCGACACAGTAGTTGCGCCAACCGAAAATTCGCTGTGCATAGGAATCTCCGTCCTGATCCACTGCGATGCAGAAGCTTCGTATTCCAGCCTTGCGGGCATCAAGCACCGCGGCACGCGCATCTTCAACCAAATAACGCGGGTCGTGCACGTCGATGTCGGCCGGCGTTCCATCCGTCACAAGCAGAATATTGCGAATATTGACCTTCTCCTGCAGCAGTTCCGCCGTTGCATGCCGAATTGCTGCGCCTATCCGGGTGGAGAAACCGGCCTGAACTTCAGTAACACGGGTGATAGACACAAGCGTTGGCAGTTCTCCAAAGTCAATAAGCTTCGTGTAGTAGACCTCCGAGCGGGTATTTGACGAAAACCCATGGACAGCGATCCGATTGCCTTCAAGAGAAGCAGTCCCAGCCATGAGCAGCGCGGCTTGCTTCTCGATATCAAGAAAGGACATCTGGCTGCCCTCTGCTCTGTCATTGGCTGATTCAGACAAATCAAGCAGTACCAGGGTTGATGATTTATCGCTTTCCGGTCCACGGCGAACGAACATACGGGGCTCGGGTTGTAAACGCATACGGCGGTCAATAACCACCTCAATTGCTGCGTTCAAGTCGATGTCGTCACCATCCCACTGACGACGCAGTCGTCGCGTTCGACTAACACGTCGGCTATCCGAGAATTGCAATGGTCGGCTGAAATGATGCTTAATACCGGTTGGATTTGGAACGTGACGCCCGTCAGGCGACTTCTCGATCACCGTGCACCATTCTGGCTTTAGGTGCTCCATACGGTAATCCCACTCTGGATATTGGAAACAAGCTTCGCTGAAGTTCAAGGCGCCGGCGGAAGGTGGGTCTCCATCGAGCTCTACCGACATTCCTGATGGTCTGCTCATCATGCGACGCACCGTTACTTCATCGTCTGAGGTCTGCTCGACGTCAGTGAAGTCCCACAAATAGCTGTTGTCATCGCGATATGCCGCCGGGACAACATGCAGTTGCGGGTCGAACCGAACGCGCATCTGCCCAAGATCGTTCGCAAGGATCGCGGCTACTGCCCTGAAGGCGTCATAGTCACCCAGCCCAGCCCGCTCAGCGGTCTCCTCGAACAACCGACGCGCCTTGTTCACCCAGTGATTGTCATCTTGGGCTTGCGGGTCAGCCAAAACTCGATCCATACGCGCTACGAGTGCAGCAAAACTCAGATCGCCAGCTGCGGGCGTGGGCGACAGGTATTTCAGGAACCTGGTGCGCATACCAGGGAAGTTTTGAAGTAGCAGACGTTCGACGCGTGCATCTTCGATCGCAGAAACAATTGCAATCCCCATCGGTTTGAGACCCCGCACCGGTCTACCCGCGACAGAGTAACGCCAGTGAGCCAAAGCATGCGCGACTGACGCCTGAGCCAAACCCCACTTCTCGGACATGAATTCTGGCAGAACCAGTTGGTCAGAGGTCAAGATCGCTCGAGGGTGTGCGCCGTCACTCTGGACATGTATTCCACGCTTCCCGAGGCCGGTAGCCAAAATTGACAGTGCACTCACCCGAATTGAGCCTCAACGAACCCTTGCAGAGCTAATATCATGTCAGGGTCGTCCGACAAGGTGTGTGTGAGCGTCATCGCGCAGCTCTCGCTCGGCGAAACCCCATCTCGAATCAGGATGCCCGCATAGATCAGCATTCGCGTCGAGGCACCTTCTTCAAGTCCCCGGTTCTTTAGGGCACGTGAACAGTGGGCAATCGTCACCAGTTGCATAGCCATAGGTTGGCCAATGCCAGTCTCGTGGGCAACGATCTCTGCTTCCAACGCTGCAGGCGGATAGTCAAACTCAAGAGACGCAAAACGCTGCCGGGTTGAAGGCTTCATGTCCTTCGCGCTGCTTTGATAGCCAGGGTTGTAGGAAACAACCAGCTGGAAATCAGGATGCGCCTGAATGACCTCCCCTTTCTTGTCGAGTGGCAAGATTCGACGGGCGTCTGTTAACGGGTGGATGACGACCGTGGTGTCTTGACGGGCCTCAACCACCTCGTCCAAGTAACAGATGCCGCCATGGCGCACCGCCATCGTGAGCGGGCCGTCATGCCAAGCAGTACCGTTAGCATCCAGCAAGTAACGGCCCACCAAATCAGAGGCTGTCATGTCTTCGTTACATGCCAGCGTGATGAGGGGGCGCTTTAGCTTCCACGCCATATGCTCGACGAACCGAGTCTTCCCGCAACCCGTTGGTCCTTTCAGGATCAGCGGCATCCGGTGCGTATACGCACTCTCGTATAGCGCTACTTCGTTGCCGGCCGCTCGGTAAAACGGCTCGGCGTTGATGCGGTACTCGGCGAGGGTATTCGACATATGGAAATGGCGCGACTAGCGGTGCTTAGGAGCTTCGTGTGGAATGCCTTCAATCGGGCATTCCGGCGTTCCTACAGTGGAGCGGGTAAATGACTCAACCATCTCCCGAGTTCCCTCCGGATCATTGATCCATTGCGAATAGAAGTTGTATGGGCAAGCTGCTACGCCCTTGTCACCGTCCCCTGAGTTGATCAAGCCCGTGTATCCGCGGTGCACCAGTTTGAAGAGATGGTTCTGTGACTGGCCATTTTTGCGTGCATCACGAATCAAACCCTTGGACAGCTCCGCATACTGGATGCCCATATCCTCCTCACCGCACTCGCCCAGCGTGCGGCCATCGAAGCCGATGATCGCTGAGTGACCGAAATACGAGTAGACGCCGTCAAAGCCCGACGCATTCGCGACTGCGACGTAGGTGTTGTTCATGAAGGCCATCGCCTTCGACACCATGATCTGCTGTTCCTTGGCCGGATACATGTAACCCTGGCAGCGAATAATCAACTCGGCGCCGCGCATAGCGCAATCACGCCAAATCTCGGGGTAGTTGCCGTCATCGCAAATGATCAGGCTCATCTTCATGCCCTTCGGGCCTTCGCTGACATAGGTGCAATCCCCCGGATACCAGCCCTCGATCGGCACCCATGGCATGATTTTTCGGTATTTCTGGACGATTTCACCTTGATCGTTCATCAGGATCAGTGTGTTGTAGGGGGCTTTGTTGGGATGCTCTTCATGGCGTTCACCAGTGAGCGAAAAAACGCCCCACACCTTGGCTTGACGACATGCCGCGGCGAAGATTTCAGTTTCTTCACCAGGAACTGTGGCGGCTGTGTCGTACATCTCCTTGGAGTCGTACATGATGCCGTGGGTGGAGTACTCAGGGAAGATAACCAGGTCCATTCCCGGGAGCCCTTTCTTCATTCCTATCAGCATCTCGCCAATCTTGCGTGCGTTCTCCAGCACTTCTGCTTTTGAGTGCAGCCGTGGCATTTTGTAGTTCACGACCGCTACACCTACGCAATCGTTGCTGCTCGAGATATCACCATGTCTCATGACTTTGCTCCTTGGGGTGGTTGAAATTCAAACGGTCAGGAAAGATCTGACTTTTTCCTGGTCAAGACTGCTACGCAACTCGTCGTGAACGATGCGTCCTCGGTCGATGACCAGAAATCGGTCCGCAAGCTCCAGCGCAAAGCTCAGAACTTGCTCAGATACGACGACAGCGAACCCTCGCTCCGCCCGCAGAACATTGAGAGTCCGTGCGAGTTCCTTGATGATGGAAGGCTGTATTCCCTCAGTGGGCTCATCGAGGATCAGCACCTTCGGGTCCGAGATCAGCGCTCGTGCGATCGCAAGCATTTGCTGCTGACCGCCGGAAAGATTTCCTGCTTTTCGGCTTTTCATTTCCTGAAGAACCGGGAAAAATCGATAGATATATTCAGGCACGCTGCGATGACCTGAATGCTCCGCGCCGGTCAGGATGTTCTGCTCGACGGTCAGTAGCGGAAATACCATGCGGCCTTGAGGCACAAATGCCAGTCCCTGCTTTACTCGGCTGTAGGTAGGAGCGCCGGTTAGCTCATTGCCGTTGAGCCGGATGTGACCAGACCGGGTCGGCAAAAGGCCGATCAACGACTTCAGTAGCGTGGTTTTCCCCATGCCGTTGCGCCCCATGATTGCAATCGACTCTTGGGGTCCCACTTGGATCGAGATGTCGTGAAGCACGTGCGATTCACCGTAAGCCACATTAATTTTTTCGATTTCGAACATCGTTGTCTTTCAGTGGCCGAGATAGACGTCAATCACGCGGCGGTCAGACTGAACTTCGCTGGCGCTTCCTTCGCTCAGCAGCTTTCCTTGGTGCAACACCGTGACCTTGTGCGCAATGCGTTTGACGAAGTCCATGTCGTGCTCGATCACGACAACGGATTTACCTGTCGCGATGCGGCTTAGCAAATCGCCTGTCTGTTCGCGCTCACGTGGACTCATGCCCGCCACCGGTTCGTCCAACAACAGCAGCTCCGGCTCTTGCATCAGCAACATGCCGATCTCCAGCCACTGTTTTTGCCCATGGCTGAGCTGGCAGGCACGACGATTAAGCTGGTCTTTAAGGAAAACCTGATCGGCAATCTCCTCGATCCTCTCCCGCACTTGCGCGGTGCGGCGGAAGGTGAGCGACTGGAAGAGCCCGTGCATACCAGGCAAGGAAATTTCGAAGTTTTCGAGAACGGACAGGTCCTCATAAACAGACGGAGTTTGAAATTTCCGGCCAACGCCGGCCCGCACAATTTCATGCTCACTCATCCGGGTCAACTCAATGTCATTGAAAAGAACGCGACCCGCGGTAGGCTTTGTCTTCCCGCAGATCATGTCAAGCAATGTGGTTTTCCCGGCCCCATTCGGTCCGATAATGACGCGAAGTTCGTTGCGATCGACGGTTAAATTGAGGTTATCTACAGCCCTGAAGCCGTCGAAGGATACTGTGAGGTCTTCAACCTTCAGAATTTGACGCTGTGCAGGAACCGATGTATTTGCTAGGTGTGACATTTCAAGCTGTGTGGTGTTCATCGTGCCGCCTCAT
This sequence comes from Polaromonas sp., assembly GCF_029945685.1. Classification (GTDB taxonomy): domain Bacteria; phylum Pseudomonadota; class Gammaproteobacteria; order Burkholderiales; family Burkholderiaceae_C; genus Polaromonas. The sequence goes on along the minus strand of NZ_JAQSDA010000009.1, from coordinate 134,358 downwards.
CTGATCTACGCCACCAGTGCAATCGATTGACCAGGCCAGCCAGTCCATTTGGCATTGCCCATACGACCAGGATGAATACAGCACCCAAGAAGTAAAGCCAGCCTTCCGGGAAGGTTTCAGAGAGATATGACTTTAGGAAGCCGATCAGCAAAGCCCCTACTACGGCTCCGGGCACAGAGAGCCTGCCGCCAACAGCTGCGTAGATGACCATCTCTACCGATGCAACCACTCCGATAACGCCTGGCGCGATGAGTCCGACCTGCAGGCTGTAGAAAGCTCCGCCGATAGAGGAAAGCACTGCGGCGAACGCAAAGACGAAGGCCTTCATGTGCGCGGTGTTGTACCCGCTGAAGCGGACCCGGTCCTCGCGATCCCGGATTGCAATGAGGATTTTTCCGAAGCGGCTTCGGATGATCGCGAGGGACAGCAGCATTGCCAGGGATACGGCGCCAACCTCGATGAAATACATCACCCGCTTGCCGTCATCGCTGAGAATGTCCCAGCCAAGCAGCGTGCGGAAGTCTGTAATGCCATTCGCTCCGCCCGTATCCCCCTGCTGACCGATCACAACAACTGTCAAGGTAAGTGCCAGCGCAAGCGTAACGATGGCGAAGTAAACGCCACTGACGCGTCTACGGAAAATTGCATAGGAAAACAGCCAGGCCAGCCCAGCTGGTATGGTCAAGATCCCAAGCACTGTCCACCCCAATGAGTGAAATGGTTGCCACCAGACCGGCAGCGTCTCAATGCTGCTCCACACCATGAAGTCGGGAAGTTCAGGGGCAGACGCCTCAAGCTTCAAAAACATGGCCATCATGTAACCACCCAAGCCAAAGAACACGCCTTGGCCTAGACTGAGCACTCCACCGTATCCCCAAGTCAGCACGATACCGATCGCTACAAAGGAGAAGGCGAGGTATTTCCCAATCAAATTGAGGCGGAATGGGTCGAGTACTGCTGGAAGAACGAGTGCGAGAAGAAGAATGACAAGTCCGACGGAGATCGCATCCGAGCGGCGCTGTTGGTTTCGTTGAGTTGCAGCCATGTTCAGATCCGCGAGCGTGTGGAGAACAGACCATTCGGCCGGAAATATAGGACCACAATTACCAAAACCAGGATGGTGGCCTTGGCCATGGATCCACTCATCAGGAATTCCAGCCACGTTTGAGATTGCGCGATCGCAAAGCCGGAAAGGGCGGTGCCTACGAGGCTCTGTACGCCACCGAAGACAACCACGATGAACGAATCAACGATGTAAAGCTGACCCGTGCCTGGATTGGTCGAGCCGATCATCGTAAAAACACAACCGGCAATTCCAGCAAGGCCGGAGCCGAGCGCTAGCGTTAGCGAGTCCACGCGGTGTGTGTCGATGCCCACCGCGCCAGCGATTTGGCGGTTTTGCATCACTGCCCTTACCTTCAGTCCCCACCGGGTTTGGTAAAGAAGCACGTAAACACCGGCCGCGACTAGTGCCGTTAAGCCGACGATGAATATTCGTGTGAGGGGTAACTGAATGCCCACCACCGGCTCCCATGCCCCAGCCAACCATTGCGGCAAGGGAACGCTAACTTCCTGGGCACCAAAGATGGTCCGATAAGCCTGCTGCAGCATCAGACTGAGCCCCCAAGTCGCCAGTAGTGTGTCCAGGGGCCGGTTGTAAAAGAAGCGGATGAAGCATCGTTCCAGCAGATAGCCAACCGCGAAGGTCACCAAAAATGCAAATGGAATCGCGACAAACAAATAGATGTCCATCCAACCAGGAGCAAAGCGTTCAAACATTTTCGCCGCGACGTAGGTCATGTACGCCCCCAGTGCCATCAACTCACCGTGAGCCATGTTGATCACGCCCATCAGGCCGAAGACAATTGCCAGTCCGATTGACATCAACAACAGGATGGTGAAGAGACTCACTCCGTTGAAGATCTGCATCACCGCTATATCAAAACTCATGAACCACTCCAGAAAATCCAATTAACCGGGCGCAGAATGCGCCCGGTAGTTGCGCTGCCCTTACAGTTTGGGGAAGGGGTTTGGTTGGATCAGTGGTGATTCCCAGACGATGTCGAACTGACCGTCCGCACGTGCTCGTCCGATCCGCACCTTCTTCCACAGATGGTGGTTGGTCGCGTGGACGCGCAGAGTGCCTTCTGGTGCCTCCCACTCGATGCCCGCCGCAGCTGCAGTAACTTTGTCAACATCGAAAGACTTGGCCTTCTCCGCGGCCATCTTCCAGAGGTAAACGCTGTTGTAGGCAACCTCCATCGGATCGCCGATCACGCGGTCGGCACCGTACTTGGCTTTGAACGCTTTCACGAACTTCTCGTTGGCGGGCGACTTGATGCTTTGGAAATAACCCATGCAGGCGTAGTAGCCGGCAGCATTGTCTTTGCCGATGCCTTCGATCTCGTTTTCCGAAACCACCGTAGACAGCAACACCTGTTTGGTGCCATCCAGCCCTGCTGCGCGGAGCTGCTTGTAGAACGCTACGTTGGAGCCCCCCACGACGGTGCTGTAGATGCAGTCGGGTTTGGCGGCCTTGATCTTGTTGATGATCGAAGAGAACTCAGTGTGTCCGAGTGGCGCATATTCTTCACCCAGCACCTTGCCGCCGGCTTTGGTGATGGTCGGCTTGGCAATCTTGTTGCACGTGCGCGGATAGATGTAGTCCGATCCGACCAGGAAGAATGTCTTGCCCTTTTCCTTGGCCAACCATTCGACAGCCGCAATAACTGACTGAGTTGCTTCTTGCGACGTGTAGAAGACACGCTTGTCCGCTTCCTGACCTTCGTAGTACGTGGGATAAAACAGCAGGCCCTTGCCCTGATTGAGCACTGGCAGCACGGCTTTACGCGAGGCTGAGGTGTAGCAGCCGACGATGGCGACAACCTTGTCTCGTTCGAGCAGCTTGCGAGCCTTTTCAGCGAAGGTCGGGTTGTCGCTGGCACCGTCTTCGATAACTGGCTCAATCTTGCGGCCGAGAACGCCACCTGCGGCATTGATCTCGTCAATGGCCATCTTCTCAGCCTCGACCAGCGAGGCTTCCGCGATAGCAATCGTTCCCGAAAGAGAGTGCAGCAGGCCCAGTTTCACGGTTTCTTGGGCGGCGACCATGTTGGCCGCACCTCCAGTTGCGCCCAGGACGAGTAGTGAGCCACCTGTTTTAACAATCTGGCGGCGGTTGAATTGAGTCATGATCAAGCTCCTTGCGGTAGTGCGTTTGTTGAAGATTCAGCTTTTCCAACAAGCAACTGCTGCCAATTCAACCCCGCAAGACCTTTAGACAAAGCTCCGCCCTCGGACAACATGCATCCGTTTTAAAAATGGCACTTTGCGACCGGAAAACAAAAAAGCCCGAACCGGCGGTTAACCGGTTCGGGCTTTCTTGCCCAACACCTGACTGGCAGCACTGGCAGTCGGCGTCGAAGGATTGGCAACGATTTCTCGTTAAGCCGGAGTATGAGCGCGTCGCCGAAGACACTCCATAAGGCTTTGCGCGTATTGTCAACTCAACAAAAATATGGCATGAACGATATCAAATCAATTTTCTCAGCTTGGCAACGCGGGCTGTCTGTCCTCTAAAAAGCAGCTACTCAAATCTTAGTCAGTCCGTGGAATGGATTCGGTTCAACCAAATCTGGTGACTCCCAAACGATGTCGAATTGGCCAGTGGGCAACGCCTTTGCGATGCGAATTTTTTTCCATACATGCTGGTTGAATGCATGGACGCGCACCTTACCCTCCGGAGCTTCTAGCACCAGGTTCGCGGTCGAGGTCCGTAGCAGTGAGGGCTCAAAGGACTTGGCCTTCTCGGCCGCCATCTTCCAGAGGTAAACGCTGTTGTAAGCCACCTCCATCGGGTCGCCGATTACTCGGTCAGCGCCGTACTTGGCCTTGAATGCCTTCACAAACTTTTCGTTGGCAGCTGACTTGATGCTTTGGAAATACCCCATGCAGGCGTAGTAGCCGGCGGCGTTTTCTTTGCCAATGCCCTCAATTTCATTCTCTGAGACCACGGTTGATAGCAGCACCTGTTTTGCTCCGTCCAAGCCTGCCTCGCGCAACTGCTTGTAGAACGCGACGTTGGAGCCGCCGACCACCGTGCTGTAAATGCAGTCGGGTTTCGCGGCCTTGATTTTGTTGATAATCGAGGAAAAATCGGTGTGCCCCAACGGCGCATACTCTTCGCCCAGAACTCTCCCACCAGCCCTCATGACGGTCGACCTGGCAATCTTGTTGCAGGTTTGCGGATAAACGTAATCGGAACCGACCAGAAAGAATGTCTTGCCCTTCTCCCTCGCCAACCACTCCACGGCGGCCACCACGGACTGTGTCGCCTCTTGCGAGGTGTAGACCACGTTCCAGCTCAGTTCTTGGCCTTCGTAGTAGGTGGGGTAAAACAACAGTCCATTGGCTCTGCGCAGAGCAGGAAGCACAGCTTTTCGGGAGGCCGAGGTATAGCAACCGATGATCGCGGAGACCTTATCTCGCTCCAGCAGCTTCACTGCCTTTTCAGAGAAAACCGAGTTGTCGCTTGCACCGTCTTCGATGACTGCCTCAATCTTGCGGCCGAGAACGCCACCCGCAGTATTTATTTCGTCGATGGCCATCTTCTCGGCATCGACGAGTGATGCTTCGGCCAAAGCGATCGTTCCAGATAGCGAGTGGAGCAAGCCCAACTTGACGGTTTGTTGTGCCGAAGCGAACCGAGTAACGCTTCCGACGGCATTAAGAGCAAATAGAGTGCCGCCTGCCTTGACAAGCTGACGACGGTTAAATTGAGTCATGGCTGAACCTTTTGCGATCGATGTTGGGAGAGTTGACTGTTGCAACAAGCAACCGCTGCCAATTACTTTCTTCCAGGCAAGGCTTCGCCCTCGGCGACATGCATCCGTTTTTAAGTGGTTCCTTGCGATCGAAAAACAAAAAAGCCCGAACCGGCGGTTAACCGGTTCGGGCTTTCTTGCCCAACACCTGACTGGCAGCACTGGCAGTCGGTGTCGATGGATTGGCAACGATTTCTCGTTGTGGGGAAAGTGTGGCGCGCAGTTAATTACATTCAATGCGAGTTAATGCTAATTGCCAACAAATATAGTCATGTGGCAAGCAAACACAATTGAGTTAGATGGTGGGTCGACGTCAGAAATTACGCCAGTTGGCTCGTCGAATACAAAATCCAGCAAAGTGACTCTAATTTGCGAACAAGTGGCTGGGGTCCTTACTGCCGACAGGGATGGAGGCCCTCAGTTGTAGGCCGCCGCAAACTGCTTGGTCGGGACATCTAGGAACACCTTTGTTAACGCGTGAAAGGTCTGCACCGCAGCGGCGCAAGCCTCAGCTTGCGACTTAGGCCCTTCCAACATGCTCTGTATTACCTTGGAAGATTCACGCCACAGGGTGCCGGTCACGTCGCCCCGGGCGCCGAAGTACGCTCCGCCATTGTGAGCGCCGATACCGTGCGCCTCGTGCAATCGCGCGGCGATTTCTTGATTTCTCATCGTTAAACCTTCGATGGCATATAAGGAACCCCATGCGGCGGACGGCGTGGCAAGATCAATCTTAAGTAAGGGTTTTCGCGGCGACACGGACAGAGAAAGCGCGTTCAAGTCCCGTCTGAGCAGCACCGACCTGCGACGGCAGACAAACCAAACGCGCCAGGCCGGCGGCATGGCCTGCACGACCCGAGGCTCCCAAGCCTCCAAGAACAATGTCATTGCGACAAGAAGACCACCATAGCGATCTAGATCGACACTCTTGCCCAGTCCCATCAAAATTTCGACGCGTTTTTGCTCATTGCGCGTCGAACCGCGCAATGTCAAAAGTGCCTGGGGTTCCTCTGAAGCCGTGTTTTTAATACCTGGTTGCATTCGACTGCCTATGAAAATTGCGCCGCCGGTTCATTCCGGGCTGTCTTCTAAGAAGGCTTAGCTGCTGAATGGCGTGCACTCGCTCCTCAAGTGGGGGATGTACCCGGAAAACAAAAACGCCCGAACCGGCTATGAACCGGGTCGGGCGTTATTGCCGGACGCCTGACTGGCAACATTGGCAGTCGGCGTCGAAATGAAAACGATTTCTCGTTGGAATGGAGTATATAACCCAAAGGGGGTGTTGAACTACGGCGGCCCAAGCCGCACTTGGTGACATAGCGCATTGGCAGTCCACCGCCAGGAAATCAAACAGTTCATACAGCGATAATTCTCAACGCTATCGTCAACCGCACGGACAAGTCCTCGCCGCTGACACCGGAATATTCCTAACGCGCCGATAGGCATATTGACTTGTTTGAGGCCGACTGATAAACCCGCTCACACATATTTGAATGTTTGCGTGGGCGGCTGAACAACATTTGGCAATCGCATCAAATAGAGATGCTTCGCCCTCGTTGCAACTGCCAAGTGACGGACTGTCCTCGCATGATTGCTGACACCTGTCTTCCCAAACTGCGCTCGACCACTGGCCTCCAGGGCACGAGAGTGAAGCCCAATCCGTCGTCAAGTATCGCGAATCGGCCGCTTGCGAGTTGGATGCTTCTCCTATAGATGCCGCTAGCCTGCCCGCCGTCATGTGTCGCGCGATATATGCGTCCGGTCTCGTCTGCAAGCGTCTTGCCAGCTGCAGCCACGTCCTTGCCACGAAGGGTTGCCAATAGATTTATCGCGAGAACTGCCCGCTTGCCACGCCACTCAGCAAGTCCTTGCGTAACAAGAAAATCGATCCGGTCGCGCATCGCATCGCGCACCTCATCCCCAAAGCCTTGGTCAGCCAAGGCCGCAGCATCGCCCACCAACTGCTTGTCCAGCCAAGTGGCGCCGATGGCGCATATTTGTTGATCGATGGACAGATGCGATCGTAGCTCAATCGCGAGTCCGGAGGATTTCTGGGCATCATGTTGCCGAGCCTTCCGCAGCAAGTCCGGCGGCACCTTCCAGACGCCATCGGCGATGCGCTCCACGATGCCGGCGCGGCGCAGCGCTTCGAGCCGACGCACGTGCGCATCGACAGTGGATTGCGGGTCGCGGTCATTGGCCTGCTTCAGTTGCACTACATGGTCGGCAGTCTTGTAGAGGCCGTCTCTCGCGATGGTTGCGATGTGGCGATCCACAGGCTTCTCCTGCCCCGACGGCCGCGCCTCCACGATGCCATGTACGGGCAGTTCTGCGAGGTCGATACCGCCTGGCAGCCTCAGGTAGTGCGCCCGTCCGTCAATGCCATCGACCACCAGGTAACCGCGGTCATGCAGTTCGTCGGCCAGGCCCTTGCCCATAATCCGGCCGCTGACGGGGGTGGTTTGACGCTCATTGAGCACGCATTCCCGCCGCTGGCCCTTGAGCGCACGGCGTACCGTCTCCAACGCGTCTTCGCGCTGGCCCATGGCGTCGAGTGTGGCCGCCATTCCGGGCTGGAGCTTCCAGCGGTTCGCATTCATCCTCTCAGCTAGGCCCATGCCTTCGAGCCGCTGCAGCCGTGCTCGCAGAGCGTTCTCACGCTGCCGGTCTTGCCGGTTGCCGGTCAGGTCGATGCCATCGGCATCGGCTTGCCGGATCAGCGCCCGGTCCAGGCCGGTGAGCCTCTGCTGATCAACCTCCCGTAGCAGGCTTTGACGGATTTCCGCCTCGGTGCGCGGCCCCAGCCATTCGGTGGCGATCTCGATGGCGCGCTGACGCAAACCGTGCGCCATGTAGTCGGGGGCAATCACGAGGTCCTCCCCGCCGGCAGGCCCGCCCGTATGGCCGTTCAGCACAATGTGCGTGTGCGGATTGTCTGTATCCCAATGGTCCACGGCAACCCAGTCCAGTCGCGCCTCCAAGTCGATCTCCATGCGGCGCATCAGTTGGCGGGTGAAGCCCCTCAAGTCCTCCAGTTCTAGGCCGTCCTCGGCCGAGACGATGAAGCGAAACTGGTGTCGGTCGTTCTGCCCACGTTCCTGAAAAGTCTTGAGGTCGGCCGCATCGGTGGCTGCACCGTAGGCATGGCCTTTCTGTCCATCGCGAGTAACACCATCGCGCTCGATGTAGCGCAGGTGCACGGCCACCGAGTTCGGACTGGCGCGCCGGAGCACGACGAAGCGAGACTTGACGACCATTCGGCGGGCGTTCGGCCCCAAGCGCCGGCCGGCCATGGAGGCCGCGACGCGACCTCGGCCGAACGTATTGGCGGGTCTGCCGAGGCTTTTACTCAAGGGCTTTTCGCCCGTCATCGACACCTGCTTGAGAACCTGCGAAACGAAGCGCTGCGAGCGCGGTCCACCACGGGATTTAGGCGCCGCGGGCTTGACGCGAAAGCGGTCCTCGTCATTGCCGGGCATGAAGACTCCAGCGCACGGTGGCGCACGGCATAGAAAACAGCACGCGGGAGAGCCCGCTGCCATGCGGGTTCCAGCCTCTGAGCGGCACGCGCAGGGTCCCTTGCGGTGCCGCCGCAAACCCACGTGCAGACTGGCTTGGAGGGGCGCGACGTGCCACCCCTTTTATCTGGCCCTCCGTCTCCGCCTTCCGCACCCGCTCCCGGCTCCGACCTGCCGCCAGCCGCGCACCGGGTGCGCAACGCTGCCCGTGAGGCAGCGGCGGTGCAGCGCGAGCTGCACGCTGGCAGCGGGCTCCCTGCAGGACGGAGTGCAGCGCGAGCGCATGCCCGGCTGCAGTTCGGCGGCATGCTAGATGACACGATAGAGCAAGCCTCATGGCGTGCTCCAGGTCCACAGTGGCCGCGCGATGCCCAGCACGGCAGACGCCGCGATGGGGCCGAAGTAGCGACTGTCGAACGACGCCGGGTTCGTGTCGCTGAGCAAGAACAGTTCGCCATCGGAAAGGCGACGGCACGGTGACCAGGCTTGCAGCGGCCGGTGCGCACTGTCATGCGTTCGAGTGGTTGCCACCGCTGCGCCGTCAATGAGCACAGTCTGTCCCCGAACGCACACTGCTTGCGGCGCCACGGCGCCAACGCGCTTGAGAATTGGTACACCGCTGGGAAGGTAGCCGCGCTGTCCCGCGAACGCGGCCACGCCGGCGGGAAGCCGAGCCAACACGATGCTGCCGACGTGCAGCGAGGCTGCGTTGTCGATGCTGCTGACCCGGTACCACCCGCGCGGCACGCTGTCCGTCGGGTTGTAGACCACGAACACACGCTCATGCGCCGACATCGTCATGACGGCCGGCGCGCACAGCGCAGCCAGGCCGATGCCCATGCCGGCGAAGAGCACGCGTCGACTCATCTCAGCGCTCCTCGCGCAAGATGCGCCGCATGCCGTTCGGTGGTGTAGTCCGGCAGTGGCAGGCGTGCTGCCAGCCGGTTGCCGACCGTGTGCCAGTACGTTGCGGCAGCCGCGGTCGGCTCGATGCCCAGCGCCTCGATGGCATCGACCACTTCGAGCACGGCCTTGACCTGCTGCTCGCCATCGGCGCGCAGCAAGATGCGCGCCGATGGCACTACGCCCGCGATGCGTTGCGCGCCATCGAACGGCATTGGCGCCCGCAGCACCATGAGCTGCCAAAGCGCCGTGCCGTAGTCATTGCCGATCCACTTCACACGGCAACAGACTGCGTTGGGTTCGAATGTCGCCACACGCCGCCAGCGGTCCAGCACCGACTCGCGCACGGGCTGGCCGAAGCGCAGCCAGACGTTCACGCGATGCTCGACGAAGGCGAGCGAGACCCGCATATGGACAGGCCGTGGCGGAAGCACAGCCTGGGGCCAAGCCTGCACGGTGACGGGTCGCAACTGCGTCATGGCTGACCTGCGCCGTACTCGCGCTCCAGCAGCTCGCGCAACATCTCGGCCGCCGTGTCGCCGCGTTCGAACGCGATGACCTTGATGCGCCCGCGCAGCGACGGCGTCACGTCGATGGTCAGGCGAGCGGTGTAGATCGACGCTTTGGGGGCACCCTCTGGTGCATCGGCCTGCCGCACCCAGGTCGAAGCCGGGTCGACCGCCGGCTTGCGGCCGATGGGTGCCCGCTTGGGCGCTGCAGATGACGCGGATGCCGTCATCGCAGCATCTCCTGCACTGCCTGTGCCAGTGCCGCGATCTCGCGCGCGGCCGCGCACTTTGGCGCGGCTTCGCATGCGAGCCGGCCTGCGGCCACGCTGTCGGCGAACACGATGCGCTGCGAGACTTCGGCCTGCAGCGCCGCGAAGGGTTGATCGGCCAGCGCGGCGCGTGCCTCACGGCCGATGACCGTGCCGACCACGCGGCGGTTGATCACGAAGGCCGCGCGTAGCTGCGGTCTAAACACCCGGGCCTCGGCAATGAGCGCAACCATCTCGTGGCTGGCCCACACATCGTAGGCGCTGGGCTGCACGGGGATCAGCACCAGGTCGGCGGCCAGCAGCGCGGAGCGCGCGAGGGCCGCGACCCGCGGCGGGCCGTCAATCACGACGTAGTCCGCCTCCAATGCGATCTGCGGCGCTTCTTGGTGCAACGAGTCCCTGGCCAGCCCGAACACGCCGTAGAGCCGTCCCTGGCCGTTCTGAAGACGGCGTTGCGCCCAGTCGAGGGCCGAGCCCTGCGGATCGGCATCGAGCAGCGTCACGCGGCTTCCCGCCATGGCCAGCTCACCCGCCAGATGCGTGGCGAGCGTGGTCTTGCCCGCACCGCCTTTTTGGTTGAGCAACGCGATCACCTTGCCAGGCTGACCTTGTCTTCCTGGAAGACGGTTTTCGGGTGTTCGGACTGCCTCAGGCAAGGCAGTGCCCGACTTTTGAGCAGCTTCTGTTCGCGCGCGCGTGACTTCCATTTATGTATTCCTTTAGATGTTTAGGGCGGCCCGAAATCGTTGCTGGGCGCGGCTTTCCGGTCGATCGGTGCGGGCGATCCACCGATACTTCTGCGGGCGATCCACCGAGGGTCGTGCGGGTGATCCACCGAGCCCATCCCCAAGCCATCCACAGGTTCTTCAACAGAAGCTGTGGATAAGTCACCTTCGGAAGGTTCGGCCGAACCGGGCCGAAAGGCGAGCCATTCGATGCCCCCGCTGCGCTCCATTGACAACTGGTAGCCAGGCAGCGCCTGGCGCCGCGCAAGCTGGCGCACCTGGATTGCGAAGTCGGAATGGCGCTGCAGGCTCCCGGATTTCATAAGTCACCTTCGGAAGGTTCGGCCGAACCGGGCCGAAAGGCGAGCCATTCGATGCCCCCGCTGCGCTCCATTGACAACTGGTAGCCAGGCAGCGCCTGGCGCCGCGCAAGCTGGCGCACCTGGATTGCGAAGTCGGAATGGCGCTGCAGGCTCCCGGATTTCAAATGCAGGTGGCGCATCTCGAAGCGCCAGCCCGCAGGCTGTCGGCCGCCATGCTTGCGCACCAGCCGGTACAGCCAGCGCTCGATGCCACCGGAAAGCCGGAAATACGTGGGATCGAGCGTGAGCACGAGCGCTTCTTCCATCACGCCGGTGAAGAACCAGTCGGCCAGGATCAGCTCGATGCCGTCGGAGCGGCCGTCGGGCCGGATGTACTCCTTCCACTCGTTGATCCAGGAGAAGCGGTGCACTCGCGTGGCCCCGTTCGGGCGCTCGCGCTGGCGCAGCGTCGTCGCGACAGTGGTGGACTGAAGCCGGTCCAGCGCAGCGCGCAGCGCCAAGTAATCGCTGCGGCCGGTCCCGCGCCGGGCAAAGCGCAGGATCTCGTAGGGTGTGGCCACCATCAGGCGCGAAGGCGCAATGCCTTCCTTCTTCGCCTGGATGATCTGGCTGGCGGCCCAGATCAGCACGTCGGCGTCCCAGATGGTGGCGATACCGTGCTCGGGCACGCCCTCGACGGTGAGCGACATGCCGCCGGCGTCGAAGCGGATCGGGACGATGCGTGGCGACTTGGCCAGTGAGAAGAACGGGTAAGCCATCAGATCCTGCGAGTCGCGCAGCGCCATGTCGCCGTGCGGCAGCGCGCGGAACAGCGTGAGTTGTTCGCGTTCGCTCAAGCGCTTCGACATGCGATGTTGCCTTCGGAGCGGTCAGTCAGCGGACGGAGTCGCGCTGCACGTAGCCTGGGTCTGAGGTCATGCCGTAGGTGCGGCTGTCGGCCCATGCACGCAGGTCGGCAGCCGCGTAGACCACCCGTGCGCCGAACTTTCGGAACCGCGGACCACCGCCCAGAACGCGCTGCTTTTCCAGCGTACGCGGCGACAGCCGCAGGAACGCGCCGGCTTCGTCGGTGGTCAGGAATTCGGGATTGGCGGGGGCCGCTGGCCCCGCCGAAGCCGCAGAGGGTTGCGGCGCAGGCCTGGGCGCCGTGCGGGAAGAGAAAGAACTGCCAACTGCCATGACGACCTCCATCGCTGTCGATGGGCCGCAAACCATTCGCGGCCCGATGGAGGCAGTCTCGGGAATCAGGCCCGATCAGGGCAGGGAGAAATTCAGCGCATCGGTTCGTCTCCGGTGCACCCTCCTGCGGGATGCGATACGCCGGCCAAGGCCAGGTAACCGCCAGCCATGTACGCCTGGGCCCGTCGCACCAGGTGGCGCACTTGCGCGCGCAACTCCCCGTCTTCATGCCAACGCAGGACGACGGCTTCGATGCCGAACAGGGCTTGGGCGATGTCGCGATGCGACGCGCCCGCCTGCGAGGCATCAAGCGCCTGCAGCGCGCGCAGGTGCAGCAGCACGGCGCGGGTCACCGGCCGTGCAGGATCGGCCTGCGTTGCATGGCCTTCCAGGGCGCGCGCCTGCGCGTTGAAGCCGTCAAGCTGGCCGCGCAGGCGCGGTGTCATCGGCGCAGCGCTGGCATAGCCAGCCCCGTCGGCCAGGGCTCCCGACAATGACAAGCGCATCCGCTGGACGCTGAGGTCGGCAGTCAGCGCCAGGTCGGGACCGTCAAGCACCAAGCGCTTGCGGCCAGGGATTCGCCACAGGTCGAAGCGGCGGGCTGATGCATTGTTTGCATGCGCAGCACGCACATGCAGCAGGCCGTCAGAAGACGACAGCCAGAGCGGTTGTGCATTGCGCCCGTCTACGTCCGGATCTTCGGCGCTGTCGCAACCCCCACCGGGCAAAAGACACCACGCGCTTGCGGCGTGCCCAATCCGTGCGGTAGCCCGGATGGCGGCGCAAATATTCCCAGGCGAGAGCTGGGTCGTCGAGATCCAGCACGTAGAGGTAGGCGGCAGAGATGCCCCATGGCGCGCTGGGCAGATCTTCGAGATTGGGGTTGGTCACAGAGTCCTCCTTTGGAAGAGGAACGCTGCCACAGGCAAGGTGAAACAGGGTAGCTTTTGCGGCGACCCTCCGTTGCGCAATCAGCGACGTTGTAGCTTCGCGTTAGTCGTTGATCGAACCGTCGCGCTGTGCGTCGGCTAGGTAGCCAGACAACTGCTGGCGCGCCTTGAAGTGCGGATCGGCCACGATGCGCATGCCCCGCGGCCCGTGCACGCCTTCGAGGGCCGAGAGGCTGACGTGTCCCAGCTCGGGGCTACCGGTTCCAGCGTCGCACAGGCCGTAGGCCTTGTCTCCATCGACATCGAGTTCGGTCAGCAGCCAGGCGGCTCCAGCGTCCAGCGTGTAGAGCTTGACCACGGGCAATGGGTCAAGAGTCTCCCCACGCGCCCGTGCGGCGCCGTTGGCCAGCATCCGACCTCGTTGCTCTTCTGTGAGAAATGTCATGGTTTCTTCGTGAGGTAGTTACATACTAATTCGGCTCACGCATAACGCAAGTGGCACGGCGATGGGGCCAGGAACGCAATGTGATCTGTGGTGCTGCCGCGCTTGGTGAATGGACGCAATTTAATGAGTTAAAGATAACGTGGTTTTAATGTACTTGAAACACGACGCTTCTGTGTATGCAGAAGCAAGGAATCCAGCGCGGGCGACCGACCGGCGCAACGACATTTGAAGCAGGCCCGGCACGGGCCTTTGGCGATGCGGTGCGCGCCCTTCGCACCGAAGATGGCATCGCCCAGGAAACGCTCGCTCACTTGGCAGACATTGAGCGCTCCCACATGGGGAAGATTGAGCGCGGCGAGCACATGCCAACCTTGGCCATGATCTTGAAGATCGCCCGCGCGTTGGGCCGCAGCGCAGGTGAGTTGATGCTGGAAACCGAAGCACGTCTGCTCAAGGAAGAGGGTTAAGGCACGACTGGCCGCCAGCAGTCGCCGGCGGCCAATAGACCGACGCTAGACCACGACCCGTCCAGCGAACCGCGCCTCACGCGCATACACACTCAGACGCTTCTGCGGTGCGAAGTGCAGATCCCGTTCAACGGGAAGTCCGAGCCCGCCGCGCACCGTCGCAATCTCTACGAGACTGACCCACCCCAGTTCGGGGTAACCCAAACCCAGGTCGCACAGCCCGAACGCATGGTCGTGGTCGTCCGGGTCGATCTCGGTCAACAGCCAGGTCGCTCCGGCGTCCGGGGTGAACAGCTTGACCACCGGGGCGGGATCGAAGTTTTCTTGTTCGAGGGACTGCCGGCCGTTGGCCAGCAACTGCGTGCGTTGTTCGTCGGTGATGAGCTTCGTCATAGTCTTCTCCTTGGAAGGAATCAGGGCGGGATTGCCCGAGACCGGAAACAGCACAGCGCAGCGCAGCCGTCAGGGTTCGACAGACGGCCGCGAGGCCGCCAGCGTGTGCAGCACGCGCAGACCTTGACGGCGAGAACGGCGTGATACGGTAAAGGGAACAGCAAACCAGCCCACTCGCTCCTGCAAACGCAGTGCGCAGCGCCGACAGGTGCGAAGGCGTCAGCGATGAAAGCCCGAAGGGGCGAGACGCCACCGGCGGCTCGATGCGCAGCACGACAGCGCGGCCGGCATCGCCGGAGACGCACGGAAACTCTCCGCGTCAGTGACGGATATACGGAGACTCGTAAAGTCCGCAATGCGTCATTCAACAAACCCTCCGAAGCGCAAAGCCGTCTTCACGAATCGCCGTTGAACCGTGGAACCGCAAAGCCGTGAAAGCGGATTGGCGAGCAGACGTAGATACGGGTCTACTCATTTGGGAACATCCACAAAGCCGCTAGTCAGGTGCCAGCCCGTTCCATCTGCTGACGCGCAGAAGCGGCACCGAGCGAATACGATGTCTGTATGGAAGCTTCCCAACAACAACCCTCGGACGATCCCCTGGAAGTGATGCTCCGTCGATCCGACGAGCTGCACGAAGCGCTGCTGCACCTGCTCGACGGCACCGAGTTCGATCCCTCGCCTCGTGGCGAGGCTGCCTTCGGCATGTGCTCCGTGGCGCTCGAGCATGGGCTCAGCCTGCGCGCCTTGATGGCGATGGGATTGGCCACGTCGGCAGTCGGCCTAATGCGGCTTCAGTTCGAGGCCTTGACCCGCGCCATGTGGCTGCAATATGCAGCCAGCGATCTGGCCATCGAGAAGCTCAGCGCACCACTGACCCTCCAGAGCGAGCAGGCCGCAAAGAATCTCCCCTCGGCCAGCGAGATGATCGAGCAGATCGGCAAGCGCGTCGGACCAAACGTGCCCGCGGCCGCCCATCAGATGCTGGCGCACTTCAAGGACGTGTCCTGGCATTCCCTGAACTCCTTTGTGCATGGCGGCATCCATCCGCTGCGCCGCCAGTCCGAGGGCTTCCCGGTCCACCTGGCCCTGCAGATCCTGCGCAATTCCAATGGGCTGCTCACGATGACCGCCATGGCCCTGGCGGTCCTGACGTGGGACGAGGCCGTGGCCAAGCCCATGCGCAAGATTCAGCCCGCGTTCGCAGACTGCTTGCCCGACCTATTGAAGTAGCGGCCTGGCAGGGGAACAGCGCCCCGCCGAGGCGGGGCGCCGAGGGCGACGCTCAGTCGCCCTTGCTGCGCGACCAGATCAGGTTATGCGCGCCATCCTCGCCTTCGACCAGGCGGGCATAGATGGTCGCCGGGAACGACGGGTCATCCAGGGTCGCCGACAGGTAGGGCCGATCCGATTTGCTCACTTTCTTCCACGCCGCGCCGATCTCGAAGTTGCCAGCGACGATGCGGTAGTCCGGAGCGTTCTCGCTCTCCTTGTTGTTGGGCACGATCTTGACCTTGACGTTGAGCGTCAGGGTGCGAACCGTGCCGGTGTAGCTGTCGTTCTGTGCGGTGAAGGTGCCGATGTTGGCCATGATGAAGTCCTTTTGAAGTTAACCAGGTCGCGCCCATCGCGGCCTTGGCGTGATCCGATGGGTGAGGGTCCGGGCGCGCCGCATCCCATAGCGAAGCGAAGGGGCCGCAACGCAGTGAAGGACCGGGAGGCCCGAGAAATTTGCCTCGCGAGGAAGACCGCAGGTCGGGGAAATTTGTCGGGCTGGACGGTTGCGGAGAACAAGCCCGAGGCGGCACATAGAGCCGCCGTGCCCTCGCCAGGATTCACGACAAATACAAGGCCGCTGTGGGTGTGATCCTGTCGCGAAAGGACGCATGGCCCCAGAACCGCCACCGCTGCAACAGCGTTCCGGAACTGCTCCCGCAGCGATCCAGTTCCATGGTGACGGAGCAATGAGACAAGGAAGAACGATCCCACCGCATCGGCGCTGGCCAAGAAATCGGCAATTGCAGTGTGGAAGGAAACGCGCTGTGGAACGCCCGCTGCGCACCACCGCTGTCACGGCGGACTGTTTGCCCGCTTCAGGACGGCACGCACGACCGTCGAGTGCAGCGAGCTGATGGTGGCCCGCTCTCCGCAAGCGGCGGAGCGCCTCTTTTTTAGGTTCCAGGGCATTGGAGTGCCAAAATCTTTGTCGCGATGCGCGACTCCATCTGTGTCCGCTGGACCGCCACCAGCGTGACAGTGGTTTCGCAGACAAGCTTGTGCGCATCCTGAGCCTGGACGCGGAAGGTGGCGCTCCGCTCTCCCAGCCGTTCGAGCCATCCGCGCAGCCGGAGCGGCGACCCCGGCAGGATCGGCCCTCGATGGCCGATACGGATCGAACGGCCGACCACCACTTCTGCGGCGGCATCGACGTGCTGCTGCATCTCACGAATGCAAATGGATTCGACCACCGCCACCAGGTACCCGGTGGCAAGACATTCGATCAGTCGCTCCGCATACCCGCTTCCGTGAGGAAGCTGCGAGAAAAGCGACTTCGCCGTCTGGTCCGCCGGCACGGTATAGGACTCTTCAAAAAATATCTCGCTGACGCCTTGGTGGTTCATGGGGTATCCGGGTGGGGTTGTCGAAAGCTCGATCAGCGCGCTGGATTGCCGGCGATCGGTGCTGTTCGATGCTCCCGCGTCCGGTAGGCATTCCCAACCCACCGCAGCGAGCGCTGGCGTAGGGCGTCCTTCAAGGCACAGAGGACTGGCTGTTCCGGAAGTCAAAACGCGCGCGGCAGACCTGCCGCGCGCGTCGCGCCGAATTTCCAGATCCCCGGCCTCGCGGCCGGGGATGCATGAGGATCACGCCGTTGCGTGCGCGTCCTCTTGGGCTTCGGCATCAGCCGGCCCCTCAGCAAGCGGTTCAGCGCCTGCAACGTCAACCGCTACTGCCTCTTGGGCGCGGAACATAGCGGGCAGCCAGCCTGTACCCGCCGCCAGCCGCTCGGCCTCGCTGGCGATCTGCGCCTTCTTGAGCTTGCCGAGCCGGTTCACTTCACCCGGTGCGAAGGCCTGCGCCCCTTCCAAGGCCTTGGCCTTGGAGACGTGGTCGAAGTAGCCCGCTGCGGTCGGCGTCCACCACGCGTGCATGTCCAGTCCCACGGCCTGCGCAAGCGCAGCTGCCGGGGCTTCGTCCTCACGCGAAGCGATGGCCGTCACCGTGAAGCCCACGCACACCGCCAGCAGAGACAGCAGTTCCTGCTGCGGCATCGCCAACAACTCGGTGAACAACGCCTCCGGGTCGCTGGGCAGGCGGTCAGCCCAAGCCTCCCGCACCTGCCGCATGCCCACAGCAGCCGGAGCCTCTGCCACGTCCGGGGCGTACTGCTCCAGCCGGTCCTGCGGATTGGCGGTGATGTTGATGGGTGAGCCGTAGTGCGCGTCATGAATGACGCGCAATGCAAGCCGATGCGCCACGGCGACCAAGGCAGTGAAAAAAGGAAGAAAGAGGGAATGGGTTCAAGGTGTCGGTGTCTGCATGCGCGGCTCTCCTGTGGTTTCCCACACCAGCCGGATTCCAAGATTCGGAGCCCGGTGTTGGCTTCGGTGGGTTCGGCGCAGTGACCTGGGCTGGTCGCCGTTGCCGCCGTCTTTCCTGAGTTCATCGCCCGCGAAAAACCGGGCTGGCGGGGACGGGCCGTCAAGGAAACAAGCGCAGGGTTGGTGCGGCCCGCAGCCGCAGGCGAGGACACGGCCCTGCGCGCCTTGACGGCCAGGCACCGGCGGCTACGGTCGCGGGATCAGCGATGAAGGCGGGGAAAGACGGAAACCCGGCCAACGGCCAGGGGAGCGACGAACCCACGGCCGCGCGGCGAGCGCCCCCGCGTGCTGTGGGCACGCCTAGCTGGAAGTGAACAAGCGCGCGCAGCGCGCACCGGCACCATGCGCCGACCGATCAGGCGCCGCCTGGTCGGCGGTATCGAGGGGCGCCAAGCCTGCGCGGCGGGGATTGGCTTTAGCCAGTCCCCTGGAGGGCAAGCGCAGCGCGCAGGCCCAGCGGGCCGGAGGCGTCAGGGATCAGCGCCGCATGGCCGCGACTCGGCACGAGGCGCGGGGGGGGGCAACCCGCGAGCCCGACGGCGAGACGCCGGGACGCAAATCAAGGAGCAGACGCCCACTAAGCGCTCCTCTCTATCAGAGGTGATTCATCGAATTTCAATCCGCAACCGCATCAACGCTTCTGGCTGGCTGCATCTCACTGAACACAATTTCTGCGGCATCCAACTGCAGCATGCGCGAGCGTGCCATGGCGCCCGTCAGCCAAATCTGTCAGAGTTCGACCATTTGATTGATTACAATTTAGATATCATCTGACAGATGACAAAATGTATTTGATTACATTTTTGATATAATTCATGAAGATAAAATTGCGTATTAAATGTCAAAAACAAAACCTCCCGACAAAGCGCACCAGGAAGGCTCGACTGCCAGCCCACCCTGGCCAGGCGACCCCCGGGTCCGTCTGGCTTCGTGCGTGAATGAGCTGATGACAAAATCGGGAATGACTCAGCGCGCGGCAGCTGAGCAACTCCGTATGCCTCAGCCTAGGATTTCCGCGATCAGAAATTACCGGCTTAGCGGAATTTCGATCGAGAAGCTGTTTTCTGTTCTCGTCGCTCTCGACCAGAACATCACGATTACGGTTAAACCGCAGCGAAGACGAGGCAGCGGTGGAGTAGACGTCGTACTTACGGAAGGATCCGCATCATGAAGACCATGTACCAATCCCTGATTGCAGGCATTCCAACCGAGAAGGCGCCGGTGAAGCCGGTTCGGTCGGACTCGACGGTCAAACCTCCGAAGCAGAAAGGCCTTCTCGCAATAGTGAAGCGTACCGAGCCTCGCCCGTCATTCGTGTATGACACGTACTGGAGATTCGCAGAGAAGCGACAGGCTATCTATCACCGACGTGTTCGAGACGAGGCGGGCCCCTGGAGCGACGACCCTGTGCTGCAGACGTATAAATTCACGAATGCATACCGAGCTTCAGATCGCGTCAGCCAGTACCTCATCAAAAACGTGATTTACAGCGGCACCCATGGACTAGAGTCGAGTGTGCTGCGAACATTGTTGTTCAAGATTTTCAATAAGATTGAGACTTGGAAACTGCTAGAGCACGCATTCGGCGAAATATCAGTTCGAACTTTTGAACCTGCTACATTTGGCGCGGTCTTGGAGCGGGCGATGGCGTCGGGCGCTTCAATCTACTCAGCGGCATACATCATGCCCAGTGGACCTGCAGACATCCGCCGCGCGCGAAAGCATGAGATGCATCTCGAACTCCTGCGAACATTGCTCCTCGAGGGGTTTCCGGCGAAGCTTGCTCGATGCGGAAGCATGCGTGCTGCGTACGAGTTGTTCAGAACGGTCCCAGGCGTGGGCCCTTTCTTGGCCTACCAGTTCGTCACTGACCTGAACTACAGCCCGCACTTTTCGTTCACCGAATTGGAGTTTGTGATGCCAGGACCTGGGGCGCGCGATGGACTGCGCAAGTGCTTCGAGGACTTTGGTGGCTACAGTGAAGCGGAAGTTATCCAGTGGGTGACAGAACGCCAAACCACTGAGTTCCGCAAGCGCGGCCTGCCATTCAATTCGCTATGGGGGCGCGATCTGCAGCTAATCGACTGTCAGAATCTGTTCTGCGAGGTCGACAAATACTCTCGCGTTGTGCACCCCGAGGCAATGGGGCTCACAGGCAGAACGAGAATCAAGCAAAAGTTTTCGGCGAGCGTTGCTCAAATGCCGACTCCGTGGTTTCCCCCGAAGTGGGGAATTAACGAGCGGATTTCGGAGACGACGAAGCTGGCTCGCCACGAGAGAACGTCAGAGATCTCGTTTCTGCATCCAGCGTAAGCCAGCCACCCTTGTTCTTCTTGAGCAATCTGAACGCCTCGAATCCGACAAAAATTGCTCGCTCCCATTCATGCATTGCGAGCTTTTCGATCTCAAGATTTTTCACCATCCGCTGAATGAGGAGCAGCACACCATGATCGATGTGCTTTAGATCCTTGAGGAGCGAGTGACTTTCAGCATACTGAAAAACAGTGTGAGCGATTGCCTCCTCCACAATCGCGGCACGCGCGCCGTCTTGGGTTTCGTCCACCTTCGAATTCGACTTCCGTTTGCACCGGAGGATGGACCGAAGTACGGGTGACCATCCCAGTACGGCGGCATTGGCCAGGTGGAACACGTCATGGTATCTATAGCCGTCGTCCTTTCGAGCGTTGTCCGTAAGGCGATCGCCAATGTTCATGCCCCTGCATCGCAAAAGAACTTCTACCCGGCCTTTGCCTCGGCCTCTCTCCAGAAAGTTCACGTGAAGAAGTCTGGGCAGACGCTCGTAGCCGCGAAACTTTCTGTCGTAGCACGGAGCAGCCGCTTGCTCGGGGCTCAACCCAAACTTGCTATCTCCCTTCGCGAGGTTTGCCTTGAGCACACTGGCCAACTTCAATTTTTCGCGGCGCAAAGAGAACAGCAAGCATTTCAGTGCGTCAGCGATGCACTCGACCAGTTTCTTTTTAGTCGATGCCTGCGGGTGTAAATCATGCTGTCTCGCAGTGCTAACCAGGTTCGCGACGGCGGCAACGAGCGCATAGATGTGATCGAAGGAATGGACGCGAGGCATGGCTGCTTCAGTAAAGCTTTGCGCAATCGCGCCGAGCTTAAGCCGGTGTCGTGTCGCAACCGCCGCAAGGTACCAGAGCAGATCGCCAAACTCTTCACCAAGGTTCTTCCTTCCCTCGGTGTATGCGTCGCCGTCGCGGATGATTTTCTTCAGCTCGCTGGCGACCGAGCCAAGCTCGCCGATGACCCCTAAGGCTGGTATGTGTTGCGCCTCTGGGTCGTCCCACTCAATACGCGCTGTGGCAAAGGCTTTGGCCTGGTATTCGTCCAGGTTCATGCAACCGCCTTCAGGCGGTATTGCTCACGGATCTTTCTGCAGTCGTCGATAAGCACCGCGAGGCCCTGTCTACCCCATGCCGGCTCTTTGGCGCCCTTTCCGGACTCGAGCGCGGCAAGCGTTGCGTGGCACACCAGTGGACCGGTTGGAATGCCCACCTCACGCGCTATGCATTCTTGGAGCCGGGCGAGACCCTTGAGATTTCCAATGGTTTTTTGGACAAAGTATTGGTAGCGATAGAGCGCGGTCAGGTACAGCTCGCGGTTGGGACCGAGTTTGAGGCTGACGTGGCTGAGGCATTGACCGCTGCGATGGTTGCCGTGATCAATCTCCGCTTCGTAGAACTTCAGCTCAAGGGGTTCCATCCCCATGTCCAGCTCATAAATAGCTTTCATTGGACCTGAAGTCTTCCTTTTCAGTTCCGCTTTAAGCTTGTCAATGAGGGTATCGAGTGGATTCATCGTGGATTTGTCGGAACAGTTCCGACGTACCAAGCGCAGTGCGTAGGTTCCTTTGCTGTTGGCGGTAATGGATTTGATGTGAGGATAGATTGTCTCGGGATACTCATACAGTTGCTTGAGCCCACCGGCGATGTACTCCGTGGCCGGGAAGATCGTGTCTGCCACTGTCTGAATGGGCTGGCAATCCCATTCCTTCAAGAAGCCGTCGACTCGCGCCTCTATAGCCCTTGACTCTGCTGTCGCCAGGCCGGGCTGCTCTACTTCCAGAATCAGGTTGTAGATTGGCGACTTCGCGTCAAATAGCAGTTCTGCTGCTTCGAGCCAGGCGCCTGCGCGGGTCTGGTGAGTGCGTGTTTTCATTTGCTTCTCCACTAGTTCGTTTTTGCCGGGACAGCGACTCTGCATTCGACTAAGTGCTGCATCAAATATTCACGAGTGAGCCAGGCGTGCCCATCACTTCCCCACGCAGGCCCCCAACTATTGCGAATCAGAACCAAGTCATCTG
Organism: Polaromonas sp.; assembly: GCF_029945685.1. Taxonomy (GTDB): domain Bacteria; phylum Pseudomonadota; class Gammaproteobacteria; order Burkholderiales; family Burkholderiaceae_C; genus Polaromonas. Next base: position 111,985 of record NZ_JAQSDA010000009.1, on the reverse strand, counting down.
CTGGAGATGAAGGGCGACGACCTTTTCCAACTGCGACGACAGCATGTCGGCCGCCGGCAGGGCCAGCTTCATCAACGATGTGGGGCGGGTGTTGCACCCGCCTGAATCCGTTAACCAGTCGAAGCCCCATGACCACTGGACTTCGGGCTCCTAGCGCGTCAAAAATCTTCGTGAGTTCCGCGCCGGCCCCCTGGACAGTACCGTGCCATGTCCGTCCGACTTTGGGTGGCTCCCACGGATCGGGTTGGACCATTTGGTACGGCCACTCGTGCTCATGAGGTTGGCCAGCCTGCTGCAATGCAAGGTCTGCAGCATCAAACGAAAGACCGTTGCCCGCATGCCCCCCGCTCATGTATTGGGCAGCGTGATACAGAAGGTATTCCGCTGACAGTCCGTGATCGAGTTGATGGCCAGCGCCATGGGCGTCCGATACTGCGCAGGCGACACACGACGGTCGGGCTCCCTGATCCCGGATCAGCGGATACGAGCCTCGCATGTCAACTGAAACAGTGATTCCACCGATTTGTGCGCTCATGCGGCCAGCATCCTCTCGCGCCGAGGAAGACCGACTGGCTCCTTGCCCAAGAGGGCCAGGTCCACCTCGAACGTGTTCAGCGCCTGTGTAGCCGTTTCCCACGGCCTTCTCTCCTCAAGCGTGAGGCGCTGAACGGCGAGCCGCTGCCCCTGCGCGACGACGTGACGACGTACATTCGCGCCGAAGGCGGACGGGTTACCAGACGCCTCTCTTCTTTCATCCTTGCGTATCGACAACCCCGCAGAAGGCATCGGCTCGACATCCCATTCATATCCTCCGGCATCATGTTCTTCGAGATCGAACACTAAATAGTCTTCTGGGCTTCCCAGGAGTTGCGCGCCCCGGTCGCGCTCTGAGAGCAACCATACGTCCGGCCGCCATGATTCCGGCGTTACGTCATTCAAAGCCCGTTGCTTGGACGCCTTCGGTGGCAAATCTGCCAAGGCCGACGCTTCACTTCTGCTCAAGAAATCTGCGCCGGCCAGGGCCCAACAAGTCGAGGAGAAACTCGCACCGATCCGCAGCGAAAGTTGGTAAACGACATCGGCTCGCTTCAGGTGTTCACGCGTCCACCCCTGCCTTCGTGCGTGCGCTGCGAGAAGCCACTTTGGGAGCAGGAATTCTGCCGCGAAGGCATCCGCCTCCTGTTCCTGGTAGTCGTACCCCTCCTTCTCTCCTCGCGCAACAAAACCTACTTTGGTATCCAAACTGACCGTTCGATGTTCGAGCACGTGGTGGCCTAATTCATGTGCGGCCGTAAACCGCTGAACGTGATGGTCACGCAGCGTTGTGATGAGAACCCCCGCGCTTCGCGGAGTGGGCACGTAAGCGCCAAGCAATCCTTCAAGTGGCCTGAAAAGCGTGGCGATATTGAAGAATTTCAACGCTCCTAGGACATTGATCGCGCGATCACCCGTACCGAGCTTGGCCTTAAGGCCAAGCTCGGCGTGCAGCTCCGCTGCACGACCGATCCCGTTCAGGATCGCGTCACGTTTTGTCGCCATCATCCGTCCCAGATTGCGACCGCTGCATTAGGAATTCTGAAAACCTCAACAGCTCAGACCTGTCCTTGTCCGAAAGCTGCGCCGCTTGGCGAGCCAGCATGCTGACGGCGTCCGGAACCGGTTTCTCGTCTTCACCCATGAAATGCGCCACAGAGCGCTGAAGAATCTTGGCTAGGGCGGACAACTCCACAGCGTCGACTCGCCGCTGTCCGGTTTCGATCATGGAGATCGCCGATCTCGAAAGATCGGTGGCATCAGCAACTTCCTGCTGCGACAGGCCGAGATATTCCCGAGCCTCTTTAAGTCTTGCTGCAGTCAGTGCGCGTTCAGTACTCATCTCATCCATCTTTCACTTAGGCATGTGCCGGCTCAGGCTGCTTGGCCGGAGCAGACTTGGCAGGGAGAGGCACGCCAACGCAGTGCTCAGCGATGCGTGCCATTACATCGGCCACCGCCTCCGGAATGGAGGAGTAGCCGCCTTTTCGAATCCATTTCGGGTCCAACCGGAAACTGGTCATTTCTTTCACGATGGGCGAAAGCTTCACCACCGTCTTCGAGTCAACGGTCGGCGGCGACCAAAGATCCGAGTTAGGGTTGGCTCCTAGCTCCGGCAACGCGCACTCCGCCGCTTGTTTGGTCAACTCATCGGCAAGACGTTTTTTCAACGACGCCGACAAATCCGCGAACTGCTGAGGGGAAAGTTTGACTTTGCTCACCGGGTACTCCTTGTCTGGAATTCGAACTAACGATAGCACGTTATGTTCGAAAATCCAACAAGAATAACCATTACTCTATTGTGGAATAAGTGGCTACGGCAATTTCGACGCCGCAAATGACCTTTAGGTTCACCTGCACACGAGCCAATGTGGCCGCGATTTTTTGCGGTACGCGCCACCCAGCGACCGAGAGCATGTCCGCCGATCCGCTTGTAGGTGCTACCAACCTGACTTGGTGGAAATGCAAGCTGTCGTAGTTGGTGACGTGATACTGGCATTTGTAGATCGCCTCTTTCGCCGAGAAGGCGAAATTGTGCGCGGCCGCCTCATCTGCGCAAATCCCCAGATGCATGAGAAGGCGGGTCTCACGCGCCCACGTCACGTCCAGAGCTGCCAGTGCGCCAATTGGCCGCCCATCATTCACATCAACCCCAACTGCGATCAAAGTGGACTGACTACCAACCAGTGCCGCTGCGACCGAGGCGGAGTGCGAAATGCTTCCGCACACATCGGCGGGAAACAGCGGCTCGCCGCCAGGGCCCTGGAGAATTTCCTGAGGCCGTATGCCAAGGAGGTTCATAGCGGCACGGGCCATACACCTGCCAGCTGTAAATTCTTTGATCCTTGATCGAGTGGAACCGTGAAGTAAGGCAGCTTCCCCACCCAACAGCGGCGCTTGCCCGTCGTCTAGCGTGCAAACTGCGAGCACCAAATTACTTGAGAGTCGCTCAAAATGCGTCATCGCTCGACCTCGACATCGGCCACTGAGAGGGCTAGACCCTCATACCCTTGACTCAACGGCCGTCCGTCCGCTGGTCGACAGGGCAGCGTCGGGATAAAGTGGCGCGCCGAGAACGACCGACTTTTCGATGCGCCGCCAAATGCGCCCAGGAAGCATCGGACTTTCTTCTCGCAGTTTTGACCACACCTCCTCAACACCGTGCAGCGAGCTGTTGTACTCGGTTTCAGTTGCAGGAGGAAAGGCCGTAAGAAGTTCAATTCGATGCTTAAGATTGGCAAATCGCGCACCGGCCAAACGATGCTTTTCCGCCAACTCGGAATACCTTAAGAATGTTTGCAATCCCGTCAGCACGGCCGCGACAACACTCAACAAACCTACAGTAATTTGGAGCGAGATGTCGGTCACCTTTGACAGGGACGCAAACACGGTGGTTCCAACTAGCGTGCTCAGTGCGACGGCCGGCAGGCCGAGCCACAAATGCAGCCGTTCAAAGTGACGGGCACATTCATAGTGGGCGAGTTGGACGCGGTGCATGCGAAAGCGCCAGTATTCAAGTAGCTCGTCTTTTTGCATACCGCAGTGTAGGTTGGATCTCAAATGGCGCTGCATACCAGAGACCCGAGAGTAAACGACTCCACCCTAAGGCGCCGGAGGCCTACTTTGCATTGGAATCCGAACTGCTTGCACTGAAATTGACATCAGGTAGCAAACACAACGTCTCATGCTTGGGTGACGTGAGTGGGCAAGTCTCCCAAGATCACAGGGGCCATCCAATCCAGCTCTGACAGGCATACGCCGCAGATCGGATCACCACCACCTTCCTGATTGATCGGCTGAAAGACCTGCTGAATCAATCCGCACTCAACGCACTCGCCTCGCTCAGCCCGAAACAGCACAACCAGTGCCGGCTCTCCTGGGTCACGAGGGGGCATAGACCAGTGTGAGGCACCCCAACCCGTTGCATCCTCTACCGTAGTCGTCACTAGTTGAAATGACTGTGTCAAACGAAGTGGTTGACCCCTGGGCACAAGCCCGCGCTCCGAGGCAAATCGCAGAAGGGCCGAAAATTGCGCCTGTGTTGCTCCCTCGAAACTCCAGCCGCTCGCCAGTGCTCTCTCCAACACGTTGAGTGCCATAGACACTCGTCTGCTTCCAATGACCTCATCGCAAAGCCGGCGAGCCTTGTCGGCTTTCTTTGCGAGCTTTTGCAGTTCTACTTGGACAAGAAGGGATGGCTCAAACTGGAGCGCCGACTTTTTCCCATTGCATGAGCTGCATGCAGGCAACCAATTTTCGAATGAGTTTAGGCTGAACGAAGCGGGGAGGCCAAGCTCCGCCTTAGCAGCGTCAAATAACGAGGGGGTCGCGAGCAGGTGTTCTGGCAGAACATGGTCGACTGCCATTGAGGTGAAATCGAGTGGAGCCCCACAAAGATAGCACTTCGTGCCATGTGCCAAGAATATCGCATACCGTTGCGCCGCGGAAAATTTATACCTAGACATGCCGCTATCCTTCATCATCTCACCGTAAGGACATCAGCATCTGCTCGTTTGTCCAGCGCCACACAGCCACGTGTATGACCCGACATTCGGCATTCTTCTGAATACCTAATGCTCCCAGAAAGCCGTCTTCCCGGGCGACGACTCATGCCGATAGTACCTGTTCCGTTAAACCAAGCTAAGGTTGCAATCAGCCCTTGGGCGACGATCAAGGGCATGGTCCAATTCGCGGTTGCGCATTCTGTCGGAAGGAATTGGTGCGCCGGCGGTCATAAAAAATTGTCCCCCTAGCGATCCTTTCAGAAGCCCATCATTCGACGGCCATTACTGGCGAGGATTTCTTGGAGAAAGTCAGTGCCGGACTGGTTTTAAGCCAATCAATTGCCCCTCTACGATGCTACGCGACGGACTGCGCTCGCTTGAGTTGCTGTGGGCATCATTGAGACGCATCCTCTCGGAATCCTCCGAGAAAGGCTCGTCCATGTTGTTCCATCAGACTTTGCCGAAGATGCCGACGTCAAAAGCACCGCCTGCGTTCTATCGGTTGCGCGACGTCATCCGCATCACATCACTTAGCCGATCCACGATCTACCGGCGCGTGGCGGAAGGTCGTTTTCCGTCGCCAATCCATTTGAGCGGCCGGGCCTCGGGCTGGCCCAGTTCAGCGTTGCAACATTGGATTGATGACCCAGAAGGCTATAGAGCGGGTACTAACCCAACATGACCATCTTGCAACGTCCCGGTTGCAGTTTGCTGGGACTGGTCGCGAAGTGGCGCCACGGCCTTCCTTGCGGCCAGATCATCCAGTAGGTTCGCCCACAGCTGAATCATCCGCCGACGCTGGTCCAGGAAAGTCGCTCGGTCGTAGCTCCCCCCCAATTCTTCGTCGGAAACGTGGGCCAGGTGCCGCTCGATAATCTCGCGATCCCACCCCAGCAGTTCTCGAATCAGCGTCCGGGCTGTGGCTCGAAAGCCGTGCCCTGTTATTTCTTCCCTTGTGTCATAGCCAAGCGTGCGTAGCGCGCTGTTGATCGTGTTGTCGCTCATGTAGCGCGTTTTTTCTGATCGCTTCGCCATGCTGCGGAAGATCGGTCCACTAGGACCGGTCAACGGAAGGATGTCGCGCAGGATGTCAATGGCTTGCGTAGGAAGTGGTACGAGGTGTGCCGGCGTGCGAATGTCCCGCTTCTTCCATTCGCGAAGCTTCATCTTTTCGGGAGGGCACCGCCAGAGGGTTCGTTCGAAGTCGATATCCTCCCAATGCGCAAGCCGCAGCTGCCCGGGGCGCTGGAACAACAGTGGCGAAAGTTGCAAGGCGGCGCGTGTAATGACGTTTCCCTTGTAGGCTCGAATGTCGCGCAGCAACTCGCCGAGCTTCTGCGGATCGGTGATCGCCGCATAGTGGCGAGCACGTGGCGACGGCAGGCCTCCGGTACGGCTGTTCACGAAATTCTTGGCCGGCTCCAGCGCACCCACGTCAACAGCGTATTGGAAGGCGTGCTGCACAGCCTCCCGGACGCGTTGAGCCGTTTCCAGGTTGCCGCGCTCCTTGATGCGATGGAGGCAGCGCACCAGCTCGGTAGGCTTGATGGTCTCCATGGTCAGCGAACCGATCCACGGGAAGATGTGCAGCTCCAGGTGCCGAATTACCTTTTCGGCGTAGCCAGCGGACCATTGACGGTCCTTTTGCGCCTGCGCATGCCAGGCTCGCGCCATCATCTCGAACGTATTGAGCCGAGCCACCCTATCGCGCTCTACCTGCTCCCTGCGGGAATTCCTGGGGTCAATGCCGTCGGCCCGCTTCCCGGCCTCATCGCGGGCCTTCCTGCGCGCCATGGCCAAGGACACGGCTGGATATGAGCCAAAGCTCAGCTTGGCCTGCTTGCCCGCCTGCTTGTAGCGGTAGATCCAAACCTTGCCGTTTGATCTGACGCGAAGGTACAAGCCCTCTCCGTCAGAAAGCATGTATTCCTTATCGCGCGGCTGCGCCGCTTTGATCTGAAGCTCATTGAGCTGTCCCATGGTGTACCCCCGGAGAGACTGAAGTTGAAAATCAGTCTGGGGTACACCTAGGGGTACACGCAAGAACGGGACGTTCTGGGATTCAACGATACCGCTTGAGCCGCCTTTTCAGGCTAAGTCCTTGATTTACAAGGACTTGTGAGCTGTCTTGGGATCGTGTGAGAAAAAGAAGTGGTGGCCTGGGGCGGAATCGAACCACCGACACAAGGATTTTCAATCCTAACAAAAGCACAATTCATTAAGATAGATCACGATTGATTTTCCATCCGAATCTTATTTAAGTTATTGTTTTAATTTAATATTTTATGTTTTTTGTTTCTCAGTAGGTTGATATGAATTGATCCAGAAAACAATAATTTGCCTACATGACGCCTACACGCTGCCTACATGGGCTAGCATCTGTAGATGTCTGAAAATATCAAAGCAGCCTTCACCATATCCCGCGTAGATGGATTTACGTGCCCGCCCAGAAAACAACAAAAACTCTTCTGGGACGCGAAAACGCCGGGTTTGGGCGTTCGTGTTACGGCTGCCCGTGCTAAATCCTTCATATTTGAAGGTCGCCTCTACGGTAAGACGATTCGCCTTACTCTTGGAGACGTACGGACTTGGGAGCTAGGCAAGGCCAGGATTGAGGCGAGCCGGCTAAAGGCTCTGATAGATGGGGGCATTGATCCACGCGAGCATCGAATCGAGCAACAAGTTGCTCATGAACAACGCCAAACTGAAGCCCAGCGTAGAAGCTTCACCTTCGGCGAGGTTTGGGACTTATATGTCGAAAGTCGTAAAGCTACGTGGAGCAAGCTGCACTATCGAGACCATGTCCGACACGCAGCTGAAGGTGGCCACCCTAAAGGGCGAGGCGTTGGCTTGACACAACCAGGTTCGCTGTCGGCGTTACGGCCCCGGAAGCTTTCCGAACTTCACGGAGAACTCATCAGCGAATGGCTTGCGCGAGACGCTGCGCTGAGGCCTACATCTGCCGCACTTTCGTACCGGCTACTTCGCGCATTTATAAGATGGTGTGGCGACACTCCGACATACAGGGGCCTCATTCCGGAGGACGCCTATCAGGCTCGCGCCGTGCGTGATGTGCTGCCACGAGTAAGAGCCAAAGACGGAGACTCTTTGCAGCGGGAGCAGCTAGCTTTGTGGTTTAAGGCCGTCCAGGCACTGCCAAACCGCGTAACTTCCGTATACCTACAGGGGCTACTGATCACAGGCGCCCGACGCGAGGAGCTCGCAGCACTGCGCTGGGATACAGATGTTGATCTCAAGTGGCGAAGCATGACTTTGAATGACAAAGTCGAAGGCACTGGGGGTCGTATCATCCCTATGCCGCCCTACTTGGCCACACTCTTCAATGAACTGCGGCGTCTAAATGAAATGCCCCCGTCTCCTCGGAGGCTCAAACTTTTAAAAGAGCGGGGGCTAACTTGGACACCCTCTCCGTGGGTTTTCCCTAGCCTGACCGCAGCAGACGGAAAGATTGCCGAGCCTCGCGCGGCGCATTTGAAAGCTTTGCAGGCGGAAGAGCTTCCTCACATCACACTCCACGGACTCCGTCGATCATTCGGAACTTTGGCCGAATGGTGCGAGGTACCGGTTGGCGTCGTCGCGCAAATACAGGGCCACAAGCCCTCTGCGATTGCAGAAAAACACTACCGCCGACGTCCGCTCGATTTGCTCCGCAAATGGCACGATCAAATAGAGGAGTGGATGCTCAATGAAGCGGGCGTCAAATGGCGGCCTGAAATCGTCAGCTAGTTTGACAGTGCCCATCCTGGGCAGAAGAATGTTTCCACGCTGGAGATAATGCGCTCGTCTAAAGTACGTCCGGCTTGGCCATCCTCGTCTCGGTCGATTCGACCGCGCCTTTCATCGGCGTGTTCGGCAGGTCTGGGGCATCTACCGCGCTGCTGGCCATCCGCACAGCCGGCCAGGCAACCGCCGACAAGATGGCCGGCCTGATCGGCGAGTCGTTGATCATGACGGCGCTGGGCCTGGCCGTGGCGAGTCCCGCAGTGCTCGGCCACAACGCGCTGGTACGCCGCAACAATGGTGTACCGCAAGAACTCAACCGCTTTGCGCACGACCTCCACGCTTACTTCGTGACCGCCACGCGCGTCGGGCAACGGCAAGCCCGGCCAAGGCTTTACCGATAAAAAAACCTGAGCCCGGCCGGACCTGATTAACCCAACACCGAGACGCACCATGGGTTTTGGAAACCAAGCCCACACCGACGATGTCATGAACGAGATCAACATGACGCCCCTGGTGGACGCTATGATTGTCTGCCGATCATCTTCATCACCACCGTGCCGTTGATGGAACACGCGGTCAACATCGACCTGCCGCGCGCCACCAGCGAGGGGCAGGACAGTAAGCCGAAAACCGTTCACTTCACCGTGGACGGCCAGGGCAGCTACTAACTCAACGAAGCACCGGTGGCCGGCACCGAACTGCCGCCGTGCTTCCAGGCCGCGGCGGCACAAAATCCACAACCCGAGCTGCCCATCCGCAGCGTCAAGGGGGTGCATTAAGGACGTGCGGCCCAGGTCATGGTGGCGGCGCAGGTGTCAGACCTGCGCAGGTTCGGTTTCGTCAGCGAGTACGGCGCGCTCTGAGACAGATGGGGGCGACTTCCGTAATTAAACGAGAGTACTGCCCATGACTTCGTCTTACGTGCCGTGACTCCTCCATGACTCTGTGCAGCCAAACAAGCCGTGGCAACGGCAGATAAATCGCTTTGCCTCCATGGAAATAGGTACGTGTGGGATTCCCCCAATATCACGGACACACAGTTAAGCTTGCGTAGCGTTTTTCAAACTCTACCGGGCTCAATCCATTGAGCGTCGAATGCCGACGCCGGGGGTTGTAGAACCGCTCAATGTAGTCAAAGATATCTGCACGGGCGTCGTCCCGGGTCTTGTACCTGGAGCGAAACACTCTTTCAATCTTCAGCGTCGAGAAGAAGCTCTCCATCGCCGCATTGTCCCAGCACTCGCCCCGGCGACTCATGCTGCAGGTGATGCCCTGATCGGCCAGCAGGCGCTGGAAGTCTTCGCTGGTGTATTGGCTGCCCTGATCGGAGTGATGCATCAACGATGTGGGCTTGCCCCTTCTCCACAGCGCCATCATCAAGGCATCAATCACCAACTGGGCCGTCATGCTCGAACTCATGGACCAGCCCACTGCACGGCGAGAGTACAAGTCCAGCACCACCGCCACATACAGCCAGCCCTCAGCCGTCCAGACGTAGGTGAAGTCAGCTACCCAGCGTTGATTGGGCTCGGCTGCCTCAAACTGCCGGTCCAGGATATTGGCCGCAATGCTGTGCCCAGGACGTTGACCGGTATCCCCGGGCAGCCGTCTGCGTTTGCTGCGTGCCTTTAGCTGGGCAGCCTGCATCAGGCGGGCCACCCGGTTCTCTGAGCAGGCCTCGCCCCAGTCCTGAAGATCGCGCCAGACGCGGGGTGAGCCGTACGTACGGTCACTGGCCGCAAAGCTCTCGCGGATGCGTGTCGTCAGATGTGCGTTGGCTTGGCTGCGCTGGCTGGGCGAACGCGCCGCCCAGTCGTAATACCCACTGGCTGAGACGCTTATCACCCGGCACATCACCCTGACCGGCCACACCGTACGGTGCCGGGCAATGAAGCCGTACTTCACGACGGGTCTTTCGCGAAGTAGCCGAGCGCTTTTTTTATGATGTCGCGCTCCATCTTGACCCGGACCAGCTCGCGTTTGAGCCGATCGATCTCCTGGGTCTGTGCGTTCTTCAAAGGTCGTTCAGTGGCTTTGTCTGCCGGCCCTGAGCCGTATTCCTTGAGCCAGCGACGCAGCACACTTTCGTGGACGCCTAAATCCTGCGCAATAGTGGCAACTGCGTTGCCCGGCTGCAAGGCTTGCCTGACCGCTTCGCGCTTGAATTCGGCTCCAAACTTTCTTCGGGTATTTCCCATTTCTCACTCTCCTCGCTCTTTCAGCGTTTAAGAAAGTGTCCGTTATTTCAGGGGAATCCCAGTGAGCCCACACAGTAACGAATGAACCGACATATTAAAGATGCGAAATCCGAGCCTGGCTCAGTCAGCGCTTACGACCAGGAAACCAACAAAGTGCTTCTAGCAGGATTCTTTTGGCGCCCCGGCAATTTTTGCGGCGATCAAAAGTTTTAGAGCTTTGCTCACCTCTTTCGCTTCCGCTTGTGCGCACTTGAAGTAACCTCGAACATCTGCGACGCGAGTGCCTTTAAGAAACCCAGCTTCCAACGCCTCCAAGGCACAAGCAGCTCGCTCAGCCACTCGACCCTCTGCTTGCCCGGCAACTGCCACCTCTATGGCCGGACTCTGTATCTCATTTATTACCTCATGCACGCCACGTTCGGTCCCAGGTGGTTTCCGCAAGTCCTTCGCGTTAAGAAGAACGGTCCATAGAACACACCCCAAGCCTTCCAGCAAGATAGCCATCGCGATTGCGAGCAGCAACTCCAAGGCGGCTGGCGGAACACCCACCATTTTTGCTGCGGTACTAATGCCGACCTGGCTGCGACTTTTCTCGCTAGCCTCCTGCGCCGCCTTGAACGCAGCTTCGCGCGATTTGGCTTCCTCGATCTTCTGATCAGCTGCGCCAATGTCACGGCGCACCACCTCAGTGCTCCGGTCTCTCCAGTGACAAGAAGTCGAGCAGGGCATACGCTCAGTGCGTATTAGCTTACGCTCAAGCTCAGCCCTCTCGGCCATTAGTTGGGAAACGGGAACGCTCCCGCTGCTGTTTTTGACAACAGGTGATCGTTGGTAACCGCGAGCCGCCTGCTGATCCGCAATGTAGAGGCCATGTATCAGGATCGATAGTAACAAGCAAGACAGCGCCAGCGGCGTGGCGACCAAACGGTAGATCCCGCAAGGCATCAATCCAATGAGCAAGTGTCCCCCAACAACAACCGCTGCGAACAGTGCCGAGAACAAAATCCGCGATTCGCCAGAGCTTCCGAACGCTTGACCCGCATGGACGGCTAAAACGACAGACAGAGCTGTAATGCTCAGCGCCATAGCAAGCGTTATGGCGGCTCTCATCATCCCGGCCCCGCGCGAGCCAAGGGCTATCCAGATGGGGCGGCCACCACCAGTAGCCGGGGAAAAAGTTTGGTCGAAAATCGTTTTCACCATTTTGCGCCTTGACTAGTGGTGGTGATCGAAACAAGCTGAGCCACCTTCAAACGTGGCGCGCCGCCCTTCTTCGGGTCGCGCTGAGGGGGCTGCATCTTGCCAAAGATGTTGGTCATTGCCTTCGGCAACATGGGCACCATTTGCTCCGTTTTGGCCAGGTAGCGCAGGAGCTGACGAAGGTTGTTGCGTTTGGCCGTCTGATAATGTTCGATGTTGCCGATCCCGCAGCGCACGTGGTTCTCCTTCCACGACAAATTACTGTTGTGCGCCCAGCCAAGCCCGTTAGTAACCATTTTCCAGCGCTCTCCAAGCAACTGGCCCTTGTGCGCGTGCTTTTGCTCCTCGGCGCCATCAAAGAAGAATACTGCGTGCAGGTGATACCCGGTATACGGGGCATACTCGATGCACCAGGCATAGCCAATCATGTGCTCAAACAATTCGGGAGCCGTCTTTTTTTTTCCGAAGAAGGCCATGCGGTAATGCTGAAGTTCATCGAAAGAAACAAGACCATCGGACATCATGTCGGCCTGCAGGTCCCCGCCTTCTTCAAAGGTGAGCGCGTTCGTTAGCGCCAATTTGGATTGTTCAATTAGGTGCGCGTCGATCTCCTCCGACGTGAGCATCTGTTTTCTGAGGTAGAAACTGCAAAACACAACCATGCAGCGGGCGCGTGCTTCGAAGCAAGCTGCTTCCAGCCGCATAAAGCTCTCACTGGCCTTCACGTACTTGCTCTCCCAGTCGGCCTGGCGCTTATAGACTTTAGTGTCGGTCGCCGTCCTGCGAATCGTTAGGACGAAGTCAAGCGACTCCTGATGGACATGTTTGCCCGTGATCGGACAGATCTCGAAGGGTGCCATGCCGGCGCAGCTCCGAATCGGATGGCTTTTGTAGACGTCTAAAAACAGTTCGAGGAATGGCTCGAACTGCCGATCAGGGCGCCAGATCAATGCACACATGGGAAGACGCTTCATCATCTCGCCGACCTTCGTCGTACGCAGCCCACCCGTCCTTGTGCGGATGAAGGGCTCCTCGTCGCTTCTCAAGATGGTTTTGACTGTCTCATGGGCCACATAGGGATGGGTTTCGCTGGCTCTGATCAGGATCTGACGTCCGTCGGCACAGTGAAACGTGTGGGTATTATCAAGTTGGGTAAGTTTGCTCATTTTCATTTCCTTCGCGCAATATGCGGTGACGGGGGTGTCGCCCGATTGCGTCCCACACCACTGATCACACGGTTCGGCTAATTAGCCTTTACAGGCAGTGATGTTTCTGTAGATATTTCTATCACTCTAATAACCAGAACTTCCTAGCGTCTTGCACCGCTATGTGACGGCTCACAAGGATCGGCAATGCCGTCTATGCCGCTGATTTTTTGGTCTGTTCGCCACGCACAGTTTTCCGACTGAGGTGTCGCTGTGCTGTCAAGATTTGGGCCACTTAAATCTCATATTGATCGTGTGAAGAAAAAGGCAATCGCCGTCGACCATGGCCTTGTTCTGTCGGCATAGTGTTGGAAGCGCGGACTTAAATCTCGCGACAGTCAATCCGGCATTTGCCACAACGCGAGTGAGTTGTGATATCCGGAGATTGGTGCCCCATTGCCGCGAATTGAACAAAAGCCAATGCTCCAGGTCTGCGGCATCCTCCTCTTGGCGTGTCAGCTTTGGCGCCACATAGGTCATGGCCTCAAAGCTGCGCATATTGACAAGGTCGCGGCGCACCGCGTTCTCGAGCATTTCGAAGGTAATGCAACTATCGCTCCCGTACAGAAAATAGTGACGGGACGCTGCCCTCCGCAGGCTGCGCCATGGATGGCGTAAGGCATAAGCTTGTAGATGCTGACTGCCAGCGCTTGACGCCATCACTCGCGACTGGCGAACAATTTCAAAGTAGAACGCTTTAGCTGATGGGTCGAGCTTCAGTACAGGGCGGCAGACTATTCCGCCGAGATAGCGTTCGATAGTGTTTTCTACTACCTCGATCAGGCGTTGGTGGACTTTTTTCATGCCCGGAATTTCAGTGATGTTCGCTTCAAGGGTTGCCGTGAGCACTCCACTCGGGTCTAGGCGCCATTCGCAACGATCTGCTAGGCCATGCATCAGAGCACCTGATCCGATTCGGGTAAGGATCGGGCCAGAGTAATGCCTTTGCACAAGCAGCGACACCCAATTACGCGTGTGCCTCTTGATGCGCGCGCGACCAGCACCAACCCTGACATTGTTCATCTCCTCCGCACTGTTAATCTTTACGCCGATATTTGCCGATGGACCGAAAAGTTGCTGCAGCATGGGGCCACCATCCGGGCTCAGCATCGAGTGGTTAGGGAACTCTGAGAGCTCTTTAACTAAAGCCTCGCGTGAGACGTTGTCGTGCTGGCGAATTGCCTCGGCAGCCGCTGGATTTTCTTGCGCCGCAGCATCGATGGTGTCTCGTACTACGTGCAGATAGGCACCGGCGACCGTGGACTTTCCTGTGCATGGCTCCCCCTCGTGCACGATAATGTTTCCAGTGGGTCCGACGTCACCGTGCGGCGATTCGACGTCCACCTGGAACTGGGAAATATCACACACCGTATCGCTCATCGTACTTACGATGTAGGGATTGAGTCCGATCCCGACTGCATTTCGGTCAGCTTCCGCCAGGAAGTTGTCCCCTTCAAAAAACGGGTTCAACAAAGAACTTTCCATATATATCTCTAACTTTCGTAATCATTAAGGTTTTGCCAGCGCGTTCTATCGCTGTTGAAGCTATCAGGCTCAGGTAGTGCAATTAGAATCAAGGCAGGTAGATGAGGGGCCCCTCATTGCCGTTATGGCAAGTCCTGCGGCGCTGTGACAATTGAGCTGAAGTCGGCGGCCGATTTCCTGGTAAATCGGAGCCGATGGTGCCTCTAGCCTTCGCGATTCGCCAAAACTTGGCAGTTGGGCCAAGCGAGGCGGCCGTTCGCAAGTTTTCGCGCGGCGACGCCGTGATACGTTCCCGTCTGGCAACGGCGCTTAATGACGGTCTGCGGTTCGACGAAATTCAGGTTGGCGAATTCCTCTGTGCTGAGAGGGTGGTCTCCCTTCGGGTTAGTTTTGGTGTCCATGGCATGCTCCTAAAGGCCGCGAAATCCATTACGAGAAATTCGGTTGAGTTGATGTTCGCGACTGAGCACAATTAGAGGTTTTCTGCCCTGCTGGAAAAAGGGGCCAACGGGAGGGGGTTCTCGGCACCTATACTTTAGTATTACTTTTTTGAGGGAGACGTAAGTTTGACCGAGGCTAAATATCCAGATTCCCTTTACTCATATCTGCACAACAGCGTCAGTAAAGCTCTTTCCTTGGAGTACGGCATACGTGCGTCCAATCAGATTAATGAGCAGGAGATGAACGAGTTGAAAGAATGGGAAGTGCTGCTGCGCGAGTATTGGCAGGCTGCGGGAGCTTCGGAGGATGAGATATTGGATTCCAACCTCTTGGAGTACGCGTGGGATCTGATTCAGTTTGGCTACCCACTTGGTGAGACGCACGGCAAGTGGCTCCACCCCGAAATTGCAGCTCTTCGTGCAAAGGCGCTTTATGAGTTGCCAGGCGCGTACATCGAACAGCGTCACCTGCTAAATATCCCGGCCGCACGCTTCTTCCGGATCGCAGATTTGATGGCGGGTGCAGATATCGATTCGATGATCAAGACGGTTGTCGACAAGCTTGGCGCGGTAAGAAAGCTTGAGAAGAAAAGTGTCACTTCCCTCGACCAGTACTCAGGGATCACGTTCAGGGCACCTGTAACCGTTCATCCTGCATTCCATCAATCTGGAACCTTACGAAACGGCCGTCCATCTGTGTCTATTTCGGTAGAGCTGGATGGGGACCTTGACGAGGCCGATTGGGAGCGCGCGTTTAAGAATTTCCAATATCGTTACGCTGTGTTGCGTGAGGCGGCTTTAGGCCAAAGCGAAAGAGGATCTGTCACAAGAAAGTTAATTCAAAGCTTTCTAGAGTGGGATTACAAAGGGGCGAACTATGAGTACCCTATTACCAACCACAAGCAAATCGTTCCGTCGCTCATTGGCCTTAAGGTTTGGGATCTACGCAATGTAGATAAACGTAAGGTTGTCGATGCGGTTGCCGCCGGGGCGCGAATCTATAACCCAAAAGATGACACTGGCAGCGTATCGAATATCCAGGACATGTACAAGCTCGCGTCAAAACGGATTAACGCCAAAATTGATAAATTTCGAACTGCTCATTCGAAGTACACGGGCAGAAAGGTTGAGTGAAGTTGACTTGCTGAGGTAGCGCTACGTGCCACCACTTGAGTCTGAACAATTGGAGGAAGCAGCCATCGAGCTTTGACGGGACACCAACCTTCGCGCATTGCCGCCAGCAGATGCAGCAGAGCTCTGGTTGACTCCTGTGGGCGTTAGCCTGACTCATGCGCCAGCCGATGACCTGGAGGTGGGTCAAGCTTCATGCGACTGAAACAATTTATCTGGACGATGCGCTCAAGCATCCGCAATGAATTGGCTGAGCACATTTAGCTCTTTGCCATGATCGCAAAGAGCAGCCCAATACCGTCCTAGCGCTGACCGATGCTTACTTCTTCAAGAGCGGCTGAAATTTTTGTGGCTCGCTTCGGGGAATGAGTGGACTATCGCAATCGGTCACCTTCACGTACACAAGGTCTTCCACCCGCGCACCATCACTCGGGCCGAATGGAACTACTCGCTTTCGCGGTCGGCTCAAGTGCTTGTACGACAGCACGATAAACATATCTGCCGCAAGATAATGTGGCGACGCGCTCACACGGCAATCTGAGAACTGGGGCTTCGCAATTTCGCTAGAGCGTTCTATTTGAATGACCTTGGCTTCGCGCCAGCCGTCGCGGAAATCGTACTTGCCTTCGTACACGGTAGTGCAGCCAGCCAGGGCGAAAGCCGCAAGACAGAAAACTGGACTCCAGCTGGATTTCACGTTGGTTGCCTATTTGCGTTGCTATGACCTACAAGCCCGATCCTAATGAACGTGGGTTGAGTGACTTTCTGGTATTTCAGTGGTGCTTGGACGCCGCTCAATAAAGTTACAGCCATCAGCGCTGTGTTCGCACGCCACCAGCTCACACTGAATCGTGGTGTGAAAGACCTCAAAACGTTTCGCCACAAGAGCCTGGATGTTTTCAATGATCTGCGCGGGAGCAACATCCGATCTGTGTACAACGTGGGCGGTCAGGCTATTCTTGCCGCTGGTCAGGACCCATACGTGCAGGTCGTGAACTTCAGTGACGCCCGCAACCCCCAGCATGGCGGCCGTCACATCATCCAGCGAGAGCCCTTCGGGCGTTCCTTCCAGAAGAATATTCAGGCTTTCTTTCAACAAAATCCATGTCCGAGGGAGGACCCACAACCCAATACCAGCCGCAACCAAGGTATCTACCCAAGTCCAGCCGGTATATCGAATCACTACCGCAGCAACAATCACGCCCAATGAGCCGAGCATGTCGCTCCATACCTCCAGGTACGCTCCTTTGATGTTCAGACTGGTGTCTTTGCCGGCGCTGAGCAGGCGCATGCTGATGAGATTGATGACGAGGCCTATGGTGGCTACCACCAACATGCCGGTGGTTTGTACTTCACCCGGATTTTGAAAGCGCTGATAGGCTTCATACAGAATGTAGATCGCCACGCCAAACAGCAGCAGCGCGTTGAATGCCGCAGCCAGGATTTCGAAACGGTGATAGCCGTAAGTGCGTCGGGCATCAGCGGGCCGTCTTGCAATGCGCACGGCGGCCAGTGCAATGGCCAACGCTGCGGCATCGGTAAACATGTGCGCCGCGTCAGCTAGAAGAGCCAGACTATTGAGTAAGAAGCCTGCTGCCGCCTCTGCCACCAGGAAGGTGGAAGTCAGAATCAGCGCTACCCAAAGAGTGGTTTCCTTTTTGTTCTCGGGAATAGCGTGTGAATGTCCAGCACTCATTTTTTGGATTCCTTATTCGAGTGAGCCTTGGTACGACCGGTCCCGCTTGGACGAAAAACCGTCTGAACGGCAAAGTGCCGCCAGCTGGCGGCACCCTGCGTAGATTGACGGTTATTTCACTTCAAACCGTGCCGTCGCCGGCGGTTTGCCGGCTAGTGTCACTACTGCAATGCCTTTGGTGCCTTTGGCGACCTTGAACGCGCCTTTGGCTTCAAGCTTGTCGCCGGCGGGGGTCAGTTCCACTTCTGATTTTTCCGAGCCATTTAGCAAAGTCACCTTGGCCTTGGCGCCGTCCAGCTTCACCGCTTTGCCGTGGTCACTGATATGGATCTGCAATGTGTCGGACTTTGCGACGATCTCGAAATCACCGGCTTTGGTCTCCACCACCACACCGCCGAATTTCGGATCGTGGCCGTGGGCCCCTGCGGCTAGGGCGGCTGCGCCGGAGAGCGCGAGGGAGGCTGCAAGGAAGAGTTGGTTGAGTTTCATGGAAAACCTTTCAGTAAAGTTAAAGAGCGAAGGAAAATCAAAACGATTCGGTTCCGGAGTCGGCGACCAGCGCTTCAATCGGCTTGCGGCCAAACAGCGCAACCATGGCCGGTGTCAAAAACGAGTCGAGCAGGGTCGAGGTGATAAGCCCCGAGAAAATCACCACTGCCACCGGGTGCAAAATTTCGGTGCCCGGCATGTCGGCCTCGAAGAGGAGAGGCGCCAGCGCCAGCGCCGCCACCAGCGCGGTCATCAGCACCGGCGTGAGTCGCTCCTGAGAGCCACGCAACAGCATTGCCGTGCCGAAGTTTTCCCCTTCAAAGGCACACAGGTTGATGTAGTGCGACACCTTCAAAATCCCGTTGCGGATCGCGATGCCGGCCAGCGTGATGAAACCCACCAGCGCCGCCACCGACAGCGGCTGGCCCGACAGCCACAAACCCACCACCGCGCCGACCAGTGCCAGCGGTATGTTGGCCATGATGATGGCGGCCAGTACCCCGGATCTGTAGCGCGAGTAAAGAATCAAGAAGATCATCGCCACTGAGCCCAGCGACAGCAGGCCGATCAGTCGCGACGCGTCTTCCTGCGCCTGGAACTGCCCGCCTATCGTGATGAAGTAGCCCTCGGGCAGAGTCGTGGCGGCAATCGCAGCACGCATGTCAGCCACCACGTCACTGAGCGCGCGGCCTTGGGTATTGGCCGACAGCACGATGCGCCTGCGTCCGTCGTCGCGGCTAACCTGGTTCGGGCCGTCGCCTTCCTCGACGCTGGCAAGCTGGCTTAGCGGCACACGTCCGCCCGGTGTGTCAATCATCAGGTTGCGCAGACCTTCGATGCCGCGGGAAGCTTCCGGCAGGCGCAGCACCAGGTTAAATCGTCGGC
Organism: Polaromonas sp.; assembly: GCF_029945685.1. Taxonomy (GTDB): domain Bacteria; phylum Pseudomonadota; class Gammaproteobacteria; order Burkholderiales; family Burkholderiaceae_C; genus Polaromonas. Next base: position 92,974 of record NZ_JAQSDA010000009.1, on the reverse strand, counting down.
TGCCTTCCACGATTTGCGTGACTTTCTCGCCGTCAATCAGCACCTGAAGCTCCTGCAGCAGTTTGGCCGGCGGCAGTCCCAGGCCCAACGCGCGGTCATAGTCCACCTGGATCTTGATCTGCGGCGTCAATACCTGTTTTTCGACCTCGAGGTCCACCACGCCCTGGATGCCCGCGAGTTTTTGCCGCAGCGCTTCGGCCTGCGTGCGCAGGGTGTCCAGATCATCGCCAAAAATCTTGATCGCGATCTGCGAACGCACGCCCGACAACATGTGGTCGATGCGGTGGCTGATAGGCTGGCCGATTCCGATAGCCGCTGGCAAGGTAGAGATACGGCTGCGGATGTCAGCATAGACCTCTTCCACGCTGCGGTCGCTGCGTTTGAGCTTGAGGTCAAGCTCCGACACATGCACTCCCTCGGCATGCTCATCAAGCTCGGCCCGGCCCGAGCGACGGCCCACATGCTCCACCTCGGGCACATCGACCAGGGCTTTTTCGGCGATGCTGCCGATGCGGGCTGACTCGGTCAGTGTGGTGCCCGGGTTGAGGCGCAGGCCGACCAGCGCCACGCCTTCGTTGAAAGGCGGCAAAAACGTGGTGGGGAAAAACGGCACTGCCGCCATGGCCAGTACGGCCGCTGCAGCGCCGGCCAGAACCCAAGCTCGCGGCGCCTGCAGCACACGGTTCAACGCACCGGAATACCGTGTCTTGACCCAGGTTTGAACTTTGGTATCTCCGTGCTCCAGACCCTTGATCTTGGGCAGCAGGTAGTAGGACATCACCGGCGTGAGCGTGACCGACACCACCATGGATGCGAGCAATGACACGATATAGGCAATCGCCAGCGGCTGCATCAGCCTGCCCTCAATGCCGGGCAGGAAAAACAGCGGCAATAGTACCAGCACGATGATGACGGTGGCGATCAAAATGCCGGAACGAACTTCCAGCGTGGCTTTGGCAATCAGCTCCAGCGGCCCCAGGCGTCGCTCCGGGTGGGCGGCGCGGTCCATTTTTAGGCGGCGCAGTACGTTTTCCACACCGACCACCGCGTCGTCCACCAGTCCACCGATGGCAATCGTGAGGCCACCCAGGGTCATGGTGTTGATCGACAAGTCGAAGTAACGGAACACCAGCACCGTGATCATCACCGACACCGGAATCGCCGTCAGCGAAATCAGCGTGGTGCGGATGTTGAGCAAAAAGAAATACAGCACCACCGCCACCACCGCGGCCGCCGCGAGCAGCTTGCCGCGCAAGGTGTCCACCGAGGTTTCGATGAAATTCGCCTGGCGCATCGTGACTTTGGGTTCCCCCATGCCGGGTGGCATGCCCTTTTTCAGCTCCTCGATAGCGGCCTCGACTTTTTCCGTCAGGGCCACGGTATCGGCATCGGGTTGCTTCTGGATGCCCAAGATCACCGCGGGCTGCCCGTTCAGGCCGGCATCGCCGCGCTTGATGGCTGGCGCGAACGTAACCGTGGCCACCTGGTTGAGCTGGATCGGTTTGCCGTTTTGAAAGGCCACCGGCAAGCGCTCCAGGTCCTGCAGCCGGGTCGTGCGGCCGATGTTGCGAATCAGGTACTCGCGCGAGTTGAGTTCAAGAAAACCACCGCTGGTGTTACCCGAAAAACCTTTAAGCGCAGCTTCGATGCTTTCGAGGTCAATCTTCAGCGCCGCCATGCGAGCGGTGTCGGGCTGCACCTGATATTGGCGCACCTCGCCGCCAATCGGCACCACCTGGGCCACACCCGGCAAGGTAAGCAGACGGGGGCGCATGACAAAGTCAGCGTATTCACGCACCGCCATCGGGCTGATCTTGCTGGTGTCGATAGGCAGCGCCAGCAGCATGATTTCGCCCATGACCGAGCTGATGGGCCCCATGCCGACATGCTCCACGCCTTGCGGCAGCTGTTCGCGCACGAGTTGCAGGCGTTCGCCCACCATCTGGCGCGCGCGGTAGATGTCGGTCTTCCAGTCGAAGGTGACATAAACAAAGGACAAGCCGACGCTGGAGATCGAGCGGATGCTTTCCACGCCCGGTATGCCGCCCATGGCGATTTCCAGCGGCGCGGTGATGAGCTGCTCGACTTCTTCGGGCGCCATGCCACCGGCTTCGGCCTGTAGTGTCACCGTGGGTTTGTTCAGATCGGGGAACACGTCCACCGGCATCTTGACCAGCGTGAGTGCACCCACCAGCAGCAGCACCACCGACAGCACCACCACCATCAGGCGGTTGGCGAGCGAGGCGTGTATAAGTTTTTCAAACATGTTGTGCGGCCTTGCTTCAGCGAACCTGGTTGACCAGGGGCGCGCCTTGCGTCACTACCCGGTCACCGGCTTTGAGGCCATCGACAATCGCCGCGGTGCTGCCGTCAAGCGGCACCTGTCGCACGGTCCGCGGCTGGAACACCTCGGCGCCGGTATGCAGCCAAACCATGTCCTGGTTGCTGGTGTTCTTGACCACGGCACCGATGGGCACTGCAAAGCCCTTGACCTGGCTTTTCGTCTGCACCGTCACTTTGACCGGCTGGTTGATGGACAGTGGAGGAGTATTTTTTCCCGGCACGGTGCGGAACACCAGGGGAATCGCACCTTCGCGCAGGCTGCTGCCGGCACCGACAAACTGCAAGGGCACGCTGGTGCCAGGCGCCGCGCTAGCGCTGGCCGAAGCGATGTTGGCGGCCAGCGCGGCATCAAAGGCACTGGCTTCCACACTCATGCGCGACGGATCGACAATTTCGAACAGTACTTCGCGCCCTTCAACCACCTGGCCGGCCACCACGTTCGCAGCGGCAATCACCCCCGACACAGGTGCGACCAGGGCTTCGGTGGCTGATACGCTGCCGGCGACCGCTGCAGCACGTTGCTGCAGGCTGGCCACGTCAGATTGAGCGGCTTCAATGTCCTTTTGCGGTACTGTGCCTTCGAGTTGCTGCAGACGCTCCACGCGCCTGCGGGCTAGGTTCAGGCTGGCATTGAGTTCAGCGCTTTGCGCCTGCTGGTTGGCGCGGTCAATCGCACTGCTGGAGGCACGGACCACCGCAAGGACTTCTCCCTTGCGTACCGCCTGTCCGAGTTGCGGCAGGCCGCGCGGCCCGGCTTCGATGCGCCCGGCCTGAGTCGGCTGCACCTTGCCGCCGGCATTGCTGTCCAGTACTACCCGGCCTGTCAGCTCGACCGTGGTCGGCAGAGAAGCCTCTTCAACGCTGATGGTTCGCACGCCGAGTTGACGCTGGCTGGCCTTTGGCAAAAACACGCCGCCATCTGCCAAGCGCCGTGGCGCGTTGCCGCCCGCCGCGGGCGCCGACTCCTCACCGTGATCGTGGCCCGGTCCCGCCTGCGCGTCCAGCGTGGCTGTTGCGCCCAGACCCAGGACGCAGGCGGCCATCAAAATACCGGCCAGGCTTTTACGCCGGCGGTTTCGCCATGCCATCGCGACCACCGCCGCCAGCACCAGAGCAACGCCCGCCGACGCTGCCCAGCGCAGCCAGGGTTTCGTCGCGCCGGCGTGATCGTCTTCCGCATGTGGGTCGGTAATGACCAGGTCGCCGGCCAGCAGGTCGGTGTCTTTGCCTGCGGCGACGACAAAATTGACTGCCAGCGTTCCCGGTTGGCCCAGCACCTCATGTTTAAAGCTGTAGCTGCCGTCCGGCTGGGGCGCGGCGGTCCCTTTGGCTGCACCGGCCTCAACCTCGATCTTTGCATCGGTGACCGGCTCGTTGCTGGTGTAGCGGTCCAGGTAAATTTTCATCTCGCTGTTCTCGACGATGCCGACCAGCTCGAACAGGTCGGAGTGGCTGGTAATACGCGGTGAGGTAACTGCGCCGGCTGCCGCTGGCGCCTCGGCGCCGTGGTCTCCCGCCGCCCAGACCGGGGCGAACAAACCAGACGCTATTAAAAAAATAGCTGCCAGCGCTTGCTGGACATGGGCTAAAGGCTTTTTTGGCTTGTAAATGGGGTTCATGGGAGCAGTCCAAGGGCTTGGTTCAATTGGGAAATGGCACGCTGAAGGCCCACACGGGCGCGCGCCAGGGACAGGTCGGCTTCAAATTTCTCACCGTCGGCGCGCAGCCGCGTCGGCAGGTCGGACTCACCAAGGCGGTAGGCCTTGGCCACCAGGGCTTGCACCTCGGTGCTCAGGCGAGCGCGCTCGGCCATGCTGGCCTGCGTGCGGCGGGCGGCGTCGAGCTCAGCCAGTGCCGATGCGAGTTCGGTCTGTACCTGCCGCTGGGTGGCATCCAGTTCGGCCTGCGCGGCGTCGAGTTCTGCGCGCGCCGCAGCGATGCGCGGCGCATTGCGGTTGTCCGTGCCGAAGGGAATTTTTATCGCCAGACGCACGCTGTTCTCGCTCGCGGCGCCAAAGGCCGAGCGTTCCCGCGTGATTCCGACGCCGATTGACATGGGGTCGCGCTTGTCGGTTTCGCTCAGTTCCAGCGTTGCTTGCGCCGCCTGGACCCGCGTCTGCGCGGCCTGTAATGCGGGGTGTTCAGGACTCAAGACGGGGTTGGCGGACGGCTGCGTTTCATCCAGCAGCGGCACACCTGCCAGACCGGTCAGGGCTAGCCACTGGTTTTGCAGGCGGGCCAGTGCCTGCTGCGCCTGCTCCCGTCCGCTAGCGGCCTGCTGGGCCAATGACTGCGCCTGCAAGCCGTCTACGCGAGCGCTGTCGCCGGCTTTCACGCGGCGCTCCACATCCTGCGCCAACGTCAGCGCCTCGCTGTGTTTGCGTTCGGCCAGGTCGCGTTCAGTACGGGCTACGGCCACGCTGGCGGCTGCTTCGCGCACCTCCGCAGCCAGTTTCAGCCGCGCTACCTGTTGCTGAGGATCGAAGCCTAAGCGTAGAGCTGCCAGCTCACGCTGCGCGGCGCCACGCACGCCCGGGCTCCAGATCGGCAGGTCGAGCTCGGCTTCGTATTCCCGTAAGCCGCCGTTGTTGTTGAAGCGGTCGCTGCGCTGGGCCAGCAAGGCGCTGGGCGAGCCGTTAATCCACGACGATGCCGCGCGCTCCCTGGCCTGCAATTGGGCGCGGCGGCTGTCTGCGCTGCGGGCCGCCGGGCTCAGGGCCCAGGCCGCGTCCACCGCCTCCCGCAGGGTGGTGCCGCCGGTGGGCGCTGCGGCTCCGGCTAAGGAGGGTATGGGGCGCGGCGGCGCTGTCTGGGCACTGGCGAGCGTAATCGCGGCCGGCACCAACAGCCATGCGCAGGCAAGCCGCGACAACCGGAAAGAGGAAAAATCAAGCAAGAGCGTTCTCCGAAGCAAATCAAGACTTCGGCGAACCTTTGCACTCAGGCACTGGAAAAAGAAAGACTTTTGAAGCGCCCGTCAGGTCAAAGGTTCACCACCAATGAGGTGGTGGTGAACCATTTAGGGCGTTCGATGCTGTTGGGATGTTCGTGGCTGACCCAGAAGGTCGGCGCTGGCAGCGCGGCGCCAACGACTGCGTCATTGAAACGCAGGCCAAGCGTAGCCAGCATGTCAGAGGCATGGCCGCAGTGGCTACAGGTTTCCGAGTGACTGCGGTCACGTTCCGTGTCGAAGCTTGCCCCGGTGTCATCCGCAACGACAAGTTGGGCCGCTATATGACCCCGGTCCTGCGCAGCATCGGCTGCCGAGTGTGCATAGGCGCCACCTGACAGTAGCGCCAACCAGACAATCAGTAAGTGACAGACAAAGCGTTTCACGGACCGTATGCTAACACCCGCGAAAGCCCCCGCGCAGGGCAAGGATGAGCTCGGGACTTCGAAGAAATCGCCCAATTCGACAAATATTTGGCAAAGCATCCGCACGAAAGCGCCAAAAAACAGATTTCCAGTAAGCCTGAGTTCAGGAGGTCAACGGATGACAGTCATGCCGGAAAGTAGCTCAAGCGGCCCGGTATGGCATGCATGGGCCGCTCATCAGCTCCTTGCCCACGAAGACATGCGCTGCGTCAATGCCCTCTGATCGAAAAGGATTGCGGGGCTTCGCCGATAAAACACGGCTAAGTGCCGTATCGTACAAGTGTTAGGCCAAAAAATGTTACCGCGAGCGCTTGGATGGACCTCGTTTGCGCGTCGCACTTTCTTTCTTCTGTTTATTTTTTTTTCTGTCACGCCAGCGCAAATAGCCAAGAAATGCGTAAAGCGATAAAACAGTTGCGCCTCCCAACAAAAAGTATGTGGTCAGCTCCCCCTGAGGTACACCAGACAAATCGTGGAATCTACTAAACATTTCGAGGCCTTCAAGCAAAAAAGTTGGTCAATCCGCGTTCATTGGATGCAAAGCTGACGGACCGGATCGTTCCCTAGCGGCTGCGGTCTGCGGGCATTACTCGCGGCTCCATTGGTCTTGTGCAATCAGTGACGTTGATATACACAGGGCTCCCGGTGGTCCACCTCGTTGCAGAGGGAACAGGTACAACGGCTTTCCTCGGACGATTGAGAAAGGGGTAGGAGACAACTGCAAACGTAGATGCCTTAAGTTCCGCAACGCGTGGGTCTTTACGGCAATCGCGAAAAGGCTCCTTTATCAAGCTATCGGCTGAACCAATTTCTAATACCGTGCCTGGGCGCCAACCTGCATCCCAGTCATACTTGCCTTCATAAATGGTCTCACAACCGCTTATGACAACTAAAATAGGGGCCAGCAGGAGATGTGTAAGTAGCAGCTTCATTCGGCATACACCCGTTTGACTTCTTCCTCCACGAGGGCCTTGAGTTGCTCATGGCCGAAATCCATCAACGGTCGCCCATTGACAAAGAACCCAGGCGTCTTTGTGACTTGCAGAGTGCTGGCGTCCGCCATATCCTGGTCAAGCACAGCTTGGGCTTCCGGTGAACCGGCGTCTTGCTTAGCCTTCGCGGCATCCAGGGTGGTTCCCTTCAAAAAGGTCCATATCCGCTCCGGATTAGGATTGTCATGCGCGGCCCAGGCGTCCTGGGAATTCAGTACCACTTCCGTCACCGGAAAAAACAGCTTCTGCTTATGCGCGGCGATGAGGATTTTTGCGGCGACATCAGAGCCTTTGTGGAAAGGAACGAGGCGTACCACGAGCTGCACTTTTCCTTGGTGGCTGTCGACGATGCGCTTGACGAGGGGATAGAAGGCTCTGCAGGTTTCGCAGGCTGGATCAAAAAACTCGACGATGCGGACCTTGGCCTCTGGGGGGCCGTAGGTAGGCGCGTGCGAGCGATTGAAAACGGAACCATTCTCTTGCGCAAGGCGGGCCACGGCCTCGGACTTTTTGTTGAAGTGGCCGTATATGCCAAACGAGAATCCGAGCAGGACTACGATCCCGCAGAGAATGATGGTGAGTTGTTTGTTGGTCATTGTTTGGAGTCTTTCTTCGCTGCCAGCAGGAGCAGCACGATGATGGAAAAGGCGATAAGCGACAAAAGCGGGATGGTGATGAAGCCGACCAACTCCAGCTTTTGTGCCGAGCAAGATTCACCTTTGCCGCAGGGCTGCAGGGTCGCCGGGATGAACCCGCCATAGAGTAGGCAGTGGTAGAAGGCGACAAGCCAGCCGGCGATTGCCAACGGCAGGGCGTACTTCACGCTGCTGGCATCCTGCGTGTAGGCGCCTGCACCAAGAATCAGAACCAGCGGAAACATGGCGATGCGCTGGTACCAACAAAGCACGCAGGGCTCCAAGTCCATGACGTCGCTGAAAAACAGTGCGCCTAGCGTGGAGACAAGGGCCACCAGCCAGCTCACGGTCAGCAATGTCCATTGCCGCTCTGAGGTAAGGGATGAAGCCGTCATGCAGGTTTCTCCGCCGGCTTGTATCTCCATGATGCGAAGAGCAGGAGCGCCGCGCCGCAGACGATACCTATGTCCGCGAAGTTGAATGCCGGCCAGTGCCAACCCCATGCATGGAAATCGAGAAAGTCCACAACATAACCACGCAAGGCGCGGTCCAGACCGTTGCTCAGCGCGCCTCCGAGAATCACCGCATACCCCAACAGTTCAAGCCTGGGGAGCGGCTTTCGCAACATGAAAATCAACCAGGCCGACACGACCAGTGCGATACCGCCAAAGAAGAAGCGCTGCCAGCCGCCCGCGTCCGCCAGGAAACTGAAAGCGGCGCCGTAGTTCCAGACGTGCACCAGGTTGAAGTATCCGGTGACGGACTGACTCCACGCGTACGGCGTGTATTCATGCACCCAGTACTTGGCGGCCTGGTCCGCCAAAAGCAGTACCAGTGCGATCCAATACCCCGCGGGATTTGGACCGGCAGTGCTGCGGCGGGGGCCGACAGTAAGAGGCGGGTTGAGATAGGACATTGTTCAAGCTCGAAAATTCATGAATTCCGACCCCGCAGCGGGGTGCAGGGCCAATGTAGGCCACGCCTGAAATCAGGCGTACCGGGCACGGAATTACAAAATGGGAGGCTTGAAGCTTTGCGCGCGTTCTGCGCTGAAGTAGCCGGATACTACTGAGGGAAAAGAAGGGCGTATTGCGATGTGACCTGGCGCGGCCATTTGGCCTTGGGCCATGACCGCCTGGTGGCATGCCTGGCAGAGATTGCACAGGCCGCAGGGCTGGCCTGAACTGCAACCCGACGGCGCGCCCGGGCTGGCTGCTTCGACGTGGGAGAAACAGGCCGCCGCATGATCGGCGCTGTCCTGGAAGGCGCTCGAACTCACGCTCATTTCCGAAGACAGCATTGGCTCCGATGGGACGGCAAGCACCAGCACGCCAGAAAGGGCAGGCTGAAAAACTATCATGGCGAAAAATAGCAAAAAGATGAGACGGTGCATTGCGGAGGCCTACTGGGAAAAGTTGTCGGGCCGTTCCAGCAGGCCGGAGTAGTTTAACCCAGCCGTGTTCCCCATCAATGGCATTCAGTCAGGCTGACCGCGACTCCAATCAGAATCCCATGCGGCGTGCCGGGCTTTAAAAGGTGGCTTGAAGCCACCGAGGGAGGTGACGGCTCGCAGAACGTACCGTCAGTTGCAAAAGTAGCACCGGGATCCTGCATCTGGACCAAGTTTGTGGATCAGCCCGCTCTATGCAGGATGGGAGTCTGAATATCGCCATCGCATCAGGCCTGAGCAAAGGCGCCAACACCGTCATGCGCTTGAACCATCTAGCGGTATGAGGTCGGCTCGTAATCCCAAGCGACCACCAGAAAGCGGTATTTACCTACGTGCCTTCTCAAGACCAAAGGCACTATATATATCTAACTTACTAGGAGATAGATATGTCAGCTACCCCGAACCAACCCGAAGTAAAGCCAGGCACACACCATGACCACAAAGGGCATACCCCGGGTGACCTGGATCAGCATGGCCACCGCGACACCTCTGTGCAGGAACAGCCAGGTGCCCATCATCCTCATGAAGGGCATGTTCCCGGGGATCTGGACCCTCAAGGCCACCGTGATAAAACCGCACAGCCGAAAAAATAGTGCCATGTCGGCGGGCGATTTTGTCGGCATGGCCATACGAAGGTTACGTAGACAAATAGACGTTCCGTCTAGAGCGTTCCGTGATGGTGTTTGGTGGAGATCGCTGACACCCTCACAGCAACTTACTTATGTGCTTGGGTACATGGATAGCGTCGCTGTCATTGAAAGAGCGACACTAGCATCCACGGCCATACCTTTAGAGTTTGCTTCATTAGGGCATGTGACCGCAGCACAGCTTGCCGGAGAAGTCGATTCGTTCTTTTACTCGAAATCGAGAAGACGAGTGAGTCTGTCCAGCGCCATTTACTACGCTTCGCGTATGCTTTCTGATCCAAGCTCAGATCATTCCGAATTGCTCAAAAAATTAACGCAGCAATAACACGCTGCGATAGACCAAATGGGTATTTCAGTTGCTGGTCACGCAATCTTTACGTAAAGGTAGTGCCCAAGTTTTTGAGTACGAAGCATATGATTTTCAGAATTGGTTCGCTGTTGCTTGTATGGGCCATTGTGCTGCTGGCAATCGGTATGGTCGACAGATTTCTTGGCACCCCGTTGCAATTGATCGTGGCTATTTGGATATGCTTTGGTTTTTGGTTGCTCCTTCACCGCAAAATGCCATTGCGAATGTCCAAAGCCGATCAACCTGATGTTCAGGGTGCCTGGAACGCAATTTGGCAAGCGCTGTGCTGGCCCAAATACCTTTTTCAAAAATAAGCTTTGTGCAATCCCGGCCGTTGCCCCGCCGAGGGAAAACCGAGGCGAAGTGACGAAGGTCTACGCATTTACGGTCATTGCCGGAAGCGTGAGGAGCGCGTACTTGCCCGGTATGGCAACAAACCTTATGGGCAATCGCACGCTTTGGATAACACTGCAAGAGGGGTGCGCATGCTTGACACGCAAGGGAGAACTCAAATGGCCGGCCAGACGGAAACGCGGAGCGATGCAAGCGACTCGCCGCCGCTAGCAGATCAATCCTGGTTGAAGAAATTAGGGCCTGGTCTGTGACGGGCGCAGCCGACGACGACCCAAGCGGTATAGCCACCTACTCCCAAGCCGGTGCCAAGTTTGGTTTTGGGATGCTGTGGACCATCGTTTTCACCTGTCCGCTGATGGTAGCGATTCAATTGGTCAGCGCCCGCATTGGGCAAGTCACTGGGCGCGGACTCCCGGGTTTCGTGGAGGCCCGTTGGGTTAAGTCAGGCCGTTGTGACGGCCTGCCTGGCTAATTGCCGATAGTAATTTTCTTCAGCTTCGGCAGGGGGAATTTACCCCATACATGATAATACCGCTTGGCGAGGCGAGAGCCCCCGGATCTATCAAAGGAGACGCTGATGAAACCAACTGAACTCCCCGCTGCCTTGCACTCGCCTGGCACGCTCGGGCTCCCGCTCCTCCAGGCAACGCCTCTGGAAACCGGGGCCATCGTGCTACGTGCGGAGCAGGTGCCGCAGGCCGAGCAGGCGTTGGGGGTCCTGGATTTTGGCGCGGTACCCCCCGGCGACATCATCAAAATTGGCTTGGGCTCCGAACTGGCACTGCAGCAGACGCTGGACGGCTTCCTGGCTCGCCTCGACAAGAAGACGGCTGCCAAGGTGTTCGCGCTCTTTGAGCGATTGGAAAAGGGCGTCGAAGATGCCAAGCTGCCCGAGATTCTGGAGAAGATTCAAAGGGGCGAGCAGCGCGGATTCTTCGCCGGCCTCATCGCCAAGGTCGCCGGACGCAAGCCGGAGGATGCCATTCGTGATTTCATGCAGGAAGTCGGCGACTTGGTGGCGGGCCGCACGCGCACTTTGGCTGACGAGATGCAACGCCTCGAAGGCGAACTGTCCAAGGAGATGAAGACGCTGTTTGGCGAATTGCAGGCCCTCGAAACGCTCAAGCGATCCTACGGAGAGCATTTCGCAAGCTTCACTCTCGACGCCGCAGTGGCTCGCGCCTTCCTCGAAAAAGCCAGGCAGTACGTAGCGCAGGAGCAGGCCAGCGCGGATCCCGCCGATGTGGCCACGCAGGCGCGCGTACGCGAGTTGCAGGACAAGTTACGGCTGCTGGAAAGCCGGGCGCTGGCGCTGGAGGGCACATATACCAGATTGCCGGCCGACCAGATGGTGATTCAGCAGATCGAGGCCGCAGGGGTGGCGACGCTACAGGAGACGGCCACCACTGTTTCTTCGCGCTTCGCTTCGATCAAGATGACGCTGCTGTCCATCCATGGCGCCTTCGCGGTAAAGTCTGTGCAGCAGATCGCTGAACGCCAGGCGCGCCTGGACCAGCAGCTTACGCAGCTGCGCGGCCAGGCCACTAAGGACGTTGCTGTCACGGCAGCCAAGGCACCCGGCGATAATCGCGTGGCTCAGGCCCAGCAGATCGCAGCTATCATCACCCAGACCCGCGAGATCCACGAACTGGTGGAAGCGGCAAAAAAGGAAACCGAAGATAAGTTCGAGCAAGCAAGGCGCATGTTCGAACAGTCTCGAGCCGACCTCGCGGCACTCCACAACCAACGATAGCGGGAGCCACCTGATGCTCACTCTTTCCCTCGACAAACCGGGCGCGAAGCCAGCCCAGAAATTGCAACTGTCCCTCAACAAGGGAGCCAGCTTTACTGTGACGGTCGCCTGGAAATGCAACGCTCGGCACGAGGACGACGTCGACATCCACGCGCTAGAGGCTCGCAACGACGGCGGGGGCGCGAAAGTGACAGCCCTTGAGCAGATTCTGTCCACCTACAACACCACGAGGATGAGTCCCCGGACCGGCGTGCTGGCGAGCGCTGTAGATGGCTCCTTCGCTACCTCTTCGGGTGCGCTCCGGCATTCAGGAGACATCCGTGTACAGGGAAACAGCGAAACTATTGTGATCGACGGGTCCAGGCTTCCCGCCGGCGTCAACGAGATCCCACTGTTTGCCACCGTCCACAAGGCCGAACACGGACGGGAGCACGAAGGCGGCACTGAATCCGAGGAAGAAGCGGCTTTTGCTGACATTGAGGTCTGCACCGTCACGATCGCAGACGAGGGCGGTCAGGAACTCGGTGCTTACCAGCTCTCAAAGGAGTTCGGTGACTTCAACGTGGTGCAACTGGGGAGCGTCATGCACGGCGACAGTGGCTGGGAGTACGCCCCGGTGGGCCGCGGCTTCACTGGCACTATCAACGATGTCCTCAGCCACTTCTCCTGACGCTCGGAACAAGAAGCTGCGCCCGACAGTGGTCGAGTCACCTGTCGCTTCCACGCGCAAGGCCGCGGATGCCCTGTCGCGCCGAGTTGAGCCGCCGGTTCCCGCTGCGTCTCCTGTTGTAGCGGCGCCGGTCGTGCGGCAACCAACGGCCATCCCAGGTTTCGAACGCCAGCGCATCGCAGTTCAACCGGATGAGCTCGAGAGGCTATCGCCGGGAGCAGCGTCCGAGGTCTACATGCAGGCAGGTGCGCTCATCGCCGTTTTCGTGGTGGACAAGGCCACGGAGCGTAAGGCCATCCTTTGGGGCCATGATCAGCAGAAGGCGTACAGCGACCTCGTAGGTCAAGCGCTCACCCTCTCCCGCAGTCCCGTGCTGTACAAAGTTCAAAGCTATCTCACCCGCACGATGGACATCCTCGCGTCGATTGACCTGCTCGCCGCATGCGGGCACGGCGCTGGCGGAGTTATGGACCGGATGCTGCAGCGGGTTAACACACGGATTGACACGCCGGGCGAACTGGCGAGCGCCCAAGCGGAACTTGAGAAGCTCGTTGCGCTGATGGCGGCGGCACTGGAGGAATTGCTAGACTTTAAGGACCAACTCCTCGGCGTGGTTGAACGCACCGAAGCCGCTGGCGCGCAGCTTGAAGCCGCAGCGATTGCTGCGTCGTTCCTGTCGCAACACCTGTCGAATAAAAAGGACGCAGTGGCGCAGCGCTTTGCCGAACGCGCCATGAGCCTGACTCAGACACTGGCCCTCATCCGCGAGGGTGGAGCGACCAGGAGCTTGCAGCTCGAGCAGCCGATCTCTTTGGTCAGCGCCATTCAGAACGTGGTGCTCGTCATGCTGCCGGGGTTCATTGGAAACATAGCCTCGATTACCGCCCTTTATGCCACAAAGACAGCGATCACGCAGACCGAGGCCGGCGAGATGGCGTACCGGCTTCGGGACATCGTCGAGCAATTGAAATCTTCAACCAGCTAGGCAGCGAGCGGATTCATGACCGGACGCATCAAGAAAAAGGCGATGGTCGCGGCGATCGCGTTGCAGGGCGCAGCCATCGCCTGGGCCCAGGTCAACGAACCCATTAATGCGGACCGCCCCGGCATTGCCGATGGCAGCAAGGTGATCGGCCACGGTCGCTTGCAAATCGAGGCGGGATTTCAAAAAGAGTTCCGCCGCGCTGCGGGCACTTCCAATCACCGTGCCATGGCCCCGCTGCTGCTACGCGCCGGCATGGGGCAAAACTGGGAGTTTCGGCTAGAAACCAATTCCTACGTATTCCAGACATCACGCGACGCATCCGGTTCACTCGTCCGCGAAGAAGGACGCGCGCCCGTGGCGCTTGGTGCCAAGTAGCAGATCACGGACGTGAAGGATGGCACTACGCCCTCCCTTGGAATGATTGCCAGGCTTGTGCCGCAGTCGGGATCCGGCAGCTTTCGTAGCCAGCGCACCAGTGGTGATCTGCGTTTGGCGGCCGATTGGGATTTTGCACAAAAATGGCCTCTTAATCCGAACATTGGTGTCTGCCTCGTCGAAGACGATGAGGGGCGAACATTTTTCGCCCGGACTTTCGCCGCCACTCTGAGCTACAACCCCACAGCCTCGCTCAGCCTGTTCGTGGATGCTGGGATGCAATCACCCGAGAAAGAGGTGGGCGCGCCTCTGTCATCCTTGACGCTGGCCTTGGCTACCTGCTCGCACCCAACGTACAACTGGACTTCAGCGTTGGCAAGGGTGTACGAGGCAATACATCGCCAAGGGCATTTGTGTCGGCAGGCATCAGCACGAGATTTTGAAAAGAGGGCCAACGAACAGACAAGAGAAATGTACGACCGGCTTGTGAATCCGGCCTGACCCTTTAGTTCTTAGGATGGGACGGACTTGCCGCACCCCGGGCAAAACTTAGCGCCAGCCGGCGCGTCGGCGCCGCACTTGGCGCGTGCTGTCCCTGAAGGGGCGGGTGGCTGGCCGCCGTAATTGCTTGGCGGCATTCCCCCGGAGGCGGACCGCCGTGTTTGCCATAGCCACCATGACCGCCACCGCCGTGCCCCCCGCGATGATGACCTCCAGCCATTCCACGCAGCAGATTCTCAAGAAAACCCCTAAAGCACTCCTTGTAAGCGCATCGAATTAACAAAAGCGTTGACTCGGGCGGAGTCGAAGCTGCTGAAGTGTATCCCTGCCGCTCGTCGATGCATCCCCGGCGCTGGTAACCAGTTACTGGAAGGCTGTGATGGCGGGCGCTGTAAGCGCGAATCTGGAGTATCCTGCGGTCGGCGGCTTTACTATGACCTATACGCGCCCGAGCCTCCTCGCACTATCGAAGACCAATACGGCACACCTTGAATGGAGAGCATCATGAACGGCAAACTGACACTCAATCTCGAAAAATCGGCTGGCATCTTGCGACTAGCGCTCGACAAGGCCGGCGTCGTCGCGGCCGTGAAGGCGGAAACCGCCGCGATCATTGACGTTTCCGGCTCTTTCGAGCACGAGCACGAGGAGGGCACGACAAGCCTCCTGATTGAGCGCCTTGTGCCGTATTGCGTGGTACTCGACCCAGACCGGAAGATGGATGTTTTCACCTTCAGCTCGGGCGAGCGCAGTGCGCACTATGTCGGAAGCGTGACGCCGGAGAACGCCGAGGGCTACGTCACGCGGAACATCGTCGAGCGGGTCCCCGGTTGGAATGGCGGCACGACCTACAGCTTCGTGATCGAACGAGCGCTTGAGCATTTCGGGTGGAAAGAGTGCGAGGAGGCTCACCGAGCGTCGCAAGGCAAAGGCTTCCTGTGGCGCCTTTTCAATTTGCCTCAGCAGCAACATGAGCACGGTACACCGCACACTCACGAGAAAAAGCGCTCCCTTGTCCTCTTCATTACAGACGGTGAGAACGAAAAGAGCGACGAAGCCCGCACCACGCGCGTGCTCGAGGAATCGCAGCGACGTGGGGACCAGGTCTACTTTCTCTTCATCGGAGCATGCGAGGACAGGAACGTGAAGTTTGAGTTTGTCCAGCGAATCGCCAGCCGCTTTAAGAATACCGGCCTGGTGGTCATCCGCGACCTGGAGGCCTTTGTCGCGCAGTCCGACGAGGAGCTGAATGCGGCGCTGCTCGGGCCCGAACTCGTGGAATGGTTCAAATCCTGACAGGTAGGTCGCCCGCGCCGTTTGTCTCCTTACTTCAAGCGTAGGAATAGCTGCCGGCGAGCGGCAGCTGTACAGGAGGGTGATCGCCAGGGGCTACGGCTGACGGCAGAGTACTTCAGCCGCCAGCAGCTTTTTCGGGGGGCACAGACTCAGGCGGAACGGCGGTTGAGCAGTTTGATCCAGCAACACGCCGCTCTTCAGCCCTATGGGCACGGACCGAACAGCGTGGTCACATTTCAGTCTGAAATTCTCCTGATGAGCATGCTGCGTTGCAAAAACGGCAAATAAGGGCGTCTGTCCTGCATGAACTTAAAGCCAGCTCGGGTATAAGAATCAATCAATCACTTCAGGCCACCGGTATGACCAGTTCTTTGTGGGGTATATGGGGAGACGTGACTAACCATCTTTTCCGGATGTCCCTGGCTTTCCTATTCACCATGCCGATTGCGTGGAACCGGGAAAATGGCTCGAGAAGCGCGGGCCTCCGAACTTTCCCTATCGTTGCCATGGCCAGCTGCGGCTTCGTGCTACTCGCAATTGAGGTGCTCGGCGAGCGCTCGGTCGGGCAAGCCCGGATTCTGGAGGGCGTCATCACGGGTATAGGTTTTATCGGTGGTGGTGCCATTCTCAAGGCCGGCACAACCACGCACGGTACAGCCACCGCAGCCAGTATCCTCAACACAGGTGTAGTGGGCGCTGCCGTCGGCTTCGGATATTACGACATTGGCTTTGTGCTTGCCCTGGCAAATTTTTTGGTGCTTTTCGGACTCGGAAGGCTCAAAACCGAAGGGAAAGAGGCAGGTGATGGGCCGGACTAATTTCCCTGCTAGTGGGCCTTTCGCGGTCGCATGAATGTCTATTACTTCAGTCACTTTCCGTCTATCACAGCTATCCGATGGTGATGCTTGAAATCCAAAATTAACTTCCATAAGGATTCGAAGTGAAGCGCTTCTTGACTCTTCTTGCTATTGCCCTGATCGGTATCGCACCTGCCATTGTCTTTCGCTTAAGTGGCTGGCGTCCCAATCCCGTGCTGGACATGGCAGTTTTCGGGGTTGCAGTGCTGGCTGCAGGTTTCATGCTTTCGTGGGGTGCCGAGGCCGCCGAAAAACGGATATCTCAAGGTCTCATACTCGCGTTAGTTGCGCTGGTCACGGTGCTGCCTGAATACGCTGTAGACATGTACTACGCCTATCAGGCCGGCAAGGCGCCAGAGTCCAACTATGTCCAATACGCGGCCGCCAATATGACCGGCGCTAACCGATTGCTGGTTGGGCTGGCTTGGCCGCTGATGGTTTTTTTACACTGGTGGCGTACCCGTCAGCGGGGTATTGCCCTGGCCACTGTCAACATGGTGGAGATTGGTTTTTTGCTGCTGGCCAGCCTGTACGCATTCGTCATTGTCCTGAAAAACAGCATCGGCTTGCTGGATACAGTTGTCCTCGTCGCCATCTTTGGCGCCTATCTCTGGCAGGCTGGGCGCATGCCCAAGGTCAAGTCAGGTCTTGAAGCGGATGATGAGCCCGGGCCTGCGGCGGCGCTTTCAACGCTGTCCCCTGCCTGGCAATGGGCATGGATGGGCGGTCTGACCGTCATTGCAGCAACCGTCATACTGGCGTCCGCCGAACCATTTGCGGAAGCCATGATCCAGTCTGGAAGAATCTGGGGTATTGATGAGTTTTTGCTTATCCAGTGGCTGGCGCCACTGGCCAGTGAGGCCCCGGCAGTCGTTATCGCCGTTCTATTCGTACTTTCCGGCCGTGCCGAAGGCGGTCTGACCACCATGATCAGCGACAAGATCAACCAGTGGACATTGCTTGTGGGGATGCTGCCCCTGGCAATGAGCTTCGGCGCTGGGACCTGGACGGCCCTTCCGCTGGATGCACGCCAACATGAAGAGTTTTTCCTGACTGCAGCGCAATCCATATTCGGAGTTGCTCTCCTGCTACGGCTGCGTCTGAGCTTGTGGTCGGCCATAGTACTTGCGGCGCTGTTCAGCGTCCAACTGGGTATAGCATTTCTTTACAGGGATGATGCCGTCAGAGCCATCAACTCGTTGACAGTGCTCGGTTGGTTGTACCTGGTTATGGGCGTTGCGCTATTGATCTTTGGGGCACCGAGCGCTTGGCGGGCGGCATGGCAACTCCAGTCCGCCATTGACAAGCAAAGGCTTCCCGCTGCAGCAGCAGCCGGATCTGGCCCAGCAGATGCTGCACCGAAGCCATGAAAGTCGAACAAGTTTTCAGACTGGCCGCATGCGCAGCTCTGTCCGGTATCGCTACGCTGAGCATCGCCGACGAACGCATTATTTACAAGTCAACTCTGTCAGACGGCCGAATCATCTATTCCGATGAACCGGTGCCCAAGGCAAGCCGAAAAGAAAAAATAAGCATTGAACGGCATCCGCCAAATGCGCAAGACGCGGAGGCAGCTCAGAAAGCCCTTTCCATGTCGCGCGCGCAGCTACTTGAAAATGCCGCGGCTCGGTCTGCTCGTCTCAAGCAACTCGACAAGCAGGTCGACGATGCCTACAGTGAACTTAAGAGTGCGGAGTCAGACCTGCAGCAAGGTCAGGAAGTTCAGGAAGGAGAGCGGCAAGGTCGTCGACTTACACCCTCATACTTTCAGCGGCGACAAGCACTTGCCAACGCTGTGCAAAAGGCCCGTCGCCGCCTGGACGGCCTGTTAAACGAACGCGCCTCGCTTCAGTATTGAGACGGCGGAACATGAAACAGGCCGACGCCTTCCCGTGCCGTTCTTTGATATTTTGTCAGAAATGAAAGCGAGTCCTCATCATGAGCGAACCCATCAAATTGCGTCTGGACCTGCCGCTGGTCCTTCCTCATATTGACAATGTTGAGGATCGTTGCGTAGCCCGACTGATCGCCTCCCTTTCCGGCCGACCTGGCATCTCGCAGGCGCATGTTGCACAAGGTCAGGATCATCCTCCGCAACTTTGCATCCACTACATTCCGTCTGTAATTTCACTGACGAGAGTTCGAGAACTGGTAAGCGCGGCAGGTGCTGCGCTAAACGAGCAGTACGCCCATGTCGTCATCAGTGCGCCGCCTCTACATGCGCGCGCCGCACGCCGCATCGCAGAGGCTCTGCGCGACACAACCGGCGTATTTGAAGCTGATGTCTCGGCCTCTGGCACCGTACGCATTGAATATGACAGGCGACAGGTGTCTGCCAGTGACCTGCGGGCAAAGGCCGCCGCGCTGGGTATAGGCAATGACAAAAGAGATCGGGATTTGATTGCTGCGGCGGCTGAGGATAAGCCAAAACCGCATTCACATCCTGGGCATTCCACCAGCGAACAGAACCACAGTCACGAACATCGGGCCGCCGCGCCTGAAACGACTCCTACATCGCCACCGATCACAGCGGCAGATGAGCAACTGCCTTCTCCCGGAGGTGAGCCGCCTCTCGGTGCAGAGGATCATTCTGGACACGATCACAAACACGGCGACACAAGTGACCATGCGGAACATGATCACGCGCACGGTGGCATGTTTGGGGAGCAAACCGAGCTGATCTTTGCTGCGTTGGCAGGCCTTCTTTTACTCGGTGGCTGGTTGGTAGAACGCAGCGGCGCCTCACCCAGCTGGTTACCGACGGCTTTTTATGTCTTGGCTTATTTGTTTGGCGGCTTTTATACCGTCAAAGAGGCCGTCGAAAATCTTCGCGCCCGCCGCTTTGAAATTGACACCCTGATGCTGGTTGCCGCAGTTGGTGCTGCGGCCCTGGGGAAATGGGCAGAAGGTGCTCTCCTGCTGTTCCTCTTCAGCCTGGGCCACTCTTTGGAGCACTACGCCATGGGCCGAGCTCGTAAGGCTATCGAGGCACTGGCCAAGCTGGCGCCGGAGGTGGCAACGGTTCGCCGGGAAAATGGAACGGAAGAAATCGGCGTCGGCAAGCTCCAGGTTGGCGATGTGGTCATCGTGCGGCCAAACGAGCGCCTTCCGGCCGATGGGGTCGTGGTCGTGGGAACTTCAAGCGTTAACCAGGCACCGGTGACCGGAGAAAGCGTACCCGTCGATAAAAGTCCGATAACTGACGCAAGGGCAGCGCTCAGCGCTTTTGATCGGGTGGGCGCTGAGCACCGCGTTTTTGCCGGCACGATCAACGGCTCTGGCGCTATCGAGGTGATGGTTGCCAGGCGCTCCGAGCAATCGACCATGGCACGCGTTGTCAAGATGGTCACGGAAGCCGAGGCGCAACGCTCGCCGACCCAGCAGTTCACCGAAAAATTTGAGCGGATCTTTGTGCCGGCGGTTTTGGCGCTTGTGGTTTTGCTGATGTTCGCCGGTCTCGTCATTGACGAGCCATTTTCTGCGACTTTTTATCGCGCCATGGCCGTTCTCGTTGCGGCCAGCCCTTGCGCATTGGCCATCTCGGTGCCCAGTGCGGTTTTGAGCGGTGTGGCAAGGGCTGGACGGGGTGGCGTTCTGGTCAAGGGCGGCGGACCGCTGGAGAACCTTGGCACGTTGACGTCGATTGCTTTCGACAAGACAGGCACGCTTACAGAGGGCAAACCAAAACTGACCGACGCAGTGGCAATGGATGGGGTAAGTGACGATGAATTGCTTTCGGTTGCGCTGGCTGTAGAGCAGCAAAGCGACCATCCCTTGGCGGGCGCTATCGTCAACGGGGCGCGGGAGCGACTGGGCGGCCGTGTGAATCCGCCAGCGGTCACCGATGTGAAAAGCATCACCGGTCGGGGCGTCCAGGCACTTGTTGATGGGCAACAGGTGCATATTGGCAAACCATCGCTCTTTGATGAACTGAAGGATTCGGCATTGCCAGCGGAGTTGGTGGCGGTCAACGACAAACTGGTTGCCGCAGGTCGGACCACGATGGTGGTGCGCAAGGGCACGAGATTTCTGGGAGTCATTGCCGTCATGGATACCCCTCGGCCGGCTGCAGCGCAGGTGATGGCGGAACTACGCTCCCTGGGCATCGAGCGTTTGATCATGATCTCCGGGGACAATCAAAAGGTGGCCGAAGCCGTTGCAAAAAGCGTTGGACTCACAGAAGCCAGGGGCGACCTCATGCCCGAGCAAAAAGTCCAAGAAATCAAGGCGCTCCGCGAGAAGCACGGCAAGGTGGCGATGGTAGGAGATGGCGTCAATGATGCCCCTGCCATGGCCAACGCTACCGTCGGCATTGCAATGGGTGCTGCAGGGTCCGATGTTGCGCTTGAAACCGCCGATGTGGCCCTCATGGCTGACGACCTGGCTCAACTTCCGTTTGCGGTTGGATTGTCCCGCAGCACGAGTCGCATCATTCGCCAGAACCTGTTTGTCAGCTTGGGCGTGGTTGCGGTGTTGATTCCGGCCACGATATTTGGTCTCAACATTGGAACTGCTGTGCTTTTCCATGAAGGATCCACTGTGATGGTTGTCGCGAATGCATTGCGTTTGCTTGCCTACAACTTCACGTCAAGCGCCAACAAAGAAGCATGAATGTCGGTCGAGTTCAAGGTCCGAAAGGCGACTGCGGTACCTCTCAGGGGCAAGAGATCATCATCTTGTACCTGTGCAAGATGCATACACATCTAGTTGAGGCTGGTAGACAACGGTCTTAATACTGAGCAGCCCTAGTACCGAGTGAAAGTAATTGTCGTGCGTAATCTTCTCCTCTTGTTTCTTGTGCAAACACTGCGGAGTGAGAGTTTTCTTGCTTGCAAAGCGGGGGGATAGCCAGGTAAACCAAGGCACCCTCGTCTGCACATCAGGCGCGATAGCATACGGCAGGCCGTGGAGGTAAAGATTGTTCTCGCCGAGGGACTCTCCATGATCACCGACATACACCATGGCGGGAGCATAGGTGGCTTGCTGCGTTCTGAGCCAATGAATAGTTGAGTCGAGGAAATGGTCGGTGTAGATGATCGAGTTGTCGTACGCATTTAGCAGTTCGGCTTGGCTGCAGTTTTGCAAATCGTTGCTCGAACATTCAGGCCCAAATTGTTTAAACGCTTGGGGAGAGCGAAGGTAGTAGGCCGGGCCATGGCTACCCATCGCGTGCAGTACCAAAACCACCCCGCGCGCACGCGCCTTTGCAGGCAGCGCTGCAATCCGTGCATCCAAATCCTCAAGCATGATGGCGTCGTAACACGCACCCTCCGGACACAATTGAGGGTTCCTTAGTTTGGATGTATTGGCATAGCCAACGCGATCACATGCCGCTTTGCAACCTGACTGATTGTCCAACCAAAGCACTGCCATCCCCGCGCGTTGGATCACGTCCAGAAGACCCTCAAAATTCTTGCTTCTCGCGTCGAATTGGGTTCGCCCAAGGTTTGAAAACATGCAGGGAAGGGCCACCGCCGTACTGGTCCCACATGCTGAGACGTTCCGGAAGCTGGCGACTTCTTCGTGTCCCAGCTTGGGAGTCGTCGGACGAGGATAGCCATTTATGCTGAAATTGCCACTCCGCGCCGTCTCTCCAACCACCAAAATTATCAGCGGCGGAAGATCATTGGAAGCAACCTCAGGGGAGCGCGCATCCAGACCTATGGGCTCCAGGACTGATCGATCACGTTGTAGCGGCCCTGCAGCTAAATAGCCCAAGGCATACATCGAATTCAGCGGGTTCATCAAATACCGCACCTGCTTGTGGTTACGCATCGTGGACGCAAGCGGTTGATAGCTGAGTACAACCGACACTGCAAGCAGGATCACGGCAGCTATCGCCATCAGAAAATTCTGAAGCAGCCGTCGTGACCAAGGGCCGTAGCCAATAGGTAGGCGCCAGATTGTCCAGGATGGCAATACAGCCAATACAAGCACCGTAACGACTAATCGCGGACTGAACAGGTCTGCTGCCTCCCTCACGTCGGTTTGAAGCACATTGATCATCATGGTCGCATCAATCACAACGCGATAACTCCACATGAAGTAGGCCCCAAAAGCCGAGGCGAATAGCATCAGCGTGAGAACGGGTTTCAATGTCCAGCGCCATGCAAACAGGCTGAGCATGGCCATCAGTGTTGCAGCAATGATTAACATCATTGCCAACGAAAAAGCAAGCCCTGCTGGGTCGCTAGTCAACGCAAGATGGGACAATTCGCGCCACAGAGGAAAATTGGCCGCGGTCGCCAGCCAAAGACTGCCGCCGGTTACCAGCCAAATGGGATTGTGATTCCTCGGAGCCTCACCTGCATGGTCGACGGAAGACGGAAACTTGCGTGAAAATGGCGCCGAATCGAGGCGCCAAGCATGGAAAAATTTCATTGCATCGCCTCGATTCGCATTGGGGCATGAAACCGCGTTTTCATCTGGTTTCCCACTAAGCGTCAGTTCCTCTAAATTTTTCCCACAAGCCACCTTCGTCACCTTCTTTTTCTTCTGGTTTTAGGAGGTAGCTTTTTTCGATATATATCTGGTATTTTGAGCTTTTTGTCTCTCCACAAAAAGTACAGAATGATCAATAAAAGGACAACCGAAATTCCACCGGCCGAAAGTAGTAGTGCACCGAGTGACTCACGAGATGCATTGACGGGGCTATGAAAGTTTGAGGGCATTTACGACTCCAAAACTCTCTCCGATGTGACCCTGTAACCCTGGTAACGGTGAGGTACAGCCTCTGCAATAAGGAAGGTTGAGTCAGGCCATACGCGTTCCGCAACGTGGTTTTTTAGACCTGCGACTTCCCGCAGTTCGCACAAAACTTCGCACCTGCCACCAATGGGGATTTACAGGCGTCACAGCTTGCCGGTGTCATTGATTTTCCGCACTGGGCGCAAAAGCGTGCGTTCGGCAAATTGGTGGCTGAACAAGCGGGACACGAAATTCCCGTGTTAGCCGGCGGCGTCGGCTGCGCAGGATAACCATAGGGCTCACCCTGGTAGCCATGTTTGTTCCCGCCATGACCGCCACGGTTGCCATGGTGTCCGCCACCCATGCTCGAAAGAAGCTTGTCAAAAAAACTCATGCTTTTCTCCATAAAAGTTAAAAAAGCTCGCCCGAAATCATTGTCGAACTCATCGGCACCAGGCTTATAGGGGAGGCCTCCGCTACAACCTTGCTTCCGCCGAGTTGTTTCCGTCCGTGCGGACAGTGAAGCGAGATCGCCATCAGCAGCAGCGCGCCCGACAGAACTACCGTCAAGAGCATTCCCAAAGCGCTGGCCATAACGATTGACACCGTTGCCCAAGTGACGCTGCCGCCAGTCGACATCCATACAGGTCCATTTCTATGTTGAACACCGGCTTAACGTAGAGGACGGATTGGTCATCACAGAACAGGGACGGCAGTGACCACATCCATGACATAGACCCAACCCGAGTTGGCTTGCCCCGTGCGTGCTAATGCAACGATGATCTTTACCAGTTCATCGACATGCTCTTCAGAACAATGGAGCTCCAGCTTGTATTCATTGATGACTTCATCGCCAAGCTCGACCGAGAAACGCCGCTCGCTCTCATCCAATGGGACCAGGGAACCCTTGACCATATAGGCCGTCAGATTGTGCTCATTGTTGCCGACTGCCGTCCATGCAGCTGAGCTCTTGAGGGCGCTGATAACTTCCGCAACCCGGTTGCGATGTATGTAAGCCTTAATTTCCTTCATGACGATGCTCCTTCGTTGGTGAGAAGTTTTTGCGCTTTGCGCTCAGCCCGAAGCTCAGACCATTCATAAAACAACGGCAATAACAGCAAGGTCAAGGCGGTTGAAGTGAACAAGCCGCCCACCACCACAGTGGCCAGCGGACGCTGAGTTTCAGCACCAACTCCGGTGGACAAAAGCATGGGGACGAGTCCCAGGATAGCCACGGATGCAGTCATCAAGACAGGTCTTAAACGCAACTCAGCGCCCCGGCGAACCGCATCCCTGATCGACAAACCTTGGCCCCGCTGATCGTTCAGGAATGTGACCATCACAATGCCATTCAGCATGGCGACTCCGAACACAGCAATAAACCCGATAGCCGAGGGCACTGAGAGATATTGACCCGTGATAAACAGACCCACAATCCCGCCAATGATGGCAAAGGGCACGTTAGCGATGATCAGCGTTGCGTGACGTACGGAATTAAATGCCGTGTACAGCAGCATGAAGATCAGGCCAATGGTCAGGGGCACAATCACCGCCAGTCGGGCCATGGCACGCTGCTGGTTTTCAAACGCACCTCCCCACTGGAAGTAGTAGCCCGTCGGCAATTTGACCTGCTCAGCGATCTTGGCACTGGCTTCCTTCACAAAGCTGTCCACGTCACGGCCTTTCACGTCCATCTGCAGCACAGAGTAACGCTGCAAGGCTTCGCGGCGCACAAACGAATAGCCTTCATCCAACTCAATGGTGGCGACCTGGGAGAACGGCACAAGCGCGCCTTCTCCGGTGCGTATGGGGATGGCGCCGATGCTTGCCGGGCTGGCTCTGAAGGCGTCGGGCAAACGCACCGTAATGTCGAACCGTTTGGTGCCGTCGATCAGGGTAGAAACAGCTTCCCCACCTATTCCGGCCTTGACGACTTCAAGGACATCGTTCACATTGATGCCGTAACGAGCTGCGGCCTCACGATTGACCTTGATTACCAGTTGCGGCTTGCCCTTGTTCGCCTCGGCAGACAGGTCTGCCACGCCGGGGACTTTGCCCAACACGCCCTGTAGCTCCCCCGTTAACCGGTCAAGAGTACCGAGGTCTTCACCGTAAAGTTTAAGCGCGAGAGTGGCCCGTACACCGGAAATCAACTCTTCCACACGGGACTGAATAGGCTGGCTGGCTCCAATAACAGCAGTGGGAACGACCTTTTCCATGGCCTCCTGCATTTCTGATGCAAGCGCGGGATACGGCACCTTTTCTGGCCAATCCGACTGAGGTTTGGTCGCTATCAGTATTTCCATGTAGTTGACGTCGGTGGTTTCACCACCCTCAGCCCGGCCTATGGTTGCCAGGACAGATTCGACCTGCTTGGGGAATTGCTTCTTGAGCTCTGTACTGATGACGTTGGACACGCGAATGGACTCGTCCAGGGACGTGGAAGGAATACCGGTTACCCGGAACAGTATGGTTCCCTCTTGAAGTTGCGGCATGAACTCCTTCCCAAGGAAAGGAAACAAAGCCAGCGACACTAGAAGCAGCCCTAGCGCCGTACTAACAACCAGCTTTTTGCGCTCCAGCGCCCAATCAAGTAGCGGCAGATAGGCCTGCTTGGCCCAGCGCACGATAAAGGTGTCCTTTTCTTCTTTGGGCTTCAGAATGAGTGCAGCCAATACCGGTACCAGCGTCATAGACAGCAGGAGTGAGCCTGCCATCGCAAACGAAATCGTGAATGCCATTGGCTTGAAAAGCTTGCCTTCCAACCCTGTGAGGGAGAACAACGGCATAAATACCACGATGATGATCAGGATAGCGAAGGCGATAGGGTTCATCACCTCGCGCGCGGCTTCAAGGATCAGGTGAGTTTTCTTGATCGGTTTACCGGATTCCTTGGCATGAGCTAGCAGCCGAAAGGCGTTTTCGATCATCACGATGGCACCGTCAACCATCATCCCGGTGCCAATGGCCAATCCGGCAAGTGACATCAAGTTGGCCGTTACCCCAAATTGCTGCATGAGAATGAACGCAATCAACATGGCCATCGGCAAAGTCACGATCACGACAATGGCGGAGCGGAAATCCCCCAAGAATAGAAACAGGATGATCGCGACCAGAACCGCGCCCTCTATCAAGGAGTTTTGAGCGGTGCGAAGCGCTTTGTCCACCAGATCGGTACGGTCGTACACCGGTATCAGCGACACGCCTTTCGGCAAGGCGGCTTGTGCGAGGGCCAGCTTGGATTTCACAGCCTCAACAACATTCTTCGCATTTTCATTCACCCGGGACAACGCCATTCCAAGAACGGCCTCCTGACCATCCCGCGTGACCGCGCCAAACCTGGGCGCTGCGGCTTCCTTCACGTCCGCGACATCACGGACAAAGATCGGCGCACCATTGCGCTCGGCCACCACAATGCTTGCAATGTCGGTGGTACCTGTCACCAGGCCCAGTCCGCGAACCAGGTATTGCTCGGAGCCAAGATTGATGGATTGCCCGCCCACTTGCTTGTTGTTTGCAGCCAGGCGTTCCATCACTTGCTTAAACGTCAAGCCATACTTGATCAATTTGTTGGGGTCTATCTGCACCTGGTACTGCTTCTGGTCGCCACCCCATGAAATCACATCATCCACGCCCGGCGCCGTCCGCAGAATGAGCCGGACGGTCCAGTCATGCAGCGTACGCAGATCCATGGCGCTGAGCTTTTTGTCTGCGGATTCGATGGTGTACCAGAACACCTGACCTAACCCGGAACTGTTGGGCCCTAGAACAGGCTCCCCATACCCTTCGGGCAATCGGCCTTTGACATCCTGGAGCTTTTCACCGACGAGGCGACGTGCGAAGTAAATGTCTACGTTGTCCTTGAAATAGATGCCCACATAGGAAAGACCAAACAGGGAAACCGAGCGAACTTCTTCCACATCGGGCAAGCCTGCCATCGCCCCTTCGATGGGAGTCGTGAGTAGTCTTTCAACGTCCTCGGCGGCCAAACCAGGGGACTCCGTATAAATATTGACCTGGACAGGCGTAACGTCCGGGAAGGCATCCACAGGTACATTGCGATAAGCTTGGACGCCCAAGCCGACCAGAACCGCGAAGGCGACGAGAACAAGTACTTTGTAACGCAGTGAGGCGTCAACGATTGCATTAAGCATGGTGTTCTATCCTTGGCTCAATGGGCATCGCCGATTTGCGACTTCAGCATTCGTGCCTTCAATGCATATGCACCTGCTGCAACGACCTGTTCTTTCGGTTTTAGTCCCGACTTGATGACCGTGCGTCCGGATATTTTTTCTCCGGTCTCAACAGCGCGTGGCTGGAAGCCACCTCCTTCACTCACAAAGACCGTCGGCTGGCCCTGGAGCAGCAAGATGGCGCCGTCAGGCACTGAAATCGCTTCCAGTTGCCCACCAGTCGCGATGTTTGCGGTGGCGAACATTTCCGGTTTGAGACGCCCGTCTTTGTTAGGCACTTCGATACGCGCAGCGATCGTGCGGCTGTCCTTGTCCAGGACATTGGCTATGTATGCCACCCGGCCGCTAAAGCGTTCGCCGGGATAAGCACCTACGGTCACAGTCGCTGCTGCACCGGTTTTCACTTTCGAGAGAAGTTCATCCGTAAGGTTGGCCTCAATCCATACCTTTGACAGGTCCGCAATGGTGAAAACTGCTTCGGCTGGCGAACCAAGCTCACCTATCGTGGCTTTTTTCTGAATAACCGTGCCTGCAAATGGTGCCGTCAGTGCAAACGTGGACTGCGCCCTCCCGCTGGCACTTGCAGAGCCTCCTAGCAGCCGCAAACGGTCACTTGCCGCGCGCGATTCCGCACTGGCGCGCTCAAGCTCGCCGCGCGATCTGAGCAACTCCTTTTGCGGGATAATTTCTTCGGCACTGAGCGACTCTGCACGCTTGAAGTCCGCCTGAGCAACACGCTCCGACGATTGCGCACGCAAAAGAGCAGATTGCGCCTCGCCAATCGCCAGACTGTCCATGATGGCCAATGATTGGCCGGCGCGGACGTTGTCCCCCAGATTTGCCGACACGCTCACAATCCGGCCTTCAACGCGCGGCGCAATTTTGGCAATTCGATCTTGATTGGGTCGAATGGTTGCGGTCACGCTTACGGAGTCCTCGAAAGTGCGAGAGGAGACTTCTTCAAATTTGATCCCTGCGAGAGCCTGTTCTTCTGCGGTGAGCTTCAGGCCTTTTTCTTCCTTGCCGGCTGCCTCCTGTTTAACAGGCTCTTCTCCTTTGGCCACTTTGTCACCACAGCCGCCCAACGCTAGGAATACAGCAAGAACGGAGGAGATGCCGAGGAGACGGCGTGACGCAGAAGTTTTGAATATGGTGGTGTTCATGATGACTCTCATTCTTTGGACCAGCCCGCTTCCAACTCAAGTGTGGCGCGGGTACTGTGGTATTCGGTAAGTGCTTCGATCAGGTCACGGCGAGCATCGAGTGCCTGACGGTTGACCACGATCAGTTCAAGTAAGCCGATCTGCCCCGCTTGGCGAGACTTAACCGAAAGGCTCAGGTTGTCGGTCAGCGCTGGCAGGACGACGTCCTGAAGTCGGCGAACGCGTTGCTCCTGACTTGCAAGCCTCGTCCAAAGCGACACGACATTGGCTTTGGTGTCGCGCTGCGCGGCTTCCCTGTCAATTTGCGCCTGGGTTGCAGCGGTGGACGCTTGACCAATACCGGTCGCATTGCGCTTGAAAATGGGGAGTGGGATCGAAACAGAAATGGTGGTGAGCCTTTCGCGCGCAACGCTTGATCCTTCACGCCCTACATTGAGTCCCACCGTCACGTCTGGACTGACGCTTGCGCGTTCCAGGCGATATCTTGCGTTTGCGCTCTTTTCACGGGCAGAAAGAGCCAGAAGACGCGGCTGGGAATCGAGACTGCCAAGCAGGTCATTCAAAGCAAACCCCATAGGTGCAGGTGTCAGTTCACCCTGAGCCAGAGGAAGGGCTGGGCCCACAAGCTGCAGGCGCGCCGCCAGATCGTTACGCTCTTCGTTAAGCTGTTCCCGCGCCAGTGCTAGTTGGTTCCGTGCGCGCTCGGCCTCCACCAGCGCGACGTTGGCATCAAGCTTGGTATCCTCGCCCGCTACTCGCCGCTTTTGTACGGCTGCAGCAGCATCATCGAACAATTTAAGCGCCTGGCTCTCCAGTTCAACACGTTGCTGCAGAGCTAGCACCCGGTAAAACCGTGTTGCTATCTCACTTCGAATTTGCCGCTGTGCGTCAACAATCTCGTAACGCAACGCTTCCAGGGCAGACGAGGCTGTTTCTCGCCTGAAGCCTCCCTGCCCGCCGGTTTCAAAGGTCTGGGAGATTCCTCCCGTCCACTCGTTGCGACGTTCAGTCATCATGCCCGCCTGGGGCACCAGCCGCCGCGTCTTGTCAAAAGCCAGTTGGGGGTTGTTGAAAAGCAGCGACCTCGCGTCGCTACTTAACCCTTCTGCTGCGGCGAGCTCCGCCTGTTTGGAGCGCAACGCAGGATTGGCCTGAGCGGCCCGTACCAGGGCTTCCTGCAGTGTGAGCGGAGCAAGTTCCCGCGTACTGGCCGCTACAGGACTGGTTGACTGCGCAAAGGCAGGTACGGATATAAGAAACAGTGTGCAGGCCAGCGCCAGCGTTTTCGGTCGCATCGAATTCTCCTAGTTGCGAAAAACCAAGGGGGGAGAATCCGGCGGGAAGCCAGCTACCGAAGGGCAGCTAAAAAGAAAAGGAGCGTTCTCGCCGGATTAAGCGGCGAGAGTCCAATTGGGTCGTTCGATCGTGTCCGGAAGCCAATACTGGGTGGGCAAGGGATCCGGTGGTTCGAAAATTGCGGGAAAGACCGCGGAAAAATCCAAGACATTGCTCGGCAGCGGCTGAGCGCAACTTAGGTGGCAATAGTTGCAATCTGGATCATCTGTTCCGCCCAAATCACCGGTCAAAGCACTTTCGGGCACTGAAACCGTATGCACATGCGCGTGATGACCAAAATGGCTTACCTGGTCGACCTTCTCGTGCACGCAATACCTCGCTGCAGCGCCCCAGGCGAACTGGAGCGGCAGAAATACAATAAAGAAAATGATCAGATAACGGCGCACGGCGAAAGTGTACAACGTATGTGTTTCAGGAGCTCACGGGCGTGGCCGTCACGACATAGTTTTCCGGGAAAAACCGCCGCTCGATCAACTCCAGCAAGATATGAATAACCTTGATGTGCAGTTCCTGAACGCGGTCGGCAAAGTCTCCAGCGGGCGTAGCGATGCAAATATCTGCCAGAACGCCCAGTTGAGACATCTCCTGACCGGTCAATGCAATCACGCTCATACCGAGCTCTTTGGCTGCGACGGCAGCATTAACGACGTTGGTACTTTTGCCACTTGTGCTGATGGCCAGCAAACAGTCTCCAGCCCGGCCATGTGCATCCAGGTATCTTGAGAACACCTGTTCATACCCGAAGTCATTGGCGACACAGGTCAAATGACCGACGTCGCTAATGGCCTGGGCTGGCAGTCCTTTACGGTTGTGACGAAAGCGTCCAGTCAGCTCCTCTGCAAAGTGCATGGCATCACTCATGGAACCGCCATTCCCACAAGCATAAACCCTTCCCCCGCCCTCGAATGTCTTCACCAGTAACGCCGCAGCGTTTTCGGTCGAAGCCAGTGCAGATTCGTCGCTGATAAGAGCGGTAAGCGCACTCTGCGCATCCTTGAGGGCGCTCAGAATAGTTTCACGCATGGCTGTAGGGTTGGGTGGTTCATTGGGCAGCTCTAAACTTTGGCGCTGGGAGTGGTGTTTTTCGCTCGGGGAAGCAAGCGAAGGCCATTGCCCACAACCAGCAGGCTGGCACCCATATCTGCAAAAACAGCCATCCACATGGTTGCGGTTCCAAACACGGCCAAGACCAGAAAGACAGACTTGATACCCAACGCCAAGGTAATGTTCTGCCAAAGAATCGCATGTGTCCGCTTGGACAACTGCACGGTTTCGGCAACGCGTTCGAGGTTGTCGTTCATGATCACAATATCGGCAGCTTCCATGGCTGTGTCTGTGCCCGCCCCACCCATGGCAAAGCCCACATCTGCTTGAGCCAGCGCCGGCGCGTCATTGATGCCGTCCCCCGTCATGCCTGTCGGGCCATAGCGCTTTTGCATATCCTTGATGGCATCGAGTTTGGCCTCTGGCAACAAGTCTCCGCGTGCGTCGTCAATGCCTGCCTCGCTGGCGATGGCTTTGGCTGTGGCACTGTTATCGCCCGTCAGCATGACGGTCGTGACACCCAAGACCTTCAGATCTGCAATGGCCTTGCGCGATGTTTCCTTGATCGTGTCGGCAACCGCGAACAGTGCAAGAACCACCTTGCTGTTGGCCAGCAAGGTCACGGTTCGGCCCTGATTTTCGTGGATAGCCAGCTCGGCCTTGAGCTCCGGAGAAGACAGATTGTTTTCTTCCATCAGGCGATGATTGCCCATCAGTAAGGTCTGGCCATCCACGACGCCCTGAACGCCGCGGCCGGGAATTGCCTTGAACTCCTGAACTTCTGCAACTTTCTGCTCGAGGCTGGCTGCAATAGCCTTTGAAACCGGGTGATCCGATCTGGCAGCCAGGCTTGCGGCGGCATGCCTGGATGACGCCTCATCGGCCTGGCCCCATACACGCCAATCTACAAGCTTTGGCCTACCTTCAGTGATGGTTCCGGTCTTATCCAATGCAATAGCTTTCAGCAGCCGCGCCTCTTCCAGGTAGGTACCGCCCTTGATAAGGATGCCTCTGCGCGCGGCTGCGGATAAACCGCTCACGACAGTCACGGGCGTGGAAATCACCAATGCACAGGGGCACGCAATCACGAGTAACACCAACGCCTTGTATAGGGCTTCTTGCCAAGTGAGGCTCAATAGAAACGGCGTGAGTACAGCCACAGCTACTGCAATTGCGAAAACGACTGGCGTGTAAATGGCAGCAAATTTGTCAACAAAACGCTGTGTCGGTGCACGGGTGCCCTGCGCCTCCTCAACGGCGTGGATGATCCGAGCCAACGTTGTGTTGTTTGCCGCTGCGGTGACTCGAATTTCCAGCTCACCCGTTTCATTGATGGTGCCGGCAAAGACTGGATCGCCAGGCGCTTTGTCGACTGGGATACTTTCGCCTGTAATGGGGGCCTGATTGATGGCACCGTTGCCCTTTGTTACTACACCATCAAGTGGCACCCGTTCCCCGGGTTTTATGCGGACCACCGCTTCAAGCGGAACCTGGGCGACGGGCGTGGTGGTCCAGGCGCCATCCGCCGTCAGCATAAGCGCCACTTCTGGGGCCATGTCCAGCAGACCCTTGATCGAATTCCGGGCTCGGTCGACCGCTTTGGCCTCGATCAGTTCGGCGATGGCATACAAAGCCATGACCATGGCTGCCTCTGGCCACTGGCCGATCAGGAAAGCGCCGGTTACGGCCACGGCCATCAGTGCATTGATGTTCAACTTACCCCTGAACAAGGCCGCCATGCCTTTTTTATAGGTATCAATGCCCGCCAACCAGATGGCCACGGCGGCCACGGCCATCCCCGCTACCTTCCAGGTAAACGTCTCTGGAGCGAAATAGGAAATAGCTTCGGCACTTATAGCCAATGCGAGGGCTGCAACCAGACGAGATATGCCGCCACTGAAGCCGCCGTCATGGGTATGACCGTCAGCGGGAGCGCCTTTGCCATCAGCTAATTCTGCCTCGGTCGCTTGTACCGGCTTTGGGTCAAAGCCGGCCTTACGGATGGCTTCAAGGGCTAACGGCAGAGCCTCATCAGAAGCGTCAATCTTGAGTGTGCGAGCGCCCAATTGAAAGCCCAGCGAGCGAATTCCCGGCAAAGGCTCCAATGCTCTGCGGATCTCGGATTCTTCCGCGCTGCAGTCCATGGTGGAAATGCGAAACAGCTTGCCTCCAGCGGGTAGCGTTGCGCCAGTTGCAATGGCAGAAGGAGCGCTGCATGCGGCGGAGCCGCAAGAATCTTCAGCTGATTGAGGCATGGTTTCTGGTTTCATGGCTTAATTAGAAACCTTATAGCGGCATTAAAGTCAAGGGCTAGGTTGGATCTGCGGCTACGCGCGGTTCTAACTAGGTCGTCAGCAAAAGGATGTCAATGAAAATCGGAGAATTGGCCAAAGCTGCCTCCACGCAGACGGAGACCATTCGATATTACGAACGCGAAGGACTTTTGCCGGAAGCATCGCGCAGTGAAGCGAACTATCGGGTTTACGACAGCACGCACATCAATCGATTGGCCTTTATTCGTCACTGCCGGTCACTCGACATGTCACTGGGTGAAATTCGTGCTTTGCTGCATTTTAAGGACGCGCCAACTGAAAACTGCACCGAAGTTAATGGGCTGCTAGACGAACACATCGGGCATGTAGCGACACGCATTCGCGAGCTTAAGGCTCTGGAGAAGGAGCTCAAGGCGTTGCGCGAGGAATGCACAAGTGGGCAGGATGCCGCGAGTTGCGGCATCCTCAGTGGGCTAGAGATAGCGGCCCAAGCTGAAAAAAAGCGGCCCGGCGGCGCTGGGGGCCATGCTGGGCATATTCACGGCACGCATCAGCGGGTGGGTAATAAAGCAAAAATTTGATATATAGACGACATCTGCCACGCTGACCAAATGCGCCTGACGGCGACGCCGTCATCATTGTGCGGGGTCAAAAGTAAAGTCCCCAGATTCTTGCGGATGAACAACCTGTTTGAACCACATACTTGCGAGGGATATGAGCCATCTTGCCCAGTATATTGAGGCCGCCGAGCGCGACAACACGCGCCGGAGCTACGCTTTGGCCATATGCCATTTTGAGCGTGCGCAACAACCGTCCCAGCTGGTCTGCAGCCCGGTGAACAGGGTCGCAATGAGCTGCGCTGCCGAAGCGCTGCAGGGCAATTGGCACTGACACGACCGCTACGAATAGACGCTGCCAGCGTAGCAACTCATCCCAGCCTTTACGGATTGCGCCTAAAACACGTCGCGAACAAGCACCTGATCCAGCCCTTCCGGTGCCTCCAGGATGCGCGGCAGGAATAGTTTACGCTCGGCCAGATCACGTAAGCGCGGACACAGGTCAAACCCCAACATCTTGGAAATCGACATGGCCGGATTGGTATAGCCATGGGTACCACTGCAGCTCGAAAGGACTAAGGTGGATGGCTCAAAAACATCAGAGTGAATGTCGTATCACCGCCTGCTGAACTGCGCGCTTTCACCTGTCCCCCGTGGGCCAACATGATGGAACGCACAATGGCCAGTCCCAGCCCTGAACCGCCGTCCATGCGAGCGCGACCAGTATCAATACGGTAGAAGCGGTCAAAGATCCGCTCAATGTGTTGAGGTGCAATGGGCTCGCCGGAGTTAGTCACCGCCAGCGTGGCACCGTCCCCTTGTTCAATTGCCACACTTATCGTCGAGTCGGTCGCAGCATGACGTATCGCATTGGTCAAGATGTTTGTGATGGCGCGTTCCACAAGCAGAGGATCAGCCATGACAGCCGCAGTACCGGTAACATCTATGGTCAAACCGCGTTCCTCAGCGACCACAGACATGTAGTCGGCCACCCGCTGTGCCACTTGGGAAAGTTCTACAGATTCCCGATTTAGAGGGTCCTCATCGTGGTCGGCGCGGGCAATGAAAAGCATGTCGGAAATCAGACGGGACAGGCGCTCGAGTTCTTCTACATTGCCTTCCAGGACTTCCCGGAACTCAGGTGAGCTGCGCGTGCGGGAAAGCGCCACCTGCGTTCTTCCCATCAAGGTGGCCACGGGGGTACGCATTTCATGCGCGAGTTCGCCGGAAAAATCCTGGAGCCTTCGATAACCGTCGTCGATGCGTTTCAACATGCTGTTGAATTCTTCCGCCAGCTCGAAAAGCTCTGGAGGCAGGGCGGAAGAAGATATTCGTTGCCCAAGCGACTGCGTGCCTATCAAGGCAGCCATGCGCTGGAATCGCCTAAGCGGTGCCAAGCTCGTCCGTGCAATCAGCCAGGCTCCGAACGCCACGATGAGCAGCATCAGAGGCCAGCCCACCAAGCTCGTCTTGACGAAACTTGCCAGCAAGCGGTTGTCTTGCCGACGATCCTGCGACAGGTAGTAGCGGACCATGCGGCCGTCGGTAAAAGGCGTGCTTGCGCCGACTGTGCTCATTTGCTCGCCAGTGGAAGCTGTCCAATTGCGGATCGAATTAGGATTGGCCGACAGAGGGGCCAATTCCGACATTGATTGCTCCGCGATTCGAGAAAAGCTCAGAATATTTTGACCCGTGCTCGAATCCGCAAGTGCGAGGTGCAAATCATCATGTCCGATCAACAAATCGCCGAAGCGATGCGTGTTCAGGCTGAGGGACTCCTGTGACGGGATCTTTGACAGGACATGCTCTAGCAGGTCACGCTTGCCCAGCAATTCACCACTTGAACGGACATCAAGCTGATGTGCAAGCGCATAAAAGCCGAACACGATAACACCGCCCGTCACAAGAAATCCAAACAGACAGCTGGCCAGAGCAATGCGCATTGCCATAGATTTTCTGGACCAGAAACCGGGATTTTGAACTTGCGTCACACTGCTGCCCTGCGTTCCAGAACGTACCCAACGCCTCGGACGGTGTGAATCAATTTCTCATCAAAGGGATCGTCTATCTTGGCGCGGAGCCGGCGTATCGCGACCTCCACGACGTTGGTGTCTGAATCGAAGTGAATATCCCACACCAACGAGGAAATCTGGGTTCTGGAAAGAACTTCGCCTGTTTTCTGAACGAGAAGCGTCAGCAAGGCGAATTCTTTGGCGGACAAATCAATGCGCTGTCCCGCCCGTGTTGCGCGGTGGCGGACGGGATCAATTTCCAGGTCGGCGGCTCTCAGCACAGACTCCGCTGGCGCTGGCTGCCCACGCTTAAGCAAGGCCTTTACACGAGCCAAAAGCTCAGGAAATTGAAACGGCTTGACCAAGTAGTCATCCGCACCGAGATCGAAGCCGCGTAGCTTGTCATCGGTGTTACCGCGAGCGGTGAGCATCAGAACTGGAACTTGTTTAGAGGTCCGTAGTGCTGACAGAACCGCAAACCCGTCGATGACCGGAAGCATGACATCCAGGACCACCAGGTCATGGTCGCCGTTGGCAGCGGCGTGCAACCCGTCCGTGCCGTTATGGGCCACTTCAACCGCATACCCGCTCTCTGCCAAGCCCTTGCGCAGGTATTCGGCGGCTTTCGGCTCGTCTTCAATGATCAGAATTTTCAATTGAGTCTCGGGTTATATGACAGATTCGTAATCTGAAGGTCAGCGTGATGTTGTGCCTCGATTTTTACATTAGGAACTGTGATGCAAGGGTTGCATCGCAGTTGCTCCAGATGTTGGGGCAGCACTTTGCAAGCGTAATCAAAGGAATTATTCATGATGATCCGAAAAACTGTATTTGCACTTGCCTTGGCTGGTGCCGTTCTTCCCGTTGCTTTTGCCAACTCCGGCCGCACCTGGGCTGGCGCGGACGGTAGTGTCCATATCGCACCACAGCAAAGCCAAAGCGACAAGGGGCGCGTTGAGGTGAAGAAGGGTGCCGCCTCGGCTCCAAAAAATGCAGGAACTGCAACGGCCAGTGCCGACGGCGCGATCAACACCTCGCCGCAGCACAGCTTCGGCATGCAGGGTGGAAGGCTGGTGCACACCGACAACTTGCCGCATAACAACGCCAAACCCAGCGTGACTTCGCCAGACCTCAGGCAAGACCTGTTTTCTGAACGCTTCGGCGCCTAAAAATCGATGCGGGTGGCCCGAGTGTTTAGCTCTCGACTCTTGCATTCCCCAATTTCAAGGGGTTTTCGATGAATCCAAGATCAACTTTGCACTCACTGCCGCCCTCTTCTTAACGAGCGGTACTGGACTTGTCTTGGCGGCGAAGGACATGCCGGCGGGTTCGGCAGGAAAAACGCTGGATTCACCTGCTCCCGCAAGCGCTCAGTTGACTACCGGAGAGGTGCGCAAAGTCGATACCGAGCTAGGCAAGCTGGCGCACTTGCGGGCGCGAGTTGCGCCAGGGCAAGCGCCGGTAAGGCGGATAGCAGGACCAGCGAACTGGCCAACAAACGTTTAAACATGAATTTCTCGCGTTTTCAAAGGGCGGCGACCACGAAGTCACCCTGCGCAAGAGATGTTTCGATGCCGAGTTAACCCAGTTAGCAAGACAGTAAGCGCGCTCACAAACACTGACGCACTTGTCGACGACGCTACGCAGCCGTCGTCAAGCTGTCGGGCCGGCCGTCGCTTTGGCTTGTCTCGCCCCCAACCTCGGCATGACGCGCACATAAACCAGCTCGGCGATCAGCTCGATCAGCGTCTGCGTGACGATGACCGCCGGCAATATGGGAATGGCCCCTGGAACCGATAGCGCCAGCGGCAAAACGACCAAGGAATTCCGTGTACCTGCGCTGAAGGCAACCGAACGGGCAAGGCACGTCTCCAGTCGAAAGGCGCGGGCGACGAACCAACCAACCATTGGCGCAAGCACGGCAAAGGCAAGATACAACGGAGCGACGCTAAGCGCCACTTTGAATGCCGATCCGAGTTGCGGAACGACAGCGGCGATCACGACGAAAAGCGCCAGCGCTGTTGCGGGCACCGGCAAAACCCCCAATATCGCTGCCGTCTTCGCGCCTGCTGCATTGCGAGAGGCCCAAAGCTGGACGAGAGCAGCAAGCAGTAGCGGCACAGCGATCAGCCACACAAAGGCATGCAAAAACGGCCCCATCTGCACCAGGCGGCTCGCACTCTCACCAAGGAACACCGTCAGGTATGCCGGAAGCAGGAGCATCTGAACAATCAAAAGCACGGGAGTCGCCGCCAGCAACGCTCGCGCGTCCGCCCGGCCAAGGTGGGAGAAGGTGACAACGTAGTCGATGCAGGGCGTGAGCAGCACCAGAAGCACTCCCAGACGAACCAGGGGGTCAGTGGGGCCAAATATCAACAGCAGTGCGGCAAGGAGCGGTATGAAAACGAAGTTCGTAACGAGAAGCGCGCCGAGGAAGCGCACGCTACCGAAAGACCTCTTGAGTTCGGCGATCGGCACTTGGAGAAACGTCACGAACAGCATGAAAGCGAGCGCCGGATTGACAGCCACTTCCAGAACCGTGGTCGCTGGTGATGCCATTATCGCGATGATTGCAGCAACGACTACCGTCACGAAGTAGATGGAAATCTGGCGGCTTTCGAGAGAATCGCGGAGTTGCTGCATGTGGATTTTTGGAAGCAAGCGCGAATGGTCTAGCCGCAGCATCGACCCGACGTAGCCAGCTTGGAATCGGCGACCGAGAGGCCTTTCAGAATCGAACACTTCGGCGCCGGCCCGCCAACACATTGGTCGGTGCAAGCCTGAACGAACTTTGAGAGACTGCGCTCCAGATTCTGCAGCTTCGCTAGTTTAAACCTGACGGTATTCAGGTGCGTCTGCGCGATCTCGCGCGTCTCCGCACAGTCGCGGTCATTGCTGGTAGACAGCGACACCATCGTGCGAGTCTCCTCGATAGAAAACCCGAAATCCCGGCAATGCTTCACCAGTGTGAGCACCTCCTGAACATCAGGAGAGTATACCCGGTGGCCGTTAGGGCGGCACATCGCCTCCGGAATCAACCCAACTTCCTCGTAATACCGGATGGCAGAGACATTGAAACCGGTGCGCTGTGCAAGTGCGCCAATGTTCAATTGCCCTG
This sequence comes from Polaromonas sp., assembly GCF_029945685.1. Taxonomy (GTDB): domain Bacteria; phylum Pseudomonadota; class Gammaproteobacteria; order Burkholderiales; family Burkholderiaceae_C; genus Polaromonas. Next base: position 53,989 of record NZ_JAQSDA010000009.1, on the reverse strand, counting down.
AGTTCTGTAGGTTATTCATCGATAGTCCTTGCATCTCAAGTTACTTGAGGTTCTGAATTCAGTTTAAGGGAATTGTCCCGAGTTCATCCAAGTTAGCAAAAAATGAAGAAACCTGTGTTGACGGTTTTTGGAGTCGCCGGAGCGTGTGCCGCTTGCTGCGCCATCCCACTGCTGGTTCCCCTTGTTGGTGGGGCTTCGGTGGCCGGCTTGATCGCGATGGCGAGCGGTGATTGGTTGGGTTTGAGCAGCAACGCCGCTGTCATCGCCAGTGCCATCGTGGTGGCCGCTCTGGTGGGCTTCGCAATTTGGCTGGTGCGGCGCCGCAGGAGCAACGCGTTCTGCCAGGTCGAGCCCGCGGTGGTGTCAGCTGGTTGTGCGACTGTCTCCGGCGCCGGTGGTTGCGGTTGTCCCGCACCGAATAGGCCAGCACTTTACAGCGGAGTCCAAAAGTGATCGACTCCGGTCCGCCAGTCCCACGATCGCGCAATCTGGTCCTCGCTGTACTTGAGGAATTTGGCTAAGCGCAGCGGCAACACCCAAGGCGGCGACCTCTTATGGCTGTGCAGTGGGTTATGAGGCTTGGAGGCGGGAATTGAGCCTCGCCCGCAAGGAGGTTCACGGGCCATACTTCAGCTTTTTGCACGTGCTTTACGCTACGACCGCATGGAATGGCCGGTGCTTTCGGTGACCCCGGCACCCTGATCCCTTTCGTTGTCGCGTACATCGGTGGCCGGCGTGGCTCAATGCGGGTGACGGTGATGCGCGTCCGGGAAATGCGCGTGGCTATGAGCAATCGGGGCGTGCCGGTGCGGATGGGTATGGTTCGCACCCACTTCAACCGTAGCTTCGTGCGCATGGTCGTGATGTTCGTCACCGTGCTCATGCTCATGGCTGTGTTCCAGTGGCTCGTGGGTGTGCGAGTGCTGGTGGCTTTCCGTCAGATGAAGCCAAACGCCTCCTGCCATCAACACGCCGGCGATGATCAGCGACAGGGTGACTGGTTCTCCAAGCACCACAATCGCCAGGGCTGCCCCTACGAATGGCGCAACGGAAAAATAGGCCCCCGTGCGCGCTGTTCCCAAATGACGCAAGCCAAGGACAAACAACGCCAGGCTGGCTCCGTAACTCGCAAAACCCAGCAGCGCGGCCGCTAGCACGACAGGAATTTCAGGCCATGCGGCCCCCAGCGAAAGTGCCAGCACAAGGTTGGTCGCACCCGCCGCCAACCCCTTGACCATGGCAATGAACGAGGCGTCGGACAAAGAGACCTTGCGCGTCAGGTTGTTGTCCACGCCCCAGGCTAGGCAGGCACCCACCACTGCCAAGGCCGGCCATAGCTCGCCAAACCGCCTTTCACCGGGCCAGGATAGGAGCACACCGCCGGCAACGATGGCCAGCATTCCCAAAGCAATGCGCCGATCAAAGTTCTCCCGGAATACAAACCATGCAATCAAGGCCGTCAGGACACCTTCCGCATTCAGAAGGAGTGAGGCCCCTGATGCCGGCATACCCGACAGGCCCACCATCAACAAGACAGGTCCGACCATTCCGCCCGCAACCACCGCGCCAGCCAGCCACTTCCACTCCCCACCGGGCAAGCGCACAGGCGCAGATCTGCGTATTTTTCGCAACAGGAACAGTCCAATGCCCGAGCCAAGGTACAGCAAAGCGGCCAGCAGCCAGGGACTGGTCTGCGCCAGCAGCAGTTTGGCCAGCGGCGTGCCCGCGCCGAACAAGGCCGCGGCCATCAAGGTGGCGAGAACGCCGGGCTGTGTCAGTGCTCTCAAAAATTGATCCTTCGGTTAGCCTTCCACCTGTAAACCCCAATTGCTGATTCGAGTGCCGCCTCAATATCCTACAGCTTGGGAACGCTGCCTTCAATCGGAAAAAAATAAACGCAAAGAAGAGAGACCCAGGGGTCTCTCTTCTTTGCTATGCCGATGCGGCTTTAACAACGCGATGCCTAATTTAGTTTTTACCCTCCTTGAGTTCGCACCCAGTTGGAATTGTCTCGCCGCAGGCGATTGGAAACGAGTTAGTTGCTGCGCGACTGTCAATTTCGTGCTTCAGACGGGCTTTTCGCGCAAGACTCAAAACCTCTTCAAGAGTCTTTGGATTCAGCAGCGAGGCGCCAAGGAATATCAAGTTGACCGGCCCGGCATCCTGCCCGTCAAAGCTCCATGTCGCTGACCCTATATCCACGGGAGACTTCTTCCTGACAAGAAAAGTGACCTTCATTTGCAGCTGGCGACCTTTCGCCGTTTTCAGGAATTCCTGTGCCCGGCTCATCTCCCGCGCTTCAAGGTCAGCGATGGCAGCGTAGTAGCGGTCCCTCCAGGAAAGCATGCCATCGATCATCTGCTGATACTCCTCAGCACTCCTCTGGCCGCGCTGTGAAGAAAACTGATTGTGGGCATAGCCCGGATCATTTTGGTTCTCCGTTGCTTCCGCGATCCTGCGCTGTGCCACCCCAACCTCCCGTTGGGCCCTGTCAATGGCCAATTGCTTACGCTCCCTGCCCGTTGCGAGCAATTGGGGTGTGTAGCCACTCGCTCCATAGCCAATGTAGTTTTGGGGTGTGCTGGCCATCGCTTCGTTCAGTTTGGCTTGGGCAGCCTGCAACTGACTGTGACCTTCGCTGAGTTTGGCGTCGTTGTATTTCCGGGCCTGCGCAGCCGCACCCAAGACGGTCTCTTTACGGGATTCCAGGTTTTTGAGCGTTCGCTGCCACCCGTCGTCGAGTGACTTGCTCAACGCCTTGACCTTGTTGGTGTTGTCCCTTTCTGCAAAGTCCACCATTGCCTGGGGCGTGTCGACCGTGCAGGTATAGCGGACCACTGATCGGCCATTTTCCTCCTGGCTTGCCCATTCGGTGGTCTTGCATCCTTTGGCGTTGTCAAAAATCTCCCCGAATGTGTAGTCGCTCTGGGAGATGGACGCTTTCTTGACCTCGGTGATGCTGGAATCGGCGCATGCCATCAAGGTCAGGCAGGTGAAGATGGATGCAAGGATTTTGTGTAGCTGAATTGATTTCATGTGTTTTTCCTATTGAGTTTTGTTGTGCCTGTGAGGCCTCTCCCAACCCGTAATGACGGGCTACAGGAGCCAGGCAAAACGGGTTCGCTTGTTTCGAGCATCTATAAAGATGCTTTTAAATCTCCTTTTTTGACGACAGTGCATGTCTGATCTTCAAAAATGCCTGGATTTAACAGACCGCCAAGCCCAAATTCCGGATTTTAAAGAGCTTCAAACACCGTGGTATCAAATACCTCATATCTGCAGGATAGACGGCATGCCCAAAGCTCCCGCCCTCTCCCTTCGCCTGGTGTTTGCCCGAAATGTCCGCCTGGTCCGCATTGATGCCGGGATGTCCCAGGAACGCCTGGCCGATGAGGCCGAACTGGACCGCACCTTTGTGGGTACGCTGGAGCGCGGCCTGCGCAACATCTCGATCGACAATATCGAGTTGCTGGCTAAGGCCCTTGGAACACCCGCCGGGGAGCTTCTGAACCCCGACCTGCCTCGGGAGCGGGGGCTGGACGTCACGGTGACCCGCGCACCGCGCACCGCCCGGCCCTACCCGGTCAGGAAACGCTGAAGCGACAGTTGCTGCAGCTAGCCCGATTCCTTTGATGCGCGCATCACAATCAGACTGCGCAAACGCACCGCACAGGCTTCCCCCGTCAGGTGCCGGCAATTGAGTGGGAAACCGGGACTTGCCCGCACCGCCTTGCCGGCTGCAGCCTGGAGTTCGACCCTTACATTGTGCGCACAAGCCCAAGGCCGGCTTGCGCTGGAATCGAGCAACAACAGCGCCCGGCTTTGGCTTTTCATCCCAGACGCCAGATCCTTGCGGTCCAGCTCCACGCCTGTCACCATCGCCCACCGGCAGGCCCGGGCTGTTTCGAACTGCAACAGGCTGACCTGCCCTGCCCGCAGCGCGCGGTGGGCGACCATTCCCAGATCGTCACCGCTACCGGACAGGTGTACCTCAGCACGGGCTGTGCAGAGGGCCTCGATGACCGTCATCAAGCTGTCCGGGGTCACCTCGCCTTGCTCTTGACGCTCGCTGGGCTGGTGCCGTTGGATCCAGATTCTCTGAACGGCTCGACCTAGATCCTTGACATCCCTCACGGGAAGCTGGCCAAGAACTGCGATGCATTGAGTCAGGCTGGACAGCGCGCAGGTTTGAGGTGAGTCCGACTGGCAGATCGGCAGGTTCTCGTACACCAGCCTTTCACCGTGGCGGGCCAGATACTGGATCTCGGTATCAAAGCGCAGTCCGGCGGCAAACAAGTGTTCAAGATGAGCCATGGCCACCGCATAGCCCTGTAAGTCGTGGTGTAGCCAGGGCGCCTGGAGGCGGCTCGTTCAACTCGACGTAACGCCAGAAGTTGCGCTCCCGCAGAATCAGTTGCTTGATCAGTGACTCGTCCCGCTCCACCCGGTGAATCTGCAGCGCCTGGCCGCACATCAACACGGCCATGTCAGCAGCAGAGGCCCCCGTGACTGCCAACAGGTGCTGGACGTTGAGCCGCAAGTGTGCCGGCACGCCATCCCGCCACCAAGGCATCTCGTTTTCCCCGACGCTCAGGCATTGAAGAATCTGTGCTCCTGGCGCGTCCATGACTTCCCAGCCCATGTGTGCTTGCATCCAGGGATGGCTGGGATGGCACAGAACGTGGTTTACGCGCCTGAGCCGGCGACCCGTCCGCTTGGTGTAGACCGCTGCTAGCAAGGGCTCCAAGAGAGTCTTCCAGTAGCCGGGATGAGTTTCATCGTGCGGCGCTGGATGGGAAGGTTCGGGCTGTCGCCCTGTCTTCTCACGCCAGAGGTCCATGGCGGACCTGGTGGGATCGCAGCCCACTGCTGCTGCGGCCTCCGACGCGGTGATGCCTGCCTGCCCAGTCACCATCTGCTCAACAAGAGCTGGTTGACTTGTATTGACCAATTCCAAGGCAGGTCTTGCCCGCTCCGACCGTACAGACGCAAATGTAGTGCGCATGTGAACTCCTTTAGGTTGAATTGTTTCTTCTTAAATAAGAAGCCCCCGTCCGATCTGCTCGGGCGGGGCTATGACGTGATGACGAAACCCGGCCAAGGCGGAGGCCTCTGTCGGGCCGGTGCTCAATCCACCAAAGCCAACGCCTGCCCAAGGGCCCTCTCTTTAAGCAGGGCGCCAGCGCCAAACCACGCAGAGTCCAGGCGGTAGTCCTGGCTGCGGGCCCGGCGCTCGTGGTCGACAAACTGCGTCACCGCGTTGAGCAGACCCCAGGCGGTACCTTTTGCGGACGTCAGGTCAGCGCCCCGGCCCTCCCCGGCAAAGAGGCTCTGGACAGTTTTGAGGGCACGTGCCTGACTCAGGCGTTCATTGGCGCTGACAGGCGCATCGGTCTGGCAGATCAGCCTTCGCAGGAACTTCTCAGCTGCGGCGTCATTGACCTTGCAGTCAGTCAGCTCCTTCATGCGGCCCATGAAGCCGTCCCACTGGGAGACGGCAATGCCGAGCTGGGACTTGACCTGGGCCGGATCGAAAGTGGTGCTGTGGGGTACCTTGACGGCGCCCCGGGCGTTGTCCAGGGCGACAGCCAGGGTGTTGGCACACACGACACGCACGGTGGTGTGAGTCGCGACCGTGGCCAGGGTGCCGTCGCAGGATGTGGCCAGAAGGATGTAGCCTTGGACCAGGTCGTTGCCGCGGAGCTTGGTCTCCTTGCCTGTGCGAGCTAGCGCCCAGAACTTGCGCCCTTCCTTGAGGACTCCCGCCGTTTCCAGCTCATAACCGGAGGCTTGGGTGAGATCTCTATAGAACTCCAGGACGGCGCGGGGCTGAACGACCTTGTACCGCTTGGAGACGACGGACAGGGCTTTGTGGTTGTCACTGCGGTAAAGGACTTTCTGGTCTTCAAAGGCCAGCATGTTGCCCTGACCGCCTGATTCAGCGTGCTTTTCAGCAGCAACGAAGCGGACTGGGGTTTCGCAGATTTTCCAGTCCATGCCGGCTTTCTGGGCCCAGACCTCCAGGGGTTGTTTGGCCGGTAAGTGGCTGCCGAGAGCGTGCCAGGGGGTGTCGCCGACATAGGCCATTTTTTCAATTTGGTGTGCCATGCGTTGCTTTCATAAATTTCAAGCGTGACTGGGCCTCTGCGGTCAGGCAGATTCAGAAACGACTGGGGTTGGTGGGGAGAGAGAAGGGAGAAACGGAGGAGCAGAACGACGCGCAACGTCAGGTGGTAGGCCGGGTCAGCTGGGACGCTGAAGGCCCTTCTGACGTTCAGCCAGGAAGCGGCGCGCCGTCCGGGAATTCCTCGTCAAGATCCGGATCATCGTCATGCGACCCCATCGGGTAATGGGGTGTGTTGGGCCATGGCGAATGGTTCAGGCGTCGCTGAGAAGCGACATCGTGGCCATGCGGGAAGCCACAGTGCTTGCAGCGGTCGGACTCCAGGACGTGGTGGTCAATAAGTCCGCCCAGCGAAGAGCCAATTTCGCAGCCGATAGTGCCGCCGATGATGCCGCGCAGGGTTGCCGCGGCAAGGCCGGTCATCACGGAGCCGACCGGGCCTGCGATTGCACCGACGGTCATGCCAAGCCGGGCGGCGCTCAGGATGCCGGCGACGCCGGCAGCGGACCCGGCGATGCCACCGACGGTCCCGCCTACGCGACGAGCCAAGTTGCGGTTGCGCCCGTCCTCATGGTTGCAATTGGGGCAAATGGAGGCCAAAGGCCTGGCCCTGCGGTTGAAGAATTGGAAGTAGCTCATTGAGGTTTACCTGGAAGTGGGTTGGTGGAGGGGAAAGCGCGTGGAAGGCGGAAATGAGAAGTGAAGATCAGACGGCGGTGTAGCCGCGACGCGCGTCTTTGCGGACGTAGCGGCCGTAACGTACAAGGCCCAGGCCGCAGACGATGCCGCCAAAGAAGGCGATGGCAAAGGCGCCCAGGGTTTCGAGGGCAGAGCTGTTGATGAGCATGATTCCTTGCTTAAAAATAGGGATAGGAATAGGGACAGGACTACTGAATGAATGGCGGCAAGCGGACGGGGAAGAAGTGCGGAGTCAGTGCCGGGGGTAACCCATACCCTGGCTGGCCATCTGGTTGGCCAGGGAGTGTGCTGCCTGACGGCGGCCTTTGATGGTTTTGGTTTGCTCGCCCTGTAGCCAGGCGTGGCAGGTGCCGAGCAGCGCAATGGCTTTGCCCAGCTGGTCGCGCAGCGCTGTTGCCTCCTGCGTCAGCCCAGTGATGGCGGCCTGGACGTCCTCGCCCAGGCCTTCGAGCTTTCCGGCTTCGAAGGCTTGGGTTTTGAGGGCATCCTGGCTGTTGAAGTATTCGAGGTTCTGCTGTTCAAGATCGTCGGCTGTTTCTGCCAGTGCGGCTGTCAGGCCGTCATCGGCAAGAAAGGCGTAACGTTCCAGTTCCTGGTGGCTGAGGTGGGGGGCGTATCTCACATTGGGTCTCCTAGGTAGGGTTGATTGGGTTTCTGGCTGGTGGCGGACGTGACTTGACCTCCGCTTGGGCGCAGATTCAGATGGTTCGTTAAGGGGAAAGGCGAGAACGGGACATGCCGGCCATTGCGGCGTGACGAGGCGAGGTTTGCCAACCACTGGGGCTGGCCGGATTACACGTGGGAAGTAGCCAAACCTTGTGCTATGCGCGCGGAGCGGAGAATCTGCCGCATTAGGTCGCCGAAGCCGTCGGCCTGGGCCCTGCCGGGGAAGTCAGCAATGGTTTCGATGTGCCCAACTTCCAGGTGCAAGGCCACGCTCCAGAAATGCGGATGAGCATTGGCCGGATGTTCATTGGCCTCAAAGCGCTCAATACCGCCCTCGCCTTCCACGCAGGGATACACCTCGACGGCGTCGTAGTGATGCAAGGGTAGCTGGGGGCTGGTGAGGTTGAAGTACTCGTCTGCTGCATTGTCAGTTGCTGGAGGGAGGCGGTACTGCGGCTGGGGCTGCAGAACGGTGGCGCCGCCGGGTAGCCGGTGGTACTCCAAGCCCAGGCCAGAAAGTACGGCCTGGTGTTGACGATCCGAAATGGAGAAGTTGTTGCTGGCCCAGCAGACAGCGCCAATAACGGCTGGGGTTACCAAACCTCTCGGGTTGATGCGCCAACAAAGATCGCGGTCCACCGTCAGGAGGCTTGTGCCTTCGTTGGGTGGGCTGTAGGGTTTGAAATCCATATGTACTCCTTGAAAGTGGTTGGGGTTGATGGCTCCTTTTTTTACGGAAACAGACGGGACGGCATAAAGCCCGGCCTAGCGCTTGGCTAGGTCGAGCTAGATCGAGTTACATAGGAGAAAGGCGCGCGAACTTGGGTATCTGGTACAGCGACAAATTGCAATTAGACCGTCGTGTCAGGCAGACCAGCGGCAGGGGCAATTCGCCGCCAAGATGATCCTTGGCCATCACGTCAAGTCGCCCTGCTATGTGCTGGTTATATGTGCCTGAAAAACCTTGGAATCAGTCTTTCGTCCATGGCATCAAGATCGGGACGCTTCAAGGCTAATCAGCAAGATCCGGGATTGCTTTCCAGCAACTTAGTTCTAAAAGGCAGTCAGGTGCTCACAACAACAGGCACTGCGACTTGCGCGGCAATTTGTTGGGCAACCGGGGTGTAGAGATCCACGTCTGTCTCTCCAGTACGGATAGACACGATGAGACTGTAACGTGCAGGCAGGTTATAGCGTTCTTGGGCTGGGCGTGTACGCCACCAACCCTTAGCCGGGTAGACAGCAATGAAGCCCCGACTTGCTAGTTCAGCAGCGGTACCTCGCCAGATGTCCTGGTGCAATGATCCGCGGTGGCGCTGACGATCTCCCAAGAGCCAGTCTGGGTCTTTGGGGTCAATCGCGTCGTCATCGTCCTCCCGCTCGGCCGCTGCATTGATGCGGGCAACGAAGTCTTCGGTTGTTGCGTCCAGTGAGCGTTGAACATCAAACCTAAGGCGATGAGACGGATAGTAGAACTTAGAAGCAGTGCCACGAGCCGAAGGATTCGGCTCGATGAAGTATGACAAAGTGATACGCAGTTCCACTTTGCTGTCGGGCGGCAGCGCCTGCAATTGCTCCTTCGGCCACGGCAGGGAATGAAGATTCATGTCTTTGCTGACGACACCCTTTTCTTTAACCTTCTGGTAAGGGTGTAGTTGATCCTCAACTACCAAGGTGAGCGAGTTACCCGCGCTCCAAAGCGCTCTATCCAATTGCGGTGCGCCCCAGCCGCAATGCCGAATTATCTTTACGTGGTCCGCTTTGGTTGCAGATCCATGGGCGGGCAAATAAGTGGCACGCATCTGATCTGTCCATTCCGCTGAATGGACAATTAATGCACGGATGGTCTCGGGACGAAAGGCAGGGTAAGCCGCAATCAGTTGCCCAGCCATACGTGCGCCCAACGCAGAAGCAGCGCTTGTCGCATTGGTCGTGGCAAACAAGCGGTCAATCGGCTGATTGTGGGTTGTCAGCAAATGGAGACTGGAGATCCCAATAGCACCCAAAGCATCCTTGCCAGCGTTTCCGCCTTCAAAGACCACCTCAGGTTTCAATGGCCAAGCGCTACTCCAGTCCGCCGACGTGCGCGTATATGGACTAAGCCCACCACTGAGCGCAACAGGGGAAAAACCTTGGGCATCGGCTTCGGTGATCTTCACCTTTTCGGTAAAAGCACCGACCGTGATCGCATTCCAGGCTTGACCGGGGTCTCGGATGCCACTAGTACTCAAACTTGCTGGGTAGGTACTCCAAGAGTGTTGATCTTCAGTATTGCCTGCGCACAGAACAAACAGACGTGGAAATTCACCGTTGCCATCATAGTCAGCAGCAAGGCGGTCCACGGTCGAAGACCAGGCGGACGGACGGCCTCGATCACGGTCATCGCTAGATGTCACCGCGGAGGTAAATACACGTAGACGCATGGGTGCAGCAACTTCGGGCCGGGAAACGGCCTCCGCGAACAGGTAGCCATGATGTCTGGAATCTCCATCGTTAGCGCCCTGTTCGGGGGTCAACTTCACTGATTCCAAACGATGCTGGACCACCACAGGGCCATCTGAGGCCAACGCGTCTGCCAAATCCCCCAGCGCCACAAGTCCAGCCAACCCAGAGCCATGATTCGCCGTGTCGTCAACACCCCACGCAGGTTCAACTGAGTGTAGGTCTGCGGTGGTGAGGAACGGCGCCAGCAGAGGATGTCCTCGATTCACTCCGGAATCCAAGAGGCAGACATGGGGCGTTGCCTCGTGTTCCGGCGCTACAGTTAATCGAGCCAACGTTTCATCAACCCAATTTTGTTGCTCAAGCGGAACCATTCCGTCAAAGAACTCTGCGGTCTCCTTCGCACGGCGAAGTTCTGCCACACAATTGAGCGTCATTACAGAGGTTGAGAGCTGCTGTTGCGACCCGAACATCAGGACAACGGTTCGTTCGGGGAAGTTGATCTGGTGGGCGCTAACTTTGCATTCAGCTAGCCCTGCTAACTTTCGAAAATCCTCGACCACGTTGCTTCGCTGGCCACGAACGGGAAGCCAAACTTCCCACCAAAACTTCTCGGCCATATCCTGAGGAAGCAGGTCGGGCAAATCGGTCCAGAGCCCGCGAAGTTCAGCATTGCGAATGGATGAGATCGCGTTGAGCAACGTACTGTGGTCGATCAGCTTGCCATTTTTGTCTGTCTTGGCATCCAGATACTCGGCAATGTATTTCTCAAAGTGATCAAGCTTACCGTCGGGCACAAAGACGTTGGCAACAGTCGAATTACCATCGGCTCGAACACTCAGTACTTCAATCTGTTTGCCTGGATTGCGACTGCGTTCATTACCGAGACTTTCAAATGCGAGTTCGACATTCGGTATACCAACAAACTGAATTTGCAACCCTAAGCCACTCTGAAGTCCTTGCTCTGTCTGTACCTCCACGGCTTGCTGAGCAGTCGGCTTAAGAGCCTGCAACTGTGCCTGTAGCCCGGCACCGTGCTGGGCTCGGTCAAGCTTGGGCACCTCGGGCGTCCCGCCGCCACCTGCTGACGGAGCCGTAAATGGCTGGGCCTTAGATGATTTTTTCAGTACAAGGTGGGGACGTTTATCTTGGGCTTGTTCCGGCATGATTTGACGTGTGCTTATTGTTATTGGCCCGCTTTGCGCCAATGAGGCGGCGTTCCTCTAACGCACGCCCCAACTCCACCCGTTGCACCTTTGTCTGATCATGCATGATCGCATCCTTGATGGAATCATCCACAGCTCGACAAATTTCAGCGTAGCTAAGTCCCTCCGCTTGCTCGACTAGACCCTCTCTCTTAAAGGGCTTGGGAGCAAACCCCCCTAAACGAAATCTAATCAGATTCAGCGCCTGCGTTGGCGTAGGTAAGTGATACTCCACCACGTCATCGAAGCGCCGGAACAACGCGTTGTCTAAGACTTCGGGATGGTTTGTTGCGGCGATAATCAAACTGTTCGACTGATCATGCTCAATCATCTGCAGAAAACTATTTAACACTCGCCGAATTTCGCCCACATCATTTGCGGCACCGCGCTGCGAGCCGATCGCATCAAACTCGTCGAAAAAATAGACGCCTCTCATGTCTGCGATGGCATCAAACACTTGACGCAGTTTGGCAGCAGTTTCACCCATGAATTTGGTAATCAACGAATCGAGACGTACCAAAAACAGCGGGATGCCCAGTTCACCTGCCAAGGCAGATGCCGTCATGGTTTTACCGGTTCCAGGTGGGCCTACCAGCAAAAGCTTTCGGCGCGGGGACAGTCCGTGCTCTTTAATCCGCGCTAGCATGCGTTGCTCTTTGATGATGCGAGCAAGCTGCTTGACGGCCAAGTCATCCAACACCATTTCACCCAAGCGGTTGGCCGGATGAGTCACGGTCAACAGATTGGCAAGCTCACCGCGCGGCTTGTTCGCTATATTTACACTGCCTGCTATGGGCACAAGCTTGCCGGAGGCGTCTTGACTGACTCGGGTCTTGCCCGAGTCAATCAGGTCGCGAAGCTCTTCCGCAAGCTTTCCATGACCAAGCTTTGCTTCATGCGCGGCCACCTGCATCGCGACGGAATAAAAATGTCCGTCGTCGCGACTGATGTGCGACTTTATAAGCGCCTTAAGTTGTTCCGAGCTAGCCACAGTGCCTATTCTTGTCTTTTTTTTGCTTAAATTTTGAGCAACCCCGAATTCAGATTGTCGTTGGGATGCATGATAGGCCAACAATGAGGGTTCGCATAACGCCTGCGCAATTCGCTCGATCAAGCCGTCGAGCCCGCACCTGCCTAAGAGGCTGCCGAGTTTGACTCGATTTTGGCAGTTGAGCGGTGCAACCTTGCCCAACTGAGCCGAGGGCCAGGACCTGCAACCACCGCAGCCAATGGCAGAAGCATTGGTAGGAAGCAATAAAAAAGCACCCCGAGAGGCGCTTGTTTATTGGCTTACTGGGGGAGAGGGTGGCAGCCGAATCCGGCCAAGCCTCTCCCGCAAGAGCTAACCGGTAAACGCGTTCGAGGTACGCCCAACCAAGTTTGCTTACATGGGCGCTTACAGTGACGCCCCGAATTTCAGACGGAGAGTCTAAATCGTGAATTTTCTATTGGTGCGGCTGGCGGGGATCTAACCCATGACCCTTGGCTTCGGAGGCCTGTTTTGGCCCACTGCAGGGGGATCTTGGCCCCAGCGCACGAGACGCCACGAATTCTCTGCTGGACCCATAACAACGGTGCAGGCAGACAAAATAACGACGGTTGTCGCTCGCTATCATGTAAATGCGTGGACCTACACGCATCTCAAATGCCTACACAGTGCCTACATGAAAAACAAAAAGCAAAAAGGCCAACCTAAAAGGCTGGCCTAAGTGCTTGTTTTATATGGTGGCCTGGGGCGGAATCGAACCACCGACACAAGGATTTTCAATCCTCTGCTCTACCGACTGAGCTACCGGGCCTGAGCCTCAGATTATATATCAGGCGGCGCGCTTGCCCCGGGTCAGGTCAACGCCGAGCTGCTTGAGCTTGCGGTACAGGTGGGTGCGCTCCAGCCCGGTCTTTTCTGCCACGCGGGTCATGGAGCCGCCTTCCTTGGCCAGGTGAAACTCGAAATAGGCTTTTTCGAACTCGTCGCGCGCATCGCGTAGCGGCTTTTCGAGCAGGAAACTCTGCGTGGCTTGCGGACCGAGGTCTACCGCCACAGGCATCACCTGGCCGGTCATCGCGACTTCCACCGTCATGTCCACCGCATGCAGCAGTGCTGCAGGAGCCGCCAATGGTTTGCGGCCTGCCGATTTGATGAGGCCTTGCTCGACCGCCTTGAGCAGCTTTTGCAGCGTGATGGGTTTTTCAAGAAAGGCAATCGCGCCTATCTTGGTGGCTTCCACGGCCGTGTCGATGGTGGCGTGTCCGCTCATCATGATCACCGGCATGCTCAACAGACCGCTGGAAGACCACTCCTTGAGTAGCGTCACACCGTCGGTGTCCGGCATCCAGATATCGAGCAGCACGAGGTCGGGCCGGGATCGCCCACGCGCGGCGCGCGCCTGCGCGGCGTTCTCTGCGAGTTCGACCTGATGTCCTTCGTCGTTGAGAATTTCGGAGAGCAGGTCACGTATGCCCAGCTCATCATCGACTACCAGAATGTTTGCCATGTTGAAACGCTACCCCTGCCTGCAGTTGTCGATTCTGCGGTACCCACCTCCGGGCTCGCAGTGTTGTTATGTCACAACCGCAAATGATAACGATACTTGGGCGCCTTGAACGACGCCGTCAACCAGGCGATTGGAAATATCCACGCGCGCGCCGTGTTCATCGGCGATTTTCTTGACGACGGCCAGCCCTAAACCGGTGCCCTTGACCTTGGTCGTGACATAGGGTTCGAAGGCCCGTTTCAGAATGTGTTCCGGGAAGCCCGTGCCCTTGTCGCGCACCGTCAGACGCACCCGTTTTGAGGTTTCCGAGTACTCGGTTTTGAGCAGCACGCGGCCATCTACCCGTCCCTCCTGGGCATCCTGGGCGTTTTGCAACAAGTTGTGAATGACCTGCCGTATCTGTTGCGAATCTGCCTTGATCGGGGGGCAAGCCGGGTCGAGCTCGGTGTCAACCGGCACCACGGCGTTCTCACTGGCGTAAAGCTGCATCACGTCATTGACCAGCGCATTGAGGTCGACGGGCTTGAGTTCGGCAGCCGGCAGGCGGGCATAGTCGCGAAATTCGTTGACCAGACGTTTCATGGCATCGACCTGGTCAACGATGGTCTTGACCGATTTGGTCAGCAGAATCTGTTCGGGCTCGGCCACCTTGCCAGTGAGCTTCATCTCCAGCCGCTCTGCCGACAGCTGAATGGGCGTGAGCGGGTTCTTGATCTCATGGGCCAGCCGGCGCGCCACCTCGCCCCAGGCCTGGGCGCGCTGGGCAGAAACCATTTCGGACACATCGTCGAACACCAGCAGGCATTCGCTGCCGGGCATCTTGGCGCCGCGCGCAATCAGCGTGATGGCGTTGTCAGGTGCGCCGGGCTGCGCGGCATTGAGTTCGAACGATTGCTGCCAGTGCTCCACATCGTGCAGCTGGTTCTCGCCAAAGTAGGCGTCGAACTGGGCCTGCACGCCTTGCGCAAAAACCTGCAGCCCCGGAATGTCGCTGAGCGAGCGCCCGTGATAGGCCGCCAGCGGCACACGCAGGATGCGCGTGGCACCGGGGTTGCTGGTCTGGATACGCCCCTTGAGGTCCAGCACCATGACGCCGGCGGTGAGGTTGTCCAGGATGGTCTGCAGGTTGGCGCGTGCGGCGTCCACCTGATCCATGCTTTTTTGCACCGCCCCGCGTGCGTCGGCCAGTTGCTGGGTCATGTCGGCAAAGGAACGGGTCAGCCCGCCCAGTTCGTCCTTTCCCTGCAGGGCCGCCTTGGGCGTCAGGTCGCCCTGGGCCACCTGCCGCACCCCTTCGGCCAGCACCAGCAGGGGCCGGGCCAGCTGGTTGCCCAGCAACACTGCCAGCAGCACGGCGCCAAACACCGCCAGGAACAAACTGAGCGTGAGTGTGCCTATGTACATTTTGCGCAGGCCACCCCGGGCCAGGGCGCGCTCCTGGTACTCGCGGTTGGCCTCCTGCACGGCGATGGCGTTGGCGACCAGGCTGGCCGGCAACACTTCCGTCACCTGCAGGAAACGGATCTCGCCAAGCAGCCCGACATTGGGGTTGCTGATCAGCGCCAGAGCCTTGATGCGGGGCGGGGTCGCACTGCCCGCGGCAAGACTTGCAGCACTGCCCGGCGGCTCGGCGCCAGGCAGTGCCACCTCGTCGAGGCCCTCTATCTGTGTGGCCACGCGCTGGTTGCGGGCACTGCGCAGCAATTGCGCCGGCGGCCGCTCGGGCTTGAGGGAGTAGCGCGAGTCGCCGGCGCTGGCAATCATCTGCCCGGACGCCGTCCACAACACGACGTCGCTGACGGCCAGCTGCTCGCGCAGGCGTTCCAGCGCCAGACCGGCCGAGGCATCGGGTGTCTGCGTCAGTTGGCCCGCGGCCGCACGGGTCTTGTTGCCCAGCTCGGTGGCCAGCGTATCGAGCGTGACGCGGCCCAGGTTCAGACCGGCATCGAGGGCGCCTTCGACCTTCACGTCAAACCAGCTTTCGATCGAGCGCGAAACGAACTGGTAGGACACCACGTAAATCATCATGCCGGGCAGCAGACCCACCAGCGCAAAGATGGCGGCCAGCTTGACCAGCAGGCGACTGCCGAACTTGCCCTTGCGCAGGCGCAGGATCAACCGCAGCACGATCCAGCTGATGACCAGCAGCAGCAGGCCGGCCACCGCCACGTTCAGCCCGAACAACAGCACGTAGTTGCGTTCGTAGAGCTCCCGGTTACCGGTGGCCTGGGTCAGCAAAAAAAGTAGCACCAGCCCCAGTGCGGCCATGATGCCCACGCCGACACCCACCGACCAGCGAAACGCAGGACTGCTTTTCAGCGACGAGACATGGCCCTTCAGGCTCACTTCTCCGCCTCTTTGACGGCTTCCTTAGAGAGATCCCTGGACAGGTCGCGAATCGGTTCGGCCACCAGGTCGCGGTTGGTTTCAACGGTGATGGCCCAGTCTTTCTGCCCCGCCACGCCGATCTGGAAGGGACGCGGCAACTGCGAGAGGTCGAGCCGGAAGCGGAAATCGACGTTGTGCCGGACACCGGGTTCGACTTCGGCCGCATCGGCGATCCGCCAGCGCGAAAACCGCTGGATGGACGCCAGGGCATCGTCAAGATTGTCGTAGTTCTGGCTGAACGAGGCACGCAAGCCGGTGACGCTGATGGCGCCGGGCAGCACGTTGAAACGCCAGCGCCGGGTCAGCGGCTGGAACGCCAGGCGCATGGTCCGCGTCGCGGTGGTGATGCGTTTGTCGTACCAGTACCAGCGGCTGCGATAGATGTCGGCCTCGGCCACAAAAAACATGGGAATGCCCTTGAGCAGCGCGTCTTCAACGGCAGGGGGCAGGTCGAAATGGACGCTGGCGGACAGGTACACGCCCTCATCCGAACGCTCCATCTTCAACAGGGTCACCTCGGTCGCCAGCGCCGCCTGGCCGGCCAGCGCCACCACGGTGCACACCCAGAACGCCAGCAGCCGCCGCAGCGCCGAGTCAGGCTTTGCGTTTTTCAAAAACTGCGTAAAAGAAACCGTCGTGCTCACCTTCCAAATTGTCCGGGAAGACGGTCTCCAGGGCGCCACTTTGGGGTAGCAAATGACCGGGTGACGGCATGAAATGAGCGTCTTTGTGGTGCGTAACAAACGTTTGGGCCTGCTGCTCGCCTTCGGCCCTGAAAACCGAGCAGGTGCAGTACAGCAGCCGGCCGCCCGGCCGCAGCAGCGGCCACAAGGTTTCCAGCAGCCGCGCCTGCAGCGCAGCCAGCTGGGCGATGTCGGTGGGCCGGCGCAGCCAGCGCACGTCGGGGTGGCGCCGCACAATCCCTGACGCAGTACACGGCGCATCGAGCAGGATGCCGTCGTAAAGCCGGCCGTCCCACCAGGCATCGGGGCGGGCGGCGTCGCCCACGCGGATGTCCGCCTGCAGGTCCAGGCGCTGCAGGTTCTGCACCATGCGCTCGCAGCGACGCGCATCGATATCGAGCGCCGTGACCTCGCAGTCGGCGAGTTCCAGCAGATGCGCCGTTTTGCCGCCGGGTGCGGCGCAGGCATCGAGCAGCCGCAGCGGCGCGCCAGCGGTCGGGTCCAGCCCATCGAGCAGCAAGGGAGCCGCCATCTGGGCCGCCGCGTCCTGCACCGAAAAATGCCCCTCGGCGTACCCGGGCAGCGCCGTCACCGCGCTCGGTGTCGCCAGAACCACCCCTTGGGGGCCAACCTGACTTGCTACTATATTCATAGCTGTCAGCGCTTTCAGGTATTGGGCTGGAGTCGTTTTTCTTGTATTAACCCGAAGGATCAGTGGCGCTTTGGCATTGTTGGCATGCAGGATGGCCTGCCAGTGCTCGGGGTGGTCCTTGCGCACCCGGTCTATCCACCACTGCGGGTGGTTCCAGACCGCCTGCGGATGCCTTTGCGTCGCAGACAGCAGCGCGTCGCGCTCGCGCAGGAAGCGGCGTAGACAGCCGTTGATGAAGCTGGCCTGGTGCACCGTGGCCTCATCGCGCTTGGCCGCTTCCACGGCCTGGTCCACCAGCGTGTAGGCGGTATAACGGGGGCTGTCGCCTTCCGGCAGATGGCCGGCGGTAGCGTCGTCGGAGCCGCTGTCCGTACAGGCCAGGGCCAAAGCGACACACAGCAAGGCATCGGCCTCCGGAGGAGGAGGTCGCTGGGCCAGTTGCTGGCGCAGGGCTTCAGCACGGCCCAGCCAGCGCAGCGCATGAAACCCCAGGGCCTGCACGCCGGGCCGGAGGCTGGAGTCGATGTCTTCGAGCGCCGCCGTCATGGAGCGGCCGGCGCGAATGGCCATCAATAAAGAAGCCGCCCCCTGCAGCTGGCGCCACAGAGGGATGGGGGTGGTCTTGTTGTCTTGCATCAATCCTGTGACGGCAGCCCCTGGGGCGCTGCTGCTTCAAGCCGCCCGGAAGCGGGCCGCACTGCACCTATTAGACCAGTCCTGGCGGCCGTTCGCAGCCAGGTGCCCGGCCCGATGAGGCTGTTCCGGTCGATCGCAGGAGCCACCTCCCGTCTGGCTCCGGGGCTCAGAACGGGGGGTCGGGACGGGTCGGTGCGGGCTCGCCGTCGGTCAGCCCCGGCATGGCACGACCGTAGATCCGGCGGATCCGCTCGGCCAGCGGCGGGTGCGAGTCCAGCCAGTGCACCCGGGCCTGTTGGCCGACCAGCAGCATGTGCTGCACCGCCGGATGAAAAAACGCTGTGCCTCCCGCGCCCTGCTGGCTGGCCACCTTGCGCAGCACACCCCCCAGTCCATCGCGGCTGCGCGTGAACTGGACCGCACGCGCATCGGCGAGGAACTCGCGCTGGCGCGACACGGCCGCCTTCAGGGCGCGGCCCGCCAGCCAGCCGAGGAAACCGGCCGCCAGAATGGCCAGACCCGGCAGCACCAGCACCGAGCGCCGTCCGTTCTCGTCGGGCTCACACATGCCGGCGCCCAGGTTGAAGATCAGCTCCAGCCCGAACACCATGCCGGCCAGCCGCATGTTGAGCCGGGTATCGCCTTCGCGGATATGGCTCAGTTCATGGGCCACCAGTCCCTGCAGTTCGTCGCGGTTCAAGCCGTCGAGCGCACCGCGCGTGACGGCGATGACCGCGTCGTCCTCGTCCCAGCCGGTGGCAAAGGCGTTGATGCTGCTCTGGCGTTCCAGCACCATGACCTGCGGCACGCGCATGCTGGCGGCAATGGCGAGTTCGGACGCAATATTGCAAAGCTTTTGCTCATCAAGCCGGCTGGCGGGCCAGGCTTCACGGGCACCCACACGCCGCGCCAGTTTTTCACCGCCACCGTGCAGGCTGGAGGTCTCCAGCCACCAGCCACCCAGCACAAAGAGCAGGGTCATGCCGGTGTTGACGCTGAAAAAATACGCCGGGTAGCCCGTCCCACCCGGCGTCAGCAGATGCCAGGTCAGGGCCAGCGCGGCATTGACGGCCAGCACCAGGGCGGCCACCGTCAAGGCGAACAGCAGCAGCAATTGCCGGGTTTCGGCGCGGGCCCGCTCCTGGTGTTCAAAAAAACGCATGTGAAGATGAATTAGATTTGCCGACCGGCACCCAGAGCTGACAAGCAATTTTTCGACGGGCCGCCCCTGGAAAAATGAGCCCCTCTTCCCCATGGGAGGGGCAGCGCACCGCCGAAGGCACGCGAAGCGACAAGCGTGGAGGCCACATTCACATCTGGATGCGCACCGCTTCACGCTCGGCGGGCGTCTCTGTGGCCCTGAGCATGGCCGAGGCCGCAAAACCAAACAGACGGGCAATCAGCAGTGCCGGAAATTGGGCCTGCGCATTGTTGTAGTCGAGCACCGCATCGTTGTAGGCCTGCCGCGCGAACGCCACCTTGTTTTCGGTGCTGGTCAGCTCCTCGCTGAGCTCGCGGATGGTGCTGTCGGCCTTGAGCTCGGGGTAGGCCTCGGCCAGGGCGAACAGGCGTCCCAGGCTGCCGCTCAGCGCCTGTTCGGCAGCAGCCAAAGCCAGCACTTCCGGCGCGTGGGTGGGGCGGCTGCGCGCAGCATCGCTGGCCGAACGCGCCTGGTTGCGCGCCGAAATAACGGCTTCGAGCGTCTCACGCTCGTGCAGCAGGTATTTTTTGGCGGCCTCCACGAGGTTGGGGACCAGGTCGTAACGGCGCTTGAGCTGCACATCAATCTGCCCAAAGGCGTTGGCGATGATATTTTTCAGGCGCACCAGCCGGTTGTAAGCCCCGACAGCCCAGAACAGCAGCAAGGCAAGCACAACAATCGAAACCAGGGATGTGGTGGACATGGGGCCTTCTTTCTATCAACAGCAAGCGCCGCGAACCGGCACGGGCGACTTTAGCCGACAAGGCGGGCGGCTGTACAGTCTGCCGACAGACCCGCGCGGCGCGGCAGCAAGACAATTCCGGATTTCCCAATAAAAAGCGCCTCGGGCCCTTATTGACAGGGCGCGAGGCGCTACGCTTTTTATAGCGTCAAAAAACAGCGATTACTCGCTGGCAGCACCTTCGCTGGTCTGCTCGGGCATGGCTTCGAGTTCGGCCGCTTCCGCTTCGGCAATGGCACGGCGCTCGGCGTCGTCCATCTGGTCCTTGGCTTTGCGTGCCTCATGGTAGGCCATGCCGGTACCGGCGGGAATCAGGCGGCCGACGATCACGTTCTCTTTCAGGCCACGCAGCTCGTCGCGCTTGCCCATGATGGCAGCCTCGGTGAGCACGCGGGTGGTTTCCTGGAAGGAAGCCGCAGAGATGAACGAATCGGTCGACAGCGAGGCCTTGGTGATACCGAGCAACAGGTTGCTGAAGGTCGCCGGGATCTTGCCGTCGGCGCGCAGGGCGTCGTTGGCATCCAGAATGACCGAACGCTCGACCTGCTCGCCAGCGATGTAGCTGGACTCGCCGACGTTCTCCACCACCACACGGCGCAGCATCTGGCGAACAATCACTTCGATGTGCTTGTCGTTGATCTTCACGCCCTGCAGGCGGTAGACGTCCTGCACTTCGTCGACGATGTAGCGGGCCAGCTCTTCCATGCCCAGCAGGCGCAGGATGTCCTGCGGGTCGGCAGGGCCGTCGACAATCGACTCGCCCTTGTTCACGACCTGGCCTTCGTGCACGAGAATGTTCTTCTCTTTGGGCACGAGGTCTTCCCAGACCTTGCCTTCAGGATCGGTGATCTGCAGGCGCACCTTGCCCTTGGTCTCCTTGCCAAAGGACACGGTACCGGTCATCTCGGCCAGTGTGCCCTTGTCTTTCGGGGTACGGGCTTCGAACAGCTCGGCCACACGCGGCAGACCACCGGTGATGTCGCGGGTTTTCTGGCCTTCGACCGGAATACGCGCCAGCACCTCGCCGGGGCCCACGTCCTGGCCGTCACGCACCTGGACCAGCGCACCGACCTGGAAGCCGATCGTCACCGAGTGATCAGTGCCGGGGATCTTGACTTCGCTGCCGGTGGCGTCGATCAGCTTGACCTGGGGACGGATCACCTTGGTTGCACCGCGGCGTTTCGGATCGATCACCACCAGCGTGGACAGACCGGTCACCTCGTCGAGCTGCTTGGCCACCGTCACGCCTTCTTCCACATTCTCGAAGGCCACCTTGCCGGCGAACTCGGTAATGATGGGGCGGGTCAGCGGGTCCCAGTTGGCCAGAATCGCGCCGGCTTTGATCTGCTGGTCCGCCTTGACGGACAGGATCGCGCCGTAAGGCACCTTGTGGCGCTCGCGCTCGCGGCCATGCTCATCGTGAATCACGATTTCGCCGGAACGTGCGATCACGACCAGTTCACCCTTGGTGTTGGTCACATAACGCATCGGTGCATTGAAGCCGATCACGCCGTTGGACTTGGCCTCGACGCTGGAGGCAATCGCTGCACGGGAAGCCGCACCACCGATGTGGAAGGTCCGCATGGTCAGCTGGGTACCCGGCTCGCCGATCGACTGCGCGGCAATGATGCCGACCGCTTCGCCGATGTTGATCAGGCCGCCGCGACCGAGGTCACGACCGTAACACTTGGCGCACAGGCCGAAGCGGGTTTCGCAGGTCAACGCGGTACGCACCTTGACCTCGTCCACGCCGGCTGCTTCCAGCTCCTCGATCAGGTCCTCGTCCAGCATGACGCCAGCCTTGGCCAGAACAGCGCGATTCTCGGGGTGCAGGATGTCCTCGACCGCGGTACGGCCGAGGATACGGTCACGCAGCGATTCGATGACTTCACCACCTTCGACAATGGCGCGCATCAGCGAACCATCCTGGGTGCCGCAGTCTTCCTCGGTCACCACCAGATCCTGCACCACGTCGCACAGGCGGCGGGTGAGGTAACCGGAGTTGGCGGTTTTCAGCGCCGTGTCAGCCAGACCCTTACGGGCACCGTGGGTGGAGATGAAGTACTCCAGCACGTTCAGGCCTTCACGGAAGTTGGCGGTGATGGGCGTTTCGATGATGGAGCCGTCGGGCTTGGCCATCAAACCGCGCATGCCGGCCACCTGCCGGATCTGCGCGGCGGAACCGCGGGCACCGGAGTCGGCCATCATGTAGATGGAGTTGAAGGACTCCTGCTCGACTTCCTTGCCGTGGCGGTCGATGACTTTCTCTTTCGAGAGTTGGGCCATCATCACCTTGGAGACTTCGTCGCCCGATTTGCCCCAGATGTCCACCACCTTGTTGTAGCGCTCGCCGGAGGTCACCAGGCCCGAGACATACTGCTGCTCGATCTCTTTGACTTCCTTCTGGGCACGCGCAATGATGCTCGGCTTTTCCTTGGGGATCAGCATGTCGTCGATGCAGATGGAGATGCCGGCCTTGGTCGCCAGGCGGAAGCCCGACTGCAGCAGCTTGTCGGCAAACACCACGGTCTCTTTCAGTCCGCACTTACGGAAAGACACGTTGATCAGCTTGGAGATTTCCTTTTTCTTCAGCGCCTTGTTCAGGTTGGAGAAAGGCAGTCCCTTGGGCAGGATTTCGGACAGCAATGCACGACCGCCGGTGGTTTCCCACAGCTTGGTCGATGGCACGAACTCGCCGGTTTCCTTGTTCTTGGTGTACTCGGTCAAGCGCACGCTGATGCGGGCGTTCAGGTCGAGTTCACCCGCGTCAAAGGCGCGACGCACTTCGCCGGTGTCGGAGAACACCAGGCCTTCGCCTTTGCCGTTGGTGCGGTCGCGGGTCGTGTAGTACAGACCCAGCACCACGTCCTGCGAAGGAACGATGGACGGCTCGCCACTGGCGGGGAACAGGATGTTGTTCGAAGCCAGCATCAGGGTGCGGGCTTCCATCTGTGCTTCCACGGACAGCGGCACGTGCACAGCCATCTGGTCACCGTCGAAGTCGGCGTTGAAAGCCGAGCAGACGAGCGGGTGCAGCTGGATGGCCTTGCCTTCGATCAGGATGGGCTCAAAGGCCTGGATACCCAGGCGGTGCAGCGTAGGCGCACGGTTGAGCATCACCGGGTGTTCCTTGATGACCTCTTCCAGGATGTCCCACACCACCGGCGTGCCGGATTCGACTTCCTTCTTGGCGGCCTTGATCGTCGTCGCGATGCCCATGGCTTCGAGGCGCGAGAAGATGAAAGGCTTGAACAGTTCCAGCGCCATCAGCTTGGGCAAACCGCACTGATGCAGCTTGAGCGTCGGGCCCACAGTAATGACAGAACGGCCCGAGTAGTCGACGCGTTTGCCCAGCAAGTTCTGGCGGAAACGGCCTGACTTGCCCTTGATCATGTCGGCGAGCGACTTCAGGGCGCGCTTGTTGGCGCCCGTCATGGCCTTGCCGCGACGACCGTTGTCCAGCAAGCTGTCCACGGCTTCCTGCAGCATGCGTTTTTCGTTGCGCGCAATGATTTCCGGCGCCTTCAGTTCCAGCAAGCGGCGCAGGCGGCTGTTGCGGTTGATGACGCGGCGGTACAGGTCGTTCAGGTCGGAGGTCGCAAAGCGGCCGCCGTCCAGCGGCACCAGCGGACGCAGATCCGGCGGCAGCACGGGCAACACGTCCAGCACCATCCAGCCCGGCTTGATGCCGGACTTCTTGAACGCTTCCATCAATTTCAGACGCTTGGCGTTCTTCTTGATCTTGATTTCGGAACCGGTCAGGTCGTTGCGCAGCTTGTCGATCTCGACATCGAGATCCAGCCCTTCGAGCAGGTCCTTGATGCCTTCGGCGCCCATCTTGGCGGTGTACTCGTCACCGTATTCCTTGCGCTTGGCGTCGTAGTCGTCTTCCGACATGATGCTGAATTTCTTCAGCGGGGTCATGCCGGGGTCGGTCACCACGTAGGCTTCAAAGTACAGCACGCGTTCGATGTCGCGCAGCGTCATGTCGAGCACCAGGCCCAGCCGCGACGGCAGCGACTTCAGGAACCAGATGTGCGCGCACGGTGCGGCCAGGTCGATGTGACCCATGCGTTCTCGGCGAACCTTGGTCTGCGTGACTTCAACGCCGCACTTCTCGCAGATAACGCCGCGGTGCTTGAGGCGTTTGTACTTCCCGCACAGGCACTCGTAGTCCTTGATGGGGCCAAAGATCTTGGCGCAGAAAAGACCGTCGCGCTCTGGCTTGAAGGTGCGGTAGTTGATGGTTTCAGGCTTTTTCACTTCGCCGAAAGACCATGAACGGATCTTCTCGGGCGAAGCCATGCCGATCTTGATGGCATCGAAATGCTCATCCGGCGTGAATTGCTTGAACAGGTCGAGTAATGATTTCATGTGTTAAATCCTTTTCTTTCCTGTTGAGTTAGCTGCGTTCCAGCTCGATATCGATACCGAGCGAACGAATCTCTTTGACCAGCACGTTGAACGACTCCGGCATGCCGGCAGTGATCGCGTGCTCGCCCTTGACGATGCTTTCGTAGACCTTGGTACGGCCCTGCACGTCGTCGGACTTGACGGTCAGCATTTCCTGCAACGTGTAGGCGGCGCCGTACGCTTCCAGCGCCCAGACCTCCATCTCGCCGAAACGCTGTCCACCGAACTGCGCCTTGCCGCCCAGCGGCTGCTGCGTGACCAGCGAGTACGGGCCGGTCGAACGTGCGTGCATCTTGTCGTCCACCAGGTGGTGAAGTTTCAGGAAGTGCATGTAGCCGACGGTGGTCGTGCGCTCGAACGGATCGCCATTGCGGCCGTCGTACAGCTGCGCCTGGGTGCGCGTGGCCGTCAGCCCCTTGCCCTTGGCAATGTCGTCCGGGTAGGCCAGTTGCAGCATGCCCATGATCTCGGCTTCCGAGGCACCATCGAACACCGGTGTGGCAAACGGCACGCCGCCCGTCAGGTTGCCGGCCATCTGCAGGATGTCGCTGTCCGACAATTTGGACAGGTCTTCCGCACGGCCGGACTTGTTGTACAGCGTGTCCATGAACTTGCGCAGGTCGGCCACCTTGGCCTCGGCCTGCAGCATGTCGCCAATACGCTGGCCCAGGCCCTTGGCGGCCCAGCCCAGGTGCACTTCGAGCACCTGGCCCACGTTCATCCGCGAAGGCACGCCCAGCGGATTGAGCACGATGTCGCACGGCGTACCGTCGGCCATGTAAGGCATGTCTTCGA
The DNA here is from genome assembly GCF_029945685.1 of Polaromonas sp. Lineage (GTDB taxonomy): Bacteria > Pseudomonadota > Gammaproteobacteria > Burkholderiales > Burkholderiaceae_C > Polaromonas. The sequence continues at coordinate 28,848 of NZ_JAQSDA010000009.1, read as the reverse complement.
CCGGAACGATCTTGGACACCACGCCCTTGTTACCGTGGCGGCCGGCCATCTTGTCGCCAGGTTGCAGGCGGCGCTTGACGGCCAGGTAGACCTTGACCATCTTCAGCACACCGGCCGGCAGCTCGTCGCCCTGCGTGAGCTTCTTGCGCTTTTCTTCAAACGCCAGGTCAAAGCTGTGGCGCGTCTGCTCCATCGAGTTCTTGATGCTCTCGAGCTGGGCCGCAACTTCGTCATCCGCAGGGCGGATGTCGAACCAGTGGTATTTCTCGACATCGGTCAGGTAGGCCTTGTCGATCTTGGTGCCTTTGGCCAGCTTTTTCGGGCCGCCGTTGGCGACCTTGCCGGTCAGCAGCTTTTCGATCCGGTCAAACGCATCGGCTTCCACGATACGCAACTGGTCGTTGAGGTCCAGGCGGAAGCGCTTGAGCTCGTCGTCAATGATCTGCTGGGCGCGCTTGTCGCGCACGATGCCTTCACGGGTGAAGACCTGCACGTCGATCACGGTCCCCTGCGAACCCTGGCTCACGCGCAGCGAGGTGTCTTTCACATCGCTGGCTTTTTCGCCGAAGATGGCGCGCAGCAGTTTTTCTTCCGGGGTCAGCGTGGTCTCGCCTTTGGGCGTGACTTTGCCAACCAGCGTGTCACCCGGCTGGACTTCGGCGCCGACATAAATGATGCCGGACTCGTCAAGACGGTTGAGTTGCTGCTCGGACAGGTTGGGGATGTCACGCGTGATCTCTTCCGCGCCGAGTTTGGTGTCACGCGCCATGACCACGAGCTCCTCGATGTGGATCGAGGTGTAGCGGTCTTCGGCAACGATGCGCTCGGAGATGAGGATCGAATCCTCGAAGTTGTAACCGTTCCAGGGCATGAAGGCGATCAGCATGTTCTGGCCGATGGCGATCTCGCCCAGGTCGGTCGATGCGCCGTCGGCAATCACGTCACCCTTGGCCAGCTTGTCGCCGATCTTGACGATGGGACGCTGGTGGATGTTGGTGTTCTGGTTGGAACGCTGGTACTTGATCAGGTTGTAGATGTCCACACCGACTTCACCGGCCAGGGCTTCTGCGTCATTGACGCGCACCACGATGCGGGTGGCATCCACATAGTCCACCACGCCGCCACGAGTGGCGGTCACGACCGTCCCCGAGTCGATGGCGGCTACGCGTTCGATGCCGGTACCAACCAATGGCTTTTCCGGACGCAGCACAGGCACCGCCTGACGCGACATGTTGGCGCCCATCAGCGCGCGGTTTGCATCGTCGTGTTCGAGGAAGGGAACCAGCGAGGCCGCCACCGACACGATCTGCGCAGGGGACACGTCCATGTACTGGATGCGTTCTGCGCCGACCAGCACGGATTCGCCGTTTTCACGGGCCGACACGAGGTCGCCCGTCAGTTTTCCGGCGTCATCGAGCAGGGCATTGGCCTGGGCGATCACGTATTTGCCTTCTTCGATGGCAGACAGGTAATCGATCTGGTCCGTGAGCTTGCCGTCCATCACGCGACGATACGGCGTTTCGATGAAGCCGTATTCGTTCAGGCGGGCGTACAGTGCCAGCGAGTTGATCAGGCCGATGTTCGGGCCTTCAGGCGTTTCAATCGGGCAGACGCGGCCGTAATGGGTCACGTGCACGTCACGCACTTCAAAACCGGCACGTTCGCGGGTCAGGCCACCGGGGCCAAGAGCCGATACACGGCGCTTGTGGGTGATTTCGGCGAGCGGGTTGGTCTGGTCCATGAACTGGGACAGCTGCGAAGCGCCGAAGAATTCCTTCAGGGCGGCAGAGATCGGCTTGCTGTTGATCAGGTCGTGCGGCATCAGGGGCTCCTGCTCTGCCTGACCCAGACGTTCCTTCACGGCTTTTTCAATCCGTGCCAAACCGGTGCGGTACTGGTTCTCTGCCAGTTCACCGACACAGCGCACGCGGCGGTTGCCCAGGTGATCGATATCGTCGACCTGACCATTGCCGTTGCGCAGGTCCACCAGGATCTTGACGACCGCGAGGATGTCCTCGTTGGTCATGACCATGGGGCCGGTGGAGGTGTCGCGGCCCACACGGGCGTTGAACTTCATGCGGCCGACCTTGGACAGATCGTAGGTGTCCGGGTTGTAGAACAGGCGCTGGAACAGGGCCTGCACGGCGTCTTCCGTCGGCGGCTCGCCGGGACGCATCATGCGGTAGATGGCCACGCGCGCAGCAAACTCGTCAACGGTTTCGTCAGAGCGCAGGGTCTGCGAAATGTACGCCCCCTGATCGAGCTCGTTGGTGTACAGCACCTGCAGGTCCTGCACACCGGCAACACGCAGCTTCTTCAGCAGCACGTCGGTCAACTCATCGTTGGCCTTGGCAATGATCTCGCCGGTCTCGGCGTCCACGATGTTCTTGGCGACCACACGGCCGATCAGGAAGTCTTCGGGAACGCTGATGGTGGAGGTGCCGCTTTGCTCGAGCTCGCGCGTATGGCGAACGGTGATGCGCTTGTCCTTGGCAACAACGACCTTGCCGTTCTTGTCGGTGATGTCGAAACGGGCCACCTCGCCGCGCATGCGCTCGGCGACGAATTCCATTTGCGCGCCGCTGTCCATCAGGCGGAAATTGTCGAACACGAAGAAGTTCGCGAGGATGGACTCGGGGTTCAGGCCAATGGCCTTGAGCAGGATGGTGACCGGCATCTTGCGACGGCGGTCCACACGGAAGTACAGGATGTCCTTCGGGTCAAACTCGAAGTCCAGCCATGAGCCGCGGTAAGGGATGATGCGGGCCGAGAACAGCAGTTTGCCCGAGCTGTGGGTCTTGCCCTTGTCATGCTCGAAAAACACGCCGGGTGAGCGGTGCAGCTGGGACACGATCACACGTTCGGTCCCGTTGATGACGAACGAGCCCTTGTCGGTCATGAGCGGCACTTCGCCCATGTAGACTTCCTGCTCCTTGACTTCCTTGACAACCTTGGACTGCGACGTCGACGACTCGCGGTCATAAATGATCAGCTGGACCTTGGCGCGCACGGCCGACGCAAAAGTCAGGCCGCGGGTCTGGCACTCGCGCACGTCGAAAGCGGGCTTGGCCAGGTTGTACTCGAGGAACTTCATCTCGACAAAACCGTTGTGCGAGACGATGGGGAAGGCGTTTTCAAACGCAGCCTGCAGGCCTTCGACCTGGCGCTTTTGCGGCGCGCGGTCGGCTTGCAGGAACGCCGTGTAGGCGTCTTTCTGCATTTGCAACAGGTAAGGGACTTTCAGCACGCTCTCGCGGCTGCCGAAACTTTTGCGAATTCGCTTGCGTTCGGTATAGGAATAGGCCATGAGTTCTCCGCTTTAATGGGACACAAACAAGTATGGAGACTGGTTTGTTAAGCTCTGGCGACTGTCTTGAATGAATACACCACGTAATCAAACAGACTTGGTGGTTGGCCACTACCAACCATGGCGGACGGCAACGCATTGCACGTTGCCCGAACCAAGGCGTTTCCTGCAGTCGGGGTCAGGAAGCACTGGCAAGAAGATTTTCTGCAAATCTGCTTGCCGGTGGCTCCGGGGAGGCTGCAAACGCCGCTTGCGCGGCGCTTTGACAGCACTCCTTGAAAGCACGAAAGGCTGGAAGCCGAACCCGGTCTTCCAGCCTTCGCGAAACACAAGAATTACTTGAGTTCGACTTTCGCGCCGGCGTCTTCGAGCTTTTTCTTGGCTGCTTCTGCGTCGGCTTTTGGAAGTCCTTCCTTGACGTTCTTCGGAGCGCCATCGACCAGATCCTTGGCTTCTTTCAAGCCCAGGCCGGTGATTTCGCGAACGGCCTTGATGACCTGAACCTTCTGGGCGCCAGCTTCGAGCAGAACGACGTTGAAGTCGGTCTTTTCTTCAGCAGCTGCCGCAGCACCACCGCCGCCACCAGCAGCAGGCGCTGCCATTGCAGCTGCGCTCACGCCAAATTTCTCTTCGATGGCTTTCACCAATTCGTTGAGTTCCAAGACCGTCATGCTGTCCAGCGCGGTCAAAAATGCGTCTTTGTCGAATGCCATTTTGATTTCCTAAAAAGTTGGGTAAATTACGCCGCTACGGCTTCGGGTGCTGCTTCAGCTGCAGGGGCGTCGCCGCCACCTTTTTTTGCCGCCAGCGCGCCCAGCACAACGGCCGTACGCGAAATAGGCGACATCAGCAAGCCACACACCTGGGCCAGCAACACTTCCTTGGAAGGAATGCTGGCCAGTTGCTTCACGCTGTTCACGTCGAGGACTTTGCCACCAAATGCACCACCGCGAATCACCAGCTTGTCGTTGGTTTTCGCGAAGTCAGCCACTACTTTTGCAGCAGCTACAGCATCAATGGAAAAGCCGTAGATCAGCGGACCGGTCATCTGGTCGGAGACGATGTCAAATGCGCTACCTGCCACGGCGCGGCGAGCCAAGGTGTTCTTCAGAACACTCAGGGTCACGCCTTTGTCGCGGGCTTGGCTGCGCAGCTTGGTCATGTCAGCGACCGTGATGCCACGGTATTCCGCCATCACGAGCGTTTGAGCTTTAGCGGCGAGGCCGGTCACTTCATCAATGACGGCTTGTTTCTCACTGCGGTTGAGACTCAAGGTCTACTCCTTAATAATGTGTTTCTCAGATCACGCCTTCGCGCCCTCCGATCAACACGCCTATGTTCAGCGACCAACTGTTTCAGATTCTTTTCAAAACCATTCAGCAGCGGGACCGCCATCTGCGTTGGCTGTCTTTCGACGATTAAGCGGCGGACTTTGCAGCCTGCCGCACCAACGGTCCTGGATGGCCCGCCAGAGTCGAAACCCCGGCAGCCCACCACTTTGAACGACCCCTTCGGGCTGTTCAAATTTTTGCGATTACGTTGCGATGGTTTGCGTGTCGACGCGAACGCCCACACCCATCGTCGACGAAACCGCGACTTTCCTCAGATACACACCTTTGCTTGACGCAGGCTTGGCCTTGGTCAGGGCATCGATCAGCGCAGCCAGGTTGCCCTGCAGCTTGTCGGTATCAAACGAACGACGGCCAATCGTGCCGTGCACGATGCCGGCCTTGTCGACGCGGAACTGGACCTGGCCAGCTTTGGCATTTTTCACGGCCGTTGCCACGTCAGGCGTCACGGTGCCGACTTTCGGGTTGGGCATCAACCCACGTGGGCCGAGGATCTGGCCCAGGGTACCCACCACGCGCATGGCGTCCGGCGAAGCAATCACGACGTCGAAATCCATCTTGCCGGCCTTGATGTCGGCAGCCAGATCATCCATGCCGACGATGTCAGCGCCAGCGGCCCTGGCTTCTTCGGCCTTGGCACCTTGTGCAAACACAGCCACACGCTTGGTCTTGCCGGTGCCGTTGGGCAACACGACAGCGCCGCGGACGACCTGGTCGGATTTCTTGGCGTCAACACCAAGCTGCACAGCCACGTCGATGGATTCATCGAACTTGGCGACGGCAAATTCCTTGACCAGACCCAAAGCGTCAGTCACCGGGTAAAGTTTGTTGCTGTCGATCTTTTCGCCAACAGCTTTTTGACGTTTGGTCAGCTTGCTCATACAACACCCTCCACCGACACGCCCATCGAGCGGGCCGTACCAGCAATCGTGCGAACTGCTGCGTCGAGGTCAGCAGCCGTCATGTCTTTCATTTTTGTTTTTGCAATTTCTTCAAGCTGCGCGCGGGTGATCTTGCCGACCTTGACGGTGTGCGGCGTGGCGGAACCCTTGTCCAGCTTGATGGCCTTTTTGATCAGGACGCCTGCAGGAGGCGTCTTGATAACAAAGGTAAAACTCTTGTCTGCAAATGCAGTGATCACCACCGGCAGTGGCAGGCCGGGCTCGACACCCTGGGTCTGGGCATTAAATGCCTTGCAGAACTCCATGATGTTCAGGCCGCGCTGACCCAGGGCCGGGCCGATCGGGGGGGACGGGTTGGCCTTACCAGCTGGCACTTGCAGCTTGATGAAGCCGACGATTTTTTTCGCCATACTTTTCTCCTTGCGGGTCATAACGCCTGGACGCCGTCAGAAGACAGGTCCGGGCTCCCCGGGGGTTACACAACTCAATCAGGCTCCGAAAAGAACCCTCCGCGCCGAGTTGCAATGCGCGAATTCCTGACGGCCAGCCGAAAAACCCAGGTTTTACGACCTTTAGGTTTTCTCGATCTGGCTGAATTCCAGTTCGACCGGCGTAGCGCGGCCGAAAATCGTGACGGACACCCGCACTTTGTTCTTGTCGTAGTTGACTTCCTCGACCGTGCCGTTGAAGTCGGTGAACGGGCCGTCCTTGACCCGGACATATTCGCCCGTTTCAAATTCGACCTTGTGCCGAGGCTTCTCGGTGCCGACCTGCATCTGGTCAACGATTTTCTGCACGTCTTCCTCGGAAATGGGTGCGGGCCGGTTCTTGGCGCCGCCGACAAACCCGGTGACCTTGTTGGTGTGTTTCACCAGGTGCCAGGTTTCGTCATCCATCACCATCTCGACCAGCACATAACCCGGGAAGAAACGGCGTTCCGTCGTTTTCTTCTGGCCGTTCTTGATCTCGACCACTTCTTCGGTGGGCACCAGGAAACGGCCAAACTTGGCCTGCATGCCGGCGCGGTTGATGCGCTCGACGATATTGCGTTCAACGGCTTTTTCCATGCCCGAATAAGCATGCACGACATACCACTGCATGCCGGGGGTCGGCTGCAGGGATGCGCCAGCCGCCACTTCGCTGACCACGTCACCGTTCATATCGCTCATTATTTTTTCCACCCCAGTATCAGGTCGTAAAACACCCATTCGAGCGTTTTGTCGGTGAGCCACAGAAACAGGGCCATAACCACCACGAATGCAAAGACGTAAGCCGTCATCTGCATGGCCTCCTTGCGGGCCGGCCAGACCACTTTTTTGACTTCGCGCCAGGAGTCACGCCCGAACGCCACAAACTGCTTGCCAGGCTCGGAGGTCAAAAACACGACCACCGCCACCACCAGACCAGCAATCAAGCCACCCCACTGGACGATCGGGCCCTGCTTGGCGAGCAGATAAAAGCCCGCCAGCGCACCCAGCGCCAAGGCAAGGGCAAGGGCCAGCTTGGCCTTGTCAGCAGTTGTGCTGACGGTTTCGACTTGAGAAGTGGCCATGATCGCCTGAATTCCTGTTCTTCTTCACGCGTCCTCTCAGACGCTTAAGCCCACCTGGGGTCCAAGGACTCCCGGCGGGCTTGCATAGTTCCGTTTCGCACCACTCTCGGTTTCAGGCTACCCTTGAAACCGGGTGGCAGGGGCAGTAGGAATCGAACCTACAACCTTCGGTTTTGGAGACCGACGCTCTGCCAATTGAGCTATACCCCTTCATCTCTCAATCAGTTGGGGACAGAGCAAAAAGCCTTGTTACCGGCCCATCCCCAAAAAACGAATCTCGTTACGCAATGATCTTGGCCACGACACCGGCGCCGACGGTCTTGCCGCCCTCGCGGATGGCGAAACGCAGACCTTCTTCCATGGCGATCGGGTTGATCAGCTTGACGGTGATCGACACGTTGTCGCCTGGCATGACCATTTCCTTGCCTTCTGGCAACTCGATCGCACCGGTCACGTCCGTCGTGCGGAAGTAGAACTGGGGACGGTAGTTGTTGAAGAAAGGTGTGTGGCGGCCGCCTTCGTCCTTGCTCAGAACGTAGATCTCGCCGGTGAAGTGGGTGTGGGGCTTGATCGAACCCGGCTTGCACAGGACCTGACCACGCTGGACATCTTCACGCTTGGTGCCGCGCAGCAGGATACCGACGTTGTCGCCGGCCTGACCCTGGTCGAGCAGCTTGCGGAACATTTCCACGCCGGTGCAGATGGTTTTCTGGGTATCGGCAATACCGACGATCTCGATTTCTTCGCCGACCTTGACCACACCGCGCTCGACACGGCCGGTCACGACGGTGCCGCGGCCGGAGATGGAGAACACGTCTTCGACGGGCATCAGGAAGGCGCCGTCCACAGCACGCTCTGGCAGGGGGATGTAGGTGTCCAGGGCTTCTGCGAGCTTGAGGATGGCCTGCTCGCCCAGGGGACCTTTGTCGCCTTCCATGGCGAGCTTGGCGCTGCCGTGGATGATGGGGGTGGCGTCGCCGGGGAAGTCGTATTTGTCGAGCAGCTCGCGCACTTCCATTTCAACGAGTTCGAGCAGTTCTGCGTCGTCGACCATGTCGCATTTGTTCAGGAACACGATGATGTAAGGCACGCCGACCTGACGGGCCAGCAGGATGTGCTCGCGGGTCTGGGGCATGGGGCCGTCAGCAGCCGAACAAACGAGAATCGCGCCGTCCATCTGGGCAGCGCCGGTGATCATGTTTTTCACATAGTCGGCGTGGCCTGGGCAGTCAACGTGGGCGTAGTGGCGGTTGGCCGTTTCGTATTCCACGTGGGCGGTGTTGATGGTGATGCCGCGGGCTTTTTCTTCGGGAGCCGCGTCGATCTGGTCGTAACCTTTGGCTTCACCGCCGAACTTGGCTGCGAGCACGGTCGTGATCGCTGCCGTCAGGGTGGTCTTGCCGTGATCAACGTGTCCAATCGTGCCGACGTTGACGTGCGGTTTGGTCCGCTCAAATTTGCCTTTTGCCATTTTTCGACTCCAAATACCTTAAGGATTTACTTACGAAATTTGTCACACCACTGCCACCCCACCAGCCACGCCGGCACGTCGTGCCGACCATGCACCGATGAAATGGTGCCCATTCCGGGAATCGGACCCGGGACCTCTCCCTTACCAAGGGAGTGCTCTGCCACTGAGCCAAATGGGCCAAATTCAAAAACTCTGCTTACCTGCCAAATACAAAACCAGCGCTTGTTGTGATGGAGCGGGAGACGGGAATCGAACCCGCGTCATTAGCTTGGAAGGCTAGGGTTCTACCATTGAACTACTCCCGCATCGACCGCCTTTTCACTTCAAGACAACCCCGAAACACGGCATACCAACCATCCAAGCCTGGGCCTGCCTATCAAAATTCATCGCTGGTGGAGAGGGCTGGATTCGAACCAGCGTACTCGTTAGAGGGCAGATTTACAGTCTGCTGCCATTAACCACTCGGCCACCTCTCCTTTGGCGAACCTCAGATTATGCCATGGAAATTTGACATCCGGCAATCCAGAACAACAAGTGCTTACCACCTGACCGGCCGACGGCCATGGCTGCGCAAAAAGTCATTGGCGGCGCCGAAATGCCCGCAGCCGATGAAGGGTTTGGGGGGCCGCAAAGCCGACAGGGGCGAGGGATGATTGGCCGTCAGCACCAGGTGCCGGGCCGGAATCAGCGCCCGTTTGGTCTGCGCGTGGGCGCCCCAAAGCAAAAACACCACCGGCTCGGGTTTGGCCGCCACCGCGGCGATCAGCTGGTCGGTCAGCACTTCCCAGCCTTGTTTGGCGTGACTGGCGGCCTGGCCTTCTTCCACCGTCAGGCTGGTGTTGAGCAGCAACACCCCCTGGCTGGCCCAGCGCTCCAGCGAACCGCCGCTGTGCGCTTCCGGCACCACCGCTGGATCTCGCGCCAGTTCCTTGAACATGTTGCGCAGGCTGGGCGGGGGTTTCACGCCGTCGGGCACCGAAAAGGCCAACCCCTGCGCCTGCCCCGGGCCGTGATAGGGGTCCTGGCCCAGAATGACCACGCGGACGTCAGCCAGCGGCGTCAGCGCTAGGGCCCGGAAAGGCTGCGGCGGGTAGATGATGGCGCCGGCCGCCAGGCGCCGCTCAATGAACGCGCCGAGTTGCTGTCCGGGCCGACTCGCCACGAAATGGCCAACCTCGGGCGCCCAGTCGGCCGCCAGCGGCCAGTCATCCGGGTGCCAGCGTGTCAGGTGCCGGCCGTGGCCGGCGCCCTCCGGTAACGGTTTGGGCAGGGTTTCAAAAGCCAAATCGGCCTGCAGTCCTTGTGGCATGGGCGTCGCCAGCTATTTAATCAGTAGCATCCGGAAACAGGCCGGCGAGCGCGAGACCAGGGTCTTCGGCGCGCATGAAAGCCTCGCCGACGAGAAAGGCGTTGACTTTGGCCTCGCGCAGGCGCGCCACATCGGCCGCAGTCGTGATACCGGACTCCGTCACCAGCAGGCGGTCGGCCGGCACGTCCTTGACCAGGCCCAAGGTGGTGTCCAGCGACACCTCGAAGGTCTGCAGGTTGCGGTTGTTGATGCCCAGCAGCGGTGTCTTGAGCTGGAGCGCGCGCTCCAGCTCGGCACGGTCATGCACCTCCACCAGCACCGCCATGTCCAGCGACAAGGCCAGCGCCTCCAGCGCCTTCATCTGCGCGTCGTCCAGGCAGGCAGCGATCAGCAGGATGCAGTCGGCGCCCATCACGCGCGACTCGTAGACCTGGTAGGGGTCGATGATGAAATCCTTGCGCAACACCGGCAGGCTGCAGGAGGCCCGCGCCTGCTTCAGGTAGTCGATGCTGCCCTGGAAGAAGTCCTTGTCAGTGAGCACCGACAAACAAGCGGCGCCATGCTCAGCATAACTTTGGGCAATGTCCGCCGGAATGAAGTCGGCGCGCAGCACGCCCTTGGAGGGGCTGGCCTTCTTGATTTCGGCAATCACCGCGGGCTGGCCGGCGCTGATTTTGGCGCGCAGGGCGCCGACGAAATCACGCGTCAGCACGCGCGACTCGGCGTCAAAACGCACCGCGGCCAGGGGTTTGCGCTTGATCGCCGTGGCGACTTCCTCGCGCTTGACGGCCACAATCTTGTTCAGAATATCGGACATGGTTCAGGTCGCCAGGGCTTGGGAGGTGGAAACCAGCTGTTCGAGCTTGGCTTTGGCAGCGCCGGAAGTGATGGCCGCGCGGGCCAGCGCGATGCCGGCCACCATGGACTCGGCCACATTGGCCGCATACAGCGCGGCGCCGGCGTTGAGGATGACGATGTCGCGCGCCGCACCGGGCTCGTCGTCGAGCACGCTCCTGAGCATGGCCATCGACTGCTCGGGCGCTTCCACGCGCAGCGTGCGGTTGCTGGCCATGGCCAGACCGAAGTCCTCGGGATGGATTTCGTACTCGGTGATCTCGCCACCCTTGAGCTCGCCGACCACCGTAGCCGCACCCAGTGACACCTCGTCCATGCCGTCCTTGCCGTAGACCACCAGCGCATGTTCGGCGCCCAGGCGCTGCAGCGCGCGCACCTGGATGCCGACCAGGTCGGGGTGGAACACGCCCATCAGGATGTTGGGTGCACCGGCCGGGTTGGTCAGCGGCCCGAGGATGTTGAAGATGGTGCGCACGCCGAGTTCCTTGCGCACCGGGGCGACGTTTTTCATCGCCGGATGATGGTTGGGCGCAAACATGAAGCCGACGCCGACGTCCGCGATACATTGGGCAATCGCGTCGGGCTTGAGGTTGATGTTGATGCCCAGGGCTTCGAGCACATCGGCGCTGCCGGACTTGCTGCTGACACTGCGCCCGCCGTGTTTGCTGACCTTGGCACCGGCGGCCGCCGCGACAAACATCGAGCAGGTCGAGATGTTGAAGGTGTGCGAGCCGTCGCCGCCGGTGCCGACGATGTCCACCAGGTGCGTCTTGTCGGCCACATGGACCTTGGTGGAAAACTCGCGCATCACCTGGGCCGCCGCAGTGATCTCGCCGATGGTTTCCTTCTTGACGCGCAGGCCGGTGATCAGCGCGGCCATCATGACCGGGGACATCTCCCCGCTCATGATCATGCGCATGACGTGCAGCATCTCGTCATGGAAAATTTCGCGGTGTTCGATGGTGCGCTGCAGGGCTTCCTGGGGCGTGATTTTGTTGCTCATGGGCATGATCGTGTTCTTGTCTTGTCTCTGGAGTTAGTGGGAAGGATTGTCGGTCAGGGCCAGCTTGATGCCAAATCCAATGAACATGGCGCCGGCCACCCGGTCCAGCCAGCGCAGCCCGCGCTGCAAGGCCCCCGCGCGCCGCGCCAGCCAGCTGGCTGCCAGCGCCCAGCCGATGTTGACCCACAGCCCGTTGAAGTTGAACAGCAGGCCCAGCAGCAAAAACGCCAGTGGCTTGTTGTCCACGCCGGGGGCAATGAACTGCGGTACAAACGCCAGGAAAAACAGCGCCACCTTGGGGTTCAGCACGTTTGTCCAGAAACCCTGGAAGAATATGCCTTTCAGGCCTCCAGCCCTCGCTGGATGGGCGCCAGCAGCTTCTGAATTAATAGCAAATTTGGTACCCTGGCTGGTCAGCAGGCGGATGCCGACATACACCAGGTAGGCGGCACCGGCCCACTTGAGCACCGCAAAAGCCGTGGCCGAGGCCGCCAGCAGCGCGCTGACGCCCCCTGCCGCCGCGAGGATGTGCACAAAACAGCCCGCGGTGATGCCCAGCGCCGCCACCATACCGGCGCGTGCGCCGCGGCGAAGGGCATGGGTCACGATGTAGAGCACATCCGGGCCGGGCGTCAGGTTCAGCAACACGCCGGCAGCCATGAACAGCAGCAGTTGTTCGGTCGCCATGAATGGGCCCTCAGTCCTTGAAGAAGCCGCGGATCGCCGCGATCGCGCGGTCCACGCCGGCCGCATCCACGTCAAGGTGGGTGACAAAACGCATGCGGTACAGGCCGGTGGCCTGAATGCCTTCGCTGGCGAGGTGCCGCAGCAAGGCCTCGGAGCGGTCGCGAGCGCTGCCGACCAGATCCACAAACAGGATGTTGGTCTGCGGCGCCTCGACCTGCAGACCGTCGAGGCCGGCCAGGCCGTCGGCCAGCCGGGTTGCCAGCGCGTGGTCGTCGGCCAGGCGGGCGATGTGGTGATCCAGCGCATACGAGGCCGCGGCCGCCAGCCCGCCGGCCTGCCGCATGGCGCCGCCGGCCATCTTGCGAATGCGCCGGGCGCGGGCGATGAATTCGACCGAACCGCACAGCGCCGAGCCCACCGGCGCGCCCAGGCCCTTGCTGAAACAAACGGACACCGAATCGAAGCAGCCGGCGATGCGCCGGGCTTCTGCACGCGCCTCGGTGCCAAGGAAAGCCGCCTGCGCCACCGCCGCATTGAACAGGCGTGCGCCATCCAGGTGCCGGGCCAACCCCTGGCGGCGCGCCAGGTCGGTTGCCTGTTCGATGTAAGCCATGGGCAGCAGCTTGCCGCCCAGCGTGTTTTCCAGCGCCAGCAGGCGGCTGCGCGCGAAATGCGGGTCGTCCGGCTTGACCGCGGACTCAATGTCGGCCAGCGCCAGCGTGCCGTCGGCCTGATGGTTCAGCGGCTGCGGCTGCACGCTGCCCAGCACCGCCGCGCCGCCGCCTTCCCAGCGGTAGCAGTGCTGCATCTGGCCGACGATGTACTCGTCGCCGCGCTGGCAGTGGGCCAGAATCGCGCACAGGTTGCTCTGGGTGCCGGTGGGCACAAACAGCGCCGCTTCGAAGCCCAGCATGGCCGCGATTTTTTCCTGCAGCGCGTTCACGCTCGGGTCGTCACCGAACACGTCGTCCCCCAGCGGCGCGCGCGCCATCGCGGCACGCATGCCTTCGGTGGGTTGCGTCACGGTGTCGCTTCTCAGGTCAACTTTTGAGGTCATATGTGGCACCAGCCTTTATGGAATCTACGCAGGCAGCTCCGCTTTTGATAGCAAACCGAGCCGTGGCTAAACGCGCTGCTCAAGGAAGTTTTTCAGCATCGCATGGCCGTGTTCGGTCAGTATCGATTCGGGGTGGAACTGCACGCCCTGGATCGCGAGTTCCTTGTGGCGCACGCCCATGATCTCGCCGTCGTCGGTCCAGGCGGTGATGGCCAGCACCTCGGGGCAGGACGCCTTGTCAATCGCCAGCGAGTGGTAGCGGTTGACGGTGAACTGCCTGGGCAAACCGGCGAACACGCCTTCCTGCGTGGTGCTGATCACGCTGGTCTTGCCGTGCATCAGCTGCTGCGCACGCACGATCTTGCCGCCAAAGGCCGCGCCCACCGCCTGGTGGCCCAGGCAGACGCCCAGGATCGGCAGCTTGCCGGCGAAGTGTTGAATGGCCGCCACTGAAATGCCGGCTTCCGCCGGTGAGCACGGACCGGGCGAGATCACCAGCCGGTCCGGCGCGCGTGCGGCAATGCCTTCCAGCGTGATCTCGTCGTTGCGGAAGACCTCGACCTCGGCACCGAGCTCGCCGAAATACTGGACGATGTTGTAGGTGAAGGAGTCGTAGTTGTCGATCATCAATAACTTCATACGGCCCCCACGCTTTTCACTTCGTGTAATACGCTGCCCCCCGAGGGGGCGCTGCGCCTGCGGCCCGGCAAAGCCGGTTCCGCGGCCCCGGCTGGTGAAGAGGATGTGGCCATGATCATTCCAGCCCCTCCTCGACCAGCTCGGAAGCGCGCAACAAGGCGCGCGCCTTGGCCTCGGTCTCTTTCCATTCGAGCTCGGCCACCGAATCGGCCACCACCCCCGCCGCCGCCTGCACGTAGAGCATCTGGTCCTTGATGACGCCGGTGCGGATGGCGATGGCCACATCCATGTCGCCGGCATAACTGAGGTAGCCGCAGGCGCCGCCGTACAGGCCGCGTTTGGTCGGCTCGAGCTGGTCGATCAGTTCCATCGCGTGCACCTTGGGCGCGCCGGTCAGCGTGCCGGCCGGGAAAGTCGCCTTGAGCACGTCCATGCTGGTCATGCCGTCGAGCAACACGCCCTCAACATTGCTGACGATGTGCATGACATGGCTGTAACGCTCCACCGAAAACGCCTCGGTGACCTTGACCGTGCCGGTTTTGGCGATACGGCCGATGTCGTTGCGCGCCAGATCGATCAGCATCACATGTTCAGCGCGCTCTTTCGGATCGTTGATCAGCTCCTGCTCGACGGCTTTGTCAAGCTCGGGCGACGAAGCGCGCGGCCGCGTGCCGGCCAGCGGCCGGATGGTGATCTTCTGCTCGAACCGCGCCCCCACGCTTGTCACTGCGTGTACTGCGCTGCCCCCCGCGGGGGCCGTGCCTTGCTCGGGGCGGCCCGTCGCGGCGGCTTCGACTTTCTCCTGGCGCACCAGAATTTCCGGCGACGCGCCCACCACGTGAAAGTCGCCGAAGTGGTAGTAATACATGTAGGGGCTGGGGTTGAGCGAACGCAGCGCGCGGTACAGCGACAGCGGCGACTCGGTGTAGCGCTTCTTGATGCGCTGGCCCACCTGCACCTGCATGAAGTCGCCGGCCTCGATCAGCCGCTTGGCGCGTTCGACAGCGGCCAGGTAATCGGCTTTCGCAAAGTCACGTTCGGCCGGGTAACCCTGGGTCGGTTTGACCACTGGCGCGCTGACGGAATACTTGAGCTGCTCCTTCAGTTCGCGCACGCGTTTTTTGGCGTTGGCATAGGCCTCGGGCAAGGCCGGGTCGGCATAGACGATCAGGTAGAGCTTGCCCGAGAGGTTGTCGATCACCGCCAGTTCCTCGCACTGCAGCAGCAGGATGTCGGGGCAGCCCAGGGTGTCTGGTGGGCATGACGATTCGAGTTTTTTCTCGATGTAGCGCACCGTGTCGTAGCCGAAATAACCGGCCAGGCCGCCGCAAAAACGCGGCAGGCCGGGCCGCAGCGCGACCTTGAAACGCTTCTGGTAGTCGCTGATGAAATCGAGCGGATTGGCTTTGGAGGTTTCGATCACCTGGCCGTCCCGCACCACCTCGGTCAGCACGTCGGCGCCAAAGCCGCTGGCCCGCACCAGGGTACGCGCCGGCAGGCCGATGAAGCTGTAGCGGCCAAAACGCTCGCCGCCGACGACCGATTCGAGCAAAAAGCTGAATTTGCCGCCATCCCTGGAATGTGCCAGTTTCAGATACAGCGAGAGCGGGGTTTCAAGATCGGCAAACGCCTCCGCCATCAGGGGAATGCGGTTGTAGCCCTGCTGCGCAAGGCTTTTGAATTCAAGTTCAGTGATCACGGCAAGTTCCTTCACCGGTGGGCCCACGCGCGCCGGCGTGGCCACCTTCATTCAGTACGCCCCGAAAACCGGGGCAAGGATGCTCGTTGCAGGAGGGCAAGAGCGCATCAAAACAGGCTTGCATGGCAACGAGACCAATCGGCCGCGGCATGCGAGAGCTGTCAGGCCCGCCAGGGCCAGGCTCCCCGGTAGCTGCTACCTGTCTGAATGATGCGATGAATGAACATGGAAAGCTGAGTGTAGCAAAGGCCGACTGAAAGACAGACCCCGGCCCCCTTGAATAGGCGCCGAAAACCGAAGTTCACAGAAAGTCCGACAAAAAAGAACAGTAAAAAATCAGCCCCTCCACAGCTTCGGACAAATGTAACTAGTAGTAACACTCATCTCGCAAACCCTCTTGCGGGTACCCGGGTGCCGGAACAGAATAACTTCATTAACGAACGACCGTTCTTTTTTTGGGAGACCTCATATGACCTGGATGAAAACATGCTTGGCGGGCGTCGTGTCGCTTTTGCTGGCCGTCAGCGCCGCCGCAGCCACCATCGAGGTGGGCGGCGTCAAGCTGGAAGACCAAATCGACATGCGCGGAAGCAAGCTGGTGCTCAATGGCGCCGGTGTGCGTTACAAGGCCGTCTTCAAGGTGTACACGGCCGGCCTGTACCTCGGCAAAAAAGCCGCCACGCCGGAAGAGGTTCTGGCAGCCCCCGGCGCCAAGCGCCTGCAGATCACCATGCTGCGCGAGATCGACTCCAATGAACTCGGCAAGCTCTTCACGCGCGGCGTGCAGGACAACGCGCCCAAGGCCGAGATGTCCAAGCTGATCCCCGGCCTGATCAAGATGGCCCAGATTTTCTCGGACCAGAAAAAGCTGGTCGCCGGCGACGTTTTCATGATTGACTGGGTGCCCGGCACCGGCACCGTGATCACCGTCAAGGGCGCCCCGCAAGGCGAGCCCTTCAAGGAACCAGAGTTTTTCAACGCCTTGATGCGCATCTGGCTCGGTCCCGTGCCCGCCGACTGGAAACTCAAGGACGCCCTGCTCGGCAAACCCGCCTGAGCCCAGCGCTGGCGGTGACGGTTAACGGGGCGCAAGCCCCGTTTTTATTTGCAGGGCGGCCAGGTCCATCGCCGCCAGCGTGTCGGCAAAACCGTCGGCATCCACACCGCGAACCGGCTCGCCGTGGTTGTAGCCGTAGGTCACCAGCAACACCGGGCAACCCGCGGCCCTTGCGGCCCGCGCATCGTTGCTGGAGTCACCGATCATCAGCGTTCGCTCCGGTGCGCTTCCCAGCGCCTCGCACGTTTTGACCAAGGGCAGAGGGTCAGGTTTTTTCCGCTCGAACGAATCGCCGCCAAACACCAGGCTGAAAAAACCGTCCAGGCCCTTGGCCTTGAGCAGGGGCCGGGCAAACGCGGCCGGCTTGTTGGTCAGGCAGGCCAGCTTCAGACCCTGGCGCTGCAGCAGCTGCAAACCCTCCACCACGCCCGGGTAGACGCTGGCATGCTGGCCGTTGATGGCCAGGTAGTGGCGCTGGTAACTGGCCCAGGCTGCCGGAAGCAGCCGCTCCACTGCTTCTTTATTGATAGCTGTTGACGCTTGTCCATCAGGGGCTACAGGGCTATTCAGCACATGATCCAGGACAGAGTGAATCAAATGCTCCGAGCCTTTGCCCACCCGCGCCCCGACCACGGATCGGTCGACCGGCGACAAGGACAGATCGGCCAGCATCCGGTTCAGGGCAACCACAAAATCACCGAGGGTATCGACCAGGGTGCCGTCCAGGTCGACGATCGCTGCATCAAACAGGCTGTGGTTCAGGGACACCGGCCTTGTTTCCCTGCAGATCAAACTACCGCGCCGAACAGTGCGCCCACGCCTGCCGTGATCGCCATCGCGAGTGCGCCCCAGAAGGTGACGCGCCATGCACTGGCCAGAACGCCGGCGCCGCCAACGCGGGCAGCCACAACACCCAGGAGGGCGAGAAACACCAGTGAACTGGCGGAAACCCAGACGATGAGGCCTTGTGCGGGAGCCAGGGCGGTCACGGCCAGCGGCAACACCGCGCCGACCGCAAAACTTGCCGCCGAGGCCAACGCCGCCCGCACCGGCCGCGCACTGAGCGCCTCTGAAATGCCGAGTTCGTCCCGGGCATGGGCGGCCAGCGCGTCGTGCGCTGTCAACGCAACAGCCACCTGCTGGGCCAACCCGGGCGTCAGCCCCCGCGCGACATAAATGGCCGTCAGCTCACGCTGCTCCGCGGCGGGGTCCAGCGCCAGCTCGGCACGTTCGCGCTCAAGGTCGGCCTTTTCGGTGTCAGCCTGCGAGTGAACCGAGACATACTCCCCTGCGGCCATCGACATCGCCCCGGCTACCAGCCCGGCGACCCCGGCCACAAGAATGCTGCCCTGGCTTGACTGCGCGGCGGCAACGCCGACCACCAGGCTGGCGGTGGAAACAATGCCATCGTTGGCCCCCAGCACAGCCGCACGCAGCCAGCCGATGCGGTCAGTGCGGTGGCGTTCCGTATGGCGCGAGAATTTCATGGGTGGGTGGAACCCGAGTGAAGGTTGGAAAGGACAGCGCAGCGCAGACCGGGATCATACCGGTTCAGCGCCGGCCACGGGCCGCCCGCCGGCCGTCGATGGCCTGACGCAAGCTGCCCAGCAGGCGTTGTTCGTCAATCGGCTTTTCAAGCCAGGCCGACACTGCCAGGGTGTTGCCGGCATGCAGCCGGGCTTCCGCAGCGGTCACGGACAGCACCAGAACCGGCAGGTCCGCGGTGCGTTTGTCCTGCCGCAGTGAACGGATCAGGTCCAGCCCGTTTTCGTAGGGAAGCTGCACGTCCACGGTCATCGCGGTGTAAGACACCATGTTGAGGTAGTCACGCGCCTGTGCCGCTGTGTGGGCGATGTCGGCATCGAAGCCGGCTTTGTCCAGCATCATGCCTATCAGCCGGGCGACATCCGGGTCGTCTTCACACACCAGGATACGCGGCCGGTTGATGCCATCAAGACTCATGGGCGCTGTCACCGGTGGCGCCTCGCGCCACTCCGGCAGTTCGAAATAGAAGGTGGTCCCCACATCGACCTTGGAGGTGAAGCCCAGGCTTCCCTCCATCCGCTCCACAATCGCCTTTGAAATCGCCAGGCCGAGACCGGTACCACCCTTCTGGCGTGTGTCGGAAGAATCGGCTTGCGAAAATTTCTGAAAAATGCGCTGGCGGAATTCTTCGGGGATACCGGGTCCATTGTCACTGACCTCGACACGCAGGCGGCCGGCGTGCCGGCCCAGCAGCACCAGCACCGTGCCCTGCGCGGGAGAAAACTTGATGGCATTGGACAGCAGGTTGGTCATCACCTGGAGCAGGCGGTCGCTGTCCACCAGGGCCTTCAGGGGCTGTCTGGGCGCATGCAGGGCCAGCCTGACCTGGTGCTGCGCGGCAAATCCCTCGTTGTCCGCCAGCGTCCGCTGCAGCAGCGGCAGCAGTTCCAGCGGCTGCAGCTCGAACTGCATCTTGCCGGACTCGATTTTTTCACTGTCGAGGATGTCGTTGATCAGGCGGATCAACCGCTCACAATTGTTTTTGGCGATTTCCACAAGGCTTTTGGCCCGTTCCGGCAGCGCACCGGCCACGCCCCCCGAGACCAGCCCCAGCGAGCCGCGTATCGAAGTCAGGGGGGTGCGCAGTTCATGGCTGACGATGGAGACAAACTCGCTTTTCATGCGGTCGATGCGCTTGAGCTCGGTGACGTCGGTACCCAGCGAGAAAAATCCGATGACCTTGTCCTCCTCATCGCCCTCGCCGTAGCGCGGGAAATAACTCATCACGTATTCGCGCCGCTCACCGCTGGCGGTGACCTGCTCCCGCTCGTAACGCACCGCATAGCCGGACAGCGCCTCCTGCACATGGTGGCTGATCCGGTTGTAAAACTCGGGGCCGGTGATTTCAAGCAGGGTTTTGCCGTCGATTCTTTCCCGCGGCAAGCCAAAAACCTCTTCATAGGCCTTGTTGTGAAACTGGAAACGCTGGTCGCTGTCCACGTAGGCCATCAAGGCCGGGACATTATCGGTGAGCTGGCGCAACTGCTCCTCGCTGTCGCGCAAGTGCTGGGCAATCCGCTTGCTTTCGGTGACGTCACGAATGATGGCCGTGAACAAGCGCCGGCCGCCGACATTGACGTCGCCAAAGGACACGTTGACCGGAAACTCGGTGCCGTCACGGCGCTGGCCCACGACCTGCGTATCGGACTCCCGGAAGCCCCGGGGCCGGTCCGCCAGCGACGCGAAGAAGGCCGTGAAGCCCATCTGGTAACGCACAGGCAGCAGCCTGACCACCGGTTGCCCCATCAGCTCGTCGAGGCGGTAGCCGAAGAGGTGCCGGGCAGCGCTGTTGGCGTGGACGACCAGGCCATCCCCGGTGGCGGTCACCACCCCTTCTGCCATGCTCTCGGTGATGGCGCGGCTCATGGCTTCGCTGTCGGCCAGTTCGGCCTGGATGCTGCGGTTCTTGGCCTGCGCACGGATTGCGGCCCGAATGGTCCAGCCGAGCAGCCCAAGCGTGAGCAGGCCGCTCAACAGAATCAGCAAGCGGACCGTCTGCGCCGTCCTCCGGGTGTTTTTTTCGGAACGATCCAGAGTCTGCGCCTGGGTGCTCTTGATCCGGCCGGCGAGCTCCCCGATGTCGTTGTGAAGCTGGCGGTTCACGTCGCTGCCGACCAGCGCGATCGCCGCCTCCAGCCCCGCCTGTTGCCGGGCGCTGACGGTCTCCTCCATGAAATCCAGTCGTCGGGCGACCAGCCCCTGCAGGGTACGCAGGTCTGCCAGGCGCTCGTCCGCCGCCGGCAGGCCACCGACGCCCAGCAGCACCTGCTGCAACTCTGCCCTGGCCTGCCGGTAGGCGGCCAGGTCCTGGTCGACGTTGGTCAGAAGGTAGCGCCGCTGCAGGGACTCTGTGGTCTTGAACTGCGAGACGAGCCGCTCCAGCAGGACCACCGTCACCTGGATTTTTTCTTCGCCCTTCTCGTCCTCAAGCAGCGAATGGATGGTGATGTAGGACGTGACCGTGCTCAGGGCCATCAGGAGCAGGCCCAAGCCCAGGGCGATGGTGATGTTGGTGCGAAAGGGCAGCTTCATGGCGGGGCCTTGTGCGGGGGCTGGGTGCGGGATCGGTGCCCCGCGGGCTTTTCCCGAACCGCTTGTACGCACGATACACCAGTGGACCCTGCAGGCCTGCCTGCGGCCGGACGCAGCCTGCCGGTCATGGCGTGGCCGCTGCGGGCAAGCCGGACTCCAGCGCCGCCATCAATTCGCCCAACGAGGCCTCCAGGCGCAACAGCAAAACATCGAGGGCGGCGCGCGGCGCTTCCCCGTGCAGTGCCTGCTCCAGCGCCTGCGCATGGTCGGGCACCTGCGTGGCGCCGATCTGCCCGGACAGGCCGCGCAGGGAGTGGACCAGCAGTTCCGCTGCTTTTGTGTCGCCCGCGTCGAGCGCCTCCCGGATGCGCCGGGGGGTGTCTCTGCGCCCTTCCAGAAAACGCCCCAGCATGGAGAGATAAAGCGTTTTCACGCCCATCGCCCGGCGCAGCCCGAGGGCCAGGTCCAGCCCCGCGATGGCGGTGGGCCAGGCATCGGCATCCGGGTCGCCGGTCGTTGCCGCTTCCAGCCTTGCCAGCGCCTTGCGCAACTCGCTCACGGCCTCGGCCTTTTGCGCGGTGGTCAGGCGGACCGCATTTAGCTCCAGACGCAAGCCGGGCCCGTCAAAGCGGATGACCCCGGGATCGCCGGGCACTCCGGTGTTTTCCCCGCGGACCACATACACCGGGATGGGCTGGGCAAAGCCCTTGGCGAGGATGGCGTCCCGAGCGTCGGCCTGCACCTGGCCTTGCACCAGGGCATGGGTCTCGCTGGAAATCAGGATTTCGCCGGGCTCGGCAGCCTGCTCAAGGCGGGCGGCCAGGTTGACCTCACGGCCGATGATGGTGTATTCCATGCGCAGGCTGCTGCCGAAATTGCCGACGTCGCAAAACCCCGAGTTGATGCCGATACGTATCTCGAAATTCCTGTGGATGCCCATGTCGCGCCAGCGGGCCCGCAGCCCTTCCATGCGTTTTTGCATGGCGATGGCCATCCGCACGCACTGCACCGCATCCTCGCGAACGCCCAGCGTATGCGGATCGCCAAAAAAAATGACGATGGCGTCCCCGATGAATTTGTCCAGCGTCGCGCCATACTCGGCGGCAATCTGCGACATTTCCGCGAAATAGCTGTTGAGCAGCAGCGTGACCTCTTCAGGCTGCCACTGCGCCGTCGACTCGGTGAAATTCTTGATGTCGGAGAAAAACACCGTCAGCTTCTTGCGCTGCGTCCGGATTTCGGCCTGGCGTGAACCGTCAAAAAGCGACTGGTAAACCTGCGGCGCCAGGTACCGCGAGAGCTGCTCGGACAACACCTTCAGGCGCCTGGCATTGGCGTGGCGCTCAAGGTGCAGCTTCAGGCGCGCCAGCAGCACCGGCGGGCTGATGGGCTTGGTGACGTAGTCGGTCGCGCCCAGGTCCAGCCCCCGTTGCTCTTCATCCTCGCTGCCCAGCGCCGTGAGGAAAATGACCGGAATATCGGCGGTGCGCGGGTCCCGGCTGAGCCGGGCAAGCACCTCGTAGCCGTCCATGTCCGGCATCACCACGTCCAGCAGGATGATGTCGGGCCGCTCGGCCGAACGGGCCATGTCCAGGCCAACCTCGCCGGCGGCAGCCGCCATCACCTCGTAGCTGTCCTGCAACAGGGCCGTGAGCAGGTAGCGGATATCCGCGCTGTCCTCAATCACCAGAATGCGGTGCCTGTGCAGCGGCTCCGGCAGGTTCGCACGGCTGCTCTGCTTGAGCTCCTCCACTTCCGGTCTGCCCGCAGTCTCCATGGTCCGGCCCTTCCAATCCAGCCAGGGCACGGCGCCTGGTTCACCCGCAGGCTGCGCTATCGGCCTATGTCGCCAGCGCTGCCCGCATTCCCTCGATCACCGACCGGTAATCCGGCTTGCCGAAAATCGCACTGCCCGCCACAAAGGTGTCGGCTCCGGCCGCTGCCACCTGCGCAATGTTGTCGAGCTTGATGCCGCCGTCGACCTCCAGACGGATGTCCTTGCCGGACGCGTCAATGCGCTTTCTCGCCTGCTCGATCTTGCGCAGGGCCGAGTCGATGAAACTCTGGCCGCCAAAACCGGGGTTGACACTCATGATCAGAATCAGGTCGATGTCGTCGATGACCCAGTCCAGCACATCCAGCGGCGCGGCGGGGTTGAAGACCAGCCCGGCCTTGCAGCCTTTGGACTTGATGGCCTGCACGCTGCGGTGCACATGGCCGGAAGCGTCGGGGTGAAAACTGATCAGGTCTGCGCCGGCATCGGCAAAGGCTGCGGCCAGGCTGTCGACCGGCTGCACCATCAGGTGCACGTCGATCGGCACCGCGGTGCCGTCGGCCTTTTTGGCGTGCGGCTTGAGGGCGCTGCAGATCATGGGCCCGAAGGTCAGGTTGGGCACGTAATGGTTGTCCATCACGTCAAAGTGGATCCAGTCGGCGCCGGCCTCGATGACTGACCTCAGTTCCTCACCCAGGCGCGCGAAATCGGCGGACAGAATCGACGGGGCAATCCGGTACACCGGTGGCTTGTTTTGGCTCATGGCAGGATTGTCGCAGCAAGTGCGCACCCCGCCCATTTCCCCCGGATTTTCATGCCCGCCGGAGGGCGGTTAACATGGGCGCCTCTATGGGAACCCCATGCCGAAATACGAATTTTCCTGCGACGTCCAGCCACACTACCTTCCCGAGCAATCGGCCCCCGAAGACGAGGTGTATGGCTTTGCCTACACCGTCACGATCACCAACACCGGCGAGGTCGCGGCGCAGCTGATTTCGCGCCACTGGATCATCAGCGACGCGCGCGGTCACACCGAGGAGGTCAAGGGCCTGGGCGTGGTCGGCCATCAGCCACTGCTCAAACCGGGCGAGTCCTTCCAGTACAGCAGCGGTTCGCGCCTGCGCACACCCACCGGCACCATGCACGGCAGCTACTTCTGTGTTGCCGAGGATGGCGAACGTTTCGAAGCGACCATTCCGATGTTTGTGCTCGAGGCTGGCCGTGGCGGTGGCCCCGGCCAGGCCGGCGGCGCCCGTGTCCTCCACTAGGGGCGTCCGGCCATGCGGACACTGAGCGAGCTGCTCGACCAGCTGGAGCCCGGGGCTGAACTGGCCGTGCGGCACCTCTGGCTCAGCGACCTGCTGGACTGGATACGCGGGGACGCGAGCAATGCGCAGGCGGCGCTGTCGCGGGTGGGGCTGTTCCTCGACGCGGCGCATGCCCGGCCGGGTTTTCCGGAGCGGCTGCGCCTGTGGTGGCTCACCCTGGTCGAAACGGTGGATGCCACGCCCCTGTTTGCCGATTTCGGTTTTGCGCCACGTGCCGCTTTTCTCAGCGAACTCGGCGAACGGCTGCGCTACAAGCTGTTGCCGGGCACGCCCGAGACCACCCACGCCACCGAACTGTTCATGCTGCTGTTCCCGGTCCCGTTTGACGCACAGTGGCTCAAACTGCTCGACGAGGACACGCTGGGGCGGCTGGGTGCACTGTTGGGCCAGGCCGGCGACGACGCTCCCGCCGACCTCCCTGCCCCCGGCGCCAGTGCCCTGCTCAAGGACTGGCAGGCCACGCTGCTGGAGTCCCTGACCTACTGCACCAGCCAGGTCTGCGCCACCGGCTTCTCGCCCGAACTGCGCCTGCGGATGAGCCCCCAGAGCCTGCTGGCCCGGCCCTTTCACGGCCTGCTCGCCGATCTTGAAGCGCTGCGCGCCGCGTTACTGCTGCACGGGCCCGACAGCGGCGCACTGCATCTGGCGCTTGACCAGTTCAAGAGCCGGCTGGAGGCTTGCCGCAGTGCGGCCTCGTCGGTGTACGTCCATCTTGATGAACACGGCATCTCGGTCGGCCTGGTGTTTCGCCTGCGCCAGCTGCGCGAGCGCATCCTGCGCATTCGTGATCTGCTTGACTGCCTGCTTTCGGACAAACCCGCCACCAGCGCCATGCAGTTGCTGGCCCGGCTGGTGCTGCTGGCCGAGGAGCGGCGCAGCATACGCGCGCTGGTGGCCAGCAACTCCACCCTGCTGGCCGCCAAGGTGGCCGAACGCGGCGCCGAAACCGGCGAGCACTACATCACGCGCGACCGCGCGGCCTACACCGACATGCTGGGCAAGGCCGCCGGCGGCGGCGCCCTGACGGCCGTCACCACGCTGCTCAAGTTCATGGTGGTGGGGCTGGCACTGTCGGCCTTCTGGGGCGGCTTCCTGTCCAGCATCGTCTATGCCGCCAGCTTTGTGCTGATCCAGTTGATGCACTTCACGCTGGCCACCAAACAGCCGGCCATGACGGCACCGGCCATGGCCGCCAAGCTCAAGGACCTGCGCACGGGCGAAGCGGTGAGCGAGTTTGTCGATGAGGTCACGCACCTGGTGCGCTCCCAGGTGGCGGCCGTGCTGGGCAACGTGCTCGTGGTCGTGCCGGCGGTCCTGCTGATCAGCATCGCCATGCAGTACGGGCTGGGGCGACCGATGATCGATGCCAAGGAAGCCGCTCATGTGCTGCACGCCCTGAGCCTGCTCGGCCCAACGCTGTTGTGGGCCGCCTTCACCGGCGTGGTGCTGTTTGCTGCCAGCATCATAGGCGGCTGGGTGGAAAACTGGTTTGTGCTGTACCGCCTGGCGTCGGCCATGCGCTACAACCCGCGCATCACCCGGGCACTGGGCGTTGCACGGGCGCGGCGCTGGGGCCATTTCATGCGCGACAACATTTCGGGCTTCACCTCCAATATCGCCCTGGGTTTCATGCTGGGACTGATTCCGCCGATGACCGGCTTCTTCGGGGTGGAACTCGAAGTGCGCCACGTCACACTGTCTTCCGGCCAGCTGGCCGCGGCCGTTGCGGCCCTCGGCTGGGACGCGCTGCGGCAACCGGCCCTGTGGTGGTGTGTGGCCGCCATCCCGCTGATCGGCGCTCTCAACCTGGGGGTGAGCTTTTACTTCGCGTTCCGGCTGGCGCTGCGGGCGCACAGCGTCAGCGGCGTGGATCGCGGACGCATCCGTTCCGCGATCTGGGCGCGCTGGCGCAGCAAGCCGGCCAGCTTTTTTCTGCCTGATTGACACCGCGCAGGAGCTGTCAACACCCTGACAACTGCTACGCCCACAGCACGGCAGGCGCCCATGTGAGTACTTGTCCTACATGCAAAGAGTGTGAAGCGTTGTAAATTAGGCATGTTTTTTTCATGGAAGCCTGCCTGGCCTGAAATCATTGGCCGCAACATAGACCCACCGCAGGCACCGGGGCTTGTCGCCCCATCGGCGGCCGGTCCCATCGAGCACCCGCGCACCACCCGTGCGGCGCTGCATGAATTTCAATCAATCAACGGAGACACTCATCCATGAATGAAATCATGGCCATCTGGGCCGAATGGATCAAACCCTCAGCGGGTCTGCCCACGGTCCAGTGGTCCTTCCTTCTGGCGCTGGCCGCACTGACCGGGCACCTGGTGCAACGCTACGCGGGCGTGCCCAAGGTGGTGGGGTATTCGGCGGTCGGCGCCTTTGCCGGCCTGGCCGGGTTTACCGGCGCCGCCTGGCCGCTGCAGGGAACGGGCCTGTTTCTGCTGGAACTCGGTGTGGCCGTCGTGCTGTTTGAAGCGGGTGGCCGCATTCCTCTGCGCTGGTTCCGCCACAACCCCATGGTGCTGGTGCAAAGCCTGGCCGAATCGACACTGACCTTTGTCGCCGTCTACTGGGCGCTGACCTTTTTCGGCATGCGGGAGGTTGTCGCCGAGCCGCTGGCCCTGCTGGCCATGGCGGCTTCGCCGGCGGTGCTGTCGCGCGTGATCATCGACACCCGCGCCTCCGGTCCCGTGACCGAGCGGGCCATGGTGCTGTCGACCCTGAGCACACTGTATGCGCTGACGCTTTGCAGCGCCCGCGCCGGCATGATGGGCCGCGGCGAACAAAGTCTCACCGACACCTTCTACCCGGTGGCCGTGGTGCTGGGCCTGTCGGTGGTGGTGGGTGCCGGCCTGGCGCTGGCGCTGCGGTCGGCCCTTCGCGTGATGAGCCCGACCAGCGAGAACACCGCCATCCTGCTGCTGGCCCTGATCGCTGCGGGCGCTGCACTGGCCGCGCACTTCGGCGGATCGGCTCCGCTGGCTGCGCTGCTGGGCGGCATGATGCTCAAGCAGCTCAATCCCCGGCCGTGGTCCTGGCCGCGGCAGATGGGCACCGCCTCGGCGATGCTGACCATGCTGATGTTTGTGCTGGTCTCCGTGGTGGCCGCACAGGCCGACTGGAGCGGCCAGGTGGCCGGACTGGTGGCGGCGCTGGTCGTGGCACGGGCTCTGGCCAAAATCACCGGCGTCGCGCTCGGCAATGTGGGCAGCGGCGCCAGCTGGAAGCAGGCCCTGTGGGTCGGCTGCGCGATGTCGCCCATGTCCTCGGTGGCGCTGCTCATCGTTTCCCAGTTTGTGGCTTCGTCGGCTTCCCTGGGACCGCGTATTGCAAGCATTGCGCTACCGGCCATCCTGCTGATGGAAGTGCTGGGCGCCATTGTCGCGACCTTCTCCATCTACCGTGCCCGTGAAAGCTCCAAGCCCTGGGCGCACAAACCCTGGACCCCCTCAACCGGAGAGCTCCGTGAGTAAACACACCCCTGCGCAACTGGCACCCGGCGGGCTGGAGCCCTTCCAGAAATCGGAGGCGCTGTCGCTCGGCGTCGAGCTGGAACTGCAGCTCGTCAACACCCATGACTACGACCTCGCCCCGTATGCCGAAGACATGCTGCGCCTGATGGAAAAGATTCCGCTGCCCGGCAGCGTGGTCCCCGAGATGACGTCGAGCATGATCGAGATCTCCACCGGCGTGTGCCAGTCTTCGTCGGAGGTGCTGGGCCAGCTCACGCAAATCCGCGACGCGCTGGTCAAAAGCGCTGACAAGCTGAACATTGCAGTGGTCGGTGGTGGCACCCACCCTTTCCAGCAGTGGCACGAACGCCGCATTTACGACAAGCCGCGTTTTCGCGAGCTGTCCGAGCTGTACGGCTACCTGTCCAAGCAGTTCACGATTTTTGGCCAGCACGTGCATGTGGGTTGCCCCGATGCCGACACCGCGCTGCTGACGCTGCACCGCATGTCGCGCTACATTCCGCACTTCATTGCACTGTCGGCCTCCTCGCCTTATGTCCAGGGGCAGGACACGGCCTTTGACTCAGCGCGCCTGAATTCGGTGTTTGCCTTTCCGCTGTCGGGCCGCGCGCCGATGGCGCTGACCTGGGACGAGTTCACGGTCTACTTCGAGAAAATGACACGCACCGGCGTGGTCAGGAGCATGAAGGACTTCTACTGGGACATCCGGCCCAAGCCGGAGTTCGGCACCATTGAGATCCGCGTTTTCGACACCCCGTTGACAGTGGGCCGCGCCGCCGCGCTGTCGGGTTACGTGCAGTCGCTCGCTTCGTGGTTCATGAACGACCAGCCCTTCACGCCGACCGAAGACGACTACCTGGTCTACACCTACAACCGCTTCCAGGCCTGCCGCTTCGGGCTGGAGGCGGTCTACGTGGACCCGGCCACCGGCGAACACATGGCCCTGCGCGACCACATCCTGATGACCATGGACAAGATCGGCTCACACGCCAGAGCCCTTGGGGCCAGCAGCGGCATTCACCTGCTGCGCAGCAGCGTCGAGCTGTCCAACAACGACGCGCGCTGGTTGCGCGAGTTGCAGGCCAAGGAAAACCTGCTGGCCGAAGTGATTCGCCAGGCCGCGCTTAAATTCCGGGGATTGCCGGTTTAGGCGGCAGCGTCTTCATGCTGCTCAGGCTGAGCTTGTTGAAGTCTTCTTTGCTTCTGCTGTTGGAGGTTTGCCAGCAAGCCGGGGGTAGCCCGGCAGCTACTCACTTTTCTTTTGCGTCGCCAAAAGAAAAGTAAGCAAAAGAAAAGGCGACCC
>NZ_JAQSDA010000008.1:119090-275381 GCF_029945685.1 Polaromonas sp. | reverse complement strand
GCTCCCCGCCATCGCCCAGCGGGGCGAGGGAGGGGCGGGGGGAGGGAGTGGGGAGGGAGTGGGGAGGGAGTGGGGAGTTGAAACTACTGTCCCACGCCAGCTACTGCCGCAGCGTGGCGCCGTAATTCAGAGGTCACCCCTTTTGCTGCATTTTCTCAATCCGCTCGCCCATGCGCGACAGCAGGTACCACCACTCGCTGTCGTCGTCGCGGTAGGTGCGCACCGCACCGGCGCGGACCAGGATCTTGCGCAGTTCGTCGTCGTCGAACCCGCCCAGGTGTTTTTTCAGCACCTCGAAGGACCGGTCGGTGAAGCTTTTGTGGCTCAGGAAATGGCGTGCGGTTTCCTCGGCCATGAACTCGGTCCGGTACTGCTGCTGCAGTGCCTGGATCTGGTGCTTGAACTGCTGCCGGTTCACGGCAAAAGTGACCAGGCCGCCTACCAGCGTGCCGAGCAGGGTGAACAGGGGGGTCAGGAGGGTGGGGTCCATGGTGGGCTCGGGATGGGTTGATCAGCGGGCTGGCCGGATTTTGGCAGTCCGCATTATTGCGGTGAATCAAGGCACCGGCAGGTTTCAACCCGTGCGCGGCCTGCGGCTTTCGGATGGGACTAAACTGATCTCGGGCTCACGCGACGCCTGATTTTTTCCACCGTACTTGGGAGCATGCCATGGACACCACCAGCAAAGACAAACTGATCACCGACATGAAAGTGGTCCTCACCGACGTGGAGGACCTGCTCAAGGCCGCCACCGCCGCCACCGGCGAGACGGCGGCAGCGCTGCGTGAAAAAGCTGCGGGCAAGCTCAAGCTTGCCACCGAAAAACTGACCGACCTGCAGGAAACGGCGCTGCTCAAGGGCAAGGAGGCGGCCAAGGTCACGGACGAGTATGTCCATGCCAACCCGTGGAAGGCGGTCGGCATCGCCGCCGCGGCCGGTTTCCTGATCGGCCTGCTGGTCAACCGCAGGTCATGATCGCCATGACGGGATGCGCCGGCGTGCCGGCGACCCTGTTGTTGCCATGAATACCCCCTTTTCCGAACGCCCTGGCAGCGGCCAGCCGCCGCGCCTCTTCGCATCGCTGCGCCAGCTGGGCCTGACCGCGCTGTCCATGGCGCATACGCGCGTGGCGCTGGCCGGCGTCGAGCTCGAGGAAGAGTTGCAGCGGCTGATCGGCCTGTTGCTGAGCCTGCTGGGGCTGCTTGTTTTCGGCCTGGTTGGCGTCCTGGTCTTCACCTTGATGGTGGTGCTGGCCGTGGATCCTGCGCAGCGCGTCGCGGCGCTGGCGCTTTTTGCGGCTTTGTACCTGGGGTTGGCGGGCTGGTTCTGGTGGCGCGTGCAGCGCACGCTGGCCACGCGGCCGCCTTTCCTGCAGGCCACCTTGGCCGAAATGGCGCAGGACCGCGATGCCCTGCAAGCCGCCTCTGCCGGCGCCACGCCGCGGGATGGAGACCCTCATGGCTGACGCCAGCAGCGAGAGCCAGCGGACGTTGAGAAAACAGTTGCTGTTGATGCGCTCGGCGACAGAGCGTGCCGAACTGGTCCAGGCGCTCGGCGCGGCGCGGCAGTCGGTGACGGTGCTCAAAGGCGGTGTGCCGGGGCTGGCCCTGGTCAAAGGCTTGCCGCTGGCGCTGGGCCTGCTCAGGCGTGCGCCCTTGATCACACCGGTGTTGTCGCTGGTGCTGGCCGGCGCGCGCCGGCCTTTGCTGCGGTACGCCGTGCTCGGTGCGGGTTCGGCCCTGCTGGTGTGGAAGGGCTACGAGTGGTTGGCGGAAAAACGTCGACCGGCGACCGACCCGGCGGATGAACGTGATCCGCCAGCTGCCGCCTGATCTTGCGGCTGCGCGGCAGAGTGCACGTTCACATGGTTTCCGAGTGCTCCTGAATAAATAGCTGCTGGCGCACGTGCATATTGGGCTGGAAGCCATTTTTCTTTCAAGAACCGCAGGCTGACCTCAGATCTCCAGGTTGTCGATCAGGCGCGTGGTCCCCAGCCTGGCCGCGCCCAGCACCACCAGCGGCTCCGCTGCCCCGGTGGTTCCGGGCGGCAGCAGGTCGGCGCGGCGGCGCACGGTCAGGTAGTCGGGGGTCCAGCCGCGGGCGCTCAGGACCTGCATGGCCTGGGCTTCCAGGGCTTCGAGTTTGTCCAGGCCCTGTGCCCTGGCGGCCTCACCCAGCGCCTTCAATGCCCTGGACAGCTGCACCGCTTCAGCGCGTTCCAGGGCATGGAGGTAGCCGTTGCGCGAAGACAGCGCCAGGCCGTCCGCAGCGCGCAGGGTTTCACCGGGGACGATGTCAATCGGCAGGGCAAACTGCTGCACCATGCGCCGGATGATCATGACCTGCTGGTAGTCCTTCTTGCCGAACATGGCGGCGCCGGAGGGCTTGCCGGCGAACACGCAGGAAAACAGCTTCATCACGACCGTGCTGACACCGGTAAAAAAGCCGGGACGGAAATGCCCTTCAAGGATATCTGCCAGTTCGGCCGGTGGATGCACCTTGTAGGTCTGCGGCTCGGGGTAGAGATCGGTTTCTCGCGGCGCAAACAGCACATCACAGCCGGCGGCCTGCAGCCGCTCGCAATCGGCCTCCCAGGTGCGGGGGTAGGTGTCGAAGTCTTCGTGCGGCGCGAACTGCAGACGGTTCACAAAAATGCTGGCCACCATCACGTCGCCCAGCGGTTTGGCCTGGTTCACAAGCGCAATGTGGCCGTCGTGCAGGTTGCCCATGGTGGCCACGAAGGCGGGGCGCTGGAACGGCGCGAGCTGGTCGCGCAGGTCGGTGATGGTGTGAACAATTTTCATGCGTGCCATGTGGGATTGCAGTTCAAAAGAGGCGAACTATACAAGCGTGGGGGTTCCGAATTCAGACCAACCGGGGCCGCGGAACCGGCTTCGCCGGGCCGCAGGCGCAGCGGCCCCCTCGGGGGGCAGCGTAGTACACGGAGTGACAAGCGTGGGGGCCATATCTTCACCAGGCATGCAGCGCATCGACCGGGAAGCGGCCTTCCTTGACGGCGCGCACATAGGCCTGCATCGCGCCCTGCACGCTGTGCGCTTCAGCCATGAAGTTGTGCACGAATTTCGGCATCCTGCCCAGGTTCATGCCCAGCATGTCGTGCAACACCAGCACCTGGCCGGCGGTGCCCGCGCCGGCGCCTATGCCTATGGTCGGGCAGTGTGTCAGCTCTTTCGTCAGTGCCGCCGACAGCGCGGCCGGCACCATTTCGAGCACCAGCATGGATGCGCCGGCGTCTTGCAGCGCGTGGGCCTGGCTCGTCAGGGCGGCGGCGGCTTCATCGCCCCGGCCCTGCACGCGGTAACCGCCCAGGGCATGCACGGTTTGCGGCGTCAGGCCCAGATGGGCGCAGACCGGGATGCCGCGTTCGACCAGGAAGCGCACGGTGTCGGTGGTCCAGCCACCGCCTTCGAGCTTGACCATGTGGGCGCCCGCCTGCATCAGCACCACGGCGCTGCGCAGCGCCTGCTCTTTCGACTCGTGGTAGCTGCCAAAGGGCAGGTCGCCAATCAGCCAGGCGGTGGCCTGGGCGCGGCGCAGGCCACGCGCCACACAATCGGTGTGGTGGCGCATGCTCTCCAGCGTCACACCCACCGTGCTGGACAGACCCTGGCAGACCATGCCCAGCGAATCACCGACCAGGATGCACTCGACTCGGGCGGCGTCGGCCACGGCGGCAAAAGTGGCGTCGTAGGCGGTCAGCATGGTGATTTTTTCGCCTTGGGCATGCATCTCGCGCAGGCGCGGCAGGCTGAGGGGCTTGCGCACGGCCGGGCGCGGCGCGGCGGGCGCATGGTCAGGGGCGTGGGTCATGGCAGGGCCTTTGCAAAAGGTCAGGTGGGCAACAGCGTGGGCTGGGGCAGCAACGGTGCCGTCAGGTGCGGCTGGCTGCGACCACGCTGCACGGCCTGCTGCAGCTGCACGATGGCTGCCTCCGGCGAAACTGCCGCGGTGATGGCACTGATCACCGCCACACCCGCGGCGCCGGCCTGCGCAGCCTGTTCACTCCGCACCGCGTCCATGCCGGCAATGCCGACGACAGGCAGGGGCAACAGCGTGCACCAGTAGGCCAGGTTGTTGTTGCCCTGCGGGATCCAGGGCATGGCCTTGGCTTGGGTGGGATGGATGGGCCCGCAGGCGATGTAGCTGGGTCGCAGTGCCCAGGCGCGGCAGACCTCCCAGTAGGCGTGCGTGCTGATGCCCAGCCGCAGGCCGGCGCGAGCGATCGCTGCGAGGTCGGCGACGTGCAGGTCGTCCTGCCCTAGGTGCACGCCGTACGCGCCTTCTTCGATGGCAAGCTGCCAGTGGTCGTTGATGAACAGTTGGGCACCGGCCGTCGCGGCTACGCGGACGCTCTCGCGGATCTGTTCGCGCACCATCGCGCGCTGGTGCTCACCTTCCGCATTCTTGATCCGTAGTTGCACGGTGCGCACACCGGCAGTCACCACGCGCGCCACCCAGTCGGCGCTATCGACCACCGCGTACAGGCCCAGGTCGGCATCCAGGAGCGAGGCGAAGCCGCTCACGTCTGTCGCCTGCGGCAGGCTGAAATGCGGCAAATTGGCAATCCGCTGTGCGAAATCGGGACGCGCTTGCAGCGGTCCGCCGCCGTGTTGGCTCACGGCATCGCTTCTGGCCATCCAGGCCATAACGATGGCTTCCATGGCGACAAAACCGCGCGCGAGCGCCTGCGCGGCAGCGTCGGCGAAGACCGCGCCTGTATCCGGGTGGCTCTGGGTCTGTCCGGGCGTGGCAGAAGGGCTCAGCCAGCCGCTGGCCTGCGGCGTGTCGGCATAGTCGGCCTCGTCGCCGGTGATCACAACCGCTTCGCAAACGGCGGCGCGCAAACGGGCTGCGGCCTGTGCCACGGCTTCGAGGCTGTCCAGCGCGGCCGTGCCGAGCAAGGTGGCTGCTTCGCGGCGGTTCAGGCAGAGCAGGGCGGCACGCGGCAGGTCCTGCGCGCTGCCGGTCAACAGCCTTTGTATGTCCTTGGCGTTGCCGGCAAAGGTCCAGACCGATGGGGTGTTGGCGGGCGCTGTCATAGGATGAAAGGCCGTCCGGTGACCGGGGTCGAGGCGACGGCCATGTCCTGCTGGGCCATGATGCCGGCTTCGTAAGCGAGGCGTCCGGACTCGATGCCGAGCCTGAAGGCGCGTGCCATCCGCACCGGGTCGCGCGCATGGGCCACGGCCGAGTTGAGCAGCACCGCGTCGTAACCGAGTTCCATGGCCTGGACCGCGTCGGCCGGTGAGCCGATGCCGGCATCCACGATCAGCGGCACACCGGGCAGGCGAGCACGCAAGGTGCGCAGCGCGTAGGGGTTGACCAGTCCCTGGCCCGAGCCGATGGGCGCACCCCAGGGCATCAGGATGCGGCAGCCAGCGTCCAGCAGTCGCTGGCAGCTGACCAGGTCGTCCGTGCAGTAGGGAAACACTTCAAAGCCGTCGCGCGCCAGTTCGGCTGCCGCCGTGATCAGTTCAAAAGGGTCCGGCTGCAGCGTGTGTTCGTCGCCGACCACTTCCAGCTTGATCCAGTGGGTGCCGAACAATTCACGCGCCATCTGCGACAGGGTGACGGCTTCGCGCGCGCTGCGGCAGCCGGCGGTGTTGGGCAGCAGGCGGGCGCCGCTGCTCCGGATCATCCTGTAAAAGTCGTTC
The DNA here is from genome assembly GCF_029945685.1 of Polaromonas sp. Classification (GTDB taxonomy): domain Bacteria; phylum Pseudomonadota; class Gammaproteobacteria; order Burkholderiales; family Burkholderiaceae_C; genus Polaromonas. The sequence goes on along the minus strand of NZ_JAQSDA010000008.1, from coordinate 269,706 downwards.
TGGGTGCCAGCGCCGCCGGCCGCCATCTGGCGCTTGAGCCCGACGGTGACCACTTCGGCGCCGGAGGCGGCAATCGCGTCCTGCAACACCTGCGGTGACGGATAGCTGGCGGTGCCCAGGAAAAAGCGGCTACCCAGTTCAACACCGGCGATAGGAAAAGTCGACGAATTCGGGGGGGTGGTCATGGGTCTAGCCTCCTGTGATGGCCTGGAAGGTGAAAACGGCATCGCCTTCCACGAGCAGGGTTTGCGCGCGCGCATCGCGTGCCACAAACTCGCCGTTGACCGCACTGGCAAACGAGGCGGGCGGCTGCCCGCTGGTCTCCAGCAGGTCGGCCAGTGTGCTGCCGCCCGGCGCCTGCCGGGCTTCGCCGTTGAGGGTGATGGTGATGGTGATGGTTGTCATGTCAGATGTTGCAGCGTTTGCTCGACCAGCGCCGGCGCAATCAGCCAGCCGTGGCGGAACAAGCCGTTGATGCGGACCAGCCGGGGGCCTTGTTCGACGCGCGGCAGATTATCGGGCAGGGCAGGGCGCAGGTTTGTTTCGGTATGAACAATACGCGCTTCGGACAGTTCCGGAATGATGCTGTGCGCCGCGGCCAGCAGTTCGACCGTGCTGCGCAGCGAGATCGGTGAACGGTCCTCGCTTTCAATCTCGCTGGCGCCGACCACGATGTGATCCCCTTCACGCGGCACCAGGTAGACGCGGTGCCGCGGGTGCAGCAGGCGCACCGGCCGCTGCAGCGCCACGCCGGGCGCATGCAGCCAGATGATTTCACCGCGCACGCCACGCACTTCTGGCGTGAAGCCTTCATCCTTTCGGGGGGCGGAGTTTTCCGGTCGCGCGCCGGTGCCGCGCACATCGAACACACAGTCGTATTTCTTCACGTCCTGCGTGAGATGGATTTCACCGGCCTGCAGGCGCTGCACCGCAGAGTTCCAGTGAAAGCGTGCCCCGGCAGAAGCGGCGGCATGGGCCAGCGCCTGCATGGCCTGTACGGTATGGATCTGGCCCTCGTGCGGCAGCAGCCAGGCGTGCGCCACGCCATGGACTTCGGGCTCAAGGTCGCGCAGGGCCGGTGCGTCGAGCCGCTGCGGTGCGTGACCGGCTGGTGCCTTGTGCTGCAGCAGGTCCACCACGCGGTGAGCCGCGCCTTCGTCGCCGCGGTGTGCCAGCAGCAGGCTGCCACGCCTGTGCAGTTCTACCGGCTGGTCCAGCGCAGCGACGATGGCTGGCCAGAGGTCCATTGAACGCAGGCCCAGCGCAAACACCTGTTCATCGGCCGACTCCAGCTCGGCCGTGGGGCTGAGCATGCCGGCGGCCGTCCAGCCGGCGGCGTAGCTGCCAGCGGCCGGGGCCTGCGGCCCGGGTGCCGGGTCAAAAACCTCGACCGAATGGCCGGTCCGGGCCAGCTCGAAAGCCAGCAGCCGCCCCAGCAAGCCTGCGCCTGCGATACCGATGTGCATGGATGTGTCCGCCCTTGTCAGCGTGGTTCAGAGTTTCTGGATGGGGATGTAAATTTCGCTGCCGCCGTCACGGAACTCGGCCGATTTTGCCTGCATTCCCTGCGTCAGTGCCGCAGCCTCGTCAAGACCTTGTTGCGCCGCAAACTCGCGTACTTCGTGGCTGATTTTCATCGAACAGAATTTCGGCCCGCACATGGAGCAGAAATGCGCGACCTTGCTGACTTCCTTGGGCAGAGTTTCGTCGTGGAATTCGCGCGCGGTGTCCGGGTCCAGCGACAGGTTGAACTGGTCGTGCCAGCGGAATTCGAAACGTGCCTTCGACAGCGCCTCGTCGCGTGCACGCGAAGCCGGGTGGCCCTTGGCCACGTCGGCTGCATGCGCGGCAATCTTGTAGGCAATGATGCCCTGCTTCACATCGTTGCGGTCGGGCAGGCCCAGGTGCTCCTTGGGTGTGACGTAACACAGCATGGCGGTGCCGAACCAGCCGATCATGGCCGCGCCTATCGCGCTCGAGATGTGGTCGTAGCCCGGCGCGATGTCGATGGTCAGCGGGCCCAGGGTGTAGAACGGCGCCTCGTGGCAATGCTTGAGCTGCTCGTCCATGTTGGCCTGGATCATGTGCATGGGCACATGGCCGGGTCCTTCGATCATGGTCTGCACATCGTGCTTCCAGGCGATTTTTGTCAGCTCGCCCAGCGTGCGCAGCTCGGCAAACTGCGCTTCGTCGTTGGCGTCGGCGCCCGAGCCGGGGCGCAGGCCGTCGCCCAGAGAGAAACTCACGTCGTAGGCCTTCATGATCTCGCAGATCTCTTCGAAGTGCGTGTACAGGAAGTTTTCCTTGTGATGCGACATGCACCACTTGGCCAGGATGGAGCCACCGCGCGAGACGATGCCGGTGCGGCGATTGGCCGTCATCGGGATGAAGGGCAGGCGCACGCCGGCGTGGATGGTGAAGTAGTCCACACCCTGCTCGGCCTGCTCGATCAGCGTGTCGCGGTAGATCTCCCAGCTCAGGTCTTCGGCGATGCCACCGACTTTTTCCAGCGCTTGGTAAATCGGAACCGTGCCGATCGGCACCGGCGAGTTGCGGATGATCCAGTCGCGCGTGGTGTGGATGTTTTTGCCGGTGGACAAATCCATCACGTTGTCGGCACCCCAGCGGATGGCCCAGACCAGTTTTTCGACTTCTTCCTCGATGCTCGAGGTGACCGCCGAGTTGCCGATGTTGGCGTTGATCTTCACCAGGAAGTTGCGGCCGATGATCATGGGCTCGACTTCCGGGTGGTTGATGTTGGCGGGAATGATGGCGCGACCGCGCGCCACCTCGTCACGCACGAACTCGGGCGTGACGAAGGCGGGGAGCTGCGCACCCATGGGGTTGCCGCGCACGCGGGCCGCGCGTTCGGCATCGCCCAGGTACTCGGCCATCCATTCGCGTTTGGTGTTTTCGCGCAGCGCGATGTACTCCATCTCCGGCGTGATGATGCCGCGGCGCGCATAGTGCATCTGGGTGACGTTGGCGCCGGCCCTGGCGCGGCGCGGTGTGCGCTGCAGGCCGGACGCCTGGGTGCGCAGGGCGGTGACGCGCTTGACTTCCGGGTCCGAGGCATCCGTGCGATCCTCCCGCCGGGTGCCATCGTCCACGGCTTGCGCGGCCCGGCCTGTGTAGCTCTCGGTGTCGCCGCGTGCCTCGATCCAGGGCGTGCGCAGCGCCTCCAGTCCGCGGCGCACGTCGATGTTGGCCGCTGGGTCGGTATAGGGACCGGAGGTGTCGTAGAGCGTGGCGGATTCGCCGTTGCTCAGGCTGACTTCGCGCATCGGCACGCGAAGGCCGGCGTGGAGCTGGCCGGGTACGTAAATTTTGCGCGAGGCAGGAAAAGGCTCGCGGGTGAGGGACAGCAGTTGGGCGAACTTGTCGGGAGCGTTCATCGGGGCATTCCTTGACGTGCGTTGCGGCACAAAATGCTCCGAAGGTGTGGCCAACACCAGCACTGTGGGATTGGTCGTTGACTGGGCAACCGGGGACCGGAGGCAGTCAGCTCTTCTTACGTCGGTACGAACCGATTCAAGTTCACGGGTTTGGATTGGCCATCTCAGCGACCCGACCACCATGGTCGGGCTGCACCCCGGAGCGAATCCATTCTAGCGCAGTGGCATGGGGTTCCCGAGCTTGGCGACATGCAGGGTGGCGGTGATCCGCCCAAGGGGCTATCTCCGGATGGCAGCGGACAAATCCGTCGTGCTGGTGGCCTGTTGCCCGGCCACCTGCAGGGCGCGTTCCTGGACATCGTAGGAGCCGAAGACTTCACGGGCTGAGCGGGTCTCCGGAAGGATGTAGACGACCCCGTTTGTTCCTGTAAAGGCCGGACTAACCAGCTTGTCGTAGAACTTCACCGGCACATTGATGCAGCCGTAGGAAACCCGGTTGTCGTCGGATGTCAGGCTGTCCAGTCGCTGTGCCCGCGCTTCGCCGGGCGTGCCCTTGACGACCCGATGCAGCGCGATGGCCGTTTCGTAGTCCACCCAGAGGACTTCCTGGCCATGGACATCACGAGCGAGGGATGAGACAAAACGTCCGGCAGGCGTGGTCCGCTCCTCGGGAAGAATGGTGGAAAGCTTGCGCTCGCCAATGCCGGGCACCGAGTCGTCACCACGTGCCAGACCGAGCAACGCTGACGCCGCGCCCTGCAAGCGGCCGGCGGCATCGAACATCAGCACCCTGGCGTGAACTTTGTCCACAATCATGAAAGGCATGCCCTGGCTGTCGCCCGAGTCGACGACCCAGTCGGCGATGTGGGAGGCCTCGGGGGAAGCTCTTTCCCGGCCGAACTGGGCGCGTCTGGGATGACCGGTCGCCGGGTCACGCGCGGAGGAACTGGCCATGGCGGGGGCTGATGGTTTGGCGGCACTCGCGGAAACACCGTGCTGCTGCCCGGTGTCGCCGCCCGCAAAAGCCGCAGGACAGGCAAGGCCAGCCGCCAGCAAAGCCAGGCAGAGTCCGGCCCGCTTCAGGCCGGAGCGTTGGTGTGCTTTCGTCAGCGGCATCGGCAGGCCGGGAACCGTTGTTTCACAGGAGATCCGCCGGGTCGGTGGCGATCAGTTACGCGCAGGTCGGGGCGCATAACGTGGCGCGATATAAGGAGGAGGTGGGGTGAAAGGAATCACCGTCGGTGCTGCCACCTCTTCTTCCTTGGTGACGAAAAACACATCGCCCGCGTCGGACAGGTAGGTTGGCATCAGCCCCGACCGATACGCTGCCAACGTTGCGAGTGCCGGCATGGCCAGTTCGATGTAGGGCAGATCGAAACTGCCATCCGGGCTAAAACCCCTGACGGTGGTCGTCGCCGGGAGAATCGCTGGCCTGATGGTTCCGGTTGTTTTCTGGACAATGGTTCCACAGCAATTGGTCGCGAGGGCGAATTGGCTGGCATTGGCACCGCCGAGGGTATAGCCGGTAAAGGTGACGGTCTTGTTCGTTCCTGCGGTCGAATTGTCGAAATTGGCAGTGGCGCCGGGGCCCGCAATCAGGTTCACGCCGGCTGGGTTGCCTTTGAGTGTGGTGAGGACCGCCGCGATGGTGCCGTCGAAGTTTTTGATGACTTCGGGAAAGACCAGCATGCGCTGGGTCAGCGCGCTGTCAACCAGGATGAAGCTCGGCAAGTAATCCGTAGGCGCCGCGTACGAGACCGGGTTGTAGTTGATGGTGACCGGTGCATTGGGTCCCGTGATGCTCGGGCGGTTGGCGCCAGTGACGTTCATGTTCACGGTGCCGCCGGCAACGCCCGGTCCGGTTCCGTCCGTATCGGCGGTCAGGGTCAGGCCGAGTGGCAGGCCCAGGCTTCGCGCGGGAATGCTGGTGCCCCGGGTCAGGGTGATCTTGGAGTTGACGTTCACATCATTTGCGGCACACATCATGAGGTTGCCGTCGGTGACCGTGATGGCCGCGCTCTGGTTCACGTTGCGACCTGCGGCCAACAAAACGCTTCCGCGCGTCGTTGAGATGGCTGCGTTTACATTGATATCGCGGCCGCAACACACGACAAAGTTGCCATCAATGGCCGTCACGGCCGCATTGATGTGCACATCCCGATCGGCGTTCAGGGTCAGGGTTGTCGGGGTTCCGCTGGCTGTCCAGCTGACCGCTTCGTTGACGAAAATATCGCCATTGCCAGGGCCGGGTGCCGTGGTGATGGTGACGTTGTTGGTGACCAGCTGGCCCGACAGCGTGGCGCCGGAAATGTTGCCGCCCGCGCCGATGATGAAGTCCTGCGGGTCGATCAGCCAGGTGCCCATCAGGCCCGATGGCGCGGCAGTGGTGACACGCACGTCGTCGCGGATTCTGACGTTGGCCGCCGAGGTTTCAATAAAACCGCCGTTGCCGCCGTTCGGTGCGCTGGCATCCAGCGTACCGCCCACGCTCATGGTGCCGCTTTGCATGTCGCCCAGCAGCAGGATGGTGCCGTTGCGGTTTCCAATGGTCTGCGCCTGAATCACGCCGCTGTTGTTGACCACGGTGTGCAGCAGGTCGCCGGCAGCCTGGGCCGTCAGCAGCACGCGGCCGCCATCGGCGCGGATCAGCCCACCGTTTTCAACCAGCGCATTGACAGCACCTTGTGCCACCGACATGTTGAGCAGACCGTCGCCGGCCACGTCCATGGTGACGGCATTGCCGGCGGCAAGTGCCACCGAACCCAGCCGCGCTGAAATCACGCCCTGGTTGCTGACGGTTTTGCCCATCAGTGCCACGTAACCGCCGTCGGCCGCGGTGATGTTGCCCTGGTTGACGACCGAGCCGCTTCCTGCACCGGTGAATGCATAAGTGCCGGCCATGAAGTTGGCATCGCTCAAACTCATGGTGGACGCCACCAGCCCGCCGACGTTGACCGATGCGCCGCTGCCGAACAGCACGCCGTTCGGGTTGAGCAGAAAGACCCGGCCGTTGGCCGAGAGGTTGCCCATGATGCTGGATGGATCAGCGCCCAGGACCCGGTTCAGGGCCACCGATGTGCTGCCGGGTTGCACGAACTGCACCGTCTGGCCAGCGGCGATACCGAAGCTCTGCCAGTTGATCGCCGCGTTGGCAGTGGACTGCGTGATGGTGGTGGTGGAGGCGCTGCTGCTGATGCTGGCGCCGCCGGCCGCCACCACACCGCCTGTGGGCAAGGCGTAAGCAGAGGCACCCAGGCCCAGCATGAGGCAGGCTGACAGGGCTTTGATGGTGAAGCTTGCTGCGCCGGGGCGTCCCGTCGTGGAGGATGATTTGGTCTTGCCTGCGCCACCGGCGGCTTCAGACACGGCGACGAAGGTGCCGGAGCTGTCGCTCCAGACGGATTGGTGAATGCGGTTCATGGGTGAGTCCTTGTGTGCTGTCGTGTTGGCGCGGAGGCTGGCAAATGTCAGAAATACTTGATGGCCTGGATCCAGAACCGGCCTGACTTGTCGGGGGCCGAGATCGCCGCTTCGTTGCCGAGCTTGCGGGCGTAATACGTCCTCACCAGGAAGTTGCCGGGTTCGCCCCAACTGGCGCCCACGCCGTAAGCGCCCAGGTTTCTGTGGTTGTTCCCAGTGAACCAGGGGTTTTTGTGAATGGTGACGCTGCCGGCGTCAACGAAGGCGATCAGGTGCACCTGGCCCGGTACGCGTTCCGACAACTTGCCCAGCAGCAGCCGGGCTTCGAGGTTGACCAGGTAACCTTCGTCGCCGGAGGCTTCACCCTGGGGATAGGCGCGTACGCCGGTCATGCCGCCCAGGTCCATCTTCTCCGAGGAATCGAGGTTTTTCGAGGCGACCTGCCCGCTGATGGACCCATAAACCGACACGAGGTCGGTGACGCGCTGCAGTCGCGTGGCCGTGAAGGCGAGCTTGTTGTAGGAACCGTTGGTGCGGGCGCTTGCCGCGTCGGCGGCCAGCGCCGACGGTGTTTGAATGTCGAGGTTGCCGATCGACCAGGTCAGCGAATAGGCGCTGATGCCGCCGCCGCCCAGGTTGTCCCTGTGGTCGCCATAAAGACTGGCCAGCAAGACGTCCGCTTTCCGGTCGGTGACCGATCTCGGGACGGTGCTGTCAATCCTGTCCTGGAAAGTCCGGGCTTCGTAGGTGAGCTGGCCGTACAGGTTGTTGTTGCGCGCACGGATCAGCGGACGGATGGCGTAGATGCTGGCGATCTCCGCCGTGCCGTTGGCCTGCAGGGGCGCGAACTCCTTGCCCAGTTCGTACTCCAGCCGGCTGTAAGCGACGCCTACGGTTGTTTTGCCGAAGGGCACCTGGTAAGACGCACGGCCGTAGTTGAGTCCCGAGCCGGAAGTCACGGCGCGCACGCTGGCCTGGTCGCCCAGCCCCAGCGGATTGTTGAGGTTGACGGTCGCGCCGACACGGTACTCGCCGGTGTAGCGGTTGCCGGCGTTGTCGGCATCAATGCTGCCGCTCACGCTTTTGCCCGGCGTGAGGTCCACAATCAGATCGGACGTACCCGGCGTGGCGCCCGGGACCAGTGTTGATTTGACATTCACGCCCGGCGTGTCCGACAGCAGCAGCAGGCGGCTCTCCAGCGGGTCATTGGTGATGGGGTCGCCGCTGTTCAGGCCGCCGAGTAGTCGATAGGCCTGGTCGTCAGAAAGCCTGGTCTGGTTGCGCAGGATGATCTTGCCGTATTGACCTTCGCTGACCTCGATGGTGACGGTGTTGTCGGTTATTTGCTGCGCGGGCAGGAAGGCGCGGGCCACAAAGTAGCCGTTTTTTGCATAGTGCGTCGTGATTTTTGACGCCATCGCGCGCAGGTCGGTGAGTGTCAGCTCGGTTCCGGGGATGAAGCCGGTGATCGCGAGCAGCTCGGCTTCTGTATAAGCCCTGGCACCGGTGACATGCAGGCTGCGCACCAGGATTTTTGCTTCGTCCGCTGAGGAGGCGACGGGCGCGGCCCCTCGTTCAATGCGGATTTCGGGCGGCGCTTTCTGTGGCGTAGGCGCCGCCGGGAGTTGCTGCAGCTGGCTGCCCGCCGTCGGAGGCTGTTGGGCCAGCACGCCCTGGCTGAGTGCCAGCAAGGCCATGGGAAGTAGTTTTTTCTGCAGCATGAAATTTCCTCGTTATTGATCGGGTTCTGGCACCCGTTTTCTATTTCTGCGCCTATTTCAAGGCTCTTGTGCATTGGGCTCGTGACAGACGCAAGTAGATGTAGGACAAGGGCTCGAAACAGGAAGCCTGGGGTAGCGCACTTGATCTAGGTCAAAGGTGTCAGGGCGTCGGAAACCGGGGCTGGGCTGGCGCGGCGGGCGTGGTTTTTCGCCCCCGCTGGCGTGGCCAGCCCGAAGCGCGCCAAGGGAGCTGCGGAAATAGGGGTGGTTCGCTGCTTTCCGCGCGGCGTCTGCGCAGGCGGAGGCGAACCTGCCCGAGCCGTGCAGGGCAAGGCAAGGCAAGGCAAGGCAAGGCGAAGCGCACCGCCGGCGGCCGCGAAAGAGCGCCGTTCCCGGCGACTTGTGACAAGTGTTACGGCAGGTGTTGAGGCCAGGCCACCAAGGCCATCGCCGTGTTCCCCATCGGAGGCGGGAAGCCCTGGGGTCAGGCCGGCGTGTAGGCCAGGCGCACGTAGATCGGCGCGTAGGCCTCGGCCTGGGTCACGTCAATCAGGCCTTCCTTGGAGAGTTCCAGCAGCGCGATGAAGGTGACCACCAGCACCGGCATGCCGCGGGCCGTTTCAAACAGGTGTTCGAACTCGACGAACTTCTGGCCTTGCAGCTTGCGCAGCACGATGCTCATGTGTTCGCGCACCGACAGCTCCTCGCGGGAGATCACATGGTGCTGCACCAGCCTGGCGCGTTTGACGATGTCGCGCCAGGCCTCCTGAAGGTCGACCACGCTGACATCGGGAAAACGCGGCTGCAGCGCCTGCTCCACATAGACCTGGGCGCGCAGGAAGTCGCGGCCAAACTGGGGTATCTCGTTGAGCTTGTGGGCGGCCAGCTTGATCTGTTCGTATTCCAGCAGCCGGCGCACCAGCTCGGCGCGCGGGTCTTCCGGCTCCTGGCCGTCAGCGACCTTTTTCGGCGGCAGCAGCATGCGCGACTTGATCTCGATCAGCATCGCGGCCATCAGCAGGTACTCGGCGGCCAGCTCCAGGTTGGTGGCGCGGATTTCGTCGACATACACCAGGTACTGGCGCGTCACGGCCGCCATCGGGATGTCGAGGATGTTGAAGTTCTGCTTGCGGATCAGGTACAGCAACAGGTCCAGCGGGCCCTCGAAGGCTTCCAGGAACACCTGCAGCGCATCGGGCGGGATGTACAGGTCCTGCGGCATCGCGAACAAGGGCTCGCCGTACAGGCGGGCCAGCGCGACCTGGTCGATCACCGCGGGCATGCCGGCCAGCGCCAGCGCGTCGGGGGGCGATCCCGGCTCGGAAGGTGAGGGCGGCAGTTCGGTGATCGTGGACATGGGGTGGGGTCCTTGCGTCAGTAGCTACTAAAAAAATAGCTGCCGGCGCTTATCCAGCAAGGGCTGGAGGCCTTTTCGACGTTCTATCTCAGACTTGTTCGCTGTTCGGATGGCCGCTGGTGCCATAGACATAGGGCTGCTGCGGCACGCGTGCATCCTGGTAGTCGGCCTGCTCGGAACGGTCCAGCTTCTTGTCCCACCAGATCGCACGCCCGGCGCGCTGTTCGGCTTCCAGGGTGGGTTTTTTCGCCTTGAGTTCCTCAATGAAGAGGGTCACTTCCGAGGTGTAGTGGGGGCGGGCGAAGATGGACATGGGACTAAACTGCCTGAAATAGTGAATTGGCTGATTTTACCGGGGACCACCATGCGCCTGACTTTTTTCGTTTTCAGGGCAGCCCGCGCAGCGGTTGGCCGGCCGCACACAAGGACCTGGGCTCTCATGGGACTGCTGTCAGTATTGCTGGGGATGGTGGGTTGCGACCCGCAACGCATCGCCGAACTCGAGGAGGGTGTGTCCACCGAAGCCGATGTCCGCGCCCGCTTCGGTGAGCCCGAAAAAATCTGGGAAGCCGCCGACCTGGCCGGCAACCCCTTTCCCGGGGTGGCTGCCCAGCCCGGTGCGCGCACGCTGGAGTACAACCGCCAGCCCGAAGGCCAGGTCAACTACATGATCACCCTAGGCGCTGACGGAAAGATGAGCGCGCTGCGCCAGGTCCTCACGCCGCAGAACTTCGCGCTGGTCCTGCCGGGCATGCCCATGGAGCAGGTGCGCAAGATGCTGGGCAAACCGATGCGGGTCACGCCGTATGCGCTGCAGCGGGAAACCCATTACGACTGGCGTTACCTGTCGGCGCCAAGCACGCCAAGAATTTTCACCGTGGTGTTTGACCGCGATCTGCGCGTCGTGCGCACCGCCTCGGTGGACGCCGAGGTGACCGGGCCGAGCGGCCCCAGCCGCTGAATTTATGTGTCAATTTTGGCGCTAGCCCTTGTGCCATAAGCGTGGGCAGCTATTGATTTCATAGCTCGTTCACCTTCGCCAGAAATCCCGCACGCGCCATGACCGCGCGCGGCTGGGCGTTCAGGCCCGAGATCACCAGCCGGCCGCCGCGCAGCACGACAGCCTTGTGCAGTTGCACCAGCACGTCCAGACCGGAGGCGTCAAGCGACTGCAGCGACTGGGCATCCAGGCGCACCAGCAGAGCCCCGGGCGCGCTTTCAACCACCGACAGCACCGGGTCGATTTTGGCGACCGCGCCGAAAAACAGCGAGCCATAGAGCTGGAAGTGGACCGAATCGGCGGTGCGCTCCGTCTCCACCACCTGGAACAGACTGCTCATGCGCCGTACAAACAGCACGCAGGCCAGCAGCAGGCCGACCTGCAGGGCCACCGTCAGGTCAAATACCACGGTCAGCAGGAAGGTGCCCAGCATCAGCAGGCGGTAGTGGCTGCTGTACTGGCGCAGGCGCGCAAACTCGCGCCACTCGCCCATGTTCCAGGCCACATGCACCAGAAAGCCGGCCAGCACGGCCAGCGGCACATGCATGGCCAGCGGCGCGGCGACCAGCACCACCAGCATCAGCGTCAGGGCATGGGTCAGGCCGGCCACCGGCGAGGTAGCGCCCGCGCGCAGGTTGGTCACGGTGCGGGCCATGGTGCCGGTGGCCGGCATCCCGCCGAAAAAAGGCACGACGAAATTGGCGATGCCCTGCGCCATCAGCTCCTGGTTGGGGTCGTGTTTGGGCAGGCCGGAGAGCTGGTCGGCGACACGCGCGCACAGCAGTGACTCGACTGCGCCCAGCATGGCAATGGTCAGCGTGGGCGGCAGCAGCAGGCGCACGGTGTCCCAGGAAAAAGCCGGCAGCGCAAAGTGGGGCAGGGCCTGTGGAATGCCGCCAAAACGCGAGCCTATGGTGTCCACCGGCAGGTGCAGCAGCCAGGCAAACACCGTCAGCGTGATCAGCGCCACGATGGGGCCGGGCACGCGGGACACGGCACGGGTCGCACGCAGCAGTTGCACACCCTCGACCGCCTGCATCCGGCTGATCAGACGGGCGGTGAAGCCGTTGGTGCCCAGGGAGCGGCTCACAAACAGTTTGGGCCAGAGCACCAGGCCCAGAAAACAGGCCGCGCCCAGGCCCAGGGCACTCGCGTTGAAGGAGTCCATGTGGGCCGCCAGCGCCTTGATCTGCGAAAAAAAATCGGCCGGCATTCTGGCAATCTGCAGGCCCAGCAGGTCCTTGAGCTGCGACAGCGCGATCAGCACCGCAATGCCATTGGTGAAACCGACCACGATGCTGACCGGGACGTAACGCACCAGGGTGCCCATTTTGAGAAACCCGAGCAGGAACAGCAGCACGCCGGCGCAGGCGGTGGAAATAAGGAGGTTGGGCAGGCCGTATTGCTCGACGATGCCGTAGACGATCACGATGAAGGCGCCCGCCGGCCCGCCGATCTGCACGGCCGAACCGCCCAGCAGCGCGATCAGCCCGCCGGCAATGATGGCCGTCCAGATGCCGGCCTGCGGCGACAGCCCCGAGGCGATGGCAAAGGCCATGGCCAGCGGCAGGGCCACCATGCCGACGGTCATGCCGGCCCCCAGGTCCTTGGCGAAGCGCTCGCGCGTGTAGCCGCCCAGCGCTGAAAAGATGCGGGGGCGAAAGGGTGCGAGGTAGGCGGGCAGGTTCATCAGAAGACTCCAGGGTGACATGCCGCCGGGTTCATCCTCCAACTGTGGGATGGTCAGACCGCGAGTCCCTTGCTAAAGTCGGACCGGTCTTTTTTCCTTCATTTTCTGTTTCAAAGACACGCGGTTGCTTATCTTAAGCCGCTCACGCACGCTCCATGTCACTTTTCCCCAGCCCTTGTTGTTTGTCATTCCCTCCCACGCGGTGCTCCGGCCGGGCCGTGCTCGCTTTCGTCGCCCTTTCACTGGTGGCCTGCTGGCTGGCGGCCAGCCCGCCGGTGCTGGCGCAGACCGGCGCCGCCCCGGCCTCCGGATGGCTGGGCCGCCAGGGCGAGGCCCTGGTCCTGGTGGACCCGTCGGGTGAGCAGACGCTAGCGCAGGTCCAGCAGCGTTTTGCCAGCGGCGAGGCGACACCGGCCAGTGCCGACCGCATCATGCCGGCCGGCGGCGCTGCTGCCCTGTGGTACCAGCTGGCCCTGCCCGCCGTCAGTGTGCCGACCCCGCTGGTGCTGGCGCTGCCGCACCCCGGCATGAACCGTGTGGACCTGTACCGGCCCGCTGCCGACGGCGGCTGGCTTGTCCTGCGCTCGGGCGATTCGATCCCGGTGGCCCAGTGGCCCCTGCCTTACCTGCATCCGGCTTTCGAGCTGGTGCAGCAGCCGCAGGAGGCCGGGCCCAGCTACCTGCGGGTGCAGCACAGCCATCCCATCAGCGTGCGCTGGACCGTGTGGCCTGCCCGCGATTTTCAGGAATCGAGCAGGCGCTGGCATTTCCTGCTGGGCGTTTATGCCGGGTTCGTGGCTCTGGTGCTTGTGATCTGCACCGTCAACGCCTATTTCTGGCGCGACTCCATCCATTTTTATTATGCGGCCTATGTGTTGGTGATCGCTCTGGGCCAGCTTTCTCTCACGGGGCTGGCCGGCGAGTATTTCTGGCCCGACAACCCCTGGTGGAATGACGTGGCGTCCAACGTGCTTCCGGTGACAGGCGCGGCGCTGGGCCACTTTTTCATGCGCGAACTGGTGGTCGGGCGCGGCGCCCGCTGGGTCACGCACCTGATGCTGGCGATGGGAGGCCTGGGCGCCGTGCTGGCTGCGTGTTTCCTGTTTGTCGGACGCAACCCGTTTTTTGCAATCACCGGCCCCTACTACCTGGCCAGTTTTGTGGTTTATCTCGGTGTGGCGCTGTGGTACGCCTGGCGCACGCCGCGCGTCGGCTTGTGGGTGCTGGCCGGCGTGCTGGCGGTGCTTGCCGGCGCCGTGTTTCCCGTGCTGCGCAACATGCAGCTGCTGCCGGTGTCCTTCATGACGCAATACGGTGCCCAACTGGGCGTGGCGCTGGAGATTCCGCTGCTGCTGGTGGCCCTGTACCTGCGCACTCAGGAACGGCGCGACAACCGGGCCCGCGTCGAGGCCATCGCCCGGGTTGACCCGCTGACCGGTGCGGTCAACCACCGGGTGATGCTGGAGCGTCTGCAGCGCTTGCTCATTGCCCAGTTGCGCGAACCCGCGTCGGGGGCGGTGCTGCGCGTGCGCATCGGCAACCTCCAGGCGATCCGCGACGAGTACGGCCTGCAGGTGGCGCAGATGGCGCTGGTCCATGCCGGCGCCTGCATCACCCAGGTGGCCCGGGAGGGCGACACCGTGGCGCGCCACCGCGACGGCGATTTTGTGCTGATCCTCAAGGGCCGTGTCACGCGCGACCAGATCTCGGACATGGGGCAGCGCCTGATTGCGCGCGGACTGGCGCCGAGTGAACTGCTGCCGCCCGGCGCGGTGCTGCAGCTCAAGGTGGCCATCGCTGCGGCGCCGTTTCAGGCGGCGGGGGTGGCCCTGTTGCTGCAGGCGCTGGATGCGGCGGTCACCGAGATGGCGGCCCGTCCGGGCAAGGCCCTGCGATTTGTTGCCTGAACGTCCGCCTTGACGGTCGTCCTACCGGACGCGCATGCCGGGCTGCGCGCCGGGCAGCGGTTCCAGCACAAAGATGCCGGGCTGGGCTTTTTCATTGGCGTGGCTGGCGGCCAGCACCATGCCTTCGCTGATGCCGAACTTCATCTTGCGCGGCGCCAGGTTGGCCACCATCACCGTGTGTTTGCCGATCAGGTCTTCGGGCTTGTAGGCGCTGGCGATGCCGCTGAAGACGTTGCGCAGGGTGGCCTCGCCCACGTCGAGGGTCAGGCGTAGCAATTTGGTCGAGCCTTCGACGGCTTCGCAGTTGACGATTTTTGCGACGCGCAGGTCGATCTTGCTGAAGTCGTCGATGGTGATGACCGGTGCCACCTCCTCGCCGCCGGGTGCTATGGATTCAATAGCTGTCGGCGCTTGTTCCGCCTGGGCTGGAGGCTCAAACAGTGCATCAAGTTGCTTGATGTCGACACGTTGCATCAAATGGGCGTAGTCACCGATCAGGTGCCCGTTGCCCAGCAGGACAGCGGCATCGGCAAAGCCGAGCGGTGCGGTTTTCAGGAAGTTCTCGACTTGCGCGCCCAGCGCCGGCAGCACCGGCTTGAGGTAAATCGTCAGCAGGCGGAACGCCTCGATACAGACCGTGCAGACGTCCTGCAGTCGGCTGTCCATGCCCTCTTTTTTGGCCAGTTCCCAGGGTTTGTTCTGGTCCACATAGGCATTGACGCGGTCGGCCAGCAGCATGACTTCTCGCAGGGCCTTGGCGAATTCACGGAATTCATACAGCTGCGTGATGGTGTCGCTCTGGGCGCGCAGCACCGACAGCAACGCATCGCCGTCGGCCGAGACCTCCCCCAGCCGGCCGGCGAAGCGTTTGGCAATGAAGCCGGCCGCGCGGCTGGCGATGTTGATGTATTTGCCCACCAGGTCGCTGTTGACCCGCGCCATGAAATCGTCGGCGTTGAAGTCAATGTCTTCATTGCGCGCATTGAGCTTGGCGGCCAGGTAATAACGCAGCCACTCGGGGTTCATGCCCAGGCTCAGGTACTTGAGCGGGTCCAGCCCGGTGCCGCGGCTCTTGCTCATCTTCTCGCCGTTGTTGACGGTCAGAAAACCATGCACAAACACGTTGTCCGGTGTCTTGCGGCCGCTGAAATGCAGCATGGCCGGCCAGAACAGGGTGTGGAAGGTGACGATGTCCTTGCCGATGAAGTGGTACTGCTCCAGCGCAGGGTCGGCCATGTAGGCCGCGTAGTCCTCGCCCCGCTTGTCCAGCAGGTTTTTCAGCGACGCGAGGTAACCGACGGGCGCATCCAGCCAGACATAGAAATACTTGCCCGGAGCGTCCGGGATCTCGATCCCGAAGTAGGGCGCGTCGCGCGAGATGTCCCAGTCGCCCAGGCCTTCGCTCTGGGTGCCATCGGCGTTGTCACGCACCGAGAACCACTCCTTCACCTTGTTGGCGACTTCGGGCTGCAGTTTTCCGTCCTGCGTCCACTGCTCGAGGAATTCGACGCAGCGCGGGTCGGACAGCCGGAAGAAAAAGTGCTCGGAGCTTTTGAGCACCGGCGTGGCGCCCGACAGGGCTGAATAAGGGTTGATCAGGTCGGTCGGCGCGTACACGGCGCCGCAGACCTCGCAGTTGTCCCCGTACTGGTCTTTCGCACCGCACCTGGGGCACTGGCCCTTGATGAAGCGGTCGGGCAGGAACATGTTCTTTTCGGCGTCGAAGAACTGCTCGATGGTTTTGGTCGAAATCAGACCGGCCTTCTTGAGGTCCCGGTAGATCTGCTGGGCGAGCTGGTGGTTTTCCGGTGCGTCGGTGGAGTGCCAGTTGTCAAAGCTGATGTGAAAACCGTCGAGGTAGGGCTTGCGCCCCGCGGCGATGTCGGCCACAAATTGCTGCGGCGTCTTGCCGGCTTTTTCGGCCGCAATCATGATGGGTGCGCCATGCGCGTCGTCAGCGCCGACAAAATTCACCGCATGGCCCTGCATCCTCTGGAAGCGCACCCAGATGTCGGCCTGGATGTACTCCATGATGTGGCCGATGTGGAAGTTCCCGTTGGCGTAGGGCAGGGCGGTGGTGACGAAAAGGCGGCGCTGGGACATAAAGAGGGCTTTGTGGCTTTGAAGAGGCTGACCGGCGATTTTAAGGCGCGTCCGCGCCTGGGCCCCGGCGCCAATCCCTCACGGCACGCCGGTTTGTTTTGCGGCGTTAGACTTGGCAGCAATTCCGGCGGCCCAGGCTGCCCTGTCAGATTTACCCGGAGACCTATCCCGATGGCTGTAGAACAACAGGCAATTTTGAACGCCCTGCAAGGCGTGCTTGACCCCAATACCGGCAAGGATTTTGTCAGTACCAAGGCCCTGAAAAACCTGCAGATCGCCGGCGGTGACGTGTCCTTTGATGTGGAGCTGGGTTACCCGGCCAAAAGCCAGCTGGCCGGTATCCGCAAGCTGCTGATTGCCGCTGCCAAGGGCGTGGCGGGCGTGACCAACGTATCGGTCAATGTGAGTTTCAAGATTGCCAGCCACAGCGTGCAGCGCGGGGTGCAGCTGCTGCCCAACGTCAAGAACATCGTGGCTGTGGCCTCCGGCAAGGGTGGCGTGGGCAAAAGCACCACCGCCGTCAACCTCGCGCTGGCCCTGGCTGCTGAAGGCGCCAGCGTCGGCCTGCTCGACGCCGACATCTATGGCCCCAGCCAGCCCATGATGATGGGCATCGAGGGCCGGCCCGAAAGCGTGGACGGCAAGAACATGGAGCCGATGGAGAACTACGGCATCCAGGTCATGTCGATTGGTTTCCTGGTCGCGCAGGACGAAGCCATGATCTGGCGCGGCCCGATGGCGACCCAGGCGCTGGAGCAGCTGCTGCGCCAGACCAACTGGAAAGAGCTGGACTACCTGATCGTCGACATGCCGCCCGGCACCGGCGACATCCAGCTCACGCTGAGCCAGCGCGTGCCCATGACGGGAGCGGTGATCGTCACCACGCCGCAGGACATCGCGCTGCTCGACGCCAAAAAAGGCATCAAGATGTTCGAGAAGGTGGGCGTGCCCATTCTGGGCATTGTCGAAAACATGGCGGTGCATATCTGCAGCAAGTGCGGCCATAGCGAGCACATCTTTGGCCAGGACGGCGGCAAGAAGATGGCGGCCGACTACGGCATGAGTTACCTCGGTGCGTTGCCGCTGGACATGCAGATCCGCCTGCAGGCCGACAACGGCCGGCCCACGGTGGTGGCCGACCCGGACGGTGAAGTTGCCGGTATCTACAAGGCCGTGGCTCGCCAGGTGGCCATCACGATTGCCGCCAAGGCGAAAGACTTTTCCGCCAAGTTCCCGACGATCACGGTCTCCAAAAATACCTGAACCCATGAATCTGCTCGCCTCGCTGCGCTACCTGGCTGCATTGGACGAGCACAAGCACTTCGGCCGTGCAGCCCAGGCCTGCCACATCACTCAGCCTGCATTGTCGAACGCGCTGAGAGCGCTGGAGCGGGAATTTGGCACGGTCATTGTCAGGCGCGGACGTAATTTTGAGGGCTTCACGCCGGAGGGCGCACGCGTGCTGCTCAGTGCGCAGCGCATGTTGCAGGAACGCGAGACGCTGCAGCAGGAACTGGACAGCGGCATAGGCAAACCGCAGGGTAATCTTCATATCGGCGCGGTCCCCACGGCCATGCCGATTGCCGCGCGCTTTTGCGCACTGTTGCAGGCGCGTTATCCCGGCATCACCCCAACCGTGCGCTCCATGAGTTCGAACGAGCTCGAGACGGGGCTCGAAAGCCTGTCCCTGGACATGGGGCTGGGCTACATCGACAGGCTGCGGGACAACGGCCCCGGCCTGCGCCAGATCAAGCAGTACACCGAGCATTATTTTTTTGTCCGGCGTGCCGCAAAAGTAAAAAAGGGCGTGCTGCAGCTGGGTCCCAAAATAACCTGGTCCGAGGCAGCGAAACACCCGCTGTGCCTGCTTACGCGCGAGATGCACAACCGCACGATTGTTGAAAACGCATTTCAGGAAGCGGGCGTGATGAGTCAGCCCCGCATTGAGACCAACTCCATCCTCACACTGGCGCTGGCGGTCGTGGAGGGCAGTGTCTGCACCGTGATGCCAGGCGCGCTGGTGGGTGCGTTGCGCGGCTACCAGGAACTGGAGGCGCTACCCCTGGTCAGCCCCGATGTGCGCACGACGATAGGCTTCATGGCGCAGGGCGGCGACCGGCCTTCGCGGACGCTGGAAGCGGCACTTGCATTGGCGCAGGATGCCGGCTGGCTGCGCCACGCCGCCGCGCACAGTGGCTTGCTTTCCGTCTAGCCCAGCTGATCCAGAACCCCGCACAGCGCGGGCTCCACCAACCAGCAGGGGCCGCGGAACCGGCCAGGCCAGGCCGCAGGCGCTGCGGCGCCTCCGGGGGCAGGGCGCTACATGCAGCGAGCAACCATGGGGGCCCTGTTTGATTTAGTTTCTGAATCGGTGCATGTTTCGATTCAATTTGACCGGGTCCCTGATGGCCTCGAAACTCCGTGCACCCAAAGAGGGTGACCACAACAAATAACACGGAGACAACAAGCATGTCAGGAATTCTCGACAAGGAACGCATCATCGCAGGCCCCGGGTTCAATCGCTGGCTGGTACCGCCGGCAGCGCTGGCCATCCATTTGTGTATCGGCATGGCCTACGGCTTCTCGGTGTTCTGGCTGCCCTTGTCAAAGGCGCTGGGCATCAAGGATGCCATCAAGTGCGGGCCCGACGTCGGCTTTTTTGCCGAGCTGTTCACCACCAGCTGTGACTGGAAAATTTCCACGCTGGGATGGATGTACACCCTGTTTTTTGTGTTGCTCGGTACGTCGGCTGCGACCTGGGGCGGCTGGCTGGAACGCGCCGGGCCGCGCAAGGCCGGTGTGGTGTCGGCGGTCTGCTGGTGCGGCGGCATGTTGATCTCGGCGCTTGGCATTTACCTGCACCAGTTCTGGCTGATGATTCTTGGCTCTGGCGTGATTGGCGGCATTGGCCTGGGGCTGGGTTACATCTCGCCAGTCTCGACCCTGATCAAGTGGTTTCCGGACAGACGCGGCATGGCGACCGGCATGGCCATCATGGGCTTTGGCGGCGGCGCCATGATAGGTTCGCCGCTGGCGGCCGACCTCATGAAGTATTTCGCCACGCCGACCAGCGTCGGCGTGATGCAGACCTTCGTCGTGATGGCGCTGGTCTATTTTGTCTTCATGATGGCCGGCGCCTTTGGCTACCGGGTGCCAGAGACCGGCTGGAAGCCTGAAGGCTGGACGCCGCCGCCTGTGCAGGCAGGCAACGGCATGATCACGCAGCGCCACGTGCATGTAAAAAGGGTCTGGGGCATTCCCCAGTTCTGGCTCATCTGGATGGTGCTGACCATGAACGTGAGCGCCGGCATTGGCGTCATTGGCATGGCTTCGCCCATGCTGCAGGAAGTGTTTGGCGGTTCGCTGATTGGCGTGGCAAAGAAGTTTGGCGAGCTCGACAAGACCCAGCTGGCTGCGATTGCCGCGGTGGCCGCAGGCTTTACTGCGTTGCTCAGCCTGTTCAATATCGGCGGCCGTTTTTTCTGGGCCAGCCTGTCCGACAAGCTGGGCCGCAAGGTGACCTATGTGGTTTTCTTCGTGCTCGGCGGCATCCTTTATGCAAGTATTCCTGGCAGCGCAGCGGCCGGCAGCATCGTGCTGTTCGTGGGCGCCTTCTGCGTGATCCTGAGCATGTACGGTGGCGGCTTTGCGACGGTGCCGGCCTACCTGGCCGACATCTTCGGCACGCAGATGGTGGGCGCCATCCACGGCCGCCTGCTGACCGCCTGGGCGACCGCCGGCATCCTGGGGCCAGTTGTTGTCAACTACATGCGGGAATACCAGCTCGGTCTTGGCATTCCGCGCGAGCAGGTCTATAACCAGACCATGTACATCCTGACGGGCATGCTGGTCGTCGGCCTGGTCTGCAACCTGCTGGTGCGGCCGCTCAATCCCAAGTGGTTCATGACGGATGCCGAGCTGGCCGAGGAAAAACGCCTGGCGCACGAAAAGATGGCCGCATCGGAAGTGCATCGCACCAACGGCGGCGCCGATACGGTGAATCCGGCCATGGTGGTGCTGGCGTGGCTGGCGGTCGGCATTCCCCTGGCATGGGGCATTTACCGTACGCTGCAGAGCGTGGCGAAGTTTTTCGCCTGAACTTTCAGTCAGTTATTTTCAAGCAATCCGGCCGTGCATTCCAGAAAATGAACGGCCACAGGTCAAAGCCAACATGAATCATCCGGGTCAGCTGTCTGAAGTCAAGGTTGTGGCGCTTGCCACGGCAGACGACATGCGCGAGCGCATTCGCCGCAAGAGCAAGCTCAAGGGGCGGCAGGCTGACGATGTCTCGATGGAGGAAGTCCGCGCGCTGATTGGCGCCAGGCCCGCAGCCGGCCATCGCCGGGATTTGCTGATCGAACATCTGCACCAACTCAACGATGTTCACCGCTGCCTGCATGACCGCCATCTGGTGGCGCTGGCCAGAGAGATGAATATTCCGATGGCGGAAGTCTATGAAGTCGCCACTTTCTACCACCACTTTGAAGTGATCAGGGGCGACGAAAAAGCCCCGGGCCTGACGGTGCGTGTGTGCGATGGCCTGGCCTGCGAACTGGCCGGTGCGCAGGACTTGCTGGCGCGCCTGCCGGGTTTACTGGGCAGCGACCATGTGCGCATCATCCCTGCGCCCTGCATAGGCCGGTGCGAGCAGGCGCCGGCCGCGGTCGTCCACCAGCGCGCTGTACCCTTTGCCACTCTGGATGCTGTGAAAGCCGCGATTCATGAACAAAATGGGCTTGTGGCCCTTGTCCCGCGAGCGCAACCAGCTATCAATTTTGCAGTGGCCGAGTATGCCGAAAAATCCCTCCCGGTCCTGACCAGCGGCGATGTACCGGCCTACACCGACTACGACACCTACCGCGCCCATGGCGGTTACGCGCTGGCGGCTGCTGTCGTCAATGGCGAGGAAGACGCGGAAGCCATCATCCAGGCGATGGAAGGTTCCGGCCTGCGGGGACTGGGCGGTGCGGGTTTTCCGGCCGGGCGCAAGTGGCGCATTGTGCGCGGCCAGCCGGCGCCGCGCGTCATGGCGGTCAACATCGACGAAGGCGAGCCCGGTACTTTCAAGGACCGCACCTACCTCGAGCGCGATCCGCATCGCTTCCTCGAGGGTCTGCTGGTGGCGGCCCAGGTGGTGGGCATCGGGGCCTGCTACATCTACCTGCGCGACGAGTACCACGATTGCCGCGCCATGCTGCAGAGGGAACTGGCCAGACTGCAGGCGAATCCGCCGTGCCCGCTGCCGCTGATCGAGCTGCGACGCGGTGCAGGTGCGTATATCTGCGGCGAAGAGTCGGCCATGATTGAAAGCATAGAAGGCAAGCGCGGGGAGCCGCGCATGCGGCCGCCGTACATCGCCGAAGTGGGCCTGTTCGGACGGCCCACGCTGGAGCACAACTTTGAAACCCTGTACTGGGTACGCGACATTGTTGAAAGAGGTCCGCAGTGGTTTGGCAGTTTCGGCCGCCATGGCCGCAAGGGCCTGCGATCTTTCAGCGTCAGCGGGCGCGTGAAGCAGCCCGGGGTCAAGCTGGCACCGGCCGGCATCACGGTGCAGGAGCTGATTGATGAATATTGCGGCGGCATGGCCGACGGGCACCAGCTGTACGCCTATCTGCCGGGCGGCGCCTCAGGCGGCATCCTGCCCGCCAGCATGAACAACATCCCGCTTGACTTTGACACGCTGCAGCCTCACGGCTGTTTTATCGGCTCTGCCGCAGTGATGGTGCTGGGTCAGCATGACCGCGCCCGCGATGCGGCGCTCAATGTCATGCGCTTCTTTGAGCATGAAAGCTGCGGCCAGTGCACGCCTTGCCGCGTCGGCACGGCCAAGGCCGCGAAGCTGATGCAGGAACCGGTGTGGGACTCGCAGACGCTGGAAGATCTGGCGCAGGTGATGGGCGACGCGTCCATCTGCGGCCTGGGCCAGGCGGCGCCGAATCCGATACGCAGCATCCAGAAATATTTTTCTGCTGAAGTCGGTGAACCGCCGTGGCAGGGCAAGTTGCCCTCGCCCGGTGAATCCGTGGGTACCGAGCACCGCATCAATGGAGAGACCCCATGAACGCACCCGCCAAACTGGTCGAAGTGCTGCCGCAGACCGTCGAGTTCAAGCTGGACGGCAATACCATCCGCGCCTGGGAGGGCGAGACCATTTTCAAGGCCGCCAAACGCCATGGCGTGGAGATTCCCCATCTTTGCTACAAGGACGGCTATCGGCCCGACGGCAATTGCCGCGCCTGCGTCGTCGAGGTCAAGGGCGAGCGCACGCTGGCGCCCAGCTGCTGCCGCAATGCAACAGCTGGTATGGAAGTGCAGGCCAACAGCGAACGCGCTGTCAAAAGCCGGAAGATGGTGCTGGAGATGCTGCTTTCCGACATGCCTGACACCGGCTACAAGTGGAATGAAAAAGACGAGTCGCAGCAGCACGGCGAGCTGAGCGACTGGGCGGCCCGCATGGACGTCACGGTGCGTCCGGAGCTGAAAGCACTGCGTCGCGAGCAGCCCAAAGCCGACGTGTCGCACCCCGCCATGGCCGTCAACCTCGATGCCTGCATTCAGTGCAAGCGCTGCGTGACCGCCTGCCGTGAGGAGCAGGTCAACGACGTGATCGGCTACGCCATGCGTGGTTCGCACAGCGAGATCGTGTTTGACCTGGACGACCCCATGGGCGACAGCACCTGCGTGGCTTGCGGCGAATGTGTGCAGGCCTGCCCCACCGGGGCACTCATGCCCAAAACCCGGATCGGAAGCCAGATCGTCGATAAAAAGGTTGATTCGGTTTGTCCGTTTTGCGGTGTGGGCTGCCTGATCACCTACAACGTCAGGGACAACGTCATCCTCAGTGTCGATGGCCGCGATGGCCCGGCCAACCACAGCCGCCTGTGCGTGAAGGGGCGTTTCGGGTTTGACTACGCGCACAGCCCGCAGCGCCTGACCAGGCCCCTGATTCGCAAGGCGGGGGTTGGCAAAGACCCGCAAGCATTGGAAAAACTCAATCGCAATACGGCGGACTGGTCCGAAGTGTTCCGCGAAGCGACGTGGGAAGAGGCCTTGGCGTTGAGCGGAGACAGCCTCCGGTCCTTGCGCGACACCCATGGCAAAAAGGCGCTGGCCGGCTTCGGCTCGGCCAAAGGCAGCAACGAGGAGGCCTACCTGTTCCAGAAGCTGGTGAGGACGGGCTTTGGCAGCAACAACGTGGACCACTGCACACGCCTGTGCCACGCGTCCAGTGTGGCGGCTCTGCTCGAAGGGGTGGGCTCGGGCGCGGTGAGCAACCAGGTCAACGACGTTGAGCACGCCGGCATGATTTTTGTGATCGGCTCCAATCCGACTGCCAACCATCCGGTGGCTGCGACCTGGATGAAAAATGCCGCCAAGCGGGGCGCCAAGATCGTGCTGGCCGACCCGCGCATCACCGACATCGGCAAGCACGCCTGGCGCACCCTGCAGTTCAGGGCTGACACCGATGTAGCGATGCTCAATGCGCTGATCCACACCGTGATCGAGGAGGGCCTGACGGACCAGGCGTTCATCCGCGACCGCGTCGGCAACTACGAGGCGCTGCGGGAAAACGTGAAGGCCTACAGCCCCGAGGCGATGGCACCGGTCTGCGGCATTCCGGCAGAAACGCTGCGCGAGGTGGCGCGCGAATTTGCCAAGGCCAAAGGCGCAATGATTTTGTGGGGCATGGGTATCAGCCAGCACGTGCATGGCACCGACAACGCACGCTGCCTGATTGCGTTGAGCACCGTTACCGGTCAGATCGGTAAACCCGGCTCCGGCCTGCACCCCTTGCGCGGCCAGAACAACGTGCAGGGCGCCAGCGACGCGGGCCTGATCCCGATGATGTTCCCCAATTACCAGCGTGTGGACAACACCGCCGCACATCAGTGGTTCGAGAATTTCTGGAACACGAAACTCGATGAGAAACCCGGTTACACCGTGGTTGAAATCATGCACAAGGCACTGGCGCCCGAGAGCGACCCGCACAAGATACGCGGCATGTACATCATGGGCGAAAACCCGGCCATGAGTGATCCGGATTTGAACCATGCGCGGCACGCGCTGGCCAGCCTGTCGCACCTGGTGGTGCAGGACATTTTCATGACCGAAACCGCCTGGCTCGCTGATGTCGTGCTGCCGGCGACCGCGTGGCCTGAAAAAACGGGAACGGTCAGCAATACCGACCGCATGGTGCAGATGGGCAAGCAGGCTATCGAGCCGCCCGGTGAAGCAAAACCCGATCTTTGGATCATCCAGCAACTTGCCAGCCGCATGGGGCTTCACTGGGACTACAAAGGAGAGCACGACGGCGTGGCCGCAGTCTACGAGGAGATGCGCCAGGCCATGCATGCTGCGATCTCCGGCATCACCTGGGAGCGGCTGGAGCGTGAATCCAGCGTGACTTACCCCTGCCTGAGTGCGGACGACCCCGGCGCGCCCACGGTGTTCATCGACCGTTTTGCCACCCAGGACGGACGTGTGCACCTGGTGCCGGCAGACATCATTCCCGCGGACGAGCGGCCTGACGCCGACTACCCGTTTGTGCTCATCACCGGCCGCCAGCTGGAGCACTGGCATACCGGCAGCATGACGCGGCGCGCGACAGTGCTGGACGCGATCGAGCCCATGGCCACGGCGTCCATGTGCGGGGCAGACCTGAGTGCTTTCGGACTGGTGGCGGGCGACGTGATCACGGTGCAGTCGCGCCGCGGCAGCGTGGCCATCCATGTGCGGCGCGATGACGGCACGCCCCAGGGTGCGGTGTTCATTCCCTTTGCCTATTACGAGGCAGCAGCCAACCTGATGACCAATGCCGCCCTGGACCCGTTCGGAAAAATTCCCGAGTTCAAGTATTGCGCTGTGGCGATCCGGCGGGGTGGGCAGCCCGCGTTGATTCCCGGTTATGGCGTCAACGCGATGGACGGCATTCCAAGCGGGGGCAGATAAAAAAGCAGCACGGAAACAGGGAATACAGACCACCGTACACTGCGGGCATGTCTGAATTTGTCCTGCAGCTCCCCGGTGCCGATCCGGCCATTCGCCGCCCCTTCGTGGCGGTGGCCGTGGTCATGCGCCGCGAGCGCATCGACAACCGCTGGCAGCCCTGGCGCTGGTCGCTGGCCGACATCGTGCCGCACGAGGAGAATTTTGGTGACCAGCCGCGCCTGCTGCTCAAGGACGAGCAGGAAGAGCGCTGGCTGCACCCCGGGTTCAAGGTGGAACTGTTCACCGACGACGCCGAAGGTTACTACCTCAATGTCACCACGCCCCAGCCCTGCTTCTGGGTCGTCTGGCGCATGGAGGAAGAGGCGGCGCTGGCCGACGAACCGGTGGCTGTGCCGCAGACCGTGACCCTGAGTTACCACGACGCCGGGCGCTGGCTGGACGCGCAGGAAACCGTGGAGCAGGTGGCTGCGCCGCGCGATGTGGTCGAGTGGGTGCAGGCTTTTGTCGATGCCCACTACGTGCTGGAGGCCAAGCGCCGGCAGCGCCCGCAAAGCTTCAAGCCGCTGCAGGACCGTTTTGGCAACCCGGCGCGCGTGAGCACCGACAAGAAGTTTGGCGGGGGCGGTGGCCATGGCTGACGAAGCCTCCGGATTCCTGGGCCGGTGGGCACGCCGCAAGACGGACGCCCTGCAGGGCAAGCCGCTCGACGAACCGGCGCCTGCCGCCATTACACCTGTAGCAGCAGCCTGGACGGGAGCGCCAGTTCCCCCGGCAGCGGTGCCGCCCCCGGCCGATGCCGCCGCGCCGCCCGAAAAGAAGTTGCTGACACTGGAAGACGCGCAGCTGTTGACGCGGGATTCCGATTTCAAGCCCTTCATGGCCGGTGATGTCGGACCCGAAGTGCGTAATGCCGCGATGAAGAAGCTGTTTGCTGACCCGCACTTCAATGTGATGGACGGCCTGGACATCTACATCGACGACTATTCCAAGTCCGATCCCATTCCCGAGTCCATGCTCCGGCAGATGGCGAGCGCCAAGTTCCTCAATCTGTTTGAGGATGAAGAGAAAGAGGGCGGGAAGGCGGCGCAGGCCACGACACCACGGGAAACTGCGAATAACCCCAAAGATGAAACCGTGGCACAGTCCCAGGAAGGGCTGCCCCTACCCGATCCAGCCATTTCGCCAGAACATTCCAGCCAACCCGAGCCGCAGCCTGGCTCCGGCGCCAGCCAAGAAAACCATGCCCACACTGATCTGCGACTGCAACCAGACCATGCCGCTCCAGCCCCAGACGCTGGGCACGGCACTTGACGAAAAACTGACCCTGCATTCGGCGCTGTGCCGCCGCGAAGCCGGCGCCTTCCAGAAGGCGGTTCAGTCCGGCGACGACGTGGTGGTGGCTTGCACCCAGGAGAGCCGGTTGTTTGCGGAACTGGCCCAGCAGACCGAGGGCGCTACGTCGGTTATCAAGTTCGTCAACATCCGTGAAACCGGCGGCTGGAGCCGGGACGCTGCGCAGGCCAGCCCCAAGATTGCCGCCTTGCTTGCGGTCGCCCATCTGCCGGATGCCGAGCCCGTGGCCACCGTGACCTACAAAAGCGCCGGTCGTGTGCTCATCATCGGTGAGCTCGATGCGGCCGAGCGTGCCGCCGGCTTGCTGTCAGACGCGCTGGACGTGACGCTGTTCAGTCTGGGAACGGGCCGGGACGGCGGTCTGCAGGAGCGGCGTTATCCGGTGCTGGCCGGCAAGATCCAGCGCCTGACCGGCTGGCTGGGCGCTTTCGAGCTCCATTGGCAGCGCAACAACGCGATCGACCTCGACCTGTGCACCCGCTGCAATGCCTGTCTGGCGGCCTGCCCCGAAGGCGCCATCGGTTTCGACTACCAGATCGACAACGCCCTGTGCAAGTCGCACCGGGCCTGCGTGAAAGCGTGCGGTGTGGCCGGGGCAATCGATTTCGGCCGCGCACCCGAGGCTTTGAGCGAAAAATTCGATCTGGTGCTGGACCTGCGTGTCACCCCGGCCTTCACGCAACATGCCTTGCCTCAGGGGTATTTCCGCTGGGATGGCCAGGACACCAGCACGTTGCTGCAACTGCGCTCGCTGGTGGGTGAGTTCGAAAAGCCGAAGTTCTTCAACTACAAGCAAAAACTCTGTGCCCACAGCCGCAATGAAAAAACCGGCTGCACCGCCTGTATCGACGTCTGCTCGGCCTCGGCGATCAGCAGCCAGCGTGACCGACAGCAAATCGTTGTGAATCCCAATCTGTGTGTGGGCTGCGGTGCCTGCACCACGGTGTGTCCGAGCGGGGCACTGACCTTTGCCTACCCGCGTCCCGGGGAGCAGGGCGCGAAGATCAAGACCCTGCTGGGCACGTATGCGCGTGCGGGCGGCAAGCAGGCGGCCCTGCTGCTGCACAGCCAGGAAGCGGGCACCCGGCTGTTGGGTGACCTGGGCCGCATGGCGCGGCTCGATCCGGCCACGCATGGCGTGCCGGCGCGCGTTTTGCCGCTGGCCTTGTGGCACACCGTCTCGGTGGGACTGGAGTTGTGGCTCTCGGCCATCGCCCATGGCGCTTCCCAGGTGTGGGTCCTGATGACGCACGAGGAAGCGCCCCAGTACCGTGAAGCGGTACGCGAGCAGATGGACGTGGCACAGGCCATCCTGGGCGGCCTCGGTTACCAGGGGGAACACTTCCGTATTCTCGACGCCAGGGACGCGCGCGACCTGGCCACGCTCGACGCCCAGCTGCAGGCGGCGCCGGCCCAGGGCGTCGGCCAGGCGGCTGGATTTGCCGTGCAGGCCGACAAACGTGCCACCCTGGAGCTGGCGCTGGATCACCTGATGACGCAGGCCACGGCCAGGCCCGAGGCGATTGCGCTGCCGGCCGCCGGTTCGCCGCTGGGCACCCTGGTCATCAACAGGGATGCCTGCACGCTGTGCCTGAGCTGCGTCAGCGCCTGTCCGGCCAGTGCACTGCAGGACAACCCGGAGCGGCCGCAGCTTAAATTCATCGAGAAAAACTGCGTGCAATGCGGCCTGTGCGCGACAACCTGTCCGGAAAACGCCATCACCCTGCAGCCGCGCCTGCTGCTCACGCCGCAGCGCAAGGAGGCGCGTGTGCTCAATGAGAGCCAGCCCTACCAGTGCATACGCTGCAGCAAGCCCTTCGGCACGCTCAAGGCGATCGAGTCCATGCTGGGCAAGCTGGCCGGACATGCCATGTTCCAGGGAGCGGCAGCTGAACGCCTGAAAATGTGCAGCGACTGCCGCGTGATTGACATCTACTCCGCCGACAACGAAATCAAGATCACCGACATTCGCTAAAACCCATGACCCAGCCCGCCCAACTCGTAGCGTCCACCCTCGACGAAGAAACCGCCCGCGCCGAAGTTTATGGACTGCTGGCAGCGCTGTATTACGCGCCACCGCCGGCTGCCCTGCTCGACAACCTGCGGGTGGCCGTGACCGAAGCGCCTGCTGCCGGTGCCTTGCTGGAAGCCTCGTGGTCTGAACTCGTCGGTGCTGCCCGCCGGTTGCCCGGCGGGGAAATTGCCCGGGAATACGAAGCGCTGTTTGGTGGCGTCGGCAAACCCGAGGTCTACCTGTTCGGATCCCACTACCTCAGTGGGTTCCTCAACGAGAAGCCGCTGGCGGCGCTTCGCACCGATCTGGAAGCTCTGGGTCTGGCGCGTGACGAAACCATGCCCGAAACCGAAGACCATATCGCCTATCTGTGCGAGGTGATGCGTTACCTGATTGCGGGGGACGATGTGGCGGTTGCCAACCTGACGCGTCAGCGCGAGTTTTTCGCACGTCATCTGCAGCCCTGGGCCACCACCCTGTGCGATGTGGTCAGTGCCCATCCGAGGGCGGACTTCTACCGCAGTCTGGCCGGTTTTACACACACTTTTCTCAGCGTTGAAACCCAGGGCTTCGACATGCTGGCCTGAGCAGGCCGGGCCCATGCCAGGCTGGGCCCCACGCGCTCCGCGCAGCAGCTTTTTCTCAAAATGCGACACTTTTTTCTGATTAGTGCAGCCGGGGTAAAAACTAAGATGCCCTATCGTTTTCCCTTGGGTGTTGCATTTGGCCTGACCTGACCGTTGTCGCCTGTTCAGGTCTGGCGTAAAGTAAGTAAATCAGTAAGTATGCAAACCAGTTCATATCAGCAAGCTTCCTTGGAGACCACTATGCAGGACAGCCAGCCAAAACCTTCACGCCGGGGTTTCTTCTTCGGTGCTGCCGCCACCGGCGCCGTTGCCGCCGTGGCGGTCGCCCTGCCCGGGATGCAAGCGCCCGAGGCGGCCCTGCAGGAACCCAAGCCTGCGCCGGAAAAAGGCGGAGGCTACAGCCTGTCTGATCACGTCAAGCGCTACTACCAGACCGCGCGTCTCTGATTCTTCCCGTTCCCCTTCTTACGGAGAGCTCCATGTTGCTCACGAAAAAAACTCACGGTGTCCACGGCGATACAGCGCAGCGCGCCGGATCCGCACGTTTTGTCCAAAGCCTGTCGCGCGGACTGTCGAATGCCCTGCCGACCATGGATCGCCGCGCTTTTCTGCGCCGTTCGGGCCTGGGGGTCGGCGTCGGTCTGGCTGCCACCCAGCTGACGCTGGTCAAGAAAGCCAGGGCGGCCACGCCCGGCGCAGGTGACGGCAGCGGAAAAATCGAGGTCAAGCGCACGGTCTGCACCCACTGCTCGGTGGGTTGTGCCGTCGATGCGGTTGTCGAAAACGGCGTCTGGGTCCGGCAGGAGCCGGTGTTCGATTCGCCGATCAACCTCGGCGCGCATTGCGCCAAGGGTGCGGCACTGCGCGAACACGGTCACGGCGAATACCGCCTTCGTTATCCGATGAAGCTGGTGGGCGGCAAGTACGAGCGCATCAGCTGGGACACGGCGCTCAACGAGATCACCGCGCGCATGATGGATTTGCGCAAGGCCAGCGGCCCTGATTCCGTGTACTGGGTCGGATCGTCCAAGCACAACAACGAGCAGGCCTACCTGATGCGCAAGTTCGTGAGCTTCTGGGGCAGCAACAACTGTGACCACCAGGCGCGCATCTGCCATTCCACCACGGTGGCTGGTGTGGCCAACACGTGGGGCTACGGCGCCATGACCAATTCGTACAACGACATGCAAAACAGCAAGTGCGCGTTGTACATCGGTTCCAACGCTGCGGAGGCTCACCCTGTCAGCCTGCTGCACATGCTGCACTCCAAGGAGTCCGGTTGCAAGATGATTGTGGTGGACCCGCGTTTCACGCGCACGGCCGCCAAGGCAGACGAGTTCATCCGCATCCGCTCCGGTTCGGATATCCCGTTCCTGTTCGGCATGCTGTACCACATCTTCAAGAACGGCTGGGAAGACACCAAATACATCAACGACCGTGTCTACGGCATGGACAAGGTCAAGGAAGACGTGCTCGCGAAGTGGACGCCGGACAAGGTCGAGGAAGCCTGCGGCGTGCCCGAGGCGCGTGTCTACATGGCCGCCGAGATGATGGCCAAGAACCGGCCGTCCACCATCGTCTGGTGCATGGGGCAGACCCAGCACACCATCGGCAATGCCATGGTGCGCGCCTCCTGCATCCTGCAGCTGGCCCTCGGCAACGTCGGCGTCTCCGGCGGCGGCACCAACATTTTCCGTGGTCATGACAACGTGCAGGGTGCGACCGATGTCGGCCCCAACCCGGATTCCCTGCCGGGCTACTACGGTCTGGCCGAAGGTTCGTGGAAACATTTCGCCAGGACCTGGGGGGTGGATTTCGACTGGATCAAGGGACGTTATTCCTCGCCCGCCATGATGGGCAAGCCGGGCATCACGGTGTCGCGCTGGATCGACGGCGTGATGGAGAAGAACGAATTCATCGACCAGGACTCCAACCTTCGCGGCGTGGTGTTCTGGGGTCATGCGCCCAACTCCCAGACGCGCGGTCTGGAGATGAAGCGCGCCATGGACAAGCTGGACCTGCTGGTGGTGATTGATCCCTATCCGTCGGCGACTGCAGCCATGGCGGCCATGCCGGGCAAGGCAGAAGACCTCAACCCCAACCGCGCGGTTTACTTGTTGCCGGCTGCGACCCAGTTCGAGACCAGCGGTTCCGTGACGGCATCCAACCGCTCTCTGCAGTGGCGTGAAAAAGTCATCGAGCCGCTGTGGGAGAGCCGCAGTGATCACATGATCATGCACCAGCTCGCCGAGAAACTCGGCTTTGCCAAGGAACTGTCGAAGAACTACAAGATGCAGAAGGTCAAAGGCATGGACGAGCCCGTGCCGGAAGACATCCTGCGCGAGATCAACAAATGTGTCTGGACCATCGGCTACACCGGTCAAAGCCCGGAGCGCCTGAAGGCCCACATGCGCAACATGCACATGTTTGACGTCAAGACACTGAAGTCCAAGGGCGGCAAAGACAAGGAAACAGGCTACGACACCACCGGTGACTATTTCGGTCTGCCATGGCCTTGTTTCGGAACGCCGGAAATGAAACACCCCGGTTCCCCCAACCTCTACGACACCTCCAAACACGTGATGGACGGTGGTGGCAACTTCCGCGCCAATTTCGGCGTTGAGCGGGAAGGCAAAAACCTGCTGGCTGAAGACGGTTCGCACTCCAAGGGCGCGGATATCCAGACCGGTTACCCCGAACTTGATCATTTGCTGCTCAAGAAACTCGGCTGGTGGGATGAGCTGACGGAGCCGGAGAAGGCCGCTGCTGAAGGCAAGAACTGGAAGACCGACCCTTCGGGCGGAATGATCCGGGTATTCATGCAGGGCCATGGCTGCCATCCGTTTGGCAATGCCAAGGCGCGTGCGGTGGTCTGGAATTTCCCGGACGCAATCCCTCAGCACCGCGAACCGCTGTACGGCAACCGGCCCGACCTCATGGCCAAGTACCCGACGCATGATGACAAGAAGGCCTTCTGGCGTCTGCCGACGCTCTACAAGACCATTCAGCAGAAAAACATTGCCGACAAGGTGCATGAAAAATACCCGCTGATCATGACCTCCGGCCGTCTGGTCGAATACGAAGGTGGCGGCGAGGAAACCCGCTCCAACCCCTGGCTGGCCGAGTTGCAGCAGGAAATGTTCATCGAGATCAATCCCAAGGTGGCCTCAGAGAAGGGCATTCGCAACGGCGAGCGTGCCTGGGTCAGCACACCGACCGGTGCGCGCCTGAATGTCCAGGCGCTTGTCACTGAACGTGTCGGACCCGATACCGTGTTCCTGCCTTTCCACTTTTCGGGGCGCTGGCAAGGCGCCGACATGCTGGCCTACTACCCCAAGGGCGCGGCCCCTGTGGTGCGCGGCGAGGCGGTCAATACGGCGACCACCTACGGTTACGACAGCGTGACGATGATGCAGGAAACCAAGACGACGGTCTGCAACGTCGAGAAGGCATAAGGAGACACCATGGCACGCATGAAATTTGTTTGTGACGCGGAGCGCTGCATCGAGTGCAACGGTTGCGTTACTGCCTG
The DNA here is from genome assembly GCF_029945685.1 of Polaromonas sp. GTDB lineage: Bacteria > Pseudomonadota > Gammaproteobacteria > Burkholderiales > Burkholderiaceae_C > Polaromonas. The sequence continues at coordinate 236,675 of NZ_JAQSDA010000008.1, read as the reverse complement.
CAAGAACGAAAACGAGGTTCCGTGGGGTGTCAATCGCCGCCGTGTGGTCACGCTCAACGACGGTGTTCCCGGCGAGAAGTCCATTTCGGTGGCCTGCATGCATTGCAGCGACGCGCCGTGCATGGCTGTTTGCCCTGTCAACTGCTTCTACCGCACCGACGAGGGCGTGGTGCTGCACGACAAGGACGTCTGCATTGGTTGTGGCTACTGCTCTTACGCCTGCCCCTTCGGCGCGCCGCAGTTTCCGTCCCAGGGCACTTTCGGCGTGCGCGGCAAGATGGACAAATGCACGTTCTGCGCCGGCGGACCCGAGGCCAACGGCAGCCAGGCTGAATTCGAAAAATACGGCCGGAACCGGCTGGCCGAAGGAAAATTGCCAGCCTGCGCCGAGCAGTGCTCGACCAAGGCGCTGCTTGCCGGTGATGGCGATGTGGTTGCCGACATCTTCCGCACCCGCGTCGTACAGCGCGGCAAGGGCGCCGAGGTGTGGGGTTGGGGAACGGCCTACGGCTCCAGGCAAGCGGGTCAACCACCCGTGAATGGAGCCAAATCATGATGCGTCTTGCACTGCTCACAGCTGCCGTCATGGCGCTTGCCGCTTGCGGCGACAAACCCCAGTCTGCTGGCGGCGTCAAAAGCGATACGGCCGCGTTTCAGGGCACCAACAATGCCTTCAACGCCCCGGGCTGGAAGGCCGGTGACAAGACCGCTTGGGAGCAGCAGCTCAAGACCCGCGCGCAGGCCGGCCAGAACGAATACAACCGCGTGAAATAACAGGGAGTTCACATGCAACGCCCATCGAGATTTCTGGCAGCCCTGTTCTTCGCAGCGTTTGGCTGGTCGACCGCGGTGTTGGCGCAACCCGCCGCCGTCCCGGGTGCTCCAGCGGCGGTGCCAGCCGCAGCGCCCACAGGTGGCATCCAGAGCGCCAACATCTTCGAGGTCAAACCCGATGCGAGCGCCGATCCCAAATACGCCGAGCAGACCAACGGCGAGCGCGCCAGGGTCCAGCCGGGCAACAATGCGCCAATGTGGCGTCAGGTCGGATCGGGCGTCACCGGCTACAGCAGCCTGCCCAAAAGCGAAGCGCCCGAGGCCGGCAACCTGATCCAGCCTTTTGTGCGATACCCCGGCTCACTGCTGACCAATGCCGGAGAGGCCTGGCGGCAGGTACGCAACAACTGGTTGATCCCCTACGGTGGCGCCCTGCTGCTGATCGTGGTGGGCGCGATTGCGCTGTTTTATTTTGGAAAAGGCCGGATCAATCTGCACGGGGCCGAAACCGGGCGCAAGATCGAACGTTTCACGCCGTTTGAGCGTTCAGCGCACTGGGCCAACGCCATTGCGTTCTGTATTCTGGCCATCTCCGGCATTGTCATGGCATTTGGCAAATTCTTCCTGCTGCCGGTCATGGGCCTCACCCTGTTCGGCTGGCTGACCTATCTGCTCAAGAACATGCACAACTTTGCCGGCCCGCTGTTTGCCGTGTCGCTGGTGATCGTGTTTTTCACGTTTGTCCGCGACAACATGCCCAGCCGCGGCGATATCGGCTGGCTGCTCAAGGGCGGCGGCCTGCTGTCGGACAAGGAAGTGCCGTCACATCGCTTTAACGCCGGCGAAAAACTGGTGTTCTGGGGCGGCGTGTTTTTCCTCGGTGTCATCGTGGTGGCATCCGGGCTGGTGCTCGACAAGCTCGTCCCCGGGCTGATCTATGTACGTGACACCATGCAGGTGGCGCACATGGTGCATGCCGTGGCGACGGTGCTGATGATGGCGATGTTCATCGGCCACATCTACATTGGCACCATTGGCATGCAGGGCGCCTATGACGGCATGAAAACCGGCTATGTGGACGAGACCTGGGCCAGGGAACACCACGAATACTGGTATGACGACGTGAAGGCTGGCAAGATTCCGGCGCAGCGCAGCGAGCCTGCGCCACCGAGCCAGACCGTACAGGTATAACAAGGACTATTCCCATGAAGAAACTTCTATTCTCGGGCTTGCTGCTTGCTGTTTCATCGATGGCGCTGGCCAAGCTGCCCCCTGTCAGCGATGAGGCCAAGGCCAAAGCCGCCGAGGCCGCCGCGAAGGCCGCCTGGGCCGGCAAGGTCGATGGCTACCTGTTGTGCAAATCCATGGACAAGGTGGCAGCCGGGTATTTCAAGACGGCCAAGGCGGCCGGCAAGGAGACCAAGCCACCGGTTGCCACGCCGGCCTGCGCAGACCCCGGAGCCTTCACTTATGCGCCTCCGGAAACGGCCAAACCCCTGGAGGCTTCCGGTGCGCACTCTCCGGCGGCTACCGCCACCAGCCCGCCCAGCAGCAAGACCCCCGCGGCAGCCATCGCCCCTGAGAAAAAATCCTGAGTACCCACTCAACGCATAAAGGCCGGCCCCGCAAGGTGCCGGCCTTTTTGTTGTAGTCTCCAACCATGCCTCTCCCCCACCTGACCCAGGCCCGGGCGCCGCTCACCTGCGAGATCGACGCAGTCAACGAATATGGCGAGCCGCTCCAGATTGCCATTCCCGCCGAACGCGCCTTGACGGTGTATGTCGACAAGCGCGAGCTGGTCACCCTGATGACGCTGGGTGCCCATCCCGAGTTGCTGGTGCTGGGTTACCTGCGCAACCAGCGGCTGGTCAGGGATGCCGCAGAGATCGAGTCCATCACCGTGGACTGGGATGTGGGGGCTGCGGCGGTCAAGACGCGTCACGGCATTGCGGACATCGACGAAAAAACCGCGCGCAAGGTGGTGACCACCGGCTGCGGGCAGGGCAGTGTGTTCGGTGGCCTGATGGACGAGGTGGACCAGATCGAACTGCCGGCCGATGCCTGCATCACCCAGGCCCAGCTTTACGGGCTGGTCAACACCATCCGACTCAAGGAGACCACCTACAAATCAGCGGGATCCGTTCACGCCTGCGCATTGTTCTCCCTGGCGGCCGCGGAGCCGGAAATGTTGCTGTTTGTCGAGGACGTGGGGCGGCACAACGCCATCGACACCATTGCCGGCTGGATGGCGATGAATCTGTTGGCCCCCACGCTCCCCACTGCGTGTGGTTCGCTGCCCCCCGAGGGGGCCGCTGCGCCTGCGGACTGGCAAAGCCAGATCCGCGGCCCCGGCTGGTCTGGATCCGAAGTCCCCACGCTCTCCCGCCAGCCTTCCGGACTCGTGTTCTACACCACCGGACGGCTGACCAGCGAAATGGTCATCAAGTCGGCGCAAATGGGCGTGCCGATTGTGGTGTCGCGCAGCGGCATCACGCAGATGGGCCACCAGGTGGCGCAGGCTGTCGGGTTGTGCGCCATAGGCCGCGCGACCAACCGGCGTTTTGTCTGTTATGCCCAGCCCGGGCGGCTCAAGCTGCAACCGGACCTCGCGGGTCCCCGGCTCCGGGCGCCAGAGACTGCCTGACCGACTGAGGGCGGCGCGGCATTTTCCCAAGGGTTCTTGCCAGACCCACGGTCCTGGCTGACCGGCGACAGAAACCGTCAGACGCCGGGGCTGTGCACTTTGCGTTATCGTCAGGCGATGAACACCCTTTTCCTCAAACTCGGCTGGCGCACGCTGCTGCGCGACCTGCGCGCCGGAGAGCTTCGGCTGCTGATCGTCGCGGTGACGCTGGCAGTCGCGGCCTTGACGGCCGTCGGGTTTTTTGCGGACCGTCTCAAGGGCGGGCTGCAGCGCGACGCCCGTCAGCTCCTCGGCGGTGATGCCGTTTTGCGCAGCGACGGCATGACTCCCGAGGTATTCATCGCCAAGGCGCGCAGCCTGGGCCTGCAGGTTGCCTCCACCGTGACCTTCCCGACCATGGGCCGGGCCAGCGAGGAAGACGGCGGCGGCAGCAAACTCGTGGCCTTCAAGGCGGTGCCAGAAGGTTACCCGCTGCGCGGCACCTTGCAGGTCGCATCCAGCCCCGAGGCTGCCGGCGCGGCCACCCGCGAAATTCCCGCTCCCGGCACGGCCTGGGCCGATGCCTCGCTGCTGGATGCGCTGGGCCTGCGCATCGGCCAGCCCCTGCTGATGGGCGACGCGCGCTTCACCTTGTCGCGGGTGATTGTTCAGGAGCCCGACCGCGGCGGCGGTTTTGCCAATTTTTCGCCACGCGTGATGATCAACAGTGCCGACCTGGCGGCCACCGGCCTGATCCAGCCGGCCAGCCGGACCAACTACCGCTTTGCCGTGGCCGGCAGCGACGCCGCGGTGAAAACCTATGTCGAGTGGGCCACGCAGGAAATCAAGAAGGCCGACTTCCGCGGTGTGCGCATCGAGTCGCTGGAAACCGGCAGCCCCGAGATGCGCCAGACACTGGACCGTGCCGAAAAATTCCTCAACCTGGTGGCCTTGCTGGCCGCCCTGCTGAGCGCCGTGGCCGTCGCCATCGTGGCACGGGGTTTTGCCGCCAAACACCTGGACGACTGCGCCATGCTGCGCGTGCTGGGCCAGCCGCAACGCACCATCGCGCTGGCCTACACCTTTGAATTCGTGCTGGCCGGGCTGGCAGCCAGTGCGCTTGGTGTGTTGATCGGTTTTGCCGTGCACTACGGTTTTGTGCTGTTGCTGGCCGGCCTGGTCGAAACCGCCTTGCCGGCGCCTACCTTCTGGCCGGTGGCGTTTGGCATGGGCATGGGGCTGACCCTGCTGCTCGCTTTCGGCCTGCCGCCGGTGTTGCAGCTGGCCCAGGTTCCGCCGCTGCGCGTGATTCGCCGCGATGTCGGCAACCTGCGTCCGGCCTCGCTCGCCGTGCTGCTGGTCGGGGTGCTCGGTTTTGCGGCCCTGCTGGTGGCCGCCAGCAGCGACCTCAAGCTTGGCCTGATTGCCGTCGGCGGTTTTGCCGGGGCCGTGGTGGTGTTTGCCGTGGCCAGCTTCGCGGCCGTCAAGCTGCTGCGCGCCAGCGTCAGCGAAACCACCGCGCCGCGCTGGCTGGTGCTGGCCACGCGCCAGCTGTCGGCACGCCCGGTTTATGCGGTGGTGCAGGTCAGCGCGCTGGCGGTCGGTCTGCTGGCGCTGATGCTGCTGGTGCTGCTGCGCACCGATTTGATCAGCAGCTGGCGCCGCGCCACGCCGCCCGACGCGCCGAATCGTTTTGTCATCAATGTGCAACCCGAGCAGGGCGATGCCTTCCAGCAGGCGCTGCGCGATGGCGGTGTCACGAAGTTTGACTGGTACCCCATGATCCGTGGCCGCCTGGTCGCGGTCAACGGCAAGGACGTGACCCCGGATGACTTCGAGGACGACCGCGCCAAACGCCTGGTGGACCGCGAGTTCAACCTGTCGCATGCCGCGCAGCAGCCCTCGCACAACCAGGTGGTGGCCGGCCGCTGGACGGCCGACGAGGCTGGCGCCATCAGCGTCGAGGACGGGCTGGCCAAAACGCTGGGCCTGAAACTGGGCGACAGCCTGCGTTTCGACATTGGCGGCCAGCTCAGCGAGGCAAAAATCACCAGCCTGCGCAAGGTCGACTGGGGCTCCATGCGGGTCAATTTCTTTGTGATGTACCCGGTGGCGAAAATGACGGACGTGCCGGTGTCCTACATCAGCGCCTTCCGCGCGCCCGAACGTGTGCCCGTGCAGGACGGGGTGAAGCCGCGCAGCTTTGACAACGAACTGGTCAAGGCCTTTCCCAACATCACCAACGTCGACATGAGCAGCACCATCGCCCAGGTGCAGCGCGTGCTCGACCAGGTGATACGCGCCGTGGAGTACCTGTTCGGTTTCACGCTGGCCGCCGGCCTGGTGGTGCTGTTCGCGGCCATCACCGCAACGCGCGAAGAGCGTGCGCACGAGTTTGCCATCATGCGTGCCGTCGGTGCGCGCGCCTCGCTGCTGCGCCAGGTCCAGCGCGCCGAACTTGCCGGCGTCGGCCTGCTGGCCGGCTTCCTGGCCTCCGTCGTGGCGCTGGCGGTCGGCTGGGGCCTGGCGCGTTACGTGTTCGATTTCAGCTGGACCGGCTCCTGGACCGTGCCGCTTTACGGCAGCCTCGCCGGCGCCGTGCTGGCGATGGCGGCGGGTTGGTGGGGCCTGCGCTCCGTGCTCAACACACCCGTCGTGGAAACCTTGCGCAAGGCGCAATGAGCATGCAGGCTGAAGAAAAATCTCAGGGCGCAGCGCCGTTCGCCACCCCCTTCGACTGGATAGGCGGCGAAGCGCGCGTGAAGGCGCTGGTGGACCGTTTTTACGACCTGATGGACCTGGAGCCCGGTTACGCCGCATTGCGCGCTGCGCACGGCAGCGACCTGGTCAAGGCGCGCCAGCACCTGTTCTGGTTTCTGTGCGGCTGGCTCGGCGGGCCGCAACATTACACCGAGCGGTTCGGCCACCCCAAGCTGCGCCTGCGCCACATGCCTTTTGTCATCGGCATCCTCGAGCGCGACCAGTGGTTGGCCTGCATGGACCAGGCCATGGACGAAACCGGTGTCGATGAAGAACTGCGCGCCAGGTTGCGGGCCTCATTTTTCCAGACCGCCGACTGGATGCGCAATACGCCGGCCTAGATCACGTCTTTGGAGTGCTATTTATTTGATAGCTACTCGTACCCGTCCCGCCTTGGCTGATGGCACTTTTTGCTTCATGAAATTTCACAAACCGTCTTGCAACATCATTTGCATTGATGTTTTTTGATGAAATCGGCCTTCAGCCCTTATCAAACGGGCGCCAGAAGCTATTGAATTCATAGCGAAACGGGAGAAATCAGCTCTGCGCCAGCAACACCACCAGCGCACCGGCGCCACCCTCGGCCGGCCGCGCCTGCACAAAGGCGATCACCTCCTGCTTCTGGATCAACCAGCTTTGCACCCGGCCCTTGAGCACCGGCGTTTTGCCCGGCGAACCCAGTCCCTTGCCGTGCACCACCCGCACGCAGCGCATGCCGGCCTTGTGCGCTTCGCGAATGAAGGCCGAGAGCGCATCACGCGCGTCCTCGCGGCGCAGGCCGTGCAGGTCAAGCTGGCGCTGGATGCTCCAGCCGCCGCGGCGCAGCTTGCGCACCACGTCCGGCCCCATGCCGGGGCGGCGAAAACTCAGCGCCTCGTCGGTGTCGAGCAGGGTCTCCACATCAAATTCGTCGGAGATGGCCTCGCGCATCACGGCCAGCTCGTCGCGCTGCTGCTGCACCGGAATCGGCGCGGGCTGGGCCGGCGCCAGCTGCGCCCGGTGGCCGGGCAGATGCCTGGCCGGCAGCGCCTTGACCGGGCCGATGGCGCGGGAAAACAGCTCCTTTTCCGCCTTGGCCTTGGCGGCGGCTGCCAGGCGAGCGGCCCGGGTTTGCGCGTCCTGGCGGGCGCGTGCCTCGATTTCAAGCTTGATGGCTTTCAGGCCCTTCAGGTCCTTGATGGCCGGGGGGCGGGCGGCCATCAGAGCAGACCCCGTTCCGCCATCGAGACCGCCTGCGTGCTGGTCACGACAAAATGGTCCAGCACCCGCACGTCCACCAGGGCCAGCGCGGCCTTCAGCGTCTGTGTCAGCGCCTCGTCGGCACGCGAGGGCCGGGCTTCACCGCTCGGGTGGTTGTGCGCCAGCACCACGCTGCCGGCGTGCAGGGCCAGCGCCCGCACCACCACCTCGCGCGGGTAGACGCTGGTTTGCGTCAGCGTGCCGCGAAACAGCTCTTCCAGCGCAATCAGCCGGTGCTGGCTGTCAAGAAACAGCACCGCAAAAATTTCATGCGGCCGGCTGCCCAGCTGCAGCTGCAGGTAGTCGCGCACGGCTTGCGGCGTGGAAAACAGCGGCTTGTCCTGCAGCTCCTGCGCCAGCGCGCGGCGCGCCAGTTCCAGCACCGCCACCAGTTCGGCGCGTTTGGCCGGCCCCAGGCCCTTGATGCTGCCCAGGGCTTTGTGCCCGGTGTGCAGCAGGCCGGCCACGCCGCCGAAAGTGTCCACCAACTCCTGGCCCATCTGCAGCGCGTTTTTGCCGGGAATGCCGCTGCGCAGCAACAGGGCCAGCAGCTCGGCATCGCTGAGCGCGCCGGGGCCTCGGGCCAGCAGCTTTTCGCGGGGGCGGGCGTCCTCGGGCAGGTCTTTCAGAAGCATGGCGAGGCTTTTTGGTGGGTTGACGAACAGCACCGGGGCGGGCTGGCAGGGCGGTAGCAGGGGTAAACCGGGGTGTTTTTTTCTGCCTGGTCGGCACTTTCTACAATAGGGGCAGTTTACAAACAGTTGGCGGCCCGCCGGGCCGGCCCCCGAAAGTCCTATGTCCACCGTGGAAACATCCGCTCCCCCCGTCGTTCAGCCCGGTTCTTTCCTGACCCTGCACTACCGCATGGCCGGGCCGTCCAGGGACGGACAAGCAGGCGCCGACATCATCAATACCTTCGAGGGCAAGCCGGCCACCCTGAGTCTGGGCACCGGCGAGCTGTCCCCCGCCATCGAGCAGCGCCTGCTGGGCCTGCCAGAAGGCACGCGCACCCGCTTCGAGCTGGCCGCCGGCGAGGCTTTCGGCGAGCGCAACCCCGAGCTGGTGCAGTGGGTGGCGCGCAAGCTGCTCAATGAGCTGGGCGACCCGCACGAGCAGTACAAGGTCGGTGATGTGGTGCAGTTCCCCACGCCCGACGGCATGGGCCAATACGCCGGCGCGGTGCAGCAGGTCAAGGCGGAAGGCGACGCGGTGCAGTTCGACTTCAATCACCCGCTGGCCGGCCAGCCGGTGGTGTTTGAAGTCCAGTTGATTGGTGTTTTATGACCAGCAAAGGCACGCAACAATTTTCCGACGGGCCGCCCCTAGGAAAATTAGCCCCCTCGGGGGGCAGCGCAGTACGCGAAGCGACAAGCGTGGGGGCCAAGAACTCACCCCAGGAAATCATCCTCGCCGAGCCGCGCGGCTTCTGCGCCGGCGTGGACCGCGCAATTGAAATCGTCGAACGAGCGCTTGGCAAGTTCGGCGCGCCGATTTATGTGCGCCATGAAATCGTGCACAACACGTACGTGGTCAACGAGCTCAAGGACAAAGGCGCGATCTTCATTGAAGACCTGGACGATGTGCCCGCCGGCGCCACGCTGGTGTTCAGCGCCCACGGCGTCAGCAAGGCCACCGAGCGCGAGGCCGAAGCGCGCGGCTTTCGCATCTTTGACGCCACCTGTCCGCTGGTGACCAAGGTGCACGTCGAGGTGGCCAAGCTCAACAAGGAAGGTTACGAGTTCATCATGATCGGCCACAAGGGCCACCCCGAGGTCGAAGGCACCATGGGCCAGCTCGACAGCGGCATCCATCTGGTGGAAGACGTGGCCGATGTGGCACGCATCCAGCCCGCGCAGACCGAAAAACTTGCCGTGGTGACGCAGACCACGCTGAGTGTGGACGACGCCGCCGAGATCAGCGCCGCCGTGAAGGCGCGTTTTCCCAACGTGCGCTCGCCCAAGCAGCAGGACATCTGTTACGCCACGCAGAACCGGCAGGACGCCGTCAAGATCATGAGCCCGCAGGTCGACATCCTGATCGTGGTCGGCAGCCCGACCAGCTCCAACAGCAACCGCCTGCGCGAGCTGGCCGTCAAGCTTGGCACCGAGGCCTACATGGTGGACGACGCCACCGAGCTCAAGCCCGAATGGTTCGAGGGCAAAAGCCGCGTCGGTCTGACTGCCGGCGCGTCGGCGCCCGAGATCCTGGTCAAGCAGGTGATAGACCGCATCAAGGCGCTGGGCGCCGTGTCGGTGCGCAAGATGACGGGCATTGAAGAAACCATCAAGTTTCCGCTGCCCAAGGGGCTCAAGCTGCATGGCTCCGCGCTGGACGCCATCGGCAGTGATTTGCATGCCGAGTCCTAGGCCCGACATGTCCTATCGCTATCAAATTGAGAGCTGCCAGCGCAGCTTCCATGAGGGCTACAGCCACTTTATTCGTCAAACCCCGTTATGGAAGCTGCCCGGCAAGGCGCTCGGTGTGGACTGCGCCGAAGTCTGGCTCAAGCTCGAGCAGCTGCAGACCGGCGGCAGCTTCAAGGCGCGCGGCATGCTCAACCGCCTGCTGTCCAACCCCATTCCGGCGAGTGGCGTGATTGTGGCCTCGGGCGGCAACGCCGGCATTGCCGCCGCGGCCGCCGCACGTGAACTCGGTGTGCGCTGCGAGGTGTTTGTGCCCGAAGTGTCCAGCCCGGCCAAGCGCGCCAAACTCGCTGCACTGGGTGCCGAGGTCGTCGTCACCGGCGCGGCGTACTCGGAAGCGCTGCAGGCCTGCCTGGCGCGCCAGCAGCAAACCGGCGCACTGCTGACCCATGCCTACGACCAGAGCGAAGTGGTGGTCGGCGCCGGCACGCTGGCGCTGGAGATCGAGCAGCAGGCCGGCCTGCCCGATGCCGTGCTGGTCAGCGTCGGCGGCGGCGGCCTGATTGCCGGCATCGCCAGCTGGTTCGAGCAGCGCACGCGCGTGGTTGCGCTGGAGCCCGAACTCGCGCCCACGCTGTTCCGGGCGCGCGAGGCCGGTCGGCCGGTCGATGTGGCCGTCAGCGGCATCGCCGCCGATTCGCTGGGCGCCAAACGCATTGGCGACCTGGCCTGGGCAGCCACCCAGGCGCATGTGCGTGATGCACTGCTGCTTGGCGACGAAGCCATTCGCAGCGCCCAGCTGTGGCTGTGGAAAGAACTCAAGCTCGCCGTGGAGCCTGCCGCCGCCTTGCCGCTGGCGGCGCTGCACAGTGGCGCCTGGGTGCCGCGGCCGGACGAAAAAGTCTGCCTGATCATCTGCGGCGCCAACCTCGACCCGGCCAGCCTGAACTGAACCCTTTTCCGGTGGCCGGCCTGCCGCGGCACAAAATACAATGAGCCCATGCTAGACATCAACCTGCTTCGTAAAGACCTGCCGTCGGCTATTGCCCGGCTGGAAACCCGCAAAAGCCCGCAAGCCTTCCTGAACGTGGAGGCCTTCCAGGCGCTGGAGGCCGAGCGCAAGGCATTGCAGATCAGAACGGAAGAGCTGCAGAACCAGCGCAACACCCTGTCCAAACAGATCGGCCAGCTCAAGTCCAAAGGCGAAGACGCCAGCGCCGTGATGGCGCAGGTGAGCAGCTCCAAGGTCGAGCTGGAGGCCTCCAGCGTCCGGCTCGAGCAGATCCAGGCCGAGATGCAGGCCCTGCTGCTGGCGGTGCCCAACCTGCCCCATGACAGCGTGCCGCAAGGTGCGGGCGAAGCCGGCAATGTCGAGGTGCGCAAATGGACGCCGGTGGAAGGTTTTGGTGGCGAGCCACCGGCTTATGCCTTCGAGGTGAAAGACCATGTGGACCTGGGTCAGCCACTGGGGCTGGACTTCGAACTCGGCACCAAGATCACCGGTTCGCGCTTCACCGTCATGAAGGGCCAGCTGGCGCGTTTGCATCGGGCGCTGTCGCAGTTCATGCTCGACGTACAGACGGCCGAACACGGCTACACCGAATGTTATGTGCCCTACATCGTCAATGGCGACTCCCTGCGCGGCACCGGCCAGTTGCCCAAGTTTGAGGAAGACCTGTTTGCCGCCAAAAAGGGCGGGCAGGAAGGTGCGGCCGAAGCCGAAAGCACGGCGCTTTATTTGATCCCCACCTCCGAAGTACCGCTGACCAACTTTGTGCGCGACGAGGTGCTGCCCGAGGCGCAGCTGCCGCTCAAGTTCACCGCGCACACACCATGTTTCAGGTCAGAGGCCGGCAGCTATGGCCGCGACACCCGCGGCATGATCCGCCAGCACCAGTTCGACAAGGTCGAGATGGTGCAGATCGTGCACCCGGACCACAGCTACGATGCCCTTGAGGCCATGACCGGCCACGCGGAAGCCATCCTGCAGAAGCTGGGCCTGCCTTACCGCGTGATGCTGCTCTGCACCGGCGACATGGGCTTCGGCGCCAGCAAGACCTACGACCTCGAGGTCTGGCTGCCGGGCCAGAACGCCTACCGCGAAATCAGCTCCGTCTCCAACTGCGAAGCCTTCCAGGCCCGCCGCCTGCAGGCCCGCTTCAAGAACGCCCAGGGCAAGAACGAATTTGTGCACACCCTCAACGGCTCCGGCCTGGCCGTGGGCCGCACGCTGGTGGCGGTGCTGGAAAATTACCAGTGCGAAGACGGCAGCATTGCGGTGCCTGCTGCCTTGCAGCCCTATATGGGCGGGATCACGGTGCTGGCCTCCGCAGGAAAGTAGCGAGCTGAGGGGTTCTGGCTCAGCAGGGGCCGCGGGGCCGGCTTAGCCGGACCGCAGGCGCAGCGGCCCCCTCGGGGGGCAGGGAGCTACACGAAGTGAGCGACCGTGGGGGCTTGTTAGATGGGGCTGTTAGAATAGCGGCTCGATTTAGGAGAGGTGGCAGAGTGGCCGAATGTACCTGACTCGAAATCAGGCGTACCGCAAGGTACCGTGGGTTCGAATCCCACCCTCTCCGCCAAGAACCGGTTTCATGTAGTCCAACATAGACCCCCAAAAGCCCCGTAAGCCCAGTGTTTACGGGGCTTTTTTGTTGCCGTCTTCAGGGCTGCCTGTGTTTTGACATCTCGTGCAGGTCTGGCTGCACCCCGAACTTTGTTGGCACGCCATCAATCTGGCGCCGCAGCCAGATCCTTCAAGTATTTACCCTTGTTTTGACTCCTACCCTGTCAACATTGACAGGGGTAGGTGTTGTATGGCTTCCCTCTTCGTTGATCATCACCGGTGTTTCGAGATGTTTCAACCGTGTGCTCTGCCATATACGACTAGAGGGAGGGCCCGCAACCAGCTTGCGGGTAAGGGAGCCATGCAAAAAGAATATGCACAAGCGGATTTTGTGTGGGCGCTGCAAACGATGTGTGCGGTGCATCGCCGACCATTTGACGCGCAATTGCTGTTGCAGCAGTTTCCACCGCCGTATGACGAATCGGGTCTGGTTCGCGCGGCGCGGGGTTTGGGGTTCAAGGCGCAGTTGCGCGTCATGGAGCCCCAAGCACTGGCTCAATTGCCTTTGCCCCTGCTGGTGGAGCTTTCCAGCAAGCGTGCAGAGGGTGACCCTGCAGCGGCGCCCGAAGGTCCTGAGGACGTCATTCCCCTCGTTCCGACACTGGGCATTGTGATCGCCGTAAGTGACGAACAGGTTGTCTGGTTGCCCGCCAACACTAACTCGCCCGTCACCAGCTCAAGGGCCGACTTCGAGCCAACCTTGAACGGGCAGGCCGTGCTCCTTTACCCGGAAGACGAGGCCGTGCGCGACCCGGATTCTGCGGCCGGTGTGGGTTCTTCCTTCGGGTTTCGCTGGTTTGTGCCTGAACTGCTCAAACACCGCAAGGTCTGGCATGAAGTACTGGGCGCCAGCCTGGTGCTGCAGCTTCTTGCGCTGGGCTTGCCGCTGTTCACGCAGGCCATCATCGACAAGGTGGTGGTGCACCGCACCGAAAGCACGCTGATCGCGTTGGGCATCGGCATGGCGGTGTTCATGCTGTTCACCGCGCTGCTCACCTGGGTGCGCCAGTACGCCATCCTGCACACCGGCAACAGGGTTGACGCCGTGCTGGGCGCGGCAGTGTTTCAGCACCTGTTTCGCCTGCCCCCCAAATATTTTCAGAACCGGCCCACCGGCGTCATTGCAGCCCGGCTGCATGGGGTAGAGACCATACGCGAGTTCCTAGCCTCGGCCGCGGTGACCATCATTCTGGATGTTCCGTTCTTGCTGATCTGTATGGGCGTCATGTTCTATTACTCGGTCACGCTTACGCTCATCGTGCTGGGCATTCTGTCTGTCATTGCCTTGTTGTCATTTCTGGTGGCGCCCGTTTTCCAGACGCGCCTGAACCAGCAGTTCATGCTGGGGGCGCGCAACCAGGCCTTCCTGACCGAATACATCGCCGGGCTGGAAACCGTCAAAAGCCTGCAGTTTGAGCCGCAGCTGCAAACCCGCTATGACGGCTACCTGGCCACCTACCTGCAGTCGGGCTTTCAGACCAAACAGATCGCCAACACCTACAACGTGATTGCCAACACGCTGGAGCAGATGATGACGTTGCTGATTCTGGTCATAGGCGCGTGGATTGTGATGCACCCCGACACCATCGCCCTGGCCGCGGGCACGGGCACTGTGTTCACCATCGGCATGCTGGTGGCGTTCCAGATGTTTGCCGGCAAGCTCAGCCAGCCCATGCTGCGCATGGTCGGCCTGTGGCAGCAGTTCCAGCAAGCCAGCCTGGCAGTGGACAGGCTGGGCGACTTGATGAACGTGCCGACGGAGCCCTACCGGCTGGCCCCCACCAGAAAGGGCGATGCCAGGGGTGAGATTGAGCTCATAGATATCGGCTTTCGTTATGCGCCTGATCTACCGCTGCTGTACAAAAACGTCAACCTCACCATAGAGCCCGGCCAGACGGTGGCCATCATGGGGCCCAGCGGCACGGGCAAATCCACGCTTACCAAACTTCTGCAGGGCTTTTACCGCCCGACCGAAGGGCAGATCAAGGTCGATGGCATCGACATCCTGCACCTGAGCGCCAACGAGCTGCGCGCCAACTTTGGCGTGGTGCCGCAGGAGACGGTGCTGTTCAGCGGCACTGTGTACGACAACCTGCTCATGGCCAACCCCCATGCCAGTTTTGAGCAAGTGGTGCAGGCCTGCCAGATGGCTGAAATCCACGACGCCATCCAGACCCTGCCCCAGGGTTATCAAACCGAAATCGGCGAGCGTGGTGCCGGCCTGTCAGGCGGGCAAAAGCAGCGCCTGGCCATTGCGCGTGCCCTGCTCAAAAAACCCAAGGTGCTGATTTTTGACGAAGCCACCAGCGCGCTGGATGCACAAACCGCCAATGCCTTTGCCACCACCGTCAACGCCTTGCGCGGCAAGGTCAGCATGTTGTTTGTGACGCACGCCCTACCCAAGACGCTGCAGGTTGACGAGATATTCGTCATTGGTGGTGGGCACCTCAAGAAAGTCGTTCAAGCAAAGGCGGTCGCATGAGTAGCTTGTCCCAAACCTTGACCAAGCGCCTGTTACCCGACGCCGCAGAGTTCTCCCCCGGCCTGCTGGCCATTCAGGAAAGCCCCATGCCCAAGCTGCCACGGCTGATCTTGTATCTCGTCGGCGGGCTTTTCACCATCCTGCTGGCCTGGGCCATCTTCGCCACGGTGGACGTGGTGGCCGTGGCCGATGGCAAGCTGGTGCCCGTCAGCTACACAAAAATAGTGCAGCCCGCCGAAGCCGGTGTGGTGGCAGAAATTCTGGTGCGCGAGGGCGACCAGGTGCAGGCCGGGCAAGTGCTAATTCGGCTCGACCCCACCATGACCGGCGCCGACAGCCGCAGCCTGGCCAGTGAGTTGACCTTGAAGCGCTTGACCCTGCGGCGTGTGGACTCGGAATTGGCAGGTATTCCGCTGGCCATCAAGGATGGTGACGACCCGGTAATGATTGCCCAGGTGCAGGCCCAGGCCAACGCCCATCGGCAAGCGTTTACCGATTCACTTGCGCAGGAGGTGGCGACGCGTGAACGTGCGCAAAACGAATTGCGCTCAGCCCAGGAAACGCTCACCAAGCTCAAGAACACTTTGCCCAGCTATGAGCAAAGCGCCAAGGCCCACAGCAAGCTGGTGGCGGAAGGCTTCTTGAGCCCCATCGCCGGCAACGACAAAGAGCGCGAAGCCATCGAAAAGTCACAAGACCTCAAAGCCCAGGCCGCCACGGTGCAAGGGCTGCTCTCCACAATTACCGCGCAAGACAAAAAAATCGCTGGCCTCTCCAGCACCTTCCGCAGCCAATTGTTGATCGAGCGCACCGAGGCCATGGGCCAGCTCGCCAAGCTGGAACAAGACACGCAAAAGATGGGCTACAAAACCGGCCTGCTCGAGCTGAAAGCACCGCAAGCCGGCATCGTCAAAGACGTGGCCACCACCAGCAAGGGCGCCGTGGTGCAGCCCGGCATGGTCTTGCTCACCCTCGTGCCCAGAGGCGAGCAACTGCTGGCCGAGGTGCAGGTAAAAAATGAAGACGTGGGTTTTGTGCAGGCAGGTCAACACGTGCGCGTCAAGGTCGCTGCCTACCCGTTTCAGAAGTACGGCCTGCTCGAAGGCAGCATCCAGACCCTCGCGCCCGACGCGCAAGCCAGCAATAACAACAACCCCGGTCAGTCAGCCCCGCTGGGCTACAAGGCGCTGGTCAAGCTCGACACGCAATACCTGGAGTCCCTCAACGGCGACACGAGCCAGCGCAAGGGCCTGGAAGCCGGCATGCAGGTGGCCGCTGAAATTCACCAGGGCCGCAGAACCATCATGGAGTATTTGTTGAGCCCGGTGCAAAAGGTTTCGGCTGAGGCGGGGAGGGAGCGGTGAGGCGGATGTTCAATCCTCAAAATGCTATGAATTTGGTAGCTGCTTGCGCAAATCCAATAAGGGCTATAGGCCAATTTCATCCAAAAACACAGCGCCCCAAACTACTTGGTGTCCGAACGCCGCTTGGCGACCTTGGCTGCCGTGTCAAAGTCCAGCAAACGGGCGGGCGGCAGACCCAGCAGATGAACGTACAAATTTGGAGAATGGTATGAGTTGGTTGCTTTTTTACATACTTGCAGCGCTGCACCCAGTCGCATTCATCATTATTGGATTTCGCGGCAAAACCTGGCGGCAGCGCTTTGTGCTTTGGGCCCTGCTACCGATCCCGGCAATCTTGTATTGCTGGCCGTACTACCAGATTAAGAATGAGCATGCGCAGATGTGTGCTGCCGAGGGTGGGCTCAAGGTGCTGATTCAGCCGGAGAAGGTGGATCGGGTGAGATTTGTGGGAGTCGAATTCCGCAATCTGGGTGCCGCCAAGGGAACCCTTAATCGGCACTACCCGCAAATTCGATTCGCTGAATCATTGGAAGGCGAATATGACGGCACGGATGGAGCTGGGCGACCATATGTTGCCTATACGCTGGTACCAAACCCCAAGGCAGGCTTACCCATGGCAAAAGATCCATGGAAAGAACCAAAGTTGATGTTCACTGCCTCGCCAATTGATGCACCGAATTCGAACATTTACGAAATCAGTCAGCGGGAAACTACGGTACCCAGCCGAACAGTTAAAGAGACCGTACTTTCCCGGCAAGGAACGGTCTATGCCCGATACACGGAAATTGTGCATTGGTGGGCGGGTATTCAATACCCAGATGCCCTGCCAACTTGGCGATGTCCAGAGCAAAAACTTAGTCCACCAAAAGATTCGCCAAATGCACCGAAAGATCAGTGGCATTACCCGAGACCAGCGGACGAGCAATTAGTAGAACTTATTTTGAAATAGCACAGGAGGAACAACATGAAGACCACAACCGAACTTAAAGAATTCGCTCAGCTGGCACAAGCTTCTTATGCATTGCTGAATGATTCATTGCTGTACATTGACGTCCCCCCGTATACGCGTACAAAAACTGCGCTCCAATCCTCCCCCAACGGCGCCTTCGCCGAAGGCCAGGCCGCCGACTTCACCAACCGCTATCGCGTCCTCAACCAATTCCGCGAAGACTCCCCCACTGCCGAGGGTGGTTTCAGTGCCACCTTGTTCCAAGACAAAGACAACCCCAACCGATTGGTACTGAGCTTTGCCGGCACCGAGTTCGAGACTGACAAATACCGCGACTTGGTGACCGATGCACAAATTGGCACGGTGGGCTATGCCATGCCGCAAGTCTTGGCGATGTACCGCTACATCAAACAACTACGCACCGGTGCGGGTATGTCTGTTAGCTACACCGACGCGGAAGTCAGTCGGCTTCATTCCTTGGCTGGCAGTACCGATTCCATTGCCATTTTCAAGGCCAGGTTGGTGGCCGATACCGGTATTGACGCCGGCCAGGGTACGGGTGTTGCCTTAATGGATAGTGGCAAAGAGATTGACTTGGCAGGACACAGTCTGGGTGGGCACCTTGCCATACTGGCGCAGCGCCTGTTCCCCGGTGCGTTTGATGATGTGGCAACGGTCAACGCCGTCACGTTCTATGCACCGCCATTTGCATTCTCCCCCAGTCCCAACAAACTGATTTCAGAAAACTATCTCTCCCAGTTCGGCGAGTGGGACAACAGCAAGATACTGCGCATGGAGTCCGTGGGCGATGGCGTATCGGAAATCGGCACCGTGCACCCCGGCTCCACACTTACCATGGGCATGGAAACCCAGACGGCCCCGTTGGCCCCTTTCACCGTCAACCACTCCAATGCCAACGTTGCCGATGGTTTGGCTTTGGCAGAGTTGATGGGCAAGCTCGATGCGCGCTACATGGCTGACCCGCGCGTAGCCAAACCTGTGTTTGACGCAGCGTCCAACATCCCCGGCTCCAGTTATGAAAAACTGCTTGACGGCCTCAGAAAAATCATTCAAGGCAACGCCTTGCCTGCAACCACATTGGACGACACCGCCGCCTCGCAGCTAAGCGCTACACGCAAGTCCCTCTACGCCAACCTTGCCACTCTTACGGGAAGTGATGAATTCAAAGCCCTCATCGGTAGAACCACCGTGACGCTGGCAGACGCTACCCTAGCCACCAAAGCCAAAACAGACTTCGGCGCCTTCCTAAGCCTCAACGTCCTAAGCCCTGTAGTCATCAGCACCACCGATGCGGCGGCCATTAGTGCCCTCAAAGCCGCAAACGCCGATTTGTCCATTGCTTGGACCGCTGACAACAATGCACGCTTGTACGGCGACACCACCAAGGTCTTTGACTACAGCGACAACTGGTACACAGACCGCGCATCCATGCTGGGTTGGCTGACCACCGCCAATAATCGCGACCTGCCATGGCAAACCAATGGCGGGCAAATCACCGGCGTGGCCATTGCCGCACCGGTGCTTTACCAAGACATCGCCTCGGCCACCAATTTCACGGCTAGCACCAGGGGTGCGTCGATGTTGTCGCCGGATATCCGGATCGCTGCGTTTGGCTCCAGCAACGGTGAAGCAATCAACGGCAGAGGTGGCGACGACCATCTTTACGGCGGAGGTGGCAACGACACCCTGGACGGCAAAGGCGGAAATGACTACCTAGAAGGCGGCGCAGGCGCTGACATCCTCAAAGGCGGCGAAGGCCAGGACACCCTGATCGGCGGCACCGACGACGACACCCTGGACGGCGGAGCCGGCACAGACATTCTCAAAGGCGGGCAGGGCTCGGATACCTACACCTTTACAAGCACCTTCGGCACAGACACCATTTTCGACAGCGATGGCCTGGGGCAAATCAAGGTAGGAGGAGTCGTCCTCACTGGTGGCGCCAAGCAAAGTGACAACGTCTGGGAGTCAGCAGACAAACACTACAGCTTTACCCTGGTACGGGGAAACCTGATCATAGGGCGAGGCACGGCAGGTGTTGCTTCACCCATGCAGGGAACGATCACCGTGCAGAACTGGAGCCCAGACAAAAATATGGGTATCACCTTGAACGGTGCGCCTGCGGTGCAGCCGCCGACCAACATCTACACCGGCGACCAGCACGCGCAAATCGTCACCAACCCCGACACAGGCAGCCAAAGCTACGACTGGAACCACGCCAGCTGGGCGGCCGACGGAACCCTGATTGGCGGGGCGATTGAAGAAGACTACAAAGACGTCATTGTCGGCAGCAACAGCAACGACAAGATCAGCGGCCTGGGGGGCGGCGACGCCTTGTATGGCGGAGGCGGCAACGACCAGATCGACGGCGGAGAAGGTGATGACCTCATCGGTGGCGGTGGCGGCACAGACACCATCACGGGTGGTGCAGGTGCCGACACCATCCTCAGCGCCACCGGACTGAACGTGTTCCAGCGCAATGGTCCCGGTGCTACTTGGAGCCCGACACTGGCCAACAACGGCGGCAGCATAGTCATGGACGATGCCCCCGACGTCATCAACGCCGGGGCCGGCAACGACCTGGTTTTTGCCGGACGCGGAGATGACCGCATTGCGGGTGGTGCCGACAACGACGTGCTGTGGGGTTTGGGAGGCAACGACATCATTGAAGGCGGCACGGGCGACGACCAGTTGATAGGCGACGGCGTCAATGCGACGGGCTCTTATGCCAGTTCAGCCGGGGAAACGCACGGCAGCGACTTTCTTGATGGCGGTGATGGCAATGACAACCTGATCGGCTTCGGCAAAGACGATGTGCTGTATGGCGGCGCTGGCAATGACCGGATGTATGGAGACGGTTATGCCGGCGCGCAAACCAGCGACTCAACCTATCTGGCTGCCCAATACCACGGTGATGACTACATCGATGGAGAAGATGGTGATGATTATGTGGAAGGCAACGGGGGTGCCGACACCATCTACGGTGGGGCAGGCGCGGACACCTTGTGGGGTGATGCGGCCAGTGACATCCTGAGCGGTGAGTTTCACGGCGCGGACTACATCGACGGAGAAGACGGGAACGACGATATCGTGGGTGGCGGTGCGGCTGACACTTTGTACGGCGGAGCTGGAAACGACATCATGCGAGGCGACAGCTCTGGCTTGCTGCCTTGGGATACCGGCTACCTGGGTGGTCAGTACCATGGCGACGATTATCTGGATGGTGAAGACGGAGACGATGAGATGACCGGCGACGGCGGCGCGGACACTTTGTACGGCGGCGCCGGCAATGATGTGATGTACGGCGATGAGACGCTGGACAAACTGGCAGCCGAGTTTCACGGCAACGACTACCTCGACGGAGGAGACGGCGACGACAGGCTGGAAGGCGGCGGTGGCGACGACACGCTTTATGGTGGCAACGGCAATGACACCTTGGTCGGGGGGGATGGCGCCGACGTTATGAATGGCGGCAAAGGCAATGACAGCTATGAAGCCGGGGCAGGCGACAGGATTGCCGACGAGGGCGGTACCAACACCGTCAAACTGGTGGATGGGGGCTCGTACACAGTCAGCGCCGTTGGTGCAGATCTGGTGCTTGATTTCGGTGCAAACGGCAAGCTGCTTGTCGCAGAAGCCTTACGAGGCAGCATGGCTTCCATAGATGGCGTCGCGCTGAGCGAGTGGATGCAAGGCCGGCTGACAGACAGTGTGAATTTGGCCACCACCGGGGAGTCTCAAGAACTGAGCGGCGGATCGGGTAATGA
Organism: Polaromonas sp.; assembly: GCF_029945685.1. Taxonomy (GTDB): domain Bacteria; phylum Pseudomonadota; class Gammaproteobacteria; order Burkholderiales; family Burkholderiaceae_C; genus Polaromonas. Next base: position 215,710 of record NZ_JAQSDA010000008.1, on the reverse strand, counting down.
TCAACTAACCGTTTTGCATGGTGGGGGTATCGTGCACGGCGGCGGAGGCAGTGACAGGCTTTCGGGTGGTGCCGGCGATGACACGCTCAGCGGAGGGGTGGGCAACGATGTGTTGGACGCTGGCGATGGCGTCAATCTGCTGACGGGGGGTGAAGGCAATGACCAGTTGATCGCAGGCTCTGGCAATGACGCCCTCGACGGTGGGGACGGCGATGATCTCCTGTCCGGAGGCGCGGGTAACGACTCGCTTCATGGTGGCACCGGCGATGATGTGATTGAAGGTGGCGACGGCGATGACATCCTCTACGCAGATCGTGGGGTTGACACGCTGCGTGGCGGTGCCGGCATGGACACTTACATGATGGGCTACGGCACTGGGCAGGCGACGGTGGTTGATAACTCGCTTGAAGGCTCAGTGCTTCAGCTGGATGCGTCAGGCCTGCAGTTGGAGAACCTCACGGCCAAGCGGCACAACGACGACCTTTTGGTTGAAGTTCGAGGTACCGCCAAGAGCATTTTGGTGAAGGACTACTACGGCGCCACGCAGACGTCCTGGTTGTTCCGGGACACGGATGGCAATGTACTGTCTGCGCAAGCCTTGATTGATAGGTCCGCGCTTCAGTGGGGCGACTTGCAAGGTAGCCTTGCTCAGGATTTCAAATTGTTGGCGCAAGGACGTGTTGGAGAGCAATACTTTGATCGGGGGTACACGTCGCTGGGTGGTGGCAGCTGGTATCTCTTTGATGGCGCAGGGAATGTCGGTAACTCTCGGTTTGAGACGACGCGCTACACCTCGGAAACGCACCAATCAATTGCCAATCCGAGCAATGTGTGGACAACTTCCTCTATCGCATCCGGCGTATCGTGGACTTATAACGACCAAACCGTACCAATGGTCGTTAGTTCCGATGCAAAATTGGTAACAGTTCAGTTTCAGTCCAGGATCGAGGGTGGCGATTCGATTGGATTGAACACTTTGATAGTCAGCAGGACAACCCGTTTGAGTTGGTCTGCGGTGGAGTGGGCGCTGCAGAACGCGTATCAATCCGAATCAACGTGGAGCGTTTCCAGTTCTTATGTATGGCCGCCAACGGGCACACCTTTGGAGAACGTTACGACCCGGTCAAGAAGCGCGGATAGTCTTGAGTTTTACTCGGGTAGATTGACCTCCACCATATATCAAGATCCGGGCCTGGCCGCAACCAGTGGGCCCTTGCCCAGCTATGTTTTGAATTACGAAACTCGATCGACCTACGCCTACACGCTGGGGGAGGTCGTTCTTTCTGACGGTAGTCACACGGTGATGGCTGACCAAAACTCAGTGGTGATCGGGGGCGTAGGTGACAACACCATCTACAACGCAGGTTATGCGTTCGGTGGTACAGGAAATGCCAGACTCATTGGTGGCGACACTCTGGTCGCGGGCACGGGAGACCAATATTTGCAAGATGGTCGAGTTATGGTGGTTGGGGACGGACATGTGACGGTATTGGGTCAAGCAGGAAGCGTCACCTTGGTGGACCCAACGAATAGCGGCATGGATCTGTTGGTCAGCCATTACCAACAGAACCGTGACTTGAATGCGGATGGCATGGACGATGTCATTGAGTCTATTTATCGGGGCGCGTACTTTTCAGACACGCCCGGGGCTGTGCGTCAGATCGTCATGGAGAGTTATCAGCATGGCGGTAAGTACACTGGAAAAAATTTCTCCTTAGGCGTCTACTTTGACAGTCTCGAAGAGATACGTAGCGCCTATGAATCGCAAGAAGAAAACTCGCTGACGTTTGACGAGGCAGTTCGGTACGTCACGCCGTTGCCGGTACTGCTGCGCAATAGCGGTTTTGACGACTATGCGCAGGGGTGGGGTGACCCCAGCGACCACTATTTGACACATCCCCTGCAAACCATTGTGCTGACTGGGAATAGTTTTGCCGCCTTACAGCCTTACGTTGACAATGGAGTGTTACCTACAAAAACGGTCATCTTCGGGCCGGGCCTGTCCCTCGCTGACATCAATTTTTCGTGGAGGCAGGCCACTTCCCCGTTGGATGGAGTTGCGCGCGTCACGCTCGATCTGCAGTGGGGTTTCGATCAAGGTGTGCGGGTAATGATCCCGCGTACCGGTGATGTCCTCAATGCTGCGGTCGGACAGTTCGAGTTTGCAGATGGTTCGATGGTATGGCTGCAAGATCTCATTGCTATGGCGCCACCTGCTCCGAGCTTCAATATCGGGTATGTCCAGTTTCACTCGGGTATGGGGCAGCACACTGTTGCGGCAGACGCGGCGTCGGGCATCGAGGCAGCATCCGTTGCCCTTGCGGACGTCGTGGTGCAGAGCGACGGCGTGGACTTGATCATCTCCATCAATAGCGGGCAAGACAGCCTGCGGCTCACTGGCTGGTACAGCGATCCGGAGGCCGTGCCGGATACCCTGATGACTTTGGAAGGTGGCTTGTTCCTTAACGCTGGAACCCTTACAAGCAGGGGGCTCGTCAAAGATGGAAGCGCCGGGAACCAGACGCTGTACGGCGTACCCGGTTTCGCCACCACTTTCATCGCAGGCCCCAGCACCACACTGGTGGGCGTATCCGGCATGGACACCTATGTGTACAACTCCGGTAGCGGTGAAGTGCATATTTCTGATCCCGGAGGCGGTACCTTGCGCTTCGGCACAGGAATTACTTCAAGCATGATCAGTCTGGGCTTGGGCTCATTGATGCTCACAATCGGCGATCAAGGCGATGTGATTCACCTCGAAGGATTTGATACATCTGACGGACTGAACTTCTGGAGCGTGCAGAACTTCGAGTTTGCCGATGGCTCAGAGCTTGGCTTCTACGAGCTCCTGCAAAGAGGCATTGACATTCGGGGCACGGCTGCCGATGACGTCTTGACCGGTACCAATCTGAACGATAACTTCTATGCAGGCGCAGGCAATGACACCCTGCAAGGGGGTGAAGGCGACGATACCTATCATGTGGAAGACGCCGGGGATGCAGTCATCGAACTCGCTGATGAGGGCTACGACCGCATAGAGAGTTCGGTGAGCTACACGGCACCAGCCAATGTAGAGGCCATCACCCTCACGGGCGAAGCAAACATCAACGCCACCGGCAACGCGCTTGACAACCAACTCGCTGGTAACAGTGGTAGCAACCGGCTTGAGGGCGCGGCCGGCAACGACCTGCTGGACGGCGGCCTGGGCGTGGACACGATGCTGGGGGGCACGGGAGACGACACCTACTACGTTGACAACGCAGCCGACATCGTCACCGAAAAAGCCAACGAAGGCATTGATACCGTCATCACCACCGTCAGCAAGAGCCTGGCGGCGAATGTCGAGAACATCACACTGGCTGGAGTGGACGCCATCAACGGCACCGGTAACAGCCTGAACAATGTGTTGATCGGCAATGCCGCCAACAACACCCTGAACGGTGGCGCCGGCGTGGACACCATGGAGGGCGGGCTGGGCAACGACAGCTACTACGTTGACAACACCGGCGACCTCGTTTTCGAGGGTTGGGATGAAGGCACAGACCGCGTCCTTGCATCCATCAGCTACACCCTCGGCGAGAACCTCGAAGACCTGCAGCTCACAGGCACAGCCAACGTTGATGCCATTGGCAACGAAGGCGCCAACAAACTCACCGGCAACAGCGGCGCCAACACCCTGACTGGCTTGGCCGGCGACGATCGTTTGATAGGCGGTCTGGGTGCTGACCACATGCTGGGTGGAGAAGGCGACGACCTGTACGAAGTCGACAACACCGCAGACGTGGTGAGCGAACTTGCAGGCGAAGGCGTGGACACCGTAGAAGCCTCGGTGACCTACACCCTGAGCAGCGACGTCGAGAACCTCATTCTGACCGGCACGGCTGCCGTCGACGGCACCGGCAACGAGCTGAACAACCTCCTGCAAGGAAACATAGCCGACAACACCCTGACAGCAGATGCCGGAAACGACACCTTGAACGGCATGAAAGGCCTGGACACCCTGTCAGGCGGCAGCGGCAACGACACCTACCTCTTCGAAGACGACCTCGACACCATCGTGGAAGAAGCGGACGGTGGACGCGACACCCTCATCAGCCGGATCAGCGGTGCCACTCTGGCCGCCAATGTGGAGGACGGCATCCTGCTTGGTTCGGCTGTTGCCCTGACCGGTAACGAGCTGTCCAACGTCCTGACCGGCAACAACGCCGCCAATGTTCTGGACGGCGGCGCCGGCGCTGATGTACTGATAGGCGGCAAAGGCAACGACACCTACATCGTGGACAGCCAGGCCGACACCGTGGTCGAGAATGCTGCGGAAGGCACCGACACCATTGAGTCAAGCGTCAACTACAGCCTGGGCAGCAACGTCGAAAACCTGACCTTGACCGGCACGGCCGAAGCCGCCATGGGCAACGATCTGGCCAACAAACTCACCGGCAACGCCCAGTCCAACAAACTCTGGGGCGACCTCGGCAACGACAGCCTGGACGGCGGGCAAGGTGCCGACATCCTGTTCGGGGGGCTGGGCAACGACAAATACTGGGTGGACTCAAGCGACGACCTGGTGGTCGAGAATGCAGGCGAAGGCACCGACACCGTCTACGCCAGCGTCTCCTACGCCCTGGCCGACAACGTCGAACGCCTGACCCTGACCGGCAACACCAACATCAACGCCATCGGCAATGCGCTGAACAACCGCCTGGAAGGCAATGCCGGCAACAACATCCTGTTCGGCGGGCTGGGCAACGACACCTATGTCTGGGGCCGCGGTAGCGGCCAGGACATCATCGTCAACTTCGATGCCGGCAAGCCCTCTGGCGACACGGTGCAGCTGGGGGCCGATATTGCCGAAGTCGACCTGGGCCTCATCCGCCAGGGCAACGATTTGATCCTGAGCATCAACGGCAGCACCGACCAGCTGACAGTGGCCAATTACTTCGAGAATGCCGGCAAGGGCGCCAACGCCCTTGAGAAGATACGCTTTGCCGACGGCACCAGCTGGAACCATGCTGCAGTGCTGAGTCGTACCACCTCCCAGGAAGAGGCCTCCAGTGCCCAGATGCTGCCGTCGGAGGTTCTGGCGGGCAACCCTACGGCCCTGTTCGACGCGCCGGATCCGACGCAAACAAGCGCCAGCGATACCGCCACAGCGCCGCAAAGCGTGGCCGAGTCGATTGCCGCGGCCAGAGAGCGCTTCGAGCAGGGCTTGCAGAACCTCACCTACAGCGTGGACGAGCAAGGCAGCCTGAGCCGCAGCGAGTTTGCCGAGCGGCGGGCCTTGCCGCTTCTGTGGAACCTGCAGGACGCCTTGCTCAACCTGCAGCTGGCCAGGAACCCGGATGGGCGTTTTACGGCGGACATCTCGATGGACAGCCGGGCCACGCGTGACTTGGGGCTGGGTGTCAGTGTGTTGGGTGCTGGCAGCGGCATGAATGGTGGCAGGCTGGACCAAGTGGCCAGGCCCCAGGAGGTACAGCAGTTCGACCTCGCACAGATGCAGTAAGCGCCAGGCGACATTCACCAGGACCTTGGAACCACCGCGGACTATTTGCTGAGCCCGGTGCAGAAGGTGCCGGCTGAGGCGAAGGGGGAGGCGGCGCCAGCAGGCCTGGTCTTGAAAGTTGCTATCAAATATGTAGCTCTTCTCGCCCACCCGATCAGGGCTCAGGCCGGATTTGGCACTTAGAAAAAGGCGAAACTAAAGAAGATATGGGCTGGAACGGCGAGGCTCTAAGTGCCGTCCGGGAGTCAACGACCAGTAAACTGCAGCCATGGATTCAGCCGCCCCGCTTTTGCCTGGTGACAGCCGCCATGTCGTGGCGGACATCGCCGCGCGTGATGACTGGGTGGATGCCAAGCTGACGCGCAACTTCATGCGCAATGCGCGGCCGGCGCTCAATTCAGCTGCGCTGGTGATTCCCGTCATCGTGGTTGTCCTCTACAGCAGCGTTGACCATTGGGCCTTGCTGAGCTGGACGCTGGCGGCCGTGCTGCTGATGGTGATGCGCTACCGGGTGGTCCGGATCTACCAGCGCGACTATGCCGGCTCCGGCGTCGACCGGCAGCGCGCCTTCATTGCGCGTTATGGCTGGACCTGGACCCTGGGGGCCGTGGTCTGGGGCTCGTCGATGTTCCTGTACTTTCGCAAGGCGCCGGACTTCGACCAGTTCATCTGCCTGATCGTGCTGGTGGGCATGGCTGGTTTTTCGGTGGGGGCGTTTGCCGCGAGCCTGCGCTGTTTCATGGGTTACATCAACGGGCTGGCGTATACCATCCTGGCCGCGATGGCCTGGAGCGTGGCGGTAGAGCGGCCCTTCCCCGGCACGGTCACGACCTATGCGCTGGTGATGCTGGTGCTGATTTACTGGTCGGCTGTCCGCATGGCCGGGCAACGCCTGCACCGCGTGCAGCGCTCCAACCTGGAGCTGCAGTTTGCCAATGCGCAGCTGATCGCCTCGCTGACCGACAAGACACGCACGGCGCTGGAAGCGGTCGAGGCGAAAAACCGGTTCATTGCCAGCGCCGCCCATGATTTGCGCCAGCCTGTGCATGCCCTGAGCCTGTATGCCGACTGGCTGCGCGCCGAGCCGGAACTGGTGTTGCAGATCACACCCAAAATTGTGCAGTCCACGCAGGCCGTCAATGAGCTGTTCAACTCGCTGTTTGATCTGGCCAAGCTCGATGCCAGTGTGGTCGAGGTGAACTGGCAGCGGGTGGACCTGCTGTCGATGGTCGGGGAGCTGGAGATGCAGTACGCCCCGCTGGCCAGGGAGAAGGGGCTGGACCTGCGCACCCATGTGCTGGCGGGGGCGGTGCGCTCCGACCCGGTGCTGCTCAAGCGCCTGCTCGGCAACCTGCTGTCCAATGCGATCCGCCATACCGAGCGGGGTGGCGTGCTGTTGGCGGTTCGCCCGGGTGAGGACGGCTGGCGTGTGGAGGTGTGGGATACCGGCGTGGGCGTGGCACCGGAGCACCAGCAGGCGATTTTTCAGGAGTTTTACCGCGTGGCCAGGCACAACGGTACCGAGGAAGGCTTCGGGCTGGGCCTGGCCATTGTCACGCGCTTGTGTGGTGCCTTGAACCACCGCCTGAGCATGCAGTCAAGGCCTGGGCAGGGCACGGTGTTCCGGCTCGACATGGAGGCCTTTGACGAGGGGGAGGTCGCTCGCGGGCGGCCGGACATTCACCACTGAAGCGGCGCCCGGGCGGCGCCGATGCTGGCGCAGGCTTTAGAGCAGGCCTTGCGTGCGGGCCAGGTGGCTGGCCTGTGAACGGCTTTTCACGTTGAGCCTGCGAAACAGGCGCCACAAGTGGACTTTCACCGTGTGTTCGCTGATCTGCAGCTCGGCGGCAATGTCGCGGTTGCTCATGCCTTTGTCCAGCATCACCAGCAACTGCTTCTGGCGTTTGGACAGTTTCTCGGGTTCGGTGCCGGCTTCCGGGTCGGCGCTGTCGTCCAGAAAGGTTTTCAGGACCTTGGCGATCTCGGTCGCGCCGACGGATTTTTCAATGTAGACATCGGCGCCGGCTTCCAGCGAGAGGTCCTGGTAGTCCTGTGCCGGAGCGGCTGACAACACGACGATGGGCACCTCGGGAAACTGCTGACGCACCTCCCGCACGCCGGACACGCCATGGGTGTCCGGCAGTTTGAGGTCGAGGCAGATGATGTCCGGAATGCCATGCTGTTCCACAGCCGCGCCAATCGCCGCCAGCCTGTCCAGCTCGATGACGATCGCCTTGGTGTGCAGACGGCGAATCAGCATCACCACCGCTTCGCGCATGAGTGGATGGTCATCAATGACAAAAATACGCATGGTGTCTGCTGGTGAGAGTGTGAAAGACTGTCAATGACTGGAACAAAAAGTAAGCTTACCCGCTGGCTGTCAAGTTGGCGAGGAAACGATAGATTTTAAGTCCGGAACTAGTTCACGTTTCAGTGCTAAAAAACACATCCTTTTTCATTACTTGTCACCCTGACACTTCCGCTGCAGGAGGTGTTTTGACAGCCGCGTTCCGATCGTCAGGACCGCGCTTCGACCAGCTGTTGCAAGGCCAGATCCAGTGCTGGCGCCGTGATTCCGGGCAGCGGCTGCAGTTTGTCCCGCAATCCGTCGAGTGCGCTGGCGCCATGGGTTTGCAGCAGGCCAATCGCCTGCGCGGCGTCCTTGGGGGCGTCGAAGCCGTGGCTTTGCAGCAACAGCTGTCCCTGGGAATCGACCAGCTTGAAATGAAACTTGCCGTCGGCCTCTCGGTATTGTTTGAAGACCGGCAGGGAGGCCTTGGCGGCCTTCTCTTTGGGGGTGGTGCTCGCCTGGGAGCCCAGGTTGCGCAGGCCCACCGCGTGGCGCAGTTCCCGCAGGAAGGGCGCAGCCAGCTGGCGTGCCTTGTCGGCACCGGCCTGCAGGATGGTTTCTATTCTGGCGGGGTCCCTCATCAGCGCCTCGTACTGGGCACGCATGGGGGCCACTTCCTGGTCAATCCGCTCGAACAAGCGCTGCTTGGCGTCGCCCCACGCAATCCCTTCGTTGTAGGCCTGGCGCAGCGCGGCGGTCTCAGGCTCGCTGGCAAAGGCCTGGTAAATCTGGAACAGCGCGGAGCCTTCCACGTCCTTGGGCTCGCCCGGTGCACGCGAGTCGGTGACGATGCCGGAAATGAGTTTTTTCAGCTGCTCACGCGGCGTGAACAACGGGATGGTGTTGTCGTAACTCTTGCTCATCTTGCGGCCGTCCAGGCCGGGCAGCAGTGCCACCGACTCTTCAATCAGCGCCTGCGGCAACACAAAGTGTTCACCATACAGATGGTTGAAACGCTGCGCCATGTCGCGCGCCATCTCGATGTGCTGAATCTGGTCGCGGCCGACCGGCACGTGGTGCGCCTTGAACATCAGGATGTCGGCGCCCATCAGCACCGGGTACATGAACAGGCCCGCGCTGACGTCGGCATCCGGGTCGTTGCCGGCGGCCGTGTTCTTGTCCACCGACGCCTTGTACGCGTGGGCACGGTTGAGCACACCCTTGGCCGTCACGCAGGTCAGCAGCCAGGTCAGTTCGGGAATCTCGGGAATGTCGGACTGGCGGTAAAAGGTCACGCGCTCCGGGTCCAGACCGGCGGCCAGCCAGCTGGCGGCGATCTCCAGCGTCGAGCGCTGGATGCGCGCCGGCTCGTCGCACTTGATCAGCGCGTGGTAGTCGGCCAGGAAGTAAAAGCTCTCTGCGCCGGCGCCGGTGCTGGCTGCAACGGAGGGCCGGATCGAACCGACATAGTTGCCCAGGTGCGGCGTGCCGGTGGTGGTGATGCCGGTGAGAAAGCGTTGGGGCGAAGGCGAAGTGGTGGGAGACGCGGCGGCGTCGGAAGGCTTGTTTGTCATCATTTGTCCAGGGTCATTGCACCAGCATCGCCAGAGGCGTGAGCACGATTTCAAGAAGGGCGTAGGTCAGCGTCATCAGCGGCCGCATCCACAGGTTGGTGATCACGCCGGCAATCACCAGCGCCATCACGATGAAGAACCCCCAGGGCTCCACGCGCGAGACCAGCATGGCTTGTTTCCAGGGCAGCAGGCCCACCAGCACACGCCCACCATCGAGCGGCGGCAAGGGAAACAGGTTGAACACCAGCATCACCACATTGACCAGAATGCCGGCCTGGCACATCTTGATAAAAAATGGCTCGGTCAGGCCCGCGCCCTGCAGCAGGTAGAGCGCAACTCCCCACAGCAGGGCCTGGGCCAGATTGGCGCCCGGACCGGCCAGGGCCACCCAGACCATGTGGCGTTTGGGGTTGCGCAGCTTGCCGAACTGCACCGGCACCGGTTTGGCATAACCGAACAAAAAGGCGCCCGAGGTTGCGAAGTAAAGCACCAACGGCATCAGGATGGTGCCCACCGGGTCGATGTGTTTGATCGGGTTCAGCGTGACACGTCCCAGCATCCAGGCGGTGTTGTCGCCAAAGTAACGTGCGACGTAGCCGTGTGCCGCCTCGTGCACGGTGATGGCAAACAGCACGGGAAGCGCGTAAATGGCAACGGTTTGAATCAGGTTGGCAAAGTCCATCCGCCAATTGTCTCATTGACGGTGAGCCCCCACGTTCGCTCGCTGCGCGTAGCTCTCTGCCCCCCGAGGGGGCGCTGCGCCTGCGGCCCGGCAAAGCCGGTTCCGCGGCCCCGGCTGGTGGGGAACGGGTCCACGCGGAGCATCGTCGCGGCTAAAGCCCCAACGCTGCGAGGTCACCGCGCCCCTGCCGCACGACCACGGGGTCATCGCCCTGGCCCATGGGGGTCAGGTCGATCACCGTGGTGGCTTCCTTGGGACAGGCGCCGGCATCGATGACTGCCGCCAGGTCGTGCTCCATCTGGTCGCGGATCTCGCTGGCGTCGTTCAGCGGCTCGGTCTGACCGGGTGGAATCAGCGTGGTGGCCAGCAGCGGCGCGCCGTGCAGCTCCAGCAGCGCCTGCAGGGTTTTATGCCCGGGCACACGCAGGCCTATGGTCTTGCGCGAGGGGTGGCTCAGGCGCCGCGGCACTTCCTTGCTGGCTTCGAGGATGAAGGTGTAGGGCCCCGGTGTGGCGGCCTTGATCAGACGGAACTGCTTGTTGTCGACGCGTGCGTAGTTGGCCAGCTCGCTGAGGTCGCGGCACAGCAGGGTCAGGTGGTGTTTGTCGTCCACGCCGCGGATGCGGCGCAGGCTGTCGGCGGCGGTCTTGTCGTCGAGGTGGCACACCAGCGCGTAGCTCGAATCCGTAGGCACGGCGATCACCGCGCCGCGCGTCAGCAGGGCCACCGCCTGCCTGAGCAGGCGCACCTGCGGGTTGTCGGGGTGAATCTCGAAATACTGGGCCATGGTGTGTGTTTCGCAAGGATGTCAGGACTCTGCCGGCCGCACACTGAACTCTCTGAGCGCCCGGCTTTCACGCGCGGTCAGCCAGGCCCCCAGCGCACCGCAGATGGCAATCATCAGCATGCCGATCATGGACCAGCCGTCCGGCACGTGTGAAAAAACAATCCAGCCGCCGACCATCGCAAAGGCGATCTGGGCATACAGGTAGGGCGTGAGGGTGGCGGCCGGCGCCCGCATGTAGCCGAGGATCAGCATGAAATGCCCGACGGTGGCCGCCACGCCCATCAGCAGCAGCCAGCCCCACAGCGACCACGAGGGCAGGGTGATCCAGACAAAAGGCAGGGCCAGCGAGGCCAGCAGCGTGCCGACCCAGCCGGTGTACAGATGCATGGTGATCGGGTCTTCGGTTTTGGCCAGCCGGCTGGTGAGCACCTGGAAGCCGGTGTTGGTCGCCACCATGCCCAGCGGCAGCAACAGCGTCCAGGTGAAGTCTTCGCCGCCGGGACGGATGATGATGAGCGTACCGGCAAATCCGCCCAGCACCAGCGACCAGCGCAGTGCCGAGACTTTTTCGCCAAGCGCGGTGGCGGCCAGCAAGGTGATGAGCAGGGGCACGATGGCGCCGATGGCGGTGAATTCGGCCACCGGCATGTACTTGAGGCTCAGGAAGGCGAACAGGCTGCTCATCAGCAGCAGCAGGCCACGCAGGCACTGGAACTTCGGGTGGGCGGTGCGCAGCACGCTCAGGCCGCGCAGCGGCAGCACCACGGCCGTGGTGGCAAGCGCCTGGAAAAAGTAGCGAAACCACAGGGCCATCAACAGCGGCACGCTGGCACTGACAAACTTGGTGGTGGTGTCCAGCGTTGCAAAAAAGGCGGTGGCAGCAATGACCAGCGCAATGCCTGCAAGGGCCGAAGGTGTGCGGCTCACAGGATGCGGTCTTCCAGGATCTCCCAGACGGGGGTCAGGTGGCCGGGCAAAAAGGGCAGGGTGCCCAGGTCGGTGTGGCTTTCGTCGGGGCTGTGGAAGTCGCTGCCGCGCGAGGCGGCCAGGCCGAACTCCTGGGCGGTTTCGGCGTATTTCACGTATTCCTGCGTGCTGTGGCTGCCGGTCACCACCTCCACGGCCTGCCCGCCATGGGACTTGAATTCGGTGAACAACGCGTACTCTTCGTTGGGGGTGAATTTGTAGCGCCCCGGGTGGGCGATCACGGCCACGCCCTTGGCGCTGGTGATCCAGCTCACGGCGTCCTGCAGGCTGGCCCAGCGGTGCGGCACGTAGCCGGGTTTGCCTTCGGTCAGGTACTTGCGAAACACTTCGGAGGTTTCCTTGCAGACACCGGTTTCCACCAGGAAGCGCGCAAAGTGGGTGCGCGAGATCAGGTCCGGGTTGCCGACAAACTTCAGTGCACCTTCGTAGGCGCCGTGAATGCCTGCCTTGGCCAGCGAGTCGGACATTTCCATGGCGCGCTGTTCGCGGCCGCCACGCGTGTTGCGCAGGCCCTGCTGCATGGCCGCGTCGTCGGGGTCGAACCCGAGGCCGACGATGTGCACGGTTTCGCCGGCAAACGTCACCGAAATCTCCGTGCCCGTCAGGTAGTGCATGCCCTGCGCCCGGGCCGCCGCGGCGGCGCGGTGCTGGCCGCCGATTTCGTCGTGATCGGTCAGGGACCAGAGTTCGACGCCGTTGGTTTTGGCCCGCTCGGCCAGCGCTTCAGGGCTCATGGTGCCGTCGGACACCACGGAGTGACAGTGCAGATCAGCGTTCAGGATGTTTTTGAGGGTCACCGGGTCATTTTAGGCTTTATGCCCTGCTGACGTGGTGCGCCGTGTCATGGCCTACCATGGCAACACTTCCTGAACTTCACCGGATGCTCCCATGATCACTGTCCATCACCTCAATCACTCCCGCTCGCAACGCATCCTCTGGCTGCTCGAAGAACTGGGCGTTGACTACGAGATCCAGCGTTACGAGCGCGACCCCCAAACCATGCTGGCGCCCGCGGCCCTGCGCGCCGTGCATCCGCTGGGCAAGTCGCCGGTGATCACCGACGGTGAGCTGACCCTGGCCGAGTCGGGCGCCATCATCGACTATCTGGTGGAGCGTTACGGGGCCGGACAATTCGCGCCGGCGCCCGGAACGCCGGCGCGGCTGCGCTACACCTACTGGCTGCACTACGCCGAAGGCTCGGCCATGTCGCCGCTGCTGCTCAAGCTGGTGTTCGACAAGATAGAAACCACGCCCATGCCGTTTTTTGCCAAACCCATCGCCAAGGCGATCAGCAGCAAGACCAAGGCGGCCTTCATCGAGCCGCAGATCAGGCAGCACCTGGATTATCTGGAGGGGGAATTGGGAAAGAGCACCTGGTTTGCAGGTGAAGCTTTCAGCGGTGCGGACATCCAGCTGAGCTTTGTGCTGGAGGCAGCGGCAGCGCGCGGCGGGTTGGACGCCAGCCGGCCGAAACTGATGGCTTTTCTGGAGCGCATTCACGCCCGGCCGGCTTACCAGCGGGCCATCACGCGCGGCGGGGAGTACACCCTGCTGAAATGAATTTTCAGGTTGTTTGTGCCTTCAGCCCATCACGGACAGGCGCAAGTAGCTATTAATTCAATAGCGTGGCCTGCGCAGGCGCGGATTTCAGCGGAAGCCGAAGTAGGACAGGATGAAGCCGATGATGACGATCAGGCCGACGATGTAAATGATGGTGTTCATTCGTTCCTCTGGAGGTTTTCTGGAAGCACCGGCGGGTGCACCTTCTGTTCCAGATCATGGCCTGAACGGTGGATGGTGGCTGTAGGTTAGCCCTGCCAGGGGCCGTCAGACAAGGGCTACAGCCGGGGACGCCACGCAAGGCGCAGGCGCACGCCCCCGGTTTGAGCTCACGCCCGGCGCGTCACGCCTTGTTTTTCATGGAACAGGTGTTCCAGCCGAAAAGGGCGTAAGGCGGGCACCAGCCGATGGCGCCGGTGGCCAGGGGAACGACACCGATCCAGCCCCACAGGCCGACCGTGCCGGTTGCGGCCAGCCCGATCAGGACCAGGCCGAGGACGATGCGAAGGATGCGGTCGATGCCGCCGACGTTGGATTTCATGGTGGGCTCCTTTGAAAAGCGGAAAGAAGAACTGACACCTGCATTGGGCGCCCCGGCGCAGCCCGGGTCTGTGACCTGGGTCACGCACAGGCCCTTCAGGCCGCCCGCGGCTCAGGCGTGCAGGGTCGCGGCCATGGCGCGCAGTGCAGCGCTGTCGCGGATGTGGATGTGCTCGCGCGCAAGCTCGACCCATCCCTCGCGCTCAAAGCGGCGCAGCAGGCGCGAGACGATTTCACGCACGGTGCCGAGCTCGTCGGCCAGCGCCTGGTGCGTCAGCGCCAGGTCCTGGCCGCGGCCCAGCAGCGCGGCCGCCAGCCGCTGGTCCAGGCGCTGGAAGGCAATGGCGTCGATCAAGCCGGTGAGGTCGGCCATGCGTTCGGCAAACAGTCCCAGTACCCCGTTGCGGAACACCGGGGTTTCCAGCCAGCGGGCAAACACCGGCGGGGCGATCAGCAGCAGGGTGGTGGGCCGGGTGGTCACGCCCTGAGCCGACAGCGGCTGGCTGCGAAACAGACAGGCGCTGGAGACCAGGCACAACTCGCCGGGGACCACGCGGTAGAGCTCCAGCGAACGCCCGTCGCCGGAATGGCGCGAGACCTTGATCTCGCCGCTGAGCACCAGCGGAAAGCCCTGGCAGGACGCGTTTTCATCGAACAGCACGGTGCCGGCCGGCACGCTGAGCGGGCCGGCCTCCGGCCCCAGCTCGGCCAGCGCGGGCACGACCTGGGCCAGGGCGGGGTACAGGGCGAGGGGGTCGTTCATGGGGATGACGCTCGGTTCCGGGGTGTTGGCAGGCTGTGCCGGTGCGAAGATGCTACCAAATCAATAGCTGCTTGCGCACGTCCTGTTTGGGCTGGAGGCCAAAATCGCTCAAATTTCTGCCGCCTCCACCAGAAAACGTACACGTTTGATACCTTGCCATTCGTCGGCATCGAGCCGGAAGGCGAGTTTGACGCGCGCCGGCAACGACTCGGTGTGGCCGAACCAGATGCCGTCCACCGGCTGGCCCTGGTGCTTGAGCTTGAGCGACAGGTGTTTTTCGCCGACCAGGCGTTGCGAGACCACCTCGACCTCTTCGCTGAAGGTCGGCGCCGCAAAACCCTGGCCCCAGACCTCTTTGTGCAGCGTGTCCACCAGGTCGGCGCGCCGGTATTCGGGCGCCAGCGGGCCGTCGGTGTCGAGGCGGCGCAGCAAGGTGGCGGCGTCCAGCCACTCGTGCGCCACCTGCTGCAGCGCCTGCTCGAACACCTCGAAGTGCTCCTCGGCAATCGTGCAGCCGGCCGCCATTGCGTGGCCGCCAAAACGCAGCAGGACGCCGGGGTGGCGTTTGGCGACGAGGTCCAGCGCATCGCGCAGGTGAAAACCGGCAATCGAGCGGCCCGAGCCCTTGAGCTCGTGTTCCTTGCCGGGCGCCTGGCTGGCCGCAAACACAAAGGTCGGGCGGTGCAGCTTGTCCTTGATGCGCGAGGCCACGATGCCGACCACACCTTCGTGGAAGTCGGGGTCGAAGATCGCGATGGCCGGCGGGGGCGCTTCATCCTCGTCGATCATCGCGTCGGCCGCGTACTGCGCCTGTTCGCGCATGCCGGCCTCGATGTCGCGCCGCTCGCGGTTGATGCCGTCCAGCGTTTTGGCCAGTTCGTCGGCGCGGCCCGCATCGTCGGTCAGCAGGCACTCGATGCCCAGCGTCATGTCGCTGAGCCGGCCGGCGGCGTTGATGCGCGGGCCGAGGGCAAACCCGAAGTCGAAACTGGTCGCCACCGCCGCGGCGCGGCCGGCGGCAGTGAACAGTGCCGCCAGGCCGGCCGGCAAGGCGCCGGCGCGTATGCGTTTGAGGCCCTGCGCCACCAGGCGGCGGTTGTTGGCGTCCAGCCTGACGACGTCGGCGACGGTGCCGAGCGCGACCAGAGGCAGCAATGCATCGAGCTTCGGCTGCGTGGTGGCGTCAAACACGCCGCGCTTGCGCAATTCCGCGCGCAGGGCCAGCAGCACATAAAACATCACGCCGACGCCGGCCATGGCCTTGCTCTCGAACGAACAGCCGGGCTGGTTCGGGTTCACGATCACGTCGGCGTCGGGCAGCACGATGGCGCCGTCCTTCAGCGCCGGCAGGTGGTGGTCGGTCACCAGCACCTGCATGCCCAGCGTGCGCGCGCGCGCTACGCCGTCGATGCTGGCGATGCCGTTGTCCACCGTGACCAGCAGGTCGGCGCCCGTGGCCTTGACGCGCTCGGCGATGCTTGCGGTCAGCCCGTAGCCGTCAACCACGCGGTCCGGCACGATGTAGCCGACCTGGCTGGCGCCCAGCAGGCGCAGGCCGCGCAGCGCAACCGCGCAGGCGGTGGCGCCGTCGCAGTCGTAGTCGGCCACCACGCAGATCTTCCTGTTCGCGGCGATGGCGTCAGCCAGCAGCACGGCGGCCTCCGCAGTGCCTTTCATGGACGCTGGCGGCAGCAGCCGGGCCAGACCGTCGTCGAGCTCGTCGGCGGTGCGCACCCCGCGCGCCGCATACAACTGCGCCAGCAAGGGGTGAACGCCAGCCTGCTGCAGCGCCCAGACGCTGCGCGGCGGTGCTTCGCGTACTATTATTTTCATAGCTGCTCGAGCAGAACAGGCAGGGGCTGCTGGCCAAAAAGACGTTTCATTCTGGAGAAAATTCCGGTTTTTGCGGTTTCGAAGGTGATGGCATGACGCTCACCGCACAGGCTCAGCCGGACAGTCGCGCCGCCTTGCTGAAGGGCGAGCAGCCGCGCGCCCTCGCCGGCATCCAGCGCCGTCCAGGCTTGTGTGTAAGCGGCCCAGTCGTCGCTGAAAGCGGCGTGGGCCAGGCTGCGCGAAAGCGTGGTGGCCGGCTGCACTTTGGCATGGAAGGTATCAGGCAGGGCGCCGCTGCCGCTGATCCAGAAGGAGTTGACGATCAGCTGCCTTCTGGCCGCACGCGCGTCGTTGATCGCATGGGTGTAGAGCAGCATCTGCATTTCGTTCTGCAGCAAACGCATTGCCTTGGCCCCCACGCTGTTCACTTCGTGTAATACGCTGCCCCCCGAGGGGGCTGTTTCGGCTTGGGGCGACCCGGCGCCGAAACGGGCCCCCGCGCTCCCCGCGCCCGGCAGCCAGGGGTCCACATTGCGGCCCAGCACGCGGTCCAGCGAGGCACTTGGCAGGTGGCGAAACAGCTCGCCCTCGGCCAGCCAGCGTGTCGGCTCCGCATGGTGCAGCGTGATGCCGTAGGTCTCGAAGTAGGGCTGCATGGCCGCCAGCAGCGTGCGCGACTCCTCCTCCACCAGGTCCAGTGCGGCCGGGTCGGTCATGGTGGCGTGTTCGCGGCCCATGGCCCAGTGGCAAGGCGTGATGACCGCCCAGGCCCGGTCCGCGGGCGTGCCGCCGGCCTGCAGGTGCTGCCAGGCGGCCCAGGGGATCAGGCCGTCGGGCGCGGGCAGGCCCAGCGCCCGGGCCAGCACCCGCTCGTGCGGCGGCGACAGCGAGCGCACATCGCCGCTGTCGGTGTGGACCGGCAGCATGCCCTGCAGCAACTTGCCAAAGTTTCGAAAAGCACTGGCTGGCATGGCCTGGATGGCAGGCAGCCAGTCGTCAGAAACGCAGGCGGCAAACGGCAACACCCCATGGTGGGGGGGCGGGGGGAAGGAGTCGGGCATGCCGCTATTGTCCGGGATGCAAGGCCCCGCTGCATAACCCGTGCAGGGCGGGCGTTATGCGGAAGGTTCCCGGCTGATGCCACAATCGTCCCATGCAAATCCCCTATGAACTGATTCTGGGCTGGCGCTACACCCGCGCCGGCCGAGCCACGCGGCGCAACGGGTTTATTTCCTTCATCTCGGGCGTTTCCATGCTGGGCATCGCGCTCGGCGTAGCGGCACTGATCATCGTGCTCAGCGTGATGAACGGTTTCCAGAAGGAAGTGCGCGACCGCATGCTGGGCGTGATCTCGCACATCGAGGTGTTTGCACCCAATGGCGCAGCGCTGCCGGACCCGCAGAAAACGCTTTCAGAAATCAAGGCCAACCGGCAGGTGGTGGGTGCCGCGACCTTTATTTCCGCACAGGCCCTGCTGGCTCGCGGCGAAGACATGAAGGGCACGCTGGTACGCGGCATTGATCCGGCGCTGGAAGGCCAGGTGACCGACCTCGCGGCGGCCTCGGTCGACACGCTGGCCAGGCTGGTGCCCGGCCAGTTCGGCGTGGTGCTGGGCGGCGAACTCGCGCGTTCGCTGGGGGTGCGTGAAGGCGACCAGGTGACGCTGATCGCGCCCAGCGGCCAGGTCACGCCGGCCGGTGTGGTGCCGCGCCTCAAGCAGATGACCGTGGTCGGCACCTTCGACTCGGGCCACTTCGAATACGACTCGGCGCTGGTCATGCTGCACCAGGACGACGCCGCCAAGATTTTCCGCCTTGAAGGCCCGACCGGCATCCGCGTCAAGCTCAAGGACCTGCACCAGGCGCGCGAAGTGGCGGCCGAGTTGTCGCGCAGCCTCAGCGGTGATTTGCTGATCCGCGACTGGACGCGGCAGAACAAGACCTGGTTTGCCGCCGTGCAACTGGAAAAACGCATGATGTTCATCATCCTGACCCTGATCGTGGCCGTTGCCGCGTTCAACCTGGTCAGCACCCTGGTGATGACGGTCACCGACAAGCGCGCCGACATCGCCATCCTGCGCACCCTGGGCGCCAGCCCGAAAAGCATCATGGGCATCTTCATGGTGCAGGGCGCGATGGTCGGCGTGATCGGCACCTTGTCCGGCCTGTTGCTGGGGCTGGGTATCGCGCTCAACATCGATGTGCTCGTGCCGGCGCTGGAGCGGCTGCTCAATGCCAGCTTCCTGCCCAAGGACATCTACCTGATCAGCCGCATGCCCAGTGAACCGCAGTACGCCGACATCATGCCCATCGTCGTGATTGCGCTGGTGCTGGCTTTCCTGGCCACCATTTATCCGAGCTGGCGCGCCAGCCGTGTCAATCCTGCCGAAGCATTGCGTTATGAATGAAATTGTTCTGAAAGCCCAAGGCCTGACCAAGCGCTTCCACGAAGGCCCGATCGACCTGACCGTGCTGCACGGCGTGGACCTGCAGGTTTTTGCCGGTGAAACCCTGGCCATCGTCGGCGCCTCCGGTTCCGGCAAAAGCACCTTGCTGCACCTGATGGGTGGACTGGATGCGCCCACCAGCGGGAGCGTCGAGCTCAAGGGGCAACAGATGTCTGCGCTCTCGCCCGCCGAACAGGGCGAGCTGCGCAACCGGCACCTGGGTTTTGTGTACCAGTTCCACCACCTGCTGCCCGAGTTCAGCGCGCTCGACAACGTGGCCATGCCGCTATGGATACGGGGTCAGGACCGCGAGAAGGCGGCGCAAACCGCCGGCGCCATGCTGGCCAGTGTGGGCCTGAAAGACCGCATTCACCACCGACCGGCCGAACTCTCGGGCGGCGAGCGCCAGCGAGTGGCGATTGCGCGTGCGCTGGTCACGCGGCCGGCCTGTGTGCTGGCCGACGAACCCACCGGCAACCTGGACCGGAGCACCGCCGACGGCGTGTTCGAACTGATGCTGCAGCTCGCCCGTGAGCACGGCACGGCCTTTGTGATGGTGACGCATGACGAAACGCTGGCGGCGCGCTGTGGCCGGCGTTTCAGGCTGGTGTCGGGGCGCTTGTCGGCGTGGGCGTGAGGCCCCTGGCCGTCTTGAGCGCTTGACCGGGCACGGCCGGGCCAGCGCAAGGGCATTCAACGGCCTCCCGCCCTGAAAAGGGCCGGGCGTGCATAATCTTGGGTCTCCTCGTCGCCCGCGCCTGTGCCTTTTCATGCCGGTGAGCCCCCCAATATGCCGTGGCAGCGCCTTGCTTGCGGTCCAGCACAACCCCACCTGCGCATGACCGATCACTACACCGCCCTCGGGCTGGACAGCGCTGCCAGGCTGGCCGACGTCAAGAAGGCCTTTCGCCAGAAGGCTTCGTTCTGGCACCCCGACAAAAATGCCGATCCACAGGCGCCGGCGCGTTTTCGGGCGGTGCAGCAAGCGTACGAAGTGCTGTCGGACACTGAAAAACGCCAGGCTTACGACGACAACCGCCGCCGCAACCTGCTCGACAGCCCGCTGGCCACCGCGACCGACATCTGGCAAAACTACTTCGACCCGCTGACCCAAGGAACTGAACCATGAAAACCCCGGCTGCATGAGCATCTCCCCCTACTTCCTTGAGCTGCGCTCGGCCTACCAGTCCGAGATGGAGGACCTGCGCTTCGACTCCGAGGGGCGCGACGTGCTGCAGCAGCGCCTGGCCGGTAAACGCCAGGAGATGGCCTTTCTGGTGCAGATGATGGACATCAGCCCTGAAATGGTGGCCGTCGTTTTTCACCAGGGTTTTGATTTCACCGAAAAAGCCGTCATGGAGCACCTGCTCACGCATGACGAGGATGTGTTTCCGCCCTGGAGCAGCCTGGCAGGCAGCCTGGCGCTGGCGCCCTGGGCCCGCGAGCTGGCCGAGATCGTGCTGAGGTCGCCGGGTGGGGATAGGTTTCTGGCGGTGACGGCCGGTCTGGAGTACATGGCCGGTCTGCCGGTGGCCACCGCGATCATCGTCAGCGACGAAGACCAGGATGAAGACGAAGACAGCGACCGGGACGACGACCAGGAGCTGGTGATTTTTGAGGACGATGGCGAGGGCGGTCAGGGCAGCGACGCCCGTACACGCCAGGAGGCGGGTGCCGACTGGCTGGTCCAGCAGGGCTTTGACGCCAAAGACTGATGCAAGCAATTGGAAACCCGAAAGTGAAACCCTGATGACCCAGCATCTTGCCCTGATAGCAAAAACCCAAAGCCTGATTGCGGCTGGCGACATCGTGGGTGCCGAGTCGGCGCTGGTGGAACTGGCCGATGCCGAAGGCGATGCCGCGCTGATGGTGGTGCTGGAGCAGTTGCCGCCCAAGGATGTGCTGGCCGTGATTCGCGAATACGACAACTCGAAAGAGTCGGTGGTCAGCCTGCTGGTGTCGCCCGCGCAGTTCGCCCGCGCGGTGGTGATCGAGAAACTCTACAAGGACCTGACCCGTACGCATTTGCGTGGCATGGTCAACGCGGTCATCTTCCGGGAGGAAGCGGATCCGGTGGAATTCCTCACTGCGATTGGCGACCTCGACGGCGGCGCCGAGGCCCTCGCCGACTATTTTTCGGACCAGTGGAGCCGTGTCGAGGGTTTTGCGCGCAGCGGCAGCTTCGAGCCGGCCGACGAGTACGGCAAGATGTTGTCGCAGTCCGCCCTGTTGGCCTCGGCTTACGAAAAGCCGCGTGTGCAGCAGGATGAAATCGCCGACAAGGACTGGATGGAACTCGCCTGGATCCTGCGTTACCAATTGCCGGACCTGTTCATCGAGATGCTGATGGTGCTGCGCGCCAAGGTCAGTGCGCATCAGGCGGCGGCTTCGGAGGAAGACGACGACGAGGAAGATACCGAGGACGATGGCAAGGTCGAGACCGGCGACACCGACCGTGGCAAGGCCACGCCGACGGCGCGCGAGTCCGATGAGGAATCGGCGATCTGACCTTGCACACGCCCATGCTTTCGCCGACTGCCGTCTCGCTCTACGACGCGCGTCCTTTTTTCGAAAAGGCGCTGCAGCATGGGGTGTTGCACGGCATCATCGGTCCGGAAAAAATCGAGGCCATGCGGGTCGAGGGGGCGAAAGGCATGGTGCAGATTGCACGGTATTTCGGCAACGAGTTCCTGCGCCCCGATCTGGAAAAAGCCCGCGACCGCATGGTGAACCTGATCAGCCTGTACCTGGAAAGCAGCTGCGATGGCGACGTCGGGCAGGCGGCCGAGTCGCTGCGCGATTTTTCGCTGCTGTCGCGCTCCAAGGGCGGCTCGGACATGCTCAAGGCCCTGATCGCCATGCCGCAAAACAGCCACTTTGGCATGAACGAGCGCGGTGGTTTTCGCGACGAACACATTCCGCTGCTGGCCAAATGGTCGCTGCGCAATCTGGCCGACTACCAGGCCGAACTCGCCAGGCGCAGCCAGGTGGCGCAGGTGGTGGATGCCGCGCTCTGGCTGGCCGGGGAGCTGGGCATGGACGCCGATGAACTGGACGAGGCGGGCAAGGATGCGGAAGCGGTGATCCGCACCGCCTTGCTGGTGCTGGCGCTGGGCCGCGTCGAAATGCCCGACTGGGTCGCGTTCGAGAAAATGATAGGCGCCCTGCGCAAAAAACACGGGACTGCCCCGGCGGCGCTGCCTGTCGCTGTCCCGAAAAAATTGCCTGCGCACCTGCACGGCGTGGTGGACGGCGTGCGGCTGTCGGTGATGGCCGACGCCCCGAAAATACTCGACCCGGCCTTGCCGGTGCGCCAGCTGTTTGACCGCAGCCCGGCCTTCATGGGCCGGTATTTCTGGGTCGAAGACGCTTTGGCCGAGGTGGACCACCACGACCGCCAGGCGTCCGCGGCATGGAACAAGGTCACCGGCGGCAACAGTGACGATGGTTCGCTGCTGACCCTGCTGCTGTGTGTGGCCGCCGGCGCCACGCCCAAAACCATGCTGACCGAAAAAGGCGCCGCGACCCTGGTGCGCAAGATCTGGAAATCAGGTTTCCATCCCGCGCTGGCCCGTCAGTACATCCTGGACCACGCCCCGGCGCAGCATCAGGACGCCTACACCAGCTTGTGGGAAGCCTTTGTGGACGAGGCGCAGCCCACGCTGCAAAGCGATGCGGTTCACGCGCTCAATGACGCCCTGGCGCTGCTGCGGCGGGAATGTCATGTGCAGTAGGTGCTTGCCGCCTGTGGTGGCTCAAAGCGCATTTTTGTAAGAGATTCAGGGCCGCAGCCCTTATGTGACGGGCGCAGACAGCTATTGAATTTATAGCGGACGTTTTCTAAATCTTGTCATCCCGGACTTGATCCGGGATCCATGTTTGCTCACTACTCATTTTTCTGAAGCGCTGTAGTTTGCCAACAAGCCGGGTCTCGCCCCGGCGGGCGACTTACTTTTCTTTGCTTCGCCAAAGAAACCTAAGGAAAAGAAAGGCGACCCGATGGTCTGGGTCCCTCCGCTTCGCTGCGGGCAACCTGTGGTGCTCGGCAAAAGCGGGGGCTCGCTCGAACTCGCCTTCGGCTCAGACAATCGCGAGCCCTGATCCGCTTTTGTCTGCGCTCCTCGGCCCAGCCCGACGGGTGGTGGGGACGAATACGGGTTCGGGTGCGGGGAGTCCCTGACGCGCGAAGCGCGTCAGGTCGACTCACGGGACTGTCATGTTTGCACGCGAGCGCAGCACACGCGGCCAAATGAAGCCCCCTCCATCGCCCAGCGGGGCGAGGGAGGGCGGGGGGAGGGAGTGGGGAGTTGGTCCTACTGTCAGAAGCGAACCCGAGGCGGAGCGTGATGCCGGGGGGCAACAGGTTCAAAGAATCCGGTTGAACCAAAGCAGCGACAAGCCCGCCGACAGCAGCGCCAGCACCGAAGCCACCAGCGCCAGCAAGCCGGAGATCTCGGTTTCTTTTTTCTCGACGGTCAGGCGCGAGCTCAGGGTTTCGTAAACCTTCTTCAGGTCCGCCGCGGTGCCGGCATAGAAGTATTCGGCCTGGGTCTTGTTGGCAATGGCCTTGAGGGTTTCCTCGTCGAGCTTGACGCGCATGGACCAGCCTTCAAAACCGATGGTTTCGCCGTCGACCGTACCCACACCCACGGTGTAGACGCGTACGCCGCGGTCGGCCGCCATCTTGGCAGCTTCCATCGAGTCCACGCCGGTGGTGCGCTGGCCGTCGGTCAGCAGGATGATGGCTGCCGAGGTGTAGGAGCCCGGGGCCACCGGCGTGAATTCCTTCTTCGGCTCTTTCGGCGCCAGGTCAATCGCGATGCCGCTGTTGCGGTTGCGGCCGTAGGTCAGCGACGCCAGGTCAATACCCGCATCCGGAAACAATTCGGCCAGCGAGACGACGATGGCGTTGCCGATCGCCGTGGCGCGCTGCAGCTGGAACTTGTCGATGGCCGTGACCAGGTCTTCCCGGCTCAGGGTGGGCGACTGCACGACAGAGGCGGTGCCCGCAAACGCGACAATGCCGACGCGCACGCTGCGCGGCAGGTCGGCCAGGAAGGCCTTGGCGGCGTTTTGCGAAGCGACCAGGCGGTTCGGCAACACGTCGGTGGCGCGCATGCTGCCGGACACGTCCATCGCCAGGATGATGGTCTCCTGCTGCGAGGGCAGGGTGACCACGGCAAACGGCCGCGCGGCGGCCAGCAGCATGGTGGCGATGGCCAGCAGGAACAGCAGCGGCGGAATGTGGCGGCGCACACTCTGCCCCGTGCCCATGGCTTCGCGCACGATGGACAGGCTGGCATACCGTAACGCCATTTTCTTTTTGCGCCGCAGCAGCCAGACATAAGCCGTTACCAGGAGGGGAAGAGCCAGCATCAGCCACAGAAACTGGGGCCAGAGAAAGGTCATGGGAGGTGTCATGGGGTCATCTCCTTGGGGGCTCAGGCTGCCGCTTTCAGGTGGCCGGGCAGCTTGCCGCGGCCACCTCGGCCGGCAGCACCCGAGACCTGGCCACGGCGCTTGCGCAGTTCTGTAAAACGCATGATGGCATCGACCAGGTCGCCGTCAGTGGACAACTCCAGCGTGTCGACGCCGGCCCGGGCCAGCGCCTGGCGCAAGTCGGCCTCGCGCTGCGCGGCAATACGCGCAAAGCGTCGGCGAAAACCCGCGTCGTGGGTGTCGACCAGCAACTGCTCGCCGGTTTCCGCATCGCGTATCGGGATCAGGCCGAGGTCGGGCAGCTCCAGTTCCAGCGGGTCCAGCAGGCGTACCGCCACCACCTCATGGCGCTGTGCCAGCTGGCCGAGTGTTGTTTCCCAGCCGGGTTCACTGATGAAGTCGGACACCACAAACACCGTGGAACGCCGGCGCAGCAGCTGCGCAGCCGATGTCAACAGGTCGTCCAGCCGGGTGGTCACCGTACCGGTGGTCTCGGGACGGGTCTGCAGCATGTGCAGCAACTGCAGCACATGCGCCCGCCCGCCGCGCGGCGGCAGCACCGTATCCACACCGGTGCCGTACAGCATGGCGCCCACCCGGTTGCCGTGGCGTGTCAGCACGCGGGCCAGCACCGCAACAAACTCGGCCGAGACCTGGCTTTTGCGCTGCTCGCCCGAACCGAAATCAACCGAGGGGCTCAGGTCCAGCAGGAACCAGCTGGCCATTTCACGGTCTTCGGTGAAAACGCGCACATGCGGCGATTGCAGGCGCGCCGTGACATTCCAGTCGATATGGCGCACGTCGTCGTGATGCTGGTATTCGCGCAGGTCGGCCAGGTCCATGCCGGTGCCGCGCATCAAGGTGCGGTAGTCGCCCTGCAGCAGGCCGTCGAGCCGGCGCAGCACTGTCCATTCGAGACGGCGCAGCACGTGCTCGGCGCCGCCAGCGCCGCCAGCCTGCACCAAGGCCGCCGGTGCAGAAACGGCACCTTCTGTTGGAGCGGATTTGCGAAACCAGTTTTTCATGGACTGTCAGCGCCCACAGGGCATCCTTCGGCAAGCTCAGGAAGAACGGAAAACACCGCGAAGTTACGAGGAAGACTCTCGTTCAAGCAGGGGCCGCGGGTCCGGCTTCGCCGGCCCGCAGGCGCAGCGGCCCCCCCGGGGGGCAGGGAGCTACACGCAGTGAGCGACCGTGGGGGCAACATATTCATGCAGCAAGCTTGTCGTGTTCAAGCGGCCGCGCCGGTGCCGGCACTTTGGCCATGATTCTGGCGATCACGGTATCTGCGCTCAGGCCCTCGGACAGCGCCTCGTAGGACAGCACCAGCCTGTGGCGGAGCACATCGGGAACCAGGTCCGTCATGTCTTCGGGCAGCACATAGCTGCGTCCGCGCAGCATGGCCAGGGCGCGGGCGCCTTCGGTCAGGTTGATGGTGGCACGCGGGCTGGCGCCGAAGGTGATGAAACGGGCCAGGTCTTTCAGGCCGTGTTTTTCAGGCGTGCGGGTGGCCGAGACCAGGCGCACGGCGTACTGGATCAGCGACGGGTCCACATAGACGCGCCGGCATTCGCGCTGCAGTTCTGCCAGTTGCGCGGTGGTGGCGACGCTGGAGACGGCCACGGCCGGGCCGATCACGCGCTCGACAATCACGAACTCCTCCTCGTCGGTCGGATAGTCCACCAGCACCTTCATCATGAAGCGGTCCACCTGCGCTTCCGGCAGCGGGTAGGTGCCTTCGGTTTCGATCGGGTTTTGCGTGGCCATCACCAGAAAGGGCTCGGGCACGCGGTGCGTCTCGCCGGCGATCGTGACCTGGCGCTCCTGCATGACCTCCAGCAGGGCGCTTTGCACCTTGGCCGGCGCGCGGTTGATCTCGTCGGCCAGCAGCAGGTTGGTGAACACCGGGCCCAGCGAGGTGCTGAAGTCGCCGGTTTTCTGGTTGTAGATGCGGGTGCCCACCAGGTCGGCCGGCACCAGGTCGGGCGTGAACTGGATGCGCTTGAAATGGCCCTGGATGGTGTTGGCCAGGGTCTTGACGGTCAGGGTTTTAGCCAGGCCTGGCACACCTTCAACCAGCAGGTGGCCCTGGGCCAGGATGGCCACCATCACGCGTTCGAGAAAACGGTCCTGGCCGACGACCACCCGTTTGACCTCGTAGAGGATCTGCTCCATCAGTTGCGCGGTGTGGGGGTCCTGCGAAGTGGCGGGTGTTTGCATGGGGAGGTCCTTCAGAAAGGGGTCAGGCCGACGGCGGACGCGGCGTTTTCAATCGGCACGGCAAAAGCGATGCCGACAAAACTGCGCTGCTGGTTGGGGTTGAGGATGGCGGTGACGATGCCGACCACTTCGCCGTCCATGGTGACCAGCGGGCCGCCCGAATTGCCGGGGTTGGCGGCGGCGTCGAACTGGATCAGGTTGCTCATTTCCTGCTTGCCTTCGGGCGAGCGGAAGGTGCGCTTGAGGCCGGAGATCACGCCAGCCGAGGCCGATGGCCCGATGCCGAAGGGATAACCCACGGCCAACACATGGTCGCCTGGCGCCAGATCGCCGGTGGAGCGCATGGTGGCTGCAATCATGTCGTCGGGGATCTTGTGGGCCTGCAGCACCGCCAGGTCGTTTTCGGGCTGGGCGCCGGTGATGTGGGCGGTGGATTCGAGCCCGTCGGAAAACACCACCTTGATGGTCTGCGCGCCCTGCACCACATGCAGGTTGGTCAGGATGATGCCTTTGTCCACAATCACCACGCCGGTGCCGACGCCGATCTCCACGTCTTCCTTGCCGTTCTTGCTCTTGCCGTAGCCGGTGACGCGCACCACCGAGGGGCGAATGGTGTCGTAGGCCCTGGCGACGGCTGAGGGCAGCTGGGCGGTTTCCAGCGTTTTAAGGACGGCTGCATGGATGTCGGCCTGCGTCAGCTTGCGGGGCTGCGGCCGGAGCGCCAGCGAGAGGCTGAGGGCCAGCAGCAAGGCCATCACCGCGAGCGCGGCCCAGAGAAGGCGCGGATTGGACAGCGAGAAAAAACGTGTTCCAGGAGCATGCTCAGTGACGGGCCCGGTTTGCGCCTGCTGCCCGGGCACCTCCGCCGGAGGGGGGCTGCTGGAGCTGCTGTAGAGGGCTGGCCTGCGCATCCGTGTCACCTGTCAAAAGGGTTTCCCGGGGATTTCCGGACTGACAAATGCACGGTATCACGTCTGATCCAACCCTGCACAATCTTCAGGCATCCGTGGGGTCATCGCGGCGGGCGGGCGATCAGGCATCATCGGAATATGCTGCGCTGGATAGACACCCATTGCCACCTTGATGCCCCGGAATTTGACAGGGACCGCGCGGGCGTGCGGGCGCGGGCGGCCGCCGCCGGCGTGGCCCATTGCGTGGTGCCGGCGGTCGGGGTGGCTGATTTTGCGGCCGTGCGTACACTGGCGCACGATTTTGGTGACAGTTATGCGCTGGGCATTCACCCGCTGTTTGTCGGCCAGGCGCAGGAGGGCGACCTGGCCCTGCTCGATGCCGAACTGGCCCTGCGCAAAGACGATGCCCGGCTGGTCGCGGTGGGCGAAATCGGGCTTGACTATTTTGTGCCGGCCCTGACCCAAAGTCCCCTGCGCGAGCGCCAGGAGTCTTTCTACCGCGAGCAGCTCCTGCTGGCCCGTAAACACGGCTTGCCGGTGATCCTGCATGTGCGCCGATCTGCCGACAAACTGCTCAAGCACCTGCGCGAGCTGGTGCCGCAGGAAGGCTGGCGCGGCATTGCCCACGCCTTCAATGGCAGCCGGCAACAGGCCGACGAATTCCTCAAGCTCGGCCTCAAGCTCGGTTTTGGCGGAGCGGTCACGTTTGAGCCGGCGTTGCAGCTCCGGCGCCTGGCGACCGAATTGCCGCTGGAGGCGCTGGTGCTGGAAACCGACGCGCCGGACATCCCGCCGCACTGGCTGTACGCCACCGCGCAGCAGCGTGGCGCGGGCCAGGCCCAGGGGCGCAACGAACCGGCCGAGTTGCCGCGCATCGCTGCCGTGGTGGCCGGGCTGCGTGGCATCACGGTCGACGCCCTGGCGCTGGCGACTTCGGCCAACGCCGCCGCGGCGCTGCCCCGGCTGCAGGCCCTGAGCGCATGCTGACGGGCCTGGCGCCGCTGGTCAGCCAACGGACCCGCCTGCTCATCCTCGGCAGTTTTCCCGGCGTGGCTTCGCTGGCGGCGCAGCAGTACTACGGCCACCCGCAAAACCAGTTCTGGAAAATTCTTCAAGCCATTTGGCCATCCAGCCCAATACCGTCAGGCGGAAACAGCTATCAAAACCGTAGCGCATGGCTGCTGGACAGAGGGCTGGGCCTCTGGGACGTGTATGCCTCCTGCGAACGCGAAGGCAGTCTGGACAGCCGCATCCGCCAGCCGATGGTCAACGATTTTTCCGCCCTGCTGCTGCAGTGTCCGGCGCTGGAAGCCATCGCCCACAATGGCGCCGAGAGCTTCAAACACTCCCCGCACACCGTGCGGCTGGGCTTGTCTGTCTACAAGTTGCCGTCCACCAGCCCGGCCAATGCCTCCTGGTCGTTTGAGCGCAAACTCGCTGCCTGGCGCGACGTATTCGAAAAACACAGATTGACCGATTGACCCGATGGCCCGTAAAGAAACCAGCAACAACCGCAACCAGCTTCCAGCGGCAGAACTGCCCGAGGTGAATTTCTCGGATTACGGTGACGTTCGTTACCTGCACCTAGGCACCCAGTGGGTGCAGGGGTCCATGCTGCTGGACAAACCTTTCGACATTGAGCTGGAGTATGTGCAGCGCATGATGGTCTGGCTGCTGCTGGCCGAGTCCGGCCCGGTGGCGGCGCGCCACGCGATGCAGCTCGGCCTGGGCTCGGCGGCGCTGACCAAGTTCTGTTACAGGAAGCTGAAGATGAAAACCACGGCCATCGAGCTCAACCCGCAGGTGCTGGCCGCCTGCAGGTTGTGGTTCAAGCTCCCCGCCGATGACGTGCGCCTGAAGGTCATCGTGGCCGACGCTGCGCAGGAAATCCGCAAGGCAGAGCACCACGGCACAGTGGACGCGTTGCAGGTGGACCTGTACGACCATGAAGCGGCAGCGCCGGTGCTCGACAGCGCGGACTTCTATGCCGATTGCCGCGAACTGCTCAGCGAGGACGGCGTCATGACGGTCAACCTGTTCGGGCGCGACTCCAGCTATATCAGCTCGCTGAAAAAAATCGCCGAGGTTTTTGGCCCCGAGTCCGTCTGGGCCTTCAAGCCAACGCGCGAGGGCAACACCGTCGTGGCCGCGCAACGCGAGCCGACCCGGCCCGGGCGGACAGAACTTTCGCAGAGGGCCGAGGTGATCGAGTCCCGCTTCGGCCTGCCCGCCAAAAAATGGCTGAGGCTGTTCAAACCCGTTTTCTGAGCCGTGCCCGAGAAGTTTTCTGCCGCAGGGGGCTATCAGTTAAAGTGCCTGCATGCGTGCTGCCGTGCCTCCCAAAAACCCCTCTGAATCCACCAACCGGTCCGCTGCCCCTGCCGGGCCGCTGGACTGGCGCCGACTGGTGGAGTGGCTCAGTGACGACGGGGTGATTTCGGCGGCCGAGGCGCAGCGCACGATTGCGCGCTGCTCGCAGGTGCAGAGCGCGCAACACCCGCTGATCCGGCTCGCCAGCGTCAGCATGACCCGCGTGGCCGACGGCAAGCCGCTGGACATTGAAACCATTTCCCAGTGGCTGGCCGGCCGCGCCGGCCTGGGTTACCTGCGCATCGACCCCCTGAAGGTGGATGTGGGCAAGGTGGCCGACACCATGTCAGCGGTGTATGCCGAACGCCACAAGGTGTTGCCGGTGCAGGTCACCACGTCCGAGGTTGTGGTCGCAACCGCCGAGCCCTTCGTCACCGACTGGGTCTCCGAGGTCGAGCGCCAGTCCAAACGCAGCGTACGGCTGGTGGTGGCCAACCCGGTGGAGATTGCCCGTTACACCGCCGAGTTTTTCGCGCTGGCCAAGTCGGTGAAGGCGGCGATGAAAGCCGGCGGCAATGCCGGCGCCGCCAGTTTCGAACAACTGGTGGAGCTGGGCAAAACCAACAAACAGCTCGATGCCAACGACCAGGGCGTGGTGCAAGTGGTGGACTGGCTCTGGCAATACGCTTTTGACCAGCGCGCCAGTGACATCCATCTCGAGCCGCGGCGCGACCAGGGCGTGATCCGCTTCCGCATCGACGGCGTGTTGCACCCGGTCTACCAGTTGCCCATGGGGGTGCACAACGCCATGACGGCGCGCATCAAGCTGCTCGGCCGCATGGACGTGGTCGAGAAGCGTCGGCCGCAGGACGGCCGCATCAAGACCCGTAACCCGCGCGGCGATGAAATCGAAATGCGGCTGTCCACCTTGCCGACGGCCTTCGGCGAAAAAATGGTGATGCGGATTTTTGACCCTGACACCACCGTCAAGGACCTTGATGCACTCGGGTTTTCCCAGCACGATGCGACGCGCTGGGAGCAGCTCGTCAAGCGGCCCTACGGCATCGTGCTGGTGACGGGCCCGACCGGCTCGGGAAAAACCACCACGCTGTACTCGACGCTCAAACGCATCGCCACCGAAGAGGTCAACGTCAGCACGATCGAAGACCCCATCGAGATGATCGAGCCGGCCTTCAACCAGACCCAGGTGCAGGCGCACCTCGATTTCGATTTCCCCGAAGGCCTGCGCGCGCTCATGCGGCAGGACCCGGACATCATCATGGTCGGCGAGATCCGCGACCTGCAGACCGCGGAAATGGCGGTGCAGGCCGCGCTGACGGGCCACCTGGTGTTTTCCACGCTGCATACCAACGACGCGCCTTCGGCGGTGTCGCGCCTGATGGAGCTCGGCGTGCCTTCCTATCTGATCAATGCCACCTTGCTGGGTGTGCTGGCCCAGCGCCTGGTGCGCATGCTGTGTCCGCAGTGCCGCGAGAAAGACGAAGGCAGTTCGCGCGAGACGCTGACCGAAATTGTCAAGCCCTGGCAGATCAATGGCGCCTACCAGCCCTACAAGCCGGTCGGTTGTGTCGACTGCCGGATGACCGGTTTTCTCGGCCGCATGGGGCTGTATGAACTGCTGACGGTGACCGAGGCCTTCAAGGACAAGGTCACCAAAGAGCCGAGCATCGACGCGCTGCGGCGCCAGGCCGTGGCCGACGGCATGCGGCCGTTGCGGCTGGCGGGTGCGCTCAAGGTGGCGGAAGGCCTGACCACCATCGAGGAAATCCTTTCCACCACACCGCCGATGGCTTGAACCCTGTCCCGAGCGGGACAGGCGGGCTCTTTTGGCGCTTTCTGCGCCTTTTTTGCGTAAGTGAAAGCCACATCCCCTTCAGGGGCAATTACATGCACAATCCACCGATTCATTCTTTAGTCAGAGGAGCCAAACCGTGAATATCAAGAGTCAGAAAGACTTTTTTGCCGGTCTCATGTT
Source organism: Polaromonas sp. (assembly GCF_029945685.1). Taxonomy (GTDB): domain Bacteria; phylum Pseudomonadota; class Gammaproteobacteria; order Burkholderiales; family Burkholderiaceae_C; genus Polaromonas. The sequence goes on along the minus strand of NZ_JAQSDA010000008.1, from coordinate 183,869 downwards.
CATGGGTATCGGTGTGGCATTTGCATGGGGTGCAACCACTTATAACGTCGGCACCGGCGCACGCATGGGGCCGGGCTACTTCCCGCTCATGCTCGGCGTCCTGCTGGCGCTCATTGGGGCGGTAATTACCTTCAAGGCCCTCGTGGTCGAGACGGTGGGCGGAGACAAGATCGGCAAGTGGGCCTGGAAGCCGCTGGTCTACATCATTGCCGCCAACGTGGTGTTCGGCATTTTGCTGGCCGGTCTGCCGGCCATCAATTTCCCGGCCTTCGGCATGATCGTGGCGATTTATGCGCTGACTTTCATTGCCAGCATGGCCGAGCCCGGCTGGAAATTCAAGACGACCCTCATTCTGGCGACCATCCTGGCCGTTGGCAGCTATCTGGCCTTTGTTCTTGCGCTGAAATTGCAGTTCCCCGTGTGGCCGTCTTTCATTACCGGCTAAGGAAAATAAAATGGATCTGATCGCAAACTTGTCTCTGGGTTTTGGCGTGGCATTCACGCCGATCAACCTGCTCTACGCTTTCGCCGGCTGCCTGCTGGGCACCCTGATTGGCGTGTTGCCCGGCATTGGACCGGTGGCCACCATTGCCATGCTGCTGCCGGCCACCTACGCGTTGCCCCCGGTGTCCGCACTCATCATGCTGGCCGGCATTTATTACGGCGCACAGTACGGCGGTTCGACCACCGCCATCCTGGTGAACCTGCCCGGTGAGTCTTCGTCCGTGGTGACCTGCATTGACGGCTACCAGATGGCCAGAAAGGGGCGAGCGGGACCGGCCCTCGCCGCGGCCGGTCTGGGCTCGTTTTTTGCCGGCTGCGTCGGTACCCTGATCCTGGCCGCTTTTGCGCCACCGCTGACAGAGCTGGCTTTCAAATTTGGACCTGCGGAGTATTTCGCCCTGATGGTGCTGGGCCTGATCGGCGCCGTGGTGCTGGCATCGGGCTCGCTGCTCAAGGCGGTCGGCATGATTGTGCTGGGCCTGTTGCTGGGCCTGGTGGGCACCGACGTGAACTCCGGTGTCGCACGTTTCAGCTTTGACATTCCCGAACTGACCGACGGCATCGGTTTTATCGTGATTGCCATGGGTGTGTTCGGCTACGGCGAGATCATCAGCAACCTCGCCCAGCCCGAGCATGAGCGTGAAGTGTTCACCGCCAAGGTGTCCGGCCTGTTTCCGACCAAGCAGGACTTCAAGGACATGACACCAGCCGTGCTGCGCGGAACCATTCTGGGTTCAGCCCTGGGTATCCTGCCTGGCGGTGGTGCGCTGCTGGCCGCGTTTGCTGCCTACACGCTGGAAAAGAAAATGAAAATGAAGCCGGGCGAAGTTCCCTTCGGCCAGGGCAATATCCGCGGCGTGGCCGGTCCCGAGTCGGCCAACAATGCCGGTGCGCAGACCTCCTTCATTCCGCTGCTCACGCTGGGCATTCCTCCCAACGCGGTGATGGCCCTGATGGTGGGCGCCATGACGATCCACAACATCCAGCCCGGCCCGCAGGTCATGACCAGCAACCCCGAGTTGTTCTGGGGCCTGATCGCCTCGATGTGGATCGGCAACGCCATGCTGATCATCCTGAACCTGCCGCTGATCGGCATCTGGATCAAGCTGCTGACCGTGCCCTACCGCTTCCTGTTTCCCGCGATTGTGCTGTTCTGTGCGATTGGTGTTTACTCGACCAACAACAACACCTGGGACATCTGGATGGTCGGTATTTTTGGCGTGATCGGCTATCTCTTCATCAAGCTCGGTACGGAGCCCGCACCCCTGCTGCTGGGCTTCATCCTGGGCCCCATGATGGAAGAAAACCTGCGCCGCGCGTTGCTGCTCTCGCGCGGCGACTGGAGCGTGTTCGTGACGCGCCCGCTGTCTGCCGGCCTGCTTGCTGCCGGGGCTTTGCTGCTGGTCATCGTGCTTTTGCCGTCGGTCAAGAACAAGCGTGAAGAGGCGTTTGTCGAGGAATGATGCCTGGATGAAACGCCCCAACGGCACCCTCGGGTGCCGTTTTTTTTGAGTGAAACTGTTTGAACGGTGCCAATGGGAAAACCGTTGCACAATGTCGAAATGAAACGTAGACATATCATTTTTTTGACCACGGCCAGCCTGGCAGTTGCAGCCGCAATGCCCGTTGCGGCACAGACTTCTGCAGCCGCCCCGGGCGCTGCTTATCCTTCGCGCCCGATCCGCATGATCGTGCCTTTCCCGGCGGGCGGCGCCACTGACATCCTGGCGCGCGCGCTGTCGCAGAAGCTTGGTGAAAAAATCGGGCAGACCGTGGTGGTGGACAACCGGCCCGGCGCCGGCGGGACCATAGGCGCCGACGCTGCATCCAAGGCCGCACCCGATGGCTACACGCTGCTGTTGGCGACGTCCAGCACCCACAGCATAGGCCCGGCCATCAACCCGAAAATACCCTACAACGCCGAGACCGATTTCACGCCGATCGCCTATGTCGCGAGTTCGCCCAACGTGGTGCTGGTGCCCATGTCTTCACCGGCCAGGACCATGCGGGAGTTCATGGACCACGCGCGAAAAAATCCGGGCCGGCTGAACTACGCGTCCAGCGGCAACGGCACCATCGTGCACCTGACCACCGAGTACTTCAAGGCGCAGTCGGGCACCTTCATTCTTCACATTCCCTACCGGGGAACCGCGCTGGCCATGCCGGACCTGATCAGCGGCAAGCTCGATGTGCTGTTCGACTCCTTTGTCACCGGAATGCCGCATGTCAAGGACGGCAAGCTGCGTGCCCTGGCGGTCACCAGCCTCAAGCGCACGGCGCTCGCCCCTGATCTGCCGACGGTGTCCGAAAGCCTGCCGGGCTTCGAGTCGGTGACCTGGTTTGGCGTGTACGGCCCCAAGGGCCTGAATGCCGAGCTGACGGCGCGGGTGAACCAGGCGCTCAACTCGGCTCTGGCCGACCCCGACGTGAAGGAGCGTTTTGCCCGGCTTGGCGCCGAGCCCACCGGGGGCACCCCGCAGGCTTTTGCGGCCATGGTCAGGACCGACAACGCCAAGTGGAAAAAAATCATTTCCGAGCGCAAGATCACCACCGACTGACAGCTTTTCCCCGGCGCCGGAGGCCCGGTGCCGGTCCTCCCTTTTTCAGAGCCATTCATGAAATTCGACTACAGCAATCCCTACACTTCCACCCGCATCCCCCTGTTTGCCCGCAATGTGGTGTCCACCTCGCACCCGCTGGGCGCGCAGGCCGGCCTGCGCATGCTGCTCAAGGGCGGAAACGCGGTGGATGCGGCGATTGCCGCGGCCGCCGCCATGACCATCGTCGAGCCGGTCAGCAACGGCCTGGGCAGCGACGCCTTCTGCATCCTGTGGGACGGCAAGGAATTGCATGGTCTCAATGCCTCGGGCCGTGCACCGCAGGCCTGGACGCCGGATTACTTCAAGCGCAAATACGGCGACGGCGCCGCCACCCCACCCAAGCGCGGTCTTGATTCGGTGACCGTGCCCGGTGCCGTGGCTGGCTGGGTGGCCATGAGTGAACGTTTTGGCCGACTGCCGTTTGCCGACCTGATGGAGCCCGCGATCGAAATCGCCGAGCGCGGCTACCTGCTGCCGCCGGTGGTGCAGCAGAAGTGGGCGGCCGCTACCGATGAGCTCAAAGGCATGCCAGGTTTTGCCCAGTCCTTTCTGCCCTGGGGCCGCGCGCCGAATGTGGGCGAGCTGTTCCAGTTCAAGGCGGCGGCCAGGGCGTTGCGGGCGATCGCGCAAAGCAAGGGCGCGGCCTATTACGGCGGTGAGATCGCGCAGGCGATTGAAAAATTCTCCGCACAAAACGGCGGCAGCCTGACGGCCAAAGACTTTGCGTCCTACCGGCCGGAGTGGGTCCAGCCCATCGGCAAGGACTACCGCGGCTACACGCTGCACGAAATTCCGCCGAACGGGCAGGGCATTTCGGCACTGATTGCGCTGGGCATCCTGGACAAGTTCGATGTCGCCGGCCTGGCGGTGGACGGGGTGGATTCACAGCACCTGCAGATTGAAGCCATGAAACTGGCGTTTGCCGACGTGTACAAATACGTGGCGGAGCCATCGTCGATGGAGGTGAGCGTCGATCAAATGCTCGACGACGCCTACCTCGCCTCCCGTGCCAAACTCATCGACATGAAAAAAGCGCAGGACTTCGGCGCCGGCAACCCGGTCAAGGGCGGCACCATTTACCTCACAGCGGCCGACGAGGACGGCATGATGGTCAGCTTCATCCAGAGCAACTACATGGGGTTTGGCTCGGGTTGTGTCGAGCCCGAGTTCGGCATCAGCCTGCAGAACCGCGGCCACGGCTTCAGCCTGCTGCCCGGCGTCAACCAGGTGGCGCCGGGCAAGCGGCCTTTCCACACCATCATTCCGGCCTTTCTCACGAAGGACGGGCAGCCCGTCATGTCTTATGGCGTGATGGGTGCCAACATGCAGCCGCAGGGCCACATGCAGACGCTGGTGCGCATGCTCGACTACGGGCAGAACCCGCAGGCCGCCTGTGATGCGCCGCGCTGGCGCTACAACGCCGGTTTTGAAATCAATGTCGAGGCGGCGATGAACCCGCAAACCGTGCAGGGACTGTCGGACCGCGGCCACCGCATGGAAGTGATCAACGACTCCTACCAGGATTTCGGCGCGGGCCAGTTCATCTGCCGCGCGGGCGATCCCAAGGTCGAAGGTTATGTGGCGGCCAGTGACAGCCGGCGCGACGGTCAGGCCGTCGGTTTCTAGAATTTGCCCTTGCCCAACAGATCAGAGTCAAAAACACTTCCAGCCCAGGAACAACGGGCGCAGACAGCTCCTAAAAGCATAGCGACCGGCTTGCTGCTGGCGACCTTCGGCGCGATCGCCTTCAGCGGCAAGGCGATCATCGTCAAGCTCGCCTACCGTTATGGCGTGGATGCGGTCACGCTCATCATGTACCGCATGCTGTTTGCGCTGCCGATCTTTGCGGTCATGGCCTGGTGGGCCAGCCGGGGCAAGGCGGCCCTGACCCGCAAGGACTGGCTGGGCGTGCTCTGGTTGGGCTTTACCGGTTATTACCTGGCGAGTTTTCTGGACTTTGCAGGGCTCGCCTACATCAGCGCCTCGCTCGAGCGGCTGATCCTCTACCTCAATCCCACGCTGGTCCTGCTGTTGGGTCTGGTGCTGTACCGCAGGCGCATCAGTGCGCCGCAAATCATGGGCATGGCGATCAGCTACAGCGGCGTGGTGCTGGTTTTCGGCCACGAGATCACCCTGCTGGGTCCCGATGCAGCGTGGGGCGCGCTGCTGGTGTTTCTCAGCGCCGTCAGTTATGCGCTTTACCTGGTCTACAGCGGCGAGATGGTCAAGCGCCTGGGCGCCCTGCGTCTGGTCGGCCTGGCCACCACGGTCGCCTGCCTGTTCTGCATCCTGCAGTTCGTGCTGCTCAGGCCGCTCAGCGCTGTGGCGGTGGCACCCGAGGTGATCTGGCTGTCGGTGCTCAATGCCACGCTGTGCACGGCGGCCCCCGTGCTCATGGTGATGATGGCCATCGAACGCATAGGCGCCAGCCTGGCCGCGCAGACCGGCATGGTCGGCCCGATGTCCACCATTTTGATGGGCGTGCTGATTCTCGGTGAGCCGTTCACGGCCTGGGTGGCCGCGGGGACTGTGCTGGTGATTGCGGGGATTTTTGTGTTTTCCCGCGCGGGCAAGTGAGTTCCAGCGCTTGTATTTCACGCTGCGGCCCGTGCTGGCCCTGTGCGCGTTTCAGGCATCAAGCCTGTTAAGTTCCTTTTCAGTTCGCCCACGTCTGTTAGCCGGGGGTTGCCCGGCGGCAACTCACTTTTCTTTTGCGTCGCCAAAAGAAAAGTAAGCAAAAGAAAAGGCGACCCGATGGTCTGGGTCCCCTGCGCTGCGCTTCGGGGCAACCTGCGGTGCTCGGGAAAAGCGGGGTCTCGCTCGAACTCGCCTTCGGCTCAGACAATCGCGATCCCTGATCCGCTTTTGCCTGCGCTCCTCGGCCCAGCCCGACGGGTGGGGAAAACAAATGCGGATTCGGATGCGGGGAGACATGACGCGCAAAGCGCGTCATGTCGGACGCACGGGACTGTCATGTTTGCACGCGGCAGCAGCACATGTGGCCAAATGAAGTCCCCCTCCATCGCCCAGCGGGGCGAGGGAGGGGCTAGGGGAGGGAGTGGGGAGTCCAGCCCCGCTGTCCGGTGCGGACCACAGCAGCCTCGGCCCAACTGCGGACGAGAACGTCCTATTTCTTCACCGGAACCCGCCGCCCCGCCGGTGCAGCGGCCGCCGGTGCATTGGAGCTGCTGGCGGTGCGGGAGGCCGCCAGCCTTTCCATGCGCTGCGCCACGGTAACGGCCTGCTGTCCGCTCAAGCCGTCCATGCGGTTGCCCATGGCCTGCTCCAGCAGGTCCAGCCGCTGCTGAGCTGGCGGGTGGGTGCTCAGCGACAGTGCAAACAGGGGGTTGTCGGGCGTGGCAGTGCGCAGCTGCTGCAACACGGCCACCAGGCCGTAGGGGTCGAAACCGGCGCGTGCGGCCAGTGCCACGCCGCTGCGGTCGGCGTCGAATTCATCGCTCTGGTCCAGTCCGCGTGAATACAGGTCGCGCCCCAGGCTCAGAAACTGGGCCGACACCGCGCCCGCCAGTTGACCCTTGACCTGCGAGCCGACGACCTGTGTGAGCAGGCCGGCGCGTGCGGTCTTGGCGATGGCCTGCAGGTGGTGTCTGGCGGTCACGTGGGTGATTTCATGCGCCAGGATGCCGGCCAGTTCGGCCTCGTCGGCAACACGCTCGATCAAGCCCTTGGTCACGAACACATACCCCCCGGGCGCGGCGAAAGCGTTGAAGCCGGCATCGTCCAGCACCGCAAAGGTCCAGGGCAGTTGTGGCCGCGAGGACTGCAGGCTGATCCAGCGCCCCAGCTGGTTGACGTAGCGCTGCAGCGCCATGTCGGGATGCAGCGGCTTGCTGCCCAGCAGCACGGCGGCCAGCTGGCGGCCGATTTCAATTTCGCGGGGCTCGTCAATCTGCTCGAGTGACTGCGACAGCAGGCCGATCAGGTCACCGGCCCGTGCCGCCTGGCCAGCGCCGGCCGGGGCGAAGCTGGCGCCCAGCATGTTTCCCAGCATCCCGCCGGGCGTGGACGGCTGGGCTGGCGCCGGCGCTTCGGCAGGGGCGGCCTGGCGCAGAAAGGAGCCCAGCAGGTTCAGGGCCTTGCCGGCGTCCTGGCCGTGCGCTGGCAAACAGGCCAGACCGGCTGTCAGTGCCAGCGTCAGCAGCCAGGCCGGTTGCGGGGAAAGGGGTGGCAGCGTCATGGGCGGCTCCTAGTTGTTGTTGTTGTTGCCCGTGGGGCCGGTGTTTTGCAGCGGCGCTGGCGCCGGGTTGGGCAGGGCCTCCACCGGCCGGCTGCTGAGAGCCGCCGCGCCGGCGAACTGTCGGGCCTGGTCGGCATCCATGCGGAGGGTGTCGGCTTGCGCCACTGCGGCCATGTCGGGTTGCGCGCGCGCAAGGTCCTCAGCGCCGAGTCCCCGTATGCCCACCGTGGAGGTGGCGGTGGTGCTCCCCCCCTGGGCGCTGCCCTTGTTGAAGAAGCTGGTCAGGCCGCGCAGTGCATTGGCGCCGGTGCCGGACGCCGTGGCGCTGCTGGCCGGGGCCACGTCGAACATGTGGACCCAGCCATTGGCGCCTTCAGCGGTGCGCACCTGGATCCATGCGCCCTGGCGCGCACCGGAGCGCGTGACCGGCGTACGCGCCGCCAGCGGGACCAGGCTGCGCGATGTTTCCCCGGGTGCCTCGCGCAATTCGGTGGCGCGCTTGACCAGCACGGCTTCCGTTTGTGCATGGGCCAGGGCGCCGGCCAGCAGAAGGGCGCAAGAGCCCAGCCAGTGAACGCGCTTGGATTTACTCAGTATCATGGCTCCTCAACTTTCAACGAAGAAGCGGAAATTATTATGGATTTAGGTATCGCAGGCAAATGGGCACTGGTGTGCGGCGCAAGCAAGGGCCTCGGTCTGGGTTGTGCCCAGGCGCTGGTGCGCGAAGGTGTGAACGTGTTGATCGTCGCGCGGGGCGCCGAGGTCCTGGAAGCGACTGCTGCAAAATTGATAGCTGACAGCGCCCGGCCGGCGAGCGCCAGCGTGCAGTTTGTTGCGGCGGACATCACAACCGTTGAAGGCCGCGCGGCGGTCTTCGCAGTGCGCAAGGACTTCGACATCGTGGTGACCAACGCCGGCGGCCCGCCACCCGGTGACTTCCGCGACTGGAACCGCGACGCCTGGATCAAGGCGCTGGACGCCAACATGCTGACCCCGATCGAGCTGATCAAGGCCACGGTGGACGGCATGGCGGCGCGCGGCTTCGGCCGCATCATCAACATCACCTCCAGCTCGGTGAAGGCGCCGATTGACATTCTGGGCTTGAGCAACGGTGCGCGCAGCGGGCTGACGGGGTTTGTTGCCGGCGTGGCGCGTACCAAACTGGCGGCCCAGGGTGTCACGATCAACAACCTGCTGCCCGGCAAGTTCGACACCGACCGCATCGCCACCACCGTGCGAGCTACTGCCGAGAAATCCGGCAAGAGTGTCGAAGAGGTCCGCCGCGCGCAACAGGCGCAAATTCCGGCTGGCCGTTTTGGCACGCCCGACGAGTTCGGTGCGATCTGCGCCTTCCTGTGCAGCACACATGCCGCTTACATGACGGGCCAGAACGTGCTGGCCGATGGTGGGGCTTACCCCGGGACCTATTGATCCGCTAAAGGAGTTGGCCCGGAACCCCTGCGATTCTCGAGCGCGAACCCGGCCGCGTGTCGGAAGGCAGCTTGCCGTGGGTTGGCGTCTGACCTTGGTCATAGGGGCAGGGATGAGGCTTTCGGCTGGCACGCTGGTCAGCTCGCTGCCTGGGGCAGGCGCTGCAGCACCCTGACTTGCGAACCAAAAATAATCCAGGCCTGAACCGCGAACCCCGCCAGGGCCAGCACCAGGCAGGCCGGTTCGCCCCAGGTCGCGCCCACGACGCCGCCAAGTGCGGCGCCGATGGGCCGGGCCCCCGTATTGGCAGCCAGAAAAATCGCCGACACGCGCCCCAGCATGGCGCCGGGGGTGACGGTCTGCCGCAAGGTTGTGGAGGTGATGGTCCAGACAATCGGGCCGGCGCCGAAAAGAAAAAATGCCATGCCCGCCAGCACGCCGGATGGAAGGGCGAGTGTGGCGACCATGGTCAGTGCCGCCAGCACCGAGACGGCCGGCCCCAGCTGAATGGCCCGGCCGAAGGGCAGCCTCGCAACAAGGTGCGGCGCCAGCAGCGCGCCCACCACCATGCCGGCGCCATATGCGGCGAGTGTCATGCCCACGGCCGCAGCACTCAGGCCGAGCAGCCGGATGGCGTAGGGCACGTAGGCGGCCTGCAGGACGAACCAGGAAATATTCCAGGCCACAGCCGTCAGAAAAATGGGCCGCAGCAGCGCATGACCCCAGACCCAGTGGGCGCCGTCCCGTATGTCGAGCAGGGGGTGACGCCTGGCCATGGGCGCGCGCGGCGGCTCCACCAGTTGCAGCAACAGAACCACCGCAGACCCTGACAACACGGCCGCCAGCACAAACGCGGCCGGTGCGCCGGCCCAGGTGACCAGCGCGCCGCCGAGCGCGGGCCCCGCTGCAAAAGCGGCGCTTCGGGCGAGTTCCAGCCGGCCATTGGCACGCGCGAGGGCTTCACGGGGCACCAGCGCCGGCACCAGGGCGGGCGCAGCGACGCTGAAGCCCACCGTGCCAACGGCGCCGAGAAATCCCAGCACGGCCAGCAGACCGATGGAGAGCTGGCCGGACATCACGGCGGCCAGCAGGCCGAACAGGGCCAGGCCGCGCAGGGTTTCGGCCCACACCATCAGGCGGCGCCGCGATGTGCGGTCGGCCAGCAGGCCCAGGGGAATCGACAGCAGCAGAAAGGGCAGGGTCTGGGCGGTTGCCAGCAGCCCGATGTCGCCGGGCCCGGCGCCCAGGGCCAGCACAGCGACGATGGGCACCGCCGCCAGGCTCAGCTGCTCGGCCGACTGCGCCGCCAGGTTGGCTCTGGTGAGGGCCAGCAGGGAACGGGGAAGCGCAGGTGTCATGGGGCGGGTGTTTTCCGGAAACGGGTATCATGCCGCGGCCTCCGGGCGACGACTGGCCATTTGCGGACCTGTCAGCGAAGGCCTGCACGGTCGGCTACAGGCTGCGCTCAAGGCTATAGTGCAGTCTATGAAAAAGGCAGCATGGATCGTGGTCCTGATGGTGGCGGCGGCGGGTGCGTACCTGAGTGGGTGGCCGGTACCGATAGAGCCCGTGAGCTGGAACGCAAACACGGCCCCTGGCTACACCGGTGCGCACGCGGTCAACACCAGACTGGCGGGGCTGCAAATGATTTCGCTGGGTGCAGAAGAAGGGCCCGAGCATGTTGTCGTCGCCAGGGACGGCAAGCTGTACGCCACCGCCGCCAGCGGCAACATCCTGCGCATGAATCCCGACGGCAGCGCGCAGGAGGTGTTTGCCAACACCGGCGGCAGGGTGCTGGGTTTTGACTTTGACGCCGCAGGCCAGCTGATAGCGGCGGATGCGGTCAAGGGCCTGCTGTCCATCGGTCCGGACAGAAAAATAAGGTTGCTGACCGACAAAGTGGGGGGCGACCCGATCCGTTATGCGGACGCGGTCATCGTGGCCGGCAACGGGAAAATCTATGTCAGCGATGCCTCCACACGTTTTGCGCCGGCCGCGTGGGGCGGTACCTTTGAAGCCAGCGTGCTGGACATTCTCGAGCAGTCCTCGACAGGGAGAATCCTGGAATACGATCCGGCGACCCGGGCCACGCGGGTGGTCGCCCAGGGCCTGAGTTTTGCCAATGGCGTTGCCCTGAGTCAGGACGGTCGGTTCCTGTTCGTCAACGAAACCGGCAAATACCGCGTGTGGAAAATTTCCGTGGACGCCAGCCAGATGGACGTGGCGCAACCGAATCCGCAAGCCAGTGTGCTGCTGGACAACCTGCCCGGTTACCCTGACAACCTCATGCGCGGTCTGGACGGCAGGATATGGCTGGGCCTGGCCAAGCCCAGAAACCCGACGATCGACAAACTCGCGGACAAGCCCTTTTTGCGCAAGCTCACCCTGCGGCTGCCGCGCGCGATGTGGCCCATTCCACCCTCGTACGGGCATGTCATGGCATTCACCGAAGACGGGAAAATCGTCGCCGACCTGCAGGACCCCAGCGGGTCTTACCCGGAAACCACCGGCGTCACGGAAACAGCTGACAGGCTTTACATCCAGAGCCTGCATGCCAAAGGCCTGGGCTGGCTGGCGAAGTAAACCGGTCGGCACGCCGCCACCGGCATCCCACGGGCAGGCCGGGGCACTTTGGAAATGCAGCCTTTCACTGTGTATTTCCGCACCCCATGTTCCCGCGATGGCGCTGGAACTTGTCCGCACCTAAGCTTCATGACATGCACCTTGGCCTCGCCCGGGCACGGCTGATTCTCCGAACAACGCACCGCGAGAGAAAACAATGAAACATCGGTATCTGCTGGTCCTGGCGCTGGCCTTTCTGGTAACCGGCGCATCGGCTGCCGGCAACTCCGGCCGCAGCGCCATGGACTGTGTTTCCGCATCGCGCGACAAACAGGACATTGTTTTCAGGAACAGCTGCGACTACAAGGTCTTTGTGGTCTGGTGTGGTGAGCAGAAATACACGAAGAAGAAGTGTGGCGACGGACCGGCGGGAAACAGTTTTTACACCCATTCCAACAACATCGAAGCAGGCTCGAGCATACGGGCCAGTGGCATGCAGGAATACCGCTATGCAGCCTGCGAAGGCGGCATTGGTTTCGGCAAATCCGAAATCAGGGATTCGCCGGACGGCAGTTTTCGGTGTGTCGGCGCGGCTGCCGGAAAGCAGGCTTCATCCACGAAAGCTGAGGCGGCGCTACCGGCCAGCGCGGCTCACCAACGGCCGCTGGCGCAAGCCACGCCAGTGGGCGTCTGGCAGGTGGTCACCGAAGCAGGTGAACGCGCGAGGTTGACTCTCCAGGGGGACGGCGCGGCAAGCTATGCAGACAAGTACCCGGCGCGCTGGAGCCGGCAGGCGACAGGATCACCGTCATCGTGTATGCCAATGACGGCGCCATGCAGTCCGGCCGGAGTGCCATGACCTACGAACTCGAGATGACCGGCAGCACCATGACGGGCACCAAGCTCGCGACGCGCATCAACAACCAGGACTTTCCAGCGCTTGCGCTCACGCTTTCCCGGCTGAATTAGGCCTTGCGCACCGGGCCCTTGCGGCGCCTGACTCAGTGGCTTATCGCCGCGCCGACACCACAATCCCGCCCACAATCAGCGCGAACGCCAGTCCGTGGTACAGGTGCGGCAACTCCCCCAGAAAAGCGGCCGACATCAGGGCTGCAAACAACGGCGTGAGGTTGGCGAAAAAGCCGGCCACCGCGGGGCCGGCACGCTGCACGCCCACGCCCCAGCAGCGGTAGGCCAGGATGGCCGGGCCGAGTGCGACATAGAGCAGCGCGGCGACCAGGGGCCAGCCCCACTGGATGTGGGCATCGGTCAGGGCCCATTCGCTGGCCGCGAACAGGCCGGACCAGCCCAGCCCGAAAATCATCTGCGCCATCAGGAAGGCCGCCCAGTCCTTGCGGATCTCCGGCGGCTCCGCGGGTTTGGCCAGCAGCCAGCTGTAAAACGCCCAGGCCATGGTGGCCAGCAGCACATACAGGTCGCCGGGGACCAGCCGCACCTGGGCCAGCAGCGACCACTGGCCGCGCGACAGGACCACCAGCACGCCGGTTATCGACAGCAGCGCCCCCACGATCTGCCGGCGCGACACCTTCTGGGAAAAAAACAGCCAGCCTATGCCCAGCATCCACACCGGCGTGCTGGCCGCGACCAGCGTCACATTGAGCGGGGTCGAGGTCTGCAGCGCCAGGTATTGCAGCGCGTTGTAAGCGCCCACCCCGAGTAGACCTAGTAGCGCAAAACGCCGCCAGTGGGCCCACAGACCGCTGCGGCGGCGCAGCACCCAGCCGGCCAGCGGCAGCAGGATGACAAACGCCAGCGCCCAGCGCAGGAAGTTCAGCGTGATGGGCGGCACGAGCTGGTTGACCAGCCGCCCGACCACAGCATTGCCGGCCCAGAGCAGCGGCGGGATGATCAGGAGCAGGGCGGTGCGAGGAGTCAGGCCGGGCGTCATGCGGCGACTGTACCCAGCACTCGGCGCGATTGCTGAAGAAAGCCTGAACACCCGCCCGGTGCCCGGGCCGGCCGCGCCTGCGGCGAGCAGAGCCGGGTGATTCGTGGCAGGATGCAGGCCGCATTCGCCTTTTCACGTCCCTTCCATCGCATTCCAAGGAAAACTCACCATGGCCCAGACCACCTCGCTCGCCGTCCAGATTGACAAGAACGGCGGACCTGAAGAACTCAAGCTGGTGCAGGTGACTGTCGGCGAACCCGGCCCCGGCGAGATCCGCATCCGTCACAAGGCGGTGGGCCTGAACTACATCGACGTCTACCAGCGCGCCGGCCTGTACAAGCTGCCGATGCCGCTGCAGCTGGGCATGGAAGCCTCGGGCGTGGTCGAGGCCGTCGGCGAGGGTGTCACGCACCTGAAACCCGGTGACCGCGCGGCGTATGCGAGCCAGCCCCCCGGCAGCTACTGCGAGTTGCGCGTGATGCCGGCCAAGTGTGTCTGCAAGCTGCCCGACGACATTTCCTTCGAGACCGGCGCGGCCATGATGCTCAAGGGCCTGACGGTGCAGTACCTGTTGAACCGCACCCAGCCGCAGGGCGGCTTGCAGGCTGGGGATTTTGTGCTGTTTCACGCCGCGGCCGGCGGTGTCGGCCTGATCGCCTGCCAGTGGGCCCGGGCCATGGGCCTGCAACTGATAGGCACGGCCGGTTCGGACGACAAGTGCGCGCTGGCCAAGGCGCAGGGCGCGGCCTTTGTCATCAACTACGCGAAAGAGGATTTTGTCGCCCGCGTCAAGGAGATCACCGGCGGCCAGGGCGTGAAGGTGGTGTACGACTCGGTCGGCAAGGATACCTTCCTCAAGTCGCTCGACTGCCTGCGCCCGTTTGGCCTGCTGGCCAATTTCGGCAACGCCTCGGGCAAGGTCGAGTCGCTGGACATCGGCCTGCTGGCCGCCAAGGGCTCGCTGTATGTGTCGCGCCCCACCCTGTTCACCCACATCGCCACGCGCGAAAGCACGCAGGACATGGCCGACCAGCTGTTTGCCATGGTCAGCAGCGGCAAGGTGAATATCCCGATTGACCAGCGTTTTCCGTTGGCCGAGGTGCAGCAGGCGCACATCTCCCTGGAAGCGCGCAAGACCACCGGCTGCACCATCCTGACGCTGTAAACCGCGGCAAAGCTGTGTAAAGCTGCGCCTGCGGTTCAACGCCGGGCCCGGTCCCGGCGTTAAATGGGGCTTCAGGAGTGACCATGCCCACAGCCACCACGCTCAACCGACTGCTTGCAGGGATGCTGGCAGGATTGGCCAGCCTCGGCAGCCCCGCGCTGCAGGCCCAGCCCGACGCCGGCGCGCCTTCCGCCAACACCGCGGCCGCCTGGCGTGCCACCTCGCGCCTCGGTTATGCACCCACACCGGCTTCGGCGCAGGCGGCACAGGCAGCGCCGCGTGGCTGGGCGCTGCAGCAGATTGACGCCGCCTACGCTGCCAGCCAGCGGCCGCCCCGGTTGCCGGCCGAACTGGCGCGCATCAATGCGCCGCTGAACGACATCGTCCGCGAATTCCATGAAGAACGCGAAGCGCGCAAGACCCTGCGCGAGCAGGCCAGGCCGGACGCCGCCGGGCGAACCCCATTGACCGGCGCGGGCGGTGTGGAGGTGTTCAGCCGCGAGATGGCCCAGAGCGCCGCGGCCTGGCGGCTGATGGCCTGCAGTGACCCGGCGGTCGAGGCCCCCCTGCTGGCACGCATGACCGAGTTCTGGTTCAACCATCTCAACGTGTTTGTCGGCAAGGGCACGGTGCGGCCTTTTGTCGGGCACTACGTCCTCAACGTGATCCGGCCCCACGCGCTCGGGCGTTTTGAAGACCTGCTGCTGGCCAGCGCGCAGCACCCGGCCATGCTGCTTTACCTGGACCAGGCGCAGAGCAACAGCCGCGGACTCAATGAAAACTACGCCCGTGAACTCATGGAACTGCATACCCTGGGTGTGAACAGCGGGTACACGCAGGCCGACGTGCGCGAGCTGGCGCGCATCCTGACCGGCTGGACCGTGAACATCCGGGGCGGTGAGGGGTTCCGTTTTGCCGGGCGCCTTCACGATCAGGGTGACAAGACATTGCTGGGTCGCCCCTATGCCGCGCAGGGCATGGCCGAGGGCGAGGACGCCATCCGCTTCCTGGCGCGCCAGCCGGCCACCGCGCGAAGAATCTCGATGCGCCTGGCCAGTTTTTTTGTGGCTGACCAGCCGCCGGCGGCACTGGTGGAGCGCCTGAGCCGGACCTTTCTGGCCACGCAAGGCGACCTCCGCGCCGTGATGCGCACGCTGGTGTCGGAGCCGGAGTTCTGGGCAGCCGGGAACCAGCTCTTCAAGACGCCGATGGACTATGCCTGCTCGGTGCTGACCGCTGCCGGCGGCGTGAAGGACCGGCGCGACCTGATGCAGACCCTGGGTTTTCTGGCGCAGGCCGGCCAGCCCATGCATGGCTGGCAAACCCCAGACGGCTACAAGACCGATGCCGCCACCTGGCTGGCGCCCGAGGCATTGACGCGACGTGCTGACTACGCCATGGCCCTGGCGCCGCGCATGGCAGAACCCGCCTACCTCGATGTTTTCCTGAGCGGCCCCACCCGGGAGCGCATCGGCCGCGAGGCGGCCCCGCTGCGCACGGGCTTGCTGCTGGCCAGCCCCGACTTCATGCGCAAATAAACCCGAGCCGAGGAGTTGTCATGCATCCAGATCTGTTCTTCCTGCAACGCCGTCGCCTGCTTCAGGGCGGCGCACTGTCAGCGCTGCCCCTGGGTTCCGGCGCCTGGGCGCAGGCACTGGCGCCGGGAACCACCTCGCTCGACGGCGGCCGCCTCGTGGTGGTCTTGCTGCGCGGCGCTTACGACGGCCTGTCGGCGCTGGTGCCTTATGCCGACCGCGACTATTACGCCGTGCGGCCCAACATCGCGATTGCCGCACCGGATGGCAGCACGCAAACCGCCTTGCGCCTGGACAACACCTTTGCGCTGCATCCGGCGCTGGCGCCCCTGTTGCCGTTGTGGCAGCAGGGTGTGCTGGGTTTTGTTCCCGCGGCCGGCCTGCCCGCACCGAACCGCTCGCACTTCGACGCGCAATACCAGATGGAAATTGCGCAGCCCGGGCGCACCAGCAGTGCGCCGGGCTGGCTCAACCAGGTGGCGGGCCTGCGTGCCGGCGTCCGGGGTCCCGCGGTGGCACTGGGCGTGGGCGAGGCCAACCCGGCCATTCTCGGCGGGCCGGCTTCCGTCAAATTGATCCCGCGCGGACAGGCGGCCGAGCGCACCGGTGTGCTGGCCAACGACAAAACGCGCCAGGCCCTGCTGGACCTCTACGCCGGGGATGACAGCCTCAGCCGGGCCTTCCGCCAGGGGGCGGGCAGCCGCATGCAGAGCGCGCAGGAATTGAGCAGCGAAAAAGCCGCTGCCGACGTCCGCCGCAACGGCATGGACGCGGCTGGCATGCCCATGGCGGACCGCCAGCTGGACCGCGACGGCACCCCACCTGGTGCGCAGGCCCAGTCCGCCCAAATGCTGGCGGCGAGCAACGGCGCACCGGACCCGGTGGGCCTGCAGCTCGATGCCCAGCACCTGGGCACGCTGATGCGCAACGACCGCGGCCTGCGCCTGGGTTTTCTGTCGGCCGGCGGCTGGGACACCCACGCCAACCAGGGCGCCGCCACCGGCCAGCTGGCCAACAACCTCGGCAACCTGGCGCGCGGTGTGGCGCAGCTGCGCCGGGATTTTTCCGAACCGGGCGACGCGATCGTGGTCATGAGCGAGTTCGGCCGCACCACGGCGGAGAACGGCACCCGCGGCACCGACCACGGTTTCGGCAATGCGATGTGGCTGATCGGCAACCGGGTGAACGGCGGCCGCTGGCACGGCCAGTGGACGGGCCTGGCGCGCGGCAACCTCAACGAGGGCCGTGACCTGCCGGCCCACCACGACTACCGCGGGGTGCTGGCCCAGGTGCTGCGCCGCACCTTTGCGCTCAGCGATGCGCAACTGGCTACGGCGTTGCCTGGCGTCAACTGGGACCGGCGTCTGGACGGCCTTCTGGCCAAAATATAAGACGATTTCTGGAATTTTCCTCTGGATACGGGCGTCAGCAGCTATCAAATACATAGCTAATGCCGGGCGACGCAAGCCCGGGCATGGCTTAATACGCTTCATGAATTTTCCTGCCTTCGACCCCGCCCACCTTGACGCGCTGCGTGCAGCGGCCTCGCAAGCGCCGCTGCGTCCGCGGGTGCCGCTGTGGGCCGGTGAATCGGTGATTGGCTCGGTGGAACCAGATTTTCTCAATCAAATCGGTCTCGAGCCCTTGCAGGATGGGCGTGAACAGCTATCAAAAGAAGAGCGAAACGGGCAGGCCGGCTGGCATCTGCAGGGTGAGATCACGCAGGGCCTGAACCGTGTGGCCGCCGCCCTGCACGCGGTGGGGCTGGCGGGCGCCTGGCGCGATGAGCAACTCGCGGTGTGCGACCCGCGCGGCCGCCGGCTTGGCACGGTGGAGCGCGCGGCAGTGCGCCCGCTGGGCATCGCCACGCAGGCAGTGCACCTTGTCGGACAGGCGCCCGATGGCCGCTTCTGGGTGCAGCAGCGGGCTTTCGACAAACCCAACGACCCGGGCCTTTGGGACACCCTGATGGGTGGCATGGTGTCCGCAGCCGATACGCTGGACCTTGCATTGCAACGCGAAACCTGGGAAGAGGCCGGCCTTCACCTGCCCGAGCTGAAGGACATGCGCTATGGTGGGCGCCTGCACACCTGTCGGCCTGCCAGAGACGGAAACGGCGCAGGCTACGTCAGCGAACACATCGACTGGTACCGGTGCACGGTGCCCGAAGGCATGGTGCCGGTGAACCAGGACGGCGAGGTTCAGTGTTTTGCCTTGTTGGATGGGAACGAGCTGCTGCGCCAGATGCAACAGGGCCAGTTCACTCTGGAAGCCGCGTTGATCCAGGCGGCTGTGTTTTCAGATCAGTCCTGAGCCGACACCGCCCGGCCGATCTCCGGCCAGCGGTGGTGCAGGTAGAGCCAGGCCAGCAGGCCGATGCCCAACATCAGCAGTGACGTTGCCGCCAGCGCCACAGTGGAATGCATGATCAGCGGCGCGATCACGCCGGCCACAATGCCGTTGGCGGTCGAGCCGATGAAGGCCTGCAGCGACGAGGCCATGCCGCGCCGCTCGGGGTAGAGGTCCAGCACCAGCAAGGTCACCACCGGCACCATCAGGGCCCAGCCGAAGGCGAACACGGCAATCGGGAACAGCGCCCAGGACACATGGGCCTTGAACAGCAGGTTGGCCAGCAGGTTCAGTACCGCGACCACCAGCATGATGACAAAGCCGTGGCGGATCTGCTGCTTGGGTGCGATCCGGCCTGCCAGACGCCCGCTGAGCCAGGCGCCGGCCATGATGCCGGCAATCGTGAGCACGAAGAACCAGAAAAACTGGGTAGGCGCAAGCCCCAGGTGCGAGCCCAGGAACTCGGGCGCCGCCAGCACGTAGAGAAACATGCCGTTGAAGGGCACGCCGCTGGCCAGTGCCAGCAGGAAAAAACGCGCGCTGGAGCCGAGCTGCCAGTAGCCGCGCATCAGGTGTTTCACATTGAAGGGCTGGCGCTGCGTCACATGCAGCGTCTCGGGCAACAGGCGGTAATTGGCCGTCCACAGCAACACGCCGACGCCGGTGAGGAACCAGAAGATCGCGTGCCAGTTCAGGTGCACAAACAGCCAGCCGCCGATGATGGGCGCAATCGCCGGGGCCACGCCGAAATAAATCGTCACCTGGCTCATCACCTTCTGCGCCTGCGCCGGCGGGAACATGTCGCGGATCACGGCGCGTGAGACCACGATGCCGGCACCGGTGGACAGGCCCTGCAGCGCCCGGAAAAACACCAACTGTTCAATGCTTTGCGACAGCGCACAACCGGCTGAGGCGACGGTGAACATCGCAATGCCCCACAGCACGACCGGTCGGCGACCGAAGCTGTCGGCCAGCGCCCCGTGAAACAGGTTCATGAAGGCAAAACCGAACAGGTAGGCCGACAGTGTCTGCTGCATCTCGACCGGCGTGGCACCCAGCGAACGCGCAATGCCCGAAAACGCCGGGATGTAGGTGTCGATGGAAAACGGCCCGAGCATGCCCAGCAGGGCCAGCAGCACCGCCAGCGCCCAGCGCGGGGCGCGCCAGAGCTGTTGGGCGTCGGGGTTCATCGCTGCATGTCCTGCCGGTCAGCGGGAGACGGAATCACTGAAGGCGCTCTGGCGCAGGCGGTTGGGCACCAGCGCACCGGCCGAGTCGAGGATGGGGTAGGCGATGGAGCAGATGTGCGAGTTGATGCGTTTGAGGTCGCTGATCAAATCGATGTGCAGTGAACTGGTTTCCATGCTCTGCATGGTGCGCTCGGAAAGGCGGCCCAGGTGTGTCGTGGCGTAGGCGCGCTCCAGGTCGCGGAAACGCGCTTTTTCTTCGAGCAGCTTTTTCGCGTCGCGCACACTGCCGTTGAGGAACACGCTCATGCCCAGGCGCAGGTTGTCGAGCAGGCGCTGGTGCAACTCGCAGATCTCGGCCATGCCGGCTTCCGAGAAGTTGCGTCCCGGCTTGATCTTCTTGTCCTCGATGTCGATCAGCACGCGTTCGATGATGTCGCCGATCTGCTCCATGTTGATGGTGAAGCTGATGATGTCGGTCCAGCGCCGGCTTTCCTCCTCGCCCAGGGCCTCGCGCGAGATCTTGGTCAGGTAGTACTTGATGGCCGAGTACAGCTCGTCCACCGTGTCATCCATCTTGCGCAGGTCTTCGGCCAGCCGCAGGTCGTTGCGGCGCATGACCTCCAGCATGCCGATCAGCATGCTCTCGACCACGTCGGCCTGGTGCAGGGCTTCGCGGGCGGCGCACGAGATGGCCAGCGACGGGGTCGTCAGCGCCGACGGGTCCAGGTGGTGCGGGCGGCCGCCGGCCGCGGCACCTTTGACCGGGCGCGGCAGGAGTTTTTCCACCCAGCGCGCCACCACCTGCGTCAAGGTGATGAACACCAGCCCGACCAGCACGTTGAACATCAGGTGAAACAAGACGACCGTGGTGGCGGCCTCACCGAGGAGGGGGCGCACATGTCGCAGCCACAGGCCGACAAGGGGTGCGGCGGCAGCGACGCCGAGCAGCTTGAAAAGGAAGTTGCCCAGAGGCACCTGCCGCACTTCGATGGCGGAGCGGGCCGTGGTCAGCACCGCCAGCAGGCCGCTGCCGAGGTTGGCGCCCAGCACCAGCCCGAGTGCCACGTCCAGCGGAATCACGCCCGAGGCCGCCAGCGTGGCCGTCAGCAGCACGATGGCCAGGCTGGAGTAGGACACCACCGCCAGCACCGCACCGACCGTGATCTCCAGCAGCAGGTCGCTGCTGAGTGTGCCGAGCAGGGCCTTGACGGCCGCGTTCGAGGTCAGCACTGCGGTCGAGTCCGTCACCAGGCGCAGCGCCAGCAGCATCAGCCCCAGGCCGATCAGGATGCGGCCAAAACGTCCGACATTGGTGGTCTGGCGCGAGATGAAGAGCACCACGCCGGTGAAGATGAACAGGGGCGAGAGCCAGGACAGGTCAAACGAGAACACCACGGCCATCAGGCTGGTGCCGATGTCGGCGCCCAGCATCACGGCCAGGGCCAGCGGCAATGCGATCATCCCCTGGCCGACAAAGGAGGACACGATCAGCGAGGTGGCGGTGCTGGACTGCACCAGCGCGGTCACGCCGATGCCTGACAGGGCGGCGGTGAACCGGTTGCCGATGCTGCGCGACAACACGTGGCGTAAATTGGCTCCGAACACCCGCAGGATGCCGGTTCGAACCAGATGGGTACCCCAGACCAGCAGCGCGATGGCGGCCAGCAAATTCAACAAATGCTTCATAAGTGTTGAGGGCCACTATAACGCCGGTGCGCTGCTTGGGAGGCATTCTTCGAAACGCCAAGTGGCGATCCGGGGAAAAACGATGGCAATCTCCCGCAAGCAGGGGCCGCGGGACCGGCTTCGCCGGACCGCAGGCGCAGTGCCCCCTCGGGGGGAAGCGACCGGCGTAGCGGCGGAGCGTGGGGGCTAACTTTTTTTCACGCGCAGCAATTCGTCCAGCACCAGGCAGATGGCGCCGATGGTGATGGCGCTGTCGGCCACGTTGAACGCGGGGAAGTGCCAGCCGGCGTAGTGGAAGTCCAGAAAGTCAACCACGTAGCCGTGCATGGTGCGGTCAATCACGTTGCCGACCGCGCCGCCCAGAATGCAGGCCAGCGCAAAGGAGAACAGCTTTTGCCCCGCGTGCGACTTGAGCATCCACAGGATGAACAGCGCCGCCGCGATGCCGATGGCGGTGAAGAACCAGCGTTGCCAGCCCGACGCGGAAGCCAGGAAGGAAAACGCGGCGCCAGTGTTGTGCACCCGCACCACGTTGAAAAAGGAGGTGACATAGGTCGCGTCCCCGAGCTGGTAGTAGCCCAGGATCAGCACCTTGGTGAACTGGTCGGCAATCAGGAGGATCAGCGCCAGGCCCAGCCAGGGCAGCAGGCTGGGGGAGGTGGTTCCGAAGGTGGTTCTGGTCATCAGGCGTACTTCCTTTCTTCCCCTGCACCGAACAGGTTGCTGGTGCAACGGCCGCAGATTGTCGGGTGCGCAGCGTCGTGGCCTACGTCCTCGCGGTAATGCCAGCAGCGCTCACACTTCACGGCAGAACTGGCTTCAGTCCTTATGGATTGTGCGCCTCCAGCTATTAAATCAATAGCGGAAGTGATGAAGACGAACTTCAGATCCTCGCCAAGGCTGGCCAGCAGGGCGTGGTCGTCGGCGGTGACTTCCAGGCTCACCCTGGCCTGCAGCGATGAGCCGACCTTGCCGTCGGCGCGCAGCGCCTCGATGTCCTTGTTGACCGCATCACGCAGTTCGCGGATGCGTGTCCATTTGGCCAGCAGGGCCTCGTCGGGCGCGGCCAGGTCGGCATAGGTTTCCATGAAGATGGACTCCGAGCTGCCGAACACCTGCCAGGCTTCTTCGGCCGTGAAGCTCAAAAACGGCGCCATCCAGCGCAGCATGGCGTGGGTGATCTGGTGCAAGGCCGTCTGCGCGCTGCGCCGGGCCAGCGACTTCGGTGCGGTGGTGTACAGCCGGTCTTTCAGGATGTCGAGGTAGAAGGAGCCCAGGTCTTCGCTGCAGTAGATCTGCAGTTTGGAGACCACCGGGTGGAACTCGTAGACCTCGTAATGCGCCAGGATGTCGGCCTGCAGCTGGGCTGCGCGGCTCAACGCGTAACGGTCGATTTCCAGCATCTGCTCCAGCGGAACGGTGTCCTGGGCCGGGTCGAAGTCGCTGGCATTGGCCAGCAAAAAACGCAGCGTGTTGCGGATGCGGCGGTAGGCGTCCACCACACGGGCCAGGATCTTGTCGTCGATGGCCAGGTCGCCCGAGTAGTCGGTGGATGCGCACCAGAGGCGGATGATTTCGGCCCCCAGCTTGCCCGAGATCTCCTGCGGCGCCACGACGTTGCCTTCGCTCTTGCTCATCTTGCGGCCCTTGCCGTCCACCGTGAAGCCGTGCGTCAGCAGGCCCTTGTAGGGCGCGTGGTCGTACATCGCGCACGAGGTGAGCAGTGAGGAGTGGAACCAGCCGCGGTGCTGGTCGTGGCCTTCGAGGTACAGGTCGGCCGGCCAGGCCGACTGTTCGGCATGGCTGCGCTTGAGCACGTGGAAATGGGTGGTGCCCGAGTCAAACCAGACGTCGAGGATGTCGGTGCTCTTGATGTAATCCGGCGCATCTGCTCCGATGATGGACTCGGCGCTGGCCTTGCTCCAGGCCTCGATGCCACCGGCCTCCACCATGGCGGCGGCCTGGTCCATGATCGCCATGGTGCGCGGGTGCAACTCACCGGTGGCGGTGTGAACAAAAAACGGCAAGGGCACGCCCCAGTTGCGCTGGCGGCTGATGCACCAGTCGGGCCGGCCGGCAATCATGTCGTGCAGGCGGGTTCTGCCGTTTTCCGGGTAGAAGCTGGTTTCCTCGATCGCGGCCAGCGCCAGCTGGCGCAGGGTGCGCGGCGCCTTGTCCTTGGTGAACACG
The DNA here is from genome assembly GCF_029945685.1 of Polaromonas sp. Lineage (GTDB taxonomy): Bacteria > Pseudomonadota > Gammaproteobacteria > Burkholderiales > Burkholderiaceae_C > Polaromonas. The sequence goes on along the minus strand of NZ_JAQSDA010000008.1, from coordinate 160,550 downwards.
CCTTCGCCCTCGTCCATGCGGATGAACCACTGGGCGGCGGCGCGGTAGATCACCGGCGTCTTGTGGCGCCAGCAATGCGGGTAGCTGTGCACGATGTCATGCGTGGCAAACAGGCGGCCGGCCTCGCGCAGCGCCTCGGTCACCAGCGGCGCGGCTTTCCAGATGTTCAGGCCGCCGAACAGCGGCAGGTCATCGACGTAACGGCCGTTGCCCTGCACCGGGTTCAGGATGTCGTCGTAGGCGATGCCGTTGGCCACACAGGAGTTGAAGTCTTCCACGCCGTAGGCCGGCGAGGAGTGCACGATGCCGGTACCGTCGTCGGCGGTGGCGTAGTCGGCCAGGAAGACCGGGCTCAGGCGCCGGTAACCAGCATCCACGTCGTACAGCGGGTGTCTGAAATTGATCAGCGCCAGGTGTTTGCCGGCGGTGGTGGCCAGCACCGTGCCGGTGAGCTGGTAACGCTCCATGCACTTGTCTACCAGCGAAGCGGCCAGCAGCAGGATGCCGCGCTCGGTATCGACCAGTGCGTAGTCCAGATCGGGGTTCAGGTTCAGCGCCTGGTTGGCGGGGATGGTCCACGCGGTCGTGGTCCAGATCACGGCATAAGCGTCCTTGGCCAGGCTTTGCAGGCCGAAAGCGGCGGCCAGCCTGTCGGGCTGGCCGCACTGGAAGCCGACGTCCAGGGTCTGCGATTTTTTGTCGGCGTATTCGATCTCGAACTCGGCCAGCGAGGAGCCGCAGTCGAAACACCAGTAGACAGGCTTGAGACCGCGGTAGACAAAACCGCGTTCCATGATTCGTTTGAGCGCGCGGATCTCGTCGGCTTCGTTGCCGGGGTTCATGGTCAGGTAGGGGTTGGCCCATTCACCCAGCACGCCCAGGCGCTTGAAGTCCTCTTTCTGCTGTGCGATCTGCCCGGTGGCAAAAGCGCGGCTTTTGGCCTGCACGTCGTCTCTTGAAAGATTGCGGCCATGGAGTTTTTCGATGGCGTTTTCGATCGGCAGGCCGTGGCAGTCCCAGCCCGGCACATACACCGCATCCAGCCCCTTGAGCTGGCGCGCCTTGACGATCATGTCTTTCAGGATCTTGTTGGCTGCGTGGCCGATGTGGATCTGGCCGTTGGCATACGGCGGGCCGTCATGCAGCACAAACTTCGGTTTGCCGGCGCGCACGTCGCGCAGCTTCTTGTAGATGCCCTTGTCGTCCCATTCCTTGACCCAGCCGGCTTCGCGTTTGGGCAGGTCGCCGCGCATGGGAAAGGGGGTGTCGGGCAGGTTCAGGGTGCTGCGGTAGTCGGTTTTGTTGTCGGACATGGGATGCTCTTGTTGAAGCGGCCTGATGAGGCCAAGCCGCCGGAAGACGGGTCGGGAAGAAAGCCGTTCGCCGGGAGGCAGGGGCGGGGCCAGAGGCGACGAGATCGTCTAAATTCGGTCGCGTGTGGTCTGGCGGCTGGTTTCCGTGTGCATGGAGGCTGAAAATGACTTTGCGGCCTCGGCAAAAAATGCCCGCGCATCGTCGCAGTCCCTGGTGATGCCCGCCTTGAGGCTGTCCAGACCGTCGTATTTCAGTTCGTCGTGCAGTTTGTGTAGCAGTTCCACCCGGATGATTTTACCGTATGCCTCCTCCGGCCCCAAGCCGGCCGGCCAGGCCAGGCAATGGGTCTCCAGCAGCACACGTCCGCCGTTGACGTCGTCGGGGTCCAGCGAGGGCCGGATGCCCAGGTTGGCGACACCGGGCACGGGCTGGTCCGACAGGCCGAACACCTGCACCGCAAAAATCCCGCTGGCGGCCGGTTTCCAGTGGGAAAAGCGCAGGTTCAGGGTGCGAAAACCCAACTCGCGCCCGAGCTTGCGGCCATGGACCACGTGGCCGGAAATGCTGTAAGGCCGGCCAAGCAGGCTGGCCACGCGGCCCATCTGGCCCTGGCCCAGGGCTTCACGCACGGCTGAACTCGACACGCGGGTGCTGCGCCCGCCGCCGGGCCGCCCCGAGGCGGGCACGCCCCCTTGGGGGGCAGCGAGGTAGGTCCGAGCGTGGGGGTCCGGTATCTCGTAGCTGTTCATGCGGGCCACGTCAAAACCCAGCTGCTCCCCGGCGGCGTCGAGCATGGCGTAGTCGCCGGCGCGTTTGGCACCAAAACGGAAGTCGTCGCCCACCAGCACGTAACGCGCGCCCAGGCCGCGCACCAGCACGTCCTCGATGAAAGCCTGGGCCGGCTGGGCGGCCAGCCGGGCATTGAAAGGCAGCACCACACACTGGTCGATGCCGCAACGCGCCAGCTCGGTCAGCTTGTCGCGCAGCGTGGCGATACGCGCCGGCGCCAGCTCGGGCTTGCGCGCCACGGCGGCGAAGTAGTCGCGCGGATGGGGCTCGAAGCTCATCACGCAGCTGGGCACGCCCCGGTGCTGCGCCTCGTTTTTCAGCAGCGCCAGCATGGCCTGGTGGCCGCGGTGCACGCCGTCGAAATTGCCAATCGTCAGCGCGCACTGCGCCGCAAGCTGGGGATGCTGGTAGCCGCGGAAAACTTTCATCGTTTTATTATCGTTTTAATAGCACTTCGGGCCGGGTCCATGCGGCCCCGGCGCCTTAAAGGGGCTTGTGATCAGGCTTTGTCACAAATTCACTGTATATTGAGGGCTCAAGCAGTTTAAGTCCGGTTTCCAAGCGTTTTTTTTAAATGTTGGAGGTTCGTTTGAAGGTCTTGAAACTCTCAGCCCAGGGGTTGCCGCAATCGTGGATCAGCCTCGAACAAGCCGTGCTGCACTATGCCTCGGATGAAGTGCGCTGGGAGATGGGTGCGCAGGTGGCCACGTTTCACGGTGGCCACAACGCCATCACCGGCAACCAGTCCATCATCAACGTCAACAGCATCATCGGCACCAAGGGCGTGCCCAACATCAACCCCTTCGACCTCAAGCCCGGGCTCACCAACAGCAAGCTGTTCGCCCGCGACCGCAATGTGTGCGCCTACTGCGGCGACCATTTCCACGAAGAAGACCTGACCCGCGAACACATCATCCCGTTCGCGCAGAACGGCATCGACACCTGGATGAATGTGGTCACCGCCTGCCGCGCCTGCAACCACCGCAAAAGCAGCCGCACCCCCGAGCAGGCGCACATGCCGCTGCTCTACACACCGTACGTGCCCAGCCTGTGGGAAGACTTCATTTTGCGCAACCGCCGCATCCTGGCGGACCAGATGGAGTTTTTGATGGCGCACGTGCCGAGGACATCGCGTTTGCTGGTGTAAGCTGGGCGGCTTCCGTTGCAAATTTCCTGAGTTCAGACATCCGCGAGCGGCCCGGACAGCAAGCCCACCGGGCCTGACCTTCCTTGTTTTGGGCATCGGGCAGGCGGGTGTCGCCAGCGTGCGGCAATAAATTGCCCCCAGCCCTTGCGGAGAAAGCGTAGGTAGCTATTAAAATGATAGCTAACCCTGTTCGCACGATACGCGAGGGTGTCCCTGTCTCCGAGCGGACTTCGACACGCTCAGCTCCCATTGCCGAGCGGTGATTTCAGAACCTCAGTAGGTCAGCTCCAGCACCACCAGGTGCCCCTCCGCCATGGGCCAGGTCCGCCCCGTGATTTTTTCGCCGTTGAACTCCGCTGAAATCGGGCGAACACCGTCCTGGCTCAGGTTGATCTTGGAACTCGACACGCCTGCGCCCGCTGGCGGCACGCCAGGCAGCGCTTTGCCATCGAAGGACATCTTGTCGCGCGTCGCGTCGAAGTAGCCGCGCGGCCGGGTCAGGGTGACGCTGGACCTGGCGCTCTTGTCGGCCTCGGCGGGTCGGTCTGCACGCATGTGAATCAGTTGGCTGGAGCGTGCAAACGGACTGCGGTAGATGTGGGTGGTCGCATACCCTGGCGCGCTGATGACAAACTCATAGGGCGTGCCGGGCTGGGCGGTGAAGGGGCCCCAGAGGCCATCGGCACCCACCGTTTTGCTGTGCACCGCGTTGCCAAGGCGTGCACCGGTGGCTGCGTCGGTGGCGTAGACCGTGAGTTGCGCGCCGGGCAGCGGCAGGTTGTTCGAATAGTTGCCCGACGCCGGGTCGGTCGGGCGCAGGCCCAGGCCGGTGATCTTGCCGTTCAGCACCACCGGTGTTTCACTCTGGATGGTTGACGACTGGGGCGCCCGGCCGGTGATGAAACGGTAGGTTGCCTCAAACGCAGCGGGAGAAAACGAAGTCTCGCGGTGGTCCACGCGCGGCAGCACGAGGTTGGTCGCGCCCTTGAGGGCCGGGCCTTCGTAGGTCACGTTGGTCGGTGTGCCTTTGGCGCCTATCCACAGGCCGTCGGGCTGGGCGAATTTATCGTTGTTGTCAGAGCGCAGGGTCAGCCACTTGACCGGGCCGCTGACTTCGTCACCGGCAGCATTCTTGGGCGCATTGAGCCCTGTCAAGAAAGGCCCGGTGCCGGAAAACTCGTTGGCTTCGCGAAAGCCTTTGGTGGCCCAGACGCCGTGGTTGGGCGTGCCGCCCAGGATGGCGTGGCTCACGCGCGCGGCGCCGCCGCCGTTGTAGATGTAATTGCGGATGGCGTTGCCGCCGCGCGAGTTGCCCACCAGCACCACCTGGCGGGCGCCCGTGGCCTGCAGCACCTTGTCGACTTCCGCCTTCAGGTAGGCCATGTGTTCCGCGGTCGAGGTGCGTCCCGGCTGGGCCTTGCCGTCCTCGTCGCGCGCCAGTGGGTAGGGCAGGTCGATGGCGTGCAGGCGTTCGCGCGGCCAGCCGTTGGACTCGAAACGCCAGACCGTGCTTTGCCAGATGGAAGCGCTGTCGCCGTTGCCGTGCACAAAAACAATCGGTGGCTGCGATTCAAGGCTGGGTGCTGTGGCGCAGGCCGCCAGCAGCAGGCTGCTGGCGAGGATGGCAAATAGGCTGCGGCGTGAAGTCATGGTTGTCTCCCGATGAAAAAAGCCCGCGAGGGCGGGCTGATGCTGGTTGTGATCGTGATCAGGCGAATACGCCTGCAGTGTCCTGCATTCTCGCCGACACCTCGCCCAGATGGTGCAAGGTATCGCCAAAACTCATCTCCATTTGTGTCAGCCGCTTGAAGTAATGGCTCACGATGTATTCGTCGGTCACGCCGATGCCACCGTGCAGCTGCACCGCCTGCTGGCCGACAAAACGCATGGAGACGCCGAGCTGGTACTTGGCGCGGGCCATGGCGGCGCGGCGTTCGGCGGCCGGCGCGTTGAGCTTGAGCGAGGCGTAGTAACTCATGGAGCGGGCCAGCTCCAGCTGCATCTTCATGTCGGCCACGCGGTGGCGCAGCGCCTGGAAGCTGCTGATCAGCACACCGAACTGCTTGCGCGTGTTCATGTACTCGACGGTGATGGCCAGGGTCTTGTCCATCACGCCGACGGCTTCGGCGCAGGTGGCGGCAATGCCGATGTCGGTGGCATGCTCCAGCGCCGCCAGGCCGTCCAGCGTGATCAGCGTGGCCGGCGCGTCCTTGAGCACCACGTCGGCCGCGCGGCCGCCGTCCTGCGTGCCGTAGCCGCGGGTGGTCACGCCGTTGGCCGTGCGCTCGACCAGGAACAGGGCGATCTTGCCATTGGCCTGCGCCGGGACGATGAAGGCGTCGGCCTGGTCACCGGCGGGTACTATGTTTTTGGTAGCTGTCAGCGCCCAGCCGGTGCCGGCTGCGACCGCTTTTGCTTCACAAACATCGAGTCGGTAGCGGGCGGCACGCTCCTGCGAGGCGAGCACCAGCAGTGCTTCGCCGGCGGCGACTTTCGGCAGCCAGGCGGCCTTGACATCGGCGGGTGCGTAGCCGGACAACACGGCGCCGGCAATCAGCGCCTGCGCCAGCGGCTCCAGCACGATGCCGCGGCCGAGTTCTTCCATGACGACCATGCCTTCGACCGGGCCCATGCCCAGTCCACCGTCGTCCTCGGGAATGTAGAGACCGGTCAAGCCGAGTTCGGCCAGCTGGCCGTAAGCCTCGCGCGAGAAACCGCCGGCCTTGGCAATGCCGCGGCGGCGCTCGAAGTCGTAGGCCTTGGCGACCCACTTGCCCACGGCGTCGCGCAGTTGTTCCTGGTCGTCGCTGAAATCAAAATCCATGATGTCTCCTAAAAGTATTTGGCAAGGTTCCAGAAATTCAGCTTTTCGGGATGAAGTGCTAGGCGCAGGGAGCGGAGCAACCGGAATGTACTTGGGTACATGAGGATTGCGAGCACCGCGCAACGACGCAATTCGCCCGAAAAATGGATTTATGGAATCTTGCTAGCCCAGAACGAATTGCGACACGATGTTGCGCTGCACTTCGTTGCTGCCGCCATAGATGGTGGTCTTGCGCATATTGAAATAGGTCGAGGCCAGCGGCGCGTCGGCAGCGATGCCGCCGGGGAAGTTGCCCTGCCAGCCCGCTTCCATGGCTTCCTCGATGAAGGGCAGGCTGAAGGGGCCGGCGGCCAGCATCATGAGCTCGGTGTAGCGCTGCTGGATTTCACTGCCGCGGATTTTCAGCAGGCCGGCGATGTCCAGCGAGTTCTTGCCCGATTTTTCCGCCGACAGCACGCGCAGCACCAGCATTTCGAGGGCCACCACATCGACTTCCATCTTGGCGATTTCATCGCGAAAGCGCAGGTCGTCGTAGACGCCCTCGGCCTTGGCGATGCGTTTGAGGCGTTCGAGCTCGCGCTTGGCGCGGTTCACGTCGGCAATGTTGGTGCGCTCGTGGCTGAGCAGGTGTTTGGCGTAGGTCCAGCCCTTGTTTTCCTCGCCGACCAGGTTCCCGGCCGGGACTTCGACGTTGTCGAACCAGACCTCGTTGACCTCGGCCTCACCGTCGAGCAGCACAATGGGGCGCACGGTCACGCCGGGCGACTTCATGTCGATCAGCAAAAAGGAGATGCCCGTCTGCGGCTTGCCTTCGGTACTGGTGCGCACCAGGCAGAAGATCCACTCACCGTACTGGCCCAGCGTGGTCCAGGTTTTCTGGCCGTTCACGATGTATTTGTCGCCCTGCCGTTCGGCGCGGCATTTGACCGAGGCCAGGTCGGAGCCGGAACCCGGCTCGCTGTAACCCTGGCTCCACCAGACCTCGCCGCTGGCGATGCCGGGCAGAAAACGTTTCTGCTGCTCGGGTGTGCCAAAGGCCATGATCACCGGCGCCACCATCACCGGGCCAAACGGCACGACGCGGGGCGCGCCGGCGAGCGCACATTCTTCCTCGAACAGGTGTTTTTGCACTGCGTTCCAGCCCGGGCCGCCAAACTCCTTGGGCCAGCCATGACCGAGCCAGCCTTTTTTGCCGAGGATTTTGGCCCAACGCTGCATGTCGTCGCGGCTCAGGCGGAGGGCGTTGTGCACCTTGTGCGAAATGTCGGCCGGCAGATTGGCATGAACCCAGGCGCGAATGTCCTCGCGGAATGTCTGTTCTTCGGGGGTGAAAGCGAGATCCATAAGATGCGTGTCTCCGTGGGGTTCAAGTTACTGCCGCATTTTTAGCACGGTCGTTCGGAATTTTATGTCCCAGTTGGGACAAATAGCGAGCGATTCCGCCTTGCAGAATCGGGCGTGGGCCAGCGTTTTTTGCCGCCCCGGATAATCACCCCACCTTGCCTTCCTACCGCACCATCATCAGCGCCCTCAGTGTCGGCCAGATTCTTGTCTGGGCCGTCATGTATTACGGCTTTTCTTCCTTTGTGCTGCCGATGCAGCGCGACATGGGCTGGAGCCAGCCCGACATCATGGGGGCCTTCACGCTGGGCCTGATGGTCTGGGGCCTGGCGACTTATGCGGTCGGCGCCGCGATTGACCGCGGACGCGGGCGCTTTGTGCTGACCGGCGGCGCGCTGCTCGGCGCGGCCGGCTGTGCCCTCTGGTCGCAGGCGCACAACCTGCCGCTGCTGTACGCCGCGTGGGCGCTGCTCGGGCTGGCCATGGCGATGACGCTGTACGAGCCCGCTTTCATGGAGATCACCAAACGTTTCCCTGACCGTTACCGTCAGGGCATCACCACCATCACGCTGGTCGGCGGCTTTGCCAGCACGCTGTCCTTTCCCGCGGCGGCGTGGTTGCTGCTCACCCTGGGCTGGCGGCCTGCGCTGCTGGTGATGGCCGGGGTGCTGCTGCTGGTGGCGCCGCTGCATGCCTGGGTGCTGCGCGGACCCTGGAAGCGCCCCACGGTGCCCGGCACCGTGCCGGCCGGCGCGGTGCTGCAGGACCAGGCGACCTTGCGCCAGGCCATGCAGGGGCGCACCTTCTGGCTGCTGACCGCGACTTTCACGCTGTATGCGTTTGCGCTGTCGACGATCTGGGCGCACCTGATGCCGGCGTTCGAGTCGCGCGGGCTGTCGCAGACCGAAGCGGTGGCGGTCATGGTGTGGTTCGGCCCGGCGCAGGTGGCGGGGCGTTTTGCCTTCCTGTGGCTGGGCCGGGGGCTGAACCACCGGGCGCTGGGCCTCGCGGTGCTGGCCTTGTTTCCGTTGGCGCTGGGGATTTTTGCACTGGGCCGCCAGCCGCTGGTGCTGGCGGGATTTGCCGTGTTGTTTGGGGTGGCCAACGGCCTGATCACCATTGTGCGCAGCAACATCGTTCCCGACTTTTATGGCCGCGAACATGTGGGGCGCATCACTGGCGCGATGTCGGGCATTGCACTGTGCACCCGCGCGGCGGCGCCCTTCCTGACGGCCTGGGCCCTGCTGGGGCTGGGTGGCTACACCGGGCTGCTCTGGCTGCTGGTCGGCATGGGCGTGGTGACGCTGGCGCTGTTTGCCCTGGCCAGGCCGCCGCAGGCGTGGGCGGGATCGGGGTCGCGATAATCCAAGCACCCATGCCAAACCTGATGCCGCGCCAGCCCAAAAACATCGTGATCCTGATTTCGGGCAGTGGCTCGAACATGGCGGCCATCGTCCGGGCCGCGCAGGCGCAGCACTGGCAGCAGCAGTTCGGTGCCCGGGTTGCTGCGGTGATCAGCAACCGGCCCGACGCGGCCGGGCTGCAGCTTGCGCAGTCGCTGGGCGTGGCCACGCAGGTCCTGCGCCACCAGGCGTTTGAATCGCGCGAGGCCTTTGATGCCGCGCTGATGGCGCTGATCGATGCCCACCAGCCAGCCCTGGTGGTGCTGGCCGGGTTCATGCGCATCCTCACGCCGGACTTTGTGCGGCATTACGCGGGGCGGCTGGTCAACATTCACCCCTCGCTGCTGCCGGCCTTTACGGGCCTGAACACGCACCAGCGCGCCATCGATGCGGGTTACCGCGAGGCCGGCTGCACGGTGCACCAGGTGACGGCCGAGCTGGACCACGGCCCCATCCTGGCGCAGGCAGTCGTGCCGGTGCTGCCGGACGACACCGCAGACACGCTGGCCGCGCGTGTGCTGGTGCAGGAGCACCGGCTGTACCCCCAGGCGGTGCGCGACTGGTTGCAGGCGCAGCCCTGAACGGCGCCGGATCGGCGCCAGATACAAACGGATACCCGTGATTCGAGCGCGGTTGAATCTGCAGCCGTGCTGGCCCCGTATTCAGAACGGCCGTTGATGTCCCATCCTGGATGTCGGCTCCTTGTTCAACTTCAAAGGGTATTCACATGCAAACTAAACACAAACTGGCGTCCATCGGTCTGGCGGTCGTCATGTCCATGGCGGCAGCCACTTCCTTCGCCCAGGTGATGGTCGGTGGCGCGCCCATGCTGGCGTCCAAGGACATCATCGACAACGCCGTCAACTCCAAGGACCACACCACCCTGGTCGCCGCCGTCAAGGCCGCCGGCCTGGTCGAGACCCTGAAAGGCCCCGGCCCGTTCACCGTGTTTGCACCGACCAACGCCGCCTTTGCCGCGTTGCCTGCCGGCACCGTGGACACGCTGCTCAAGCCCGAGAACAAGGCCACGCTGAGCGGCATCCTGACTTACCACGTGGTGGCCGGCAAGATGGACGCCGCCGCACTGACCAGGGCGATTACCGAGGGCAAGGGCTCGGCATCGCTGAAAACCGTGGCGGGCGGCACGCTGACGGCCAAGGCCATGGGCGGCAAGGTCATGGTGACGGATGAAAAAGGCGGCTCGGCCACCGTGACCATCGCCGACGTGTACCAGTCCAATGGCGTGATCCACGTGGTCGACAAGGTGCTGCTGCCGAAGTAAGGTCACAGCAAGCGGGCCCTGACAGCCCGGCGACCACCCCCAGCCCGCGCACGGTTCTCCCCGTTCGTGGGCTTTGCTGTTTCAGCCGGCTTTCAACTGGTGCAGCGCCGCCTGGACAATGCTGGCCGCGTCCACACCGAAGAAACCGCGCAGCGCCGCGCGCGTGTCGCTGCGGCCGAAACCGTCGGTGCCCAGCGTCAGGTAGCTGCGGCCCGGTGGCAGGAAGGCTCGGATGCTTTCGGGCACAGCGCGCACGTAATCGGTGGCGGCAATGATGGGGCCTTCGCTATCTTTGAGTTGGCCCGCGATGAACGTCTCGGACATGGGCTGGCCCTGAAGCGCGCGCTGCTGGCAGGCCGCGCCGTCACGCGCGAGTTCGCTCCAGCTGGTCACGCTGTACACCGTGACGGCAATTCCGCGTTCGGTCAGCTGCTGCGCCGCCTTGATGACCTCGGTCAAAATCGCGCCGGAGCCCATCAGCGTCACGTCTTCAAGCTTTTTCGGGCTCTGGCCCTTGCCGGGTGTGCGCAAATAGCTACCAAATTTATAGCAACCGCGAACGATGCCGGCTTCCGAGCCGGGCCGCAGATCGGGCTGGGCATAGTTCTCGTTCATCAGCGTGACGTAGTAGAAAACGTCCTGCTGCTCCACCATCATCTCGCGGATGCCGCGGTCGATGATGACGGCCAGCTCGCAGGCGAAGGCCGGGTCGAAAGCCTTGCAGTTGGGAATGGTCGCGGCCACCAGGTGGCTGGAGCCGTCCTGGTGCTGCAGGCCCTCGCCGCCCAGGGTGGTGCGGCCCGAGGTGGCACCCAGCAAAAAACCGCGCGCGCGCTGGTCGGCCGCGGCCCAGATCTGGTCGCCCACGCGCTGGAAGCCGAACATCGAGTAGTAAATGTAGAAGGGCAACATCGCCAGGCCGTGCACGCTGTAGCTGGTGGCGGCCGCGGTCCAGCTGGCCAGCGCGCCGGCTTCGCTGATGCCTTCTTCCAGGATCTGTCCGTCGAGCGCCTCGCGGTAACTGAGCACCGAGCCGATGTCCTCCGGAGCGTACTTCTGACCCACGCTCGAATAAATCCCGACCTGCTTGAACAGGTTCGCCATGCCGAAGGTGCGCGCCTCGTCGGCGACGATGGGCACGATGCGTGGCCCCAGTGCCGCGTCTTTCAGCAGGCCGCCCAGCATGCGCACAAAGGCCATGGTGGTGCTCATTTCCTTGCCGTCGGCGGCGAGGGCAAAGTTCGCATACACGGGCAGGGCGGGGACGGTGACCGGGTCGGCGCCGGTTTCGCGTTTGGGCAGGTAGCCGCCCAGCGCGGTACGCCTGGCGTGCAGGTACTGCATTTCCGGGCTGTCCGCGGCGGGCTTGTAAAACGCCAGTTGCCTGGCCTGTTCGTCGCTGAGCGGCAGGTTGAAGCGGTTGCGGAATTCGAGCAGGTCGCTTTCGTCAAATTTTTTCTGCGAGTGCGTGGTCATCTTTCCCTGGCCGGCGCTGCCCATGCCGTAGCCCTTTTTGGTGTGTGCCAGGATCACCGTGGGTTGGCCGGTGTGGTTGGCAGCGGCGGCATAGGCGGCGTGGATTTTCACCAGGTCGTGGCCGCCGCGCTTGAGCCGGTCGATCTGCTCGTCGGTCATGCCCTGCGCCAGCCGCGCAAGCTCTTCGTTCTGGCCGAAAAAGTTGTCGCGGTTGAAGCGGCCGTCTTTCGCGGCAAAGGTCTGCATCTGGCCGTCCACCGTGTGCGCAAAGGCCTGGGTCAGCGCCCCCGTCAGGTCGCGCGCAAACAGGCCGTCCCAGTCGCTGCCCCAGACCAGCTTGATGACGTTCCAGCCGGACCCTAGAAACAGTTTCTCGAGCTCGTCGATGATGCGGCCGTTGCCGCGCACCGGGCCGTCCAGGCGCTGCAGGTTGCAGTTCACGACCCAGACCAGGTTGTCCAGGCCTTCGCGCGCGGCCAGCGTCAGCGCGCTCATGGACTCGGGTTCGTCCATCTCGCCGTCACCGAACACGCCCCACACTTTTCGGCCTGTGCAGTCCAGCAGGCGGCGGTGCGTGAGGTAATGCATGAAACGCGCGTGGTAAATCGAGCTGATCGGACCGATCCCCATGGAGCCGGTCGGAAACTGCCAGAAGTCCGGCATCAGGTAAGGGTGCGGGTAGCTCGAGAGCCCCTGCGCGTCCTGACCGGGCGCGGACAGCTCCTGCCGGTAAAAACCCAGGTCCTTCTCGTCGAGACGGCCCTCGAGGTAGGCGCGGGCATAGACGCCGGGCGCGCTGTGCGGCTGGAAAAACACCAGGTCTCCCCTGTGCTGGCCTTCGCCGAGTCCTTCACGCGCATGGAAGAAGTGGTTGAAGCCGGTTTCGAACAGGTCGGCCGCGCTCGCATAACTGGCAATGTGGCCGCCCAGCTCGGCCGAGCCGCCGGACTCGGCCTGGTTGGCACGTACCACCATGGCCAGGGCGTTCCAGCGCATCAGCGAGGCCAGCCGTTCTTCCATCGCCAGGTCACCCGGAAAAACCGGCTGCTCGTTGACACCCACGGTGTTGACGTAGGGCGTGGCGAGTTCCGGCTTCCAGCCCATGCGTTGCTCGCGTGCCAGCCGCGCCAGTTCATCGAGCAGGTAACGCGCACGCTCCGGCCCTTGCGTTGCTGCCAGTGCCATGAAGGCTTCGCGCCATTCGGCGGTTTCCTGGGGATCGGTGTCGGGTGTGGGCAGGGCGGCTTGCTGCAGGGCGTGGAGGGAGACGGGTGCATTCATGCCTCCAATATAGGCCGATGGAACCCCTATGAGCTGTCAAAATACGTCACTAAAATCGCTTATGACGGCATAAAATGCTTCAAATTGGAGGTTTTAGAGGCCATGAAGCTCGATGCACTGGATTTACGGATACTGGACGAACTGCAGCGCGACGGTTCGCTGTCCAACGTCGAGCTGGCCAGGCGCGTGCATTTGAGCCCGTCCCCCTGCCTGGCCCGGGTCAAGGCGCTGGAGGCGGCCCGGGTGATCGACCGTTATGTGGCGATCGCCAATGCCGCCGCACTGGGGCTGGGTCTGAGTGTGTTTATTTCCATCAGCCTGCGCTCGCAAAACAAGGATTCGCTGGCAGAGTTCGAACGGCGTATTGCCGAGCACGACGAGGTGATGGAGTGTTACCTGATGACGGGTGACAGCGACTACCTGATCCGCGTCGCCGTGGCCGACATCGCAGCGCTCGAGAAATTCATCCTCGAGCAGCTCACGCCGATACCGGGCATTGAAAAAATACGCTCGAGTTTTGCGCTCAAACAAGTGCGCTACAAGACCGCGTTGCCGCTGCCTGCGCCCTGACGGGGGTGTTCCTGGGGTCCGGCTTGTTCGGCCGGATCCGGCAGCGGCGACTGCGTTTCGCTCGTCAGGGCCGGGTGCGAGACTTCAATCGCATTGATTTTGGCGACCAGGTCTTCCCGCCGCGCGCCGGCCTCTGCCGGAACGCTCGCAGGTTCGCCGGCAGCATCGACAAACTGGACATAACGCCTGGGTCCTGACGTCATTCGCCGCAAGCGGGTTTTGAGGCTGTCGATGATTTGCGGCCCGGTCTGGTCGCCGGGGCTGTCATGCCAGATGGCCATGTGCAGGTTGAAGGCGTTGGGGTCGTCCAGTTTTTCGGACAGGCGTATGCAGTCGGCCTGGATCTTGGTGGCGACCTCGGTGACGGCCTCGCGGTTGACCGGGCCCTCAATCAGCATCAGAAAGAGGTTCTCGTCGTAACGAACCACCGTGTCCATGTCGCGTGCGGCCCGGCGCAGGATTTCCCCGATGCGCGACAGCGCGGTGCTGCGCTTGTGATCGTTCAGTTCGTCCGGGCTGGGGGCCTGGTCGGGCCAGCTCAGCATGATCAGGCCGCATTCCGATCGTTTGCGGCGCGCGCGCAGCAGCATTTGCGCCAGCCGGTTGTCGATGACCCGGGGCAGCATCAGTCCGCTGGCCGGGTCATAGGTGGCGAGGGCAGCCCCGCGCTGGTTGGAAAACAGTGCCGCCCGGCTGCGCCAGGCAAGCACAAAAAAGATCCAGAGCAGGCCGACCATGGCCGACAGGACGCCGGCCGCCTGTGCCGCCTCGACATTCCGCACCCATCCCGCGTTGTGGGAAAGCCGGGCCAGCGCCGCCAGCGCGATGGGTGCCGTGCCCAGCAACAGCAGCAGGTTCCACGCCTGTCCGCGCAGGGACATCCATACCAGGCTTCCCAGGATCGTCACCGTGGCCAGTGCCAGCCACAGATTGCGGAAGTCGCGCGGGATGAGGTCGCGATTGATCGCCATCAGCCCGGCCATGAGCAGGCTACCCACCGCGAGCGCTGCCAGCAGCCGGTAAATCCGCGGGTGGGCGCTCCTGGCGTAACTGGCCTGGGCGCAAAACCATGCCCCGGCGGCCATGCTCAGCGCGGCCGAGACCCAGCCCATGACCTGGTTGAGGTGTGCACTGCCTGGCCACATGCGCCAGCCGCCATAACCGATCAGCACCAGCTGCGTGAACATCAGCGTCACCACAACGGCGCAAAACCACAGGAAGACACGGTTGCGTGCCATCGCCAGGGCGGCCAGGCTCAGTGCGGCCAGCACGCTGAACATGCCCCACATCAGGCCGATCACCACTCCCACCCGGGACGCGCCGTCGACGTACTCCACGGGAGACAGCAGCATGGGCTGCCCCGTGAGGGCCCGGGCGTTTTCAAAGCGCATGTAATAGGTCTGTGCGCGATCAGTGCGGGTTTGCAGTTCAAAGCTGGGCACACGCGTGCGCAAGGACCAGTCAGCCGGCGCAATCGCTTCGCCGGCTGACTGGACCAGCCACTCGTCCCGGGGACCCCGGGAAAAAAGACTGGCCTTGACGAGCGCCTGGCCCGGCAGCCGGATGAACCAGGTCTGGAGCGACTCGGTGGCCGGGAGCGAGAAGGTGGCCCAGACGTCGTGCTTGCCGGAGGTGGGTAGCTCCGTGCTGTCGGTATAGGGCTGCAAGGGCCACGGGCCGGCGGCGGTGAAGGCGTCAGGCGAGGTGATGCTGCCCTTGGGCACGGCTACCCACTGCAGCGGTTCAGCCAGCGTGATGGTGACGCTGTCGCTGTAAAGGCGGTCAAAGTCCTGCGTGTGGCCTGTCCGCAGCACCAAGCCAAGCAGAACCAGGAAAAAAACGCGCAAGCTGGCCTTTCCGAACATTTGCATAGCTTATTGCATAAGTGTCGGTTGTCCGATAGCGGTCCGCCCGGTCATCACGATGTCACAGGAAATGACCCCCATTCGTCTTCCTCCAACAACGGATGTTTCATGTTTTGTTTCCGAATCCAAGGCCTGGCTCTCCAGCCGGTTTTATCCCTGCTGGCCGCTTCGCTGCTGGTCGCGCATGCACAGGCCGCACCTGTGCCGGTTTGTCGCTACAGTGAAGGCCTTATATATCCTCTGGAACGCGGCGATGCCCAGCCCACCCCCATCTGCGCCCCTGTTCCTGCCACTGACAGGCCTCTACGAGCCATCAGCCATCCAGCAACTCGCTGACGGACGTTTCCTGGTGGTGGAGGACGAACCGGAGCACCCATTCAGCCTGGTCACCCTGGGCGCTGACGGTACGGTCAAAAGCAGGCCCATGGGCCCCGGCTGGCTCGAGGGGAATGATGCATTCTGGAAGCTCGATGACCTGGAAGGTTTGACGGCGGACACCCAGGGCTACCTCTACGCGGTCACCTCGCACTCGCGGGACGACGCTGGTGATGAGAAGAAGTCGCGCGACAAGCTGGTGCGTTTCCGGATCGAGGGCGACCGCGTTCGTGAGCCCCTTATTGCCAGCGGGCTCAAGCCGGCCCTGGTCGCAGCGCACCCGGTGCTGGCAGCCGCGGCGCGGATTGAAGACGTCAAGTCAGACGGCGGCCTCAATATCGAGGCGCTGGAGATCACGCCCGACAGCCAGCGGCTGCTGGTCGGGTTTCGCAGCCCCCTGCTGGACGGCGCAGCCATCATCGCCAGCATAGCCAACCCGTCGGCCATTTTTGAGGCCGGTGAACTTCCGCGCCTGTCGGGCGGTTTGCTGACGCTGGACCTCGGCGGGCAGGGCATTCGCGGCATGGCCTGGATCGCGGCGCTCGGCGGGTATCTCATCATCAGTGGACCCGCATCGCTCTCGGACCAGTCATTTGGACTCTGGTTCTGGGACGGTCAAGCCCCGTCGCCTGCGCACCGCGTAACGGTTCCCGGCTTGCCGAACTTTGAGCGGGCGGAAGGGTTGAGCACAGCCTTGATCGATGGTGTGTCATACATCGTCATCGTCAGCGATGACGGCAAGAGGGAGAAAGGGCGCTTAGCGCATTTTGTGCTGCTGGAGCCCGGGCAACTGCAGATTTCCCCCTGAAGCTGGAAGCCCGGGCGAGCCTGGGTGTCAATTGCTACTGAATTGATAGCTGCTTGCGCCCGCCAGCCATGGGCTGGATGCCTGAAAGACTATATTTTCGACTGGAACACCAGGCCGGCGTGTTCACGCAAGGCGTGGAACTTGATCTTGGGCCACTGCTGCTCGACGGCGCGCAAGGTGGCGCTGTGATCGACCAGCAGGGTCGGTGCATCCACGGCATCGAGCGCCACGCGGTGTGCATTGGCGTCGATGAATTTTTTCAGCTCGTTCGGGTCGTCGCAGGTGACCCAGCGCGCGAGGTTGAAGTTGCTTGGCATGATGCGCGCCTTGACGCCGTACTCGTGCTCGAGCCGGTGCGCCACCACTTCAAACTGCAGCTGGCCCACCGCGCCCAGCAGCAGCAGGGAGCCGGCAATCGGGCGGAAAACCTGGATCGCCCCTTCCTCACCGAGCTGGGTCAGGCCGGCACGCAGCTGCTTGCTGCGCAGAGGGTCGGCGACCTCGACCGCGCGGAACATTTCCGGCGCGAAGAAGGGCAGGCCGGTGAATTGCAGCGCCTCGCCTTCGGTGAGCGTGTCGCCGAGCTGCAGGATACCGTGGTTCGGAATGCCGATGATGTCGCCGGCAAAGGCGGTGTCCAGCAGTTCGCGGCGCTGGCTCATGAAACTCACCACCGTGTTGGGCCGGATTTCCTTGCCGCTGCGCACCACCTTCAGGCGCATGCCGCGTGTGAACTCGCCGCTGGCCACGCGCAAAAACGCGATGCGGTCGCGGTGCGCCGGGTCCATGTTGGCCTGGATCTTGAAGACCACGCCCGAGAATTTCTTTTCCTCCGGATGCACCACGCGCTGCAGGGCGCTGCGGTCGGCCGGCGCCGGTGCCAGGTCCACCAGCGCGTCCAGCACTTCCTGCACGCCGAAATTGTTGATGGCCGAGCCGAAAAACATCGGTGTCTGTTTGCCGGCGAGAAACGCGGCACGGTCAAACTCCGGCGAGGCGCCTTCCAGCAGCTCCAGCTCGCCCTGCGCCTGGCTGAACTCGGCGCCAAAACGGCGGGCCGCTTCGGCGTTGTCCAGGCCTGCCAGGATTTCATCATCGCCGCCGGCCTTGTCCTCGCCGGGACTGAACACACGCATGCGCTTTTCGCGCCGGTCATAGACGCCGTGGAACAACTTGCCCATGCCGACCGGCCAGGTGAAGGGCACGACCGTCATGCCGAGTTCCTGCTCGATCTCGTCCATCACGCTCATCGGGTCCTGCACTTCGCGGTCCATCTTGTTGACAAAGGTCAGGATGGGCGTGTTGCGCGCACGGCAGACCTGCAGCAGGCGCCGCGTCTGCGGCTCCACGCCGTTGGCCGCGTCGATCACCATCAGCGCGGCATCGACCGCCGTCAGCACGCGGTAGGTGTCTTCCGAGAAGTCCTGGTGACCGGGGGTGTCGAGCAGGTTGATCACGCAGTCGCGGTATTCCATCTGCATGACCGAGCTGGCCACCGAGATCCCGCGCTGCTTTTCGATTTCCATCCAGTCGGAGGTCGCGTGGCGCGCGGCCTTGCGCGCCTTGACACTGCCGGCGATCTGGATCGCGCCCGAAAACAGCAGCAGCTTTTCCGTCAGCGTGGTCTTGCCGGCGTCAGGGTGGGAGATGATGGCAAACGTGCGGCGGCGCTTGACCTGTTTTTCGATTTCGGAGAATTCGTGGGGAGAGGACATAACCCACGATTATCGTTGACGGGGGAAAGCCCGCGCTAGTCGGCCTGCCTGGCAAATCGCGGTTGCCTCACGCCGTCAATGTCCACTTCTTCATTGAACATGGCGGCTGGCCGCACCCACAGGCCATGTTCGCCATACAGCGCGCGGTACAGCGTCAGGGGTTCGAGGGTTTCACTGTGGCGTGCGGTACCCACTACCTCGTAAAGCATGCCTTTGCAATGGCGGTACAGGCCGGGCGGGGTGGTGATCAGCGGGGGGAGGTCGTCAGACATGGACATCCAGATGCAAGAAGGCGCGCTGCAGGCTCGCGGTGGGACAATAGGGGCATGCATCCTAACGCCTTACTCGACAGTTGTGCCACGCTTCTCAAGCAGGTCCTCAAATTTGAACATCCCGCCGACATGGTGGTGTCGCGCCATTTTCGTGAGCAGCGCCTCGGCCCGCGCGAACGCGCAACCGTGGCCGAGACGATTTACGGCGTCCTGCGCAAGAAAAATCTCTACACCTACCTGGCCCAGCACGGCAGCGGCCCGACCGAGCGTCGCCTGGCCATTCTGGGTTTTGCGGCCGAACGCGATTTCCTGCTGGGCGCCTTGACGGACCAGGAAAAAGACTGGCTTTCGCGCTGCGACCAGGTCAAACCGGACGACCTGATGGAGCCGCACCGTCACAACCTGCCGGCGTGGCTGGTCGAGCCGCTCAAGGCACAGCTTGGCGACGACTTCTGGCCGCTGGTGGAAAGCCTCAATGCGCCGGCCGGGCTGGACCTGCGGGTCAATACCCTCAAAGACAAGCGCGCAGACATCCAGAAGGAGCTGGCCAAGGCCGGCATCAAGGCCGTCGCAACGCCGTATTCCCCCTGGGGGCTGCGACTGGCGGGCAAACCGGCGCTCAACAAGCTGGACGCCTTCACCCGCGGCGCAATCGAGGTGCAGGACGAGGGATCGCAGTTGCTGGCCTTGCTGGTCGATGCCAAACGCGGCGAAATGGTGGTGGACTTTTGCGCCGGCGCAGGCGGCAAGACGCTTGCCCTGGGCGCCAGCATGCGCAGCACGGGCAGGCTCTACGCCTTTGATACCTCGGGCCACCGGCTCGATGCGCTCAAGCCGAGGCTGGCCCGCAGTGGCCTGTCCAATGTCCACCCGGTCGCCATTGCCCACGAGCGCGACGAGCGCATCAAGCGCCTGGCCGGCAAGATCGACCGGGTGCTGGTCGATGCGCCCTGTTCGGGCCTGGGGACCCTGCGCCGCAACCCCGACCTCAAATGGCGGCACAACCCCCAGGCCATCGAGGAGCTGACCGCCAAGCAGACCGCCATCTTGCAGAGCGCTGCAAGGCTGCTCAAGCCGGGTGGACGGCTGGTGTATGCCACCTGCAGCATCCTGCGCGAGGAAAACGAGGCGATCGCCGAGGCCTTCAGCGCTGCGAATAAAGAATTCACCGTCCTTGAAACCGGGCCTTTGCTGACCCATCTGGGAGTGGAGGCGGCTCAGACGCTTTGCCGCGGCCCGTACCTGCGGCTTTGGCCTTACCTGCATCAGACAGACGGATTTTTTGCGGCAGTGTGGCAAAAAGCTTGATGCTTTTGGATGAAAAAGATGCCAAATAGACCGAAGTTTTCGACTCTTCAGTGATTTTGTTTGTTTTTACCCGGTTTCGGTGCGGGTTCGCCAGCTTGCTGTTTGGCACTGTACGAATTAGAATGGAAAGTTGTCCGGTACAGCCTCCGGAGATGACTTTTGGTTGACTTGGCTGGTGACTGTTTAAAGGATTCTCATGGTCTTGTTTGATGCCGCCCTTGACTGGCTGGCTAATGGTTTGCTCGCCGCCAGCTGGTGGCAAATTATCCTGTACACCCTGGTGACGACCCACATCACCATTGCCAGCGTGACGATTTATCTGCACCGTCACCAGGCGCACCGCGCGATGGATCTGCACGCCATCCCTTCGCATTTTTTCCGGTTCTGGCTCTGGCTGGGCACCGGTCAGGTCACCAAGGAGTGGGTGTCCATTCACCGCAAGCACCACGCCAAATGTGAAACGGTGGAAGACCCGCACAGCCCGCAGGCCTACGGCATCAAGAAGGTGTTCTGGGAAGGCGCCGAGTTGTACCGTGCTGAAAGCAAGAACAAGGAAACCATGGTCAAGTACGGCCATGGCACGCCGAACGACTGGATCGAGCGCAACCTCTACACCCGTTACAGCTGGCAGGGTGTTGGCCTGATGATGATCATCAACCTCGCCTTGTTCGGCGCAGCCGGTCTGGCCGTCTGGGCTGTCCAGATGATCTGGATTCCCGTGACTGCCGCCGGCATCATCAATGGCATTGGCCACTACTGGGGTTACCGCAACTTCGAGGCGCCGGATGCCAGCACCAATGTGTCGCCCTGGGGCATCATCATCGGCGGCGAAGAGCTGCACAACAACCACCACACCTATCCCACCTCGGCCAAGTTCTCTGTCAAGCCCTACGAATTCGACATCGGCTGGGTGTACATCCGCGCCATGGAAAAAGTCGGCCTGGCGACGGTCAAGAAGGTTCCGCCCCGGCTTCAGCTCGGGAGCATCCAGCCTGTGGCCGACGAAAAAACCCTCGAAGCCCTGATTGCCCACCGCTATGAGGTGATGGCCGGCTTTGCGCGTGAACTGCGCCGCGCCGGCAAGGCCGAGATCGAGGCGCTCAAGGCGCGCAAGGCCGACATTTCGGTGCTGCAGGCGGCCAATCGCTGGTTGCATCGCGACGATGACAAGGTGCCTGCCGCTGTCAAGCCCCAGGTGGCACAGGCCCGTGCCGAGCACCCGGTGCTCGACAAGATGGTCACCATGCGTGAAGAGTTGCGCCAGATGTGGCTGTCGAGGTCGGCATCGCGCGAGCAGCTGGCTGCCGACCTGCAGGCCTGGTGCCGCCGCGCCGAGGAAAGCGGCATCGCCGCCTTGCAGGATTTTTCGATGAAGCTGCGCGCCGCACGCGCCTGATCCCGCTCTCAGGGGGTGGGGGCTTGCTCCCCACGCTGCAAACCGCCTCGGTGCTCCGCGCCCAGGCGGTTTTTCTTTGGATCCCGGTTCCCGCCCATCAACACGGGAGGGGCGACCGTGTCGAACTCCACCAGCCTGCCTCGTTGCGGAACAGCCTTGGGCCACCCCGCGAAGGCCTGCCGGGTGGCCCGTGGTGACGGACGAGCCAATCGGCAGGGCCATGAAAAAACCCGCCTGGACACTGGGCCTGGGCGGGTTTTTCAGGGTGCAGCACAAGTGCTGCAGGTTCAGGCTGGATTACTTCAGCTTGATTTCCTTGTATTCCACATGCTTGCGTGCCTTGGGATCAAACTTCATGATCAGCATCTTGTCAGGCGTGGTTTTCTTGTTTTTGGTGGTCGTGTAGAAGTGACCCGTGCCGGCAGTCGATTCCAGCTTGATTTTTTCGCGTGCGCCTTTTGCCATGATGATTCTCCTTAGATTTCACCGCGGGCACGAAGGTCCACCAGGACCGCATCAATGCCGAGCTTGTCGACAAGGCGCAAACCGGCGCTGGACGTGCGCAGACGCACCCAGCGGTTTTCCGTCTCGACCCAGAAACGGCGGTATTGCAGATTAGGCAAGAACCGGCGCTTGGTTTTGTTGTTCGCGTGAGAAACGTTGTTTCCCACCATCGGGCCTTTGCCCGTAACCTGACAGACGCGTGCCATGAGCACTCTCCGTATAAAAAAGAAAAAAAGGGATGCTGGCACCCGTCGGATACTCAGCCAAGCCTGCGATTATAGCCTGAAAACCATCTGCCCTCAAGTCTCAAGTTTCCTGCGGTGAAGGTGCAGAGCCTGATTGCCCGCCGCACCCTAGAAAAAATCAAGCAGGGGCCGCGGATCCGGCTTGGCCGGTCCGCAGGCGCAGCGGCCCCCTCGGGGGGGCAGCGCAGTACGCAAAGCTACAAGCGTGGGGGCTCTAGCTCTGCTCCAGAAAGCGCTGGGCGTCGAGGGCCGCCATGCAGCCGGTGCCGGCACTTGTGATGGCCTGGCGATAGACGTGGTCCTGCACGTCACCGGCGGCAAAAACGCCCGGCACGCTGGTCATGGTGGCAAAACCCTGCAAGCCGGCGCGGGTGACGATGTAGCCGTCCTTCATGTCCAGCTGGCCGGCAAAAATATCGGTGTTCGGCTGGTGGCCGATGGCGATGAAACAGCCCTGAACGGGGAGATTTTCAGTGGCACCGGTTTGCGTGTGTTTGAGCCGCACGCCATTGACGCCGGCGGCATCCCCCAGCACTTCATCGAGTGTCTGGTGCAGCTTCAGCACAATCTTGCCGGCAGCCACCTTTTCGTGAAGCTTGTCGATCAGGATGGCTTCGGCCTTGAACTTGTCGCGGCGGTGCACCAGATGGACCTTGCTCGCAATGTTGGACAGGTACAAGGCTTCTTCCACCGCGGTATTGCCGCCGCCGACCACGCAGACTTCCTGGTCGCGGTAGAAAAAACCGTCGCAGGTGGCGCAGCCCGACACGCCCCGGCCCATGAAGGCTGTCTCGGAGTCCAAGCCCAGGTATTTGGCAGACGCACCGGTGGCGATGATCAGCGCGTCGCAGGTGTAGGTGCCGCTGTCGCCGGTCAATGTGAAGGGGCGCTGGCTGAAGTCGACCTTGTTGATGTGGTCGAAGATGATCTCTGTCTTGAAGCGCTCGGCATGCTCCAGAAAACGCTGCATCAGCGCCGGGCCCTGAACACCCAGCGGATCGGCTGGCCAGTTGTCCACGTCAGTGGTGGTCATCAGCTGTCCTCCTTGCGCGATGCCGGTGATCAGCACCGGGTTGAGGTTGGCGCGCGCTGCATAAACAGCCGCCGTGTAGCCTGCGGGGCCAGACCCCAGAATGAGAACTTTAGAATGTCGCATGGTGAAAATCTGTAGGGGAAAGCATTTGAACTCAGTTAGAGTCGGGGCTGACCACAGGGTTTAAAACCCCCGGTGGGCGGAAATAGTTGGCACAACACACGCTATTGTAAGAACCCGTTTCAGAAGTCTGCATCGCGGACCCCTTGCCCGGGAGCTGGCAGGCTTCTGTATCCCTTTCACCGCGTGGTCTGGAGAAGTTTGTCATGTCTACGATGGTGTCTAATCTTGAACTGATTCGTCGGGTGCCCCTGTTCTCGATGCTGACAACCAGCCAGGCGGAATCCGTGGCCCAGGCGGTGATCAAGCGCCGCTACAAACGGGGTGAAGCCATTGTCGAGCAGGGCAAGAAGTCCAACGCACTGGCCATTATCCTGACCGGTCGGGCGCGCGTTGTGACGACCGATGCGCGCGGCCGCGAGGTGATCCTGGCCACCTTGCACCCCGGTGACTACGTCGGCGAGATGAGCCTGATCGACAACGAACCCCATTCGGCCACCGTGCGCACCGAAGTCCAGACCGACGTGCTGGTGGTGGGACGGCCGGAGTTTGCCCGTTGCCTGCCCGAAAACAGTTCCATGGCCTATGCGGTCATGAAAGGCCTGGTACAGCGCCTGCGCCAGGCCGACCGCAAGATTGAATCGCTGGCCCTGATGGACGTCTACGGCCGCGTGGCCAGGGCCTTGCTGGAGTCGGCGGTGCCGGACCGCGAGGGCAAGACCGTGATCCGCGAGAAGGTCTCGCGCCAGGACCTCGCCAAAATGGTCGGGGCTTCGCGCGAGATGGTCAGCCGCGTGATGAAAGACCTTGAAGAGCGCGGCTTTATCGAGACCCGCGCCGATGGCTCGATGTGGGTCAAGGACAGGCTCAATACCCTGGGCTGACGACAGCTTTTCTGTCACCTTTTTGCGCCGTGCAGGGCGGGTTAACTGAGGTAAGCTCAGTGCTTGCCCTATGACTTATTCGCTTGATACCCTGAACTCCCGCACCTCTGCCGCCGCCGGTCCCGCAGGTGGCGTGAAACGCTTCGCGCATGAAGTCAGCCTGATCCTGGGCCTGCTCGCACTGGTCTTCTGGATCGGAGCCCTGCTCAGCTATTCGCCGCAGGACGCGGCCTGGTCCACCACCGGCAGTACCGAAGCGGCCGGCGCTCTCAAGGCGGGCCAGGCCGTGACACGCAATTGGGGAGGACGCCTGGGCGCGAACCTCGCCGATGCCAGCTATTTCCTTTTCGGGTTTTCCGTCTGGTGGGCGCTGGCTGCGGGTGTGCGCGCCTGGCTGGGCTCGCTGGCGCGCGGTCTGCGTGGCCAGCCGGCGGCCAGCACGGCTTTCGATCGGGTCAGGTTCTGGTCCTGCCTGGTGCTGCTGCTGCTGGCCAGCGCGGCACTCGAATGGTCGCGGCTGTACCGCTTTGAATTCAGGCTGCCCGGCCATGCAGGCGGGGTGCTGGGTTACCTGGCGGGGCCCGCCAGCGTGAAGTGGCTGGGTTTTACAGGGTCCGGCCTGGTCTGGATTGCGGTCGGCGTGATTGCGGTGTCTGTGGTGTTTGCTTTTTCCTGGGCCCACACGGCCCAGCGCATAGGCGCATGGCTGGACGAGCTGATCGAGTCGCGCCGCGAAAAACGCGAGATCGCCGAGGATCTGGCCGTGGGCCGTGTCGCAGCCCGCGAACGCGAGGAAGTCCTGCAGGAAGAACGCACCGAGATCGAGGAGCATCACCCGGTGCCGGTGCTGATCGAGCCGACGCTGGTCGAGATTCCAAAAAGCGAGCGGGTTGCCAAGGAGCGGCAAAAGCCGCTGTTCAGCGAGATGCCCGACTCCAAGCTGCCGCAGGTGGATCTGCTCGACGGTGCGCTGATACGTCAGGAAACCGTGGCACCCGAGACGCTGGAGATGACCTCGCGGCTGATCGAGAAAAAACTCAAGGACTTCGGCGTGGACGTGCGTGTCGTGGCAGCAGCGCCCGGTCCGGTCATCACGCGGTACGAGATCGAACCCGCCACCGGCG
Source organism: Polaromonas sp. (assembly GCF_029945685.1). GTDB lineage: Bacteria > Pseudomonadota > Gammaproteobacteria > Burkholderiales > Burkholderiaceae_C > Polaromonas. Next base: position 135,474 of record NZ_JAQSDA010000008.1, on the reverse strand, counting down.
TCAAGGGCGCGCAGATCGTCAATCTGGCCAAGGATCTGGCGCGTGCGCTCAGCCTGGTGTCCATCCGCGTGATCGAGACCATTCCCGGCAAGAACTACATGGCACTCGAGCTGCCCAACGCCAAACGCCAGTCCATCAAGCTCAGCGAAATCCTGGGCTCGCAGGTGTACAACGAGGCCAAGTCCATGCTGACGATTGGCCTGGGCAAGGACATCAGCGGCGCGCCGGTGGTGGCCGACCTTGCCAAGATGCCGCACTGCCTGGTGGCCGGCACCACCGGCTCCGGCAAGTCGGTGGGGATCAACGCGATGATCCTGAGCCTGCTCTACAAGGCCGATGCGCGCGATGTGCGCCTGCTGCTGATCGACCCGAAGATGCTCGAGATGAGTGTTTACGAGGGCATTCCGCATCTGCTGGCCCCGGTGGTGACCGACATGCGCCAGGCCGCGCACGGCCTGAACTGGTGCGTGGCCGAGATGGAAAAGCGCTACAAACTCATGAGCAAGATGGGTGTGCGCAATCTGGCCGGCTACAACGTCAAGATCGACGAAGCCAAGGCGCGCGGCGAGTTCATCTACAACCCCTTCAGCCTCACACCCGAGCAGCCCGAGCCGCTGGAGCGTCTGCCCTACATCGTGGTCGTGATCGACGAGCTGGCCGACCTGATGATGGTGGTCGGCAAGAAGATCGAGGAACTGATTGCGCGGCTGGCGCAGAAGGCGCGCGCTGCCGGCATCCACCTGGTGCTGGCCACCCAGCGCCCCAGCGTGGATGTGATCACCGGACTGATCAAGGCCAACATCCCGACACGGCTGAGCTTCCAGGTCAGCAGCAAGATCGATAGCCGCACCATTCTGGACCAGATGGGCGCCGAAGCGCTGCTGGGCATGGGCGACATGCTCTACATGCCCAGCGGCACCGGTTTTCCGATTCGTGTGCATGGCGCGTTTGTCAGCGACGATGAAGTGCACCGCGTGGTGGCTTACCTGAAGCAGCAGGGCGAACCCAATTACATCGACGGCGTGCTGGAAGGCGGCACGGTGGATGGGGACGGCGATCTGCTCGGCGACGGCAATGGCGTCGCGGGTGGTGAAGGCGAAAAAGACCCGATGTACGACCAGGCGGTCGAGATCGTGCTGAAAAACCGCAAGGCCTCGATTTCGCTGGTGCAGCGCCACCTCAAGATCGGTTACAACCGGGCCGCCCGCATGCTTGAGGAGATGGAGAAGTCGGGCATGATCAGCGCCATGTCGGGCAGCGGGCAGCGTGAAATTCTGGTGCCCGCACGCGCCGAATGACGACAGCAGGGCATTTACAGCAGCGATACATTGTTCAGGCAACCAATGCCCGCCGCATGAGTCCCACAAGCACTGTTCACCCAACGGGGCTTACCCCTCCATTTGCCATGATCCATTTCTTTCCATTTCCCGTCCTCGCCGCCCGCCGCCCCCTGGTCGGCGCATTCCGGGTCGCATCGGCGGCTTTTTTGGCTGTTTTTGCCATCGCTGCCAGCGCGCAGGTGAACACTGCCAACGGCCTGGAAAGCCTGGAGGCCTTTGTCAAGAACACAAAAAGCGGGCGCGCCGTGTTCACCCAGGTGGTGACCAGCCCGGCGCGCGAAGGGCAAACCGCCAAGACAAAGGCCTCCAGCGGCAGCTTCGAATTTTTGCGGCCCAACCGGTTCAAGTTTGTCTACAAAAAGCCGTTCGAGCAAAGCATCGTGTCCGACGGCCAGACCCTGTGGCTGCACGACGTGGACCTGAACCAGGTGACCGCCCGCAAGCTCACGCAAGTGCTCAGCGGCACGCCTGCCGCCGTGATCGCGGCGGCGGCAGACATCAAGGCGCTGCAGGCCGATTTCACCCTGGTGCCGCAGCCCGACCGGGCCGGACTCGAATGGGTCCAGGCCACACCCAGAACCCGGGACGGCCAGGTGCAGAGCATCACCGTTGGTTTCAGGAACACCGGCAAGGGCAGCGAGCTGGCGGTGCTGGAGATCCTCGACAGCTTCGGCCAGCGCTCGGTGATGACCTTCACCCAGTTCGAGGTCAACCCGGCCCTGGGCGCCAGCGTATTCGAGTTCAAGCCGCCTGCCGGCGCGGACGTGATTCGCCAATAGGAAAAACAGAAGAAGACAGGCATGACCGCTCTTGACGGGACCCCTTTCGGGCAGGTCGCCGATGCCCGGGCCGCGGCCCCGCTGGCCGAGCGCCTGCGTCCGAAAAACCTCGGTGAGGTGATTGGCCAGCAGCACCTGCTCGGCGCGGACATGCCGCTGCGCATTGCCTTTGAATCGGGCCAGCCCCACAGCTGCATCCTCTGGGGCCCGCCCGGCGTCGGCAAGACCACGATCGCGCGCTTGATGGCCAGCAGTTTTGATGCCCACTTCATCACCATTTCGGCCGTGCTCGGCGGTGTCAAGGAAATCCGTGAAGCGGTCGAGCAGGCCAGCATCTGGCAGGGGCAGGGCGGCAAACGCACCATCGTGTTTGTCGACGAGGTGCACCGTTTCAACAAAAGCCAGCAGGATGCGTTCCTGCCGCATGTGGAAAGCGGCCTGTTCACCTTTATCGGTGCGACCACCGAGAACCCCTCGTTTGAAGTCAACTCGGCCCTGTTGTCGCGCGCGGCGGTGTATGTGCTCCAGCCCCTGGGGGAAGAAGATCTCAAGCAAATCATTGCCAAAGTCCTTGCCGAGAAAGCGCTGCCAGCTATTAAAAGCATAGCGCCTGACGCTGCTGACCAGCTCGTGGCCTACGCCGACGGCGATGCCCGGCGGCTGCTCAACACGCTGGAGTCGCTCAATGTGGCGGCCCAGCGCGAAAAAAAGGGTGGCAGCCTGGAGGTCACGGCGGCCTGGCTCCTCAAGGTGCTGGGCGAACGCATGCGCCGCTACGACAAGGGCGGCGAGCAGTTTTACGACACTGTCTCGGCGCTGCACAAGGCGGTGCGCGGCTCCGACCCGGATGCCGCGTTGTACTGGCTGGTGCGCATGCTTGACGGCGGTGCCGAGCCCAAATACATGGCGCGGCGCCTGATCCGCATGGCCAGCGAAGACATTGGCCTGGCCGACCCGCGTGCGCTGCGGCTGGCGTTGGACGCCGCCGAGGTCTACGAGCGCCTGGGCTCGCCCGAGGGCGAGCTGGCGCTGGCCGAATGTGTGGTCTATCTGGCGATCGCCCCCAAGTCCAATGCGGTGTACAAGGCCTTCAACGAGGCGCGTGCCCTCGTGAAAAAAGACGGCACCCGGCCGGTGCCGCTGCACCTGCGCAATGCGCCGACCCAGCTGATGAAAGACCTCGACTACGGCAAGAACTACCGCTATGCCCATGACGAGGAGGGCGGCTTTGCCGCCGGTGAAAGTTACTTTCCCGACGGCATGCCGGTGCCGGTGTTTTACCGTCCGGTCAACCGCGGTCTGGAGATCCGGATTGCCGATAAGTTGAATGAGTTGAAGCTGATGAACAAGCAGAAAAACTAATGAAAAACAAATCCTGCTCATAAAGCCTGATTCGGTTCGATAAATGCGGTTTCTCAAGGGTAAACCCCGCGAAAACCGGCTTGCTGGCCCGTTTCTCGCTAGAGACGCATGGCTACAATTTGCGGATTAGCTCGCCACCCAATCCAGTTGTCCTCTGGTGTTGATAGGCGGGCTTTTTGTTAACTCACGTGGCCTCACGGTGATCCCGGGGAGGTCGTGGCCGCAGGCGGAGTTGACAATTTCAACCAATCGGGAGACTGAGTTATGGAAGTTTTGCTTCAGCAGATCATCAACGGGCTGGTGCTGGGCAGCATGTATGCCCTGGTCGCCCTGGGCTACACCATGGTGTACGGCATCATCAACCTGATCAACTTCGCGCATGGCGAGGTGCTGATGGTGGGCGCGCTGACCAGCTGGACCATCATCGTGTGGATGCAGGAAGCCATGCCCGGCACGCCGGGCTGGGCCATCCTGCTGATTTCACTGCTGATCGCCTTCGTGGTGTGTGGTGCGCTCAATTTCGCGATCGAAAAAGTCGCCTACCGGCCGCTGCGCAACTCGCCCAAGCTGGCGCCCCTGATCACCGCCATCGGCATGTCCATCTTGTTGCAGACCCTGGCCATGATCATCTGGAAGCCCAACTACAAGCCTTACCCGACCCTGTTGCCGTCCGAGCCGCTGCAGATCGGCGGCGCGGTGATCACCGTCACGCAAATTTTCATCCTGGGTGCCACCGCGGTGTCGCTGTCCATCCTGATGTACCTGGTCAATTACACGCGTCTGGGCCGGGCCATGCGCGCCACCGCCGAGAACCCGCGGGTGGCCGCCCTGATGGGGGTCAAGCCCGACACCGTCATCTCGGCGACCTTCATCATCGGCGCCGTGCTGGCGGCACTGGCCGGCGTGATGTACGCCTCCAACTACGGCACGGTGCAGCACACCATGGGCTTTTTGCCCGGCCTGAAGGCGTTCACCGCCGCCGTGTTTGGCGGCATCGGCAACCTGGGCGGTGCGGTACTGGGCGGCATTCTGCTCGGGCTGATCGAAGCGATTGGCGCCGGCTACATCGGCCCGCTGACCGGCGGTGTGCTGGGCAGCCAGTACTCGGACATCTTCGCCTTCATCGTGCTTATTTTTGTGCTCACGCTGCGGCCTTCAGGGCTGCTCGGGGAACGTGTGGCGGACAGGGCCTAGGAGAACTTCGATGAAAACCAAAAAAATCGTCACCTTTCTCATCGTCGCGGCGGCACTGCTGGTGCTGCCCCTGCTGCTGCAACAGGGCGGCAACGCCTGGGTGCGCATTGTCGACATGGCCCTGCTGTATGTGCTGCTGGCCCTGGGCCTGAACATCGTGGTGGGTTACGCCGGCTTGCTGGACCTCGGTTACGTGGCTTTTTTTGCCGTCGGCGCCTACCTGTTTGCGCTGCTGGGCTCGCCACACCTGGCCGATGCCTTTCCCGCGGTGAAGGCGGCTTTCCCGAACGGACTGCACCTGCCGATCTGGGCCATCATTCCGATGGCGGCGGCCCTCGCCGGCCTGTTCGGCGTGATCCTGGGTGCGCCCACGCTGAAGCTGCGCGGCGACTACCTGGCCATCGTCACGCTGGGTTTTGGCGAAATCATCCGGGTGTTCCTGAACAACCTGGACCGACCGATCAACCTGACCAACGGGCCCAAGGGCATCAACCAGATCGACTCGATGAAGTTCTTCGGGTTCGATCTGGGCAAGTCGCATGACTTCTTCGGCATCGAGTTCACCTCGGTGTCGATGTACTACTACCTCTTTCTGGTGCTGGTGATCGTGTCGGTGGTGATTTGCCACCGGCTTGAGAACTCGCGCATCGGCCGCGCCTGGATGGCGATCCGCGAAGACGAGATCGCGGCCAAGGCCATGGGCATCAACACCCGCAACCTCAAACTGCTGGCGTTCGGCATGGGCGCGACTTTTGGCGGCGTGTCCGGCTCCATGTTTGCCGCCTTCCAGGGTTTTGTCTCGCCCGAGTCCTTCAGCCTGATGGAGTCGGTCATGATTGTGGCCATGGTGGTGCTGGGCGGCATCGGCCACCTGCCGGGGGTCATTCTCGGTGCGCTGCTGCTGGCCGCGCTGCCGGAAGTGTTGCGCCACGTGGCCGGTCCGCTGCAGGCCATGACGGGCGGCCGCCTCGACGCCGCCATCCTGCGCCAGTTGCTGATTGCGCTGGCCATGATCACCATCATGCTCTCCAGGCCGCGCGGCCTGTGGCCGGCGCCCGACCACGGCAAATCGCTGGTCAATACCGGCAACGGCAAATAAGGGCAAGGTCATGAGCGAAACCATTCTCAAAGTCTCCGGTGTTTCCAAGCGTTTTGGCGGCCTGCAGGCCCTCAGCGATGTCGGCATCCACATCGAACGCGGCCAGGTCTATGGCCTGATCGGCCCCAACGGCGCCGGCAAGACCACCTTCTTCAATGTACTGACCGGGCTGTACACCCCTGACAGCGGCACTTTCGAGCTTGCCGGCAAGCCGTACAAGCCGTCGGCCGTGCACGAGGTGGCCAAGGCCGGCATTGCGCGCACCTTCCAGAACATCCGGCTGTTTGCCGACATGACGGCACTGGAAAACGTCATGGTGGGGCGCCACATACGCACCAAATCGGGCCTGATCGGCGCGGTGTTCCGCACACCCGGGTTCAAGGCCGAGGAAGCGGCCATCTCCAAACGCGCGCAGGAGCTGCTCGACTATGTGGGCATCGGCAAATACGCTGACTTCAAGGCGCGCACGCTGAGCTACGGCGACCAGCGCCGCCTCGAGATCGCGCGGGCACTGGCGACCGACCCGCAGCTGATAGCGCTGGACGAACCTGCCGCCGGCATGAACGCCACCGAGAAGGTGCAGCTGCGCGAGCTGATCGACCAGATCCGCAAGGACAACCGCACCATCTTACTGATCGAACACGACGTCAAGCTCGTCATGGGCCTGTGCGACCGTGTCACCGTGCTCGATTACGGCAAGCAGATTGCCGAAGGCCCGCCTTCCGAGGTGCAGAAAAATGAAAAAGTGATCACCGCCTATCTGGGCACAGGTCATTGAAGGAAACCAAGAACATGGCCACTACAAGTCATACCACCCTGCTCAAAGTCACCGGCCTCAAAGTGGCCTATGGCGGCATCCAGGCGGTCAAGGGCATCGATTTCGAAGTCAAGGAGGGTGAGTTGGTCACGCTGATCGGCTCCAACGGCGCCGGCAAGACCACCACCATGAAAGCCATCACCGGCACGCTGCCACTGCTGGGCGGCGACATCGAGTACCTGGGCAAAAGCATCAAGGGCCAGGGCGCCTGGGACCTGGTCAAGGAAGGTCTGGCCATGGTGCCGGAAGGCCGCGGCGTGTTCACCCGCATGACGATCACGGAAAACCTGCAGATGGGCGCCTACATCCGCGACGACAAGCCCGGGATCGCTGCTGACATGGAAAAGATGTTTGCGCTGTTCCCGCGCCTGCGCGAACGCAAGGACCAGCTCGCCGGCACCATGTCCGGCGGCGAACAGCAAATGCTGGCCATGGGCCGCGCGCTCATGAGCCGTCCGCGCGTCCTGCTGCTCGACGAACCGTCCATGGGCCTGTCCCCCATCATGGTCGACAAGATTTTCGAGGTGGTCAGGGACGTGTCGGCGCAGGGCGTCACCGTGCTGCTGGTCGAACAGAACGCCAGCCGGGCCCTGGGCATTGCCGACCGCGGTTATGTCATGGAGTCGGGCCTGATCACGATGAATGGCGAGGCGAAGGAATTGCTCAATGATCCGCGGGTGAGAGCGGCTTATCTGGGGGAGTGATTCTTCAGGTGATTCAGGGCTTTGGGCCTTATGGGACGGGCGCAGGCAGCTATTGAATTTATAGCGATTCGGAACCCACCCCGCCGTTCGGGCTGGGCTTGGCCTGTCCTGAGCTTGTCGAAGGGTCGAAGCCTGTGCGGGCTTGCGCTTCGCTGGGTCTTCCAGCAAGCCGGGACTCGCCCCGGCGGGCGAGGCACTTTGTCTTTGCTTCGCCAAAGAAAAGTACCCAAAAGAAAGGCGACCCGATGGTCTGGGTCCCTCCGCTTCGCTGCGGGCAACCTGCGGTACTCGGCAAAAGCGGGGTCAGGCACAACTCGGCTGCGCCTCAAACAAGTGCCTGCCCCGATCCGCTTTTGCCTGCGCTCCTCGGCCCAGCCCGACGGGTGGGGGAATAAATGCGGATTCGGGTGCGGGGACTGTCATGTATGCACGCGCTTGCAGCACACGCGGCCACATGAAGCTCCCCTCCATCGCCCAGCGGGGCGAGGGAGGGGCGGGGGAGGGAGTGGGGAGTTACGCCTACTGTCGGGAGCGACCCGCAAATGCAGTGTGCGGTAATCTGGCCGGCAACGGCCGCAAAGGGCAGGCTTATTTCCCCGCCGCGTTCGACTTTTCAATCCCGGTCGCCACCGCCTGGGCCAGACTGTTCGACAAGCTGCTGTCACCCGTCACCTTGCCCAGCGCCGCGCCGGTCACCAGCTGGATCAGGCGGGTCGAAGGGTCGGTATTGGCCGATGCGCTGGCCGAACCTTCCGGGGCGGTGGCGCTTTTCATCAGGCCGCTGACCAGGTCCATGGCAAACCGGTTGCCCGAACTCCCGCCGCCGCCACCGCCGGAAGAACCCGCCATGGTCAGGGCCACCTGGCCCAGAATGGCGAAGGCCGTGCGCCAGGCCTTTTCGCTTTCCTGCTGCTTGAAGTCGCTCACGGCAAGCTGCAGGTCGCGGTGGTACTGCTGCTGCAGCAAGGCCATGTAGTCAGGCCGGGCCGGCATGAACATCACCACGCCGCCGCCCACCACCGCGCTGTTGCTGACAAACAGGCCGGTTTCCTTGCTGTTGTCTTCCAGGTCCACCTTGTCACCATAAAAAATGATGTGGCCCATGGTGATGCGTCCGGCCTCCATGCCCTTGGCCGGCATGTAGTCGAAGCGGCCGCGGTATTCGATGCCGTTGCCCATGGCATACACACCCTCGTAGGGCACGGCCAGGCGCGCCCGCATGAAGGCGTGGTCCATGCGCCCGAAGGTGCCGGTGAACACGGGCACGATGTTCATCGCCCCGAAACCGCGTATCTGGCTGCCGCGGTCCATCAGGCCATCCGCGCCGTAGAACTGCTCGTACTTTTTGCCCTTGGTCAGCGGATGGCTGACCAGGTAACGCTGGCCGGGGATGGTCTTGCTGCCTTGCCAGACGCCTTCGAGCATCTGGTTCTGGTACATGTCGTGCACTGTTCCCTGGCCGTCGCGGCAGTCGCCCTGCACGCAGCGGTAGAAGTCGGCATTGGAGATGTCCAGGGCCTGGACGGCCGGCGCCAGCGCAGCCAGCAAGGCGGCCAGCGCCATGGCGCGGCGTGACGGGCAAGCGCGCATCCCTCAGTCCTTCGGGCAGGTCTGGGCTTTGGTCAGCACGCCCTCGATGAAACAGGTGCGGGTCTCGATCATTTCCACGCCGCCCACCGTCACCAGCCGCGCGGTCTCCATGCCGGGGACCTGGTCCAGCCGCATGCCCGACGCTTTCAGGTAGTTCTCCTGGGTCTGCACCTGTTCGCCGTGCGGCTTGCCGTTTTTCATTGACGTCTGGCTGGTCATGAACATCTTGTCGTTCTTGTACATGACCATGCGCTGCAGCGGCGTGTTCATGCCCGAGGTGAAATGGCTGTCGAGCTGCTGCTGGAAGCTGGTGTTGACGCCGAACAGGCCGGCGCTGATCCTGGGCGCCATGCTGACCGTGAACATGGACATTCTTCCGGCTCCGAAGTTCATGTAGTTCAGCGTGACCTGCGGCTCGGGCGCATCCGGGATTTTTGTTTTCGCCATGGTCTGGGTCATCTGTGCATCGTCATACAGGGTCTCGTTGCGCATGGCCAGCTGGGTGACGTGGTAGCGGTCCCCGTCCTGGAGCTTGCCGTCCTTGAAGCTCAGGAAATAACGGCTGGCCTGCTGCGTCCCCATTTTCATGGTCATCTTCACCTGCTTGGTGCCGAGGTCCATGGTGTTGACGTTTTCCATCAGGGTGTCGAACTGCACCAGGAAATCGGTGTCACCGTCGAGTTTGCCGTCCTTGCAGGTGGCTTTGAGCGGCGTGATGCGGATGTTGCTGTACTGCATGGGTTTGGCGGCGGTGTCCGGGTCCATGCCCATGTCGCGCAGCTGTTTGCGTGACATCAGCCGGATCTTCTCGGCCTCTTCCGGAATTGCCATGAACAGCCCGAGCGGCGTATACAGGTCACGCTGCGCCACCTCGCAGGGCAGGGCCATGGGTGCGGCCGGCGGCTTGAAATAGTTGGGGTCGGCCTTGATGCGGGCGTAGTCGGCCTGGAAACGCCGGACCAGCGCCTGCGCCTCGGGCTCGGCCGGGTTCGGCAGGTCCAGCGCGAGCGCGGGACCCGCGCCCAGACAGACAAGCGCCAGCAGGCACAAACGCGGGACACAGGGGGCAAAACGGGGCATGACAACTCCAGGGCTAGGTGCAGGCCATGTTAGCCACCACTGTGCATTCGGGGCATCCCGCGTTTGTGGGAGGCCGGGCGCACTAGGGAATGCCACGGTGATCCGGTTTGCCGTTCTTTGCCACAATCAGGGCCATGAAAACCTCCTTCTTCCTCCCTTCTTTCGCGGCCCGCGCGCTGGCGGCGGCCTCCATCGCCGTGCTGGCCCTGTCGTCCCCCCTCGCCATGGCGCAGCCCAAGGTCATGCGCATCATCGTGCCCTACGCACCGGGCGGGCCGATCGATGTGACCGCGCGCCTGATGGCCGAGCGCGTCAAGGACTCGCTGGGTACCGTGATCATTGAAAACCGCCCCGGCGGGGGCGGCAACATCGGGGTGGACGCCATCGCCAAGGCGGCCCCCGACGGCCTGACCATCGGCATCGCCGCGGTCGCTACCCACGCCATCAACCCGTGGCTCTACAGCAAGATGCCCTACAACGCGGCCACCGACTTTGCGCCCATCACGCAGATGCTGCGCGTGCCGAACGTGCTGGTGATGAACGCCGACACCGCCAGACGCCTGAACATCAACACGCTGGCGGACCTGATCGCCTATGCCAAAGCCAACCCGGGCAAACTCAATTACGCCAGCGGCGGCAACGGCAGCGCCGGCCACCTCGCGGGGGAAATGTTCAAGAAAGACGCGGGCATTTTTGCGCTGCACATTCCCTACAACGGTGGCAACCCGGCGCAGCTGGCGCTGCTCAGCGGCCAGGTTGACTTCAACTTCGACAACCTCGCGACCGCCTCCGCCAACATCAAGGCCGGCAAACTCAAGGCGCTGGCCGTGACCACCGAAAAACGCAGCGCCGCGCTGCCCGATGTCCCGGCTGTGGCCGAAACGCTCAAGGGTTTTGCCATCGACACCTGGTGGGGGCTGGTGGCTCCGGCCGCCACGCCGAAAGACGTGGTCGCCAAATTGAACCAGGCCTTTGTGGCAGCCCTCAATTCGCCCGAAGCCAAAGCCCGCTTTGCCACGCTGCTGGCGGAACCGGTGGCCAGCACGCCCGAGCAGTTTGGCGCTTTCATGAAAAGCGAACTGGCAAAATACGAGAAAGTGGTGAAGGCTTCCGGGGCTCGGGTGGATTGATTTTGTAAAGCCTTTTGAGGCTTTGTCCCTTATTTTATGGGTGCAGGCTGCTATTGAATTTATAGCGAATATTTTCTGTGGCTTGTCATCCCGGACTTGATCCGGGATCCATGTGTGCTGACTACCTTGCTCCACTTTTTGTGGTGTGCCGGCAAGCCGGGTCTCGCCCCGGCGGGCGAGGCACTTTGTCTTTGCTTCGCCAAAGAAAAGTACCCAAAAGAAAGGCGACCCGATGGTCTGGGTCCCCTGCGCTGCGCTCCGGGGCAACCTGCGGTGCTCGACAAAAGCGGGGTCTCGCTCGAACTCGCCTTCGGCTCAGACAATCGCGAGCCCTGATCCGCTTTTGCCTGCGCTCCTCGGCCCAGCCCGACGGGTGGGGGGCAAATGCGGGTTCGGGTGCGGGGAGACGATGACGCGCTTTGCGCGTCATCGTCTGAGTACGGGACCGTCATGTTTGCACGCGGGCGCAGCTCACGCGTCCAAATGAAGCTCCCCGCCATCGCCCAGCGGGGCGAGGGAGGGGCGGGGGGAGGGAGTGGGGAGTCCGTCCTACTGTCCAGGACGAACCGGGGACGCAGCGTGACGCCAGCGGCGAAAAAATTCAGGCCAGCGCTTTGGCCTTGTCCGCCTCGGTCGTGAACGAGTCCGCAAAAAACTCTTCGTCCGGCAGGCCGCCGAGTGCGCTGTAGTCGGCGCGGGCCGAATCCACCACGATGGGTGCGCCGCAGGCATAGACCTGGTGGGCCGAAAGGTTGGGGAAGTCTTCCAGCACTGACTTGTGCACGAAGCCGGTGCGGCCGGTCCAGTTGTCTTCCGGCAGCGCGTTGGAGATCACCGGCACATAGCTCAGGTTGGGCATTTCGGCCGTCTTGGCCATCACCCAGTCGTTCATGTACAGATCGGCCGGACGGCGGCCGCCCCAGTAAAGTATCGCGGGCCGGGTGATGCCCTTGAACTGCATGTGTTCGATCAGCGCCTTGATGGGCGCAAAACCGGTGCCCGATGCCAGCAACACCATGGGTTTGTTGCTGTCTTCGCGCAGGAAGAAGCTGCCGTAAGGCCCTTCGATGCGAAGGATGTCTTTTTCCTTCATGGTGCCAAACACCTGCTCGGTGAACTTGCCGCCCGGCATGTGGCGGATGTGCAGCTCGATGCCCGGGGTGTCGACCTGCGTGTGCGGCGCATTGGCCATGGAGTAGCTGCGGCGGTCGCCGTCGCGCAGCAAGAACTCCACATACTGGCCGGCGTGGTACTTGAAGACATCGCTGGCCGGCAGCTGCAGGCGGATCACGATCACGTCGTGCGAGGCGCGCGCCAGGCTGCTCACGCGGGCCGGCATTTTCTTGATCGGGAAGGCGCTTTCGTCGGTCACCTGGCGCGACTCCAGCACCACGTCGGTCTGCGCCACGCCGCAGCAGGTCAGGATGAAGCCCGCGGCTTCTTCCTCGTGACTCAGCGCCTTCAGCTGGTGCGGGCCGTGCACGACCGTGCCTTCGATCTTTTTGCACTTGCAGGAACCGCAGGCGCCGTCCTTGCAGCCATAAGGCATGCCTATGCCCTGGCGGATGGCGGCGGCCAGCAGCGCTTCGTCGGGGTTGGCGGTGAACGAACGGCCGCTGGGCAGCACGGTGACGTTGAAAGTCATACTGGTTATCCTCTGACGTATTCCTGTTTTTTTATAACTCTGGCTGTTTTCAGCCGACCCCCCAATTTTGCCCTCAAACCAAAGTCCCCTCGGCGCCCTGCCTTCGCGCTTTCGCCGCCAGCGTATCCTGATCATCGGCTGCGGCGACGTCGGCCTGCGTGTGGCACGCCAGCTGGCGCCGCGTGTGCGGCTGCTGGCCCTGACCTCGTCGCCCGAACGCAGCCCTGAATTGCGTGCCCAACACATCACACCGCTGGCCGGCAACCTGGACCAGAGCGCCACCCTGCGGCGGCTGGCCGGGCTGGCCACCCGCGTGGTCCACCTGGCCCCGCCGCCCGGCGAGAACCTGACCGACTGGCGCCGCGACCCGCGCACGCTGGCCCTGTTGCGGGCGCTGCGCCTGCGCGGCCTGCCGCAAGCGGTGGTGTATGGCTCGACCAGTGGCGTGTACGGCGATTGCCAGGGCGAGTGGGCGAGTGAAACCCGCGCCGTGAACCCGCACACGCCGCGTGCCTGGCGCCGGGTCGATGCCGAGGCCCAGCTGCGCTTTTTTGGCCGCTCCAGCGGTGTGCGCGTGCACACGCTGCGCATCCCGGGCATCTACGCCCCCGACCGCGAGGGCGGCACGCCGCGCGCCCGTTTGCTCAAGAGCACGCCGGTGCTGGCGCCCGCCGACGACGTGTTCACCAACCACATCCATGCCGACGACCTGGCGCGCGCCTGCGTGGCAGCCCTGTGGCGCGGCAAACCCCAGCGCGTGACCAATGCCAGCGACGACACCGAGTTGAAGATGGGCGACTACTTCGACCTAGCCGCCGACCTGTACGGTCTGACGCGCCCGCCGCGGGTGGCACGCAGCACTGCGCAGGACGAGTTGCCGCTGATGCTGCTGAGCTTCATGAGCGAGTCGCGCCGGCTCGCCAACACGCGGCTGAAGCAGGAGCTGCGGCTGCGCCTGCGCTACCCCACTGTGGCCGAGGGCTTGACGCTACAAACAACATAGCACTCTGCGCACGCTGGTCAAGGGCTGGCGGCCGATTTGACCTGAAGAATCAGATGCCGGATGGTTTTCTCAGGGTCTGGAGCCGGTCCTGGGCCTTCAGCACAATGGTCTTGACGTCGGCGCCCTGCAACACCGTCAGTGAGACTTCCGCATCGGGCGCGGCCCGGTCCCAGAGTTTCTTGTAGAACTCGGCCAGTGTCGCGACCTTGGTACCGTCCACCGCGAGCACCACGTCACCCGCCTCCAGGCCGGCCAGCTCGGCCGGGCTGTCCTTGCTGACGCGCACGATCTGGATGCGGCCGCCCTGGTCGCTGGAATTCAGGCCCAGCCAGGGCCGGTGGCTTTGGGGACTGCTGCCGGAGCGCTGCATGTCGACCAGGATGGGGCGCAGGAGGTCCACCGGCACAAACATGTTGCCGGGCAGGCGCTGGTTCTGCCCGCTGGCGTCGGCCACCAGCAGCGAGCCTATGCCCACCAGCTCCCCTTTCTGGTTGAACAGCGGCGCGCCGCTGTGGTTGGCGCCGTTGCCCAGCAGGGGTGGGCTGGTGAACAGGGCCGTGTCGAGGTGGTACTCCCAGGTGCCGGAAAACGCGCGCTTGCTGACCAGCCGCGTCATGCTGACCTCGCCGTCGTCGCTGGTCTGCGGGCCGGTCACCGCCATCAGCGCCTCGCCGGGTTGCAGGGGCTGGCTGCTGCCAAGCACGGCGGCACTGACGCCGCTGCCGGCGCGCAGGGGCAGCAAGGGCCGCAGCAGGCCGAAACCGGTGGCCAGGTCGTAGGCCACGGCGCGCGCCGGCAGGGTCTTGTTGTCCTGGGTCACGATTTCAATCTGCTCGGCCTCCAGCATCAGGTAGCCAATGGTCAGGATCAGGCCGTCCGGCGCAATCATCACCCCCGAACCGCGGCGGTGCTGGCCCAGGGTCTCGGCCGAGCGCGCTTCGTCGGCCACCATGACCCGCACGCCCACCACCGAGGCATTGGCCCTGGCCAGCGCCGCAATTGTTTCCTGTGCGGTCGGCGGTTGCACCGTGGCCGCCTGCAGCGGCAGGGCACCCAGCAGGAAGGCCGCAACAAAGGGTTGGGTCCAACGAGGAAGTGAGCGCATGACGGACTCCCGAAGCCGCAGAAAAAACTGCGATTCGAGAATGCGCCTAATTCAATGCCATGGCAAGGCGCTGGGTCAAATTGCCCAGCCCCAGCCCCAGCCCCTGCGCCTTGCTGCGGGCATTCAGGGGCTCAGGCGCGCGTGCACCCAGTGCGCGGCCGCCAGCAGGCGGTGGTCGTCGCCATAAGCGCCGATCAGTTGCAGGCCCACGGGCAGGCCGCTGCGACCGCGGGCAAACGGCAGGTGCACGCAGGGCAGGCCCAGCAGCGTCCAGCTGCGGCAAAACAGCGGGTCCCCCGTGCCGTCCAGCCCGGCCGGCGCCTCGCCGATGCTGCTGGGGGCCAGCAACACGTCGTGGGGTCCAAACAAGTCCTGCGCCTGGCGCCGCGCCTGCGCGGTCACCCGCAGGTTGTGCGCATGCGTTTCACCACTGATGGTCAGCCCCGCAGCGATCAGCGCCTGCAGCGGCGCACTGAGCTGGTCGCGGTGCCGCAGGCGCTCATGGCTCAGCGAGCGCGCGGTCTCGAAGGCCTGCACCTCTTTCTGCACGGCAACCAGGCCCGACAGCTCAGGCGGTAGCGCCAGCGGCACGCCGTGGCCGGCCAGCGCGGCTTCGGCCCGGGCCCAGGCCTGCTGCGTATCGGCATCGGCCAGCGCCCACTCGGGCGTGCGGCAAAAGCCGATGCGCGGCGCGGCCGTCTGTGCAAAAGCAGCGGGGTCGGCCAGCCGCGCATCACCGGTCAGCACGGCGCCCAGCAGCGCCACGTCGCGCACGCTGCGCGCAAAGCCGCCCACCGTGTCCAGCGTTTCCGAAAGGCTTTTGACGCCCGCTTTGGGCACCCGGTTGTGGCTGGGTTTGTAGCCGACCACGCCGCAGAAAGCCGCCGGCCGAATCAGCGAACCGGCCGTTTGAGTGCCCAGCGCCAGCGGCAGCATGGCGTCGGCCACGGCGGCGGCCGAACCACTGGACGAACCGCCCGGCGTGTGCGCGGGGTGGTGCGGGTTGCGCGTGACGCCGGGGAACATGTTGGCCAGCTCGGTGGTCACGGTTTTGCCGAGCAGCACCGCGCCGGCTTCGCGGCACAGCGCCACGGCCGCCGCGTCGGCCAGGGGTTGCTGGCCGGCATAGATCGGCGAGCCGTAGCCGGTGGGCAGGTCAAAGGTGTCGAACAGATCCTTCACGCCGAAGGGCAGGCCGTGCAGCAGGCCGCGCACCGGCCCGGCATCGAGTTCGCGCGCCGTCGCCAGCGCGGCGTCGGCGCCCAACTGCACAAAAGCCTGCAGTTGCGGCTCACGTTCGGCCATGCGGTCCAGGCAGGCGCGGACCAGGTCCACGGCCTTGAGTTCGCGGCGCGTCAGCAGAGCGGCGGCTTGCCAGGCGTCAAGTTGGTGGAGCGGGGTGGCGGAGCGCGAGGAAGTCATGCCCGCCAGTATCTGTGCTTCTGTGGTTTCGCGCGCAAGCGCCCACAAAAAAGGCCCCACCAGAACTGGAGGGGCCTGTATCTGGTGCCCGGGGCCGGAATCGAACCCGCGTAC
>NZ_JAQSDA010000008.1:0-118990 GCF_029945685.1 Polaromonas sp. | reverse complement strand
GAAGTGCGCTTGGTCAATATCGTCCTAAGGCGGGCCGGTTCGGAAGAACCAGGCGACTGATGTGCACAAGAGGTGGTGCCCGGGGCCGGAATCGAACCCGCGTACGAAGTGCGCTTGGTCAATATCGTCCTAAGGCGGGCCGGTTCGGAAGAACCAGGCGTCTGATGCGCACAAGAGGTGGTGCCCGGGGCCGGAATCGAACCGGCACGCCTTTCGGCGGGGGATTTTGAGTCCCCTGCGTCTACCAATTTCACCACCCGGGCTGCAAGATGCGAAGAGGCAAATTATGGCACAGTGCAGGGTATGATTTATCCGACCATCGAAGACGCCATTGGCAAAACGCCTCTGGTGGCACTGCAACGCATCCAGTCCGACAGCAACACTCAACGCAACAATGTGGTCCTCGGCAAGCTCGAGGGCAACAACCCCGCCGGCTCGGTCAAAGACCGGCCCGCGCTGTCCATGATCAAGCGCGCGGAAGAGCGCGGCGAGATCCAGCCCGGCGACACACTGATCGAGGCGACCTCGGGCAACACCGGCATTGCGCTGGCCATGGCCGCGGCCATCAAGGGTTACCGCATGGTGCTGATCATGCCGGAGGACCTGTCGATCGAACGCGCGCAGACCATGAAGGCCTTTGGCGCCGAGCTGATCCTCACGCCCAAAAGCGGCGGCATGGAACACGCCCGCGACCTGGCCGACCAGATGGCCAAAGACGGCAAGGGCCGCGTGCTGGACCAGTTTGCCAACCAGGACAACCCGCGCATCCACTACGAAACCACCGGCCCCGAGATCTGGGCCGACACGGCCGGCAAAGTCACGCACTTCGTCAGCGCCATGGGCACCACCGGCACCATCACCGGCGTGTCGCGTTTCCTGAAAGAGAAAAACCCGGCGATCCGCATCATCGGCGCGCAGCCGAGTGAAGGTTCGCGCATCCCCGGCATCCGAAAGTGGCCCGAGGCCTACATGCCGAAAATTTACGACCCCCGCCATATCGACGACACCGTGCTGGTGAGCCAGGGCGATGCCGAAGACATGTGCCGCCGCCTGGCGCGCGAAGAAGGCATCTTCGCCGGCATCTCGGCCGCCGGTGCCTGCTGGGTGGCGCAGGAAATTGCCAAAACCGTCGAGAACGCGGTGATCGTGTTCATCGTCTGCGACCGCGGCGACCGCTACCTGTCGACCGGCGTGTTCCCGGCCTGACTCTCTGGCCGTTCGGGCTGAGCCTGTCGAAGCCAAGCCCATGGAACCAGTTTTCCGCGCGGACCCTTCGACAGGCTCAGGGCGAACGGCAACAAAAATTTGCATATAAAAAGTGGCTGTAGCCCTTTTCCCCCGGACGCACGCAGCTATCAGTAAGGAAGCAATCGCATGAGCCAGGAATTCAAGTTTTGCCCCAGCTGCGCCACCCCGCTGGCGATGATTTCCCAGCTGGAAGACAGCGGCGAAACCGTGCGCCTGCGCTGCCCGGCCTGCGACTACACCCACTGGAACAACCCGGTGCCGGTGCTGGCCGCCGTCATCGAGCACCAGGGCAAGATCCTGCTGGCGCGCAACGCTGCCTGGTCCGGCAAGATGTACGCGCTGATCACCGGTTTCATGGAAGCCGGTGAAACGCCCGAGGGCGGCATCACCCGCGAGATCAAGGAAGAAACCAGCCTCGACGTGACCGACCTCCAGCTGATCGGCGTGTACGACTTCCAGCGCATGAACCAGATCATCATTGCCTACAGCGCCGTCGGCCATGGCGAAGTCAAACTCTCCCCCGAGCTGGTGGACTACCGGCTGTACGCGCACGAAGACGTCAAGTGCTGGCCGGCCGGCACCGGTTATGCGCTGGCCGACTTTTTGAAGTCCCGCGGCTACGCTCCGGAGTTTGTGGAGTGGGCCAAGCGGGACTGAGGGCCCGGTGCCGCCGTTAAGGCTGGATTTCAAGCCATTTCGGCTTCCAGCCCTTGTGGAACGGGCGCCAGCAGCTATCAAAAAGGAAGCGTTTTATGCGATGCGCGCCGGATCGGGCTGGTAAAGATGCTTCTGGAAACCAACAAAAACCTGCCTGATCTGCTCAGGCGTTCCCAGGTCTTTCACGGCGTCTGCGATGGCGTTGTTGTAGCGAAGCCGCAGGAGCGGTGAGAGCTTGTCTGTGTCCAGCTCGTCAACGCCCTGTTGCACATACTGCGTCAACACGAAGTCCACAAAGGCCTGCTGTTTGTCATTGAACTGCTGGTGTGTTGCTGCCGTCGCCCGGTTGGCGCGCACCGTTCGCGTTTCTGTGGCCGTGGCAAAGGCAACGTAGGCGAGCACATCGAACAGGTCGCTCTTGTCGGCCTCGATGATTTTCTGCATCTCGGCCAGCGGCGCGCGGCTGAAACCTTTGTCCGCCAGTCCTTCCAGCAACGCCTTGCGGGTGGTCGGATCGCTCCAGAGGGCGCGCAGTTCGTCTTCGTCCTTGAAGAAGTCGGGCAACACGCCGAACAGGCTTTCCATGAACTGCGCGGCCGACAGCGGCTTGCCATCCGGCCCCCAGAAGCTGGTGGCCACCATGCTCTGGATGTTGCGCACCTTGCCGTCCGCCAGCCTGACCTTGATCTTCTGGGGCCGTGGCGGCGGCGGTGAGCCGGGCGGTGGCGGCTCACCGGTGCCCGTGTCGCCTGGCTCGCGGGGCAACTTCGGTTTGGGCTCCGCCACTTCGATCGGCTCGCCATCCCACTCGGGGTCAGAGAACAGCTGGTGCGCCTTCACAAAGTCGTAAATCGTGAAGTAGTCCTTGCCGTCGTACAGGCGCGTGCCGCGGCCGATGATCTGCTTGAACTCGATCATGGAGTTGACCGGCCGCATCAGCACGATGTTGCGTACATTGCGCGCGTCCACGCCAGTCGAGAGTTTTTGCGAAGTGGTCAGGATGGTCGGAATCGTTTTTTCGTTGTCCTGAAACTCGCGCAGGTGCTGCTCGCCCAGGGCGCCGTCGTTGGCCGTCACCCGCTGGCAGTAATTGGGGTTGCCGCTGCTGTTGTTCTGGTTGATCAGGTCGCGCACCGCCAGCGCGTGGTCTTGCGTGGCGCAGAACACAATGGTCTTTTCGCGCTGGTCGATCATGCCCATCAACTTTTTCACGCGGTACTCCTCGCGTTGCCGGATCTCGATGATGCGGTTGAAGTCCGACTCCATGTAGCGTTTGCCGGCCTCGACTTGGCCTTCCACCAGCGTGTCGTCGGCGGTGTAAACATACTCGTCCAGCGTGGTCGCAATCTGCACCACCTTGAAGGGGGTCAAAAAGCCGTCGTTGATACCTTCTTTCAGCGAATACACGTACACCGGCTCGCCAAAGTAGGCGTAGGTGTCCACGTTGTCGCGTCGCTTGGGCGTAGCCGTCAGGCCGAGTTGCACGGCGGGTGAAAAATATTCCAGGATGCTGCGCCAGTTGCTCTCGTCGTTCGCGCCGCCCCGGTGGCACTCGTCAATGATGATCAGGTCAAAAAAGTCGGGCGGGTAGTCGCCAAAGTAGGGCGACGGCTTGCCGTCTTTGGGGGGCCCGCTCATGAAGGTCTGGAAGATGGTGAAGAAGATGCTGCCGTTCTTGGGCACCTTGCCCTTCTTGCGGATGTCGGCCGGGTCAATACGCACCAGCGCGTCGTCGTCAAACGCTGAAAACGAGTTGTAGGCCTGGTCCGCCAGGATGTTGCGGTCGGCCAGAAACAGGATGCGCGGCCGGCGGGCCGTTTCGGCCTCACTCTTCCAGTCCTTGAGGTTCCAGCGGCTGTGAAACAGCTTCCACGCCAGCTGGAAAGCAATGAATGTCTTGCCCGTGCCAGTGGCCAGCGTCAGCAGAATGCGTTCCTGCCCTTTGGCGATCGCTTCCAGCACATTGTGAATGGCGTTGTCCTGGTAATAACGCGCGCCCCAGGTGCCGCCCCGGTCTTCAAACGGCACGGCGGCAAAACGGTCACGCCAGGCGTTCTGCTCGGCAAAGGTCAGGTCCCACAGCGTATCCGGGCTCGGGTAAGCCGCCACGTCACCCTCTTTGCCGGTGGCCATGTCGATGCCGTAGATGGCTTGCCCATTCGTTGAATAGCTGTGCCGCACCGCCAGCTTGCCCGCATAACGCTTGGCTTGCGCCACGCCTTCGGTGTGCAGCCTGTCCCAGGCCTTGGCTTCGATCACCGCCAGTTTGGTGTTGCGATAAACCAGCACGTAGTCGGCAATCTCGGGCTTGGCGCGCACGCCGCCGCCCTGCAGCCGGCCTTCGGTGATGCGGAACTCGCGCCGCACCGCGCTGCCTTCCACCACGCCCCAGCCCGCGGCTGTCAGCGCGGGGTCGGTATGCTCGGCGCGGGTTTCGGCTTCATTCATCGTCAAGCCCGATGTGGGTCAGCAGCTCGAACAGCGGGCTGTTGATGTAGAAATTGGTGCGGCCGATTTTTTTCTTCAGCACAAAACCCTTCACGGCCAAAGCGTCCAGGTGTTTGGCCGCCGTGATGCGCGAAACGCCCAGGTCCCGCTCGACAAACTCGATTTTGGTGTACGGGTGGCGAAACAGGTTGTTCAGCAAGTCCTGGCTGTAGATCTTGGGCAACTCATCGCGCAGCCTCTGCTTGGTGGTCTGGATGAGGTCACGCAGGTTCTTGACCAGCCGGATTTCGCTCTTGGCCGTTTTTGCCACACCCCTGACGATGTACACACACCAGTCCACCCAGTTCCGGGTGTCGCGGGTGGACTGCAGCAACTGGTAGTACTGGCTTTTGGTCGAGGTGATGTAGCGGCTCAAATACAGCACCGGCAAATCCAGCAGGCCCTCGCGCTGCAAGATCAGCAGGTTGAGGATTCGCCCTGTGCGGCCGTTGCCGTCGTAAAACGGGTGAATGCTTTCAAACTGGTGGTGGGCTATCGCCATGCGCAGCAGCGGGTCCAGCTTGTTATCGGCGTGCACAAAGTCCACCCACTGGCCCATCAGCTTTTTGATCACCCGCGCATCCTGCGGCGGCTCGTACACCACGGCGCCGGTGGCCTGGTTCTTCAGCACCGTGCCGGGCAGCTTGCGCAGGCCCGCATTGTTCTGTTCCACCTCGGCTTGCACATCCAGCACTGTGCTGAGGCGGATCAGGCCGGACGCCTGCACCTGGCTTGAGCCGGTCTTGAGGGCGGCGATGTAGTTCTGGACTTCCTTGGCGGCGGGGGAGGCGGCGCTGCTCTGGTCATAGGCAAACAACTCATCATGGGTGGTGATGATGTTTTCAATTTCCGAGCTGTCCTTGGCCTCCTGGATCGCCAGCGTGTCCAGCAGCAAGGCATTGTTGGGCAGTGACTCGCACAGGCCCTTGAGCTCCGCCAGATAACGATGCGCCTCAGCCAGGCTTTGCCATACCGCCTTCACGTCCAGGCTCTCGCTTGCAGGAATCTCCAGATCGGTCAAAGCAGCCCTCTCGTTGGGACGTGACAAGAAACTGGATTTATCTTATCACTTCAAGCCAAACGTGTATAGATAATTGAAATTTCTTATCACGTTGCTGTGGATATGTCGAAAAACTGCGGCTTTTTGGACATATGGCGGGTCATATGTCGAAAACCGGCTTCTTTTTGATCACAAGGCCCCGCTGAAGGCCTGGTGCAGCAGTGACTTTTTGAGCTCGTCCAGGGCGATGAGCTTTTGTTTGTAAATGGATTCGAGGCGTTGGGTTTTATCAGCCATGCACCGAATTAAAGTAATGACCTCATGCATTTTTTTGGGCGGAGGCATAGGGCAGAGTAAGTGGAGGACGTCACCCCTAGATATGCCTGGAATTGCGGCACCGTTTGCAAGTGACTGAAAGTAGTCAAACTTGGTGGTTAAAAAGGCACGCAGATACTCAATTTCTGCTGCGGTCGCCCGAATAGCCATGAGTTGCCGACTGATTGCCAACTCAGGGAATTTCATGAGATTTATCTTTCCAACGCCCGAACCTTTTACGGTGATCAAAATGTCCCCTGCCCGCGCCATTCGTTTGGGAAACTCGGTCCACTTGGTCACAACGGGGTGCATCTCTCCAAAGTCGGAGGGGCCTGTTAAATACCCAATCCCGCGAGACTCAGTGTTGTAGTCAGCTGCGTCAATATGTTGCCCCGAGATCAACTCACACAATTCGCCAAGTGGCCTCTGCGTCCACCCCTCACCGCGCTGGGAAAAAACAGATTGCAAGTGACTTTCAAACAGTGCGCGGGCGTTTTGGAGGTTCTTTTCGGCGTTGACTTTGGCGGTGGCGATGCCGTCAAACGCTTCGTCGAGGATGGCGACGATGCGCTGCTGTTCAGCAAGCGGGGGTAAAGGCACGCGAATGGCATCAAGCATGTATTTCGTGATTTGGTTAATCATGGTGTTCTCTCCCACACCGATTTGGTCACGAAACAATTCAGACCGGAAAAACCACGAAAGGTAAGGGCTGCAGTTACTTCTGACTACGGTCATGAACGTGCCGAAAGTCATTTCCTCGGGGAGATCGCCAATCACCGCCGTCTTTCCAACTAGACGCTTGCTACCGTTTCGACTACACATAAGAATGTCGCCCTTGCGAACGTACAGAGATTTCTTAACCGAACGGTTAACTCGTACGAGGTCCGAAAGGTCTAGTGCATCATTCTGAACATTGGAGGATCGAAGCACGATGGTCCCTAAGTTGCCAACATCTTCTGGCTTGTAAGTCAGGCCAATGAAGTACTCCGCAATCTCAGGTAATGGCTTGATTTCCCAATCGGCCTTCACAGCAACTCCCGAATAGAAGCCAGCACCCCGGCTGCCTCGGCATCCAGCGCGGCGATCTCGTCCATGATGTCTTGCGGGCTGCGGTGGGCCACTACTTCACCGCCGGTTGGGTTCTTGACTGACAGGTCAAACGTGCTGGCGTTCACCGCCGCCACGTCCACCGACCAGCTCTGCGCAGTGTCGGCGAAGGTCTTTTGCGCTGCTATGAACGGCACCAGGTCGGCATCGTTGAGCGGGTTGGTTTTGCCCATGTTCCGGCCCACGTCCAACTGGTAGAACCAGACCTTACGGGTTGGTGCGCCTTTCTCGAAAAACAGCACCACGGTTTTCACGCCCGCACCCTGAAAAGTGCCGCCGGGGCAGTCGAGCACGGTGTGCAGGTTGCAGCTTTCCAGCAGCAGCTTGCGCAGGCTGACGCTGGCGTTGTCGGTGTTGCTTAAAAAGGTGTTCTTGATGACGATGGCGCCGCGGCCGCCGGCTTTCAGAATCTTGATGAAATGCTGCAGAAACAGAAAGGCGGTTTCACCGGTCTTGATCGGGAAGTTCTGCTGCACTTCCTTGCGTTCCTTGCCGCCGAAGGGCGGGTTCGCGAGCACGATGTCGTAACGGTCCTTGTCCTGGATGTCGCTGATGTTGTCGGCCAGCGTGTTGGCGTGCACGATGTTGGGCGCTTCGATGCCGTGCAGGATCATGTTCATGATCGCAATCACGTAGGCCAGGCTTTTTTTCTCTTTGCCGTAAAAGGTTGTGGTCTGCAGTGTCTTGAGGTCGCGGGTGCTCAGGTTGGGCTTGGCGCTCAGATAGTCAAAGGCTTCGCATAAAAAGCCGGCCGAGCCGACCGCCCCGTCATAAATGCGTTCCCCGATCTGCGGCGCGGTCACCTGGATCATGGCGCGGATCAATGGGCGCGGTGTGTAGTACTCGCCGCCGTTGCGCCCGGCGTTGCCCATGTTCTTGATCTTGGCTTCGTACAGGTGCGAGAGCTCGTGTTTTTCCTGTTGTGTGCCGAAGCGCAGCTCATCGACCCGGTCAATCACCTCGCGCAGGTTGTAGCCGCTCTGGATGCGATTTTTGATCTCGCCAAAAATCTCGCCGATCTTGTACTCGATGGTGTCCGGCCCGGTGGCGCGCTGCTTGAAGCCATGCAGGTAAGGGAACAGCTTGCCGTTGACAAACTCGATCAGGTCGGGGCCGACCAGCGCGGCGTTGTGGTCCAGCTTGCCGTCGGGCGTTTTGGGCGCGGCCCAGTTGTCCCAGCGGTACTCAGGGTCGAGAATGGCCTTGTGCTTCCTGCCGTCGAGCTGAGCCTCCACGGCCTTGTCGGCTTCGAGTGCGGCCAAGTATTTGAGAAACAGCAGCCAGGAGGATTGCTCGGTGTAGTCGAGTTCGCTGGTGCAGCCCGCATCCTTGTGCAGGATGTCGTCGATATTCTTGAAAGTCTGTTCAAACATGCCGGATTTCTTGGAAGGCGGGACGCAAACCGTCCCGGTGCGGGGAGGTTACAGGAATTATCCCGGTTGATCGAAAGTTGTCTTTGATGAACACCTTTGCGGGAAGAAGCCTGCCACGAGCACTATATTCATCCCCATGACTTCTCCGCGCCTGCAGCAATTCATTCCCCTTCTCGCCGTGTTTGGCGCCGTGACTGCGCTGGGCATTGGCACGTCGTGGGCCAAGCAGTTGTTTCCGCTGCTGGGGGCGCAAGGCGTGTCAGCATTGCGGGTGGGGTTTTCGGCGGTGCTGCTGTTGCTGCTGTGGCGGCCCTGGCGGTGGAAGCTCTCGCGGGCCGATGCGCTGTCGATTGCCCGCTACGGTGCGGCGCTGGGCGCCATGAATTTGATGTTTTACATGTCGCTGCGTACCTTGCCGTTTGGGCTGGCGGTGGCCATCGAGTTCTCGGGGCCGCTGGCGGTGGCCCTTTTCTATTCGCGCAGGGCGGTTGATTTTGTCTGGGTGGCGCTGGCTTTGCTGGGCCTGGGCATGTTGCTGCCCTTGGGCATCAACAGCAGCCCGCTGGACCCGGGGGGTGTGCTGTACGCACTGGCGGCGGCCGTGTTGTGGGCGATGTACATCATCTTTGGCAAGCGCATCGGTCACCTGCATGCGGGGCATTCTGTCTCGCTGGGGCTGACGGTGGCGGCGCTGGTGGTGGTGCCGGTCGGGGTGGTGTATGCGGGTGCGGCGCTGCTGTCGCCACAGGTGCTGCTGATTGGCGTGGGTGTAGCCGCCATCTCCAGCGCCATCCCGATTTCCCTGGAGATGATGGCGCTCAAGCGCCTGCCCAAAGAGGCTTTCGGCATCATGATCAGCATGGAGCCAGCGGTGGCGGCCGTGCTGGCCATCGGCCTGCTGGACGAACACCTTAGCCATGGTCAGTGGCTGGCGATTGGCTGCATTGTGGCGGCGTCCATGGGCAGCGCATTGACGGCGCGGCAGGGCGCTCAAGCGCCGGAATCGGTCGCCACCTGAGTCCCGGGCCGCCCGCCGGTTGTTTTGACGCTTCGCGCCTGATATATGCATCAAATTGGTATTTGGCCCAATAATTACGCACGTAGACAGCTATCAAAACAATAGCGGTTTGGGGTCGTTTATTAACTTGATGGGTACGTCAGTGCGGCCTGGCCGCGGGTTCGGGGCTCTGGGCGTCCAGGCGCCCGCCCGCCTTGTTAAACTACACGCTTGCCTTTGTAGCTCAGTGGATAGAGCGATCCCCTCCTAAGGGATAGGTCGCAGGTCCGATTCCTGCCAAGGGCACCATCTTCCCGTCATCACGGTCCTAGTCAAACGGCACCGTGTAGATCAGGTCCACCGCGCTTTGCTGACCGGCTTCGGCCCGGATGGTGAAGCGCTGCGACAAATCGTAAAACAGGTACAAGGTGCCGAGTGCGCCTGACAGGCTGCGTTCGTAGGCCGCATAGAAGTTGCGCGAAAAGCGTTTGCCCAAGGTGACTGCGCCTTCGGCAGCGCTGCCGTCGGTGTTGCTCGATGCGCCGCGAAACGACAGCTCGTCCAGCCCCAGCGAGGCCGCCAGCCCGCCGGACATGCCGCCGGTCTTGCTGCCCAGCAGCGCAATCGCCGCCTGCTGCAGCAGCGCGGCTTCGGCGCCGCCGCTGGCCGAGGCACGGCCCACCACCAGCCAGGACAGCTTCTCCGCGTCGGACAGCTCGGGCTGCGCGTACAGGCGCACGCGCGGCAGCAGCGCCGTGCCGGTGATCTGTACCCCCACGCGCTGCGTGAGGTTGGGGCGTATCGCCAGGATGTCCAGCGTCGGGTTGTCGATGGCGCCGGTAAACCGCAGTTGCCCCTGCTCGACATCCAGGCGCTGGCCGTAGGCGCGGTATTGCCCGCCCACGGTGCGCACCGTGCCGTTCAGGCGCGCGCTGCCCAGGGATTCACCGCTGAGCGCGAGTGCGCCCTGCACGCGGGTGTCCAGCCCCTTGCCGCGGATGCGGAAGTCCTGGCCCAGGTCGATCTGCACCGCCAGGCTCAGGCTGCGGCCGTCCTGGCCGGCCGGTGCGGCTGCGGGCGCATGGGCCTCGGCCGGCGCTTTTTTGCCGGCGGCCGCGCCGCTGCTGCTGCGCACCACCACGTCGTCGCCGAGCTGCGGCGTGCTTTCATCGGGCAACAGGATGCGCGCCTGGTCGATCAGCAATTTGCCGGTCAGCGTCGCCGCCTTGCCGACCAGGCTGGCCCGCAGGTCGCCCGACACGGTGAGCTCCCGGTCGGTGCGCAGGCTGGCGCGCAGGCGTTCCAGTTTGGCGTCCAGCCGCACCTCGGGCTTGCCATTGATCCAGCCGGCTTCGCCCTGCGCGCGCAGCAGACCGCCCGTGCCCTGGCCGCCGGCGCCCTGCAGGGTGAACTCGCTGATGCGCATGCGGGTGCCGTCCAGCGTGGCGCGCAGCGTGCCCTTGCCGAACTCGATGCCGTCCACCACCGAGCGCAGTGCGAGGTCGTCGGCCTGCAAGGTGCCGGCCAGTTGCGGCGCGGCGCGGTTGCCGCTGAGGGCCACATTGGCGGCCAGCGAGCCGCGCAGCCGCCAGCCCGGTGGCGCCAGAACCGACCACACGCCGATGCGCGGCAGTTGCGCGCGCAGACGGCCGTTCAGCGGCGCGTCGGCCGGCCAGCCCCAACCGGAACCGCTTTTAGCCAGCCGCGTGGTGAGCTGGCCGTCGGCGTTGCCGGCGCGCTCGCTGTCCCAGCGCAGGCCCAGGGTGAGGGCGTCGCCGTTGCTTTCCAGTGTCAGGCGCGCCTCCTTCACTCCGGCGGCGACCCGTGTGGCGCTGCCTTGCGCGGTTTCGGCCTGCACCATGATGTCGCCGCGGCTGCGCGCCAGGCTGGCCTTCAGGCGCAGGGTGTTACCCAGCGCCGCGTCCCACTGGCCGTCGAACACCAGGTCACCGGCCAGGCCAGCGCCCGCCAGTTGCGGGCCGGCGACAAGCTCCAGCCAGGCCAGCGGCAAACCGGTGAGTGTGCCGGCGGTAAGCAACTCGCCGGCGCGCCAGCGCACCGGCTGCCAGGCCAGGGTGGCTTGTGGAGGGGGGCCGGCTGCAGCCGACCGTGCGGGGGCGCTCAGCAGGGCCTGGCCGGCGCCGGCTTCCAGCGCGCTGCCGGCCGATGTTGGCGTCCACTTCAGCGGCACCGCCTTTTGGGTGGCCAGGCGCCAGGCGCCGGCGCCCAGGGCCGGGTCTTCGACCGACAGCTGCAGTTGCTGCACCAGGGCCTGCCACGGCGCGGTGGTCCATGCGGCAAAGCTGGCCGGGGCCGGGCCGCTGCGGCTACCGCTGGCGGCCAGTTGCAGGGCGTAGCGGCGCTGCTGTTGTTCCAGCCGGCCCTGGAGCTTGAGCTCGGCCTGGCTCAGGCGGCCGGACAGCGTGGCCTGGACAGCGCGGAACTGCAGCACGCCGGCAGGGGCTGCGGCGCTTGTGGTGGTGGAGGTGTTGGCAGGGGTAGCGCTGCTGCGCCAGTCCAGCGCGGGCAGGCTCAGACTGGCCTGCAGCGCCGGGTCGCGCCAGCCGCCTTGCCAGCCGAGCTGGAGTTCGGCGCTGCCGCTGGCCGAGGCCTGTTGCAGGGCGGCCGGTGCGCCGGGCAGGCGCTGCAGCCAGCGCAGGGCCTGGGCCGCGTCGCGGCCGCGCAGGCTGAGCTTGCCGGCGCCGCGCGTGGCCTGCAGTTCACCCTGTACCTGGGCGGCCAGGCCGGGCGCGGTCAGCTCCAGCCGGCCCTTGCCGCTGCGGGCGGCGGGCTGCACTTGCAGCGCGCCGGCCAGTTCGGCGTCGTCGGTGCGCAGCCGCAGTTTGGACAGCGTCAGTGTGTCGCCCGCCCAGCGGCCGGTGGCGCTTGCATCGCGCAGGCGCAAGGCGGCCCATGGGCTGTTGGCGGAACGGGCAGAACGGACGGAACGGGCGGGCGGGGCGGCGGTTTTGCCGCTGGCTGCAACGGCGGCATCAAATTCGATGGCGCCCGCCTGCCCCTTGACGTCGGCGCGCCCGTCCACCGGCAGTGCCGCCAGTTGGGTGTGCAGCGCGGCGGGGTTGATGTTTTTCAGCGTGGCCTGCACCTGCCAGTCCTGCGCGCCGGCAGCAGCAGGCGCCGAGGGTGTTGTGGGGGAGGCGGTGGCAGGCGCCGCCTGCGACCACTGGCCGCTGGCCGTGATCTCGCCGCCGGCCAGCCGGGCCTGCAGGCTGCGCACCATGGCCACGCCGCCGCGCCACTCGCCCTCGGCCTGCAGCTTGTCCAGAGGCAGGCGCTGCTGGTCCCAGGGGCCGGGCAGGCTGTTCTTGACGTCGGTCTGCAGCTGCCAGGCGTCGCTGCGGCGGCTGTCGGGCCGCACGCTGAGGCTGCCGCTGAGCCCGGTCTGCGGTGCGCCCGGCCAGAGGCTGGCGAGGTCGAGTGCGACAAAGCTGGCATCGGCCTGCGGCAGGGGCTGCGCGGCCCAGGGCGTGATGCGCGCGGTGGCGCTGGCCTGCGGCGTGGTGCCGGGGCGGGCGGGTGTACCGACCTGCTGGAGTGCGCCGCTGGCCTGCAAGTCAGCCAGCGGGCCTTGGGCGGTGGCCTGAAACGCCAGTGGCACGTGGGCCGCGCTGCCGGGCACGGCGACTTCCAGCACGCCCGACATGGCAGCGTCCAGCGTCAGTGCGCCGGTGGCCAGCAGACTGGCGCGGCCGCTGTAACGCCCGTCGGCGATGAGTGCATTCGCCAGCTCGACCCGGTGGTGCACGCCATCAAAGGCATAACGCGCGCGAATGGCTTTGGCTTCCAGCGCGGGCGGGCCCAGCCACACCAGTTGGTCGATGGCCAGTTCCTCCAGCGTGAGGCGAAAGGGCAGCGCCACCGAGGCCGGCGGAGCGGCGGCGGCTTCAGCCGGCGGGCGCTGGTCGTCCACCGTCAGGCTGGCTGCGGCGAGGCGCTCGAGCCGGAGGGTGCCGGTCAGCAGCGACAGCGGGTGCCAGCGCAGCTGGACATCGCTGGCGACGAGTTGCAGGCGCTCTTGCTGCCAGCGCAATGTCTGCACTTGGCCGCCGGCGCGCAGCGAGCCGCTCACGCCTTCGGCGCTGAGCGGCTGCGAGACGGCGGCCCAGCGCATTGCGCTGGCCAGCGAGCCTTCGGTGCCCGACCACACCCAGAGGCCCGCCAGGGCCAGCAGCAGCGCCAGCACCAGGGCGCCGCATGTCGCGGCCAGCGCCTTACGCCAGCGGCGCCGTGGCGGTGGTGCCGCGCTTGCGGGGGCGTTGCGGGGAGCGGTGTCGGGCATGAGCATCAGAAAACAAAACCCACACTCATGTGCAGCCGCAGTTTTTTGGGGGTCAGGCCATAGGCCAGGTCAATCTGCAGCGGACCGATCGGGCTGCGCCAGCGCACGCCGGTGCCGACACCGACCCTGGCCTTCAGCTCTTTCGGCGTTTCGGCGACCGAGCCGGCGTCGACAAACAGCGTGTGTTCCCATTCGGTGGGCAGGCCGTTGCGCCGTATCGGCCGTTGCCACTCCACGCTGCCGACGGCCAGGTAGCGGCCCGGCGCGGTCACGCCGCTGGCGCGCTCGACACCGATGTCGCGGTAGCCGTAACCGCGTACGGTGTTGTCGCCGCCCGTGCGAAAAAGCTGTGTGGCGGGAATGCGTGCCGAATTCGCAGCCACCACCGCGCCGGCTTCGGCGCGCAGGGCGAGCCGGCCACTGGTCAGCGACTTCACGCCCAGCCAGCGCCCGGTGGTTCGCAGGAAAGGCTTGCGTTCATTGCCCAGCGTCACGCCGCCGCCGAGCTCAAAGCCCACCCCGTAACCCTTGCTGGGAAAAGGCAGGCTGTCGAAATAGCGGCCGGTCCAGACGTAGTTGGCGCTCAGGGCCGAGCCGTCGCCGACGTCGCTGTCGGTCAGGGCGGTCGCCCGTTTGGTCTGCACGCTGGCGCGGTCGTACTGCAGGTAGAGGTTGCGGTCGATGCGGTCGCCGGCCTGCGAGCGGCCAAAACGCAGGCGCTGCGCGCGGGTGACCAGCTCGTCGTCGTCCAGGCGTTCGACCCGGCCGAGCGCGCCCCAGCGCCAGCCGCCGTCATCGGGGATGGCGGTCCATTCGGTCTGCGCAAACGGTGACTTGCGTTCGAGCTGCAGCTTGGTGACCGCACGCCAGCCGATGCCGGGCACGCGGTGGTGGGTGTGTTCCACCGACGCGCGCGGCCCGCTGTCGGTGGTGATGCCCACGCCCAGCACCACTTTCTGCAGTGCGGCCTCGCGCACCTGCACCTGCACCGGCGCGGCCGCCGGGTCGCTGTCGGGGTCGACAAAAATGGCGGCCGAATCAAAGTAACCGCTGGCAGCCAGGCGCTGCTGGGCTTCGACCAGCCGGTTCTGGTCGTACACCGCGCCGGGCGGCAGGCGCGCCAGCCGCGGCACCAGCAGCGGGTCGTAGCGCTGCATGCCGCTGACCTGCATGGGACCCAGCCGGTACAGCGGTCCGGAATCCAGCCGCAGCGACAGGTTTGCGCTCTGGGTGGCGGGGTCGATGTCGGCCAGGCTGTCGGCCAGCCGGCCTGCCGGGTAGCGCCTGGCCACCAAGCCGCGCAGGGCCTGGGTTTTGGCGCTGTCCCAGTTGTCCTGGGTGAAGCGCTGGCCGGCGGGCAGCCGCCAGTCGCTGCGGATTTCCTCGCGCTGCGCCACTGCGTCGGTGTCGGGCGAGGTGGCGATGTCGCCGGTGAAATCGATGGCCACGTCCTGGACGCGGGTGAGTTCGCCGGGCGTCACGGCAATCGCAATGATGGGGTGCTGCGCGGCGGCCCCTTCCTGCGTGATGCGGATCTCGGGGCTGAAGTAACCGAGCGTGCCCACCAGGTTGCGCACATTGCGCTCGGCCAGCACGATCAGACGGGCCAGCTCGGCATCGTCGAGGTCGGTCACTGCGCGGTAGCGCTGCAGTTCGAGGTGGCGCTCGAGCAGCTCACGCACGCCGTCGGGCGCGCGTACCTGGATGTCGAAGGCGGTGACCTCGGTCTGCGCCTGCGTCGGCCCGACCGAGCCTGCCGGGGTGGGCGGCGGGGCCACGCTGGCAGGCGGGGCGGCGGGGGCGGGTGCGGTTTGCGTCACGCCCGACGCGGGCGAGGTGTTGACTTCCATCGGCGGTGCCGATGGCACGGCCGCAGCCGGCTGCGCTGCGGCGGCCGTGGCCAGGACAAGGAGAAGCGAGGCGAGAGGCGCGGCGATCAGGAACCGGGCTGGCGCCCGGTACGTGCGGCAGAAACTGGGGTGGGGCACATGCCCAGTTTACTTGGACAGCAGGCGCATGGCCTCTTCAAGGCCTTTGATGGTGAGGGGGTACATGCGCTGGTTTACCAACTGCTGGATCACGCTGATGCTCTGGCGGTACTGCCAGACGCCTTGCGGCTCGGGGTTGATCCAGACGAATTTCGGGAAGGCGTTGGTCAGCCGCTGCATCCACTCGGCACCGGCTTCCTCGTTGTTGTATTCGACACTGCCACCCGGTTGTAATATTTCGTAAGGGCTCATGGTCGCGTCGCCCACAAAGATCAGCTTGTAGTCCTTGTTGTACTTGCGGATGATGTCCCAGGTGGCGAACTTCTCGCTGAAGCGGCGCCGGTTGTTCTTCCACATGAAGTCGTAGACGCAGTTGTGGAAGTAGTAGAACTCGATGTGCTTGAACTCGGTCTTGGTGGCCGAGAACAGCTCCTCGACGCGGCTGATGTGTTCGTCCATGGTGCCGCCCACGTCCATCAGCAGCAGCACCTTCACGTTGTTGTGGCGCTCGGGCACCATCTTGATGTCCAGCCAGCCGGCGTTGGCGGCGGTGGAGCGGATGGTGTCGTCGAGGTCGAGTTCCTCGACATGGCCCTCGCGCGCGAACTTGCGCAGGCGGCGCAGCGCGACCTTGATGTTGCGGGTGCCCAGTTCCTGCGTGTCGTCGTAGTCCTTGTAGGCGCGCTGGTCCCACACCTTCACCGCACTCTTGTTGCGGCTTTTCTCCTGGCCGATGCGTATGCCCTGCGGGTTGAAGCCGTTGGCGCCAAACGGCGAGGTGCCGCCCGTGCCTATCCACTTGCTGCCGCCTTCGTGGCGTTCCTTCTGTTCCTCGAAACGCTTTTTCAGCGTTTCCATGAGTTCGTCCCAGCCCATCTTCTCGATGGCGGCCTTTTCTTCAGGGCTCAGGTTGAGTTCGAGGTTTTTGCGCAACCACTCCAGCGGAATGTCTTTCGTGAAGTCGGCAATCATCTCCACACCCTTGAAGTAGGCCGCAAAAGCGCGGTCGAACTTGTCGTAGTGTTTTTCGTCCTTGACCAGCACGGTGCGGGCGAGGTAATAGAAGTCGTCGATTTTGTACGCGCCTTCCCCGATCTCGCCGTCCTCCCCCTGGCCGCTGTTGGGCCCGACCACGCCGGCCTGCAGGGCTTCCAGCAGCATCAGGTATTCCTTGACCGAAACCGGCAGCTTGGCCGAACGCAGGGTGTAGAAGAAGTCGATCAACATGGCAGGACTCCTTTCAGCCTTGAGGCGCGCGTGGTTTATCCAGCAGGTACATCAGCTGCGCCTTGACTTCCGGCCACTCGCCGGAGCGGAGGCTGTACATCACCGTGTCGCGAATCGTGCCGTCGCGCCGCAAGGCGTGGCCGCGGATCACGCCGTCTTTTTTGGCGCCCAGGCGTTCGATGGCGCGCTGCGAGGCGAAGTTGAAATTGTCGGTGCGCCAGCCGACAACGTTGCAACCCAGGGTTTCAAACGCGTGCGTGAGCATCAGCAGCTTGCAGGTGGTGTTGACGTGGGTGCGCTGGCAGCGCGCAGCGTACCAGGTGTAGCCGATCTCCACGCGTTTCACGGCCGGCAGGATGTCGTGGTAGCTGCTGCTGCCCAGCACCGTGCCGCTGGCGGCTTCGCGCACGGCGAAGGCGAAGCGATGGCCGGCCTCGCGGCCCTTGAGGGCGTCTTCGATGTAGGTGGTGGTCTGCTCCGGCTCCGGCACCGAGGTGACACGCAGCTTCCACAGTTCACCGTCGGCGGCCGCGGCGCGCAGGCCGGCTTCATGGTCGAGAGCCAGCGGCACCAGCTCCACACCACGCCCGGAAAGAATGACGGCTTGCACAAAACTCATGTGTCTTTGCCCTGTTTTTTTGCCTGCGCACGGCGCCAGCGCCGCGCGATCTGCAGGCCCAGACCGCCGCCCAGGCCGACCAGCACGATGCCGCCGATGGCGCTGTTGCCGTAACCCGCTGCAAAAATGTCCAGGCCGAAGAGCCGGCCCAGCCAGAAGCCGAGCAGGGCGCCGCCGACAAAACCGACGGCGTCGGACAGACCTTCGATCAGGAGATTGCGGTTGTCGCTTGCCATGGCCGGACCTAGCGGTTGTGGCGTTGCATGAACACCAGCTTTTCAAACAGGGTGACGTCCTGCTCGTTCTTGAGCAGCGCGCCCACCAGCGGCGGCACGGCGACCTTGTCTTCCTTGCTTTGCAGCGCTTCCAGCGGAATGTCTTCGGCCACCAGCAGCTTGAGCCAGTCCAGCAGTTCGCTGGTGGACGGCTTTTTCTTCAGGCCGGGCAGGTTGCGCACGTCGTAAAAGGTTTTCATGGCCGCGGCCAGCAGCTCCTTCTTGAGGCCGGGGAAGTGCACGTCGACGATGAGTTTCATCGTGTCGGCATCGGGGAACTTGATGTAGTGGAAGAAGCAGCGGCGCAAGAAGGCGTCGGGCAGTTCCTTTTCGTTGTTCGAGGTGATGAAGACCAGCGGCCGGTGTTTGGCCTTGATCAGCTCGCGCGTCTCGTAGCAGTAGAACTCCATGCGGTCGATCTCGCGCAGCAGGTCGTTCGGGAACTCAATGTCGGCCTTGTCGATCTCGTCGATCAGCAGCGCCACCGGTTCGTCGGCCGTGAAGGCCTGCCAGAGCACACCCTTGATGATGT
Source organism: Polaromonas sp. (assembly GCF_029945685.1). Lineage (GTDB taxonomy): Bacteria > Pseudomonadota > Gammaproteobacteria > Burkholderiales > Burkholderiaceae_C > Polaromonas. Next base: position 100,865 of record NZ_JAQSDA010000008.1, on the reverse strand, counting down.
AGTTGTGGATGTCCTTGACTTTCTCGTCGCCGAGCTGCGAGTCGCGCAGGCGCGACACCGCGTCGTATTCATACAGGCCCTGCTGCGCCTTGGTGGTGGACTTGATGTGCCACTGCAACAGCGGCAACTTCAGGGCTTCGGCCACTTCCTCGGCCAGCATGGTCTTGCCGGTGCCGGGCTCGCCCTTGACCAGCAGCGGCTTTTTCAGGGTGGCGGAGGCATTGACGGCGAGCATCAGGTCCTGGGTGGCGACGTAGTTTTTGGAGCCTTGGAATTTCATGGTGGGCAGGAGGTGTAAACAGGAAGAGGGGTGAATCTGCGGTGATCAAGCCGGGGCAGAACCGGGCCGCGGCGGTCGCAGATATAATCAGCGGTTGTTTTTTATAACAAATTCTCACCTGATTGTGCGCGCAAAATGACCAAGCTGTTCACCACCTTATTCGCCCTGGCTGTCTCGTTTGTGACGGTTTCCGCCCATTCCCAGGACATCAAGGGCGATGTCAAGGCCGGCGAAACCAAAAATGCCATGTGTATCGGCTGCCATGGCATCAAGGGTTACCAGGCCAGCTTTCCCGAGGTCTACAAGGTTCCCATGATTTCCGGACAGAGCGCCAAATACATCGATTCGGCCCTGCACGCCTACAAGAAGGGTGAGCGCAAACACCCCACGATGCGCGGCATCGCCGAGTCGCTGAACGACCAGGACATCGCCGACCTGGCAGCTTATTACTCCCAGCATGGCGTGACCGAAGGTGCAGCCGCCGCAGCGCGCACCGCCAAAACGCCAAGCCCCGCCGTTGCTGCCCTGCTCGGCAAGGCCAATTGCGCATCCTGCCACGGCGCCGACTTCAGCAAGCCGATCGACCCGTCTTATCCCAAGCTCGGCGGCCAGCATGCCGACTACCTGTTTGTGGCGCTCAAGGCCTACAAGGTCGAGAACAATCCCAAGGTCGGCCGCGGCAACGCCATCATGGCTGGCATGGCCAAGCAGTACACCAATGCAGAGCTCAAGCAGCTGGCCAACTACCTGGCATCGGTGGAAGGGGATCTGAAAACCATTCCGCAGAGCAAGTTCCGATAAACCGCTCCGCTCCACAAAAAAAGCCGCTGACCCAGCGGCTTTTTTTTGTGGGGTCGGTTACTCTTTTCAAGCAGGGGCCGCGGGTCCGGCTTCGCCGGCCCGCAGGCGCAGCGGCCCCCTCGGGGGGCAGCGCAGTACGCGAAGCGACAAGCGTGGGGGCTAATCTTTCGTGGCCTGGCGCTGCACACAGGCAAGGTAGGCGTCGCCGTCGGGCGGGCGCCCGGCGCGTTGGCTTTCCCAGACCATCTGGCCCAGGCAGTCCATGGCCTCGTGGTGGGCGTCGTGCAACGAATTGCGGCGCGCCGTCAGCAGCTCAACCGCCTGCCGGATGCCGCGCGGCTGATCAATCGAACACTGTTCGCTGATCGACAGGTGCATGGACAGGTGCAGGAAGGGGTTGGTCCTGCCGCCTTCCACGTCGTACATCTTCTCCATCGCTGCATCGGCGTCGGCAAAGTCGGCGTGGTACTCGGGGTGCTCATCCAGCCACTGACTTGCTATGATTTCAATAGCTTCCAGCGCTTGCCCGGAGCGGGCTTTGGCATAAACAGAGCAGAAAAAACGACGGACGTCGGCTTGCGAAGGCGTGAACATACGGCAAGCGTAGCATGGGCTCTGTTGCCGCTGGCGTTGTGGTGTTTTCCGGACGCCGGAATCGTCCATCGGCAATGTCCTACGGCCCCACAGGCCCTTATCGGCTAGATTAGCTTCATGGCAGCGTGATTCCGGCAAGCGCGCGCCGACATACCCATCATCCGGCGAGGAGAACTTCATGAATGCAGTCAGAATCACAGGCATTGTCCTGATCGTGCTGGGCCTGGCCGGCTTTTTCACCGGCGGTTTCAGCTTTACCAAGGACACCACCAAAGCCAACATTGGCCCGCTGGAACTGGTCGTCAAGGAAAAAGAGTCGATCAATGTGCCCCAGTGGCTCAGCATTGGCGCAATTGTCCTGGGCGCCGTGGTGCTGGTCATGGGTTCGCGCAAGTCCTGAGCGCCCCCGCGTTCGCTACATCCGCTCAGCTGCGTTGAACGCTGAGCGGACGTGAAATCGTTTGTGCAGCGGCCAGCAGGGCCGGCAACATGCTGTCCTGCATGGCCCGGGCACTGGTCCGGTTGGCCTGGCCGCTGATGTTCAGGGCTGCCACCGTCTTGCCCTGCCGGTCCTGAATCGGCGCAGCCATGGACACCAGGCCTTCTTCCAGTTCCTGATTCACCAGGCACCAGCCCTGCCTGCGCGTCTGCGCTATTTTCTGGCGCAGGGCGTCGAGGTCGGTCACCGTGTGGCGGGTGAGCGGCGCCAACTCCGAGGCTTCCAGGCAGGCCAGGGCTTCGCCTTCCGGCAAGCCGGCCAGCAGCACGCGGCCCATGGACGTGCAGTAAGCCGGCAGGCGCGAGCCGACGCCCAGCGTGATGCTCATGATCTTGTGGGTGGCCACCCGCATCACATACACAATGTCCGTGCCTTCCAGCACCGCGGCAGAACACGACTCCCCGACTTCCTCGGCCAAACCTTCCATCACCGGTTCGGCCAGGTTCCAGATCGGCATGGACGACAGGTAGGCAAAGCCCAGGTCCAGGATGCGCGGGGTCAGCGAAAAATGTTTGCCATCGCTGTTCACATAACCCAGGGTCTGCAGGGTCAGCAGGATGCGCCGCGCGCCGGCGCGCGTCAATCCGCTGCGCGCGGCCACTTCGCTCAGAGTCTGTCGGGGCGATTGGGCGCTGAAAGAACGGATGACCTCCAGCCCGCGCGCAAAGGACTGGACATAACTGTCGCCCGGCGCGGGGCCGGGCCGGCCATAGGGACCTGAAGGGGAGGCAGCAATTGCCATGGGTGCCAAAATCTCCTAAAATTCATTATACGAACATTTGTTCTATATAAGAACAAATATCAGACGGGTCTTTTTTCCGACGGAGACAGCTTCATGATCAACAAGACAGCCCGCTCGGTGGCTGAAGCGCTGGCCGGGGTCAGGGATGGTTCGACCGTGCTGATTGGCGGCTTCGGCACGGCCGGCATCCCCAACGAACTGATCGACGGGCTGATAGAGCAAGGCGCCAAAGACCTGACGGTCGTCAACAACAACGCCGGCAATGGTGAATCGGGACTGGCGGCCTTGCTCAGGATGGGCAGGGTACGCAAGATCATCTGCAGCTTTCCGCGCCAGACCGACAGTTACGTTTTTGACGAGTTGTACCGCGCCGGCAAACTCGAGCTGGAACTGGTGCCGCAGGGCAACCTGGCCGAGCGCCTGCGCGCGGCGGGCGCCGGCATAGGCGCGTTCTTTTCTCCCACCGGCTTCGGCACCGAGCTGGCAAAACATGCCGATGGTTCGCCCAAGGAAACCCGGGAAATCAACGGCCGGCACTACGTGCTGGAAATGCCGATTCACGGCGACGTGGCGCTGATCAAGGCCGAGCGCGGCGACCGCTGGGGCAACCTGGTGTATCGCAAGGCGGCGCGCAACTTCGGCCCGGTCATGGCGACGGCGGCCAGACACACGGTGGCGACCGTGCACCAGATCGTGGAGCTCGGCGCGCTCGACCCCGAGCACATCGTGACCCCCGGCATCTTTGTGCACAAGATCGTGAAAATTGACCGTGTCGCCACGCAGGCCGGCGGCTTCAAACAGGTGGCCTGACATGACTTACCAGAAACGCAGCAAAGAGCAGCTCGCCGCCCGCGTGGCGCGCGACATCCATGACGGTGCCTACGTGAACCTGGGCATAGGCATGCCGACGCAGGTGGCCAACCATCTGCCCGAAGGCATCGAGGTTTTCCTGCAGAGCGAGAACGGCATTCTGGGCATGGGCCCAGCGCCGGCCGAGGGTGAAGAGGACTTCGACCTGATCAATGCCGGCAAGCAGCCGGTAACCCTGCTCAAGGGCGGCGCGTATTTCCACCATGCCGACAGCTTCGCGATGATGCGCGGCGGCCACCTGGACATCTGCGTGCTCGGCGCCTTTCAGGTGTCAAGCACCGGCGACCTGGCCAACTGGAGCACCGGCGAGCCCGGCGCCATTCCGGCGGTGGGTGGCGCCATGGACCTGGCCATCGGTGCCAGGCAGACCTGGGTCATGATGGACCTGCTGACCAAACAAGGCGAGAGCAAGGTCGTCAAGACCTGCAGCTACCCGCTGACCGGCATAGCCTGCGTCAAGCGCATCTACTCTGACCTCGCCACTCTGGAATGCACGCCGCAAGGCCTGCGGCTGGTGGATAAAGTCGAGGGGTTGGCGCACGACGAACTGGAGAAGCTGGTCGGCCTTCCCATCGCGGTGTAAGGTCGCGAAAATTTCCGTTCGGGCCGCGCCTGTCCAGGCCCTTTGACAACCCATCCGAGAGAACCACCATGACCCCCCAAGCCTTCATCTGCGACGCCATCCGTACCCCCTTCGGCCGTTATGGCGGCGCGCTCAGCAGTGTGCGCACCGACGACCTGGCCGCCGTGCCGCTCAAGGCGCTGATGGCGCGCAACCCGAATGTCGACTGGCTGGCCGTGACCGACGTGATCTACGGTTGCGTCAACCAGGCCGGTGAAGACAACCGCAATGTGGCCCACATGGCCACGCTGCTGGCCGGTCTGCCGCTGGAGCTGCCCGGCGCCACCATCAACCGCCTCTGCGGTTCGGGCATGGACGCGGTCGGCACGGCGGCCCGGGCGATCAAGGCCGGCGAGGCCCGCATGATGATTGCCGGCGGCGTGGAAAGCATGAGCCGCGCGCCGTTTGTGATGGCCAAGGCCGAGACCGCCTTCAGCCGCGCCGCGCAGCTGTACGACACCACCATCGGCTGGCGCTTCGTCAACAAGCTGATGAAGGAAAAATACGGCACGGACGCCATGCCGGAAACCGCTGAAAACGTGGCGGCCGAGTACAAGATCAACCGCGAGGACCAGGACAAGATGGCGCTGGCTTCCCAGCTCAAGGCGGTGGCCGCGCAGAAGTCGGGTTTCTTTGATGCCGAGATCACGCCGGTCACCATTGCCCAGAAAAAAGGCGACCCGATCGTCGTCAGCAAGGACGAGCACCCGCGCGAAACCTCGCTCGAAGCGCTGGCCAAACTCAAGGGCGCGGTGCGGCCGGACGGCAGTGTGACGGCGGGCAACGCCTCGGGCGTCAACGACGGCGCCTGCGCGCTGCTGATCGCCAACGAAGAGGCCGCGAAGCAGAACGGCCTCACGCCACGCGCGCGCATCGTCGGCATGGCGACCGCCGGCGTGCCACCGCGCATCATGGGCATAGGCCCGGCACCTGCCACCGAAAAGGTGCTGGCACTGACCGGCCTGAGCCTGGCGCAGATGGACGTGATCGAACTCAACGAGGCCTTTGCTGCCCAGGGCCTGGCGGTGTTGCGCCTGCTGGGTCTGCAGGACGACGATGTGCGCGTCAACCCGAACGGCGGCGCGATTGCGCTGGGCCATCCGTTGGGCGCCTCGGGTGCGCGGCTGGTGACCACCGCGGTCAACCAGCTGCATCGCACCGGCGGTCGTTACGCCCTGTGCACCATGTGTATCGGCGTGGGGCAGGGCATTGCGGTGGTGCTGGAGCGGGTTTGAGCTGAACCGGACAAGGCCGGCGCCACTGTGCGCCCCGGCCGCAACGCTTCCTGGGTGAAGGGAAGGCGCGTTTCCAATGATTCGCCATTTTCGGACGGCGGTACTAGACTTGCGTTCTCTGAGGACAGAACCGTGTTGTCATGGAAATTCTTGTTCTGCTGCTGATGGTCACCGCCTTCGGCGCCTGGCAGCTCAAATCGGAAAACCGGACCAGGCGTGTTGCCTTGCTGGACGGCTTTCTCGGCCGCTACCAGCTGGACAAGCGTATGGAAAACCTGATCGAAGGCTACCTCAAGGCGCTGGAAGAGAAAGACCTGGAGGAGCAGACCCGGCTCTGGGCCACATTGGCCTTGTCCGAGCAGCAACTGTGTGAGCAGTTGCGGCGGTTTGCCGCCGATTTTTCGGCGGTGGACGAAGCCGAGGCCCGCGTCAGCAAGCTGCCGGCGTTTCTGCCCGAGACCGACCGGTTTTTCCCCGACAACACCTTCGACATGCGGCGCGCCCTGGTCGTTCATGCCGAGGGCATGGAGCGCGCTGCAAAAAATGCACAGCGGCGCTCGCCGAGTGACAAGGCCTACACCGTGTCAGCCGAACTGTTGTTGTTGCAGCACACCTGCCACTGGTACTGCCGCTCCAGGGCGGTCGCCTCGGCCCGCATGCTGGCCCGGCACCAGACGTCCTACCAGCAGCTGTTGGCGTCCGTGGACCCGGAGACACGCCAGGCCTACCTCGCGGTGATAGGCCGGTGAACCGGCGGTTCTGCCAGAATTTTCAATCGAATCGGGCTCGAGCCCTTGTTGGACGTGCGCAAGCAGCTATCAAATCAGGAGTAATCAGTGCTGTCAGAAGGTGCCGGCGTCATGTCCGGTGGCTTGCTTCAGCACCTGTAGGGCCTGCCGGCCATCGCTGCCGCGCCAGGCCACGATCTGGTCCGGGCGGATCAGGGCCAGCGGCGCTTCGTACAGCGCCAGCAGCGCCTCTGACGGTTGTTGCACCACCTTCAGGTCCAGGCCCAGCGCCGCCGCCGCATCCACAAAAGCGCGGGTGTCGGGTGCGTCCGGCCCCAAGGCCAGCAGCGTCCATTCGAAATTGAAACTGTCATACAGCGAGCGGCCGTCCTCCAGCCAGGCGTGCGGCGCGCGGCCGCCGGGGCTGGCGCTCGGCTGGTAGTTCCCGGCGTCGTCCGGCGGCGGTGTGCTGCCGTCCTTCACGATCAGGGGCGAGCCGTCGTAGCGCCCGCCGAAAGTCACGCCGGGGATGTTGAACTCCAGGCGCACGTGCTGGTTCAGGTAGCGGGCGGCGCGCTCGCGCTCGGCCTGGCCCTCGGCACCTTCCTGCTCCAGCAGGTCGGTGGCGCCGAAGCTGCCGACCGAATCGGCGAAACGCCGGGCATAAGCGGTGTTGCGTTCGGCCAGCGGCTGGCGCTCCGGTCCGTAACTGTCCAGCATCTGCGGCGGCGCCTGGCCGCGCACCACGGCGGCCAGTTTCCAGCCGAGGTTGACGGCGTCTTCGACCGCGGTGTTGTAGCCGAGGCCGCCGGTCGGCGTGAACAGGTGGGCCGCATCACCGCCAATGAAGACACGGCCGCGCTGGAAACTCTGCGCCACCAGCGAATGCCCGGCGGTCCAGGTGCCGACCGACATCACCTCGATGGCCAGATGCGCGCCCATGGCTTCGTCGACGATGCGCTGCGCATCATCGGCGGTCCAGGCGTCGGCGTCTTCGCCCTCATGCACGGCGGCGTGAAAGGCAAACTCCGACTGGCCGTCCACCGAGGCCATGAAGGCGCGGCGCTGGGGATTGACCGACACATACATCCAGGCGCGGGCGTGTGGGAAGACGGTGTAAAAATCCGGGGCGCGCAGGTAGACCGCAAACATCTTGCCGCCCATGAACTCGCGTCTGACACCGCTGGCGCCGTCCCAGGCGATGCCCAGCGTGCTGCGCACCAGGCTGCGGGGGCCGTCGGCGCCGACCAGGTACGCGGCCTGCACGTCCAGGGTTTCCCCGCCGACGGTGGTGCGCACCTGCGCCTGCACATGGCTGCCGCGGTCCTCGAAACTTTCAAGGCCCCAGCCGTAACGCACATCGACGCCGGGCAGAACTTCGGCGTGGCGGCGCAAGGTGGCTTCGACAAACTTCTGTGACACCCGGTGCGGCAACTCGGCCGCACTCCAGGAGCCGCCCATGGACTTGATGTTGTTCACCGCCTGCGCGGCGGTGGGCAGGTGCAGGCGGGCCAGCTCATGGCCGGTGTACCGCGTGAAGTAGGCAATGTCGGTCGGGTGGTCGGCCGGCAGGCCCTGGGCGCGGACCTCGCCCGCAAAACCGAGCCGGCGGAAATGCTCCATGGTGCGCGCCTGGGTCGCGTTGGCCTGCGGGTTGAAGGCGGTGCCGGGTTTCGGGTCCACCAGCAGGCAAGGTATGCCTCGGCGACCGAGCTCATTGGCCAGCATCAGGCCGCAGGGGCCGCCGCCGGCGATCAGGACATCGGTTTGAATCAATTTGTTCATGGATCAAGACACGCCAAAAAAACCAGTCCAGGTGCGCTCATCGTCCTGCATGGCGAAGTGTTCGGCGACGAAGTCGATGAAGCTACGCACCCTGGCGAACAGGGGTTTGCGGCTGGCGGCTTGGGGCAGGTCCAGCGCTCGGCGGCCCAGGCAGCCGGTTTCGGCCAGTTGCGAAAACAGTTCGATTTCCGTCCGGCGATGCAAGCCCAGTCTCCATTTGCCAGCCCTTGTGGTGGTCTGCATTGTGGGGCAGACTGCAGGGCGTTTCTTCCGCCGCGTGAAAAAGTCATTGTCGCCCACCGGCTTGTCCAAATTCTGCCCGCCTCCCAGATCTTTCGCTCCGAGAGCTCACCTGATGAAATACATGCAAGCCCACCTTCACCGTTGTTCGCCGACCCCCGATAGAACGCAGGCCCGCCCCAAGACGGCGTGGCGGAAAGCCTGACGTGCGAAACCTCAACCAGGACACGATCACCCAGGCGGTGCTTGCACGTTTGGCCGGCACGCCTGATGCGCGCTTGAAGGAACTGATGACCAGCCTGGTGCAGCATCTGCATGCCTTTGCCCGTGAAGTGAAGCTGACCGAGGAAGAGTGGCTGGCGGGCATTGAGTTTCTCACCGCCACTGGCCAGAAATGCGACGACAAGCGCCAGGAATTCATTTTGCTCAGTGACACGCTGGGTTTGTCGATGTTGACCGTGGCCATGAACAACGACAAGCCGCAGGGCTGCACCGAAGCCACGGTGTTTGGCCCTTTCCATGTTGAAGGCGCGCCGCATTACGAACACGGTGCCGATGTGGCCGACGGTGCAATGGGTGAGCCCTGTATCGTGCGGGGCAGGGTGTTGGGCCGGGACGGCGAGGCGGTGGCCGGCGCCGTGGTGGAGGTCTGGCAGGCCGACGCCCAGGGCAACTACGACGTGCAATACCCGGACCTGGACAGCCACCGGGCGCGCGGTGTGCTCACCTCCGGCACGGACGGCCACTTCCATTTCAAAACCATCGTGGCCGAGGCCTACCCCATTCCCGTCGACGGGCCGGTGGGTGAAATGCTGCGCGCCACCGGGCGCCACCCCTGGCGGCCGGCGCACCTGCATTTCATGATCACGGCGCCGGGGTATGAAAAGCTGGTCACGCACGTGTTCCGCAGCGGCGACCCGTACCTCGACTCGGACGCGGTGTTCGGCGTGCGCCAGTCGCTGGTGGCCGACTGGATCAAGCAACCCGACGGTGTTTACAGCCTCGACTTCGACTTTGTCCTCAACCCTGTTCAACCGCTTCAACCGCTTCAACCGCTTCAACCGCTTCCACCGGCCCCATAAAGCGCTCCACTTTTTCCTGATCGACAAGCCCGGCAGAAGCGGGCTGCGCCAGCGCATGCGGCCTCAAGACAAGGCTTGCCTGGCTGCCGTGGCAGACCGCACCGGCGGTCGCCATGCGTTATGCACCATGGGTATCGGCGTTGGGCAGGGCACGGCGCGGGTTCTGGAACGGGTAGGAAGAAGCCCAGGCCGCTCTGATTTTGATAGCTGGTGGCGCAATATCCACGGGCGCAGCAGCCACATTTCTATCAATACCCGGGCTTCAGCCCCCGTAAGTCGCCGGACGGGGGCGGGCACGAGACTTGGCCCATTCCCATCATCGGGTGGCCGGCCTGTCCTGGTTGGCAGGGGACGAGCACCCCTAGAGCGCCATGGACGGCCGCTGCGCCATGGCCGCACGCCAGCGCACGAGTTCCGGGTGCTGCTCGCCGGGCTTGACCTTGACGATGCGGGCAAAGTCCACCGCCACCACGGCGGTGATGTCGGCCACGCTGAACCGGTCTGCCGCAATGAACTCGCGCCCCTGTAGCCGTTCATTGAGCATGGCAAAGAACTGCTGGACCCGGAGCAGTCCGCGCTGCGCCAGTTCGGGAATCTGCGGGTAGTCCACCGGCCCGGGCAGGGCGCGGTTGGCCATGGCCGGAGAACTGTTGCGCAGGCACTCGGCGATGGCCGTCAGGCCTTCGAACTCGACGCGCCACTGCCAGCTGGCGATGTCGGCTTTTTCCAGCGCGGTGCTGCCCAGTAAAGGGGGCTGGGGGCAGTACGCTTCCAGCCAGGCGGCAATCGCGGCGTTGTCGGTGAGCACCGTTCTGTCGTCGATACGCAGCGCCGGCACGGTGCACTGTGGATTGATTTGGCGGTAGACCTCACCCATCTGCTCGTTGGTGCGCAGATCAATCTGCACCGTGTCGTGGGCCACGTTTTTTTCAGCCAGCAGGATGCGGGCGCGCCGCGGACTCGGAGCGGTGGCGCAGTCGTACAGGGTGATCATGGCGCCAGCTTGTCCTGGGTGCGGGTGTCAAAGTCGCTCGCGTCATGGCGCTCATGCAACTGGCTGGAGGGCTCACCCCACGTGCGGTTGACCATGCGGCCTCGCCTGGCTGCGGGGCGCCTGGCGATTTCGTCCGTCCAGCGCAGTACATGGGCATAGGTCTGCACCTGCAGGAACTCGCCCGCTTCGTACAGCTGGCCTTTGACCAGGGCGCCGTACCAGGGCCACACCGCCATGTCGGCAATGGTGTAGTCGTCGCCCGCCAGATAAGGCACCTCGGCCAGACGGCGGTCCAGCACGTCCAGCTGGCGCTTGACCTCCATCGCATATCGGTCGATGGCATATTCGATCTTGCTGGGCGCATAGGCATAGAAGTGGCCGAAGCCGCCGCCCAGAAAGGGCGCGCTGCCCATCAACCAGTTGAGCCACGACAGGCATTCGGCGCGCGGCGCTCCGCTGGCGGGTAAAAACGCGCCAAACTTCTCGGCCAGATACTGCAAAATCGCGCCCGACTCGAACACCCGCTGGGGGACAGAGCCGCTGTGGTCCACCAACACGGGAATCTTGGAGTTGGGGTTGGCCGCCACAAAGCCGCTGCCGAACTGCTCGCCCTCGTGGATGCGGATCAGCCAGGCGTCGTATTCCGCGCCGCCGTGGCCCAGGGCCAGCAACTCTTCCAGCATCACCGTGACCTTGATGCCATTGGGCGTGCCCAGCGAATACAGCTGCAAGGGGTGGCGGCCCACCGGCAGCTTCTTGTCGTGGGTGGGGCCGGCCACGGGCCGGTTGATGTTGGCGAAGCGGCCGCCGCTGGAGGGGGGCGGCGACCAGATTTTTGGGGGGGTGTAGGAGGCAGAGTCGTTCATGCGGGCCATATTGCCTGAGTTTGGATTTGTCTGCACAGCACCGCACCATGTAAAAACAATCGATCTTGCAAGGCGTCATTTTGTCAGCGCCGCCATGCCGCAAGCTGCTCCTGAAACAATAGCTGTTCTCGCTCGCCCGGCAAGGGCTGGGGCCTGATTTTGTGCATCAACACCAATGCCGCGCCAGTCTGTCAGATGGACAGCCCGGCGCCGCCCCCGTCCTTGCAGGCGTGATAATCATCAGCCTCCACCCCCTGCCAGCCCGTGCCCTTTCCATTCATCACCGACCCCTTTTTCTACGCTGTGGCGGTACCCGCCGTGCTGTTGCTGGGGGTCAGCAAAAGCGGATTCGGGGCGGGGTTCGGCTCGCTGGCCGTGCCCTTGATGGCGCTGGCGGTGACCGTGCCGCAGGCGGCGGCCATCCTGATGCCGGTGCTGCTGCTGATGGACCTGCTCGGCATGGCGGCTTTCCGCAAGGACTTCGACCTCAAACTGCTGAAGTTTCTGGTGCCTTGCGGCCTGATCGGCACACTGATAGGCGCGCTGTTGTTCAGCCTGCTCGACGGCAAGATGGTGGCCGGCATCGTGGGTTTTTTCACCCTGCTGTTTCTGGCGCAGCGCCTGCTGTTTCCGCCCCGGCCCGACAGCCCGCCGCCGCCGAAGTGGCTGGGTGCGCTGTTGACCGCGACCTCGGGTTTCACCAGTTTTGTGGCCCATGCCGGTGGCCCGCCCATCAGTGCCTACGTCATCCCCCTGCGCCTGAGCCCGCTCAAATTTACCGCCACGCTGGCGTTTTTCTTCTTTGTGATCAACCTCTCCAAGTGGATTCCCTATGCCTGGCTGGGTCTGCTGGACCTGCGCAACATGGCCACCTCGCTGGTCCTGCTGCCGCTGGCGCCCGTGGGCGTGTGGGCCGGTGTACGCATGGCCAGGCGCATCAGCCAGCTGCTGTTTTACCGGGTGCTGTACGGCGGCATGTTCCTCACCGGCTGCAAGTTGCTGTGGGACGGTTTGCGCTGACCGCGGGGCGCCACGGTAAAACGTCACACGCAGGAGCGGGTGATTTTCTGTAAAAATCGCCTGCATGAGAACAAAAGGTTACGTGTTGCCGCCTGACACCCTGTGCGTGCCGGCTTGTTCAACCTTCTGGTTTTCCAGAGAGTTTTCATGACGACCGTCGTTTTTGCCGATCTTGTCGGCAGCACCAGCATGTTCGAGCGGCTGGGGGACGAAACCGCCTCGCGCTTTGTGACGCAGCTGGTGGGCGCGCTGAGCCAGGTTTTTCAGCAGCACGGCGGCCGTGTCGTCAAGCTGCTTGGCGACGGGCTGTTTGTCGTGTTTCCGCAGGAGGGCGACGCGCTGGCCGCCTGCGTTGCCATCCAGAAACGCCTTCTCGACAAACCCATCCGGCCCGGCGGCAGTGGGGCGCCGGTGCAGATGCAGATGGGCCTGGAGTCTGGTGAGGTCATCGAGATCGACGGCGACTGTTTCGGCGATACCGTCAATTCGGCGGCGCGCCTGGCCGACCTGGCCGGCGCCGCGCAGATTCTCACCACGCACAATGTCTGGTCGGCCCTTGGACCGGTGCAGCGCGCCTCTTTGCGCAGCCTGGGTCCCATGCATCTGCGCGGCAAGGCGGAAGCGGGTCTGGTGTACCGGGTGGAATGGCAGAGCGGCCGGGATGACGATGCGACCATGATGGGCCGTGCGATGGTCGCCGACGCCGGGCCCCTGGTTCTCGAGCTGGTGGCTGGCGCGCAGGCTGTGCAGGTCAACGCCGGCAGCGCCAGGATGTCCATCGGCCGCGGCGCCGGTGCGTCACTCGCCCTGAACGATCCCCGGGTGTCCCGCATGCACGCCACGCTGGAGTGGCGCGGCGGGCAGTTCGTGCTCAGTGATGCCTCCAGTTATGGCACCTGGGTCTACTTCGGCAACCAGAACGAAGCCGTGGTTTTGCGCCGCACCGAGTGTTACCTGGTCGGCAGCGGCCAGATCAGCGCAGGGTGCGAACGCAAGGAAGGCAGCCCCTTGATCAGTTTTTCTATCCGGAGCTGACGCTCCGACCCTAGAATTGCTGTTTCCAAACGTATCCAGTGCCCTTCCCCCTTTTTCCCTTTTCCCCCTTCACCTCATGAGCCTGAACAAGCTGGGACGCTACGACATCATTCGCGTGCTGGGCAAAGGCGCGATGGGGCTGGTCTACGAGGCGCGCGATCCCAACCTGGATCGCCGCGTGGCGATCAAGACCATCAAGGTGGAAAACCTCTCGGAAGAGGCCGCCGCCGAGTACGAGGCGCGTTTTCGCACCGAGGCACATTCAGCCGCCCGCCTGCAGCACCCCCATATTGTCAGTGTGTATGACTCGGACCGCCATGGCGACATGGCCTTTCTGGTCATGGAGTTCATCCAGGGCGAAGACCTCAAGCACCATCTGGACGCGGGCCGGCGTTACTCGCTGGAGGAAACGCTGCGCATGGTCCGGGACCTGTTGTCTGCGCTGGACTACGCGCACCGGCAGAACATCGTGCATCGCGATGTCAAGCCTGCCAATCTGCTGATCGAGGCCGATGGCCGGGTCAAGCTCACCGATTTCGGGGTGGCCCGCATCCAGGACTCCAGCGAAGCCACACGCACCCAGGGAACCATGGTGGGCACCCTCAAGTACATGTCGCCCGAGCAGGTGCAGGGCCTGCCGATCGATGCGCGGGCCGACCTGTTTGCGGTGGGGGTGGTGCTGTACCAGCTGCTCACGGGCAAGCGGCCCTTCGACGGCGATACCGACTTTGCGATCATCCAGCAGATCGTGAACCACACGCCGGCGGCGCCCAGCAGCTTCAGCACGCTGTTGCCGGCCGCGATTGATGCGGTGATGGTGCGGGCACTGGCCAAAAAACGCGACCAACGGTTTGCGACGGCGCAGGAGTTTGCCACTGCGCTGCAGGAGGCCAGCGGCCAGGCAACGGATCCGACCATCGTGCCGCCCGTGAGCGCGTCTGGCGGGCGGGCAGGCACGGCCACCGACACCGGCCGCTCCCGCACGGGTGGCTCCACGGTCAAGCTCAACACGACCGGCACAGACACCGGCTCGACCGTGACGCAGGAGCTCGAGCTGGTCTACTGGAAGGACATCAAGGACTCCGAGGACCTGGAAGACCTGGAAGTGTTTCTGGACAAATTCCCTTCCGGCATCTACGCCGATCTGGCGCGCCGGCGCCTGCGAAAACTGGGGCACATGGTGGAGGCCGATGGCTCTGGCACCGGCACCGGGGCTTTTTCTGAAGAAGTCAGTGAATGGACGCGGCTGCAAGGGCTCAACGCCGGAGCGGTCCCGCCGCTGGCGCCGGACACTCCGCCCGACCCCGCAGACACGACCGCGGCCAAGCCGGACGCCGAAGAGCCCGAGGGACGCCGGGATATCGCAGCGGTGCCGCTTTCGGCTCCGGCTTCGGGCGATGCTGCTGCCGGCATGAGCCGGCCGCCGATGAGCGCAGCACCGGCGCCGGAGGAGGCAGGCACACCCCCGCCGCCGGTACCCCGCTCCCGGAAACCCCTGTTCGCGCTGGCCGGCGTGGTGGCGCTGGTGCTGGCCGGCGTGCTGTTCAAGGTCTTGTCCAGCCCGCCGGTGCCGGTGGTGGCGGCGCCGGCCGATGCGACCCCGGCTGCGACCGCTGCCGGTGCGGACCCGGTCAACCCCGCCCCCGCCGCGCGGGCTCCGGGATTGCCGCCTCCAGCGAAGGTGGAAGCAGAGCCGGCCTCCGTCACGCCGTCGGCCAAACGCGTCAGCCCGGTGCGCACGGACAAGCTGGCGCCATCGCGGCCCGCCGCGGGCCCGGAAAGCGCGGGCGCTGCAGTGACGGCGCCTGCTGCTGCTGCCCCGGCGCAGCCTTCCAGTCCGGCGCAGGCCTGTGAAGGCCGTGTGTTGCTTGGTTATCAGATCTGCATGAACGAACAATGCGCCAAACCGGCTTACAGCAGGCATCCGGTCTGCGTCGAACGGCGCGCGATGGAAAAGATGCGCCGGGACGCGCAGGACCAGCGCAATTGAGGCGCTTTCAGGAGGCGACCCTTTTGCCGAATGGTTGCGCCTGTCACCGTCACTATAAAAACAGGAGCTGCATGCGCCCGCCTGTCAAGGGATACAGAGGTATTTGACTGACATGGCGGGGTGACAGGCCGGGCATGGCCGCAGCCCTGGGCCAAAGCGGGCCGGCCCGCGGCCAGCCGCCGGCACCTCCCGCGGTTTGGCCAATGTGTTGCCAGCCGTTACCATAGGGCCAAAATTCCGGGAGATTCGCATGCCTGTGGTTGTGATTGCCAATCCGAAGGGCGGCGTCGGTAAAACGACGCTGTCGACCAATATTGCCGGTTACTTCGCCAGCCAGGGCCATGCGGTCATGCTGGGCGATGCAGACCGCCAGCAGTCGTCCCGGCTCTGGCTGGGCTTGCGGCCCCCCGCGGCGCGGCCGATCTCGACCTGGGATGTCAACGCCGACCTGATCGTCAAACCGCCCAAGGGCACGACCCACGTGGTGCTCGACACCCCCGCCGGCCTGCATGGCTGGCGCTTTAACGACGTGCTCAAGCTGGCCGACAAGGTGATCGTGCCGCTGCAGCCCAGCGTGTTTGATATTTTTGCCACCCGCAGTTTTCTGGACCAGCTCGCCGAACACCGCCACGCCGGCAAGATGCAGGTCGGCATCGTCGGCATGCGCGTCGATGCCCGCACGATAGCGGCTGACAAGCTGCGTGCTTTTGTCGAAGGCCTGGGCCTGCCGGTGCTCGGTTATGTGCGCGATACCCAGAACTACATCCATCTGGCGGCCCGCGGCCTGACCGTGTTCGATGTCGCCCCCGGGCGGGTGGAAAAAGACCTGCAGCAGTGGCAAGGCATCTGTCGTTGGCTGGACCAGTGACAGCGAGAGGGTTGGCGGGGCCCGCCATGTCGCTGGCTGGACAGGCCACCGCCGGGGCGGGCGGTAAAGTCCGGGGATGAAAACCTTCCAGACCCTCTCTGAACTGGCGGCGTGTGTCGGCCAGGAAGTCGCGATCAGCGACTGGCTGACCATCACGCAGGAGCAGGTCAACCTGTTTGCCCAGGCCACCGGCGACCACCAGTGGATCCATGTGGACCCGGAAAAAGCCAGGGAAGGCCCGTTCGGCGGGCCGATTGCGCATGGTTTCCTGACCCTGTCGCTGTTGCCGGTATTTTTTGAATCGTCCCTGGAAATCGTGCAGTCCCGCATGGGTGTCAATTACGGGCTCAACCGGGTGCGTTTCACTGCGCCGGTCCCGGTGGGCAGTCGCTTGCGCGCTCGTCTGAAACTGCTGGCCTGCGCGCCGGTTGACAATGACGGGCAGCAGATGACCTGGGAAGTGACGGTCGAGCGGGAGGGATCTGCCAGGCCGGTGTGTGTGGCCGAATCCCTGGTACGACGTTACCCGTGACGAGCCATCAGGCCTGAGCCATCTGAGCCACGCAAAAAAGCCCGCTGCAGTCAAGCAGCGGGCTTTTTTTCCGGGAGCGGCAGGCCTCCCGGGCGGCAGGTTTACATGTAGCCGATTTCGCCCTGCGGGATTTCCCCGTTACGCAATGCTGCGATGGCTTTGGCGCGCACGGCGCTGCGCTCGAGGCCGGAGTTGGTCACACCGACAAAGCCGGTGCTGCCATTGCTGATTTTTACCGGGTTGAGCGCTTCAGCCCGGACCTCGGCGACCGAGCGGGTCGAATTGAACTGGACGGCAAATTGAGAGCCGTCAGCCTCGTCGGCATGGGCGCCGAAGGCGGCAAGGGTGGAAAAAGCGGCGACAGCAAACAGGTGGGTGGTTTTCATGATGAATCCTTTCAGGGTTGGTACAGAGTTCCGGCCAAGGTGGGCATCATCATTCCCGTCTTGTCCAGTCTCGGTGAGTCGGTTTGTGCTCATCGATGGGTTGAACTGTAAACCTGTATCGGTCAGATTAAAACTACATAGTCATCAATTAACCATTTCAGTAATTGAAATAATACGGAACCAGGAATACAATCCGTTGCACTATGGATCGTTTCAGTTCAATGAAGGTGTTCCAGCGCGTGATCGACGAGGGTGGTTTCGCCTCAGCGGCGCGCTCCCTCGACATGTCGCCCGCTGGCGTCACGCGCATGATCGCGGCCCTGGAAGAACACCTGGGCGTACGTCTGCTCCAGCGCACGACACGCAAGCTGGCGCTCACTGATGCCGGTGAGGCTTACCTGCTGCGGGTTCGCAGCATCCTGCACGAGGTGGAAGACGCCGAGTCGGCGGCGGCTGAACACACGCGCGAATTGCAGGGCACCCTTCATGTGCTGGCAACACCGGTGCTGGCCTCGTATTTCCTGTCACCGCGCATTGCCACCTGGCAAGCGCGTCACCCCGCGGTGGTGCTGGATCTGCAGATCGACCCCTTCCCCCAGCCGCGTATCGAAGAGTTTGACGTGACCTTCCTGGTGGTGGACGAGGGCTTTGACGGCGACATCGTGGCCCGGCCGCTGGCCACGACCGACTGGATCGCCTGCGCGTCGCCCGGGTATCTCCAGCGTGCCGGAACGCCGGATACGCCAGACCAGTTGCGTGGCCACACCTACCTGAAATTCCAGTGGCCGCAGAACTCTGGCCACTATGGCCGGCAGACGCGCCTGCAACCGGCAGCCGGCGGTGAAGCCGTGGACGTGGACCTCAGGCCTTCCCTGCAAACCACGAGCTTTGACGTATTGCTGCGGGCCGCACTGGATGGCGCCGGCATCACCTTCCTGTCACGCATGTTGGTGGCATCGCATCTGGAGCGCGGCTCGCTTGTGCACCTTTTGCCGGAGTGGGTGTTTGGCCGCTTCACGATTTACGCCGCGCTGCCCACGCGCAAGTTCATGCCGTCGCGGACCCGGGCCTTCCTTGATTTCCTGGCAGAGTTTGCTCCGCAGGACGGGACGGGTCGTCCTAAATCGGGGTGAGCTGGGCCGCAGGCAGCCAGCCGCTGAAAGTGTGCAGCAAGGCGTTGATGCGCCTGGCGGCTTCCGCCTGGTCGCGTGTGCGCGAGATGCATTGGTACAGATCGCAGCGCAACAGCCAGAGATCGGCCGGGGTATCGGCGGTGTTGATCCTGAAAATGATGCGTTGAGCGTCAATGCTCGTGCAGTCATGCAGGGTCTGGTGCAGTTGATGCCGGATCTGCTCAATCGGCATCCGGACCGGAGTGTCGGGCGCACCGGCAACTGGCCGCATCGCGGCAAAAATGGAGGAAAGAGCCATGGGGACCTGTGGATTCCTGAGGTCGGGTAGACCGCAGGGGAGGGCGAGGGAAACGTTGGGGAGCCGGATCGCGGCCATCAAACGTAAGCGTGCTAACCGATTTTAGGGTCTACCCTGTGACGGGGTAGGCAGGCCGCCCTAACGTGCTGTGACATTTGCCGCACCGGTGGCGCAAGGGGCCGCAGGTGTACCGGGCGCATCCGGGAGGCAGAACGAAAAACCGCCCGGAGCGAGCCGCGGGCGGTTTTGAAGGCGGCCGCGGATCGGCCGGTCAGCTCAATTACATGTAGCTGGCTTCGCCGCGCGGGATCTGGCCCAGGCGGACCGCGTCAGCGGCTTGTGCACGCACCGTGGCGCGGTCGGTTGAAGACTGCACCGTGGCTGCCACGCGGGAACCGGCAGGCTCCTGGCTGTGGGTGGTCACTTTGGCGGCGGCTTCGGCGCGCACTTCGGCCACGGAGCGGGTCGAGTTGAACTGGACGGCAAATTGCGAACCGTCGGCCTCATCGGCGTGGGCGCCAAAAGAGGCAACAGTGGCAAGAGCGGCAACAGCGAAGAATTTGGATGCGTTCATGATGAAATTTCCTTGAGAGAGAGTGAATAAACATTTCCGGGCATGGCGGGCTTGTTGATCCCCGTCTGTCCAGCCTCGGTGAGTCGTTTATTGGTTGCGGCTCATCGATGCATGAACTGTACTGTTGCCGATAGCAAAGAAAAATAGCAAATCGATCAATTGCTAATTGCTGTTTATGGAACAATAAGGGCTTGAACTCCTGGTACTAACCCTATGGACCGACTTTTATCCATGCGCGCCTTCCAGCAAGTTGTGGACGACGGCGGCTTTGCCGCCGCCGCCCGAACGCTGGACATGTCCCCTGCCGTGATGACCCGCCTGATCACCGATCTGGAGCAGCATCTGGGCGCCCGCCTGCTGCAGCGCACCACCCGCAAGCTGTCGCTGACCGAGGCCGGGCAGTCTTACCTGCAGCGGGTGCGGCACATCCTCAACGACGTGGACCAGGCCGAGGCTTCCACCCGCCAGCAAACCGATGAGCTGGCCGGTCTGCTGCGTATTCACACCCAGCCCGTGATGGCGGTGCACATCATTGCGCCGCTGGTGGCCGAATTTCGCCGCCGTTATCCCAAGGTGGTGCTGGACATCACGGTGGACTCGCCGCTGGTCCCACCGATTGAGGATTACGACCTGACGATTCTGGGTGCCGGTCGGCTGTATGACGCCAACGTAGTGGCGCGTCCGGTGATTGTTTCCGAGGGCCTGCTGTGCGCGTCGCCACGCTACCTGCGCAGCGCCGGCACGCCACGCCAGCCGGAAGACCTGCAGAACCACGCACTGCTCAGGCTCAGTCAGGCGGGTATCCGCCAGCGCGAGTGGCAGTTGATCAACCCCGAGGAGGGGGACCGGGAGGTGGCCGTGGAGGTCAAACCCGTGATGATGGCCAACCACAGCGACACCTTGCTGCGCGCCACGCTGGACGGCACCGGCATCAGTGCCCAGCCGCTGGACCTGGTGGCCAACTACCTGCGCGACGGCCAGCTGCGGCGCGTGCTGGCGCCCTGGATCACCGGCCGCTTCACCCTGTACGCCGCCTTGCCCAGCCGCAAATACGTGCCGGCGCGGGCCCGTGTTTTCATGGAGTTCCTGATCGAACAGACCCGGCTGAAAGCCGCCGAAGCCGAACGCACCTGGCCTTCCCGGGGCGACAGCGAGGCGGGTGAGCCCGCCGCCTAGACAGGCGTGCCGGGCGTGGCGAAATGGTTTTGCCGCCAGGCTTCAAACACCGTGACGGCCACCGCGTTGGACAGGTTCAGGCTGCGCTGGCCTTCCTGCATCGGCAATTTGAGTTGCTGCGCCGGCGCAAACAGCTCGCGCAACTCGGGGGCCAGGCCGCGGGTTTCCGAGCCGAACACCAGCCAGTCGCCCGGCGTAAAAAGGGCATCGTGTACCCGTCTTGTGCCGCGCGTCGTGAGGGCAAACATTCTTTGCGGGTCGGGCTGCTCGGCGGCCAGAAAAGCGGGCCAGCCTGCATGCCGTTTGAGTTCAGCGTACTCGTGGTAGTCCAGCCCGGCGCGGCGCATGTGTTTGTCGTCCATCGAAAAACCCAGCGGCTCCACAAGATGCAGGCGGCAGCCGGTGTTGGCCGCCAGCCGGATCACATTGCCGGTGTTGGGGGGAATTTCGGGCTCGACCAGAACGATATTGAACATCGCCTGATTGTCGCTCTGGAGGGAGCGTGGGTCGCACTCTCCGAGGTGCTCTTCCTTCAAGCAATGGCTGCGGAACCGGTTTCGCCGGGCCGCAGGCGCAGCGGGCCCATCGGGCGGGCAGGGCGCTACACGCAGTGAGCAACCGTGGGCGCGCATCATTCCGTGCGCGCGACCACCAGCCCACTGACGCCGGCGGCGCCCGCGTCGCGCAGGGCCTGTGCGGCTGCAAACAGGGTTGCACCGCTGGTCATGACGTCATCGACCAGCAGCACCTGGCGGCCCCGCAGTTCAGCTGCCCGCAGCGGGTCGACCACAAAGGCGCCCCTGACGTTTTGCAGTCTCGCTTCGCGTTTGAGCTGGGACTGGGGCGGTGTGTTCCTGATACGCAGCAGCAGCCGTGCGTCGGGGCGGGCGCAGGTTCCACTTTGGCCTGCCAGTGCCTTCCCCAGTTCCCAGGACTGGTTGAAGCCGCGTGCCTGCAGCCGTTCGGGCGACAGGGGCATCGGAAGCAGCCAGTCGCCGGACTGCAGGACGGCCAGCAACGCGGCAAGGCCTGGTGTCCGCAGAAGTAGACCGGCAAAAACCTCAGCCCAGGCCGGGTCCTGGCCGAATTTGTACACAGCCATCAGGGTCGACCACGGATAGGCATAGGTCACGGCGGCAAAACACGCGTCCAGCGGTGGCGGCTTGCCTACGCAGGCGGCACATTGGGCCTGACCGCTGGCAAGGCGGATTGCACAGGTGCTGCAGCGCATCGCCGGCTGGCCAAAGCGCGCGACGCAGGCCGCGCAGATGCGGCGCGCCGGCCAGCTGTGGCACACCGCGCACTGGCTGGCCAGGTTCTGCAGGGTCAGGAAAGCCGGGGTGGGCAGGCGCAGCGACATCGTGTCAATATACTCGTCGCTCTGCCTTGTTGATCCCCTCCCTGTCCCTTTGATGCCCAACGACCGCCCACCCACCCTGGATCCCATCGCTGTTGCCCGCTGGCAGCGCGTGGCACCGGCGGCATCGCCCTGGCTGCATGAGGAGGTGGCGCAACGCATGCGGGACCGGCTGCAGTGGATCAAGCTCAAGCCGCAAGCCTGGGCACATTGGGGCGCGATGCGCGGGGGCATGCAGGCGCACCGGCAACTCGCCGACAGTTATCCGGATGCTGAGTGTTTTGTGGTCGAAGCCCAGACCCTGCAAGCGCAGGAAGCTATTAAAAATATAGCAAAACCATGGTGGAACCCGAAGCGCTGGGCAGCGCCGACGGTGCATTTTGAGGTCCCGCCGCCGGCCGGGGTGGATATGCTCTGGGCCAACATGGCGCTGCATGAGGCCGCCGATCCGCAGGACCTGCTGGCGCAATGGCATCGGGCGCTGAAGGTCGGGGGCTTTCTGATGTTTTCTTGCCTCGGGCCGGACAGCGCTCGCGAGCTGCGCGAGGTCTACCAGGCGATGGGTTGGCCGCCGGCGGGTCACGACCTGACCGACATGCACGACTGGGGCGACATGCTGGTGCAAACCGGTTTTGCCGAACCCGTCATGGACATGGAGCGCATCACGCTGACCTACGAGACACCGCAGCGCCTGTTGCAGGAATTGCGCGAGCTGGGTCGCAACTTTCATCCTCGGCGTTTTGCGGGCCTGCGCGGACGCGCCTGGAAGGCGCGCCTGCTGGATGCCCTCGAGCGTTTACCACGCCAGAGCGACGGCCGGCTGATGCTGACCTTCGAGGTCATTTATGGTCATGCGCTCAAGGCGCAGCCCAAAGTCAGGGTCAGCCCCATGAGTGCGGTATCGGTGCAGGACATGCGCGCCATGCTGCACGGCTCACGTGGTGTTTCCTGAGCTCTGCGGGACGGCCTGCAGAACACTCGGGATTGGCCTTTGTGGCGGCTTTTCGCAAAACAAACCCGGCTACAATCCATTCTCGGATTTTGGCTATCCTACAGAGCTGGCAGCCGGAAGTGTTTGATCAGCGTCAAAGTTGTTTCGTGTTGCACACCACCCCATCGTTTCGATTTGCCAGAGCACCCGGCCCTAGCGGTCAGGGGCAGCAGGCAGTCCAGTGGCTGCTCAAACGTAACTGCTCGGTGACGCCGGCGCAGTTGGTAGGGCTGTATGTCTCGCTGTGTGTCGTCTCGCTGGGCATTGCCGGATTTTTCTGGTCGCAGGGTGCCACCTTGGTCATGCCTTTCGCCTGGCTGGAGCTGGTGGTGGTGGGAGCGGCCTTTCGGGTTTATGCCCGCCACGCGACCGATGGTGAACGTATCGTCCTGCAGGGCGGTCAGCTGGTGGTGGAGCTCGAGAGTGCGGGGCGACTGGAGCGGGCGGAGTTCAACCGTGAGTGGGTTCGTGTCGAGCCCAAAAACGGAGATGGCTCGCTGATCGAAGTGTCGGGCCAGGGGCGTTCGGTCAGGGTGGGACGACATGTGCGTCCGGAGCTGCGGCCGGCATTGGCCCGGGAGATCCGTCACGCATTGCGTGGGTGTTGAGTCAAGCCGGGCGGCGACGCGGCAGGCCCGTGCTGTCCGGTGGGTGTCAGGGCTGTCTTTATAATCAGTCGGTAATTGAGGCATTAAAAGTGATCACGATGAACGTACGCACAACAACAGGGTCAGGCATGAAGCACGCAGTCGAAGTTTTGAAGTCCCTGTCCCTGCAAGCCGGCCGCAAGCTGGCTGCTGTCACGGCCCTGTCGGCTGCATGGATGAGCACAGCGGCCTACGCAGTCAACGACCTCCCCGGCGGGCCGGCCGTCAACCAGCTCAACCTGCACCCCGCTGTGACCAAAATCGCGGAAGAGCAGCACTGGCTGCACTGGTTCATGATGATCATCTGCCTGGTCATTTTCCTGGCCGTGTTCGGCGTGATGTTTTATTCGATCTGGAAGCATCGCAAGTCGGTCGGCCACAAGGCTGCCAACTTCCACGAGTCCGCCACGGTCGAGATCATCTGGACCATTGTTCCTTTCGTCATCGTGATCCTCATGGCGCTTCCGGCGACCAAGGTCCTGGTGGCGTCCAAGGACACGACGGGCGCCGACCTGACCATCAAGGCCACCGGCATGCAGTGGAAATGGGGCTACGACTACATCAAGGGCGAAGGCGAAGGCATCGGTTTCGTCTCGTCGCTGGACAGCACGCAGCGCGAAATGTCCAATAATGGCGGCCCGAAAAAAGGCGAAGCACCGGACGACTATCTGTTCAAGGTGGACAACCCGCTCGTGGTGCCTGTTGACCGGAAAATCCGCATCATCACGACGGCCAACGACGTGATCCACGCCTTCATGGTGCCAGCCTTTGGCATCAAGCAGGACGCCATTCCGGGCTTTGTGCGCGACACTTGGTTCCGTGCCGAAAAGACAGGCGATTTCTACGGCCAGTGCGCCGAGTTGTGCGGCAAGGAGCACGCTTACATGCCCATCCATGTGAAGGTTCTTTCTGCCGAGGACTACAGCAAATGGGTTGGCGTCAAGGTCAAGGAAGCTGCTGCCAAGGCCGATGATCCTGCGAAGGTCTGGGCGCTCCCCGAACTCAAGGCCCGTGGTGAAAAAGTCTATGCGGCCAATTGTGCGGCCTGCCATCAGGCCAACGGCAAGGGTGCGGGCCCGATCAAGCCGCTGGACGGCTCAGCCATCGTGCTCGATGCCGATCACGGTAAACAGATCCAGATTCTGCTCAATGGTGCTGTCGCCGGCGCGATGCCTTCCTGGAAAGCCCTGAGCGATACCGATCTGGCCGCCGTGGCCACCTACACCAAGAACAACTGGTCCAACCAGACCGGCCAGCTGGTGCAGCCTTCTGAAGTCCTGGCTGCGCGCAAGTAAGCTGCGCGGCATTTTGCAGAACCCATTTCCCAGCCGCCAGACCATCCCGTCGGCCGCAATGACAAAGTTATCAGGCCCACTGCCTGAATGAGCCACCAAAGGAAGCCAAGATGAGTGCAGTTCTAGACCATCACGATCACGCGCATGACGACCACGACCATGCCCCGACGGGCTGGCGTCGCTGGGTATTCGCGACCAATCACAAAGACATCGGAACGCTCTACCTGCTGTTCAGCTTCACGATGCTGATGTTTGGGGGGGTGCTGGCACTGGGCATACGTGCCGAGTTGTTCCAACCCGGCCTGCAACTGGTCAACCCCGAGCTGTTCAACCAGCTCACGACCATGCACGGGCTGATCATGGTGTTCGGCGCGATCATGCCGGCCTTTGTCGGTTTTGCGAACTGGATGATTCCTCTGCAGATCGGCGCAGCCGACATGGCGTTTGCCCGCATGAACAACTTCAGCTTCTGGCTGCTGATTCCTGCCGGCCTCATGATCGTGGGCTCCTTCTTCATGCCCGGTGGTGCTCCGGCGGGCGGCTGGACGTTGTATGCACCGCTGTCGCTTCAAATGGGCCCGTCCATGGATGCAGGTATTTTTGCGCTGCACATCCTGGGCGCTTCGTCCATCATGGGTTCGATCAACATCATCGTGACCATCCTGAACATGCGCGCTCCCGGCATGACGCTGATGAAGATGCCGATGTTCTGCTGGACCTGGTTGATCACCGCCTACCTGCTGATCGCCGTGATGCCCGTGCTGGCCGGGGCCATCACCATGACGCTGACTGATCGCCACTTTGGCACCAGCTTCTTCAACCCCGCCGGCGGTGGCGATCCGGTGATGTTCCAGCACATCTTCTGGTTCTTCGGCCACCCCGAGGTGTACATCATGATCCTGCCGGCTTTCGGCATCATCAGCCAGATCATTCCGGCATTTGCCCGCAAGCGCCTGTTCGGTTACGCCTCCATGGTGTACGCGACGGGCTCCATCGCCATCCTGAGCTTTGTCGTCTGGGCGCACCACATGTTCACCACCGGCATGCCGGTGACCGGCCAGCTCTTCTTCATGTATTCGACCATGCTGATTGCCGTGCCGACCGGCGTGAAGATCTTCAACTGGATCGCGACGATGTGGAAGGGCTCCATGACCTTCGAGACGCCCATGCTGTTTGCCGTTGGTTTCATCTTCGTGTTCACCATGGGCGGCTTCACCGGTCTGATCCTGGCGGTCGCGCCGATTGACATCCAGGTGCAGGACACCTACTACGTGGTGGCCCACTTTCACTACGTTCTCGTGGCTGGCTCGCTGTATGCGCTGTTTGCCGGTTACTACTATTGGTCGCCCAAGTGGACCGGTGTGATGTACAACGAGAAGCGCGGAAAGATCCATTTCTGGTGGTCGCTGATTTCCTTCAACGTGACTTTCTTCCCGATGCACTTCCTGGGTCTGGCCGGCATGCCGCGCCGTTATGCCGACTACCCGATGCAGTTCGCAGACTTCAACGCGATTGCCAGCGTGGGTGCCTTCTTCTTTGGCTTTGCCCAGGTTTATTTCTTCCTCTTTGTGGTTCTGCCCACGATGCGCGGCAAGGGTGAAAAAGCGCCCCAGCGCCCATGGAACGATCCGGACGGCGCTGGCGCCGAAGGCCTGGAGTGGGAAGTGGCTTCGCCTGCGCCCTTCCATACCTTTGAGACACCGCCCCGCCTGGATGCCACGGCGACCAAGGTGATCGGCTACTGAGTCGTTTGAAGAAACAATCCGCACCTCATGACACCTGAACAGAAAAAAAACAACCTGCGGCTGGGGCTGATTCTTGCCTCGATCGCGGTGGTGTTTTTCCTCGGCTTCATGGCCAAGCTGGTTTTTTTCGGCAAAGGCTGACGTATGGGGCTGAAGCGCGAAAATTTCAGGATGGTGGGCAAGCTGGGCGTGATTGTGCTGGCCATGTTTGCCTTCGGTTATGCGCTGGTGCCGATTTACAAGGCCATCTGCGAGATGACAGGCATCAATATCCTGGCGCTGGGCGACCGGCAGATTCCCGGCGCGACGCCAAAGATGTCCGCCAACACGCAGGTCGATACCAGCCGCAGCATCACGGTCGAGTTCGACGCGAACTCACGCGGCCCGTGGATGTTCAAGCCGGCACAGCGTTCGCTGCAGGTGCATCCCGGTGAATTGATGACGGTGATGTACGAGTTCCAGAATGTGCAGAACCGCACGATGTCGGCACAGGCGATCCCGAGCTACGCGCCGGTGCAGGCCGGTGCCCACTTCAACAAGCTTGAATGCTTCTGCTTCAGCCAGTACACGCTGGCGCCAGGTGAAAAAAAGCAGTGGCCAGTGGTGTTTGTGATTGACCCGAAGTTGTCCAAAGACGTGACCACCATCACGCTGTCGTACACATTTTTCGAAGTGGGCGGAAAAACGCCGGCCGCTCCGACAGGCGGCCCTGTTGCTGCCGTGGATCTGGCGCGACCTGCGCGTGAGCCCGGCGTATGACCACACCGCCCACACAGCGCAAAGGTTCCATCTTGCGCACCATCAAGGCGGTGAGCTGGTCGTTTGTCGGCCTGCGCAGCCGGGGTGATTACGAGAAGGATGTGCAGCAGCTCAACCCTGTCCACATTGTGGTGGTGGGCCTTGTCGCGGTACTGGTTTTTGTCGGTGGCCTGATTCTTCTGGCCACCTGGGTGGTGGGCAAGTAGCAGGTAGCGTGCAGGGCGCCCGCCAGGCCGTGATTATTGAATTTGAGAATTTAGCGAAACAGGAGTTGGAAATGTCTTCAGCAGCACATGCAGGAACCCCGTATTACTTCGTCCCGGCGCCTTCGGCTTACCCGGTGATGGCGTCCATCGGCCTGTTTTTCCTCTTTTTAGGTGCGGGGCAGTGGATCAACGGCTCGGGCTGGGGCGCGTACTCGCTCGCGTTTGGACTGGCCTGGTGGCTGGGCGTGCTGTTTTTCTGGTTTCGTGCCGCGGTGAGCGAAAGCGAAGGCGGGCTTTACGGACACAAGATTGATCTGTCCTACCGCTGGAGCATGAGCTGGTTCATCTTCTCTGAAGTGATGTTTTTCGGGGCTTTCTTCACGGCCCTGTGGTGGGCGCGTGTGCACTCTGTGCCGGCGCTGGGCAGTCTGGAAAATGCCTTGCTCTGGCCCGATTTCAAGGCGGTCTGGCCCAGCGTTGCTGCCGGCGTGACCGGTTCACCGGCCGGCATCATCGAGCCGTTCACGACCATGGGCCCCTTCTGGCTGCCCACCATCAACACGGCCTTGCTGCTGAGCTCCGGTGTGACGCTGACCATTGCCCACCATGCGCTGCGTGAAAACCATCGCGGCAAAACCATTGCGTTCATGTGGATGACCGTGCTGCTCGGCGTCATCTTCCTCTGTGTTCAGGGTTACGAGTACTTTCACGCTTACTCCGAACTGAACCTGAAACTTTCTTCCGGTGTGTACGGCTCGACATTTTTCATGTTGACCGGTTTTCACGGCTTTCACGTGTTTGTCGGCATGTTGATGCTGCTGTTCATCACGCTGCGCCTGCAGAAAGGGCATTTCACGGCAGACCGTCATTTCGGTTTTGAAGGTGCGGCCTGGTACTGGCACTTTGTCGACGTGGTTTGGCTGGGCCTGTACGTCCTCGTCTACTGGCTCTAGAACGCAGGAGCTGCCGCAGGCGTGTTGCGGGGCAGTTTTCGCTCGCCGCGTGTTCCCGGCGGCGCACACAGAAAAGGCCGCACACGCGGCCTTTGTTTTTTTCCTATTTGCCCGCCGCAATGCCGGTGGGCTGGATGTAGCCCATTTTCCAGGCGATCAGGATGCAGACAAAAAGCACAATTGAAAAGCCGACGCGAAAGGCCAGCGCGCGTGCCATGTTGCCGCTTTTGGCTTTGCTGCCGCTGCCACCCTTCAACATGAAAAACAGAGCGGATCCGAGGCTGGCGATGATGGCCAAAAATGCGATGGCGACAAGGTAATTCATGAACAGGATTATCCGCGCATGAGTTCCCCCTTGCCGAGCGTGCGCTTTTGGGTTGTGACCGTGGCTGCCTTGCTGATGGCGGGCCTGACCTTTTCACTGGGCCAGTGGCAACTGCGCCGCGCCGCCGAGAAGGTCGCGCTGCAGGCTGCAATCAGTGCCCAGGCCAGGCTCCCCGCCCTCGACAACCGCGCGTTGTTGGGGACGCGGGACATCGCAACGGTGGTGCACCGGCAGGCCCTGCTGCAGGGCGTCTGGCAGGAGGCGCACACGGTGTATCTGGACAACCGTCCGATGGGCGGCAAATCCGGCTTCTGGGTTGTGACACCGCTGGCACTGGAAGGCGGGCGACCATGGATCCTGGTGCAGCGCGGCTGGGTACCGCGCGATTTCAATGACCGCACCCGCCTGCCAGTTGTGCCAACTCCGCCCGGGCTGGTCAGTGTGGCTGGTCGCATGGCCCCGCCGCCGTCCAAGCTATATGAGTTCGCCGGGGAGCCCGGCGGGCGCATCCGGCAAAATCTCGACCTTGCAGCCTTTGGCGCGGAAATCGGTGAACCCCTGATGGCCGTGTCACTGCTGCAGACCGGCGCTGCCAGTGAAGGCTTGCTGCGCGACTGGCCTGCTCCCACCGTCGGCGTCGACAAGCATTACGGATATGCCTTCCAGTGGTTTGGCTTGTGCGCCCTGGTGGTGGGCCTGTATCTCTGGTTCCAGCTGATTTCCCCGCGCCGCAAACAGCGGCATTTACCGCGTCCCCAACCCTGAACGGCGATTTTCAAGTGCAAGCTCCGCAGCCCGATCCTTCCCTGGCCCCAAATGGCCGCGCCGATCCGCACGATCAGGACCAACCCCTGGGCCTGACCGTTCATGGCATGCCGCAACTTGACGCTGCCACGGCCGCACGCGCGCCCGATACCCGGGCGGGGCGCTGGAAAATGCTGGCCGTTCTGCTGATCTGTGCCGCGCCCGTGATCGCGTCTTACTTCACCTACTACGTGATCCGTCCGGAAGGCCGGCGCAACTATGGCGAGCTGATTGATCCGCAGCGCCCGTTGCCGGCTCTGGCCGCCGTGGCACCCGACGGCAGCCGACTCGAGTTGCCCGCGCTCAAGGGCCAGTGGCTTCTGCTGAGCGTGGCCGGCGGCGCCTGCGACGCGATCTGCCAGCAACATCTGTATTTCCAGCGCCAGCTGCGCGAATCCCTTGGCCGGGAGAAGGCCAGGCTGGACCGTGTCTGGCTGGTCAGCGACGCTGCGGCCATTTCCGACACCCTGAAAACGGCGCTGACCGGTTCCACCGTGCTGCGTGTGTCTGGACTGGACCAGTGGCTGCAGGCGGCGCCCGGCCAGCGTTTGCAGGACCACCTGTACCTGGTGGACCCGCTCGGCAACTGGATGATGCGTTTTCCTGCGGCCATGGACGCCGCAGGGGCCGCCAAGGCCAAGCGCGACCTTGAACGCCTGATGCGCGCGTCGGCCTCGTGGGACAAGGAAGGCCGGTGAATATGGCCCCCACGCTCGTCACTGCGTGTACGTCGCTGCCCCCCGAGGGGTCCGCTGCGCCTGCGGGCCGGCGTAGCCGGACCCGCGGCCCCTGCTTGTCGAAGAGCCCAACGCCGCGTGTGTTTCGCGCTGTTTAAAAATGGACACCTCCGATCTCTACAACCTCAGTCCGGCGCTGCGCCTGATGGGCATGGGCCTGGCGCTGGCACTGGGACCGCTGGCCTGGGTCTGGCTGCGCAACAAGAACCAGCCCATGGCGCGGCGCCTGCGGGTGCTCACGCTGGTGACGCTGTTTCTGACCTTTGATCTTGTGCTTTTTGGCGCCTTCACCCGCCTGACCGACTCGGGCCTCGGCTGCCCCGATTGGCCGGGCTGTTACGGCCACGCCAGCCCGGTCGGTGCTCAGCACCCGATCAGCGTGGCGCAGGCTGCCATGCCCAGCGGGCCGGTGACGCATGGCAAGGCCTGGATAGAAATGATTCACCGTTACCTCGCCACCGGGGTGGGGGTACTGATCCTGACGCTCGCCGTTGCCACCTGGCTGAGCCGCCGGAAGGGGCAGGGCGCCGGAACCATCCTGTCTCCCTGGTGGCCGACGCTGACCCTGGTCTGGGTCTGCGTGCAGGGCGCTTTCGGCGCACTGACCGTCACCATGAAGCTGTTCCCGCTGATTGTCACGCTGCACCTGATGGGCGGGCTGGTGCTGTTGGCATTGCTGCGCGCTCAGGCCGTGCGTTATGCGCAGGCCCAGGGCGCCGCCCTGTCGGTGCCTCTGCCTGCGGCCACCTGGCTGCTGCTGGCGGCAACCTTTGCCCTGCTGTGGGTCCAGATCGCGCTGGGCGGCTGGGTCAGCACCAACTACGCGGTGCTGGCCTGCACCGACTTTCCCGCCTGCCAGGGCAGTTTCTGGCCGCAGATGGACTTCCAGGAGGGCTTCACGCTGTGGCGTGCGCTGGGGGCGGGACTGGAAGGCGACAACATCAGCTTCCAGGCACTGACGGCGATTCACTATGTGCACCGGCTGAGCGCCTATGTTGTTTTTGCGGCCTTGCTGTGGCTGGCCAGCCGCCTGCGGCACCTGCCTGCCATGCGCTCCCATGCTCTCTGGATCGCTGGATTGGCCTTGTGGCAATTTGCCACCGGCCTGAGCAACGTGGTGCTGGGCTGGCCGCTGGTGGCGGCGGTTTCCCACACGGGCGGTGCGGCCGCCCTGGTGGTGGTGCTGACGGGCGCCCTTTTTTCGAGCTATCGCAGCCCTGGGATGGCAAGTGAGTCAAAATCGGGGGTTTCCAGCCTATGAACCCCGCCGATTCGTCTGCCTCCGCCTCCGTTGCGGTCGCCCCTTTTGTGCCCTCTAAGTTTGCGCAGTTTTACGCGCTGACCAAGCCGCGCGTGGTGCAGCTGATTGTGTTTTGTGCACTGATTGGCATGGTGCTGGCCGTTCCCGGCGTGCCCAGCTGGGCTGATGTGAGGCTGGCGCTGGTGGCCAGTGCCGGCATCTGGCTGGTGGCCGGTGCTGCGGCAGCTTTCAATTGCCTGGTCGAGCAGCAGATTGACGCCAAAATGAAACGCACCGCCTGGCGTGCCACGGCGCAGGGTCAGATCAGCAATCCGCTGACCCTGGCGTTTTCAACCCTGCTGTGTGCGATCGGCTCCGTGATCCTGTACGTCTGGGTCAATCCGCTGACGATGTGGCTGACCTTTGCGACTTTTGTCGGGTACGCGGTGGTCTACACCGTGATTCTCAAACCGCTGACGCCGCAGAACATCGTGATCGGCGGGGCATCAGGTGCCATGCCGCCGGTGCTGGGCTGGGCTGCGATGACCGGCGCGGTGAGCCCGGAAGCGCTGATCCTGTTCCTGATCATCTTCCTCTGGACGCCGCCGCACTTCTGGGCGCTGGCGCTGTACCGGGTGGAGGACTACCGCAAGTCCGGCCTGCCCATGCTGCCGGTCACCCACGGCAATGAATTCACGCGCCTGCAGGTGTTTCTGTACACGCTGGTGCTGTTTGCGGCCTGCCTGATGCCCTTTGTCTTCCAGATGAGCGGCTGGCTTTACCTGGTGGTGGCAATTGGCCTGAGTTTTGGCTTCAGCTGGTACGGCTGGCGCCTGTGGCGCAATTACTCCGATGCCCTGGCCCGCAAGACCTTCCGTTTTTCGTTGATCCACCTGTCTGTTTTGTTCGCAGCCCTGCTGCTGGACCACTACCTCGTATGAGCATGTTCCCGACGTCTCCCCGCAAACGAAATACTATTAAATTGATAGCTGGAGGCGCTTTCCTGGCGGGCGCTGTCGGCCTTTTAGGCGGATGTTCTGGGGAAAAGAAGCCGCAGTTCACCAGCATCGACATCACCGGCGCCGACTACGCGCGCGACTTCTCCCTGACCGACCACAACGGCCAGACGCGCAGCATCAAGGACTTCCAGGGCAAGGTGGTGGTCATCTTTTTTGGCTTCACCCAGTGCCCGGACGTGTGTCCGACCTCCATGGCCGAGCTCGCCGAGATCAAGAAAATGCTGGGCGCCGACGGCGCGCGCCTGCAGGGACTGTTCGTCACGCTGGACCCCGAGCGCGACACGCAGGAGGTGCTCAAGGCCTACATGGGCAACTTTGACCCGAGCTTCCTGGCGCTGCGCCCCGACCTCGACAAGCTGCCGCAGCTGGCCAAGGACTTCAAGACTTTCTACAAGAAGGTCGACGGCAAGACGCCCGGCAGCTACACGCTGGACCACTCGGCCGGCAGCTACATCTTCGATCCGCAGGGCCGAGTGCGTCTGTACAGCCGTTACGGCACCGGCGCGGCGCCGCTGGCCGCCGACATTCGCCTGCTGTTGCCGGGCAACTGAGGCGCCGCCTGGCACCTGCCTGTCGAGGGCAAAAAAAAGCCTGCAGACGATGGTCGAATGCAGGCTTTGGCAATCGCCGCTTGCGCGGCGTTGCAGTCAAGGTATCAGGCACGGTCAGGCATAAGCGGCCAGGACCTTTTTCATTTTTTTCATCGCTGCCACTTCAATCTGGCGAATGCGTTCGGCGCTGACCTTGTACTCGGCCGCCAGATCATGCAGCGTCATGCCGCCCGAGCCGTCGTCGTTGACCTTGAGCCAGCGTTCCTCGACGATGCGGCGCGAACGGTCGTCCAGGCCTTCCAGCGCGGTGGCGATGCCGTCGCTGGCCAGATGGTCGCGCTGGCGCGACTCCATCAGCTGGGTCGGCTCCTGCGTGGCATCCGACAGGTAGGCAATCGGGCCGTACGCCTCTTCGCCGTCGTCGCTCGGGCTCGGGTCGAGCAGCACGTCGCCGCCGGACATGCGCTGCTCCATCTCGATGACTTCCTCGCGCTTGACGTTGAGCGTTTTGGCCATCGCATCAATCTGGCCCTCAGTCAGCGTGTCGCGGTGCGTTGCCACATCGGCGTCGTCCTTGAAGCCCTGTTTCATGGAACGCAGGTTGAAAAACAGCTTGCGCTGGGCCTTGGTCGTCGCGACCTTGACCATGCGCCAGTTCTTCAGGATGTATTCGTGCATCTCGGCCTTGATCCAGTGCAGCGCGTAGCTGACCAGACGCACGCCCTGGTCCGGATCGAAGCGTTTGACCGCCTTCATCAGGCCGATGTTGCCTTCCTGGATCAGGTCGGCGTGGGGCAGGCCGTAACCGAGGTACTTGCGCGATGTGGCCACTACCAGCCGCAGGTGGGACAGCACCAGCTTTCCGGCCGCGTCCAGATCGTTCTCGTCCTTCAGCTTCCGGGCAAATTCCTGCTCCTGCTCCAGCGTGAGCATGGGCAGACGGTTGACCGCCGAAATGTAGGCATCCAGATTGCCCAGCGGTGGCAGCAGCGACCACGGGTTGGCAGGCGCCAACTGGGTTGCCGCGGGGGCCACTTGAGGGGACAGAGCGTAGGACATAGGGTGAAACTCCTTTAGAGAAGTAATATTAGCACTCTGTTCGATAGAGTGCTAAGTGATAGATTCAATGGTTTTGATAGGGCAAGGCTAATAAGTAATAACCCTAGTTTGTGCCCATTCTTCCGCTTTAGTTCAACTGGAGCTGTAGGCCGAGGGGCAGTGATGCCGGCATCCAAAGGCCACGGTCCGAACCCGGCGCAGCCGTCCGTGGGTGAAAACAGGCCGGGCGAACAAGGGCCGGAACTGCCGGAAGTGCCGGAGTTCATGCATCAAATTGGCCCCAACCCCAATACAGTCAAGCGGCGACAGCTATTATTTAAATAGCAAACTGAAGTCGGAACATGCCTTCATGGCGGCAAGCGTGTCAGGCCCGGGCGCTCACCCGGACCCGGGGTCGCGGCCAGCCAGGTGTGCAGGCGCCGCCCGCGTTCAGGGCAGGCGCTTGTCGCCGCGAATTTCGCGTACTTCGACGTCTACCACGTCGGCTTCGCGCGCTGGGGCGGCGCCGGGCTTGTTGGCGCCCGGCCAGGCGGCTTGGGCGGAGAAGCGCTGGAAGCGGCCAAATACCATGGGTTTGGGCTTCTGGCCGGTGACCAACGAGCGCAGCAGGCCCAGCGCCAGCAGCACCAGGCCTGCCAGCATCAGGCTCACCGCGAAAATCGCGGCGAAGGTCCACAGGACCAGGCGCAGGAGAAAGGACAGGACGCGGCTGAGGATGCTGGGCACGTGGGGGTTTTCCGTAA
The DNA here is from genome assembly GCF_029945685.1 of Polaromonas sp. GTDB lineage: Bacteria > Pseudomonadota > Gammaproteobacteria > Burkholderiales > Burkholderiaceae_C > Polaromonas. Next base: position 66,084 of record NZ_JAQSDA010000008.1, on the reverse strand, counting down.
GAGTCAGAACTGTTTACATGCGGGCAAATACCGCCGCTTCAAGCCGGATCTGCGATGGAGAAGCTACCAGCGGATGCCCAGCTTGCCGAACAGCTTGCTCAGCACGAACAGCGGGCCCACCCAGAGGTACTGGATGTCTTCGAAAAACGACGGCTTTTTGCCTTCGAGCTTGTGGCCGACAAACTGCAGAATCCAGGCGCCGACAAAAATTGCCAGCGACAGCGGCAGCACCCGCTCGCCCATGGCGTGTACCAGCGCCAGCAGGATGGCCGACCAGAGCGTCATGCTGACCAGAAAAACCAGCGACAGCCGCAGGTAATAAACCATGCTGGCGGCGACAAAAAGATAGGCCACCCAGGGATGCAGCGCAAACATCATGCCGAGCAGGCTCAGCATGATGAGCGGAATCGCCATGAAGTGAATCAACTCGTTTTTCGGGTTCTGGTGGCTTTCGCCATAATGGGCGAGCAGGCGGTCTACCTGGCGTGGACCGGCCGATGTACCGGATGTGTCGGGTGTGCTGATGGGGTTCATGGGGCCTCCTGTGCGGCGGTCGAAAAGCCGCTGGCGAGCAGGTCACTGTACGGGATCGCGGCGGTTTGCGAAAGCAGGGGAATTACTGCATTTTCGCCATCTGGCGCAGCTGTTCGTCCAGCGTATCGGGGATCGTCAGCCCCGACAGCATCGCCTGCTGCTCCAGGCCGAATCTGCGCGCGCCGGCCAGGCGCACACCGTCATCCATCAGCATTTCCGTGATCACCGTTTCCATGCGTTCGTAATAAACGTCCTGGCCGGCCAGCGCGCCCGGGTTGATCACGACAAAGGCCTGGCCGAGCCGTGGCGCATTGCCTTCATCGACAAAAAACGAGGACGCTTCAAAGCCGAACTGCGCACCGAGCAAGGCCGTGACCATGAGTTCGACGATCAGGGCCAGCATGGCGCCCTTGGGGCTGCTGGCGGCGCCCAGTGGCAGCATGGAGCCTGCCAGGCCGGCCCTCGGGTCGGTGGTGGGCTGCCCCTGGCTGTCCAGCGCCCAGCCCAGCGGAATGGCCTGGCCCTCGCGGGCTGCCACCATCAGCTTGCCGCGTGCGACTTCGCTGAGGGACAGGTCGATCATCAGCGGGTCGGCGCTGCGGCGCGGGAACGCCGCCGCCACCGGGTTGGTGCCGAAAATGGCGTGTTTGCCACCGGCCGCCGGCATGGCGGCCGGGGAGTTGGCAAAAGCCAGCCCGACCAGACCGGCGTCGGCCACCGCGCGCAGGTGGTCGACCAGCACGCCGCAGTGGTGGCTGTTGGTCACGCCGGCGAAACTCACGCCCAGCGTGCCGGCGGTGGCGATCGCGGTGGCAACGGCCAGGTCACAGGCCGGAAAAGCCAGCCCTTGGCCGGCATCGACGAGGATGGCTGCGCCTTGGTGGCGCGTCACCCGGGCCAAAGCGGCGCCGTCCGCGCGGCCGTTGCGCAGGTGGGTCGCATACTGCGCCACGCGGATCAGGCCATGCGAGGCCAGGCCTTGCGCCTCGGCACGCACCAGCGCTTTCGCGGTGCTGGCCGCCATGGCCGGCCCGGCGCCGGCATGCTGCAGCGCCTGCAAGGCCAGGCGGGTGGCTTCTTCGATGGACAGGTGGGCCATGATTTTCAGGTTCTTTCCGCTGACGGACAGCGATGAATGCCGGCGGCGCAACGCAGGCGGGATCAGCCTCTCAGGCCAGCAGGGCCTGCGAAAATTCCCGGGCGTTGAAGGTTTCGAGGTCTTCGAGTTTTTCGCCGACGCCGATGAAATAAACCGGCACTGGCCGCAGGCCCGGCGAGGCCTTGGCGCGCTCGCGCGACCACAGCGCAATGGCGGCCAGCACACCGCCCTTGGCCGTGCCGTCGAGCTTGGTGACGATCAGGCCGGTGAGCTGCAGGGTCTCGTCGAAGGCCTTGACCTGGCTCAGCGCGTTCTGCCCGGTGTTGCCGTCAATCACCAGCAGCACTTCATGCGGCGCTGTGGCATCCGCCTTGCTGACGACACGTTTGATCTTGCGCAGCTCTTCCATCAGGTGCAGCTGGGTCGGCAGGCGGCCGGCGGTGTCCACCAGCACCACGTCCTTGCCGCGTGCCTTGCCGGCGCTGACCGCGTCGAAGCTCACTGCGGCCGGATCGCCCCCCTCCTGGCTGACGATCTCCACCCGGTTGCGGTCCGCCCAGGCTTCGAGTTGCTCCCGGGCTGCGGCACGGAAGGTGTCGGCGGCGGCCAGCAGCACGGATGCGCCTTCGTTGGCCAGGTGATGCGTGAGTTTGCCGATCGAGGTCGTCTTGCCCGCACCGTTGACACCGGCCACCATGATGACGGTGGGTTTGTACTCGCCGATCACCAGCGGCTGCTCCAGCGGCTTGAGCAGTTGGGTGAGCGCCTCGGTCAGGATGTTCTTGACGGCCACCGGATGCGTGACGCCGCTGTCTTTCACGCGGCGTTTGACTTCATCGAGCAGGTAGGTGGTGGCGCCGGTGCCGGCGTCGGCCATCAGCAGGGCCGACTCCAGGTCTTCGTACAGCGCGTCGTCGATGCGGCTGCCGGTGAACACGCCGGAAATGCTGGCGCCGGTCTTGTGCAGGCCGGAGCGCAGCTTGCTGACCCAGTGCTCGCGGCTCGCTGGCACCGTGCCGGGCAGGGGGATGTCGAGGGGCGTGACCAGCGCACTGCCGATCAGGCTGCCGCCGGGCAGCGCCGGCGTGGTGACGGCTGGCGCAGCGGGTACCGCGCTGCCGGGCTGGGCAGGAGGTGATGCCGCTGCCGGCGCGGCATCAGGTGGGGCAGGCGGCTTTTTTTTCTTGAAGAAACTGAACATTGGTTGTGCTTTGGAGTCACACTATTCTATGAAACACACCACACAGGATTTCATGGGCATGTTTATCCGGCTTCCGGCACCCTCGCGCAACACGCTTCTTCCCCTTCTTCCCCTGCTCTTCAGCTTCTTTCTGGTCAGCCCCGCGGTGGCCCAGACTGCTACCCCCGTCACGCAGTTCCAGCTGGCCAATGGCCTCACGGTCATCGTCAAGACCGACCGGCGCGCGCCCACCGCGGCCCACATGCTGTGGGTGCGGGTCGGCTCCATGGACGAAGTCGACGGCACCACCGGCGTGGCCCATGTGCTGGAACACATGATGTTCAAGGGCACGCCCAGCCTGAAGCCGGGTGAGTTTTCACGCCGTGTCGCCGCGCTCGGCGGTCGCGAAAATGCATTCACTTCGCGCGACGCCACCGGTTTTTACCAGCAGATCCCTTCGGGCAAGCTTGAAGACGTGATGCGCCTGGAGGCCGACCGGTTTGCCCGCAACCAGTGGGCCGACGAGGAGTTCGCAAAAGAACTCGAGGTCGTCAAGGAAGAGCGCCGCCTGCGCACCGAAGACTCGCCGCGCGCGCTGATGTATGAAGCCGTCAACGCCATGACCTTTGTGGCCTCGCCGTACCGGCGACCGGTGGTCGGCTGGATGAGCGACCTCGAGGCCATGACGCCCGACGATGCTCGCGCGTTTTACCGGCGCTGGTATGTGCCGGCCAATGCGGCCGTGGTGATTGCCGGCGATGTGGACGTGGCGCAGGTGCGGCGGCTGGCAGAAAAATACTATGGCGCTGCGGTGGCCCGTCCGGTGCCGCCGCGCAAGCCTCGCCTCGAGCCGGTGCAGACCGGCCTGCGCAGGATGGACTTCAAGGCACCGGCCAGCCAGGCCTATGTGAGCCTGTCCTACAAGGTGCCGGGCCTGCAGTCGCCGGCGAACGCCGCGCCGGCCACGGCGGACGCCTTCAACCGCGATGCGCTGGCGCTGACGGTGCTGGCCGCAGTCCTTGACGGTTACAGCGGCGCGCGGCTGGAACGCGCCCTGGCGCAGGGGGACAACCGGCTCGCCGACAGTGCCGGTGCGTCCAATGGCCTGTTCGGCCGCGGCCCGCAGGTCTTTGTGCTCGACGGGGTGCCGGCTGCCGGAAAAACCGCTGACCAGGTGGCCGAGGCCCTGCGTCAGCAGGTGGCGCGGATTGCCCGCGAAGGCGTCAGCGAGGCCGAACTCCAACGTGTCAAGACCCAGTGGGTGGCCAGCGAAACCTACAAACTTGATGCATTGTTCAGTCAGGCCCGCGGGCTGGGCACCTACTGGGTCAACGGCCTGCCGCTGGACACGGACGAGCGCCTGGTCAGCCAGTTGCGCAGCATCAGCAGCGCCGAAGTGCAGGCGGTCGCGGCGCGTTATTTCAGTGACGACCAGCTGACCCTCGCCAACTTGCTGCCGCAGCCGCCCGATCCGTCCCGCGCCAAACGTGTGCCTGCTGCGGGACTGCGGCATTGAGCGCGGTCCGTCCGCGACTGGCCCTTTCTTCCACCCTGTTTTCTCCAGGAATTTCTGTGACAAGTGCTATTAAAAAAAGAGCTGTTGGCGCCCTGCTGGTGGGGGCTACAGCCATTTTTTATCCCATGTTTTCATGGGCCGCGATTCCCGTGCAGCAGTGGACGCAGCCCGGCGGCGCCCGGGTCTACCTGGTCGAAAGCCCGGCCATCGCCATGGTCGATGTGCAGCTGGACTTCGATGCCGGCAGCCGGCGCGTCGCGGCCGACCAGGCCGGTTTGGCCGGGATCACCGCCTCGCTGCTTTCCAAGGGTGTGGCTGCACGCGGCGGCGAGCCTGCGCTTGATGAAAATGCGCTGGGCGAAGCCTGGGCCGATCTCGGGGCGCAGTTCGGCGCATCGGCAGGCGCTGACCGTTTCAGCTTTTCACTGCGCAGCCTGACCGAGCCGGACCTGCTGAGCCGTGCCGTGCGGCTGGCGGCGCGCCAGATGGCCGAACCCTCCTTTCCGGACCCGGTGTGGCAGCGCGACCGCCAGCGCATGCTGGCCCAGCTCAAGGAGGCCTACACCCGGCCCGCCTACCGCGTGGCCCGCGCTTTCTCCGAAGCGGTGTACGGCAGCCATCCCTACGGCCATGAAACCAGCGAAGCCAGCCTGGGACGCATCAGCGTTGCCGACATGCAGGCCTTTCATGCGCGCTACTTCACGCCTTGCCAGGCCCGGGTCAGCATTGTGGGGGCGTTGACGCGCGCGCAGGCCGACACGCTGGTGACGGGGTTGCTCGCGCGCCTGCCCCAAGCCGACTGTGCGGCGGCGCCGCCGCTGCCGGCGGTGGCCGAGGTGGCGCCGCTGGAGCGTGCGCAGGTGCTCGCCATCCCGTTTGACTCGGCGCAGGCGCATGTGCTGATGGGCCAGCCCGGCTACAAGCGCAACGACCCCGATTTTTATGCCCTCACCGTGGGCAACTATGTGCTGGGTGGCGGCGGTTTTGTCTCGCGCCTGACCGAAGAGGTGCGCGAAAAACGCGGGCTCAGCTACAGCGTCTCCAGTTATTTTTCGCCAGGCCGCCATGCCGGCGCGTTCACGGTGGGCCTTCAGACCCGGCCGGACCAGGCCACGCAGGCCACGGCGGTCGCCCGTGAGGTGATTGCAAAGTTCGTCGCCCAGGGCCCGACGCAGGCCGAACTGCAGGCCGCCAGGGACAACCTCATCGGTGGCTTCCCGCTGCTGATTGACAGCAACCGCAAGCTGCTCGGCAACCTCGCCAACATCGCCTGGAACGATTTGCCGCTTGACTACCTGGACACCTGGACCGACCGGATTGCCAAAGTCAGCGCGGCGGATGTCAAGGCCGCGTTTGGGCGCAAGCTGCAGCCTGAAAAGATGGTGACTGTTATCCTTGGCGCGCCATGAAATACACCCCTGCCTCCGACAACAAATCTCCCAAAACCGCTGCGCCACGCCCGAAGTCGGGCAAGGTGGTGGGCCGCAAGTCCGTGCCGCCGGGCGAGATCCGCATCATCGGCGGGCAGTACAAACGCACCAAGCTGCCGGTGGCCAACAAGCCCGGCCTGCGCCCGACGCCTGACCGCGTGCGTGAGACCCTGTTCAACTGGCTGGGCCAGGACCTGAGCGGCTGGCGCTGCATCGACGTGTTTGCCGGCACCGGCGTGCTGGGCTTTGAAGCCGCCTCGCGCGGCGCTGCCGAGGTGCTGCTGTGCGAGCAGGATGCCGGCCTGGTGGACCAGCTCAAGGCCTTGCAGGCCAGGCTGCACGCGGACATGGTGCGGGTGGAGCGCGGCGACGGCGTCGCCGTGCTGAGGCGGGCAACACCCGCCAGCATGCAGCTGGTGTTGCTGGACCCGCCGTTTGACTCGCCGCTGTTCGAGCCCGCACTCAAGGCAGCGGCGCAGGTGGTGGCCGACCCCGGTTATGTCTACCTCGAGGCACCGCAGGCCTGGACCGACGAGGCCCTGGCGGACTACGGCCTGCAGCTGCATCGCAGCGGCAGGGCCGGCGCGGTGCACTTTCACTTGCTGGTTCGCAAGGGCGTTTCACTGGAAGGCGCGTAGCCCTGCAAGCGGCAGGGGCACGCGGCCCCGCGGGCAGGGGGGCATAATTGCCGCATGGCGACAAGCACCCAGAGTTCCCGTGTGGCGGTTTATTCCGGCACCTTCGACCCCTTCACGCTCGGGCACCAGGACATCGTCCGCCGCGCGGCCGGGCTGTTTGACCGGCTCATCATCGGGGTGGCCGTGGCGCACCACAAAAAAACGCTGTTCAGCCTGGACACGCGCCTGCAGCAGGTGCGGGGCGAAACGCAGGGCATGGCCAACGTCAGCGTCCTGCCTTTTGACGGCCTGATCATGGATTTCTGCGCCGCCCAGCAGGCCGTCGCCGTGGTGCGCGGCGTGCGCAACCTCACCGACTTTGACTACGAGGCGCAGATGGCCGCGATGAACCGCAAGCTGCGGCCCCAGGTGGAAACCGTGTTTCTGTTGCCCGACGCGCCGCTGCAATGCATCAGCAGCACCCTGGTGCGCGAGATCAGCAAACTCGGCGGCGATGTGGGCCAGATGGTCAGCGCCAACGTCGCCATCGCCCTGCAGCAGGCGCAGAAAGAGGGCTGACCATGGCCTTGCTGATCACCGACGAGTGCATCAACTGCGATGTGTGCGAACCCGAATGCCCGAACCAGGCGATTTACCTGGGCAAGGACATCTACGAGATCGATCCGAATCGCTGCACCGAGTGTGTGGGGCATTTCGACGAGCCGCAGTGTGTGCAGGTCTGTCCGGTGGCGTGTATTCCCGTCAACCCGGCTTTCATCGAAGACCGTGAAACGCTCTGGCAGAAGTACCAGCGGCTGCAGGCGGAGCAGCCTGCGGCGACGGTGGCAGCGCGTTCTTCATAGTCTTTTTGGCCTCCGGCCATTGTCTGGCGGGCGCAATCAGCTATCTAATTTATAGCATTCCGTGTTTGGGCTTGTCATCCCGGACTTGATCCAGGATCCATGTTTGCTCACTACCCATTTTCTTTGAAGCGCTGTAGCTTGCCCGCAAGCCGGGGGTTGCCCGGCGGCAACTTACTTTCTTTTTGCGTCGCCAAAAAGAAAGTAAGCAAAGAAAAAGGCGACCCGATGGTCTGGGTCCCTCCGCTTCGCTACGGGCAACCTGCGGTGCTCGCCGAAAGCGGGGCCGAGCTCGAACTCGCTTCGCTCAGACAATCGCTCGTCCTGATCCGCTTTCGGCTGCGCTCCTCGGCCCAGCCCAATGGGTGGGGGAAAAATGCGGGTTCGGGTTCGGGTTCGGGATCGGGATCGGGGAGACCTGACGCGCAAAGCGCGTCAGGTCGGGCCACGCGGCCGTCATGTTTGCACGTGGGCGCAGCACACGCGGCCAAATGAAGTCCCCCTCCATCGCCCAGCGGGGGGAGGGCAGGGGTTAGGGATGGGAGTGGGGAGTCTGTCCTACTGTCCAGAGCAGACCGCAGGCGCAGCGTGACGCCACTAATCGTTTTCGGAGTCTTCCGCTTCGACCTTGCGCGGCGGCTTGGGCCGCTGCGGCGCGCTGGTGTGGATCAGCATGGTGGCCTTTTCCATCTCGCCGGCCAGCAGGTCGGGCACGGCCCTGAGCGCGCGTGCGATGCTGTCCTCGATCGCCTGGCGGTGTTCCTGGGACGGCTTTTTCAGCACCCAGTTGATGACTTCCGACTTCACGCCCGGATGGCCGACGCCGATGCGCAGGCGCCAGTAGTCGCCGGTGCCGAGCTGGGCATGGATGTCGCGCAGTCCGTTGTGCCCGGCGTGGCTGCCGCCGAACTTGAGTTTGGCCTGGCCCGGCACGATGTCGAGCTCGTCGTGGGCCACCAGGATCTCTTCGGGGGCGATCTTGAAAAAACGCGCCAGCGCCGCCACCGATTTGCCCGACAGGTTCATGAAGGTCAGCGGCTCGAGCAGCCAGACAGTCTGGCCCTTGACCGTGGTGCGGGCGACGCGGCCGTGGTAGTTCTTGTCGAGTGCCAGGTTCAGCTTGAGTTCGCGCGCCAGCGCCTCGGTCCACCAGAAACCGGCGTTGTGGCGGGTCGCCTCGTATTCGGGGCCTGGGTTTCCCAAGCCTACAAAAAGTTTGATCATGCTGTGTGATGAGAGGGGAAAAACGGTCTGCAGGTGGGCCCGCCACCGGATTATGGGTGCAGCCAGACCTGGCCCCAAGAAAAACGGCCCTTGACCTCCGGGGAGGACAAGGGCCGCGGGCCTTTTCAGGCCGGTGCCGTCATGAATTACTTCTTGGCAGCAGGCTTGGCAGCGTCAGCCTTGGCGCCGGCTTTGGCTTCCTTGGCGGCGGCGGCCTTGGCAGCCTTGGGATCCACAGGCACGGCGGCGGCTGCAGCGGCAGCAGCATCGGCTTCGGCTTCTTCCGAGACGGCAGAGACCGACACCAGCACCGGGTTGTCCTGGCCGCCCTTGGCGACAAACTTCACGCCTTTGGGCAGCGTGATGTCCTTGACGTGCAACGAAGTGCCTTTTTTCAGGCCGCTCAGATCGACGGCGATGAATTCAGGCAGGTCTTTGGGCAGGCAGGAAATGCTCAGTTCGGTCAGCACGTGGTTGACCAGGCAGTTCTCGGCCTTGACCGCGGGGGACTCTTCCTGGCCGCTGTAGTGCAATGGCACTTTCATGGTCAGGCGGGTCTTCGCGTCGACGCGCTGGAAGTCGATGTGCAGGACCAGTTGCTTGAACGGGTGCATCTGCAGATCACGCAGCAAGACCTTTTGTGTCTTGCCGCCCAGTTCCATCTCGAGGACGGAAGCGTGGAATGCTTCTTTCTTGATGGCGTGCCACAGTGCGTTGTGATCGAGTTCGATCAGCGACGGTTCACCGGTGCCACCGTAAACGATACCGGGCGTGCGACCGGTGATGCGGAGACGGCGGCTCGCACCCGTACCCTGCTTGGCGCGCTCAAAAGCGACGAATTTCATAATTTTCTCCAAAAGAGGTAAGCCGCGACCAGCTCACCCCGACATGGAAAGTCCCATAAATCCCGTCTTTGGGCGCATGGCGGCGTTGCGCGGTGCTCGGAATCCTCATGCACTGAAGTGCATTCCGGTGTCCTGCGCTCCGGGCGCCTTGCCCTGCATCCCAATAACGGACTTTCTGAAACTTTCCTGAAAAAGCTGCAGCGGCGTTGTGCCGCGGCAGCCACCTTTCGCCTCGGATCAGAACAGGTTGTCCTGGTCCGAGAACAAACTCATGACCGACTCCCCGTTGGCGATGCGCTGGATGGTTTCGGCAATCAGCGGCGCCACGGAAAGCTGGCGAATTTTCTTGCAGTCCTGGGCGGCCTGGCTCAGGGGAATGGTGTTGGTGATCACCACTTCGTCGAGGGCCTCGCCCTGCGCAATGCGTTCAATCGCGGGGCCCGAAAAAATCGGGTGTGTGCAGTACGCGTAAACCTTCTTGGCGCCGCGCTCCTTGAGCACCTCGGCGGCCTTGACCAGCGTGCCGGCGGTGTCGATCATGTCGTCCATGATCACGCAGTTGCGCCCGTCGATGTCGCCGATCACATGCATCACTTCCGACACATTGGCCTTGGGCCGGCGCTTGTCGATGATGGCCATGTCGCAGCCCAGCTGTTTGGCCAGGGCGCGGGCACGCACCACGCCGCCGACGTCGGGCGACACCACCATCAGGTCGTTGTAGTTCTTCTGGCGCAAATCGCCGAGCAGCACGGGCGAGGCGTAGATGTTGTCGACCGGGATGTCGAAGAAGCCCTGGATCTGGTCGGCATGCAGGTCCATGGTCAACACGCGCGAGACGCCGACGGCCTGCAGCATGTTGGCCACCACCTTGGCGCTGATGGGCACGCGTGCCGAACGCGGACGCCGGTCTTGCCGGGCGTAACCGAAGTAGGGGATCACGGCGGAAATGCGCTCGGCCGAGGCACGCTTGAGCGCGTCGACCATGATCAGCAATTCCATCAGGTTTTCATTGGTGGGCGCGCAGGTGGACTGCACCACAAAGACGTCGCGCGCCCGCACGTTCTGCTGGATCTCGACCGTCACTTCGCCGTCGGAAAAACGTCCCACGTGCGCGGCTCCCAGCGAAATGCCCAGGTGCTGGGCGATCTCGGATGCCATGCCCGGATTGGCATTGCCGGTGAAAAGCATGAAGTCGGAGTGGTGCGGTTGCATGTGTGGCCCAGCGGGTGTCCAGGAAGAAAACGTTGCTGAATGGATAAAAGCAATAAGCGCACTGAAAACACGGACGCCCTGTGTCCGTTCCATGCCAATGCGGCTTCTGGCCGTTGACTGCCGGCCAATTCAGGGTCTGAATTGCGCAGGCAGGGCCTTCACCGGAGACACTCAACAGTCAGCGAGCACGGCCCCCGTTATTCGGGTGGCCTAAAAACACGGGCCCCACATGGGACCCGAAAATTTTGGCAGGGGTGGAAGGATTCGAACCTGCGAATGCCGGAATCAAAATCCGGTGCCTTAACCAACTTGGCGACACCCCTACACAGGTAGATTGTCGGACCTGAAAACTGTCAAAGACAGCTGTCAGGCGACCGGCAACCAACCCTTTAATCGTTGTTTCTGAAAACACATTCCGTGGCCTTGATCTTACCAACCGGCCAGAGGATGTGCCTCCAGGTTGCTGCATTTGCGGACCTGCCAGTCGCCCGGGGCGACCGCCAGTTCCATCTCGTGCGGCATATGCGCAAACACAGCACTTCCCGAGCCAGTCATGCGGCCTTGCAAATGCTGCATGGACAGCCAATCGAGTGATTGGCCAACCTGCGGACACAAGGCCTGCGCGACTGGCTGCAAGTCGTTATGGCCGAATTCGTAAACAGAGCCAGTTGCGTTTGCAGCAAAGCCTCGGATTGTAGCAGTTTCTGTATCGCGTTTGAGCCCTGGCGAGCGGAAAATGGCGTCGGTCGGCAGCCCGGCGGACGGTTTGACCACGACAAAACGGGCAGCAGGCAGGGTCAGTGGCGTGATTTTCTCACCTACACCTTCCACCCAGGCGTGGCCGCCGCTGAGGAAAAACGGCACGTCGGCACCGAGGCCGAGGGCGATGGCCTGCAGTTGCTCCGCTGCCAACCTGACGCCCCACAGGCGCTGCAGCGCCAGCAGGCAGCTGGCCGCGTCCGAAGAGCCGCCACCCATGCCGGCCTGCGACGGAATGCGTTTTTCCAGCCCGATGTGCACGCCCAGCGCTGTGCCGGCAGCGCGTTGCAGTGCCCGCGCGGCCCGCACCACCAGATCCTCGGCCGGAAGCGCTTCGCTGGCCTCGCTGCCAAGGTCGGCGCGCGTGATCTGGCCATCCTGGCGCAGCTCGAAATGCAGGGTGTCACACCAGTCGATCAGCATGAATGCCGACTGCAGCAGGTGGTATCCGTCGGGACGGCGTCCGGTGATGTGCAGAAACAGGTTGAGTTTGGCCGGCGCCGCGACATCGTAGATCGCCCTCAGCGGCGGGGCCGAGGCAGGGCCCGTCAGTTCGCCCTGCATCAGGGCGCCGCCAGCACGATGCGCAGGTCGGAACGCGGTTGCGGCATGGTCCGGCTGGCCGAGATCCGGCCTTCGGCCTGTTGCGACAGATCGGCATTCCAGCCGTCTGCGACGGTGCTTTTGCCGTCCAGCCAGTCAAACAGGGCCGGTAGCGGCACGGCCGCGCCGGTGGCTTTTTCAAGCAGTTCGTCGACCGTGGCAAAGCGCTGGACCTGGTTGCCGGAATCGAGCACGGCCTCCTGGGGTGACCAGCGCAGCACGGCCAGGCTGTTGCCCAGCGGGCTGTTCAGTGTCAGTTCGCCCTGTGTCGGATTGCCCTTGAGTTCGAAGCCGGCAAAAAAAGCCTGCGGGGGCTCGCTTTGCACCTGCAGGCTGATGCGGCCTGACCAGAATGATCTTTTTTCATCATTTTGGCTTGCAGCCCTTGGCGTGCTTGCGCAACCAGCTATGAAAGATGTAGCAAGCAGCAGGCTCGCCAGCAGGGCGGTCAAGCGGCTCAGTGGAGCGTCAAGGAGGGGCATGGCGGCTTACAGCCTGACGCGAAGGCGTTTGAGTGTTTCGAGCAGGGTTTCGTTGTCGGCGTTGAGCAGCATGCCTTCCTTCCAGATGGCCAGGGCCCTGTCGCGCTGACCCAGGCTCCACAGCACCTCGCCGAAATGCGCGGCGATCTCGGCGTCGGGTTTGGCCTTGTAGGCAGCTTCAAAAATGGCCAGAGCCTCGGCCTTGTTGCCCAGGCGGAACTCGACCCAACCCAGACTGTCCTTGATGAAGGGGTCCTCCGGCGCGTACTCCAATGCCTTGAGGATCAGCTGTTTGGCCTCGGGCAGGCGCACGTTGCGATCGGCCAGCGAGTAACCCAACGCGTTGTAGGCGTGGTGGTAGTCGGGCTTGCGCTCCACCACCTGGCGCAGCAGGCGTTCCATTTCCGGCAGCGCGTCGAGCTTCTCGGCCATCATGGCCTGGTCGTAGAGAAGCTCGGGTTGGTCCGGAAATTGTGCGACGGCCTGGGCCAGCAATTCGTAAGCGCTGCGGTATTCCTTTTGCTCGCGCAACAGGTTGACTTCGGCCATCAGCTTGATGCGTTTGTCATCGGGGCTGCGTTCGGGCAACTTCCGGATCAGCTGGCGGGCCTCGGCGAGTTTGCCCTGCCGGGCCAACAGCGAGGCACGGCGCACCTGCGCCTGGACCAGTTCCTGTGCATCGGGGATCTTGTTGATCCAGTTTTCCGCTGCGGCGAAATCCTTGCGCTTTTCAGCAATCTGCGCGAGGGACAGGTAGGCCTGGGACAGGCCGCGGCTGGTCTGCGGCTGGGCTTCCCCCTGACCGGCCAGCTGAATGTAGCGGAGCAGCGAAGTCTGCGCCGCCGCCAGCTGGTTGTCCTGCAGCTGCAGGGAGCCCAGCACCAGCCAGCCTTCGGGGTAGTCGGGCTTGTCGCGCGTGACCAGTTGCAGCTGCGCGCTGGCTTCGGCATAACGCTGGACATCGACCAGGACGCGGGCATAGGCCATGCGGATCTCAGGCACGGCCCGGGGGTTGCCCGCAAAGTATTTCTGGACCAGGGCTTCGGCGCGCGGCAGTTTGGGGTCCATCAGTTCCAGTGCCAGCAAGGTCGGTCCTTCAGCCGCGGGGTCGAAGGCCTGCCCGCGTTCGGCCGCCTCCAGCGCGCCGGGTGCCTCGCCGGCGGCCAGCCGCATGCGCCCGACGGCGGTCCAGGCAGCCGCGCCTGTGGCCGGGGCCTTCAGCTCGTCGGTCAGCGCCTGCTCGAGCACGCTGGCGGCGAGTTTCTTGTCGCCGACGCGGGCATAAAAACGTGGCAGGCTGGTGATGGTCTGCGTGCGCTCGACCTCGGGGGCGAGCTTCACTTCATTTTTCAGCGGCTCCGCGGTTTCGGTGATGCGGTTCAGTGCCAGCAGGATCTGCAGCACGTAGCGGTTGGCTTCCCGGGAGGCCGGCTGCGCCTGGCGCCAGGCCTGGGCGGCCTGCAGCGCTGCGTCGCCCGAGCGCGATTGCAGGGCGATGTCGGCGGCGCGCTGGTACAGCTGGGCGTCGTTGGTTTTCCGGGCAGCGTCCAGCATCAGTGAAAAACCGGTCGGGGCATCACCTTCACGCGCCGTGAGTTCACCGAGCAGCACCTGGTAGAACAGCTCTCCGTCCAGGCTGGACGGCACCGGGGTGAGCACCTGGGCCGCGGCAGGCGCCTCAGGCTGGGCAGCGGGTGACAAGGCCGGGGCAGGCGGGGTGGTCTGGGCCCACAGCGCCGGAACTGCCAGGCAAAGTGCACTGAAAACGCTGATAAGTTGTTTCATCGGGCCATGATAATTGAAGCCCTGAGCCCATGTAGGCTTGATCCCTGATTGACCCGAGTTGCCCATGCCCGAACTGCCTGAAGTCGAAGTCACCCGCCTGGGTTTTGCCACCCGCATTGCCGGCGCCGAAATACTGGCGCTGCAGACGGGCAAGTCGCTGCGCTGGCCTCTGGGCTGCGACGCCGCGCATCTGACCGGGCATACCGTGATCGAGGTCCGCAGGCGCGGCAAATACCTGCTGCTCGACACCACCGGCGGCCTGCTGCTGATCCATCTGGGCATGTCCGGCAGCCTGGGCTTTGGTGCAGACCTGCCACCGCCCGGGAAACATGACCATTTCGACCTGCGCACCACGGCCGGCACCTTGCGCCTGCATGATCCACGCCGCTTTGGCGCGGTGGTGTACGCGCCGGCCGAGCACGACGCCGCTGCCCAGAAGCTTCTGGGCCGGCTTGGCGTGGAGCCGCTGACGGACGATTTTGACGCGCTGGCCTTTTACCGCGCGCTGCAAGGCCGCAAGACGGCCATCAAGCAGGTGCTGCTGGCTGGCGAGATCGTCGTCGGGGTCGGCAACATCTACGCCTCGGAAGCGCTGTTCATGGCGGGCATCCGTCCGACCGTGCGGGCGGGGCGGCTGAGCAAGCCCCGCGCCGCCAGACTGCATGCGGCGATCCGCAGCGTGTTGACCCAGGCGCTTGCAAAGGGCGGCAGCACTCTGAGGGATTTTTCCAACGCCATGGGCGAGAGCGGCCACTTCCAGCTTGAAGCCATGGTTTACGACCGGGCCGGCCTGCCCTGCAAGCAGTGTGCGGCTCCGGTTCGCATGCTCCGACAGGGGCAGCGTTCCACCTTTTACTGTGTCAACTGCCAGAAACCCTGACCACCCGTCACGCCGGGGGGATGACCGTTTCCGCTGGGCGATGCTATATTGACCGGTCTATGTCCACGCCGAACCATGTCCTTTAACGAACAATTTGACCAGCATGGCGCCTGGCGGCGTGAGTTTGCCTTGCGCCTGAAGCTCCTGTCCGAATGGATGAAGGGCCACGATCTGCTCAATGCCGCCGTGGAAGAGCGCCTGCTCCGCCTGGAGTCGCAAGTGCGTTCGGACAAGGTCATGGTGGCTTTTGTCGCTGAATTTTCGCGCGGCAAGTCCGAACTGATCAATGCGATCTTTTTCGCCGGCTACGGCCGACGCATCATGCCGGCCAGTGCCGGACGCACGACCATGTGTCCGACCGAACTGGGCTACGATCCGGACACGCCGCCCTGCCTGCGTTTGCTGCCCATCGAGACCCGGCTCAAGCCGCAGGCCTTGATGGAATGGCGCATGGTTCCCGAGAAGTGGACCCGTGTCGACCTCGATGTGAATGATCCGGTCAAGCTCTCGAAGGCGCTGGAAAAGGTGGCCGAAGTCCGCCACGTCTCTCAGGACGAGGCACGTGCGCTGGGGTTCTGGCATGACGACGCACCGCAGGACAATCCGCGGGTCAATGCCGACGGTCTGGTGGAGGTGCCGAAGTGGCGCCATGCACTGATCAACATCGCCCACCCGCTGCTCAAGCAGGGGCTGGTGATTCTCGATACGCCAGGGCTCAACGCAATTGGCGCCGAGCCGGAACTGACGGTGAGCCTGATTCCGCAGGCCCATGCGGTGGTCTTCATCCTGGCGGCCGATACCGGCGTGACCAAATCCGACCTGGCCATCTGGCGCGAACACCTGATCACCGAGGGTGACAATAACGATGCCCGCCTGGTGGTGCTCAACAAGATCGATACCCTGTGGGATGCCCTGAGTTCGCCCGCACAGATCCAGGCGCAAATCGAGCGTCAGCGCGCCAGCTCGGCGGAAATTCTGGGGCTGCCGGTGGCCCAGGTCCTGCCCGTTTCCGCGCAAAAAGGCCTGGTCGCCAAAGTCACGGGTGACGACAAGCTGCTGCAGGCCAGCTGCCTGCCCGGCCTGGAGCTGGCCCTGGCGCAGGGTGTGATGGGGCAGCGGCAGAAAATCCTGCGTTCCGCGGTGGCCGCCGGCATCGTCGAGCTGCGCGCCGAAGCGGGCCGCGTCATCCACATCCGCCGGCGCGACCTGGCCGAGCAGATGATCGAGCTGCGCGGTCTGCGCGGCAAGAACGACTCGGTGATCAAACACATGCGCTCGCGCATCGAGCAGGAGCAGCTTGAGTTCAATGCCAGCGGCGCCAAGATTCAGGCCGTGCGTTCCATCCACCTGAAGCTGCTCAGGGAAGTCTTCCACCTGCTGGGCACACCCACGCTCAAGACCGAGCTGGCCGAACTGACCGACGCACTCAAGCAGCCCGGCATCAAGCTGGGCGTGAAGAAGGCCTATGGCAAGACCTTTGCGCGGCTGCGCGAAGGGCTGCAGAAAGCCCAGACCACCAGCGCCGACATCCAGAGCATGCTGGGCGGATCGTTCAAGCAGCTCAATGCCGAATTCGGATTTTCCCTGCAGGCGCCCAAGGAGCCCGAGATGGGCCGCTTCATGGTGGACCTCGAGCAGATCGAGCGCAGCCACCTGCAATACCTGGGCGTCGCCAACATTCTCAAGCTGGCGCAGCCGGATTTTTCCGACCGGCTGGTGCGTGCCCTGGCCACGCGGCTGCGCGTGGTGTATGAGACCGCGCTCGGCGAAGTCGAGCTGTGGAACAAGTCGGCCGCCTCGCAGCTCGATGCCCAGCTCAAGGAGCGTCGGCGCAACTTCAGCCGCCGCATCGAGGCGATCGAACGGATTCAGCAGGCTGCCACCGGCCTGGATGAACGCATCGCTGAAATTGCCGCCCATGAACGGGCGCTGGATGAACTGGACGGCAAACTCGACGAGCTGACGGACCGGCTCGTGCATGCGCCGGCCAGTCCGCACGACCCGGCCTTGGCGGCTCCGGCCGCCGCCATGATCCAGGCCGCCTGAGCGCGGGGATGGCCCTGAGCTCCACGCCCGGCAACGGTGTGCCCCCGCTGCTTTCCGGGTCGGCGGGGACTGGCTGGCAGGCAGAGGAGTTGGGCCGCCGTTTTTCCGCACAGGTCGTGCGCTGGCAGAAGAGCCACGGACGCCACAGCCTGCCCTGGCAGAACACGCGTGACCCTTATCGCGTCTGGCTGTCCGAGATCATGCTGCAGCAAACGCAGGTGGCCACGGTGCTCGACTATTACGCACGTTTCCTGGCGCGGTTCCCGGCGGTGGCCGATCTGGCCGCCGCCGCGCAGGACGATGTGCTGGGTTTGTGGAGCGGTCTGGGGTATTACAGCCGGGCGAGAAACCTGCACCGCTGTGCGCAAGACGTCGTGCGCTTGCATGGCGGGCAGTTTCCGCAGACGGCGGAGCTGTTGCAAACCCTGCCCGGCATCGGGCCCTCGACTGCCGCGGCCATCGCCTCTTTCTGTTTTTCGCAGCGCGTGGCCATTCTGGACGGCAACGTCAAGCGGGTGCTGACACGGGTCACCGCGTTTTCCGGCGATCTCGCTTCCAGCACGCAGGAGCGGCAGCTGTGGGCCATCGCCACCGAACTGCTACCGCGCCGCCAACTGAGGGAAACCATGCCGCGTTATACCCAGGGCCTGATGGATCTGGGTGCAACGATCTGCACGACACGCCAGCCCTCCTGCCTGCTGTGCCCGGTGCAGGGCATGTGCCGGGGCCTGGCCAGCGGCACGCCGGAAAGTTTTCCGGTCAAGACCCGCAAGCTCAGGCGCAGCGCGCAGTCGCTGACCTTGCTGTGGGCAGAAAAAGCCGACGGCAGCGTGTGGCTGGAACGCCGTGCTGCGCCCGGCATCTGGGGTGGCCTTTATTGTTTTCCGGTGTTCGACAGCGAAGAGGATTTGCTGGCGGCCTTGCCCGCGGCCCTGCAGACCCGGTTGACGGCGGTCCAGCCCTTTGTGCATGTGCTGACCCACAAGGACCTGCGCCTGTCGCCGATGGTGCTGGCGCTGTCGGCCCCGGAGGCCAGAAGCACCCGCCTGCCGGGCGCCGGTGCCTGGTTTGCGCGCGAGGGCTGGGAGGCGCTGGGACTGCCTGCGCCGATCAGGAAGTTGCTCACGCAACGCGCGGCCTGATTCCCCGGGATTATTGATGAAAAAGGCCTGCAGCCCTTGATGGGCGGGCGCGAGCAGCTATTAAAAACAGAGTACTCCAGCCGCGCGGGCCAGCTCACGGCGCGGCGTCGAGTTCCCGGTGGCGCTTGAGCGTGACCCAGTGCGGGCCGAAAGCCTGCGCCAGCTGCTCGACCAGGTAAACCGAGCGGTGCTGGCCGCCGGTGCAACCGATGGCCACCGTCACATAGCTGCGGTGGTCGCGGGCCAGCGCGTGCAACCAGTGGCCGATGAACTGCTCGATGTGGCGGAACATGTCGTCCACCTCGGGATGTCCTTGCAGGTAACTCACCACCGCCGCGTCCTTGCCGGTCAGGCGGCGCAATTCCGGTTCGTAATGCGGGTTGGGCAACATGCGCACATCAAACACGTAGTCGGCGTCGACGGGCACGCCGCGCTTGAAGGCAAACGATTCAAACACCAGGGTCAGCTGGGTGGCCGGTGAGGAAATCAGCGCCTTCACATAACCCTGCAGCTGGGACGGCCGGATCATGCTGGTGTCGATCACGTGGGCCTGTTCGCGCAACTCGCCGAGCAGCTCTCGCTCCTCGTCGATTGCATCGACCAGGGCGCGCTGCTGGTCCAGGTCGTCCCGCCGCGACAGCGGGTGCATGCGCCGGGTTTCCGAAAAGCGCCGCACCAGGGTGTCGGTGCTGGCGTCGAGAAACACCGATTGCACGGCCACGCCCTGTTCCCTCATCTGCGCGAGCTGCAGCGGCACCAGCGGCAGCGAGACGGCGCTGCGCACGTCCATGGCGATCGCCACCTTGCTGGCGCCGTGCTGCTTTTCCAGCGCCACAAAAGGCAGCAGCAGCTCGGGCGGCAGGTTGTCCACGCAGTAGTAGCCCGCGTCTTCCAGGGCATGCAGCGCGATGGATTTGCCGGAACCGGACATGCCGGTGATCAGCACCATGTCCATGTGCGGGGTCAGGTCCGTGGCCATGGCCGGGGTGGGGTCGGGGGCGGCGTTCATTGGCCCAGCATTTCCTTGGCATGGGCCAGTGTGGTGCCGGAGAGCTTTTCGCCGCCCAGCATGCGGGCCACTTCGGCCACCCGCTGCTCGCTGTGGACCAGCTCCACGGTGCTCACGGTCTTGCCATGGTCCGGGCGTTTGGCCACCATCAGGTGATGGTCGGCACAGGCCGCGACCTGGGGCAGGTGGGTGACGGCCATGACCTGCCGGTCCTTGCCGAGCTGCTTCATCAGCCGGCCCACGGTTTCGGCCACCGCGCCGCCGACGCCAGCATCCACTTCGTCAAAAATCAGGGTTTGCGCCTGCCCGAGCTGGCTGGTGGTCACGGCAATCGCCAGCGCAATGCGCGACAACTCGCCGCCGGAGGCGACCTTGCCGACCGGCCGCGGTGTGCTGCCGCTGTGGCCGGCCACCAGAAATTCTGCCTGCTCCAGGCCATGCTGCGCGGGCTGCTCCAGCTTGCCCAGCGCGACTTCGAACCGGCCGCCTTGCATGCCCAGGCCCTGCATCGCCTGGGTGATGGCTTTGGCCAGCAGCGGCGCCGCCTTGCTGCGGGTTTTCGACACCTGGCGCGCTGCTTCCATGTACGCGGCCTGGGTCATCTGCTCGGTTTTCTCCAGGCCCACGAGGTCGGCGGCCGCATCGAGTTTCTGCAGCTCGCTGCGCCAGCCGGCCAGCAGTTCCGGCAGCTCGGCCGGCGTGCGCTTGTAGCGCCTTGCCAGGCTGACCCACAGCGAAAGGCGTTCGTCGAGTTCGGCGAGGCGCTGCGGTTCCAGCTCGGCATGCCGGGCGTAGCCGTGCAGCGAATGCACGGCATCTTCCACCTGGGCCAGGGCACTGCTTAAAACCTCGGTCAGCCCTTTGAATTCGGGCTCAATATGCTCCTGATTCTGTAGCGCAGTAAGGGCGCGTCCCAGCAGGGCACTGGCATTGTCATCGGACTCCTGCAGCGCATCGACGGCCGTCTGCACTGCATCGCGCAGGGACTGCACATTGGACAGCCGGCTGTGCTGCGTGTTGAGTTCTTCCCATTCCTGATCGCCCGGTGCCAGCTTGTCGAGCTCACCGATCTGCCAGGCCAGGCGTTCCCGCTCGCGCTGCAGGCTGTCCTGCGCCGCGCGCGCGTCATGCAGGGCCTTGTGCGCACTGCGCCAGGCCTGCCAGGGCTGCGCCAGCGCCTGCGCCGGGACACCGGCGTAGGCGTCGAGCAAGCCGCGCACCGCATCGGGACGGGTCAGGCTTTGCCAGGCATGCTGGCCGTGGATGTCGACCAGCAGGTCGGCGATCTCGCGCAGCTGGGTGGCCGTGGCCGGGCTGCCGTTGATCCAGGCCCGGCTTTTGCCCTGGGCGTCAATCGTGCGGCGCAGCAGCAAGTCGTCTTCGGTCGCAAAGCCGGCCTGGTCCAGCCAGGGGCCGAGCCGGGCCGGTGCGTCGAAGGTGGCGCTGATCTCGCAGCGCTGCGCGCCCTCGCGCACCACACCCGCGTCGGCGCGAGCACCCAGGGCCAGTTGCAGGGCGTCGATGAGGATGGACTTGCCGGCCCCGGTCTCCCCGGTAAGGACGGTGAAGCCGCTGTCCAGGTCCAGCGCGAGTTCACGCACGATGACAAAGTCGCGCAGGGCGATGTTCTTAAGGCTCATACCGCACCTTCATTCCAGTGAAGTTTTTTCCGCAAGGTGTCGAAGTAGCTCCAGCCCCTGGGGTGCAGGAAGCGCATCTGGTACTTCGAGCGCCGCACCGTGATGCGGTCGCCGTGCAGCAGGCTGGCCAGCGACTGCATGTCGAAATTGGCGCTGGCGTCGCGGCCCGCGACAATTTCCACGGTGACCTCGCCCGTGTCGGGCAGCACGATGGGCCGGTTCGACAGCGTGTGCGGCGCGATCGGCACCATGACCCAGCCGGAAATCGAGGGATGCAGCAGCGGACCGCCGGCCGACAGCGCGTAGGCGGTGGAACCTGTCGGCGTGGCAATGATCAGGCCGTCGGCGCGTTGGTTGGCCACAAAACGGCCATCGACTTCGACCCTGAGCTCGACCATGCCGGCCGTGGCGCCGCGGTTCACGACCACGTCATTCATGGCGGTGGCGCTGAAGACGCAGCGGCCGTCACGCATGACCTCCGCCTGCATCATCCAGCGCCGGTCTTCCTCGTATTCGCCGCGCAGCATGGGCTCGAGCGCCGTCTGGAAATCCTCGAAGGCGATGTCGGTGATGAAACCCAGCCGGCCCTGGTTGATGCCGACCAGTGGCACACCGAACTGGGCCAGTTGCCGTCCTATGCCCAGCATGGTGCCGTCGCCGCCGACCACCAGTGCGAGGTCGCAATGCGCACCAACGCCGGCCACGTCGAGCACTGGGTAGTGCATCAGGCCGGTGTTGCTGGCCGTGTCTTTTTCCAGCGTGACCTCGCAGCCCTGCGTGTGCAGGAAGCCGGCAATTTCCTCCAGCGCCGAGCGTGAACCCTGCGCGTGGTACTTCCCGATCAGGGCGACGTGACGAAATTGCGACTTCATCGCCAAATTACATCACAACATTCTTGCCAAGCTTCGTAGAATGGCTTCATGCTTGATGAACGTGCCCGACTGTTGTTAAAAGCGCTTGTGGAGCGCTACATCGCCGACGGTCAACCGGTCGGCTCGCGCACGCTGTCCAAGGCCTCCGGACTGGACCTGTCGCCGGCGACCATACGCAATGTCATGAGCGACCTGGAGGATCTGGGCCTGATCGTCAGCCCGCACACCTCGGCCGGCCGCATTCCGACCGCCCGCGGTTACCGCCTGTTTGTCGACACCATGCTGACCATGCAGCGCGACCAGTATTCGTCGCTCAGCACGCTGGGCGCGCCCCGCCTGGCACCGGACCAGCCGCAGAAGGTTTTCAGCAACGCTGCCAACATCCTGTCGGACCTGTCGCAGTTTGTCGGTGTCGTGATGGCCCCGCGCCGCACGTCGGTGTTCCGCCACATCGAATTTCTGCGCCTTTCCGAAAAGCGCATCCTCGTCATCATCGTCTCGCCCGACGGCGACGTGCAGAACCGCGTGATCTTCACCGAGACCGACTACACCCAGAGCCAGCTCATCGAAGCGGCCAACTTCCTCAATTCACACTACGCCGGCATGGCGATCGAGGAAGTGCGCGAGCGCCTGGGCAGCGAGGTCGAGGCCCTGCGCGGCGAGATCGCCAGCCTGATGCAGGCGGCCGTGCAGGTCAGCACAGAAGCGATCGAGTCGCGCGACGAGGTGGTGATTTCGGGCGAGCGCAACCTGCTGGCCGTCAGCGATTTCTCCAGCGACATGGGCAACCTGCGCAAGTTGTTCGACCTGTTCGAGCAGAAGGCCCAGCTCATGCGCCTGCTCGATGTGTCCAGCCGGGCCGAGGGCGTGCGGATCTACATTGGCGGCGAAAGCCAGGTCGTGCCCTACCAGGAGCTGTCCATCGTGACCGCACCCTACGAAGTGGACGGGAAAGTCGTGGGCACCCTGGGCGTGATCGGGCCCATGCGCATGCCCTATGAAAAAATGATCCAGATCGTCGACATCACGGCCAAGATGGTCAGCAGCGCACTGAGCCACAGCAAGTAGGGCCGGTACAATCTGCACTGGCGACGTGGGGCGTTAGCTCAGTTGGTTAGAGCAGAGGACTCATAATCCTTTGGTCCACAGTTCAAGTCTGTGACGCCCTACCACCCATTAAATAGGTTATAATTTGAGGCTTAGCGGCTGTAGCTCAGTTGGATAGAGTACTTGGCTACGAACCAAGGGGTCGTGGGTTCAATTCCTGCCAGCCGCACCAAACGTCAAGCCCTGGAACCGAGAGGTTCCAGGGCTTTTTCGTTACGATGTCCCGATATGGACACGTTTTGACTGCCTCAGTCACTCATGAGCAAAGCCTTCACCAAAGAAACCGACGCGGAAGACGACGACGAACTGTCGCTGCCGCCTTTGCCTGCGGGTGGCAAGAACTACATCACGCCCGAGGGTTACGCACGGCTCAAGGACGAGTTGCTGGACCTGATCGACAACGAGCGTCCCAAGGTGGTGGAGGTGGTTCATTGGGCTGCCAGCAACGGGGACCGCTCCGAAAACGGCGACTACCACTACGGCAAGAAGCGGTTGCGCGAGATCGACCGGCGCATCCGGTTTTTGACCAAGCGGCTGGAAATTGCCGAAATTTCCGACCCGGCGGTTCACCACGGCAGCGACCAGGTATTTTTTGGCGCCACGGTCACCTACATCGACAGCAGCGGTTCCGGGCAGACCGTGACCATTCTGGGCATCGACGAGGCGAACAGTGCGCGCAACCAGGTCAGCTGGATATCACCCATTGCCCGCGCCCTGCTGAAGGCGCGGGTTGGCGATGAGGTGAAGCTGGCCACTCCGGGCGGGCTCAAGGACATCGAGGTGATGCAGGTCAGTTATCCGGCGCCGGATGCCCGCCGCGGGCAGCACCGCTCATGAGGTAACCAGCCTGCGGGGCGGTTCAGACGCCTGGTTTGGCGCGCTGGACCCGCAAAACCGAAGGCGTGCGCTTGACGCCGCGCATGACCGACGCCAGGTGAATGCGGTCACGCACGGCCACATCAAAGCGCAGGTCAGTGGCGTCCTGCGCCGGCTCCTGTCCCATGTCGACCCGCGTGATGTCGGCTTCGGCGGCGGCCAGCGCCGAGGCCACGCGGGCAAGCACGCCTTTGCCATTGGTGACCGTGACCAGCAGGCCGGTTTCAAAGGCACGGGTGGGTTCGTCCGACCAGTCAACCGCAATGAAGCGCTCGCTGTCGCGGTGCTGCAGCTTTTTGGCGACGGCACAGTCGTCCGTGTGGACCACCAGGCCTTCACCGCGTCCCAGATAACCCACGATGGCATCGCCCGGGATGGGACGGCAACACGGGGCAAACTTCACCGAGGCGCCTTCGCTGCCGTCCAGCACCAAGGCACCCTGAGAAATCGACTCGTGCGCGGTGTAACGCTCGCGGCTCATCAGCAAAGGGTCCGGTTTTTCGCCGGTTTCCGCCAGCAGGGTGACGATGCGTTTGGCGATCATGCTGGCGATCCGTTTGCCCAGGCCGATGTCGGTCAGCAACTCGGCGCGCGTGCGGTTGCCGCTGAAGCGCAGGATTTTTTCCCAGGTGGCGTGGTGGGCGTCGTCGTCCTCGGACAGCCGCTCGCGGTCTATGCCCTCGGCCCGCAGGGCTTGCGCCAGCATTTTCTCGCCGAGGTCCTGCGACTCGCTCAGGGCCATGGTTTTGAGGTGATGGCGGATTTTTGACCGGGCCTTGCCCGTGCGCACAAAACCCAGCCAGGCGGGGTTGGGGCTGGAGACCGACGCGGTGATGATCTCGATCACGTCGCCGTTGTGCAGCTCCGATCGCAGCGGAACCTGCTCGCCGTTGACCTTGGCGGCCACGGCGCGGTGCCCCACGTCGCTATGGATGGCGTAGGCAAAATCGACAATGGTGGCGCCGCGTGGCATGGCCATGATCTGGCTTTTCGGCGTGAACACATACACGGCGTCGGGGAACAGGTCGATCTTGACGTGGTCCCAGAACTCGGCGGCATCCCGCGTCTCATGCTGGATATCGAGCAGGGACTGCAGCCACTGGGTGCCCAGCCGCTGCGAGGCGTCACTGTCCGGGTCGGTGGCCTTGTAGAGCCAGTGCGCGGCAACGCCGGATTCGGCCACGATGTGCATGGCCTCGGTGCGCATCTGGAATTCGATGTTGGTGCCGAAGGGGCCGACCAGCGTGGTGTGCAGCGACTGGTAGCCATTGACCTTGGGAATCGCGATGTAGTCCTTGAACTTGCCCGGCAAGGGCTTGTAGAGCTGGTGCAACACGCCCATGGCGGTGTAGCAGGCAGTGACGCTGGCAACAATGACGCGAAAACCGTAGATGTCCGTCACCTGCGCAAACGACAGGTGTTTTTCATCCATCTTGCGATAGATCGAATAGAGGGCTTTTTCGCGCCCGTAGATATGCACCTGGATGCCGGCGCCGGCAAACGCTGCTTCCACTTCGGACTGGACACGCTTGATCACGTCGCGCCTGCGGCCGCGTGCACGGGTCAGGGCCTTGGTCAGCGTGGCATAACGCCAGGGGTACAGGTGCTGGAAGGCGAGGTCCTGCAGCTCTCGGTAGGTGGCGTTCAGGCCAAGGCGGTGCGCGATCGGCGCATAGATGTCCAGGGTCTCGCGCGAGATGCGCTGCCACTTGCTGCGCGGCACGTCGCCGAGTGTGCGCATGTTGTGGCTGCGGTCGGCCAGCTTGATCAGGATGACGCGGACATCACGCGCCATCGCCAGCAGCATCTTGCGAAACGATTCGGCCTGGTTTTCCTCGCGGGTATTGAACTCCAGTTTTTCCAGCTTGGTCAGGCCGTCCACCAGTTCCGCGACCGGCGCGCCGAAACGCTCGATCAGCTCCGGCTTGGTGACGCCGCAGTCCTCGATTGCATCGTGCAGCAGGGCGGCCATGAGGGCCTGGGCATCCAGCTTCCATTCGGCGCACTGCTGCGCTACAGCGATCGGATGGGTGATGTAGGGCAGGCCGCCGTTGCGGATTTGGCCCAGATGCGCTTCATCGGCAAAGCGGTAGGCGGTGCGGACGTTATTGACGTCCTCGACGCTCATGTAGTCCAGTTTGGCCGTGAGCGCAGCAAAACTCGCTGCGGCGGCATTGGCGGCAGCCGGCGTGGACTTGATGCTTGCGATGGGAAAATCCAGGGCGCTCATGCCTTAAATGTATCGTGGTGCCGATAAAACGTGAAAAAAGCGGGCATTCCACGACGTTGAGAAAACAAAAAAGCACCGCGGGCGGTGCTTTCTGGAGGATAGAGAAGGGGGCTTTAGCCTGGAACCTTTTTCAGCATTTCGAGGCCAATTTTGCCTTCGGCGATTTCGCGCAAGGCGGTCACGCCCGGCTTGTTCTTGCTTTCGATCTTGGGTGCATGGCCCTGGCTGAGCATGCGCGCGCGGTAGGTCGCGGCCAGAACGAGCTGGAAGCGGTTGGGGATTTTTTCCAGGCAGTCTTCAACAGTGATGCGGGCCATGATGATCTCCGGGTTAAACGCAATGGGGGGATAAAGCAGCAGGTCAGTCAATGTGCAAGGCCTTGAAGGTCTCGGCTCGGGCACGTCGTTGGGCTGCAAACTTGAGCCGTTGGGCATGAACAATGGTTTTCAGGTCGAAAACCGCCCGCTCAAATAACTCGTTGATTATAACGAAATCGAATTCACGGGCCTGGGCCATCTCGATGGCCGCATTTTTCAGGCGCAGTTCGATCACTTCCGGCGCATCCTCGCCGCGGCGCTCCAGCCGTGAGCGCAACTCTTCCCAACTGGGCGGCAGGATGAAAATCAGGACCGCGTTGCTGAAAATGCGCTTGATGTTGATCGCTCCCTGAAAGTCGATTTCCAGGATGACGTCGGCACCGGTCGCCACGCGTTCCTCGATCGTCTGCCGCGACGTGCCGTAACGCTGGCCATGGACATGGGCCCATTCGAGGAAGGAGTCCCGCAGCACCATGCCGTCAAACTCCTCCGACGAAATAAAGAAATATTCGCGGCCATGTTTTTCCTGCCCGCGGGGCGGCCGGGTGGTGTGTGACACCGCCGGTTGCACCCGCGCATCGAGCTCCATCAGGGCCTTGACCAGACTGGATTTGCCGGCGCCACTGGGCGCCGCGACAACGAAGAGATTTCCGGGATAGTCCATAGCGGCGGGTGTTGTAGGTTGTTGTTCTGGCCGGTCAGGCCTTATTCGATGTTCTGGACCTGCTCGCGAATCTGCTCTATCAGCACCTTCATGTCCACCGAGACATGGGTAAGTTCCAGCGACCCGGATTTTGAGCCCAGCGTGTTGGCTTCGCGGTGCAGCTCCTGGATCAGGAAGTCGAGTCGTTTGCCCACCTCGCCGCCGGCCGCCAGCAGCCGGTCGATTTCGTCCAGATGGGAGGACAGACGCGTGATTTCCTCCGCCACATCGATGCGTATCGCAAAGGAGGTGGCTTCCGTCAGGGCCCGGTCCTGCGCCGCTTCGGGCAGGGTACTGCCGCCGCCCAGCGCCATGGCTTCCTGCCAGCGTTCCATGAAACGGATTTTTTGCTGCTCGACCAGTTTCGGCACCATGGGCACGGCCGAGGCCGCCAGCGCCCGCAACTGGGCCGTGCGGTCCAGCAGCATCTGCGCCAGCCGGGCACCTTCGCGCTCCCGGGCCGCGAGCAGGTCCTTCAGAGCCTTTTTGGACAGTTTGAGCAACTCGTCGCTGTAGTCATGGATGGTTTTGTCTTCGCCGCCGGCCAGCCGCAGCACGTCGGCCACACTGAGGGCGGCGGCATGGGGCAGCCACGATTTCACCGTGTCTTCCAGGGAGCCCAGGCGCTGCAGCGTGCTGGCCGCCGGGGCGCGCAGGTTGCTGCCGGAGTTGCTCTCCAGCGAGACACGCATTTCTATCTTGCCGCGCTTTAGCTTGCCGGTCAGCAGCTCGCGCAAGGCCGGCTCGACCTGGCGCAATTCATCGGGCAGGCGGAAGGCCAAGTCCAGAAAGCGGCTGTTGACCGAGCGTATCTCCACACCCAGGCGTGCGCTGACGTCCGTCCCGGCGTCTGTTTCAGGGGTATTTCGCGCGGGGTTGGATTGGACGGCTGCATAGCCTGTCATGCTGTAAACTGACATTTAGTAATACGCTTTTCGTAGAGTAAACAGGACCTGGTGATCCCGTCACCTTGCATCAATCCCGAATTATGTCAAAGGTCAAGCCCGCGCCACTCCCACCCGATACCGTCATTGGCGGCTATCGCGTCGTGCGCAAGCTGTCGGCCGGCGGGTTTGGGGTAGTTTACTTGGCCGTCGACAACGAGGGCCAGCAGGTCGCCATCAAGGAGTATCTGCCGTCGTCGCTGGCGAGTCGCCCGCCGGGTGAATTGCTGCCCCAGGTGCAGCCGGAAAAGCTCTCACTGTACCGACTGGGGCTGAAGAGTTTTTTCGAGGAAGGTCGCTCGCTGGCCCAGATTTCGCACGCGTCCGTGGTGAGCGTGCTCAACTTCTTCCGCGAAAACGAAACCGTCTACATGGTGATGAACTACCTGGAGGGTGGCACCCTGCAGGATTTCATCATCACCGCACGCGAACTCAAAAAGCAGAAGGTGTTTCGCGAGTCGACGATCCGCTCGCTGTTTGACGAAATCCTGCGCGGTTTGCGCATCGTGCATCAGCACAAGATGCTGCACCTGGACATCAAGCCGGCCAACATCTTCGTGACCGACGACAACAAAGCCGTGATGATCGACTTCGGCGCCGCCCGCGAGGTGTTGAGCAAGGAAGGCAACTTCATCCGGCCCATGTACACACCTGGTTTCGCCGCGCCCGAGATGTACCGCCGTGATTCGTCGATGGGGCCCTGGACCGACATTTACGCGATAGGCGCCTGCATTTACGCGACCATGCAGGGTTATCCGCCCAATGATGCGCCGCAGCGCCTTGAAAAAGACCGTCTGTCGCTTGCACTGTCCCGTTTGCGCGGCGTGTATTCAGACAACCTCATTGAAGTGGTTGAATGGTGCATGTCACTCGATCCCCTGTCCCGGCCGCAATCGGTTTTTGCCCTGCAAAAAGAGCTCAGCCGCGAGGGTGAGCGTCGCTACACCAAGCTGACGGTCGGCGAAAAAATGCGGCTTCAGTTTGACAACATGGTGTCAGACACCAAGAAAACCGCGCGCAAGGCCACCGGCTTTGCGACGAAATTCAAATGAAATTCTCGGTATTTCAGGTCAGTCGCAAGGGTGGTCGCGAGAAAAACGAAGACCGCATGGGGTATTGCTACACGCGCGAGTCGGGCCTGTTTGTGCTGGCCGACGGCATGGGCGGCCACCCCGAAGGCGAGGTCGCGGCCCAGCTGGCGCTGCAGACCATTTCCGCGCTGTATCAGAAGGAAGCCCGGCCGCTGGTCAGGGACACCACCGAATTCCTGTCGTCGGCCCTGATGGCGGCGCACCACCAGATCATCCGTTATGCCAGCGAAAAAGGCATGCTCGACACGCCTCGCACCACGGTGGTGGCAGCCATTTTGCAGGGATCGGGCGCGACCTGGGTCCATTGCGGTGACTCGCGGCTCTACGTGGTGCGAGACGGCGAGCTGCTGACCCGCACGCGTGACCACTCCTACCTGGAGCAGCAAAACGCCGGCATCATCAAACTCGAGCGCCTGAACCGCAACATCCTGTTCACCTGCCTGGGCTCCCCGTCCAAGCCGGTGTTCGACATCGCCGGCCCGGTGGTCCTGCAGCAGGGCGACAAGCTGATGCTGTGCTCCGACGGGCTGTGGGGCACACTGACCGACGCTGAAATTGTCCGCCATATGGCTGGCAACAGCGTGTCCGAGGCCGTGCCCGACATGGTCGAACACGCGCTGCGTAATGGCGGCGAGCACAGCGACAACGTCACCGTGCTGGCGATGGAATGGGAAACCCCCGACGCTTTTGAATCGACGCGCGGCATTTCGACCGACAGCATCATGGACGGCGTGTTTGCATCGACCATTCAAGCCGGCGTGCTCGACTCCAGCGTCGAAGACCTTGACGATGCGGCGATCGAACGTTCCATCGCTGAAATCAACGAGGCGATCCGCCGCTCGGCGGCAAAAAAGGCCTGAGTTTCCTTCAGGCAGCTTGGCCGCCTTCGCGCAGGTGCTGCCTTTGGCCTGACTTCCCTATTCTTTTTTTCCTGTTTCCCCCGGGCGCAGCGACGCCAGAAAGCCCTGACCATGAGTTCATTTTCACGAAGCAACGCCCGTGCCGCTGACCAGTTGCGCCCGGTGCGCATCACCCGGGCCTACACCGCCTATGCGGAAGGTTCGGTCCTGATCGAGTTTGGCGCGACGCGGGTGCTCTGCACCGCCTCGGTCGAGGAGAAAGTGCCGGGCCACAAAAAGGGCAGTGGCGAGGGCTGGGTCACCGCTGAATACGGCATGCTGCCGCGTGCCACCCACACCCGCAGCGACCGCGAGGCCGCGCGCGGCAAGCAGAGCGGGCGCACGCAGGAGATCCAGCGCCTGATCGGGCGCTCGATGCGTGCGGTGTTTGACCTGAAAAAACTCGGTGAACGCACCATTCATCTCGACTGCGATGTGATCCAGGCAGACGGCGGCACACGCACGGCCAGCATCACCGGCGCCTTCGTTGCTGCGCAGGACGCGGTGAACAAATTGCTGGCTGAAGGCAAACTCAAGGAAACACCGATCATCGGGCACGTGGCCGCCATCTCCGTCGGCATCGTGCAGGGCACGCCCTTGCTCGACCTCGAATACATTGAAGACGTCAGTTGCGACACCGACATGAACGTGGTGATGACCGGCGCCGGCCATTACGTCGAGGTGCAGGGCACAGCGGAAGGCGCGGCCTTCTCGCGCAAGGAGATGGATGCGTTGCTGCTGCTGGCTGAAAAAGGCATCAGCGAGCTGGTCACGCTGCAGGAGCAGTCGCTCCTGAATTAATAGCTGCTTGCGCACGTCCCGATTGGGCTACAGCCTTATTTTAATTATGAAAATCGTACTCGCATCGAACAACCCCGGAAAACTCGCTGAACTGCAGGCCATGCTGGCACCGCTGGACGTGACGCTGGTGAAACAGTCCGACCTGGGCATCCCGGAGGCCGAGGAACCCTTTCGGACTTTTGTCGAAAACGCCCTGGCCAAGGCGCGTCATGCATCACGGCTCAGTGGCCTGCCGGCGCTGGCCGACGACGCCGGCCTGTGTGTTGATGCCTTCGGCGGGCTGCCGGGTGTGGACACGGCCTTTTACGCCACGCAGTTTGGCTACGACAAGGGCGACGACAACAATGTGCGCGCCCTGCTCGAACAGATGGCCGGCTTGGAACAGCGCCGCGCCGCGCTTGTCAGCACCCTGGTCGCCGTGCGTTCAGCCGACGACCCCGAGCCGCTGATTGCGATGGGCCGTGTCAGCGGCGAGATCGCGCGCGAGCCGGTGGGCAGCAACGGCTTTGGTTTTGACCCGGTGATGTACATCCCGGCCTTCGGCAAGACCTTTGCGCAATTGCCGGTCGAGGTGAAAAACGCCCACAGCCACCGCGGCATGGCGGCGCGCCAGATGATGGACCTGATGCGCGAGCGCTGGCTGTGAGCGCTTTCGTGTTCGTAGTCCCATGACTTTTCCCATTCCCGTCGTCAGCGCGTCGCCCGGGGAGGAAGCCGGGGCGGGGCTCAAGGACATCCAGCACTACATGCGGGAAGGCACGCTGCAGCTGTCTGCATTGCCGCCGCTGTCGCTGTATGTGCACCTGCCCTGGTGCCTCAAGAAGTGCCCTTACTGCGATTTCAACTCGCATGAAGTTTCCGGCGAGTTGCCCGAGCAGCGTTACCTGGGCGCGCTGATGGCCGACCTCGAAGCCTCGCTGCCGCTGATCTGGGGCCGCACGGTGCACAGCATCTTCATTGGCGGCGGCACGCCCAGCCTGTTTTCGCCGCAGGCCATCGACCGCCTGCTGGCTGACATCCGCGCGCGGCTGCGGCTGGAGCCCGACTGCGAAATCACGCTGGAAGCCAACCCCGGCACCTTTGAAAAACACCGCTTCAAGGCCTTTCGCAGCGCCGGTGTCACACGGCTGTCGATAGGCGTGCAAAGCTTTGACGACGGGCACCTGAAAGCCCTGGGCCGCGTGCACGACCGCGCCCAGGCGCTGGCCGCGGTCGAGGAAGCCGCGCAGGCTTTCGACACCTTCAACCTGGACATCATGTACGCCTTGCCGGGCCAGACGCTGGATGGGCTGGAGCGCGACATGCTGCAGGCGCTGGCGTTTGCGCCGCCGCATATTTCGATCTACCACCTGACGGTCGAACCCAACACCTTCTTCGCCAAACATCCGCCTGTGCTGCCGGAAGAAGACGACGCCTACGCCATGCTGGACCGCATCACCGAACTGACCGCCGCAGCCGGCATGGACCGGTATGAGGTGTCGGCCTATGCCCGGCCCGGCCACCGCTGCCTGCACAACCTGAACTACTGGAAGTTCGGCGACTACCTGGGCATAGGCGCCGGCGCCCACAGCAAGCTCAGTTTTGCGCACCGCGTGGTACGCCAGGTGCGTTTTCGCGAACCCAGGCTTTACATGGACAAGGCGCTCGCCGGCACGCCGGTGGCGCAGGACAACGAGGTCAGCCGTGCCGATTTGCCGTTCGAGTTCATGCTCAACGCCCTGCGCCTGCGGGAGGGCTTCAAGCTGCAGGACTTTGCCGAAAAAACCGGCTTGCCGTTGACGGCGATCCAGGCCGGGCTGGATGAGGCCGAACGCAAGGGCCTGATCGAGCGGGACTTTGCGCGCGTCAAGCCAACCGAGCGCGGCTTTGACTTCCTGAACGATTTGCAGACGCTGTTTCTGGATCCTGCACAGTCATAAACCGGCTGTTCGCTTTGGGGCAGCGGCCGGCTTTTGGCCCAAGCAGTCTCTCTCAGGTTGGGCATCGCAGGACCCGGGATACGCACCCCCATGACCCGGCCCAAGCATCCCCTCGCGAATTCGCAGTGTTGCTTTTTTGCGAAATGACGGTGATTGCTGCCATCTTCCTACAAACGGACGACACATGCCCGCCCACATTAGCGGGTGATTTCACTCTTGGTGTGACTCGAATTTGTCAATACGAGCCAGGCCAGCAATGAATCAGCGGCTTTTTTATCAACTGTCTCAACCCTTAGGACAAACATCATGACAGCATCAAAATTCCCGGCAGCCCGGCGCGGACTGGGTCTTATCGCTCTGGCGGTACTGGCAACTGTTTCCAGCTCCGGCGCCTTTGCGCAAGACGAGACCACCGGTCCGTATATTGGCGGCAACATCGGTCGTACCCGCGCCGACTTCAACAACGACTCCATCAACCGGACGCTGGTCGGTCAGGGTTTGAGGGTCGGTACCGCGACTGAGGACAACAGCGGCACGGGCTACAAACTGTTCGGCGGCTACCAGCTCAACCGAAATTTTGCGGTGGAAGGTGGTTATTTTGATCTGGGCAAGTCCAGCTACACGGTTAACGCCAACCAAATTGTCGGTAACGCACCCGGCACCTTCAACGGTGAAACTCGCGTTCGTGGTCTGAACCTGGATCTGGTGGGCATGTTGCCTTTGTCTGATCGCTTCTCGGTGTTCGGTCGCGTTGGTGCGGCTTACGCACAAAGCCGGGCCAGCTTCAACAGCACCGGCTCCGTCCCTGTGAACCCCTCCAGCACGCGTAGCAACAAAACCAACCTCAAGGTCGGCGTGGGCATGCAATACGCCATCACCGAAGCGCTGGCTTTGCGTGGCGAACTGGAACGCTACCGCATCGAGGACCCGGTCCGCAACCGCGGCCACATCGATATGGCATCCCTTGGCCTGGTCTACCGTTTTGGCCCCAAAGCCCAGACGCCTGTTGCGCAAGCCTACGTGCCACCGGCCTATGTCGCTCCGGCGCCTGCCCCTGCACCGGTGTACGTCGCGCCTCCTGCGCCCGTGGTCGCACCCGCCGCCGCGCCAACGCCCGCGTACGAGCCACCAGCACGTCCCGCCAAACAGGGCCGTAACTAAGTAGGTCTTGGAGGGGGTTGCAGAAGTAGAAGTACATGCTTCCGTGACCCCCGTCGCTTGACCTGATGCTGGAGGATGACTCGCTCATTCAGCCATCGGCAAAGGGACAAAACGAACGAGAACTTCCCCTGTGGTTGTGTCGGGTTCCCTGTCAAGGAATGGCGAGACAGAGATTTGCCGTGAATATGCCCTGCCGTGTCACGGTCAAGCCTGCATAATGTGACGACTCAGCCTGCCTTGACAGGTTATCGTCTCGCGCTCAGGATCAACACCATGCCAACTCAGATAAAAAATAATGAACGCCGGCTTGGGGGTGGTCTGCCGCAGACCAGTTTCACCCGCTCTGTCTTCCTCTTTCTGGCCCGATGTGTCCTGCCGGGAGCAGTTGCGCTCACTGCAGTGATACTTCCAGCCGCCGCCGCACCGAACTCCCCACCTTCAGGCACGCCAGAACCTGCCATAACTTCGCGTGATAACGCCAGCGCCTCGGCATCTGCCGACCCGCAGGCCGCGCCGGTTCAGCTTGTCAGGCTGGCCAACTTTGGCCAGGAAGCGTCTTCGCCGGAGTCCAGGAAATTGGCCGACTGGGTGGTTGACTCGGCCAACAACGGCAATTTGCCCTTCATGATCATCGACAAGGCACAGGCCCGCGTGTATATGTTCAATGCCCAGGGACAGCTTCGAGGCGCGTCTGCTGCGCTGCTGGGCCTGGCCGTGGGCGATGACACCGTTCCCGGAATTGGTCAGCGCAAGCTGTCGAGCATTCTTCCGTCTGAGCGCACCACGCCTGCCGGTCGTTTTGTGGCTTCACTGGACCGGGATATCCACGGCCAGGAGGTTCTGTGGGTGGATTATGACTCTGCCCTTTCGCTGCACCGGGTCGTGACGGGGCAGCCCAAGGAGCGACGGGCAGAGCGCCTGGCCACACCGAGTCCACTGGACAACCGCATTTCCTTTGGCTGCATCAATGTGCCGGTCAAGTTCTATGAAAACGTGGTGAGTCCGTCGTTTACCGGAACAAATGGCATCGTCTATATCCTCCCGGAAACGCGCTCGGCCCGTGAGGTCTTCGGCTCTTACGATGTGCAGGAGTCCTCGCGCAAGCAAGCCTCCGCCGGGGTTGCTCCGGCAGGTAACGCCGGCGCGAGATAGTTCGGTATTCGAGGGTGGCAGGGGCGCCTCCCAACGCTGCAGGCGATCTTCCCCGCTCATGGGCGGGGCCGGCCGGTCAGGGCTTGCGTCTGGCCTCGTAGGCGGCAATCGCCTTCTTCAGGTCGGTGTACTCTTCGCAGGGCATGAAGCACAGCTTGTCGAGCGCGGCCAGATGCTGCCTGGCCTTGGCCAGGTCCCCCACCATCAGGTAGGCCTCGCCCACATACTCATGCGCGCCGCGGTGTTTCGGGTTGAGCCGCAGGGCTTCCCCATAGTGCTTGAACACCAGCGCCATGTCCGGATTCGCGCCCTTGCGGATCGAATAGGCGTAGAGGTTGTGATAGTCGGCATTTTGCGGCGAGCCCGCCAGCGCTTTCTGCAAGCCGCTCTGGGCGGCGGCCCAGTCCTTCTTCGCAAACGCTGCCTGGGTGGCTGCCAGCACAGGGTCGGCAGAAGCGCCGGCGTCCGCCGAACTGCTCACGTCGCCCGCGGCAAAGGCCGCTGAGCAGACAGACAGCAACGCGAAAACCAGATGTTTGACGAGACGGTTCATGGCTGACTCCCTGGAAGCCGATGGACATGCGCGGGGTGGCATGCAGCACAAATGGTACTGCGCCGGCCGGCGGCAGTAAACCGTCTGCTGCCGGGAATATCGCAGGGGTGGGGTGCACCAGGAAAACGGCGCCGGATGTTCTTGTGATCCGCGGCCTTCACCACGGTCTCGCCGATCCCTTCCACGCGGCGTGTCAAGCCAGGCGGCCTGGAGTCGGTTCGCCTGTTAGCGGTTAAACTACCCCTCCTGGAAGCGTGGCAGAGTGGTCGATTGCACCGGTCTTGAAAACCGGCAAAGGGAAACCTTTCGTGAGTTCGAATCTCACCGCTTCCGCCAGACGGTCCGTCACCGGCCCGTAGCTCAATCTACTCCCATGATTTCCCCCTTTCGTTGTTGGCCCGCTCTCGTCAGCTTGTTGCTGGCTGTTTGGGCCGGCCCTGCAGCCGCACAGCCGCTCGCACAGCCGCTGATTCCGCCCGGGGTGCACCTGGGCGTGACCGTTTCCGAGTTGCGCGAAGCTGTACCGGGCCTTCATCCGGTTCCTCGGCCGCAGTCCGTCGCTGGTGCTGTCGGGCGCTGGAGGGTTGATGGTGTCCAGCAGGCGGGTCTGGCTTTCGACGAGACCTTCTTTTTTGCCGGGCCGGCGCTGCAGCGCGTGGAACTGCTGCTGCAACCCGGCACGTCCTCAACCTCCGGCGAGGCTTTCGCGCATCTGGTGGCCTCGCTGCAGGCTCAGTATGGGCCCGAACTGCCGCTGCACGGCGCTTTGTCCAGCGTGGAGGCGGGAAGCGCCTCCTGGGTGCACGACGGCGTGGACATTCTGGCCCTGCAATCCGGTTCTGCGGGCCGAACCAGCGTGCGTCTGATTTACAAGGCGCGCGTTCTCAAGGACGCAGGCGAACTCTAGAGGCGGGCACCCCGGCTCAGGTTCAAGCCGCGCCCAGCATGCCTCTGCTTTCGATAAACGCCACCACCTCCGCCAGGCCCGTGTTGGTCTTGAGGTTGGTCATGACAAAAGGCTTGAGGCCCTTGGTCGTGGTGCGCATGCGGATGGTGTCGGCTTCCATCACGGCCAGGTCGGCGCCCACGTAGGGGGCGAGGTCGGTCTTGTTGATGACGAACAGATCGCTTTTGGTGATGCCCGGGCCACCCTTGCGCGGAATTTTTTCGCCGGCGGCGACGTCAATCACGTAAATCGTCAGGTCGCTGAGTTCGGGGCTGAAGGTGGCGGCCAGGTTGTCGCCGCCGGACTCGACAAACACCACGTCGGCGTCGGGAAAGTCTTCCAGCATGCGGTCGATGGCTTCGAGGTTGATGGATGCGTCTTCGCGGATCGCGGTGTGCGGGCAGCCGCCGGTTTCCACACCCATGATGCGTTCGGCATCGAGCGCGCCGCTGACGGTGAGGATGCGCTGGTCTTCCTTGGTGTAGATGTCGTTGGTGATCGCGACCAGGTCGTACTTGCCCTTCATGGCCTTGCACAACATTTCAAGCAGGGTGGTTTTTCCGGAGCCGACCGGCCCGCCAATGCCTACGCGCAGCGGAGGGAGTTTTTTGGTTCGATTGGGGATGTGGTGCATGCTCATCGGAAGTGCCTCGGAATGGTGACTTCGCGCTCAGGAGCGGAAAAGCCGGGAATACTGGGTTTCGTGTTGCGATGAAAGAATCGCCAGCATGGGCGAAAAGGCCTGGCGTTCATGGTCTTCCAGCGCCATCGCCGTCGTGATGGCTGCCGGAATTTCTGCAGCCAGCCGCGCCAGGATGCGCTGGCCGGCGCTCTGGCCCAGCGGCACCGATTTGAGCGCGGCCTGCATCATGTTTTCGGCCCAGCCAAACGCGTAGGCGGTCAGGCAATCGGTCACACCGGCAGCCAGTGGCGAGGCGGCCAGTGCGAAGGTGACGGGGTAGGTCGGTGGCAACTTCGCGCAAGCATCGATCGCTGCATCGCTAATGCTGTGGTGATTGCGCAGCCAGTCGAGCAGCGAGCGGCCCATCTGTTCGGTCTGCGCCCGCAGCTCGCTGGTTTCGCGGGTCTGCAGCATCCAGTCGTTGAGGGCTTTGACCTTGTCAAGTTTGGCGCTGCGCCAGGCCGGAATCGCCTGTGCGATCACCGCCAGGTCGGCGCGCGCCAGGCTCAGCTGCATCTGGTCGCTGAGCCAGTCGGCCGCTATGCTTTCCGTAGCTACTCCCGCCCGGTCCACGCCGGCTTCCAGCCCTTCGGAGTAGGAAAACCCGCCGACGGGCAGGGCCGGGGAGGCCAGCCAGATCAGCTGCAGCAGGCTGGCGGCCGGCAGGGGCTGGGCCGTGGCGCTCAATGGCTGTGCGGCTTGTGGGGGTGGATCTGGATCGCGACCGGCGGCGCCTCGTGCGCGTGGTCATGTCCGTGATCGTGGCCGTGATTGCAGTCGGGCCCGTGCACGTGGGGCGCAGGCGCCGCAGCCGGTGCATGCGCATGGCTGTGCTCGTGGCTGTGGCCGCCCGCGCTGTAGGCGCCACCTTCCGGTTCGAAGGACTCGCTGACTTCGTTGACGATC
Source organism: Polaromonas sp. (assembly GCF_029945685.1). Taxonomy (GTDB): domain Bacteria; phylum Pseudomonadota; class Gammaproteobacteria; order Burkholderiales; family Burkholderiaceae_C; genus Polaromonas. Next base: position 28,062 of record NZ_JAQSDA010000008.1, on the reverse strand, counting down.
AGGTGCATGGAGCGCAGCATCTCCGCCAGCACATGGTCGGGCTCGATCTTCAGGTGGTCCGGCTTGAGCTCAATCGGCACATGCCGGTTGCCGAGATGGTAGGCCGCGCGGGCCAGGTCGAACGGTGAGCCATGCGCGTTACAGGCGGTGACGCGCAGCACGGTTTGCGGCGCAGCAATGACCCTGATCATGGAGCCGTCTTCGGCCACCAGTACGTCAGCACCTCGCACCAGCGTGCCGCGTGGCAGAAAAATGCCGAGCTGGCGGCCCAGCGAGTCGGTGGCCTCGAAGCGGCTTTTCTGGCGGATGTCCCAGTCGAGTTCGACCGTGGCAGCGCGCTTGAGCAGCACGGGTGCCAGGCCAGCGCCCTGCGGCATGATTTTGGAAACCTGGAGCATGGATGAAGTTCGTTTCAGAAAAGAAAATAGCGCTGCGTCATGGGCAGGCTGGTCGCCGGCTCGCAGGTCAACAACTGGCCGTCGGCGCGCACCAAGTAGGTCTGCGCATCCACTTCCATTTTCGGCGCATAGTCATTGTGGATCATGTGGCGCTTCTGTACGCCGCGGATATTTTTCACGGCGGCGATGTTCTTGGCCAGACCAAAACGCTCCTTGATGCCGCCGGCCAGACCCGCCTGCGAGACGAAGGTCAGCGAGCCCTTGGCAATCGCGCCGCCGAAGCCGCCGAACATGGGCCGGTAGTGCACCGGCTGCGGGGTCGGGATGGAAGCGTTGGGGTCGCCCATGGCGGCCATCGCGATGAAGCCGCCCTTGAGAATCAGCGCCGGCTTGATGCCGAAGAAGGCCGGCTTCCAGACCACCAGGTCGGCCCACTTGCCGACTTCGACGGAGCCGACCTCGTGGGAGATACCGTGGGCGATCGCCGGGTTGATGGTGTATTTGCTGATGTAACGCTTGACGCGGAAGTTGTCACACCGAGGGCTATGGTCTGCTGTACTCGGCAGGCCACCAATCGCTTCCCTCTCCCCACGGGAGAGGGATGGAGGGTGAGGGTTGGCGGGAGGCGCGAGGTGACCCCGCTGGACCTTCATCTTGTGCGCGGTCTGCCAGGTGCGGATGATGACCTCGCCGACGCGGCCCATGGCCTGGCTGTCGCTGCTCATCATGCTGATCGCGCCCAGGTCGTGCAGCACGTCTTCGGCGGCAATCGTTTCCTTGCGGATGCGGCTCTCGGCAAAGGCCAGGTCCTCGGCGATCGCCGGGTCGAGGTGGTGGCAGACCATCAGCATGTCCACATGTTCGTCCAGCGTGTTGACGGTGTAGGGCATGGTCGGGTTGGTCGAGGACGGCAGAAAGTTCTGCTCCCCGACCACCTTGAGGATGTCGGGTGCATGGCCGCCGCCCGCGCCTTCGGTGTGAAAGGCGCACAGGGTGCGGCCCTTGGTCGCGGCAATCGTGTTCTCGACAAAACCGCTTTCGTTGAGCGTGTCGCTGTGAATGGCCACCTGCGTGTCGGTCTCGTCCGCCACGTCGAGGCAGTTGCTGATCGCGGCCGGGGTCGTGCCCCAGTCCTCGTGCAGCTTCAGACCGATCACGCCGGCATCGATTTGTTCATGCAGCGCGGCCGGCAGGCTGGCGTTGCCCTTGCCGAGAAAACCCAGGTTCATAGCAAAGGCGTCGGCCGCCTGCAACATGCGTTCAATGTTCCACGGGCCGGGTGTGCAGGTGGTGGCAAAGGTACCGGTGGCCGGGCCGGTACCGCCTCCCAGCATGGTGGTGACACCCGAGGTCAGCGCTTCCTCGATCTGCTGCGGGCAGATGAAATGGATGTGCGAGTCGATGCCGCCGGCGGTGACGATCATGCCTTCGCAGCTGATGATCTCGGTGCCGGGGCCAATGATCATCTCGACCCCGGGCTGGGTGTCGGGGTTGCCGGCCTTGCCGATGGCCGTAATGCGCCCGCCCTTGAGGCCAATGTCGGCCTTGACGATGCCCCAGTGGTCGACGATGAGCGCGTTGGTCATCACGCAGTCCATCGCACCTTCTGCCCGCGTTTTCTGTGACTGCGCCATGCCGTCACGGATGGTCTTGCCGCCGCCGAATTTGACTTCTTCGCCGTAGCTGCCGGCACGCAAGGTGTAGTCCGCCTCGACCTCGACCATCAGCTCGGTATCGGACAGGCGCAGGCGGTCGCCCACGGTGGGACCGAACATTTCTGCGTAAGCGCGTCTTCCTATCGTTGCCATTAACGGACTCCCGCAGGGCCGCCCCAAGGGAGGCCAGCGCCCCCTCGGGGGGCAGTGAATACACGAAGTGATGAACGTGGGGGCATCAAATCTTCCCTTGGACAAGGCCGCGAAAGCCGTAAATCTTTCGTTCGCCGGCGAAGTCCACCAGCTCCACCGTGCGCTGTTGCCCCGGCTCGAAGCGAACGGCCGTGCCGGACGCGATGTTCAGGCGCATGCCCTGCGCGGCGGCGCGGTCGAAAGCCAGCGCGCCATTGGTTTCGGCGAAGTGGTAGTGCGAGCCGACCTGGATCGGCCGGTCGGCGCTGTTTTGCACCACCACGGTCAGGGTGCGGCGCCCTGTATTGAGTTGGTGGTCGGGGCCGTCAGTGATCAGTTCGCCGGGAATCATGAACTCACCTTAAGCGAGGCGGCCGAGCAGGGCCAGACCGAAGACTGCCACGCCGGCACCGGCCAGACGCGGCACCCAGACGTTGGCGTGGCGCAGGCCCCAGCCGACCGCCACGCCGGCGGCGTGTATCAGCAGGGTGGCGGACAACATGCCGGCCACGACCGGCAGCGCGGTGGCATCGCCGGCGAGCTCGTAGCCGTGGGCCACGCCGTGGAACACTGCAAACACGCCGACCAGGGCGGCAGCGCCGATGCCGGGGACGCGCCAGCGCGTCAGTACCAGCAGGCCGAGGACCAGCAGCGAGGCCGCGATCATGGGTTCGACAGCCGGCAAAGCCACCCCCTGCAGTCCGAGCGCGGCACCGACCAGCAGCATGGCGGCGAAACCCAGCGGCGCCCACAGCAGGTTGGGCCAGGCGCGGCGCGCTGCGAGTGCGCTCCACAGGCCGACCGCGACCATGGCTGAGAGGTGGTCCAGGCCGGTCAGCGGATGCAGGAAGCCGCCCAGAAAGGCGCTGGCGTGGCTGTGCGCCCCCTCGGTGGCTTCATGGCCAATATGGGCGCTAGCCCCCATCGACAGGGCGCAAGCAGCTATAAAAAAGAGAGCGTTCTTGGATTTGATTTGCATGGTGCTGTCTCGGCTTGTTTAAACAATCGGCTGGTGAACGGTGACAAGTTTGGTGCCGTCGGGAAAGGTGGCTTCGACCTGGATGTCGGGAATCAGCTCGGGGATGCCGTCCATCACGTCGGCGCGTGTCAGGAGGGTCCGGCCTTCGCTCATGAGCTGGGCCACGGTTTTTCCGTCGCGCGCACCTTCCATCACGGCGGCGCTGATCAGCGCGACGGCTTCGGGGTAGTTCAGTTTCAGACCCCTGGCCTGGCGCCGTTCGGCCAGCAGGGCGGCCGTGAAGATCAGCAGCTTGTCTTTTTCTCGGGGGGTCAATTCCATGGGTTCTCCGGGGGCGGCTGCGGCATTGTTGGTGTGCCGGGGTGCAAGAATGGTGCCACAGGAACGGGATGGTTTTCCCTCTGTGGCATGGAATCTGCACTTCATCAGCTCCGCCTGATGACGTATTGACACCCCCACCCCCATGGACACCCCAGCCGCACCGCTGACCCTGAAGACGCAGGCCGTGCCCCCGTGGGCGCCTGCGCCGCTGGCGCCGGCCGAGCCGGAAGCGCCGGTGCAGCGCATCATCAAGGTCAGGCGCGACTACAACAGCTGGGTGGCCAGCGAAACCATGGAAGACTACGCGCTGCGTTTCACGCCTCAGCGTTTTCGCAAATGGTCGGAATGGCGGGTCGCCAACACCGCTTTCGGCGCGGCCTCGTTTCTGATCCTGGAGGCGGTCGGCGCCACCTTGCTGGTGCAGTATGGGTTTACCAACGCCTTCTGGGCCATCGTCGCCACCGGGCTGATCATTTTCATGGCCGGCCTTCCGATCAGCATTTACGCCGCCCGTTACGGTGTGGACATGGACCTGCTGACGCGCGGCGCCGGCTTTGGCTACATCGGCTCGACCCTGACCTCGCTGATCTACGCGTCCTTCACCTTCATTTTTTTTGCGCTGGAGGCTGCCGTCATGGCCTATGCGCTGGAGCTGGCGCTGGGCATTCCGCCGAGCTGGGGCTACCTGATCTGCGCGCTGGTGGTGATTCCGCTGGTGACCTACGGCGTGTCTGTCATCAGCCGCCTTCAGATATGGACCCAGCCGCTGTGGCTGATCATGCTGGTGGTGCCGTTTGTGTATGTTCTGGTGCGTGATCCGGGTGCTTTTGCGGGAATAACGCACTACAAAGGTGAGAAAGGGGGCAATTCGGGTTTTGATCTGCACTTGTTTGGTGCCGCCTTGACGGTGGGCATCGCGCTGATCACGCAAATGGGTGAGCAGGCCGACTACCTGCGTTTCATGCCGGCACGCACCGCGGCCAACAGCCGGCGCTGGTGGGCCAGCGTGCTGGCCGGTGGCCCGGGCTGGGTGGTGCTCGGGGTGCTCAAGATGCTGGGCGGCGCGTTTCTGGCCTACCTGGCGATCCAGCACATGGTCCCGGTCGAGCGTGCGGTGGACCCGAACCAGATGTACCTGGCGGCGTATGAATATGTGTTTCCGCATTACGGCTGGGCGGTGGCCGCGACCGCGCTGTTTGTGGTGATCTCGCAGCTCAAGATCAACGTCACCAACGCCTATGCCGGCTCGCTGGCCTGGTCCAACTTCTTCTCGCGCCTGACGCACAGCCACCCGGGGCGGGTGGTGTGGGTGGTGTTCAACACCCTGATCGCCTTCATGTTGATGGAGATGAATGTGTTTCAGGCGCTGGGCGACGTGCTGGGCCTGTACTCCAACATCGCCATCGCGTGGATGATGGCGGTGGTCGCCGACCTGGTCATCAACAAGCCGCTGGGCCTGTCGCCCAAGGGCATCGAATTCAAGCGCGCCCATCTCTACGACATCAACCCGGTCGGGGTCGGCGCGATGGCGCTGGCCTCGCTGCTGTCGGTGAGTGCTCACCTTGGGCTGTTCGGCCCGTTCGCGCAGGCTTTTTCTGCGGTGATTGCATTGGGCACGGCTTTTGTCACCTCACCGCTGATTGCCTGGGCCACGAAAGGGCGCTACTACATCGCGCGACGGGGCGAGGCGCCCGAGACCGATGCCCAGGGCAACGACCAACCGTATGCGCTCAAGCGCTGCGTGATCTGCGAGCGTGACTACGAAGGCCCGGACATGGCGCATTGCCCGGCCTACCAGGGCCCCATCTGCTCGCTGTGCTGCACGCTGGACGCGCGCTGCGGCGATTTGTGTAAGCCGCAGGCCAGCCTGTCCGCGCAGTGGTCGGCGACGCTGCGCTGGCTGTTGCCACGCCGCATCTGGCCTTACCTCGATACCGGACTGGGCCACTTCCTGCTGCTGATGCTGGTCATCGTGCCCTTGCTGGCCAGCGTCTTCGGCCTGCTGTATCACCAGGAAATGAGGGCCCTGCTGGACCTGCAGGCTGCGTCGGAGTCGGCGCTGCGCTCGGGCTTTCTGAAGGCCTACATGGCGCTGCTGGTGATCGCCGGGCTGGTGGCCTGGTGGCTGGTGCTGGCGCACAAGAGCCGGCAGGTGGCACAGGAAGAATCGAACCGCCAGACGCATTTGCTGATGAAGGAAATCGAGTCGCACCGCCAGACGGACGAGGCGCTGCAGCAGGCCAAACGTGTGGCCGACCTCGCCAACCAGGCCAAGAGCCGCTACATCAGCGCGATCAGCCACGAATTGCGCACACCGCTCAACAGCATCCTCGGTTATGCGCAACTGATGGGCGAGGACACCTCGATTCCGCCGCATCGGCAGCAGGCCGTGGGTGTGATCAAACGCGGCGGTGAACATTTGCTGTCGCTGATCGAAGGCACGCTGGACATTGCGCGGATTGAGAGCGGCAAACTCACGCTCAATGTCAAACCCATGCACTTCACCGACTTCGTGCAGGAACTGACCGGGATGTTCGAACTCGAGGCGCAGGCCAAGGGCCTGGGTTTTCACTTCGAGTCCGAGGGCACACTGCCGGTGGTGGTGCGCGCCGACGAAAAACGTGTGCGGCAAATCCTGATCAACCTGCTGGGCAACGCCATCAAATTCACCGCCAAGGGCCGCATCAACCTGCGCTTGAAATACGCGCGCGAGATGGCCAGCATCGAGATCGAAGACACCGGCCCCGGCCTGTCGGCGCAGGAGATCGAGCGCATCTTCGAGCCCTTCACGCGCGCGTCTATGCCCGGACCGGCCGCGCCAGGTGCCGGCCTGGGCCTGACGATTGCCAAGATGCTGACCGACCTGATGGGCGGCGAACTCACGGTGGCCAGCACGCCCGACATCGGCTCGGTGTTTCGCGTCAAGCTGTTTTTGCCCGAGGTCCGGCTGGCGCCCGGCGCGGCATTGCCGGTGCGGTCTTCGCGCGCGCACAAGGCGCGTTACGGTTATGCGGGCGAGCGCCGGCGTGTGCTGGTGGTGGACAACGAAGAGGCCGACCGCGAACTGCTGGTCAATGTGCTGGAGCCGCTGGGTTTCGAGCTGCGCACCGCCGCCAGCGGCCATGACTGCCTGGATTTGCTGGCCGCCGGCTACCGGCCCGAGGTGATCCTGGTGGACCTGGCCATGCCGGGCATTGACGGCTGGGAGACGATTCGCCGCTTGCGCGCGCTGGGCCACACGACCCCCGCCGTCGGGCCGCCCCAAGAATGCATCACCCCCGAGGGGCTGGAGCCGGAGGCTCCAAACCTGCTTGAACAGGTTGGGACAGGCGACAGAAGCGAAGCCTCTGACGAGGGGCGGCCTGCAAGGCCTCGCGCATTACATGCAGTGAAAAGCGTGGGGGCGCACATTGCCATTGTGTCGGCCAATGCCTTCGACAAGGGCCTGGACAACGACGTCGGCATCCGGCTGGAGGACTTCATCCTCAAGCCGGTGCGCCACAGCGAGTTGCTGGACTGGCTGGAGCGGCGCCTGCAACTGGTCTGGCTGGAAGCCCCGGCGCAAGCCCCCGCTGCTCCCGCCAGCCCGGCGCTGCCGCACGTCTATCCGCCGCCCGCGCAGCTCGAGGCCCTGCGCGAGGTGGTGAACCTGGGCTATTTTCGCGGCATCATGAACACGCTCGACGAGATTGAAAAATCGCAGCCGCTGAGTGCCGGTTTTGCCGCCGAGATGCGCGGCCTGGCGCGCCAGTTCCAGTTTGAAACCATGAGCCGGCAGCTCAGCGAGGTACCCCCATGAATGACCGCGTGCTCGCGCAGACGCTGGACCGCGCCAACAGCGATGTGGTGCTGATCGTCGACGACGTGCCCGACAACCTGTCGGTGCTGCACGATGCGCTCGACGAATCGGGCTTCACCGTGCTGGTGGCCACGCACGGCGAGGCGGCCCTGCAGCGCGCCGTCCAGGCCCTGCCCGACATCGTGCTGCTCGACGCCATGATGCCGGGCATGGACGGCTTCGAGGTCGCCAAACGCCTGAAGGCCGACGCACGGACCGCGCATATCCCCATCATCTTCATGACCGGGCTGACCGAGACTGAGTATCTGGTGGCCGCGCTCGATTCGGGCGGCGTCGATTACGTGACCAAGCCGATCAAGCCAAAGGAGGTGCTGGCGCGCATCGGCGTGCATCTGCAGGGCGCGCGCGAGAAGCGCCAGGCGCGCAATGCACTCGACGCCTTCGGCTACGCCACCATCACGGTGCGTGTCAGCGACGGCAAGCTGATGTGGCAGACACCGCTGGCGCGCGAGTTGCTGCTGCAGTACTACGGCACCAGCGCACCGCAGACGCCGGAAGCGGTGCTGACCTGGCTGCGGCGCCACTTGCTTGATGCTGAACGCCAGATAGAACCGCCGCGCCTGGTGTGCGGGAGTGCCGTCTCGGGGGCACGCCGGCTGACCTTTCGCCTGCACCAGCAGACCGGCGACGATGACTGGCTGATCATCATGCGCGAGGAATCGGACGATACGGTGATCCAGGCCATGAGCCTGAGTTTCAAGCTCACGGCGCGGGAGGCCGAGGTGCTGTACTGGGTGGTCAAGGGCAAGATCAACCGCGACATCGGCGATATTCTGGGTACCAGCCCGATGACGGTGAAAAAACACCTGGAGCGGGTGTTTGCCAAACTCGGGGTTGAAACCCGCACCGCAGCGGCCGGCATGGCCATGAGTCGCATCCGGCTGCTGCATCCGCAGTTTGAACAATAGAGAGAGCCCCCACGTTCGCTCGCTGCGCGTAGCTCTCTGCCCCCCGGGGGGGCGCTGCGCCTGCGGACTGGCAGAGCCAGATCCGCGGCCCCTGCTTGAAAATACCTCCCCGGCGGGCGCTCTGCGCCTTGTTTCCTGCGTCCCAGTACTGGCTTTGTGCAGGCAGGCGTGGTAAGGGTTACAATAAGCACTTCGGTAAAGCATCAGCTTTTTTCATCGAAGCCCCCTTACCAAGCGGCTTCCTTCTCAAATGCGGCGCTTCCAAGAGCCCGAATTCACAGTGTGTTCAGTGCCCCTACAGTGCTGAACCCTCTCAAACACTGTTCCATTTCCGGCGAGCACCCCTCCCAACGGTGCCCACGCAAGGCTCAACCAGCCAGCCCTTTATGTTGTAAAGCCTGGCGGTCAGGACCCGAACACGCGCGGGCTTGCTTGCAAGCCACTTATTTCCTTATTTATCAAGCCGGGAAAAATACCCGGCACGGACTTTATGAACATCGATCACACCAACATCGCGGTGGGCAAGTACCTTGTCTCCCCGCTCGCCAAGCCGCAGGGCGAAGGCCTTTACGCTGCGTCTGTCTCCATCCGCTCCGGGCGCGGCAGTGCCACGCATGACCGCGTGCTGCGTTTCAGCGGGCTTTTTGACAGTGCCGCGGCTGCCGTGCATTACGCGACGGAGCATGCGCTGGGCTGGATTCACGAACGCACGTCGCCGGTTTGCGCCTGAGTGGCCCCGCCCACCACCTGCACGACAGATTTTTTTCAAATATCCAAGGAGTTTTCATCATGGCCAAAGAAGAACTGATTGAAATGCACGGGCTGGTCAACGAAGTGCTGCCGGACTCGCGCTTTCGCGTGACGCTGGACAACGGCCACAAGCTGGTGGCTTACACCTCTGGCAAGATGCGCAAGAACCACATCCGCATTCTGGCGGGTGACCAGGTGTCGCTGGAGCTGTCGCCTTACGACCTGAGCAAGGGCCGCATCACTTTCCGGCACATCGCCGGCCGCGGCCCGGGCCCTTCACGCACCCACTAGGCGCGAAACACGCTTTTTCATGATCATTTTGGCTGCCAGCCCTTGATGGGCGTGCGCCAGAAGCTACTTTATTGATAGCAATCTGCTACCGTCTCAAAGGCGGGGCGCGTTGTCCGCAGAAGTCGGCGGCCGCGCCATCCATGCGAACATCGACGAGCGCATCGCTTCCTCAACCGTCATCGCAATCGGTTGTACCCATTCAACAGGCACAAAGACGGTGTAGCCGCCAATCATGTAGCCCATCGGCAAATACACCGCCACACGCTCCCCCGGCAGGAAGCCCGCGGGCAGATCCGCAAAACTGCGGCGCGTGATCAAGCCCACAATTTCGAGCCCGTGGTCCGGCATCCGCAGGATCACCACGCTTTGTTCACCCTGCTTGCCTGTTGGCGAAAAGTAGTCGGCAAAACTCTTGAGCGACGAGTAAATGCTTTTGACGACCGGCAGGTTGGTGAACGGCAACTCGACAAAAAGCAGCGCCTTGCGCACCTTCGGGTTGGACACCAGGTAGCCAATCAGCACAATGCCCAGCATGCCGACCACCAGCCCCATGCCCGGAATGTAGAAGTCACCGAACAGCGGCCGCAGGATCCACAGCGTCAGGGTCTCCATCCATGCCAGCATGACAAAAAGAAGGTACAGGGTCAGGGCCAGCGGCAGGATCGTGATCAGACCGCGGAAGAAATATTTGTAGAGCTTTTTCATGTTGGTTTCAGAGATGGGGCGACCTTGAACAGGAGGGGGAGCGAGGCCTCAATATACCCAAGCTCTGTGGCGCAGGTTGCGCACCCGGTGTGGTGATCAACGCGGCAATGTAGGTCTGGCCCTACTTTTGTTGGGGTCCGCTTCCGGCACGGGTCCCGACAGGCGCTGTTTATCTTTGGATTTCGTACTTATCAAGGAGAAATCACATGCCCATCATTGCCTGGTTACTCGGTGTGCCGGTTACCGTCATCATCCTTTTGATGCTGTTCGGCGTTTTTTGAATCGGGAGGTCCTTCATGCTTCGTAAACTGCTTGTTTTTGCCCTCACCTCCGGAGTGGCGGCCAAGCTCTATGGCAGCTATGTCGCCAGGCGCAGCCAGCCCGTGCCGACGTTCAGGCCAGCTGCGACGCGGCGTCGGCGCGCTGGCGTCCGGAGCGATCAGGCCTGAAACCTTGCCCCGACCTCGCTGGTCGGGTCGGGGCGGGTTTCACGTCGCATGCCTTGCATGCCAACGGCTATTGCATTTTCAACAGGGGCCCAAAGCAGGCCTGGAGCGACGCCTTGTCACACACCAGCATCTTGTCGCCTTGCGGGTTGAACTGGATGAAGCGGGTGCTTTGTTCACCCGGACCTTCCAGCAGCGCCCCGGAACAGTCCTTCTTGTCGTTTTGCCGGACCACCGTTTCCACCAGTTTGTAGAAACCGCTGGCGTCCGGCAGCTTCGCGACCTCGTATGTTTTTTCGGCCACCTCCTGCCCGCTGGTGCTGAGCACCGTGCGGTTGCTGCGGTAATGCCAGGTCTCGGTGCAACTGCCGCCAAACAGCGACCAGGACCAGGTTCCTGTCAGGGGGTGGGCGTTCGCCGGTGCGGGCTCGCCGGCAGCCTGCAGCGCGGAAGCGGTCATGAGCAGGCAGGCAGTGAAAAGCAGTTTTTGCAATCGTGACTTTCTCAGAGACAGGGGTTGGGTGGAGGGTGCCGTGGCCGATGCTACTCCCTTGCAGCGCGTTCCCGGGGGCAGCATCAGGCCCGGTCAAGGGGCTCTCAGGCATTCTAGGGTTCCCGTCCTTTCCGCATGGGCGTGAAGTGCTGCATATTTCATGGCAAAGCGGCGGAGCGGCCGGACCCTCGCAACGCCGTCAGCGTTCACCCTCGCACATCCTGCAGCCAGCCTCACCGTTCACGGGGGCCAGGCAAACGTGACCGACACCCGGCGGGACTTCAATGGCGTGGCACGCTCAACTTCACCTGGAGATAGACATCCTGAAAAAACTTGCCCTTGTGCTCGCCGCCGCTTCGCTGGCTGGCTGCGTGGCCGTGCCCTACGGCGCCGGTCAGCCCTACTACCGATCCCACGGCGTACCCCACGACGGCGACCGCGACCGCGACAGCATTCACAACCGGGCCGACCGGGACCGCGATGGAGACGGCGTGCCCAATCGCCGGGATCGCCGGTCGGACAACCCGCGTCGCTACCAGGAAGTGACGTGGCTATAGTGGGGGATGTTCACGCTGAAGGAAACGCCATGAAAAAGTCCCCCCTGTTGCCCTTGTTGTCCTTGTTGCCCATGCTGCTGCTCGGCGCCTTGTCACCCGTTCGCGCCCAGAGCATTGGCGAGGTGGACACCGTGTTCAAGTTCATCGGGCCAGATCACAAAATTGTGGTCGACGCCCACGATGACCCCAAGGTCAGGGGCGTGACCTGTTATGTTTCCCGGGCCAAAACCGGCGGTATCAAGGGGGCTGTGGGTTTGGCCGAGGACAAGTCGGAGGCGTCCATTGATTGCCGTCAGGTGGGGCCGGTCTCGTTTGTCAAACCGCTGCCGCAACAGGAAGAGGTTTTCAGCGAGCGGATATCGCTGGTTTTCAAGAAGATACGCATTGTGCGCATGGTGGATGCCACCCGCAACACCCTGGTTTACCTGACGTACTCGGACCGGGTGATCGAAGGCTCGCCGCAAAACAGCGTGGCAGCGGTTCCCGTTGATCGCGCGATGAAAATCCCGCTGCAACCCTGATGCACAGGTGGCGGCAGGGCGTTTTTGTGCGATGTCTGCGGACGTGCACGCGCGGCGGCGACCGACATCAACCACGGACTAATCCCTATTTCAACCGCACCGCAGAGGCGCACACTTTCCGCACGGAGGTCGCGGCCTTCGACACGCTCAAACCTTGTAACGAAAGGCGAAGACAAGGCATGAGGAACAGCTCTTCTGGTGAACGGGTGCTTATCCGGCCGCACACGCGGCGCGGGGCGCGCCGGCTCGCCTGCGGCACGCGGCTGGCCGTCTTGAGGTTCGCCCGTGAAGGGTAACGAAGAACTCGCCGAAGAGAACCGTCGTCTGAAGGCGCGGCTGCATGAACTTGAGAGTGCCAACGACCTGCTCGATCGGGCGCTTGCCGAACAAAAACGTGAAGCTGATCTGCTCAGGAGCAGCGCCCAGGGATTGCGCGATCTGGCCACGATATCGGCCGACTGGTACTGGGAACAGGATGCGGAGCATCGTTTCGTCAGGTTTTCCGGCGAGCAGGCGGCCGTCGCGCTCGATGTCGAACGGGACAGCAACATCGGCAAGCGCCGTTGGGAGCTTGCCGGTGCGGTGCCGCTCAGCGGGTCGTGGGAGGCGCACCGGGCTTTGCTGGATGCCCATCAGCCGTTCCGCAATTTCGAATACCAGCGCAAGCTCGGCGACGATTTGCCGCACTACCTGTCGGTCAGTGGCATTCCGGTCTTTGACGACCAGAATCGCTTCCTCGGTTATCGGGGGACGGTGCATGACATCAGCGCGATCAAGCGTTCGGAAGAAACCGAGCGGCAAGCCGCCGGCTTTCTCGATGAAGTGGTTGACAACCTTCCGATCGCCCTGCAGTTGAAGTCTGTTCAGGACGGCTTCAGGATTGTGGGCTGGAACAAGGCCGCCGAGTCTCTCTACGGGGTGACCCGCGAAGAGGCGATGGGCCGCACGGTGCACGATCTCTGGCCGAAAGAGGATGCGGACCGCATGCACGCCGCCGACCTGGAGCTGGTCGCCGCAGGCGTCATGCAGGACCTGCCCGACCGCCTGGCCGCGACAAAACACCGCGGGGCCATTCGTGTTCACATGCGCAAGGTCCCGCTCAAAGACGCCAGCGGCGCCGTCACCCATGTCCTGGTCACCAGCGGGGACGTCACCGGGCGTCTGGCTGCCGAGGCGCGCCTGCGCGAAAGCCAGGAACGTTTTCGCAATCTGACCCAGCTTTCCTCTGACTGGTACTGGGAGCTGGATGACCAGTTCCGCTTCACCCGGATGTCCAGCGGATCGGCCCGTTTTGGCAGGCTTCCGGCCGATTCCGGAGGCCAGGCCCAGATCAGCGAATACATCGGCCGCACACGATGGGACATCGACGACACCCTGCGTAACAAGGCGGCCTGGGCGGTGCATCGCGCGCAGCTGGAGAACCACGAAACCTTCCGTGATTTCGAATACGAGCGCGTGGACCTGGATGGCAGGCGCATCCACTTCTGCATCAGCGGCGAGCCCGTTTTTGACGTGGACGGGAAGTTCACCGGCTACCGGGGCGTGGGCACCGAGATCACGGCGCGCAAACAGACTGAAGCAGCGCTGGTGGCCAGCGAGGCCCGTTTTCGCGGCGTGGTCGGCGCACTCGCCGAAGGCGTCGTCATGCGTGATGCCGAGGGCCGAATCATTGACTGCAATGCCAGCGCCGAGCGTATTCTTGGCGTGAGCCTGGCCCAGATGAGGGGGGAGAAGCTGCTCGGACCGACATGGCAGACGCTGCGCGAAGACGGTTCGTTGATGACCCATGAGGAACGGCCGAGTGTGGTCGCCAGGCGCACGGGCTTGCCGCAGTCCAACGTGGTGGTTTGTTACCGCAAACCCGACGGCAGTGATTTGTGGGCACTGATCAACGTCATGCCGTTCTCTGAACGGGCAGGGGACGCCCCGTCCGGATTTGTCAGCACCATCACCGACATCAGCCAGCGCAAGCGCGCCGAGATGGAAATCGTCCGGCTCAACGTTGACCTGGAAAACCGGGTCTCGCGCAGGACAGCCCAGCTGGAGGCGGCCAACAAGGAGCTGGAGGCATTTTCCTATTCGGTGGCGCACGACCTGCGTTCCCCCCTCAGTGCCATCGACGGCTACTGCGCCTTGCTTCAAAAAACGGTGTCGCCGGAGACCGGCGAACGAGCCAGCCATTACCTCACCCGGATACGCGGCGGTGTGCGACGCATGGGCGAACTCACCGACGGGCTGTTGCTGCTTGCCAGACTGTCACGCACCAGCCTGAACTGGGAAACCGTGGACCTCGGGGCCGAGGCGACGCGGGTCCTCGCACAATTGTCAGAGACGGAACCCGGACGCGACGTTCAGGTGACGGTCGAACCCGGCATGCTGGCCCGGGCGGACGTTTCGCTGATCCGGCAGGTTCTTGAGAACCTGATCAGCAACGCCTGGAAGTTCAGTGCGAAAAAGCCCCGTACGGACATCGTGATCGGCAGGGAAGCCGTGGCCGACCAGCCGCCGGTGTATTTTGTGCGCGACAACGGTGCAGGATTCGACATGGCTTATGCGGACAAGCTGTTCGGCACCTTCCAGCGCCTGCATTCGCCGGAAGAGTTTGCCGGCAGCGGCATCGGCCTGGCCACGGTCAAACGAATCATCATCCGTCACGGTGGGCGAATCTGGGCCAGCTCCGTGCTGGGCGAGGGCAGCACGTTTTATTTCACGCTGGGAAGCGACCAGGGCCATGCCATGCCGGGCGATGATGTTTCCGGAGACGACGCGGGCATTGCGCTGGCGCTTCCCCGCTCGCGCCACCTTTTCCGGGGTACCGGCCAGGCGGCACCGGCCACGGCCGGCTCGCTGATCAGCAGCGACAACGATATTTTTGAAGATGGCGACCAGCAATTCAGCAGCGCTTTTGAGCATGCGGCGATCGGCATGGCGCTGATCGCCGTCAACTCGCGCCGGCTCCGGGTCAACAGTGCCTTTTGCCAGATGCTCGGTTATTCCGAGGCGGAGATGCTGGCCCGCACCGTGCACGAGATCAGCCATCCGGACGACGTCGAATGGGATCTGCTGCAGCGGAAAAGGGCGTTGGCCGGCGAGATCGAAACCTATCAGTGGGAAAAACGCTACATCCACAAGTCCGGGCATATCGTGTGGGGATATCTGACGTGTTCGCTGGTGCGCGACTCCGACCGCAAACCACTGCATTTCATTTCCCAGGTGCAGGACATCACCGAACGAAAAGAGGCCGAACGCACCCTGCGCGAGAGTGAAGAGCGCTTCCGTACTCTGACCGAGTTGTCGTCCGACTGGTTCTGGGAGCAGGATGCAGACTTCCGCTTCGTGCGGGTTTCCGCTGAAGGGCAACGTACCCATACGGCGGCGTTCAAGGGGGACAAGTCCATTGGAAAAACGCGCTGGGAACTGCCTTATGTGCACATGGACGACAGCGTCTGGGCGGCCCACAGGGCGCAGCTTGAAAGACACGAGGTTTTCCGTGATTTCGAGGTCACGCGACTTGACCCCCAGGGACAGATTCGTCATGTGTCCATCAGCGGTGTCCCCGTTTTCGACGCGTCGGGTTGCTTCACCGGTTACCGCGGGACGGGCCGCGACACGACCGAGATGCACCGTGTCAGCAACGCGCTGCGCGCCAGCGAGCTGCAATTGCGTGAGATCACAGACACGGTGCCGGCTCTGATCGCCTATGTCGACAAGGCGCAGTGCTTTCGCTTTCACAACCGGGCTTATGAGGAAGGCTTCGGCCTGTCGCATGAGCAGATCGACGGCAAAACCCTGCTGGAGGTCATGGGTGAGGAGTTCTACCAGGTTGTGCGCGCGCGTGTCGACGAGGTCCTGTCGGGCTACCCGGTGGTTTACGAGCGTACCCAGAAAACCGCGCGCGGCGATCACCGTGACTACGTGGTCAATTATTTCCCGCGTTACGGCGATGGCAAGGAAGAAGGCGAGGTCATCGGGTTTTATTCGCTGGCGACCGACGTGACCGAGTTCAAACGTATAGACCGCATGAAAAGCGAGTTTGTCTCCACGGTCAGTCATGAGCTGCGTACGCCGCTCACCTCGATTCGCGGTTCGCTGGGTCTGATCGCCGGCGGTGTGGCCGGCGAGTTGCCGGCGGCGGTCAAGACCCTGGTGGAGATCGCCAGAAACAATTGCGAGCGCCTGATCCGTCTGATCAACGACATTCTGGATATCGAGAAGATCGAGTCGGGCAAGATGCGCCTGGACCTGCAGGTGGTGGAACTCCAGCCCTTGCTGGCCCAGGTGCTGGCGGCCAACGAGGGTTTTGGGGCAGCGCAGAACGTCGGCTTGACCCTGGATTTTCCGAAGGGCGACCTGCGGGTTCAGGTGGACAGCGACCGCCTGGCCCAGGTCGTGACCAACCTGCTGTCCAACGCGGTGAAATTCTCTCCTCCGGGCGGGCTGGTGCAGGTGCATGTCAGCCGCGCCGGCCTCGGCGTGCGGGTGGAAGTGCGTGACCAGGGGGCAGGTGTTCCGGAAGAATTTCGCAAGCGCATCTTCCAGAAATTTTCCCAGGCGGATTCGTCCGATACGCGCCAGAAGGGAGGTACCGGCCTGGGCCTGAATATTTCGAGGGCCATTGTCGAACGTCTGGGCGGCAGCGTGGGTTTTGACAGCAAAGCCGGCAAGGGCGCCACCTTTTTCTTTGAACTGCCCGAATGGAAAGAGGCTGCGCCGCAACTGCCCGCCCTGCCACGTGCGCTCACCCGGCCGTGCGTGCTGATCTGCGAGGACGACAGGGACATCGCCCGCCTGATCGCGATGATGCTGGACAAGGGCGGTTTTGACAGCGACGTGGTGTACACCGCCGCCGACGCGCTGGCCCACCTGGGGGCCAACCGGTACGCCGCGATGACGCTGGATCTCAAGCTGCCCGACCAGGATGGCGTCACACTCATCCGTACCCTGCGCACCCGGGACGGCACGCGTGATCTGCCGATTGTGGTGGTGTCGGCCATGGCCGGGGAGGGCCAGATCCAGTTCAACAACCAGACGCTGACGGTTTCCGGCTGGCTCGAAAAACCGATTGACGAAAACCTGCTGATCCGCAGTCTGCGCCATGCAATAGACGGCATGGCCGAGGGCAAGCCCCGTATCCTGCATGTCGAGGACGATCTGGATATCCAGCGCATCACGGCAGCGATCGCGCAGGACTTTGCCACCTTCGAATTTGCCGCCACGCTCGAGGAAGCCCGCGCCTGCCTGCTGGCGCAGGCCTACGACCTGGTGCTGCTCGATCTGACCCTGCCCGGTGAATCAGGCTGGGATCTGCTGGCCGACATTGAAGCGCTGGAGCGACCGCCACCGGTGGTGGTTTTCTCGGCCAGCGAGGTGAACCGCGCCCAGGGAACCCGGGCCGCTGCCGTGTTGATCAAGGCGCAAACGTCGAACGAGGAATTGCTGCAGACGCTGCAGCACGTGCTGGCCCAAAGCCGCTAGCGGGCCGCAGGCCTGCGGTGGCTGCGCACTGCAGAATTTTTATGAAAATATGGCTTTATCCCTTTTCTGGCGGGCGCAAACAGCTGCTATTTTGATAGCAAACTACGTCGCCGGGGTAGTCATCATCGCTGTGTAGCGGCGCTGCATCTCTGCTGGTGTCACGTCTTCTATGCTGTGGCCCACGCTCCAGCGATGGCCGGATGGGTCGCGAAAACTGCCGGAGCGTTCACCATAAAAATGGTCCTGTGCCGCCATCTCCAGCGTGGCACCGGCCTTGAGCGCGCGCGCGATCACTTCATCGCAATTGTCCACATGCAGGTGCAGTGTCACGAACGCCGGCGCGCCTGCCTGCGGTGCCAGGATGCCGTATTCGGGGAACGCCTCGGAGAGCATCAACGTGGTCCCGGCGAAATCCAGCTCCGCATGGCCCATGCGGCCACCGGGCTCGACCAGCCTGAACTTTTCGGTAGCGCCGAATACCGCGGTGTAAAACGCAATCGCTTCGACCGCGTTTTTGACGTGGATGTAGGCAAACAGCTCATGAATGGTCATGGGGGCTCCCGTCGTGAAATTCGAACAGGAAGCCAGTCTATCGGCTCGTGTGGATCAGGTGTTGAACAAAATTGACCCTGGGGCAGGCCGCCTGGACGTCACGGCGCCTGCCTTGCGAAAGGCGGCGCCGGCACTGGTACATGATTGGGCGACACGACCGGCGCGCGGAGGTATTGCTCCGGGGTGAGGCCGGAGAACTGCCGGAATTCGCGGTTGAAGTGCGGCTGGTCGCTGTAGCCCGCGTCCTGCGCCACATTGACCAGGCTGAATGTGCCCGTTGCGCCGCCGCGATGCAGCAAGGCCAGGGCCCGCTGAAAACGCTGCACCCGGCTGTATTGCTTCGGGGGCAGGCCCACGCACTGGGAGAGCAGACGGATGAATTGCCGGTGGCTGTAACCGCTTTGTGCCACGGTCTGCCTTACAGTGGCGCCTGCCTTGAGCTGCGCTGCGGCCCACACCATGGCCGGTGAAGCCACAGAAGGCGACGTTGACTTCAGGCGTGCCCGCAGAATACCCTGCAAGCCTTGCATTTTCTGCGCGGGCGTGGCGGCTTCCGCCCACTGCTCCCGCATCCACCTGGCACTGTTGCCCCACAGATCTTCCAGGCGGGTGTGTTGTCCGGCCAGTTCGTTGGCAGGCAATCCCAACAGGGCCAACGCAGCACCGGGCATCAGTTGCACGCCGACGGTCTCTGACGTGCCGGCGACCTCCTTGGCGTAAAAACCGGCGCGTGCGCCGCCGACCACGGCGTGGCCCAAACCCAGGCCGTCCGCCGGGTGTTGGTCGTCAAAAATTCGTATCTCCGGTCCGCGCAGGCGAAACACCAGGTGCATTTCGCCACTGGGGAGAATGTGTTCCCGGGACGCGGGGCTTGCCGTGTCGCCGGGCATGCCCACCCAGACGGACTTGATGAAACCTGCAAGCGATGGATGGGGAAGCTGCTGCATCAGGTGATGGGGAATCAGTCGAAACAGGCGAATGGGAGCGGGGGGCCTGCCAGTTTACGGCTGTTCAATCGTCTGCGTCCGCATGCCCGGGCGGCCCTCGATGCCAGGCGCCCGGCCGGTGCCGGCGGGGGCAGGCTGCGCCCATGAGCACAAGCCTGCGGGAGAAGCATCAAATGCGGCCGAGGTCCTGAATGGCGTCCACCACCATGCTGGTGCCCGCGGCGATCAGCAGAATGTCGCTGGCCACGCGCACATATTTGTGGCCGGCAGGGGGAGTGCCCAGCTGGATCAACACGGCATTGGGCACCGGGTAAAAAACCACGTCACGCGGCAGCGGCTGGCCCATGGCCCACTTTTTGGCCTGGCCCGGAGGCATGCAGCCATTGTTTTTCTTTGCCAGGCCGGGGGGGCAGCGACCTGCCTTGTACTGCTTGCCGTAGTACTCGCGGATCACCACCCGCTGCTGGTCAGCGAAGTGGGCGCCGACCCGGACATCCTGTTGGGCCGGGCGGGACTGCTGGGCGCCCTTGTTGCTGCCGTTGCCCTTGTCCGACTTGCTGCCGGAACGTTCGTTTTGCTCCTGCTTTCCGCCTTTGCCCTGGCCTGCCCATTCGGGTTTCTGGGCCCAGGTGGAGCCCGCCGCGAACGCAAGCGCCAAAACGAAGGGCAGCGCGCGAAGGGGATGAAATGGATTCATGTTCATTAGGTGACCTTGGTCGCTGGGTAATCGGCCGTGCCAGGGTCCGGTGCTTGGGTGACTGCTTTATAACGCGTCACCTTGGATTTCGTTGGCCTTTTGGCTGACATGGAGTCTTCCTGCGATGTTGTCCTGCAGCCAGGAGCCGGTCGCGCGAGGCGCGCCGAGTCGCTCACCACGGTTTACAGCCTGTGGCACACAGGCAGCTGAGGTCATCGCAATTGCCGATCGAGAGCGCTGATGCGCGGATGCCGGAGGTCGCGGAACGTGATGCCAAAAACGGCTGCAGCCCAATACAGGAAAGCGAGAGGCGCTATCAATCGGGGAGCGCTTTCCTCTCCATTCCCCTTCAGCGGCTTTTGGCCTGATTCAATGCGCTTTCGAACTCCTGGTGCGACAGAGTGCTGTCCTTGTTCGTGTCGGCTTCGTCAAAGTGTCTGGCTACCCCGCGAAAGCCGGAGGCCTCTTCGCGGCTGATCTTGCCGTCCTTGTTGGTGTCCATGAAGCTGAATGCCCGCTCGATGTCCGCGGCGCTGTACCTGGGTTGGACGGCGGCCGAGGCCGTCGAGACCACAGAGCTGGCCGGCGCAGCCTGTGCCTGAACGGACGGCGGTACGGCTGGCGCCGTTGCAGCCGGCTGGGCGTGTGCCAGCGGCGTCAGCAATGCCGTTGCGCTGGCGAGAGCGAAAAGTGCACGCGCGGGGGTGCGCCATGTGCCTTGTGAGGCGGAGGTCAAAGTCATCGGTTTCCTGACGGTAGTAGCTGGCATGAGCATCATTGAATGTCATCGGACGCGGCGGCGCCAGCAAGGTTGCACGCTGTTGCCTGACTTTACATCCCTGGGGAAACCGGACACACTTCTTTGCGTTGCCCGGGTCACTCGGGCTGAACGCTGACAGTGCCTGTCGGGGCTGTCCCACACGGTGAAAACCCCTGCGCTGGCGAGTCGATTGTTCAGCAGGGGCCATCATCAGAAGGTGCCCGCGCGCGCGCTGAAATCGGCCTTTCCGGCGGCATCTGTGCGGCGGGCCATTCCCCCATCCAGCAGGACCCGCCAAGCCATGAACCTCCCCGACGCAGCGAAATCAACCGCGCTTGAAGACAAGACCTTCCTGCTTCTGCTGCTGGCCATCTCGGTGGCCTTCCTCTGGATACTGTGGCCGTTTTACGGCGCGGTTTTCTGGGGCGCGGTGCTGGCCATCATGTTCAAGCCGCTGTATCTGCGCGTGCTCAGGGCCATGCCAGCCAGGCGCGTTGGCGCCGCGCTGCTGACGCTGCTGGTCATCCTGGTGGCGGTCATCCTGCCGGTGGGCGTCGTGACCGGACTGTTGATTCAGGAGGGCGGCAGCGTCTACCAGCGCATGCAGTCGGGTGAGCTCAGTGTGGCGCGGTACTTCCAGCAGGTCTACGAAGCCCTGCCGGCCTGGATCACCAGCATGCTCGACCGCTTCGGCATGAACAACTTCGGGCTGGTGCAGCAGCGGATCACGGAAGGGCTGACCAAGGGCAGCCAGTTTTTTGCCACGCAGGCGCTCAGCATCGGGCAAGGCACGTTCGATTTTTTCGTCAGTTTTTTCGTCATGCTCTACCTGCTGTTCTTCCTGCTGCTCGACGGCTCGGCCCTGGTCATGCGCATCAGGGATGCCGTGCCGCTCAATGCAGAGGTCAAGGGCAAGCTGGCAGCCAAGTTCACCACGGTCATTCGGGCCACGGTCAAGGGCAACATCGTGGTGGCGTTGATCCAGGGCGCGCTGGGCGGACTGATCCTGTGGGTGCTGGGCGTGCATGCGCCGGTGTTGTGGGGCACCCTGATGGCCTTTTTGTCGCTGCTCCCGGCTGTTGGCGCCGCCATGGTCTGGTTACCCGTCGCGATTTATTTTCTGGCGACGGGGGCGATCGTCAAAGGCGTGGTGCTGATCGCCTTCGGCGTTCTGGTGATCGGCCTGGTCGACAACATCCTGCGCCCGGTGCTGGTCGGCAAGGATACACGCATGCCCGATTACGTGGTGCTGGTGTCCACACTGGGCGGCATGGCGCTGTTTGGCCTGAACGGCTTTGTCATCGGCCCCGCGATCGCGGCGATGTTCATGGCGGCCTGGGATCTGTTCGCCAAGGCGAGACAGGCGGAAGTGGCTGAAGTGGCGGAGCCGCCCACGCTGCCCTGACACCATCGCAACAGCATTCCTGATGGAAAAATTTCCGGAGTCAGGAGCAGGGACCGGCCGCAAGCAGGCTCAGCGGGGAAGCACCTTGTAGGATCGGCCATCCGTGGCGGAGCCCGAGCTTTCCCCCTGCACCACCAGCGGCGCAAACACGCGTATCTCGGTGGTGGTCGGCACGGTGAATTGGGTTTCCAGCGTGGCTTTTCCGCTTCCCTTGGCGATCACCTTGACATCCTGGCCGAGCTCAGCGCTGTCGGCCGCCAGAACAATCAGTTTGATCGTTCCCGCGTCCGAGGTCAGGACATAACTGACATCGACCTTGAGCTTGACTTGCTGACCCGGGCGAAGGACCTGGTTTGTGTCGGGCGAGATGGCAGTGATTTGCGCCAACGAACCGAAGGGCGGCATGTTGGCCGGTTTTCCAGTGACCTGGCAACCCGACAAAATGCCCGAAACGGCCATCGACAGGAAGAGCGTGGGGAGGAATTTGGTAGTCATCGCCAGATACTAACCGGATGGGAATGAACAGACTGACGAAATGTCAAGGCCGCGGGATCAACGGTGGATGAAAAGGAGTCCGCTTCCAGATCCGTGTGACACCTCCCGGTGCCGGGAGGTGTCCGTGAAAGGCCGGGTTGGTCGGCGGGCAGGAGGCGGCGCCACCCCCGTGAGTTTCTCCCCTGAATCACTGTCGGGATGGACAGGCGATCCTGGTGATCCCGTCCTGCATACGCCACCCGGCGTATTCCCCAATTCCCGGTCGGTGCCCAGAATCGCCTCATCGCTTCGCAAAAGCCCCTTGGCGGCTGGTGTGAAGCGAAACGCGAACCATCTACCTACCGGAGAAGCACATGCAACGTCGTTTTACCCTCAAGGCGCTCAGCGCCGCCGTCGCCCTGGCGGGCCTCTCGGTTCTGCCAGCCCATGCCCAGTCGGGCGGCACCATCAAGGTGGGCATTCTGCACAGCCTGTCGGGCACCATGGCCATCTCGGAAACCGTGTTGAAAGACACGGTGCTGATGGCGATTGACGAGATCAATGCCAAGGGTGGCGTGCTCGGCAAGAAGCTCGAGCCCGTGGTGGTGGACCCGGCCTCCAACTGGCCGCTGTTCGCCGAAAAAACCAAGCAGTTGCTCGGCCAGGACAAGGTCTCGGTGATTTTCGGCTGCTGGACCTCGGTGTCCCGCAAGTCGGTGCTGCCGGTTGTGGAAGAAATGAACGGCCTGCTGTTCTACCCTGTGCAGTACGAGGGTGAAGAGCTGTCCAAGAACGTGTTCTACACCGGCGCGGCGCCGAATCAGCAAGCCATTCCTGCCGTTGACTACCTGATGAGCAAGGCCGGCGGCGGCGCCAAGCGCTGGGTCCTGCTGGGCACGGATTACGTGTACCCACGCACGACCAACAAGATCCTGCGCGCCTACCTGAAAAGCAAAGGCGTGAAAGACAGCGACATCGACGAGAAATACACACCGTTCGGCCACTCGGATTACCAGACCATCGTGGCTGACGTGAAGAAATTCTCTGCCGGCGGCAAAACCGCTGTGGTCTCCACCATCAACGGCGACTCCAACGTGCCCTTCTACAAGGAACTGGGCAATGCCGGCCTGAAAGCCAAGGACGTGCCGGTGGTGGCCTTCTCCGTGGGCGAGGAAGAACTGCGCGGTGTGGATACGAAGCCGCTGGTGGGTCACCTGGCCGCCTGGAACTACTTCATGTCGATCAAGAACCCGACCAACACCGCCTTCATCAAGCAGTGGAGCGAGTACGCCAAGGCCAAGAAGATTCCCGGCCACATGGACAAGCCGCTGACCAATGACCCGATGGAAGCCACTTACATCGGCATCCATATGTGGAAGCAGGCTGTCGAGAAGGCCAAGTCCACCGACACCGACAAGGTCATCGCCGCCATGGCCGGCCAGACTTTCCCGGCACCGTCGGGCATCGTCTCCAAGATGGACGAGAAGAATCACCACCTGCACAAGTCGGTGTTCATCGGCGAGATCAAGGCCGACGGCCAGTTCAACGTGGTGTGGAAGACGCCCGGCCCGGTGAAAGCCAAGCCGTGGAGCCCGTACATCGAAGGCAACGACAAGAAGCCTGACGAGCCTGCAAAGATGGCCTCCAAATAGGGCCGCTGCCGCAAGCCCCTTGGGGGTGGCGGCGCAAGCCGCACCTGGTTTGCTTGAAACAGGTGCGGCTTTTTTCGGTCTGGCCCGCTTCTTGCACTACTCCGGTGCATGAACGGGTTACGGTTTTTTCAGGAAGTTGCAGTCTGGGCAGAGCCGCCAGCCGCGCCGGCTGGTTGCTGTGCCCACCCTACAGGTTCTTCATCATGATGCTTCGCACACTCCTTCTATCTGCTACGTTTTTTATAGCTGCTGGCGCGCATGCCCTGAGCGCGGACGAGGTAAAAGGCATGACTCTCGGGGAAACCGAGGCGCGTGTCGAGGCGCTGGCCAGGGCCGCCGCCAGTCCCGACGACAAAACCGCCGCCTTCATCCAGGCGCTGGCCGACGATGCCGTCAAGGTCGCCGGCGACAAGGTGTTTGTCATCAAGGACGACAAGGGCTACGACCCGGTCACCGGTGCCGAGCTGCCGGTGCCCGCAGACGCTGAGGAAGTGATCAACAACAACCTGATGCGCGGCGAACTCGACAACGCGCTGGCCGCGCTCAAGCTGTTCTCGAAAGAAGAAAAAGTCCGCGCCGAAGCCATCAAGACCCTGGCCGGCGGGGCCGACGAATCACGCCTGCCGCTGATCGAAAAAGCCTGGGCGGCAGAAGCGGTGCCGGCCCTGAAAAACCAGCTCGAGATGGTGCGCGCCACCATTCTTCTGAGCAGCAGCGACAAGGCCAGGCGCATGGAAGCTGCCGCCCGCCTGTCGGGCAGCAACAACCCGATCAGCAAGACTGTGCTGATCGCGCGCCTGTCGGAGGAAGAAGACCCGGAGGTCAAGAGTGCGCTGCAGGCATCGCTGCGCAAGGTCGAGTCGGCGCTGGCCTGGGGCGACAAGCTCGGCGCCATCTTCAGCGGAATCAGCCTGGGCAGCATCCTGCTGCTGGTGGCGCTGGGCCTGGCCATCACCTATGGGCTGATGGGAGTCATCAACATGGCGCATGGTGAGCTCATGATGATCGGCGCCTACGCCACCTACGTGGTGCAGGGCCTGTTCCAGACCTATTTGCCCGGTCTTTTCGACTGGTATTTGCTGGCGGCGGTGCCGGTGGCCTTCCTGGCATCAGCACTGACCGGTGCGGCGCTCGAGCGCGGCGTGATCCGTTTTCTCTATGGCCGTCCGCTGGAGACGCTGCTGGCCACCTGGGGCATCAGCCTGATGCTGCAGCAGGCGGTGCGCTCCCTCTTCGGCGCGCAAAACGTCGGTGTTGAAAACCCGGTCTGGATGAGCGGCGGCGTGCAGGTGCTGGGCAACCTGTCGCTGCCCTACAACCGGCTGGTCATCATCGGTTTTGCGGTTGCCGTGCTGCTGGCCATGGCCTGGCTGATCAGCAAAACACGGCTCGGCCTGTTTGTGCGCGGCGTCACGCAGAACCGGCCGATTGCCTCCTGCATGGGTGTGAACACGGCGCGTGTGGACACCTATGCGTTTGCGCTGGGCTCGGGCATCGCGGGCCTGGCCGGTTGCGCGCTGAGCCAGGTCGGCAACGTCGGCCCGGACCTCGGCCAGGGCTACATCGTGGATGCCTTCATGGTCGTGGTGCTGGGCGGCGTGGGCCAGCTCGCCGGCACCGTGTACGCCGCGATGGGCCTGGGCATCCTGAACAAGTTCCTCGAAGGCTGGACCGGTGCGGTGCTGGCCAAGATTGCGGTGCTGGTGCTCATCATCATCTTCATTCAAAAACGTCCGCAGGGCATCTTCGCCATGAAGGGCCGCTCAGCGGAAGCATGACATGACCCAACCCCCCCATTCGATCACTCTGCCGGCCAAAGGTCCGCTGCTCACACGCGTTGGCATGAGCGCCTTTATCGTGGCACTGCTGCTTGTGTGCGCGCTGGCCCCGGTGCTTAATTTGCTGGTGCCCGAAACCAGCCTGTTCCACATGAGCACCTACGCGGTGGCGCTGCTCGGCAAGATCATGTGTTACGCAATCGTGGCACTGGCCATGGACCTGATCTGGGGCTACACCGGCATCTTGTCGCTGGGCCATGGCCTGTTTTTTGCCCTCGGTGGTTATGCCATGGGCATGTACCTGATGCGCCAGATCGGGCGTGACGGCAACTACAAAAGTGACCTGCCGGACTTCATGGTGTTTCTCGACTGGAAGGAACTGCCCTGGCACTGGGCCTTCAGCGACAGCTTTGTCGCCACGCTGTTCCTGATCGTGCTGGTGCCTGGCGTGGTGGCCTTTGTATTCGGCTACTTCGCTTTTCGCTCGCGCATCAAGGGTGTCTATTTCTCCATCATCACGCAGGCCATGACCTTTGCAGCCATGCTGCTGTTCTTCCGCAACGAGACCGGCTTTGGCGGCAACAACGGCTTCACGGACTTCAAACGTATCCTGGACACGCCGATCGCCACGCCCACCATGCGCATGGGGCTGTTCGTGATCACCGGCCTGACCCTGCTGGGCTTTTTCCTGTTTGCCAAATGGCTGGTACGCAGCAAGTTCGGCCGGGTGCTGCAGGCGATCCGCGACGCCGAGACGCGTGTGATGTTCTCTGGCTACAACCCCATCGGCTACAAACTGACCATCTGGACCCTGTCGGCCGTGATGTGCGGCATTGCCGGCGCCCTGTACGTGCCGCAGGTCGGCATCATCAACCCGAGCGAAATGAGCCCGGCCAACTCGATCGAGATGGCGATCTGGGCCGCTGTCGGCGGACGCGCCACCCTCATCGGCCCCATCGTTGGTGCCTTCATCGTCAACGGCGCCAAGAGCTGGCTGACGGTGGCCTACCCCGAATACTGGCTGTATTTCCTGGGCATGTTGTTCATCGCGGTCACGCTGTTCCTGCCCCATGGGGTGGTCGGCCTCGTCAAAAAGCTGCGCAAGGGGGCGTCCCAATGACCCCCGATCTGCTGGAGCAGGGCGCGCGCCGCATCGAGGAGCGCCGGTCGGCGCTGGAGGCCGGCCGCAGCAACACCGAGTCCGGCGGCCGTAGCGCGAGCGGCAGCCGTATCGCCACGCCGGGCGAGGTCGATGTCACGCATGGCCGCATCCTCTATCTCGAGGACGTGAGCGTCAGCTTCGACGGCTTCAAGGCCATCAACAAACTCTCGCTGGACATCGCGCCGGGCGAGCTGCGCTGCATCATTGGCCCCAATGGCGCCGGCAAAACCACGATGATGGACATCATCACCGGGAAGACCCGGCCCGACGAGGGCACGGTTTACTTCGGCAGCACGATCGACCTGCTGCGCCACACCGAGCCGCAGATCGCCCAGCTCGGCATTGGGCGCAAGTTCCAGAAGCCCACGGTGTTCGAACAGCTCACCGTGTTCGAAAACCTGGAACTCGCGCTCAAGACCAACAAGGGCGTGAGGTCGTCCCTGTTCTTCAGGCTCGACTCGTTGCAGAGCGACCGCCTCGCGGAAATCCTGGTGACGATTCATCTGGCTGACAGCGTGGGCCGCATGGCCGGCGACCTGAGCCACGGGCAAAAGCAGTGGCTGGAAATCGGCATGCTGCTGATGCAGGATCCCAAGCTGCTGCTGCTCGACGAGCCGGTGGCCGGCATGACCGACGAGGAAACCGCGCGTACGGCCGAGCTGTTCCTCACGCTCAAGGGCAAACATTCGCTGATGGTGGTCGAGCACGACATGAGTTTCATCCGGACGATCTCGGAGATCGTCACGGTGCTGTGTGACGGGTCGGTGCTGGCGCAGGGGACGCTGGATCAGGTGCAGGCGGATGAACGGGTGATTGAGGTGTACCTTGGGCGCTGAACTCTTCGCCGTTCTGGCGGGGCTTGTTGAAGCCGTTGCAAGCTTGCGCTTCAGCAGGTCTTCCGACAGGCCGGGTCTCGCCCCGGCGGGCGAGGCACTTTTCTTTGCGTCGCCAAAGAAAAGTACCCAAAAGAAAGGCGACCCGATGGTCTGGGTCCCCTGCGCTGCGCTCCGGGGCAACCTGCGGTGCTCGACAAAAGCGGGGTCTCGCTCGAACTCGCCTTCGGCTCAGACAATCGCGAGCCCTGA
>NZ_JAQSDA010000007.1:265530-319674 GCF_029945685.1 Polaromonas sp. | reverse complement strand
GCGAGACCCCGCTTTTGCCGAGCACCGCAGGTTGCCCGCAGCGAAGCGGAGGGACGCAGACAGTAGGGTCGCCTTTTTCTTTGCTTACTTTCTTTTTGGCGACGCAAAAAGAAAGTGAGTTGCCGCCGGGCAACCCCCGGCTTGCAGGCAAACCTCATACTCAGGACGAAAAAACGGCTTCGACAAGCTCAGCCCGAACGGTGCTTCAGGGGCATGGAAGCATGGATCCCCCCGAATCGGAGTCCGGGGCAGGCTCCTCAAGTCCGGGATGACAGGCACGGGGAGAATTTAGCTATAAATTCAATAGCTGTTTGCGCTTATGGGACAAGGGCTACAGCCACAAAACACCAGGCTCAAATCTCGATCTTGCTGCCCAGCTCCACCACCGAGTTGTTCGGCAGGTTGAGGAAGTCCGCCGCGCCGCTGGCGTTGTGGTGCATCTGCGCGAACAGCTTCTCGCGCCACGGCGCCATGCCGCTGCCTATGGTGGGCACCACCACGTCGCGCGAGAGGAAGTAGCTGGTCGTCATGACTTCCAGTTCGCAGCCGCGTGTGCGCATCTGCTCAAGCGCCTTGGGCAGGTCCGGGTCGTTCTTGAACCCGTAGTGGATCACCACCTGCCAGCAGTTGTGGCCCAGCGACTCGATGGACAGGCGTTTGTCCAGCCCTATCCAGGGCACCTCGTGGCTGCGCACCGTGACAAACAGGTTCTGCGCATGCAGCACCTTGTTGTGCTTGAGGTTGTGCAGCAGCGCATTGGGCACGGCGCCCGGCTCGGCGGTCAGGAACACGGCCGTGCCCTCAACGCGCGCCGGCGGGCTGACAAACACCGCTTCCAGAAAACCCGGCAGGTCGATGGCATCGGCCCGGAGCTTCTGATTGAGCAGCGCACGGCCCTGCTTCCACGTCATCATGATGGTGAACATGACCACGCCGATCAGCACCGGGAACCAGCCGCCGGCGATGAACTTCAATGCATTGGAAGCAAAGAACATCAGGTCCACGACGAAGAAGATGCCGGTTGCGCCGACACACAGGGCCAGCGGCAGCTTCCATCGGTAGCGGATCACGAAGAAGGTCAGGACGGTCGTGATCAGCATGTCGGTGGTCACCGCGATGCCGTAGGCGGACGCCAGGTTGGTCGAGTTCTTGAACAGGGCCACCGCCACCACAATGGCCGCAAACAGCGACCAGTTCACCGCCGGAATGTAGACCTGACCGGTTTCATGCACCGAGGTGTGGCGGATCTGCATGCGCGGCAGGTAGCCCAGCTGGATGGCCTGCTTGCTGACCGAAAAGGCAGCCGACAGCAGCGCCTGGGAGGCAATCACCGTGGCCGCGGTCGCCAGGATCACCAGCGGCACCAGCGCCCACTTGGGCGCCATCAGGTAAAACGGGTTGGCGACCGATTCGGGGGTGTAGATCAGCATGGCCCCCTGGCCGAAATAGTTGATCAGCAACGCCGGCATGACCAGGGCAAACCAGGCCATGCGTATCGGCTTCTTGCCAAAGTGGCCGAGATCGGCATACAGCGCCTCCGCGCCGGTGACACACAGCACCAGCGCACCCAGCAGCACAAAGGTGGTGCCGGGGTGCTGGAAGATGAAACGCAACGCATGGTGCGGGCTGACGGCTCCCAGCACCTCGGGGTGGGCCCAGATGTGCGGGATGCCCAGCACCGCGATGGTGACAAACCAGACGGCGCAGATCGGACCGAAAAAACGCCCTATGCCGGCGGTGCCGTTCTTCTGCACATAAAACAGGCCGAAGATCACCACCAGGGCGAGCGGCATGACGTAGGGCTTGAAAGCCGGCGAGAGCAGCTCCAGGCCCTCAACCGCGGAAAGCACCGAAATCGCCGGCGTGATGACACCGTCCCCATAAAAAATCGCGGTGCCGAAAATGCCCACAGCCAGCAACCAGCGCCGCAGTTTGGGCTTGTCGTTGACGGCATTGGTGGCCAGCGCCAGCATGGCGATCAGCCCGCCTTCGCCGTTGTTGTCGGCGCGCAGGATCAGCGTGACGTACTTGAGTGAAACAATCACCGTGATGGTCCAGAACACCATCGACAGCAAACCATAGATATTGTCCGGCGTCAGGGGCACGTAACCGGATTCGAAGACGACCTTCAGGGCATACAGAACGCTGGTGCCAATGTCGCCGTAAACAATGCCGATGGCGCCCAGGGTGAGCGCCGCAAGAGATGATTTTTTTCTGGACACAAAAAAATTCTCGCGGCGGCCGGGGTCATGCTGGCCGCAACGACGAGAAAGGTTGTCTTGGGGAGTGCTATTTTGCGCCCGGTCCCGCATTCGGCAAGTCAGCGCAGACCCCTAATCGCGAGAATCCGGTATTTTGTTGCACCGCAACAACTTGTAACAATGTCGCGAAGCGGCCGGTTTTCTTCTCGGGTGGAAAGGGTCCAGAAATCGCTCTTTTTTTGATAGCTGCCGGCGCCCTTCCATCAAGGGCTAAAGGCCAAAAAGACCCACAACTGAACGATTTGTAGCGCCCAGGGTACGCAACGCCTTCCCGGCTTGATCAGCACCGCGGCCAGGCCGGCTTTGCCGGCTTTACCGGATGCCTCGCCGCGACCCCTGCAGGGGGAAAAGGCACGACACCAAGCGCAGCGAAGTGAGAACGACAGGGGTGTGCCAGGCTCTAATCGTAGACTTCGGCATCCGGATCGGTGGCTTCCAGCTCGTAACTGGCGGCCAGCATGGCCAGCCGGCCGATCACGCCGTACATGTAGAAGCGGTTGGGCCCGCTGGCGCCGGGCGGCACACCCGGCTGCGGCAGGCGGCCGCTGTCGGCAAAGGCCAGCGGGACAAAGCTGGCGCCCGGGGCGTTGAGGTTCTCGTCGATGCCGCGGTCGGCGTGCACGCGGTAAAAGCCGCCCACCACGTAGCGGTCCATCATGTAGACGACGGGTTCGGCCACCGCGTCGTTGATGCGCTCGTGGGTCTGCACCCCTTCCTGGATGATCACCTCGGACAGCTGCTGCCCGTCCTTGGTGGTACTCATCTTGTTTTTCGTCTTGCGGTTGAGCTCGTCGAGGTCTTTCACATCGCGCACCGTCATGATGCCCATGCCGTAGGTGCCGTTGTCGGCCTTGACGATGACAAACGGCTTTTCGTTGATGCCGTATTCCTTGTACTTGCGCTTGATCTTGGTCAGCAGCGCATCGACATTGGTGGTCAGGCAGTCCATGCCCGTGCCTTCGGCGAAGTTGACCTCGCCACACTTGGCAAACATCGGGTTGATCAGCCAGGGGTCCACGCCCAGCAGCTTGCCGAAACGCTTGGACACCTCTTCATAGGCCTGGAAATGGCGCGACTTGCGCCGCACCGACCAGCCCGCATGCAGCGGCGGCAGCAGATACTGCTCGTGCAGGTCTTCCAGCATGCCGGGAATGCCGGCCGACAGATCGTTGTTGAGCAAAATGGTGCAGGGGTCGAAGTTTTTCAGCCCCAGGCGCCGTTCGGTGCGCACCAGCGGCTCCAGCGTGATCTGCTCGCCGGTGGGCAAGGTCAGCGTGGTCGGCTCGGTGATGTCGGGGCTCAGCGAGCCGAAACGCACGTTCAGCCCGGCCTGGTGGAAGATCCGCTTGAGCTGCAGAACGTTTGACAGGTAGAAGGTGTTGCGCGTGTGGTTTTCGGGAATCACCAGCAGGTTGCGCGCCTCAGGGCAGATCTTCTCGATCGCCGCCATCGCCGCCTGCACGGCCAGCGGCAGCATCTCGGGCGTCAGGTTGTTCCAGCCGCCGGGGTAGAGGTTGGTGTCCACCGGTGCCAGCTTGAAGCCGGCGTTGCGCACGTCGACCGAGCTGTAAAAGGGCGGCGTGTGCTCCATCCACTCGAGGCGGAACCAGCGCTCGATCGCCGGCGTGGTATCCAGGATGCGCTGCTCGAGTTCGTTGATGGGGCCGTTCAGGGCAGTAATCAGATGCGGAACCATGCGGCCCTCTTTTTTGTGAATTATGGGAAGCGAATTCTAGGAAATGGAGGCGATCATGCCGCCTTCAAGGCGAGCGCCTGGTCGTCACCCCCGGGGGCGACCGCCGGACCCTGCCAGCGCTATTTTGCGCCCTCGACCAGCCAGTGAAACAGCGCCCTGGCGGTTTCCGGGCTGAGCCGCTCATGGGCATCGATGTGCTCCAGCCATTCTCCCTGCCGCCACTTGTCCACCCGCTTCTGCTCCGCGGAGGCATCGCCCTTGAGCCCCGCGTACTTCCCGGCCAGCTGCCCGAAACCGAGGGCCTCGCCGCGGGGGTAGGCCCCGTGGCAGCTGTAGCAGCCCATGTCGACCGCCAGCGCGGAACCGGCCTGACTGACCATCGGCAGGGCGAGCATGGCCACAAGGAGCGCGGCCCTCACCGTCGCACCTCGCCGTTGCCCAGCACCACGTATTTCAGCGAGGTCAGGCCTTCGATGCCGACCGGGCCGCGGGCATGGAATTTGTCGGTGCTGATGCCGATTTCGGCGCCCAGGCCAAACTCGAAACCGTCAGCGAAGCGGGTGCTCGCATTCACCATGACGCTCGCCGAATCGACCTCGCGCAGAAACTGCTGGGCGTGCATGTGGTCGCGCGTGAGGATGGCATCGGTGTGGTGGCTGGAGTACTGGTTGATGTGGGTTATCGCTTCGTCCACACCGGCCACCACCTTGATGCTGATGACGGGCGCCAGGTATTCCTCGTACCAGTCCTGCTCAGTGGCCGGCTGGACGACGGCACCCGGCACGGCGGACAACAGGGCCAGGGCTTCGGCATCACAACGCATCTCCACCCCCTTGGCGGCGTAGATGGCGCCGATTTCCGGCAGAAAGTCAGCCGCGATGCCGCGCGCCACCAGCAGCCCTTCGCTGGCGTTGCAGGGGCTGTACTTGCTGGTCTTGGCGTTGTCAGCCACGGCCACGGCCATGGCCAGGTCGCAGGGGTCGTCCACATAGACATGGCAATTGCCGTCCAGGTGTTTGATGACCGGCACTTTCGCGTCGCGGCTGATGCGCTCAATCAGGCCTTTGCCGCCGCGTGGGATGATCACGTCCACGTACTGCGGCATGGTGATCAGGAGGCCCACCGCCGCACGGTCGGTGGTGGGCACCAGCTGCACGGCCTCGGCCGGCAGGCCGGCGTCCAGCAGCGCCTGGTGCACCAGGGCGGCCAGCGCCTTGTTCGACTCGACCGCCTCGGAGCCGCCGCGCAGGATGCAGGCGTTGCCACTCTTGATGGCCAGCGACGCGGCTTCAATCGTGACGTTGGGCCGGCTTTCATAAATCATGCCGAACACGCCGATGGGCACCCGCATCTGGCCGACGCGGATGCCGCTGGGCTGCTGCTTCATGCCGATGATCTCGCCGATCACGTCGGGCATGGCGGCGAGCTGCTCACAACCCGTGGCCACCGTGGCGATGTCCCTGGTCCCGAGCTTGAGGCGGTCCAGCAGGGGGCCGGCCAGGCCGGCTGCGGCCGCCCGTTCGAGATCCCGCTGGTTGGCCGCCTGCAAAGGCGCAACGTTTTGGCGCAACAGGCCGGCCAGCGTCAAAAGTGCTCTGTTTTTAATAGCTGCCGGCGCACGCGCCATATGGGCCGAAGCCACTTTTGCCCTGGAACCCATGGTCGCCATCAGGCGGGCCAGCTCGGCGTCGGCGTCGGCTTGGCCACTTCGGGCCAGGGTGTTGGAAAGATCAGGCGCGTTCATGCCCCTATTTTGCCCGTATTCATGCGGCGGGGCACCGCTCCTGCTTCCGGGCGGGCACGCCCCGGCGCTGCATCATGTCCTGGCTCATGGCCTGCAGGGCGTCGGCCGTCAGCACCGCCTGCGCCGCAGGGTAGGCCAGGTCGTCCTCGTCTGCCAGGTGGCGCACGTACAGTGCGGCAAACCGGTTCAGCGCCTCGGTCCCGGCGGGCGCCAGCGGCATCCAGTCCGCGGCCGGGTTGTCGCTGACGGCCTGCAGCACGCTGCGCGCCAGGGGCCAGGCGGCCTCCATCTCGCGGTGGTCCTGCAGCAGGCGCTGCACCAGGGCGCGCAGGGCGGGGTCCGGCCCTGCCAGCAGCGGCGGGAACACGTGCATCTCCTCGTCCTGGTGGTGCAGCGGCGCGGCGAGGTCGAAGTAACGCATCACGTCACGCGCGGCCTGCCGCGCGGCGTCGTCGCAGCCTTGCGCCAGCAGGTGCTGCTGCAGGCGTG
Organism: Polaromonas sp.; assembly: GCF_029945685.1. Lineage (GTDB taxonomy): Bacteria > Pseudomonadota > Gammaproteobacteria > Burkholderiales > Burkholderiaceae_C > Polaromonas. The sequence goes on along the minus strand of NZ_JAQSDA010000007.1, from coordinate 313,484 downwards.
CCAGCAAGGCCAGCATGCGCTCGACCCGTTCGTGGCAGGCCCCCAGCATCTCGAACGGCGCTTCAAAACCAGCGCCGGGCGCATGAAAGCCCGGCAGGGCCTGCGTAGGCGCACTGCGGCGCACGATGCCCATGTCAGCCGAACTGCACCGGTTGGCCCTGCGGGTCAAACGGAATGAAAGCGCCAATCTGGCCCTGCTTGATGGACTCGACCATGCGCTGCAGCGGCTCCTCGGCATCTTCGGTGGTGGGCGCGCGGTTCACCGAGCCGCCCAGCGCAGCCGCAAACACCAGGCCCCAGTTGTGGCCGAACTGGCTGGACTCCTGCACCAGCGCCGCAAACGAGCTCAGTTCTTCCGGCCGCTTGTCCACACACATCAGCGGCACCAGCGCACCGCCCTGGCCGGCTTCAAACCGTTCGCGCTGCACCGGCGTGCTGTCCTCGGGCAGCTCCACGCCGGTAAACACAAACAGCAGGCGCTGCGGCTCGGGCTGGGCCCGGGCCGCCTGCAGCAAATCGTCAAAACTCAGAATGTCCATGGGTCGATCCAGTCACAGGGAATAAAAGGAATCCGCCGGTTCGCGCCCCGGCGCGCACCCGTCGGCAGACAGGCTGCTTGCAAAATCCGGCGGCGCCGGTCGCAGGCGCGCGGGCTTGCGCGACTGGGCCGTGCCGATACTGACAAAACACAGCGCCTGTTCGCCGGCCGCCAGCCCAAACAGGGAGCGCAAGCCGGCGGACTTCAGCGCCTTGCCGCTGGTCAATGCCGAACCATACCCCAATGCGGTGGCCATGAGCAGCATGTTCTGGATCGCGCAACCCGCGGACACGATGCGTTCGGCCAGGTCAATCTCCGCATCGCCGCGCTCGCCATCAACCACCACCAGCATCAACAAGGGGGCACGGTGCGCTTTTTCGCGCGCCTGCGCCAGCTGTTCCGCAGTAGCCCGGGCATCACGCGCCATCAGCGCGGCGCCAAACACCTCGGCCAGCCGCGCGCGCGCCGCCTGCGGCACGAGCACCAGGCGCCAGGGTTGCAGTTGCCCGTGGTCGGGCGCCGTGGCCGCCGCGTTCAGGATCATGCCGAGCTGCTTCGCGTCGGGACCGGGCGCCAGCAGGCGTTTGGGCAAAATGGTCTGGCGCGACTGCATCAGCGTCGCCGCCAAACTCGCCGGATCGCTGTCAGGCGTGCTGGAGACGGGCAGGGGGGCCGGGACGGCAAGCAGGTTCATCACTGCACCACTCACCCGGGGCGTGCGTCAGCACGCAGACGGCCATACCAGCTGCCCAGCCGCACACCCCACACCCCCATGACGCCGGCCCACACAAGGGCGGCCGCCAGCAGCAGCCAGCCCGCGAGTGCCGTTTGCGCAGCCGCAGCAATGCGCAGCAAAGTCGCGGCCTGCAGCAGCCAGAACAGCGTCCAGATCAGGTTGTCGGCCACCAGCGCGCGACCACTGTGCCCACAGGACACCCGCGTGACCATGGCCAGCATCAGCGAGGCCAGGCAACCCATGGTCAGCGCATGCAGCGAGCCGAGGGCCAGCACCGGCGCGTCCTGCAGCAGGCCCAGCCACTGCGAGAGCCCTCCGAGCATCAGCGCCAGGCCGAGCCAGAGAAAACCAATATGCAGCATGGCCAGCAAACGGTTTTTGAGGCTTTGCAGCAGCCCCCAGAGCACAGCGAGCCAGAGCAGCACGCCGCCCGCGGCCAGCTCGAAAGCACCGCGCGCGGCCATCCAGACCGTGCCCGCCGTACCTTGCAGCGGACCGTCCAGCTCGACCCACACGGCCACGACCTCGGCCGCTGCGACGGCCAGCATCAGCCACAACACCCAGAACGGGCGCCAGGCGTCGATGCGCGGCAGGGCACTGGAGGTGAAAAACGGAATCATGCGGTGCGCCACCGCGACGTAGACCACCACCACAAAGCCCCACAAGCCGGTGAGCACACAGGCGCGCGCCACATCAGGCGACCCCAGCAGCATACTGAGCGCCAGACCGCCCAGACTGAAGCAGCCCACGATGCAGGCGACGCCCACCGTGCGCGCATGCACCTGGTCCTCAGCCCGACTGCGCCGGATCAGCCCCCAGAACAGCGCCGTGACCCACGCCAGACCTGCGCCGGCCAGCACCAGCCCGGCCAGGGCCGTCAGGCCATGCAGGTGCGCACCGGCCAGGCACAACAGCCAGCCCGTGGCCTGCAGCAGCAGCGGCACGCGCAACCGGCGGGCCACCAGGGGCTGCACACCCAGCCATTTCGGCCCGGCCGTGAACATGAAACCCGAGAAGAACAGCGCAATGAAGCCAAAGGTCATGACCGCGCCATGGGCCAGAGAGGGCGACAGCGCATACGGCAGGCTCAGCACCGGACTGATGCGGTCCAGCTGCACCAGCGCCCACCAGATACCTGCGGCCACCAGCACCACCATCGCCAGGAAAAAACCCGATCGGTGCGGCGCCAGCAGCAGATGGCGGGCGCGCCAGCGGCGGTCCACCCTGGCCCGCTCGCTGGCCGTGGGTTTGCCCGGCCTCACCCGCAGGGGGATGACCGGGCGCTCATTCATCCGCAAACGCCCAGGTGGCCGCACTGGGTGCAGTAGTCGCAACCGTCCTTGCGGATCACCGCGTGGGCGCCACATTCGCTGCACTTCTTGCCCGCCATCACCGGCGGCGCCAGTGCCATGTCGACATGGGGCTCCACCACGGGCGCTGCGCTGGCAACGCCCTGCCGGGCGCGCCGCGCGATGATGTTCTGCACCGCATAGGCAATGGCGGCAACTTCCGAGTCGTGCCACAGGGGCACACGGGTGCCATCGGCTTTCTCGTAGGTGCCCAGCCGCACCGGGCCCCGGTCCCAGGCAACCTTGCGCATGTCGCTGAGTGCTCGCTCGAGGAAGCCGCCGCGCGCCGCCAGCGAGAGCATACGCATGCTGGAGGTGATCCACTGCTGCGACTCGCCGCTTTGCCCCACCGGCATGAAAAATTCGATGGCTCGTTCAACCGTGCCCTCGCCGCTGGCCGAGGGCACCGGCAGGAAAGACACCACGATGTACAGCGTCTTGTGCCCTTCCTGCGTCCAGTAGTCGACCTTTTCGGCCACGGCGGACAAGGCGCCCTTGGGACGGCTCTCGATCACCGTGCGCATCGGATCCATGGGCACCGGGACGGCCGGCGCGGCGGCGGGCGCATGGGTTTCCAGCACCGAGCCCAGAATCGCATTGGGCCGGTAGGTGGCCAGGCCCTTGAGCTTGGCGCGCCAGGCCTGCTGGTACAGGTTCTTGAAGTCCTCGTAGGCATAGTCGGCCGGCACGTTGACGGTTTTGGAGATCGCCGTGTCCACAAAGGGCTGCACCGCTTCCATCATGCCAATGTGGCTGTCTGCCGACATCTCGAGCGCCGACACAAAGTAAGCAGGCAGTTTGTCCACGTCCCCGCCGAGCTCGCGGTACAGGCGCCAGGCATGGTCTTCCACCGCGTATTCCGTGGTGCTGCCGTCGGACTCGCGTTTCTTGCGCCGGTACATCCAGGAAAATGGCGGCTCGATGCCGTTGGACGCGTTGTCGGCAAATGCCAGGCTGACCGTGCCGGTCGGTGCAATCGACAGCAGGTGGCTGTTGCGGATGCCGTTGGCACGGATGGACTGCTGCAGGGCGGCCGGCAAGCGGCTGGCAAAGGTGCCTGCGGCGAGATAACCGTCGGCGTCGAACTTCGGGAACGCGCCTTTTTCCTTCGCCAGCGCCACCGAGGCGGTGTAGGCCGCATCGCGCATGGCGACGGCGATACGCGCCGCCATCTCGCGCCCCTCGGGCGCGTCGTAACGCAGACGCAACATGGCCAAGGCATTGCCCAGGCCGGTGAACCCGACGCCGATGCGGCGCTTGGCAGTCGACTCGGCCTGCTGCTGCGGCAACGGCCAGAAGGTCACGTCCAGCACGTTGTCGAGCGCACGCACCTGGGTGGTCACCGATTTCTCAAACGCCTCGAAATCAAAGCCCGGCTCGCCATTGAAGCCGAAAGGATGTCGCACAAAACGCGTGAGGATGATGGGCCCGAGGTCGCAGCATCCGTAAGGCGGCAACGGTTGCTCGCCGCAGGGATTGGTCGCCGCAATGTCCTCGCAATAACGCAGGTTGTTGTCCTGGTTGATGTGGTCCAGAAACAGGATGCCGGGCTCGGCAAAATCGTAGGCCGAGTGCATCACGGTGTCCCACAACTCGCGCGCGGCCACTGTCTGGTAGACCCACAGGCCGTCGGCGCGCTGGAACGCCCCCTGCGCCATCAAGGGCGCGCCGGGTTTGGCCTTGTGTACAAGCTCCCAGGGCTGGTCTTCGGCCAGCGCATGCATGAACGCATCCGGCATGCCGACCGACACGTTGAAGTTGTTCCATCGCCCGGGTGTGCGCTTGGCAGTGATGAACTCGTGCACGTCGGGGTGGTCGATGCGCAGCACGCCCATCTGCGCGCCACGCCGTGCACCCGCGCTTTCCACCGTGGAGCAGGACTGGTCAAAGACGTTGATGTAACTGCAGGGACCGGAAGCCATGGAGGCCGTGCCCTTGACCTCGGCGCCGCGCGGCCGGATACGGGAAAAATCGTAACCCACGCCACCGCCGCGGCGCATGGTTTCGGCCGCCTCGCGCAGGGCTTCATAGATGCCGGGATAACCTCCGTCATCCACACCCTGGATGCAGTCGCCCACAGGCTGCACGAAGCAGTTGATGAGGGTCGCCTGGATGGCCGTGCCGGCCGCACTCATGATGCGGCCTGCGCCTATGGCACCTGCGTGAAGGTTTTCGAGAAACTGGGCCTCGTGTCGGGCGCGTTCCGCTTCCGGCTCAACCGAGGCCAGGGCCCGCGCCACACGCCGGTACAGGTCTTCCACACCCGACTCACCGGGTTTGAGGTATTTCTCCTTCAGCACGTCGTGACTGATGGGTTGGGTGGCCGTCAGGTCCTGAGGCCGGCCAAACTGATCGCGTTTCATGCTTGTGCTCCTGCGATGGGCGCCACCGGCCGGATTCCGCCGAGCAGCCATTGCATCAATTCTTGCACCGAACGGATCTGGTCGCCAAACGGCAGACGGGCGGCACCACGGAAGAAGAGGCCTTTGCGCATGTTGCCGTCAAACGCGTGGCCAAGCTGCTGGTCGATGCAGAACTGGCCCATGCTGGCCACGCCGTCGCGCAGGCCGCAGTGGGCGAGGCAGTCAAACGACATGTTGCATTTGGTCTTGACATGGGCCGCCGCCTGGAGTTTGGGTTCGAGCCGGATGTATTTGTCCAGCCAGGGCGTGCGCACCGCGCGCGCCGGCAGACCGGCCACACTGATGAACTCCACCATGTCTTCCGGCCTGGCTTCGGCCAGTACTTTTTTGAAGGCAGGATCGGCATCGCACTCCTGGGTGACGGCAAACGCCGTGCCCAGCTGCACAGCCGAAGCACCGAGGGCCTGCAGGCGCAGGATGTCATCCCGGCAATTGATGCCGCCGGCGGCAATCAGCGGAATCTCGCGCTCGATGCCCGCCGTCTTGAAGAATTCCCGCACCTGCGGGATGACCACCTCGAAATCGAAGCGCGGATCATGCAGGTCCGCGACCTTCGCCGCGCCCAGGTGACCGCCCGCCAGACCCGGGTGCTCGATCACGATGGCATCCGGCAGGCGGCCCTTTTTCTGCCACTTGCGCACCAGCAATTGCACGCCCCGGGCATCCGACAGGATGGGGATCAGCGCAACCTTGGGGTAATCTCGCGCCAGCTCCGGCAAATCCAGTGGCAGGCCCGCACCGACCACCAGCGCATCGGCGCCGCTGGCCAGCGCCTGGTGCACATAGTCTTCATAGGCGCCGAGTGCCTTCATGATGTTGACGGCAATCAGTCCGCGACCCTGCGCCAGCTGGCGAGCCTTGCGTATTTCGCGGTCCAGCGCCTCGAGGTTGGCCGCATTGATCACGGCTTTTGCATCGGGCTCCTTGTCCAGGTGACCGGTTTTGGCCATCAGGTCCGGATGCAGGCGGCGCAGGTCCACGGAAGACACCGTGCCCACCCCGTCCAGACGGGCCACTGCGCCGGCCAGGCCACCGGCCGACACACACACGCCCATGCCGCCCTGCACCACCGGTACCAGGTTTCTTTCGCCCAGCCGCCAGGGCCGCAGGCCCGAGTCACGGGCCAGTGTCTGCAGTATCGCGGCGGCGCCCGCCGAGTCGACACTTGCCTGGGTAGCCAGGTCAGTCGCTAATGATTTGTCCATCGTATTCCACGTAAGGTTGGTACGGTCCCGTGCCGCTGTTGGAGGCTATCGCAGCGGGCACAAAACTTCCTTGCCGTACATCAAAGATGTGGATTTCGCCGTCCTCAATCACGTAATGCCAGCCATGCAGCGTCAAGGCGCCCTTCTCGACCTCACGCCGCACCATGGGGTAGTCCATCAGGCGTTCGAGCTGCAGCACCACGATGCGCTGCTCGGTGCGACGCAGGGCTTCGGGGCTGGACTGGACCGGCAGCAGGGCTTCGCTGGCGAGCTTGAGCCAGGCCTGCAGGGCCACGGCTTCCTCGGGCACACCTTCATAGGCAGCGCGGACGGCGCCGCAGTGGCTGTGGCCGCAGACGATGATGCGCTCGACATGCAGGCTGAGCACCGCGAACTCGATCGCCGCGGTGGTGCCGTGCAATCCGTGCGAACCGTCGTACGGCGGAACGAAGGCTCCTACGTTTCGCACGATGAAAAGCTCACCCGGACCGGCGCCGGTCAGCAGGTAGGGCACCACCCGCGAATCCGAGCAGCCAATGAACAGGGTCTTGGGGTGCTGCCCCTGCGCCACCAGGTCCTGGAAGCGCTGCTGGTGCAGCGGGAAATAGTCGGAGTGAAAACGCCGCAAGCGAAGCAACAACTCGTCCGCGCTTGCAACGTCCTCGGTCATTGGACCAGCGGCGAATCAGCCCCTTCCAGGGCAATGCCTTCGACTTCTGCCTCCCCCACCAGCAGGGTCATGAACTGGTGCAGGGCCCGGGCGCGCGACTGCATGGTCAGCAGGGCCGCAATGCGCTCGCGCACTTCCTCATAGGCGGGCTGGGCGCCGCTGCGACGTTCCAGCACGTCGATGATGTGAAAGCCGAAACGCGTATGAAACAGGCGTGGATGCACGCCAGTGCCGGTTTGCGCGTGCTGGAGATGAAACAGTTCCGTCGCCAGTTCAGGCGCGCAGTCGTCCGGTGTGATCCAGCCAAGGTCGCCGCCCTGCGCGCTGCTCGGGCAGTTGGAGAGTTCAGCGGCCAACTGGGCAAACCGCTCAGGCGAGACTCCCTTGTGCGACAGCTCCAGCAAGGCGCGTTCGGCGTGCACGGTGAGTGCCTGGACGTTGACACCGGGGGTGACGGCAAACAGGATGTGGCGCACATGCAGCGCCTGGCCCACCAGAAACTGCGCCTTGTGGGCCTCGTAATACCGCCGGCCTTCCTCGTCGCTCGGTTGGGGGCTGACCACCTGCCGGTCGACCATGGCTTCGATGATCTCGCGTTCGGCCTGGCCCAGTTCCGGGGTGGTCAGGCCGGTGTGGCGCGGCAGCAGGCCCTGCGACACCGCCTGCTGGCGCAGCAGTTCGGTGTAGGCCAGCTCGCGCAGCGTCGCCGTGTCCGGACGCTGACCGCTCGCATGCAGCGCGATGCCGTTGACGCAGGCAGTGGGCGCAACCGGCGCGGCGGCTGCAGGACCGCACTGGCAGGAACCGCTGCCGCAGCCCTGGGCTGCAGGGGGTGGAGAAAACGTCTGGGTAGTCATGGAGGGAGCCTCGTTTCTTGCATTGCCTGACGGGTGAGCGGCTTAACGGGCACCGGGCGACTTGGCCCCGGGAACGCCAAGCCGGCGGCTGCGCACCACCTGGTAGGGACGGAAGATGTAGGCGACTGATCCAAAGCCGCTCCACACATGCACCAGGCGGCTGAAGGGGAACAGCAGGAAGATGGTCATCCCGAACACGATATGGAAACGGTAGGGCCAGGGCAGGACAGCCAGCGCGGCAGAGTCCACCTCACGCAGGGTGAGAATGCGCTGCGCCCATTCCGCCAGGATCAGCATCACGCTGCCATCGGCGTGGCCCCACGAGTACGGCAAGGTGATCAGGCCCACCACCAGCTGCGTCCACAGAATCAGCAGGATCGCAAGATCGGTCTTGTGGCTGGTGTAGCGGATTCGCGGATCAAACACGCGGCGGTAAATCAGCATCGACAGTCCGATGAAACAGATGACACCGGCAATGCCTCCCGCGAAGATTGCCATGCGCTGCTTGGTGGCGGCGTCCATGAAAAAGCCATACACCGCGTGGGGTGTCAGCAGGCCGACCAGATGGCCGAAGAACAGGAACAGGATGCCCACGTGGAACAGGTTGCTGCCCCAGCGCAGCAGGCCGGTTCGCAGCAGCTGCGAGGAGTCGCTTTTCCAGGTGTACTGGTCGCGGTCGAAGCGGATCAGGCTGCCGAGCAGGAACACGGTCAGGCAGATGTAGGGATAGACCCCAAAAAGAAATCCGTGAAGTCCGGGGCTCATGCTTGTACTCCTTGGGTGGGGCGTGCCTTGCGCACGTGAGGCACGATGTGGATCGGTTGCGGCTGGTCCGGTCTGGACTGGCCTTTGGAGGAGCAGCCGTCAAAGACAACTGGCTCTTCCCAGACCGCGTCGATGGGTTCTTCCACAGCAATCTGTACCGGCTGGGCCTTCTCACCGGCCAGCTCCAGCAAGGCACCCAGCACGGAGGCGTAGGCACTTTCGCGCTGCTGCAGCGCCGCGAAAATCGCATTGAAAATGTGCGCCATCTCGGCCAGAAACTCGCGCGCCTCGCGCGGCGGCTGGGTCGAGGTGAATTCGAGCACCACCGGCAGGAAGTCCGGCATCTCGCCTTCTGCCAGGTACATCCCTGCTTTCTCGTAGGTTTGCGCCAGGTCAATCATGGCCGGCCCGCGATCGCGCGAATCGCCGTGCACGTGCTCGAACAGGTGCAGCGAGGTGGCGCGGCCCCGGTCGAACAGTTCGACATAAGCGGCCTCGGTCTCAAGCGCCGGCGCCAGCGCAAGTGCATCGATCAGGGCGTTCAGCTCGGCCAGCCTTTGCGGCTCCAGGGCACGCTCTTCGTGCAGTGCCTCGCGCAGCACGTCCAGATGGCTGCGCAGCTCGGCGTCGGGGTAACCCAGCAGCCGGGCCAGCACACGCAGGCTCCTTGAAGCCACAGCGGGGGTATTGTTGAAAAGTGCCATGGTTCAGACCTCCACCTTGATGGGAATAGTGCGTTTCTTGTTGCCGCCGAACAGGCTGACGTCGCTGGCGCCGTCGGAGCAACCATTGCCGAAGGTGAAGCCGCAGCCGCCACGCATGTCAAACGCGTTCTCGGCATATTCGCGGTGGGTCGTCGGGATCACGAAGCGGTCTTCGTAGTTGGCGATCGCCATGATGTGGTACATCTCCTCGACCTCGGCCACCGTCAGACCGGCCTGCTCCAGCACAGCCAGGTTCTGCACCTGGTCCACATGTTTGCTGCGCTGGTAGGACCGCATGGCAAGCATGCGCTGCAGTGAACGGATCACCGGTGCCGTGTCGCCGGCAGTCAGCAGATTGGCCAGGTACTGCACAGGAATGCGCATCTGGGCGATGTCGGGCAACTCGCCATTGACGCCGATCTGGCCGGCGTTGGCCGCCGAGGTGATGGGCGACAGCGGCGGCACGTACCAGACCATGGGCAGCGTGCGGTACTCGGGGTGCAGCGGCAATGCCACCTTCCACTCCACCGCCATCTTGTAGACCGGGCTGCGGCGCGCGCCTTCCAGCCAGGCTTCCGGGATGCCGTCCAGGCGTGCCTGGGCTATCACTTTCGGATCGTTCGGGTCCAGGAAGATGTCGAGCTGGGCCTGGTACAGGTCCTTGTCGTCTTCCACGCTGGCCGCTTCCTGGATGCGGTCGGCGTCGTACAGCACCACACCAAGATAGCGGATGCGGCCTACGCAGGTTTCGCTGCAGACGGTCGGCTGGCCGGCTTCAATGCGCGGGTAGCAGAAGGTGCATTTTTCGGCCTTGCCGCTTTTCCAGTTGTAATAGATCTTCTTGTAGGGGCAGCCCGACACACACATGCGCCAGCCGCGGCACTTGTCCTGGTCGATCAGCACGATGCCGTCTTCCTCTCGCTTGTAGATCGAGCCCGACGGACAAGACGCCACGCAGGCCGGGTTCAGGCAGTGCTCGCACAGGCGCGGCAAATACATCATGAAGGTGTTTTCGAACTGGCCCACCATGTCTTTCTGGACCTGGTCGAAGTTCGCCAGGTTGGCGTCCTTGCTGCGCTTGGAGAACTCGCCGCCGAGGATCTCTTCCCAATTCGGTCCCCACTCGATTTTCTCCATGCGCTTGCCGGTGATCAGGCTGCGTGGCCGCGCCGTCGGCGTGGCCTGCATCTCGGGCGCCGACTGCAGGTGGTCGTAGTCGAAGGTGAAAGGTTCGTAATAGTCGTCAATCTGCGGCATGTTCGGGTTGGAGAAGATGCGCATCAGCAGCTTCCACTTGCCGCCCTGGCGTGGCTCGATCGAACCGTCGGCCTTGCGCACCCAGCCGCCGTTCCATTTATCCTGGTTCTCCCATTCCTTGGGGTAACCGATGCCGGGCTTGGTTTCGACGTTGTTGAACCAGGCGTATTCCATGCCGGGCCGGCTGGTCCAGACGTTTTTGCAGGTGACCGAACAGGTGTGGCAGCCAATGCACTTGTCCAGGTTCAACACCATGCCGATTTGTGCGCGGACCTTCATGCTGCTTCTCCCATTTGTTGCACGGCAAACGCTTTTTCGTCATCGCGCGGCGTGTCCAGCCAGTCCACTTTGTCCATCTTGCGCACCACAACGAACTCATCACGGTTGGTGCCTATGGTTCCGTAGTAGTTGAAGCCGTAGGAAAGCTGCGCATAACCACCAATCATGTGGGTCGGCTTGAGCACGATGCGCGTCACCGAGTTGTGGATGCCGCCACGCTGGCCGGTGATCTCCGAACCCGGGGTGTTGACGATTTTTTCCTGAGCGTGGTACATCATCACCATGCCGGGCTTGACGCGCTGGCTGACGACAGCCCGCGCGGCAATCGCGCCGTTGACGTTGTAGGCCTCGATCCAGTCGTTGTCCTCAACCCCGATCAACTTCGCGTCGTCTTCACTGAGCCAGATGATGGGCCCGCCCCGGCTCAGCGTCAGCATCAACAGGTTGTCGGTGTAGGTCGAGTGAATGCCCCACTTCTGGTGCGGCGTGATGAAGTTCAGCAATATTTCGGTGTTGCCGTTGGTACGGATGCCGTGCACCCCGGCCGTTGCCTTGAGGTTCACCGGCGGCCGGTAGCTGGCCAGGCCCTCGCCGAACGCCAGCATCCACGGATGGTCCTGATAGAACTGCTGGCGGCCCGTGAGGGTGCGCCATGGGATCAGTTCATGCACATTGGTGTAGCCGGCGTTGTACGACACGGTTTCAGACTCGATGCCGCTCCAGGTCGGCGAGCTGATGATCTTGCGCGGTTGCGCCTGGATGTCGCGAAAGCGGATCTTCTCGTCCTCGCGGTGCAGCGCCAGATGGGTGTGCTCGCGGCCGGTCTGCTTGCCCAGTGCCGCCCAGGCCTTGACTGCCACATGGCCGTTGGTTTCAGGCGCCAGCTGCAGCACCATCTCGCAGGCGTCGATGTCGCTGTTGATGCGCGGCATGCCCTGGGTCACGCCCGGTTCGGTCACCAGGCCGTTGAGCTGACCGAGCTGTTTCACCTCGGTTTCGGTATTCCACGAAATACCCTTGCCGCCGTTGCCGATCTTGTTGAGCAGCGGGCCGACGGCCGTGAAACGTTTGTAGACATTGGGGTAGTCCCGTTCGACCACCTGCATCTGCGGCGCCGTCTTGCCGGGCACCAGCTCGCACTCGCCACGCTTCCAGTCCTTGACTTCAAAAGGCTGGGCCAGCTCACCCGGGGTATCGTGCATCACCGGAGTCAACACCATCTCCTTCTCGACGCCGAGATGGCCTTCGCACAGTTCACTGAATTTTTTCGCGAAGCCCTTGTAGATTTCCCAGTCGCTTTTCGACTGCCACACCGGGTCCACCGCGGTGGACAGCGGATGGATAAAGGGGTGCATGTCGCTGGTGTTGAGGTCGTTCTTTTCGTACCAGGTTGCCGTCGGCAACACGATGTCCGAGTACAGGCAGGTCGTGCTCATGCGGAAGTCGAGCGTGACCAGCAGGTCCAGCTTGCCCTCGGGTGCCTTGTCGTGCCAGACCACTTCTTCGGGTTTGCCCTCTTCGGCACCCAGATCCTTGCCCTGCACCCCGTTGTCCGTACCGAGCAGATGTTTGAGGAAATATTCATGGCCCTTGCCTGACGAACCGATGATGTTGGAGCGCCAGACAAACATGTTGCGCGGCCAGTTGTCCGGATGGTCCGGGTCCTCGCAGCTCATCCTGAGCGAGCCGTCCTTGAGCGCCTTGACGACATAGTCCTTGGCATCCAGACCCGCGGCCTGCGCGTCCTTGACGACCTGCATGGGATGGGTCTGCAATTGCGGCGCGCTTGGCAACCAACCCATGCGCTCGGCGCGCACGTTGTAGTCGATCATGCTGCCGCCGTAGAGTTTTTTGTCCGCCAACGGCGACAACACCTCGTCCACACCGAGTTTCTCGTAGCGCCACTGGTCGGTGTGCGCATAAAAGAAACTGGTGGAGTTCATCTGCCGGGGGGGGCGGATCCAGTCGAGCGCGAAGGCCAGCGGCGTCCAGCCGGTCTGCGGCCGCAGTTTTTCCTGGCCCACGTAGTGCGCCCAGCCACCGCCGCTCTTGCCGATGCAGCCGCACATCATCAGCATGTTGATGACGCTGCGGTAGTTCATGTCACTGTGGTACCAGTGGTTCATCCCCGCACCGATGATGACCATGGACCGGCCTTCGGTCTTCTCGGCATTGTCGGCAAACTGGCGTGCGACGGCGATCACCTGGTCGCGCGGCACCCCGGTGATCTGTTCTTGCCAGGCCGGCGTGTAGGGGGTATTGTCGTCAAAGTCGGCGGCAGCCAGCTCACCGGGCAAACCGCGGGAAATGCCGTATTGCGCAACCTGCAGGTCGAACACCGTGGCCACCAGGGCCGAACGCTCTTCGCCAGCCTTGCCGAGTGAAATGCGTTGCACGGGCACTGTACGCACCAGCACATCGCTCTGCTCGTTGTTCTGGAAGTGCTCATGGGGGATGCCGCCGAAATACGGAAACCCAACCTTGGCGCTGTCAGCACTGGGCGCATCGCCTTCCATCACCGACAGCTTGAGCGTGACCTCGTCACCCTGGCGTGCCTCTTTGGACTCCAGGTTCCACTGCCCGGCGTCGGCACGGCCGTCCGGACCCCAGCGAAACCCAATGGCGCCGTGCGGCAGCACAACCTTGCCCTGCGCGTCGAAAGCCACGGTTTTCCACTCGGGGTTGTTCGCCTGGCCCAGCTTGCCGTTGAAGTCGGACGCGCGCACGTAACGGTCCGGCACCATGACGGTTTCACCGTTTTCCAGCTGGTGCTCTTTCAGCATCACCAGCATGGGCAAGTCGGTATAGCGGCGGGCGTAGTGGTCGAAGTAGGCCGAACGCGGTTTGCCGTTGCCACCGAAGTAGAAGTCTTTCAGAATCACGTGGCCCATCGCCATGGCGACCGCCGCATCGGTGCCCTGCTTGGGGTGCAACCACAGGTCGGAGAGTTTGGCGACCTCGGAATAGTCGGGCGTGATCGCCACCGTCTTGGTGCCCTTGTAACGGACCTCGGTGAAGAAGTGCGCATCGGGGGTGCGCGTCTGCGGCACGTTCGAGCCCCACGCAATGATGAAGCCGGAGTTGTACCAGTCGGCCGACTCCGGCACGTCGGTCTGCTCACCCCAGACCTGGGGGCTGGACGGAGGCAGGTCGCAGTACCAGTCGTAGAAACTCATGCACACGCCGCCTATCAGTGACAGGTAGCGCGAGCCGGAGGCATAACTGACCATGGACATCGCCGGGATCGGCGAGAAACCGATAATGCGGTCGGCGCCGTGCTTCTTGATCGTGTGGACGTTCGAGGCCGCAATGATCTCGTTGACCTCGTCCCAGCTGGAACGCACGAACCCGCCAAGGCCGCGCACGCTCTGGTAGTCGCGCCGCTTGGCGTCGTCCTGCACAACGGCCGCCCAGGCCTCGACCGGCGCCAGCGTCAGGCGCGCTTCGCGCCAGTGTTTGAGCAGGCGCGCGCGCACCATGGGGTACTTGACGCGGTTGGCGCTGTACAGGTACCAGCTGTAGCTGGCACCGCGCGAGCAGCCGCGCGGCTCGTGGTTGGGCATGTCCCAGCGCGTGCGCGGGTAGTCGGTCTGCTGGGTTTCCCAAGTGACGATGCCGCCCTTGACATAAATCTTCCAGGAGCACGACCCGGTGCAGTTCACACCATGGGTGCTGCGCACAATCTTGTCGTGCGCCCAGCGGTTGCGGTAGGCGTCTTCCCAGGTCCGGTCCTCGGCGGTGGTGACGCCGTGCGCCCCGGAGAAGGACTCCCTGGGGTTGGAAAAGTGGCTCAGTCGATCGAGAAAATGACTCATTTGATTCTCCGGTAAAGCGGCAAATTCGGGTTCTGCAACGGGTCAGGGGTTTTTGATCTCGGCGCCGCGGCGCAGGTAAAACCACCAGTTCAGCACCAGGCACAGGGCATAGAAGATGGCAAAGCCGTACATGGCGTTTTCCGGGGTGCCGGCCTTGATCTGCGCACCGATGACCACCGGGGCGATGAAGGCGCCGTAGGCAGCAATGGCCGAGGTCCAGCCCAGCACAGGACCGGCCTGCTGGCGGTCGAAGATGACACCAATCGTGCGGAAGGTGGAACCGTTGCCGATGCCGCTGGCGGCAAACAGCACGACGAACAGCACCATGAAGATCAGGAAATACTGCTCCGGTGCGGCCGACTTGTAGGCCAGCAGCATCACGTACCCCACCGCCACGGAGGCCACCACCATGATGGCGGAAATGATCTGCGTCACGATGGACCCGCCGACCTTGTCCGAAACCCAGCCGCCCACGGGGCGGATCAGTGCGCCGACAAACGGGCCTATCCAGGCAAAGGTGAGCGCCGACGGTGCGTTCGGATTTTTCAGCGTGTGCTGCATGACGCCGGCGGCGTCCGGCACGTGGCTGATGCCGAAGATCACCGTGATGGCCAGCGGCAGGGCCATCGAAAACCCGATGAAGGAACCGAAGGTCACGATGTAGAGCAGCGTCAGCGACCAGGTGTGCTTGTTGCTGAAAATGGAGAACTGTTTGGCAATGGCTTCCTTCATCGGGCCAAAGGCGGTCACCTTCAGCACCATCAGGGTGCTCACCACAATCAATGGCATGGCGATCCACATGTTGAGCAGGCCCAGCCCCGTGGGTTTGGGCAGGTAGAGGTACAGCCCGACACCGGCCGGCACAAACGACAGGGTGTACAGCCAGATGATCTTGAGGAAGGCCGGGATCGTGCCGCCGATGGCGGGCGAGACGGTGGTCAGGTTGTTCATGCCGAAGAAGCAGATGACCGACAGCGGCACCAGCGACAGCAGCCAGGCGAAGCCGGCGTTCTGGATCCAGGTGGGTGTTCCGGCCGTGATTTTCCCGAGGATCCAGCCGCTGTCCTTGACCAGCGTCATTGATTCGCCGCCGAAACTGCCGAAGATGCCGACGGTCATCACCAGGGGAATGACGACCTGCATGGCGGTGACGCCAAAGTTACCCAGGCCCGCATTGAGGCCGAGCGCCGTGCCCTGCAGACGCTTGGGGAAAAAGGTGCTGATGTTGGACATCGAACTGGCGAAGTTGCCGCCGCCTACGCCCGACCACAGCGCCATCAACTGGAAGGACCACAGCGGCCATTCGGGGTGCTGCAGCACGATGCCGGTGCCGATGGCCGGTGCCAGCAGCATGGACGTCGTCAGGAAGATGGTGTTGCGCCCGCCGGCCAGCCGGATCAGGAAGGAGGCCGGAATACGCATGGTGGCGCCGGCCAGGCCTGCAATGGCCGTCAGTGTGAACAGCTCGGCCTGGGTGAAGGGAAAACCCAGGTTGAGCATCTGCACGGTGATGATGCCCCACATGCCCCAAACGGCAAAGCCGCACAGCAGGCTTGGCACGGAGATCCAGAGATTGCGGTAGGCAATGCGCTTGCCGGTGCTTTCCCAGAACTGCTCATCTTCGGGACGCCAGTCGGTGATGTCGGCGCTGGAACTTGTTTGGGTATTCATGGTGATTCCTCAAAAAAAGGTCTGTTTCAGGCCTGTGCGCCGGCCGCGTTCTTGCCCATGACTTCAGTGCGGCGCACCTCTGTCCAGTACATCCAGATCAGCGAGACCCAGACGATGCCGTACATGAACATGAAGGCGCTGGAGCGGATGCCCGTCAGGTCCATCAGGCCGCCGAAGATGATGGGCAACACAAAGCCGCCCAGCCCGCCGGCCAGCCCGACAATGCCGCTGATCGCGCCGATGTTGGCGCCGTAGTCGTCGCTGATGTACTTGAAGACGCTGGCCTTGCCGAAGGCAAAGGCGATGCCGAGGAGGAACATCAGCGCGGTGAAGGTGTAGACGTTCAGGCCGAGGTGAAAGGTCGCCGGGCCATTGACCGTCAGAATCGTGAAGTCGGTCTGCGGATAGGACAGGAGGAACAGGCAGACCCAGCTCACCCACATCACCCACCAGGTCACGCTGTGTGCGCCGTACTTGTCGGACAAAATGCCGCCGAAGGCGCGCAGCACGCCACCGGGCAGCGAGAAACACGCCGCCAGCAGCGCTGCCACTCGGATGTCGAGGCCGAACTCGCCCACGTAATACTGGACCATCCAGAGCGACAGGGCCACATAACCGCCGAACACGATGCTGTAGTACTGGCAATACTTGAGGACTTTCGGGTCCTTCAGGGCCTTGAGCTGGTCGCTGAATTTGACATGGCTGGGTACCAGGTGCGAAGGGTCGCTGTAGCTGAACAGCCAGAACAGCACCAGCGCAGCCAGCATGATGACCGCGTACACCTGAGGAACCATGGCCCAGCCAAAGGCCACCAGCAGCACCGGTGCCACAAACTTGTTGACGGCGGCACCCGAGTTGCCGGCGCCGTACACACCCATCGCCATGCCCTGGCGGCTTTTCGGGAACCAGCGCGCGACGTAAGGCGTCCCCACCGAAAACGAGCCGCCGGCCAGGCCGACAAACAGGCCGATCACCAGGAAGTGCCAGTAGGCCGTGGCGTAACTCATGAGCCAGATCGCGGGCACGGTGATGGCCATCAGGATCGTCATGACGATGCGGCCGCCGTAGCGGTCGGTCCAGATGCCCAGCGGCACGCGAATCAGGGAGCCGGTCAGCACCGGCGTGGCCGCGAGCAGGCCGAACTCGGTGGCGTTGAGGTTGAGCATCTTCTTGATCGGGATGCCGATCACGCCGAACATCATCCAGACCATGAAACACACGGTGAACGCCAGCGTGCTGACAATCAGCACCGACCACGCTTTTCTTGAATTGCCCAGTTCAGAGGCCATGTTGTTTCTCCAGACACATGGCATGACTGTCGGCCTTTCCGGCCGTCTTGAATATCCTCCTTTGGAACGTGGTGACAGGGCCGCAAAAGCGATGATGGCCGGCGCCAACATCGTTCTGAAGAACTAGGGCCGGGTCAAGCTGCTGCGGACTTGATCTTTGTCAACCAAGCTCCCGGCCAGCCGCGTATACGGCTGCCTGGACCCGCGAACTGAGCTGCAGCTTGCGCAGGATGTGCTGGACATGAATCTTCACCGTCGTCTCCGCGATGTCGAGCTTGCGGGCAATCACCTTGTTGCTGTCGCCGCGTGCGATCAGTGCCAGGACCTCGCGCTCGCGCGCCGAGAGCAGCGCAATGGCCGAATCAACCTGCAGACCCGGCAAGGGGGCGACTCCATTGCGATCGCCATTGCCCGCCGCGACATCGCCATTGGCGGTCGGGGGAGCCTTGGAACGGAAAGCGGCTACCAGCTTGGTCATCATTTCCGGGCTGACCACCGATTCCCCATCCAGCACCTTGATGATGGACTCCGACAGGCTGTCCAGCTCCACGGTTTTCAGCAGGTAACCGTCGGCACCGGCCTGCAGCGCCGCAGACAGGTCGTCCTCGTTTTCACTCACCGTCAGCATCAGGATGCGGGTGCCGGGTGCCGCTTCCTTGAGCGTCGCGATGCCGTCCACGCCCAGAACGCCCGGCAGGTGGTTGTCCAGCAGGATCAGGTCCGGCTTGCTGCGCTTCACGCAGCGCAGCGCCTCGCCGATGTCGCCGGCCTCGCCCGCCACCGTGAAACGCCCGTCCTGCGAGAGCAGCGCGACGAGACCGCGACGAAACAGGGTGTGGTCGTCGACCACCAGCAGGGCAATGGGCATCGTCATGTCTGGTCCTCAGCCACCGTGCGCACCGGCGGTCGCGGCCGCAACCCCCGAGGACCTCGCGGCGACGGTGCCGCTGACCTCCGGATGCGGCGGCAGCGTCAGTGTCACGGTGGTTCCCTCGCCGGCCCTGGAAACGATCTCCACCTCGGCGCCTATGCGTCCTGCGCGCTCGCGCATGATGTTCAGGCCGACATGGGACTGTCCGGGATGCTTGCCGGTGTCGAAGCCGGCGCCGTTGTCGTGCACCACAAAACGCCAGCGCGCACCCTTGCTCACTTCAAGGCCGACCTGCGTGGCGCCCGCATGTTTTCGTATATTTGACAGCGCTTCCTGGAGCACATGCAACACCTGCACCTGTACGTCCGAAGGCAGGGGCAACCCCTGGCCGTGGACCTGCAACTGTGCCGACAAACCAGTCTGGCTCTGGAACTTCTGCAGGGTCTCCTGCAAGGCCTGTTCGATGTCGTCGGTGTTGGTGCGGGTACGGAAATGCACCAGCAGCTCCCGGACATCGCTGATGCTTTCGCGCAGCCCGATGTCCAGCTCATCCAGCGCGCCCTGCATCTGCAGCGGTTGCCCCTTCTGCACGGCTGCCCGCAGCAGCTGGACCTGGATCTTGAGAAAGGCCAGGGATTGCGCGATCGAGTCATGCAGGTTGCGCGCCAGCAGCGCGCGCTCCTCCGCCACCGCCGCCTCCCGGTCCAGGGCGTCGGCACGCAGCCCTTCCAGCGAACTGGCCAGGTGGCTGGCCAGCGCATCGAGCAGTTCGATCTCGTCGGCGCTCAGCAGAACGGGCGTGCGGAAGAACAGGTTGAACTCGCCGAGCAGGCGTTGCTGCAGGCGTATCGGTACCGCCACCACACTTTCGTACCCGACCTTGGCGCAGTGGCGCACCGGCGCTTCATCGTGGCTGAGGATGGGAATCACGCGGGTGCGCGCGTCCGGCCGCAGGTTGCCGCAGGCACAGGCGCCAGCCAGCAGGCTGCGCTCTTCCTCCACCAGCTCCTGCGGGAAACAATCGGAAGCCAGCATCAGGTAGCGCTGGTTGGCGTCATCGGACCAGCGGACGGCGGCAGCGTCGGCCTTCATCACGGCGCGTACGCGCTGGGCAAAGCCGCGTGCCAGCTCGTCAATGCTGCCGGCCTGGGCCAGAAAGGCGCTGACCTTGTACAGCGCCTCCAGCCGCGCGCGTTGCGCCTCGATGCGGCGCGTCTTGGCCTCGACCTTGGCCTCCAGCCCTTCATACAGCGACTGCAGGGTCGCCGTCATGTGGTTGAAGCCGGCTGCCACCTGGCCGAACTCGTCCACGGTGTCGACCTCGATGCGTGTCCTGAAATCCCCGGACTCCAGCTTGCGCAAGCCCTGCCTGAGCTGTGCCAGGGGATTGATCACGTACATGTAACCGGTGAAAAGCATGATGACCGCCCCGCCGATGGCCAGCAACATCATCAGCAACTGGAACAGGTTCAGGACGGCGGTCAGCCGGGACAGGTGCTGCTCGATCACCAGAACCAGCCGGTCGCTGGCGTCCACAAACGCAGCCCCGGCCTTCATCAGGTCCTGTGCCGGCGCCGCTGGCACAGCCAGCCACAGCGGACGCTCGACACGCCAGAGAGACTCGACATCGTTAAAACGCGCCCGCACCTGGTCGTCCCAGGGCACGAACAGCGGCCGGGAAGGGTCGCCTTCGCGCAGCAGGACCAGGCTCTCGTCGAACCGGTCCACCAGCGCCTGCAGTTCGGCGCGCTCGACGCCGGCCTGCACCGCGCTGGCCAGTCGCCAGGTCTGCATGCGCATGCGCCCGGCTTCGTTGACGGCTGCGGCGCCGCCTTCGAGTTGCCAGGTGACCCACAGGGTCAGCCCGATGGAAACCAGCGCCACCAACAGCAGGCTGGCCCCGATGCGCATGAACTTTTTGGAGAGCGAGGCGGTGTACTGCATGCCGCTAGCCCCGCGCGCCACCCAGAGGCTGGCGCACGCCGCGGGCAACGGCCGATGGCTGGCAGGCGCTGCACACCATGCCGGCCAGGCGCTGCAGCGCCTGCCAGCCGTCGGCCGGCCAGTCGGGCTGCTTCAGACCCTTGACGATGCCGTCAACCTTGTGCGCAGCATGCAGCAAATTGGCCAGTGTGGTCTCACCCATCTGGGGCAACACCCGCTCGAACAGTTTTTCCTTGACACCCCAGACGCGGTTTTCACGCAACGCCATCGGCATGGGCCGACCCGCGCCCAGGGCGTCCTTGACGCGTTTCAAGCTGCGGATGTCCTCGCTCAGGGCCCAGTGCACAAGCACCTCGGATTCACCTTCGGACTGCAGGCCGTCAAGCATGCGCTGCACGCGCAGGGCATGGCCGCCCAGCACCGCCTCGGAAAGCTTGAACACGTCGTAACGCGCGACGTTGAGCACGGCGTTTTCGACCTGGTCGAAACCCAGTTCCGCCGACGCTCCCGGGCCGGTGGGATACAGCAGGCCCAGCTTCTGGATCTCCTGGTGCGCGGCCAGCAGGTTGCCTTCGACCCGGTCGGCAAAAAACTGCAGTGTTCGCTGGCCCTCCTCGCCCTGCGCCACCCGCTGGCCCTGCTGCTGCAGGCGCTGCGCGATCCACTGCGGCAGGTTGCGGCGGTCAATCGCGTCGAACTTGACCGTGGTGCCAAAACTCTCCAGCGCACCAAACCAGGCGCCCTTGGTCGTCATGCTGTCCAGGCGCGGCAGCAGCACCAGGGTCAGCGTGCTGTCGTCGCCCTGCGCGCGTTCGGCAATCTGCTGCAGCGCCAACGAGCCGTCCTTGCCGGGCTTGCCGCTGGGGATGCGGATCTCCACAATCTGCTTGTCGGCAAACAGGCTCAGGGAGCCGCCGCTGGCCAGCACCTCGCTCCAGTCAAAATGGGCCCCGGCCACGGTGTGCACCGTGCGTTCGGTGTAACCCCGCTCGCGCGCGGCGGCGCGCAGCGCGTCGGCGAATTCCTGCACCAGCAGCGGCTCGTCGCCGTGCAGGGTGTACAGGCTCCTGAGCCCGCGCTGGAGATGGTCGGAAAGTTGGGCGGGCGCCAGGTTCATGGTGCCCCAGTTTAGCGGCTGGGAGTTTTGCATCAAGCCCTCCTGACCCGGCCGCACTGGCAGACGCGGACTGCTGACGGCATACTGCTTGCCATGACACAAGCTATTCGCCTGATTGGCGCGCCCACCGACATCGGCGCCGGCACCCGCGGCGCGTCGATGGGCCCCGAGGCGCTGCGCGTGGCCGGCCTGCAGGCCACGCTGGAAGGCCGTGGCCTGCAGGTGAAGGACGAGGGCAACCTGGGCGGCCCGCCCAACCCGTGGCAGCCGCCCGTTCAGGGTTACCGCCATCTGGCCGAGGTGGCCGCCTGGAACCGCTCGGTGCATGAGGCTGTGTTCTCGGCCCTGAGCGCGGGCGACTTGCCCCTCCTGCTGGGCGGCGACCACTGCCTGTCGATCGGCTCCATCAGCGCGGTGGCGCGCCGCTGCCGCCAGACCGGCCAGACCCTACGTGTGTTGTGGCTGGACGCGCATGCCGACTTCAACACCAACCACCTGACCCCCACCGGCAACACCCACGGCATGCCTGTGGCCGTGTTGTGCGGCCACGGCCCGGCCGAGCTGACCGGCATCGGCGCTGTGGTTCCGGCGATCCAGGCCTCGGCCGTCCGGCAGGTTGGCATTCGCAGCGTTGACGAGGGCGAAAAACATCTCCTCAGGCAGTCGGGCATGGAAGTGTTCGACATGCGTTACATCGACGAGTGGGGCATGCGGCAGACCATGGCGGCGGCGCTGGCCGGCGTGGATGCGCAGACCCACCTGCATGTGAGCTTCGACGTTGATTTCCTCGATGCGATGATTGCGCCCGGTGTCGGCACAGCCGTCAAGGGCGGGCCGACTTACCGCGAAGCCCAGTTGTGCATGGAAATGATCGCCGACACCGGCCGCATGGCCTCGCTGGACGTGATGGAACTCAACCCGGCCCTGGACGTGCGCAACGGCACGGCCGAAGTGGTGCTGGAGCTGGTCGAAAGCCTGTTCGGCAAAAGCACGCTGATGCGCTGAGCTTCACAAGACAGGGGCCAATCGATGCTACTCAATTAATAGCTGTTGGCGCCCGCCCCTATTGGGCTTACGCCCGATTTCATCATGTATTCCGGCCTGCAGCGCAGGCGGCAGCGTCAGATCTCCTTGACGGCGGCCAGCCGGCGCAGGATCTGCTGCACGATGTCGCTCTGCATGTCGCGGTACAGCAGCGCCTCCTCGGTTTCCTTGGCCAGCACCGCGGACTCGTTGAAACTGATGTCGCGCTGCAGCACGATCTCGGCCGGCGGGATCAGCAACTTGCCCTTGAGCGTGCGCAGCTGGAACCTGAAACGTGTGCGCAGCTGGAACTCGCGCACCTGGCCCGAGGCGTTGATGCCGACCACGGTTTTTTCCCGCTGGTCGAGCAACACATCGAGAATCACGTCCGCCTCGCCGATCAGGCGCGGGTCGCGGATCACCTTCACCGTGCCGCCCGCTTCGAGGTTGCGGTTGAGCTCGGTGCCCAGTGTCGAGGTCTCAGCCGCACCGCTGTAAATGGTCTTGAACGCGTAGTTGGGCGCCTTGCGCAAGGCAAAGCCGCAGGCACTCAGGACCGAGGCCGACAGGGCGGACAGCAGGAAGACGCGACGTTGCATGGTGGTTTCCTTCAGACGACGATGTTGACCAGGCGGCCCGGGACAACGATGACTTTTTTGGCCGCGGCGCCGTCGGCCTGCCTGACAAACGCGTCCGAGGCCAGCGCCGCCGCCTCGATCGCGGCCTTGTCGGCGCCGGCGGGCACGGTGACCGACCCGCGCAGCTTGCCATTGATCTGCAGCACCAGCTCGATTTCGTCCTGCACCAGGGCAGAAGCATCCACCTCCGGCCAGGGTGCGTCGAGCAGCTCGCCATGGTCTCTGGCAAAACCGAGCTCGTCCCACAGCGCGTGCGCCACATGCGGCGTGGCGGGGTAAAGGCAGCGCAGCAGGATGCCCATGCCTTCGCGCAGGGCAAACGCTGCGCCTGTCGAGGTCTGGCCTTTGAAATCTTCGAGTGCGTTGAGCAGCTTCATGGCGCCCGACACCACGGTGTTGTACTGCATGCGCTGGTAGTCGTAGTCGATCTGCTTGAGCACCGTGTGGATCTCGCGGCGCAGCGCCTGCGTTTCCTTGTCAAATACGGCCCCCGCCCTTAGTGGACGAGCGCCAGCAGCTCCTAAATTCATAGCATCCAGCTTGACACCGAAGTTCCAGACCCGGCGCAGGAAACGGTAGGAGCCTTCCACGCCCGCGTCGTTCCACTCCAGCGTGGCTTCCGGCGGCGAGGTGAACATGGTGTACAGGCGCGCGGTGTCGGCGCCGTATTTCTCGATCAGGTCCTGCGGATCGACACCGTTGTTCTTGCTCTTGCTCATGGTGCCCACGCCTTCGTAGCTGACCATGGAGCCGTCTTTCCTGAGTCTGGCGCCGGTGACCTTGCCGTTTTCGTCGTGCACGTCGTCCACATCGGCCGGCCAGAAGTATTCGACGCCGCCTTTTTCGCCCTTGCGCGAGTAGATGTGGTTGAGCACCATGCCCTGCGTCAGCAGCTTGGTGAAGGGTTCATCCACCTGGACCAGACCCATGTCGCGCATGACCTTGGTCCAGAAGCGCGCATACAGCAGGTGCAGGATGGCGTGTTCAATGCCGCCGATGTACTGGTCCATCGGCATCCAGTAGCTGGCGCCCTCCGCGACCATTTTGTCGTCGTTCTTCGGATCGCAGTACCGCATGTAATACCAGGACGAATCGACAAAGGTGTCCATGGTGTCGGTCTCGCGCCGCGCCGGCTTGCCGCAGACGGGACACACCACCCCGGCGTGAAAACCTTCGTGCTTGTGCAGCGGATTGCCGGAGCCGTCGGGCACGCAGTCCTGCGGCAACACCACCGGCAAATCCTTCTCCGGCACCGGCACCGCGCCGTGCTCCTCGCAGTGGATGATGGGAATCGGCGTGCCCCAGTAACGCTGGCGGCTCACGCCCCAGTCGCGCAGGCGCCAGGTGGTTTTTTTCTCGCCAAGTCCCAGCGCGGCGAGGTCGGCGGCCACCGCATCGACCGCGGCCTTGAAGGCCAGGCCATCGTATTTGCCGGAGTTGATGGCGACGCCCTGCTGCTTGTCGCCGTACCAGTCGGCCCAGGCGGCGTCACTGTAGGTCTTGCCGCTCACGTCCGTGACCTGCTTGATCGGCAAGGCGTATTTCTTCGCGAATTCGAAGTCGCGCTCGTCGTGCGCGGGCACGCCCATGACCGCGCCGTCGCCGTAACTCATCAGCACGTAGTTGCCGACCCAGACCTCCACAGCCTCGCCGGTCAGCGGGTGCGTGACGGACAGTCCGGTGCGCTCGCCTTTTTTCTCCTGCGTCGCGAGTTCGGCTTCGGTGGTGCCGCCGGACTTGCAGTCCTCGATGAAGGCGGCAAGCTTCGGATTCGACGCCGCCGCATGGACTGCCAGCGGGTGTTCGGGCGCCACGGCGCAGAAGGTCACGCCCATGATGGTGTCGGCGCGGGTGGTGAAGACGTACATCTTCCCGTCGCCGATCAGGTCGCCGGCGCCATCCCGGATCTCATGCGGAAACGCGAAACGAACACCTTCGCTTTTGCCTATCCAGTTTTCCTGCATCAGCTTGACGCGTTCGGGCCAGCCCGGCAGCTTGTGGCTGACGCTGTCGAGCAGTTCTTCGGCGTAATCGGTGATCTTCAGGTAGTAGCCCGGAATCTCGCGCTTTTCCACCACGGCGCCGGTGCGCCAGCCCTTGCCGTCGATCACCTGCTCGTTGGCCAGCACGGTCTGGTCCACCGGGTCCCAGTTGACGACCTGGGTCTTGCGGTAGGCGATGCCCTTGTCCAGCATCTTCAGGAACAGCCACTGGTTCCACTTGTAATAACTCGGGTCACAAGTGGCGACCTCGCGGCTCCAGTCGATGGCCAGCCCCATCGCCTGCATCTGCTTTTTCATGTAAGCGATGTTGTCGTACGTCCACTGCGCCGGCGGAACGCCGTTTTTCATCGCGGCGTTTTCCGCCGGCAGGCCGAAGGCGTCCCAGCCCATGGGCATGAGCACGTTGTAGCCCTTCATGCGAAGGTAGCGCGTGAGCATGTCGTTGATGGTGTAGTTGCGCACATGGCCCATGTGCAGCTTGCCGCTGGGGTAAGGCAGCATGGAGCAGGCGTAATACTTCTTTCGGGACGTGTCTTCGGTGACGCGGTAGGCGTCGGCCGCGGTCCAGTGGGTTTGCGCACTGCGCTCAACGTCGAGGTGGTTGTATTTGTCTTGCATGGCGCACGGAAGATGGAAAGAAAAATGAAGCAGCCCCTGGCTGCCGCTTGCAGGGATTTTAGGCGCTGGGCCGGGCCTGCCGCGCCGGAGCGCCTTCAGGGCCGGGTCGCAGGGGCAGGCGTGGTGGTGGCGGGGGCGTTGGCAACGAAGCCGATGCGGTTCAGGCCGGCTTTTTGCGCGATGCCCATGACCTCGACGATGCGGCCATAAGGCACGGCCTCGTCGGCACGCAGCTGCACTTCGGTGTCGGGGTTCAGCGCCGCGTTTTGCCGCAGGCGCTGGTCCAGTTGCTCGCCGGAAACCGGCTGGTCGTTGAGGAAGGCCTGGCCGGCCCTGTCGACCGCCAGCGTGACGAATTGCGGCGCCTCGTTCGGCCGGGCGGCATCACTTTTGGGCAAGTCCAGCTTGATCGAGCTGGCCAGCAGGGGCGCGGTGATGATGAAGATCACCACCAGCACCAGCATCACGTCCACCAGCGGGGTGACATTGATCTCGCTCATGGGCTGCGCGCCAACACTGCGCTCAAGCCGGCCGAAACTCATGGCCTGGCGGGGCTTGCGCCCTGCTCGTCCGCGGCCCGATTCGCGGGCCGGGGGCGCGAATCGGGGGCCACCAGCAGTTCGCGAACATCGTAGGCAAACCCTTCCAGGTCCGCCTCGATGCGGCCGATGTTGCGGCCAAAGATGTTGTAGGCCAGCACGGCGGGAATGGCCACGGCCAGGCCGGCGGCCGTCATGATCAGCGCCTCGCCGACGGGGCCGGACACCTTGTCGATGGTGATCTGGCCGGCCGCCGAAATGCCCACCAGCGCGTGGTAGATGCCCCAGACCGTGCCCAGCAGGCCGACAAAGGGTGCGGTCGAACCGACGGTGGCCAGCAGCACCTGGCCGTACTGCAACTTGTGCAGCACCGCATGCAACGCATCGCGCAGAACCCGCGTCAGCTGCTGGGACCGGTCGCCGGCCGAGGCCAGCGTGCCGCCGGCCTGCAGCCTGGTGGCGGCGATCAGCGGCAGCACCAGTGCCTCGCGGTCGAAGGCAGCCACCTTGGGCTGGGCCTCCTCGACGGAAGCGGACTGCCAGAACACGGCCGTGCTGCGGGCCACATCGCCGACCGCGCGTTTGAGCAGCCAGGCCTTCCAGACAATCACGACCCAGCTGGCCACCGACATCAGCAGCAGCAGCGCCGCCACCAGCCCGGTCACGGCGTCGCCCTGAGTCATCAACGCGAGCACGTTCATTCAGTCGCTCACTTCAGGTTCAGCACATCGAACATGTCGTACAGGCCGGCGGGTTTGCCGGCCAGAAAACGCGCGGCCCGCAGGCTGCCCTGGGCGTAGGTGACGCGGCTGGAGGATTTGTGGGTGATTTCAATACGTTCGCCGGTGCCGGCAAACAGCACGGTGTGGTCACCGACAATGTCGCCGCCGCGAATCGTCGCAAAACCGATGGACGAGGGGTCGCGCTCGCCGGTCACGCCTTCCCGGGCATACACCGCGCAATCCTTGAGGTCACGACCCAGCGCGCCAGCGATCACCTCGCCCATTTTCAGCGCGGTGCCGGAAGGCGCATCGACCTTGTGGCGGTGATGGGCCTCGATGATTTCGATGTCGTAACCGGTGTTCAGGGCTTTGGCCGCCATTTCAAGCAGTTTCAGCGTGACATTGACGCCGACACTCATGTTGGGCGCCATGACGATGGCGATGTCTTTGGCGGCAGCGGCGATCTCAGCCTTTTGCGCATCGGAAAAACCCGTGGTGCCAATCACCAGCTTGACGCCCAGCTCGCGGCATCTGGCCAGGTGTGCCATCGTTCCTTCAGGACGGGTGAAGTCGATCAATACCTGGGCGCCGGCCAGGCCGGCGGCCAGGTCGGCGGTGATCACCACACCGCTGGCCTGTCCGAGAAAACCTGCGGCGTCGCTTCCCAGCCCCGGGCTGGTGGCCACATCCAGCGCGCCGGTCAGCTGGCAGTCGCCACTGCTGCGCACGGCCTCGACCAGCATCTGGCCCATGCGGCCGCCGGCACCGGCCACCGCGACACAGAGAGGAGCCTGCTGCAGCGTGCTCACCGGGCCGGGCTTTCCAGCGGCGGGTAGCTGGCAGCCGAAGGCGCGGACACGGGGGACGTCACCGTCGGGGTGGCGGCTGTCGCAGCCGGTTTCTTTTCGGCGGCCTTGAGCTGCTCTTCGGTCAGCTCAAGCACAGGCACCTTGCCGAGCTTGCGACGCGAGTCGAGCTTGGCGACGAAGTCCGATTCGCTGGGCATGTCATCGCCCTCAAACCGCTCAAGGGCATCACCCTTGAAAAAAACCGTGAGCCTGAGCGCCTGCGGCTCCACACCCTGGCGCTTCAGGGTGAAGACATAGTCCCATCGATCTGCATGGAACAGACTGGCCAGCAGCGGCGTGCCCAGCACCTGGCGCACCTGTTCCCGGGACATGCCGGGCTTGAGCAGTTCGACCTGCTCCCTGGAGACGAAGTTGCCCTGGACAACCTCGATCTTGTACGGCGTGATCCAGTTGACGGGGTTGATCCTGCTTTCGCTCAAACCCCCGGTCAGGCCTTTGCCGCTGCCGCAGGCAGCCAGTCCGGCGCAGGCCAGGACGGCGAAAGCGGTTTGGAGGCCGCGACGGTAATTTGCACGCATGGCTGACATAGTAGGGGGGTGTAGCGATATGATTGGCCATTGTAGCGGCTGGGTGCCGCTGCGTACGCGCCTTCGGCCCCCGAATGCCGGGCCTGCACAGGCCCCGACTGCGGCCCCTTTTCCTCAGGAAGTCTCCTCCATGAGCAACATCGACGAACTCAAGAACACCGGACTGAAAGCCACCCTGCCGCGCCTGAAGATCCTGGAGATTTTCCAGGCCGGCAAGCAGCGGCACATGACGGCAGAAGATGTTTTCCGGGTGTTGCTGGAAGACCGGTCCGACATCGGGCTGGCCACGGTGTACCGCGTGTTGACCCAGTTCGAGCAGGCCGGCCTGCTCAACCGCAGCAATTTCGAATCCGGCAAGGCGGTCTACGAAATCAACGAAGGCCAGCACCATGACCACCTGGTGTGCCTCGACTGCGGCAAGGTCGAGGAGTTTTACGACGCCGAAATCGAGAAACGCCAGCACGCCGTCGCCAAGGCCAAGGGGTTTGCGATCGCCGACCATTCGCTGTCGATGTATGCCAACTGCACCAAGGACAAATGCCCGAACCGTCCCGTGTCGCCACGGCATCCGCATCACGGCTGATTTTTGATAGAAATGGGCGAGAACCATTGACTGACGGGCGCAAACAGCTATTAATTCAATAGCAACATATGAAGCAAGGGTTTCGCACCGGACCGCTCACGACGTGGGCGAGCGAAGGTGCTCTCAATTCAAGCAGGGGCCGCGGAACCGGCTTCGCCGGGCCGCAGGCGCAGCGGCCCCCGAGGGGCTGGAGCCTGCGGCTCCATACCTGCTTGAGCAGGTTTGGACAGGCGACAGAGGCGAAGCGTCTCGCGAGCCGCGGCCTGCAAGGCCTCGGGAGCTACACGAAGTGAGCGACCTTGGGGGCCCAAGTCAGCCGCCCCGCTCCATGGCCTGGCGATGCCGTTCGACAAACTCCTGGTAGGTGTCGATGCCGCGCAGCTGCAGGATGACATTGCGCACCGCCGCCTCGACCAGCACCGCGATGTTGCGGCCAGCCACCACCTGGATGATCACCTTGCGTACCGGAATGCCCAGGACGTCCTGGGTCAGCGGCTCATAGGGGATGCGTTCGTACTCGCGCTCCAGCGTTTCGCGCCGCACCAGGTGCACGATGAGCTTGAGCCGCATCTTGCGCCGCACCGCCGTCTCGCCAAAAATCGCCTTGATGTCGAGCAGGCCGATGCCACGCACTTCGAGCAGGTTCTGCAGCAGCTCCGGACAACGCCCTTCGATGGTGGTCTGGTTGATGCGGTACAGGTCTACCGCGTCGTCGGCCACCAGGCCATGTCCGCGCGAGATCAGCTCCAGGCCCAGCTCGCTTTTGCCCAGGCCCGATTCGCCGGTGATCATCAGGCCGACGCCGAGGATGTCCATGAACACGCCGTGCATGGAGGTGCGGTCGGCAAAATGTTTGGACAGGTAGGCGCGCAGCACGTCAATCACAAACGCCGCCGACTCCTGGGTGGCGAACATCGGAATCTGGGCGCGCTCACACATCGACAGCAGCGTGTCGGGCGCCACCTGGCCGTCGGCAATGATCAGCACCGGCGGCTCCAGCGTGACAATGCGCGAAATGCGGCGGGCGCAGTCCTCCGGGCTGCCGTTGCTCAGGTAAGCGACTTCGCGCTCTCCGAGCAGCTGCACGCGGTAGGGATGGATGTAGTTGAGGTAACCGACCAGGTCGGCGCCGGAACGGGCCGCACGCACGGCGACCTCGTCGAAGCGCCTCTCCGAGGCGCCCAGCCCGGCCACCCATTCCCACTTCAGCGCGGCGCGATGGTCCTCAAACAGGACGTCGGCGCTGACGACGGTGGGCTTCATGCCAGGGGGCGAGAAGGGGTCTGCGTCACGATCACGGTCACGCGCGCGGGGTCAGGGGCTGACGGCGTGGCTGGACTGCCAGGAGGCAATCAGCTGGTGCAGCGCAGCCGCGTCGGTGCTGGCCTTGATCCGCTCGCGCAGGGCGCTGTCGCTGAGCAGTTCGGCGATTTCGGACAGGATCTCAAGGTGTTTCTGGGTGGCCGCCTCCGGCACCAGCAGGAAAATCAGCAGGCCCACGGCCTGTTCGTCAGGCGCATCAAAGCCGATCGGGGCGTGCAGCTGGAACACCGCCGCCATCGGGGCCTTCAGTCCCTTGATGCGTCCGTGCGGAATCGCCACGCCATGGCCCAGCCCGGTCGAGCCCAGCCGCTCACGCGCGAAGAGGCTGTCGGTGATCAGCGCCCGGTTCAGTCCGTGCAGGTTTTCGAACAGCAGGCCGGCTTCTTCAAAAGCACGCTTTTTGCTGGTGGCCTCGACACTGACCAGAACCTGGGTAGGGGGCAATATTTGCGAAAGACGGTTCATAACAAGGTGGGGGTCGCCGGATTATGCACTTTCGTGTGCATGGCGGCCATCCGGGCCATAAAAAAGCCGCCTGAGGGCAGAGGCGGCTTTCGGGGAGGGCGCTGGCGGCAGAGCGGGGTGGCTCGTTCGCCGGCCGCCGCCTGCCTTGTCGCTTACATCTCCCGCTTGGCAGTCACGTGGTGGTGATCCTGGGTTTTGGTCTTGTAGCGGCCGACCTGACGGTCCAGCTTGTCCGCGAGGTCATCCACCGCTGCATACAGGTCAGCATGCGAGCTTTCGGCGAACAGGTCGCGTCCCTTGACATGCACATTGCACTCGGCTCTCTGGCGCAACTCCTTTTCCTTCATGTTATCCACCGTCAAAAGAACCTTGACATCCACCACCTGGTCAAAATGCCGCGTGATCCGATCCAGCTTGCTGGTCACGTAGCCGCGCAAGGCGGGGGTAACTTCAAGGTGGTGACCGCTGATCGTCAAATTCATAAAGAGACTCCTTTTCCATGGCTGGAGGGGGGTTAAAAACACCGCCCTGGCAGGCCTGCCGGGCGGCGGACGGACAACTCTCTTGTTTTCACTATGCGCCCGAACCGGAGCAAACGCAACCGTGCATCGCAACAAAAAATGAAACGGTCGGAAAAGGTCCTTGACCCCCGCGCCGGGAACCTGGCGCCGGGCCGGAAGAGGTAGTGAATTCCGGGCCAAAATGCCATAATCGCAGCTTGGTCAATACGGAGAAATCCTTGGAAAGCAGCCCCAGTCGCTAGCTTTCAGCACCGCAGACTGACGCCAGCGTCATCCCGGGGTTGAAAGCGATGCCACCATCCACAACCCCGCCAACGCCGGGCAGACGCCTGCCCGGTGCCGGCGCCCCCAAACCGATTGGGAGCCAGTCATGCTCAATATTTTCACGCTCGCCAACGGGCGCCTGTTCCAGGAAGAGATCGAGTCGCTCGAAGAACTCTCCCGGTTCCAGCCCATCTGGGTCGACCTGGAATCACCGACACTCGAAGAAAAACGCTGGATCAAGCAGTATTACGGCCTGTCGATTCCCGAAGACGTGATGGACGAGGACATCGAGGAGTCCGCGCGTTTTTACGAGGAAGACAACGGCGAGCTGCACATCCGCTCCGACTTCCTGATCGCCGACGATGAAGAACCCCGCACCGTGCGGGTCGCTTTCATCCTGAACCTGGTCAATGACAACCTCAAGAGCAAGGGTGTGCTGTTTTCGATTCACGACGAGGACGTGCCGGTATTCCGCCTGCTGCGCATGCGCGCGCGCCGCGCGCCGGGTCTGATCGAAGACGCCAAGGAGGTGTTGCTCAAGCTGTTCGACGCCGACGCTGAATACTCGGCCGATACCCTGGAAGGCATTTACATCGACCTCGAAAAGGTCAGCACCAAGGTGCTGTCGGGCGATGTGACGGACGTGATGGCCGGCGAGGTGCTGGGCGCCATTGCCCGCCACGAGGACCTGAGCGGACGCATCCGCCGCAACGTGATGGACACGCGCCGTGCCGTGAGCTTCATGATGCGCAGCAAGATGCTCAACAGCGAGCAGTTCGAGGAGGCGCGCCAGATTCTGCGCGACATCGACTCGCTGGACTCGCACACGGCTTTTCTCTTTGATAAGATCAACTTCCTGATGGACGCCACGGTCGGTTTCATCAACATCAACCAGAACAAGATCATCAAGATCTTCTCGGTGGCCAGCGTTGCCTTGCTTCCGCCCACGCTGATCGCCAGCGTGTACGGCATGAACTTCAAGCTGATGCCGGAACTCGACTGGGCGCTGGGCTATCCGTATGCGCTGGCTCTGATGGCAGCGAGTGCGGTGGTACCGATGTGGTACTTCCGGCGCCGTGGCTGGTTGAAGTAGCCCCCACGGTCGTTCACTGTCTGTAACTCCCTGCCACCGGGGGGCCGCTGCGCCTGCGGGCCGGCATGAAGAGTCCCCACGGCTGCCCGCGGTAGCCCGTTCGCCCTGTGTTTGTGAGTCAAATCGATCTCCAGCACTTATGTGGCGGACGCCAGCAGCTACCTTATTGATAGCGACAGTAAAAACCGCTCAACAATGGCCTGCGCGTAGTGGCTGGCCACCTCGTCCACAAAGCGGGCAAAGTCGACATGCGCACTGTCGTCGGCGCGGTCTGAAATGGTGCGCATGGCGGCAAAGGGCACGCCGTAATCCAGGCAGACCTGGGCCACGGCGGCGCCCTCCATCTCGACGGCGAGCACCGCATGTCCGGCCCCGGCCAGCGTGGCCTGCAGCGCGCGCGATTCCTGCGCGCCCGAAACAAAACGGTCGCCGCTGGCCAGCAGCCCCTGGTGCACGCGGGCCTGCGGAAATCGCTGCATCGGCTGGCGCGCGTCGGCCGAAGCCAGCGCCGCGCAGGCCGCCGCATGAAGCTGCGCGGTGAGCTCGACATCGCCGTCGAAACGGGCTTTGCCGTAAAACGGCACCTCATACCGGGGAAACAGCGGCGAGACATCCAGGTCGTGCTGGAGAAAATCGGTCGCCACCACCACATCGCCGACCTGCACACCCTTGCCCACACCTCCCGCGACGCCGGTAAACACCATGCGTCCCACGGAAAACCGCTCGATCAGTGCCGTCGCCGTGGTGGCCGCGGCCACCTTGCCGATTTTCGACAAGGCCAACACCACCGGCTGGCCATGCAGTTCCCCCTGCCAGAAGTCGCGGCCGGCGTGACGGGTCTTGTGCGCGCCGCGCAACAGGTCGATCAAGCCATGCTGCTCTTCAGCCAGCGCGCTCAGAATGGCGGTAGGTTTCATCACCCGAGTGTGCCCGAACCCCGACATGAAA
Organism: Polaromonas sp.; assembly: GCF_029945685.1. GTDB lineage: Bacteria > Pseudomonadota > Gammaproteobacteria > Burkholderiales > Burkholderiaceae_C > Polaromonas. The sequence continues at coordinate 279,858 of NZ_JAQSDA010000007.1, read as the reverse complement.
CAAAAAAGGCGACCTGAGTCGCCTTTTGTCCGCCGCCGTTTCCGGCCTGTGTCTCGCTCCCTGTCGCTCCGGCATGACCAGCCCTGCCAGCGGGACAGTGGTCAGCCTGCGCTGAAAGAAGCAGGACTCTGTCTTACTTCTTGTCGCGCAACTCCCTGCGCAGGATCTTGCCGACCGGGGTTTTCGGCAGCTCGGTGCGGAACTCGACCACCTTGGGCTGCTTGTAGCCGGTCAGGTTGGTCTTGCAGAACTCGCGCACCTGGGCTTCCGTGAGGTCCGGGTTCTTCTTGACGATGACCAGCTTGACGGCTTCGCCGGACTTGTCGTCCACCACCCCGACGCAGGCGCATTCCATCACGCCTTCCATGCCGGAGATCACGTCCTCGACTTCGTTGGGGTAGACATTGAAACCGCTGACGAGAATCATGTCCTTCTTGCGATCCACGATCTTGAAGAAGCCGTGCTCGTCGACAATGCCGATGTCACCGGACTTGAAGTAGCCGTCGGGCGTCATGACCTTGGCGGTTTCGTCGGGCCGCTGCCAGTAGCCGGCCATGACCTGCGGGCCCTTGATGGCAATCTCGCCGGGCTGGCCGTTCGGCACCTCGTTACCGTCGTCGTCAAGCAGCTTGAACCAGGTGCCGGGAATCGGCACCCCAATGGTGCCGGTGAAGGCCTTGCTGTTGGTCGGGTTGCAGCTGGCCGACGGCGAGGTTTCCGACAGGCCGTAACCTTCGCAGATCGGGCAACCGGTTTTTTCAAGCCACAGTTTGGCCACCGCGCTTTGCACCGCCATGCCGCCGCCCAGCGAGATCTTCAGGTGTGACCAGTCCACGGTGTTGAAGTCCGGGTGGTTGGCCAGACCGTTGAACAGCGTGTTGACCGCCGGGAAGCTGTGCACCTTGTGTTTGGACAGTTCCTTGAGCACGGCCGGAAGGTCCCGCGGGTTCGGGATCAGGATGTTCTTGCCGCCGGTACGCATGCCCAGCATCATGTTCACCGTGAACGCGAAGATGTGGTACAGCGGCAGCGCGCAAACGTAAGTCGGCTGCACACCCGGCGCCATGCCGGCCATGGCCGGGCCATTCCACGCTTCGGACTGAAGCACGTTGGCAATCACATTGCGGTGCAGCAGCACTGCGCCCTTGGAAACACCGGTGGTGCCGCCGGTGTACTGCAGCACCGCCACGTCGTCAGGCTTGATGTCGGGGCGCTTGAGGCTGCCGCGCGTTCCCTGGGCCACCGCGTCATTGAAACGCACGGCGCCCGGCAGGTTGAAGGCCGGAACCATTTTCTTGACGTTGCGGACCACGTAATTGACCAGCGCGCCCTTGAGCACGCCGAGCTGATCGCCCATCGCCGTGAGCACCACATGCTTGACCGGCGTGTTCGCAATACATTGTTCCAGCGTGTTGGCGAAGTTTTCGATGATGACAATCGCCTTGGCGCCCGAATCCTTGAGCTGGTGCTCGAGTTCGCGCGGGGTGTACAGCGGATTGACATTGACCACCACAAAGCCGGCACGCAGGATGGCGGCCACTGTCACCGGGTATTGCGGCACATTGGGCATCATGATGGCCACACGGTCGCCCTTGACCAGCCCCAGTCCCTGCAGGTAAGCCGCGAACGCCTGCGACAGGCTGTCCGTCTGGCCGAAGGTGACCTCCTTGCCCATGAAGCTGTAGGCGACGGCGCCGGCGTTTTTCGCGAAGCTCTCTTCCATCAGAGCCACCAGCGAGGCGTACTGGGACGCATCGATGTCGGCAGGAACGCCTGGAGGATAGGCGCTCAGCCAGGGGCGGTCTAGGGTGGATGCATTCATGCTTGTCTTCTCCAGATGACGATTGAACAACTGCCACGGATTGTCGTGGCGCGACCCTCTGCGGGGCTATTGCGTTTTCCCTTAGGAAACGGCCAAATCAGAAGGGAAACCCCTCCAACTCACGTCTTTTGCACGGAAAAAGCGGCGAACGGCCGGCGGATTACTCAATCGCCTTGCCCATGTCCTCAATCACTTTTTTCGCATCGCCGAAGACCATCATGGTCTTGTCCATGTAGAACAGTTCGTTGTCCAGCCCGGCGTAACCGGCGGCCATCGAACGTTTGTTGACGATCACGGTTTTTGCTTTGTAGGCCTCGAGAATCGGCATGCCGTAGATGGCACTGCCCTTGACGTGGGCGGCCGGGTTGACGACGTCGTTGGCACCCAGAATGATGGCCACGTCGGCCTGGCCGAACTCGGCGTTGATGTCTTCCATTTCGAAGACCTGGTCATAAGGCACCTCGGCCTCCGCCAGCAGCACGTTCATATGGCCAGGCATGCGCCCCGCCACCGGATGGATGGCGTACTTGACGTTGACACCGCGCTCGGTGAGTTTCTGCGCGAGTTCCTTCACCGAATGCTGGGCACGCGCCACCGCCAGGCCGTAACCCGGCACGATGATCACGGTTTCGGCATTGCCCAGGATGAAGGCCGCGTCGTCGGCCGAGCCGGACTTGACCGGACGCTGCTCCTTGGCACCGGCGGCCGCCGTGCCCGCCTCGCCGCCGAAGCCGCCCAGGATCACGTTGAAAAAGGAACGGTTCATCGCCTTGCACATGATGTAGGACAGGATGGCGCCCGACGAGCCCACCAGCGAGCCCGCCACGATCAGCATGGCATTGTTCAGCGAGAAGCCGATGCCGGCCGCGGCCCAGCCGGAATAACTGTTGAGCATGGACACCACCACCGGCATGTCGGCGCCGCCGATCGGAATGATGATCAGCACGCCGAGCACGAAGGACAGTGCCAGCATCGCAAAAAATGCGGTCCAGTTGCCGGTGAACATGAACACCAGGCCCAGCGCCAGCGTGGCGATGCCCAGCACCAGGTTGAGCATATGCTGGCCGGCAAAGGTGACCGGCGCGCCCTGGAACAGGCGGAACTTGTACTTGCCGCTGAGCTTGCCGAAGGCAATCACCGAGCCACTAAAGGTGATGGCGCCGATGGCCGCACCGAGGAAAAGCTCGAGCCGGTTGCCGGCCGGAATCGCCGCCGTGGGCAGGCCCGCAGCCACGATGCCAAAGGCGTCCGGCTCGGCCATGGCGGCCACCGCGATGAACACCGCAGCCAGGCCGATCATGCTGTGCATGAAGGCCACCAGCTCCGGCATCTTGGTCATCTCGACCCGTTTGGCCATGATCGTGCCGGCGGTGCCGCCCGCCAGCAGGGCGCCCAGCACATACACCATGCCGAAGGCCTTGCCCCCGGAAATCTGCACGATCAGGGCGCCGGTGGTCAATATGGCGATGCCCATGCCGACCATGCCGAACAGGTTGCCGCGGATCGAGGTCGTGGGGTGCGACAGGCCCTTGAGCGCCTGGATGAAACAGACGGAGGCCACCAGGTACAGCAGCGTGACAACATTCATGCTCATTTGGCAGCTCCCGAGCCCGCTGCGTCAGCCGCAACGGTTTTCTTTTCCTTCTTGCGGAACATCTCGAGCATGCGGCGCGTCACCAGGAAGCCACCGAACACATTGACGGCGGCCAGCGCCACGGCCAGTACGCCCATGGTTTTGCCCAGCGGTGTGACGGTCAGCGCGGCAGCCAGCATGGCGCCGACGATGACAATCGCCGAAATCGCATTGGTCACGGCCATCAGCGGGGTGTGCAGCGCAGGCGTGACGGTCCACACCACGTGGTAACCCACGTAGATGGCCAACACGAAGATGATGAGGTTGATGATGGTGGGGGACACGACATCCATGGTCTTTTCTCCTGGTCGGTCGGCGCAGCAGCCGGCCCTGGTTATTTTTTCTTGACTTCGCCGGCCTGCGTCATCAGGCAGGCCGCCACGATGTCGTCTTCCAGATCGATGTTGAGCGTGCCTTCCTTGCTGATGACCAGCTTGAGGAAGTCCAGCAGGTTGCGTGCGTAGAGCGCGCTGGCGTCGGCCGCCACCAGCGCCGGCAGATTGGTCTCGCCAATCAGCGTGACGCCATGCTTGACGACTGTTTTTCCGGCCTCGGTCAGCGGGCAGTTGCCGCCCTGCGGCGCGGCCAGATCCACAATCACGCTGCCCGGCTTCATGGCCTTGACCATGTCCTCGGTCACCAGCACCGGCGCGGCGCGGCCGGGAATCAGCGCGGTGGTGATCACCACGTCGGCCTGGGCCACGCGTTTGGCGACCTCGGCTTTTTGGCGCTCCAGCCAGCTGGGCGGCATCGGTTTGGCATAACCGCCAACGCCGACGGCGGCTTCGCGCTCCTCGTCGGTCTCGTAGGGCACGTCAATGAACTTGCCGCCCAGCGATTCGACCTGCTCCTTGACGCTGGGCCGCACGTCGCTGGCCTCGATCACCGCGCCCAGGCGTTTGGCCGTGGCAATCGCCTGCAGGCCGGCCACACCGACGCCCAGGATCACCACGCGGGCGGCCTTGACGGTGCCGGCGGCGGTCATCAGCATCGGGAAAAAGCGCTGGTATTTGTCGGCCGCCATCATCACCGCCTTGTAACCGGCGATGTTGGCCTGCGACGAGAGCACGTCCATGCTTTGCGCGCGGCTGGTGCGTGGCGCGGCTTCCAGGGCAAACGACGTCAGCTGGGCACCCGCCAGGCGTTGCAGGCCGGCGGCATCAAACGGGTTGAGCATGCCGACCAGCACGGTGCCGGCCCGGGCCAGCCCGATCTCGCTGTCCAGCGGGCAGCGTACCTTGAGCACGATGTCGGACGCATAGGCGCCGGCGGCATCGGTGATCTCGGCACCGGCGGCTACATAGGCCTCGTCAGGAACACTGGCGGCCACGCCGGCACCGGACTGGATGACGACCGTGTGGCCCAGGCCCTTGAGTTTTTTGGCCGTCTCGGGCGTGACGGCAACGCGTGTTTCCCCCGCCGTGATTTCGGCCGGTACCCCGATTCGCATGGGTGTCTCCTCGTTGCGTAAGTAGTTCTACGTGAAATTGTTACCTGTCAGCTAGCTTACATGAGTTTCCCGCGCTTTTTCTGGACGCGGCTCTCTGGAAGTCGCGCAGGCTCCCGTGCGGACCGCTTGCCCACGGATAATGCGGCGATGAATACACGATGGAAACCCAGTGTCACGGTCGCCGCCATCATCGAGCGCGAGGGCCGGTTTTTGCTGGTGGAGGAACACACGCAGGATGGCCTGCGTCTGAACAACCCGGCCGGCCACCTGGACGAGGGCGAAAGTCCGATCCAGGGCTGCGCGCGGGAAACGCTGGAGGAAACCGCGTTTCACTTCACGCCGCAGGCGCTGGTGGGTATCTATATGTCGCGCTTCGAAAAACCGGTGCCTGGCCAGGACACACCGCTGGACATCACCTACCTGCGGTTCGCATTTTGCGGCACGCTGGGCGAGGAAGTGGCGGGGCAGGCGCTGGACGAAGGCATTGTGCGCACCCTGTGGATGAGCCCCGATGAGATCAGGGCTTGCGCTCACTTGCACCGCAGTCCCTTGTTGCTGACCTGCATGGAAGACTACCTGGCCGGCAAGCGTTACCCCGTCGACCTGCTGACCACCGACCCCAGCGTCTACGACGCCAGGCCCTGAGCCTCTCACGGAATTGGGTCACCGCCTAAAATGCTGCAATGCACAAACAACGTATCGTTGTCGGTTTGAGCGGCGGGGTGGACTCCGCGGTGACCGCGCACCTGCTCAAACAGCAGGGCCATGAAGTCATCGGCATCTTCATGAAGAACTGGGAAGATGACGATGACAGCGAGTTCTGTTCGTCCAACATCGACTTCGTGGACGCCGCGGCGGTGGCCGACGTGATCGGCATCGAAATCGAACATGTCAACTTTGCCGCCGACTACAAGGACCGCGTCTTTGCCGAGTTCCTGCGCGAGTACCAGGCCGGGCGCACGCCCAACCCCGACATCCTGTGCAACGCCGAAATCAAGTTCAAGGCCTTTCTCGACCATGCGATGCGGCTGGGCGCGGAAAAAATCGCGACGGGTCACTACGCGCGTGTGCGCAAGAACGAAAGCACCGGCCTGCACGAACTGCTCAAGGGCCTGGACCCGGCCAAGGACCAGAGCTATTTTCTGCACCGGCTGAACCAGGCGCAGCTGGCCAAAACACTGTTCCCGGTCGGTGAACTGAAGAAGACCGAGGTCCGGCGCATTGCTGACGAGATCGGCCTGCCGAACGCGAGGAAAAAGGACTCGACCGGCATCTGCTTCATCGGCGAACGACCGTTCCGCGAGTTCCTGAACCGCTACATCGCCAAGGCGCCGGGACCCATCAGAAACGACCAGGGCCGGGTGCTGGGCGAACATGTGGGCCTGAGTTTTTACACCCTGGGCCAGCGCCAGGGCCTGGGCATAGGCGGCGTGAAGGCGCGCGGCGCCGAGCTCAAGGCGGTGCAGGCGCTCGGCCAGCGCGGCGTCGGCGAACACGAGCCCTGGTTTGTGGCGCGCAAAGACATGGCGACCAACACCCTCTGGGTGGTGCAGGGCCACGACCATCCCTGGCTGCTCTCCACGCAGGTGCAGGTGCAGGACTGCAGCTGGGTTGCCGGCGCGGCGCCGGCGGCCGGCACCCTGGCGGCGAAAACGCGTTACCGGCAGGCCGACGCAGCCTGCCAGCTGGTGGCGCCGTCCTTGACCCATGCCGCGCTGCGTTTTGACGAGCCGCAGTGGGCCGTCACCCCGGGTCAGTCGGCCGTGCTTTACCAGGGCGAGGTCTGCCTGGGCGGCGGCGTGATTGCGGCGAGCAACACACCGGCGCTGCCCTGAGCCCACTTCCCGTTCTTATTGATCAAATCAGGGCCTGGCCCTTGATGCATGTGCGCCGACAGCTACTGATTTCATAGCACCCCGCGTGGCAAACCGGTCACGGAATCCGTATTTCGACCGCCGTGCGCCCCGGCCGGCTCTGGACGGCGATGACCACGCCGATCGCGCTTGCCCGCTCACGCATCGCCAGCAGCCCCTTGCGCGGCGCGGCGGCGGCGTCGAAACCGCGCCCGTTGTCGACAACCCGCAGGCAGACGCCGGCCCCGTCCATCTCCGCCTCGATCGCCAGCGTGGTGGCCTGTGAATGCTGCAGCACATTGGACAGCGCCTCGAACACCATGAACTGCAGCTGGCGCATGGCATTGGCGTCCATGTGGGCCACCGGCTCCAGGGGGCCGACCACCCACTGCAGTTCGATGTCCGACGCCGCAAAACGCGGCTCCAGCCGGTAGCGCAGATTGGCCAGCAGCGAGCCGATGTCGCCCGGCAACAGATGCATGGCGTCGATGGACAGCTTGAGCTGGTCCAGCGTGTAACGCAGCGTCTGCAACACGTCGTCCGTGCTGGCCTTGCCCGACTGCAGTTGCCGAATCGCGGCGCTCAAATGGGCGCCCACACCGTCGTGCATGTCACGCAGGATGCGGGTGCGCTCACTGACGCGCTCCTGCTCGCGGGCGAGCTGTTCAAGCTTCTGGTAAGACTGACCCAGTTCGCGCTCTTTCTGCGAGATGCGGGCAGACAGGTTGTTCATCAGGTCGCGCGCCTGGGCGCTGACCTCGCGAAACCGCGTGATCACGATGTAGGCCAGTGCCAGCCCGAACAGCACCGAGGAGTAGCGCAGCAAGGTGTTGTCGGCGTAGGACGGGCTGATGCGAAAAACAAACCAGTCGCGCAGGCCCACCAGCACATTGACAAAAAGCGCCGCGGCCACCACCCGGTGCGACGGGGTGGCGTGGCGAAGCGCGCGCCAGCTGAAAAAGCCGATAAAGCAGGTGAACGTCAGGGCATACGCACCGTACCAGGCGGTCAGCACCTGCGGCGATGCAAACACCAGCGCCCAGGCGATCAAGGGCAGGCCGGTGGCAAACAGTGTCCAGTTCATGCGGTTGAACCAGATCGCTGGCTTGAGTTCGGACCAGCCCGCCACCCGTACGCAAAAACTCCCCATGCAGGTCAGCCAGCCGCCCGTCATCATCACCGTCACCATGCCCCAGGCCGGCCACGGCAGCAGCGGGTTTTCGATCAGCACATCGCCGACGCGCACCGTCCAGAACAGCTCGGCCAGCCCGCCCAGCAGGTACATCGGGTCGCGGACCGCGCGGAAGGCACGCGTCGGGTCGGTCTGGGTGATCCACAGGGCCAGCGCCACCATGGCGACCAGAAAGCTGAGCACCACCACCACCAGCGTGCCGGTCGCGCGCCAGTTGTAGTCGTCCTTAAAAAGCAGCTCGACCTCCTGGTCGGGGCCCAGCACGGACGCGGCCAGTCCGCCGCGCCGGCCAACGTCGGTCCGCACACGGATCAGCAGGCGGTTCTCGGCCCGCAGCAGGTCCGTCGCCACCGGAATGAAGCGCGGCACCTTGGCAAAGTCGCTGCCGTTATAACGTGACAGATCGCCTTTCCTGTCGAGCAGGTTGCCATTGAGCCAGACCTCATAGGCGTTCCCCAGCCTGGGAATGTAGATGGCGTAGGCATCGGCTGCGGTGGCGGGCGCAGCGAAGTCGATCTCGAAAGACGCGGTGCCCGCCAGCCCGGGATGGCGCCGGTCCCAGTGGTAGGGCAAGTCGACGCCGGACTGCACCGGCGCACTGCCCTGCAGTGTGACCACGGCCCTGGCCTGGCGCAGCTCCTGCACCTCGGCCTGGGCGCTGCCCCACCAAAGCAGGCCGCACACCAGCCCGCACCAGAGACCGCGGACACGCATGTACTCAGGCCCCCACGGCTCAGTGCGGGTCAGCCGCCGACGGCGGCTGCAGCAGGCCCAACCGGGTCGCCTCGTAAACCGCCTCGCTTTTGGAGTGCACCGCAAGTTTGGTGTAGAGGTTCTTGATGTGGGACTGGACGGTGTGCACGCTCACACTTTTAAGTTTTGAAATTTCCGCATAGGAAAAGCCGCGCGCGATCAGCTCCAGGACCTCCTGTTCACGAACGGACAGCAAGGTGCGCACCGGGCCGCCCGCGGGCGTCCCGGCCGCGACGGCAGGCGGCGCCTGATCGACCAGGTGCAGCGCGCGGTACTTGGCCAGCACCCGGCGCGCAATCATGGGCGAGATCGGCGAGGCGCCGTCCTTCATCTCCAGAATGGTGTGGGCAATGTTGTCCGGGGTGAAATCCTTCTGGATATAACCGAGCGCCCCGGCTTCGACGCTGGACAGCACGCTGTCTTCGTCGCCGAACATCGAAATCACCAGCGCCTCGCACGAGGGCCGCAAGCGACCGGCCAGCCGGATCAGGTCCAGCCCGTTGCCGTCGGGCAAGGCCAGGTCGGTCAGCAGGATGTCAATGGCCTGGCTCTTGTCCTCGATCAGAGCCCGCGCCTCATCGAAAGTGCCCACACCGGCAACCAGATGCAATTGCCCACAGCGTGACACGCTGTCCGCGAAGAAGTCCCGCGTCGGAACATCGTCTTCAACAATCAGTACGCGCCATTCGGGCATGGGTGAAATCTTTGGAAGGGGCTGCACAGCAGCCGATGATAAGTGCAACAGCAAGTGGGGAAGCGGTTTCAGCAAGAGCGCGCCAGCACGCATGCATCGCGGCTATCCAAGCTGCTTGTATGAGGGTTTGTACGCGCCGACCCCTGGCGCGGCAATCCCTGGTTCATGGGGTTCTTTACAGAAGCCCTTCCTCCTAGACTAAAGAGCGCTTTTTTCTTAAGCCGGCGACACCAACATCTGGAGGACTCCCATGAACCATGCCTACCGCCTCGTCTGGAACGTCCGTCTGTCACTCTGGGTCGCCGTCTGTGAAACCGCCCGCGGTCGCGGCAAAACTTCCGGCACGGTCAAGCGCGCCATGCTGGCCGCCGGCTTGCTGAGCGCCCTCAACGCAATGGCGCTGGACCCCGGCGCCCTGCCGGCGGGCGGCCAGGTCAGTGCCGGGCAGGCCAGCATCCAGGCGTCCGGCGCCAGCATGACCATTACCCAGGCCAGCGCCCGCGCAGCCATCGACTGGCAAAGCTTCAACATCGGCAACGCGGCGTCCGTCACCTTCAATCAGCCCGGTGCCGCAGCCATTGCCCTGAACCGCGTGGCGGGCCAGGACGCGTCGCAGATCATGGGGCAGCTCTCGTCCAACGGCCAGGTCTTCCTGATCAACCCGAACGGTGTGCTGTTCGGCAGCACAGCGCAGGTGAACGTTGGCGGGCTGGTGGCCTCAACCCTGGGCCTGTCCAACGACGACTTCATGGCCGGCAACCACCGCTTCAGCGGCAGCAGCACCGCTTCCGTGGTCAACCAGGGCCGACTCACTGCTGCGGACGGCGGCTATGTGGCACTGCTCGCGACGCAAGCCAAAAACGAAGGCGTCATTCAGGCCCGGCTCGGCAATGTGTCGCTGGCTGCGGGCAGTGACATCACGCTGAACCTCAACAACGGCAGCCTGCTGGGCTTGACGGTGAACCAGGGCGTGGTCGGCGCGCTGGCCGACAACAGCCATTTGATCCAGGCCGAAGGCGGCAAGGTGCTGATGACGGCCCAGGCCGCCGACCGGCTGGTCAGCGCGGTGGTGAACAACAGCGGCGTGATTGAAGCGCGCGGCGTGCAGGCTGAAGACGGCGTGATCCGGCTGCTGGGCGACAGCAACGCCGGCATTGTCACCAACACCGGCACCCTGAAAGCCGGAGCGGTGGAGGGGCAGGCCCGCAGCGTGCTGCAGGCCGGCGCCGTGGAGGCGAACAGCGTCAACCTGAGCGCCAGTTATGCACTGGTGCAGACGCAGGACGCCCGCATCCGCGCCGAGGGCGGTGATATCCGGCTGGACGGCGGGCAGCATGCGTATCTGTCGGGCACCGTGGATGCGAGCGGTGGCGCCAGCAAGGCGGCCGGCGGCAACATTACCGTGGCCGGCCAGTCCATGACCCTGTCGGCCGCCCGGCTGGACGCGTCCGGAGCGTCTGCAGCCGACTCGGCTGGCCGCATCCGTATCGGCGGCGGTGCGCACGGGCTGGACACCGACATCACCAACGCCCGCACGGTCACGGTCAGCGGAGCCACCTCGCTGAAGGCCAACGGCAAAGATGGCAGCATCGTGGTCTGGTCCGACGACACCACGAACTACTTTGGCAAGGCCCAGGCCGGCGAGCGGGGGTTTATCGAGGTTTCATCCAAAGGCACGCTGAACCTGGGCGGCACCACCGAGGTGGGCACAGGCGGGCAAATTCTGTATGACCCGACCAATATCGTGATTGATGCGGTCGCACCGGCTTCGTTTTACATCGACCTGGCTGACCCGACGCCGACTGCCAATGACCAGCATGGTCTGTCGGCGACCCAGCTCAGTGGCGGCAATATCGTGGTGGTGTCCCAGCTCGACAACTCAGGCGCTACCGGCGCAGGGGCTGTGTACCTCTACAACGGCACGACCGGGGCGCTGATATCGGCGCTTTACGGCACCACGGCCAATGACCAGGTGGGCAGCGCCGGCATCACAGCGCTCAACAACGGCAACTATGTGGTTCGCAGCAGTGTCTGGGACAACGCGGCCGTGGTCGATGCCGGCGCGGTCACCTGGGGCAGTGGCGTCGCCGGCATAAGCGGCGCGGTATCTGGTTCCAACTCGCTCGTCGGCAGCACTGCCAGCGACCAGGTGGGTATCGGCGGCGTTACCGCATTGAGCAACGGCAACTATGTCGTTCGCAGCCAGAACTGGGACAACACCGGCGCGGTCAATGCGGGCGCCGTCACCTGGGGCAGCGGCGCAGCGGGTATCAGCGGCGCTGTCTCGGCAGCCAACTCCCTGGTCGGCACCTCGGCCAGCGATCAGGTGGGCGGGAATTTCGTCAGTGCCCTGAGCAATGGCGATTATGTGGTCAGCAGCCAGAACTGGAACAACGCCGGGGCATCCGCTGCAGGTGCTGTCACCTGGGGCAGTGGCACGGCGGGCATCAGCGGTGCCGTTTCGGCAACAAACTCTCTGGTGGGCACCACAGCCAATGATCGAGTAGGTACCAACGTCACCGCGCTGGGAAATGGCAACTATGTGGTGACCAGCCAAAACTGGACCAACGCCGGCGTATCCAGTGCAGGTGCGGTCACCTGGGGCAGCGGCACAGGAGGCGTCAGCGGCGCAGTTTCGGCAGTCAACTCCCTGGTCGGCACGACAGGCAGCGACCAGGTCGGGAGCGGCTTTGTTTACGCGCTGGGCAACGGCAACTATGTGGTCAGCAGCCCCAATTGGGACAAATCCGGCGCGGTCAATGCAGGTGCAGTGACCTGGGGCGACGGCACGACGGGTGTCGTCGGTGCTGTTTCGGCAGCCAACTCGCTGGTCGGTAGCACTGGCAGCGACCAGGTGGGCAGCGGCATCACCGTACTCAGCAATGGCAACTACGTCGTTCGCAGTCAGAACTGGGACAACATAAGCGTTGTCAATGCAGGTGCGGTCACTTGGGGCAGCGGCGCAACGGGTATCAGCGGCGCTGTCTCGGCGGCCAACTCCCTGGTCGGTACCACGGCCAATGACCGGATAGGCTCCAATGGCGTCGCCGCACTGAGCAATGGCAACTATGTGGTCAGCAGCCCATTCTGGAGTAACACGGGGGCTGCCAACGCAGGTGCCGTGACCTGGGGCAGCGGGACGGCAGGCCTGAGCGGTGCCGTCTCGGCAGCCAACTCCCTCGTCGGCACAACGGCCGGGGATCTTGTGGGCCAAAACGCCATCACCACACTGGGCAATGGCAACTACGTCGTTCGAAACCAGTCCTGGGACAACGCCGGCGTCGTTGATGCAGGGGCGGCCACCTGGGGCAACGGCGCCACCGGCATCAGCGGCGCCATCTCAGCTGCCAACTCGTTGGTTGGCACCAAGGCCAACGACGGCGTGGGCGACGGCATCACCGCTCTCAGCAATGCCAACTACGTGGTGATCAGCCGAAGCTGGGGCAACACTGGCGCGCTCAGTGCAGGTGCGGTGACCTGGGGCAGCGGCACGGCGGGTGTCAGTGGCGCAGTCTCGGCGGCCAACTCGCTGGTCGGCAGCACGGCCAACGACTCGGTCGGCGCCGGTGGGGTCACGGCTTTGAGCAACGGAAACTACGCCGTAAGCAGTTTTTTTTGGGATAACGCCGGCGTTGTCAACGCCGGTGCAGCGACCTGGGGCAGTGGCACGGTCGGTGTCAGTGGGGCCATCTCCAGCGCCAATTCATTGGTTGGCACCACGGCCGGCGATGTGGTGGGCGAGAGCATCTTCGGCCTTAGCAACGGCAACTACTTAGTGCGCAGTCCCCAGTGGGACAACGCAGGCGTCGTTAATACGGGTGCCTTTACCTGGGGCAGCGGCACCACCGGTATCAGCGGTGCCGTAACGAGCGCCAATTCACTGGTAGGCACGACGGCCAGCGACAGTGTGGGCAATATCGTCACCCTGCTGAGCAACGGAAACTATGTGGTTCGCAGCAGCAGCTGGGACAACACGGGCGCGGTCAATGCAGGTGCGCTCACCTGGGGCAGCGGTACAGCGGGTGTCCGCGGAGCCGTCTCGGCCGCCAACTCGCTGGTCGGCACCACGACCAACGACAACCTGGGCAGCGGCGGGGCTGCATTGAACAACGGCAATTTCCTGGCGCTCAGTCCATCGTTCAATGGCAACCGTGGTGCCGTCTGGCTGATGCCAGACCCCGGCAACACAGCAGCGGCCATCAACAACAGCAGCGGTACCGCCAACGTCAACCCGGCCCTGCTGGCCAACGCGGCGGGCTCGGGCTCTACCGTGACATTACAGGCGACCAACAACATCACCGTCAATTCCGCGGTCACCGTGGGGGGCAAGCTGAACCTGCTGGCCGGCAACGCAATGACTCTGAATGCCGGCGGCACCATCAGCTCCACCGCAACGGGCGATGCCATCGTTTTGTCGGGTACCACCTTTGTCAACAACGCGGGCACCAATGCGCTGACGGCTGGCAACGGCCGCTGGCTGGTGTACTCCAATGCGCCGGCAGGCAACACCTTCGGCGGCCTGGCCTCGGGCAACAACGCGATCTGGAACGCCACCCACGCTGGCAACGCGCCAGCCACAATTGCCAGCGGCAACCGCTATGTGTTTGCCCAGCAACCCACCGTCAACGTTGCAGCCAACGCCCAGACCAAGGTCTACGACGGCAGCACCTCGGCCGCTGCAACTTATGCCACCACCGGCCTGATCGACGCTGCGGCGTATGGCAATGTGTTTACGCAGGATGCACTGACGGGCGCACTGGCCGTCGCTGCCGGAGCCAATGTCGGCAGTTATGCCATCACGCAAGGCACATTGACTGGCCCGACGGGTTATGCGGCGCTGGGCTACACCGGCGCCAATGCAGCGATCACCGCCAAGGCCCTGACCGTCACCGGCATGGCCGCGACGGCCAAGACCTATGACGGCAACACCA
>NZ_JAQSDA010000007.1:0-265430 GCF_029945685.1 Polaromonas sp. | reverse complement strand
CCTGGCCAGCAACTACAGCGTGACCCAGCCGACCAGCGTCACGGGAGACATCACCGCCAAAGCCCTGACCGTCACCGGCATGGCCGCGACGGCCAAGACCTATGACGGCAACACCACCGCAGCGCTGACTGGCGGCGCTCTGAGCGGTCTGGTCACTGGCGAAACCCTGAGCTTCAGTGGCCAAAGCGGGGCGTTCAACAACAAGAACGCGGGCAGCAACAAGGCCGTCACGGTAACCGGCTTGACCCTGGCCGACGGCAGCGGCCTGGCCAGCAACTACAGCGTGACCCAGCCGACCAGCGTCACGGGAGACATCACCCCGAAGGCGGTCACCGTCACCGGCATGACCGCAGCGTCCAAAACCTACGATGGCACAACGGCGTCCACCCTCAACGGCGGCGCCGTGTCGGGCACGGTACTGGGCGAGACGGTGGGCTTTTCGGGTCAGAGCGGGCAGTTCAACAACAAGAACGTTGGCAGCAACAAGGCCGTCACCGTCACTGGCCTGGCGCTTTCAAACGGGACGGGTCTTGCCAGCAACTACAGCGTGACACAGCCAGCGGGTCTGGCCGCGGACATCACGGCCAAGTCGCTGACTGCCGGTTACACGGCGCAAAACAAGGTCTTCGACAGCGGCACCAGCGCCACCGTGGCGGGCAGTTCGGCCGACATCATCAGCGGCGATGCCGTCAGCTTCAGCCAGACGGCCGCCTTCGCCACCGCTGCGGCGGGGACCGGCAAGACCGTCAGCATCAGCGGAATCGCGCTGGGCGGCACCGACGCAGGCAACTACGCCCTGCAGAACACCAGCGCCACCACCACTGCCAACATCACGGCCGCGCCGGCGGCTGCAGGCGCTACTGCGGCGTCCACAACGTCCAGCCCCGCTACCACGGCCGGGTTCGCGGCAACCCTGGTCAGCAGCACGCCTTTTACCACCGCCATTGCCAGCTTGAGCTCATCCACGAACAGCGGACAAACGGCGGAGGGCCAACAAGCCGCGCCGGCAAACGCAGGCGCTACCGACGATGATCGCCGTCGCCTGGCACAGGCCCTGGAGACCGCTCGCCAGGCTCCCGCTGGCGGCAGCGGTGCCACCCCCGGCACCATGACACCGCTGTTTGCCATCGACGGTCCCGGCATCCGCCTGCCCGGAGCTGCCCAGCGCGACGAATGAAACACTCCATGACTTTCTCCTCTGCCAAACGCTCCACGCACACTCGTCGTTACTGCTCTCTGTCTCTGGCCATCGCGGGCGTGCTCGGTGCCTGGGGCGCAACAGCGCCCGCCGCAGCGCAGACCCAACCCGACGCCGGACAGGTATTGCGCGAAAACCAGCCCCGGCCGGTGCTGTCCGCGCCGCCGGCGGCACCCGCGCTGCGCTTGGAGGAGCAGCCCGCAGGCGCCTCCAGCAGTAGCGCGCGGTTTGCCATCACCGAAGTCCGCGTGACCGGCGGCACGGCCTTCACCGCCGAGCAGTTGGCCGCCGTGGTGAGCGACCTGCCTGGGCCCGACAGAAGCCTGGCCGACCTGGAAGCGGGCGCACGGCGCATCAGCGCCTGGTACCGCGAGCGGGGGTATGCCGTGGCACGCGCCTTTGTGCCGGCGCAGGACATCCGCGGCGGCGTGGCAACCCTCAACGTGGTCGAAGGCACGCTGGGCAAAAAGACCCTCGACAACCAATCCGGCCTGCCTTCCGGGCAGGTGCAACCCATCGTGGACGCGCTGCCGTCCGGCCAGCCGGTGCGCACAGAAAACACCAACCGCGCGCTACTTCTGCTGGGCCAGCTCCCCGGCGCGGGCAAGGTGGACGGCCAGCTCCGGCCAGGCGACATCCTCGGCAGTTCAGACCTGCTGGTGACGGTGGCGCCTGGCAAGGCTGTGGAAGGCGGGGTGAGTCTGGACAATTTCGGCAACCGCTTCACTGGTGCCACCCGCCTGTCGGGCCAGCTGGCGCTGAACAACCCTTTCGGTTTGGCCGACCGGTTGAGCCTGCGCGGCACCACCAGCAACGAAGGCCTGTTGTCCGGCCGCGCGGCCTGGGACGCTGCGGTGGGCAGCAACGGCTTGCGGCTCGGCATGTCGGCCAGCGCATCGCGCTACGAGTTGGCGCGTGACTTTGCCGCACTGCAGGCCCACGGCACGGCCAATACCGGCGGTGTTTATGCGAGTTACCCGCTGCTACTGGCGACCGACGCCAGCGTGCGACTGGGAAGCAGCGTCGAAAAGCGCTGGATCCGTGACGATATCGACGTCATCGGCTCGTCAGTTCGCAAAAGCGCCAAGGCCTGGCTGGTGGACTTGTCAGGCGAGTTGCTGGATGGACTGGGCGGAGGCGGGCTGACCACCTGGCGCGTCAGCCCGACCTTGGGCGACCTGTCGATTGACAGCGCGGCGGCGTTGGCAGCGGATCAGACGTCGGCGCGTACCGCTGGCCGCTATGCCAAATGGACACTGAACCTGGCGCGCGAGCAGCGGCTGGCCTCCAGCCTCAGCCTGTATGGCTCGGTGACGACGCAACGCGCCAGCAAAAATCTGGACTCCTCTGAAAAGTTTGTGCTGGGCGGCGTATATGGCATTCGCGCCTACCCACAGGGAGAAGCAGCCGGCGACCAGGGATGGCTGGCCACCCTCGAATTGCGCCAGGCCTTGATGCCCGGCTGGCAGGGCTCCGTGTTCTACGACGCCGGGGGCGTGGATATCAACCGGAAACCCTTCATTGCCGGCAGCAACCAGCGCAGGCTTTCCGGCTATGGCATCGGTGTGTCAGCGGCATTTGATGCCTTCAGTGTCAGCGCCACCCTGGCCTGGCGCGGCGGCAGCGCGGCGCCCACGTCGGACCGCGACAAGTCGCCACGCCTGTGGCTGCAGGGAAACTGGCGCCTATAGCATCTGCGCGACTTCGTCCGTTTTCAGGAGTCAAATCAGGCGCTCGCTCTTTTATGACGGGCGCCACCGGCTCCTCTATTGATAGCAACGCGTGCCCTACAGCACGGTTTCGAGGTAGGTGTAGATGTAGTTGGAGCCGCCGTTGACATTGCCCAGCAGGCGCGAGGCGCCAAAGATCCCGGAGCGGTGCGACACGCCGAAGCCGAGATAGGTGTTCTTCAGTGCGCGTGAACCGATCAGGTCGCCCATGCTGAAGTCAATGCTGGGATCCAGGTAGTTGAGCAGGCGGGACGTCCCACGCCCGCGAATCGCCTGGCTGCTGGACTCGCTGTAGGGCACGCGCTGCGCCAGCGAAAGGCCGACGCCCAGACCGAGCCGGGTGTTGACCCGGTGGCTCCAGGGAAATCCGTTGTAGTAGGCCTTGATGAACGCGTCGAGCTGCAGGCCATTGGTGGCCAGCCCGCGGTCGTCGTGCTGCAGCACGCCGACGTAACCGACGATGTCCAGCGGCCAGCCATTGAACTGCTCGATCAGGGGTTTGCCGATCTGGACACCGGCGATGCGGGTGGAGTTGACGGTGGCCGTCTTGGCGCAGCGCAGGGTCACAATTTTCACCAGGTGGCAGCCGTCGGCGGTGGACTTGCCGTAAAGCACCTTGACATGGGTTGGCGAGCTTTCCTCGTCCCAGTTCTGCTGATGGACACCGAAGTCATAGGAGGCGCCAAAAAACACGGCGGTCTGCGCCCCCTTGCGGACAATCGGGCTGCTCTGAATCCTGCCGGACAGGTCGGTCCGGGAGATGCCGCCCATCAGGCGCCAGCCATCGCTCAGCGCATAGACGGCATCCAGTGCCAGCGTGGTGTTGATGCCGCTGCCAGGCAGGTAGGACGGTCGGCTGGCCGTGGCTTCGCCCGGACGCACACCGTAGTAATAGTTGTTGAGCCTGGCATCACGAGCCGCGACCGTCAGGCTGGGTCGCAGTGCCAGCCGGCCGGAGCGGAAGTCGTAGCTGTAGCCCAGGCGAAGTTCACTGCCCTTGGAGAAACCGGAGATGTCATGCAGGAATTCGGCCTTCAGGTTGCCCCAGGGCTGACGCTGCCGCCAGGACAGGCCGGCGTCCAGGCCTGCGTCGCGCTCGGCCATGCCCGCCAGGCTGGCCGGTCTGCGGTCGTCACTGAAGCCCTCAAAGCGCTGGTCGATAAAAAGATCCAGCCGCTGGGCGTCGTCCTTCAGAAGTTTCACCCCGATACGGCTGGTGTGCAGGAACAGCCGTTCACCTTCGTAGAGGTAGAGCGGCATCAGGTCGTAACGCACGCCGCCGCCGACATAGGGCGACTGTTCCGCACGCACCGCCATCCCCAATCCTGCGCTGCCGGGCGCGCCGGCAAGCAGCTCCCCGAGTTCGTCGCTGCCCGCATGCGCCGCCGGCGCCAGCAGGCAGCTGGCGGAAAGCAGCAGACCGCCCAGCGCGGACAGGCGTGCTGCAGCATTTTTTTTCAGGGCAAGTGGGGGGATCATCGCGGCTTTTCCTCAGTTGGCAGACCTTCATCCTAGCCAACAACCGACCCATGAAACAGCACCCCCGCCAAAACGGGGCCCGCACCTACAGAGGCGCAGCGTGCTGGTTGACAAAAACCGTTGCGTGAACGGTCCAGACGGGCAAGCGGGTCAGAACGGGATGTCGTCGTCCATGTCGTCAAAGCCACTGGCGGCCTTGGTCGGCGCAGGTGCAGGGGCGCGCGGGGCCGGCGCCGGTGCACGCGGCGCGGCCGCCGGCGGACGGGAATACGGGCGTTCGCCGCCATCGCCGTCACCTTCACCGCCGGGCGAACCCATGCCTTCGCGGCTGCCGAGCATCTGCATTTCGCTGGCGATGATGTCGGTGGCGTATTTTTCGACGCCGTCCTTGTCGGTGTACTTGCGGGTTTTCAGGCGCCCCTCGATGTAGACCGAGCGGCCCTTCTTGAGATATTCACCGACAATTTCCGCCTGGCGACCGAAGAAGCTGACCCGGTGCCATTCGGTCTCCTCGACCATCTCACCGGCCTTGTTCTTGTACTTGCTGCTGGTGGCCAGCGCGATGTTGGCCACGGCGTCGCCGCTGGGCAGGTAACGCACTTCGGGGTCGCGGCCCAGGTTGCCGACGAGAATGACTTTGTTGACTGATGCCATGGATGCCGCCTCTTGATGTGATGGAATCGGGAGAGTTCGAAAAGGCGCCCGAAAGCACCGGATACACGATTGTGCCGCATTCCGTGCGCCGCAATGGCTGCCTTGCGCAGCCACGCGGGCTCGTATCCCATGCCACAATGAATCGTCGTCATGAACCACCGCGAACCGAACTTTCTCGAAAACCTGCAGGCCGAATTGTCGAATGGGCGACTGTGGTTCGATCGCGGCGTTGTCCTGGTCTATGCGGCGGCGGCAGGCCTCTTCGTCGTTGCCTTCACTTTGCTGAGCGAACGGGCTTTCGGCCTGTTTGAGCAACTCCATGACTACAACCGTTGGCTCCTGTTGCTCTGGACGCCGGCGCTGACTGCGGCCATCGTCTGGCTCACACGACGCCATTTTCCCGGGGCCGGGGGCTCGGGCATCCCGCAGGTGATGGCGGCGCTGGACCCGGCCCTTCCCGCCCATGAACGGCGCCGCTTTGTGTCCCTGCGCCTGACGCTGGGAAAAATCGGCCTGTCATCGGCGGGTTTGCTGGCCGGCCTGTCGATAGGCCGGGAAGGTCCCTCGGTGCAAGTCGCTGCGGGTGTCATGCAACACGCGCGGCGCTGGCTGCGACCGGATTCCAGTATGAGCAACCATGCCTTGCTGGTGGCCGGCGGCGCCGCTGGCATCGCCGCGGCCTTCAATGCGCCACTTGCCGGGGTGGTGTTCGCCATCGAGGAGTTGTCGCGCAAGCTGGAGTCGCGCAACAGCGGCCTGATCATCACGGCCATCGTGCTGGCCGGCCTGATGGGGGTGTCGGCGTTTGGCAATGTGACGTATTTCGGCGTGATCCGTGTCCCGGTGCTGGGTTGGGCATCGCTCTTGCCGGGCCTGGCCGTGGCGCTGAGCTGCGGCGTGCTCGGCGGCCTGTTTGCGCGCCTGCTCGCGGCTTCATTGACCGGATCTCCCGAACGTTTCAACCTGTGGCGCAGCCGTTATCCGGTGCGCTTTGCCGCGGCCGGGGGCCTGGTGATTGCGGTGATCGGGCTGGTCAGCGACGGCGCCACCTTCGGCGCGGGTTCGCACGCCGTCAAACAGATGCTGGCCGGAGAAACGTCGGTGCCATCCCTGTTTGTGCTGCTCAAGTTTGTGGCCACGTGGCTGGCCGCCTGGTGCGGCGTTCCGGGGGGCATCTTTGCGCCCGCCCTGTCGATAGGTGCAGGCGTCGGCCACAACATTGCAGCATTGACCAGCCCAGACATCGCGGCGGCCCTGATCGCCATGGGCATGGCCGCTTTTCTGGCGGCGGTCACCCAGGCGCCGCTGACGGCATTCATCATCGTGATGGAGATGGTGGACGGCCGGGCCATGGTGCTCAGCCTGATGATGGCGGCCATGCTTGCGAGCCTGGTTTCGCGCATGATCAGCCGTCCGCTTTATGCCACGCTGGCCGACTACATGATCAGCCAGCTGCCACCTTCAGCACCTCCTGCGCCAGCCGAGCCACCTGAGCCAGCCCTCGCGCCGGACAGACCGACGGGGCACTGACGCGACTCAGGTTCAGGCCGGCACCACCGCCGCTTGTTTGCCTGGGGCATACAT
Organism: Polaromonas sp.; assembly: GCF_029945685.1. Classification (GTDB taxonomy): domain Bacteria; phylum Pseudomonadota; class Gammaproteobacteria; order Burkholderiales; family Burkholderiaceae_C; genus Polaromonas. The sequence goes on along the minus strand of NZ_JAQSDA010000007.1, from coordinate 258,785 downwards.
CGGCCAGGCAACCACCAGCCACAAGAGCATCAGGCCGCCGCAGGCCGCAAACAGCGTCTGTGGGCCCGCTGCCTTGGCCAGCCAGCCGCCGAGGGCACCGCCGGCAAAAAGGCCCAGCGACTGCAACATGTTGTAAACCCCCAAAGCCGCACCCCGCGAGCGGGCCGGCGCCAGACGTGAAACCAGGCTGGGTTGACTGGCTTCCAGGATGTTGAAGCCGCAGAAGAACAGGAACAGCAGAACGCCCAGGCTGACAAGCGTCGGCGTGCCCTGCAGGGCCGTTGCCATCAGGCCGAATTGCACCAGTGCAATCAGGCCCACTGCGCTCAGGAAAACAGCGCGCAGGTAGCCGCGCCTTTCGAGCGGAAACAGTGAAAACCCCATGACCAGAAAAGAACCCAGCACCGCCGGCAGGTAGATCTGCCAGTGGTTGTCCTTGTTCAGCCCGGCCTGCACCAGCAAGGCGGGGGTGGCAACCCACATGGCCAGTTGCACCGCGTGCAGCACAAATACGCCCAGATCGAGGCGCAGCAAGGCCGGGTGGCTCAAAACCTCGGCCAGGCTGCCGCGCGGCCGGTTCACGTGCTGCGCCGGCTCGGGCGGCACCCACCAGATCACCACCACGATGCCGGCCAGCGCCAGCGAACCGGTGAAGGCAAACAGTCCCCCCAGGCCGACCTGTGCGGCCAGCAGCGGCGCCAGCACCAGGGACAGCGCAAACATCAGGGCGATGCTGGCGCCGACCAGCGCCATGGCCTTGGTGCGCACCTCATCGCGTGTGGTGTCGGCCAGCAGCGCGGTGACGGCGGCCGAGACGGCGCCGGCGCCCTGCAACGACCGGCCAAAAATCAGCCAGGTCAGGTCGGGCGCCCAGGCGGCAACAAAACTGCCGAGCGCAAACACCAGCAGCCCGAACACGATGACCTTCTTGCGGCCCAGCCAGTCGGAGGCCATGCCAAAGGGAATCTGCAGCAGGCCCTGGGTCAGGCCATAGATGCCCATGGCCAGACCGACACGCGCCGGGTCGTCCCCGCCCGGGTAACGTGCTGCCTCCAGCGCAAACACGGGCAGCACCAGAAAGAGCCCGAGCATGCGCAGCGCAAAAATGGAGGCCAGCGACGCGCTGGCGCGCCGCTCAGTCGCGGTCATGGGAAAGGAAGGCAGGTCGGGGCGGGCTGGAGACACGGGGGATGGCTGGAAAATTTGGAGGGCGCAAAAAAGGCGGGCGGGTCGTTCGCGAAAACGCTGGGCCTATTGTCCTAGAAGTTGACTGCGCTTCTTTTGCCCTGGCGCAAGCACGAACCGCGCCCGCGCCGGTCGGCAGGAATGCCGCCCCACAAGCCGGGCAGGCCGAAAAAGGCACTTCAGTCTATGATGGAGGGTTTTGCGGCGCCCCTACACAGTGAACTCTCCCACCGACGGCCAATACCTCTCCCCCGCAGCTGCAGACGGCAGGCCGGTGGCCGAACCCGACCACAGCCGCTACCTGGCGCAGGCTTTGGCGGCGCAACGCATCAGCATTCGCGGCGCGCGCACGCACAACCTCAAGAACATCGACCTCGACATCCCGCGCAACCAGCTCGTGGTGATCACCGGACTGAGCGGTTCGGGCAAGTCCTCACTGGCTTTTGACACGCTGTACGCCGAGGGCCAGCGTCGTTATGTGGAAAGCCTGAGCACGTATGCGCGCCAGTTCCTGCAGCTGATGGACAAACCCGACGTGGACATGATCGAAGGCCTGTCGCCGGCGATTTCCATCGAGCAGAAGGCCACCTCGCACAACCCGCGCTCCACCGTGGGCACCGTCACCGAAATCCACGACTACCTGCGCCTGCTTTTTGCGCGCGCCGGCACGCCCTTTTGCCCCGATCATGATTTGCCGCTGCAGGCGCAAAGCGTCAGCGAGATGGTGGACCATGTGCTGGCCCTGCCCGAAGACACCAAACTGATGATCCTGGCGCCGGTGGCGCGTGAGCGCAAGGGCGAGTTCGTTGACGTCTTCGCCGAGATGCAGGCCCACGGGTATGTGCGTTTTCGCGTGGACGGCACGGCGTATGAATTTGACGAGTTGCCCAAGCTCAAGAAGGCCGAGAAACACAACATCGACGTGGTGATCGACCGCCTCAAGGTGCGCCCTGACATGCAGCAGCGCCTGGCCGAAAGTTTTGAAGCCGCGCTGCGTCTGGCCGACGGCAAGGCGCTGGCGATGGAAATGGATTCCGGCCAGGAGCATTTGTTCAGTGCGAAGTTTTCCTGCCCGGTCTGCAGCTACTCGCTCAGCGAGATGGAGCCGCGCCTGTTTTCCTTCAACTCGCCGGTGGGCGCCTGCCCGAGCTGCGACGGCTTGGGGCACTTGGAGTTTTTCGACCCGGCACGTGTGGTGGCCTTCCCCTCGCTGAGCCTGGCCAGCGGCGCCGTCAAGGGCTGGGACAGGCGCAATGCCTATTATTTTTCGATGCTCGAAAGTCTGGCCAAACACTACAGCTTCGACATCGACACGGCGTTTGAGAAGCTTCCCGATGCAGTGCAGCAGGTGGTGTTGCACGGCTCGGGCGAGGAAGAGATCAAGTTCAGCTACATCCTCGACTCGGGCGCCAACGCCGGCAAAAAACACACGAAAAAACACCCGTTCGAGGGCGTGATCACCAACTTCGAGCGGCGTTACCGCGAGACCGACTCGGCAGCCGTGCGCGAGGAGCTCGCGCGTTACCGCAGCCTGCAGCCCTGCCCCGACTGCCAGGGCACCCGCCTGCGCCGCGAAGCCCGCCATGTGTACCTGGTGGGCGCCAGCGGACGCAAGGCGATTTACGAGATCAGCAACATCACGCTGCGTGAAAGTTTCGACTACTTCGACACGCTGGTGATGGAAGGCGCCAAGGCCGAGATCGCCGGCAAGGTGGTGCGCGAGATCGGCCTGCGCCTGAAGTTCCTCAACGACGTGGGCCTGAACTACCTGAGCCTGGACCGCAGTGCCGAAACCCTGTCAGGCGGCGAGTCGCAGCGCATCCGTCTCGCCTCGCAAATCGGCTCGGGCCTGACCGGCGTGATGTATGTTCTCGACGAGCCCAGCATCGGCCTGCACCAGCGCGACAACGACCGACTGATCGGCACGCTCAAGCATCTGCGCGACATCGGCAACAGCGTGCTGGTGGTTGAACATGACGAGGACATGATCCGCGCGGCCGACCATGTGATCGACATGGGACCGGGCGCCGGCATCCACGGCGGGCGCGTGATGGCCCAGGGGACTTACGCGCAGGTGCTGGCCAACCCCGATTCGCTGACCGGCAAATACCTGTCGCAGGTCCTGAAGATCGAGGTCCCCAAGCGCCGCACACCGTGGCTGCCGACGGTGGTGAAAGCCCCTTACCGCGACCCGAAGAAGCCGTCGAAGTTTGCGCCCAGTGCAGCCGGCGTGAAACGGGCCGCGCGCGAAGCCGAACACCTGCTGACCCAGGGCGACCTGCAGGCCATCAAGGTCATCAAGGCCAGCGGCCACAACCTTCAAGGCGTCAGCGTCGATTTTCCGGTCGGCCTGCTGACCTGCGTGACCGGCGTATCAGGTTCGGGCAAATCGACACTCGTCAACGACACCTTGTATGCCGCTGTCGCACGTACGCTGTACCGCGCCCATGAGGAGCCGGCGCCGCACGAAAGCATCGAGGGCATCGAGCATTTCGACAAGGTCATCAACGTGGACCAGTCGCCGATCGGCCGCACGCCGCGCAGCAACCCGGCCACCTACACGGGCCTGTTCACGCCGATCCGCGAGCTGATGGCCGAAATGAACACTGCGCGCGAACGCGGCTACGGCGCCGGCCGCTTTTCCTTCAACGTGGCCGGCGGCCGCTGCGAAGCCTGCCAGGGCGACGGCGTGGTCAAGGTCGAGATGCACTTTCTGCCCGACGTCTACGTGCCTTGCGATGTCTGCAAGGGCATGCGTTACAACCGCGAAACCCTCGAGGTCCAGTACAAGGGCAAAAACATCGCGCAGATCCTGGACCTGACGGTGGAGGACGCCGCCGATTTCTTCAAGGCCGTGCCGGTGATTGCGCGCAAGCTGCACACCCTGCTCGACGTGGGTCTGAGTTACATCAAGCTCGGCCAGGCGGCGACCACGCTGTCGGGCGGCGAGGCGCAGCGCGTCAAGCTGGCACTCGAACTGTCCAAACGCGACACCGGCCGCACGCTCTACATCCTCGACGAGCCGACCACCGGCCTGCACTTTGCCGACATCGACTTGCTGCTCAAGGTGCTGCACCAGCTGCGCGACGCGGGCAACACCATCGTCGTGATTGAACACAACCTCGACGTCATCAAGACCGCCGACTGGCTGATCGACATGGGCCCCGAAGGCGGCGCCGGTGGCGGCACCGTGGTGGGCGTGGGCACACCCGAGGACATCGCCGCCAACCCGGCCAGCCACACCGGGCGTTACCTGAAGCGACTTTTGTAAAGAAACTGGCTGAAGCCCTTATTGGACGGGCGCAAACAGCTATTATTTTTGTAGCACTTCACAAGGACCCGTATGTCGTCGATCACCCTGCGTTTTCTGGCCGAACCGAGCACCATCAACTTCGGCGGGAAGGTCCACGGCGGCACCGTCATGAAGTGGATTGACGAAGCCGGCTATGCCTGCGCCACGCGCTGGGCCAAACGCTACTGCGTCACGGTGTCGGTCGGCAGCATCCGCTTCCAGCGCCCCATCATGATCGGCGCCCTGGTGGAGGTTGAGGCGCGGCTGGCCTACACCGGCAGCACCAGCATGAACATCGCGGTCGAGGTGCGCGCCGGCGACATGAAAACCGGCGAGATGGAAGTCATCACCGAGTGTGTGGTGGTGTTTGCGGCGGTGGACCCGAACGGTAAAACCATCCCCGTGGAACCCTGGTTGCCCGAAACCCCGGGTGACATTGCCCTGGCGCAGCACGTGCGAACCCATCTGAACGCTGCACGCGCCGCGCTGCCGGGCGTGTGATGCGGCCCGCTGCCCTGACTGGCCGCGACCTCGCGGCCGCCCTCGTGGTGGTGGTGGTCTGGGGCGTCAATTTTGTGGTCATGAAATTCGCGCTGCGCGACTTCACGCCCTTGCAGCTGGGCGCCGCGCGTTATGTCTTTGCCGTGTTGCCGCTGCTGCTGTTTGTCCGGCCGCCCGCCATCCCGTGGAAATGGCTGGCCCTCTACGGGCTGTTCCAGGGTGTCGGGCAGTTCGGCATCCTGTTCCTCGCGCTGAAAGTCGGCATGACGGCGGCGCTGGCTTCGGTGCTGCTGCAGACCCAGGTGTTTTTCACTGCGCTTTTCGGTTTTGTACTGCTGCGCGAGCGCGCCAGCCCGCCGCTGCAGGCAGGCATGGTGCTCGCCGCGCTGGGCCTGGCCTGCTTTGCAATGAACTACCTGGTGCCGGCCGCCGGGGGCGCTGTCGCCGCCACCACGCTGGCGGGTTTCGTGCTGACACTGGGCGCCGCGGCCATGTGGGCCATGTCCAACATCGTGGCGCGCCATGTGCAGCAGGCTGGCCGGGCCTATTCTCCGATGGCTTTTGTGGTCTGGAGCAGCGCCTTCGCCATCCTGCCTTTTGTGTTGCTGTCGCTGGTGTTCGACCCCGAAGCCATACGCTGGCAGTGGACCCAGGCACGCGCCTCCAGCTGGCTGGCGGTGGCCTATCTCGGCTGGGTTGCGACCATCCTGGGTTACAGCCTGTGGACTGGCCTGCTCAAGCGCCACCCCGCCAACCGCGTGGCGCCCTTCAGCCTGGGCGTGCCGGTGGTGGGCCTGACCACCGGCATGCTGGTGCTCGGCGAAGCCATCACACCCTGGCAGTGGGCCGGCATCACGCTGGTGGTGGCGGCGCTGGCCTGTGTGATGCTGGGCGGGCTGATCAAGCCGCGCTGAGACGCGTCGGCCCCGTGGCTGGCTGACTGAAATGCGCGGCCAGCAACTCCAGCGCATGCCGCACCTTGGCGGGCTGCTCGCCGCGCCGCGGCGTCACCGCATACACCGGCAGGTCGGCCGGCTGCCAACCGGGCAAGACCGGCAGAAGGCGGCCGTCGGCCAGCGCGCGGCGGTCGTCGTCGCTGACCACCATGCTGATGCCCCAGCCCGCCACACACAAGGCGTGCAGGGCCGTCACCTGCGTGGCCTGCACGCGCCCCTGCATGCGCACCGTCTGGTGCTCGCCGTCCGGGCCCTGCAAGTCCAGCAGTTCGCCGCCGGCCGCACCCGGCCGGCCGCCCAGCCAGTCGTGTTGCAGCAGGTCTTGCGGCTGCGCCGGCCAGCCCCGCCCGGCCAGATAGGCCGGTGATGCGCACAGTTGCCGCTTCATGCTGCCGAGCTTGCGCGCCACCAGCGTTGAATCGGCCAGCGCCCCCACACGCAGGGCGATGTCCACGCGGGCAGCGATCAGGTCGATCACCGCGTCATCCAGCAGCAGGTGCAAAGACAGCTTCGGGTGCGCGCGCAAGGGCGCAAGCGCGGTGGCGAGCAGGCCGCCAAAACCAATCGGGGCCGCCAGCCGCAACTCGCCTTCGGGTTGGTCACGCAGGCGCGCCAGGGCCTGTTCGGCCGAGCGCGCAGCGGCCACCATGGCCGCGCAACCGGTGTGATAACGCTCTCCGGCTTCGGTCAGCGTGAGCCGCCGGGTCGAACGGTGCAGCAGGGCCAGACCCAGCGACTCCTCGAGCTGGCGCAAATGCTGGCTGACCGCCGAAGGTGTCATGCCCAGCTGGCGCGCCGCCGCCGTCAGCGAGCCCGCAGCCACCACCTCGGCAAAAATCGCCATCCGTTTGTAGGAGTTCATTTTTTGGCTCTATTGGTTAGTTCTACTTCACAGTATTAGCAATTTTTCCCGACTATTCAATTATTTATGAAGTAATCAGACTAGAGGCTTCTTTTTACCTTCAGGAGCTTTTCATGAACATCGCACTCATTGGCGCCACCGGTTTTGTCGGCGCCCCCGTCCTTTCCGAGCTGCTGGGCCGCGGCCACCAGGTCACCGTGCTGGCCCGCTCCCCGTCCAAGCTGCCCGCGCAAACGGGTCTGACTGTGGTGAAAGCCGATGCGCTGGATTCGGCGCAGGTGGCCCAAGCCGTCGCCGGCCATGACGCGGTGATCAGCGCCTACAACCCCGGCTGGAGCGAGCCGGCCATCCACGCCCTGCACCTGCAGGCCAGCCGGGCCATCGTGCAAGGCGTCAAGGCGGCGGGCCTGAAACGCCTGCTGGTGGTCGGTGGCGCCGGCAGCCTGTATGTCGCACCCGGCTTGCAGCTGGTGGACACGCCCGAGTTTCCGGCCCCGTACAAACAGGGCGCGCTGGCGGCCCGCGAGGCCTTGAACGAACTCAGGAAAGAAACCACGCTCGACTGGAGCTTTGTCTCGCCGCCGATTGCCCTGGCACCGGGCGAGCGCACCGGGAAGTACCGCGTCGGCGCCGACGACCTGCTGCCCGGCCAGGGCGGCCAGCCGGCCGGCATTTCAGTGGCCGACCTGGCCGCGGCCATCGTTGATGAAATCGAGACGCCGCGGCATGTGCAGAAACGGTTTACCGTCGCTCATTGAACCAAATCGGCCACCAGCCCTTTAAACACGGGCGCCGACCGCTACTGAAAATATAGCAGGCCAGCCCGCTGCGACGCCTGCGAAACCCTGCAGCGGCGCGGCGAGGCTTTTTACAAAGGCCGGCGGCGCGCGAAACGCACCACGGTGACACCGGCGCGGGCCTGGCGCACCGAAGGCATCACCAGCACACAGTCGTCGTACGGTGTACTCACAGGCTCGCTGTCGTTCCAGCCAATCACGGTGCCGGCGTGCTCTATCAGCTCCAGCCCCTGGAAAGCGTGGGTAAAACGGAACCGGTCGCTGCGCGCCACCACCGGGCCGGTGACTTCCAGCACCCACTGGCGCGGGGCATCTCCTTGCAGCCAGCCCGGCAGGGCGCGTTGCAGGGTCGCCTCGTCCAGCACTCCGGCGGCCCGCAGGAAACGCACGCACATGTCCTGCGCCACCACGCGGCTGCCCGGATCGCCATGAAAGCCGCATTCCAGCAGGAGTGAGCAGGCCGCGTCCTCGCCCTGCGGGTTGAGTTCTCCAAAACGGCCGAAGTCGCGCATACGCACGCCGTCCTTGTGCCCCGCATCCACCACCACGTGTTCAGGCGCACGCAGACGGTGGGCCAGCGCCAGGTTGCGTGGCTGCATGCCGGCCAGCAGCAAGGGGGCGGCGCGTTCGTGCATGGAGTGCAGGTCGAGCAGCCAGTCGGCCTGCTCGACGAACGGTCGGAGTTCAGCGGCCCGTCGGCGTTCCAGCGTGTTGCCGCTGGCCATGCGATCGACCTGCCATTGGCGATTCATGTCCTCATCGACAAAACGCGAGGCGTCGTGGCGGGCGGGGTCAAAGCAGTCAAAGGCCGCCAGGTTGCACAAGGCCAGTGTCAGTTGGCCGCGCTGGGGCCGCACACCGGCCTCGAGCAGCCCCTTGATCGCCCACGCCCCGCACAGCTCGTTGCCGTGGATCAGGGCGGTGATCAGCACCTGCCTGCCCGGCAGGCCCGAGTCAAACTGCCAGACACCTTCGGTGCCGGTGTTGCCCGCGCGCCAGGCGGCAATGTCGGGCTTGGGCAAATCAAATGGCAGGGCGGTGCTCATTCCTTGATGTTCGCAAACTCGACAATGCGTTTGTATTTGGCGGTTTCCTGGCTCAGGAACCGGGGCATGTCCACATTGAGGGGCGAAACCGTCGAACCCGAATCTTCCAGCTTCTTGCGCAGCTCGGGCGTCTGCAGGGAATCGTTCAGGGCTTTCTTGAGCTTGGCCACCACCGGCTCGGGCAGGCGGGCCGGTCCCATCAGCGCAAACCAGATGTTGATGTCGATGCCCTTGAGCCTGGGCGTCTCGGCCAGAGCCGGGATGTCGGCAGTCATCGGCGAGCGCCGGGCTTCGGTGGTGCCGAGCGCAACCACCTTGCCGCTTCGGATGTGCGGCAGGCCGCTGGACAGCACGAACACACCGAAGTCAATGTTGTTGCCCAGCAGATCGTTGGCCAGGGGCGCCACGCCGCGGTAGGGAATGTGGGTCATGAAGAGGCCGCCCTGGTCCTTGACCATCTCGCCGGCCAGATGCAGGGCAGTGCCCACGCCGGAGCTGCCAAAACTGTACTTGCCGGGGTTTTGCCGGACCAGGCTCATGAACTGGTCCACCGTCTTGACGCCCGACTTCTGCGAGGCCACCAGCACCATGGGCTGGGTGGCGATCAGGCCGATCGGCGTGAAGTCCTTGACGTCGTACTTGACGGCGCTCGACACCAGCCGGGTGATGGCGATTTCATTGCTGGCGCCGACCAGCAGCGTGTAGCCGTCAGGTGCGGCATTGGCGACCTTCTGCGCGCCGATCGCGCCACCGGCACCGCCCACGTTGTCAATAATCACCGGCACGCCCAGCTTGCGCGACAGCTCGGCGCCCAAGGTGCGCCCGTTGAGGTCGGTGCTGCCACCAGGCGGGTAGGCCACCACGATGGTGATGGGTTTGCTGGGATAGCTGTCAGGCTGGGCGCTCACGCTGGCGCAGGCCAGCAAAGCCAGGGCAGTGCACACGGCGGTACGGCGCGAAAGAGGCAGGAACGACATGGTTTTTCTTTCAACAGTCAGGGGAAGGGAGGTCCGTCGGTGATCCTGGCGTAGCATGGGCGGACATCGCGACACCTGAAAGGACACAGACCTTTTCATTGTCTTGATGGCGGTTTTCCGTTTGGTGCCGTTCTGGCACCATCCATGGCTGTTTTGGCAACAGCTCAGCGCTGCGCCATCACCTGCCACAGACGTTCGGCCAGCGCGTTCAGGCGGTGCTTGGCGCGGTAAGCCCGCACCTCGAAGCCGACCTCCAGGTGCGCGTCGCCCAGCACCACCAGCTGGCCGTCCTTGCAGGCAGCCGAGACCATGGACCACGGCAGCCAGGCCACCCCCAGGCCCTTGAGTGCGTATTCGTACACGGCGTCGGCCGAGTCGCACTCGATCACCCGTTGCAGGCGCGGAGCATGCGGGTTGTTGGCCAGATGGTCCTGCACCAGGCGGCCCAGCGCCAGGGTGCCGGCAAAAGCCAGGTAGGGCGTGCCGGCCTTGGCGCCAAAGCGGTGCTGCCCGCGCCCCTGGGCATTGGCCCGGGTGACCGGCACCAGCCGGTCCCGGGCCAGCGTCAGGTGCGCGTACTGGCGCGCACTGAGGCGCACGGCCAGCAGTGGGTGATGGTAGATCAGCATGAAGTCGACCTCGCCGCGTTCCAGCATCTGCGCGGTGTCGGTCAGGGAGCGCGTCAGGATGCGCAGCTCGCCCTCCCCCAGCAGCGGCCTGAAACGCAGCAGCAGATCGGCCGCCAGGGTGCGCGCCAGCGTGCGCCCGGTGGCGAGCGCGACCAGGTTCTCGTGGCGTCCGGCGGCAGTGAGCAGCTCGTCGTGCGCGGACTTCAGGTTGCCCACCATCTGCTGCGCGTTGTCCAGCAGGCTGGCGCCGGCGGCAGTGAGTGTCAGCGGGGTTTTCTCGCGCTCGATCAGCGTCGTGCCGGCCCAGGCCTCCAGCGCCTTGATGCGGCGCCCGAAGGCCGGGTGTGTGACGTGGCGCAACTCGGCCGCGCGGCTGAAGCTGCGGGTTTGCGCGAGCGCCACGAAGTCTTCCAGCCATTTGAGTTGCATGGAGGTCGGCTCGCGGGGTTGCAGCCTGGGCTTCAGCCCCGCGCAGCCTGCAGCAGATCGCGCGTGCGCAGGGCTTCGCGCCGCGCCGCTTCGGCAAAGTCGTCACCCGACGAGGCGTAAATGATGGCACGGGAGGAGTTGACGATGATGGGTGCGCCCGGCCGCCAGCCGGCTTTGACCGTCGCCACCGCGTCGCCGCCCTGCGCACCGACGCCGGGAATCAGCAGCGGCAAGCTCGGTGCCACCGCACGTACCCGTTCGATCTCTGCCGGGTAGGTGGCGCCCACCACCAGGCCCAGCTGGCCGTTGAGGTTCCACGGGCCCTGCGCCAGGCGCGCCACATGTTCGTAGAGCAGCGGCTGGCCTTCGATGGAGGCCAGCCGCTGGTTCTGCAGGTCGTCGCCGCCGGGGTTGGAGGTGCGGCACAGCAAAAACGCACCCTTGCCTGCGTGCTTGAGATAGGGCGCGACCGAGTCAAACCCCATGAAGGGCGACAGCGTTACCGCGTCGGCGCCGTAACGCTCGAAGGCCTCGATGGCGTACTGCTCGGCAGTGCTGCCGATGTCGCCGCGCTTGGCGTCCAGGATGATGGGCACCTGCGGCGCCACGCGGCGCATGTGCTCCATCAGGCGTTCGAGCTGGCCTTCGGCGCGGTGCGCGGCAAAGTAGGCGATCTGCGGCTTGAAGGCAATCGACAGATCGGCGGTGGCGTCGACGATGGCGGCGCAGAAGTCGTAGATCTTGTTGGCGTCGCCCTTGTAGCGGCCCGGAAACTTCACCGGGTCCGGGTCCAGGCCCACACACAGCATCGATTGGTTCTGGCGCTCAGCCGCGCCCAGCATCTCGAGAAAGGTCATCCCTTATTGTAAGAAGGTGGCCGAAACGCGTGCCCCGCCAAAGCGGGACAATCAAGCCACTTGCTACAACGGAGACCGGGAGACATGCATCTGAGCCGACAACAACTCGTCCTGCTGGTTTTGCTGACACTGGCCTGGGGCATCAACTGGCCCATCATGAAAGTCGGCGTTGCCGACTTTCCGCCGCTCACCTTTCGCGCCCTGTCGATCTGGCTGGGCATTCCGGTGCTGGGCGCAGCCATGCTGCTGATGAAGGTGCCGTTTTTTGTGCCGCGCGAGAAGTACCGCGAGCTGTTCTGGCTGGCGTTTTCCAACATGTTTGTCTGGCACGGGCTGATCATCCTGGCGGTGAAAAATCTCAGCAGCGGGCGGGCTGCCATCCTGGGTTACACCATGCCGATTTTTTCGGCGCTGTTCGGTGCCTGGTTCTTCGGCAACCAGCTCCAGCGCCGCAGCTGGCTGGGTGTGGCCGCGGCCGCGCTGGGCGTGTCGCTGCTGCTGTGGCACGAGCTGACCAACCTGTCGGGCCGGCCCGTCGGGGTGCTCTGCGCGCTGGCCGCCGCGGCGACCTGGGCCGTCGGCACACAGAAACTGCGCAACACCACGATGCCGGTCGCCACCCTGACGATTTCCTTCTGGATGACGGTGATGACGGCGGTGGTGATGACCGGGCTGAGCGCGCTCTTTGAAATGCCGCAGTGGAAGGCGCCGCCGGCTGTGAGCTGGGCCTCGATTCTCTACAACGCCGTGATCATTTTCGGTTTTGCCCACGCGGCCTGGTTTTTCCTGGCGCGCAGCCTGCCGCCTATTGCCTCCACCCTGAGCGTGATGATGATTCCCATCCTCGGCGTGTTCACCGGCGCGCTGGGCCTGGGCGAGGTCCTGCACTGGCAGGACTGGGCCGCCGTGGTGCTGATGGTGGTGGCGATTGCCTCGGTGCTGGCGCCGCAGCGGGCAGCGGCCAAGTAAGACGCAGCGCAGGAATTTCCTCCCCAACCAGCCGGGGCCGCGGATCTGGCTCTGCCAGTCCGCAGGCGCAGCGCCCCCTCGGGGGGCAGCGAGCTACACGGAGTGAGCGAGCGTGGGGGCCACATCCATGGCAAGGCAAAGGTCATCCCAGGCCTTGGCCTTGTCACCCAGGCTGCGCAGCAGGTAGGCCGGGTGGTAGCTGACGACCACCGGCACGCCGAGGTAGCTGTGCACCTGGCCGCGCAGCTTGCCGAGCGGGATTTTCTGCACCTCGGGCACGCTGTCCTGCAGCAGCGACTGGGCCGCAAATTTTCCCAGCGCCAGAATGATTTTCGGTTGCAGCAGCTCGACCTGGCGTTTCAGGTAAGGCTCGCACTGCGCCACTTCCGCCGGATCCGGGTTGCGATTGGCCGGCGGGCGGCACTTGAGAACGTTGGTGATGAAAAGGCTGGTTGACAGGCCGGCACGCGGCACGCTGGCGTCGCTGCCGCGCTGCAGCCCCATGGCCAGCAACATGTTGTCGAGCAGCTTGCCGGCCTGGCCGACAAAGGGTTCGCCGGCAAGGTCCTCGTTTTCACCGGGGGCCTCGCCGACGATGAGCCAGTCCACCTGCGGCGCGGCGCCGTCGGCGGCCGCCGGTCCGATACCAAACACCGTGTTTTTACGGTTTTCGCACAGGGCGCAGGCGCGGCAGCCCGCCACCGCAGCCTGCAGCGCGGGCCAGTCCATACGCTCCACGCCCTCCGGACGCGGCTGCAGTCCGGGCGTCGGGCGCGACACCGGCGCTTGGGCCGGTACCGGTCGCAGCGCCGGTGCGGCGGTGGGTGCGGGCGCACGTGCCGGTTCGGCCTCAGCATCCAATCGTGCTTCAGCCCTTTCAGGACGGGCGCCAACAGCTACTGTATTGATAGCAATATCCACTACCGCCGGCGGGGGCGCGGGCGGTTGCCACAGACGCACACCCATTTCGCGCAGCATGGCGCGTTGGCGTTTGTCCAGGTCCAGGCTCATCGCGGCGCCTTCACAAGGCCAGGCTCATGACCACCGCGTCTTCGCGTGTAGCATGGGCCGCGGGGTAATACTGACGCCGGGTGCCGACGTGGCGAAAGCCGTAACGCTCGTACACCGTCCTGGCGCGGTCGTTGCTCACGCGCACCTCCAGCCACAGCCACTGCGCGCCCTGCCCGCGCGACCAGAGCGCCAGCGCATCGAGCATCACGCGGGCCCAGCCCTGGTGCTGGTGCACCGGTGCCACCGTGATGTTGAGCAGGTGCACTTCGTCCACCCCTTTCATGGCCACAAAATAGCCCAGCAGTTCCGCGTCCGGCCCGCTGCCGCCGGTGAGCACCAGCGCCTGGTAACCAGCGTGGAGTGAATCGCTGAAATTGCCGCGTGACCAAGGGTGGGCGTAGGCGCTTTCCTCCACCCGCAGCACCGCATCGAACCACAACTCGGTCATGGGTTCGAACTGGGCTTCCAGGGGCTGGAGAACGGCGCTCATGCCTCATTATCGGCCGGCCGCCGAGGCGATGCCGGCCTTGACGCGGGCACGCTCTTCGGTGGTCAGGGCGACCTTGTCACGGACATACAGCGGCAGCGCCTGGCTGGCGGGCACGCCCTGGCCGGCGGCCAGCAACGCAGGCGCCAGCCGCAGCATGGCCCCCGCTGTCGGCAAGGCGGTGAGGCGCAGCAGGCTGTCCGGAAACACCGGCAGGCGCGCCGCGTAGACACCGAACACATTGCCGGCAAGCAGGTCGTCCGCCGGATCGGGCTGCAGGTCTTCCGGGCGGATCAGGGCGCAGTCGGCCAGCGCGGTCCAGCGCCCGGCGTCGCAGGCGAACCGCTGCACATACATCTCGTCCATGCGTGCATCGAGCAGCGCCGTGACCTGCAGGCGGGCCGAGGCCTGCGGTCCTTCGTGCTGGAAGCGGGCCTCCTCGGCCACCGCCATCAGGGTGTCCATCGGCAGCACCGGCAGGCGCGCGCCCAGCGCCAGGCCCTGCGCCACCGAGCAGGCCGTGCGCAGGCCGGTGAAGGAGCCGGGGCCGCGGCCAAACACCAGCGCGTCCAGATCGGCCAGCGCCAGCCCGGCCTGGCCCAGCAACTCGAGAATCGCCGGAATCAGCGTGCTGGATGCCTGCGCGCCACCGGGTCCGGTGTGCTGCCAGATGCGCTGGCCGTCGGTGAGGGCCAGCGACATGCTGTCGGTGCTGGTGTCAAAAGCCAGGAGTTTCATGGGTTGATGCATCAAATCAGGATTTAGCCCTTGTGGGCCGTGCGCCACCAGCTATCAAATCAGGAGCGGCCGCCGGGACGCGTTGGGCCTGCACACGCACGCCGAACACAATGCCCAGGGTCACCAGCGCCAGCCCGGCGAGCAGGTTCCAGTAGAGCGGTTCACCCAGGAAAATCACCGCGCCCAGCGCCGACAGGCCGGGCACCACCGCCGTGATCATGGTTGAGCGCACCGGGCCGAAGGACTGGACCATCTTGGTGAAGGTGATGCCCGAAATCACCACCGACCCCACGCCCTGGAACACCATCTGGAAAACAATCTCGCTCCAGGGCGCGCTGGCCAGCCGGGTGGCGATGGCGCCCGAATACGCCAGCAGGCTGTAGACCGGCACATAGGTCACAAAGGCAAACACGCTGATGGCAATGGTGGCGGAGACCGCCTGCAGCGCATGTTTGCGCACCAGCACCGAATACACGGCCCAGCAAGTGGAGGCGCAGAGAAACAGCAGGTCGCCCTTCCAGACCTGGCTGCCGGCCTGCGTCCAGGCCTGCAGCAAGCTGGCGCCGCCCACCATCACGTCGCCCAGAAAAATCAGGCCCAGGCCGATGGCGCGCACCGGGGTCACACGGTCTTTCAGGATCAGCACGGCCATCAGGGTGGTGCTCAGCGGCAGGGTGCCGGGCAGCAGCACCGAGGCATGGGCCGCCGGTGCGAAATAAAAGCCGCTGTAGGCCAGGCAGGCGTAACCGACACCGCCGACCAGGCCGATCAGCGCGGTGAGCCTGAAACCCAGCGGCGACAGGCCCAGCCAGCTCGGCGGCGCCAGCGCGGGGCGGCTGTCACGCGCGCGCCGCCAGACCAGCCAGGCGCCCCAGGGCAGCAGCACCAGCGCCGCACCGATGAAACGCAGCAGGCTGATGTCCAGCGGCGTGAGGCTGCGGTGCGCCGTGGCACGTGCAATCACGATGAAGGAGGTCCAGATGGTGACGGTCACGATGGCGGCAAGCACGCCGACCGTCTTGGGAGAAAAACGCATGGGTCGATTATCCGGGCAAGCGGCTGCTTCGCAGGATTAGTACTGCAACCCGAAAATATCGAAACATGAAAGCGCGCCTTCGCACCCATGGCGGCGTTGCCATCCTTGCGAAGGCGTACAGCCTTCGCTGCGGCTTGCGCCTTGCCCTGGGCACGAAGTCATCTCTTTCATTTTGTTTCGCTACTTCCGTGCTGCAGTACTAGGCCGATAATCAGCCATGCTCCCCTCTCCCCTGTTGCTCTGCCGGCTGGCTGCCGCGCTCGCCCTGAGCCTGGCCCCCGGCTGGGTACTGGCCCAGAAAGCCGTGCGCGCCCCCAAACTGGCCCTGCCCCCGGCCATCGCCAAGGCCCTGGTGCGTGCGCAGGTTCCGCCGGACGCCGTCACGCTGCTGGTGCTGGACGCCTCGGGCCGGCAACCGCCGCGCCTGGAACACCGCAGCACGGTGCCCATGAACCCGGCATCGGTCATGAAGCTGGTGACCACTTACGCCGCACTCGACGTACTCGGACCCGACTACACCTGGAACACCCGCCTGACGCTGGACGGCAGCCTGTCGGAGGGCATTCTGCACGGCAACCTGGTGGTGCGCGGCGGCGGCGACCCCAAGCTGGTGGTCGAGCGGCTGCAGGCGCTGCTGGGCCAGGTGCAGGCCAGCGGCGTGAAGGTGATACGCGGCGACATCGTGCTGGACCGCAGCGCCTTCCTGGTGCCGGCACTGGACGCCGGCGAGTTCGACGGCGAGCCGCTGCGACCCTACAACGCGCGCCCCGATGCCCTGCTGATCAACTTCAAGTCGCTGGTGATGCGCTTCACGCCCGACCCGGCCAACGGCCACGCGCGGGTTCAGAGCGAGCCGCCCATGGCCGGCCTGCTGGTGGATGACACGGTGCCGCTGGCACGTGTGAGCCGCTGCGGTGACTGGCGCAGCGAGCTGCGCGCCAGCGTGCACAGCCCCGACCGCATCCAGTTCGCCGGCAGCTACTCGGCGGCCTGCGGCGAACGCCTCTGGCCCACGGCGTACGCCGAGCCCGCCAGCTTTGCGGCGCGCGCCATCGAAGGCTCGTGGCGCGCGCTCGGCGGCCTGCTGACCGGCAGCGCACGCGACGCCACACCGGCCGAGCTGGCCATGCTGCGCGCCCGCGGCACGCTGTCGGGTGAAAAAGCGCCGCTGCGCCTGGACGCGCCTTCGCTGCCGCTGCGCGACATCGTGCGTGACGTCAACAAGTTCTCCAACAACGTGATGGCCCAGCACCTCTTCCTCACCTTGGGGCGCAACGCCCAGCCGGGCGACAACCCGCAAGGCACGCCAGAAGCCGGCCGTGCCGCGCTGGCGGCCTGGTGGAAAAAAATCCTGCCCCGGCAGGAGGCCCCGGTGATGGACAACGGCTCGGGCCTGAGCCGCGTCGAACGCATCAGCGCCGCCAGCCTGGCAGCCATGCTGCAGGTCGCTGCGCAAGGCCGCGTCGCGCAGGACCTGCTCGACTCCCTGCCGATCGCCGGCGTGGACGCCACGATGCGCAACCGCGCTACCGCGGTCACCGGACAGGCCTTCATGAAAACCGGCTCGCTGCGCGACGTGACGGCCGTGGCCGGTTACGCCAACGGCGCCAGCGGCGCGCGTTACATCGTGGTCGGCATGGTCAACCATCCGAATGCGATCGCGGCGCGGCCGGCGCTGGATGCATTGATCCAGTGGGCGGTGCAGGAGAGGTGACGCCGCGTTGGGTTGTTGCATCACGCTGCGGCTTGGGTTCGCTATGGACAGTAGGCGCAACTCCCCACTCCCACTCCTAACCCCTGCCCTCGCCCCGCTGGGCGATGGAGGGGGACTTCATTTGGCTGCGTGTGCTGCTCTTGCGTGCAAACATGACGGTCCCGGACTCCGACGATGACGCGCAAAGCGCGTCATCGTCTCCCCGAATCCGCTCCCGCTTTCATCCCCCACCCGTCGGGCTGGGCCGAGGAGCACAGCCGAAAACGGATCAGGGCGAGCGATTGTCTGAGCGAAGCGAGTTCGAGCTCGACCCCGTTTTCGGCGAGCACCGCAGGTTGCCCGTAGCGAAGCGGAGGGACCCAGACCATCGGGTCGCCTTTTCTTTTGCTTACTTTTCTTTTGGCGACGCAAAAGAAAAGTGAGTTGCCGCCGGGCAACCCCCGGCCAGCAGACGCGCACCAACTACCAAGCATCGAGGCTGCCAGAAATGGCTCCAGGAGCAAGCCTGGGATGACAAGCCCAAGGAGGGAATCAGCTCAGCACCACGCTGCTCAAGCGCCGGCGGTAAGTCGCCACGGTAGGATCATCCGGCGGAATCTGGCCGTCGGCGACCTTGACCCGGGGCGGCTCGATGATCTCCAGGATGGACACAAAGGTCTTGCGCGCCAGCTCCCCGTTCCACGACTTGTCGCGCATCAGGATCTCCAGCAACTCGTCCATCGCAGGCACCCAGCGCTGCTGGCTCATGTGGAGCTGCGCCAGCGCGTAACGGGTGTCGAAATCCCGCTTGTTGGCAGCAAGTTTTGCGTCAAATCCGGCTTGAGCCTTTGCCGCGTCTGCGTGAGCAGCTCCTGATTCAATAGCATTGAACCAGTGTTGCAGGGTCTCGAACTTGCGCACGGTCGGCGCCTTGCTGGCCACCGGTGCAAAAGCGGCCCTGGCGTGTTCCACCTGACCGTGCTGCAGCAGCAGGCGGATGTAGTCAAAACGGGCGTTGTCGTCGGCCGGGTCGGTGGCGACGGCCGCCTGCAGTTTTTCCAGCACGGCGGCCGGGCTGGTGTCTTCCGGCTCGGCGATTGCTTCATCGGCGGGCGGCAGGTCTTCGGCCGGCGGCAGGTGTTTGTCCAGAAACTCCTTGACCTTGCCTTCGGGCAGCGCGCCGGCAAACCCGTCGACCGGCTGGCCGTTCATCATCAGGATGCAGGTCGGGATGCTGCGGATGCCGAAGGCAGCGCCGAGTTGCTGCTCCTGGTCCGAGTCGATCTTGACCAGCTTGAAGCGTCCGCCGTAGGCGATCTCGACCTTCTCCAGAATCGGGCCGAGGGATTTGCAGGGTCCGCACCAGGGCGCCCAGAAATCAATCAGCACGGGGATGGTCATGGAAGCCGCAACAACTTCCTCTTCAAAATTGGCAATGGTGACGTCGATCATGGTGCTGGACAAATAGGGGTGGGTGAAGGTGTTTTCAACAGGCACGGTGGTGCCGCGCTGGCACGATAGCATGCGGCGGCCGGCCCCGGCGGCCCACCAGCCCGTAAAATCAGCGCTGGCAGGCAACGATTAACCGCACAGCAGGCCCGGAAGGCAACACATGACAACAACGCAAGATCTCAAGCCACCCCTGGTGGGTGTGGTGATGGGTTCCAGCAGCGACTGGACCACCATGCAGCATGCCGTGCAGATTCTCCAGCAGTTCGGGGTGGCGCACGAGGCGCGCGTGGTCTCGGCCCACCGCATGCCCGACGAACTGTTTGCCTATGCCGAACAGGCCGGCGGGCGCGGCCTGCACGCCATCATTGCCGGTGCCGGCGGCGCCGCGCACCTGCCGGGCATGCTGGCCGCCAAAACCGCGGTACCGATTCTCGGCGTACCGGTGGCCAGCAACCACCTGCAGGGGGTCGATTCGCTGCACAGCATCGTGCAGATGCCCAAGGGCGTGCCGGTCGCGACCTTTGCCATCGGCAACGCCGGTGCGGCCAACGCCGCCCTGTTTGCGGTGGCCATGTTGGCCCTGCACGACAAGACCCTGGCCGACAAGCTGCAGGCCTTCCGCGCCGAGCAGACCGCCGCGGCCCGCGCCATGACCCTGCCGCCGGCATGAGTCTTCCGATTCTCCCCGGCTCCGTGGATGCCGCGGGTCAGCCTGCGACCCTGGGCGTGATGGGCGGCGGCCAGCTCGGCCGCATGTTTGTGCATGCGGCGCAGCGGCTCGGTTATTTCACGGCCGTGCTCGACCCCGATCCGACCAGCCCGGCCGGCCGCGTCAGCCACTATCACATCCAGACCGCTTACCGGGACGAGAACGGCCTGGCGCAGCTGGCCTCGCTGTGCGCCGCCATCAGCACCGAATTTGAAAACGTTCCGGCCGACGCACTGCAGACCCTGGCCGTGGACCGGCCGGTGGCGCCCGGCGCCGCTGCGGTCGCCATTGCGCAAAACCGCATCGAGGAAAAGGCCCACTTCACCGCCAGCGCCGGTGTGGCGGGCGTGACCTGCGCGCCGTATGCCGTTATCGAAACGCCGGCGCAGCTGGCCGCCGTACCACCCGATCTGCTGCCCGGCATTGTGAAAACCGCGCGCATGGGTTATGACGGCAAAGGCCAGGTGCGCGTTGCCAACATGGCCGAACTCGCGGTGGCCTGGGCCGAGCTGAAGGGCGTGCCCTGCGTGCTGGAAAAACGGTTGCCGCTGAAGGCCGAATGTTCGGTCATCGTTGCGCGTGGCTGGGACGGCGCCATCACCGGCTTTGCGCCGCAGTACAACGTACACGTGGACGGCATCCTCGCCGTCACTGCGGCTTATGAGGGGAATATGCCTGTAGCCCTTGCACTGCGGGCGCGAGCAGCTACGGAATCCATAGCAAACCATATCGGCTACGTGGGCGTGTTGTGTGTCGAGTTTTTTGTCATCGACGACGGCAGTGCCGATGGCGCGCTGGTGGTCAACGAAATGGCGCCGCGCCCGCACAACAGCGGTCACTACACGATGGACGCCTGCGACGTCTCGCAGTTCGACCTGCAGGTGCACGCCATGGCCGGCTTGCCGCTGCCGCAGCCGCGCCAGCATTCGCCGGCCATCATGCTCAACCTGCTCGGCGACCTGTGGTTTGACGCCGCCGACCAGCTGCGCACGCCCGACTGGCAGGCCGTGCTGGCCTTGCCGGGCACGCACCTGCACCTGTACGGCAAGCTCGAAGCGCGCGCCGGCCGCAAGATGGGCCACCTCACCATCACCGGCGCCGACGTGGCCGGCGTCACCGCGGTCGCGCGCCAGGCCGCGCAGCGGCTGGGGCTGCCCGGTCTGGATGCCTTGCCATGATTCGTGACGGCACCGACCCGGCGGCCATTCTGGAAGCCGCGCGCGTGATCCGGTCCGGCGGCCTGGTGGGCTTTCCCACAGAGACGGTGTATGGCCTGGGCGCCGATGCGGCCAGTGACAGCGCCGTGGCCGGCATCTTCGCCGCCAAGGGCCGGCCCAGCGATCACCCGCTGATCGTGCACGTGGCGGATGCCGCCCAGGTACCCGACTACGCGAGCAGCGTGCCGCCTTTTGCCGCACGCCTGATGCAGGCCTTCTGGCCCGGGCCACTGACCGTGATCCTGCCGCGCAAGCCGGGTGTGGCCGCCGCCGCCGCCGGCGGGCAGGACTCCATCGGCCTGCGCTGTCCCTCGCACCCGGTGGCGCTGGCTTTTCTGAAGGCCTGCGCCACCGGTGTCGCCGGCCCCAGCGCCAACCGCTTCGGCCGCGTCAGCCCGACCACCGCCCGGCATGTCGCTGAAGAATTCGGCGATGCCTTGCTGGTGCTTGACGGCGGGCCCTGCGCCGTCGGCATCGAGTCCAGCATCGTGGACTGCACGCGCGGCCGACCGGTGCTGCTGCGCCCCGGCCTGCTCACACGCACGCAGCTCGAGGTCGCCTGCGGCGAGCCGGTGCTCGACCAGGACGATGGGCAGCAGGAAAAAAGCACGCTGGGAGAGGCACCGCGCGCGTCCGGCACGCTGGTCTCGCACTACGCGCCCAACGCCCGGGTGCGCCTGATGGACGCCGGTGCGATCCAGACCGCACTCGACGTGCTCGGCGCAGAGGCCGCGCACATTGCCGTGTATGCCCGCAGCATCGTGCGCATCAAGTCGGCGCAGGTGCTGTACCGCCGCATGCCCGACGACGCCGCCGCCACCGCGCAGCAGCTGTTCGCCGTGCTGCGCGGCTTCGACGGCCAGGGCGTCAAGCTGATCTGGATTGAACACCTGCCGACCGACTCGGCCTGGGATGGTGTGCGGGACCGGCTGCAGCGGGCGGCCGCAAGTTGAGGCAAGCAAGGCTGAGCCATGTCCGCCTCACGAAAAAAACCCCGAAGCATCCGAAACCGTCTGGCGTGGTTCGTCGTGTGCCTGTCGGCAGGCGCCGCTGCCGGCATGGCGGGCACGTGGTTCACCGGCAACCCGTTGTGGTTCCTCGCCATTCCGGCGGCGCTGGCCCTCGGGTGGCTGTGGGTCGCCAACCCGGACGAGTGCCTCCCGTCTGCCAGGCGCCGTGCGGGCAGCGCGGCGGACGACGACGGTGCGCCCTGAGCCCAAGTCGGGGTCGCCGCTGCTTGACGCCCGGGCACGGCACCATGCATAGTGGCTCACTCACCCGCTGTTATCCAGGGACACCGATGACCTTCTCACTCTCAACAACGTGCACCCGTCGCCCTAACGCAGCGACCCCTCCAGCGCAAGGCCTGTCATGACCCAGCCCCCCGAACCCGTCGCCGTCAGCGCCGTGCCCGCCATGGCCGCGCTTCTGCAGAAAATACGTGATGGCGACGATGTGGCTGCGGCCGAGCAGGAAATCCTGCGCATCACCGGTCTTCTCGAAGACGAGCTGAACCAGCGCAGTACCCAGGTGGTGGCTGCCAACAAGGAACTGGAAAACTTTTCCTATTCGGTCTCGCACGACCTGCGTGCGCCATTGAGCACCATTGACGGCTTCAGCCGGTTGCTGGAGGGTGCCGTGGCCAAGGGCAATGCGGAACGCAGCACGCATTACCTGCAACGCATCCGCCTGGGCGTGGGCAACATCAACGAGTTGATCGCCGCTCTGCTGGCCGTCTCGCGCCTGCTGCGCGCACCGCTGGCGCCGCAGGCGGTGGACCTGGGCGCGCTGGCCGAGGCCGCGTTTGCCGCGCTGCAGGAAGTCGATCCCGAGCGGGCGGCCAGCATCACGGTGCAGCCGGCGCTCATTGCGCAGGGGGACCCGGCACTGCTCAAGCAGCTGGTCGATCACCTGGCCGGCAACGCGTGGAAATTCAGCGCGAAAAAAGAACGCGCCGCCATTGCCGTCGGCAGCCAGGCCGGGCCGGGCGGAGAGACGGTTTATTTCTTCAAGGACAACGGCGCGGGCTTCGACATGGCCCATGCCGAAAAACTCTTCGGCATTTTCCAGCGCATGCATGTGAGTTCGGATTTTCCGGGCATTGGCGCCGGGCTGAGTATCGTGCAGCGCATTGTGGCGCGGCACGGCGGGCGTGTCTGGGCCGAGGCCGAGCTTGAGCGGGGCGCGACGATCTACTTCACCTTGCCAGGGGCCTGAAGACCTGGGGATTCTTCCCTAAGCCGCTTCCTTGTAGAAGTAGTCACGTTGGATGCCGCGCGGCGCCAGCGGCTCGACCGCCTGGTGGATCGCCCCGATGTGCTCCGGTGTGGTACCGCAGCATCCGCCGACGATGTTGACCAGGCCCTCCTGGGCGAACTCGCGCAGCAGGCGCGAGGTGACGTCGGGTGTCTCGTCAAAACCGGTGTCGCTCATCGGGTTGGGCAGGCCGGCATTGGGGTAGCAGCTGATGAAGGTGTCGCCGGCGACACGCACCAGCTCCTGGATGTAGGGGCGCATCAGCGTCGCGCCGAGTGCGCAATTGAGACCCACGGCCAGCGGCTGGGCGTGCCGTACGCTGTGCCAGAAGGCGGTCACGGTCTGCCCGCTGAGGATGCGGCCAGAGGCATCGGTGACCGTGCCGCTGATGATGAGCGGCAGGCGTTCGCCGGAATTGTCGAAAAACTCGTCAATCGCAAACAGCGCCGCCTTGGCGTTGAGCGTATCGAAAATGGTTTCGACCAGCAGCACGTCTGCGCCGCCCTTGACCAGCGCCTCGGTCTGCTCGTAATAGGCCTTGCGCAGTTCCTCGAAGCTGGTGTTGCGCGCGCCCGGGTCGTTGACATCGGGGCTGATGCTGGCGGTCTTGGGCGTGGGGCCCAGCGCACCGACGACAAACCGCGGTTTTTCCGGCGTGGAAAACTTGTCGCAGGCGGCGCGGGCAATGCGGGCGGACTCGTAGTTCATTTCGACAGCCAGGTCGGCCATGTCGTAGTCGGCCTGCGCCACGGTGGTCGCGCCAAAGGTGTTGGTCTCGATCATGTCGGCGCCGGCGGCCAGGTAGCCTTCGTGGATGTCCTGGATCACGTCAGGCCGCGTCAGGCTTAGCAATTCGTTGTTGCCCTTGACGTCCTTGGGGAAGTCCTTGAAGCGTTCGCCGCGGTACTGCGCCTCGCTCAGCTTGAAGCGCTGGATCATCGTGCCCATCGCGCCATCGAGAATGGCAATGCGTTTTTCGAGGATGGCGGGGAGCGCGGCTCCGCGGGTGTAG
Source organism: Polaromonas sp. (assembly GCF_029945685.1). Taxonomy (GTDB): domain Bacteria; phylum Pseudomonadota; class Gammaproteobacteria; order Burkholderiales; family Burkholderiaceae_C; genus Polaromonas. The sequence goes on along the minus strand of NZ_JAQSDA010000007.1, from coordinate 234,674 downwards.
ATGGCTTGCTTCATGCCCCCATTTTAAGGGGCGACCGATAGACGTACAAACACGCGGCCATTGGCCTGCCGCGCCCTGCCCGCAGGGGCCGCGGGTCCGGTTTCGCGGGCCCGCAGGCGCGGCGCCCACCAAGGGGGGCAGCGCAGTACACGCGGTGAAAAACGTGGGGGCCCTGTTTTCCCCTGACAATAGCGCTTCTGTCTGAATCCCCGCCATGAAACACCTCCAACCCAAAGAAGCCTGGGACTTCCTGCAACAGCACCCCGACGCCCTGTTTGTCGACGTGCGCATGGAAATCGAGTCGCTGTATGTGGGCCGTCCGCCCGGCGTGGTCAATGTGCCCTGGTACGAGTACCCCGACCTGACCCCCGACCCGGCCCGGTTCGCCGAAGCTGTCGAACGCGAGGCCAGCGGCAAGGACCAGCCGGTGTTGCTGATCTGCCGCTCGGGCCAGCGCACGCTGGCCGCCGGCCAGGCGCTGGAGGCGGCGGGTTTTGCCGAGGTCATCAATGTGGTGCACGGTTTTGAAGGCGAGCTTGACGAGCAGTTCCAGCGTTCGACCCTGAGCGGCTGGCGCTTTGACGGTCTGCCCTGGGAGCAGATGTAGCTGATATTCTGAGGAAAATCAGGCTAAATCCCTTACTGCACGGGCGCAAACAGCTATTGTTTTTGTAGCATATTGCCGCCTGTCTTGACGCCCCCCACCTTGCCGAACACTTCACCCCACCCCACCCCGCGGGAGATCCTCGGCCAGGTTTTCGGCTATCCGGATTTCCGCGGGCCGCAGCAGGCCATCGTCGACCATGTGGTGCAGGGCGGCGACGCGCTGGTGCTGATGCCCACCGGCGGCGGCAAGTCGCTGTGTTACCAGATCCCGGCCATCGCCCGGCAGAACGCCGGCCACGGCGTGACGGTGGTGATCTCGCCGCTGATCGCGCTGATGCACGACCAGGTCGGCGCGCTGCACGAAGCCGGCGTGGCGGCGGCCTTCCTCAATTCGACCCAGACACAGGAAGAAAGCAGTGCACTGGAAAAGCAGCTGCTGCGCAACGAGCTGACCCTGCTCTACGCGGCACCGGAGCGCATCAACACGCCGCGCATGAAAGGCCTGCTGGGCTCGCTGCACGGGCGCGGCCTGCTCAGCCTGTTCGCCATCGACGAGGCGCATTGCGTGAGCCAGTGGGGCCACGACTTCCGGCCCGAGTACCGCTCGCTGAGCCTGCTGCACGAGACCTTTCCCGACGTGCCGCGCATCGCCCTGACGGCGACCGCCGATGCGTTGACGCGTCAGGACATGATCGAGCGGCTCAAGCTCGAGGACGCACGCGAATTCGTCAGTAGCTTCGACCGGCCCAACATCCGCTACACCATCGTCGAAAAAACCAACGCGACGCACCAGCTGTTGCGTTTCATCGAAAGCGAACACGCGGGCGAGGCCGGCATCGTCTATTGCCAGTCGAGGAAACGCGTGGAGGAAGTTGCCGGCATGCTGGAAGACGCCGGCCTCAAGGCCATGGCCTACCACGCGGGCCTGGACAGCAGCCTGCGCCAGCAGCGCCAGGACCGCTTCCTGCGCGAGGAGGGCATGGTGATGGTGGCGACGATTGCCTTCGGCATGGGCATCGACAAGCCCGACGTGCGGTTTGTGGCGCACCTGGACATGCCGAAAAACATCGAAGGCTACTACCAGGAAACCGGCCGCGCCGGCCGGGACGGCCTGCCGGCCAATGCCTGGATGACCTACGGCCTGCAGGACGTGGTCAACCAGCGCCGCATGATAGATACCAGCGACGCGGCCAGCGAAGAGTTCAAGCAGGTGATGCGCGGCAAGCTCGATGCGCTGCTCACGCTGGCCGAAGACACCCGCTGCCGCCGCGCCAGCCTGCTGGCGTACTTTGGCGAAGACCTCGAGAGCGGCCGCAGCGACGGGCCGCCCCTAGCAAGGCCAGCCCCCCCGGGGGGCAGCGAAGTACACGCAGTGACGGGCGTGGGGGCTCAATATTTCTGCGGCAACTGCGACAACTGCCTGAATCCGCCCAAGGTGTGGGACGCCACCGAAGCCGCACGCAAGATGCTCAGCTGCATCTACCGCGTGCAGCAGGCCAGCGGCATCAGCTTCGGCGCCGGCCACCTGATGGACATCCTGCGCGGCAAGGCGACCGAAAAGGTCCTGCAGCATGGCCACGACAAACTCAGCACCTTCGGCATCGGTGCGGACCTGGCCGAGGTCCAGTGGCGCGGCGTGCTCCGCCAGCTGATCGCCAAGGGCATGGTGCGGGTCGATCCGGACGCCTTCAACACCCTGCTGTTGCTGCCCGATGCGCGCCAGGTGCTCAGGGGCGAGGTCAGCGTGATGCTGCGCGAGCAGGCGCCGGGCGGTTCGGCCGACAGGCGCAAGGGCAGCAGCAAAAAAGGCACCAAGACCTCCGCCAAGGGCCTGGCCGAAGCCTCGCTCAACGCCGGCGCGCTGGAGCGCCTGGCCCGGCTCAAGGCCTGGCGCGCCGAGGTGGCGCGCGAACACAACCTGCCGGCCTTCGTCATCTTCCACGACGCGACCCTGCGCGCGATCGCCGAGCGGGCGCCGCAAAGCACGGCCGACCTGGAGGGCATCAGCGGCATCGGGGTGAAGAAGCTTGAAGCCTACGGCAACGAGGTTCTGCGGGTGTGCGGGCCCGCCTGAGCCCGGGAAATCCAGGCACCTGCGGCACAATAGGCGCGTGTCCAACGTACCAGCCCTCATCTTCTGGCGTGCCGAACTGGCACGCGGGGTGAAGGCCCTCGCGGGCGCTGTTTTTCTTCACGTGCTGCTGCTGGCCGGCCCCGCATGGGCTGGCGGGGAAGCTCTGACCCTGGGCCGCGACAACGGCCCGGTGGCGCTGACACAGGCGCTGGAATACTGGGTGGATACGGGCGGCAAGACGCCGGTGGAACAAATTGAAGCCGGCGCCGGGCGACTTCCCTTTGCCGCCGTTGTCCCCGACAAAAAATACTGGCTTGACGACGCGGCGCTCTGGCTGCGCTTCGACGCCACGGTGCAAGACCCCCTGGTTCACTGGAAACTGGAACTGCCGATGTCCGGCGTGGACAAAGTCGCGCTGTACTACCGTGACAGCCTGGGCCGCTGGGTGGTGCAGCAGGCCGGCGACACCCTGCCCATCAGCGCATGGCCCCTGCCCGCCCGTTACCCGGTTTTTTCCCTGAACCACGAGGTCGGGGCCAGCGTGCGGTACTACCTGCGGGTGGAGCATGCGCGCGTTCCTTTCTCAGCCTTGCCCCGGGTGCTGAGCGCCGAGCGGGTGACCACTTCGCGCCAGCTGGAACACCTGTTCCTGGGGGCCTACTTCGGGCTGGCCTTGCTGGTGACGATATTGGCCCTGATCAATGCAGCGGCCTACCGCGACCGTGGTTTTGCGACTTATGCGGTTTACCTGGGCACATTTGCCGGCTCCCAGGCCGCCTTCAAAGGCCTGGGCGGCCTCTACCTGTGGCCGGAGCTGCCGCAGCTCAACAACATGACGATTGTCCTGCTGCCGCTACTGGCCGCGGCAGCCGCGTTATGGTTTGTGCGCACCGTCACCACCCCCGGACGCTTTTTCAGGGCACTGGACTGGCTGATCCTGGCACTGATGGGGCTGGCGCCGCTGGTCGGACTGCTTGACGCCGCCTTCCCGACGCCCGAAAGTTTTGCACTCATCAACATTCTGGTCAGCGCCGGCATGGTGGTGCTGCTGATGGTGGTCGGGGTGTCGCTGGTGGAAGGCGACCGCCATGCACGCTGGATAGCGCTGGGTTTTTTACCCATCATTGTGGCCACCCTGTTTCCCTTGCTGCGCAATTTTGGTCTGATCGCGTCAAGCTTCCTGACCCAGAACGCGCTGATTCTGGGCTCGGCCGTCGAAGCGCCCATTCTTTTTTATGGCCTGCTGCGCCGCGTGACCCGGCGCGTCGAACCCTCCACCCGTGCCAGCACCCTGCGCACCACCGACCCGCTGACCGGCCTGCTCACCACCCGGCCGCTGCTGGCCAGGCTGCGCCAGGCGCTGAGCACCGCCGAGCGCTACCAGCAGCCTTGCGCGCTGCTGGTCATCGACCTGAGCAACCACGCCCGTCTGCAGCTCGAGCATGGCCGCGAAATCGGTGACCGCGCCATGGTCCTGGCCGCAGCGCGGATACTGGCCGTGACCAAGCCGACCGACACGGTGGCGCGTGTGGGTGACCGCCACTTTGCCCTGTTGCTGGAAGGGCCCATGACCAGCGACTCGGTGAACCGGCTGGCCACCAAGATCCTGGCCAGTGGCCTGCGAACCACGACTGAATTGCCCGATGCCGACCCGCTGCAGTTCCACATCGCGATCGGCTACGTGGCCGGGCCCGCACGCCTTGCCCTTGAGCAGGCGCAGGCCTGCCTGGACCGCATGATGCAGGTGGCCAAGGAAATGAACGACGGTTCGCGCAAGGCAATCCGCATGATCCAGCTCTGATTTGAAGGAAAAACGGGCTGCAGCCCAGGTGCGCATTGCGCAGGCAGCTATGAAAGGTATAGCATAAAGGCCTGCTGGTTTCTTACGGAGTAAACCCCATGCTGCGCGCCTCCCGCACTTCGGGCTTGATCCGGTGTTCGGCTTCGAGCTGGCTCAAAAACTCTTCCGCGGTGAACTCCACGGCCAGGATATCGGTCTGGCGCCTGACTGCGGCAAAGTCACCGGGGCACAACTGTGCCAGGCGGGCCAGACGCAGACTCAAGCCGGCGTCCATCAGGCAAGCGTTGCCAGCCAGCGCTTCAGTCACAAACATCTTTTCGCGCTGTGCAGCGGTCAGGGGCATGAATTTGATCTTGAAGGTAAAGCGCCGCAAGGCCGCCTGGTCCAGGCTTTCCAGCAGATTCGTGGTGCAGACAAAAATGCCGCTGAAGCGCTCCATGCCTTGCAGCATTTCATTGACCTCGGTCACCTCGTAGGTGCGCTGCGCGCCGCGTCGGTCCTGCAAAAAACTGTCGGCCTCGTCGAGCAGCAGCACGGCTTTTTCGGCTTCGGCCTCGGCAAACATCGCGGCCATGTTCTGCTCGGTTTCGCCCACGTATTTGCTCATCAGGCTGCTCGCCTGCCTGATCAGCAGCGGGCGCTCCAGCGCATTGGCCAGGTGCTCGGCCAGGGCCGTCTTGCCGGTGCCGGGTGCACCGTAAAAACAAAGGGCGCCATGACCGCGGGCCTTCAGCGCAGCCACGATGCGCGGTATTTCAAAGCGCGACTCCACGTTCAGCATGGCCAGGTCGTAAGTGGTGACGCTGCGACGTCCAGCCGCGTCGGCCTTGTTGCCGAGCGCCTGGTCGGCGTTTTTGAGCTGCCGCTCGATCAGCGATTCGGTCAACGCAGCGTGGCCACCCGACAAAATCGCGCCCATGCCGGCGCCATCGGTTTCGGCGCCCGGCGCGCTGGCGAGTTTGGCAAAACGTACCGCCGTGCGAATCTGCGCCGGGGTCAGGCCCTTGCGTGCGGTGAGTCTGGCAAGAAAGGCCTCGCTGACCGGCACGCCCTCCAGCGTCTTGCGCACCAGGGCTTCACGCGCACCCGGCGGCGGGGACTTGAGCTCCAGGTGGTAGGCAAAGCGGCGCCGGAAGGCCGGGTCAATCTGCTCGATGCGGTTGGTCACCCACAGGGTGGGCACGGTATTGGACTCCAGAATCTGGTTGACCCAGGCTTTGCCATTGACGGAGCCGGTCGCAGGCGCGGTCATCTGGTCGGAGCGCGCCAACAGTTGCGCGGCCTCGCTGGAAATCGCCGGAAACACGTCCTCGACCTCGTCAAACAGCAGCGCGGCATGGGCACTGCCTTTCAGAAAGACCTGGGCGATCTGCAGTGAACGGTATCGGTCCTTGCCGCTCAGGGAGTTGCCGTCACGGTCAGCGTATTCGACTTCGAACAGATCGAGCCCGGCAGCCTGCGCGACCACCTTGGCCAGTTCGGTCTTGCCGGTGCCAGGGGGACCATACAGTAGCACATTGACCCCCATTTCCCTGCCCTCCACCGCATTGCGCAGCAGCGCCACCAGCACCTGCACATCGTCCCGGGCGAATTCAAAATCGTTCAGCGCCAGGCTGCTGCGGTCCACCGGACGGGTGAACACCGCCATCAGCTCGTTCTGGTCGCGGTACTCACGCATCAGCACCGGCGGCAGTTTTTCGCTGACCTTCATCAGGTCCGCCAGGTCGGTGATGTTGTGCTCGGAAATCAGGTTTTCAACCATGCCGATACGCTCCAGCCGCGAGCCCGCGCGCAAGGCTTCGGCCACCTCGCTGGCCTTGACGCCGGCCACCTCTGCAATCGCGGCATAGGCTTCCGGCGCGTTGCTGACCTTGAACTCCACCAGCATGGAGCGCAGGTCGCGCTGATAGCGCGCCAGCGTCCCGTACAGCAGCAGGGCGCGTTCTGCCTGGTTCAACTGCAGCAGATTGGCCAGGGCGTCGATGTTTTTCTCGACCAGCGTGGACTGTTTTTTGAGCGCCTGGGCCAGCCAGTCGCCGGTGGCCGAGAGAACCGACAGCAGGTCCCGGGGCTGGTCCTTGGCGTATTCGTCGAGGTAAAAGAACAGTGTGCCCTCCTCGTAGGGGCCGCGCCAGGCTCCATGACGGCTCATGAACGCGGCGTCACCCAGGGCCTCGTGGCCCTGCCAGAATTCATTGTCCCGGCAACGGCGTGCGAGGAATTCCCGCAGGCGCTGCAGGGCAGGCAAAGGCCACACCAAGTGGCGGCCCGAGAGCGACAGCAGACTGTTCAAGTCGCGCCGCACATTGAACTTGGCGCCCTGCCGGGCCGCCAGCGTCAGCACAAAATGCGAGCACATCAGGTCCAGCACCGGCGCCTCTTTCAGGCCGGGAGAAAGCAGCAGCGGACCATGCCTGTCAGCACTACCCGAACGCTTGCTCATTGAGACACCTCCGGCCCGGAAAAAGGCCACAGCAGTTACACATGCACCGTGAGAACGTATGCCTAACCATAACGCAGCTTCATGCCCGATGGAAGACGCCAGGGCCTGTTCACACCATTTATACATCCGGCATAGACAGTGTGAGCCGGGCCGGCCTGAATACCCCGTGTGAATTGCGCCCCAAACCCGGCCACAATCAACGCTTATTCCGGAGGTCTTCCCCATGCTTGCTTTGCCCGATATTGAGGCTGCAGCGCTTCGCCTGCAGGGCCAGTTGCTCGATACCCCCTGTGTGGCATCCAAAACCCTGTCGCAAATCACGGGGGCGGACGTTTTTCTGAAGTTCGAGAACCTGCAGTACACCGCCTCCTTCAAGGAACGTGGCGCCTGCAACAAGCTGGTGCAGCTCTCAGGCGAAGACGGCCGGCGCGGCGTGGTGGCGATGAGCGCGGGCAACCATGCCCAGGGCGTGGCCTACCATGCGCAGCGCCTCGGCCTGCGCGCGGTGATCGTGATGCCGCGTTTCACACCCGGCGTCAAGATCGAGCGCACGCGCGGCTTTGGCGCCGAGGTCGTGCTGCATGGAGACACGCTGGAGGAGTCACGCAGCCACGCCCTGGCCCTGGCCGAGCGTGAAGGCCTGGTGTTCATCCACCCCTATGACGACGAAGCCATCATTGCCGGCCAGGGCACGGTGGGCCTGGAGATGCTGCAGGCCGTCCCCGACCTCGATACGCTGATCGTGGCCGTTGGCGGTGGCGGCCTGATCGCCGGCATGGCAACGGCCGCCAAGGCGATGAGGCACGGCATCGAAGTCATAGGCGTGCAGACCTCGCGCTTTCCGGCCATGGTCAATGCGATCAAGGGCACCCACTACCCCCAGGGCAGCAGCACGATTGCCGAAGGCATTGCCGTAGGCACGCCCGGCGTGATCCCGCAAGCCATCATTGCGCGCCTGGTGGACGATCTCGTGCTGGTGGAAGAAGGCGACATCGAGCAGGCCATCGTCATGCTGCTCGAAATCGAGAAAACCCTGGTCGAAGGGGCGGGCGCGGCCGGTCTCGCGGCCTTGCTCAAATACCCCGATCGCTTCAAAGGGAAAAGGGTCGGCCTGGTGCTCTGCGGAGGCAACATCGATCCGCTGCTGCTGGCGGCCATCATCGAGCGCGGCATGGTGCGCGCCGGCCGGCTGGCGCGCATCCGTGTGAGCGCGCGTGACGTGCCCGGCTCGCTGGCCAGAATCACCGCCACCGTCGCTGATGCCGGCGCCAACATCGACGAGGTGCATCACCAGCGGGCCTTCACCATGCTGGCTGCGCAGAACGTGGATATCGAACTGGTCATCCAGACACGTGGGCGAGAGCACATTGCGCAGGTGCTGGACGTCCTGAAAACCGCCGGCTTTGAAGCCGTGGAGCAACAATGATGGACGCCGACACCCTGCAAGCCGCCGTGCACGAATATTTTGCGCCGTGGGTACAGGCCTTGGGCCTGCAGGTCGCTTCGCTTGACAGCCAGAGCGTGACCTTGCGCCTGCCGCAGAGCCCGCAACTCTCGCGGGTGGGCGGCATGCTGTGCGGCCAGGCCATGATGGCCGCCGCCGACACGGCCATGGTGCTGGCGCTGATCAACCATTTTGGCGCGTTCAAACCATGCACCACGGTGCAGATGAACAGCAGCTTTCTCAAGCCCCTGTCAAACCAGGACGCATTGATCGAGGCGCGCGTGGTACGCGTCGGGAAGTCACTGGCCTTTGGGGAGATCGACATTCGCGGTGCGGACGATGGCAAGAGCATTTGCCGCGCCACGACAACCTACGCCCTGCTTTAAGTCTTTCTAACGCAGGTGTTTGCCCATTTTGGCGGCAAACAGCTGGCCAATACTCACGCTGCGCCGGCCGGGCAGGAGCTCGAAGCTGTCCCCCGCGCTCAAGGTGCCTGGCGTGAGAACGGACAGGTAGAAACCGCAAAAGCCGCTCTGCGCCATCAACCGGGATGCGCCCGGAAAACCCATCGCCGCGTTGAGTTTGTAGCAGGGCTCACGCGGAATCCGGACCTGCAGTTCACAGTGCGGGAACCTCAGCACGTCACCGGCCCATACGTCGCTTTCCAGCAGCCCCTGCAACGTGAGGTTTTCGCCCAGACGGCCAAAGGGCAAGCTGTCGTCGATCTGATCCAGTCCCCGTTCCCTGCGCGCAGCCTGCCAGAACGGGTAGTGTTCGGCCGGGTAGGCATAAACGGCTTTTTCAAGCCCGCCGTGCACCGACAGGTCGGCCTGTTCGTCACCGAGCAGGCCCATAGGCAACACGGGCACCGGGCCGGCCACGGCCTGTTTGCCCATGGCCGTGAGTATCTGGCGCCCTCCCATGCTGACGCGCCGGGCAGTGGCAAGCTGCACAGATAGCAGTCGCTGTGATGACAACAAGCTCAGTTCCAGCCAATCACGTCGAAACCCTTGTCGCCCAAACAACGCTGCACATAGGTGCGGTAAGTGCTGCTGGGCCGGTCATGGCGGAAAGCGCCCTGAACAGCGCCTGCCGAACCACCCACGGCGGCGGCGCCCGCACCGGCGCGGATCACGCCTTCGGTACCCCGGCCAGTGATCAAGGCACCCACAGCGCCGGCCACACCGCCAGCGGCTGCACCGACCCCGGCCCCCCGGGCCACCGCGTTGGTGTTCTCGGCAGGCGTCAATCCTGCAGCCGCAGCCCGGGCCATGCAGGCATCCGCCTCGGCCCGGCCCTGCGCGTCGCCCACGCGATTCAGCGTGGCGTTGGGATACAGAACGGGGCGCGCCGACGGGCTGGCTGATCCGGTATTGCTGGCGCAGCCCGGCAAGACGCCCAGTACCAGTGCAAGAACACAGGCGCCGGCCCGGTGTTTCAACTTACGGTGCATGTTTTCGACTCCCGAGTGAATTGCCGCAGCGCCAGCCGGATGCCGCCGGCCGGCACAACAACGGCTTGCCTTTCGCGTTTGCGGAGTGAGCCCATCCCAGCAGCTTGCGGCCGCCCGGGCCAAAAAAGGTAAAATCACGCAATCCCGTTTCCCCCGTTTTGCAGGAACCACCATGTCAAGCCCCGCCGATCGCTCCACCAACGCCGCCCACAGCAGCCCTACGCCCGCCCAGGAACAGGACGCGGTAGAAGCCATTGTGCCGCTGATGCCCATCGTGTTGCCGGTCGCTGGCGGCGTCTTGATGTTCCTGCTGGCCTTTATCGCCATCTACATGGCGTGAGTTGAATGAAGCCAGGCGTGATTTGGCCCCAGGCATAAGGGAGGGCCGGGTCGGTATTTAAACGCCCTTGGACTTTGGTTCATCGCGCCGCATCAAGTCCATTTTTGCCCATGTTGAGGCGTTCGGCGCAACCGACGCCGTCTCCACTTACGCGGCCCCGCCCCACGTCGCTACCCACCGCCTCCACGGCGAGTTTATCCGTCCCAACATCCGTCAACCCAAGTCCGGTGGGTTTGGACCGACGGATTTTTACAAGCGGCATTGCACCCCGAGACCGGCTCAGAGCGTTCAAAGCCACGCACTAACGTCTGCTTTGGCGCCGAATCGCTATTTCATCTTTCCCGGTCACGACTGCACGAACCTGCGCGCTGCATATGCATAACATCATGCAGGTTTTGCATATCTTTTGCCTGTAACGTCGAGGTAACCCATGCCGATGTTCTTAAAATGATTTTTCGAGCCTCCCCTCGGACGTCTGAAAAGCGTGCCACAAACTGCTTTTTCCGACCCTGGCCCCGCAGCACATCCTGACTGTGGCCTCGCCTGCAAAACCAGAACTTGCCGATGGCAGGCCCTGCTTGCTGTCCGATGGCTTGAAGCCTTGCGTGATGCGCGCCCGCAAGCCTTATTTCGACAAACGCCTCGCAGCCACCTCCCTGTTGGCCGCGGGACGGCGTTTTCCGAAATGACGCTTTTTAACTTTGGAGCTTTCCGATGAACCACCCCGCGATGCAAGGGCTTAACCTCAACACACCCGGTTATGTCAGGAACGCCAGGCTCATTGCCTGGGTGGCCGACATGGCTGCACTGTGCAAGCCGGACAACGTGTACTGGTGCGACGGCAGCGACGCCGAGTACCAGCGGCTGTGCCAGCAACTGGTCGACGCCGGTACTTTCAAGAAGCTCAGCGAAGCCAAGCGGCCCAACAGCTTCCTGGCCAGCTCCGACCCGAGCGACGTCGCACGCGTGGAAGACCGCACCTACATCTGCTCGGCCGACAAGGAAAACGCCGGCCCGACGAATAACTGGATGGCCCCGGCCGACATGCGCAGCACGCTGCAGCCGCTGTTTGACGGCTGCATGAAGGGTCGCACCATGTATGTGGTGCCCTTCAGCATGGGTCCGCTGGGATCGCACATCGCCCACATCGGCATTGAACTGACCGACAGCGCCTACGTGGCGGTGAACCAGAAGATCATGACGCGCATGGGCAAGGCGGTGTTTGATGTGCTCGGCGTCGACGGCGCGTTTGTCCCCTGTGTGCACACCGTGGGCGCACCGCTGGCCGAAGGCCAGAAGGACGTGAGCTGGCCCTGCAACAAGACCAAGTACATCGTGCACTACCCGGAAACGCGGGAGATCTGGTCCTATGGCTCGGGCTATGGCGGCAACGCGCTGCTGGGCAAGAAGTGTTTTGCGCTGCGGATTGCCTCGAACATGGGCCGCGACCAGGGCTGGCTGGCTGAGCACATGCTGATCCTGGGCGTCACCAATCCCCAGGGCAAAAAATACCATGTGGCGGCGGCCTTCCCGAGCGCCTGCGGCAAGACCAACTTCTCGATGCTGGTGCCGCCAAGCGGCTTTGACGGCTGGAAGGTCACCACGATTGGCGACGACATCGCCTGGATCAAGCCCCACGCCGACGGCAGGATGTACGCCATCAACCCCGAAGCGGGCTACTTTGGCGTGGCTCCCGGGACCAACTTCCACACCAACCCGAACTGCATGGCGAGCCTGGACAAGAACGTCATCTTCACCAATGTGGCGCTGACGGACGACGGCGACGTGTGGTGGGAAGGCATGGAAAAGGATGGTGGCAGCCTGCCGACCCATCTGATCGACTGGCAAGGCAAGGACTGGACGCCGCAGATCGCGAAAGAAACCGGGGCCAAGGCCGCCCACCCCAACGCCCGTTTCACGGTGGCAGCGGTCAACAACCCGGCGCTCGACCCGGAATGGGACAACCCGGACGGCGTGGCGATTGACGCCTTCATCTTCGGCGGACGCCGCTCCACCACCGTGCCACTGGTCACCGAAGCCCGCAGCTGGATGGAAGGTGTGTACATGGCCGCCACGATGGGCTCCGAAACCACCGCTGCCGCCGTCGGCCAGATGGGTGTGGTACGCCGCGACCCGTTCGCCATGCTGCCTTTCTGCGGCTACAACATGAGCGACTACTTCCAGCACTGGCTGGACATGGAGCACAAAGTCGAAAGCCTGGGCCACACCCTGCCCAAGATCTTCTGTGTGAACTGGTTCCGCAAGGACGAGACCGGCAAGTTTGTCTGGCCGGGTTATGGCGAGAACATGCGCGTGCTCAAGTGGATGATCGACCGCCTCGACAACCAGGCCAAGGGCCGGGAAACCATTTTCGGCGTCGCACCGCAATATGCCGAAATCAACTGGACCGGCCTGGACTTCAGCGCCCAGCAGTTCAACACCGTGACCAGCATTGACAAGGCCGCCTGGACTGAAGAATTGAAACTGCACGCCGAACTGTTCAAGCAACTCGAACATCACCTGCCGAAAGAGCTGGGGGAGACCAAAGCCGCGATTGAGCGCCGTCTGGCGGCCTGACCGGCCCCCGGAAAAGTCAGGGCGCGGCGCATGATCTGCGTTGCGCCACAGGCGTGATGGGCGAGCCGCCCGGACGCAAAAAAACCACCCAACCGGGTGGTTTTTTTCGCGGCAACGCAGGCGCGGTGAACGAGCCTGACCCCTTAAATGTAGTAGCTGGGGTAAGCGCGCAGCACGCGGCTGCCAAGGTCGATCGGCTTGGCTTCCCGCACTTTGACCGCTGCGGCGACCGCGACGGAAGGCAGGGAGGCCGCTTCATCCATGTTTTCCTGACGCGCCATGGCGCCCTGCAGGTCGGCCATCACACGGGGATCCGCCTTGGCTGCTTCCCACAGCCGGACATCGGCACGTGCCTGGGCAATGGCGCTGGACCAGGCATCTAGTGCGGTCAGCACTCGCGCCGCCAACTGGCGGGCCGTCCCCGCAAACAGGGCCATGACGGAGAAAGCGACCGCCCACATGGCGACCCAGACTACCAGCAAGTGGCCCTCAGCCCAGTTCTCGACAAGCTGGTCGGCCACCACCACCATGGCCGCCACGATGGCCGCCAGCAACAGGCCCGCGAGGCCACGCGTACTGTCAAAGCCTTTGCGCAGCTCACGGGCCGCGCCCACCGCAGACTCAAAGCGGACCACACCGGGATGTTCGGCGGGATAGTTGATGTTGACAAAGCTGGTCATGATGGTTCCCCTGATGAGTGCACCATGGCCGGTATTGGCTTGGGCACAAGGAGATATTAGGGTTAACACTAGTGTTATTCAACTTTATCTTTGTGATTAGATATATTCACTAAGGTGATAACTTCGACGACATGAGACCGACGCAGGCTTACCTCGTGAACCCACCGAACTTCCGCACCCTCGACCTGAACCTGCTTCGCGTGTTTGACGAGGTCATGGCCGAACGCAGCCTGACACGGGCGGCACGCAACTTGTCGTTGACACAGCCGGCCGTCAGCAATGCGCTGCGCCGCCTGCGCGAAACGCTGGGCGACGAGCTGGTACAGCGCAGTGGCCAGGGCATGGCGCCCACGCCCCGCGCGCTCGCGATCTGGCCGGCCGTGCGCGAAGCGCTGCAACAGTTGCAGGAGTCGCTCATTCCCAGCACCTTCGTGCCCGGCGAAGCCCGTTCCACCTTTGTGCTGGCCATGGCCGACGCAACTGCCGCCGAGCTGATACCCGGACTGGTGGACATCATGGAGCATGAGGCGTCGGGGGTGTCCATCCGCGTGGTGCCGCTGACGACACGCGATCCGCGCAAACTCCTGGACGAGGAAGCCTGCGATCTGGCGATCGGCTACTTTCCCGCCGTGCTGGCGGACCTGACGGCCCGTGCCCAGAGCGGCGAGGTCATGCCTTTCCTGCACCAGCGGCTGTATGACGGCGAATATGTGTGCGTGATGCGCGCCGGCCACCCGCTGGCCAGCGGCCCTTTCACACTGAACCGGTTTTGCGCAGCGCGCCACATGCTGGTGAGTTTTTCCGGCCGCGCCTACGGGTTCATTGATGAGTCACTGGCGTCGCTGGGCCGCGAACGCAAGGTGGTGCTGACCGTCAACCAGTTCTTCACCGCCGGCCGGGTGGTCGCCAACTCCAATCTGCTCACCGTGCTGCCCCGCCACTTTGTGCGGGTCACCGGCATCGCCGAACAACTGGTGCTGCGGCCGCTGCCCTTTGACGTGTCCCCGGTGCACGTCGATGCGGTGTGGCACCGCCGCTCCCAGCAGCATGGCGCCCATGTCTGGCTGCGCCAGGCACTGGTGCGGGCCGCCGACAAGGCCTTTTCAGGCTGACGCCGCCGAACGAGGCAGCAACGGTCGGGCCTCGCGGGCACCCGGGCCGGCATCAAGCTTCAGGAATCGTTAGCGCACCACGCTGAGGTAAGCGCGCGCCGCACGGCGCAGCTCCAGGGCCTGCTGCGGGTTGCGTCCGGCACGGGCTTCGGCACGCTCCATCAGGTTGTGGGCCACCCCGTGAACCGGCGCCACGGCGCTGGGGAAAGGAAGAAAACGGAAGACCTGCGAAAGAAGCGTGTACATGTCATGGGCGCCAATCAGCGGCGGAAAATTGCGATACCTCCACATTAAGGGTTTTCCCTAGGTTTACAAGCCCGGTATGGGCCAATATCCATGCACAGAACGCATAGTTAGCCTGCCAGCTGGCATGGGCAGGGCTTTCCGCCCTCCGGCGCCCGTGGACTATCCCCGGACAGACAAGACGCCGCCGACCCTTGCCGACTCCGGCTTCCTGCACAATCGGTGAGGTGAACATCCAGCTTCTGTCCGACCTGCACCTTGAATCCAACCCGCATTTCCCGGCCCAACCCGCCCCCGGTGCTGACCTGCTGGTGCTGGCAGGTGATATCGGCTCCTACCAGCCGGGATCGCTGCTGGAAGAGCTGCACGACAGCGACTTCGGCCTCGCCCGCTTTTCTCCCCTGCCGGTGGCGCAGCGCGGCGCGGCATGGCCCACGCCGGTTTTTTTTCTGCCGGGCAACCACGAGTACGACGGACAGGACTTTGAGAGTACCCACACACGCCTGCGCGAGACCTGTGAGCGGCTGGGCCTGGTCTGGCTGGAGCGCCAGGCGATTGAGTGGCAAGGCGTCCGTTTTGTCGGCTGTACCCTGTGGACCGACTTTGACGCACTGACGGCGGCGCAGGCGACTGGCGGCAGCCTGACCCCAGACGAGGTCCTGAAGGCGCGTGACAAGGCCTTTCGCGCCGCCAATTTCTACCTTCGCAAAAACCACGCCTTCCGGGACGGCCAGCCCATGCTGGCCGATGCCGTACGCGAACTCGGGCTGCAAAGCCAGGCCTGGCTGCGGCAGGCGCTGGCGATCCCGTTCGACGGCCCGACCGTGGTCGTCACGCACTTTGCGCCCAGCCTGCTCAGCGGCGACCCGCGCTACGGCCTGGCGCCCGGCACGGCGGGGTTCTGCAATGCGCTGGACGATCTGCTGGCACAGGCGCAGCTGTGGCTGCACGGTCACCTGCATTGCCCCAACGACTACGTCAAAAACGGCTGCCGGGTGGTGGCCAATCCGCTGGGTTACGCCCGCAAGGGTGAACAGGACGGATTCAAGCCCGATTTATTGATAAAAATCTAGGCTTAGCCCATATGTGGCGGGCGTACCCAGCTATATAAAACATAGCGCCCTCCTGCAAACAACTTACGCCGCGGGGCTGCCCAGCGTGAAGAAGAAGCGGGCGCCCGCGCCACGGGCCGACTCTGCCCAGATCTGCCCGCCATGGCGCGCAATGATGCGCTGGATGTTGGCCAGCCCCACGCCCGCGCCGGGAAAATCCTGCGGAGCGTGCAGACGTTGGAAGCTGCGAAACAGCTTGTCGACATGGGCCATGTCAAAACCCTCACCGTTGTCGCAGACCACGTAGACGGCTTGCCCGTCGCCCGCTGGCGCGGACTGCCGGCCAAAACTGATCTCGGTGTGCTGCTGCCGCGATGTGAATTTCCAGGCATTGCCCAGCAGCTCCTGCATCACCAGCCGCAGCAGCATCGCGTCGGCCTGCACCACCAGGCCCTCCTCGATGCTGATGCGGCGCGCGCGCGCAGGGTCTTCCTGTTGCAGGGCGCCCATCACACTGTGCGCGACGGCGCTGAGATCCACCATCTGCACACGCAGTTGCACGCGCGACAGGTTGGCCAGCGCCAGCAGGGCTTCGGTCAGCTCCCCGGCCTGCCTGACGCCGGCCTTGATGCGGTCGATGTAATGCCTGGCGCGGTCGTCCGTCACCCGGCGCTCGAGCAGGCCACTGAAGCCGCCAATCGCAATAAAGGGCTGACGCAGGTCATGGGCCACCGAGTGGGCAAATTCCTGCAGATCCCGGTTGGACGCCTCGAGCTGGGCGGTCCGCCGCCCCACCCGCTGCTCCAGCTCGGCGTTGAGCCGTGCGATGCCTGCTTCCGAACGCTTGCGGGCGGTGATGTCGCGCAAGACAATGTTGGCGCAGGGCACGTTGTTCGAATCCAGGAAGATCGACGACGACAGCTCGCACTCGAAGGTCGTCCCGTCGCCGCGCACCATGCGCAGCTCCCCGCGCGCCTTGCCTTCGCGTTGGCGTTCATCGAGCAGCGCCTGCAAACGTGCGTCGCCAGGGTCCACCAGCCCGCCCCGGCTGCGCTCGCGCAACTCCTCCACGCTCATGCCAAACAGCTCGCAGGCGGCGGGGTTGGCATTGAGCACCCGTCCATCCGGTCGGGTCTGCAAAATGCATTCGAGGCTGGTTTCGAACAGCTGGCGGAAGTGCTCCTCGCTGTTGCGCAGGGCCAGCTGGGCGGTCTGGCGTTCGGTGATGTCCATCAAGGTGCCCGCCATCAGCGCCGGCTGGCGGTTGCCCACCCATGCGCAGACGCGGCCGCGCAACAGCACCCAGATCCAGCGGCCGTCCTTGTGGCGCAGTCGCACCTCGCAGTCAAAGTAGGGCGTCCTGCCGTCAAAGTGCTGCTCAAGCAGCCGATCGGCGTGGAGCAGGTCCCCGGGATGCGTCAGGGAGCGCCAGGTCTGGATGTTCAGGGGGCGCAACTCGTCGAGCGCGCGGCCGCTGATGGCCGCCCAGCGTTCGTCGAAGCGGGCTTCCCCCGTCTGCAGATTCCACTCCCAGGTGCCGACATTGGTCCCCTCCACAATGCTGAGCAGACGCTGCTGCTCGCGGGCCAGGTCCAGTGTCATGCGCTGGGCCACAGACAGCGCGCGGGCCCGGCTGCTGCCGAGCAGCCAGATGCACAAGGCCAGCAGCAGGCTCAGCAACACCCCGCTCAGCCCCAGCAAGACAGGCATGAGGCTGCCTGCCTCGGCTTCAAACGCAGGCGTGGTGCTGACCCGCAAGGTCAAGGTGCGCCCGCCAGCCGACACCGGCCGGAAGGTGCTGAAAAGACGTCCGGCAGCGTCGTTCGGCGCAGACTCGCCCCGGACTGCCGCCAGATGCCGGCTCTGGTCGTAAACCAGCGTCTGGGCGTTCACCTGTTCCGCGTCAAAGAGCTCAAAATACGCCTGCCCCTGGGTGGCCTCGACCGCCCCTTGCAACACCTCGTTGACCACCATGGGCGCAAACAGCACGCCAATCAGGAGCGCCTGGCGTTGCGCCGGCGTGGAGATGTCACCACCCGCGCGGTAAACCGGCAAAAGGTAAACCCATCCCGGCCTTTGCTGCGGATCCTGCACGAGGATGGTTTTTCTGGTCAGGGTGGGCTCGCCCGTCGCCACGGCACGTTCGATGGCCTCGCGCCGGACAGGGTCCGCCCCCACGTCCAGGCCCAGAACCGCCTGGTTGCGGGCCTGCGGTTCCATGAACTTCACCACATACAGGTCGGTCGCCATGCTGGTGGTTGGCGAGCCGGGCATGGTGCTGACGGCGAAAGCCGGCTCGTCGTCGGCGCGTTCGGCGGCGACAAAGCGGTCCAGGTCATCCCGCAGGACCCGGGCCATGAAGCCAAAGCCGCTCACGCCCGGAAAGTCGCGCCCCAGTTCGCTGAACTGCACATAGGCGCGGAACTCTCCCCGCTCGACCGAGTTGCTGGCCGCATAGACCCCGGCGGCGCCGCGCAGACCACGCAGCGGGGCGTTCAGGCGGTCCTGCACATCGTTCTGGACACGGTCTGCCAACTGGTCGAAACGCTCCTTCGCCTGGCTCCGGAACGTGTTGTTCAACAAGGAAACGCCCACGCCGGTGAAAAGCAGGCCAAGCACCAGGGCCAGCGCCGCCATGGCCATCGCCAGGTGCTGGCTTCGGACGGACTGCGGGTCCGAGGGCGCCAGTTGACGCGTCATGGCCGGTACGGCACCACCTGTGAGACGCGGTCGTGCGGCACGGCCACGTCAGGCGCCGGCTGGGGCGGGTTGATGCGCAAAGCGGACGACCTCATGGGTTGAAGCGAGTTGCCTTTTACCGGAAGGCTGACCCACAGGGACAGTAGACACCAAAGGACTACACAATGTAATTCAAATTCCGGCTTTTGCGAACACCGGGGGGCCGCCGGCTTTGCAGTGCCTAGCGCGAGCAGAGTCCCTCGAAGCAGGTGCGAATCACCAGCTCCATGATGTCTTCATCACTGTGCTGACCGCCGGCCCGCAGGAACTCCAGCACCGGGTCGCAGGCCCGGGCATACAAGGTGTAGAGCACCAGAATCGGCGGAATGCTGGTGCTCAGGGAGCCGTCTTTCTGCGCCCGTTCTATCCAGCCACCAATCTGGTCGCTGATACGCACCAGCCCGTCGAGGTAGGCCTTGTTGTTCATCAGCGTGGTGCGCAGGCTCGAGTTCTGGTGCGGCAGTGAGGGCATTTCTCCGGCCAGCTGAAGCTGCAGCATCCAGCGCACCATCGCCTTGAGCTGCGCCAGGGGCTGGGCGTCCGGGGGCAGGCTGGCCAGAAAGGCCTGCGCCAGCCCCACCACGCGCACCATGGCCGCTGCAGCGAGGTCTTCCTTGCTGGGGAAATGCTTGTAAAGGCTGGCCTTGGCAATGCCCACATCGGCAGCCACCTCGTCCACCGTCATCAGGTCAAAGCCCTTTTCCGCCAGCAGCCGGTTGACCGCCTTCACAATGGCATCCTCGCGGGCCGCCAGCATTTGCGCCTTGAAAGAGATTTTGGGGCCGCCATGCGCAGCGGGCCTTGCCTTGACGGCCGACGCGGTAGAAGAGGTAGTCATGTCGATATTTTAGCCGCTCTCGTCTGAATCGGGAGTGACTGATCTATTTTCTACCGTACAGTCACAATTGAACCTTACAGTTTCTGACACTTTATTCCCAATCGTTGCGCCTCTTCGGGTGGCGCGCATGTATCTTGCATTCTCTTGCCTACTCTTGCCTTGCGTGGCTGATGCCGTGTGGCACTGGCATCCTGTTTCTTCCTGATGGAGCACGAGACCATGAAAACCACCTGGACCGGCTCTGTGGCCTGGTTGCTGGCCGTCTCTGCCGCACTGGCCCTGGCGCTGGCAGCGCCCAATGACAACAGTGTCATGGGCCAGCTGCCCTCGTTCATGGCACGCACCCTGGCCCAGCAGACCATGGCGGTGCCTGGCGGCCTGCCGGCCGAGCGGACACTGGCCCTCATCACTTTTCGCAGCAGCCAGCGCGCCCACATTGACAGCTGGATCCAGGGCCTGAACCTGCATGCCGATCCCTCGATCACCTGGCTGCGCATGCCGGTTCTCGACGACCCGGGCAACACCGCCGCTCGCAGCGCCATTGAGACCAAACTCCTGCGCAACTACCCGGCGGACACCGAGCGCACGAGACTGATGCCGGTATTCACCGACCGAGAGCGTTTTGTCCGCTCCGCCGGCCTGCGCGGAACCGACGAGGTTTATGCGGTGGTGATCAACCGGCAGGGCGACGTGCTGGCCCGCGCCGAAGGCGCATTCGACGCCGACAAGGCGGACAAGCTGCGTGAGACCTTGCAGCCAGACCGCCCTCAGGCGTCGTCCAGCCCCCCGGCAGGGGCGTCGCCCAGGGTGAAGTAGAACGCAGCGCCGCGCCCCGGCGCGGATTCGGCCCACACCCGCCCACCGTGACGCGTGATGATTCTGTGCACCGTCGCCAGGCCAATGCCGGTTCCGGCAAACTCCGCGACGTTGTGCAGCCGCTCGAAAGCGCCGAACAGCTTTTCTGAATAGGCCATGTCAAACCCCGCGCCGTTGTCCCGCACCACGTACACGACCTCACCGCCAGGGCCTTGCTCGCGCCTGAACTCGATCAGGGTTTGCGCTTGCTGGCTGCTGAACTTCCAGGCGTTGCCCAGCAGGTTGTCCAGTACCTGCAGCAGCAGGCGTGCATCACCCTGGACCATCAATTCGGGCTGGATGTCGAGCACGGCCGTGCGGTGAGGCTCACGCTCGCGGCAACCCTCCAGTATCTTCTGCGCCATGGCGCTCAGGTTGACGCTCTCCCAGCGCAGGCTGGTACGCGAGACCTGGGCCAGTGACAGCAGCGCGTCGATCAGCTCGCCCATCTGCGCCACGCCGGCACGTATGCGGGCCAGGTAGTGCCTGCTGCGTTCACCCGCCGCGCCGTCCTCCAGCTCCCGGGCCAGCAGGTTGCTGAACCCCCCGATGGAACTGAGCGGCGTGCGCAGGTCGTGCGACACCGAATAGGAAAAGGCCTCAAGCTGCTTGTTGGCAAACTCGAGCTGGCCGGTGCGCTGCTGAACCCGGTCTTCCAGACTGGCATTGAGTTGCAGGATTTCCTCGCGCGCCCGCTTGCGCTCGCGGATATCGGTGTTGATGCCCAGCACGCCGTTGACCTGGCCCTGCTCGTCGCGCACCACCGTCCAGCGCGCCTCAATGCTGACTGTCGTGCCGTCCCGCGCCACCTGCTCCATCTCCCCGGTCCAGTCCCCGTCATTGGCCAGGGTCTGGTTCATGGCGTCAACCAGCACCTGCGGGTCGCGGTACATCAGCTGGTCCATGGTTTTGCCGAGCACCTCGTCAGAGGTCCAGCCGTAAAGGCGCTCCGCGCCCTTGTTCCAGAAACGAAGGGTTCTGTCCAGGTTGCGAACCATGATGGCGTCCTGCGCCCGGTCCAGCAGCGAAGCCTGCTCGCGCACCTGGGCGGCCGCGAGCCGCACCGCCTCCTGGCTGCGTTGGCGCTCCAGCCGGGCGCGCAGGCTGCCAATGCCAAACGCGAGGTTGTCGGCCATGTCCTGCAGCAGCCGGATCTCCTCAGGGGCCAGCTTTTCAAGCGATTCCGAATACAGGCCCAGCAAGCCGAATGCACGATGGGTATCACACAGCGGCAGGAACACCGCGCTGCGGTAGCCCTGCTCTGCCGCTTCCTCGCTCCAGTAAAACTGGTTGGCCCCCTGCGCAATGTTTTCACTGACACTGGCTTGCCCGCTGCGTATGGTCTGGCCCGCGGGCCCTCGCCCCGTGGGCTGGTCGGCATCCCAGGTCAGCCTGACCCTGGCCAGGTAGCCCTCTTCCTGGCCCGCGTGGGCCATGGGCTTGATGGTGCGGTCTGCGTCGTCCTGCGCATACCCGACCCACGCCATCCGGTAGCCGCCCACTTCCACCGCCAGCTGGCACACCTGCAGCAACAGCTCGGCTTCGTCGTCAATGCGGGTCAGTGCCTGGTTGCAGCGACTGAGCATCTGCAGCGCCCGGTTGGTGCGTGCCAGCTCACGGTCGGCACGTTTGCGGCCGGTCACGTCACGCGCGATGCCGACAATGCGTTCCACCGCGCCGGCTTCGTTGAGGACCGGGTAGGAACGGTCGCGAATCCAGCGGACCTCGCCATCCGGGCGAACAATCCGGTATTCCAGGTCGGTGGTGGCGCCTGTGGCCTGAAGGTGTTTGGTCTGCGCTTCCACCTCCCGGTCGTCAGGATGGATGGACTCGCGGTAGGCTTCGGGAGTTGCGTACAGCTCCTCCCGGCGACGCCGCCACAAGGTCTCATAGGCCGGGCTGATATAGAGAAAACGTCCGGTGGCAAAGTCGCGGTTGTAAAACACGTCCTTGATGTTCTCGGCAAGTTCGCGAAAGCGCGCCTCGCTGCCCAGCAGTGCCGCCTCGGCGCGCGCGCGTTCGATCGCAATGCGCGCCAGCCGCACGGCCGTGTCCACCAGGGCCTGGTCCGCCGCCCGGGGCGTGTACGGGGTGTGATGGTAGATGGCGAAGGTGGCCAGGACCTCGCCCGCCGCAGAAAGCACCGGCGTGGACCAGCACGACTGCAGGTCGAATTCGCGTCCGAGCTCGCGGTAGTTGCGCATCAGCGGATCACTGGCGAAATGCTCCACCACGACCGGTTTTTTCCGGAACGCGGCCGTCCCGCACGCGCCAGCGTCTTCGCCGATTTCCAGCCCGTCAATCTGCCGGTTGAAGGCCGCCGGCAGGCTGGGCGCCGCGCCATGGCGCAAACGCGGGCCCTCGCGCAGCAAAATGGAACACAGGCTATTGGCGGAACGGCCCTCGATCAGGCCCACAATGGCTTCAAGGGCCTGCGGCAGGGACACGCCGTAGGCTATCAGCTCCAGCACCTGCTCCTGGTCGCGGAGAAACTCCTCGGTGAATTTTCGCTCGGTGATATCGGAAAACACCACCAGCCCGCCCACCAGCTGTCCCGCCTCGTCATGCAGGGGACGGACGTTGTTGCGCAGCACATGGTCCCTGACGCCAGGCCGGCGCAGCAGGACATCCCAGTTGTCGACGCTCTCGCCGCGAATGGCCCGGCTCAGCGGCCGATTGTGCGGCGCACATACCGTTTTGCCGTCCAGCAGCACCACCTCGTGGTCCGCGCGCCAGTCTGCCAGTGACATCCCCGCAGCGTCGACTGGAAAAAACCTCTTCGCCGCCGCATTGAACAGCAGAAAGCGGCCTTCGACATCGACCGCCAGCACCCCTTCACTCATGCTGTTGATGATCATGTCCAGCATGCCGCGCTCCTTGCCGATGCGGGCCAGCGACGCGTCGCGCTGGTGGTGGCTCCGCTCCAGCGATTCGGCCATGCGGTTGAAGGTTTGTGCCAGGTGCCCGAGCTCTCCCTGGTAGAGCGGGCCGAGCTCAATGCGAGCCGCGAGGTTGCCGCTGGCCAGTTCGTCGGCTTCGCGCAGCATGGCGCTGGCCGGGTTGACGATCAGGCGCTTGCCCATGACCCAGGCGCAGGCCATGCCAGTCATGACAGCAGCCAGCAAGACCGCCAGCTCCAGCGCCAGCACCTCCGTCGGTTCGGCGGAAATCCGCGCGCGCGTCATGCTGACGGCCACAAACAGCGCGCCGGCCGCCGGACCACTGACCGGGGCGAAGGCGTAAACGCGCTGCTCCCCGTCACCATCCCGTGCCTCCACGATGCCGGCGCGCGGGGCCTGCAAAAAGGCCCGGATGCTCGCATCTTTCTGCAGACTGCCCACCGCGCCGGGCATGGCTGGCTGGGTGGCCAGGATGGTGCCCTGACGGTCGGTCAGCACCATGCTGGCGCCAGGCGTGGGCATCTCCTGCACCAGCAGGGGGGCAAAAGCCTGCACACCAAGTGCGGCAAACACCATCCCGCTCAGCGCCCCGGCGTTGTCCTGCACGGGCGCCGCAAAACCGACGCCTGCCTGACCACTGCGCCTCCCGGTCCCGTAGTCACCGATCGAAAACTGGCGGCTGGCGAGGACACGTTTGAAAAATGGACGGGCGCTGGCATCGGCGCCCACGACGCTCGCGTCGGAGTGGCACAACACGGTGCCGTCAAGGTTCACCACGCCCAGATCGGTGTATTGCGGGTGCACCGCATGCAAATTGCGAAGGTACTCGCTGCACAGCCCCGGCAGCCGGCCCTTGATGGACGGCGCGCTGGCCAGATCGCCCAGAAGCTGTTTGATCGCCTCCACCTGCGACTGCTGGCTGGCGGCGGCCAGCAGCGCCTGGGACTGCAGTGTGGAGCGCGCAAGCTTCAGGGCATCGCTCTGCTTGTCGGCTGCGACCCAGGCAAACAGGGCCAGCACCGGCAGCAAGGCCACCACGATCAACACCAGCAGACGGGTGCGAAGACCCAGCGAACTCAGCATGCCATTCCTTTGCGCCTTGCGCTTGCAGGGGTCGGCGCGGGCCATTATTCACCGCGCATGGTCCACGGTTGTTACAAAACCGGCACTTTGAAACCCCGGCACCATCGTAGTACTTTGACCTGGCGATGACCACCCGTCGGGCAAGCGACCGCCGTCCTCCTACATCCGGAGGCTCATAAGACCGACAAATTCACCCCGGCCAAGGCAGCACAGTGGGGCGCTGAACCCCTTGCCCTTACAGGAAGAACGCTCGTGGCCCGCCCTTTACCCCACCAGACCGACCAGACCTCCCAGCCCAGCCAGCCTGCGCCACCCGCGCGGAAGCAGGCCAGCGACCAACCCGGCCAGAGCGAAGGCATGCCGGTCAAGACCCCGGCACCGGGACGCCCGCGGCCCGGCCGCGCGGAAACGCCCAGCGATGCCTCGGACGAAGCCAGCCTGGCGCTGCCGCATGAACGTGACCAGTCCGTCGACATGACCGATACACCGCCCGATCCGCAAGTGCAGCAAGCCAGCCGGGACCTGCGCCGGGGCCTGCAGGACACCGGCAATAGTGTTCCCATGGACAAGACCTACGACCGGCTCAAACGGTAAAACAGCGCCCCTCGGCAGTCGATTGCTACTAATTTGATAGCTATTGACGCACAATGGAAAAGGGCTGCAGCTTCTTTTTACATCCAACCCAAGGGCGACGAGCCGGCGGAACGCGGCCGTGGTGCGTCAGGGTGTGCGGGACGACGGCTCGGGGGCGCCCGCAGGCACACGCTCGGTCATCCAGCGCAGCAGGTCCAGCCACATCTGGCGCATTTCGGCGTCCAGTGGTGTGCGCATCGCGTTGGGCAGTTCAATGGTGACCACCGGCACCCCCTTGTGGACACCGCCGTAGTTGCCCAGCGAGCCGGGGAAGATGCCGACCTGGTCCAGGTACAGCCGCCCCAGTCTGGACGGCGGGACCGACGGCCCGTCGAAGTCAAGCACGCCGTAGGGCGCATGGATGCTGACGATCAGGTGGGGCTTGAAGCTCTGCATTTCCTGGTACAGGAAGCGCGACTCCGGCTCGGACAGCGGCTTGGTGCCCGGCCAGCGGCGCGGGTCCTTGCGGGTGCGTTTTTCCCAGTACACCTTGGCGTCGCGCTCCCAGAAGGGCGTGGGAAAGTTGCGGTTCAGATCGACGCCGTTGGCGTTGACGCGCTGCGGCGGGCTGGCCAGCAGCCCGTCGGGATTGAGGGCCGGAATGAAACGCCAGTGGATGGCCTGCGACCAGGGCGCCGTGGTCTCCTCGGCCAGGCGGATCCAGTGCAGGGCCACCGAGGCCGACGACAGCTCATCGCCATGAATCGCGCCCAGCACCAACACGCGCTGGCGAACATCCTCGGGCTTGACATCGCGCATCCACAGGGTCTGCCCCCTGACCGAGCGGGCGGCCGTGGGCTGCAGCCGGGCGGCCTCGCAGAGGCTGCGCTTGAGATTCGGCAGTTTGCGAACAAAATCATCACAAGGCCCCGCAGCCTGTGCGCCAGCCGCTATCAAAAAAGAAGCTGTCAGGAGGGCGACGGTACAGGTCAAGCGCATGCCCCGATTTTACGCGCGGCGCCCGACGGCCTGGGCACCATCACGGCCCGTGGCATTCGGGTAAATTACCCCCATGACGCTTCCCATTGCCTTGCGCCGGGCCAGCCGCCCCAGTTTTTCACCGCGCGAGTTTCGTGCCTGCCTCGGCATGTTTGCCACCGGGGTCACGATTGTCACCGCGCGTGCAGCCAGCGGCGAGCTGGTCGGGCTGACGGCCAACTCCTTCAACTCTGTTTCGCTGGAGCCGCCGCTGGTGCTCTGGAGCCTGGCGCAAGCGGCCGGCTCCATGCCCGCACTGAGCACCGGCTCGCACTACGCCATCAACATTCTGGCGGCCGACCAGAAAGCACTGGCCGAGCGTTTTGCGGCGCAGCGCGAAGGCCGCTGGGACGGCGTCGCCTGGACCGAAGGTGCCAGTGGCTCGCCGCTGCTGGCGGGTGCGGCGGCCACCTTTGAGTGTTTCAACCGCAGCCGCTACGACGAAGGCGACCATGTGATTTTTGTCGGCGAGGTCGAACGCTGCGCCCACCGAGCCGGCGCGGCGCCGCTGCTGTTTCACGGTGGCAAGTTTTATACCGAGCACCCGCTTTGACAGCCCCGGCTATAACCCTCCGGAACGCATGACGCCACGCAAGACCCATCTCGACACCCTCGCCATTTCCCTGCTGCTGGCCTGCTGCCTGTTCTGGGGTTTCCAGCAGGTGCTGGTCAAGGCCACACTGGTCGAGCTGCCGCCGGTGTTTCAGGCGTCCATCCGTTTTGCCGGCGCCACCTTGCTGCTGTGGCTGTGGTGCGCCTGGCGCGGCGTCCGGCTGTTTTCCGGCGACGGCACACTGGGCGCGGGGTTGCTGGCCGGCGCCCTGTTCGCCGTCGAGTTCGCCTGCCTGTATGTGGGCCTGCAGTACACCAGCGCCTCGCGCCTGACGGTGTTTCTCTACACCTCGCCCTTCTGGGTGGCCATTTTGCTGCCGCTGTGGGTGGCCTCCGAGAAGCTGCGCACCCTGCAGTGGGCGGGCCTGGCCTGCGCTTTTGCAGCGGTGGTTTTTGCGCTGCGCGAAGGTTTCAGCGCTGGAGCCGCGTCCACCTGGGCGGGCGACCTGCTGGCGCTGGCCGCCGGCATGTTCTGGGGGCTGACCACGGTGGTCATTCGCGCGTCGTCACTGAGCCGGGTGTCCGCCGAAAAGCTGCTGTTCTACCAAGTGGCGGTCAGCACCGTGGCCTTGCCCGTGCTGTCGCTGGCGCTCGGAGAGCCATGGGTCTGGACCCTCAGCCCGTTTGCCATCACATCGCTGTTGTTGCAGACGGTGATCGGTGCTTTCGCCAGCTACCTGGCCTGGATGTGGATGCTGGGGCATTACCCGGCCACCAAAATCTCGGTGTTTGTGTTTCTCACACCGCTGTTTGCCTTGCTGTTTGGGGCGCTGTGGCTGCAGGAAACCGTCACGCCCAGCCTGCTGGCGGCGCTGGTGCTGGTGGCGGCGGGCATCGTGCTGGTCAATCGCAAGCCCGGCAGCTGAGATGGGTCCGACGCGGCCACGCAATCGGCCCTGGCCGGGCGGGTCGGCGCCGAGCGAACTGGCTCAATAGCCGGCGTTGCCTCTCACGCCGTGCAAGAACCGGTGTTCCCCAACACAGTGCCCCAGCCGATAGTCTGCGGCTTGTGGCGGCCCTGGCGCGGCAACAGGCGTTGCGGGACGGGACTGAAAACACGCCGGCTGCAAGCGCCTGCTGGTCGGCATGGTAGGAGCTGCGCACCAGCGGACCCGAGGCGGCATGCACAAAGCCCATCGCGTAGGCGGCGTCCGCATAACGCTTGAAGCTGTCCGGATGCACATAGCGGCGCACCGGCATGTGGCCGCCGGACGGCTGCAGGTACTGGCCGATGGTCAGCATGTCCACGCGGTGGGCTCGCAGCGCGCGCAGCACCTCCAGAATTTCGTCGTCGGTCTCGCCCAACCCCCCCATCAGGCCGGACTTGGTCGGGATGGCCGGATGCCGGTCCTTGAAGCGCTGCAGCAGGTTCAGCGTGTTCTGGAAATCCGCGCCGGGCCGCGCCTCCTTGTACAGGCGCGGCACGGTCTCGATGTTGTGGTTCAGCACGTCCGGCGGCGCGGCGCCCAGAATGTCCAGCGCCAGGTCCAGCCGCCCGCCAAAGTCGGGCGTCAGGATCTCGATGTTGGTGGCCGGCGCCAGCCCGCGTATGCGCTGGATGCACTGCACAAAATGGCTGGCGCCCCCGTCGCGCAAATCGTCGCGGTCCACCGAGGTGATGACGACGTAGTTGAGTTTCATCAGCGCAACGGTCTGGGCCAGGCGCTCCGGCTCGTCCTGGTCCAGCGGGTCCGGCCGGCCCGTGCTGACGTTGCAAAAGCGGCAGCGGCGCGTGCATTTGTCGCCCATGATCATGAAGGTCGCCGTGCCCTTGCTCCAGCACTCGCCAATGTTGGGGCAACAGGCTTCTTCGCACACGGTGACCAGCTGGTGGTCGCGCACGATGTCCTTGGTCTCGCGAAATCGGCCCGTGGGAATCGCCGCCTTGACACGGATCCAGTCGGGCTTGGGCAGGCGGTCATCGGGGTCGGCCAGTTCCCGCTTGGTCTTGAGGCTGGCGCGTTGCTGGTCCGGCCGGCCGGACATGCCAACGGCCTGCGGCAGCACCGACACGATGCTTCTGAAGCGGATGGTCTCAAGGGTCATGGTGCAGGGGTTCTGGTTAGCGTTGTCACGTGCAGGGCACTGATACAGCGATTGAAATAGGGGTCCGCCTGCGGGCGGCCATCAGGCGGCCGACGGCACACCGGGCGCGGCCCGGGGGTAGAACGGCTGCTTACCCGCTGCGTGGTCGGTCGCATCGACAATGGCCGTGATTTCAGGCGCCACCCTTTTGACCATGACTTCAAAGCCCTGGCGCAGCGTGACCTGCGACGAGGCGCAGCCCTGGCAGCCGCCGCTCATGGTGATGAACAGCCGGCCGCCCTGCACGTCCAGCAGCGAAATCTTGCCGCCGTGGCTGGCGATGGAGCGGTTGACCTCCCGGTCCAGCAGTTCCTGAACCGCCGCACCCAACTCCGCGTCTGACCTGGCTGGCGCGCCGCCGGGGGCTGCCGTCTCCAGAATCGCCGGCAGGCCGCTGAGCAGCTGCGCGCGCAGGGCCGCGCCGATGGCCGCCTTGAGTCCGGTCCAGGCGGCGCCCGGCGCCTTGCCGATGGTGACCACGTTGCCGGCCATCAGCACGCTGGCCACGCCGCCGAGCGCAAACAGCCGCTCGCCCAGCGGCGAGCCGGCAGCCGCTTCCGGGCTGGCAAAAAACCAGGGCCCGCCCGGATGCAGGCTGCAACTCACAATGAACCTGTAGCTGTCGGGGTCGGCGAGCGAAGCCTCGGCGCGAATGCTGACCGGCTGATCCACCCACGCCAGGGCCGGCGCCGGGGCGTCAGACATCTTCGGCGCCTTGCAGGGCAGCGTGCTCGCCGAGGTCCCGCAGGTCGTTGAAGGCATAGATCCCGCTGCTGTGGCCGTCGCTCCAGTCGAACTGGATCGCGTAGTTGCCGATGCTGACGATCCGGCGCGGGCTCACATCCGCCCGCACGGTGCGGGGGTCGAGCAACGGGCGCCCGCTCATCTCCTCGACGCAAAGGGCGCAGCGGCAGGCCAGGCGCAGGTCGCGAACATCCAGGTCGTCGCGATGGCCGTCCTGCCACAGCAGCGACAAGGTGCGCGGATCACGGCGCAGCAGGCCGACCGGGATATTGCGCGCGCCAGACGGCTGCACGGCGGCTTCCGTCCATGCCGGCGCGCCCGCGTTGCTGTCCCAGTTCCAGGCAAAGGGCTTGAGCCCGGTGTTCGCGGTGTCGAGCTGAGCCACCAGCGCGCCGGCGATGGCGCCATAGACGCGGGCACTGGCCGACTTCGGCTGGTCAACGACGATCGGGCAGCCCTCGTCACCACAGGTCACCACCTCGGCATCCAGGGGCAGCGCACCAAGGAACGGCACGCCGAGCTCCTGGCTCATCTGCTCGCCGCCGCCGTGCCGGAAGATATCCGTGGTCTCGCCGCAGTGCGGGCAGGTGAAGGTTCGCATGTTCTCGACGATGCCGAGAATCGGGACCTGCACTTTCTCAAACATGCGCAAGCCCCGGCGAGCGATCTTCAGGCTCACGGCCTGGGGCGTCGTCACGATCACCACGCCCGACAGCGGCAGGCTCTGCGCCAGCGTCAGCTGGGTGTCGCCGGTGCCGGGCGGCAGGTCCAGGATCAGGTAGTTCAGCTCACCCCACTGCACGCCAGCGACAAACATCTTGAGGTACTTTCCAACCATCGGTCCGCGCAGGACGGCCGGCTGGTCGTCGCCGGTCAGCATGCCCATGGACACGACCTTCAGGCCGTAGCGCTGGGCCGGGATCATCCGGCTGTCTGCCGTCATCTCGGGCGGCTCTCCGGTCGGGATGCCCAGCATGCCGGGGATGCTGGGGCCCAGGATGTCGGCGTCCACCAGCCCGACACGCGCCCCGCGCTGCGCCAGCGCAAGCGCCAGGTTGACGCTCACCGTGGATTTGCCGACGCCGCCCTTGCCGCTGCCGACCGCGATCAGGTGACGGATGCCCGGCAGTTTCCCGGAGCCGGCGGCCGGCTGGGGTAACGCGCCTGGCGTGGGCTGTTGTGCGGGGGCAGTGGTTTGCATGGCGGTGTTTCTTGCCTTGTGGGTTCGGGGTTGAAGGACGGTCATGGCACGGCATGTCGTGTCGTGGGCTGCCGGACTGTCGCGGCCGCAGGCTAGACCGCGACCACGGCCAGGTCCGGCTCGATCGTGCGCACCAGGTTCTCGATGGCGGCCAGCGTGCCCGAGATCGAGCTCGGGCAGCTGCCGCAGGCGCCCTGGTAGTGGATGCTGAGGTAGTTGCCAGCCAGCCCGACCACATGCAGGTCGCCACCGTCAGCCTGGAGTGACGGCCGGATGCGCTGGTCCAGCAGCTCGCTGATCACGTCGAGCCGCGCCTGGTCCTCCTCGCTCATGTCGTCGATGGACGCGCGCGCCGCAAACACGGCGGCGGCCGACTGTGCGGCCGCTGCCGGTGCGGCGCGCAGCGGCACAGCAATCAGCCGCACCAGTTCGGGCCAGTCGGCGCCGCCGTCTTGCGTCACCGTGAGCCAGCGGTCCACGTAGAACACGTTGCTGACATGGGGAATAGCGAACAGCGCCGAGGCCAGCGCGTCGTCACTGGCCTGCGCTGCGTTCTCGTAGGAATGCGAAACCCCCCAGGTCAACGGCTCGTGGAGCGTGAACTTGACCGCATTCGGGTTCGGGGTGTCGTCAATTTCGGCAATTTTCGGCATTCAAGCCTCCTGAAAAATGAGCGCCTGGCGGGGCCGCGCGGGCGCAGTTTCAAGGTCAAGGTCAGGGCGTCCCTGCCGGGTTGACCAGCGCCTGGAGTTCGCCCAGCTCGTACAGCTCGCGCACGATGTCGGCGCCACCCACCAGCTCGCCGTTGACGTAGAGCTGCGGAATCGTCGGCCAGTTGGCATAGGCCTTGATGCCGGCCCGTATCTCCGGGTCGGCCAGCACGTCGACGGCGGCGAAGTCCCGCAGCCCGCAGGCCTGGAGCATCTGCACCGTGGCGCCTGAAAAGCCGCACTGCGGGAACTGCGGCGTGCCCTTCATGTAGAGCACCACGGTGTTGGCGTTGACCTGCGCGTGAATTTTTTCTTGAACGTTCATGAGGGGTTCCAGAGTTATTGAGGGATTGATTTCGCCCAGGCCTCGGGCGTGAAGGTTTGCAGCGACAGCGCGTGGATTTCCGAGCGCATGCGATCACCCAGCGCCTGGTAGACCTGCTGGTGCTGCTGCACCCGGGTTTTTCCCGTAAAGAGCGGGCTCACGACCACGGCCTCGAAGTGCTGGCCGTCATCGCCCCGCACCTCCGCGTGGTCGCAGGCCAGGCCGTTGACGATGTAGTTTTTCAGTTCATGGGCAGTCAGCATGGAGTCCTTTCTGGGGGTCGGCAGTCATCAACAACATCAGGCTTCAGTACTGGCCGTGCCCTGCGAATTGAAGGCGGCCTGCAGTGTGTGCCACGGCAAGATCGCGCACTTGACGCGGGTGGGCAGGTCGCGCACGCCGGCAAACACCGCAAGCCGCCCGATCTGGTTGGGCTGGCTCAGGTCGAGCTTGCCGGTGGCCATGGCCAGGAACTCCTGGGTCAGCGCCTGGGCCTGCTCGCGCGTCTTGCCCTTCACGGCGGCCGTCATCATCGAGGCCGACGCCTTGCAGATGGCGCACGACTCGCCGTGGAACGCGATCTCGTCTATGGTCTCGTCCTGCAGTTGCAGGGCCACGCTGAGGTGGTCGCCGCACAGCGGGTTGTGGCCTTCGGCGTGGTGGCTGGGGTGTTCCAGGGTGCCGTAGTTGCGCGGCTTTTTGTTGTGGTCCAGGATGACTTCCTGGTAGAGCGCTTTGTAGTCGGCCATTAAGCAAACACTTTCTGCACGCCGCGGATGCCGGCCACCAGCGCATCAACTTCCGCCATGGTGTTGTAAAAGGCAAACGAGGCGCGCGTGGTGGCCGCCACCTTGAAGCGCGTCATCACCGGCTGCGCACAATGGTGGCCGGTGCGCACAGCGATGCCCTCCTGGTTCAGCAGCGTGCCGACGTCGTGCGGGTGGATGCCGTCCAGCGTGAAGGACAGCACCGCCGCCTTGTCCTGGGCGGTGCCGATCAGGCGCAGGCCGGGCAAGTCATTCAGCTGGCCGGTGGCGTACTGCAGCAGTGCGTGCTCATGCCGGGCGATGGTGTCCATGCCGATGGCCAACAGGTAATCGACCGCCGCGCCTACCCCGATGGCGGCGGCAATCGGCGGCGTGCCGGCTTCGAACTTGTAGGGAATCGTGTTGTAGA
Organism: Polaromonas sp.; assembly: GCF_029945685.1. Taxonomy (GTDB): domain Bacteria; phylum Pseudomonadota; class Gammaproteobacteria; order Burkholderiales; family Burkholderiaceae_C; genus Polaromonas. The sequence goes on along the minus strand of NZ_JAQSDA010000007.1, from coordinate 201,970 downwards.
CGGTGTTCTCGAACGATACCGACAAAATCATGTCGCCGCCGCCCTTGAAGGGTTGCATTTTTTCAAGCAGCGCCGCCTTGCCGTAGAGCACGCCAATACCAGTCGGGCCGCACAGCTTGTGGCCCGAGAAGGCGTAGAAGTCGCAGTCGAGGTCCTGCACGTCTACGGCCAAGTGCGGCGCGGCCTGGGCGCCATCGACCAGCACCGGCACGCCGCGCTCGTGCGCCATCGCAATCATCTGCTTGACCGGGTTGATGCTGCCCAGCGCGTTGGAAACATGGCTCACGCCGACCAGTTTGGTGCGGGCGTTGAACAGCGGCTCGAAGTCATCCAGGCACAGCTCGCCGGCGTCGTTGATCGGCAGCACGCGGAGGATGGCGCCGGTTTCTTCGGCCAGCATCTGCCACGGCACGATGTTGGAATGGTGCTCCAGCGTGGTCAGGATAATCTCGTCACCGGCCTTGATGAACCTGCGGCCGTAACCGTGCATCACCAGGTTGATGGCCTCGGTGGTGCCGCTGGTGAAGATCACTTCACGCACGTCGGGCGCGTTGATGAAACGCTGCAGCTTTGCGCGCGCTTCCTCGTAGGCGGCGGTGGCCCGTTCAGACAGCGTGTGAACCGCCCGGTGGATGTTGGCGTGCTCGGTGGTCTGGTAACGCACCAGCCGGTCGATGACTGGCTGCGGCATCTGGCTCGACGCGGCGTTGTCCAGGTAGACCAGCGGCTTGCCTTCGACCTCGACCTGCAGGATGGGAAAGTCGGCGCGCACACGCTCGACATCGTAGGCCGGCGTGACGTGTGTTGGCTCGGCGCGTGCGTTCATGGCTGGTTGCCGGTTTGATCCAGCATGCGCTGCTGCAGCTGGTGCTTGAGCGAGGGCACGGGAATGCGCTCGATGATCTCGGCGCCGAAGGCGTAGGTCAGCAGCTGGCGCGCGGCGCTCCCAGACAGGCCGCGGCTCTGCAGGTAGAACACTTCTTCGGCGTCGAGCTGGCCAATGGTGGCGCCGTGCGTGCATTTCACGTCGTCGGCAAAAATCTCCAGCTGCGGCTGGGTATCCACTTGCGCCCGGCTGCTCAGCAGCAGGTTACGGCTGGACTGCGCGGAGTCGGTGCGCTGCGCGCCGGGGCGAACGATCACCTTGCCGTTGAACACCGCATGCGCGCTTTCGCCTGCAATGCACTTGTGCAGCTGGCGGCTGGTGCCGTGCGGCTGGGCGTGGTCAATGCAACTGTGGGTGGCGGCCAGCTGGCTGCCGGCCAGCAGCGCGAGGCCGTCGACCGCGCACTCGGCGCCCTCGCCCAGCACCACGCTCAGGTGGTAGCGCGACAGCTGCGCGCCCATCGCCACGCTGACCGACTGGTAGTTCGCCGAGCGCCCCACCGACACCGCGCAGTTGGCGATGTGAAACGCGTGCCTTCCATCGCGCTGCACGCGGACGTGCATGAGCTGCGCCTGCTCAGCCAGCACGATTTCCGTCACCGCGTTGACCAGGTAGGCGAGGTTGGCCGCATCCTGGAGCGCCACGTAGTCTTCGATCAGCGTCACGCGGCTGCCCGCTTCGGCCAGCACGAGGCAGCGCGGATGGCTGAGCGCGCCCGCCTGCGTGGCCACGAACAGCAGATGCACCGGCGCGGCAAGCGCCACATGACGCGGCACCATCACGACCGCCAAATCCTGCAAGAAAGCCGTGTTGAGCGCGGCAAACACGTTGTCACCCAGCATCTGCCGCGCGCCCAGTTGGGCCTCCAGCGCGGCGGCATGCGTGGCCATGGCGGTCGGGAGGTCGGTCACGACCACGCCACCCTCGGGGGCTGGGCTGGACAGCTGCGGCGCATAAACACCATCGACAAACACCAGCCGACATGCAGCGTCGTCAAGGGCAAACGGCGCGATGTCGGCGGGCTGCAGCCGGGGAGCCGCGAGCACCGGCTGGAACGTCAGCCGGTGCAGGGGCGCCAGGTCGGTGAAGCGCCACGCCTCGTCGCGCAGCGTCGGCATGGCGAGCGCGCCTAAAGCGGTGTGCGCCTGTTCGCGCAGCGCGTTGACGTGCGCCCAGGGGCTGGGCGCCCGCGGCTGCTGGCCGGCCAGCAGCGTTCCCAGGTGGTCCACCACGGGCGGACGAAGGGCGGTGGTGCTGCTCATGCGCTGACCTCTTCGGCTCGCGCTCCGTCCGCCGCTTCGTGCTCGGCGCTGACCCAGTCGTAGCCGCGTTGTTCGAGTTCCAGCGCGAGTTCCTTGCCGCCGGTCTTGATGATGCGGCCGGCCTCCATCACATGCACGAAGTCGGGGACGATGTAGTTCAGCAGCCGCTGGTAATGCGTCACCAGGATGACGGCGTTGTCGGGCGTGATCAGCTGGTTCACGCCCTGCGAGACGATGCGCAGCGCGTCGATGTCCAGGCCGGAATCGGTCTCGTCCAGAATCGCCAGGCGCGGCTCCAGCAGCGCCATCTGCAAAATTTCGTTGCGCTTTTTCTCGCCGCCCGAAAATCCTTCGTTGACGCTGCGGTCCAGAAAGTCGGGGTTCATCTCGAGCAGCAACATTTTCTCGCGCACGAAGTCGTCAAACTCCAGCGGGTCCAGCTCTTCCCGGCCGCGTTGCGCCTGCAGCGTGTTGTAGCTCAGGCGCAAAAACTGGCTGTTGGCCACGCCGGGGATTTCAATCGGGTACTGAAAACCGAGGAACATGCCAGCCAGGGCGCGCGCCTCGGGCGCCAGCGCCAGCAGGTCCTGGCCTTCGAACTGCACGCTGCCGGCGGTGACCGTGTAGGCCGTGTGGCCGGCCAGCACCTTGGCAAAGGTGCTCTTGCCCGAGCCGTTGGGGCCCATGATGGCGTGGATCTCGCCGCGCCTGACCGTCAAGTCCAGACCCCTGAGGATGTCGATGCCGTTGACGCTGGCGCACAGGCCGCGCACGTCGAGTAAAACCGGGCTGTTGGGGTGAATCATCCGACCGCTCCTTCGAGTTTGAAGCCGAGCAGCTGGGTCGCTTCGACCGCGAATTCCATCGGCAGTTGTTGAAAAACGTCCTTGCAAAATCCATTGATGATCATGGACACCGCCGCTTCGGCGCTGATGCCGCGCTGGGCAAAATAGAACAGCTGGTCTTCGCCGATCTTGGAGGTCGAGGCTTCGTGCTCGACCTGGGCACTCGGGTTGCGCACCTGGATGTAGGGAAAGGTGTGCGCGCCGGACTTGTCGCCGATCAGCATCGAGTCGCACTGCGAATAATTGCGCGCGCCAGTGGCCGTGGGCGCCACCTTGACCAGACCGCGGTAGCTGTTGCTCGACTGTCCGGCCGAGATGCCTTTGCTGACGATGGTGCTGCGCGTGTTCTTGCCCAGGTGGATCATCTTGGTGCCGGTGTCGGCCTGCTGGTGGTGGTTGGTCACCGCCACCGAATAGAACTCGCCGACCGAGTTGTCGCCGCGCAGAATCACCGACGGGTACTTCCAGGTGATGGCCGAGCCGGTCTCGACCTGGGTCCACGAAATGCGCGAGTTCACGCCCTTGGCCAGGCCGCGCTTGGTGACGAAGTTGTAGATGCCGCCCACCCCGTTTTCATCGCCCGCGTACCAGTTCTGCACCGTCGAGTACTTGATGTCGGCGTTGTCCAGCGCTACCAGCTCCACCACCGCCGCATGCAGTTGGTTGCTGCTGAAGGCGGGCGCGGTGCAGCCTTCGAGGTAAGACACCGAAGCGCCCTCTTCCGCCACGATCAGCGTGCGCTCGAACTGGCCCGACTCCTCGGTGTTGATGCGAAAGTAGGTCGACAAATCCATCGGGCACTTGACCCCCTTGGGGATGAAGCAGAACGAGCCGTCGGTGAACACTGCCGAGTTGAGCGCGGCGTAGTAGTTGTCGCCCGTGGGCACCACCGTGCCCAGGTACTGCTTCACCAGTTCCGGGTGCTCCAGCACGGCTTCGGACATCGAGCAGAAAATGATGCCGGCCTCGGCCAGCCTGGCCTTGTAAGTGGTGGCGACCGACACGCTGTCAAAAATCACGTCGACCGCCACGCCAGCCAGCGCCATGCGCTCGTGCAGCGGCACGCCGAGCTTCTCGAAGGTGCGCAGTAACTCGGGATCGACCTCGTCCATGCTGCTCAGCTTGGGCTTTTGCTTGGGCGCCGCGTAGTAGCTGATGGCCTGAAAATCGATTTTCGGGTAATGCACGTTGGGCCAGGCCGGCTCGGTCATCTGCAGCCAGGCCTGGTAGGCCTTGAGCCGGAAATCGAGCAGCCAGGCGGGCTCGTTTTTCTTGGCCGAAATCATGCGGATGGTTTGCTCGCTGAGCCCCTTGGGCGCGACATCGGATTCGATGTCCGTGACAAAGCCGTGCTTGTAGGGCTGGTTGACGAGTTGCTGCAGTACTGCACTCATGGTGATCCTTCTGGCTTGTGTTATGGCTGGAAGAAAGCGCGGCCGGTGAGGCCCTGACGTCGCCTGGGGCGGTTACGTCGCTTGCGTTGGGACGGGGCCGGCTTTTTTCTTGACGTTGAAGCTTTCGCCGCAGCCGCATTCGCTGTCGACGTTGGGGTTGTCGAACTTGAAGCTCTGCTTCAGGCCCTCGGTGACAAAGTCGATGCGTGATCCGTCGAGAAATTCAAAGCTGGCGGGATCGACCACGATGCGCGCGCCATGCGACTCGAAGCTGTGGTCCCCCGGGCCGAGCTCGTCGATCAGCTCAAAGGTGTGCGCCAGGCCGGTGCAGCCGACTTTTTTGACGCCAATACGCAGGGCAATGCCCTTGCCGCGCTTTTCAAGCCGGCGCTGGATCTGCAGGGCTGCGTTCTCGGTCAATGTCATGGTCATGGCTCAAACTCCTGGGTTGCTGCCGGGCCGCCGTCTGCGACCGCCTGGTTATTCTTTCGGGGAGGGATATCCCTGATAAAAGAATGGATACCCAACTGATTTAGTCAACTATAAGTATCCCGACTAATTTAGTCAACCATGACATCTTCGCCATGAAGGAGGAGGGGTGACTTGGCACGACAGGGCACGGCATGGCGCGCGGGAGTCCGGCCGGTAACCGCGCAGACCACAGTCGCCACACAGGACGAGTACGCCCGAGCCACGTCCCAACCCGGTTGGAGCCGTCGTATCGGAGCTCAGGGGCGACTCGATTCAGGTGGCCGGGCCCCGGTCTGCGCGGTCGGCGGCAGGCAGAGGCTGGCGGAGTATTTGCCAGCTACCTGACCTGCATAGGCATGTGGGGAGCTTGCCTGCGAGCCTGATTCCGGTTTTCGTATTTTTTGACGCCGCCGTTCGCGCCCTTGTTTGGCAGGCTATTGCTGCAGGAAGCGGCGGCGCCCGGATTGCTGGCGGCGCTGGTGCGGGGGCTCGGGGCATCGTGCTGGTCAACCGCAAGCCGGTGGCCTGACGCGGCTGGCCTGCCTGCGGGTCAGCCCGGTTGGGACGCCCGGGCTGCGGCGAAAGCCACATACCAGTCCAGACAACCGGGGTTGGCCATCGCGTCGCGGTTCACCACCTTGTCGATCGGCTGGCCCAGCAGCAGTTTCTTGATCGGCAGCTCCTGCTTCTTGCCCGACAGGGTGCGCGGAATCTCCGGCACCTGGAAAATCTCATTGGGGACAAAACGCGGGGACAGTGCCGTCTTGATGGCGTGGTTGAGCCTGGCCTTCATCGCATCGTCCAGGGCTACGCCTTCGCGCAGCACCACAAACAGCGGCATGTAGCTTTCGCGGCCCAGGTATTCCAGGTCCACCACCATGGCGTCGATCACTTCCGGCAGGGCCTCGACCGCGCTGTACAGCTCGCTGGTGCCCATGCGCAGGCCGTGGCGGTTGATGGTGGCATCCGAGCGGCCGTAGATGATGCAGCTGCCCGAGGGCGTGATCTTGAGCCAGTCGCCGTGGCGCCAGACATTGGGGTACATGTCGAAATAACTCGAGATATAACGCGCGTTGCCGGTATCGCCCCAGAAGTACAGCGGCATCGAGGGAATCGGCTGGCTGCAGACCAGCTCGCCGACTTCGCCGATCACCGGCTGGCCCTGTTCGTTCCAGGCCTCGACCGCGCAGCCGAGCAGGCGGCACTGCATCTCGCCCGGCACCTGCGGCAACTCTCGGTTGCCACCGATGAAGGCACCCGCGAAGTCCGTACCGCCCGAGATGTTGCACCACCAGATGTCCTGTTGCGCTGCGGTTCTGGCAATGCGCCGGAACTGCTCGGTGCCCCAGGTCTGCGCCTCGGGCGACAGCGGCGAACCCGTGGTGCCCAGCGCGCGGACGGACGAGAGGTCACCACAGGTCGACAGGTCCACACCGGCCTTCAGGCAATTGCCAAAAAATGCCGCGCCGGCGCCAAAAAACGTCACGCCCAGTTTTGCGCCGAAACGCCACAGGGTGGTCCAGTCCGGCTTGTCCTTGCTGCCGCCGGGGTTGCCGTCATAGATGCAGCAGGTCGTGCCGTTGAGCAGGCCACTGACCTGCGCGTTCCACATGACCCAGCCGGTGGAGCTGTACCAGTGGTAACGCTCACCGAGGGAGTTGGCCGCGTAGCTGCAGCCGATGTCGTTGTGCAGGGTCTTGAGCGCCAGCGCCACCAGCACCGTGCCGCCATGCCCGTGCACGATGGGTTTGGGCAGGCCGGTGGTGCCGCTCGAATAAACGATCCACAGCGGATGGTCGAACGGCAGCCAGAGCGGTTCAAACGCCGAAGTTTTCGCATCATTTTGGGCGGTAGCGCTTTCAAACCGTGCGCTGTCAGCTATGAAATTTGTAGCGTCGAGGTTGTAGTGGACGATCACATGCTGCAGCGATGGCAGGGCCGCGCGGATCTCCGCCACCACCGCCGTGCGGTCCATGTCGCGCCCACCGTAACTCACGCCATCGCAGGCAATCAGCACCTTGGGTTCGATCTGCCGGAAGCGGTCCAGCACGGCATTCGTGCCCATGTCGGGGGCGCAGATGCTCCACACGCCGCCTATGCTGACCACGGCCAGGAAAGCCACCGCGGTCTCGGGAATGTTGGGCAGGTAGGCCGCCACGCGGTCGCCCGGCAGCACGCCCTGGGCTTTGAGGTGCAGCGCCAGCGACGCCACCTGGCGGCGCAATTCGGGCCAGCTCAGCTCGCGTGCGGGCGAGCTGTCCAGGCTTTTTTCGTTGTGGCTGAGCAATGCGGGAAAACCCGCCGCATGGGCGCTGTCGACATGCCGGAACACCTGCTGCGCGTAGTTGAACTGGGCCCCGGGAAACCAGCGCGCACCCGGCATTTTGGCCTCGACCAGCACGCCGGTCGGCGGCGTGGGCGACTGCAGTTTGAAATAGTCCCAGATGCTTTGCCAGAAGGCGTCGAGGTCGGTCACCGACCAGCGCCAGAGCGCGTCATAGTTGTCAAAAGACAGCTGGTGCGTGTCGCGCAGCCAGTTCTGGTACAGGCGGATCTGGGGAAGGTAGGGGACGCTCATGAGTAAAGCTTAGCAGGCCCTCCGCCGCACGGGCATCCGCCTTGGCGACGGGCAGGCGGGTTGATCACCGCAAAAACAGAAGGCCGCCAGAAGGCAGCCTAGAGGCGGGTCAAGACCCGCTGCGTGATGGCAGCAGGCGCTGTTGACGCTCGCTGCAACCGGTGCAGAACACGTCCCTTATTTGGGCGTGCCCTTCATCATCATTTCAACGTCGGTCATGGGCACCATGCCGTTTTTGGTCGGCTTCATGCTTTTCCACATCGCCATCTGATAACGATTCCACTCCTTCGAGGAAACCATGCCGTCGCCATTGGTGTCCATGCTGTTCATGGCCGTGTTGTCCATTTTGGCGCCGACCTTCATCTCGGCCTTGGCGGCGGGCGTGCCACCGGAGGCAGACGGATTGATCTGGGCGTTGGCAGCAGCGCCGCCGGAACCGGCCACGGGGTTTTGGGCGGACAGGGTCGAGCCATTGGCCTTCTTGGCGTCAACTTTCATCTCGGCCTTGGCGGCAGGGGTGCCACCGGATGCGGTCGGGTTGGTTTGTGCGGAAGGCGTGGCAGCCACGCCAGCGGGTGCCTGGGCAAAGGCAGCGGTACAGGCCAGGGCGGCGAGGGTCAGGACAAGGGATTGCTTTTTCATGGGGTCTCCAAAAATGTGAGAGCGATGTGCTCAAACTGATCATTGCCCGACCAGCGCGGCCTGGCTGTAGGAGAAACGCCGCGCCGACCGTCAGGGTCTGTCGGGTCCTCGGCCTCGCCCCTCAGCCAAAAAAAGCGTGTCCACCCAAAAATCGCACGACTGTGCTAATATCTGCTCATGGATGCCAGAACCCAGAAAAGCGAGATGACCCGCGCCGCCATTGTGGGTGCGGCGCTGGATCTCGCCTTGGCCGAGGGACTGGAGACCATCACACTGCAGGCTGTGGCCGACCGCCTCGGTCTGTCCAAGAGCGGGGTGTTTTCACGTATCGGTTCGCGCGAGGCCCTGCAGAAAGCCGTGATCGACGAGTTCGGCAGGCGTTTTCTGGCCGATGTGTTTGTACCCGCCGTCCAGCAACCCAAAGGCCTGCCGCGGCTGAACGCGATTGTGCAGCGCTGGATTGTGCGCACGCGGGACGTGGAGGCGCATACCGGCTGCGTGTACAGCGCCGGCGCCTTTGAACTGGACGACCGCGAAGGCCCCCTGCGCGACCACCTGCACGGCGAGATCACACGCTGGCGCGCCGCGCTGCGCCGCACCATCGTGCAGGCCGTTGAAAGCGGCGACCTCCGGTCAGACACCGACCCCGAGCAGCTGGTGGCCGAAATCTACGCCCTGATGCTGGGCCTGATCCACGACACGCGCTTCCTGCGCGACCCCCGCGCCTCGGAACGGGCGCAGGCCAGCTGGCAGCGCCTGGTCAAAAGTTACCAGCCAAGTTTCCAGCCATGATTTTTTGTCAGCCCCACAAGGGCTTTTTGTTGGTCCATATTTCGCACAATCGTGCGAAGAAAGGAAACTGCCATGTTGTTCCTCCTCCTCGCCATTACCGTGCTGGCGGCCGGCCGTGCCGCGCAATCCGCCCTCGCATCGCTGCGCTGCCTGCCGCACAGCAATGAAGACTGGATCTGGTACTGAACCGGAAAAACCAACCAGGAATTTTCCATGACACGCACCTCACTTGAAGCCACCGCTGCCTTCTATGGCGCCAGCCCCGTGACCCGGCTGTTCCGTTGGGGCCTGCGCGCGTCGCAGCACCTCTGGCCGGCCCTGGCCGTGCGCGCCGCCCATCGCCTGTTTGGCACACCCCTGCCGCCCCGATGGCTGCACCGGCGCAGAAGCTGGTCGCAAGACTGGCACATCATCCAATGGTCCTTCGAGCACGCCTGCCTGACCGTCTATGACCGGCCGGTGGCGCCGTATGGCCCGCTGGCGCTGCTGGTGCATGGCTGGGGCGGCCACGCCGGCCAGATGCTGGCACTGGCGGATGCCTTGCGGGCGCAGGGGCTGCGGCCGGTACTGCTTGAAATGCCGGCACACGGACGCAGTGCGGGCTCGACCAGCAACCTGCCGCAGTTTGCGCGTGCCATCGACTACACCGTGGCACGCCTGCGGCAAGAAGGCCACCAGGTGCACGCGCTGGTTGCGCACTCGCTGGCTGCCAACGCCAGCGCCTACGCGGTCAGCCGCGGCCTGCCGGTGGATAGATTGGTGCTGCTGGCACCGCCGGCTTCCCCGCATGAATACACCCGCCTGTTCGCGCATGTGTTTGGCCTGCGAGAAACCACCCGGGCGGCGATGCAGCAACGCATTGAAGCGCGCGAAGCCATCCTGATGCCGCAGTTCGAACCCGCCGCTGTCGGCCCGCGTATCACCCTGCCCACGCTGGTGGTGCATGACCGGCAGGACAGCATCAACCCTTTTGCCGACGGCGTGGCCTACAGCGAGACGATTGAAGGTGCACGCCTGCTGGCCACCGAGGGCCTGGGCCATCGCAGGCTCCTCAAGGACGACGCGGTGCTGGGACAGGTCGCCGCGTTCCTGGCCTGAAACCAGCCATGCGCCCAAACCCTCGCCCGGGCGCGCACCGGACACGGCGGGCCTGCACGCGATAGGGCTGTTTCAGCAAAACTTCGCCTGAAAATACGCAACCCTTGCGGCGCCAGCACAGCCATCAAACAGCTTGTGCGCGCCCGCCATAACCCCTAGCATTGCCCCATTTGACAAAAACTGGAGGGAATGCCATGGGGATGCTGGACTGGACAGAGAAAAGCAGCGCGGTGCTGCAGCAGGGCGGGGTGATCGGGCCGGATGAACGCCTGCCCTGGCCGCAAACGGCGGTGATGGGTGTGCAGCACGTGATTGCGATGTTTGGCGCCACGGTGCTGGCGCCCATCCTGATGGGTTTTGACCCCAACATCGCGATCCTGATGAGCGGCGTGGGCACGCTGATCTTTTTCCTGATTACCGGCGGCAAGGTGCCCAGCTACCTCGGCTCCAGCTTTGCCTTCATCGGCGTGGTGATCGCTGCCACCGCCTACGCCGGCAAGGGGCCCAACCCCAACATCGGCGTGGCACTCGGGGGCATCATCGCCTGCGGCGTGTTGTACACAGTCATCGGCGCCATCGTGCAGGCCATCGGCACCGGCTGGATCGAGCGCTTCATGCCACCGGTGGTTACCGGCGCCGTGGTGGCGGTGATCGGCCTGAACCTGGCCGGCATCCCGATCAAGAACATGGCCGCCAGCAACTTTGACTCCTGGATGCAGGTCGTGACCTTTGTCAGCGTGGCACTCGTCGCCGTGATGACACGCGGCATGGTGCAACGCCTGCTGATCCTGGTCGGCCTGATCGTCGCCACGCTGGTGTATGCGGTGTTGACCAACGGACTCGGGCTGGGCAAGCCGGTGGACCTCTCGCCGATTGCCAATGCCGCCTGGTTCGGCCTGCCCGGCTTCGCCGCCCCGGTGTTCAGCGCCAATGCCATGCTGTTGATTGCGCCGGTGGCCATCATCCTGGTGGCGGAAAACCTCGGCCACATCAAGGCCGTGACCGCGATGACCGGCAAAAACCTCGACCAGTACATGGGCCGCGCCTTCATCGGCGACGGTGTGGCGACCATGGTGTCCGGCGCCTCGGGCGGCACCGGCGTCACCACCTATGCTGAAAACATCGGCGTGATGGCTGCCACCAAAATTTACTCAACGGCGGTGTTTGTGGTCGCCGGCCTGATTGCGGTGGTGCTGGGCTTCAGCCCCAAGTTCGGTGCACTGATCCAGGCCATTCCGCTGCCGGTGATGGGCGGCGTCAGCATCGTGGTGTTTGGCCTGATTGCGGTGGCCGGCGCCAAGATCTGGGTCGACAACAAGGTCGATTTTTCCGACAACCGGAACCTGCTGGTCGCAGCCATCACGCTGGTGCTGGGCACCGGGGACTTCACACTGAAGTTCGGCCAGTTTGCGCTTGGCGGCATAGGGACGGCCACCTTCGGCGCCATCTTGCTGTACGCCCTGCTGAACCGCCGGAAGTAGCAGGAAGCGGCCCCAGCGGCCGCCCGGCTCGGGGTGCGCTGCTACTTGGCCTTGGCCTTGGCCAGGGCTGCCTTGGTATCCGCGAGTTCGCGCTCGACATCAGCGCGTTCGTCAATTTCCTGTTCCAGCAGCTCGTTGACATGCGCGAGATCCTGGGCAGACTCCTGGATCTTGCCTTCGAGTTCGCTGGTCTTTTGTAGCGCCTGGGCCACATCGCCGGTTTGGACACTCCCGGGAATTTCCTGTTTGAGCACCGCGTTGATCACAAACAGTTCGGCGCCGGACTGTTTCACGGTTTGCTCGACCGTTTCGTTCCGATCAAGCGCGCGCTCCAGCGGCGTATCTCCAGAGGGGGCAGACGACGGGGACGGTTGTGACGGCTTGGACATGATGAACACCTCGGGAAAAATGGGAGTGATCTGGCAGCGCACGACGACCGACGGGTGCAACGCCACAAAGACGCCTGCGTCCCCTATGTTAACCAGATGCACTTTCCGGGGCCAGCGGTGCCCACACGGCCGGGCTTCAGGCGCCGTCTGGAATCGACGGGAGCGGCGGGCCGGTTCCGCTCAGGGGGCCGTTCCCGGCGCAGCGGGTGTGGCCGTGCCGGACTGGCGAGCCGGCCCGGAGTTGAAGATCCTGCCCAGGGTGGCGCCCAGGCGCGCGCCGATCGCTGTCCCGATGCCGGGCAGCACCGCCGTGCCGAGCACCGCGCCGGCCACCGCGCCGCGGGGGACCGACACCGCCACCCTGTCCACCGGCCCGCTGAGCACCAGCGGCACACCGATGATGCCGTCCACCAAGTCCACCGCGAATTCGGCCTCGATGTGCCGGTTGGCCAGCCGGGCCTGGCCGGAAGCACTCAGAGCCCCGGAACGGGCCTTGATTCCGGTGAATTGCATCACCATGCCGCGCGGCGTGTTCTGGGTGTCGAGCTGGCCGGACACGGTGTCGAGCGGTGTTTGTCCCGCATGATCCTCGCCGAGGCTGCGAACGGCCTTGTCCAGATCGACGCGCAACAGGGTGGACGCACCCATGGTGAACACTGTTTTTGTATGCAGCGACTGCGCCAGTCCGACCAGCGTCTCCGCCTGTGCCGACAGCACGGTGTTCCCCGAAGCCTTGCCGGCGATGACCGGCTTGCGGTTGAAGGCGGTGGCCGCGCTGGCCACATCGACCCCACGGGGCTGCAACTGGCCGTTCAGCGCGAGGCGGCCGTCGGTACGGCTCTGCAACTGGACCTCGCCATCGGCCGTGCCACCGCCCACATGGCTGCGGATGGCCCAGCGGTCTTCCTGTCCTTGCCGGGTCAGGCTCAGGTCGGTGGCCGGCGTGACACCGGGGCGCCGCAACACCGCCAGGCGCGGCCGCCAGCCCGGATCGAAATCGATCTCACCGTCATACACCACCGCCACGCCATAACGCGACAGCCAGGTCAAGTCGCGAAACTCGAAACGTGCCAACGGCGTGGCCCCGGCCTGCGCAGCTTCAGCAGCTTCTGCGGGGGCGCCGCGCAACGCTCCGTCCAGCGCCCGCAAGGACAGCTGCGGCACCACCGCGCCGTCGAGTTCCACACGGTCCAGCACCACACGCCGCTGCAGCAAGGCAGCCAGCTCCGGATAGGCGGTGAGTTTTTTGACGGTGATGGGCTGCGGCTGGTCGGTCGCCAAGTCTTCCATCACGATGGCCGGCACCGGCAGCAGGCGCCAGTGCAACGCACCCAGCCGCACCGGTACGCCGAGCCGGGCCTGCAACTCGCCAGCGGCTTGGGCGGCCAGATCGTCGTCACTGGGGATGAGCCAAACCAGCACCAGCCACAAGGCCCCCAGCAGTACCACCAGACCTCCTGCCACCACCATCCATGTTTGCCTGCGTGCCATGCTGCCTTCCGCGGTTGTTGCCCCGTCTGTCACCTGTTTTTGCCAGCATACGAGACCGGCCGCGCGCCGCTTGTAGGCCGCAATCTCTTTATAGTCTGGGCTTCAAGCCTTTTTGAAGCCCTGTGGAACCACGATGCGTATCTGGAAACAAGCCATTTCTGTCGAGCTGCTGACCCTCAACAACGCCAACAGCGCGGTGACGCACCTGGGCATCGAATTCCTGGAGGTCGGCGACGACTTCATCCGGGCCCGCGTGCCGGTCGATGAACGCACGCGCCAGCCCTATGGCCTGCTGCACGGCGGGGTGTCGGTGGTGCTGGCTGAAACGCTGGGCTCCTGCGGCGCCGCCTTTGCGGCGCCCCAAGGCCACCGCACGGTGGGCCTGGACATCAACGCCAACCACCTCAAGGGCGTCACCAGCGGCTGGGTCATCGGGACCACCCGTCCGGTGCACATCGGCCGCAGCACCCAGGTCTGGGCCATTGAGTTGACCAACGAGGCCGGCGAACTGACCTGCGTCTCGCGCATCACCATGGCGATGCTGGCGCCTCGTTAAGAGTCAAATCGGCCTTGAGCCCTTATGGGACGAGCGCAAACAGCTATCAATACAGTAGCGATGCGCAGCTCAGTCCGCCGCCGTGCGGGCCATGCGTTCGCTTTTCCAGTACACGTCGTCGCCGCCGTTCATGCGGTTGAGCACGCGCGACAACACGAACAGCAGGTCGCTCAGGCGGTTCAGGTACTGACGTGGCGACTCGTTCAGCGTTTCGGCCTTGTCCAGGGCCACCACCGCACGTTCGGCGCGCCGGGCCACAGTGCGGCACACATGCGCCAGCGCGGCGGCGCGCGACCCGGCCGGCAGGATGAACTCCTGCAGGCGCGGCAAGGTGGCGTTGTATTTTTCGAGTGCCGCATCCAGTAGCGCCACCGCCTCGGGCTTGAGCAGTTCGAAGCCGGGAATCGACAGCTCACCGCCCAGGTTGAAGAGCTGGTGCTGCACCTCGACCAGCAGTTCGCGCACGTCGGCCGGCATCTCTTCACACAGCAACACGCCGATTTGCGAGTTCAGTTCATCCACATCGCCCATGGCATGCACACGCAGGCTGTCCTTGGACACGCGGGTGTTGTCGCCGAGCCCGGTCGTGCCGTTGTCGCCGGTGCGGGTGGCTATTTGTGTGAGTCGATTGGCCATGGGTGAATGTCCGGCAGGTTACGCGGGGAAAGAAGATGTTGGGGAACGTCCGATGATGTCAATGAGGCAACAGCGTGCAAGAGTGCTGGCCGGCGCGGGCTCGCTGCGTTGCAATGACGGCTTCTTCAACTTCAAGGACTTGTCTCGATGACGTCTGCTTTTCATTCTATTCCCAACTTCGAGCTCCGCAGTGTTGCACTGCTCGCCGCGCTGACTGTCGGTGCCGCGCTGGTTGCGCACGCGCAGGGCACCGCCCCGGGCACCCCCTCTACCCAGAGTGCTTCCCCACAGTCCGGCCCCCCCAGCCAGGAGGTGGGCGCGGCCTTCATCCGTGCCGATGCCAACAAGGACGGCAAGCTCAGCCGACAGGAGGCTGCCCGTTTTCCCGCCGTCGAGCAGCGCTTTGACCAGATTGACACGAACAAGGACAGCCATGTATCGCGCGAAGAGTTTGAAATCGCGCTGAAGTCCTGAAGCGGGTGGCCAGGCAGCCCGTGGGATGGCGCCGCACGGCCCCCCACGGGCCCGGGACTCGTCGTAAACTGGGGCCTCAGACCGGAGACACCATGAACGCCCCCACCCATCCCGACCACCTGCTGCCCCAACTCAATCTGCGCGCTGTGCCGCAGGCCCTGATCGAGGCCCTGAAAGAGCGTTTTGCCGAGCGCTGCTCCACCGCCCTCGTGGTGCGCGAGCAGCACGGCCGCGACGAGTCCTCGTTTGCAGCGCCGCCACCGGCGGCTGTGGTGTTTGCCGAAAGCACGGCCGACGTGGCCGATGCGGTCAGGCTCGCTGCGCAGTACCAGGTGCCGGTCATTCCCTTTGGTGTCGGTACCTCGCTCGAAGGCCACCTGCTGGCCGTGCAGGGCGGCATCAGCATTGACGTGAGCCGCATGAACAAGGTCTTGTCCATCAACGCCGAGGACCTGACCGTGACGGTGCAGGCCGGCGTCACGCGCAAGCAGCTCAATGAAGAGGTCAAAAGTACCGGCCTGTTTTTCCCCATCGACCCGGGCGCCGATGCCACGATAGGCGGCATGAGCGCCACCCGCGCCAGCGGTACCAACGCCGTGCGCTACGGCACCATGCGTGAAAACGTGCTGGCGCTTGAAGTAGTGACCGCCAGCGGCGAGGTCATCCGCACCGGCACGCGTGCCAAGAAATCATCGGCCGGCTACGACCTCACCCGCCTGATGGTGGGCAGCGAAGGCACGCTGGGCGTGATCACCGAAATCACCGTCAAGCTGTATCCGCTGCCGGAGGCGATCTCGGCCGCGATCTGCTCCTTCCCGAGCATCGAGGCGGCGGTGCGCACCACCATCCAGATCATCCAGCTCGGTGTTCCGATTGCACGTGTCGAGCTGATTGACGCCAACACCGTGCGCATGGTCAATGCCTACGCCAAACTCGGCCTGCGCGAGGAACCCATGCTGCTGATGGAGTTTCACGGCTCGCCCAACAGCGTCAAGGAACAGGCCGAGACGGTACAGGAGATTGCGACGGACATGGGCGGCAACGCCTTTGAATGGGCCAGCACTCCCGAGGAACGCACGCGCCTGTGGACCGCGCGGCACAACGCCTACTTCGCGGCGATCCAGTCGCGGCCGGGTTGCCGCGCGATCTCGACCGACACCTGCGTGCCGATCTCGCGCCTGGCCGACTGCCTGCTGGACTCGGTCAGCGAAGCCGATGCCAGCGGCATCCCCTACTTCCTGGTCGGCCACGTGGGCGACGGCAACTTCCACTTCGGCTACCTGATTGATCCCGACAAGCCAGAAGAGCGCGTGGCGGCCGAGGCGCTGAACCACACGCTGGTGGCGCGTGCCCTGCGCCTGGAAGGCACCTGCACCGGTGAACACGGCGTTGGCCTGCACAAGATGGACTTTCTGGTGACCGAGGCGGGCAACGGCGCGGTGGACATGATGCGCACCATCAAGCGCGCACTGGACCCGCACAACATCATGAACCCGGGCAAGATTTTCACCCTGTGAAGGCCGCGGCGACCTGACGCGCTTGCTGCCGCGCCTTCTCCGCACACCACGATGCGGACGAGCGGAACAGGCCCTTGGGTTTTCTTCAAATTGCTATTGAATTTATAGCTGTCGGCGCCCGATCAACGGGGTCTAGAGGCCATTTCGGCTTGAAATGTGAAGCCCGGCGCGGTATTCTCGTCATTCCAACACGGGAGCCTGCATGAAAACCTTGTCCGCCCTTTCCGTCCTTTCCCTGTTACTCGGCGCTGGCCTGCTGGCCGGTTGCGCCGCGCCCCGTCCACCCCCGGTCAACTACGGGCACCCGGCACTGACCCAGGCGGCGGCAAGCCAGGCAGCGCCCGCACTTCATAACGATGGGGGCCGCGTCGCGGCCGGTGCCGTGATTGGCGGGCTGGTGGGCAGCCGCTTTGGCCAGGGCAATGGGCAGGTCGCCGGTGCCGCCATGGGCGCGGCGGCCGGCGCCATGGCGGCGCAAGGCGGCTACAGCAACGAGGCGGCCGGTGGCGCGCTGGTCGGCGGGCTGGTGGGCAGCCGCTTTGGCGGCGGCAGCGGTCGCACGGCAGCGGCCGCCCTGGGTGCCGGGCTGGGCGCGTGGCTGGCGGTGCCGCGCGAGTAGCAGGACCTGCCGCCCTGACACGGCGAGGCCGCCCGGCTCAAAGCGGTTTCGCAGGTCTTTTCTTCAGCCCTTCGGGCATCGCAAACGTGGCTTGATCCCAGCCCTCGATGTCCAGGATTTTCTTCAGGCATTCCTCCATCAGCTCGTGCGCTTTCTCGGTCGCCGCTGCGATGGTCTTGTGCACGAGTTCGTC
This sequence comes from Polaromonas sp., assembly GCF_029945685.1. GTDB lineage: Bacteria > Pseudomonadota > Gammaproteobacteria > Burkholderiales > Burkholderiaceae_C > Polaromonas. The sequence goes on along the minus strand of NZ_JAQSDA010000007.1, from coordinate 184,646 downwards.
ATTGGCCGAATCGCTGGCGCAATTCATCTGGTATTCGTACAACTCGCGCAACTCGAAAATGGCGCGGCAGACCTGCGCCGGGCAGGCGCACTGGTAGACCAGCGCCTGGTCAATGACCTTGCTGATCTGCGCGGGATTGAATTGCTCTTTCATTCACGTTGCTCCTGAAGTTCTGGTGAAACCCACTGAAGGGGCAAACACAACACAGTCGATGTCCTTGTCAAACCCCCTGACCGACACACCCGGGAGCGGCCTGGGTTCCGGCATCGACACCCTCGCCGCCACATTCATGCTCCTGGTGGTGACCACTTCACCGGCGTTGGCCAGCCCGCACAAACGCGATGCCAGGTGCACCGTGGCGCCCACCACGTCGTACTGGCTTCGTTGCCCGGCCTGATTCGAGTCCCCGATCAGCCCCGCCAGCACCAGCCCCTGGGCCATGCCAATGCCGAACGGAAATTTCTCGTTGTTGTGGAGTTCGGCAAGTTCGAGCCCGCAACGCAAGGCCAGATAGGACCGCCCCATGCCCCTGAAGACCGCCATGACACCGTCTCCGGTGTACTTGATGACCGATCCCCGGTATTTCTGGATATGCCGCGCCTGTGTGCTGAGCAACTGGTTCAGGTCTTCAAAAAAATCCCGCGGCGGCATTTCCCGGATCAACTGGGAAGACCCCCGGATGTCGGTAAACAGAACCGCGGCATCGAACATTTCGGCTTCTCTGTGGGAGCCCTGCTCAATCAGGGGCAAGGCGCCTTCAGGCACCAGTCTGGCCAGGCGTTCTGCCCGGCTGGTCGCCTCGCGGGAAGACGCCCTGACCCGGAGCATCTCTTCCAGAGTCATGAAGAAACGTTCGTCAGAAAGCGGTTTTTCGATGACAACGTCGATGCTCCGCGTTTGCCTGGCCCAGGCTCGGACAGCCTTGAGCGCGGGACCAGGCGACACGATGACAATCGTGGCGGCCCGGGGAACCATCGCCTTGACCGTGCTGCATGCGCTCAGGCTGTCAGGCTGGTCGGCGTGGTAGTTGAAGATCACCACGTCGGGCGGTTCGGCCTCGAGCACCCTGGGAAGCCCCAGCGTGCTGACGACCGCTTGCACCGTGCCAAAGCCCCGCTCGGCCAAACCAGCCAGAAGAACCGACGAGGTGTAGTCGTCGCTGTCGACAAGCATCAGGCGGGAGTTTTTCATCGTCTCTGTTTTTACGCCTGCGAACGGTGCCACGCTGAAAATGTCAAGGCTGATGGCGCTGCACGCCAAGGCCAGGGGTCAATCCTTGGGCCACGAAGCTCAGCCGTACCGGCTTGTTATCGAGGATTTTTCATCCTACCTGAAAGCGTTTTCTGGCGTAACTGCGGGGGCCTTGCACCGACGGGGAGAAGCGGACGGCGCCGCGTCAGGAGCAGGAAACCGCACGCGGGTCCTGGTGGTCTGTCAGCCGGTCAATTCACCAGCGAAGCTTCGATCTCGCGGCGAAACACCGGGTCGCGCGGGTGCGCGCCGGGCTCGATCGGGCCGGCCTCCGCCTGCAGGCTCAGCGGCGCCAGCGAGCGGCCCCAGTAAAGCTGGCACGACGGGGTATTGACCAGTCGCGCTGCCGTCATCTGCGATGCGCTGCCGGCCGTGTCCAGGGCCACACTCAAACTGCTGGCCGCTGATTTCTGCGCGCCCGTTCCCACCCATATGGTGGCGGGCAATTGCTCCCAGTCACGGATGTCGGCCTGCGCCTGCGTGGCATTGGCCATGCCCTGCGCCACCAGGCCGGCGAACAGCCCGATCATGCCAATGCCTGCGGCATCGCGGTTGCCGGTGGTGGCCGCGGCGAGCAGCCCGATGTCGCCCACCGCGCTGGCCACCGTCGCCACGCCTTGCGCGCCCTCCTTGAACGAGGCCTTGCCGTTAAGCACACCGTCGATGGGCCGGCCGCCGCGCGTGGTCGCCTGAAAGCCGAGGTCGGCGCCCATCACGAAGCTGCCAACCGCACAGTCCAACGTGCCGGCGGCGGTACAGGCGCTTTTCGCCGTCGGCACCGGCAGCTCATGGGACTGCCACTTGAGGATCTCGCCCGACTTGCCGCTGCCGTATTTGTAAGGCGAGCGGCCGCTTTCAAACAGCACCAGCACCGGCTGGTCAACGCGGACCGCGCTGTAGTTGCCATCGCCCTTGATGGCCTGCTGCAGGAAATCCTGGGCCATGCCGGTGTTGCCATCGCAGTAGCTGGCCCAGCCGGCCATGAAAGGCATCAGGCCGAAGTCACCGGCGTACTGCTCGGCCTCGGCCACCGTGTCCTGGTAGTCGGCCTGCTTGAACAGGGCGCGTGCGTTCTGGAAGTCGCCTTTGGCCGCGTACACCAGGCCGCGGTAGAAATGCGCCATGGCACGTTCATAAGGCTCACCCTTGTAGTCCTTGATTTTTTCGGCCGTCCAGAGCGACTTGGCTTTTTGCGCCTCGGGGTTGTCGGCATAAATCATCTCAATGCGGGTGACGGCAGCGTCGAAGGCCTTTTCTGCCAGGTCGATGTTGCCCAGCGACAGCGCCGCCATGCCGATGCGCTGGAAGTTCAGCGTGGCATTGCGCTCGCCTTCGATGTACAGACGCTGGAACAGCGGCCGCAGTTCGACGCTGGGCATTCTTTCGGCAAACACCGCGGCAGCGGCCAGTGTGTCGGGCGGCACCGGCGCGGCCGGTGCCCAGCGCCTGGCGGGCTTGGCCCGCCCCTGGGCGGCGGCCTGGGCCGCCGCCTGCTGCTGGGCCGGCTGCAGGGGCGCCTGCATCAGGCTCTGGAACATGCCGCCAAACTGGGCCTGCGCCGGGCTCGCCAATACCGCCGCCAGCAGCACGGCAGCGCCACGGTGGGTCCTGAAGAACGACCGCTTCATCATGAAAACTCCCCTGCTGGTCTGGTTATCGGGCCAATGCCTCGCCAAGCCGGGCCAGCGTCTGTTCGGCCACCAGCTTGCCGGTGTCGCCCACGGTGACGGGCTTGACGATTTCACGGAAGCCGCCGCGCGGGTCGGCCTCGAAGCGGGGCGCGGCCCTGGGCGCGTCTTCGGGCGGGCGGCCGTTCATGTAGCCCTCCGCCAGCACCACGCCGTCGGCCAGGCGCTTGATCGACACATAGGTGGCCCACCCGGTGGGCGACGATGCATCACGCGTGTTGAGCACTTCCATCAACAACCTGGCGTTCTGCGTCAGGGCCTCGGTTTCGACCTGCTGCGTGTCCAGGCTGCCGCCCTTCTGTCGCGCCGCGGTGGTGCGCATGACCACGTTGCGGTCCACCAGCCGGACACCCGATGCCGCGAGGGTCTGCATGAAGGCGCTGCGCATCTGCAGGTCCACACGTTCGACGGGACCGCTGCGCTGCGCCTGCTGGCTTTTGACCTCCTGGGAGGTGATGGTGGTGTTGCCGACCACCGCGCCGCTGACCTGCGCCGCGGCATAACCGGGCACACGCACCGCCTCCCCGCTCGACGCGCCGGCGCGCAAGGTGTCTATGCTGACCTGCGAGGCACTGCCTTGCTGCAGCACGTCGGTGAACTCGCGGTTCCACAACACCGCCATGGCCGGGCGGCCCGCACGCGCGTAAGCGCTGCTGAAAGCCGCGCGGTTGAACTGCGGCCCGGTGGTGACGACCACCGGGGGCGGCGTGAGCGTGTCGGGCATGTCCCGGCGGTAAGCGCTTTCAGGAATGACGGGGGCCGGGGCCTGCGCAAACGCGGCGGCAGCCAGCACGGCCAGGCCAAGGGACAGGGCAGGACGCTTCATGGAAAGCCTCTTTGGGTGGGGCGGCCGGGCGGCCTGCCTTTTTTATTTGAGCGGCACCTGGTAGGTCTGACCCGGTGCGAATTGCGACTGGCCGCGGTTGCCGTCGTTGATGTCCACCGCCACCTTGTCGGTTGCCTGCGAGATGGCCGACTCGCCGTAGGTCGCCTGACCACGGGGCGCCAGGAACACGGTTTTCCAGGCGCTGGGCGGCTCGCTCTGGCCGCGGTTGCCGGTAAAGCGCGTGCGCATGGTCAGCACCACATCGACATCGGAGCAGTTGTAAACCGTGGTCTGCACGGCGGCCAGGCCGGTGCCGGTGCGCGAGGTGGAGATCTCCTGCACGCCGATGACCTTCGCGAGTTCGGGCGAGAGCACGGCCACCGACACCAGGTGCGGCGCACCGGCCTGCTGCTCCCAGGTCCGACAGCCGGAAAAAGTCGGGGGGGTGGACTGGGTCTGGGCGCAGCCGGCCAGCACGGCCACAGTCACACCTGCAAGAAGAAGAAGAAGACGGATCATGCGCAAAGCTCCCTGTGGTTCTGGTCAGCGGTAAATCACGTCGTCGGCCGCGGCGCGGGCAAATTCATAGATGCCGCTCCAGACGATTTCGCCGGACTCCAGGTCCGTCATCTCGAAGGCGATCTGCGTGTAACGCTGGATCATTCCGGTCCTGGTGTTGCGGCTGTCGAGCGAGCCGATTTTTCCGGAGAGCCGGTAGTCGGCGCCGAGCTGCGCCTTGGTCAGGCCGGTGGTGCCGACATCGGTGGTGCCGCTGCGCTTGAGCGCGCGCTCCTGCTCGATCATGGCCGTGTTCTGGCGGTTGATGAACTGCATGCGCGAACGCGCGGCGCGGTTCAGGTTGACCATCAGGCGCTGGGTGATCAGGTTCTTGTTGATCGCCTGCGAGCTTTCGTTGACGAAGTACTGGCTGTCGATGATGACGCGCGGGCGCTTGCCGGTTTCGGCAAAGACCTGCTCGGCCAGCATGTCGCGCATCATCTGGTCGGTCATGGCCAGGATGTCCTGGCTTTCGACGCCGACGCCGGACACCGGCCCCTTGCGGCCCGGGTCGACATCCATCGACGAAACGCCGGTGGCGTTTTGCAGGGGCGGGTTGGTCTGGCAGGCGGCCAGGCTGCAAGCCAGCAACAACAGGCAGGCGGTTTTGGCGGAAGATGAATACATGGGGGTTCTTTCCTGACAACGGGGGCACAAACGTCCGGTCAACGAACGCCACCGGCAACCCATCACTCCAAATGTCAGCCGCCGGTTACAAATTAGTATGGCCGTGGGCCGCCGCGCCAACCATCCCATGAACAGGTGAGCCCGCTGGGACCCGCGCGAGAAGCACACGTGCGCGCGCCACCAGACCGGCCGAAGCGCCTGGCCGGCTGCAACTTATTCACGCCGGGGGATGTGGCCGCGCCGAGACAGGGATTGATCCAATCGGCCAACCGGCCAGCCGTCAGGCCGCGCCGGGCACTACTGCGGCTTGCCGAGCCGCTCCGCCACCACCTGCAGCACGGCCGGGTTCCAGCCCATTCCGATGTGGCTGCCCTTGACCTCGACATCGCTGACCTGCGCACCGGTCTTGTCATGGCGGCAGCTTTGCCAGGCAACCACGCCGTCGGAGCGGCTGTAGATCGAGGTGGTCGGCACGGGCGGCGGGGTACGCAGGCGCTCGCTCAAAGCCGGGTCGGTCGCCGGCGCAGCGCCATTGAGCAGGCGAAACAGCCAGCCAGCATACGTGTGGTCAGGTGTGCCATTGAACGGGGTGCCGATGGTGATGACCTGGCGCAGGCGGGGCGCCATCAGCTTGCCCAGCTCGCGCGCGTAAATCCCGCCCAGGCTCCAGCCAATCAGCGTCGCACGCTGCGAATGTCCGTCCAGCAGGCCGGACACATGCTCCGCCAGTTCGGCCAGCCAGGTGTCAATATCCCCCTGCGGACCGGTGTTGAAACCCCGGCCCCAGTCCATCGCGCTGTAGCCCAGGATGTCGCAATAGTCGCGTAGCGGCGCCACGGCCGCACCATCGGTGCCCAGGCCGGGGAAGATGATCACCGGGTGTCCGTCGCCGGGCGGCACCGGCGCCCGGCGGGCCAGTTTGTGCTGCGCAAATTCATAGGCGGCGCGCCAGGGCTCGGTGCCAAGCAAGGCCAGCGAGGGACGGGAAATCGGCTGGGGGGCGGTGGGGTTCATGGATCGGCCTGAAATAGTCAATGCCGCCATGATGTCTGCGGGCCTGTGCGCTCGCCCGCCTGCGCAGCCCCTGTTCGGACGTAGGACGCAGGCGCACTTGCTCCGTGGAAACAGGAAGACTGCGCTGCCTATTTTGTGCCGCGCAGGCGCTCGATCAGGCCGTTGAGCTCGTCCAGGGAGGCAAACTGGATGGCAACTTCGCCGGTGTCCTCGCGCCGGCCATTGCGTTTGACCTGCTTTTTGACGCGCACTTCCACGTCGGCCATCAGCAGGTCCGCCAGCTCTTCTTCCACCCGGCGGGTGTCGCGGGACTTTTCCTTGGTGTTTTTCTGCGGCTTGAGCGAGAACTCGGCGCTGAGCTTCTTGACCAGGCTTTCGGCCTCGCGCACCGACATTTTTCTGGCGGCAATCTGGTTGCCGGCGGTGATCTGCGTGGCCCGGTCCAGCGCGAGCAGCGCCCGCGCATGGCCCATGTCGATGTCGCCCGCCATCAGCATGGTCTGCACCGGTTCAGCCAGGTTCAGCAGGCGCAGCAGGTTGGAGGCGGCGCTGCGCGAGCGGCCCACGGCCTGGGCCGCCAGTTCGTGAGTGAGCCCAAACTCCTTGATAAGGCGTTGCAAACCTTGGGCTTCTTCCAGCGGATTCAGGTCTTCGCGCTGGATGTTTTCAATCAGCGCCATGGCTGCGGCCGACTCGTCGGGCACGTCGCGTACCAGCACCGGCACGCTGTCGAGCCCGGCGATTTTGGCCGCGCGGAAGCGCCGCTCGCCGGCAATGATTTCGTACTTGCCGTCGTTGGCGCCGCTGGTCAGCCGGCGCACCAGGATCGGCTGCATGATGCCCTGCACCTTGATGGACTCGGCCAGCTCATAGAGCGCGCCCTCGTCCATGCGGGTGCGCGGCTGGTACTGGCCGGCGACCAGGTCGGTCAGCAGCAGCGAGGCGGGCTGACCGGGGCTGGTGGCGCTGCTGTTGGTGTTGTCGGCGCTGGCAGATTCGCTGACCTTGGGGCCCAGCAGGGCTTCGAGTCCTCGGCCCAGGCCTTTGGGTTTTTTGGTGACCATGTTTTCTTTTCTCTCAGTATTCAAAGTGGATTATTCGGCCGTGCTGCCGCCCAGCGACTGCAACACGCCGCGCCAGAGCGCGTCGCGTTCTTCATAGGGTTGCGGGTCCTGCCGGCCGCTGGCGTTTTCCCACACCGAGGTCAGCACCATCACCACGCCCGAGGACGGTTGCACATAGACCGTCTGGCCGTGGATGCCCTGCATGGCAAAGGTGCGCGCTTTCATCGGCATCAGCCAGAACTGGTAGCCATAACCGAAATACGGCGTGGCCTTGCGCGGCTTGAAGGCGGGGAGTTGGCGGGCCGGGTCGGTGGCGTCGAACACATAGTCCTGCGGGACCACCTGCTGTGCGCCCACCTTGCCGTCATGGGCCAGCAACAGGCCCAGCCGGCCCCAGTCGCGCAGGCTCGCATTGAAGGCGCCGTAAGACTGCTCCTGGCCATCGCTGGAGACGCGCCAGAAAGCGTCATGTTCCGCCCCCATGGGTTTCCACAGCCAGTCGCTGGTGAGTTCGGCCATGTTCTTGCCGGTGGCCGCTGCCAGCACGCGGCCCAGCACGTCGGTCTCGGCGCTGGCGTAGACAAATTTTTCACCGGCGGCCGTGTGACGGGTCGTGATGGAACGCAGCACATCGACCGGCGTGCCGGCTCCCGGGGCACCGGCACCGGCGCGCGACAGCCGCGAAATGTCGTCCGTCCCGTCGTAGCGCTCGGTGAACGTCAGGCCCGAGCTCATGCGCAGCAGCTGCCGCACCGTGGTGGCGCCGTAGGGGCTGCCCGCCAGCGCCTTCACATATCTTTCCGCCGGATCGTCCAGCGAGGCGATCAGCCCGCGCGCATGGGCCTGGCCCACGAGCAGGGAGGTGACGCTTTTGGCCATCGAGAACGAGATGAAGCGCGCATCGTCCTTGCGCCCGTAGCGGTAGTGTTCGGCCACGATCTCGCCGTTCTTCAGCACCAGCAAGCCAGTGGCGCGCTGGCGCTCCAGGTACTCGGCCAGCGTGTAGCCAATGTTGCGGTAACGGTAGCTGATGGCCGGCGGTTGTGCGGCGGGCGGCAGGGGGCTGGCTTGCGCCGGGCGTGCGACCACGCGGGTCTGTATGCCGGGCACCTTGTCCAGCGCCGACCAGGCGCCGACACGGTTCGGGTTGTTGTACCAGGTGGCGGCGGTTCCCAGCGGGTAGTGCTGCGACTTGCCCAGCAGGTCTTCGTCAGGTTCGGCGCCGGCGGGCGCGGCCAGGGCAGCACACGCCACCAGCAGCAGGGCAAGGCGAACAGGAAAGCGGGGTTGCAGCAATGGTTTCATGGCTCGGCCTGTTGGGTGGCGCCTGCCCTCAGCCCCTGCAGACGCTGCAGATGGAGATGTGCCTGCGGCCAGTCACCCAGGCCGCTGTCGGCGTTGAGGTGGCCCAGCGGACCGGCATCGACAAATTCGGCGCCCCAGGCGGCCGCAAACGCGCGCGCGCGCTCAGGCCGGCAATAGGGGTCACGGCTGCTGGCCAGCAGCACGCCAGCGAAGGGCAGCGTGTTCATGGGCACCGGCGCCCAGCTGGTCAGCAGTTGCCGCACTTCCTCGCGGTCCACGTCGGGCGGCGCCACCAGCAGCGCGCCCTTGACACGATGTGTGTTGCGCGAATGCGCGGCCCAGGCGGCGGTCAGGATGCAGCCCAGGCTGTGCGCCACCAGCACGACCGGCTCGCTGCTGGCCAGCACCACGTCCTCCAGCCGCGCAACCCAGTCGCCGCGCAGCGGCTGCATCCAGTCGTGTTGCTCGACACGCTGGTAGCCATGTGCGGTTTCCCACAGGCTTTGCCAGTGGCCGGGCCCGCTGTTCTGCCAGCCGGGAAGGATCAGGACGTTCGAGGATTTCATGGGCAGAAGAAAACTTACTATGTTTTTGATAGCTGCTTGCGCAGGTGACACAAGGGCTGAAGGCCGATTTGACTTGAAACTCCGGCCATCACATGGCCTTGATGCGCTGCACCATCTCTTCGGCGAAGGCCACAAATGCCTGCGCGCCCTTGGAGGCCGGGTCGAACACCACGCCGGGCAGGCCGTAACTCGGCGCTTCGGCGAGCCGCACGTTGCGCGGGATCACGGTGTTGAACACCTTGTCGCCGAAATGCTCTTTCAGCTGGTCGCTGACCTGCTGCTGCAAGGTGATGCGCGGATCAAACATGACACGCAGCAGGCCGATGATGGCGAGGTCCTTGTTGAGGTTGGCGTGCACCTGCTTGATGGTGTTGACCAGGTCCGTCAGGCCTTCCAGCGCAAAGTACTCGCACTGCATGGGCACGATCACACCGTGGGCACAGCACAGGCCGTTGAGCGTCAGCATCGAAAGCGAGGGCGGGCAATCGATCAGCACGAAGTCGTAGTGCTCGCCGACGTCCGCCAACGCCAGCTTGAGCCGCTTTTCGCGGCGCTCGACATCGACCAGCTCGACCTCGGCGCCGGCCAGTTCGCGGTTGGCCCCGAGCACGTCGTAGCCGCATTTCTCGCTGCGCACCCGCGCCTCCAGCACCGAGGCGGATTCGAGCAGCACGTCGTACACCGTGAGTTCGAGCTTGCGTTTGTCCACGCCCGACCCCATGGTGGCGTTGCCCTGCGGGTCCAGGTCAATCATCAGCACGCGCTGACCCACCTTCGCCAGTCCCGCCGCCAGATTGACCGTGGTGGTGGTTTTGCCCACCCCGCCCTTTTGGTTGGCAACGCAGAATATTTTGGCCATGTTGTTCTTTGGGTTCTGGAAATCGGAAGGTTTACTTGGAGATGGCCAGCTTGATGCCGAAGCCGATGAGGAACACGCCGGCCGCCTTGTTCAGCACCGCGGAAATTTTGGGGTTGGCGCGGATACGCGCGGCCAGAAAGTAGGTGATCAGCACCGAGCTCAGGCCGTACAGAAAGGTCAGCCCCGCAATGGTGGCAGCCATCACGGCAAAGGTTTTCAGGCCCTGGTGCCGGGCCGGATCGACAAACAGGGGAAAGAAAGCCATGTAGAAAACGATGGCCTTGGGGTTGAGCAAGGTGATCAAGAGGGTCTGGCGGAAGTAATGGCGCGGCTTGATCTGCTGGATGGGGGCATCGCCGGGTTTGGCCATCAGCATCTTGACGCCGAGCCAGGCGAGGTACGCTGCACCGGCCCACTGCACCGCATGAAAGGCCGTCGGGTAAGCCGCCATCACCGCTGACACGCCGGCCACGGCGGCCCAGAGCAACACCTGGTCGCCAGCGATCACGCCGAAAGTGGCGCCGAGTCCGCCGGCGATGCCACCCTTGCTGGTCGAGGTGATCAGGGCCAGGTTGCCGGGGCCGGGAATCAGCAGAAAAACAAGGATGGCGACAACAAACGCGCCGTAATCGGCGACGCCGGCAAATGAACCCAACATGGAGACCTCCGGAAACAGGGTTTTGAGTTTACGTCAGCGCACAGGCTGAAAATCCGCCTGCACCCTTCATTGCCGCCGGATGGGCAGATTTTTCACCCGAGACTAAGACTAATCCGCGGTTTTGGGTCGTAGCCAAAGCAGACAACGCTCGGCGTCCAGCCCGGGAACGACCAGTTGTTCCACGTGAAACACCTCGACCGTGGCCGGCAGTGCGGCTATTTCGTCCGCCGGGTGTTTGCCTTTCATGGCCATCCAGACGCCTTGCGGCGCCAGCGCCCCGGCCGACCATTGGGTGAAGTCGGGCAGCGACGCAAAAGCGCGCGCGCAGATCACGTCAAAAGGCTGGCGAAGGGTCTCGACCCGCGCATGCAGGCCGGTCAGCTTAGGCAACTTCAGGGCCAGTGCCGCCTGCTTGATGAACGCGGCTTTCTTGGCCACCGTGTCCACGCAGGTCACGGCCACGCTCGGGCAACACACAGTGATGACCACGCCCGGCAAACCGGCGCCCGAACCGACGTCGAGCAGGGTGGCGCCCTGCCCCAATCCGGCCTGCTGCAAATGACGCCGCAGCGGTCCGATGGTCGCCAGGCTGTCGAGCAGGTGATGCGTCATCATTTCCACCGGATCGCGCACGGCCGTCAGGTTGTAGACCTTGGTCCATTTGGCAATCAGGTCCAGGTAGTCCAGCAACTGCCCCACCTGCTGATCGTCCAGGTCCAGCTGCAGCGCCTGCAGGCCGGCGCGCAAATCCTGTTCACTGCTGCGCATCAGGCTTCGGCTTGTTCGGCAGGTTTGAGGGGAACCGTGTTTTTCCAGAGGTTCTTCTTCAGGTGCACCAGCAACAGCGACACGGTCGCCGGCGTGATACCGGAGATGCGCGAGGCCAGCCCCAGCGTTTCGGGCCGGTGCTTGGCCAGGGTTTGCCGCGCCTCGAAACTCAGCGCCGACACTTGCAGGTAATCCAGGTCGGCCGGCAGCTTGAGGTTTTCGTAGTGCGAGGCACGCTCCACTTCCGTCTTCTGCAGGTCGATGTAGCCCGCGTATTTGACGGCGATCTCGATCTGCTCGATCACGCTGGCCGCCATGTCGGCCGCCTCTGTTTCACGTGAAACACCCTCGGCGGGAGGTGCCAGCTCGGCGTTTGCATATTTGCCGCCATCCAGCGACATCAGCGCGGCGTAGCCCACGTCGGGGCGGCGCAGCAAGTCGAGCAAGGTGTACTCGCGTTCGATGGCCTTGCCCAGCACGCGCTCAGCCTCGGCCAGAGGCAGGCTGCGCGGGTTGACCCAGACAGAACGCAGACGTTCTGTTTCACGTGAAACAGCGTCGCGCTTGCGGTTGAAGGTATCCCAGCGGGCATCGTCCACCAGGCCCAGCGCCCTGCCCTTTTCGGTCAGGCGCATGTCGGCATTGTCCTCACGCAGCATCAGGCGGAACTCGGCCCGGCTGGTGAACATGCGGTAGGGCTCGGTCACACCCTTGGTGATCAGGTCGTCCACCAGCACGCCCAGATAGGCTTCGTCGCGCCGCGGCAGCCAGGCTTCTTTCCCCTGGCATTGCAGCGCGGCATTGATGCCGGCAAACATGCCCTGGGCCGCTGCTTCCTCGTAACCCGTGGTGCCGTTGATCTGCCCGGCGAAAAACAGTCCGCCAATGGCCCGGGTTTCAAAGCTGGTTTTCAGTGCACGCGGGTCGAAGTAGTCGTACTCGATGGCATAGCCGGGCCGCAGGATGTGGGCATTCTCCATGCCGGCCATGGAGCGCACCAGGGCGTACTGGATGTCAAACGGCAGGCTGGTCGAGATGCCGTTGGGGTAAATCTCGTGGGTGCTCAAGCCTTCCGGTTCCAGAAAAATCTGGTGGCTTTCCTTGCCGGCAAACCGGTTGATCTTGTCTTCCACACTCGGACAGTAGCGCGGGCCCACGCCGTCGATCTTGCCGGTGAACATGGGGCTGCGGTCAAACCCTGAGCGGATGATCTCGTGGGTGCGTTCGTTGGTGTGCGTGATCCAGCAAGGCATCTGCCTCGGGTGCTGGATGCGCCCACCCATGAAGCTGAACACCGGCACCGGCCCGGGTGTGCCCCCCGGCATGCCGTCGCCCGGCTGCACCGTGCACTTGCTGAAGTCGATGCTGCGCCCGTCGATGCGCGGCGGCGTGCCGGTTTTCAGACGGCCCTGCGGCAGCTTGAGTTCCTTCAGGCGCGCGCTCAGCGACACCGCCGGCGGATCACCCGCCCTGCCCGCGGCATAGTTGTTGAGCCCGACATGGATCTTGCCGTCCAGAAAGGTCCCGGCCGTCAGCACCACGGTGCGCGAGCGGAACTTGATGCCGACCTGCGTGACCGCGCCCACCACCCGGTCGCCTTCGACAATCAAATCGTCCACCGCCTGCTGGAACAGCCAGAGATTGGGCTGGTTTTCCAGCCTGCGGCGGATCGCCGCCTTGTACAGGATGCGGTCGGCCTGCGCCCGGGTGGCCCGCACGGCCGGGCCCTTGGAGCTGTTGAGGATGCGGAACTGGATACCGCCCTCGTCGGTGGCCAGCGCCATCGCGCCGCCCATGGCGTCCACCTCCTTGACCAGGTGGCCCTTGCCGATGCCGCCAATCGAGGGGTTGCAGCTCATCTGGCCCAGGGTCTCGATGTTGTGTGTCAGCAGCAGGGTCTTGCAGCCCATACGGGCAGCAGCCAGCGCGGCCTCGGTGCCGGCATGGCCGCCACCGACCACGATCACGTCAAATTCTTGCGGATATACATAAGGCGAGTGCATCACGCCTCCTTCAATAAAGCAGTCGTCAGGCGAGATGCCTGCGCGCCCTGGAAAAGACCGGCTGAACCGGCGGAGTCAGCAAACGGCTTGCCGCTTTCACGGGACGAAAGGCATGATTTTATCAGGGTGCCTCTTTTTTGTGCTGCCGGCCCCCAACAAGGCCCATGCTCTTCCTTCTATTGGCACGACCAATGAGTTGCTATGTTTTTAATAGCTGCTCGCGCTTACTGCATAAGGCTCAAACCCAAAACAGCCATTGAAACATGGCAACAGGGGTGCTCAGCCCGGCAAGAGGGCGGAGGCACCGGCACACAAGCACAATAGGGGCATGAAATTTCTGATCTTCGCCGGCAGCACCCGGCTCGCCTCTTTCAACCGCAAACTCGCCCATGCGGCCGCCGAGCTGGCGCGCAACAGCGGCGCCGACGTCACCCACATCGAGCTGGCGGATTTCGACATCCCGATGTACAACGCCGACCTCGAAGCCCGAGGCACACCGGCCGACGTGATGAAGCTCAAGCAGCTGATGTTCGAGCACCCGGCCTGGATCATCTGCTCACCCGAATACAACGGCAGCTACACCGCCCTGCTCAAGAACACCATCGACTGGGTCTCCAGCCCGGTCAAGGCCGACCCGGCCTGGCAGGATGGCTTCAAGTCCTTCAGCGGCAAGGTCGTGGGCATGCTCAGCGCCTCGCCCGGCGCCCTGGGCGGCCTGCGCTCGCAAAGCCACCTGGTGCCGCTGCTGCTCAATGCGCAGTGCTGGGTCGCGCCCAAAGCCTTTGCACTGGGCCGCGCCGGTGACGCGTTTGACGCCGACGGCCAACTGGTCAACGAAGCCCACCGCAAGAACGTGCAGGCGGTGATCGACCAGGTGCTGTTTGCGGCCGGACGCCTGGCGCCCTGACGGCCTGCGGCTGCTCGCAAATCCCTAGCAGGCCGCCCACCCGGCCCTCTATAGTCGAAGCCCCACCGTCTTACACCCCGAGGTCCGAATGAACACCCCCCCATCCCGCCGCAGCGCCCTTCGAACCGGCCTGCGCACCGGCACCGCGCTGGTCGCGGCCACGGCCTTCCCTGGTTTGTGGAGCAGCGCTCACGCCCAGGCCGCCTGGCCCACCAAGCCGATTCGCCTGCTGGTCCCCTTTGCGCCCGGCGGCAGCTCGGAGATCGTGGCGCGTTCGGCCGCCGGTGAAATCAGCAAGAGCCTGGGCCAGAACGTGTTTGTCGAAAACAAGCCCGGTGCCAGCGGCAACATTGCGATGCAGGAATGCGCGGCCAGCACCGACGGCCACACCATGATCCTCGGCCACATCGGCACGCTGGCGGTGAACCCCTACATCTTCGACAAGCTGCCTTTTGACACCAACCGCGACTTCCGGCCGATCTCGCTGCTCGCCAAGGTACCCAGCCTGTACGTGGTCAACAGCGACGTGCCGGCCAAAAACCTCCGGGAGTTCATCGCGCTGGCCAAGGCCAAGCCGGGCCAGCTCAACTACGGCTCGGCCGGCAACGGCAGCGCCGGCCACCTGGCTTTCGAGTACCTCAAGATGGCGGCGAATATTTTTGTACTGCATGTGCCCTACCGCGGCACCGGCCCGCAACTGACCGACCTGCTGGCCGGCCGGCTCGACGCCGCAAGTGTCGGTGCGCCGGCCATCCTCGGGCACATCAAGTCCGGCCGCCTGCGCTGCATCGCCACCGGCACCAGGGAGCGCCTGCCGCAATTGCCCGATGTGCCCACGGTGGCGGAAAGCGGTTACCCCGGCTTCGAGATGACCCAGTGGTACGGCCTGAACGCGCCACCGAGCATGCCGCAAGCCGCCATCGACAGGATTGCCGAAGCCTGCGCCAAGGCCATGCGCAACCCGCTGGCCACCGAGCGCCTGCGCGGCGACACCGCACAGCCGGTCGGCGACACCCCCGCCCAGTACGCCGCCTTCATCACCCAGGAGCAGGCGCGCTGGAAACAGGTGGTGGCGCGCGCGAAGATCAAGCCCGATTAAAGGCGGCTTGATGGGTTTACCCGTTTCCTCTGCATTCAATGTGCTCCAAGCCCTTTTGGGATGGGCGCAAGCAGCTATTGTTTTAATAGCGACCGGTAATCCATGAACTGCCGCCCAGGCTGCGGCGCCTGCTGCATCGCGCCCTCCATCAGCTCCGCCATTCCAGGCATGCCACAGGGCAAGCCGGCCGGAGTGCGCTGTGTGCAGCTGGATGAGGCCAATGCCTGCCGCATCTTTGGTCAGCCTGAGCGGCCGGCGGTGTGTGGGCAGTTGATGCCGTCGGTGGAGATGTGTGGTGCGAGTGCGCCGGCTGCGTTGGTTTGGTTGACGCGGTTGGAGTTGGCGACTGCGCCTGACGCGGTGTCGCTGTGGGAACCGTTGCAAGCTCCGGCTTGATGGCTCGCTAACAAGCCGGGTCTCGCCCCGGCGGGCGACTTACTTTTCTTTGCGTCGCCAAAGAAACCTAAGGAAAAGAAAGGCGCTCCGATGGTCTGGGTCCCTCCGCTTCGCTGCAGGCAACCTCCGGTGCTCGCCGAAAGCGGGGTCGAGCTCGAACTCGCCTTCGGCTCAGACAATCGCTCGCCCTGATCCGCTTTTGGCTGCGCTCCTCGGCCCAGCCCGACGGGTGGGGGAAACGAATTCGGGATCGGGGGCGGGGAGACATGACACGCAAAGCGCGTCATGTCGGAGTCAAGCGGCCGTCATGTTTGCACGTGGACGCAACACACGTGGCCAAATGAAGCTCCCCGCCATCGCCCAGCGGGGCGAGGGAGGGGCGGGGGGAGGGAGTGGGGAGTCCACCCTACTATCCAGAGCGCATCGCAGTCGCAGCGTGATGCAATGAATCCCCGTCCCGCCGTTGAACACCAGATCAGAAAGGGTAGTGCCGCGGTGTCGTCTGGATCGTGATCCAGCGCAGCTCGGTGAACTCGGCCACCCCCGCTTTGCCACCAAAGCGCCCAATCCCACTACCCTTCACACCACCAAACGGCATCTGCGCCTCGTCGTGCACCGTCGGGCCGTTGACGTGGCAGATGCCGGAGTCGATGCGCCTGGCTACGTTGAAGGCACGCGCGATGTCGCCACCGAACACAGCGGCCGACAGGCCGTAGGCGTTGTCGTTGGCGCAGGCCACGGCTTCCTCGACGCCGCTGACACGCACCACACACTTGACCGGCCCAAAGGTCTCCTCGTGGTAGATGCGCATGGCCGGCGTCACATGGTCCAGCACGGTGGCGGGCATCAGCGTGTTTTCGGCCTTGCCGCCGCAGGCCAGCTTCGCGCCCTTGGCCAGCGCGTCGTCGATCAGCGCGTTGCAATGCTCGACCGTCCCCATGCCGATCACCGAGCCCAGCACCACCGGCTCGGGGTTGCGTGGGTCGCCCACCGGCAAGGTGCCGGCCTTGGCAGCGAACTTCTTCACAAAGGCGTCGGCGATTTTCTGGTCCACGATGATGCGTTCGGTGGACATGCAGATCTGGCCGCTGTTGGCAAAGCTGCCGAAGGCGGCGGCGTTGACCGCGTCGTCGATGTTGGCGTCGTCCAGGATCACCAGAGGCGCCTTGCCGCCGAGCTCCAGCACCACAGGCTTCAAGTATTTCGCGCAGGTCATCGCGATGATCTTGCCTACCTTGGTTGAGCCGGTGAAGTTGACACGCCGCACCGCCGGGTGCGCCACCATGGCCTCAACCACGGCGCCGGCGTCGGCGGGCGCGTTGGTGATGTAGTTGACGACACCGGGGGGAAAGCCGGCATCAGCAAACGCCTCCACGATCAGCTGGTGGGTACGCGGGCAGTTCTCCGAGCCCTTGAAGATCACGGTGTTGCCGCAGGCCAGCGGCGTGGCGATCGCACGCACGCCGAGAATGACCGGCGCGTTCCACGGCGCGATACCAAGCACCACGCCGGCCGGCTGGCGCACGCCCATGGCCAGGCTGCCGGGCACGTCGGACGGAATGACTTCGCCGCTGATCTGCGTGGTCAGCGAGGCCGCCTCGCGGATCATGCCGGCGGCCAGCATCACGTTGAAGCCGGCCCACATGCCGGAAGCCCCGGTCTCGGCGGCCACGGCTTCGATGAATTGCGGCGTCTTGGCCTCCAGCGCATCGGCGGCCTTGAGCAGCAGCGCGCGGCGCGCACTCGGTCCGGTTTCGCTCCAGGTCTTGAAGGCTTCGGCGGCGGCTTCGACAGCCATCACCGCGTCGGCCGGTGATGCCGCCGGTGCGCGGGTAGCGACGCTGCCGTCAAGCGGGTTGCGGCGCTCGAAGGTGGCGCCTTTTTCAGCGGTGACCTTCAGGCCGTTGATCAGCATGGACATGTCAGACATGGTGTTCTCCTTGGAAACTACGAAGTCCGTTCGCCCTGAGCCTGCCCTTCGACGAGCTCAGGATGATCGGAATGAAGGGCTTCGACAGGCTCAGCCCGAACGGTGGTTTTTGCGGCATGGGTGCCCGTGGTGGAAACGGCGGCGCCGGCCCCCAGATAAGCTTCGCGGATGACGGTCGAACGCGCCAGCAGCGCCGCCGGCCCGCTGGCCACCAGCGTGCCGCGCTCCAGCACATAACCGCGGTCGGCCACGGCCAGCGCCTTCTTCACGTTCTGCTCGACCATCAGCACCGTGGTGCCGGCGTCGGCGATGCGCCGCGTGATCGCCAGCAGCTCATCGACCATACGCGGCGCCAGGCCCAGCGAGGGTTCGTCCAGCATCAGCAGGCGCGGCGCACTCATCATGGCGCGCGCCACCGCCACCATCTGCTGCTCGCCGCCGCTCATGGTGCCGGCCAGTTGCTGGGCGCGTTCGCGCAGTTTCGGAAAGTCGTTGAAGGCCTGCTCGAGACGCCGCGTGCGTTCGGCCTTGGCCACCAGCCAGCCACCGAGCTCCAGGTTTTCCGTGACCGTCATCTGGGGAAACAACTGCCGGCCTTCCGGTACCAGCGCCATGCCACCTTTGACGATGTCACTGGTTTTTTCGGGCAGCGCTTCGCCGTTGAGCAGTACCTCGCCGCCACGCGGAATCAGGCCGGACAGCGCCTTGAGCAAGGTCGTCTTGCCGGCGCCGTTGGGCCCGAGGATGACGGTCAGGCCGGGTTTGATCTCCAGCGTCAGATCGCGCAGCACCAGGAAGGCGCCGTAACCTGCGCTCAGGCCCTGGACTTTCAGGTGTGCATGGCTGGACGTACCAAGCACAAAGGGCGTTGGGGCATACCACATCATGGTCGAGTTGCCTCTCCAAGTGTCGTGGTCAACGCTCTGCGGCAATGTCGGCAACGGGCCGCATTACGCTGGTCGATCCCGCTACGCGGGGCCCTCGCCCTTCGCTTCATACAGCCCCCATCTCATCACCCAGATAGGCTTCGATCACCTCTTCATTGCGCACCACCTCGGCCGGCGTGCCGTCGGCAATCTTGCGGCCCTGGTGCAGCACGATCACGCGTTCCACGTGACGTAGCAAGGTTGTCACGGCGTGCTCAATCCACACCACCGTCAAGTCCAGCTCGTCACGCATGCGGCGTATCAGCTGCGCCATGGCTTCAATCTCGGCTTCGGTCAGGCCGGCCGCCACCTCGTCGAGCAGCAGCAAACGCGGCCGCGTGGCCAGCGCCATGCCGACCTCGAGCAGGCGCTGCTGCGACGGGGTGATGGCGCCCGCCGGCAAGGCCGCCTGGGCGTGCAGGCCGATCAGTTCAAGAATGCTGGTTTCGTCGCGCAGGTGCCAGGAGCCCTTGCGCGTTCGCCCGGCAAACTTCAGCCCGAAACCGATGTTGTCAATCACCGGCATGTCGGGAAACACGCGCGGCGTCTGGAAGGTGCGCGCAATGCCGGCGGCCGCATAACGGTGCGGGCCTTTCCCGCTGAGGTTGCGGCCATCGGCCAGCAACTGCCCGGAGGTGGGTGCAATCACGCCCGAAATCGCATTGAAAAAAGTGGTCTTGCCGGCACCGTTGGGGCCGATGATGCCGACCAGCTCACCGGCATGAAAGTCAGCGCTGACGGCATCCACCGCCGTCAGTCCGCCAAAACGCACCGTGATGTCACGCGCCTGCAGCAACAGCTCAGCCACGGTTGCGCTCCTTCTTGCTCAAGCCCCGCAGCCAGCCGCGGCTGTCCCGCCACCAGCCGCTGAAGGTGTTCCCGCGCAGGGAAGCCAGGCCGCCCGGCAGATACAGCACGCTCAAAATCAGCAGCAGCCCCAGCGACATCATGTAGACCTGCGGCGCCTGCAGGCGCAGGGTCTCGGCCAGCACGCTGAACACAATCGCGGCGATCAACGGGCCCCACAAGGTGACCGCGCCGCCGATCAGTGCAATCAGCACGGTCTGGAAACCGATGAAGGGATTGAACACCGTGTGCGGGTCGATATAGGTCCAGCGCACCGCCATGGCTGCGCCCACGGCGCCGGCAAACGCGGCCGTCATCGCAAAGCCGGCCACCTTGATCAGCCGCGTGTTCACGCCCAGGGTCTGAGCACGCTGCTCGTCCGCGCCTATGCCCATCAGCGCCAGGCCAAAGCGGCTGCGCCGCACGATGATGGACACCAGCACCGCCAATACGGCCAGTGCCAGCACCGTCAGGTAAATCGTGTCGCGGTCGGGCACCACGGTCAGCACCCGGCCCACCGTGCCGGTGACCTTCTTTTCAAAGTAAGTCACCGCATGGCGGATCAGCTCGGTCATGCCGAAGGTCAGCACGGCAAAGTAGGTGCCGCGCAAATGCAGCACCGCCGCACCCATGACCACGGCCACCACCGTCGCAATGCCGGCGCCCAGCGCAATCGACTCGAGCCAGGCCATTTTTTCCAGCGCAATCGCGCTGGTGTAGGCGCCTATGCCGAAGAAGGCCGAGGTTGCCAGCGACAGGTAACGCGTGCTGCCGCAGAACAGGCCCCAGCTCGAAGACAGCGCCACATACATCAGGCAGGTCAGCGCCATCGAGACGACAAACTCGCTGCCGTAATGCGGCAGCGCCAGCGCCCAGCCGGCAAAGGCCAGCAGCAGCAGCAGGTCGCGCACGAGAATCTGTTTGTCTTTCATTCTTCTTCTACTTCGCAAACAGGCCGCGTGGCCGCAACAACAACACCGCGATGAACACGCTGTACGAGAGCAGCGCCTTCAGGGAAGGATTGGTGAAATGCATGCCCAGCGCTTCCACCACGCCCAGCAGCAGCCCGCCGGCCAGCGCGCCGCTCATGCTGCCGAAACCGCCCAGGGTGATGACAATCAGCGCGGTCACGGTGTAGGGCTCACCCATGGACGGCGTGATGGTGTAGGCCATGGACAGCAGGCAGCCAGCCACGCCCGACAGGCCCAGGCCGATGCCGAACATCAGCGGGTGCAGGCGCTGCGTGTCGATGCCGACGAGTTGCGCGCCGGTGGGCGACTGCATCAGCGCACGCACGCCCTTGCCCAGCAAGGTGAAGCGCAGCAGCGCAATCAACGCGCCACTGAACAGCAGCGCCAGGCCGAACACCAGCAGCTTGTTGCCGGCGAACTGCGCCTCGCCGAACTTCACCGGCTCGGCCAGGTAGTCGTAGCCGCGCAGGTCGCCGCCCCACATGAAGGAGGCGAAGTTCTGCACCAGGAACATCAGGCCAAAAGCCACCATCAGGCCGCGCGCCTCGAAGATATCGAGATTCGGCGACGTCACCGTGAGCCGCCGGAAACACAGCTTGTGGATCACCAGCCCCAGTCCCATCAGCGCCAGAAAGGACACCGGCACCATCAGCAACGGCGAAATGCCCAGCGTGGTGTGCGCCATCCAGGTCAGGTAGGCGCCCAGCATCAGGAACTCGCCGTGCGCGATGTTCAGGATGCGCATCAGCCCGTACTGCAGGTTCAGCCCGAGCGCCACCAGCGCGTAGATGCCGCCGGTGATCAGCCCGGAGGCAATCAGTTCAAGCCAGGAAAAAAGTGACATGGATCTCTATTTCAGGGACACCGCGGAACCGGCTTTGCCGGGCCGCAGGTGTCGCCCCCTTGAGGGGGAGGCGCCGAAGGCGCTTCGGGGGGAGTCTATTTATTTCCAGGCGGGCTTGACGAGGCTGAGCTTGGCCGTCGCGACCTTGGCAGGCCACACCACCTCGAACTCGCCGTTCTGCCACTGGCCCACGGTCCCCGGCGTGGCGGTGTTTTCGCTGCCGGTGAACTTGATATCGCCGATGATGGTCTTGTGCGTGCCGCCCGCCACATAGTCGCGGATGGCCTTGCGGTCCAGGCCGGCCTGCTTGACGGCCGCCGTGAGGATCTCCAGACCGGCCCAGCAGGCGCCGCTGGCCCAGCGGTCCGGCTCCTTGCCGCCGAACTTCTTGGTGTGTGCATCGAAGTAGGCCTTGGCGCCCGGGCTGGTCTTGCTGTTCCACGAACCCATGCCGAGCACGCCTTCGGCACCGGCCGGTGTCATCACGTTGCGGTAAAGCTGGAAGGCGGTGCCGACCGAGGCATAGTAAAAGCGCGGGTTGAATCCGATCTCCTTGGACTGCTTGCTGGCCAGGATGGTGTCGGGCGGGTAGCTCAGGCCGATGAAGGCCTCCGGGTTCTTGTCCTTGATGGAGCGCAGCACCGGCGACAGGTCCTTGATGTCGCCGGGGTAGCTTTTTTCTTCCACCACCTGGATGCCGGTGCTGCGCAGCGCGACCTTGAGCGCCGAGAAATTCTCCAGGCCGAACAGGTCGTCCACATAGATCACGGCCACTGTCTTCACGCCATTGGCCACCAGCATGTCCACCAGCGCGCCGACCATGCGGTCGGGCTGCTGCAGCAGCAGGAAGAAGTTCGGCAGCTTGAGCTCGACCAGCTTGCGCGACAGCGCGGTCGGCGCCAGCACCGGGTAACCCATGCGGTTGGCCAGCGGCGCGATCGCGAAGTTGGCATTGCTGCCCCAGGGCGGCAGAATCAGGTCGACCTTGTCGCTGCCCATCAGTTTTTCATACGAGCGCACGCAGGTCTCGATGTCGCTGCGGTCGTCCGAGCTGATCAGCTCGATCGGGCGTTTGGTGCCCTTGACGTCGAGGCCGCCGGCCGCGTTCTGCTGCTCGGCCCACAGCAGGTAATTGGGCTCCTGGCTGACCTGCGCGCCGCCGGTCCACGGGCCGGTGCGGGCGATGGCGTAACCGATGCGCACCGGGCCCGCCTGGGCAAACAGTTGCGGGGCAAAGGCGGCTGCGCCGACGGCGGCGGCGGCGCCCTGGATCAATGTGCGTCTGGATGGCTGGACCATGGATGTCTCCTCGTTGTGGGCGCCCGACGGGCAGTGGAGAGCCGATGGTAGGCAGGGCCGGCTTGCCCCGCTTTGCTGAGCGCGCACAAAGCAGTTGTCGGCCAGCGCACGGCGATCCGGGTTAACCCTCGACCCGAAACCACAACAGGACAAGACACAACACCCATAATCTTTGTCATGGGCCCACCGCCCCAACCGGAGACAAGCATGACTGCGGCCACCCTGGTATCCACCGACAATTTCGCACCGCGTGACAGAGCGCCGGTGTGGCGCGAGTGGGTCTGGAAACACTTCGGCGGCCTGGAGTCCGACCTTTACGGCGACACCGACTTCGACGGTGAAATGGTGTCGGCCCAGGCAGGCGACGTGGTGCTGACGCGGCTCGAAGCCAACCGTCACCGCGTCGTGCGCACCCCGGACATGGTGCGTGCCAGCGATGGGGGTTACCTCAAGATCGTCGCGCCGCTGCAGGGCCGCGCCGGTGTCCAGCAGATGGGCCGGCGCGCCTGGGTCAGCCCCGGTGCCTGGACCATTTACGACACCACCGGCTCCTACGCGGTGGACAACCCCGAACGCGTGGAACACTTGATCGTGATGCTGCCCAAGGCGCAGATCATGGAACGCGGCCTGCCGATGGAAAACCTGATGGCACGCCACGTGGGCGGCGCCAGCGGCATCGCACGGGTGGCGCTCACCACCATGCGCAGCACCTACCAGGAACTGCCCAACATGAGCGCGGCCGCCGCCCGCGGCGCCGGCGAACTGATCGCCCAGCTGGTGCGCCTGTCGCTGATCGAACTGGCCGGGCAGGCCACGGCCGTGACGCAGCGCGAAGCCCTGAAGGACCGCATCCGCGCCTACGTGAGCACCCGGCTGCGCGACCCGGCCCTGTCCATCGAGCAGATCGCCCACGCCCTCAACTGCAGCAAGCGCCACCTGCACAACGCCTTCGCCGGCGAAACCGACACCCTGGCCAGCTACATCCTGCACCTGCGTCTGGAGGCCTGCATCCGCGAGCTGCAGCAGAGCGGGCCGCAGGCGCGCCCCATCACCGACATCGCGCTGTCCTGGGGTTTCAGCAACCTCTCGCATTTCAGCCGCGTGTTCCGCGGGCACACCGGCCTGAGCCCCAGCGAGTTCCGGCAGGCCTGGCTGCTCAGTGCGGCCGCCGGGCTGCTGAGGCACTGAGCCGGCCCCGATTCGGAGTCAAATCTGCCCTCAGCCCCCATGGAACGGGCGCCGACAGCTCTTCTTTTTATAGCACCCCGGGACCGGCCACCGCCAGCCCGGCGCTTGTCAAACGGGTGACCGTCACCGCCCCCGCACTGGCGTATCGTGCAACATCCCACCCATTCAGGAGACCCCTCATGCATATTCCCTCCCTCAAGGAAGTTGTCAGCGCCGAAGAATGGCAATTGCGTTGCGACCTGGCGGCCTGTTACCGGCTGGTGGCGCTGTACGGCTGGAGCGACCTGGTCTTCACGCACATCAGCGCCAAGCTGCCCGAATCGGTCAGCGGCGCCGGCGCGCACCATTTCCTGATCAACCCCTACGGCCTGGTGTTCGACGAGATCACCGCGTCCAGCCTGGTCAAGGTCGACGAGCAGTGCAACAAGGTCATCGACTCCGCCTTCCCGGTGAACCCGGCCGGCTTCGTGATCCACAGCGCGGTGCATGAAGCCCGGGCGGACGCCGGCTGCGTGCTGCACACCCATACCCGCGCCGGCGTGGCCGTCAGCGCGCAGAAATGCGGTGTGTTGCCGATCAGCCAGCAGTCGACCTTTGTGCTGGGTTCGCTGGCCTACCATGCGTATGAGGGCGTCGCCTTTCGTGACGACGAAAAGCCGCGCCTGCAGGCCGACCTGGGCACGGCCAACTTCCTCATGCTGCGCAACCACGGCCTGCTGGTGGTCGGCAAGACGATTGCCGACGCCTTCCTCAGCATGTACACGTTTGAAAACACCTGCCGCATCCAGCTCGACGCCCAGGCCGGGGGCGAGCTGATAGAGGTCAATCCCCTGATCGTCAAGGGCGTGGCTGAAGCCATGCGGGTGCAGACCGGCGGCCTGGGTGGCGCCTTTGCCTGGCCTTCATTGATCCGCAAGCTCGACCGGATCGATGAGAGTTACAAGTCCTGAAGTACTGAACGGTCCGCCGTTCAGGCGGCCATGGACAAGGCCGACGGCAAGGCGTCGCCCGCCGGGTCCGCAGGCCTGTCACCCTGGTCCACCACCAGCTCCTTGCGCAGCATCTGCACATTGCCAAAAATCGTGGCAAAGGCCACGTCCTTGGCATCGCGCCCGGTGCCGACGCGCACCAGGCGATCGTTCGGCGCCATGCGGGTTGCATCGAACAGCACCCAGCGGCCATCGAGCCAGGCCTCGAAGACCGCGTGGAAGTCCTGCGGTGGCTCGTCAAAATAGACATAACCAACCACCAGCCGCGCCGGAATGTTCAGCGCCCGGCACAGGGTGATGCCCAGGTGCGCAAAGTCGCGGCAGACGCCAGCGCGCTGCACAAACACTTCCTGCGCCGTGGTGGTGGACGTGCTGAAGCCCGGCAGGTAGTGAATGGAATCGTGGATCCAGCTTTCAATCGCCCGCACCCGCGACAGGCCCGGGGAGAGGTGGCCAAACAGCTGCTGCGCCGCGCGGCTCATGATGTCGGACTCGCAGTAGCGGCTGGGCATCAGGTAACGCAGCACGTCGTCGGGAACCGCCGTCACCGCCGCCTCTTCCAGATGCAGGGGCACCGGCGCATGGTGCAGCTCCACCTGTGCGTGGTAGTTCACCGACAGCTGGCCGCGCGAGGCGTCCAGCCGGAAAAAACGGTTGCCGCTGCGCTCGTCACAGAAATGGCGCACCTTGACGCTGGGCGTCACGGTCAGCCGCTCCTCCACCACGCGGTGCGCGTCGTGAAAAGCCGCCTCGATGCTGAAGCAGAAATGGGAGGGACTGGCAACGTCGTAATCCAGCAGGCAGTCAATCGTGGCGGTGTGCATCAGGGTCCTTGTTGTTGTTGTTGTTGTTGTTGTTGTTGTTGTTGTTGTTGTCGGATGGGGCAGACGCCGGCGCGCGTGGCGCTGCCGGTGATGCCCGCCCATCGCGAGTACGCGAGGGTGAAAACCAGTTCCTGCAGGTCACGAAAATGACCTGGGCGGCGCGTTCCAGCGAGTCCATCGCCAGGTCGCGCCGGGTGCGCGCGCGCAGGCGGGCGACCAGCAGAAGCTGGGCAATGCTGGCCCCCTGGCCGTCCACACGTCTGACTTCTGCGTTGCGGCTTTTGTCATCCGGGTCGGGCCGGTTCATGGGAGACAGGGCAAAAGGGTTCCATGACACCGGGGCGGGCATTTACTTGAGCGCCTTCCTGGCCGCGCCCACGCCAAGCGCCGCCAGCACGATGAACACCACAGCCAGGATCAGGAACAGGCCGAACAGGATTTTTGCAATGCCGGCCGAACCGGCCGCGATGCCGCCAAAGCCCAGCGCACCGGCAATCAGCGAAATAAGGGCAAAAACGATGGCGAATTTCAACATGGTGTCTCTCCAGGAAGGCTGACAAGGCGCCCGGCAAGTGCCCGTGCGTCGCAGCCGTAGTGGAAATGGTAGGAGCCGGGCCGCGCGCGCCGAATCAGCAGCCGGCGCACGCCGGTGTAGGACAAACCGGACAGCCCGCGCACTCCTGTTTTCATAGCTGCCGGCGCAAGCCGCAAAAGGGCCGCCGGGTTCAATCCGGCAACCGCGCTGTCTGTGAAAACGCCTGCCACGAACCCATCGCGGCGAGTCCCTGCACGAAAACCCGGCACCGGCTAGCATGGAAGCCTCCGGTGAGCCCCTGTCTGCGCTCGCTGCGCCCCTCCCCCACCCCCGAAGGAAACCCATGAAACTCTATTACTCCCCCGGCGCCTGTTCGCTGGCACCCCACATCGTGCTGCACGAATCCGGCCTGAGCTTCGACCATGTGCTGGCGCCCACCAAGACCCATCAGCTTGAAGACGGCACCGACTACTACACCATCAACCCGCTCGGTTATGTGCCCCTGCTCGAACTCGACGACGGCACACGCCTGGCCGAAGGCCCGGCCATCGTGCAGTACATCGCCGACCAGGTGCCGGCCAAAAACCTGGCGCCGGCCAACGGCACGGTGGCGCGCGCCCAGCTGCAGTCCTGGCTCAATTTCATCAGTACCGAGCTGCACAAGGGTTTCAGCCCGCTGTTCAACCCGGCCACACCGGCCGACTACAAACCCCAGGTGATTGACCGGCTGATGTCGCGCCTGACCTGGGTGGACGGCCAGCTCAAGGGCAAGCAGTACCTGATGGGCGACACCTTCAGCGTGGCCGACCCCTACCTGTTCACCGTGACCAACTGGGCACCACGTGTCGGCGTGGACATCACCGGCTTTGCCAACATCGCGGCTTTTCGCGAGCGCATGGCGGCTCGGCCTGCGGTGCAGGCGGCTATGCGGCATGAAGGTTTGCTGAAGTAAACGGACTTGATCCGGGGATCGAGCGTCACGCTGCGATCCCGGTTCGCCTTGGGCAGTAGGTCTAACTCCCCACTCCCACCCCTAACCCCTCCCTCGCCCCGCTGGGCGATGGAGGGGGACTTCATTTGGCCGCGTGTGCTGCACTCGCGTGCAAACATGACCGCCGCTTACGACCGACATGACGCGCTGCGCGCGCGCACGTCTCCCCGTATTGGTTTTTTGTCTTTTCCCACCACCCGTCGGGCTGGGCCGAGGAGCGCAGCCGAAAACGGATCAGGGCGAGCGATTGTCTGAGCCGAAGGCGAGTTCGAGCTCGACCCCGTTTTCGGCGAGCACCGCAGGTTGCCCCGTAGCGCAGCGCAGGGGACCCAGACCATCGGGTCGCCTTTCTTTTGCTTACTTTTCTTTGGCGAGACAAAGAAAAGTGAGTTGCCGCCGGGCAACCCCCGGCCAACAAGCTCAACGAACACCGCAGCCGCAACGGTATGCAAAGATTTTTCGGGGATTTTGCAAAACAACCCCATCTGCAAATATCACGAATCCAGCAACCCGTGTTGCACAAGCCAATCGAACCGAGTCCACACTGCAGTTTTCCCAACCACCCAAAACAAATAAAACCCATGCCAACCCTCTTCGACCCCAACCAAGCCGGTGACCTGCACCTGGCCAACCGCATCGTCATGGCGCCACTCACGCGCAACCGCGCGCCCGACGCCATTCCCACCCCCCTGATGGCCGAGTACTACACCCAGCGCGCCAGCGCCGGCCTGCTGGTCACCGAAGCCACCGCCATCAGCCACGAGGGCCAGGGTTACTCGGACGTTCCGGGCCTGTACGGCACCGAGCAACTCGACGGCTGGAAAAAGGTCACCGCCGCCGTGCACCAGGCCGGCGGCAAGATCGTGGTCCAGCTCTGGCATGTGGGCCGCGTCTCGCACACCGACCTGCAACCTCACGGCGGCAAGCCGGTGGCGCCCTCGGCCATCACGGCCAAGACGAAAACCGTGCTCATCAAGGACGGCACGCCGACCTTTGTCGAAACCTCCGAGCCGCGCGCCCTGGACGCCGGCGAGTTGCCCGGCATCGTGCACACCTACCAGGCAGCGGCGCGCAACGCGGTCGAAACCGCCGGCTTCGACGGCGTGGAGATCCACGGCGCCAACGGCTACCTGCTGGACCAGTTCCTCAAGAGCGGCTCCAACCAGCGCACCGACGACTACGGCGGCAGCATCGAAAACCGCGCCCGCCTGTTGCTGGAGGTCACCCGCGCCATCACCGGCGCCATCGGGGGCGGCCGCACCGGCATTCGCCTGTCGCCGGTGACCCCGGCCAACGACGCGTTCGACGCCGACCCGCAGCCATTGTTCGAGTACGTGGTCAGGCAACTGGCCACGCTGAACCTGGCCTACATCCACATCATCGAAGGCGCGACCGGCGGCCCGCGCGACCTGCCCGAGCGCCCGTTTGACTACGCCGCACTCAAGGCGGCCTACCGCACAGCGGGCGGCAAGGGCGCGTGGATGGTCAACAACGGCTACGACCTGGCCTTGGCCGGGCAGGCGGTGCAGGACGGTGACGACCTGGTCGCCTTCGGCAGGCCCTACATCGCCAACCCCGACCTGGTGCGCCGCCTGCGCGAAGGCGCGCCGCTCAACACCCCCGACAAAACCACCTTCTACGGCGGCGGCGCCAAGGGCTACACCGACTACCCCGCGCTGGCCTGATTCCCGCGGCTCTCCCCTAAACTCGGCGGCATGGTCTTCATGCCGCCGTTTTTTCTGTTTCGCCCGCTGCTGGTCATCGCCGGCCTGCTGGCCTGTCTGTCGGCCCATGCCGGGCGCCCGCTGACGGTGGACGACGCCAACACCGACGACGCAGGCACCGGCCACGTCGAGGGCTGGTACGCGCGCCAGCCGGGCCATGCCCACACCTGGACGGTGGCACCGGCCTACGCCCCGGTCGATGGCCTGGAGCTGGGCGCTGCGGGGTCCCGCGCCCCCCCCCCCCCGCGACCACCAGCCAGACCTTGCAGGCCAAGTGGCGCATCACCCCGTCGCAAGAGGCCGGCTGCAATGCAGCGGCCGTGCTGGGCGCGACGCAAACCCGCGGACAAAGTGGCACCACGCCTTACCTCAACGGCCTGCTGAGCTGCAACAGCTCGTGGGGTGCGACCCATGTCAACCTGGGAGGGCAACGGCCTGCCGGCGGGCCCGGCGTTGCAACCTGGGGGCTGGCCCATGAACGCGAATTCGGCGCATCCACCGTGCATGTGGAGGCATTCGGCCAGCGGCTGGCCAAACCCACCTTCCAGGTCGGGGCGCGCACCCACCTGACACCCCGGCTCCAGTTCGATGCGACCGTGGGCCGCAGCAAGCGCGAGACCCTTCTGAGCGTCGGACTCAAGCAGTCGTTTTAAGGCCTGGTCCTCGCGTCCTGCTTACATTGCTACAAAACAGATAGCTGCTTGCGCCCAATCCATGCGGGCTACAGGCCTCTTTTACCTGATTTTCAGGCAGCACCCACACCAATCGGCGCCGGCGCCGTCAGCACGATGCGCGTGAACAGCCGGTCGTAACAGGGGTCGCGCAGGCCGCCAGCGAGCGGGTCGCGATCCTGCTGGAAGGCGGCGTCCAGCTGCACCCAGTCCTCGGCCGTCAGGGCCTTCTGGGCGGCCGGCAGGATCTGGGTTTCCTCGGTGCGCATGTGCTCGAGGTAAAAACCCACATAGGCCTGCGCCGCCTCAGTGAAGGCGGCGCGCCGCGTCTCGCCAATCAGCTCCCAGGCCAGCAGCAGGTGCTGCAGTTCGCGCACCTTGCCTTCGCCGTTCATGTGGTCGGATTCGAGCCGGCGTATCACCTGCATCAGCTCGGGCGCCACCCGCGCCAGCCGGGGAAACAGCAGGTCCGACTCCTTGGGGTGATGGCGCCGCTCGGGAAACTCGTCAATGTAAAACAGCATCGCGCGCACCACGTCAAAAAAGCGCTCCGGTTCGTCGCCCGGACCCCGCTCCATCATCATGACAAGGGAGCGCAGCACGGCGGCCACGGCCGCATGCTCGTCGCGGATGATTTGCAGTGAGGAATGGGTCATGGCGGCAGCTTGTCACAGGCGCATGCGCCAAACCTTGATCCAGGTCAATCCCTGCGCAGCCGCCAGCGCTTGAGCAGCAGGGCGTTCGAGATCACACTGACGCTGGACAGCGCCATCGCCGCGCCGGCCACCACCGGGCTCAGGAAACCCAGCGCCGCCAGCGGGATGCCGGCCACGTTGTAGGCAAAAGCCCAGAACAGGTTCTGCCGGATCTTCATCACCGTGCGGTGCGAGATGTCCAGCGCACCGGCCACCAGCGCCACGTCGCCGCGCATCAGCGTGATGCCGGCCGCGTGCATGGCCACATCGGTGCCCGTGCCCATGGCCATGCCGACATCGGCCGCCGCCAGCGCCGGCGCATCGTTGACGCCGTCGCCGACCATCACCACGGTATGTCCGCCCACCTTCAGCGCCGCCACTTTCGCGGCCTTGTCACCGGGCAACACCTCGGCCATGACCTCATCGGCGCCCAGCCCCAGGCGCGCACCCATGGCCAGCGCCGCGCCCTGGTTGTCACCGGAGATCATCACGATACGGATGCCGCGCGCCCGCAGCGCTGCCAACGCCTCTTTGGCCCCGGCCTTGGGTTCGTCGGCAAAGGCCATGAGCGCACGCGGACTGAGGCCTTGCGTGGTGCGCTCCACCAGCAGCGCCAGCGTCGCGCCTTCGCCCTGCAGCCGCTGTGCCTGCGGCGCCAGCGCACCGAGGTCGACACCGAGCTCGTCCATCCAGCGCAGGCTGCCGATCAGGTAGCTGCGCACGCCGACCTCGCCCTCGCTGCCACGGCCCGGCACCGCGCGCAGACCGTCGGGCTGCGCCACCGTCATGCCGCGCTCCTGCGCAGCGGCCACCACGGCACGCGCCAGCGGATGTTCGCTGCCGCTCTGCAGGCTGGCCGCGATGGCCAGTTGCGCCGCCTCGTCAACATCGGGTGCGGCGACAAAAGCGACCAGCCGCGGCCGCCCGACCGTCAGCGTGCCGGTCTTGTCAAACGCCACGGTGTCCACCTTGTGTGCGAGTTCCAGCGCCTGGGCGTCCTTGATCAGAATGCCGTTTTTTGCCGCCACCCCGGTGCCCGCCATGATGGCTGCCGGCGTGGCCAGGCCCAGCGCACAGGGGCAGGCAATCACCAGCACGGCCACCGCGTGAATCAGCGCCGTTTCCATCCCGGCGCCGGCCCAGAGCCAGCCCAGCAAGGTCAGCAGGCCGATGACCAGCACCACCGGCACAAACACCGCGGACACCTGGTCCACCAGCCGCTGGATCGGCGCCTTGGCGGCCTGCGCGTCTTCCACCAGGCGGATGATCTGCGCCAGCACACTTTCGCTGCCCACGGCACTCACCTGCAGCACCACCCGGCCATCGCCGTTGATGCTGCCGCCGGTGAGCTTGTCGCCAGGCTGCTTGGTCACCGGCAGCGGCTCGCCGGTGAGCATGGATTCATCCACCTGCGTCTGCCCTTCCTGCAGCAGGCCGTCCATCGGGATGCGCTCGCCCGGCCGCACCACCAGGCGGTCGCCCAGCAGCACCTCGGCCACCGGCAGGTCGGCTTCCTCGCCCGAGCCCTGCAGCACGTGCGCGACCTCGGGCCGCAAGGCATGCAGCGCGCGTATCGCCGCCGTCGTCTGGCGCTTGGCACGCGCCTCCAGCCACTTGCCCAGCAGCACCAGCGTCACCACCACCGCCGAAGCCTCGAAGTAGAGGTGCGGCATGGTGTCCGCCTCGGCACTGAGCCACAGCCACATCGACAGGCCCCAGCCCGCGCTGGTGCCAATGGCCACCAGCAGGTCCATGTTGCCGCTCAGCGCCTTCAGCGCATGCCAGCCCGCCTTGTAAAACCGCGCGCCCAGAATGAACTGCACCGGCGTCGCCAGCAGGAACTGCTGCCAGGCAGGCAGCATCCAGTGTTTGCCCAGCAGGTCGCCCAGCATGGGCACCACCAGCGGCGCCGACAGCAACAGGCCGATCGCCACCGGTGCAAAGCCGGCCCAGGGCGACAGGTCTTCGGGCATGGCCTCTTCGGCCGCTCGCGGCTCGTAGCCGGCATTGCGCACCGCGCGGCGGATCTGCGCGTCCATCTGCGGCGAAGGCGCATAACTTACCCGCGCCGATTCGGTGGCCAGGTTCACCGTGGCGTTCTGCACGCCGGGGACTTTTTTCAGCGCCTTTTCAACACGCGACACGCACGACGCGCAGGTCATGCCGCCGACGCCCAGGTCCAGGGTGGCGGAGCTGGCGGAAGAAGCAGCGGCAGCAGAGGAGAGGGTGGTGGTGGAAGTAGTCATGGGATGGATGATCAACCTTGCCATGATGGCAAGGTCAAGCCTTGATCCAGATCAACCCCACGCGCCATACGGGTTTTGGCGAGCCTGTCTTGACCTTACCATGGTGGCAAGGTTCAAACTGCAGGCATCCACAACCCGATCCAGAAGGAAACACCATGAACCAGAGTTTCAACGTCCAAGGCATGACCTGCGGTCACTGCGAACGCGCCGTGACCCAGGCCGTGAAGGCCCTCGACCCGCAGGCCCAGGTCACCATCGACCGCCCCGCCGGCACCGTGGACGTGGCGTCCGCCCTGTCCCGCGAGGCGATTGCCGCAGCCATCGCCGAGGAAGGCTACACCGTCGCAGAACCGGCGTGACATGACAGGGGTCATGAACATCGGCGAAGCCGCACGCCAGTCCGGCGTGTCGGCCAAGATGGTGCGGCACTACGAGTCGCTGGGGCTGCTGCCGCATGTGCACCGCAGCGACAGCGGCTACCGCCAGTACAGCGAGGCCGAGGTGCACACGCTGCGCTTCATCAAGCGTTCGCGCGAGCTTGGGTTTTCCATGCCTGAAATCGCCGAACTGGTCAGCCTGTGGCAAAACCGCCGCCGCGCCAGCGAAAGCGTGCGGCGCATTGCAAAAAAACACGCCGACGAACTGGCGCAACGCATTGCCGCCATGCAGGCCATGCAGACCACCCTGGGTCACCTGATCCACTGCTGCCAGGGCAACGAGCGGCCTGACTGCCCCATTCTCGACGACCTCGCCGGTGCAGGCGCGACCCCGGCCCCGACAAAAAACTTTACGAAATCCTGACCTGCGCCTCATGGCGCCCTTACACAGGCGGCGCAAACTTCCCTTCAACCTGACGCCATTCCGGCAACAGGCTTGTCTTCTACCGAAAGGAAGCTTTCATGACCTCCATGTTCAAACCCCTGAAATCTGTCCAGAGCCTGGTTCTTGCCGGCATCATGGCCACCGCGGCCCTGGCCGCCACGGCACAAACCGTCACCCCTGCGGCGCCTGCCACGGCAGGCGCTCCGGCCAAAGCCGGCGGTTACCACGGCGACCGCATGGGTCGCCACGACCCGGCCCAAATGCAGGCGCGCATCGCCAAGCACCAGGCCGAGCTCAAGGCCAAACTCAAGCTCACACCGGCCCAGGAAGGCGCGTGGACAACCTTCGCCGCTTCGATGCAGCCGCCGGTTCGCGGCACCGGCCCCGACCGCGCTGCCATGAAGGCCGAGTTCGACAAGCTGAGCACGCCCGAACGCATCGACAAGATGCGTGCCCTGCGCGCCCAGCGCATGACCGAGATGAATGCCGCCATGGACAAACGCGGCGATGCCACCAAAACCTTCTATGCCGCGCTCAGCCCCGAGCAGCAGAAAGTCTTTGACAGCCAGCGCATGAGCCACGGCGGCAAAGGCCAGGGCGGCATGGGCCATGGTGGACACCACGGCGAGCACCACAAGGGTTGAGCCTTTCCGGTTCAGGGCGGCCTGCGCCGCCCTGACCGCCACCCGACCCCGGCCTGCGCCGCGTCCCTCACGGGCGTGACGCAGGCTTTTTTCATGGCGGTCGGCTCTTGAACTGCTATGTTTTCAGGAGCTGCTTGCGTACGCTGGTATTGGGCTGAAGACACTTTTTACCCATCATTTCCGCAGCGCCAGACGCCGACGCCATCGCGCGTAGGACGAGACCCACGCTGCGTTTCTACACCCGGCTGCCTGCCTAAACTGGCGGCATGACCCCCATCCGCAAAGGCCAGGCGCCGGCCCCTCTGACGCGCAGCGTGTTCCATGAACGTTTCATGGAGTCTTTCATGGACCCGGCTTTCCAGGCCGAAGCAGAAGCGATCTCCCGCGTGGAGGCGATTGCCTGGGACGCCTACCAGGAAGGCCGCAAGGCGCCCCGCACCCGCAAGGCCGGCCCCGGTTACGCCGACCCGGACTACGACCTGTCCGTCGAGTGGCTGGCGACAAAAGAACGCATCGACCGGGCCCAGGCGGCCTGGGCCGACCCGGCCACGCCATCGCGCGTGCTGCTGGTCTGCGGCTCGGCACGCAACGACGGCACCTGCCCCGGGGAAATCTCGAAAACCTTTCGCATGGTGCAGTGGGCCGAAGAAACCCTGGCGCAGGCGCAGATCCAGACCGATGTGCTCGACCTCAGCCTGCTGACCTCCAGCTACCACCTCAACATCCACCCCTGCAAGGGCTGCGTGTCCACCGCCATGCCGCTGTGCCACTGGCCCTGCAGTTGCTACCCCAACCACGCCCAGGGGCAAACCAGCGACTGGATGAACGAGATCTACGAGCGCTGGACAGCGGCGCATGCGGTCATCATCGTGACACCGGTCTACTGGTACCAGTCACCCAGCCCGCTCAAGCTCATGATCGACCGGCTGGTCTGCGCCGACGGCGGCAACCCCGACCCCAGCCGCACCCACGGCAAGAAAGCCCTTGAGGCCAAGGCGCTGGAACTCGAAGGCTGGGACTACCCCCAACACCTCGCCGGCCGCGCCTACGGTCTGGTCGTGCATGGCGATGTCGCGGGCATCGAAGGCGTCCGGCGCGGCCTGTCCGACTGGCTCGACTGGATGGGGCTGATCGACGCCGGCAGCCAGGCACGGCTGGACCGGTTTGTCGGCTACTACGCGCCGTATGCCACCAGCCACGCCGCCCTGGACGCCGACGAGCCCATGCAGGCCGAGGTGCGCAACGTCGCCAGCGCCGTGGCCAACGCGGTCAAGGCCCTGCGGGCCGGCACCCTGTCGCAGCCCGACCGGGGCCTTTCACGGCCACGTCAGAAATAGGGCCCCCCAAAAAGCGCCCCCACGCTTGTCGCTTCGCGTACTGCGCTGCCCCCCGAGGGGGCGCTGCGCCTGCGGCCCGGCAAAGCCGGTTCCGCGGCCCCTGCTGGTAGAGAAGAAGCCCACGCTTGTCGCTAACGTTGCCCCGCCTGAGGTCGGCCTCAGCCGCCCACCAAAGCCTTGAGTTCGCCGCTGGCGATCAGCTTGTCCAGGTCGGTCGCTCCGCCTATCAGCGTGCCACGCACAAAAACCATGGGAAAGGTGGGCCAGCCGGTCCACATCTTCAGTGCATTGCGCTCGCGCCAGGTGTTGAGGTAGTTGCCGTATTCGAGGTAGTGGTGCGCCACCCCGGCCGCATCCAGCGCGCGGCGCGCCTTGCGCGGAAACGGGTTCATGGCCATGCCGACCACCACCACCGCATGGGCGGCCACGGCGGACTGAACCTCCTGCACGATGGCCTGCTCATGGCGGGCGATCTTGCCCTGGATGGCCGGATGGATGCGGGACTCATCGAGGATGGCGCGGGGCATGGAGGACTCCTTTTCAGTGGGTGAACGACGGCGGGGGTGGCCTGGGTGGGCCACGCCGGAACCAGACGCAGCATACGGCACAGCGCGCAGACGCCAGCCACGCGGGCAAAAAAAAGGGCCGGGCCACCGGGGACATTCCCCGGCAACCCGGCCCCGCTGGACCTTGTGGTGAGCGCGGGCTTATTTCGCCTCGAGCGCGCCCGAGCCCTGCACATTCACCTGGCCATTGCCGCGCGCGCTGGCGGGCAGGGCGTTCTGGATGCTGTTGCCGGCACGGCGGGCGGTATTGCCCACCGCGTTGCCGGCACGCGCACCGACCCGGGCCGTCGCATTGGCGCCGCGTTCCACCGCGTTTTCAGTGCGGTTGGCCGTGCGACTGACCGCGCCCTTGACGCCGCTGCCCGAGACCCGCGCACCGGCACGTGTGTCGGTGTTGGCGCCCATCGAACTGTCGCTGCGTGTGGCCGTGCCGTACGACGAAGCGGTGGCGTTCACGCCAACACCTGCGTTGGCACGCACGTCACTGCTGATGTTGTTGTTGACACCGGTGCGTACACCGACGTCAGCGCCGACACCCACCTGGGCATGGGCGGCAAAAGCCAGCGTGGCGGTCAGGGCCGCAGCGGCAGAGAGGGAACGCATGGAAAACTTGTTCATTTCAAACTCCTTGTGATGAAACAGGCAGGTCCGGACAGGTCGTGACCTTCTGAAGTAACTGCCAGCCTGCAGGCACCCGAAAGGCATCTGCAGACGCCAGCCCTTGTCGGAACCGGGTAACTCGAATCTACGGCCCAGGCCGGCTCGGGCCTGCCGGAAAGGCCCCCTGAAGGGCGTAGGACGCCAACCTTTACAGAGGCTTGACATACGGGAGAAAGCCCCGCCACACGGCAAATGGGCTTGCTGTCCTACAGCCTTTGGGCACGGCCGCGCGACAATAGCGTTTTGCCCATCTTGCCGCGCCATGCCCTCTTCCGAAACGCCTCTCAAGCCCAGCGAGCCCGTCGCACCCTCCGTCTCCGTGGTGAATGCGCCGCCCGACGAGGCCGATGCACTGGCGCAGACCCAGCAGGCCCTTGCCACGGCCGCATTGAGTTTTTCCATCAAGGTCCTGACGGTCAACATCCACAAAGGCTTCACCTTCTTCAACCGCAAGTTCATCCTGCATGAGCTGCGCGAAGCGGTGCGCACGGTCGGCGCCGACGTGGTATTCCTGCAGGAGGTCACCGGCACCCACGCCCGGAACGAAAGCCGCGTCGCCAACTACCCGGCCACGCCGCACTACGAATTCCTGGCCGACTCCATCTGGCCGCAGTTTGCCTACGGCCGCAACGCCGTGTACACCAACGGCCACCACGGCAATGCCGTGCTGTCGAAGTTTCCCATTGTCCACTTCGAGAACCGCGACGTGTCCATCAGCGGCCCCGAGCGCCGCGGCCTGCTGCACTGCGTGCTGGAAGTACCCGGGCGCGACACCCATGTCCACGCCATCTGCGTGCACCTGGGCCTGGCTGAATCTCACCGGCTCAAGCAGCTGCACATGCTCTGCGACATGGTGCACAAGGACATCCCGGCCAGCGCGCCGGTGATCGCGGCAGGCGACTTCAACGACTGGCGGCGCCGCGCCCACGCGGTGCTCGAAAAGGGCGCCGCCATGCATGAAGTCTTCGTCAATGCCAACGGCAAGGCGGCACGCACCTTCCCGGCGCGTTTTCCGGTGCTGTCGCTGGACCGCATCTATGTGCGCAACGCGATCGGCCATTCGCCCGTCGTGCTGCCGCCCAAGCCCTGGTCGCACCTGTCGGATCACGCTCCCCTGGCCGCCGAGATCGAGTTCTGAAGCATGCGCCAGGGGCCGGCTCGAAAGATCAACGCATGAACGGTCGCTGGGTCGCCGGCAACCGCTTCACCCTGCTGGAAAACGGCGAGGCTTTTTTCCCGCGGGTGTTCGAATGCATCGCAGCGGCCGGGCACGAGGTGCTGCTGGAGACCTTCATCCTGTTTGAAGACAAGGTCGGCCTGGCGCTGCAGCAGGCCTTGATCAGCGCGGCGCGGCGCGGCGTGCAGGTCGACATCACCATCGACGGCTACGGCTCCCCGGACCTCTCACCGGCCTTCATCCTGGGGCTCACGCAGGCCGGCGTGCGGGTGCATGTGTTCGACCCCAGCCCGCGCCTGTGGGGCTACCGCACCAACCTGTTTCGCCGCATGCACCGCAAGATCG
Source organism: Polaromonas sp. (assembly GCF_029945685.1). Classification (GTDB taxonomy): domain Bacteria; phylum Pseudomonadota; class Gammaproteobacteria; order Burkholderiales; family Burkholderiaceae_C; genus Polaromonas. Next base: position 146,827 of record NZ_JAQSDA010000007.1, on the reverse strand, counting down.
TGGTGATCGACGGCAAACGCGCCTTTGTCGGCGGCATCAATTATTCGGCCGACCATCTGGCCGACTTCGGGCCCGAGGCCAAGCAGGACTATGCGGTTGAAATGGAAGGGCCGCTGGTCGCCGAGGTGCACCAGTTCGTGTTGGCCCAGCTCCTGCTCGGCCAGCAGCCGCCAGCGCCTGGCAGCCGCCTGGCCCGGCTTCTCAAGCGCCGGCCGGCCACCGCAACCTCGCCCACCAGCACCCCGATGCCGGCCGCCGGCCCCTGCGATGCCCTCTTCGTGACACGTGACAACGTGAACCACCGCAACGACATCGAGCGCCATTACCGCATCGCCATCCGCGGCGCGCGCCGCCGCGTCATCATTGCCAACGCCTACTTTTTCCCGGGCTACCGCCTGCTCCGGCAGCTGCGCAAGGCAGCGCGGCGCGGCGTGGATGTGCACCTCATCCTGCAGGGCGAGCCCGACATGCCGATTGTCAAGATCGCCGCCGGCCTGCTGTACCACCACCTGCTGGCGGCCGGTGTGAAGATCCACGAATACCACGAGCGCCCGCTGCACGGCAAGGTTGCGCTGACCGACGACGAATGGTCCACCATCGGCTCCAGCAACCTCGACCCGCTCAGTCTGTCGCTGAACCTGGAGGCCAACATCATCATCAAGGACGGCGCCTTCAACCAGCATCTGGGCGAACACCTTGAGCAGCTGATGCAAAACAGCTGCACGCTGATCCGGGCCAGCGACGTGGCCGAAACCGGCCTCTGGGTCAGCCTGCGCAGCTTTTTTGTCTTTCATCTGCTGCGTCGCTACCCGGCCTGGTTCGGCTGGCTGCCGGCCCACACGCCGCGCCTGACCCTGGCCGAAAAGCTGCTGGGCCAGACCGGGGTGGACACGAAAGTCAGCCATGTCAACGAAGGCCGGGTCTCATGAACATCCCGCCCGCCTTGCCGGGCCAGCGCGGGCCCCAGAAAACCGGCATGACCGGCAAGGTCTGGTGGCCCTGGTTCAAACGCACGGCAACGCTGGTGTTTTTTTCCCTGGTCGCCTGGCTGCTGGTCGAGCAGGCACGGGCCATCGAGTGGCATCAGGTGCTTGCGTCGCTGGCCGACTACCCCTTGCCCGCACTGCTCGGTGCTGCCGCCCTCGCGGCACTCAGCCTGGCGCTGTACAGCTGCTTTGACCTGCTGGGGCGCCATTACACCGGCCACACCTTGCCCATACCCACCGTGATGCTGGTCACCTTCATCAGTTATGTACTCAACCTCAACCTGGGCTCGCTGGTCGGCGGGGTCGCGCTGCGCTACCGGCTGTATTCAAGGCTGGGCCTGGCCGTGGGAGTCATCACCCGCGTCATGTCGCTGAGCATGCTGACCAACTGGATGGGCTACCTGCTGCTGGCCGGGGTCCTGTTCTCATTTCACACGCCAGCGCTTCCACCGGGCTGGAAAGTCGGCACCGGCGGGCTGCAGATCGCGGGCTTTGTGCTGCTGGCCGTGAGCCTGGCCTACCTGCTTGTGTGCGCCTTCTCGCGCCGGCGCAGCTTCACCCTGCGCAATCAGGAGCTGGTGCTGCCTTCGCCGCGCATGGCGCTGCTGCAGCTGTGCATGGGCGCCGCCAACTGGATGATCATGGGCGGCGTGATCTTTTTGCTGCTGCAGCAGAAAATTGACTACCCCACCGTGGTCAGCGTGCTGCTGGTCGGCGCGGTGGCCGGCGTCATCACCCACGTCCCGGCCGGTCTGGGCGTGCTCGAAGCCGTGTTTGTCGCCCTGCTGTCGCACCAGACGCCGCGCCACGAGCTGCTGGCCGCCCTGGTGGTCTACCGCGGCCTGTATTACCTGGCGCCGCTGGCCGTGGCCACCGCAGCCTTTCTTGTCGTGGAAGCCCGCGCCCGGTCGCCGGCCACGGCCGGGGCGCCGCTACCGCAAGCCTGACCAGGCTCGTCCCGCCTACGGACAGTAGCCATTCTGGCCACCAGCCCTTGCCAGACGGGCGCAAGCAGCTATCAATAACGCAGCATTCATGGCCTTTTCGGGGACAGGGATTTACTGTAAATAAATACAGCTTTTTTCTGGCATTGCTGTATATTGATACAGTGTCTTTCACCACCACCCAGCGCAAGCTCGCGATCCTGGCGGACGCGGCCAAATACGACGCCTCCTGTGCGTCCAGCGGCAGCACGAGCCGCAACTCGGTGGGCGGCAAGGGCATCGGTTCGACCGGGGGTTCCGGCATCTGCCACAGCTATGCGCCCGACGGCCGCTGCATCTCGCTGCTGAAAATCCTCTTCACCAATTTCTGCACCTACGACTGCGTGTACTGCGTCAACCGCGTCAGCAGCAATGTGCCGCGCGCCCGCTTTTCGGTGGACGAGGTGGTGCAGCTCACGCTCGACTTCTACCGCCGCAACTGCATCGAGGGCCTGTTCCTGTCCTCGGGCATCATCCAGAGCCCCGACTACACCATGGAGCGCGTGGTCGAGGTCGCGCGCGTGCTGCGTGAAGAGCATGACTTTCGCGGCTACATCCACCTCAAGACCATTCCCGATGCCTCGCCCGAGCTTCTCGCCCGTGCCGGGCTGTACGCCGACCGCCTGAGCATCAACGTCGAGCTGCCCACGGTCGAAGGCCTGCAGGCGCTCGCGCCCGAAAAAGACAGCGCCGCCATCAAGCGCTCCATGGCCCGCATGCGCGTGCACATCGACGAAGCGCGCGGCGCCGCCCACGATGACGCACGCACCAGCGTGATCTCGCTGCCGCGTTCACTGAAGGCGGGCCGCAGCGCCGCGCCGCGTTTTGCGCCGGCCGGCCAGAGCACGCAGATGATCGTCGGCGCCGACGCCACCAGCGACAGCACCATCCTGCAGGCCAGCGCCACGCTGTACGGCGCCTACCGGCTGCGGCGTGTGTATTACTCGGCCTTCAGCCCGATCCCCGACGCCTCGCAGCGCCTGCCCCTGCGCCAGCCGCCGCTGATCCGCGAACACCGGCTCTACCAGGCCGACTGGTTGATGCGTTTTTACGGCTTTGCGCATGACGAGATCGTGCCGGCCGGTCCCGGTACCGGTGCTGCGGGCAGCGGCATGTTGTCGCTGGACATGGACCCCAAACTCGCCTGGGCCCTGTCGCACCGCGGCCAGTTCCCGGTAGACCTCAACCGCGCGCCGCGTGAGCTGCTGCTGCGCGTGCCCGGCCTCGGTGTCAAGGCGGTCGCACGCATCCTGCAGACGCGCCGCGTGCGGCGGCTGCGTGCCGACGACCTTCTGCGCCTGCATGTGCCGCTCAGGAAAGTGCTGCCCTTTGTGCTGCTGGCCGACCACCAGCCCGGCGCCAGCCTTGACGCCGCAGGCCTGGCGGCCCGGCTCGCGCCGCGCGCAGTGCAGTCCGACCTGTTTGACGACCCCATCGGCGCGGCGGCGGCGCCCACGCTGTCGGCACCTTTGCCTACACGCCCGCTCGCGCCATCGGGCGCACCATCGGACTCAGGCGCCGAGGCGCTCCGCAAAGAAAGGACTCTGGCATGGGCGTGATGAATGACCTGCTGACAAACGATCTTTTCCCGCAGGCCCTGTTGCCGGTGACCCTGCAGGGCCCGGCCGACCTCGAAGGGTTCCGGCGTGCGGCGCGCGCCCTGCTGGCGCAGCAGATGCTGCCCGAGCAGGTCAGCTGGCACAGCAGCGACACCCCCGTGCAGGACCTGTTTGCCTCACCCCTGGCCGGCGCCGTCGCGGCCACCACCGCCATCCACAACGCCGCCTTTGCCAACGCCCCGCCGGTCAGCGTGCCGCCCGAATACGTCACCCTCTGCGAAACCGCCATCCTGCACAGCGACGCCAGCCGTTTCGGCCTGCTCTATCGCATCCTGTGGCGGCTGGTGCACGAGCCCGGCCTGCGGCACGACCCGCTGGACGCCGACATGATCAAGGCCGGGCACATGGCGCAGGCCGTGCGCCGGGACATGCACAAGATGAAGGCCTTTGTGCGCTTTCGCACGGTACAGGACGAGACCTTTCGCAACCATCCCGAGGGCGGCCCGCTGCATGTGGCGTGGTTCGAGCCAGAGCACCACATCGTCGAGGCGATCGCGCCGTTTTTTGCGCGCCGCTTCACGCAGATGCGCTGGGCCGTACTCACGCCCGAACGCAGCATCCAATGGGATTACATACGCCCCCACGCTCGGCACTTTGTGTCCTCGCTGCCCCCCGAGGGGGCGTCGCCCGCCTTGGGGCGGCCCGGCGGCGGGCTGGCCCAACTGCGCTTCGGGCCCGGCGCCAGCAAAAGCGACGCACCGCCGCCCGACGCCGGCGAGAAACTCTGGCTCACCTATTACGAAAACATCTTCAACCCTGCGCGCCTGAAGATGAAGATGATGCAAAAGGAAATGCCGCGCAAGTACTGGCACAACCTGCCCGAGGCCGCGCTGATCGCGCCACTGGCCGCCGGCGCACACGCGCGCAGCGCCCGCATGGTCGATGACGTGGCCGCCGGCCCAAAGCGGCGCCTGCCGACCATCAAGGTCTTGCCCGTGACCATGGCGTCCGATGAAGACGCCCCCGAGCGTTCGCTGGCGCAGCTGCGTGAAGCCACCAACCATTGCCGCGAATGCCCCATCGGCGCCTGCGCCACCCAGTCCGTCGGCGGCGAAGGGTCGCTGCTGGCGAAGCTGATGTTTGTCGGCGAGCAACCCGGCGACCAGGAGGACCTGCTGGGCCGGCCGTTTGTCGGCCCGGCCGGCCAGTTGCTGGACCGCGCCTTCGACGAGCTCGGCATTCAGCGCGAGCAGGTCTTTGTCTCCAACGCAGTGAAACATTTCAAGTACGAGTTGCGCGGCAAGCGCCGCATCCACAAGACGCCAAGCCAGCGCGAAGCCGCTGCCTGCCAGCACTGGCTGGACGACGAAATCGCCATGGTGCAGCCCGGTCTGCTGGTGGCGCTGGGCGCAACCGCAGCGCGGTCCCTGCTGGGCCGCGCTGTGCCCGTGATGGCCCACCGCGGCCAGATTCTCGAGCGCGATGACGGCCGCAAGGTGCTGGTTACCCTGCACCCCTCGGCCCTGCTGCGCATGCCTGCTGAAGAACGCGAAGCGGCCTATGCCGCCTGGCTGGCCGACCTTTCCGTGCTCAACGGCGAAATCGTTTAAGGCCGGGTACTCCCTGGCGCGGGTGTGACCGGGTTGGTGGGCCCGGTGCTGGCGGACCCCGGAATGGCTGTTTCCCGGCCGTCGGTCACAGCCGACGGCGACACAGGGCGCGTGTCCGAGTCGCGCGGGTCACCGGGGCCTGGATTGGGCACCACCGTGTCACGCGCGTCGGGCGGGGGCACCGGATTGGGCGGCAATTGCTCCCGGTAGGCCGGGTTGCGGTTGATGCCCGGCGTGGGGGGCTGGTTTTGCGCGGCCGCCAGGCCACTGCCCAGCAGCAGGGCCAGCAGCAACGAAGAGTTCTTGATCATGTCGCCCCCTCAATTGGCCGGAGTTCCGCCGCGTTTGGTGTTGGCGTCCGTCCGCAGTGGTTTCTGGCTGTTCGGCTGCATGCCCGGGCTCATCTCCGGCCGCTGCTCGGAGCGCATTTCAGGAATGAGTTCGTCGGATTTCATGCGCGGTTTCAGTTCCGGCCGCATGCGCGGCTTGAGATCGGCGGGTTTGGCCGCACTGGCGCCGCGCAGGGGCGGCTTCACTCCCATTTCTGGGGGTACCTTGGTGGCGTTGTCGGGCATGGTGCTGGGTTGCGCCCGCACCAGGCCAGCACCGAGCAAGAATGCCGTGCACAACAACGCGGCGACTGAAGATGGCTTGATCGTCATAAGTACTCCTTGGGGTCAGATACACCAACCCACCCTTTCAATATAGGCCGCACTGCGGGCCGGCACTTGAGGGTTGTCAAGCCGCATGGATGTAGGACCCGTCTGTGAGGGTAGACGCCGAGGCGACAGCCGGAGCCGCCGGCCCAAGCTTCGCGCAGGACGAGGCTTGCTAAGCTGCCTTTCATGCAGATCTCCGAATTGGCCGCCCAGACCGGCGTTTCCGTCCATGCCCTGCGCCACTACGAAAGGCTGGGCCTGCTGCTGCCCGCGCGCCGGCCCAGCGGCTACCGCGACTACACCGAGGCCATGCGGCGCGAGGTCGTCTTCATCGCGATGTCGCGTCGCATCGGCTTTTCGCTCAAGGCGATCGCCGCACAACTGCCGGCCTACCGCAGCGGCCGGCTGACCTTTGACGACATGCTGCAAGCCATGCAGGAGCGCGTGGCCGACATCGATGCACAGATGGTCAAGCTCAAGGACCAGCGCCGCGCAGTGGTCGAACACATCACGTGGATGAAAAAACGCCAGCGCGACCATCTGGCCAAAAATGCACAGGCAAACACCAAGTCGGCCAAGCCGCCCTGGCCGGTCATCACCCCCTCACGCAAAAGGACAGCCGCATGAACACTTCCCCCGACTTCACCCGGCTAGCGCGCGCCGTGCTCGCCATGCCCATGGCGCAAACCCTGGGCCTGGTCTTCAAACGCATTTCCCCGGGCGAGGTCGAGCTCGAGATGCCGGTGCTCGACAGCTTCTGCTTTCGCCCTGGCCAGCTGCAGGCCACCGCCGTGTTCGCCGCGGCCGACTTCGCCGCCGTGGCCGCCGCCGGCACGCTGCTGGCGCCGGGCTGGATCAACGCCACGGTGGACGCCACGCTGAAACTGGTCGCGCCTGCGCAGGGCGTGCTGCTGCGCGCACGCGGCCGCGTCGTCAGCGCAGGCAAGCTGCTGACGGTCTGCGCCTCCGACGTTTACGCGGTCAACGCCGCAGGCGACGAGGCCTTGTGCGCTACCCTGCTGGGAAGCGCGCGCAACATCCAGCCCAGCGCCTGACGGGCTGCTTTTGCTCCTGCATTCATAGCTGCCAGCGCTTGCCTGACCTCGGCTGGCGGCCGATTGGGCCTCAAACTCGTGGTCCGGCCCGGTCGCTGCGCGATGCGCCATATGAAAACCAGCCCCTGAACGCCGCGTACGTTTCATTCCCTCACAACTGAGACATTCGGCACTGTTAAGATTCGTGCCTTTTCGGGCTACGCTTCCTGGGCCTCCCCAACGCGACCGATTGTTCATTTATCCCGCGCAAACGCGGCGTCCACGCATCCATGACCGTTGCCCTCCCGGCCAGCTCCCCCGCCACCTTCGAAATCAAAAGCGCCAACCTGCCCCTGGTCGCGCTGCTGCTCAAGTCACCCGACCTGGACGCACTCGCGCGCGACCTGGCGCTGCGCTTCGGAGACATTCCCGACTTCTTCGACAACGACCCGCTGGTGGTCGAGCTGTCGGCACTGGCTGCCGACGAGCGCGCCATCGATTTCGCAACCTTGATGACCTTGCTGCGCAGCTACCGCGTCGCCCCGGTCGCCGTGCGCGGCGGCAACCTGGCGCAGATGGACGCAGCGCAGGCGGCCGGCCTGCTCGCCGCGCCCGATGCCCGCATCACCGCCGCCCGCACGCAGGAGCCCCCGATCACCCGCTTGCAGGCAGCGCCGCCCGTCGAAGCACCGGCCCTGGCCGCGCCACCGCCGGGCGCGCTGGTCATCGACAAGCCGCTGCGCTCGGGCCAGCAGGTGTACGCCCGCGGGCGCGACCTGGTCGTGCTGGCCATGGTCAACGCAGGCGCCGAAGTGATTGCCGACGGCCACATCCATGTCTATGCGCCGCTGCGCGGAAAGGCCATGGCGGGTGCCCGCGGCAATGCCGATGCGCGCATTTTTGCGCTCAGTCTGGAGCCCGAGCTGCTGTCGATTGCCGGCATCTACCGCACCAGCGAAAACCCGTTGCCCGAAGGCGTGTGGGGACAGCCCACGCAGGTGCGCCTGGTGCCCGGACCTGACGGCGACAAGCTGGTGATGGAACCGATCAAGGTCTCAGGCAAGGCATGACGCCCGCACGTTTTTGCAGTCTTTCCGTTCCCCCTGAGCTTGTCGAAGGGTTCGCAGCCATCCTTCGACAGACTCAGGACGAACGGATAGCAGAACAACCTTCCCTTCCCATTCTTTAAGGACTTCTCCCCCATGGCAAAAATCATCGTTGTCACCTCCGGCAAGGGCGGTGTGGGCAAGACCACCACCAGCGCCAGCTTCGCCACCGGCCTGGCCTTGCGCGGCCACAAGACCGCCGTCATCGACTTCGACGTCGGCCTGCGCAACCTCGACCTGATCATGGGCTGCGAGCGCCGCGTGGTGTACGACCTGATCAACGTGATCCAGGGCGAGGCCAACCTGAACCAGGCGCTGATCAAGGACAAGCAGTGCGACAACCTGTTCGTGCTGGCCGCCTCGCAAACGCGCGACAAGGAAGCGCTGAGCAAGGAAGGCGTCGAGAAGGTGCTCAAGGACCTGGCCGACATGGACTTCGAATACATCGTCTGCGACTCGCCGGCCGGCATCGAGACCGGTGCGTTGATGGCCATGCATTTTGCCGACGAGGCGCTGGTGGTCACCAACCCCGAGGTGTCTTCGGTGCGCGACTCCGACCGCATCCTCGGCATGTTGTCGTCCAAGACCAAACGCGGCATGGAAGGGGGCGATCCGATCAAGGAGCACCTGCTGATCACCCGCTACAACCCGAGCCGGGTGGACCAGGGCCAGATGCTTTCACTGGAAGACATCAAGGACATCCTGCGCATCAAGCTGATCGGCGTGATCCCCGAGTCCGAGTCGGTGCTGCAGGCCTCCAACCAGGGTGTGCCCGCGGTCCACATGGAAGGCAGCGATGTGTCCGAGGCCTACAAGGACGTGATCGCGCGCTTCCTGGGCGAGGACAAGCCGCTGCGCTTCATCGACGCGCCCAAGGTCGGTTTCTTCAAACGCGTGTTCGGAGGAAAGTAAACCGCCATGGCCTCCTTCCTCTCCTTCCTGCTCGGCGAAAAGAAAAAAACCGCCAGCGTCGCCAAAGAACGGCTGCAGATCATCCTGGCGCACGAACGCTCGGGCCGCCAGGGCCACGAGCCCGACTACCTGCCGGCCCTGCAGCGTGATTTGATCGCGGTGATCTCCAAGTACATCAAGATCGACCCGAACGACATCAAGGTCAACCTCGAGCGTCAGGACAACCTGGACGTGCTCGAAGTCAAGATCGAGTTGCCGGAGGCGGCGGACAAGAAATAAGCGTTCCGCCGCCTAGTCGAGCAGCGTCATTCCGGAAAAGCGCGCGCCAAGTTTGTCAAAAGTCAGGGTCCGCGTACAACCTTCACTCTCGGCCAGCTTCGCGATCAATACATCGGCAAAGCCGGCCTTGCCCGCTTTGGCACTGTTGATTTGCCGCAGCACCGCTTGAACGACATCGCGTCGCTCAATGCGAAATTGCGGTGTACCCAGAAGATCCTCTACCGTCGTGACCAGCTCAACCGATGTGGCGCTGTAGAGCCTTTGCAGCACCCAGCAAAGCTCGACCAGCACAACGAGACTGATAAATCCCGGGGCGCCAATGCTCAGCTGCTTTTCAACCAGCCGGGTAGCAAGTGCCGCCTGTTTTGCGTCATCCTGCGCGAGATAACGCACCAGCACATTGGTGTCGAGTCCAATCACGCGTTTTACCGGTGGCGCGCAATAGCCTGAGCGGCAATAGCCTGGTCCATGGCTTCAATGCTCACCGGCTTTTTTACCCGCCCGGCAAACCGGCCCTTGAGCGACACAACATCCGCGTGCAACGCCACCACCTTGAAGCCATCTTTCACCGGAACAAAGTCCACCTTGCTGCCCGCGTGCAGCCCCAGCGCCGACCGCACGGCGGCAGGCAAAGTGATTTGTCCCTTGGAAGTCAGCGTGGCAGCGGGCATGGTGAAAACTCCTTACATTGGGTAAGGAATTATAAGCACCCGGGAAGCCGCTTACAAACCCAGAAACGCCTTCACCACCGCCACCGTGCGCGCCGGGTCTTCCTCGTGCGGCACGTGGCCCAGCTCGTCAAACACCACCAGCCGGCTGCCGGCGATGTCGCGCGCAAAACGCTGGCCGAACTCCAGCGGAATCAGGCGGTCACGCCCGCCCCACAGGATCAGCGTGGGCACGGCCAGCGCCTTCAACCCGGCCACATTGCCGCTGTAGCCCTGGTCCAGGCGCCGGCCCAGCGCCTGGCGGTTGCCCGCGCGCAGGGTCATGTCCCGGTACAGGTCCACCAGTTCAGGCGTCACTTTCGACGGGTCGCCATACACGTTGCGCACGCTTTTCTCCACAATGCTGCGCGGCAGCGTGTACTGCGTCAGCACCCGCAGCCCGGGCGTGCGCGCAATGCGAAACCCCAGCGGCAGCGTAGGCGGTACGCTGGCCGACTCCGGCGGGTAACCGCTGGCATCGACCAGCACCAGCCGCGCCACCCGCTGCGGCAACGCCACCGCCGTCGCCCAGGCCACCTGCCCGCCCAGCGAATTGCCGGCCAGCACAAAACGCTGAACCCCCAGCTGGTCCACCACGGCCGTGACAAAACGCACATAGGCATCGACGGAATAGTCGTTCTGCCGGTTCGGCCCGGTCAGCGCAAAACCCGGCAGGTCAAAACGGATCACGCGCCGCTGCCCGCGCAAGGCCGTGGCCCAGCCCTCCCAGGTGTGCAGGCTGGCCGAGGTGCCGTGGATCAGCACGATCGGCAGCGGGTCGTCCTTCGGCCCCTCGTCGCGCAGGTGCACCTGCATGCCGTCGATGGGGATGAACTGCGAGGGCGGCTGCGCCCAGCGCGGCTTGAGCGCCTCCACCGGCTGGTCCGGCGCCCAGGTGGCCACCAGTGCCACCGCGACGAGAACCAGCAAGCCGGCTGTCAAAAAAAGAAAGCTTCGTAAAAACAGTTTCATGGAGACGCTCCCGCTGCTGAATGCTGGTGCACTGAAAATTTGTTCAAGGCCCCCGGCAGCCTATCACGCGCCCTGCCGGCCCGGCGGCAAGGCCGGGCCGGCAGGGCCTCGTCCGGCACCGCCAGCATTGTTGCCAGAACAGGAATAGAGCATCGACGAAGCGGCAACTTGTTGCTGGCGGGTTGCCACCCATCTGCTTTTCATCGATGAGCCACCACTTTCAAGCAAGGACTCACCGAGGCTGGAAACAGACGGGCCACCAGGGCCCGCCATGCCCGGATTTGTCATCCACTTTTCAAGGAACCCTGATCATGAACCGCAAAATCGCCTCCGCCCTCGTCATCGCCGCCGCAGCTGTAGCCGGCAACGCCTTTGCCGACGACATCACCATCGACACCACGCCTTTCAACAGCAGCAAGAGCCGCGCTGAAGTGCGCGCCGAACTCGACCAGTTCAAAAAGTCGGGCACCAGCCCCTGGTCCACCCAGTACAACCCGCTGGCCAAGTTCCAGAGCACAGCCTCGCGCGCCCAGGTGGTCGCCGAGTACATCGCCTCCCGCAATGAAGTCGCCGCCTTCGGTGGTGAAGACAGCGGCTCGCGTTACCTCGCGCAGCGCCAGGTGGTGAACAACGGTGTCCGGGTGGCCGGCCAGCCTTTCAACGCCGCCCAATAAGAGGCTACGGGGCCGGCCACGGCCCCGCCCCTTTGTCGTCAAGCCCGCAGCGCCAACCCGTTGCGGGCTTGCGCGTTTCTGCCGCCTCACCAGCCCCAGAGCAGACGGCGTGCCACCCAGCCCTTGCGGCCACTCTCGGGCTGGACCTTGACCCAGCTGCCCTGACGATCCAGCGTGCGCAGCACCTCGCCGCGCCCGGCCTTGCCCACAATGGCGCTGCCCGTGCCGGGCGCGCTGCGGATGTTGGCCACCGGCGCCTTCACCACGTGGTGCGGTGTCTTGCCGACCAGCGGGCGAAAGACCCAGCCGGCATCGTTCTCAAAATCACGCACCTTCAGCCACGGCCCCTTGCGGCCGGTCACTTCCAGCGGGTAGCCCCTGTTCAGTGCCCAGCGCGCGGCGTACCCGGTGCCCGCGCCGGCGCGCATGTTGATCTCCGGCCGGTTCACGCTGACCATCTCGCGCGCCTCAACAGCGTGGGTGAGCACCAAGGTGCCCAGACTCAGGGAAACCAGCCATCCGGCCAAACGGGTCAAGCGTGACATGCAACTCCAGTTCAAGAAATAAACACAGCGGCCCGGCGGGCCCAGGCCCCATTCTTTCACCCTGAGCCTGCGTGTCAAAACCTGCGGTTTGTCGCACCCGGGTGCATGGGTTTAGCGGCCGGCGCGCCGCGGCGGCCGCGGTTTCATGTTAGCCCGAGGGGCCCGCGCCCCTTGCAGACACTCCCATTTTCATAGCTGCTTGCGCAAGCGCAACAAGGGCTGCAGGCACATTGGGCATGAAACCCCGGCGCGGGGCTATCATCGCCCCATGCTGACAGAGACTCTGGGCGCCGCGCGCGACATGGGCCGCCTCAACGACATCGCCGGCGTGCTGATCCGCCACGGCTTCGGCGACAGCGTGCGCCGCCTCGGCCTGGCCGACCGGCTCGAGCGCGCCGGCCACGCCCTGCACTGGGAGCATGCCGCCGACCTGGCCCGCATCGCGCCGCCGGTGCAGGTGCGGCTGGCCCTGGAAGAGCTGGGCCCGGCCTTCGTCAAGCTCGGGCAGATCCTGGCCGGCCGTGCCGACCTGTTCGGCCCCGAGTGGATCGCCGAGTTCGAAAAACTCCACAACCACGTGCCCGCCGTGCCCTTCGAGCAACTGCGCCCGCAGCTGCGCGAGGACCTGGGCGGCGAGCCCGAAGACGTGTTTGCCCGCTTCGACACCGAGCCGCTGGCCGCCGCGTCGATTGCCCAGGTGCACCGCGCGCAACTGAAAGACGGCACCGAAGTCATCGTCAAGATACGCCGCCCCGGCATCACCGAGGTGATTGAGGCCGACCTGCACCTGCTCGGCCGCCTGGCCGCGCTGGTGGAGGCCGAAATGCCCGCGCTCAAGCCCTACCGCCCGCAGCAGCTGGTGCGCGAACTGGTCAAGTCCCTGCGCCGCGAGCTGGACCTGGCCGCCGAGTGCCGCCATGCCGAACGCATCGCCGCCAACATGGCGCCGCTGCCGTGGATCGTGATTCCGCGCGTGCACTGGGCGCACACCGGCGAGCGCGTGAACGTGCAGGACTTCGTGGGCGGCATCCCCGGCGACCGACTCGACCAGCTCACCCCCGAGGCCGGCTTCGACCGCACCCTGCTGGCCCAGCGCGGCGCGCGCGCGGTGCTCAAGATGATTGTGGAAGACGGCTTTTTCCACGCCGACCCGCACCCCGGCAACGTGTTTTACCTGCCCGGCAACGGCATCGCCTTCATCGACTTCGGCATGGTCGGGCGCCTGTCCGAGCGCCGGCGCGAAGAGCTGCTGCAGCTGCTGCTGGGCCTGGTCGAGCGGCAGGCGCATGCCGTGGCCGACGTGCTGCTTGAATGGACCGGTGACAGCCAGGGCACCCACCTCGGGCAGCTCGAAACCGAGATCGAGGCCTTTGTCGACCAGTACCACGGCACGCCGCTGGCCGAGCTCAGCCTGGGCCAGATGCTGGGCGACGTCACCACCCTGCTGCGCGAGCACCACCTGGGCCTGCCGCCCGACATGGCGCTGCTGATCAAGGCCTTCATCTCGCTCGAGGGCATGGGCCGCGGGCTGGACCCGGGCTTTCACATGGCCACCGAGGCCACACCCATGCTGCGCCAGGTGCTGCGCGCCCGTTACCAGCCCGAGGTGCTGGCCGGCCGCGCCTGGAAAACCCTGCGCCGCGCCCTGACCGTGGCCGAGCAGCTGCCGCACGACGTCTCGCGCCTGCTGCGCAACGCGCGCCGCGGCCACCTGAGCGTCGGCATCGAGCTGGCCCACCTCAAACGCGTGGGCGACCAGCTCAACCGCGCCGCCAACCGGCTGGCCATGGCGCTGGTGATTGCCGCGCTCATCATCGGCTCGTCCATCGTCATGACGGTGCAGGGCGGCCCCACGCTGATGGGCCTGCCGGTGTTCGGTTTTCTCGGCTTTCTTGGTGCCGTGCTGGGCGGCCTGTGGCTGGTGCGCGCCATCTGGCGCAGCAGCCGCGACGACAGCGACAACTCCTAGGCACGGGCCCCACCCCCCATAAACAGGGGACGGGCTTTCCCCCTCCCCGGCGGCCCGGGGCCTGCCTACACTGGCGCCATCCGACCCGCCGCGGCCGCTGCCCCGGCCGTTCAACCACCAGGAAAGTCCACCCATGCTGCGTCGCCTGTTCTGCGCCTGTGCCCTTGCCACCCTTGCCCTGGCCGCCGCGCCCGTCGCCGCGCAGGAGCGCATCGGCGTGCTGATGCTGCATGGCAAAAATCCGGGCAGCAACATGGACCCGAACTTCAGCCCGCTCAAAGGCACTTTCGAGCGCCAGGGCTGGCTCGCCACCGTGCCCGACATGCCCTGGTCACGGGGCCGCTACCTCGACGGCGGGCTGGACAAGGCCATGGCCGAGATAGGCGGCCACATCAAGAGCCTGCGCGACCAGGGCGCCACAAAAATCGTGATCATCGGCCACAGCATGGGGGTGCCCACCGGCATGGCGTATGCCGCGCGGGGCGGCGATGTGGATGCCCTGGTCGGGCTCGCGCCGGGCCACGCGCCGGTGAGTTACTACACCCAGCCCTGGGGCAAGGTGGTGCATGACAGCATCAACGAAGCGCGGGCGCTGGTGGCCGCCGGCAAGGGCGATACGCGTGAGCGCTTCAGCGACATCAACCAGGGCAAGCAGCAGACCGTGGTCACCACCGCGAAGGACTATTTGTCGTACTTCGACCCGACATCCGACGCAGAAATGTCGGTCACCGCGCCGCGCATACCGGCCAAAGTTGCCGTGATGACGGTCATCGGCGAAAAAGACCCGCTGTTCAAGTGGATTCGCGGGTACTACGTCGACAAACTGCCCGCCAACCCGAAAAACAAATACCTGGAAGTCTCCGGCGGCCACCTGGACACCCCGCGCGTGGCGAGCGACGAAATCATCGCCTGGATCAAGACCGCCGTTGCGCCCTGAGCGCTGCGCCTCAGCGCGCAAGCCCTCTGCGGGGGGCGCGCCGGTGCTATTAATTCAAGAGCTGTCCGCGCCCGTCACACAAGGGCTGCAGCCCGATTTGACTAGTAAAACTCAACCAATGGGCCGGATGCCGATCAGGTAGCCGTGCGCCCAGAAGGCAAACACCGCCCAGGCCGCCGCGCCCACCACCACCGTGATGCCCGTGCCCGCGGCCGTACCGGCCGGGTACACCGTGCCGGCAGCCCGGTCACGCCCGCGCGCTGCGCGAAAGCTCAGCACGCCCCACACCAGGAAAGAACCAAAAAGCACCACATGCGCCAGGTTGCCGTTGGCCAGCAGGTGCGCCAGCGCCCACACCTTCACGCCCAGCACCATGGGGTGATGCAGCCGCGCCTTGATCGCGTTGCGCGGCACATAGGTGGCCGCCAGCAGCACAAAGGAAATCAGTGTCAGCAACGAAGCCAGGTGCCGCATGCCGCGCGGCGGCAGCCACAGCTGCACCGGCTGCTGCCGCGCCAGCCCAAAGCCCCAGACGATCAGCACAAAACCGACGATCGACAGCAGCGCGTAAACGGCCTTCCACGGCAGCTCGCCCACGCGGCCTATCGTTGCCGTCCGCCAGCCGTCGGCCACGATACGTGTGGAATGCACACCCAGAAAAAGCACCAGACCCAGAATCAGAATTGCCACCGCCATCTCCTCAAAGTATGGAAGCGATTATGAGCGCCCGCGGCGCGCACCGCCATGCCATTCGGGCCGAATTGGTTGCGCAGGCTGGCGCCGCGTCGCTATTGAATTCATAGCTGTCAGCGCAGGTGGAAAAAGGGCTAGAAGCCGATTTTCATGCAAATACCACTCTGGATCACAGCGCCCGTCACCCCGGCCCTGGCCACATCAGTCCTGACCGAGCTCCTGCAGCAACTCATTGACCACGGCTTGCAGCGCCGGTAGTGAGTGTTCAATGACGTCCCAAACCGTGTCGTGATCTACCCGCGCATAACCATGGATGAGCTGGTTTCTGAACGCCACGATTTGCGGCAGGTGGGGAATACGGGCGGCCAGTTCAGCTTGCGACTTGTCCAATTGGTTCAGCGCCTCGCCGATGATTTCAAACTTCCGCTCCACCGCTGAATAAACCAGCGGCGTATGAGCGTAGCTATCGGCGTTCAGCCCGGCTGTGAACTGCTTGATGGCAGCGGCAGCCAGTGCAGTGTTGCATGCTTGATGGAACGAATAAAAGCGATGGATTTTGGGTCAGGGCTAGGCGCAAACCACAGCGATACCCTGGGTATCGCGCGGATTTGCAACACAGCCATGGCCCAAAAGACGCGCTTTTATGTTCCAGATAGCGTGCAGCACTGCACTAAGGCACGTCCCAAAGCCAGGCCCGCGGGTCACGCTGCATAAACCACTTCACGCGCGCTGTTGATGCCTGCCAGCACGTACGGGTTGCGCACGCTGCGCGGCTCCACCAGGTCAACACCGCGCCCGAGCAACTGCTCCAACTCCGACTTGAGCGCAAAGTAGCCATCAAGCCCGCGCTTGGCGCCGGGGGCAAATTCCACCAGAAAATCGGCATCGCTGCGCAGTGGATCGAAGTCGGTGCCGCGCGCGGCTGATCCAAACACTTCCAGCCGCTGGATGTGCAGGCGCTGACAGATGCGCGCAATGTCCGCGCGCTTTTGCGTGATGAGGGGATGCATCGTGGCGCAATGGTACCAGCGAGGGTGCGATTGATCCAGCAAGGCAATCACCATCAGCCCGCTATGACAAACATAGCTGCTGGCGCATACCCATCAGGGGCCTGGGGCCGATTTCGCTTGTAAAAATCGGTGCGGCATCAACCATGACCAGCAACCCACCACCGTTCGCCCTGAACTTGTCGAAGGGCTTCGACAGGCTCAGCCCGAACGGAGAAGCGCCAGCCCCTGAACCGGCCGCCTCAGTGCCCGGTGGTTTTCCCGCGCCGCGCCTGCGACTGGTTGCTGCCACCCACATGCGCCTCGCGGTCGCTGCGGCTGTCGGGCGTGCGTTTGCCCTGGTTCAGCTGGGTGGCGTCCTGCTCGCCCATCTTGTTGGCGTCGTTTTCCACCTTGCCGGTGTGGGGGGGCTGCTTGTCGCGCGGGTTCTGGTTCTTGCTGCTGGACATGGTGCACTCCTTGGAATGAAGGGGGATGAAAGGGAAAAGGGTCCCCGCGCCGGCCATACTGCCGGGTTGGGCCATGGCAGCAAGTTACGCCTTTTATGGCGCGTGGCTTTGCTTTATGTCATACAGAGCCCGCTTGAAAAAGCCGCAGCCAGCCCGGCCTCCACCAAGGGTTTCAGGGCAGGCCCCGTCCTTGTGTAGACTCCTTCAAAGAGTTTTCTGCCCCCCGCCCGCCTGCTGCCCAGGCGGCTACTTTTTCTACCGGTCCCCTGATGCGCCTGCGAATTTTTCTGGTCGAAGACAGCCCCGTCATCCGTGACAACCTCGCCGAGTCCCTGCAAGAGCTGGTGGGCGCCCGCGTGGTGGGCGGCGCCAGCACCGAAGACGAGGCCTGCCAATGGCTCGCCGACCACCCCAGCGACTGGGACCTGGCCGTGGTCGACCTGTTTCTGCTGCAGGGCAACGGCCTGAACGTGATCAAGAGCTGCGGCAACCGCGAGGTGCGGCAAAAAATCGTCGTGCTGACCGGCTACGCCACCCCGGCCATGCGCCAGCGCTGCCTGGCTGCAGGCGCCGACGCCGTCTTCGACAAAGCCACCGAGATCGACGAGTTCACGCGTTACGCCATCGACGAGGTGGAACGGGTGGCGGGCGAAACACGCTGGTAGCACCCGCCGGCAGGCCGGCAGCGCCGCCTGCACATTCGCCCGCAGGCGCCGAAGCGGCCGCGGCCCGCCTCGCAGCCGCCGCGCTTTTGCTACTTATTTAATAGCTGCTTGCGCAAGCTCCATAAGCGCAAACAGCCCATTTCATTCATAAAACCAGCCAGCAGGCCCCGCCACACCCCTGCCAGCGCTTCAGCCCGCCGCCCCGGTGAAACACATGGCCTCGATCTTGTGGCCGTCCAGGTCGCGCACAAACGCCGCGTAATACGTCGGCGTGTAATGCGGCCGCAAACCGGGCGGCCCGTCACAGGTTGCACCCAGCGCCAGCGCCTGCACATGAAAGGCATCCACCTCCGCCGGCGAGTTGGCCAGAAAGCTGATATGTGTGCCATTGCCCGGCGCAGCCCGCCCGCCATCGAGCGGCCGCCCGACCCAGAACTCCGGAAAGGCCCGTCCGTAAGCCACCGACTCGCCATGCGTCATCACCTGCTTGATCTGCAGCGTGCCCAGCACCGCGTCGTAAAACGCCCGGGCACGTGGGTAGTCGTTGGTGCCTATGGAGAGGTGGGAGATGACGCTGGAGGGGAGGTCGGAGGGATCGGACATGATGGATCCTCGAAAGTTAAATGGGGCGAAAAGTTTACCGATGCGGAAATGCAAACGCAATATTGCCACTCAAAGCTAGTAAACAAAGTTACGTTGCTAGGATCTTCAGTCACCCGCTCAACTCATCCGGTTTTCTTGTTGAGGTGATACAGCGTTGAAGCATTACAGTCCTTGCATTCGGCGAAGAACTCATTTCCATGCTTCCTGATCCGCCCTTCTCCCTTGCATGCGCTACAGGGAAACTTTATTGCCGTGTTCTTTCCACAGACACAGAAAAAGTAGTATCCGTACTGTCCTGACCGAATCTCAAGCGTCGACGACCCGCAGTGCTTGCAAACCTTCTCGGGGAGGGATGAGGCCGCCTTAACTGCCATGGTTGTACTTGCACCCTCGTTATAAACGGCTACGGATTCAGCCACCTTCAACGCCGGCTGAACGGCTTGGGAATAGCGCTCAAGTGGTTTGTGAACTTTTAATAGAAAATCCGCGATGGTACGTCGGTACGTGGCGGTCAATACATCCGGTATTTGGCGAATGCGACGGAACTGATCAATGCGTTGATTGATGCGATCTGGCACTTGATCCGCTTTGCAAACTTCGGGCAATGCGCCAGACGCCGGCCATCGAATGGTCCCTCCATCGGAAATAGCCACCAACACGTCCAGTCTTACGTCATCAAAAAAGCCTTTTTGCTTCACTGTCTTCTCTAGCAACTCCTTCAGCAACGCCGCTTGCATCCTCGCTTGCGTAATAGGAGAAGGCATCCCGGATGGTTTTCTGTTGAACCACCGTAGCCATTGACCATCGTCAGAAATTTGAACGCCATCGGAGACGCTTTTGCTTTCCACTACCAACAAGCCATAAGGATGTAGAACCAGATGATCCATCTGTGCTACCTCGCCGGCCAGGTCGATCCGCAGGTAGTTAAGAATATCAACATCAGAACTCGAGCCGAAAAATCGTTTTAGATAGAACGCCATTTGCTCTTCGGCTTTACGTCCTGCTACCTCTCGCACGCCATAGCCCGAGAATGGATCTAGTTCTTTCAGAATCATCTTTTTTCCGTGTCTCTACTCACTCTTGCCTCCAAAAAAATCTTCTTCCTATGAAACTGAAGAAATCCTTTTTGGCCCTCAGAAAACGAACCAACATTACGAAGGAGATCCGTACTCAGCCCCATCTTCTCCATTGAAACCCGGTCCGCGACAGGAGATACAAGTACATCACCGTTATCTTTGAAACTCAGAAACCCTCGATCAAACAGTAAGTCGACATCGGGGGTCAGCAGCAAACCATTTTCGCCATTCAATCTCTCTTCGTTGTCAGAGTCGCGCCAGGGTTTGCTATGACTGGCACGCAAATATTCCGGTTGGGACACTTTGGTTACCCTGCAAGCGCGCTCTACGGAGGAAACTCGTTGTCGAAACAATCCTTGGCCTCGACGCGCAAGAACAATGGACTGCTTTTCCGTCTCCATAAGATGTTCGTCACGGCGAAGTGCGTTAAGTTGGTGTTCCTCCCAGATAACCTGTCCAATATTGGGGGTTGATAAAGAGAAGTCCTCTACCCGCGCGCCTTGAACAATCATGCGCGCCTCGGTTCCTACAAGGTCAATTAACAAACGACCGAGGGGATCAGACAACCGAGTGAGATAGGTGCTCTGCTGGCCATAACCATTACTCCGTAGAGGTGCATATTTCTCCGCTAAATATGGCCTTATTAGCGTGATGTGAGTAGCTGGCTTTATCGGCGTAGTTAGTTTGGAAAAGTTGACCTCCACTCGCCAACCCACCAAGTCCCAATAAGCTCCAATGTTGCCAAACTCCAAAGGTTTAGGAGCCTCGTACGCGTTGGATTGTGCAATTCCTATTGCCTTGATCTCTGCATCGCAGAACGAAAAAATGATATCCCCCGGCGAAACCTCACGCATGAATTCGTAGAACGGATTGCGCGCGCCGTTTGCTTTGGTTTTGGGAGACCACAGATATCCCCCAAGCACTTCTTGCTTGTAAGTCTGATTCTGATTAACCCACCAAAAACGCAACGGCACTCCTGCACTTGTCATTTAACACTGATCGAGATCAGCATACCAGCGAGATCACCGCTTAGAAAGAAAAAGCGGCATCCATGCCCATCCTCTATAAACCAGATTCCGCTCCCTATTAGCGCGGTCGGACCGGTTAAGTTTTGGCCTTACGCCGCTCCCTCACCGCCCGCGCCAACTCCTCCAGCACCGGCACCGTCTGCGCCATGCTGATACAGGCATCTGTCACCGACACACCAGGCCGCAACGGCGTGCCGGGCACGATGTCCTGCCGCCCTTCATGCAGGTGGCTTTCGATCATGAGGCCGGTGATGCGCTTGTCACCCGCCGCCATCTGCTGGGCCACCTCGGCCGCCACGGTGATCTGGCGCTGGTGCTGCTTGCTGCTGTTGGCGTGCGACACGTCGATCATCACCTGCTCGCGCAGGCCGGCGCCCTTCAGCAGTGCGCAGGCAGCGTCCACGTCGGCTTTTGCATAGTTGGGTTGTTTGCCGCCGCGCAAAATCACGTGGCAGTCGTTATTGCCGCGGGTTTCAAAAATTGCGGCCTGGCCCATCTTGGTCATGCCCATGAAGGCGTGTTGCGCCTGCGCCGCCTGGATGGCGTCGGTGGCAACCTTGATGCCGCCGTCGGTGCCGTTCTTGAAGCCGACCGGGCAGCTCAGGCCCGAGGCCAGCTGGCGGTGGCTGGGGCTCTCGGTGGTACGCGCGCCAATGGCGCCCCAGCTCACCAGGTCGCTGAGGAACTGCGGGCTCAGCAGGTCCAGAAACTCGGTGCCCACCGGCAGGCCCAGAGCCAGCACGTCGAGCAGCAGGCGCCGCGCCATTTCCAGCCCTTCGTTGATGGCAAAGCTGCCGTCCATATGCGGGTCGTTGATGTAGCCCTTCCAGCCCACGGTGGTGCGCGGCTTCTCGAAGTACACACGCATCACCACCAGCAGCTCGCCGGCCAGCGCATCGGCCTGCACTTTCAGCTGGCGGGCATAGTCCATGGCCTGGTCATGGTCGTGGATGGAGCAGGGCCCGACCACCACGATCAGCCGGTCATCGGCGCCCTGCAGCACACGCGAAATCGCCGCGCGGCTGTGCTCCACCAGGCTCAGGCTGGCTTCGGGCACCGGCAGCCACTCCTGCAGCAAGGCGGGCGTGATCAGCGGGCGCACCGCGCCTATGCGGGTGTCGTCGATGCGGGTGGTGTCGTGGGTGGACAGCGGCGTGGCGGAGTGGGTATGGGTGCTCATGCCGCAGATTATGAGCGTTTTAAGGCTCTGGCCCTTGATGGACGGGCGCAAACAGCTACGCTTTTAATAGCGATTCAGCGTCGCTCAGACACTGGCGTACTTCGCCATCAGGGCAGCAACGGCGGGTTTCGCGCAGCGCTGCAGGGTCATCAGCAGGGCGTGGTCGGGCTGACCCACGCGGTGGCGGGTGCGCAGGTCGTACTGGATCTGCCCCAGCAGCGAGGCGGCCATTTCCGCGTCGGCCAGCGCCCGGTGGGCACGTCCGGCGCGCGGCAGGTGGTGGTAGTCCACCAGCACGCCGAGCTTGTGGCTGGGGGCCTGCGGGTAGAGCCGGCGCGCCACCAGCAGGGTGCAGGCAAAGGGCTGCGCCGCCGCCGCACCGGCACGCGCCAGCTCGGCCTGCCAGAACTTGCGGTCAAACGCCGCGTTGTGCGCCACCAGGGGCGCGTCGCCCACAAAGCGGCTGGCCTCGCGCATGACGCTGGCGGCTTCGGGCGCAGCGGCCACCATGGCGTTGCTGATGCCGGTCAGGCGGGTGATGAAGGCGGGAATATGCACCCCCGCATTCATCAGGCTCTGGAAGCGGTCCACCACGTTTCCGTTTTCAAGCAACACGATGGCCACCTCGGTGGCGCGGTCGCCCATGGCGGGTGACAGGCCGGTGGTTTCAAAGTCGATGACGGCGATGCGGGTCATGCAAGGTCGCCGGGCAGCATGGCCCAAAGCGGCACGGCCTCGATGCCGTCGGCCAGCCTGTAGCGATGCAGCCCCGGGTACACCACATACAAACTATCGAGCTTCAGGTCGTTCATGGCAAAACGCATGCTGGGGGTCACTGCGTTCAATCGTGTATTCATCGGAACAAAAGACCATGAAATTCGAACATTTCATGTTGGATTTTCATGGTGTTTTCACCGATAGAACCGGAGAAACTCACCCGAGCGGGTCTCTCGTTGCGTGGTGCGGCCTATCGGCCAGATGTGCCGGCGTGCGATCAATCGTCATTCAAAAACGGGTCGCAACTGCGGCTCAATGGCCATGCGCCGATAGGCATTGCGGAGAATGGAAGGAAAAGCCAGGTCAATTTTCCGTCCGTCAAACGCAGCCGACAGTTCGTCCTGCATGTCAACCAGCGCAAAGCCGCTGGGGGCCTCACCGGGAATGAACTCCACCAGCAAATCCACATCGCTTTCAGGACGCTCCTGCCCCATGGCTGCTGACCCAAACATGCTCATCTTGCGCACGTGATAGCGCCTGCAGATCTCGGCGATCTGTGAGCGCTGGGCCGGTGCAATGTTCATGCTGCAAATTATGCGCTGAACACCTCAGACGTCAATGTTCGCGGCCCGGAGCGCATTCGTCTCGATGAACTCGCGGCGCGGCTCAACGTCGTCACCCATCAGCATGGTGAACACGTGATCGGCTTCGATCGCGTCGTCGATCTGCACGCGCAGCAGGCGGCGTACGGTCGGGTCCATGGTGGTTTCCCACAGCTGGGCCGGGTTCATCTCGCCCAGGCCCTTGTAGCGCTGGCGTGCGGTGGCGGCTTCGGCCTGCGTGATCAGCCAGGCCATGGCGTCGCGGAAGGTCTCGACTTTTTCTTCCTTCTGGCGCTCGCCCTCTCCGCGTGTCACCTTGGCGCCCTGGCTCATCAGGCCCTTGAAGGTCACGGCGGCTTCGACCAGCGCGGCGTAGTCGGCGCCGTGCACGAAGTCCTGCGTCAGCACACTGCTCTTGACGTTGCCGTGGTGGCGGCGGCTGATGCGCAAAATCGGTTTGTCGTTGCGGCTGTCAAACTCGCCGGCCACTTCGGCCGTGGGCAACTGGGCCTGCAACGCGGCGGCTGAGCGCTCGGCGTCTTCCACGGTGTCCAGGTTCAGCGCCACGCCGTCGGCAATGGCTTTCAGGGCTTCGGCATCCATGTAGCCGCGCAGGCGGGCAATGACGGACTCGGCCAGCTGGTGCTTGCGCGCCAGTTCGGCCAGCGTGTCGCCGCTCAGCAGCGTTCCCTGGCCGTTGGCGGGGTCGGCGCCGGTCAACACCGCCGCGTCTTTCAGCGCGATCTTCAGCAGGAAGCTGTCGAGGGCCGGGCCGTCTTTGAGGTACTGCTCTTCCTTGCCCGACTTGACCTTGTACAGCGGCGGCTGCGCAATGTAGATGTGGCCGCGCTCGACCAGTTCGGGCATCTGGCGGTAAAAGAAGGTCAGCAGCAGGGTGCGGATGTGCGCGCCGTCCACGTCGGCGTCGGTCATGATGATGATGCGGTGGTAACGCAGCTTGGCAACGTTGAAGTCGTCGTTGCCGGTGGTACCGCCGGCCTTGCCGATGCCGGTGCCCAGCGCGGTGATCAGCGTCAGAATCTCGTTGCTGGTCAATAACTTTTCATAACGCGCTTTTTCCACGTTCAGGATCTTGCCGCGCAGCGGCAAGATTGCCTGAAACTTGCGGTCGCGGCCCTGCTTGGCAGAGCCACCGGCGGAGTCGCCCTCGACGATGTAGATTTCGCACAGCGCCGGGTCTTTCTCCTGGCAATCGGCCAGCTTGCCGGGCAGACCCATGCCGTCCAGCACACCCTTGCGGCGTGTCATGTCGCGCGCCTTGCGGGCGGCTTCACGCGCACGTGCGGCTTCAATGATCTTGCCGACGATGATCTTGGCGTCGTTGGGCCGCTCCTGCAGGTAGTCGTGCAGCAGCTTGCTGACGATGTCCTCGACCGGGCCGCGCACCTCGGAGCTGACCAGCTTGTCCTTGGTCTGGCTGGAGAACTTGGGCTCGGGCACCTTGACGCTCAGCACGCAGGTCAGGCCTTCACGCATGTCGTCGCCGGTGACCTCGACCTTGGCTTTCTTGGCGATTTCGCTGTCGTCGATGTATTTGTTGATCACCCGTGTCATCGCGGCGCGCAGGCCGGTCAGGTGGGTACCGCCGTCACGCTGCGGGATGTTGTTGGTGAAACACAGCACCTGCTCGTTGTAGCCGCTGTTCCACTGCATCGCGACCTCGACACCGATGTTGGTGTTCTGGTCGCTCTGGCGGTCACCCATCGCGTGGAAGACGTTGGGGTGCAGGACGGTCTTGCCCTTGTTGATGAAGTTCACAAAACCCGTCACGCCACCGGCACCGGCAAAGTCGTCTTCCTTGCCGCTGCGCTCGTCCTTCAGGCGTATCTTCACGCCGTTGTTCAGAAAGCTCAGCTCGCGCAGGCGCTTGCTCAGAATTTCGTAATGGAAGTCGTTGTTCTGCTGGAAGATGTCGGTGTCGGGCAGAAAGTGCACCTCGGTACCGCGCTTGTCGGTGTCGCCCAGCACCTGCATGGGCGAGACGTCAACGCCGCCAACCTGCTCGATGATGCGGTTCTGCACAAAGCCCTTGGAGAACTCCATCACATGGACCTTGCCTTCGCGGCGAATTGTCAGGCGCAGCATCTTGGACAGCGCGTTCACGCAGCTCACGCCCACGCCGTGCAGGCCACCCGAGACCTTATAGCTGTTCTGGTTGAACTTGCCGCCGGCATGCAGCTCGGTCAGCGCGATCTCGGCCGCCGAGCGCTTGGGCTCGTGCTTGTCGTCCATCTTGATGCCGGTCGGGATACCACGGCCGTTGTCCACCACGCTGATGGAGTTGTCCAGGTGGATGGTGACCATGATGTCGTCGCAATGGCCGGCCAGCGATTCGTCGATGGAGTTGTCGACCACCTCGAACACCAGGTGGTGCAGGCCGGTGCCGTCGGACGTGTCGCCGATGTACATGCCGGGGCGCTTGCGCACCGCCTCCAGGCCCTCCAGGATCTGGATGGAGCCTTCGCCATAACCTTCGGACGCGCCGGCCTGGTTGCTGTCGATCTTGGGCTGGAAATTGGAGCTTCCCTCACCGCCTTCACCGGAATGAACGCCTTCACCTTCACGGCCGTTGGTGTCTGGAGCGGCTTCGTTGGCTTTGTTTTCTTCGGTCATAACTAACTTTTACCTTCGGTGAAACGACGTTTTCACAATCTCTTGAATGACCAAACCCGCTTTGGCTAGCGGGTTCGGCGGGGAAGCGGTTTGCTTTTTTAAGAGCGGATGAGGCTTAAATCCGCATCGGCATCACGACGTACTTGAAGGCCGCGTTGTCCGGAATGGTCAGCAGCGCCGAGCTGTTCGAATCAGCCAGCTCGATCTTCACCATGTCCTGCTCCATGTTGGCCAGCGCGTCGATCAGGTAGGTCACGTTGAAGCCGATCTCGATGGCGTCGCCGCCGTAGTCGATGTCGAGCTCGTCGACCGCTTCTTCCTGCTCGGCATTATTGGACGCCACACGCAGGGTGCCCGGCTCGATGTTCAGGCGCACGCCCTTGAACTTCTCGCTGGTCAAAATGGCGGTGCGCTGCAGCGAGGCCAGCAGCGGCACGCGGCCCAGGGTGATGATGTTCTTGTGGTTCTTCGGAATCACACGGTTGTAGTCGGGAAACTTGCCTTCGACCAGCTTGGTGACGAACTCCATGCCTTCGAACGAGAACTTGGCCTGGTTGCCGGCAAACTGCATCTCGATCGCGCCTTCCTTGTCGCTGAGCAGGCGCTGCATCTCGAGCACCGTCTTGCGCGGCAGGATCACTTCCTGGCGCGGCACTTCGACGTCGAGCGTGGCCGACGAAAACGCCAGACGGTGGCCGTCAGTGGCCACCAGGCTGAGCTGCTTGCCTTCGGCGACGAACAGGATGCCGTTGAGGTAATAACGGATGTCATGGACCGCCATGGCAAACGAAACCTGGTTCAGCAGTTCCTTGAGCACCTTTTGCGGCACAGAGAAGCTCGGGCCGAAATTGGCAGCTTCCTGCACCAGCGGAAAGTCTTCGGCCGGCAGGGTCTGCAACGTGAAGCGGCTCTTGCCACCCTTGAGGATCAGCTTGTTCTGCGCCGACTCCAGCGACACCGTCTGGTCGCTCGGCATGGAACGCAGGATGTCGATGAGCTTGCGTGCACCCACCGTGGTTGTGAAGTTGCCTGCATCGCCGTCCAGCTCGGCTGTCGTGCGAATCTGGATTTCCAGGTCGCTCGTCGTCAGCTGCAGCTGAGAACCTGTCTTGCGGATCAGCACGTTGGCCAGAATCGGCAGCGTATGCCGACGCTCGACAATGCCCGCGACCGATTGCAGAACCGACAAAACTTTATCCTGGGTGGCTTTGAGAACGATCACTGTCTTAACCTCTTATTTCTTTAATTCAAATTAGTAGTAGTAGATAAGGGAAGCCGGTTTCTGTGGACAGCCCTATTTTCTTCTTTTTGATCAACTACTTGGCGCTTGTTTAACCTTGTGGTCAGACCACTCCCTGCCCTGCTGCCTGGTATGAACAACTTCCGGAAATCCACTTCTCCTGTGGATAAGTCATCAGTTGTTCAAAAGTTGTCCCCATGGTTGCCAGGCAAGCCTGAAGCCGGTGGGAAATGGCTGAAAAAGTATTCAATTCAGCCTTTCAGGGTTTGTTCCAGCACGTGCAACTGCTGGTTGAGCTCGGTCATTTGCTGGCGCTCGGCAGCCATCTTGCGCACGGCGTGCAGCACGGTGGTGTGGTCGCGGCCGCCAAACAGCTCGCCGATCTCGGGCAGGCTCTTCTGCGTCAGTTCCTTGGCCAGGTACATGGCAATCTGGCGCGGACGGGCAATGCTGGCCGGCCGCTTCTTGGAATACATGTCGGCGACCTTGATCTTGTAATAGTCGGCCACAGTCTTCTGGATGTTCTCGACCGATATCTGGCGGTTCTGGATCGACAACAGGTCGCGCAGCGCCTCCCGCGCCAGCTGGATGGAGATTTCCTTGAGGTTGAAGCGCGAGTAGGCGAGGATCTTGCGCAGCGCGCCTTCAAGCTCGCGCACGTTGGAGCGCACGTTCTTGGCCACAAAAAAAGCAACTTCCTCGGGCATGACCGTGCCTTCGGCCTCGGCCTTGCGGATAAGGATGGCCACGCGCATCTCGAGTTCGGGCGGCTCGATGGCGACCGTCAGCCCGGAGTCAAAACGCGAGATCAGGCGCTCATGGATGTCGGTCAGGCCCTTGGGATAGGTGTCGCTGGTCATCACGATGTGCGACTTTTTGGTCAGCAGCGCCTCAAAGGCGTTGAAGAACTCTTCCTGGGTGCGGTCCTTGTTGGCGAGGAACTGCACGTCGTCGATCAGCAGCAGATCAAGCGAGTGGTAACGCTCCTTGAACTCGTCAAACGTCTTGCGCTGGTAGGCTTTAACCACATCCGAGACAAACTGCTCGGCATGGATGTAGAGAACTTTGGCCGCGGGGTTGTCGACCATCAGCTTGTTGCCGATGGCGTGCATCAGGTGGGTCTTGCCCAGACCGACCCCGCCATAAATGAACAGCGGGTTGTAAAGCTGGCCCAGACTGCTGGCCACATGCATGGCGGCGGCCCGGCCCATGCGGTTGGCGGTTCCTTCGATCAGGGTGTCGAAGGTCAGCGCGGTGTTGAGCCGGCTTTTGAACGGCGCGCCGGCGACGTCTTCGGCAACGCCCAGCCCCACGGGTTCGGGGACTCCATTGCCCTCAAAGCTGCGCGTCAGAGGTGCAGACCGGACGCCAGGTTCACGATGAGCGAGCGCTAACTCCAGATGTATGCTGTGGCCGGAAACCTTTTCCAGCAGCGCAGAAATACGGCCCGCGTATTGCGCCCGTATCCAGTCCAGCTTGAAGCGGTTGGCGACTTGAATCGTGACTTTGGACAGGTCGCCGGCGACTTCGGCGACCAGCGGGCGGATCCAGGTGTTGAACTGCTGCTCGGGCAGTTCCTGGGCCAGATGGTCCACGCAACTTTGCCACAAGTCCTGGCTCGAACTGTGAACGGCTCCCTCACGCATGGCGTCCGGGGGCTGGGGAGTCGCATTGGCCAGCATGCTCTTGCTTGTGGATATTATTAATTTTTGGCACCCGTTATTGTAGTCGGGCGGCCCAGTTATCCACAAAAAAAGGACTTCGGGTTTTAACCTAGTCTGCGCCGGCCGGGTGCGCTGTGGCGCTGGTGCGAGTGCTGTCAGGGGCATCTCAGCATTTACCGGCAATGCGGCCTCTAACTTGTTGCCAGCGTTGGGAAATCTGCGATAATCGTGGGTTTCCCTGATTCATAGCGGGTCGGCGCGCCGTGGTGAGGCTTGTTTTCAAGCGCTCTTTACGCTTTGCGGGCCCTGCTGACTTGCAGAGTTGGTTGTGTTGTACAGCCGCCAGGATCGAATCGCAGAATTTTCAGATTCTGCACAAGGGAGCTTTTTGTAGCTTGTAGGACCCATCATGAAACGCACATACC
Organism: Polaromonas sp.; assembly: GCF_029945685.1. GTDB lineage: Bacteria > Pseudomonadota > Gammaproteobacteria > Burkholderiales > Burkholderiaceae_C > Polaromonas. The sequence goes on along the minus strand of NZ_JAQSDA010000007.1, from coordinate 117,912 downwards.
AACCTTCCAAAGTCAAGCGCGCCCGTACGCACGGCTTCCTGACCCGCATGAAAACCCGTGGCGGCCGCGCAGTGATTGCGGCCCGTCGCGCCAAAGGCCGCAAGCGCCTGGCTGTATAAGCGCCGGGTCCAGCAGGCCTATTGCTTCGCGGACGCTTGGCGCTAGTGCAGCGGCTTAAAACCCGACCCCAGTTCCAGGCAGTCCTTGCTGGCGCCATTGTTGCAAGAACAACGCATTTCGCATTGCACCGCAATGCGCTCGATGCCATGAACGCGCAAACCATGCCCAGCAAGACCCATGACACGCCGGACCTGTTTCCTGTTCAGGATGTCTGGGTCGGGGCGATGGTGCCTAAACGCTGGGCCAAACGGGCCGTCACGCGCAACGCCATCAAAAGACAGATCTACACCGTGAGTGCTGATGTTTCGCCTCGCCTGTCCCGTTCCGGGTGGGTGATCCGTTTGCGGCGCGACTTTTCCCGCAAGGAATTTGTCAGCGCCAGCTCGGAGGCGCTCAAGCAGGCCGTGCGCAGTGAAGTGCAGGCCTTGATGCAGGCCGGGGCGCAAGCCGCATGAGCGCGCTGTACACGCTTCGCCGCGCGGCGGTAACGGTCAGCCGCCTGCCGCAGAAAACACTGGTGGCGCTGGTCAAGGGTTATCGCCTCCTGCTCAGCCCCTGGCTGGGATCATCGTGCCGGTTTGAGCCCACCTGTTCAGCGTATTCGCTGCAGGCCTTGCAACAGCACGGCGCCGCGCGCGGCAGTTATTTGACCCTTTACCGCCTGGCGCGTTGCCACCCCTGGTGCAGCGGCGGTTACGATCCGGTGCCGCCGCCTGCCGGCCGTCCTTCCCTTTTCACCCGTCTGGTCACGCCCGTGACTTCGATCCCCTCTAAAAAGAAGCCGTCATGAACGACATTCGCCGTACCATTCTGTGGGTGATCTTTGGTTTTTCCATGGTCCTGCTGTGGGACCAGTGGCAGCTTTTCAATGGCCACAAGGCCACCTTTTTCCCCTCGCCCGCCCCCGCCGTGAGTGCCACAGCACCGGCGAACAAGCCGGCCAGCGCCGCCAGCGTGCCTGTCGGTCCGGTCGGCGGCAGCGCCGTCCCGGCCCCGGTGGCCGGTGCCACTGCGGCCGCGACACCTGGCGCGCTGCCTGCCACTACACCGTCGGCCACCAAAGAGCGCCTGGTCGTCAACACCGATGTCTTGAGTCTGACCTTCGACACCGAAGGCGGCACGCTGGTCCACTCCTCCTTCCTCAAGCACAAGGACATGGTGGACAAGTCCTCCGGCTTTGTGCTGCTTGATGAAAGTGCGGCGCGCGTGTACGTGGCGCAGTCCGGCCTGATCGCCGGAGCCGAGGGCGGCAGTTTCCCGACCCACAAGACGCTGATGACCGCCGTTCCCGGCGAGCGCACGCTCAAGGACGGCCAGGACGCGCTGGAAATCAAGTTCGAGTCGGCCGAGGTGGGCGGTGTCAAGCTGGTCAAGACCTACACGCTCAAGCGCGGTGTTTATGACATGACCGTTCGTCACGACGTGATCAACACGGGCAGCAGCGCGGCCTCGCCGCAGCTGTACCTGCAACTGGTGCGCGACGGTAACAAGCCGCCCGGAGAGTCCTCGTTCTATTCCACCTTCACCGGTCCGGCGCTGTATACCGAGGCCAAGAAGTACCAGAAGGTCGAGTTCGGCGACATCGAGAAAAACAAGGTCGACGTCGAAAAACACGCCAGCAATGGTTACGTGGCCATGGTGCAGCATTATTTCGCGTCGGCGTGGATGCTGGCTGACGGCGTCCAGCGCGACATTTTCCTGCGCAAGGTCGACACCAACCTGTATGCGGTCGGCATGATCACGCCGCTGGGCGCTGTGGCGCCCGGCACCACCAAAACGGTGGAGGCCCGGTTTTTTGTGGGCCCCCAGATTGAAAAGCAGCTCGAAGCCATCACGCCAGGCCTGGAACTGGTCAAGGACTATGGCTGGCTGACGATTCTGGCCAAACCGCTGTACTGGCTGCTCGACAAGTTGCACAGCTTCCTGCAGAACTGGGGCTGGTCCATCGTGGCACTGGTGCTGTTGCTGAAGATCGCGTTTTACTGGCTCAATGCCAAGGCCTACGCCAGCATGGCCAAGATGAAATCGGTCAATCCCAAGATCATGGAGATGCGTGAACGCCTGAAGGACAAGCCGCAGGAAATGCAGGTCGCCATGATGAAGATCTACAAGGAAGAAAAGGTCAACCCCATGGGTGGCTGCTTCCCGATCATGATCCAGATTCCGGTGTTCATTGCGCTGTACTGGGTGTTGCTCAGCTCGGTCGAGATGCGCAACGCGCCCTGGATCCTCTGGATCAAGGACTTGTCCTCGCCGGATCCCTACTTCATCCTGCCGATCGTGATGACCCTCACCACCATGCTGCAGACGGCCCTGAACCCGACGCCGCCCGATCCGATGCAGGCCAAGCTGATGTGGTTCATGCCGCTGATTTTCAGCGTGATGTTCTTCTTCTTCCCGGCCGGGCTGGTGCTCTACTGGATCACCAACAACGTGCTGTCGATCGCGCAGCAGTGGGTGATCAACACCCGCATGGGTGTGCCGCCGCAGTTCAATCTGCCGAAATTCAGATAAGCTGAAAAAAAGGGCCGCTTCGCGGCCCTTTAACATGGTGCCCTCATGCTGGCCCGTCACCACGATCCCATTGTTGCCATTGCAACCGCCCCCGGCCGCGGGGCGGTGGGCATTGTGCGGCTCTCGGGCAAGAGCCTTGCGCCTGTCCTGGCGGCCCTGTGCGGCCGCACTTTGCAGCCACGCCACGCGACTTACCTGCCGTTCCTGGATATCCGTGGGCAGGTGATCGACCAGGGCCTGGCGATTTTCTTCCCGGCACCGCACTCCTACACCGGTGAAGACGTGCTTGAACTGCAGGCTCATGGCGGGCCGGTGGTGCTGCAGCTGCTGCTGGCCCGCTGCCTGGAGGCGGCGGCAGAACACGATGCCGTCACGGGCCAGCCTCGGCTCGCCGGCCTGCGCCCGGCCGAACCCGGCGAGTTCACCGAACGCGCCTTCCTGAACGACAAGATCGACCTGGCGCAGGCCGAGGCCATTGCCGATCTGATTGACGCCAGTACCGAGACCGCCGCGCGATCGGCGGCCCGTTCGCTGTCCGGGGAGTTTTCCAGAGAGGTGCATGTGCTGCTCGACCAGCTGGTGCATCTGCGCATGCTGGTGGAGGCCACCCTCGATTTCCCCGAGGAAGACATTGATTTCCTGCAGAAGGCCGATGCCCAGGGGCAGCTGACCCGCCTGCAGCAGACGCTGGCCACCGTGCTGCAGCGGACGCAGCAGGGCGCCATCCTGCGTGAGGGCATCAAGGTCGTCATTGCCGGCCAGCCCAACGCCGGCAAGAGCTCACTGCTCAATGCGCTGGCGGGTGCCGAGCTGGCCATCGTGACGCCGGTCGCCGGCACCACGCGCGACAAGGTCAGCGAACTGATCCAGATCGACGGGGTGCCCCTGCATGTGGTGGATACCGCCGGCTTGCGCGACAGTTTGCTGCCCGAAGTCGACGAGGTCGAAAAAATCGGCATTGAGCGCGCCTGGACGGAAATCCAGAGTGCGGATGCCGTGCTGTTCCTGCACGACCTGACGCGCCAGCACACGCCTGCAGACCTGCGCATTGCCATGAACTACCTCGCGGCGGACGCAGAAATCGAGGCCGCCATAACCGACCGGCTGCCTGCCAACACACCGGTGATCGATGTCTGGAACAAGTCCGACATGGCCGGTGCCGACGTGCTGGCCGCAGTTTCTACCGGCGTGCTTATTTCCGCCAAGACCGGCGCCGGCTTGCAGCAGCTGCGCCAGCAGTTGCTGCAAGTGGTGGGCTGGCAGGCCGCGCCCGAAGGCGTGTTCATGGCCCGCGAGCGCCATGTGCGGGCGCTGCGCCGGGTCGAGACACAACTTGTGCGGGCTGCTGCCCAGCTGCAGGCACCGGCGCCTGCGCTGGATCTGCTGGCGGAAGACCTGCGCCAGGCCCAGAACGCCCTGGGCGACATCACCGGACAGTTCACGACCGATGACCTGCTCGGCGAGATCTTCTCGAAATTCTGCATCGGCAAGTAGTGCACTGACGGCCGGTGTCTTGCCTTCGCTGACCGTGGCGCCGCGAAAACTGGATCTGGCTTGCCGGTGTATCAGGTGTAAAGGGGCGTTAACGTCCCTTGCGGCAAGGCACCGGCGAAGGGTATCTTCCGTCCATCATGAACGCCCCACTCCCGACTTCAGCCCGCTTTGACATCCAGGGGTTGGTCAATGCCATGGCGCACAGCCATGCCAGCGACGCCTTGCGCTGCCAGCTCACCGCTCAGCAGTGGGAGGTTCTGGCCGGCTACATGCAGCCTTTCGCGCTGCAAGCAGGGCAGTCGCTGATCGAGCAGGGTTCTGCGGACCAGACCCTGTATTTTGTCGAGAGCGGAACATTGAGCGTTCACTACCAGGACGAGAAGGGCCGGGTACGACTGGCGATGGTGGCAGCGGGCTCGCTGGTGGGTGAAGGTGCTTTTTTCTCGCGCCTGCCGCGCAACGCCACCGTGCAGGCGTCCAACGCCTGCCAACTCTGGTGCCTCACGGCGATTCGTTTCAAGGAGCTGTCCAACCGGAACAGCCCGATCGCGCTGGAGTTGTGTCTGGGCTTGGGCGGGGTGTTGGCCAAGCGGCTGTACAACCGTCCCAAGCGTGTAGCCGTCACCTGAGGGCGCTGGGTCGTGACCCGTGGTGGCGCCACCACAAGAGTGGGCGCACGCAAGACCCCGGCGGTGCATTCAGGTGGCCATAGCGTGATTTATTGCAGGGAAAGGCGCCAGGACGTATGAGCGGTACCTTCCGGCCGCCCGGCGCGGGCTGTCTTGACAAGAGGACTCAGTAAACTAGACCATGAAAGTTGCAGGTCCCCTGCAACACCGCCCCGATCGCTGCTTGCGCAGCCATCATTTTGCAGGCGCCAGTCGATGTCATTTTTCAGTTGGTTTTCCGGTACCTCCAGCAACGAACGGCATGCCTCCCCCAAGGCGCGGCCCGATGTCGACAGTTCGGGTCTGACGCGCGACGAGCGTACCCGGCCGGTAGCGGGCGCGCGACCCAGGGCTTCGGTGCCCACACCTCTTAAGACCGGCGAACTCGGGGGCGAGCAGAAATCCCAGCGGCACGCCAAGAGGGAGTTGCTGTATGCCGCCGTGCGCGAGGCCATGATCCGCGCCGGCGTCCTGTCGGCCAGCTACAAATTCAAGGTGTTGTCGCTGGACCCGCGTGGTGACCAGTTCATGGTCATGATGGACCTGGCGCAGGAGTTCGGCGGGCAGACCGATCGACTGGCGGAAATCGAGGTGATGATCGCCCAGAGCGCCAAGTCGCGTTACAACATCCGCGTGACGGCCGTCTACTGGCGCATGAACGAGCTGGTGGCAATCGGCCGCCCCCAGCCCAGCGCCCAGGGGGCCCGGTCCCACAGCGCGCCCGCCGCGGTGGCCGTTGCTGTTGTTGCCGCCGCCGAGACGGCGGTTGCGGCTCCGGTCGCTTCGCGTTATGAACCCATCCAGGCCGACGAAGTGGCCGCTTTCAAGCAGGCCCTGGCCGCCGCGTCCGCCAGTGGCGGAGCAGCGCCGGTGGCGGCAAAAGGCGTGACCACCCGCAGCGGCCCGCATTCCTACACCCTGCTCACGGGTTTTGAAGACACCGAGATGCCGGAGTCCCCCGCCTCGGTGCCGGCGCTCAGCGCCACCCAGTACGGCGACCTGGTTTAGGAAACATTCAATATTTTCGGGCTTCAGCCCTTGTTGGGCGGGCGCGAACAGCTATAGAAATGATAGTGTCCAGCCGGTCTCAGTGACCGGCGAAGTCCACCAGGGTGAACAGCGGCAGACCGGCCGCACGCAGTTTGGCGGAGCCGCCCAGCTCCGGCAGGTCCACGATGGCAGCGCCTTCGGTGACACGGGCGCCCAGTTTCTCCAGCAGCTTTTTCCCGGCCATCATGGTGCCGCCGGTGGCGATGAGGTCGTCGATCAGCAGCACTTTGTCCCCTGTCTTGACCGCGTCAGTGTGCAGTTCGACAGTGGCGCTGCCGTATTCCAGTTCGTAGGTTTCCTGCACGGTGGTGAAAGGCAGTTTGCCTTTTTTGCGGATCGGCACAAAACCGATGTTGAGCTCGTAAGCCACGACCGCTCCCAGAATGAAGCCGCGGGCATCCAGCCCGGCCACCACGTCGGGGCGCAGCGCCGGATCCATGTAGCGGTGCACAAAGGCGTCAATCAGCACACGGAACACTTTCGGGTCCTGCAGCAGCGGCGTGATGTCGCGAAACTGGACACCGGGTGTCGGCCAGTCGGGCACGGTGCGGATGTGGCTGCGGAGATAGGGGCCGAAATCGAATGCGTCGCGGTTGGAGGGCATGGGTCTAGCCAAAAGTGCTGCGGGCCACCATTTTGCCTCTTGCGTCGACCACCAGGCCCTCTCCCATCGCCATGCCTTCACCGGTCAGCGCAGTCATGTTGACCTGGTGGGTGACCCATACCTCGAATTGGCCCGCCGGGACGCGGCGCAGTGCAGCGCGCAATTGCGCGGTCTGGGTTTCCCCGCCGCCCGACCCGAAAAAGGAATTGAGCGCCGGCCAGACCTGATGACGGCCGAAGGCCAGATCGGCCGTGTCCTTGCACCGGCACCAGGCGCTGGACCGGACGGTGCGGGGCAACAGGCCGCGGGACGTGAACCACTGGCCGATACGCCCGGCCTGCAGGCGCCCTTCTTCGCTGAGGTTGCGCTGCGTGCTGCACTGGTCAAGGCGAAAGTCCGGCGGGTCGCCGATGCCGGGCACGGTCTGCGCATGCCGCAGCAACACCACGCAGGCGCCGGCGAGAAGGCGGGCCGCGAGCGGGTCGGTTTGCGCGCTTGCCGCCCAGGGGGTGATCAGCAGTACGCCGGTGAAAAGTCGTCGGTCCATCAGCATGAGAGCGTTCAGCCGCGTAGAAGTTTCTGCTCGGCCAGCGCCAGCGCTTCGGAGTTGCCCGACAGAACCAGCGTGTCGCCGCCTTCGAGCAGCGTGTTGTCCAGCGCTTCCAGGGTCTTGCCGCCGCCCCGGCGCAGGCTGACCACGCGCACACCCGTCGCGTGCAGGGCAAACTCGCTCAATGGCCGGCCGGCCGACTTGATGCCCAGCGGCAGCGTGACGGTGGACAGGCGTTCCTGTTCCAGGTCGCCGGTGGTGTCGTCATCAGCGCCGCGGAAGTAGCCGCGCAGCAGGTTGTAGCGTGCATCGCGCTGGTCCTGCACCACGCGGATCACGCGGCGCATGGGCACGCCCACCAGTGCCAGCGCATGGCTGGCCAGCATCAGGCTGGCTTCGATGGCTTCGGGCACCACCTCGGTGGCGCCGGCGGCCTGCAGTTTTTCCAGGTCGCGGTCGTCCACCGTGCGCACAATCACGGGCACGGTGGGCGCATGGGCACGGATGTTGGCCAGCACCTTGAGCGCACTGGCGGTGTCCAGGTAAGTCACCACCACGGCGCTGGCGCGCGCCAGGCCGGCCGCCATCAGTGACTGCAGCCGCACGGCGTCGCCGAACACCACCGAATCGCCGGCGGCGGCCGCCTGGCGCACCCGGTCCGGGTCAAGGTCCAGCGCGATGTAGGGGATGCCTTCGCGCTCCAGCATGTGGCCCAGGTTCTGGCCGCAGCGACCGTAGCCGCAGACGATCACGTGCCGGTCGGTGTTGATGGCCTTGCGCGCAATCGTGGTCATCTGCAGCGACTGCTGCAGCCACTCGCTGGAAACCAGTTTCATCACGATGCGGTTGCTGTACATGATGATGAAAGGCGTGGCCAGCATCGACAGCACCATGCTGGCCAGGATGGGGTTGAGCAGCGATGGGGGAATCAGGTTGTTGCCCTGCGCCAGCGTCAGCAGCACAAAGCCGAACTCGCCGGCCTGCGCCAGGTACAGGCCGGTGCGCAGTGAGGCGCCGGCGGTGGCGCCCAGAGCGCGGGCCAGCGCCGTGATCATCACCAGCTTGAACAGCACCGGCACGGTCAGCAGCAGCAGCACCAGCGGCCAGCGTTCGAGCACCAGGCGCCAGTCCAGCATCATGCCGATGCTGATGAAAAACAGGCCGAGCAACACGTCATGAAAAGGCCGGATATCGGTTTCCACCTGGTGCTTGAATTCGGTTTCCGAGATCAACATGCCCGCGATGAACGCGCCGAGTGCCAGGCTCAGTCCGGCCAGCTCGGTGAGCCAGGCCAGCGCCAGCGTGACCAGCAGCAGGTTCAGCACAAACAGCTCGTCGCTTTTGCGCCTGGCCACCAGCGTGAGCCACCAGCGCATGACGCGCTGCCCGCCAGTCAGCAGCAATCCGACCAGCACCGTTGCCTTGAGCCCGGCAACGGCCAGCGCCATCAGCAGCTTGTCGGGGGAGGCGCCCAGCGCGGGGATCAGTACCAGCAGCGGCACCACAGCCAGATCCTGGAACAGCAGGACGCCCACCACGCGCTTGCCGTGTTCCGAATCGAGCTCGAGCCGCTCGGACAGGAGCTTGACCACCACGGCCGTGCTGCTCATGGCCACGGCGCCGGAGAGCGCCAGCGCCGTCTGCCACGGCATCTTCCAGAGCGTGGGTGCCAGCGACGCCAGGAACAGGGAGCCGACCGTGGCCAGCACGATTGTTGACACGACCTGGAGCATGCCCAGGCCGAAGACGTGACGCCGCATGGAACGCAGCTTGGGCAGGTTGAACTCCAGCCCGATCACGAACATCAGGAAAACCACGCCGAATTCGCCGAGATGACGCACACCATCGGAGTTTTTCGCCAGCGCCAGCGCGTTCGGGCCAATCACCACGCCGACCGCCAGGTAACCCAGCATGGGCGGCAACTTGAAGAAGCGGCAGGCGACCACGCCCAGCACAGCAGCCAGCAAGTACAGCAGTGTGAGTTCGAGCGCGGTCATGCTTTGATGGTAGCCGATGGGTGTCTTCTCCCCCGGGTAGCCAGCGGACAGGGCAGGCCCCGATCCGGTGCGGCTCTATAGAATGCAGGCATGAGCTTTGATCCCGCGAAATTCGACGCTGCGCAAGCGCTGGCACTGGCCCACAGAACCTTTGACATTGAAGCCGCTGCCGTGCTCGGGCTGAAGACCCGGGTCGGCCCCGAGTTCGCACGCGCTGTCGAGGTCATGCTGGCTTGCAGGGGCCGGGTCGTGGTGATGGGCATGGGCAAAAGCGGCCACATCGGGCGGAAAATTTCTGCCACCCTGGCCTCAACCGGCACGCCGGCGATGTTTGTGCATCCGGCCGAGGCCAGTCATGGTGACCTCGGCATGGTGGCCCCGGGCGATGTGGTGCTGGCGATTTCCTACTCGGGTGAGGTGGATGAACTGGCGGCCATCCTGCCGGCCCTGAAGCGGATCGGCGTCACGTTGCTGGCCATGACTGGCCGCTCCGACTCGACGCTCGCACAGCATGCCGACATCGTCCTGATCAGCGCGGTTGACCTGGAGGCCTGTCCGCTCAATCTTGCGCCCACGGCCAGCACCACGGCGCAGTTGGCGCTCGGTGATGCGTTGGCGGTGGCCCTGCTCGATGCGCGCGGCTTCAGGGAAGAAGACTTTGCCCGTTCCCATCCCGGCGGCGCGCTGGGGCGCAAGCTGCTGACGCATATCGACGATGTGATGCGAACCGGCGAGGCGGTGCCGGCGGTCGGCCTGCAGGCCGGTTTTACGGAACTGATGCGCGAGATGAGCAACAAGGGCCTGGGTGCTTCGGCCATCGTGGATGATGCGCGCCGGGTGCGCGGCATTTTCACCGACGGTGATTTGCGCCGGCTGATTGAAAAAGGGGTGGATTTGCGGACCAGCAAGGCCGCCGATGTCATGCATCCCGACCCGCGCACCCTGCGCGCCGGCGCCCTGGCTGTGGAGGCGGTGGCGCTGATGGAGCAGTACCGCATCACCAGCGTGCTGGTGGTGGACGGCGCGGGTGTCTTGTGCGGCGCCCTCAACAGCAACGACTTGCTGCGTGCGAAGGTGATCTGATGGGATCGGTGCCGGCCTTGAACTTCGCGGCTGAACTGCTGCTGCGCGCGCAGAATATCAAGGTGGCGTTCTTCGATGTCGATGGCGTGCTGACCGACGGGGGACTTTATTTCGGCGAATATCCGGAAGGCGACCCCCGGGCGACGCCGCAGGTCGGCTTCAATGCCGCGGGCGAGACCCTCAAGCGCTTCAATTCGCTCGACGGCCATGGCCTGAAATTGCTCCAGCGTGCCGGCATCACCCCGGCGGTGATCACCGGGCGCGACAGCGCGGTGCTGCGGACCCGGTTGCAGGCCCTCGGCATCGTGCATGCCCACTTCGGAACCGAAGACAAACGCCCGGCCGCCGAGATCACCCTGAAAGAGCTCGGACTGGACTGGTCACAAGCCGCGTTCATGGGCGACGACTGGCCCGATCTGCCGGTGATGCGCCGCGTTGCCTTGAGCTGCGCGCCCGCCAACGCGCATGCGGAGGTCAAGGCCCTGGCCACGCATGTCACCGAGGCCCGCGGCGGCGACGGTGCCGTGCGCGAGTTCTGCGACCTGTTGATGGTGGCCAGCGGCCGTTACGCGGCCTTGCTGCAGGAGTACACCGCGTGATGGCTGCCAACGCCTTCCCGGGTCCTTCTGCGCCTGTGGTTCCGGCCTGGCGCAGCGCGCTGGACAGGGCGTCCCTGCTGTGGGAGCGTACGGCCATCTATATCCCGGTGCTGATGATGGGCGTGCTGGCACTGGGCACTTACTGGCTGGTTAGAAACACGCCCGCCTCGCTGGCGCCGGAAGGCCAGAAAGCGGTCAGCGCCGAGCCGGACTACTATCTGCGCAAGTTCGGCATCAAGACCTTTGACGATGCGGGGCGGCTCAAAAGCGATGTCTCGGGCGCCGAACTGCGCCACTACCCGGACACCGACACGCTGGAGATCGACAAGGCGCTGATCCGCAGCTACAGCCTCGAGGGCCGGTTGACGACCTCGACCGGCAACCGGGCGCTGACCAATGCCGACGGCTCGGAAGTCCAGCTCATCGGCAATGCACGCGTGGTGCGTGAAGCGGCCGTGGATGCGGCTGGCCGTGAGATTCCGCGACTTGAATTCCAGGGAGAGTTCCTGCACGTGTTTGTGAATGAGGAGCGTGCGAAGTCGCACCTGCCGGTGGTCATCACACGCGGAAGCGACCAGTTCGCCGGGGACACCTTTGCCTATGACAATCTTGAGCGGGTGGCTGACCTCAAGGGGCGGGTCAAAGGCGTGCTGGTGCCGCGCAAAGCCCCCGCGGGCGGCGCGCCCTGAAGGGCGGCCGGCGGCTGTCTTCAAAAATAGAGCCGGCCTGTTCAAGCCCGGCAGGAGTTGTTCATGTCCAGACTTGTTTTCATCACCGGCGCCTCCAGCGGCATCGGCCAGGCCCTGGCCCTGCGCTTTTTTCAGGCCGGTTACCGGCTGGCACTCGTGGCACGCCGTACTCGCGAAGTGGAAACGTGGGTGCAGGCTCATGGAATAAGCGCCAACAGCTATAAAATCTATAGCGCCGACGTGTCGGACAGCAGCAGCATTGTGGCGGCTGGGCGGGATTGCATTGCGGCCCAGGGCGTGCCGGATGTGGTGATCGCCAACGCCGGCGTCAGCATTGGCATGGACACGGCAGTGCGCGAGGACCTGGAGGTGATGGCGCAGACGTTTGCCACCAACAACATCGGCCTGGCGGCGACTTTTCATCCTTTTGTGGATGCCATGGTGCAGCGGGGCTCGGGCGCGCTGGTGGGCATGGCGAGCGTGGCAGGTATTCGCGGCTTGCCTGGCCACGGCGCCTACTGTGCCAGCAAGGCGGCAGTCATCGCGTACTGCGAGAGCTTGCGTGGCGAGCTGCGGCCTTCGGGCGTGAAGGTTGTGACCCTGTGTCCCGGCTACGTCGACACGCCGCTGACGCAGAAGAACCGCTACGCCATGCCGTTTCTGATGCAGCCAGAGGCGTTTGCCGACAAGGCTTTCGCAGCCATTGAGGCAGGTACCGGTTACCGCGTGATTCCCTGGCAGATGGGCGTGGTGGCCAAGCTGCTGCGCCTGTTGCCCAATGGCCTGTTTGACAAGGCCCTGGCGGGCCGGCCGCGCAAACATCGGCAGCCGGAAAAGCCGCTGTGACGCTACAAAATCAATAGCTGTATGCGCCCGCGTATCAAGGGCCGCCATGCAAAAAGGCTTCAAAACCGAAGTCTTGAAGCCTTTTAAAGCTGTCTTCAGCCGAAGCTGAAGAGTCAGGGGGAGGGCTTAGTAGCCGCCGCGTCCACCGCCAGAGCCGCCACCACCGTAGCCGCCACCGCCGGAACGGCCACCACCGCCGCCGCCGCCGTAACCACCACCGCCGCCGCCACCACCGTAGCCGCCGCCACCACCACTACCGCCGCCGAAGCCGCCACCGCCAGTGCGTGGAGGACGAGCTTCCATCGGACGGGCTTCGTTGACGACCACGCTGCGACCACCCAGGGGCTGGCCGTTCATGCCGGCAATGGCTGCCTGCGCTTCGGCATCGCTGCCCATTTCCACAAAGCCAAAGCCCTTGGAGCGACCAGTGTCGCGCTCCATCATGACTTTAGCGCTGGTGACAGCGCCAAACTGGCCGAAAGATTGTTGCAGGTCTTCGTCGCGGACGGAATAAGGCAGATTGCCGACGTAAAGTTTGTTGCCCATGAAGGGACTCCTCTAAAACACAATAATAAAAGCGATGGAGTCCCGAAAGCACAACAAATCTTCAAACGTACCGCTGTAGCGCGCGAAACTGACCGATCACCTAACCTGTATGGATTTATACCCACACCCGTGCATTATGCGCCAGATATGAATAAAGCCAACAAAATTGATGGAAAATCGATCGTTGATTGAGGCCAAAGTCAAGTGCTCCATGCAAAAAGGCTCCAAAACCGGGGTTTTGAGGCCTTTAGAAGCTGTCTTCAGCCGCAGCTGAAGAGGCTGGAGTCAGGGCTTAGTAGCCGCCGCGCCCACCGCCAGAACCGCCACCCCCGGAACGGCCGCCGCCGTAAGGACTGCGGAAACCACCGTCGCCCCCACCGCCGCCGCCACCGTAGCCGCCGCCACCACCACTACCGCCGCCGAAGCCGCCACCGCCAGTGCGTGGAGGACGAGCTTCCATCGGACGGGCTTCGTTGACGACCACGCTGCGACCACCCAGGGGCTGGCCGTTCATGCCGGCAATGGCTGCCTGCGCTTCGGCATCGCTGCCCATTTCCACAAAGCCAAAGCCCTTGGAGCGACCAGTGTCGCGCTCCATCATGACTTTAGCGCTGGTGACAGCGCCAAACTGGCCGAAAGATTGTTGCAGGTCTTCGTCGCGGACGGAATAAGGCAGATTGCCGACGTAAAGTTTGTTGCCCATGAAGGGACTCCTCTAAAACACAATAATAAAAGCGATGGAGTCCCGAAAGCACAACAAATCTTCCAACGTACCGCTGTAGCGCGCGAAACTGACCGATCACCTGGCTGGTGTGGACTCGCATCCACAGCCTTTATGTTATGCGGCCGGGCCCGGGGAAGACAAGCAAATATTGCCTTCGCCGCACCTGCTCGACCCGCGTCCACATGGGGCTGGCGGGCGGTCTTGCCCTGCAGCGCGAGCGCTGGCGTGCGGGTTGGAGGCGCGGTGCACCCATAGACGTCTCTTGAGGACGTGAAAGAACGTTGATTTTCAATCAGAAAACGGGAAGTTTGTACCCACTTGTACTATCCAAGGGGCCGATCGGGGGCGTGTTTCAACGGAGGCGTAAAGAAACGAATTTTTACGCTGTTCACACCAGCAAGCGGCTCTCGCGAGGGCTCACACTCGCGCTCGCCACTCGCCACGAACGCCGGGCGGCTGGTTCGCAACGCGGCGCGTTGCCATCAGTCAGGCCGCTGGAGGCCTTCCGTGTCCGGGCTTTCGGTTTCGCCTGCATAGTTGCGCCAGCGGCCCATCGCCAAGCGCATGGTGAGCAGCTGGTTTTCAAATTGCGGGCAGGCCTTGCAGGCCAGCAGGTGCAGACGCAAGGCAACGGTATCGGCCAGGCGCAAAGCGCGGTCCTCACGGGCCACCAGCAAGGCCGCGGCCTGTTTGCAGGTGCGCCTGAGGGGAAGGGACTGGATTTTCATGCCGGTCATTCAGTGGGGGTGTTGGCCAAACCAGTGAATGGCCAGACATTCGCGCAAGCGCAGGCGCGCACGGTGGAGTTGGACATATAAATTGGTCGGCGTGAGCGAGAGTTCCTTACAGACTTCTTCGCAGGAAAGTTCCAGCCATTCGCGCATCAGGAACAAGCGCCCCAGAGCAGGGGGCAGCCGCTCGACGCAGGCATCCAGGACCTTGAAGAACTGGCTTTGCGCCAGGGTTTGCTGCGGATCGCCCCAGTTACCGGGCGGGCTGGCGAAATGGCCGTCACGCTGGAAGACGAGCTTGTCCAGTTCGTCCGCGTCGTCGTCGGCCCCGTGGTCGGGCAACGAGACCTCCCGCGCGTGGCTGCGAATCAGGTCGACAACCTTGTGCTTGAGGATGCCGACCAGCCAGGTCTTGAGCTGTGAACGGTTGCCAAACGATTGCGGTCTGGACAGGGCCGCCAGCAGGGTCTCCGAAACGGCGTCTTCGGCCCAGGCATCGTTGCGCAGCTGCAGCCGCGCAAACCGCATGAGGTAGATACGGTGTTCAACCAGTTGCTCTTCGAAGGTGGCCATGGATGGCGAGTCTAGCCGCACGGCGGCGCGGGCGCGGCAAAAAATTGCAGAAAGAGCCGTAAGAACGCCGCCTGCCCTGCGACTAACATAGGCAACAAACGCCCTGTTTTTGCAACCAACAAGGAAACCATCATGGGCTTCGCCTGTCACCTACCACCACCCGTCACCGGTTATGGCGTTGCGCATCCCGGCCGAAGCTTGCGGGGCCTGGGGGCGATGGCCCTCCTCTCGCTGGGGATCGCCGCGCCCGCCCTGGCGCAGACAGCGCCGACCGCTCCCAAGGCGGAACGTGTTGCAGCGGCGCCGGCCGCCGCACCCCCACAGATCGAAGGAAAAACAGTGGAGGGCATGCCGTTCAGGCTGTCTTCGCTCAAGGGCAGGGTGGTGCTGGTGCTGTACTGGTCCACCGGCTGTGCCGTCTGCCGCGACAAGATGCCCGAGCTGCGAACGAACTACGAAGGCTGGGCCGGCAAGCCCTTCGAGCTGGTGGCGGTGAGCACCGACGCGCGCATGAAAGACCTGCTGGACTACGAGAACATCATCTCGCGCACCGTGCCGACCCGCCAGCGGTTTGTGCAGCTCTGGGCCGGTGACAGCAGCTACCGCGACAACCTGGGCCAGCACGCGCAACTGCCCGCGGGTTACCTGGTCGACAAGTCCGGAAAAATCGTGGAGCGTTATGTGGGCCGGATCCCGCCTGAGGCCTGGGACCGGATTGCCGACTTGCTGTAGCCTTCCGCGTATTTTCCCGGGGGGGCAAAAAGAATCCTGTAAGAAAGCCCGGGGTCGCAGGACCAACCCTTAACCAGACAGAGAAACAACATGGGTCTGGTTGGGATTTTTAACCTGTTCAAACCCACTGGAGATTTCAAATGAACCAACGCGCCCTGATTGCTGCAGCCGCCGCTTCCCTGCTGTCCACCTTGCTGGTGGCCACACCCGCCGTCGCTCAGGAAAAAGAAAAATGTTACGGCATCGCCAAGGCCGGCCAGAACGATTGCGCCAACCTGAGTGGCACGCATTCCTGCGCTGGCCAGTCCAAGGTCAGCGATGACGCCAACGAGTGGAAATACGTCGCCAAAGGCTCGTGCGCCAGCATGAAGGGCATGACGGCCGACCAGGCCAAGATGAAGGGCAAGGCCATGATGGACAAGCCGATGATGGACAAAAAAAGCTGATCGACCGGATCGCCCTTTTTTTGACCTGATGTGATGAGACGAAGCGGCGAGTGCTCACCATGAACCGTTTCTCACCCGTCGTCAGCCCGGTGCCCGGCAAGGTCGGCATCGGCTGGCGGCACCCGCATTATGCGGAGCTGCTGGAAACGCGCCCGCCGCTGGATTTTCTCGAGGTGCATTCGGAAAATTTTTTTGCCGACGGCGGCGCCGCAATCGCGTTGCTTGAGCAGGCCCGCGCCGCCTACCCCATCAGCCTGCATGGCGTCGGCCTGGCACTGGGCTCGGCTGTGGGCGTGGACTCCTGGCACCTGGAGCAACTGGCGCGCCTGGCAGAACGCATAGCGCCGGTTCGCATCAGCGACCACGCCTGTTTTGCGCGTGGTGCTGTCAATGGCCGGAACGTGCATGCTGGCGACCTGCTGCCTGTCCCTTTCAACCAGGAGTCGCTGGCGGTGTTCTGCCGCAATCTGCAGCAAGTGCAGGAGCGGCTCAAACGGCCCTTGTTGGTGGAGAACCTGTCGGCCTACCTCACGCTCGCGGGCAGCGACCGCAGCGAGACCGATTTCCTCTGCGAGCTGGTGCAGCGCACCGGCTGCGGCCTGCTGGTGGACGTGAACAATATTTACGTCAATGCGCTCAACGCGCGCATCGCCGGCGGGCAGGATGCGCCCGATCCGCTGCGCGCCTGCGAGCACTGGCTGGACCAACTGCCTGCCGCCGCGGTGGGCGAGATCCATCTGGCCGGCCACTGCGTGATGGACGACATCGTCATCGATGACCACGGCAGCCGCGTGGCCCCCGAGGTGTGGCAGCTGTATGCCCATGCCATCGCGCGTTTCGGTGGGCCGCCTGCGCTGATCGAATGGGACACCGCCATCCCGCCGCTGGCGGTGCTGCTGGGCGAGGCCGAACGTGCGCGTTTGCTGAACCAGCCAGCGGAGATGTCGACATGAGCGTCTGCGTCGGCCTGGCGGCGCAGCAGCAGGCCCTGCTGCAGGCGCTGTACCGACCGCGCCATGCAGATGCTATGGAAATAATAGCTGCCTGCGCCCATGTCGAGGGGGCTGAAGGTCAAAAATATCTTGAACGTGGGCTGCAGGCCTATCGCAGCAACGGCCACGCGCTGGCGCAGCGCGCGCTGGCCGCTGCCTACCCGGTGGTGGGCGAACTGCTGGGTGAGGAGAACCTTGTCGCCCTGTCGCGCCACTTCTGGCAACGCTGTCCGCCGGCGCGCGGCGACATGGCGCAGTGGGGCGACGGTTTCGCGGCCTTCCTCGACTCGCTGGTCGACCTGCTGCGCGAGGAGCCTTACCTGCCCGACGTGGCGCGTGTCGAATGGGCCCTGCATGTGGCCGCAACGCAGGCCGATGGCCGGGCCGACATCGGCTCCCTGGCACTGCTGGAAAGCGGCGATCCGGCCGCGCTGACGCTGCAGCTGTGCCCAGGCGCGGCGCTGCTGACCAGTGATTTTCCGGTGGTCAGCCTCGTGCTGGCGCATCTGAGTGGAACGCCGTCGCTGCGGCAGGCGGCAGAGCGCCTGCATGACCGCGTGAAAGAAACGGCGCTGGTCTGGCGACAGGGCCTGAAGCCGGCGCTACGGCAGGCGCAGCCGGGCGAGGCCTTGTTTGTCGGGGTGCTCCAGCAAGGCCGCTCGCTGGCCGCTGCCCTGTCCGCCGCGCCAGGATTCAACTTCACGGCATGGCTCGCGCAGGCGGTGCACACCGGCCTGCTGCTGGGCGTTCGCCCTGTTATTTCTCCAGAAAGGGACACACCATGAACACCCCCCCCTCGGCCCCACAAAAAGTGCTGGGCCTCTGGCGCCGCTTCAGTGCGGCGCTCGATCTGCTGCAGCCTGCCGCCGCGCTGGCGGCGCGCCTTTACCTGGCCCAGGTGTTTTTTCTGTCGGGCCTGACGAAGCTGCGCGACTGGGACACCACGCTGGCCCTGTTCACCGATGAATACAGGGTCCCGCTGCTGCCACCGGCGGTAGCGGCGATCGCCGGAACAGCCGGCGAGCTGGTACTGCCAATGCTGCTGGTGCTGGGTCTGGCGGGCCGTTTTTCGGCGCTGGGCCTGTTCGTCGTGAATGCGGTCGCGGTGATCTCGCTCAGCGAGATCGCACCAGCCGCCCTGCAGCAGCATGTGTTCTGGGGCGCGTTGCTGGCGGGGCTGGCGATTTACGGTGGAGGGCCATGGTCGATGGACCGCTGGCTGGCGCCCTTGCTGCAGCGCGCTTGCCGAACCCCATAGGTCAAATCGGCCAGCAGTCCAACAGGGGTCTGCGCCAACAGCTATAAATTCAGGAGCAAATAACAGCGGCTGGTCTTCGGCGCATCACCAGTTGACCTCGCGATCCGGCGTGGCGCCGATGCGGTGGATCGACAGGTCGGCGCCCTCGTATTCCTCTTCCTGGCTCAGGCGCAGGCCCAGGGTGGCCTTGATCAGGCCGTAGACGACAAAGCCCGCCAGCAGCGCCCAGCCCACACCCATGACCGTGCCGATCAGCTGCGCGCCGAGGTGCACGCCGCCCAAGCCGCCCAGCGCCTTGCTGCCGAAGATGCCCGCAGCGATGCCGCCCCAGGCGCCGCACAGGCCGTGCAGCGGCCAGACGCCCAGCACGTCGTCGATCTTCCAGCGGTTCTGTGTCAAGGTGAACATCACGACAAACACGGCGCCGGCGACACCGCCGGTGACCAGCGCGCCCAGCGGGTGCATCAGGTCGGAGCCGGCACACACGGCCACCAGCCCGGCCAGCGGGCCGTTGTGCACAAATCCGGGGTCGTTTTTGCCGAGTACCAAGGCCGCCAGCGTGCCGCCCACCATGGCCATCAGCGAGTTGACCGCCACCAGGCCGGAGATATTGGCGATGGTCTGCGCACTCATGACGTTGAAGCCGAACCAGCCGACCGTCAGGATCCACGCACCCAGCGCGAGAAAAGGAATGCTCGACGGCGGATGCGCCGAGATGCCGCCGTCCTTGCGGTAGCGGTTGCTGCGTGCGCCCAGCAGGATCACCGCCGGCAGCGCCAGCCAGCCGCCGACCGCATGAACCACGATGGAGCCGGCGAAGTCATGGAACTCGGCGCCGGTCAGGGCCTTGATCCAGGCCTGCACGCCGAAGTGCTGGTTCCAGACAATGCCCTCGAAAAACGGATAGACAAACCCGACGATCACGGCGGTGGCCAGCAGCTGCGGGTAAAAGCGTGCGCGTTCGGCGATGCCGCCGGAAATGATGGCGGGAATGGCTGCGGCAAAGGTCAGCAGGAAGAAGAACTTGACCAGCTCATAGCCGTTTTTGGCGGCCAGCACGTCGGCGCCGACAAAAAAGCTGGTGCCATAGGCCACGCCGTAACCGACGACGAAATACACCACGGTGGACACCGAGAAGTCCACCAGAATCTTGACCAGGGCATTGACCTGGTTTTTCTTGCGGACCGTGCCGAGCTCCAGAAAAGCAAAACCGGCATGCATGGCCAACACCATGATGCCACCCAACAAAATGAACAAGGCATCCGAGCCCTGTTTTAGTGCGTCCATAAGCCCCTCTTTGAGTGTTTGAGCAGTTTTAGTGCGAAAGCTGGATATAAAAAGCAACAGCACCAAAAACAAGCAAAAACTGCGCCAGAGAGGTGCGCACCAAGTTGGGTGGCGCTTACCCGCAGCATGGACGGTGGGCGTTACAATGAAGCTCTGTCATTGGGGAGTAGCTACCCTTTCAATCCTGAAAGGGGCTTGCGTCAACAGACTTGTCCAGCACGGACATGGCGCAAGCAGTCCATCGGACCCAGCGAGACCTTTGACTGCACAGCTCCTGCTCAAGGCCGGGGATGCCGTGCAGTCAATGGTTTTCGGCCGGAGTCTCATTTCATGGAAGCTTTCCTCATCTCCACCGGCATTGTTGCCCTCGCCGAAATGGGCGACAAGACGCAACTTCTCGCCCTCGTCCTCGCTGCCCGTTTCCGCAAACCCTGGCCCATCGTGGCGGGCATCTTTGTCGCCACCATTGCCAACCATGCGATGGCCGGCGCCCTGGGCGCCTGGTTGACCACCCTGATCAGCCCGCAAACCCTGCGCTGGATTCTGGGCGCGTCCTTCCTTGCCATGGCCGGGTGGATGCTGATTCCGGACAAGCTCGACGACGATTCGGCCGATGCAAGCCTGCCGCGCTTCGGCGTGTTCGGCACCACCGCGATGCTGTTTTTCCTGGCCGAGATGGGCGACAAGACGCAGATTGCCACCGTGATGCTGGCCGCCCGTTATGACGCCTGGTTCGGCGTGGTCGCCGGCACCACCCTGGGCATGATGCTGGCCAACGTCCCCGTGGTCTGGCTGGGCGCCCGCGTCACGCGGCTGGTGCCGCTGCGTGTGGTGCACGTCGTATCGGCGCTCATTTTTGCCGGCCTGGGGCTGGCGGCCTTGCTGATCAAGGCCTGACCGGGGGCGGCGTTTCCCTCCCAGCAGGGGCCGCGGGTCCGGCTCTGCCGGCCCGCAGGCGCAGCGGCCCCCTCGGGGGGCAGGGAGCTACACGCAGTGAGCGACCGTGGGGGTATACTTAATCAGCGCCGATTTGCTCAGCTTGCGGGCGCTTAAAAAGTACCGCTAAAGACGAACATCCATGAACCCGGACTCGCTTTTAGCGATGCCGGGTTTTGTTTTGTTCGCTGCTTCTGTCGAGGCCTTCTGTTTTGCTAGTTGCCACACCACAGTCCATGCATTTCGCCGACGTTTTGCCCCTGCAAAGCGGCGCGTCCATCCGTGCCTATGACCTGAGCTACGAGACCTATGGCACCCTCAACGCGGACCGGTCCAACGCCGTGCTGATCTGTCATGCGCTGAACGCCTCGCACCATGTGGCCGGCGTCTACCTCGATGCGCAGGGGGCCGTGCTGCCGAAATCCGAAGGCTGGTGGGACACCATGATCGGTCCCGGCAAACCGGTGGACACCGATGTGTTTTTTGTCATTGGCGTGAACAACCTGGGCTCCTGCTTCGGATCGACCGGGCCCATGCAGCGCAACCCCGACAGCGGCGAGATCTATGGCGCGGACTTTCCGGTGGTCACGGTGCAGGACTGGGTGCAGGCGCAGGCGCGCCTGCTCGACGCGCTGGGCATCACCACCCTGGCCGCGGTGATGGGCGGCAGCCTGGGCGGCATGCAGGCGCTGAGCTGGACGTTGCAGTACCCCGAGCGCGTGCGCCACGCGGTGGTGGTGGCCAGCGCGCCCAATCTGACCGCCGAAAACATCGCCTTCAACGAAGTGGCGCGCCGTGCCATCGTGACCGACCCGGACTTTCACGGCGGGCACTACGGGCGCCATGGCGTGTTGCCGCAGCGCGGCCTGCGTATCGCCCGCATGATCGGGCACATCACCTACCTGAGCGACGACGTGATGAACGAGAAGTTCGGACGCCAGCTAAAGGCCCCCACGCTTGTCGCTTCACGTACTACGCTGCCCCCCGAGGGGGCGCTGCGCCTGCGGCCCGGCGAAGCCGGTTCCGCGGCCCTGGCTGGTGAAGAGGGCGCCTCCACGCATGTCGGTTCGCCTTTCAAATACTCGACGCAAGAGGTGGAGTTCCAGATCGAAAGTTACCTGCGTTACCAGGGTGACAAGTTCAGCGAGTACTTTGACGCCAACACCTATCTGCTGATCACGCGGGCGCTTGATTATTTCGATCCGGCCTCAGAGCACGGCGGCAAACTCACACCGGCACTGGCGCGGGCACGGGCAAAATTCCTGCTCGTGAGCTTCAAGACCGACTGGCGGTTCTCGCCCGCGCGCAGCCGCGAAATCGTCAAGGCCCTGCTCGACAACCAGCGCGATGTGAGTTACGCGGAGATCGACGCGCCCCACGGCCATGACGCCTTTTTGCTCGACGACCCCCGCTATCTGGGCGTGGTGCGCTCCTATTTTGAGAGCAAGGTGACGCCATGCTGAAGACGGGGCCGCTCCTGTCCGCCGACCAGCGGGTGATTGCCCGTCTCGTGCCGCCCGGCGCACGTGTGCTGGACCTCGGCTGCGGCGACGGCGCCCTGCTCGACCATCTGATCCGCGAACGCGGCTGCACCGGTTATGGCGTGGAGATAGACGACGCCAACATCCAGGCCTGCGTGGCGCGCGGCGTCAACGTGATCCAGCTCAACCTCGACGAAGGCCTGGCCATGTTCGGCGACGCGAGTTTTGACGTGGTGCTGCAGATCGACACGCTGCAACACCTGCGCAATGCCGAGGTCATGCTGCGCGAGACGGCGCGCGTGGGCCGCACCGGCATCGTCGCCTTTCCCAACTTCGGCCACTGGCCCAACCGCATGGCGGTGCTGCGCGGCCGCATGCCGGTGACCAAGGTGCTGCCCTACCAGTGGTACAACACACCGAACATCCGGGTCGGCACCCTGCAGGATTTTGCGGCGCTGGCACTGAAAAATCGCCTGAAGATCCTCGACTCGTTTGGACTGCAGGATGGGCAGGAAATCCGCGTCTGGCCCAATGCGCGCGCCAGCCGGGCGGTGTTCAAGTTCCAGCACGGTTAGCCACCGGGTTGGCAGTAGCCATGCCGCGATGCTAAGATTCGCCCATCGGGATTTCAGCCTCCCGACTCTTCACAGATAGACGGTGTCCCGTCCAAGCGCTGGCAACTCATTGGAGTATTCCGTGGACACCTCTATCCTTTCCGTTCCCCCTATCACCCCCGAAGAACTCGCTGCCCGCATGGGCCGTGCTGACATGCCTTTGCTGCTCGATGTTCGGCGCGAAGGCAAATTTCTCGAAAGCCCACTCATACTGGCGGGCGCCCGGCGCTGCGCACCGGAAGATGTCGCTGCGCTGGCGGCCTCCGGCCCGCCACGCGAGGCAGTGGTTTACTGCGTGTATGGCCACAACGTCAGCGCCGAAGCCGTCGCTGCGCTGCGTGCCGCCGGTTGGAATGCCTACGCGCTGGCCGGCGGCATCGAAGGGGGTGAAGACGGGGTCGACACCGCCTCCAACATCGCCGAATGGCGCACGACGCCGCTGCTCACCATGCGCAAGCGCCCCGATTGGGGCGTGACCGGGGAGCAGGCGTCGCGCTGGATCACCCGCGAACGGCCGAAGATTGACCGCGTCGCCTGCCCCTGGCTGATTCGACGTTTCATCGATACTCGCGCCGAATTTTTCTACGTACCCACCGAGCAGGTCTTCAGTGAAGCGGCGCGACTGCACGCTGTGGCCTACGACATTCCGGGCGCGCCGCTGTCGCACGAGGGCGAATGGTGCAGTTTTGATGGCTTGCTTCGGGCGTTCGAAATTGAAGACCCGGCCGTGGACCGCCTGGCCCGCATCGTGCGCGGGGCCGACACCGACCGCCTCGCGCTGGAGCCTCAGTGCGCCGGCTTGCTGGCCTTTTCGCTGGGTTTGTCCCGCCTGCACGCCGACGACCACAGGATGCTGGAAGCCGCCATGCCGCTGTACGACGCCCTTTACGCCTGGTGCGCCAGCGAAGCCAGCGCCGTGTGGCAAGGACAAGCGCCCGAAACACACAACTGGAAGCCGGAAACCATGACAGGTGCTGGCGCATGACGCAGACCACCGACGTGCCGACAGCGGCCAGTTTTCGCGAAGCGTTCAAGTTCTGGCTCAAGCTCGGCTTCATCAGTTTCGGTGGGCCGGCCGGGCAGATTGCCATCATGCACCGCGAGCTGGTCGAGCAAAAACGCTGGATCTCGGAAAAGCGTTTTATGCACGCGCTCAACTACTGCATGCTGCTGCCGGGACCGGAGGCGCAGCAGCTGGCCACCTACATCGGCTGGCTGATGCACCGGACCTGGGGTGGTGTCGTGGCGGGTGCGCTCTTCGTGCTGCCTTCGCTGCTCATCCTGATCGCGCTGAGCTGGCTGTACGTGGCCTTTGGCGATGTGCCTCTGGTTGCCGGGATGTTCTACGGCATCAAGCCAGCCGTCGCGGCGATTGTGCTGCAGGCGGTACACCGCATCGGCAGCAAGTCATTGAGAAATCCTGCCAAAGCCCCCGTCCCCTGGGCGGTAGCAGCTATCAGTTTCGTAGCGATTGCGTTTTTGCATGTGCCTTTTCCCTGGGTGGTCCTGGGCGCCGCGCTGACCGGCTGGTTGTGCGCGCGTTTTGCGCCCGGGCAGTTTGCCGCAGGGGGCGGACATGGCGGCACGGTGGTGGTGCCTGTGCCCGCGCTGATCGACGACCACACACCCACCCCTGCCCACGCGCGCTTCAGCACGGGGCGGCTGGCCCGGGTGCTGGCGGTGGGTGCCGTGTTGTGGCTGTTGCCCATGGGGGCACTGCTCGCCTGGCAGGGCTGGCACGGCGCCTTGACGCAGATGGGCTGGTTTTTCACCAAGGCGGCGCTACTGACCTTTGGCGGCGCCTACGCGGTGCTGCCCTATGTGTACCAGGGCGCGGTCGAACAGTTCGGCTGGCTGACCGGCCCGCAGATGATCGACGGACTGGCGCTGGGCGAAACCACGCCGGGCCCGCTCATCATGGTGGTGGCTTTTGTGGCTTTTGTCGGCGGCTGGACCCAGGAGGTGCTGGGACCGCACGCCTTGTTCCAGGGCGCGGCGCTGGCGGCCTTGCTGGTGACCTGGTTCACCTTTTTGCCCTCGTTCATCTTCATCCTGGCGGGCGGACCGCTGGTGGAGTCTACCCACGGCAAGCTGCATTTCACCGCGCCGCTGGCGGCCATCACGGCTGCCGTGGTTGGCGTGATTGCCAGTCTCGCTCTGTTTTTTATAGCGCATGTCGCTTTATTGACGGGCGCTACAGGCAGTTTTCCTTCAAATGTGGCGTGGCCGTCATTGGCCATCATGACTGCGGCCAGCCTGGCGCTGCTGCGTTACAAGGTGGGCGTGATTCCGGTCATCGCCGCCAGCGCGCTGGCTGGGCTGTTGCTGCGCCTGGGCGGCCTGGCCTGAGAGGCTGAGGGCGGGGCGGCGGCGTGCGACACGCGCCGCGTTATGCTCCAGCCCATGCAAGGCCTTCCGGAAAAAACTCACATTGCCCCGGCGCTGAAGCTGTTTGAGCGGCTGTTCGGCCACTGGGTGCACCAGGTCACACCGGAGAGCCTGCGCGCCGACGTGATGGCGGGCCTGCTGGGCGCCGTGCTGGTGTTGCCGCAGGGCATTGCCTTTGCCACACTGGCCGGCCTGCCGCCCGAATACGGCCTGTACACCGCCATCATCCCCTGCATCATTGCCGCGTTGTTCGGCTCCAGCTGGCATGTGATGTCCGGCCCGACCAACGCCAACTCGCTGGCGCTGTTTGCCATGCTGTCGCCGCTGGCGCTGGCCTTCAGTCCGGGCTACATCCAGATGGCGCTGGCAGTCACGGTGATGGTGGGCGTCATGCAGTGGCTGATTGGTGCGCTGCGACTGGGCTCGCTGGCCAACTTCATCTCGCCCGCGGCATTGTTCGGCTTCACTTCGGGGGCGGCGGTATTGATCGCGGTATACGCCCTGCCCGATCTGCTGGGGCTGCCGGCGGCGGCCGAGCATGGAGCGGCCGCGGTGCTGCGGCACGTGGTCGCCATGGCCCGCTCGGTGCAGCCAGCGGCGCTGGCCGTGGCCGGCGTGACCGTGGCCGTGGCCCTGCTGGTGCGGCGGCTGCGCCCCAGCTGGCCGTCCATGCTGGCCGGGCTGGTGGCGGCCACGGCGCTGGCCTGGGTCTGGACGAGGTACATCAGCGCGACACCGCTGCCCTTGCGTACGGTGGGCCAGATCAGCACGCCGTGGCCGAAATTTGCCATCCCCAGCGTCAGCTGGTCGGCGCTGTCCGAGCTGCTGGGGCTGGCGTTTGCGCTGACCATTGTGGCGCTGGGTCAGTCGATCTCGATTGCCAAGGCGGTGGCTGCGCGCTCCGGTCAGCGCATCGATGCCAACCGCGAGTTTCGCGGCCAGGGCCTGTCCAACATCATCGGCGGCTTCTTTTCATCCTACGTGTCCTGCGGCTCGCTGAACCGGTCCATGCCGAATCTGGAGGCCGGGGCGCGTTCACCGCTGGCGGCGGTGTTCTCTGCCCTGTTGCTGCTCGGCCTGGTCGCGGTCAGCGCGGCGCTGCTGGCGCAGATCCCGATGGCGGCGCTGGCGGCGCTGCTGGTGCTGGTGGCGGTCTCGCTGCTGGACCTCGGCCGCTGGCGGCAGTTGTACAGCCTGAGCCGCACCGAATTCGGCGTCGCGCTGGCCACGCTGGTGGCCACCGTCAGCATCCGGCTGGAGATCGCGATCCTGCTCGGCACCCTGCTGTCGTTGATGTCCTTTCTGTACCGCACGTCCAAACCCGCCATGCGCACCATGGGCTTCGACAGCCGGGCGCCGGACCGGCAGTTTGTGGTGCTGGCGGATGCTGAACATCCCTTGCCGGAATGCCCGCAGCTAAAACTTCTGCGGATGGAAGGCGAGGTCTATTTCGGCGCGACCCAGCATGTGGCCGACACCCTGCACGCCTTGCGCCATGCGCGCCATCCGCAAAAACATCTGCTGGTGATGGGCAAAAGCATGAACTTCATCGACCTGACCGGCGCCCAGCTGTGGGAGGCCGAACTCAACGCGCGCCGTGCCATGGGGGGCGATCTGTACTTTCACCGCCCGCGTCCCGAAGTCATCCACATGTGGCACACCACCGGGTTCACGCGCCTGCTCGGCCCCGAGCACCAGTTCGCAGACAAGCGCAGCGCAATCGCCACGATTTTCACGCGTCTCGATCCGGCCATCTGCCGGTCCTGCACGGCCCGCATTTTTGAAGAGTGCCGCAGTGTGCCTGGCCCCGAACCGGCGGAAGGCGACGCGGCCGTCTAGGCCTGCGCCTTGAAACCCAGGCGCTGCAGCAGGCCGGTGGCGGCAGCCGGTGCCTTTTCCTTGGCACCGTTGATGAAGAACACAAACACGTCCCTGGCCGCAGCCTTGTCTCTCGCGGGCTGCACACGCGGCAGGTCTGCCGGCTCGCTGCCGCTGGCCCAGCGTTGGGCCGCCGCGGCCCAGGCGTCCAGGGCTTTGGGTGCATAACCGCTCTTGAGCCTGGCGTCGCTGCGCATCAGGCGTGCATACACGAAATCAGACGTCAGGTCCGCGAACGACGGGAAGTCGGGCGAATCGGTGAACACCGTGGCGCAGTGGTAGTTGCGTGCCAGCGTCAGGTAGTCCGCCGACATGAAGCTGGGGTGGCGCACGTCCAGTACGTGGCGCAAGGGGCGGCCGCCCACCATCCTGGGCAGCAGGGACAGAAAGGCCTCGAAGTCGTCGGCTTCAAACACCTTGGTCGGCATGAACTGCCAGACGATGGGGCCGAGCTTGTCACCGAGCTCGCTGATGCCGCTGTCCACAAACCGGTTGATTGACTCGCCGGCCCCGGCCAGCACCCGGCGGTTCGTGCTGAAGCGGCTGGCCTTGAGCGAAAACACAAAGTCGTCAGGTGTCTCGTCGCGCCATTTGGCAAAGGTCGGCGGCTTGAAGCTGCTGTAGTAGGTGCCATTGACCTCAATGGTGCTGAGCTGGCGGCTGGCATAGCGCAGCTCCTGGCTCTGCGGCAATTTGGCCGGGTAGAAGTTGTCGCGCCAGGGCGCGTAGGTCCAGCCGCCAATGCCGACACGGATGCCAGGGGCGGAAGACGACGCTTTTTTCATGACACTCCTTCTGTGATGAGGTGAGGTGCCACATGGTTGCAGAAAATGACCCGGCGCGCCACGCACCCCCCACAGCCGGGCTGGCAGGTCGGGGCAGGCGCGGGTACAGTAGGTCTTTCGCATCACTTCCCGGAGTTGCCATGAAC
This sequence comes from Polaromonas sp., assembly GCF_029945685.1. Classification (GTDB taxonomy): domain Bacteria; phylum Pseudomonadota; class Gammaproteobacteria; order Burkholderiales; family Burkholderiaceae_C; genus Polaromonas. Next base: position 90,181 of record NZ_JAQSDA010000007.1, on the reverse strand, counting down.
GCCCCCCTGCATCGAGAAATTCCCGCTGGCGTGCTGGACGCCGCCCAGGCCCTGTCCCAGGTCAGCGCCCAGTGGGACGGCGACATTGTCAGGCAGATCACCGACTACATCACCATCCCCGCCAAGTCGCCGTCGTTTGATGCCGATTGGGCCGGCCACGGCCACATCGAGACCGTGATGCGCAATGCCGCGGCCTGGGTCGAGGCGCAAAAGGTCGAAGGCCTCCAGCTCGAAATCGTCCGGCTGGCAGGCCGCACACCGGTGCTGTTTTTTGAGGTGCCGGCCACCAAAAGCGGAACCACGGAAACCGTGCTGATGTACGGTCACCTCGACAAACAGCCCGAGTTCACCGGCTGGCGCAACGACCTCGGCCCCTGGACGCCCAAGTACGAGGACGGCAAGCTGTTCGGCCGCGGCGGCGCCGACGACGGTTATGCGGTGTATGCCAGCATCGCCGCCATCCAGGCATTGAAGGCACAAAAGGTGCCGCACCCGCGCATCGTCGGCCTGGTCGAAACCTGCGAGGAAAGCGGCTCCTACGACCTGCTGCCTTATGTCGATGCCTTGCGCACGCGGCTGGGTGACGTGGGCCTGGTGATCTGCCTGGATTCGGGCGCCGGCAATTACGACCAGCTCTGGCTGACGACCTCGCTGCGCGGCATGGCCAGCGGCGTGCTGAAAGTCGAGATCCTCACCGAAGGTGTGCATTCGGGCGACGCCAGCGGCCTGGTGCCGTCCAGCTTTCGCATCATGCGCCAGGTGCTGGACCGGCTCGAGGACAGCAAGACCGGTCGCCTGCTGCCGCAAAGCTTTCACTGCGAGATTCCGGCCGAACGGCTGGCGCAGGCGAAAGCCACGGCGGCCATCCTCGGCGACCAGATCTACAAACGGTTCCCCTGGGCGCATTACGACTGCGGCGGCGCCACCACCTTTGCCCTGCCGACCACCACCGACCCGGTCGAGGCCTTGCTCAACCGCACCTGGAAACCCACGCTGAGCGTGACCGGTGCCGACGGTTTCCCCGAAATGGGCAACGCCGGCAACGTGCTGCGACCCTACACCGCCTTCAAGCTGTCGCTGCGCCTGCCGCCGCTGGTCGATGCTGCCGGCGCGGTGCAGGAGCTCAAGACCCTGCTGGAAGACAACGCGCCCTACCAAGCCAAGGTCACCTTTGAAAGCGCTGGTGGTGCCACCGGCTGGAATGCGCCGACCACCTCGCCCTGGTTCGAGCAGGCGCTCAACGAAGCCTCGCAGGCGTTTTATGGGGCGCCTTGCGGCACCATCGGCCAGGGCGGCACGATTCCGCTGATGAACATGCTGAGCCAGGGTTTTCCGAAGGCGCAGATGATGGTCTGCGGCGTGCTGGGCCCGAAAAGCAATGCGCACGGCCCCAACGAATTCCTGCACGTGCCCTACGCCAAGAAAATCACCGCGGCCGTGGCATCCGTCATCGCCCGCATGCCCTGAGCCGGCCCGCCATGGACCACCCCCTGCTGGCACCGTTCACCGCCCGCGATGGCGAAAACCTGGCGCTCTACGAGTGGCCGATGGAGGCGTGGCAGGCCGACAACGCCTTGCCGCCGCGCGCGGTGGTGCTGTTGGTGCACGGCCTTGGCGAACACGCCAGCCGCTACGACCATGTGGCGCGCAAGCTGCTGGACTGGGGTTTTGCAGTGCGCGCCTATGACCAGCGCGGTCACGGCGAGTCGGGTGGCGAACGCGGTGGCCTGTCCAGCGAGTCCCTGCTGCTGGAGGACTTGGCCGAGGTGGTCGACGACACCCGCCAGCGCTCGCTGCGCCTGCCGCGTGCGGCCGGTGCGGCACTTGCGGAGCCCCTGCCGCTGATCCTGCTGGGCCACAGCCTGGGCGGGTTGGTGGCGGGACGTTTTGTGTCGCTCGGCCTGCGTCCGGTCGATGGCCTGGTGATGTCCTCGCCGGCGCTCGATCCCGGGCTCAATGCGTTTCAAAAACTTCTGCTGGCCACCCTGCCACTGATGGCACCCAACCTGCGTGTCAACAACGGCCTCAAGCCCGAGTTTCTCTCGCATGATCCGCTGGTGGTCCGCAAGTACCTGGCCGACCCGCTGGTGCATGCGAAGATTTCAGCGCGGCTGGCCAGGTTCATCGCAACCGCCGGGCCGGCGACGGTGGCTGCCGCGGCCACCTGGACCACACCCACGCTGCTGATGTATGCCGGCGCCGACAGGCTGGTCAACCCGGCCGGCAGCCGCGCTTTTGCCGAAGCCGCCGCGAGCAATGGTGGCGCCAAGCTTGTGACCGCACGCTGTTTCGATGAGCTGTACCACGAGATCTTCAACGAGCGGGACGCGGCGCCGGTGTTTGCCAGTTTGAAGGCCTGGCTGGACGCCCGGTTTTAGGTAAAAAATGCCGTCAGCCCTTGTCCCTGCTGCGCAGGCAGCTCCTGAACTTATAGCGTATCAGGCGCTGCGCAAGGCCCGGTTGCGAAATGCGAGCCAGGCCAGCGCAAGCCCCGTCAACCCCAGCGGCAGCAGCGAGCCCAGGTTCAGCAGCGTCCAGCCCTGGGTCGTGACCAGCACACCCGAGGCCAGCGAGGACAGCGCCAGCACCGCGAACACGCAGAAATTGAGCGCGCCTTGCGCCTTGTCTTTTTCTTCCGGCCGGTAGGCTGTCAGCGCCAGCGTGGTGCTGCCGGTGAACAGGAAGTTCCAGCCCACCCCCAGCAAAAACAGCGCGACCAGGAACTGGTGCAGGTTGACGCCTGACAGCGCCACCAGCACACATCCCACGTTGAGCGCCAGCCCCACCGCCATGATGGGCAGGGTGCCGAAACGCTTGATCAGGTGGCCGGTGAAAAAGCCGGGCGCAAACATGCCGATCACATGCCATTCAAGCACCAGTGCCGCGTCGGAAAACGGCAGGCCGCAGACCTGCATGGCAATCGGCGTGGCGGCCATCAGGAGGTTCATCACGCCGAAGCCGAGCGCGCCGGCGGCGGCAGCGACGATGAACACCGGCTGGCGCATGATCTCGCCCAGGGGCCGGCCCCCGCTGACCGCCTGCTGGGCCGGCGTTGGCGGGAAGTGGATGAATGCCAGCAAGGCCATGGCCAGCAGGGCCACGCCGGCCAGCGCCAGGTAAGCACCGGCAAACGGCACGTCGGTCAGGCTGCGGGTGCCCGCAGCGAGGTTGGGGCCGGCGATGGCACCGATCAGGCCGCCGGCCATCACCAGCGAGACGGCTTTTTCGCGAAACGCGGGCAGTGCCAGCTCAGCCGCGGCGAAGCGGTAGAGCTGGGCATTGGCGTTGTAATAACCGGCCACCACGGTAGCGGTCACCAGCAGCCAGAAGTTGCGGCTGTAGGCCGCATAACAGCACAGCAGCGCTGACAGTACCGCCACCACCAGCCCAAGCTGGAACGAGGTCTTGCGGCCGAAGCGCTTCTGGGTGCGTGCGACGATGCCGGTCGACAGCGCCCCGCCGACGACGTAGCCCATCACCGGCAAGGTGGCCATCCAGCCGAGCGGCGCCAGGTTCAGCCCGACCAGGCCGTTGATGGCGATGAAGGTGACGTTGTTGGTGAGAAACAGGCCCTGGCAAACAGCCAGCAGCCAGAGATTGCGGTTCATCGTTCAGGCATCCAGTGTGAGAAGCGCCAGGCAGGCCAGCGGCGCGGTTTCGGCGCGCAACACGCGCGGCCCCAGGCTTACCGGCACAAAACCGCGCGCCAGGGCCGCGTCTTCCTCGGCCGTGCTCAGGCCGCCTTCGGGGCCGCCGAGCAGGGTCACGGGGGTGGTGCGCCCATAGGCAGCGAGGGCTTGCGCCAGGGGCTGCGTGCCGGCGCGCAGCGACAGCAACAACCGCGGTTCGGCCGACGCGGCGGGCGGCAACGCGGCCAGCCAGTCGCTGAGCGTGTCCACCGCATGCACCGGCGGTAGCCGGTTGCGTCCGCACTGCTCGCAGGCCGCGATGGCTATGCCCTGCCAGTGCGCGACTTTTTTGTCGGCGCGTTCACCCTTGAGGCGCAGCACCGATCGTTCGGCCATCAGTGGCGTGATGCTGGCCGCACCGAGCTCGCTGGCTTTTTCGACCAGCCAGTCCATGCGCTCATTGGCGGGCATGCCGATGGCCAGATGCACGGCGCGGTGGGTTTCGCGCTCCACGGCGCTGTGGGCGTCGATACGCACGTGCACGTCGCTGCGGCCCATGCGTTCAATCGTCGCATGGAACTCACCGCCCTGGCTGTTGAACAGCGTGATCAGGTCGCCGGGCTGCAGGCGCAGCACCTGCACGTGGCGCGCGGCGCGCTCGGGCAGGGTCAGCGCGTCGCCGTCGCGCAGCGGCAGGTCGGCGTAGAAGCGGGCCGTCATGGCTGGTTCCCGGGAGCTTGCATGTTGCTATGAAATATGTAGCTGTCCGTGCTTGTTCCCAAAGGGGCTGGGCCGGATTCGACGTTGGAGAGAAGGCTCAAAACGTGTAGCCCACCCGGGTCTCGTTGCCTTCGATCTCGTCGAGCAGCACCATCAGCGGTCCGAGTGCGCGGTAACGCGCACAGGTCGAACGTGCGTAGGTGATGAAACGCGGCGTGTCGGCCAGGTACTTGGGCTTGCCGTCGCGCAGGGTCAGGCGCGCGAAGATGCCGAGGATCTTGAGGTGGCGCTGCAGGCCCATCCACTCGACCGCGCGGTAGAACTCGCCGAAGTCGTCGCCGACCGGCAGGCCGGCCTTGCGCGCCTGCTCCCAGTAACGCACGGTGATCTCGAGCACGAAGTCCTCCGGCCAGCTGATGAAGGCGTCGCGCAGCAGGCTGGCAATGTCGTAGCTGATGGGGCCGTAAACCGCATCCTGGAAGTCCAGTACGCCGAGCCCTGGCTCGCCGCTTTCCGGAACCATCAGGTTGCGCGGCATGAAGTCGCGGTGCACGTACACGCGCGCCCCGCCCAGCGAATTCAGGTTGCTGTCCTTGATCTGCGCAAACAGGCCGTCGAGCTTGCCGCGCAGCGCGCCGTCGATGGGGATGCCGCGGTGCTTCTCCACATACCAGTCGGGAAACAGCGCCAGCTCGCGCGACAGCAGGGCGTCATCATAGGGCGGCAGCACATCCGGGCGGGAGGCCCGCTGCCAGGTCACCAGCGCGTCCACGGCTTCGCGGTAGAGCGTGTAGGCCCGTTCAGTCCGCTTCGCATCGGGCTGCTGCTCGATCACCTCGAGCATGGTCCGGGCGCCCAGGTCGCTCAGCAGCATGAAGCCCTGGGCCCGGTCCCAGGCCAGCACGCGCGGCGCATTCAGCCCGGCATCCGCCATCAGTTCGGCGACCTTCACAAAAGGCGCGCAGTCCTCCTGCGCGGGCGGCGCGTCCATGATGATGCAGCTGCCGCCGCCGGCGGTAAGCACCCGGAAATAGCGGCGAAAACTGGCGTCGGCCGAAGCCGGCCGCACGGTGTCCGGCAGCAGGCCATGGTCGGGCGCATGGGCCTGCAGCCAGGCGGAAAAAGCGCCGGCGCGGGTGGCATCAGGCCAGACAGGGGGGGATTCGGTCATGCGGTCTTTCGGCCTGCTTCACATGGATACATCAAAAGATCGGCAAAGGGGTGGGTGGGCATAGGATAATCGGGCCAGCTTTCACAAACGGGTTTATCTCATACTTCCGATGCATCGCGCATCCCGCTCGCGTTTTATTCATTCTCCGGTCGCTCATGCCGTCCTCAGTCTGGTGTCCTGCACCATGCTGGGCCTTGGGCATGGCGGGGCGGCTTATGCCCAAAGCCCGGCGACGGCCCCCGGGCCGGCGCAGCAACTGCCGGGGGTTCAAACCAGCGATGGTGCACCGGTGCTGCTCAGGAGCTCGTCCATGCTGGCCGAGCAGCCGCCGGGCGGCCCCGGCATCGAACTGCCGACCTTTGTGTTTGGCAACCGTGTGTCGGGACGCCCGGATCTTGAGACCGTGGTGGACGGGGAGGCCGAGTTGCGCCGCGGCGGCTCGGCGATACGCGCCGACCGGATCGAGTACGACCAGCCGACCGATGTTGTCAAGGCCCGGGGCAACGTGCGTGTCAACAGCTCTGGCAACCTTTACAACGGACCAGAACTGGAAATCAAGCTCGATACCTTCGAAGGCTTTTTCCTGACGCCGGACTACCGGTTTTTGCAGAACGACGGTTACGGCACAGCCGACCGCATCGATTTTCTGGACGACAAGCGCCTGGTGGCGCAAAACGCCACCTTCACCACCTGCCAGCGCGGTGAGGGCCCGAGCTGGATGCCGGCGTGGATTGTCAAGGCGACCACACTCAAGCTCGACAGGGAAGCGGACGTCGGCGAGGCCTCGGGCGGTGTCTTGCGCTTCATGAATGTGCCGATTCTGGCGGCGCCCACCTTCAGCTTTCCGCTCAGCGACAAACGCAAGTCGGGTGTGTTGCCGCCAACGCTGGCGATCGACAGTCTCAGTGGCACAGCCGTGACCGTGCCCTATTATTTTGACATTGCGCCGAATCGCGATGCCACCTTCTCGCCGACCATCATGAGCAAGCGCGGGGTGGACCTGGCTGGCGAGTTTCGTTATCTGGAGCCCGGGTACAAGGGTGAATTGCGCGCCAGCTTGCTGCCCAATGACCAGTTGCGCAACAGCAACCGCTGGTCTTACAACTATTTGCATAGTGGAAGTTTCAACTCGGGGATACCAGCAATCGGCGGTGTAGGCATCAACCTCAACTTGAACCGGGTCAGCGACGACAACTACTGGCGGGATTTTTCAGGGTTTGGCAGTGCTGGCGCGAGCACCTTGCTGACCCAGCGCTTGCTGCCCAGCGACGCCAGCCTCAGTTGGGGACGCGGCTATTTCTCGACCACGCTGCGGACGCTCAAGTGGCAAACCCTGCAGGATGTGAACGCGCCCATCGTGCCGCCTTATGACCGCATGCCGCAGCTCACCGCCGCTTACAACCGCTTCAATGTGCCGGTGGGCGGGCTGGGCGGGCTTGATTATTCAATTAGCACGGACTACACCCGTTTTGAGTCGGACCGCCGGCTGACCGGGCAGCCCAATGCCAGCCGTGCGTTTGCACTCGCGCAGGTGAGCCGGCCCTGGATCCGGCCTGGGGGATACATCACGCCCAAGCTGATGCTTAACACCACAACTTACCAGTTTGACGGCCCCTTGGTCAATGGAGCACGCTCGGCTTCGCGCACAGTGCCGACCTTCAGCCTGGACAGCGGACTGACCTTTGAGCGGGAGACTAATTATTTCGGGCAGGCCTACACCCAGACGCTGGAGCCGCGCGCGTTTTATGTGAACACGCCCTATCGTGACCAGAGTTCTCTGCCCAATTACGACTCGGGAGCGAACGATTTCAATTTCGCGACGGTGTTCACTGAAAATGCGTTTGTGGGCAACGACCGTATCTCGGACTCCAACCTGCTGACGCTGGGCCTGACCTCGCGCCTGCTGGACCCCGACACCGGCGCCGAGGCCTTGCGTGTGGGCGTGGCCCAGCGCCTGCGGTTCAAGGACCAACTGGTCACCTTGCCCGGGGGGGGGCCGGTGACGGATCGTTTCAGCGACCTGCTGTTCGGTGGCTCGGTGAATTTGACAAAAACGTGGTCACTGGACAGCACGGTCCAGTACAACCCGAAGACCAGCATTTCCCAGCGCTCGACCGTGGGCGCCCGTTACAACCCCGGCAACTACCGCGTCATCAGTGCGGCCTACCGTCGCCAGCGCAATGTCAGTGAGCAGTTTGATGTGGGCTGGCAATGGCCGATCAATGACTTGTGGGGCGACAAGGGCAAGGATCTGGGTCCCGGGCGCGGCCAAGGGGCCGGGCGCTGGTACAGCGTCGGTCGCCTGAACTACAGTGTGCCCGACAGGAAATTCGTGGACATGGTGTTGGGCATTGAATACGACGGCTGCTGCTGGATAGGACGCGTGGTGCTGGAGCGCACCCAACTCGGTAGTGTGCTTGCGGGCAATCCATCCAAAGCCAACAACACCCGCATCCTGTTCCAATTGGAGTTCGTCGGTTTCTCACGCATTGGCTCCAATCCCCTGAAAACCCTCAAAGCCAACATCCCGCGTTACCAGTACCTGCGTGAGCAGGGCACGACATCCAGCCGTTTTACCAACTATGACTAAATCCAGTTTCTTCCCCCGTCCTGGCTTTCGCTGCGTCGCCGTGCTGGCGCTGGTGCTTGGCTTGCCCGCCCTGTCCGCGCAGGCTCAGCTCTTGAGGCCGCCCGGCCAGCAGCGAGTGCCGGGTGTGGGCACCTTGGGAACGGGGGCGGGTGGGCAACGGCAGGCCGACTTCATCGTGGCTGTTGTCAACTCAGAGCCCATCACCAACAATGAGGTACGCGCGCGCATGCTGCGCACCGAGCAGCAAATGGCGCAGCAAGGCACGGCGCTACCACCCAAAAACGAACTGGCACGGCTGCTGCTCGAACGCATCATCGTGGAGCGCACACAGTTGCAGCTGGCCAGGGAAATGGGGGTGCAGGTCAGCGAGTCCATGGTGGACGAGGCCGTGCTCAATGTTGCCCGGCAAAACCAGGTGTCCCTGGATGAGTTGCGCCAGCGCGTGAGCGCCCAGGGGCTGGTTTTTGCCCAGTTTCGCGCCGATCTTCGCAACGAAATCCTGCTGACCCGGATCCGGGAGCGCGAACTTGAATCCCAGGCCAAGGTCAGCGACCAGGAGGTCGAGCAGTTCATCCGCGAGCAGGAAGCCGGGAGCGACCCCGCCGCACAGGAGCTCAACCTCGCGCAGATCCTGGTGGTTGTTCCCGAAAACGCCACCCCGGCCCAGGTCGCCAGTCTCCAGGCCAGGGCACAGCTGGCGGCAGAGCGCGCGCGCAACGGGACGGACTTCACCGCGCTGGTGGGGGAATTTTCAACTGCACCGGAGCGCAGCGCCGACGGCCAGATGGGCTTGCGCCCTGCCGACCGTTACCCTGAGCTCTTTGTCGACACCACGAAAAATGTACCGGTCGGGGGTATCGCCGGGCCGGTGCGCAGTGGTGCCGGTTTTCATGTGCTCAAGGTGCTGGAGCGAAAACGCGCCGGCATGCCGGGTGCCACGGTGGTGGAAACCCGCGCCCGTCATATCCTGCTGCGTCCCACGGCCCAGCTCGGCGAGGCGGCCGCCGTCGCACGGCTGGCCGATTTTCAGAAGCGCATTGCTGCCGGGCAGGCCGACTTTGCCGCGCTGGCCCGCGAAAACAGCCAGGACGCCTCGGCCAAGGACGGCGGTGACCTCGGCTGGGCCGGCCCCGGCCAGTTTGTGCCCGAGTTCGAGGAGCGCATGAACAGCCTGACGCCCGGCCAGGTGGGTGATCCCCTTGTGTCGCGTTTCGGCGTTCACCTGATCCAGGTGCTGGAGCGGCGCAATACCAAGCTCTCGCCGCGTGAGCAGCGCGAAATCGTGCGTGCCTCGCTGCGTGAGAAAAAGTTTGAAGAGGCCTACAGTGCCTGGGCGCAGGAAGTGCGCGGCCGCGCCTATGTGGAATACCGGGATCCGCCGCAATGACGTGGCCCCCACGGTCGCGCAGTGCCCCCCCAGCGGGCCGCTGCGCCTGCGGGCCGGCAAAGCCGGACCCGCGGCCCCTGCTTGAAAGCGACGTCCGGGACCGCCCAACTTCCGCCTTCGGGCTAGCGTGAAACATATCCCGCGCAAACGCTTCGGCCAGCATTTCCTGACCGACCGCACCATCATCGATGACATCGTGCAGGCGATTGCCCCCCGTCCTGGCCAGGCAATGGTTGAAATCGGTCCCGGGCTGGCGGCCCTGACCCAACCACTGGCCGAACGCCTCGGCCACTTGACGGTGATCGAGCTGGACCGTGATCTGGCCCGGCAACTGCGCGCGCATCCACGACTGACGGTGGTTGAATCCGATGTGCTCAGGGTGGATTTCACGCAGCTGGCCCGGCAGGTGCAGACCGACGCCTCTTCCCGGGGCGGCGCCGCAACCGAGGCGGCAGGGGAAGAAACCGGCAAGCTCAGGGTGGTGGGCAACCTGCCTTACAACATTTCTACGCCCATCCTGTTCCACCTGCTCGACGCGGTGGAGGTCATTGAAGACCAGCATTTCATGCTGCAAAAAGAAGTGATCGACCGCATGGTGGCCCGCCCCGCGACCAGCGACTACGGCCGGCTCAGCGTGATGCTGCAGTGGCGTTATGCGATGGAGAACGTGTTGTTTGTGCCACCGCAGAGTTTTGACCCACCGCCGCGGGTGGACAGCGCAGTGGTCCGCATGGTCCCCCGGGCTGCGCCGGAGAAGGTGGATGTCAAGCTGTTGAGCGAGGTGGTGCGTGTGGCGTTCAGCCAGCGCCGCAAGCTGTTGCGCCACTCCCTGGGCCGATGGCTGGAGCAGCGGCCGCACAGCCCGCCTTTCGATGTGCAGCGGCGTGCCGAGGAAGTACCAGTGGTTGAGTACGTGGCACTGGCTCAGGCGCTGGAAAACGGACCCGCGGCCTGAGTCGCTTGTCGGGCCGCAACGGTTGCTCCTGAATTTATAGCGACCTGGGCTTGGTCAGCGTCCGCTGTCCACCATTGCCCTGTCACCTGTCACCTTTGACGTCCGACCCGGTGCGGTTCACCATGAAAAAAGCCCGTCGAACAACGGGCTTTTCTTGCAGCATGTTTGCAAGTGTCAGGCAGCGGCCAACCAGTAACCCGCGTTGAACGGGCTGCTCATGCGTAACGCCAGAGGCGACACGTCTAGCAGTTTGTCGGTTGGCATCGGCTCTTCGCCGTCTGCGCTGTTTGCTTGCTGGGCCTCATTCGCCCGATCCCCTTGGCCAATGTCTGGGGAGCGGGCTACAGAAAAGAATAGAAACATCTGAACGGGATTTTTCGATCCGCCCAGTAGTCCGCCGCATCCCTGAAGATGTCCAGCAGCTGTTCGCGCGCTTCCTTGTCAAATTTTGCATTCGCAGGGATCTGCTCCAGCAGGACAATGAAGCCGGGCTGCGGTCCGGACTTGTGAACCAGGTCCGTCATGCAGTCGTACAGCGCATCAAAGTTTTTGCCAAAATGCGCCGGGAATGTGTACTGTGCCGCGATCATGTCCAGCACATCCTGCTTGCTCTGGGCGTTGCCCAGGTTCGCATAGAGGAAGTGGTGGCCAAGCTGGGTGGCAGCATCCTGCAAGTCCTGCACGCGGAAGGCGCGTATGGATTGCACGATATTGGGTCTAACAGTACGAAGTGGTGTTTCCATCTCCGCGTCTCTTTCTTAAGTCAATAATTCAAAGTTGACGATCACTGTTGAACCTTATTGAGCGATTCTGCGAAAACTCGCGTAGTGATCATCGGTGTAATAACAAGCATCGGGCGCGGTGGGTACTAAACCACCACAAACGATGCGCCGGGCGCCCCGACTGCGCTCACCTGGGGTTCTGACGGTGTATTCACGGTAATAACCGCGATTTTTGGCGGGAAGTATTCTTTCCCGATTGCCAAACACCGAACCGTCCTTGTCGTACCTGAACGGGCCCCCCTGATAAATCAAGCGGACCATGTGGCGCCCCTGCTCCGGCAGGGCCGCGACTGAAATCGTGCTGACTTCGGCCCCGGGGACTGGCCCTTTGGCCTCTACGCCGGACGGGCTGAAACCCGTGCTCAAAGCAGCCAGAACGACTGCTGCGACTAGCCGCCACCCGGCCCTTTTTTTTCGCAACATGGAAAAATCCGTTTTTCTTGAACCAGAGCCAACCGCCAATTTTTTAGCAGTTGCCGGGTTAACCCTTAAATTTCAAGAGGTAGAGTTTGACGCATCCCGCAGAAAAACGCAAGGGCCTGCCCAAAATTCAGGCAGTCGATCGTCGCGTTCGGTGCGGCGATAAGTTAGTGCTAGCTGTCTAAAAAGAGCTTATCGGGATGCGTTGGCGTCTGCCACGGTCAAGGCTGTCATGTTGACAATCCGGCGTACCGTGGTGCTGGCGGTCAGGATGTGCACGGGTTTGGCGGCACCGAGCAGGACCGGGCCAATGGCGATGTTGCCGCCCGCTGCCGTCTTGAGCAGGTTGTAGGCAATGTTGGCGGCATCGATGTTGGGCAGAACCAGCAAATTGGCCTCACCGGACAGGGTGCTGTTGGGCATGACCGCGGCGCGCGATGCAGCGTCCAGCGCCACATCACCGTGCATTTCGCCGTCGACTTCCAGCCAGGGGGCTTCGTCGCGCAGCAATTGCAGCGTGTGGCGCATTTTCAGTGCGCTGGGAAGATTGGACGAGCCAAAATTCGAGTGCGACAGCAGCGCGGCCTTGGGCTTGATGCCAAAACGCATCATTTCTTCTGCCGCCAGTGTCGTGATCTCGGCCAGCTGTTCGGCCGTGGGGTCGTAGTTCACATGGGTGTCGACAAGAAACACCTGGCGGTCCGGCAGCATCAGGCCATTCATGCAGGCGTAGGTGCAGACGCCCGGGCGCTTGCCGATCACCTGGTCCAGGTAGTTCAGGTGGTGGGCGGTGGTACCCCAGGTGCCGCAGATCAGACCGTCCACATCGCCCTTGTGCAACAGCATGCCCGCAATCAGCGTCAGACGGCGGCGCATCTCGATCTTGGCCATCTGCACGGTCACGCCCTGGCGCTCCATGATGCGGTGGTAGGTTTGCCAGAAGTCGCGGTAGCGGTGATCCTGCTCGACGTTGACCACGTCGTAGTCGAGCTCTTCCCTGAGCCGCAGGCCGAATTTTTCGATGCGCTGGGCGATGATGGCGGGTCGGCCTATCAGTGTTGGTCGGGCCAAACCTTCGTCCACGACGATCTGGCAGGCACGCAGCACGCGTTCTTCCTCACCCTCGGCGTAGGCCACGCGTTTTTTGACGGCTTTTTTGGCCGCTGCAAAAATCGGCTTCATGGTCGTGCCCGAGGCGTAGACAAAGCTCTGGAGCTTCTCCCGGTAGGCGTCCATGTCGGTGATGGGACGCAGCGCCACGCCGCTGTCGGCCGCCGCCTGCGCTACGGCCGGCGCGATCTTCATCATCAGGCGCGGGTCAAACGGCTTGGGAATCAGGTATTCCGGTCCGAACGCCAGCTGCTCGCCGGTGTAGGCGGCTGCCACCACCTCGCTCTGCTCGGCCTGCGCCAGCTCGGCGATGGCATGCACCGCAGCAATTTCCATCTCGACCGTGATGGTGGAGGCGCCGGCGTCCAGCGCGCCGCGGAAGATGTAGGGGAAACACAGGACATTGTTGACCTGGTTCGGGTAGTCGGTGCGGCCGGTGGCCATGATGGCGTCATCACGCACCGACTTGACGTCTTCGGGCGTGATTTCGGGGTTCGGGTTGGCCAGCGCGAAAATGATGGGCCTGGCGGCCATCTTGCTGACCATGTCCTTTTTGAGCACACCGCCCGCCGACAGGCCCAGGAAGATGTCTGCGCCTTCAATGATCTCGCCCAGGGTCCGCGCCGGGGTCTTCTGCGCAAACTGGATCTTGTCTTCGTCCATCAGCTCGGTGCGTCCTTCGTAGACCACGCCGGCCAGGTCTGTCACGAAAATGTTGCTGCGCGGAATGCCCAGCTTGAGCAGCAGTCCGAGGCAGGCCAGCGCCGCTGCACCCGCCCCCGAGGTCACCAGCTTGACCTGTGTCGGGAGCTTTCCGACCACCTTGAGGGCGTTCAGGATCGCGGCGCCGACCGTGATGGCCGTGCCATGCTGGTCATCGTGAAACACCGGGATTTTCATGCGCTTGCGCAGCTCGCGCTCGATGTAAAAACAGTCCGGCGCCTTGATGTCCTCAAGGTTGATGGCGCCGAAGGTGGGCTCCAGCGAGGCAATGATGTCGACCAGCTTTGCAGGGTCTTTTTCGTCGATCTCGATGTCGAAAACGTCAATGCCCGCGAACTTCTTGAATAGCACGCCCTTGCCTTCCATCACCGGTTTGGAGGCCAGCGGGCCAATGTCGCCGAGACCCAGCACCGCCGTGCCGTTGGTCACGACCGCGACCAGGTTGCCGCGGCTGGTGTATTTGAAGGCCGCATTCGGGTCCTTGACGATTTCCTCGCAGGGGGCCGCGACGCCGGGCGAGTAGGCCAGCGCCAGATCACGTTGGTTAACCAGTTGCTTGGTGGCAGCAATCGCGATCTTGCCGGGCGTCGGAAACTCGTGATACTCCAACGCGGCGCGGCGCAGTTCGTCGCGCTTTTCCTGGCTGTCGGGGGTGGCTGGCACTGCGGGCATGAAATTGTCTCCTGAGCGGCGGCCCTGGCGGGGGCTGTCAATTTTTTGTAAGGTCTGTGATTGTAGGTCGTCCAAGGGGAAAACCCTAGTACGTGGATCTACGCAACCCGGTGGAGCGCTTTTGACTTTTTCACACAAATCTGAGGCCGCTGACCCAGGCAGAGCCTGTTGCCGACCGTTGCCGGCTGTATGGCGCGCGATCAACGGCGTAAGCTACTTTTGCGATATTCCCCGCAGCGACGTCCGCAGGCGTCGGATAGCGCGGTTGGCATGCAGGCTCCCCCATGCCGATGGCGAGCGGGTTCAGGCGCCCATGGACGCGGGTGTTGCGGCGGGGTGGCCACGATCCCTGCGTTGCCAGGCCTTCTCATGGAAGAAAAAGACGATGGCCTGAACTGCCGGCTCGAGCAGGCTCAGCGTGAGGGACAGTAACAGCTTGCCGGTTACGGCGCCCGCCACCCCAGTCGCACCGTGACGTGAAGCACGAAGTAGCTGGCGGTTTTTTCAGTGTGGGCAATGGGCACGTGAAAACTCGGCCATGGTCGGGCTCCTTGGGGTGAGAGAACGGGAACGACAGATCCTCACATCAGGTTGAATAATAGCTTGAAACTATTGAAGCCAATTCAATGATGCACATTAACTATTAAAACGCCAATTGAAACTGACTACGGCGCGGACAGAAGTTTCCCTCAGTGCTTTTTGCATCTCCAACCATGTTGCTTTAGGCGCCTGGATGTGTGAACAACTCCCGGTTTTGTTTGCTCGTTGCGACATCGGTAATTCATTTCCATCAATAGGCAGGCCCAGCTGTTGACTAAAGACCCAATAAATGATTAATACGTTTAGTTGCCATGTGTAAACTTTCTTAACTGTCAGACTTTCCGTGAAGCGTCGCCGCCTGCCGCCTTGTTTGTTGCTGGTTTGCTGTCTGTTGCTTATAGCCTCGGGCGGCCCGTCTGTTTTCGCCCAGACGGTCCACCGCCCTGACGCTGGCTCCCTGCAGGAGCCACAACGCCAGATACCCATGCTGCCGAAGCCGGGCGCGCCGCCGATCGGTCTGCCTGCCGGGAAGACGGCTTTGCCGGTCCAGGCCGCGGTGTCCATCACGCCGGCCGGATTCCGCTTCGAGGGCAACACCCTCTTTGACCAGGAGGCCCTGGCGGCCCTGCTCGTGGACCGCGTCAACCGGACGACCGACCTGGCAGGGCTGACAGAAGCCGCCGCCCTTGTCAGCCGGTATTACCGGGCCCAGGGCTATCTTCTGACGGAAGCCTATCTGCCCGAGCAGGCCTTTCAGGCGGTCGGCGGAACAATCGTTATTGCCGTGATCGAGGCGCGCATCGGCAGGGTCCATGTGCAGTTCGAGGGTCACAACGGGTCCGCGTCCTACGTCCGGCGGGTGGTGGGTGCCAACCTGCAACCCGGGGCGCTGATCAGTGAATACCTGCTGGACAAGCCCGTGCTGCTGCTGCGGGACCTGGCCGGCGTGGACGCCAGCGCCACGGTGGAACCGGGCCAGCGGCCGGGGCAGGCCGATGTGATCGTGACCATTCGCGCCCAGGGACCGCAGGTTGACGGATCGGTAGGCGTGGACAACTTCGGCGCACGCGCGGCCGGACCCCTGCATCTGTCCGCCAGCCTCAATGTCACCAATCTTGCGGGGCGGGGCGATGTGTTCAGCGCGCGTGCCCAAACCAGCAACGCGACCCGCAGCAATCTGTACCGCCTGGCCTATGCGGTTCCCGTCGATACCGCCGGCACCCGGCTCGCAGTCAGTGCCGCCCGGACCGACTACGCCTTGGGCGAACAATTTGCGGCGCTGGGGGCCACCGGCAAAGCGGACATCCTGGGCGTTGCCCTGACCCGGCCGCTGATCCGTTCGCGCGACAACAACCTGTATGGCCTGCTCAGCCTGGAGCACAAAAAGTTCAACGATCAGATCACCACACCTGCGAACGACAGCGAGCGCCGCATCACGGCGACGCGCATCGGCCTGCTGGGCAACTTCTCCGATGACGTGATCGGTGCCGGCGGCTCCAGCAGTTACGCTTTGACCGGTACGCTGGGACGCACCCGGCTGGATGCGATCAGCCTCGGCTTCGACCAGGGCCTTGGTGGCCTGCGGACGGCAGGCGGCTTTGGCAAGCTCAACCTCGAGCTGCAGCGCACCCAGCTTTTCGGCAGTGCGTCCAGCGTGCTGCTTGGCTTCCAGACCCAGCTGGCCTCCCGAAACCTCGCCTCTGCAGAGAAAATGGCGTTGGGCGGGCCCAACGGGGTCAGGGGCTATCCGGTGGGCGAAGGCATCGGGGACGCCGGGCTGCTGTTCAATCTTGAATACCGCCATCAGTTGCCTGCGCCCCTCACGCTGGCCGGTGAGCCGGTGAGCCTGGCGGCTTTTTATGATTACGGAACGGTCCGGTTCAACCAGGATGATTCCGCGGTGCCCGGCGTGACCAACCGGATCGCCCTCGGCTCCGTGGGTATAGGCGCGCTTGCAGGGCGAGTCAACAATTTCCTGATCACCACCTACCTGGCCTGGCGTACGACGCGGTCCACGCCTTCCACCGGTGATCCGGACCGTTCGCCACGCGCCTGGGTGTCCGCCCAGAAGTGGTTCTGAGCTGCGGCCCAAAGAACTGCCATGACCCAACCATCAGCAAAACACGGCGCCTACCGCCCCTGGGCGGTTCGTACGGTGGTAGTTCGTCTGTCACGCAAGCTCACCGCCACGTATCGCCTGCGCAACGGCCGCCTTTTATCGCGTCTGCTGGCGGCCCTGCTGGCGGGGTTCTCGACGTTGGCGACGGCCTTGCCCGAGGGCGCCAGCCTGGTGGCTGGCCAAGCAAGCATCAGCACACCCAACGCCAATGCCATGGTGGTCACCCAAGGCAGCGACAAGGCCATCCTGAACTGGCAGAGCTTCAACATCGGCACCGGTCAATCGATGCAGTTTGTGCAGCCTGGTGCCGCCGCGGTCGCGCTGAACCGGGTCACGGGAGCGAACCCCTCCTCTATTTATGGCTCGCTCAGCGCCAACGGCCAGGTGTTCCTGATCAACCCCGCCGGTGTCATGTTCGCACCCGGTGCGCAAGTCCATGTGGGCGGCCTGGTCGCGTCTACCCTGGCCCTCAGCAACGAAGACTTCATGGCCGGCCGGTACACCTTCAGTAGCGGTGTCAATGCAGGGGCCGTGAGCAACGGCGGAAATATCCGGACCGCGCGTGGCGGCTACGTTCTGCTGGCCGCACCCAGAGTCAGCAACACCGGCTCCATCAGTGCCGACGCCGGTTCGGTGGGGCTGGCCGCGGGTGCGCGCGTCTCGGTGGACACCTCGGGCGCGGGTCTGGTGAGTTTTTCGGTGGATGCCGCGGCCGCCAACGCCGTCGCCGCCAACAGCGGCGTGATCACTGCGCAGGGTGGGCAGGTCGCCGTACTGGCCAGCGCACTGGGCGACGTAATGGCTACCGTCATCAACCAGACCGGCGTGATACGCGCCACCTCGGCCACCGAGCGCAATGGCTTGATTGTGTTGAGCGGTAATCACAGTGGTGTGGTGCACGTTTCCGGAACGCTGGATGCCAGCGGTGCCGCAGCGGGCCAGAGCGGCGGTACCGTGCAGGTGCTGGGCGACAAGGTGTTGCTCGCGACGGGCGCACATATTGACGTGTCTGGCCAGGCGGGTGGCGGAACCGTGCTCGTAGGGGGCGACTACCAGGGCGGAAACGGCGCGGTTCAAAATGCCTCGCGCACACACGTCGCCGCAGGCACCACGATCCGTGCTGATGCGCTGGACAAGGGCAATGGCGGAAAGGTGGTCATCTGGGCGGACGGCGACACGCGCAGCGCAGGCAGCATCAGCGCGCGCGGCGGAACTGACAGCGGCAATGGAGGCTTCGTCGAAGTGTCCGGCAAGCAATACCTAGATACGCGGGGCAGCATCGATGTCACGGCGCCTCAGGGTGTGGGTGGCAAGGTTCTGTTTGATCCGCAGGATATTGTTCTCAGTACCGCTGCGTCGAGCCCGTCGGTGGTGATTAACCAGCCTGTCAACACGCCAGATTTGGCCTTTGCAACTGCGCCTGATCCTGGCACCTACACCGTGCAGATATCAACCGTCACCGGATTCAACGAGCTGTTTTTGCAGGCCACGCGCGACATTTCTGTCAACAATCCCTTGTCCATGGCCGCCAATGGCAGCGTGCGACTTGAAGCCAACAACAATATCAACGTTTCTACCGGTGCCACCATTGCCGTGACCGGCACCGGGTCGATCAACCTCAAAGCCGATGCCGACAGCAGCGGCGCGGGTACCCTTTCACTGGCAGCAGGTCTGAGCGCGCAGGCCGGTGGTATCACCCTCTCCGGTGCAAGCGTGACCAGCACCGCGGCGGGTACCGTGACCACCACAGGGGCGGCCAATGGAGATGGTGGTGCGGTGAGCATCACGGGCGCGGGAGCGGTGAATCTGGGGGGTGCGATCACCACCACAGGAGGCACGGCAGCAGCCAACAGCACAGGGCGAAGCGCGGGAACGGTGAGCATTACCGGAGCAGGCGTGACGGCGGCGGCCATCACGGCCAGCGGCTCGGCAGGTGTAGGCGCCGGCACCAGCCAGACCGGCGGCAACGGCGCGGCCATCTCAATTACCTCCACCAACGGCATCACACAGACCGGCGCGATCACGGCCAGCGGCGGGGCCGGTTCGACCACAGGTGGCGCCGGCGGCAACGCCGGCAGCATCACGGTGAGCAACACGGCTGCGGGCGTGATCAGCCTGGGCGCACTGGCTGCCCAGACGGGTGCTGCGGTAGGCTCTGGCGCAGGCGGCACGGCAGGCTCCATCAGCGTAAGCAACACGGCAGGCAACCTGACGACAGGCACGCTGACCACCACAGGCGGGCTCAACGGAAATGGCGGCAACATCACACTGGCCGCAGCCAGCGGCACGGTGGTGGCTGGAAACATTGCAAGCAGCGGCGGTGCAGCAGGCGGCACGAGCAATGGGCGCAACGCCGGCACCGTCAGCATCAGTGGCGCAGCCCTGACGCTGGGCGCCAGCACGATCACTGCCAACGGCACAAACGCCAGCACACTGGGCGCAGGCGGCAACGGCGGGACCATCACTTTGAGTTCGACGGGGGCCATCACCGGCACTGGCGCGATCAGCGCCATAGGTGGCAACGGGGTGGGCGCCAACCAGGCAGGCGGCAACGGTGCTGCGGTGAGTGTCGGCTCCACAGGCGGCAATGTAGCGGTGGGCTCGATCACAACGACGGGCGGCAACGGTGTGGCCGGCGTGGCGGCGGGCGGCGATGCCGGGGCCATCACGCTGGACGCAGCCGGAGGCACACCGACCATCACGCTGGCAGGCAACCTGACCGCGCTGGGCGGCAATCAGTTTGGTGGAGGCACATCGGGCAGTGGCGCCACCATCAACATCAAGAAAGACGCCCTGCTCAATGCCGCGACCGTGACGCTGGACTCACGCGGCGGCAACGCCGGAGTGGGCACAGGCGGCAACGTGCAGTTTGACGCGACCATCAACAGCACGGGTGGCGCGCGCGCGCTGAACGTGACGGCGGGCACGGGCGATGTGACGGTCAGCGGCGCGATGGGCGCCACCAGCGCGCTGTCGGCCCTGACGGCAACGGGCAACGACATCACGGTGGCCAATATTGGCGCAGCCGGTGCCGGCGTGACCGGTGCGACAGCCCTGACCGCCACCACAGCCGGCGCCGATACCGGCGAGATCAGCTTCACCGGCACCACGTACAACGCCAACGCGCAGACCTACGTTGCCACGACCGGCAGCACACTCAAAGTCAACGCCGGCGCGGCGACCACCTTCACCAGCACCGCAGACAACATCACCTTCGGCAACGCAGCCAACGCCAACGGCGGCACACTGGTGCTGGCCGACGGCTCCAACCTGAGCGTGAACACCGCCGGTGTGCTCGCCAACGGCGTGATCAATGCCTTTGCCGGGGTGCGCGGCAATTCGGCAGAAACCGTCAGCTTCAACGCCGGCACCAGCACCCTCAGCGTCGGCCAGATCGGTGCAGGCAACGAAATCGCCTCGGCAGCGCTGACGGCGGCGACCAGCACGCTGCGCGGCGACATCACCACCGCCGACGTCGCCGGCAACAACGTCACGATCACCGGCGCGGTGACGCTGGCCAGCGGCGTGACGATTGACACCAACCGCACGACCAACAAAGGTGACATCACCATCACCGGCGCCAGCACGGGCGCAGGCACTGCGCTGAGCCTGACGGGCAAAGCCATCTCCACCGGCGCCATCACCACCACAGGGGCGGCCAATGGAGATGGTGGTGCGGTGAGCATCACGGGCGCGGGAGCGGTGAATCTGGGGGGTGCGATCACCACCACAGGAGGCACGGCAGCAGCCAACAGCACAGGGCGAAGCGCGGGAACGGTGAGCATTACCGGAGCAGGCGTGACGGCGGCGGCCATCACGGCCAGCGGCTCGGCAGGTGTAGGCGCCGGCACCAGCCAGACCGGCGGCAACGGCGCGGCCATCTCAATTACCTCCACCAACGGCATCACACAGACCGGCGCGATCACGGCCAGCGGCGGGGCCGGTTCGACCACAGGTGGCGCCGGCGGCAACGCCGGCAGCATCACGGTGAGCAACACGGCTGCGGGCGTGATCAGCCTGGGCGCACTGGCTGCCCAGACGGGTGCTGCGGTAGGCTCTGGCGCAGGCGGCACGGCAGGCTCCATCAGCGTAAGCAACACGGCAGGCAACCTGACGACAGGCACGCTGACCACCACAGGCGGGCTCAACGGAAATGGCGGCAACATCACACTGGCCGCAGCCAGCGGCACGGTGGTGGCTGGAAACATTGCAAGCAGCGGCGGTGCAGCAGGCGGCACGAGCAATGGGCGCAACGCCGGCACCGTCAGCATCAGTGGCGCAGCCCTGACGCTGGGCGCCAGCACGATCACTGCCAACGGCACAAACGCCAGCACACTGGGCGCAGGCGGCAACGGCGGGACCATCACTTTGAGTTCGACGGGGGCCATCACCGGCACTGGCGCGATCAGCGCCATAGGTGGCAACGGGGTGGGCGCCAACCAGGCAGGCGGCAACGGTGCTGCGGTGAGTGTCGGCTCCACAGGCGGCAATGTAGCGGTGGGCTCGATCACAACGACGGGCGGCAACGGTGTGGCCGGCGTGGCGGCGGGCGGCGATGCCGGGGCCATCACGCTGGACGCAGCCGGAGGCACACCGACCATCACGCTGGCAGGCAACCTGACCGCGCTGGGCGGCAATCAGTTTGGTGGAGGCACATCGGGCAGTGGCGCCACCATCAACATCAAGAAAGACGCCCTGCTCAATGCCGCGACCGTGACGCTGGACTCACGCGGCGGCAACGCCGGAGTGGGCACAGGCGGCAACGTGCAGTTTGACGCGACCATCAACAGCACGGGTGGCGCGCGCGCGCTGAACGTGACGGCGGGCACGGGCGATGTGACGGTCAGCGGCGCGATGGGCGCCACCAGCGCGCTGTCGGCCCTGACGGCAACGGGCAACGACATCACGGTGGCCAATATTGGCGCAGCCGGTGCCGGCGTGACCGGTGCGACAGCCCTGACCGCCACCACAGCCGGCGCCGATACCGGCGAGATCAGCTTCACCGGCACCACGTACAACGCCAACGCGCAGACCTACGTTGCCACGACCGGCAGCACACTCAAAGTCAACGCCGGCGCGGCGACCACCTTCACCAGCACCGCAGACAACATCACCTTCGGCAACGCAGCCAACGCCAACGGCGGCACACTGGTGCTGGCCGACGGCTCCAACCTGAGCGTGAACACCGCCGGTGTGCTCGCCAACGGCGTGATCAATGCCTTTGCCGGGGTGCGCGGCAATTCGGCAGAAACCGTCAGCTTCAACGCCGGCACCAGCACCCTCAGCGTCGGCCAGATCGGTGCAGGCAACGAAATCGCCTCGGCAGCGCTGACGGCGGCGACCAGCACGCTGCGCGGCGACATCACCACCGCCGACGTCGCCGGCAACAACGTCACGATCACCGGCGCGGTGACGCTGGCCAGCGGCGTGACGATTGACACCAACCGCACGACCAACAAAGGTGACATCACCATCACCGGCGCCAGCACGGGCGCAGGCACTGCGCTGAGCCTGACGGGCAAAGCCATCTCCACCGGCGCCATCACCACCACAGGGGCGGCCAATGGAGATGGTGGTGCGGTGAGCATCACGGGCAGCGGGGCAGTGGCCACGGGCCTGATCACATCGACAGGCGGTGCGGCGAGCGGCACCAACAACGGGCGTAACGCCGGAGCGGTGGATATCACCGGAGCAGGTGTGACGGTGGCCGGCATCACCGCCAACGGCACGGTTGGCAGCACCACGGGCACGGGCGGCACGGGTGGCGCGATCACCGTGAACTCGACGGGCGCGCTCACCAGCAGCGCTGCGATCAACGTCAGTGGCGGCGCCGGTGCGGGCGCCAACCAGGCGGGCGGCAATGCCGGCACGGTCAGCCTGACCTCGACGGGTGGCGCAAGCACGACGACGATCACCGCCAGCGGTGGTGCGGGCGGGACGGGCAACGCCGCTGGCGGCAACGCCGGCACGATCTCGGTGACCAACAACACCGCAGGCAACCTCGTGACGGGCGCCCTGACGGCGAGCACCGGCAACGCCGTTGGATCGGGCGCAGGCGGCACTGCAGGCTCGATCAGCGTGAGCAACACATTTGCAGGCGGTAACGTCACCACGGCAGCCTTGACCACCACAGGCGGCACCAAAGGCGCAGGCGGGAGCATCAGCGTCAGCGCCACTGGTGCGGGCGTGCTCGACACAGGCGGGGCGGCGATCACCTCGACGGGCGGGGTGGGCAGCACGAGCGCAGGAGCGAACGCAGGCAACATCACCCTGAGCGGCGGCACCGTTACCCTTGGAGCCAGTGTCCTGAGCGCCACAGGCGGGGCAGGCAACGGTGCCAGCTTCGCAGGCGGCAGCGGCGGCACCATCAGCGTGACCAGTACCGCAGGCGGCATGAGCAGCACGGGCGCCGGCGCCATGACGGCCAACGGCGGCGCAAGCGGCAGCGGCAACGCCGCGGGCGGCGCGGCAGGCAGCATCAGTGTGACCAATAGCGCAGCCAGCACCGGGACCATCAGCCTTGCGGGCACCGGCGGGCTCAACGTCCGCACCGGCGCATCCGCAGGCACCACAGCGGCGCTGGCAGCTGGCAGCATCAGCGTGAACAACAACGCCGCGGGCATGGCCACGACGTTGAGCACCCTCACCACAACGGGAGGCGCCAGCGGCCATGGGGGTGCCATCAGTGTGACCACGGCGGGCGCACAAACTGTAGGCGTCATCAACAGCTCAGGCGGCACGGCCAATGCGGGCACGACAGGGCGCAATGCAGGTGCGGTGACCTTGCAGGCGACGGGCGGGTTGCTGACCGGCACAACGATCACCGCCAGCGGCAGCAGCGGCGTGACCACTGGCGAGCAGGCCGGCGGCAACGGCGCGGCGATCTCTGTCACCGGCAACAGCGGCATCACCGTCACCGCCCTGGCGGCCAACGGCGGCGCCGGTGTCAACAACGGCGCGGGCGGCAATGCGGGCACGATCAGTGTGAGCAACAGCGCGGCCGGCAACATACAGACCACAACACTGGCAGCCAGCACAGGCGCTGCCGCAGGCACAGGCCTGGGCGGCACGGCAGGCTCCATCAGCGTGAGCAACACGGCCGCCTCAGGCAACGTCACCACAACGGCGCTGTCCACAGCAGGCGGGGCAGGCGGCAACGGCGGCTCGATCAGCCTGAGTTCGCAGGCCGGGGTCAGCGCGACGACCATCAGCAGCAGCGGCACCGTGCTGGCAGCGGGCACCCGCGCGGGCAGCAACGCGGGCAACATCACGATCACCGGCGTGAACCGAAGCATCACCGGCGCCATCACCGCCAGCGGCAGTGCAGCCAACGGCGCCAACCAGGCGGGCGGCAACGCCGGGGTGGTCTCCATCACCGGCAGCGGCACACTGGGCACGAGCACCATCACGGCATCGACGGGCGGGGCGACAGGTACCGGCGCAGGGGGCGCAGCCGGCTCGCTCACTCTGACAGGCAGCAACGCCACCCTTGGCGCCTTGAATACGGCGGGCGGGGCCAACGGTGACGGTGGGGCGGTCAGCGTGACCACCACCGGCACCCTGAGCGCCAGCACAATTGCCACGGGCGGCGGAACGGCCCAGGCCGGCACCGCCGGGCGCAACGCCGGCAGCGTCAGCGTGCAGGCGGGCGCAGCCCTCACCGCTGCGGCCATCACGGCGGGCGGCAGCGCAGGCAGCGGCGCCGATCAGGCAGGCGGCAACGGTGGGGCGGTGTCGGTGACCTCCACAGGCGGCAACGTCACGGTGGCGGCGATCACAACGACAGGCGGCAACGGGGTGGCCGGCGTAGCGGCGGGCGGCAACGCCGGGGCCATCACGCTCGATGCGGCGGGGGGCGGGCTGGGCATCACGCTGGGCAGCAATCTCAGTGCGGTGGGCGGTAGCGCAACCGGCGGCGCTGCGGTAGGCTCCGGTGGGACGGTTCTTGTGGACGCCGGTACGGGTACTTATACACAGAACACCAACATCGACGTTGTCTCAGGTACCGGAGCCATCACCGTTGTTGCGGACACCGTGGCGATCGGCACAAACACGGGTAACAACGCGCTGGCAACCAGTGGGACGCTGACCATCAAGGCAAAAACTGCAAATCGCGCGATGTCGCTGGCAGGCGCGTCCGCCTTTGATATTTCAGGCGCGGAAATAACGGCGATTGCGACGGGCGCCACAGGCCCCATCGTGATCGGTGATACCGCCAGCACGGGCGTCATGACGATAGGCGCTGCGGTTAATCTGGCGGGCAAGACCCTGACGCTCAATGCGGGCTCAATCACCGACACCGGTACGCAAACCATCACCGCCACCAACGTCACCCTCAATGCCAACGGCAACATTGGCAGCAGCGGCGACCGCATTAACGTGGCGGCGACCAATCTTGGCGTCAACACCCCGGCAGGGGGCAGTGCCTTCGTCGCTACCGGCGCGATCAACATGGGGGTGGGTAGCGCAGCATCAAACGTTGCAGGCACGCTTGACCTGCTGGCTGGCGGCGCTGTCACCCAGACGGCCTCCACCGGCAACATCACGGCGGGCACGCTGAAGGTGCAGAACTCGGCAGCAAACTCGCCCATCACACTGACCAACAGCGGCAACAACGCCGGTACGATCAATCTTCAGGCGACCTCGGCCGGGGCGATTCAATACACCGACGTCAATGGTTTCGATGTGGCGGCGGTGCTGACCACCGGTAATGCCACGCTCTCGGCCGGCGGCACGGTGACCCAATCGGGCGCGATCAGCGCATCAGGTCTGGCGCTGACTGGCGCAGGTGGCAGCCACACCCTGCGCCACACTGGCAATGCTGTGACCACGCTGGCCGCCAACACCGGCAGCATTGACTACAGCCAGGCTGGCGCGCTGACCGTCGGTACCGTGGCCGGTGTGGCGGGTGTCACCACAGCGGTCGCCGCCAAAATTGAAACTACAGGGGCCGCGTCGAACCTCAGGCTGGACAATGCCGTTACTTCTGCGGGAACCGGCGACGCTATCGTGCTTAAAGCCGGTAGCTCCAATGCCGCGGGTGTCGCCACGGGGGGGCAACTCAACAATACCTTGGGCACGGCGGGAATTGTTGCTACATCAGGCCGCTATCTTGTTTATAGCGGTGATCCCGGAACGCTTGGCGACCCGCTCACCACGACGGAAGGGGTTACCGGTTACAGCAAGCGCTACAACACCGCCACGAGCTTCACGCCCGGCGGAAGTAGCAGCATGTTTTTGTACCGTGTGGCGCCCACGCTGACTATCACCAGCGACAACGCCAGCAAAATTTATGGCCAGACCAATCCGGTGTTTACCGGAAATTCTTCTGGTTATATCGACGGCGACACCGCAGCCAGCGTGGGTGTGACGCGCACCAGCGCGGCGGTGTTCAATACCCCGGTGGCCGCAGGACCGGTGACCATCGTCTCCGGTGCTGCCAACAACGAAAACTACACGCTGATTCTCAGCAATGGGCAACTGACCATCAACAGGGCATCGATCAGCAGTGTCAGCGGCATCACCGCCAACAACAAGGTCGTGGACGGCAACACCAGTGCGACACTGAACTCGGCTGGCGCAGCTTACGCCGGCATCGTCCCCGGGGATGTCCTGACCGTGAGCCGTGCCACAGGAAACTTTGACAACTCTTCAGTGGGCACCAACAAAACCGTCTACATCACCGGCATCTCCCTGGGTGGCGCGGCGGCAGACAATTACACGCTGATGGACCCCACCGCCACCACCGCGGCCAGCATCACCGACCTGTCCAGCTTCGCTGGCTCCTTGTTCCAGACGCCCTCGCTGCCGCCGGTTCCCCCGCAGCGGTTCGCTGCTTCCGGCCTGACAGTGGCCGGCGCGAACGCCCTGATGGAAAGTGCCCCGACTGCCTCGGGCGGTGACAGCGGAACGACGGTGAAGATCGTTCGGGAGCCCACCGACCAGGAGTCCGGCCTCGTCACGGTCACGGTGGTCAGTGAACTTGCCACCGAGGGCAGCGGTTTTCGTTTCTCGCTGCCGTCCGCCTTGCTGACAGGTGCGACGGGAGGTGCGGTGCAGGTCGGTGCCACAACCCTCAGCGGCCGGCCGCTACCGGCGTGGTTGCGGGTCAATACCGAGACCGGGGCCTTTGTTGCGGCAGGCTTGCCCGCGGGCGCGCTACCGCTGCAGATCCGGGTGAGCCTGGGCGCACGTTCAGTGGTGCTGACCATTCAGGCGCAGGGGGAAGAATCGCCGCGCCGGGTCATTGCCCGGCGCCTGCGCGTGGGGCCGGCGCACCAGCCAGGCTAGGGCCTGTTCACACCATTTATACAAGTGCGAACAGGCCCTAACGCTGCCGTCTACAGCGTGAACGGCAGGGACGTTGTTTTCACCCGCAGTGGCACACGAGCAAGATGGTAGGGCATGGCAGCCAGCCCCAGAATGCCTGCCGCCAGCGTTTGCGCCTGCCGGCCGATGGGCTCGATAAAGCGGCTGACTTCGCCCTTGACGGAAATGCAATCACCCAGCGCGTGAATGCCTTCAACGCTGGTGGAAAGTGAGTCGGGCTGGACGTCAATGCCCCGGTTCCAGGCCAGGCCGGCGCTGCGCGCCAGCCGGCTCGGTGTCTGTAGCCCTGCGGCCACGATGATGTGGTCGACCGTGAAGGTCTGGCCACATGCCGTGCCGAGCTGTTTTTCCCCTTGGCCCGACGTTGCCAGCGACTTCACCCCGCTGATCTGCACCCCTGCGACAAACCGCAGCGGCAGGTCGCGCCAGGCCGCCAGCAGTTGCTGCGATTGCGCTTCCGACAAGCAGCTTGCGAGTGGTCGCGTCTGCACATCGAGCAGGGTGACCTGGTGGCCCGCCAGCGCCAGGTCGTTGGCGAGTTCGGAGCCAATCAGGCCGGCGCCCACGATGGCGATCCGTTGCGCAGAGCTGCCCAGCACCGCACGGAATTTTGCATAGGCCTGCAGATGGTTGATGCGCCAGCACAGGGCTGCAGGCAGTTGTGGCAGGGAGCGCGCCTGGGCGCCGTGCGCCAGCACCAGGTGCCGGTAGCGCAGCGTGCCGCGGGTGGTGCGCAGCTGGCGGCTGCCCGGCGTGATGCTGACGGCCTGCGTGTGGGCCAGCAAGCGCACGCCGAGGCGTTGCGCGGCCTGGTCGCCGCTTTCGCGCGCCAGCTTGTCGACGGCCATGCCGCGTGCGATGGCCACCGACAGCATGGGTTTGTCGTAGATGTCGCCGCTGCAGGCGGTGACCAGGGTGATGGGCATGTCGGCGTCGCGTTCGCGCAGGGCTTGCGCCATCTCCCAGCCGGCGCGCCCTGCCCCGACGATGACCGTGCCGGCGTTGTGCCGCGCGGCGGCGCGTTGCGGCAGACGGGTGGCCGGGCTGGCGGCCCGTCGCTGTGCAAGCTCGACCACCACATGGGGTTCGAAGTCGGCCTTGCCCACGCCGCACAGTGGGCAGGCCCAGTCCTCGGGAATGTCGGCAAAACGTGTGCCTGGCGCCAGCCCGCTGTCGGCATCCCCCTTGGCTTCGTCATAAATCAGTCCGCAGGCCTTGCAGATAAACAGCGCCAAGGGCAAGCCGGACGCGTCGGTGGTGACGGCTTGGGCAGGCCGTGCTGGCGGCGGCAGGATCATGCCGGCTGCTCCTCGGCACTCAGCCGCGCGATTTCCTTGCGCAGGTGTTTGATGGCCGGCGTGACGATGGCGACGAAATGCGATTCACGCACGCGGCGCTGCACTTCCGACGACATCAGGTAGCCGCGCGCGCCCTGGTGCATCAGTGCCGACTGGGCGGCGCGCAGGCACAACTCGGCGCCGTGGGCGCGGGCATCGAGCACGTCGATGAAAAATTCGGCTGAGGGCTCGAACGGTGTTTCGGCGAGTGTCATCACGCGTCGGGTCAGCGCATCCAGTTCGGCCTGCAGGGTGTCGGGCCGGTCTTCCAGGAACTGGTTGACATGGCCCAGCTGGGACTCCACGGCCCACATCGAGTCGATCGCTCCCTGGGTGACGCCCACCGCCATGCCGCACTGCAGCATCACAAAAGCGGCGCGTATGCGCGCAATGTAGGGCTTGGCCGGATCGGCCATGATTTCGTCCCCGCCAATGAAATGGTCCTTCAGGCGAACGCCGTAAGTGCCGGTGCCTTCCATGGCCGAAAAGCTCGGGCATTCGCGCAGCTCCACGCCCGGGGCGTCGCAGCGCAGCAGGAACATCACTTCCCGCGGCGTGAATGCGGCGCTTGCTGTTGCTGCGGCAGGAGTATCTCCTTCCGTCACCGCTGCAATCGCGCCGAAGTAATGGTCCGGTCCCAGGTTGCTGACCCAGGGCAAGTTGCCGTTGACGAGGTAGCCGCCTTCGACGGGCGTGGCCCTGAGCAACAGGCTCTCGATCTGCGCGTAGCTCTTCATCGGGTTGGACAGCGCCGTGCCACCCAGGCCGGCGCCGCGGGCGTGCCGCAACAACACGTCGCCCATCAGGGCCGGGTTGCCCGACTGCTGCATGTACAGGCCGCACACCGCCTGGCACCACATCATGAAGCCGGTGGCGCCGCAGACGCGCGACACCTCGGCCATGGCCTGGATCGCCAGTGCGTAGCTGCCCGCGCTGGCGGGCGCGTCCAGGTGCGCGCTCATGGCCCCCAGTTTTGCCAGTTCCTGCAGCACGGCCCGGGGGTAGTGGCCCTGGCGATCGATGGCTTGCACCTGCTGCTGTAGTGGCCCCAGCGCGACCGCGCGCACGGCGGCCAGCAGGGCATCGGTCGCTGGCGGCGGCACGCAGGTGAGTTCACGGGGAAGATCAGCGGGATTCATGAGGAAGTCCTTGCGGTGGTGGGGGCGTGCGGGTCAGAACCGGGTCAGTCGGCCAGGGCAATCTCGAATGGGATGGGGTTGCGCATGCTGTTGGCCACCGGCGAATAGAAATTGGCATGCCGGACAATGTCGTCGAGCACCTCCCGCGGCGCGTCGCCCTCGATCACGATCTTCACGCGGATCGCCTGGAAGCCCATGTCGGGTGCTTCCTTGGTGGCGCCGCCGGCACCCCAGGCCGCCGGGTTGCCGATGTCGCCTTCCATGAAGACCTCCAGCCTGGACAGCTTGACCTTCTTCCATGTCGCCACGGCGGTGATGCCGACGGCCAGGCAACCGCCCAGGCCAGACAGCACGATTTCACCGGGCGCCGGCGCGGTGTTTTCGCCGAACAGGTGCAGGGGTTCATCCACCACCACCGGCGTGTGCTCGCCCACGTAGCTGAGCGAGCGGTACATGCCCTGCATCACGGTGTGGACCTTGTTGGTGCCGCGTGAGGTCGGGTTGGCGCGTCCTTTGGCGGCGAAGGCGGCCAGGCCCTCGCCGTCGATGGGCTCGAGGCAGGCCTTGACGGTCGTCGGTGCGGCGGGGGCGATGGGGGTGTCCACGGACATGGGGAAAGTCTCCTGATCAGGTTGTCAAAAAAGAAGGGAAAGCGGAAGAAGAAAGTGTCGGGGCGCCGTTCAGGCAGCCAAAGCCAGCGACGGTGGCTTGGCCTTCATCACCGGCGCATCGGTTTCAATCGGCAGCGAGTCGTCGCGCGACCACTCGTTCCACGAGCCGAAGTACATGCGCACGTCCGAGAAGCCGGCCTGCTTGAGTGCCAGGAAGGTGTTCGAGGCCCGTGCGCCCTTGAAGCAATACAGGTAAACCGTGTCGTCGGTACCAATCCCGGCGGTGGCGCATTCGGCCTGCACTTCCAGGGGCGACTTGAACACCGGGCCCTGGGCCGACGGTTTCATGAAGCGGTACCACTCGATCCATTTGGCGCCGGGCAGGCGGCCCTTGCGGGGCGCGAAGTCCTTGCCGTAGGGCGACGAGCTTTCGCCGGTCCATTCGTCGATGTCGCGCACATCGAGCAGGGCCACGTTGCTGCCAAGTGCGGCGGCGACGTCGTCCTTGGTCAGCATCACATCGGTCATCGCGAGGTTGGCCGGAAAGGTGGCGGGTGTGGGCGTTGCCGCTTCGGTGCTGACGGGCAGGCCCTGGGCTTTCCAGGCCGAGAAACCACCGTTGAGCACCTTGACCTTGGGGTAACCCAGCCAGGTCAGCAGGTAGTAGCCGCGGCAGGACTGGCCGTAGCCGCTGTTCAGCGCATCCTCGTAAAACACCGCGGTTTCCTTGCCCGACAGGCCGACCAGCCCGAAATGTTCGGCAAAGGTGGACTTGAGCGCGGTCAGGCCTTCGGCCGTGGAGCTGGCCAGGAAAGTGAAGATCTCGCGCATGTTGACGGCGCCGGGCAAATGGCCGGCGGCATAGGTGTCGGCGTCGCGTGTGTCGATGATGACCACGGGCTCGGCGCCCATCATGCGCGAGAGTTGTTCGGGGGAAACAAGAACGCTGTCGGTCGTCATGGCAATCTCCAGGTGAGGTCACGGCACATGCCGTCCTTACCGTGATTGCAACGGCCGTGCCATGTCTTCCCCTGGCGGTAATTTTGAATAAAAAAGGGCTGTAGCCCTTGCTGTACAAGCGCAAACAGCTATTTATTTGATAGCGAATTAGGCGCTCGTAAAACCCGGCTGCCTGCCGACTGCGACACAATGTCTACATATTGTCGACATTGTGCAGGCCCAGCTTGCGCAGCCGGTAGCTGAATTGCCGCACGGTCAGCCCCAGCGCCTGGGCAGCACGCGACTGGTTACCGCCATGCTCGCGCAAGACCTGCTGCAGTTGCGCCGCCGGGTGCGATTGCGCGGCCAGGTAGTCGCGGACCATGGGCGCCGGGGTGGCCGGGTGCGGCTTGGCCGCCAGCTGGCCTGGCGACCGGCCTTCCTGCTCGTGCGGCAGAAACCGCGCCAGCTCTTCGGCGGACACCATGGCGCTGTCGCTCAGCAGAACCAGGCGCTCGATCACATTGCCCAGTTCGCGGATGTTGCCGGGCCAGGGGTGTTGCTCGAGACGGGCCAGGGCCGTCGCGGACAGGCTCACATTGCGCTGGTTGGCCTGGTTGGTGCGGCTCAGGAAATGCAGCGCCAGCGCCCGGATGTCCTGCCGGCGTTCGCGCAGCGAGGGCAGCCGGATCGGGATCACGTTGAGCCGGTAGAACAGATCGCGCCGGAAAGTGCCGGCCAGCACGTCCTGTTCGAGGTCGCGGTTGGTGGCCGCCACCACGCGTACCGCCACCTTGATCTCGCGTTTGCCGCCCAGCCGCACGATGGTGCCTTCCTGCAGGGTGCGCAGCAGCTTCGTCTGCATGGCCAGCGGCATCTCGCCGATCTCGTCGAGGAAAATCGTGCCGCGGTCGGCCTGTTCGAACCAGCCGGCGCGCGCGTTTTGTGCCCCGGTGAAGGCGCCGCGCTCATAACCGAACAGCTCGGACTCGAACAGCGTGTCGGGAATCGCTGCGCAATTGACCTTGATGAAGGGCTGGTCGCGGCGCTGGCTGGACAGATGCACCGCGCGCGCAAACAACTCCTTGCCGGTGCCCGACTCGCCGAGCAGCAGCACGCTGGCCGTGGCCTCGGAGACGCGTTCGAGTTCACTGAGCGCCTGCAGCAGCGCCGGCGAGGTGCCGATGATGCCGTATCGCGCTGCCGCGGTTTCCAGCGCGCGGCTCAACAGCCGGTTTTTTGCCTCCAGCGCGCGCGTTTTGTCGGCCACCAGCGCCTGCAGCTGCAGCAACTGCCCGGCCAGCGTGGCCAGGATTTTCAGCACCGCCACGTCGTCCGCCAGTTGCCGGTCACGGCTGCGGATGCGGTGGCAGGCCAGCACGCCGATGACCTCGCGATTGACCTCGATGGGCAGCGCGATGAAGGCCACCGTGTCGGGCGGCAACTGCGCCCGGGCGACGGACCGCGCCAGAAACTGTGGCTCGGCGTCGATGTCCTGCACGATGATGGGCTGCGCCGTGGCCAGCACGCGGCCGGTGATGCCTTCACCCGGCCCGTAACGTCCGCGCGCCATCTCGGTTTTTGTCAGGCCATAGGCATAACGAATGGCCGAAGCCGGCGCCGGCGCATCGGCCACGCGGTCAGCCGGCTTGCGGTCCGCCAGTCCCTGCAGCGCCAGGTCACCCACAAAGTCGGCCAGCACGATGCGGCCGCGGTTCAGCCCCAGCAGCTCCGACATCAGGTGCAACATCTCGCGCATCACTATTTCCGGCGCCAGGCTTTTGCCCACCAGGCGCATGACCTCGCTCATGAGCAGCAGCTCCTGGGCGCGCCATTGCGGGTCGGCGGCGGGTTTGGTGGGGAGGGGAAAAGGTGCCATGCAACGGACAAGCAATAACCCAGCCAAAAGCGCGGCACCTCTTGCGACTTTGTCCTGTATGGCGCAAAATGCGCCATACAGGAGTACTTCATGGCTACGCCCAGCAACTTTGCTTCCGTCAAACTTCCCACGGCCCTGGTCGAACAGGCGCGCGAGGCAGCGCAGCCCCTGCGGCGTTCGGCTGCGGGCCAGATCGAGTATTGGGCCACCCTGGGCCGCGTGGTCGAGCATTCGGGCTTGACGGTTCAAGAGGCGCGCGCAGCGATTGAGGCTTATGAGGCCGCAGCCCGCCAGGCGCAACAAACGCGCGCCGTCGCCGACCTGACCAGCCGCTTGCTGGCTGCAGAAGTCAGCGGCTCGCTGGCCCAACGGGTACGGGAAGTGGTGGAAGAAAACCGCAAACTCTCCTAGCGGCATGCCGGTTTTTCACCTGCTGGCCGGTCCCAACGGCGCGGGCAAGTCCACCCTTTACCGTGCCTTGGTGCGCGATGGCATCCTCAGCGCCGGCCTGGCGTTCATCAACGCTGATCTTTTTGAGCGTGAGCACCTGCAACACATCACCGATCCTGTGCAGCGTTCACAAGCCGCCAGAGACTGGGCCGATGCGCAACGCGCGATCAAACTTGCCGGTGGCGAGTCGTTTGTCAGCGAAACGGTTTTCTCCCATGAGTCCAAGCTGGCCCTGATCGAGGAGGCGCTTGTGCAAGGCTACGTGGTGGCTTTGTATGTCGTGGCGCTGGATGACACCCA
This sequence comes from Polaromonas sp., assembly GCF_029945685.1. Taxonomy (GTDB): domain Bacteria; phylum Pseudomonadota; class Gammaproteobacteria; order Burkholderiales; family Burkholderiaceae_C; genus Polaromonas. Next base: position 56,379 of record NZ_JAQSDA010000007.1, on the reverse strand, counting down.
GCGCCTGCTGGCGCGGGTGCAAGGCCGTGTGCAGGAAGGCGGGCATTTTGTGCCACCTGACAAAATCCTCACGCGTTATCCCCGCACCTTGAGTCACCTGTCCCACGCAGTCAGCCTGGCGACGGTGGCGTATCTCTATGAAGGGCGGGATATGGAGGACGGCGGACCATTCATGGTCGCGATGTGTGAGGGACTCAAGGTGACCCTCTTCGCCGATCATCTGCCGCGCTGGGCCCAAACGGTGTTGGGCGTCGAGGAGGCCGGCTGATGCACGGCCGCAGGCCTACCCCCGCATCAGCGCTTCAATCTCATCGGCTTCCACCGGCACGTCCCGCGTCAGCAGCTCGCAGCCTTTGCCCGTGACCAGCGCGTCATCCTCGATGCGGATGCCGATGTTCCAGAACTCTTTCGGCACGCCCTTGGCCGGCCGCACGTAAATGCCCGGCTCGACGGTGGTCACCATGCCGGGGCGCAGGATGCGCGAGGGCTTGCGCATCACGGTCTGGCCCAGCGCGTCCTTTTCCTCGCGCGGGCGGCTGCCGGGTTCGGTGTAGTCGCCGCAATCATGCACGTCCATGCCCATCCAGTGGCCGGTGCGGTGCATGTAGAACTGGCGATAGGCGCCCGATGCCAGCACGTCATCGACCTTGCCGTGCTTCTTTTTGTCGAGCAGGCCGGTGTCCAGCATGCCCTGGGCCAGCACGCGTGTGGCCGCGTCGTGCGGGTCCGTAAAACGCTTGCCGGGTCGGGTCACCTTCACCGCGGCGTTTTGCGCTTCCAGAACAATTTCGTACAACACGCGCTGCGCCGGTGTGAACTTGCCGTTGGCCGGGAAGGTGCGTGTGATGTCGCTGGCATAACCGTCGAGCTCGCAACCGGCGTCGATCAGGCACAGCTCGCCGTTCTTGAGTTCGGCGTCGCCGGCACGGTAGTGCAGCACGCAGGCATTGGCGCCGGCAGCAACGATGCTGGTGTAGGCCGGAAACTGCGAGCCGTGGCGGCGGAACTCATGCAGCAGTTCTGCTTCCAGGTGGTACTCGCGCAGCCCGCCCTTGACGCCCTCGCGCAGCATGGCCGCCGAGGTCTGCATGGCGCGCACGTGGGCGCCGGCCGAAATGGCTCCGGCGCGCCGCAGGATGGCGATCTCGTGCGCATCCTTGGTCAGGCGCATCTCGTCGAGCAGCCTGCACAGGTCATGCTGGCTTTGCGGACATTCGGCGCCGAAGCGGATGCGCGCACGCACCTTGCCCAGCCAGCCGTCGACCTGGGTTTCCAGGCCCTTGTGCGTGGCAAACGGAAACCACACCGCCTGCTGGTTGGTCAGCAGCGCGGGCATCTTGTCCTCGAGGGCTTCGACGCTGAAAGCAGCCTCCACACCGAGCGCGGCCGGTGCGGCCTTGGGGCCCAGCCGGATGCCGTCCCAGATCTCGCGCTCCATGTCCTTGGGCTGGCAAAACAGCGTGCTGTGGCCGCTGGACTCGATGGCCAGCCAGGCGCCCGGCTCGTCAAAACCGGTCAGGTAATAAAAGTAGCTGTCGTGCCGGTAGGGAAAGCCGCTGTCGCGGTTGCGCGCCACTTCGGGGGCGGTCGGAAGCAGGGCAATGCCGCCGCCGGCGGCCTTGAGGGCGCGTGCCACGGCGGCACGGCGTTTCTGGTAAATCGTGGTCATGGGTCAGGCGCCCTTTTTTAGCGTGGGAGGTTCAATTCGGCCAGGCGTTTGGGCGTCCCCACGTCGGTCCATGCGCCTGAATATAGCGCCGCGCTGACATCGCCGCTTGACATGGCCTGGCGCAGCAGCGGCGCCAGTGCGGCTTTCTGCCCGGCCGGTGTGTTTCTGAACAGGGCCGGGCGGTACAGGCCCGCCGTGCTGTAGGTGAATTTTTCATCAGCCTGCGACAGCGCCAGGCCCGCTTCGCTGATACCGAAGTCGCCTTTCGGGTTGTGCGGCGGGTTGGGCACCAGGTAGATGTGCGCCAGCGCGCCGGAGGCGGCAAAACGCTGCGCATCGGCCGCGGGAAAATCAAAGCCCGGCATGAACACGTCACCGGCGACCAGCCAGAAGGGTGCATCCTGCAGCAGCGGCAGCGCGGTGGCAATGCCGCCCGCGGTTTCCAGCGCGCCGCCAAACCTTGCCCCTTCGTGCGAGTAACGAAGGCGCAGGCCGAAGCCGCGGCCGTCGCCCAGCAGCGCGGGAAACTGTTCCTCCAGCCAGGCGGTGTTGATCACCACATCCGTGACACCCGCACGCGCCAGGTGCTCCAGGTGCCACACAATCAGCGGCTTGCCCTGCACCTGCAGCAGCGGTTTGGGGTGGTGGTCGGTCAGCGGACGCATGCGTTCGCCGCGGCCGGCGGCCAGAATCAGGGCTTGGGTGCTCATGTGCCTGCAATTATGCCGGCTTATAAGAAAAAACCGCCCTCTGCCCATATGCATCGGGCGCCACCAGCTACCAAATCAATAGCACGACAGGCCGGCAGCGCGTCGGCAAACTGCAGGAGGTGGCATCCCGTAAAATCAGGGGTTTTCCCGAGTGCCCGGTTCTTGCCGGTGGCCGAGCCGGCACCGGGCGCTGCGACCTTCACACACCCTGGACTTCAAGCAATGGCTGACACCCCCACATCCCTCATGGCGAACTCCATCCGTGCTCTGGCCATGGATGCCGTTCAGCAGGCCAACTCGGGCCACCCCGGCGCACCGATGGGCATGGCCGACATGGCGGTCGCCCTCTGGGGCCGCCATCTCAAGCACAGCCCGCACAATCCGCACTGGTTCGACCGCGACCGTTTTGTACTGTCCAACGGCCACGGCTCGATGCTGATCTATGCGCTGCTGCACCTGACCGGGTATGACCTGCCCATGAAGGAACTGAAGAACTTCCGCCAGCTGCACAGCAAGACCCCGGGCCATCCCGAGTTCGGCTACACCCCCGGCGTGGAAACCACCACCGGCCCGCTGGGCCAGGGCATCAGCAATGCCGTCGGCATGGCGCTCGCCGAAAAACTGATGGCGGCGGAATTCAACCAGGCCGACCACAGCATCGTCGACCACCACACCTATGTCTTCATGGGTGACGGTTGCCTGATGGAAGGCATCAGCCACGAGGCCTGCGCCCTCGCTGGCGCCTGGAAACTCAACAAGCTGATCGCGCTGTACGACGACAACGGCATCTCCATCGACGGCCAGGTCACCCCCTGGTTTGTCGACAACACGCCGCTGCGTTTTGCCGCCTACGGCTGGAACGTGATCGGCCCGCTTGACGGTCATGACGTGGAGGCCGTCACCCGCGCCCTCACCGACGCCAAGAACAGCGCCGACAAACCCACGCTGATCGTCTGCAAGACCCACATTGGCAAAGGCTCGCCGAACCGCGCCAACACCGCCAAAGCCCATGGCGAGCCGTTGGGCGCAGAAGAAATCAAGCTCACGCGCGAAGCGCTGGGCTGGACCCACGCCCCGTTCGAACTGCCCAAGGAAGCCTACGAAGCCTGGGACGCCAAGGCCAAGGGCCTGGCGCTGGAAGCCGCCTGGGACGCGAAATTCACCGCCTACAAGGTGGCCCACCCCGAGCTGGCGGCGGAATTCACGCGCCGCATGAAGGGCGAACTGCCGCGCGCCTTCTCGCAAATCGCGGTGGACACCGTGGTCGGCGCCCACACCAAGGCCGAGACCGTGGCTTCGCGCAAGGCCTCGCAGCTCGCGCTGGAAGCCTTCACCGCCGGCCTGCCGGAAATGCTGGGCGGCTCGGCCGACCTGACCGGCTCCAACCTGACCAACACCAAAAGCACACCGGCCCTGCGCTTCGACCTGGCCGGCGACGTGGTCATGTCCGATGCAGCCGACGGCGGCAAGGTCATTGGCCGCCACATCAACTACGGCGTGCGCGAGTTCGGCATGGCCGCCATCATGAACGGCATCGCGCTGCATGGCGGCTACATTCCCTACGGCGGCACTTTCCTGACCTTCAGCGACTACAGCCGCAACGCGATCCGCATGGCCGCGCTCATGAAAATCCGCGTGGTGCACGTGTTCACGCACGACTCCATCGGCCTGGGCGAAGACGGCCCGACGCACCAGTCGATCGAACACGCCGCCAGCCTGCGCCTGATTCCCAACCTCGACGTCTGGCGTCCGGGCGACACGGCCGAAACCGCTGTGGCCTGGGCTGTGGCGCTGCAGAACAAGACCAGGCCCACAGCCCTGCTGCTCAGCCGCCAGAACCTGCCCTACGCACCGAAAACCGACCTCGGCGAAATCAGCAAGGGCGCTTACGTGCTGGCCGAGCCGGCCGAAGTGGGCCTGAACAAGAAGGCCCAGGCCGTGATCATCGCCACCGGCTCCGAAGTGCAGCTGGCACTCAAGGCGCAGGAACTGCTGGCCACCTACAAAATCGCCGTGCGGGTGGTCTCCATGCCCAGCACCACCACCTTTGACAGGCAAAAGTCCGCCTACAAGTCCGAAGTTCTGCCCGAAGGCATTCCGCGCATCGCGGTCGAGATGGGTGTCACCGACGGCTGGTGGAAATACGGCTGCGCCGCCGTGGTCGGCATCGACAGCTACGGCGAGTCGGCCCCGGCCCCGGTGCTGTTCAAACATTTCGGTTTCACACCCGAGAACGTGGCCGACACCGTGCGCAAGGTATTGTCGAAAAAGTAAGTGCCGCGGCGGCCCGAGGGCCGTTACGGAGACCCGGGTTTTCAGGTTTTCAACTTCCAGGAGCAAAAGCAGATGGCCATCAAACTAGGTATCAACGGCTTCGGCCGCATCGGGCGCAACGTGTTGCGAGCCGCCGTGCAGAACTTCAGCGACATCGAGATCGTAGGCATCAACGACCTGCTCGAGCCGGAGTACCTCAAGTACATGCTTCAGTACGACTCGGTGCACGGCCGCTTCAAGGGCGAGGTCTCTGTCGAAGGCAACACCCTGATCGTCAACGGCAAGAAAATCCGCCTGACCCAGGAGCGCGACCCCGCCAACCTGAAGTGGAACGAGATCGGCGCCGACATTGTGCTCGAGGCCACCGGCCTGTTCCTGGACAAGGCCTCGGGCGAAAAACACCTGGCCGCCGGCGCCAAAAAAGTCATCTTCTCTGCGCCGTCGAAAGACGACACGCCGATGTTCGTCTATGGCGTCAACGACAAGACCTACGCCGGCCAGGCCATCATCAGCAACGCCAGCTGCACCACCAACTGCCTGGCCCCCGTGGCCAAGGTGCTCAACGACAAGTGGGGCATCAAGCGCGGCCTGATGACCACCGTGCACGCAGCCACCGCCACCCAGAAAACCGTGGACGGCCCGAGCAACAAGGACTGGCGCGGCGGTCGCGGCATCCTGGAAAACATCATTCCTTCCAGCACCGGCGCAGCCAAGGCTGTCGGCGTGGTGATTCCCGAGCTGAACAAAAAGCTCACCGGCATGTCCTTCCGCGTGCCGACCTCCGACGTGTCGGTGGTGGACCTGACCTGCGAGCTCAGCAAGGAAGCCACGCTCAAGGAAATCTGCGCCGAGATGAAGGCGCAAAGCGAAGGCGCGCTCAAGGGCATCCTCGGCTACACCGAAGACAAGGTGGTCGCCACCGACTTCCGCGGCGAGACCTGCACCAGCGTGTTTGACGCCGACGCCAGCATTGCGCTGGACAGCACCTTCGTCAAGATCGTCGCCTGGTACGACAACGAGTGGGGCTACTCCAACAAGTGCCTGGAGATGGTGCGCGTGGTGGCGAAATAAGCCGGCTACGCGGTCTTTGCCAAAGCGCCCTGCGGGGCGCTTTTTCATGTCTGTCGCCCATTCGTCGCATGGATTCGCCAGCCACTTGAGCCCAGGACTCAGCCGGAAGAGCATGCAAATCCTGTCCGATGACATGCCGGTCCGGGGGCGGGGCGGTCGCCGCGACGGCGCTCCTGCAGCCCTGCTGCCCTTCTGGAACAATCCGGGCATGCAGCTCAACTCCGATTTTTCCAAACGCGTGGTGATTCAGTCGCAAGACCAGCCGTGGGTGGCCTCACCCGCAGCCGGCATTGAGCGCCGCCTGCTCCACCGTGATGGCGCTGAAGTGGCGCAGGCCACCTCCATCGTGCGTTATGCCCCCGGCGCTCAATTTGAGAGCCACCGCCATGCGCTGGGCGAAGAGATTCTGGTGCTGGAGGGTGATTTTTTTGATGCGTCAGGCAGCTATGGGCCAGGCACCTATCTCAAGAACCCGCCAGGCTCTGCCCACGCGCCTGGCTCCCGCCACGGTTGCACGCTGTTTGTGAAGCTGCGCCATCTGGAGCCAGACGATCAGGAAACGGTGGCGATCGACATACATCGCGCCTCTTGGTTCCCGGGCCTGGTGCCTGGACTCACGGTGTTGCCGCTGGCGCATTTCGGGACCCGGCACACGGCCATGGTGCGTTGGGCGCCCGGCACGCGCTTCAACCGGCACCGGCACCTCGGCGGTGAGGAAATTTATGTGGTGGACGGCGTGTTTTCCGATGAGCATGGCCGTTATCCGGCAGGGACCTGGATTCGAGGCCCCCATTTGAGTGAGCACACCCCCTTCACCAACGAAGGCTGCACCATTTTTGTAAAGACCGGTCACCTTCCGCTGTCACCCCAGGCGGGCCCTTTCTGAGGCCGCGCAGCCCAGACGCGCCGGTTCAGCGAAGCGCGCGGGCGGGGTCCTCACTTGCAGGGCGCTCTTCACGCCCGCCGGGGTGCTTGGCAAACCGTGCTGGCTCGCGACCATGCACAGGCGCGTCGTCGGCAAACGGCCAGCCGCCAAACTGCGTGCGCTGGTAGTCCGCCAGGGTCTGGGCGATTTCGGCCTGGGTGTTCATCACGAACGGGCCGTATTGCACCACCGGCTCGGCAATCGGTTTGCCCTGCAGCAGCAAAAACTCGGCCTCGTCGCTGCCGCTGTTGAGCAGTTCGACCGCCGCACCCGCGCGCAGCTCGATGGCCGCATGGCCGGTGACGGGCTGGCCGCCAATGCGAACGGCGCTGCCCTTGAAAAAGTACAGCTGGCGCCGTGTGCCCGCGCCCGCAGCGGCCGGCAAGGTCCAGCGCGCGCCAGGCGCCATGCGAATCGTCCAGATCGCCACGTCGGCGTCGGCCTGGGCCGCCCACGAGTCGGGCGGCGGAGACAGTGGCGCCAGCGCTGTGCCGGCGTCCTGCAGGCGCCCGGCAATCACGGCTACCTCGGTGCTGCAGCCCTGGTCGTCCCGGGTGGTCAGGCGCGGGATGTCCGGGGACCAGAACATGGTGAAGTGCGGCGCACTCATCTTGCTGCGCGCCGGCAGGTTCAGCCAGATCTGGAACAGCTCCAGCGGGTTGTCGTTTTGCTCATCGAGCAGCGGAAACATCTCGGCATGCACAATGCCCTTGCCTGCCGTGAGCCATTGCACATCGCCGCGGCCGAAACGCGCGGTCGCGCCCAGCGAGTCCGAATGGTCGATCAGGCCCTTGCGCACGATGGTCACTGTTTCGAAACCTCGGTGCGGATGCGGCGGAAAGCCCGGCACCTTCTCGCCGTGGTACATGCTCCAGCCATCCTTGCGGCTGAAGTCCTGACCGATCGCACGGCCGGTCAGGGAGGCCGCCGGACCCATCCCGGCATTGGCCCGGGGATAGGCGTCATCGTGGTAGGCGCAAAAGAGAAACGGGTCGATGGTTTCCCAGGGAAAGCCAAGGGGCTTGCTCTGCAGGATGGTGGGCGTGGTCATCGCAGTCCTTCAAAAGTCTGCGATGAGCTTACCGCCATTGGTTTTCACATGCCGGCGGGCTGGCTGAACACACCCGCCTGTCCATGGGCTTTCACCGGCCTCAGGCCGCCGGGTGCCCGCGTCACCTGACATTTCGGGACACCCCCTCGTGGGTTCGTCCTACAGGGACAGCCCGGAATGACAGGTAGATTTGGTTTTCGTCCTGTTGCATCTACCCAGAAATTATTTTAGGCAGTACAAGGCCGAGGCAGGGAAAACTGCCTGCGCACAATTTCGCGCGCATTTTCCGCTCAAATTCCGAAAGACTTCCCATGAAATATTCCATTCTGCTCGCCGCCCTGATCGCTACCCTGGGTTTGACCGCTTGCGACCGCACGGTTGTCACGCCTACTCCTGCTGTTGTGACCGTTCCTGGTCCTGCTGGCGCCACGGGCGCCACAGGTTCTACCGGCTCCACCGGTTCTACCGGCTCGACGGGTTCCACCGGTTCGACGGGTTCTACCGGCTACACCGGTGCAACTGGCGCAACTGGCTCCACCGGCCCTAGCGGCGGTGCAACTGGCGCCACCGGTGCAACCGGCGCCACTGGCGCGACCGGTTCCACCGGCGCCACGGGCGCTACCGGCGACACCGTGATTGTTGTCCCGCAAAAGTAAGCTTTCATCGCGCTGCCAGCCCTTACGGGGCTGGCACGGCATGAAAAGAAAAGGCCCCAGCCACCGCGGTGACTGGGGCCTTTTTTCGTGGCTGGTCGGGTAGGGGGATGCGCCCGAGACAAGCCTTCATCCGGCCGTCAGCGGGCCCTGGCAGGCCCCTGGCGGCCCCTGTCAGGTCTTCAGTTTCCACCCGGTGCGAAAGATCCACCACACCGCGCCCAGGCACAGCGCCAGGAAGCCCAGGATGGCGGCGACACTGATGCCCACATTGACGTCGGCCACGCCGTAAAAGCTCCAGCGAAATCCGCTGATCAGGTAGACGACCGGGTTGAACAAGGCGATTTTCTGCCAGAGCGGCGGCAGCATGTTGATGGAATAAAATGCGCCGCCCAGAAACGTCAGCGGCGTCACCACCATCAAGGGCACGACCTGCAGCTTCTGGAAGTTGTCGGCCCACAGCCCGATGATGAAGCCGAACAGGCTGAAGGTCACCGCGGTCAGCAGCAGAAAGCAGAGCATCCAGAACGGATGCGCAATGCTGTAGGGCACGAACAGCCGCGCCGTCGCCAGAATCAGCAGTCCCAGCAAGACGGACTTGCTCGCCGCCGCCCCCACGTAGCCCATCACCACTTCCATGGACGACACCGGCGCCGACAGCAACTCGTAAATCGTCCCCGACCATTTGGGCATGTAGATGCCGAAGGCGGAGTTGGAGATGCTTTCGTTGAGCAACGACAGCATGATCAGGCCGGGAATGATGAAGGCTCCGTAGCTGATGCCGTCGATGTCGCCCATGCGCGAGCCGATGGCCGCACCGAACACCACGAAATACAGCGAGGTGGAAATCACCGGCGAGACAATCGACTGCGTCAACGTGCGGAAGGTGCGCGCCATTTCAAACCGGTAAATGGCCCCGATGGCGTACCAGTTCATGCGGCCTCCTTCAGGGGCGCCGGCTTGTCGGCATGGACCAGGCTCACAAAGATGTCCTCCAGCGAACTCTCGCTCGAATGCAGGTCCTTGAAATCAATGCCCAGCCCGGCCAGCTGCTTGAGCAGCTCCCCGATGCCGGTTTCTTCCCGCTGGGTGTCGAAGGTGTAGACCAGCGTGTGGCCGCTGTCCGTCAGCTCCAGCGCAAGCCCGGCAAGCGCCTGGGGCACGGCAGCCAGCGGCGCGCGCAACTGCAGCGTGAGCTGCTTCTTGCCGAGCTTGCGCATCAGCACGTGCTTGTCTTCCACCACAATTAGCTGGCCCTTGCTGATCACGCCAATGCGGTCGGCCATCTCTTCGGCTTCCTCGATGTAATGCGTGGTCAAAATGATGGTGACGCCGCTTTCCTGCAGCTTGCGCACCATCTGCCACATGCCCTGGCGCAGCTCCACATCGACACCGGCGGTCGGCTCGTCGAGAAACAGGATCTGCGGCTCATGCGACAGCGCCTTGGCGATCAGCACGCGGCGTTTCATGCCGCCCGACAGCGTCATGATCTTGCTGTCTTTCTTGTCCCACAGCGACAGGTCGCGCAGCACCCTCTCGATGTAGGCCGGGTTGGCCGGCTTGCCGAACAGGCCGCGGCTGAAGCTCACGGTGGACCAGACGGTCTCAAAAGCATCGGTCGAGAGCTCCTGCGGCACCAGGCCGATCTTGGCGCGCGCAGCGCGGTAGTCGTGCACGATGTCGTGCCCGTCAGCCAGCACGCGGCCCGAGCTGGGGCGCACGATGCCGCAAACGATGTTGATCAGTGTGGTCTTGCCCGCGCCGTTGGGCCCCAGCAGGGCAAAAATTTCGCCGCGCCGGATGGTCAGGTCAATCGACTTCAGGGCTTCGAAGCCCGAGGCGTAGACCTTGCTGAGTTTTTCAATGGAAATGATGTCTGGCAAATCGGGGTTCCGGTTGATGCCGGCGCGATGAAGCCGCGCCGGCCAGCGCCACTTTAACTGGATCGCGTGAATGCTGCAGCCGACGGTGCCGGGCCAGCATCCCCGCAGCGGCGCCGGGGTCCTGTTCGGTACCTGACAGGACGCTGCTCGTTTCAGGGCATGGGCAGCGGGTTGATGACCATCCAGCCCACGCCGAAGCGGTCGGTCAGCATGCCGAAAGACGAGGCGTAAAAGGTCTTGCCCAGCGGCATCTGCACCTGCCCGCCGTCGCTCAGCGCCTTGAACAGGCGCGCTGCTTCCGCGTCGGTGGGCGCGGTGAGGGTCAGCGAAAAACCCTTGAACGCCGGCTTGCCGCTGAAAACCATGCCGTCCGAGGCCATCACCTGCGTGTCGCCGATGCGCAGGTTGGCGTGCATGATCTTCTCGTCGAAATCCGGCCCGCACATGCCCGGCTGGGGCTCGGGGTTCTCCTTGTAGCGCATCATGGCCGTCACTTCGGCGCCCAGCGCGCTTGTGTAGAACGCCAGGGCCTCTTCGCAGCGGCCGTCAAAAAACAGGTAGGGTTGGACAAGCATGGTGATCTCCTTGTATGGGGCGGGCGGTGACGGCTGGTGGCCGCGGGTGACAGCCATCACTTCGACCGGCCGTCGAAGTGCTGCAGCGGCACCAAGGCCAGGTCGATGTTTTCCAGGCAGCGGATATTGACGGCTGCGATCTTGTTGCCCTGCGGGTCCACACCTTCGCCGAAAGGGTGCATGCCGCATGTCGGGCAGAAGTGGTGCCTGATCACGTGTTTGTTGAAGGTGTAGGTGCTCATGGCGCCCTCCGGCGTGAGCAGCCGCAGCCTGTCGCGCGGCACAAACCACAGCAGCGAAGCCTTGCGCGAGCAGATCGAGCAGTTGCAGGCCAGCGCCCCGGTGAGTTCGCCTTCCACCTCGAAGGCGATGTTGCCGCAATGGCAGCTTCCCTTGTAGTTCATGGCTCAGGCGGCCTCGTAAGCCTGCTGCAGCCTGGGGCCGTCCAGCTTGACCATCTGCATCATGACTTTCATGACACGCTCGACCTTGACCGGGTCCTTGTCGGCCAGCACCTTGCTCATCACGCTGGGCACAATCTGCCAGGACACGCCGAATTTGTCCGTCAGCCAGCCGCAGGCCTGTACGCTGCCGCCCTCGGACAACTTGTCCCAGAGCTCATCGACCTCTTCCTGGGTCGGGCAGTCGACAAACAGCGAGATACCCGGCGCGAAGCCGAAGTCCATGCCCGCGTTGAGGACGAAGAAAGTCTGGCCGGCGATCTCGAAGCTGCCGGTCATGAAGCTGCCCTTGGGCCCCGGCCCGCTATCGCCGTAGCGGCGCTGGATCGGCCCCGCTTTGGCGTTCCTGAATACCGAGGTGTAGAACTTCAGTGCTTCTTCGGCCTGATCCTTGAAGGTCAGGAAGGTGGTGATTTTCTGCATGTCTCTCTTCTCCTGGTAAGTGCCCCAAGGGCGTGTTGTCATTTTTTGGCCTGTCTTGTGCCAGCTCAAGAACAAGGCTATTGTGTACACCGTCCACAAGAGAATAACAAAGACAATGAACACTGTCCACATAAAAACGTAACAAACCATGACCCACCCCTGCGAACCCCCGGCCGCGCCTGCTGCCCGCAGCACCTACCGACACGGCGACCTGAGCCGCGCGCTGCTGGAGGCCGGGATCGAGCTGGCGCGCACGGGCGGCCCCGACGCCGTGGTGTTGCGTGAGGCCACGCGCCGCGCCGGTGTGGCGCCCAACGCCGCCTACCGGCACTTCGCCAGTCGCGACGCCCTGCTGCGGGCCGTACGCGCCGCCGCCCTGTCGGCCGTGGCCGTCGCGATGGAAGCCGAACTCGCCACCCTGCCACCGGACCTGCCGCCGGCCGAGCATGCACGCGCCAGCGTACGTGCCGTCGGCACCGGCTACCTGCGTTTTGCGGTGCTGGAGACCGGCCTGTTTCGCACCGCCTTTGCGCGTTCCGATGAGCCCATGCAGAGCCGGCCCGACTCCCCGACGGCCGGCCCGGGCGGCCTGAACCCCTTCGAGCTGCTGGGCGCCGCGCTCGACAAGCTGGTGGCTGCCGGCGTGATGCCGCCCGAGCGCCGGCCCGGCGCCGAATACCTGGCCTGGTCGGCGGTGCACGGGCTGGCCATGCTGGTGGTGGACGGCCCGCTGGGCCCGGTGATCGGCCCGCAAATAGAGCTGGTCGGCCAGCGCCTGCTCGACATGGTTGAAAAAGGGCTCTGACCGGGGCGACTCGTTCAGGCGCGGGAAGAAGTTCCGGCCACAAGCACAGGGCCCGGTCTCCCTGCAGAGCCGAATTCGGGCATCAAATCAGGCGCCAGCCCAATCAGCACCTGCGCAAGCAGCTATCAAAAATGGAGCAACCGGGGGGCGGGCTCGAGCCGTGTCAGGCAGCGGCCCGCTTCACAGCATCTTCTTGGGCACCAGGGCAATCGTCAGCCCTTTGGCCGTGACGGTGATGCTGCCCGGCTCCAGCCCCAGGCCGTCGGTCAGCATCAGGTCCTGCGGCTTGAGCCTGTGCAGCACCACTTCCTTGAACGCCTGGCTGGCCAGCGTGGGGGCGTAGGCCTGCAGCAGCGCCGCCGGGCCGGGCGCCATGTCGTCCAGGCGCAGGGCGTTGAGCCGTATCTGGTGCGCGCGCAGCGTCTGGTCGCTGGCCTCGTAACGCAGGGCAAAGTCCACGTCGAAGCTGCCGGTCGAGGGGCGTGCCAGCGCCGGGCCGGCCGCGTCCACCATCATCTCGGTGCCCAGGCGGTTCTGTTCTGGCAGCAGGCGCACGCGTGGCGCCTGCACATTCAGGTTCAGCAGGCTGCCCATCTCATAACGCCGCGGGAAACGCTGCGCCACAGCTTGCTGCAGCTGCTCGGCCGTCACCTTGTAGCCCGTCCCGCCGGGTGCCGCCGGCGCGGCGGCGCGCGCCGCCGCGGCCAGGGCCATCCAGCCGGGCAGGGTCAACAACAACAGTCTGCGTTTCATCGGTTCTTCATGAAAAAGCGCATGCAGGCATGCAATCGGTCATTGTGCCCCGCGCCCATGCGGCGCCAGCGCATACCCGCCCCGCTGATGCGGTTGTCCGGTACATCCCGTTACCTGCGGACACGGGCCGCCTGCAAGCCCACACATGCACGACACCTGCGGCGCGTTCAATGCATCAACCCGGCCGCTTGTGGACGGGTGTCAGGACACCTCATGAAAACGACTCTTCTGGTTTTGACCGTAGCCGGCCTGTCCGGCTGCGCCGTCTATCCGGTGCCGGCCTACCCAAGCTATGGCGGCGGCCCGCCCCTGGTGGTGGAGCAGCCGGTGTACATCGAAGGCGTGTACCAGCGCCGCGGCTACAGCCGGCCCCCGCCCGTGGTGGTGGTGCCGGTGGCGCCGCGTCCCTTTCCGCATGGCCCGCACCACGACCGTGGCCGTGGCGACCGGGATCGCGACGGTGACGGCGCGCGCGATCGTTCAGACCGCTGGCCCGACGATCCGCGGCGCAGGTAAAAGCCGGTTCTACCAGCCGAGGTTGGTGGACAGGCGGGCCATGGTGGCGTCGTCGGGCACGCCGGACGCCGGCAGCCCGGCACGCTGCTGGTATTTGACCAGCGCCTTTTGCGTGGCCTGCCCATACCAGCCATCCACAAAGCGCGCGCCGCCATAACCCAGCAGCATCAGCGCCAGCTGCACGGTGCGCACCGTCAGGTCGGGCAAGGGCCCGAGCTGGTAACGCTTGTGGGCCAGCGCCAGCTTCTCGTCGTACTTGTTTTTCTGGAAATCCTGCCCGTTGTAGTGGAAGGCAAACTGCACCCAGTCGGCGTTGCGCAGGTGCGGCGCAAGATGGCCCTGCTCGATGAACCCCGCCATGGCGTCCAGCTGCGCATCTTCTGACGCCTCGCAGGCGCTCACCAGTGCAGCCACATCGGCAAAACCCACCCTGGCGGCATTGAACCCCATCACCTGGCCCAGGCCCCAGGACGTGCTTTCCAGCGCCGCCTCCCGGTCCAGTGCCATGGCCCGGGTGAGCCGCTCATACTGGAACGCGCCGCCGTCCCCGTAACCCCCCGCGCTGCGGTTGCTGATGTCGGGCGCCTGTCCATCGAAACGACCCTTCGTGAGCCGGCTGAAGCAATGCCGTTCAAACAGGATTTTGGGCCGCCGGTCCGGCAGGAAGCCGCAGCCACTGGTTTCAACCGTCAGCACCGCCCACAGTGCGGGGGCGTCCACCCCCAGCCTGCCGAGCACCGTGTCGATTCCCTGTTGCGACAGTGGAGACGCCTTGCCTGTAAACATGAGTGGTTGCCCTTCTGCAGCCAGCGCTGCAGGAACGGTGCGGTCCTGAAAAAGCGGGCGTGCGTTTTGTGAGTTGTTGTGCCCCCGGTTGTAGCGGCCCGGCGGCGATTTGGCATCCCCCAAATGGAGGATGAAAACGGGCGTGCTGCCGTCATGGAGCCCGCCGGTTCATGACGGTTTTCTCCGGCCCCGCCCACGGCTCCACTGCGCAGGGTCTGCGGGGTTGAAGCGTCCAACCGGCCGCCAGCCCAAACCACACGGACGAAAGCAGCTATAACAACAGGAGTGCCCGCGCGCCGCGGCGAGAGCAGCCCGGCGGGCCGTGATTGACAGAAAACAGGGAGGACCATGTTCTTCAGCCATTCCAGCGAGATCTGGACCCAGTGCCCCGAGCTCGTACCGGGTGCCATGTTTGTGCGGGGCATCAGCGCCAGAGCGGCCGTCGGCCCGCAGGTGGCGCGTTTCAGCAGCATGGCCGCGGCCCGGCTGGCCAGTCACGGCGAAGGCGAGCTGCCGGAGATCAAGGCATGGCGCCAGATGTTTTCAAAGATGGGGCTCAAACCCACCAAGTACCGTTGCGCGGCCGAGGCGCTGCTGCGCCGCCTGCGCAAGGAGGGCGCGCTGCCGCGGCTGCACCCGCTGGTGGACCTGTGCAATGCGGTCTCGGCGGCCTTTGCCATTCCGGTGGCGGTGTTCGACCTGGACAAGGTGGTGGGCGACCTGCAGGTGCGCCACGCCAACGGCCTCGAGCACTACCAGACCTTCTCCGGCGAGCTCGAACACCCCGAGCCACACGAGATTATTTTTGTCGACGAGGCCGACAACGCCCACGCGCGCCGCTGGACCAACCGGCAAAGCAGCCTGTCGGCCGTCAGCGCCGACACCAGCACGGTGCTGATCGTTGCCGAAGCCCTGCACGAGTCGGCCCATGAAGACATGCGCACGCTGATGGCTGCACTCATGCACGAAGTGCCCGCGGCCTGGCCCGCCGCCACCGCCAAGGCCCGCCTGCTGACCCGGTCCGCACCGCGCTTCGAGCTGCAGCCGCTGAAGACTGCGCGCTGACCGCCGCGCGCGGGCATTGCCATGTAAAGCGCACGTCCCGACTTGAAACAACTTGTGTGTTGCGTCGTCGGTCTGGCCGCGCCGCACGTTGTACACGGGATCGTCATGACTTCATCTGGTCACGGGTCACAACCAGCTCACTCAAAGGACTCCCATGAACAAATTACTCGCCGCCCTGCTCGCTACCCTCGTGACCGGCGCTGCATTTGCGCAAGCGGCCGCGCCCGCTACCCCGGCCGTGCCCGCAACACCTGCGGTGGTCAAGGCAGAAGCCAAGGCCGACAAGTCGGTGGCAGCTGCTGTGAAAAGCGAAGCCAAGGTCGACGCCAAGGCCGACACCAAGGTTCAGAAGGCAGAAGTCAACGCCGCTGAAAAGAAAACCAAGGCCGTGACCAAGTCCGCCAAGGCCAAAGCCAAGGCAAATGCCAAAGCCGCCAAGGCCGACGCAGAAGACAAAGCCAAGGCCACCGCCAAAGCTGAAAAAGCCAGCGTGAACGCCGACGCCAAAGCCGACAAAACCATCATCAAGGCCGACACCAAGGTGGAAACCGTCAAGGCCAACGCTGCTGCCGACAAAGCCACCGCCAAGGTCGAAACCAATGCCGTCAAGGCAGAAGCCAAGTCCGACGTGAAAGCCGCCGGCAGCAAGTAAATTGGCAAGGCAGCGGCTGCCCGGCAGCTGCGCCCGCCAACACAAAAAAGACAGGCCTTGGCCTGTCTTTTTTTATGGGCGGTCCCGGTCCGTGGGCTGAACTGCACCTCCAGCTTTTTACGCGCCAGCCGGGGCACGGCAGCAAGCCTGCTCCGGTTTTACCCCACAGGTCATTGCCGCCGCAGACCGATCAGGAGAGCATGGACCCAACAGAAAAAAGGGAACCCCATGCCAGCCTATGCCTTCGCGGTCCTGCGCGATGTTCAGATCAATGACGAGATTGCGCAGTACATCAGCCGCATTGACGCCACGCTGGCGCCGTTTGGCGGCGTGTTCAAAATCCATGGCGGCAAGACCGAAGTGGTCGAGGGCCCCTGGGCCGGCGACCTGATCGCCATTGCCTTCCCCGATATGGCCAGCGCCAGGCAGTGGTATCAGTCAGAGGCCTACCAGGCCATTTTGCCGCTGCGGACCCGCAATTCCCGCGGCATCGCGTTTCTGGTCGAAGGGGTGGATGAGGGCTACACCGGCCGGCAGATGTTGGCCAAGCTGGCTCCGTGTTGAAGCCTCAGGCGCGCAGCATGGTGTGCGTCGGCCGGCAACAGGCCTGGGTGGCCTAGCGCCCCACCACCGACCAGCCCGCCTTCAGGTTGGCCTTGTCGTTTTCGTATTCCCAGGCGGTGCCGCAGCGGTCGCAGCGGTACTTGGTGACGGTGACCAGCGCGCCGCCGCGCCTTTCCTGGCGGTTGGCGCCCTGCACCAGCTCCGGGTGGCCCGGGGCCTTGCGCCAGTTGCGCTGGATGCCGGCGCACGAGTCGCACAGCTCCATCTTCTTCAGTTCGGTCTTGCGGTTCAGGTCGTCGGTCATGGTGGGGCTTTGGAGGTGGGGGTGACGCCCGGCCAGGCCGGGCGTGATGGGCTCCATTGTCGCGCCTTGGCCCTTGGCCCCCAACCTTCAAGCCAAATCGGCCTCTGGCCCTTGTGGTGCGGGCGCGAGCAGCTATCAAAAAAAGAGCGTCAAATTTCTAGCGGTTTGCCAAAGCCAGCAACCGCTGGTGCGCCGCATCTTCCAGGTCCACCGGCAACTGCTGCTTGGCGCGCAGGTAGTGGTGGGTGAACACGTCCAGGTAAGCCTCCAGCGTCTGCGCCGCGTGGGTTTCACCGGCCAGCTCCAGGCACAGCGCCCCCACCTCCGAGGTGCAGAAGTGCGCGTCGCGCTGCGAGCGGCGCAGGCGGTAGCGCGACAGCTGCTCGCTCTGCAGGCTCAGCACCGGCAGCTTGTCGAGGTAAGGGCTTTTGCGAAACATCTTGCGCGCCTCGGGCCAGGTGGCGTCGAGCAGCACAAACAGCGGGCGTTTGCCCGCGGCGTGCCCCGCGCCAGCGCCGTGTTGCAGCCCGGTCACCACCCGCTCTGGCGCCACAAACTCGCCCGGAAACACCAGGTAGGGCTGCCACTGCGGATCGGCCAGCAGGGCCAGCAGCGCCGGGTCCACCTCGGTGCGGGCCCAGCCAAAGGCAAAGGTGCCGGCCACCACATCGGCAATCAGCCAGCCGGTGTTGCTGGGCTTGAGCGGCTCGATGTCGGCCATGATCAGACACATGCCCGCCCGCACCGGCAGCACCGGGCGCAAGGCGCACAGGCAGTGGCTGGGCACCAGGCGGCAACCGGCGCAGCGCTCCCCGCGCGGGCCGCCGCGCGCCAGAAAAGGCTTGGCGCTGCGCGCCAGGCGCGCGCTGCGCAGCAGGCTGACCGCATGAGGAAGGGCGTGGGGGGCCTGGGGCACGGGTTTCATGCAGCGCCAAGCTGGCCCGCACGCCGGGGGTGATGAATCAGGCAGCGGGCCGGTGCAGCGCGCAGAGCTTGTTGCCGTCCGGGTCGCGCAGGTAGGCCAGGTAGAGCTTGCCCGTTGGCCCTTCACGAAAGCCCGGTGGGTCTTCACAGGTGGTGCCGCCGTTGGCCACACCGGCCGCATGGAAAGCGGCACCCTGCTCTGGCGAATCCACCTTGAAGCCGATGGTGCTGCCGTTGCCATGGCAGGCCGGCTCGCCATCGATGGGCGTGGTGATCGCGAAGCTGCCCGTCGGGCTGCGGTAGAAATAGCGGTTCTTGTTGGCGACGCCGGGGCCCAAGCCCAGTGTGCCCAGCACCGCGTCATAAAACTTCTTTGAGGCTTCCAGGTCGCTGACACCGACCATGACATGACTGAACATTGATGTTGTCTCCGTGGGACGCCCGGGGATCGGGCGAATGCAAGGGGGCATGTTACTTGAGCGCGCTGGCCGCGCCAGCCGGGTTGGTGCGCGGTGAGCGGCACACGCTCAGTACTTGCCCGCGCACTCCAGTTCAAACAGCGGCACATCAAGCCGGCGGCTCAGCCAAACGCCGCCGCCAATTTCGGTCAGGCCCTCGCGCAGGCCGCGCCGGTACAGCTCCGCCGAGTGGCGAAACAGGCGCGGGTCGGCCAGTTCATCGTCAATGGTGTCGCGCTCGTAGTCTTCACGCGTGGCGGCCTCCACATACAGCGCGCCCCGGCACAGGCGGCCCAGGTTGTGCAGGGCACGCTTCAGATCCGCCGGGTTCAGGTAGGTCAGCACGGCCTGGCAGATCACCAGGTCGAAGGGCTCTGTCGATGTGTAGTCCACCACCGACCCGCGCTCCCAGCCATAACGTTCGCACAGGTAAGCGCTGTACTCCACGCCCTGGTAACTCGCATCAGGAAAGTGCGTGGCCACAATCTCGCGCCACACGCCAATGCCGCAACCCATGTCCAGCACCCGCTTCACCGGCACGCGCAGGTACTTCAGGTAGCTGCATACAAAGGTGCCCAGCCGCGCGACATGCGCCGGGTCCACCACGCCGGTTTTTTCGTCAAAGTAATAGCGCTGGTAGTACGCTTCGTCGAACCATTGGTCACTTGCAGATTTCACGCTCTTTGCTACTTTTCTTTCGTCCTCAGGCCGTCGGCAGGCTGCGCGACGGCCACAGCGCACGAGGCGTGCGGCAGCGTGTCACGGGGAATGGGGCAAGGCCCCGGGTCAGTGCGCATGGTACGTGAGTCGATTTGCGGCCTCATTCGCCGCAAAAAATGCGGTGAATATGATGCATAATCACCGCATGCGCGCGCATCGACCCCCCCGAAATCCCCGCTACATCTGGCAGTCGTCCGATTGGCCGCACTTCAGCTACGACGCTTCGGCGCTGGCCGCGCCCCTGGCACAGGTGCACCGGGCGCAAGGCCAGCTCATGGGTCGCATGGCCGAGTTGGGCATGACGCAACGCGAACAAGCCACCTTGCAGGTGCTGACCCAGGAAGTCATCAAGACCAGCGAGATTGAAGGCGAGCGGCTTGACCTGGACGCAGTGCGTTCGTCCATTGCCCGCAGGCTGGGGCTGGACATTGGCGCCTTGGCGCCCAGCGACAGGCACGTGGATGGTGTGGTCGATGTGGTGCTGGACGCCACCCGCAACTTTGACAAGCCCTTGACGCAAGAGCGCCTGTTCGGCTGGCACGCCGCGCTGTTTCCCACGGGCTACAGCGGGCGGGTGCGCATCACCGTGGCCGGCTGGCGCTCGGATGCCAGTGGTCCCATGGAGGTGGTGTCTGGCCCTGTGGGCCGGGAGAAAGTGCACTTCACCGCACCGCCTGCCGATACCTTGCCCGCGCAAACGGATGCATTCCTGCAATGGTTCAATGCCGCCCCGGTAGGCGATGCGCTGATCAAGGCCGGACTGGCACACCTGCGGCTGGTGACCCTGCACCCCTTTGACGACGGCAACGGGCGCATCAGCCGCGCCGTGGGCGACATGGCGCTTGCCCGCGCCGAGGGCACCGGCCAACGCTTTTTCAGCTTCAGCGCCCAGATCCAGCGCGAACGCAAAGACTATTACGCGCAACTGGAGACCACGCAAAAAGGCCAGCTGGACGTGACGCCTTGGCTCAGCTGGTTCCTGGGCTGCCTGCTACGCGCCGTGCAAGGCGCGGACACCACGCTGGCCGGCGTGCTGGACAAAGCCCAGTTCTGGCAACGCTGCGCCGGCACCCCCATGAATACACGCCAAACCCAGGTGCTGAACCGCGTGCTCGACGGCTTTGAAGGCAAGCTCACCAACGCCAGATGGGCAGCGCTGGGCAAGTGTTCCGCGGACACCGCGCTGCGCGACATCAATGACCTGCTGGCACGGGGGGTGCTGCGCAGGCTGGAGGGTGGGGGGCGCAGTACGGGGTATGCGTTGTGTGTCAAATAGGCTGCTAGCGAGCATGGAATAAGCGCTAACAGCTATAAAAAGCAGAGCAAATCAAGTCTTTGTAGGCGGCGCCAACATACTGTGCAAAAATACAGTATTCATCACGCAGCACACTTGCTGCCGCTCCAAGGGGTCGCCATGAAAGTTTCGCCTGCCAGCTTTGACGGTCAGTCCATCCGCCGCGTGTTTGACGAAGCCTCCGAGACCTGGTGGTTCTCGGTTATTGATGTGGTGCAGGTGTTGACTGAGAGCAAAAGCGCCAAGCGCTACTGGTCAGACCTCAAACGCAAGCTGGCGCAGGAGGCGGGCTCCGGGCAACCGTACGAGGAAATCGTACAGTTGAAACTGACCGCGACAGACGGCAAGCAGCGCGAAACCGATTGCATTAAAGCCGCCAGGCTACTGCGCCATCGTCCAGTTGATCCCAGCCCCAAAGTCGAGTTGACCCTTTGATCCACTCCGATCCAGATTGAGTGCGGAATTGCATCAACGAACGTAATGCAATCGAAATGCCTAACACTTAGGAGCGTGGTGGACGCCGCTCAATCGTTCGGATAACAGCTGTAACACAGGCATCAATGAAGAAACTCCACGTTCGTCCAATTGCTGAAGTAGGCTGAGAGCCTCAGCATGCTTTGTGCTGGTCAGTTCCATCATGCCTAGAGATGCTTGTCCTGTGAGAAGCCATTCAAAGTTCAATGGCGTGCCCACATTTCGCGCGTATGACCAAAGCTCAACCAAACGCCCAACATCCGGAAGTGATTCACCGCGTTTAATTCTGTACACCATCGATTGATCGCATCCCAACAAGTCGGCCAGACCTTTGGGCGTAAGACGTA
Organism: Polaromonas sp.; assembly: GCF_029945685.1. Lineage (GTDB taxonomy): Bacteria > Pseudomonadota > Gammaproteobacteria > Burkholderiales > Burkholderiaceae_C > Polaromonas. Next base: position 35,022 of record NZ_JAQSDA010000007.1, on the reverse strand, counting down.
GCTGATTAAACGCAAAATCCGTCAGTCGTTCACAGACTTGATGTGTGAAGTTTTTTTCCCGAGGAGCACGCATATTAGGAATAATACTCCTTGTGGTTGCTCATTTTCAGGAATAAAATACAAATAACTAGCAAGTGCTGGTAGTTGGCACTATCGATTGCGAAAAAGGCTTTATCCCTTAAAGCCAGATGTGTCTAGGGATCAAAATGGAAAAGTTGGACATCGCAAAAGATTGGTCTCAAAAGCTGGGATTGGCATTGTCTGGATTGTTCGGAACGCCAGACCGGCATTTTGGCCTTGGCGAACATTACGCATTGCTAGATGGCGTGGGTGCAAGCTTTAGCTTGTCGGTTGCGCAAAGTAGCACCAATGACCCCAGGAATCCAGCGAGCTGGGCCTGGTCTGCAAACTTGAGAAAACATGTTTGGGTCGACACCCAAAGCCAGAAAGTAACGGTTACATCCGTTGCACGGCCTGAATCGCCAGAGCCTTATTCCATTTCTGACGTTAACTCAAACCTAGACCGATTTCTTGAATACTTGTCTGGTGATCGGCAATCGCCAAAAGCGACGGTTGTAGATTCTCTCCTGAGGCGGTTAGATTACTTTCGCGAGTCTGCTCGGAGCTTAGGACAAGTCGAACAGCCAGACCTGTTGGCAACCCGTACGCTACTGCTATTCATGGCCCAGTTGACCGAGCCAGGAGATACCTCAATTGAGGAGCTGGCCGAAATCTATCATCTGCCGCTGGAATGCGTCGAGCAGATGAGTCGGATTCTAGAAAAAGCGCTTCCGTACGGTTTCGATATCTCGCCCCCTGAAAATTTCCAGCTTCACTGCGGCATCGCAATACGGCATGCGGGCGGAGCAATTTTCCAGCGCGCTACAGCGCAACTAACTTTTTCGCCACAATACCAGCTCTTTACCGGACGCCAAACGGCTCAATTCGGTGCTCCGGACTCACTCCAGCACGGTGGTTATTTCACCCCCCCCGGCTTAGCTAGATCCCTTGCGGAGGCTGCAATCCAAGGAAAAACAGGCGGAAATTTACTACGTATTTGCGACCCTTCATGCGGATCTGGAGTATTTCTTGCCGAGGTCGTGCGAGCTTTGGCTCGCGCAAATTATGCTGGGCGCATTGAGCTAGTTGGACGGGATATTTCACCCTATGCGGTACAGATTGCTCGCTTTGTTGCACTGAGTGCTGCCCGCGATTTAGACGTTTCTCGAATAAGTCTCGATATCAACTTAGGGAACACTCTTTTAGAGCCACCACTTGGGGACTTTGACATCATTTTGATGAACCCGCCTTTCCGCTCTTGGGAACAAAGTAGTGGCGATGGACGTGCGTCGGTTAAACAGCATCTGGACGGAGTCTTTGCTGGTAAACCGGATCTCAGTTTGGCTTTTGCGAATCTTGCCTATGGTTTATTGAAGCCAGGCGGAGTTTTGGCGACCATCCTTCCAATTGGAGTCTTGACTTCTGATTATTCCCGCAAATGGAGAGAGAAAATAAGCCAAGAAGCTGAGGTCAGCTTGATTGGCTCCCTTGGAGATCACTATATTTTCGACTATGCAATGGTCAACATTGCTGCATTAGTGGTGCGACGGTCTGCGCCTTCTTCGACGCTTAGTCGAAGGACATTAATGCTGTGGGCCAACGAAGATCCGCGGGCTTCCTCGGCGGCATTACGTAGCTTGCGACGCGGAAATTATCAACAACCCGATAGTGACGGGCTTCGAAGTTGGCGCACATATCAGATTCGTCAAGGAGAACTAACGCGACGAACCAGTTGGGCGCCTTCCGATGCAGGAAGTGAGGGTGTCATTGAAGCACTTCGATTACGTAATTTTCCTCGTCTCGCCGACCTTTTTAAAGTGCAGCAAGGTATTCGGACTGGAGCACGAGCGGCTTTTGTATTGACTAATGAACAAGTCGCGAAATTGCCCAAAGAAGAACATGTTGGCTTTCGACCGATTGCGGAAAAAGACGGGATATTTCAATTCAAAATAGTAGCTTCAACTCAAGTGTTTTTTGCCGACAGTCTCCAAAGGCCCATTCTTTCCGAACTAGATTTCCGCAACCGCTATCCTGCCTATTTTGAAGAATTCATTGAGCCTAATTTGGATATTCTGAGAAAAAGGCCGAGAAACCCAGAAATTTGGGAGCTTTCATGGGATCGTGCATGGCTACGCAAGTTTGACCCAAGAATTGTCAGCCGTATGTTCTTGGGACAAAAGCAATTGGGCTTTGCAGTCGACGAAACCGGTCGGCATGCTGTCGTCCAAGGTTATGGCTGGAATCCAGTTTGGCGTCGATTAGCACCAAATGCCTCGCTAGAAACAAAGCTAATCATCCTGCATGCATATGCGTTTCTTTTCGCATCCGATTTTTTTCTGAACTTAGTCAAAACGGTTTCAGTCAACATCGCGGGAGGCCAATATGATCTGGCGCCGAAATATATTGACGAGCTCCCCATTCCTGATTGGAACACCATAAACAATTTGGCAACTGGATTTGATCGCATAGAGACGGTCCGCGAACTCGCAAATATTTTTGTCTCAAATCCTTTGGAATTGGAGAAATTTGCTCACGCCGCTTTTGGAGTGCGTTAATTGCTGAAAAGGTAATTGACATGCTACTGATCCTGAATGATTTGGAGCTGAGTCAAAGGGCCGCTGCATTCTCCCGAGTGCTTGCTACCGCTCCGGAAAGTGGCTACCAAATTGACCGTCAAAGAGTCAGTCCAGATGTTGTCGCAATCAGGATGCTTGAATCAGAAGTGGATGGGCTAATAAAGGCGACGTCTCAACGTGGTCCTGAGTGGGCGGGTCGCATCATGCGTGGCACTGCATTCACGCTCTATTTATCGTTCGAGGAAGAGTGGCGTAAGGTTCCACCAGATAAGAACGACTGGCGGCGAAAAATAGTTACCCTTCAAACAGCCGCGTCTAGTTCCATTCAAACAAGCAGGACGGCAGCCAACAAATTATTGGATATATGGTTGTTTGGCGGTCTTCGAATGCGTTTTTACGTGCAAGCTGAAGACGCCCTAGAAGATCGAGGCCTTCATCAATGGCTTCGATGTGAATGGGAGCCCTATGAATATGAGCCAGAAGCAGCAGACATTTACTACGCTGATGCGACAGTGGAGGAAAAGTTAAAACTATCCTTGGTCTTTAATGGCTCTGGTATTGCGCATCCTCATTTTCATTTTGACTCCATACCACTAACTAAAGCTGCAAAGCAGCGCCTTAGAAGTACATTGCCGCCGCAAACTGGATTTATGGCCGGTTCCCTCGATTCATCGCCGAATCAATTTCTGAACGAATTTGCAACGGGCATGGTTTCTAACACAGACTCGATATTGCAACACCTTCATTTGCCCACAATCGCACGTTGGCAGCACGTAGATGCCTTCTCGTTGAAAGGATATTTCGCTAACGCAACGACGCCACTTCCGCACCAACACTACCCTACTTCCGTTGCCGAGCTTGATCGATGGTTTGGTTGGTGCCTTCATTACTTTGTTGATCAGTTCCGGCAGTACGTCGCTGAGTAATAGGCCGGAAATGCTTGAGATCTTCTCAAGCAACAACGTCGGGGAGAAAGGAGGTAGGCTGTTGAACCGGGCAGGTTCCAGCGTCCTCGGTTATCGTTGTCCAACAGTTACTTCGGGATCTTCCTTGCCAGACACCACCCACTTCTACGAACCCCGCCACGGCCACGGCCTGCCGCATGACCCGTTCAACGCCATCGTCGGGCCGCGGCCGATTGGCTGGATCTCTTCACACAACGCGGCCGGTGCGCTGAACCTGGCGCCCTACAGCTTTTTCAACGCCTTCAACTACGTGCCGCCCATCGTGGGTTTTGCCAGCATTGGCTACAAGGACACGGTGCGCAACATCGAGGCCACCGGCGAGTTTGTGTGGAACCTCACCACGCGCGCGCTGGCCGAGCAGATGAACCAGACCTGCGCCGCGGTACCGCCCGAGGTCAATGAGTTCGAGTTGGCCGGCCTCACGCCCGCGCCTTCGCGCGTGGTGGCGGTGCCGCGTGTGCTCGAGAGCCCGGTCTCGTTCGAATGCCGGCGCACGCAGGTGCTGCAGCTCGAAGGCGTGGACGGCAGCAAGGTCGACACCTGGCTGGTGCTGGGCGAGGTGGTGGCGGTGCACATTGCCAAGGCCTTGTTGAAAGACGGCGTGTACGACACCGCCAACGCCGGCCATGTGCTGCGCGGCGGTGGGCCGGGCGACTACTTCACCATCGGGCCGGAGCAGCTGTTTCGCATGTACCGGCCGCGATAGCCCGTCAGTTAGCCAGTTAGCCAGTTAGTTAGCCCGCCTGCCGATCGACCCAGCTGCATGCCCGATGATGCATCAAATTGGCCTCCAGCCCTTGTCGGTCGTGCGCCAGCAGCTATCAAAATCAGAGCGTCCCTCAACCATTCGGCCCAAGATGAAAGCCCGTCACCATGACTGAACCCAGCGACTTCATCCTCATCGGCGGCGGTATCGCTGCGGCGTCGGTCGCTTACTGGCTGGCACCGCAGGGGCGGGTGACCTTGCTGGAGCGCGAGTCGCAGCCGGGTTACCACTCGACCGGGCGATCGGCGGCGCTGTTCATGGAAAGTTATGGCACGGCCCAGGTGCGGGCGCTGACCATGGCCAGCCGCGCGTTTTTTGCCAACCCGCCGGAAGGCTTCAGTGACCACCCGCTGATCTCGCCGCGCGGCGCGATGATGGTTGCCACGCAGGGCGAAGAGGCGCTGCTGGCGGCGCAGTGGGAGGTGTTCCGCAGCGTCACGCCGCATGCGCGCCTGCTCGATAGCGCCCAGGCCTGTGCGCTGGTGCCGGTGCTGCGCCCCGACAAGGTGCTGGGCGCAGTGCTGGAGCCGGACGCCGCCGACATGGACGTGGACGCGATCCACCAGGGTTTTCTGCGCGGCCTGCGCCGCGCGGGTGGGCAAGTCATTTGCAACGCCGAGGTCACGGCGCTGGCGCGCGAGGGCGGCCGGTGGCGGGTAGCGGCAGGCGGCAAGAGCTACGAAGCGCCTGTGGTCATCAATGCAGCCGGCGCCTGGGCCGATGTGGTGGCGGCGCTGGCCGGCGTCGCACCCATCGGGCTGGAGCCGCGGCGCCGCTCGGCCTTCATCTTTGCGCCGCCCGAAGGCATCAACAGCGCGGCCTGGCCGCTGGCGGCGAGCATCGGCGAGAGCTGGTACTTCAAGCCCGACGCCGGCATGTTGCTGGGCTCGCCGGCCAACGCCGACCCCGTGACGCCGCAAGACGTCCAGCCCGAGGAGCTGGACATCGCGATGGCGATTCACCAGATCGAGGAGATGACCACGCTCACCATACGCCGCCCGACACGCACCTGGGCCGGGCTGCGCTCGTTTGTGGCAGACGGCGACCTGGTGGGCGGCTTTGATCCGGATGCGCCGGGTTTCTTCTGGCTGGCGGCGCAAGGCGGTTACGGCATCCAGACCTCGGCGGCCATGGGCGAGGCCTGCGCCGCACTGGCACGCGGCCTGCCGCTGCCGGAACGCATCGCCGGCTTTGGCCTGACCGAAGCGATGTTGTCGCCGGCTCGGCTGCGCGTTGTCCCCGCGAATTGAGCATAAAACCGGCCGCCAGCCCTTGTCCAGAAAGCGCAGAAAGCTATCAAATCAGGAGCACTTGCGCCGAAGCTGAAGCACCGGGCTGCTTGTGCCGGTCAGGCGCGCGGCGTGCCCAGCGTGAAGTAAAACACCGCGCCTTTGCCAGGCGCCGATTCGGCAGAAACCATGCCGCCATGGCGGGTGACGATGCGCCGCACCGTGGCCAGCCCGACGCCGGTGCCGGGAAACTCGTGTTCTGCATGGAAGCGCTGAAAGGTGCCGAACAGCGTGCCGGCGCCGGCCATGTCAAAACCGGCGCCGTTGTCGCGCACAAAAAACCGCGGCTCGCCCGAGGGCCCCGGCTCGCAGCCGAAATGAACGGTGGCGCCCGGGGTTTTGGACGAATACTTCAGGGCGTTGCCCAGCAGGTTTTGCAACACCGAGCGCAGCAGGGCCGGGTCGCCCTCGGCGCTCAGGTCGGCTGCGATGTGCACTTCTACCTCCAAGGCCGGAGAAGCGCTGCGCAGCGCTTCCACCACCTCGCGCGCCATCTGGGACAGATCGCAGGGCACCACGCTGAGCTCACTCGCGGTGGAGCGGGCAAGTTCCATCAAGGCCTCGATGAGCTGCTCCATGCGCTGGGCGTTGACCTCGATCCGGTTCATGAAGTGTTCGGCGCGGCTGTCTGCCGGCAGATCGACGGATTTTCTCAAGGCGGCGCAAAAGCCCTTGATGGAAGTCAGCGGTGCGCGCAGGTCATGCGATGCGGACGATGAAAAGGAGCGCAGGCTCTCGTTGGCCAGCTGCAGCTCTTCGCCGCGCCGGGCCAGCGACAGGTTCAGGGCCGCGATGGCACGGGCGTCGTTTTCGCGTTCGGTGACGTCATGCTGGATACCGACGTAGTGTGTCAGCACGCCGGCGTCGCCCAGCACCGGCGAGACGGTCAATTCGTTCAGGAACTCGCTGCCGTCCTTGCGGAAGTTGCGCAGCAGCACCGTGGCGTCCGCGCCTTGCGCCAGGGCGGCCCGAAGGGTCTTGAGGCCCGGTTGCTCGGTCTGGTTGCCTTGAAGCAGGCGGCAGTCCTTGCCGATGACGTCTTCGGGCCCGTAACCCGTGAGGCGATAGAACGCGGGATTGGCATAGATCAGGGGAATCTGTCCCTTGTCCACGCGTCCGATGGTGATGCCGTTCTGGCTCGATGCGATAGCCCGGTGCAGCAGCAAGCGCCCAGTCTGCTCGCTTTCATGGTCGCGCATGTTCATTCCTTGGTCAGGGCTTGACTCTACAGCAGGCCGCGCCTCCCCGGTTTAAAGTCAGGGCTTGTTGGTATCGCGGAGACAAACACCATGAACATCGCCTCGCTCAAAGAAGTTGTCAGCGCCGAAGAATGGCAACTGCGTTGCGACCTGGCCGCCTGTTACCGCCTGGTGGCGCTGTACGGCTGGAGCGACCTGGTGTTCACCCACATCAGCGCGCGGGTGCCGGGGCCGGAGCATCACTTTCTGATCAACCCCTACGGCCTGATGTTTGACGAGATCACGGCCTCGTCGCTGGTCAAGGTGGACGCGCACTGCAACAAGGTGATTGACTCGCCCTACCCGGTGAACCCGGCCGGCTTTGTGATTCACAGCGCGGTGCACGAGGCGCGGCACGACATGTTGTGTGTGCTGCACACGCACACCCGCGCGGGCGTGGCCGTCAGTGCGCAGAAGTGCGGCATCCTGCCGATCTCGCAGCAGTCGGCCTTTGTGCTGGCCTCGCTCGGCTACCACGACTACGAAGGCGTGGCCTTTCGCGACGACGAGAAGCCGCGCCTGCAGCAAGACCTGGGGCAGGCCCGCCACCTGGTGCTGCGCAACCATGGCCTGCTGACGGTGGGCGAAACGATTGCCGACGCCTTCATGAACATGTACCGCTTTGAAAGCACCTGCCAGATCCAGCTCAGCGCGCAGGCCGGCGGCGAGCTGATTCATTTTGAAGAAGATATCTACACCGGCAGCGACCGCGCCGCCACCTATGTGCGCGGCGGGGGCATGGGCGGCGCGTTTGTGTGGCCGGCGCTGCTGCGCAAGCTGGACCGCATCGACACCAGCTACAAGGACTGAGCCGCGGCCCTTTTTCATGCCCCTCGCCCTCTGGGAGAGGGTTGGGGAGAGGGCCAGCAACTCACCACCTGCGACAGCTCTGTGCGCAGACCGCCGGCCCTCACCCCCGCCCTCTCCCGGGGGGAGAGGGAGTCAAACCAGCTCAGACGACCTGAGTGCTTACGTCTATGCGTTGAATCGACCGACAGCCCTTGTGCAGCAAGCGGGAGTAGCTATCAATACAGGAGCGTCGCGGGCTCTTTTTTCCAAACCCATGCGGGGAAGGGCATCGCTTTCACCCGCCCTTTGCCGGCGCTGGCATGACCGAAGCTGTGCCGTCGCCAACCTGGCTGCGGCGCAGACCAAGCGGCGGCGTGGCTGATGGGGCATGGATGTCGCGTGAAGGCGTTAACCGCCGGAGCGACGCACGCACAGCTCAAAACGACAGCGTTGCAGCCCGTTCGTTGTCGATGAAGACCATGCAACGAGTCGAAGCGAAGACGTTGGTGGTGCAGGACGCTGTCACCGTCTTGTTTTGATAGCTCGACCGGAATTCACCTTCGCCGGACAAGAGCGATAGACGCTCGTCGATCACCTTGCTTTCATTGATGAAAATCTTCACGTTTGTGATGTCGAAAAGCTCCCCGCGAATTTGCCATGGCGCTGCTGTGGAGCCCGCTGAACGGTAGTTTTGTGAGGGGGCGACCGTGGTGCAACCGACCAAAGAAGTTATAAGAACGAGAAGAGGGAAGAGTTTTGACATGGTGGCGTTGATGTGGGAGAGACGCTCACTTTAAGCGAAGTCCTCGCCCCCCTTGAGCCAATAGCTGTGGCTGCCATCAGCAATCCAGATGCCATGCCTCGTTGTGAGGTCAAGTTCATGGCGCCGAGGCCATCAATGCAATTGTGGTCATGGTTTGAAGCATCAAATATGCCACTAGCCCCTGTCCGCTAAGCGCAGCCAGCTATCAAAAAAGAAGCAATCAGGTTTTTCGCTGCGGGTCGGCCATCGGCTCCGCCGGCATCTTCAGCACGCGCCGAATGGTTTGAAGCAGGTCGGTGTTGGAGGTGGAGGCCTTGAGCAGCACCGCGTCGGGCCGCCCGCCCGCCCGGGCCGGCAGCACTTCGCTGGCAGAAAACACCACCAGCGCGGGCCGGGGCTGCAGGTTGTCGATCAGCTCCACCAGGTCCCAGCCCGACTCCTTGCCGAGGGACAGGTCCAGCATCACCAGGTCAAAGACCTTGTCGCGCAGGCGCGTGCGCGCCTCGGTCAGGTTGCCGGCGAACTCAAAGCTGGCGAAGTCGTCCGCGATGGCGGCGGTGATGTGCTGGATGTCCGGGTCGTCTTCCACATGCAGGATGCGTGGCTTGCGGCCGTGCAGGTCGGCCACCGCGCGCTGCATGGCCGAGACGAGCTTTTCCTCATCAATCGGCTTGGACAGCCAGTCCGACACCGCAGACGGTTTCTGGTCGAGCTGAAGCTGCCCGTCGCCGGTCAGCGTGGAGATCACGATGACGGGCAGGTTGCGGGTGGCTTCGTTCTGACGCAGGCCGTTGAGAAAGGCGCCGCCGGTCTGGCCGGGCAGGCGCAGGTCCAGCGTCACCGCGTGGTAGCTGCCCGAGGTGATCATCGAAAGGGCCTGCTCGGCGCTGTGTGCCAGGTCCGAGTCAAACCCGGCCTTGTCCAGCATGATGCCGATCAGCCGGGCCACGTCCACGTCGGATTCACACACCAGGATGCGCGAGCGCGCCGCCCGCGCTGCGGGCCCGGTGGGCGCCTGCGACAGGGGCAGCTCGAAGAAAAACGTCGTGCCTTCGCCGAGCCGGGTGTCAAACCCGATGCTGCCGCCCATGCGTTCGACCAGGGCGCGCGAGATGTTCAGGCCCAGGCCGGTGCCGCTTTTTTGCCGGGTGTCGGACGAGTCCGCCTGCGAGAACTTCTGGAAAATGCGCGTGCGGAATTCCCCCGGGATGCCCGGACCGTGGTCGCGCACCTCCACCCGCGCGCCCAGCCCGGCCCGGCGCACGTGCACGTCCACACTGCCGCCGGCGGGCGAGAACTTCAGCGCGTTGGACAGCAGGTTGGTCACTACCTGCGTGAGCCGGTCGGCCTCGACACTGACCTGCAGGTCAGTGTCGTCACAGTGCAGCGTCAGGCTCACATTGTTGGTCAGGCCGTAACCTTCGTTGGCGGCGATGGCCTGCGTCAGCAGCGGAAGCAGCTGCATGGGTTCCAGGTCCAGGCGCATCTTGTCGGACTCGATTTTTTCAATGTCCAGGATGTCGTTGATCAGCCGGATCAGACGCTCGCAGTTGCTTTTGGCGATGCCGATCAGGTTCATCGCCATCTCGGGCAGCTGGCCCGCCATGCCGCCGGCAACCAGGCCCAGCGAGCCGCGGATCGAGGTCAGCGGGGTGCGCAACTCATGGCTCACGGTCGAGACAAACTCGCTTTTCAGGCGGTCGATGCGCTTGAGCTCGGTGATGTCGGTGGCCAGGGAGTAAAAGCCGATGACCTTGCCCTCGTCCTCGCCTTCGCCATAACGCGGGAAATAATTGACGACGTAGTCGCGCACGTCGCCGTTGGACGAACGCTGCCTGCGCTCGTACATCACCGGGTAGCCGGACAGCACCTCTTCCACCCGGGGGCGCAGCTTCTCGTAGAACGCCGGCTCCATCAGCTCGCGCATGCTTTTGCCCAGGAGCTCCTCGCTGGAAAGGCCAAAGGCATCCTGGTAGGCGCGGTTGTGAAAGCGGCAGCGCTGCTCGGCATCCACATAGGCAATCAGTGCCGGCACGGTGTCGGTGATCTCGCGCAGCTGGCGCTCGCTGGCCCGGACCCGGTCGCTGGAGCGGCGCATCGCGGTGGTGTCGCGGCCCGTGCCCCGGTAGCCGGTGAAGCGGCCGGCAGCATCGAAGATGGGCACGCCGCTGATGGCGAGGTGGCGCACCTGGCCACCAGAGTCCAGCCGCGTGACTTCAAAGTCGCGAAAAGGCTCGCGCCTTGCAAGCTGCGCCTCGTGCGCGACCCATTGGCTGTCGTCCATGCCCACATAGGGCAGCTCCCGGCGCAGTTTGCCGATGCTGTTGTTATTGGTGAGACCGCCCATGTCGGCGAGCCTGCCCGCGACCTGGACAAAGCGGAAGTTCTCGTCCTGTTCCCAGAACCAGTCGTTGGACAATTCCACCAGCGCGCGGAAGCGCTCTTCGTTCGCGCGCGAAAGCTGCTCGGCGAGTTTGCGCTCGGTGATGTCCTGCAACTGCAGGATGAAGTGCAGGGGCTGGCCGTGTGCGTCGCGCACCATTGAACAGGTCAGCGCGGCCCAGATCACGCTGCCCGACCTGTGCAGATAGCGCTTTTCGCGCTGGTAGGTGTCGATCTCTCCGGCCAGGGCGCGGTTGCGCTGCAGCAAGTCCTCGGCCACGTCGTCCGGGTGGGTGACTTCGGGTCCGTCGGGGGCCAGCAGTTCGGCGTGCGAATAGCCGAACATGTTGCAAAACGCCTGGTTGACGCGCAGGCGCCGCGAGTCGGTGCCCAGCACGGCCATGCCGATGGCGGCGTTTTCGAAGGCGCTGGTGAACTGCTGCCCGCTGGCCGCGTCGCCGGCGGCGCTCTCCAGGGCCTCGAGTCGGACGGCCTGCTGCCGCAACTGCTGCTGCAGGTCCTGGTTCAGCTGCGTCAGTGCCAGCAGGCGGTCCTGCAGGTTCTGCGGTGATTGCTGTTGTCCCGGCTGCTCCAGCTGCTCGGACGGCTCGGACGGTTTCATTTGCTTCATTTGCTTCACGCTTGTTGCTGCTTGTCTGCTGGCCAGCATCAGGTAGACGCGGGTCGGTAATGGCCTAATTGCCACCAAATGTAAGCAGTATGGGTTATTTCAACGCCTGCGAGCGCAGCGGGGCATGGACTTTTGAGCGGGTTACCCTTGGCAGTTTGCAAGTCGAGCAGCCCGCGGGTCGGGGTTCATCGGGCGCCACGCCAGGACTGCAAATGATATCGAACTGAAGCCCCCGCCTGTCATGCGTGGACAGCTATCATTAAAGGAGCAAGACGGCGATCCGGAAGCGAGCACCCCTGCCGCCGGGGCGCCGAACAGGGGCGAGAAGAAAACCACGCCCTGACCCGGCCCCGCTGTCGGGCAAGCCGCCACGCCCCCGGGCGTAACGGTCAGTACCGGTCAGACTGGTTCGGCCACCGTGCTGACCTGCACCTTCATGTCGCTGACTTCCAGCGGCACAGGACCGTAGTCGGAGATGAAGGCCACGTCGGCGGCGTCGCGGCCGTAGGCCAGCACGATGCGGCCGCCGCGCGGCTCTTTCTGTGTGGCGTCGAAGGTGTACCAGCGTCCGCCCACAAAGGCCTCGAACCAGGCATGCAGGTCCATCGGGTCCAGCGCGTGCAGGTAACCGACGACCATGCGCGCGGGAATCTGCAGGCTGCGACACAGCGCAATGCCCACATGCGCAAAATCGCGGCACACGCCGGCGCCGTGGCCCAGCGAGTCCATGGCGTCGGTGCTGGCGTCGCTCACGCCGTAGCGGTAGTCCAGGTGGGCATGGATCCAGCCGCGTATGGTTTCAGCCTGCGCATAACCCGGTGGCGTGTTGCCGACGATCTCGCGGGCCTTCTCGGACATCTTGTCCGACGGGCAGTAGCGGCTTTGCAGCAGGTAGAGCAGCACGTCGTCGGGCAGCTCGGCCACGGGGGTGTGCGGCGCGTCGGGCTGCACCGCGATCTGGTCCTCGACCTCCATCACCACTTCGACCTCGATGTGCATCTCGCCGGCCGGCAGCACCAGGCGCTGGCACAGGTTGCCGTAGCCGTCGACGTACTCGGTGGTCGGCACCCAGGGCTGCAGCTCATAACGGTCGCTGACGATCCACTGCGCCTGGCCGCTGCGCGGGCGCAGCATGGCGACGATGGGACAGTCGGACGCCGTGTTCACGGTCAGGGTGCAGGTGGCTTTGAGTTTCATGGCGGAGCAGGTGCTGGGGCTGAGTGAAGGCGTGGGCTGAAACGACTGCTCACCTTACCCGCCGGCCGGCCACCCGTCTGTAGGCCAAGGCTTGCGCTTGATGCCGGCGGCGGTTTTGTCATCACCGGCCCGGGCCTGCACTTCGCTGGCGCGCGGTCGGCCGGACGAATCCCGCCGATTCAGAACAAAAACAGGCGTCAGCCCTTGTGCTGCGTGCGCAGGCAGCTATGAATACAGGAGCGTGGTTCAGAGGTGTCCGGACGCGCCCGGGCCGGGGCTGAGGGGCCGGCGGTTCCCGGAACAGAGGCCCGAACTCCCCCCGCCTGATGGCAATGCCGCCCCTTGTCTGGCGTAAGATGAATTGCAGCGCATCCTTGGAGGCCTGCACGTTCAGGACTTCGGCAAACCGATTCAGGGCGCCGCCGGGCTGCCCGCAGACCACCCAGGGGAACCGGATGCTTACACCAGACATTCCGCACAACGAAGCGGAGCGGCTCAGCGCGTTGTACGCGTACGACATCCTCGACACGCCGGTCGACAGCCTGTTTGACGGCGTGGCCGAACTGGCCGCCACGCTTTGCGGCACCCCTTTCGCGGCGGTCACCCTGATCGACAGGGACCGGCAGTGGTTCAAGGCCGAGCACGGCATGGGTGTGGGGCAGAGCGACATTCCGCGAGACCACAGCCTGTGCGCCCACGCCATTCTTCAGGAAACGTATTTCGAGGTGCCCGACCTCAGCCTCGATGAGCGTTTCATCGGCAACCCGACCCTCAACGGCGAGGTCAAGATACGGTTTTACGGCGGCAGCCAGCTCACCACGGACAACGGCGCCACACTGGGCATGTTGTGTGTGATGGACCTGCAGCCGCGGCTTCTGAGCGCGGCGCAGCAGCGGGCGCTGTCACAGCTGTCGCACATGGTGATGGCGCTGCTGGCGACCAGCAAACGCAACCGGCAGCTGCACGACAGCCGCGCCCTGCTGGGACAGCGGTCCGCCGAGCTGGTGTCGGCCAACCTGTTTCTGGATTCGATGATCGAGCACATTCCGGCCGCGGTGTACATCAAGGAGGCCACCCAGCTGCGTTATGTGCGCGTCAACCGCGCCGCGGAAGAGATGATGGGCATGCGCCGGGACGAGGTGATCGGCAAAGGGGCGGCCGAGCTGTTTGGGCAACCGCAGGCCGACATTCTTGAAGAGCAGGACCGCCAGGTGGCGGTGAACAACCCGGCCTTTGAGTCGGTGGACCAGTTGATCTCTTCCAGGCGCGGGGTGCGCGTGCTGCACACCCGCAAGGTGCCAGTCAGCGACGCGCAGGGCGAGTTGACGCACATCCTGGGCATTGCCGAAGACGTGACCCGGCAAAAGGCGATGCAGGCGGAAATCCTGGAACTCAATGCCGTGCTGCAGACCAAGGCCCGCGACCTGGAGGCCTTGAACCGGAGCCTGGAGGTTTTCTCGGCGGCGGCCACCCATGACCTGCGTGCGCCGCTGGGCGTGATTGCCGGTTACGCCGGCCTGCTGCAAAAGAAGTACGGCCCGCTGCTCGACGACAAGGGCCGTGGCTGGCTGTCCGTCATCGGCGGGCGGGCCAAAAGCATGGCCCAGCTGATTGACGATCTGCTGGCCTTTTCAAAGCTGGGTCACCGCGCGGTCAGCACCAGCGCGGTGGACATGCAGGCGCTGGTCCAGTCGGTAGCCGCAGAACTGCAGCCGGACACGGCCGTCAGGACACCCATCCAGCTGGGGCAGCTGCCGCCCGCGCGAGCCGATGCCGCGTTGCTGCGGCAGGTGTGGGTCAATTTGCTGTCCAACGCCATCAAGTACAGCAGCCGGGCCCCCGACCCGCTGGTGGAAGTGAGCGGCCGCACTGAGGGCGCCGAGCTGATCTATACCGTGCGCGACAACGGCGCCGGCTTCGACATGGCCAGCTACGACAAGCTGTTTGCGGTGTTCGAACGCCTGCACACCGACCAGGAGTTCGAGGGCACCGGCATTGGCCTGCCCATCGTGCACCGCATCGTGACGCAGCATGGCGGGCGGGTCTGGGCCGAAAGCCGGGTCGGCCACGGTGCCGTCTTTCATTTCGCGCTGCCGGTGCCTGCACAGGACGCGCCTGAAACGCATGAGACGCGTGAGGGGCCGTCGGGCGCCTGACCCGGGCGCCACGGCCCCGCCCGCAGAGGTTGCTTACTTCCGGCTGATCACCACCGCGCCGCCGGCGCCCTTGGCGTCGGAGTTCTCGCCGCGCAGGAGGTTCTGGCTGCCGATGGTCAGGGTGTAGTTGTCAGCGTTGTATTTGCCGGCGCCCAACAGGTACACCGGATTGCTGGCGTTGAGCACCACGGTGTTGCCCCGCACGGTGATGGTGGCGTCTTGCTGCACCCGCTTGGACTCGCCGCCGTTGACAAAGCCCAGGACCAGCACGCCCTGGAAGCTGCCATTGCCCAGGCTCTGCGTGACGCGCAGGGTGCCGTTGGCGGTGTAGCCGGTGGTTGAGACATAGTCCACCAGCCACTCGCCCAGCATGGGGAAGCCTGCGGGCGCTCTGTTGTTATTGTTGTTGTTGTTGTTTTGGGGCGTGGCTTGCGGGCGGGCCTGGTCGTAGGGCTGCGCGCCTTGCGCTGCCGAAGACGCCTTGACGGCATCGCAACCCCATGCGCGCACCTTGCAGCTGGAGCCGCCCTTGGCCCGGCATTCGGACATGGCGCGCGCCTGGGTGCTGGCGCTGGTGCTGCCGGTGCCCCAGCCATAGGCGTTGGAGCCCCTGGCCTGGTCGGCGGCGTAAGCGCCGCATTCGCCGGCGAAGCGCAGCACGACGGCGCAATCTGCCCCGCATTCGCGCATGGAGCGCTGGTCGGCCAGGTCAGAACTGGGGTGGTTGAACGAGAAGCCGTATTTTTCACCCTGCAGGGTGTCGATGGCCAGTGAGCCGGCGGCCAGGGCGTGGCTGCCCGCAAAAACCAGCAGCATGCCCACAGCCAGCCTGGCGACGAGCGCCTTCAGTCCAGAAATCATGGTTTTCTCCCGGGAAAATGTTGTTGTCGCCGCCGGCGAAATGGCCAGCGTACGTTTTGTAACCTTTCAAGCAGACCCGCCGAGACTATCAGGTGGCCTTCCGGCCGGGAAGCATTATTCGAAGGGAGTGGGGTGGTGTTGCGCCGAACCCCAAAAAAGTCCGGCCCGGCCGGGTGGTTGGCGGGCGTCTGCCCGCCAGCAGGCGGTGGACGACATCGGCCCTGTGCCCAGAGTGTGGGCACAAGCAGCCATGACAATGCGGCAAAGGGGCTCAGGCCTGCGGCGCTGGCTGGGGCAGTGCCACAAAGGCCAGCGCGCCCAGCGCCAGCAGCGCGGCAATGCTGGCCAGCACCGCGGTGAACGGCTCCACGCCGTGGGCCGAGGCCACCGAGGCCACCACACCGGTGAACCACTGCATGGTGGCCACGCCCAGGAACATCGCCATGGTGAAGACCGACAGGGCGCGGCCGGTCATGGCTGCGGGGTAGGCGGCCCGCACGTCGGAATATTGAAGAATCATGTAGCCCGACAACAGGCCGATGACGATGGGCGCCACCACGTCGATCAGCGGGCTGTGCGTGAAGGCAAACGCGGCAAACAGGCCGGCCACCCCCAGCGTGAAACCGGTGATCCAGCGGCGCCGGGTGGCGGGACCGGGGTCGAAGCGGCCGAACAGGGGCGGGCCGGCCAGCGACACCAGCGACATCACCAGCGCGACGTTGCCGCTTTGCACCAGTGAGAAGCCATGGCGCTCGATCAGCATGGGGCCCAGCCACAGGCCGCGCAGCGAGACGAAAGAGGCGTAGCCCACGCTGGCCAGCAGCAGGATGCCCCAGGTGTGCGGCAGCGTGAACAGCGCGCCAAAGCCGGCCAGGGCCTGGCCCACCGACTCTTTCTTTTTCAGCGCGTCCAGGGGGTGCGGCGGCTCGTGCACCAGCGCCCAGATCAGCCCCCAGGCCAGCACGCCCCAGCCGCCCAGCACCCAGAAACCCATGCGCCAGGAGCTGGCCTCGATCAGCCAGGCCAGCGGTGTGCCGGTCAGCAGCAGGCCGATGCCGCCCACACTCATGGCCAGGCCCGAGATGGCGGCAAAGCGGTGTGCCGGCATGTGCCGCGCAATAAACACCGTGCACACCAGAAAGGCCGGGGCGCAGCCGATGCCGATCAGCACTTGGCCGGCCACCAGCATGCCGAAGCTGGTGGACAGCGCCGACACGGCCGCGCCGGCAATCGCCACCGGAAACGCGGTGAGCACGGTGCGGCGCACGCCGTGCAGGTCGATGCCTATGCCCATGAACAGCTGCATGGCGCCAAAGGCAAAGTGAAAGGCGCCGGCAAACAGACCCAGTGATTGGGCGCTCAGGCCGAAGTCGGCCTGCAGCGGCGTGGCCATGATGGCGGCCACGGTGCGGCAAGCCTGGCTCAGCGCAAATGCGGTGACCAGCGCAAAGAGCATGACCCAGATGGCGCGCGGGGGCATGGCGCGGGGGTCGGCCAGCAGGGGCGACGCGGCTGAGGGGTCGGTTGGCGGGGCGGCGGCGGTCATGCCTCTGAGGTTACACGACCGGCCTGGTGCGTGAAGCGTACGGCGGCGTCAGGGTTGCCGCTGCTGAAACGGGACAGGGCGCAGCCTCAGTCTCAGTCTCAGTCTCAGTCTCAGTCTCAGTGCATCAGGCCGGTCTGGCCGGTCGGCAGTGTCAGATCGTCGAGGCTGTCGGCGTGGGCCTTGCAGAAGGCCACCAGTTCTTCAATGTCGGCGGCTTTGTCGAACACCCTGTCGGCGCCCAGTTGCAGGCACCGGTCCATGATGTTCGGGTGGCAATAACTGGTGAGCACCACCACCTTCTGGGTCGGTTTGCGGCTTTGACAGTCGCGCAACACGCCAAACCCGGAACCTTCGGCGAGGAAGAGGTCAACAATGGCCAGCTGCCAGTCGTCATTGAAAGTGCGCAGCCATTGGCGGGCTCCGGCCTCGCTGGTGGCGTAGCCGACAAACTTGAGCGGCGCCACTTCTTGCATGGCTTCGACCACGGTGTCGCGTATTTCGGGCTTGTCCTCGACAAGGAAAGTACTGACCAGCATGGTGTCCTTTTTATGAATAGACCACCGTAAGCCGCCGGCAATGGCGCCACTGTGGGCCGGGACCACCTCGCGCTGTAGGCGCTGTCCCACCCCCCGCCCTTGGCACGATGAAGAGGGGAAACAGGCCCGCGCGCAAGAACGACGGACGCAAGCAGCTATGAAAACCGCAGCGGCTCAAGGGTGCACGGCGCTACCCGATCAGCTGGGGCAGCCAGGTCGCAATCGCCGGGATCCAGAAAACCGCGGCGAGCAACACCAGGCTCATGACCACGTAGGGCACGACGGCGATGAAGATGTGGGCCATGCTGACTGACGGCGGCGCCACGCCGCGCATGGTCATCAAGAGCAGGCCGTGCGGCGGCAGCAACAGGCCCAGCTGCATGCAGATCAGGAACATCACGCCGAACCAGATCGGGTCGATGCCGAGCGCCTGCACGATGGGCATGAAGATGGGCAGCGTGATCATCATCATGCTGACCTGGTCGACAAAGATGCCCAGGAAAATCAGCATCAGCATCATGCCGACCACAATCATGTTGGTGGACAACCCCTGGCCGGTGATGAACTGCACCAGGCCGCTGCTGGCGCCCGAGAACGACAGGATCTGCGCAAAGGTGGTGGCGCCCAGGATGATGAAAAGAATCATGCCCGAGATGCCGGCGGTGCCCTTGAGTGCCTTGATCACCGCATCCCAGGTCAGCGCGCGGTAACACAGGGCCAGCAGCATGGTGGCAAAGGCGCCGAGGGCGGCGCATTCGGTCGGCGTCGCCCAGCCGGCGGCCAGCGCGCCCACCACCACGCCGAAGATCGACAGGGTGGGAAGCACATAGCCGAAAAACAGGCTCCAGCGCGCCCAGCCGCGGTGTTGAACCACGTCGTCCTTGTCGACCGGCGCCAGCCGGGGGCTGATGCTGACGCGGATGATGATCCACAGCACAAAGGCCACCGACAGAATCACGCCGGGAATCACGCCACCGATGAGCAGCTTGGAAATCGAGATGCCCGACAGCGAGCCCAGCAGCACGGTCAGGGCCGAGGGCGGGATCAGCATATCGACCGCGCCGATGGCCATGATGGGGCCGGTGGCAATGGTCGGGTGGTAGCCGCGCGCCAGCATGATGGGCAGCATCAGCGAGCCCAGCATGGCGGTGGTGGCAATCGTCGAGCCCGAAATCGCGGAGAAGACCGTACCGGCGACCACGGCCACCACAGCCAGACGGCCGGGCACACGCCTGATCAGGCGCTCCACGCCTTCGATGACCTTGAGCGCCAGGCCGGTGTGGAACAGGATCTCGCCCATCAGCACAAACAGCGGAATCGGCGTCAGTGAAAAAGCCGTGACCGAGGTCACGCTGCTGCGCGCCAGCTGCATCAGCCCGGGTTCGCCGCCCATGTAAAACCAGGCGCCGATGATGTTGATGGTGATGAAGGTCAGCGCCACCGGCATGCCGATGAACAGCAGCACGGTGGAGCCGCCCAGCATCAGCCAGGCGGCCAGGCCCCAGCCGCTCATGACAGCCCCCTGGCCAAAACTCTCGCGTCATGCGCCGTCCCGCCAGCCGGGAGCGATTCATTCTTTGGGCGGCCGTGCGAATGAATCATGCTGCGCTCACTGCGTCGTGGCGCGGACCGCGCGGGCCGCGTTGCAGCCGGATCATGCGAAAAATCATTTCAATTCCAAGAAGAACAAAAACCAGGGGCAGCGGCGCCAGCGCCCACCACTCGGGGGTGACCAGGGTCTTGATGTTGACGGCGCCCGAGGTGTAGCTCGACCAGGCGGCCTGTGTGCCATACCAGGCGATCACCACGCAGCAGGCAAAACCGATCAGGTCGCCGACCCATTCCAGGGTCCAGGCCAGCCGGGGTGGCAGCGCCTGCAGCATGATGTCCACCCGGATGTGCTGGCCCTGGCGCAGCAGCCAGGGCGCGACACACATGGTGATCAGGTAGAGCATGAGCTCGGAGATTTCGTTGCTCCAGGCCAGGCCTTGCGGCAACCCGGGAATGGGAACATTGCGCAGCGCCACGTCGGCCACGATGATCAGCATCATGGCCATCAGGATGGCGCAGCCGAGCATGGCCAGCGCGCTGAGCGCCCTGCCGTAGTGGGAAGAGAAGCGGTCAATCATGAATCAAGCCACCGCAGCCAGGGTGCCGGCAGGGAGGGCGGGCGTGCGCCGGCTGCGGGTGGCCCCTCATTTGGAAAACAGCGCCTTGAAGCGGGCGGCGATGTCCGGGTTTTGCTTGGCGGCGCCGGCCCAGCCGATGTCGTAAGCCTTGTCGCGGAAGGCCTTGGCCGTGGCGGCATCAAACTTGATGGTCTGGATGCCGGCCGCCTGCTGGCGGGCGGTTTCGGTGGTGGTGTACTGGGCCCAGAAGGTATTCTCGGCTTCGAGCGCGAGCAGCTGCTTTTGCAGGTAGCTGCGCTGCGTGTCGGTGAGTTTTTTCCAGGCCGGCAGGTTCATGATCAGCGAGACTTCGGCGTCGTAGAAACCGGGGTCGATGCGGAACTTGGTTTTTTCGTGCCAGTTCAAATCAAAAATGCCGCCGATCGGCCAGCCGTAGCCGTCAACCACGCCGCGCTCGAGCGCGGTGTAGACCTCGCCGGGTGGCGTGGTGATGACGTTGGCATTGAGCGCCTGGAAGAAGTCGCGGTACACCGGGGTGATGCGGATCTTCTGGCCGGTCAGGTCGGGCTTGTCGACCTTTTTGTTGGTGTAGATGTGAAAGGGCTGGTTCTCGACCATGCGGGCCAGGTACTGCATGTTGCCCTTCTCGTTCCAGACCTTGTTGATCGCGTCGAAGGCGCCGTTCTTGCGCTGCTCGGCCACGGGGATCTGGGTCAGCTTGAGGAAGTCGGCCTCGGGCATGACGTTGGTGTAAAACGCCCCCGTGTTCAGCGCCATGTCGACGACGCCGGTCTTCACCGCATTGCCGGCCTCAAAGGTGGGGATGGCTTTCGGGCCGCCGAGGAAGTTGATCTGCAGTACGCCCTTGCCTTCGGCGTTGACCTTGTTGATCCAGGGCTGCAGGCGCTGCACGTAAATGCCGTTTTCGGCAAACGCACTGACAAGGCGCAGCGTGACTTCCTGGGCGGCGACGCCGCCCGAAAAGCTGGCGGCAACCAGCACGGCCGAAACCGTCCTGACGGTGTTTGAAAAGCTGAGTTTCATGGGGTCTGTCTCCTGTTCATGGTGTTATCGATGATCCGCTCTGCACAAAATCCCGTCAATGCGGGCAACTGCCACTCTCACGCCGGTGACCTACACCGTCGCCAGCATCTGTTCCAGCGCCTTGCCGCTGTCGTCGGCCAGCGCGGCCTGGCTCAGGGCCTGCAGGGTTCGCGCGCCCTGCGGCTGCGCCTGGAGTTGCGGCAGCTTGGCCATCACACGCTGGTAGCTGCGCCAGCCGCGCTCATGGGTGTCGCCGTAGCCCTTGACCAGGCGCTGCGAGCGAGCCACCTCCATCGCCAGCGCCGGGTGGATAGTCGCCAGGCTTTCTATGCTGGCCAGCCAGCCGCTGATGCGCTGCTGCTCGACCTGAAAACGCAGTGAGCGCGGGCGCAGCGGCCGCAGTGCGGCAATCGTGTAGAGCAGCAGGTAGCCGCGTATCGAGCTGGTCTGCACGATGCGGCCCTTGCGCGTGAAGGGCTCGATGCAGGCGCGCGCCCAGGGCGTGGCCAGCAGCCAGCGCCCCAAACCTGCCGGCAAGGTGTCGGCAATTTCCTCGACACGCGGATGCAGGAACTCGTTGATGCCCAGGTGCTGCGTGTTGCTCAATTTGACTTCGCCGCCGACGCGCGCAAACCGCGAGCGCCTGGTTTTCAGGTCGGCCACACGTACGGTGTCTTCGTAGGACATCCACAGTGCCAGATGGCGCGCGGTTTCGTCCAGCAGCTCGGCGGCCAGCGCAGGCTCGGCCGGCAGGCGGGCCAGCAGCGGCTGCAGGCGGTCCAGGTAGCTCGCGGCGTAGGCCACATCCTGGTAGTCGGCCATACGCACAATGCCGGCGGCCAGCGTCGCGCGGCTGCTGGCCGGAAAGTCCTGTTCAATACGCAGCGCCAGGGCTGCGAGCCGCGCGCCCACCGGGGGCATGGGTGGGGCCGCCGGCATGGCTGCTGCTGCGGCAGGCGGTGCCAGCGTTTGCTGTGCCACGGCGAAACCGGCCGCAAAGGCCTTCAGGCTGGAGCTGACGCCGACGCCGCCGCGCGTGATGGTGGCTTCGAACTGTTCGCGGGTAAAAGGCAGCCGGGCGGTGGCGGCCAGCGCGCCATACAGGGTGGGGCTGATCAGGCTGCCGGTGGCTTCGGCCAGCTGGGCAAAGTCGGCGCTGACGAAATGCCGGGCCGCGGCGCGCCCGCCTTCGAGCAGCTTGTCCGAGCTGACGCGGCCGTCGCCCATGGCGGTGCGCTCGGTCATGGAGTACACACGGTGCGTCGAGGCCACAAAAGTGGTGCGGTTCGCCGTGACCAGGCCGCGCTGCAGGGCGCGGCCGGCTTCCATCAGTTCCGAGGCGATCACGATGTCGACCTCGCCGGGCACCGGGCTCAGCGCCATGACCGGCATGCGGCCCGCGGGCACGGCGGCTTCGGGGAACATCTCGAGGTAATACACGGTGGCGCCGGTGCGCTGCGCCACGCCCGGCACCGAGGTGGTCTGCGCGAAGTAACCGTTCTGCTCGGCCAGGTCCACCAGCCAGTCGGCCAGCACCCCGCCGCCTTCACCGCCCATCGCGAGAATGGCGATGGTGATTGAACGAGCCCCCACGTTTGTCACTCCGTGTACTGCACTGCCCCCCGAGGGGGCGCTCGCGCCTTGGGGCGGCCCGGCGGCGCTCAGTGCGGGACTGCCCGATCTCAGCAGTGTTTCAGTCATGCCGCAATCCCCTCAAGCCGGCGCTCGATGCGGTTTTGCAGCCAGCCGATCACCGCTGTGCGCAGCTTCAGCTTGAAGCCGTCCCAGGCGGTCGGGTTGTTGATGATCTCGGCGCGGTAAAACGAGGGGCAGAGCACCGCGGCGTGCGCCACTTCGCCGCACAGGCCGCAGCCCACACAACTGTCGATCACCGTGGCAATCGGGTCGCGCCGCAACGGGTCGGGGTTGGGTTTGATGGTCAGCGAGGGGCAGCCCGAGAGCCGGATGCACGAGTGGTCGCCGGTGCAGGTGTCGGGGTCGATGCCGAAACGTTCACGCACCACACGCTCGCCGCCGGCAATCATCTTGCGGATCTGCGGCTTGACCCGGCGCTGGCGGTTCAGCATGCATTCGCTTTGCGCAATGATGACCTTGGGGCCTTTTTCTTTCGTGGTCAGGGCTTCGCGCAGGGTGTCGCGCATCTGCGTCAGGCTGTAGGTGTTGGTCACCGTTTTGGCCCATTTCACGCCGACGCCGCGCACGGCTTTCTCGATCGGGTTGTTGGTGCTGCGCAGCGGGTTGACCGCCTTGGACGACAGCACGTCCTGTCCGCCGGTGGCGGCCGAATAACCGTTGTCCACCACCAGCAGCACGTTGTCGGTCTGGTTGAACACGGCGTTGCCGACGCCGCTGGTCAGCCCGTTGTGCCAGAAGCCGCCGTCGCCCATCATGGCAATCGTGCGTTTGGAGGTTTCGGTGGTGTTGAAGGCCGAGGCGCCGGCCCAGCCCAGACCGTAACCCATGGTGGTGGCGCCGATGTTGAAAGGCGGCAGGATGGAAAACAGGTGGCAGCCGATGTCGCAGCTCACATGGTGCTGGCCGAGTTCCCGCTCGAGCAGTTTCATCGCGGTGAAGATGGGGCGCTCGGGGCAGCCGGTACAAAACGAGGGCGGGCGGGCCTGCACTTCGGCAGAGGCGGCCTGGATCGCAAAAGCCTTGGGGTTGCCGTCCAGCAGCGCCAGGCCGGTGGCCGCGGGGCGCGCCGCCAGGGGCAGCTCCCGGCCTTCCAGCAGCTCGGGTGCATAAAGCGCGATGAAGCGGGCCAGGCCCTTGAGCACGACACCGCCGGTGTATTCGCCGGCCATGGGCAACAGGTCCTTGCCGTGCACCCGGGTCTGCAGGTCGGCCCGGCGCAGGATGGTGTTGACGTTCTGTTCGATGAAGTCGGGCTGGCCTTCCTCGACCAGCAAAATGCCGCGCTTGCCGGCGCAGAAGCGCTTGAACTCGTCGTCGATCAGCGGGTAGGTCAGGTTCAGCACATACAGCGGCACCTGCGACTGCCCGAAGGCATCGGCCATACCGAGCAGCTCAAGCGAGCGCAACACGCTGTTGTACAGGCCGCCCTGCATGACGATACCGAAGTCTTTCGCATCCTCGGCGAAAAATTCGTTGAGCTGGTGCTGCTGGATGAATTTCACCGCGGCTGGCCAGCGCTCGGTGATTTTTTCCTGCTCCTGCGCGTAACTCGCCGGCGGCAGCACGATGCGGCTGGCGTCGCGCTGCGGGTTTTCCATCGCGTCCTTGAGCGTGAAGACCGAGCGTTTGTTGTCCTTGGCGGGAAAACGCCCATGCACGTGGCAGGCGCGTATGCGCAGCTCCAGCATCACCGGCGTGCGGCTGGCTTCGGACAGCTCAAACCCCATTTCAACTGCCTGCACAATGCTTTCGAGGTTGGGGCGCGGGTCCATCAGCCAGACCTGTGACTTCATGGCAAAGGCATGCGAGCGTTCCTGCATGATGCTGGAACCCTCGCCGTAGTCCTCACCGACGATCAGCAGCGCGCCGCCTGTGACGCCGCCCGAGGCCAGGTTGGCGAGCGCGTCGGAGGCCACGTTGGTGCCGACGGTGGACTTGAAGGTCACCGCGCCGCGCAGCGGGTAGTTGACGGACGCGGCCAGCGTGGCGGTGGCGGTGGCTTCGGAGGCGCTGTGCTCGAAACGCACGCCGAGTTCCTGCAGGATGTCGTTGGCATCGGTGAGCACGTCCATCAGGTGTGAAATCGGCGCACCCTGGTAGCCGGCGACATAAGACACGCCGGACTGCAGCAGGGCCTTGGTGACGGCCAGGATGCCCTCGCCGCGAAACTCTTCCCCCGCGCCCAGGCGCAGTTTTTCCACCTCGGCGGCAAACGAGCGTTCAGCCATGCGTCGCCCCGTTGACCGCAACGGCGTTCGTGGTCTGGAAAATAGGTGCTTGCTGCATCAATGGCTTTCTGTTTGCATCGCAATTTACGCAGCTTGAAAGCATCATGCAAATGGATTGTATGAATAAGGCACATGCGTTTGATCAATAATTCGGGACAACCCTGAGACCCATTCACAGGGTTCTTCACGAAAGGCGCGGCGATGAATTTCCGTCAACTCGACCTCAACCTGCTGCGTGTGCTGGCGGCCATTCACCGCACCGGCTCGGTGACGCTGGCCGGCAAGACGCTGGCGCTGTCGCAACCGGCCACCAGCAATGCGCTGGCGCGGCTGCGCAGCTTTTTCGAGGATGAACTGTTTGTCCGCGCGCCGTCAGGCCTGAAGCCGACGCGCCTGTGCGAGCAGCTGGCGCCTGCGGTGCTGGCCCAGCTGCTGGCGCTGGAGACGCTGGTCACCGGTCATGAGGAGTTCGATCCGCTTCGCAGCGACATGCACTGGCGGCTGTCGCTGTCCGATCTCGGGGAGATGCTGTTCCTGCCGGAGCTGGCCGGCGCGATGCGCAGCCAGGCCCCAAGCGCGCGCCTGTCCAATATCTCGGTGGCCTCCGGTGACGTGGCGGCTGCGCTGGAGGCGCGCGAGATTGACCTGGCCATCGGCATCCTGCAGCCGCGCCACCGGGGCATACGCACCGAGCTGCTGTTTCGTGAGCGTTATGTGGCCATAGCCGCACCGCAGTGGCGGCCCGCCTCCGGCCGCAGCGGCCGCAGCCTGACGCCGCAGCAACTGGCCGAGGCCTCTTTTGTCGTGGCCGCGCCGACGGCGACCTTTCACGGCAGCGTCGAGCAGATGCTGGCGCGCATGAAACTGGAACACCGCATCGTGCTCCGGGCCCGTCACTTTGGCGCACTGCCTGACCTTGCGCTCACCTCGGACCTGCTGTCCATCGTGCCGGAAATGTATGCGCGCAACCTGCGCCAGCGTTACGACTGCCGGGTCTGGGGCATTCCCGGTGTGCCGGCGTACGAGGTCCGCCTGGTCTGGCACAGCAGCACCGACAAGGACCCGGCGCACCAGTGGATGCGGGCGTTGGTGCACAAGCTGTTCAAGCGGCCGGTGCGTGCACAGGACCGCTGAGGCCTCAGTCTTGTAACTAAAATTGGTCGTCAGCCCATATCTGGCGGGCGCAAGCAGCTATCGAATATGTAGCAAATCAGGTGCGCGGCGATTCAAGGGCAGGGCCGCAGCGCCTTGCCCTCCAGCTGCGGCTTGAGCACGTCGAGCTGCGCGTGCAGGGCGGCATCCACCGCGGCGAGCTTGAGGATCTGGCCGCGTGCCTCGGCGCGCTCCTGGACCACGCGGGCGGTGCGCACGCCCTTGTTGGCAACGCGCGCGAGTTCCTTGTCAGCGTCGGCCTGCTGTGCAAAGCTGGCCAGTGCCAGCCCCGGGGCGAGCGCGTCGTTGCTGACCGGACGGAAGGCCACGCCGAGCTGGCGCAGCTCGTTGCGTTTTTTGGCCAGGGCGTCTTCGCTGGGGTATTTGCCCATGTAGACAATCCAGCGCGCCGGCTCGGCGCTGCTCTCGAATTGCCAGCTGCCGGAGGGCAGTGCTTTTTCCAGGCTGGCCCGCAAGGTCGTGGTCTGCTGCTCGTTGAACAAGCCGGCCTGCAGGCATTCGGGGGCGGTGGCTTCGGCCGCGGCGCTGGCGCCATTGCCCGGGCGGGCCGCGCCGCCGCTGTTTTCAAGCTGCCGGGTTTCGTCGGCGTTCAGCAGGCGGATGGCTTCGGGCCGGATCTGCGTGGCCATGCGCTGGGGCTCGGTCTGCACGCTGGGCGTCATGCCCAGCGGCGCCAGCGCGCCCCGGGACCAGGCGAAGTAGGCGACGTTGGCCAGCGCCAGCAGCAGCACCACCAGCCTCAGCATGGGCGCGCGCTGCCTGCGGTGGGGGGCGTCACGGGCCGGACGCTGACTTCGGAGCTGGTGATTTCTTTCATGCCAGCCGCAGTATGCACCAGCAGCGCGCCGTTTTCGCCGACCCCGTGGGCCACGCCCTGGGTGCCGTCGGACAGCTGCACGGCGCGGCCGGCGAGCGCGTCACGCGCCGCATAACGGGCCTGAAACGGCGCAAAACCAAACAGGCCAAAAGCCTGCACCGCCTGCACCAGCGGCGCCGCCACGCGCAGCAGCGTTTGCGCGACGTCGATGCCGGGCTGCAGCGCCTGCAGGGCGCCGGGTGCCAGTGCGGCCGGCTGGCCGGCGCCCGCAGGGGTCAGCGGCTGCGCCATCGGTCGGACGTTGATGCCGACGCCGATGACCACGTAACGCTGCTCGCCCCAGTTGGCGGTTTCGACCAGGATGCCTGCCAGCTTGGATTCGCCGCTCGTGTTGCCCAGCCACAGGTCGTTGGGCCATTTGAGGCGGATGGCAGGTGCGGCGGGGTTGCCGGGCTCCAGGCTCTCGGCAATGCTGATGCCGACCGCCAGCGACAGGCCCGACCAGTCGGCCGGCTTCAGGGGCAGGCCCAGGGAAAAGGTCAGGCTGTCGCCGACGCTGCTTTGCCAGCTGCGGCCCATGCGGCCACGACCGGCAGTCTGCTGCTCGGCCACCAGCAGCACCGGCGCACATGCGTCAGGCCCGGCTGCCCGGAAACGCCGCATCAGTTCGGTGTTGGTCGAATCCAGCTGCGGCAGCACCTCGACCGTGAAACCGGGCAACACCGGCGCCACGGCCTCCCAGATGGCCTCGGCGGGCCAGCGGATGGGGGCAGCAGGAGGGGGGTGCACGGCAGGGACCGCTCAGTCCTTTTTGCCCTTGCCTGGTTTGTCGGCCTTCCCGGCTTTTCCGGTCTTGCCGGCTTTCTTCAGGACTTTCCGGAGTTCCTTGTTCAGCTCTTTCCTGAGCTGCTTGCCCTTCACGGGCTTGTCGGCACCGGACGCCTTTTCAGGCTTGTTCTTCTTTTTGTCCTTCTTGCCCGGTTTGTCGTCCTTGGGCGCCAGCAGGGTGCCACGGCAGTTTTTGGCGCCGCACCAGCAGGGGTACTCGGCCAGCAGTTTTTTCGTGTAGGGCGCGTCGATGATCAGGCCGTAGTCGTAAAACAGCTCGTCGCCGGCCTGGATGTTGCGCCGCGCCTTGATGAAGACGCGGCCGTCCTGTTCGTCAGCCTCGCAGTTGGGATTGCAGCTGTGGTTGATCCAGCGCGAGGAATTGCCGCCGTACTTGGCGTCGATCACATGCTTTTCATCGATGTGAAAGTAGAAGGTGTGGTTCGGGTCCTTCGGGTCGTGCGGGTGCCGGCGCAGGGCTTCTTTCCAGGTGATCACTTCACCGACGTATTCGATCAGCGTCTCGCCTTCGGCCAGGTCCTGCACGGCGAACACGCCCTTGCCATGGACGTTGGATACCCGGGTTTGAATACGGCGGCCGGCTTCAGGAGCGGGTCTGGCAGGCGGGCTGGAAAGGGGGGCAGAGACCTGAGTTTTTGACACGACGTATTTTTTTGGTATGGTTAATTCATGCATGTGCGCGCACATGCGGGTGCGCGCATGCGCACGCGCGAAGCCGTTATTGTAGTGATGCACGCAAGGAGCAAGCCATGTTGAACCGCCGCAAGGCCATCGAGTCCGTCGCCGCGCTGGCCGCCGCGGGCCTGGGGCCGCTGGCCTGGTCCAGGGGTTCGGACAGCCCCTTGCCCAGGCTGGGCAGCACCCTGACTTTGCCGGCCTTGAGCCTGCTGGACGGGCGAGCCTGGACGCCGGAACAGATGCAGGGAAAGCTGCTTGTGGTGTACTGGTGGGCCAGCTGGTGCCCTTTTTGTGCGGTGCAGTCGCCTTACATTGAGTCTTTATGGCGCGCGCAGAAGGCGCAGGGGCTGGAGGTGCTGGCGCTGTCGATTGATAGGGAGGCTGTTGCGGCGGTCAACTATATGAAGACCCGGGGCTACAGCTTTCCCGCCGGGATGCTGACCCCTGAGGTAGCCAGAGTTCTGCCCAAGCCGGACGGTTTGCCGGTGGTGGTGGTTTTGAAAGTCAATGGCAAAAGCGGAAAAGTGCTGTTTGCCGAAAGCGGGGAAATGCTCCCCGAAGATGTAGAAGGTTTGAAGAAGTACTTATGAAAACGCTGGTGATTGCAGAAAAACCCTCGGTCGCACAGGACATTGTGCGGGCGATGACGCCGACCGCGGGCAAGTTTGAAAAACACGATGAGTACTTTGAAAGCGACGACTGGCTGGTCACCTCGGCTGTCGGCCATCTGGTGGAAATCCAGGCGCCGGAAGAGTTCGACGTCAAGCGCGGGAAGTGGAGTTTTGCCAACCTGCCGGTGATTCCGCCCTACTTTGACTTGAAGCCGATGGACAAGACCAAGACGCGGCTCAATGCCATCGTCAAGCTGACCAAACGCAAGGACGTGGACGCCCTCGTCAACGCCTGCGACGCGGGCCGCGAAGGCGAGCTGATCTTCCGATTGATCCAGCAGTACGCCAAGAGCAAACACCCGGTCAAGCGGCTTTGGCTGCAGTCCATGACACCGGCTGCGATCCGCGACGGCTTCGAGAGCCTGCGCAGCGACCAGCAAATGCAGGGCCTGGCCGACGCTGCGCGTTCGCGCTCCGAAGCCGACTGGATGGTCGGCATCAACGGCACGCGTGCCATGACGGCTTTCAACTCGCGTGATGGCGGCTTCTTTCTGACCACCGTGGGGCGCGTGCAGACGCCGACGCTGTCGGTGGTGGTCGAGCGCGAGGAAAAAATCCGCAAGTTCGTGAGCCGCGACTACTGGGAAATCCACGCCACGTTTCTGGCTGAGGCCGGCGAATACCCGGCCAAGTGGTTCGACCCGAAGTGGAAAAAGGCAGCCGCCAACGCCGACAACGCCGAGCCTGATGCCGAGCTGAAAGCCGACCGCGTCTGGTCCGAGCGCGAGGCACTGGCGATTGCCGACGCGGTGCGCGGCAAGGCCGCCACGGTCACCGAGGAAAGCAAGCCGACCACGCAGGCCGCGGGGCTGCTGTTTGATCTGACCTCGCTGCAGCGCGAGGCCAACGGCAAGTTCGGCTTTTCGGCCAAGACCACGCTGTCGATCGCGCAAAGCCTGTACGAGCGCCACAAGGCACTGACCTACCCGCGTACCGATTCGCGGGCGCTGCCCGAAGACTATGTGCCGGTGGTCAAGCAAACCTTTGAAATGCTGGCCGCCAGCCCCATGAAGCACCTGGCGCCGCACGCGGCCACGGCCCTCAAGGGCAACTACATCAAGCCCAGCAAACGCATTTTCGACAACAGCAAGGTGAGCGATCACTTTGCGATCATTCCCACGCTGCAGGCGCCCAGCGGCCTGAGCGACGCCGAGCAAAAGCTGTACGACCTGGTGGTGCGCCGTTTCATGGCGGTGTTTTTCCCGAGCGCTGAATACCTGGTCACCACACGTATTTCGCAGGCCGTCGGCCACAGCTTC
Source organism: Polaromonas sp. (assembly GCF_029945685.1). Taxonomy (GTDB): domain Bacteria; phylum Pseudomonadota; class Gammaproteobacteria; order Burkholderiales; family Burkholderiaceae_C; genus Polaromonas. The sequence continues at coordinate 4,763 of NZ_JAQSDA010000007.1, read as the reverse complement.
AAGACCGAAGGCAAGGTGCTGGTCAAGCCGGGCTGGCTGGCGATTTACGGCAAGGAAGCCGCCGATGAAGTGGCCGATGCCAAGGAAGGCGACAAGGGCCAGAGCCTGGTGCCGGTCAAGCCGGGCGAGATGGTGCGTGCCGAAGTGGTCGAAGCCAAAGGGCTCAAGACGCGGCCGCCGGCCAGGTATTCAGAGGCCACCTTGCTGGGCGCGATGGAAGGCGCGGGCAAGACCATTGACGACGACGAGCTGCGCGAAGCCATGCAGGAAAAAGGCCTGGGCACGCCGGCCACGCGCGCGGCCACCATCGAGGGCCTGATCAACGAAAAGTACATGCTGCGCGAAGGCCGCGAACTGATCCCCACGGCCAAGGCCTTCCAGCTCATGACGCTGCTGCGCGGCCTGGGCGTGGAAGAACTCTCGCGCGCCGACCTGACCGGCGAGTGGGAGCACAAGCTCGCGCAGATGGAACACGGCAAGCTGAGCCGCGAGACCTTCATGGCCGAAATTGCCGCCATGACCAAGAACCTGGTCGACAAGGCCAAAGGTTACGACAAGGACACCATTCCCGGCGACTACGCCACCCTGAGCGCGCCCTGCCCCAACTGCGGCGGCGTGATCAAGGAAAACTACCGCCGCTACACCTGCACCGGCAAAAAAGGCGACGACGGTTGCGGCTTCTCGTTCGGCAAGACGCCGGCCGGTCGCACCTTCGAGGTGGCCGAGGTGGAACAGTTTTTGCGCGACAAAAAAATCGGCCCGCTGGACGGCTTCCGCTCCAAGGCCGGCTGGCCTTTTACGGCCGAGATGGTCATCAAGTTCGACGAAGAGACCAAGAACTACAAACTCGAGTTTGATTTCGGCGACGACAAGGCCGGCGAAACCGGCGAGATCGTGGACTTCAGCGCCCAGCAGTCGTTGGGGGCCTGCCCCAAGTGCGGTGCAGGTGTGTTTGAACACGGCAAGAACTATGTGTGTGAAAAGTCAGTGCCGACCAACGCGCAACCGACACCCAGCTGCGACTTCAAGACCGGCCAGATGATCCTGCAGCAGCCGGTTGAGCGCGAACAGATGGTCAAGCTGCTCACCAGCGGCAAGACCGACCTGCTCGACAAGTTCGTGTCGATGCGTACGCGCCGGCCCTTCAAGGCCATGCTGGCCTGGGACGCGGAAGCCGGCAAGGTCAACTTCGAGTTTGCGCCATCCAAATTCCCCCCGCGCAAGACCGCCGGCCCGCCGCGCACCGGCACGGTGAAAACGCCGTTCGGCAAAACCGTGGCCGCCAAGGGCGCGGGCCCGGCCGCAAAAAAAGTGGCTGCAAAAAAAGTCGCCGCCAAAAAGACACCAGCCGCCAAGGTCGCCAAACCCAAGGCCCCGCGCGTGGCCAAACCGGGCAGCGGCCTCAAACCCAGCGACGCCCTGGCCGCGGTCATCGGTTCAGAACCGGTGGCGCGCACCCAGGTCATCAAGAAACTCTGGGACTACATCAAGGCCGAGGGTTTGCAGGACGCGGCCAACAAGCGCGCCATCAATGCCGATGCCAAGCTGCTGGCCGTGTTCGGCAAGCCGCAGGTGACAATGTTTGAGCTGGCGGGGATTGTGGGGAAACATCTGACGGCGGAATAGGCCCCGCCTGCCTGCCATGTATCACGCTCCGTCCCCGGCTCGCTTCGGGCAGTAGTTTCAACTCCCCACCCCTAGCCCCTCCCTCGCCCCGCTGGGCGATGGAGGGGACTTCATGTGGCCGCGTGCGCTGCGCTCGCGTGCAAACATGACCGTTCGTTGGGATTCCCGTCCTTGAAGCGCTGCGCGCTTCAAGGACTCCGGATTTGTCCACGCATTGGTTTTTTTCCGCCGCCCTTCTGGATGCGCCGAGGAGCGCAGGGCCAGACGGATAAGGGCGAGCGATTGTTTGAGCCGAAGGCGAGTTCGAGCTCGACCCCGGCTGGACCGAGCACCGCAGGTTGCCCTGAGCGCAAGCGAAGGGTCGCAGACAGTAGGGTCGCCTTTTCTTTGGTGACTTTCTTTTGGCGAGACAAAAGAAAGTTACTTGCCGCCGGGCAACCCCCGGCTTGTTGGCACACCACCCCCGCAAGAGCTAGCCAACATGGATCCCGGATCAAGTCCGGGATGACAATCAAAATGCTACGAATTCAATAGCTACCCGCGCAGCTCAGACGGGGGCTGGGGGCTGATTTGCGCACCAAGTCAGCGGTTTAGCCGATCGGCGCCCGGCTCTTCGCCTCTTTCACGGCAGACAGAAAATCCTCCAGCACTGCCGCGTCATCAATCGTGTCCGAGCCCGGCTGGTGAAACTCGGGGTGCCACTGCAGCGCCGCGATGTAGCTTTTCGATGCGTCCTTGCGGCGTATGGCTTCCACCATGCCGTCAGGCACGCTGAAGGCCTCGGCCACGAACTCGGTCGACAGGTCCTTGATGCCCTGGTGGTGAATGCTGTTGACACGTGCGCGTTCCACGCCGGGGTAAAGGCGGGACAACTGCGTGCCCTGCACGATCTCCACGCTGTGGAAGTTCTGGTCGTAGATCACGGCGTCGCGATGCAGGAAGGACTCGGGCACCTGCGTGGCGATGTCCTGGTACAGCGTCCCGCCGAAGGCCACGTTGAGCAGTTGCAAGCCGCGGCAGATGCCGAAGACCGGCTTGCCGGCTTTTACGAAGGAGGCGACCATGGCCTTGTCGTAATCGTCGCGCACGCGGTCGCCGGACCAGCGTTCTTCGAGCGGCTCCTCGCCGTAGCTGCCGGGCCAGACATCGGCCCCGCCGTGCAGCACCAGGCCGTCGAGCCACTGGGCATAGTCGTCAAAACCTGCATCGCCGCGCTGGGTGGCGCCGGTCGGGCAGGGCACCATGACCACCATCGCACCCGAAGACATGATCCAGTGGGCGACCGTCTGCTCGACATACTGCAAGGTTTTTCCGGTGAACAGCGAACGCGTCGGGTCGGCGTGGGAAAAGCAGGCCGAGAGGCCGATCTTGAGTCTGGAGCGCATGTGGCGCTGGCTGTTGGCGGCTGTGGTTTTGCTCATCGCGGATCCAGTGGCAGGTCGTCGGTTCGGGGCTACTGCGCAGTGTAGTGACGTGACGGCATTTATTCCTGCGGCAGGTCGGCAAACCCCATGAACCGAACGGTGATGCGTGTCCCCGGGGGCGTGCGCCCGGGCATGGCGTCGTCAACGACGACAGTGGCACCATGCTGTTTGGCGATTTCCTCCACGATCGCCAGCCCCAGCCCCGAGCCGTCGACATTGGTGCCGAGCGCGCGGTAAAACGGCTGCAGCACCAGCTCGCGCTCGGCGGCCGGGATGCCGGGGCCCGAGTCCTCCACCTGCAGCACCACCACGCCGCTGAAGCGGTCGGTCAGCAGCCGGACCGTGACCTGGCCGCCTTCGGGGGTGTAGTTAAGCGCGTTGTCGAGCAGGTTGCGTACCAACTCCTTGAGCAGCGTTGGGTTGGCTTCCAGCATGTTGGCGGCTTCGCCGGCCGGCGGGCCTTCGTAGCCGAGATCGATGTGTTTTTCCAGCGCCCGTGGCACCGAGTCCTGGATGGCCTCGGCCAGGATGTGCACCAGGTCCAGCCGCTGCTTGGCCAGGCTGCGGCCGGTGGTTTCGGCGCGCGCCAGGGCCAGCAGCTGGTTGACGGTGTGGGTGGCGCGGATACTGGCGCGGCCGATCTGTTTGAGGGATTTTTTAAGTTCGTCGGCGTCGGTCTCGCGCTGAGCCAGGTCGGCCTGCATGCGCAGTCCGGCCAGAGGCGTCTTGAGCTGATGGGCGGCGTCGGCGAGAAAGCGCTTCTGCGTGGTCAGCAGCACCTTGAGGCGGCCGAGCAGGTCGTTGATGGACGAGACCAGTGGCGCCACCTCTTCGGGCACGATGGTTTCATCGAGCGGACTCATGTCGTCGGACTTGCGTGCACGAATGCGTTTTTCCAGCTGGTCCAGCGGCTTGATGCCGCGCACCAGCGCCAGCCAGACCAGCAGCACGGCCAGCGGCAGGGTGACGAATTGCGGCACCATCACGCCCTTGACGATCTCGGTGGCCAGTGTCTTGCGCTTTTCCAGCGTCTCGGCCACCTGTACCAGGATGGGGTGGCCGCCCGGTACGTCGGCCTTGATCCAGGTGTAGGCCACCCGCACGTCCTGTCCTTGCATGATGTCTTCCCGCAGCCGTACTTCGCCGTCAAAGGTCATTTCCTCGTCCGTCGGCAGGGGCAGGTCGTGTTCGCCGCTAATGTATTCGCCGCGCGCGCCCAGCACCTGGTAGAACACCAGGTCGGTATCGTCGGCACGCAATATTTCGCGTGCCGGCGCGGTCAGGTTGAACTGCACCTGTTTGTTCCTGACCACGATCAGCTTGGCCAGTGCCTGCACGTTGTACTCCAGCGCGCGGTCAAAGGGCTTGCCGGCAATGTTCTGCGCCACCAGCCAGGTCAGCGCCAGGCTGATCGGCCACAGCAGCAGCAGCGGTGTGAGCATCCAGTCCAGGATCTCCCCGAACAGGCTGCGTCGTTCCCGCTGGAAGAGTTTCAAGGGCATGGAGCTGTGTGCCCCCACGCTCCCCACTGCGTGAGGTTCGCTGCCCCCCCCGGGGGCGCTGCGCCTGCGGCCCGGCAAAGCCGGACCCGCGGCCCCTGCTGGCCGAGACGGGGACCAGCCACGGAGCTACACGCAGCGAGCGAGCGTGGGGGCCGGGTTTTTCCGCCGGGCCGCCCCAAGGAAAAATGCGCCCCCTCGGGGGGCAGAGAGC
>NZ_JAQSDA010000006.1 GCF_029945685.1 Polaromonas sp. | reverse complement strand
CCCGGATTGGCAAGCCAGCAACTGTGACCAACATAGCCTTCCCGGCGTAGGCTACATCGGGCTGATCAGCATGTAGGCAGGACCCTCTTCGTCGAACGCCAAACTCGGACGCGGCGGGATCCGGCAGTCCTTCATCAGGCCTGCAAGGCGGCGGAGAAGCGCGTTGCTCGCCAACTCTACGGCGCGGTCCTTGTCTTCGTGCTCAACCTCAATATCTATGAAGTCAAGAAATGAGAGCTTAAATCTGTCGTCCAGATTCGAGACGCTTGCAGGATAAGGCAAGAAAATCTGCATAATCGCCCGCACGCCGCGATGGAAGCTTTTGCCGCCGTCCAACTTCGAAACGAGCAGCCGAGCGCGGAGGTGCGTGTAACGCTTGAGCATCTGCAGCGACTTGTGGCCGCTGATCGCGGCGATCTCCATCATGTCCAGCGTGCCCAGTTCGAACAGCCTTGAAATCGCTTCATGCCTCAAGTCATGAAAATGAAGGTCTTGGATTCGTGTCTTGGTGATAATCAGGTGCCACGCGGACTTGAAGCGGTTGACGTTGCAATCGAACACGACCCCTGACATTTGCGGACCAATGCGATTCAGGATTCGCATTGCTGCCAGGGAAAGGGGCACATCACGCTTTGAGCCGTTTTTCGTTTCGGGTAAATGTGCAACTCGGGCACTCATGTCCACGTTTTCCCACCGCAGACCCAGGATCTCGCCACGGCGCATAGACGTCTCAAGAGCGAAGCAAATGATCGCGCAGACCAGGTCGTTCCCTGTCTCCGTGCAGTATCGGATGATGCGTTTTTCCTCGAACCTCTCAAGGCGCCGCTGGCGGCCCGGTGGAATCTTCGGCTTTCGTACCTTTGAGACAGGGTTGCCCCCGCACGCCCCCCACTCGATCTCTCCGACAGTAAATAGGTCCGAAAGCAGGGATAGCTCGAGCCTCACCGTGCTGGGGGAGATTGTCTTTCCATCGGGGCCGAAGGGCGTCGCCAAACGGTCATCGCGATAGCTCGCGATGTCGACCGTCGTAATTTCGTGCAGCTTCTTTCGAGCCAAAGAGTGGCGGCGGATCGAGTTCGCCCGATAACGCTCCTGTACGTGCCCCTTTTTGTGGACGGAAATCCGCTCGTTGTAGCGTGTCAGTGCTTTGCCTAGGGTCAGGCCCGGTTCCTTGATCATCATTAGCGCTTCGGCTTCCTTTTCTCTCGAATCCATCCCTTGGGGAAGTAAAGCAACTCGTACGGCTTGTATCCCAAGATGTCAGCGATCAGTTCAATATTCAGGATTGAAATATTCGTGAGCCCTCGCTCAACGCTGCTCAGGTAGCTACGGGCAAGGCCGCTTTCATTTGCGAGGGCCTCTTGGGAGAAATTCTTTTTCCTGCGCAAGACAACCAGGCGCCTCCCAAAAAGGATTTTTATGTCTGACATGGCCGCCGATACTAGGGACGTGCCTTGTTTGACGCCACGCTGTTTGTATGTCGGGCAGCCGAGGAAGAGCGACAGGCCGAAGCGCGTTCGGCGACCTCGGTTGCCGAGGTGGGGTGGAATGTTTCCTTTTTACTTACGTGATGGTTGGCGTGGTCAGCGCGTGCTCTGGGGCTTCCGGCAGCCGGCCGAGCATCGTCGGCTTCCCTCGAGGTGTGATAGACGCCAAGATGGAGTTTCGGGACGAGGACTTACTCTCCGGGAGGGATTGCTACTGGCTGCAGCGCGATTCGAAAATCAGCGGCCTACCAAATGCAAAGGCCGAATGGGCCAGACAAAGTTTCAGGTTTTAAGCCGTCGAGCCGAGAGATCGTGCTCGTCGCCAGATGATGCGTTGAGGCCAGCGCGAAGCGGTGCTACTGGCTGGCCCCGCCGTCAAACACCACGACATTTGATCCGGCGTCCTCCCCGTCGGTCGCGGCCTTCGAACCGGCACGGGATGCGCCGGCGGTTCGATCTGGAGGATTGAGTGGGGGAATTGGTAGATGCTGGCCCTGCATCGCGCCACTTCGAATCATTTCGTTGATGAGCAGCGCCTGGTATCGCTTATTGAAGTAGGGCGTGCGGCTGTGATATGAAGCCACCCCCTCCCAAGTGTTGCCACGGGCTGCAATCGCCTTTTTTAGATGCCAGGCGGCCACGTAGGTTCCAATGCAGGCGTCCTGAAGGTGGGCAGGGCCTATCCCGAACTGGGAGAGCTCCTTGAGATGAATTGAATTGATTTGGCCGATGCCGATGTCAACCGAACCATTCTGGTTTTTCCCCAGTGCACCAGACTTCAAGCCTGATTCGACGTTGAGGATTGCTCGAAGGACATACGGGTTGACCGAGTGGTAAGCCGAGGCTGGAACAATGCATTGCTCAGGTGGCGTTGTGAAAAGCTGGGCCCCGCCGGCGGCGAACGCCGTGTACGGGAGCATGGCGGTGACCCCAGCGACGTACGCGCCGACAATGTGCCATAGCCGCTTGACCCTCGTTTTCACCTGACTTCCAGACTTTCGCTTGTCAACCACAACAACCTCTTAGTTTCGCGCGTTCTCCTGCAGGTCGACCTGAGGCAGCTTGCGCAGCTTCTGGCGGCCTTCAGTCTTGATCATCAGAGCGCGCATCCCGCGCAGCATGGCACAGGCAAAGATGCCGACCACCGCACGGTATGTCACTCCGACACTGAATACTGCCACCGGAAGGATGCCCAGATTGGCGGGAAAAACCACCTTATTGCGGTATTTCTCCAGTTTCACGCTCCGTTGGTACTGGGCGAGGTCGATTTGGCCGACCTCGTAGCCGGCTGCATTGACGTAGGCATTGCAGGCGGCCACGAGACCGTAGGCTTTGGCCGAGTAGGATTTGAGCAGTTGTTTCATTTCGAGTACCCCTTTTGAGTTCAGATGTCTCTATTCTGGAACGACTCGGAAATCGTGCTTGAGTGACAAAACTACCCTGGCCGGCCAGACAAAATTTCAAAGTCACCGTCCTCGAAATCCACCCCAGTACTTGTTGTCACTGCCACGGGCGCGGGCGCGGGCACGGAAGCGGCCTGCGGGGCCTTGTCACTGGACAACGAAGCGGGTGCCGCACTAGCTGGCCGCGGAACGTCGCAGACCTGCTGCTCCCAGCCCGGGCGCACGCCGGTGAGGCCGATCAGAAGGACCAGGGCTTCGTGCGAGCTCAAATGCTCAAGTGTCGCCCTCAATGGATGTCCCTCATGCAACAACCTGGCCATGCTACTTCGTGAAGCCAAGGCCTCGTCAGCAAGGGTAAGCAGTAGTTGAAAGCAAGCGCGCGGCGGCATATCCACGCAGGCAGAAAAGATGCCGTGCCTGTCCGAAATCGTGCCTCGGAGTTTGATGGGTGCGTTCATTCGCGTTCCGATCGATGGGGCACGAAATCAGACCTGTGCAGCAGCGCGCTTCGCGCTGGCAATGCCAAAGTGGAGGAACCCGTTCGCAATGGCGTACTGTGACGCATCTTGCATCACGATGTCATGGGTCTTTCCAAAGCGCTCCGTCACGGCCGGAAGAATCATTCGCGCGCCGCCGCCGGCGAGTACCACCGAGCTGATGATTCCCATGGAGCTCCCGCCGCCCAGCGTGGTCATCATGCGATCAAGGTATTCACTCAATCGCGTTGAGGCGCGCTCGACGCAGTCGGTGATGTCCACTTCCAGCCTCCCGATCCGCAGGCTGTAAACCATTCGCCCACTTTCTCCCTGGACGCCTTGGCTCAGTGCCTCTTCCAACCGGAAGTCGTCGACGGTGCTTTGGGCCGGCAGGCCTTCGCTGGAAATCTTTTCAGCGACCAGGCCTTTCAGGTGATCGTAGTACCCGCTCATTCCTCCCTGAATGGCGCCTGACCGCTTGTAGTACGGGCGCAACCCTTCGCACATGAGGAAATCCATCGTGAAGTAGCCCATGTCGATTACCAGGTTCGTCGTCTTCTTCAGGCCGGGCTGGGCGGCAACGGCGCTGATCATCGCACCAGCAGGCTGCGAAGTGACGACAACGTTGCGGACCACGAGCTCAACTTTTCGTCTCGCGTAGGTGGCACCAATACTGTGCTCGCCCAGGTATTTCGAGCTCATCGCACTGTGGTACGTATCAAGGGTGGTCAACGGTAGCCCAATCACGAGCTGGTCGATCTCCCGAAGGCCCGACAGCGCGAGCGCGCCAAGCATCAGCGCGTGGTATCCGTCCGTCTGCGAATACTCTTCGAGACGCGAACGTGAGTAGTTCGAATCGGCCTCGAGGTATGCATCCTTGCCGATGACGTAGTTGTTCGCGCCGACGCTCACGGTCACGGTGCGAAGGCTGCTCATGCCGTTCGACTCTGCCGTTCGTTCGCGAGTGGTTATCGGCGCGACCGATGGGAACATCATCCGCTTGGGTTCGCCGTCCCTGCCTTGGCTCACTATTTTGGTGTGGCCGTACCCGAGGTCGATGGCTACGATTTCATTCATCTGGATTTCCCTGGAAAGTTGAAGATGGCCAGATGGTCACACCCTGTTGCCGGGGAAAACAGGCGGAAAAGACGCCATATATGCAAATGAACGACAGCGCCGCGCTGGAGCGCGTCACTGCGGGCTCTGTATTTCGCCTCTGTGCCGTGAATTGACGCGGTGTGTGTCAAAGCTTGGAGGAGCGAGGTAAAACCCGCCCTTGCAAAAAGATCGTTGCTCGACGAATACAGATCTTGCGCTTTGAAATCGGGCTGTGCTATATTTCAATCGCTGTCGCAGCAAGTCAGCTCCACTTTGAGGAGCCAGGAGATCGAAGATCTCAATCAGCAGGACCTGAGTTCTGCGCAATGGATTCGCTACGAATCCAGCCTTTGAACCAACACTTTTCGCCTTTGAACAAGACAGAGTGTTGTAGAACGTAGTATCTGCGAGGCTTTCCACTCGTTTTTCGCCTTTGCGAGACGGGGAAAGCAGGCGGAACCGTCAAATTTAGTCGCACCCGTTGCAGCGTGAAAATCGCCGTCCACTGGCCCTCTTATGAGGCTTTGGAGACGCGCACCTTCACGAACTGCGACCCCCCGAACGCACGCCAGCGACCGGGGATAAAGGGTCGTCGCCAGGACACGGCGACAACGAAAGGTACTCACCGCTGCCATCCGTGGCAGATCTCTAAACAATCACAGCAGCCAGCGCCAGATCGCGGTTTCGCTGAGTCCATCCTCATCACACCTACCACTCGTAGGCCTACCACTCGTAGGGACAGCACATAGCTGTCAAAGCACATGGGGCTCTCCCGCATCGTCTATGCGGGAGTAAGGGAGTTGATTGGGATAGAGACGCGTTCACCGGCGAAACGGTGCCACGGCAGTCAAGTTCAACACGACTTGATTGCTGGCCTGATGTACAGGGGAGTGAGGACTCCGGAGCTAGATTCCTCGACGTGACAGCAAGTCCACGGCACCAGAGCCGTTTCAAACTGGCAGATAGCGGGATGGCATCCCTTTGTCTGAACCCCCACGCCCGGGTATCTGCCCGCCAACAGAGAAAAACGCTTGCGACAGCCGGATCGGGACGAACCCTTTAACCGGATGGAGCTTGCTATGACGACACAAACTACAACGCTGACCGCCTCGCTGGCACATCGCGAGTCAAGCACACACACGCCTGTTCAATACAACCGGGTCCATGCCGCAGCCGCGCCCCATGCGCGCGCGCCTCAGACCCAGCCCGGCAGTGCTCTTGCCGACCAGATTCGCGATTTGCCGATTCCCGAGCAGATCAGCGTGATCCTCACCGACCGCGCCCGGTTCCTGGGTGAATTCCCCTCGCGCCGCGTCCTCCACGAGCGCATTGAACGCCTGGTGACCGCGTACACCGAACTCCGCGCCATGGGTTTCCAGATTACCGATGTGACCAGCTTCGGGCTGCGCCATGCCCGCGCCTTGCTGGAAAACTGGAAACAGCGCCAGTTGTCGCGCAAGACCATCTACAACCGCTGGGGCACCCTGCGCAGTTGGACCTTGGCCCTCAACAAGCACGGCATGCTCGGCTCCATCGATGAGTTCTGGCCGGATTTCAGCGCCAATGTGCGTGAACGCACCGGTGGCCGCCAGCTCACCCCCCAGCAACTGCAAGAACGCAGCGATTACCTGCGTGCCCAGCGCGACAAAACACACTATTTCGTGGACCGGCTGGCCCGTGAAGCCGGACTGGTGCGTGAGGATGCCCTCCAGATCGAGCTGAGCGCCGCCCAAGGCATCGTCTCGGGATACGACCTCCTGCGCTGCGGCCATGGTGGCGGGGCCAAGGTCTACAAAGACATGGCGCGGCACCAGGTCCTGTTTGCCGAAATGGTCGACTTCATGCAGCAGCGCAACCGCACCTCGCTGTGCTGGACCGGCCTCGACATCGAGGATGCCGTCACGAAATACAAGGACCGTCTGGTCTATGTCGGCCGCGTCCTGTTCCCGAAGAAAGCCGAAAAGACCGGCCAGCAGGGGGGTGAACAGTGAACTCGATGACTTTCACTATGGAGATGGGCGCTCGGGCCGGGTTGTCGCGGGTGGAATCAGGTGATTGGCGCCAGCGGCTGTCCACCCTGATCGCCAAGCACTGCAAGCGCAAGGTCAAGGGCGATTCGCGCACTACGTCCCACATCACCCAGAAGAGGGCTTTTCAGAATGTGATGCAGATCTTCGAGTGGCTGCGCCGTGAGCTCGGTTTCAGCCGGCTTGCCAATCCCATGTCACTCGATGAACGTCACTTCAAGGCGTTGGCAGGCCACATCCGCACTAAAGTCGAACGCGGCGACTTCGGCCCGGCCCAGGCGGCGGGCTATGCCACCTATTGCCGGCACCTTGCGCGCTGGATCGGCAAGCCCGAGTTCGTCACGGTTTTCAGTGAGGCGCTGGGCCGCAAGGTTTGCAAGCGCCAGCTGGTCGCCAAGACGGACAAGTCGTGGGAGGGCAACGGCCTCGATCCTGAAAAGCTGATCCTCGAAGTCGCCCGCTATGAGCGCTGGGTTGGGCTGGTGCTGCTCGCCCAGCATGCGTTCGGCCTTCGCAAGATGGAAGCGCTGCGCCTGCGCCCCATGCGGGACATTGGCCCCGGCCGGGTGGCGGGCACGGGCCAGGCCGACTGGTCGCTGATCCACATCTACCTGGTGGACGGCACAAAGGGTGGCCGCCCGCGCGTCGTCGATGTGAGCGACCTGCTCGGCGTCAGCGCCGCGCTGCTGCTGCGCGAAGAGATCAAGTTTCTGGATGACCGCGAGTTCCTGCCGCCCCCGCAGTTCACCCTCGCGCAAAACCAATACCGGTACGAGAACGTGATGGCCCGCTTTGGCATCACGAAAAAGGCGCTCGGCGTGACTGGGCACGGGCTGCGCGCCGGGTTCGCCTGTGATCGCCTGGAAGCGGCCGGAATCACGCCCACCGTGCGTGGCGGTAATGGTCAGCACGAAGATCCTGTCCACCAGGCCGTCACCTACAAGCAGCTCACCGAAGCCATGGGCCACGGACGAATCTCTGTCGTCGGCGCTTATGCCGGTGCGGTCAGTCCGCACTCTGCCCGCAAGAAAGCCAGGGCCGAGGCTACCGCGCGCCGCCTGACTGAAATCGACCAGCTCGGGCCGCTGCTTTCTGGTGAAGGTGCCGACGACGACAAGGCCACGCCCGGTGCCGCCTCGCCCGCACCGACTCACGCCGGGCAAATCTCCGCTTCCACGTTCCCCGTCCCAGGAGTTCCATCATGATTCAGCTGATTGCCGTTCACATGCCAGGCACGGTCCCTTGCGTCCTGGAATTCGATGCTTCCGCACTGGATCCGGTGCAGCGCCGCGCGCTGGCGTTCCTTCCGCGCTCGCCGGCGGGTGTGCCGGAGCTGCGAGGGCTGAGCAAACAGGAGTCGCCCGCGCTGGCGTTCAAGTTCAAGGTCGCGCCCGAGCAGCTGGCCGCTGGCCACGTCCCCGCGCTGCTCAGCCTGTGGGAGTCCAAATACACCGACGTTCGCCTCAAGCAGATCGCCAAGGCCACCAAGCTTGAGCGTGACGCTGCCGCTGCGGCCGGGATCTGGAAGGAAGGCAGCGACCGGGTGGACCTGAACGCCCTGCACGCGGGTGCGACCCCGGAGGAAATCACCCGGCTGGAGGAAACGCGGGCAGGGCTGGCCAGCGGGAAGAAGCCCGGCACCGGTAAACCGGGACGGATCGCCAAACCCAAGATCGTGAAAGCCGTGCTCGATGCGACCACAACCGTCAATCACGAGACCGGTGAACGCACAGCGAAGGCCAGCGCCTCGGAAAAGGTTGTCGCGGCTGATTTGGCACAGAAGATTGTCAAGCGCATGCGCCAGGCGGGCCCAACGCCTGAATCGCAACTGGGCGACCCGCTGGAGATGGCGGCGGGAGAGGCCTCAAGCGCCACCGGTGCAAAGCCGGACGCTGCCGGCGGCGTACCGGCGGATGAGCATGCCGGTGGACCGGTTCAGGCTGGCCCGGCTGCGCAAGCGGCTGCGGCCCAAGGCGGAGATCCACTCGACGCAGGGCAGGGCGAGCAAAAGGCTGGGGCAACAGGCGTTGAGCCAGCGGGCCCGCGCCGGACGCCGGTGCACCAGGTGCGCAACGCGATCGAGCAGCACAAGGCGGGGAAGGGGAAAAGCCGGCGCCTGCTGGAGATGGATCCGTTCGATCTGTTCGCCATGCTCAAAGCGGACAAGCCTGAGGGCGGCAAGGCTGCCGGCGCTGGACCAGCGCATGCGCTGCGCCCCGAAAAGCCTGCGCGCGCGCGCCAGGAAGCCAGCGCGGGCAGGGAGGTTGACGCTGCGCCCGGTGCCGCGCTCGGCGAAGAGGCTGCGCCCGCCGGATCCGCGCCAATGTTGCCACTGGACTGGGCAGGCCTGGGCAGCATCAGGTTGTCTGACCAGGTGGGGCAGGGCATGGCCGTGACGCTGACGACATCGGAGGTTTTCGAGGCGCTGGGCCATATCAGCCTGCTTGAGCCGCTGACCGTGGATATCCAGTGGCTCCGGGACGCCGCGCGGGACAGCGACATCGAGCTTGCGGATCCACAGCGCCTGGACCAAGCCACGAACTGGCTGCAGCACCAGATGGTCTGGCGCAGCGAGGAACTGCGCAAGTGGCTGGGAAAGGTCGACCTGGTCTCGCCGTCTGCAGAGGGTGCCGACCTTACAACGCCTCCCAGCCAGGCCAGCAAACGCCCGCCAGGCTGGGTTTCGACCGCCATGAAGATGGCGCACCTTGCGCAGCAGATCGCGGTGGACATCGCCATGGTGGAGCTGACGGCCGCAGAGGTCGAGGCCGGGCTCGGCGGCATGCCGACCTGGGCACTGGACGCCCTGCAGCAGATGCGCGGCTTCGAGACGCTGCAGGCCGAACACCCGATTACACCGGAGTCGCCACAGCCCGGTACCGCCTTCCGGGACAGCTGGCGCGCCGAGCTGCAGCGCATCGACCGCTGGTGCGCGCAGTACAGGCAAATCAAGATCGCGCGCCAGTTCGGCCTTTTCGGTTCTGCTGCCGAACAGAAGCTGCTGGTGCGCCTGGAATCGCTGATTGTCCGCACCAAGGCATGGCACGCGCCGCGCTCGCAGCCCACCCGCGCGCTGGCCGTTTGGATCGCCTTTGTGCTGTCACTCGATCACAGCGCTGTGGCATTCCCGGAGCGACCCGTCGCTGACAGCGCGCCGGCACAGCGTGATGCCGCTGGCCGGCGCGCCCACGGCCTGACCCGTTCCAACCACCCCGGCCGCAAGGCAGTCACCAAGGAGAGCAGCCATGTCTGAAGTTATCAGCAGCGTTCTGGAACGAACCGGCCTTCCTGCCGCGTTGGCCAACTCCGATGACGACATCGAGCGTTTGTATGCCGGCCAGGACCTGACGCCCCAGGATGCGGTGGGCCGGGCCGCGTACGCGCATTTCCTTTTCTGGTGGTCCAGCTGCCTGTCGCGCTTCAAGCCGGGCACGGCCGTGAGCGCGATGTGGAAGGCCTATCCTCACGGCGCGATCCTCACCGACAGCGACTGGAGCTGGTGGTCCCTGGAGCGCGTGGCGCGCGACGGTACCGCGCTGGCGCAGACGCTGGGGTTCGAAGGCCTCGTGATCGCCGAAGGCCGCCAGGGGGTTGCGATGCTGCACTGGCCCGGCCACCAGGCGAACGCCGTGGTCCTGCGCATGGTTCCCTTCACCGCGAGCGCTGACTCGTTCCCCACTGTGGTGGATCCGTGCCGTTTCATCGCCTCCAAGGGCTTTGATGACTCCAATCGTGTGATTCCGTGCGCGGTCCTCGGGCGCTCAGCGCCGGCGCACGTGGTGCCGCAAGTCCGCATGTAGCTGGAGGCACCGGAATCCTCGCAAGACAACCACTCGGCGGCGGTTTGTTCGAGTGGCGCTACTCGGCGCGTCCCGCGTCGAGTGCAAAAAAAGAGCTGCAGCTAGGCCTTGTTTGGCCCTTGAACTTTCGTCCATTTCGATAACGATGAATCGAGTGACAAACATGAATGCAACCGCCTCAGGAGTGACATCAACATGCAACCAGTACCTTGGAGCCAGAACGACATCAACGCCGGTGTGGCCCGCAAACTTGAAGCGCTGCGCGCCCTCAGGGGCGGCCTGCCGGGCGAAAGCCTGGACCAGCGCCTCGAACGCGCCAAGAACAGGATCGCCAGCATCGAGCAGGCTGAGCACCAGCTGCAGCACTACGTGCCAAAGGCGCGTCCCGTGAGCGGCGCCGGCAACTATTCAGGCTTCCTCGGCCGCGCCGATGACGGCGGAAGTGACTCCGGCTCGGATTCCCCGCGCCGCCGCTACACCGCCGCCGATGACAGCTATGCCGCGGGCCCAAAGGAAGAGGTTGTCTCCAACGAAGCCTCCATCGCCAGGGACGCCGAAAGCGAGCGCCGCTTGCTGGAAGCCAACCTGCGTCAAACCAGCGGCGACTGGGTGGTCCTCGATCGCCTGACGGTGCTGGCGAAGCTGGCGACCTTCCCCGAAGGCCTCACGCTGGCCCGTCTCGGCGCAGAAATGCTCGGTGACAACGCCAGCCCGCGCGACACCCGTCGCCTGTCCGCGATGATGAAACGCGAAGAAGACCGGGGCTGGGTGATCACGACCGGGCGGGGCCGGCCGATCAGGATGACGGAAGACGGACGCAACAAGCTTGCGGTGGCCGACGTCGCCGCAGGCAGCGAAAAAGCTGCAGCCGAACAGGCACGCCGGCTCGAACGCCAGAATGAGCGGCTCATGAAAACCGCGCAGAAGGGACAGGCTGAGCCGCTGCCGCCCAAGGATGGGCCACCGCCTGCCGCTGCCAAGGCCTCGAAACCAGACAAGCCCGGCAAAGCGGGCTCTGCGAAGAGGCCGTCGAAGGTCAAGAAGGGCGGTGCGTGATGGATCTGACTGGCGGCCTGCCGCAACCCCCCCGTCGCCGGCGCTCCGCTGGTGTTCATGCCCCGCGCAGCGCTGACCAGCGGGAAGGACCTGAAGCTGTCCATGACGCCTGCAATAGAGCAGCTGCTCGCCGCCAATGTCGTGGTGGCCATCGGCGTCAGCGGCGGCAAGGACGGAACCGCTGCAGCGCTGCAGGTCAACCAGCACCTGAACCGTATCGGGCACACGGGTCCGCGCGTCCTGGTGCATGCCGATCTGGGTCGCGTCGAGTGGAAGGACAGCCTTCCCAGTTGCCAGCGACTGGCTGACCACCTCGGCTGGGAGCTGATGGTCGTCAAGCGGGCTGCGGGTGACTTGATGGACCGTTGGCAAGGGCGGTGGCACACCAACGTCGCGCGCTATGGGGATCTGTCCTGCGTGAAGCTCGTCCTGCCCTGGAGCACGCCGGCGATGCGGTTTTGCACCTCCGAGGCCAAGTCCAGCCCAATCACGGCAGCGCTGCGAAAGCGCTTCCCAAAGCGGATATCTGCAATGTAACCGGAGTCCGTGCGCAAGAGAGTACGGCGCGCAAAAAGATGCCCGTCTCCCAGGTCGAGCTCAAAGCTGCAGCGCAAGCACACGGCCGGAATGTCCTGGAACGCCATCCATGACATGGACCTCGATGTTCAGTTGATACATCTCCGGCGTACCCGCGAATCGGCCGCAAGTGCTCTCATCGACAGCATGAACGGAGATCCCGGAGGACGGATCGAGGAAGCCGATCTGAGCGTCGCCTTCGATGTCCTCGGTGAGTCCGAACGTGTGGGGAAAATGGCGGAGGGATGGGTGTTCTAATTTCATAGATTCAGAATACAGAAAGTATCTCGCTATTCAAGGGACCAAAGCATTGCTTCGTCCAGACCAACCCGCAGCCGTCTGTGTCGGTCACTCCAGCGCCAGTCCTCGGGTGAACGATAATCGAGAAAAGCTGATGAATCAGCCAAGTTCGGGACGCCCGAACTCCACCTTTTTCAAGATTAATTTAATGCGACCTCCTGCACCGATGACCCGTCAATGGGTTACAGAGAAAAACTCATTTCCCGTCCGCGGACTGGTTATGTACCGTTGGCCGCCGCATCGGTGGGCTTGTAACGTCGAACTGCTCCGGATCTCCCGCGATGACATTGAGAACAAACCTGCCGAAGAGGTGGCGTTTGAAGTCGCCCTGAGTGCGTTGCATCGCTACATGACGGGGGACCCGAAGCGACCGTTCGACGGGTCAACCACCACTGTGGAAACCATCACCGGCAACATGGTCGAGGTGCCAGATCTTGCATTCTCCCTGGCCCCGTTCCTCGCGAAGCGCGTGATGACGCTCCTTGCTGACGGCGGCGGGGCTGTAAATCCAAGTTCCATTGCCAAAGCCCAGGAGATGCACGCGTTGGAAACGACAGGGTCCAAAAAGGTAGCGGGGGACACGAAGTTGCGATCAGGGCCACGTGGCGCTGAGCGCGTGGAGCAAATTCAAGCGCATGAGAAGGCCGCATCACGAATCAAATTGCGCGCCATGGCCGCGCGCCGCCGGGCGCTCGCTCGGTTCTGGCAAAAGAACAAAGCCGGGTTTTACCGGCGCGGACTCACTTTCACCAGTGACCAGGCCGGATTCTGGACGTTTAATCTCGACATCGGGAACGAGCCGATTGATCCTGTGCCGGTAGACAGCAAGGACGCCGACGAACTGCAACAGCTGGTTCAGGCGGTAAGCAGGGTCGCGATCGCCACCTTCGCCGGGGCGCGAAACACCGACAAAGGGGGGAACAGGCTGCTCAGCGGAGATCCAAAGGCGGTAGTTCTACCGGTTGAACTTTCGACCGAGGCTTTCATGACCGGCAGCGCACGGCTTGCAAAGCGGCTCCTCCAGGCGATGCAGCAGCATGCCCATGGGGTCATCGGCCTTGGTGTGATCGAGCGCTGCCTCACGGTTGCCTGGGACCCTGAGGACGTCAAGCCACTGGAGGATTACCCGTTCCCACTTGCACCGACAGAAACACCGCAGGAACTGGACCGCTGGGCCATGGACACGATCCAAGCTAGGCAGGCCCGCTATCGGCAGCAGGGGGCCCAGCAGCGCCAGCCGGGGGCAGTCGAGACACCGTCCTCGGCGTCGGAACGCGGACCATCATGGCGGCAAGAACTTGAGATCGAAGACTGGGTGCCTCTTGAGGATGCCTACGAGGATGACGCCACCATTGACCAGCGCGCAATGGCCGTTGCTGACCACGAGCAGAGCGCCGCGCTTCGCCGGCTGCGCGGGGGCTCAGGGATTCAGGGGCAGGAGGCGTCCCCCGTTCATCACCGCGTGGATTACTCAGGACTCCCGAAGGATGACGACTGAAAGTGCCAGGAACCATGACCACCCCGCAAGGATCGGCCTGGGGGGGCAAAACTCACCAATAGGCGCATGCTTGTGACCCAAGATTTTTCCGAGTTCAGCAATCCGTTTTCGCCGGCAGTGATCGACTTCAATGAGGGAGTGGCGCGCCTGAGAATGGTCGGCGCACGTCTTGCCGCAAATCAGCGAGTGATCGAGACTACCTATTCCAAGGTGCGGATGGGAGGCTTGGTTGCTGAAAACGGTGAACTCACTCGGCAACTCAACCTGCAGCTGGAATTCATGACGGGCCTTTGCTGGTCTGCCATCACCGACGAATGCTCTGTGGGAACCAAACTCGACGGCGGGCAATGGGCAGAAATCCGCCAGGCCCAGCCTGATTGGCTGCGCAGGACCTTCGAATCTGCCACGATATTGAGCAGTCTGCCCTCGGACGAAACCTTGGCCCAGATTCGCCCTACCGGCCAGATCGTTGTTCTCCGGGACGCCTCTCTGGCGGCCGGTGACGGCCTGCTGCCACGCGCAGCGGCACTGCTGCCTGTCGGCATCAGCGCAGCCGACGTGAGGATCTGGTGGCCATGGGTGATGAGTGGGGAAATGCCGGTAGTCCTGGTGCCGACCGAACACGAATTCGTATTGCAGGAACTGATCGTCTCAGAACTGGAAGAAATGGCGGAGCCCGAGGGCGCGTAGTGGTCGAATTGGAAACCTTCAGGGCGAAGCGGCGGCAAAAGCGGCCACGGCCGGTGACTTGCGTCACCTGCGGCGGAGTAGGTATCCTGGCCGAGAAGGGTCCAAATAATGTACCTGCTTGGCTCTGTGAGGCCTACCCTGGCTGTAACAGCTATGTGGGTGTTCATCCCGGCACCACTCTCGCATTGGGTACGATGGTTGGGCCAGAACTGCGAGCAGAGCGGCTCAACACTCACCGATGGATGGACCGCCTATGGCGTGGCAAGATTTCGCCCACGCGCAAGGAGGTCTACCAACTGGTGGGCAAGGTGCTCGGCATCCGGCGATTTCATGTAGCCCAGGCGGATCTGCCCCTTTTGGAAAAGCTCGCGTTGCGCCGCGCCACGATCGAACGAGCCTTCGAAAGCACTTCGAAGCGCCGGCCCGGCCACCGCGCCGCAAGCCTGCCGGTGCCGGCAGGCTACCTGTGAGCGAAGTGGTCAGCGCGATCAACGCTCAGCTGCTTGAGGGACTTTTCGCCGGCCGGCGGCGGCGATTGTGGCCAAAGGACGCTGGTGGCCAGGCTGCGGCGGAGCGGGGCCTATTGATTGGCGCGGTTTCGCTATCACTCGATGCGGCCGGCCGCAGGTGGGTGCGGAACCGGCATTTTGCTCAGGATTCCGAGTCTCTGGCTCCCTGAACATTGGTGTCGCTAGCAGCATAACAGTGCCGTTTTTTGCCGTATTACGTAGGCCAACTGGAAGCATAACTGTCCCGGCCGATGAAGCATAAGCGTGCCGAAACGGCGCGGTTACGCTTCCGGGAACAAAAGGGCTGCATGTTCCAGGTAACGTACTAGAATAGTAGTGTTACCACGCTTGCACTGCGTCATAGTGCCTGAGTCGTTTGGCCTCTCCACAGGCTCAAACCAAATACCACCCCGGACGGGCACGAGCTGCCCATATGGGTCAGGTGCCCGTTCATATTCTGAAAGATCGGGAAATGTCAAAACACAGTTTTTTCACAATCGAGGAAGCCGACATCGTCAGGCTCGAAGCGAGTGATGATGCGCAAGTCCGCGAAGGCTGGATCAACGTCGGCGCGCACGCCGTGCTGCTTGAGCTGGATGAGAGTGGTCAATTGACCGTTGAAATTTGTGCTCGAACGAACGAGGGCCCGCCTCTGGCGAAAATCGCCGTTACCGAGGCCGAGAGCCTCGCGGCCGGCGGCAGTGATCCAGACAAGCCGCAGTTCAAGGCTTATGACGATATGTCTGAATCAGAAAAGTCTGCTTTCGACATGAGGCAAGGGATCCGTTCCTCGGACCGAACTGTTGTCGAAGCTCAATTCACCAGCGCCACAGGCGGTGGGGATTTGAGAAGCGACTGAAGAAAAACCACCCGGACGGGCACTTCGATGCCCGTCAGGGCCGGTGCTCTCCACAATTAGGAGTTTCAAAATGAAGTATTTCATCAGCGTTGAAGTAAAAGCAGCGGGACCGATAGCTGATTTGACCGCTGCCATTCAACGGGCTTTCGATGGTGGGGCAGCGGGAGCCTTCCAGGTCCTGGTGACGCATGCGCCGAGCTATATGGTGGTTTTCGAGCGCGAGTCAGCCGACGACAGCAACTATGTGAGCAAGCGTGTCACGTCGCCTGACTTGACGGTCGAAGCCGCTGCGATGCAGCAACTCGCCGCCGAGCTGGTAGAGCGCGACATAGGCAGTTTGGCCATGCCGATCGTGTCCGTTCTGCAAAACGGCGATGCCCAATGTTTCGACTTTGGTGCAGGTGCGTTTGTGGACCTCGCAGAGGTTGACGCCCGGTCCGCAACCCGTTTGGCACCATGATGGCCAGCGGGGCGGGGCTCGTCACATCAGGGGAATTTGGGAAGGTGACAAATTTGGACCTTCTGCAAATTCGCACTGCGGTAGCCCAGGCCACAAGCGGGGCGAGGCTGCGCCTTGAGATGTTTACGGTCTACGAGGCACAGCGCATCACAAACCCGGAGCTGTTCGTGTACTGAACGCTACGGCGCAAATGAAAAACCCTCCCATGCCTTGCGGCTGGGAGGGTTTTTTATGCAGCCGGCTGGTACATCACCACTGGCTCCTTTATCGGCGGCTTCACTCGCTTGATCTGCCCAAACCGCGCATCCTCTCGCGGAATGTCCGTTCGCTTCCCCTGATAGACAGGTTGCTCAAACGCCTTGCCGGTGAAATAGAGAAATCGCACCTCGACCAGGTCATCGGGGTCCGGAACAGCGTAGTCGCTCGGGATTGTGACGTTCCCACATTCGCGGAGCACGCCCTGGCCGTTGAGCAGCCCAACAACAACTGATCGTTGCTGATTGCGCCTGACGACAATGCAGGTCACCGAATCGGTCAGCTTGAACTTCAGAGCGTCTTCACTGCGCCCGGCGCCGTAGGGGGCCATAAGGCGCTTGAACACCAGGCCTTCCAAGTTGTGCTGGCGCACGTAGTTCAGAAGTCGCTCTTTGGTCGCGTGGGCTTTCACGAGGCGAATGTGCGTACGCCCAATGATCCTGTTTTCCAGCAACTGCGTCAGGCGCAGATACCGTGCCGCAAAAGGCAAGGACCGGAGGTCCTCGCCATTCAGCTCGAGGAGGTCGAAAACAAAGTACTTCTCGCCCACATGCTCGCCGTCAAATCCGGCGTTCCCGAATTGACTGAAGTCAGCAGTCCAGGCCTCGGGGATGTCCACCAGGAGACCGGATCGGTTTGAGCCGGTGACCACGCCGTCCTTTACGAAGACAGGGCGCCGCTCGCCGTTTTCCTTGATCTGAGCAACCCATCCGTCGTCCGCGACCAGCTCCATGCAACGGGCCTCGTCGATCGCGGTGAGCAACTGGACCTCAAGCCCGGTTGCGCGCCCTGCGAACTCGGAGGCCGTGTAGGCCTGGCCGCTGTCAATCTCGCCGTAGCCGGATTTGATCTTCGAACGCACAAGGGCGTCAAATATTTTCAACGCTTCGGCGTAGGCCACCGGTTGAGCGGTCTTGGTGCCAGTCTGCGGGATACCTCCACGCTTCCCATTGGAATAGTCCACCACCCATCCAGATGCCTTCGGGCGAAGAAAGACGTTATAGAGTTTGTCGGCACCGGCGACGGTGCTCCAAAGATGTCGCGATTGCGATGATTCTTGTGCCATCAGTTTTTTCCTGTGTTTTGTTAAACAGTGCCCTCGACACGCACCGGTGACGGGAGCTATGAACGTCGAAAGCAGCACAATGGCCGCAGTCGGGCCCGAGGGGTCCCGCCGGCGTATAGCTCCTGCGGAGCCGCTCTTTCGCGAGGAAATAGACGGCCCGCGGGATGGCTGTTAGCGCAGTTCAGGCCCCGAGACTTCGAAGAAGTTCCAGGCTGAACGCTTGGCCCCCTCCTCGGCGATGTATCGGGACCAGAAGGCCTTCACGCTGTCGGACTGACTCATGGCGTAGTCCGTGACTTTCTTGCCAGCATTTGGCTCGACGATTTCGCGCCATTCGATGCGAACGCTCACCCGCTTTCCCTTGTAGGAGTGACCGAGGCGAATGTCGGTTGTCGCGGCCGCCGCAAGCAGTGAACGCACCTTCCGAATGTAGGCCTCCGGTGTGCTCCAGCTCGAAGCGTTACCCATCTTGAGCATGCCGCCTTCCGTGTCTCCGGCGGTGCGGATTCCCCAGGTCAATACATCGGTCGCTGTCCCGAAGCCGATTGCCTGCCAGCGCCTCGAGCGCCGCCCGCATCCGCCGCGTGCGCCGATTTCATAGCAGTTGGAGCTTCCCGCCTGCACTGCATGCACAAATAGGTCCTCGGTCGCGCCAGCATACTCTGCAGGGATCCTCACGCAGGTTTGGTGGTAAATGATCTCTGAACTCATGCTGCGAGCTCCATTCCTGCGAACAAGTCGAAGGTGAGTCCAGCCGATGCTGCTGCGTTCCCGGCACCGCTCGGGCCAACCAAAACCTCATTCACCTGGTCAGGGTAAATCTCGCTGGAAAGCCAGATCGAGGCGAAGCCCATGTAGGCCTTCAGATTCCCCAAGCTGGTCAGTGGAACGGTCCAGGTAACTTTGTCGTCGGTCCTTTCTGTGACGAAAGGTGATTCCATCGCTTCTTCGACGTGTTTTTCGGGGCTGCGCTTTGCCTCTTCAAGCAGACCCTTCACGGGCTTGGAAACGCTGCCGAGCAGCTGGATGCCGAAGACGGAAAGGTCGGCGAGGCTCCGGGGCGTTTTCATGGCCTGGCGCCAATGGCCGATGTATG
The DNA here is from genome assembly GCF_029945685.1 of Polaromonas sp. Taxonomy (GTDB): domain Bacteria; phylum Pseudomonadota; class Gammaproteobacteria; order Burkholderiales; family Burkholderiaceae_C; genus Polaromonas. The sequence continues at coordinate 301,787 of NZ_JAQSDA010000006.1, read as the reverse complement.
CCTCCGCCTTCAAGGCTTTGCCGTTCACGAGGCGCTGCTTCAGTTCGGCTTCGACGGCCATTTTTTGGCAGACGCTGGACATGAACGAATAGGCCCATTGGACGTTGCCGAGCGCTCGCCACACTGGAGGTGTAGCTGGCTCGGTCGTTTCGCATACAAGCCACATTTGGCTTTCTGCACTTAACGGATAGTGATCTCCGCTCCCCAGAAGACTGGCGAACTCGACCACGATCCGATCTAACTCTTGGATTTTTGGCATATGAACATCAAAAAGATGAAGAAAACCGATTACTCGGTTGCTGGCTTCTACGGGAAGCTGCCGGCGTTTAAGCACCCTCAGTATATTTCAAAACTTCCAGCGTTAAGGCGGAAACTCCAGACAAAAAAAGCCCAGCCGGTTAGGGCTGGGCTTGGGGTTTCGGATTTCATCACCGGGGCAGGACGCAAGGAGCATCTTTCATCGGGACAATTTGAAGCGTCTCGCGCTGTTCTGGCGCGACCGCTTCGCCGATCAGCTGCAGCAGCCGGTAGACTGTGCTGCGGCGCTCGGGGCTGAGCTGCCTTCCGTGGAGGTTGATCGTGGCGATCATGTCCAGGTTGCCGTCAAAACGCGTGGTGCCCACACACAGGGCGTCACCGGGGGCGTTTGGCAGCTTGACCAGTGCCGGCTCAACATCGGCCTGCACCAGCGAAAAAAGGGTCTTCGATTTCATGGAAGGGTCTTGGTGAAATGAAAGGCCCCGAGTGACGCTTGTCACTCGGGAGCCAGCGCCCCATCAGTGGGGTGGTATTGGCGGAAGCGAGGATATAACTCCCAATTGCTCGACGTCCGCGTCGTCTTCGCACTCGTTGCGGTGGTGGTTGCTGCCCATCGCGTGGATGTCTGCAAACTTCAACCCGTGCAGATCACAGAAATGAAGCATGTCGGCGACCAGGTCGGCAGCGAAAGCGTGCCGATATTTTGAATCCCAGATCTCGCCCTTGCCTTCGGCAAAGGCACGGAGTGCCGCTTCAAAGCGTGCGCCGCGGGTCGCCTTCATCAGCGTCGCGTCATAGGCCGCGGCCGGCTGGCCAAGGACAATTGTGTTGCGTTGTGCACTTGCGCTCATTGCACTCTCCCTGGCCCGTTGGAACGCTGGAGGCTCGATGCGAGCAGTAGGTTGGAACGCTCGCTGGCGACGTCGGATCTGATACGGGCAGCCATTGCGCGCCGATCATCAACTTCCGTCGAGAGTGAGAACTTGGCAGATGCCCGCATGCGGCAGACCAAGTCAATCAGCCAGGTTTCGAAGGCCGTCTTCACGGTCTCGTGGTGGTCCTGCAGGCAGGTGGCTTCGAAGCCGACCGAGCCGTCCCATGCCTGCTTGGCTACAGCCAGCGCGAGCATTTCAAGGGCCTTGGCTTTGTCGGCGTGGAGAACGCCCAGGTTGGCCTGGTTTGCGCCCTCGGGGAGCACAGCATGCAAAGGAGCCAGGATGTGTCCGCTGTAGCCATGGTCCGATTCCGAGAGTGTTCCGACAAAGCGGCCTCGCGGGGTTCTTTGAAAGCACACCGCCATCGAAGGCGGCGGCTTGCGTGCGAAATCTTTCGAGAGCTTGAGTTGCTCCATAGAAATACCTCATGAGGAAAATAAGCCCTAGGGGCAATCGCTTCGGTGAGGAAGCACAGGCGTCAGACGGGACGCAACCGATCTAAAAGATGAAAAGAATGTACCACAGGGTGTCGGGCCTGCACACCCTGTTGGGCGGCATTTTTACGACTTTGGAGTGACAAAGTAGCGGTCGTGATCTGCAACTTCCGCCGCCTCGACGGTGGGCGTCCCGACCGCGAAAAAAGAAGGCGGCGCACCACTTTCGCAATGCGCCGCTTCGGCTGCTGAGATCAACTCAGCCTGGATCCCTTGGCCAGCCTGGCGGCCAGCCACTCATGAATGAACGTCGGCACCTGCTATACGGAAAGCAGCACTTGGCCAGTCCTTTGAATTTCACCTTGGGCAAGCCGAACTGACGCTTTATCACCCGAAACGGGTGTTCCACCTTCGCGCGCACGCTGGCCTTCCTGTGCTCTTGCTTCTGGATGCGCTCCTTGGCTCTGCCATCAGGCAGCTTCGCAATGTCGCTGGGTCTGCAGGCGATATGCCATTGCAGATCGTCACGCGCAACCCGCTTGGCCGCGCCCGGGTAGCCCGAGTCGGCCCAGACCTGTTCCTCCTTGCCGTGCAGCAGATCAGCAATCTGCCCTACGTCCGACTCGTTGGCCGCCGTGGTCGTGACGGTGTGCACCAGGCCCGAGTCGGCATCCACCGCGATGTGCGCCTTCATCCCGAAGTGCCACTGGTTGCCTTTCTGGGTCTGGTGCATCTCGGGGTCCCGTTTGCCGCTGCTGTTCTTTGTCGAACTCGGCGCCGCGATGATGGTGGCGTCCACGATGGAGCCGAGCTTGAGCGGCGGCCCCTTCCTGGCCAGGTGGGCATTGACCAGTTTCACGATGTCCTCGTTCAGGTCGTTGTCCTCCAGCAGGTGGCGAAAGTTCAGGATCGTGGTCTCGTCGGGGATGGCCTGTGTCAGGCTCAGACGGGCGAAGGTGCGAAGCGAGGCAATTTCATACAGTGCCTCTTCCATCGCCGGGTCGCGCAGCGCAAACCAGTTCTGCATCAGGTGCACGCGCAAGATCGCTTCCATTGGATACGGCCTGCGGCCACGGCCAGCTACCGGGTAGTGTGGCTCGATGAGCTTGAGCAGCGCCTTCCAGGGCACCACCAATTCCATCTCTTCCAGGAAGACTTCCCGTCGGGTCTTCTTCCTCTTGCCTGCGTACTCGGCATCCGCGAAACTGATCTGGCTCATCGCTTGCGCTCCTTTGATCACGTCAACGCCTCATGGTTGTGTTCGGTGGACTTGATCAGAGATTCCTTAGGGGCTGCACGTCGGTAACGTGAGATCCTTCAATAGTTGGCAAACTCAGCGAACAAATCCGCGTTTCCTAAGTCCCCCCGTTATTCTTCGGCTACAAGAGTTCGTCGTCGTGTTCGCCAATGAACGGTGCGGAGCTTGGGCGATCGGTCACCGTCCGGCTGAACCTCGGTGCCGGTGAAGGTTGAAGCACACCGTCCCGCTCAAAGAAAGTGCCGCGCGCGCTGTTGTGTGGGTGGCGTGCTGCCTCTTCCAGTGTCAGCACCGGTGCAAAGCACACGTCGGTCCCCTCCAGCAACGCACACCAGTGCGCGCTCGGCTGGGCGCGGAAGATGTCGCTGATCTGGCGTTTGAGAACAGGCCACGCTGCGGGCTCGCGCTGTCGTTGAAACTCGGGATCGGTGATGGCGAGTTTTTCCAGCAGCAGCGTATAGAACTGCGGCTCTAGCGCGGCGATTGATATCCATTTGCCATCCGCGCACTCATAGGTGTCATAGAAATGCGAGCCGCCGTCCAGCATGTTGGCCTGACGCTCGTTCTTCCAGAGTCCCAGCGCCTTGAGGTCGCAGACGATGGAGGTGAGCAGGGCTGCACCGTCGGTGATGGCGGCATCGACGACCTGGCCACGGCCGGAGGTGCGCGCTTCAAGTAAGGCGCAGACGATGCCGAACGCGAGCATCATGCCGCCGCCACCCAGGTCGCCGACCATCGCCGGTGGTGCCACCGGTCCGCCTTCCGTGCGGCCGATCATGCTGAGCGCGCCCGACAGCGCAATGTAGTTGATGTCATGCCCAGCGGCCTGCGCGAGCGGGCCATCCTGGCCCCAGCCGGTCATGCGCCCGTAGACGAGTCGTGGGTGGCGTGCCAGCAGCACGTCCGGGCCCAAACCCAGCCGCTCCATCACGCCCGGGCGGAAACCCTCGATGATCGCGTCGACGCCGTCGACCAGTGCCAGGACTCGCTGCACGTCCTCGGGCGACTTCAGGTCGACCGCCATCGAACGCCGACCGCGGTGCAGCACGCTGCGCCGGCCACTGGCCAGGAAGGCACCATCCCCGAGGTCTTTGCCCTTGTCGGCCTTGCGATCCAGGCGGATCACGTCGGCGCCCATGTCGGACAGCATCATCGCGCAGAACGGTCCGGGGCCGATGCTGCCGAACTCGATTACTTTCAACCCTTGCAAGGGACCACTCATTTGTCGTTACTCCTGAAACCGAACTAAAACCACAAGCCAGCCGTCTGTTACCCCAGCCAGCGCTTGCGCCGCTTGTAGTGTTTGACCTCGCGAAAGCTCTTGCGCACCCCCTCGCGATCGAGGCCGAGATAGAACTCGCGCACATCCTCGTTGTCACGCAGTTCCTGGGCCTGCCCCTCCAGCACGATGCGGCCGCTCTCCATGACATAGCCATAGTCGGCGATCTCCAGGGCCACGCGTGTGTTCTGCTCGACGATGAGCAGCGACAGTCCCTGCTCACGCAAGTGGTGCAGCACGGCGAAGACTTCCTCGATCATGCGTGGCGCCAGTCCGAGTGACGGCTCGTCGATCAGCATGAGTTTCGGCTCGGCCATGATCGCGCGCCCTATCACCAGCATCTGCTGCTCGCCGCCCGATAGGTAGCCGGCAGTGCGTTTTCGCAGATCGGCCAAGCGCGGAATCGCTTCGTACACGCTGTTCATCGCCCGGCGCATCGCTTGCGCCGATGGAAACATGTGGCCGCCGATGATGAGGTTTTGCTCGACCGTCATGTGCTGCAGCACGCGCCGGCCTTCCATCACATGGACCAGACCGCTGCGCACTACGGTCGCCGGGTCGTGCCCCTGAATCGGCCGGCCGTCGAAGGTGATCGCCCCTCCCGAGACGCGGCCGTCTTCCGAGTCAATGACGCCGGAGATGGCCTTGAGGGTGGTGCTCTTGCCTGCGCCGTTGGCGCCCAGCAGCGCCACGCAGCCGCCTTCGGCGACCTGCATCGACACGCCCTTGAGCGCCAGGATCACCTCGGCATACAACACCTCGACGTTGGACAGCGTCAGCACCGCCGGATTGGCGGTCGCATGAGGCGCGGTACGTTGATCCGGTGCCGCAGCAAGGGCTGAACTCACCATTTAGGCACCGTTGGCACGGTCACATCGCCCGCCGCCCGAACCACCTTGCCGTCCTTCATGGTCGCGATGTTGACCTTGGCGGTGCCGGTGGGGAAGGGAGTGTCGTTGCTGAAGTCCACGCCTGGCAGTATGCCCATCAGGTCGTTGCTGGTGAACTGGCTGTTCATCAAGGTCTCGCGCACGGCTTCGCCGGTGACTTTGCCGGGTCCCTTGGCCTTGATGGTGGCCTCAATCGCGCGCACGGCCACGATGCTTTGGCCTATGCCCATGATGGTCATTGCATTCCAGCCCGATTTCAGGCCATGCTTTTCCTGCAACAGGCTGTAGAACTTGCGTGCGGTCGTGTCGTCTTCGCTGGCATCGGCGATGGCACCCACCTCGAAATCACCGGCAAAGCCGTTCGGGTCGCCAAGTGCCTTGGATGATCCCACCACCCCGTTGTGCAGCGAGAGCATGATTGGGACGTTTTTGCCCAGCGCCTGCAAGGCCCGTTTAGTGGCCACAGCCTGGGCGGTGTTGGTCTGGATCACGATCACGTCGGTGCCGGCGTTGACCAGGCGGCGCACCGCCAGGGTCAGGTCGGCCGGTTGCACTTCGGTCCAGATCGCCTCGACGAAGGTGGCCTTGTCGGGGTTGGCCTTGGCGTAGCTTTGCAGGCCCTTGGCCATGTCGGCGTAGGCGGGTGTGGCTTCGGAGGTGATGATTGCCACCTTGACAGGGCGCTTGCTCTGGAGTTTGGTGGTGCGGAACCATTCCAGGAATCCGGCCGCCTCATGGGCGTAGGTGGGGCGCAGGTTCAGGGCCCATTGGTTGGGTTTCCAGCCGAAGCCGTAGGTGGCGGTGGCCATGAGCATGGGGATCTTGTCTTCCGGCAGGCGCTGCTGCAGCGCGGCGGCATCCGGGCCGCCGAGGCCGAGCAGGAGCGCGGGTTTGACTTCGGCCTTGATGCCGGGCCACAGGCTGGCGGTTTGCGCCACGTCGTAACGCGTGTCAAAGGTTTTGACGACGATCTGCACGTTGAGCTTGCTGCCGACTTCCTTGTTCCACCACTCGATCACGGCGAGTCGCCCGCCCTGCATCTGGGGCATGACGTTGGCGTAGGGGCCGGCGAAGTCGGCAAAGGCGGCCACGTTGATCGTCGTCGTTTGCGCGTGGGCGGTCGCGTTCAGTAGCAGGCCGGTAGCCAGGGCGGTGGTAAGTTTGAGAAAAGTATAGCGTTTCATGGATGTCTCCAGGTTGTGGTGGTGGTGGTGAGGGGGAAAGGGGCGGGGGGATTGCGACTCGCTGTGCTGGGCGGGCTCAGTGGTGAAACGGCCAGAGCCGGTAGTTGGTTTTCAGGATGTTCCAGCGATGCATCAGGCCTTTCGGTTCAAGCAGCAGGAACAGCGTGATGATGAGGCCGAGAAACACATTCATGCTGGCGAAGATCAGGTCGCTGCTCAGGCTGGGGATGCGCTCGACCAGGTCGGGGCCCAGACTGGTGATGACCTCCTGCACGCCACGGATGAGCACGGTGCCTATCAGTGCCCCGACGATGGAGCCGAGCCCGCCGACGATCATCATGGCAATGAACCAGATCGAGTTGAACAGCGTGAACTGATCGACCGAGACGAAGCGCACCTGGTAGGCCCACAGGGCACCGCCGATGCCAGCGTAAAAAGCGCCGAGCACAAAGGCGCGCGACTTGGCGCCGGCCACGTCAACGCCCATCATGCCGGCGGCCACATCGTCGTCGCGCACGGCGACGAAGGCGCGCCCGTGGCGGCTGCGCAGGATGCCGAAAGCGCCGAATATCATCACCATGGTGACGACAAGAAACAGGTAGTACAGCGAGCGGTCGGTGTTGAACAAAAATGTGCCCAGCCGGGCTGGCTCCAGGCTGAAGCCATTGACGCCGCCGAGCCAGGCTGAGGGCAGATTCAGCACAATGAAGTGAAAGATGAACTGGGCCGCGATGGTGGTCAGCGCAAGGTAAAAGCCCTTGATGCGCGCCGCCGTCATGCCGAACAGCCAGCCGGCCAGCGCCGCTACCAGGCCCGCCACCGGCACCGCCACCCAGAACGGTAGCCCGGCCTTGACCTCGATCACACTGGCGGCGTAGGCCCCGACCCCCATGAAGGCGGCCTGGCCCAGGTTGATCTGCCCGGCGTAGCCGGTGGTGATCTGCAGCCCGACCACCACGATGGACGTGACCAGCATCAGGTTGGCTACGGCTACCAGACGCTCCGAAGCGAACCAGGGGTAGAGCAATAAAATGCCGATGAACAGGGCCAGCGTGACCCACTGGGCGCGCGTGCGGATCAGTGCGCGGTCGCGCGCATAACTGGTGGAAAAAATGCCGGAGGGATCCATGGGTCAGACTCTTTCAATGCGTTTCCAGCCGAACATGCCGGTCGGACGGACCACCAGCACCACCAGCATGAAGATATAGGGGACGACGGCGGCGGCGTTGCCGCCGATCAGCGGGTCGATGTAGGCGGCCGTCAGCCCCTGCACGACCCCGACGATGATGCCCGCCAGCAGCAGGCCGCCGATGGATTCGAGCCCGGCCAGCAGCGCCACCGGCAGGGCGGCGAAGCCGATTTCGGAGGACAGGAAAGTCAGCGACTTGCCGCTCAGGTAGACCATCGAGGTGATGACCGACAGCACGCCGCCCAGTGCCCAGGCGAAGGCGATGGAGCGGCGCACGCTGATGCCCATGGCCAGCGCGATCTGGTGGTCTTCGGCGACCGCCGACATCGCCAGACCGGTGCGGCTGCGGTTGAAGAACCAGTGCAGCGCCACCGCTGCCAGCACCGCGATGACACCGCCGAAGGCGAGCGAGCGCGGGATGATCATCTCGCCCAGGATGATGGGCGTGAGGGGAAAGATGGCGGGGAACTGGCGCTCCTGCGGACCCCAGATCACCAGCACCAGTCCGCGCATCAGGATCAGCAGCCCGATGGTGACCATGATCATCGAGAACACCGACTCGCCAATCAGGCGCCTGAACAACAGGCGTTCAATCGCCAGCCCGATTAGCACCGAAATGCCCAGTGCAACGGCGATGCCCAGCGCCGGATGCATGCCGCGCGACTGGATTGCCCACCACAGCAGGAAGGCGCCCAGCACGATCATCTCGCCGATCGCCATGTTGAAGACCTTGCTGGCGCGGTAGATGACGACAAAGCCCATGGCTACCAGCGAATACAGCAGGCCGAGCAGCGCGCCATTGATGGTGTAGTTGATGAATTCGATGATCATGGTGTGTGGGTTCCTTCAATGTCGGTGGCCACCACGTTTGCGTGCAACACGCCTTGGCGGCCATCCTGGTAGGTCACGGCGATGTCGCAGGCGACATCGGTGGCGCCCGCATACAGGCCGTCTATCAGTGCGCGGTAGCGTACCTCGAGAAACTCCCGGCGCAGCTTGCGTGTGCGGGTGAGTTCGCCTTCGTCGGGGTCGAGTTCTTTCGGGAAATTGGCGAAGCGCACCACCCGCGAGCTTTCGGGCAGCAACTGGTTGATGCGCCGGATTTCGCCCTGAACCAGTTGCCGCACCTCTGGCCGCTGCGACAGGTCGGTGAAGGTGGAGAACGCGATGCGCCGCTCCTCGGCCCAGCGGCTGGTCACCGCCATGTCGATGTTGATCAGCGCGCCAACCCAGGGCCGGGTGGCGTCGCCCAGTACCATCACGTCCTTGATGAAGGGTGAAAAGCGCAACCGCGTCTCGATGAACTGCGGGGGATACGGGTGACCGCTGGCGAGTTTGACCAAGTGTTCCACGCGGTCGAGGTACACCAGTTCGCCGCGCCCGGTCTTGCGCACGGCGTCACCGCTGACGTACCAACCGTCGCGCTGGATGGCGGCCGTCTTGTCGGGCTTGCCCCAGTAGCCGAGAAAGCCGGTGCCGCCGCGCAGCAGCAGCTCGCCGTTGTCCTCGATGCGCGATTCCAGCGGCGCGCCGAAGGCCGGGTCCACATCCAGCAGCGGGCCTACGGTTTCGAGGTCGTAGCGCTTGCCGCGGTGGCCGGCAATCAGGCCGAATTCCGAGCAGCCATAGATGTTGCGCAAGGGCACGCCCATGGCGTGGAACAGGCGGAACACGTCGGGTGCCATGGCGGTGCCGCCTGAAACCGCGACATCGCTGCGAATAAAGCCAAACTGATCGCGCACCGGGTGCAGCGCCAGCGCTTCGGCCAGCGGCAGCAGCAGGCGCGACAGCCAAGGTGCCGTGCGCCCTTCGAGCCGCGCCACATGTACGTCGTGGCCGATGCGTATGCCCCAGCGGTAGATGCCGCGCGCCAGCCAGCTCGCGGCGAGCATGCGCGCCTCGATGGTGGCGGCGATGTTCTCCCACTGGCGCGGGCCGAACAGCACGATGTGCGGTGCGAGCTCGCGCAGATTGGGTAAGACCTGGTCGGGGCCTTCGGGGAAGCTGACCACCAGAGGTGTGATCAGACCGAGGGTCACGCCCAGCAACTGCTCGGTGATCCAGGCCAGCGGGGTGTAGGACATGTATTCCATGCCGTCTTGCAGCGGCAACGCGCTCTTCATGCGCAGCGCGTTGTCCATCAGCCAGCGGTGGCTGATCATCACGCCCTTGGGCTTGCTGGTGGTGCCCGAGGTGTAGGTCAGCAGGGCCAGGTCGTCCGCGTGGCCAGCGTTGACTTCGCGTTCGAAGCGCTGCGGGTGCCGATCGTGCTGGCGCCGCCCTTCAGCGGTCAAGTCATCAAAGGATTGCAGCAGCGGATGCCGGTACGACCACATGCCCGAGTTGTCCCAGTAGGCGATGCCCCGGATGTCGGGCAGCCGCTCCAGCAGCGAGAGCGCCTTGTCGACCTGCTCCTGATCCTGCGCGAAGATGAAACGGGCCTGCGAGTCCTCGCACAGGTAATGCAGTTCGTCGACGGTGGCGTCAGGGTAGACCGACACGGTTTTGGCGCCCAGTGACTGGGCCGCGAACAGCGCCCAGTAATGCTCGGGTTCGTTCTCGCCGATCACGATCGCGGTTTCGCCGCGTTGCAGGCCCAGCGCCGCCGCGCCCAGCGCTATGCTGCGCGTGCGGTCAAACACGTCGGCCCACGTATAGCAGCGCCACACGCCTTTGCGCTTGACGCGCTGCGCCAGCCGCAGCGGATGTTCCTGGGCATGGGCGAGCAACTTCTGTGGCAGGGTCGGTACGGATACCGGGGTGGGGTGGGTCGCGTTCATGCCGCAGCTCCCAGGTAGGCCTGGATCACGGCCGGATCGGCTTGTACCTGCGCCGGCGTGCCGTCGGCGATTTTGCGGCCGAAGTCGAGCACCGCCACGCGGTCGGCCAGATCCATTACGACCCCCATGTCGTGCTCCACCAGCACCACCGGAATGCGTTTGGCTTCGCGCACGTCGATGATGAAGCGGGCCAGGTCTTCTTTTTCTTCGGTGTTCATGCCGGCCATTGGCTCATCCATCAGCAGCACCTTGGGTTCCATCGCCAACGCACGGCCCAGGTCCACGCGCTTGCGCAGGCCGTAGCCGAGCGCACCCACCGGCTGGTGGCGGATGTTTTCGATTTCAAGGAAATCGATGATTTCCTCGACCGCCTCCCGGTGCAGGGTTTCTTCGCGTTGGGTCCAGGGAAAGTAGAGAAATGCCTGCGCCATACTTGATCGCATCTGACTGTAGCGGCCGACCAGGATGTTGTCGATCACGCTCATGTTGGAGAACAAATGGGTGCCCTGAAAAGTGCGCACCACGCCGTCGCGCGCGATTTCATGCACCGCGCGGCCTTTGATGTCTTGACCACGGTAGTGCACGCTGCCTTTTTGCGGCTGGTAAAAGCCGCTCAGCACGTTCATTAGCGAGCTCTTGCCCGCGCCGTTGGGGCCGATGATGGCCAGCAGCTCGTTGTCACGCACGTCGATGCCGACATCGGCCAGCGCGGTGACACCGCCAAAGCGCAAGGTGATGTCACGCGCCTGCAGAACCGAAGCTTCGCTGGACGGGCTAATGGAGGAGTTGGAAGTCATGGGTCAGGAGAAGGCGTTGATACCGGTCAGGGCGCGGCCAATGATGAGTTTCTGGATTTCGGTGGTGCCGTCGGGAATCGGCATCATGCGGGCGTTTCTGAACAGCAGTTCAACCCCGAAGTCCTTGGTGATACCGTTGCCACCGTGAATCTGCAATGCCTTCGACGTGACGTTGACCGCCATCTCGGTGGCGTACCACTTGGCCATGGCGCTTTGCACCTCGCTGCGCACGCCGTGGTCGATCAGGTTGAAGGCGCGGTAGACCAGCAATCGCGCGGCGTCGAGTTCGGTGGCCGCCTCGGCCAGCATGCCCTGGATCAATTGATGACCACCGATTGGCTTGCCATGCTGGCGGCGTTCCTTTGAGTAGGCCACAGCCTTGTCGAGTGCAGCCTGGGCGATGCCGATTGAAGTCATGCCGACCATGGGACGCGCCTTCTCGAACAGCACCATGGTGTTCTTCAGGCCGGTGCCGGGTTCAATCATCATGTTCTCAGCCGGTACGCGCGCGCCGTCGAAGAACAGTTGTGCGGTCGAGGTGCTGTTGAGCCCCAGCTTGTCGATGTTGCGGCTTTCGTAGCCGTGTTCGGCGCGGTCCACCAGGATCATCGAGATGGCGCCCGCGCCTTCGCTCGACGTGCGAACGATGACCATGCAGAAGTCGGAATAGTGGCCGTTGGATATCCAGGTTTTTTCACCGGTCACGATGTAGTGATCGCCATCGCGCTGGGCACGGCAGGTGACTTCAGCCACGTTGGAGCCGACCCCAGGCTCACTGATACCGCTACAGGCAATGATTTCGGCGCGTACCATGCGTGGCAAATACTTCTCGCGCATGGCTACGTTCGGGCAGACCTCCAGCGAATAGGCGCCGAGCTGCTGAATCAGCAGCGAGATTGCCACGTCGCCGGAGATGCGCGCGAGCTGCTCGTACATCAGTGCATAGGTGAGCCAGGGCATGCCCAGGCCGCCATGTTCCTCGGCAATGATGCCGTTGCCGCCCATGCCGTAGGGCAGCATCTTCTGGAAGATCTCAAGCATCAACTCTTTTTCAATCAGCTTGTCGGGCTGGTAGCGTTCGACAATCGGACGCAGTTCGGTTTCTAGGAAGCGAGTGAAGCCTTCTACGGCCATGCGCTGTTCTTCGGTGGGGAGGAAATTCATGGTGTTGGTCTCGGTGTGTTGTTGATTTCGTTCAGCGCGCGCTCATGCGTGCGCCGGCATCAATGTGCAGACAGGTGGCGTTGATATAGGGGTTCTCGACGATGGAGCGCACCAGGTGGGCCAGCTCGCTGGCTTGACCCATGCGGCGGGGGAACAAAATCATACGGTCAACGATGGCCTGCGCGACTTTCTTTGGCAGGCCCGCGACCATTGGCGTTTCGAACAAGCCCGGTGCAACCGCTACGCAGCGGATCCCCAGATCGGCCAGGTCCCGTGCCACTGGCAGCGTGAGGCCGATCACGCCGGCCTTGCTGGCGGCGTAGGCCGCCTGTCCCATCTGGCCATCCTGTGCGGCGCCAGACGACAGGTTCACGATGACGCCCCGCTCGTCGTCCTCGGGTTCGTTGCGCGCCATCGCTACGGCGGCCAGGCGGAGCACGTTGAACGTGCCGGTGAGGTTGACAGCAATCACCTTGTCCCACAGGGCCAGAGGAAATGGTTTTCCATCGGCCACGGTCTTGGCTGCGTCTGGCACGCCGGCGCAGTTGATACAGATGTGGATAGCGCCAAAACGGGCCAAGGTTGCGTCGATGCCAGCCTGTACCTGTGCCTCGCTGGTGACATCGACCTGCTCGAACATCGCAGAACTGCCTAGCTCGGCGGCGGCCTGCGCGCCTCGTTCACCGTCGCGGTCAAACAGTGCCACGCGTGCGCCGCCAGCGATGAGGGTTTCCGCTACCGCACGACCCAAACCGGATGCGCCACCGGTGACGACGGCGACCTTGTCTTGTAAGTTCATTCTTCGCTCCCTCAACGCCCGAGGATCGTGATGGCGGCCACGGCCTCTTCAATTCCGAACAGGCCACCACCGTTTTCTGCGATGGCAAGGCGGGCCCCTTGCACCTGGCGAGCCCCCGCTTCGCCGCGCAACTGCACGACCAGTTCGTGCAACTGACCCAGCCCGGTGGCACCGATCGGGTGCCCTTTGGACTCCAACCCTCCCGATGTGTTGATGGGGATGCGCCCGCCGATAGTGGTGTCGCCGCGCTCAGCGAGCCGACCACCTTCGCCGAATGCGCAAAAGCCCAGGTTTTCGCTTTGGACTATTTCGCCGATGGCGGTGGCATCGTGAACTTCGGCTAGCGAAATGTCTTGCGGGCCAACGCCAGCGAGTTCGTAGGCTTGTTTGGCGGCCTTGACGGTGATGTGTTGATCCAGGTCTTCAGGGCGGCGGTTGCTGCCCGTGGCAATGATCGATGCCAGCACCTTGATGGCGCGCCCGCGGTTTGCCAGTCGCGCCAGTGCTGCTTCGGAACACACTACGACAGCGGCAGCCCCGTCGCTGATGGGTGCGCACATGGGCAGCGTCAATGGGTAGGTGATCGGCGGCGCGGCCAGTACCTCGTCAATGGTGTAGGCGTTGCGGTATTGGGCCAACGGGTTGTGCACGGAGTGGCCGTGGTTCTTGGCCGACACTGCAGCAATTTGCCGCTGCGTGGTGCCGAACTCGCGCATGTGAAAGCGACCAAAGGCGGCGTAAATGTCCATGAACAGGCTGTACGGTGCCTTCGACATGGAACCTTCGGGCGGTTCAATGCCATGCCCCATTTGCAGCAGCCTGCGTTTGTTCTCCTCGACCGTGGCCACGTCCCAGGCGCCGTCGAAGACGCTGAACATTCTGGCTTTGTCGGCGCAAAACATCTTCTCGGCACCAATGGCCAGCGCGATCTCGCCTGCGCCTGAGCGCACGTACTGCACTGCCAGGTTGAAGGCCGAGCTGGCACTGGCACAGGCATTTTCAATGTTGAAAATCGGGATGGACTCGAAGCCCATCGTGCGCAACGCAATTTGGCCGCGGATCATGGTCTGGCCTTCGAGCGCGCCCTGGGTGGCGTTGGAGAAATACGCCGACTGGATGTCACTGATGGACAGTCCGGCATCGGCCAGCGCGGCATGCACTGCGGTGGCGGTGAGCTGCTTGATGTCGCGGTCGAGGAATTTACCGGTGGGTGTCATGCCGACACCGGCGATGTAAACGGGGGATAACGTGTGACGCATGGTAGTCATTCTTGAATGGAGTTGGTTTTAGTAGCCTTTGAAATCGGGCGCGCGTTTGCCGACGAAAGCCGCGAGGCCCTCTTTTATGTCGTGCGAATGGCGGTGCGCGTCGAGCACCAGCCGCTCCAGCCGCAGTGCCGAAGCCTGCGGCTGCTCCAGGCCGTCGGCCACGGCCTGCTTCATGCGGCGCAGCACCAGCGGGCTCTTGCTGGCGATGCGCAAGGCGAGTTTTTCGACCTCGGGCACCAATTCGGCATCCGGCACCACGCGGTTCACCAGGCCCAGCGGAACCAGTTCGCGTGCGGGCATGGTGTCGCCGGTGAACAGCAGGTATTTGGCGGCGGTGGCGCCGATGCGCCGCGGCAGGATGGCCGCGCCGCCCGCGCCCGGAAACACGCCAAAGTTGGCATGCGCGTCGCCGATGCGGGCACTTTCGGCGGCGATGATGAGGTCGCAGGCCATGGCCAGCTCCAGTCCGCCGGCCATCGTCAGGCCGTTCAGCGCGGCGATGGTGGGTTTGGGACACGCGCGGAGACTATCCATCATGCCGCCGACGAGATCGAGAAACTCGCCCATCGGGTCGCTCGGGCCGGGTTCGCCAGCGCTGCTCTCGAACACGCCTTTGAGGTCGGCGCCGGCGCAGAAGGCACGGCCCGCACCGGTCAGCACGATGACGCGGATGGCCGGGTCACGCTCGCAACGCTCGGTCGCATCGCGCAATTCGGCGCACATTGTCTCCGACAGGGCATTCATCGCATCGGGCCGGTTCAGCGTGATCCACGCCACGGCACCACGTTGTTCAAAGCGGATGGTCAACGGGGGTTGCATCTTCAAAGTCTCCTTGCTTATGTGGTGGCCAGCTGCGCTTGCCATGCTGGTTTGGGAATCAACCGCGCAGCAGTTCTTCGGCGATGATCATCTTGCGCACCTCGGATGTGCCTGCACCGATCTCGAGGATCTTGATGCAACGGAACAGCCGGTTGATCTCGGACTCCCAGATGTAGCCGCTACCGCCATGCACTTGCACGGCCTTATTGAGCACCCGGTTGCAGGCTTCGCCGGCGTAGAGGATGGACGCTGCGGTGAGCTTGTGCGCATCGCCGCGGCCACCGCCGCCCACTTCCAGATCATTGACCTCGGCCAGGGTGCGCCAGACCAGGGTTTTCATGGCTTCGATCTCGGTGTACATCTCGGCCAGCATGGCCTGCACCATCTGGAAGCTGCCGATGGGCTTGCCGAACTGCACGCGCGTTTTGGCGTACTCGACGCTCAATTCGAGCGCCCGTTCGCAGATGCCCACGCACAAGCCGGCCACCAGGGCGCGCTCCAGATCGAGCCCGCTCATGACGATCTTGACGCCTTCGTTTTCCTTGCCCACCAGGTTGGCCGCCGGCACGCGGCAGTTGTCGAACACCAGCTCGCCGGTCTGGCTGCCGCGAAAGCCCATCTTGATGAGCTTTTGCGCCACCTTGAAGCCGGGGAAATCCTTCTCGACGATGAAGGCCGAGATGCCCTTGGCGCCAAGCTCCGGCGCGGTCTTGGCGTAGACCAGCAGCACGTCCGCGACCGGGCCGTTGGTGATGTAGATCTTGGTGCCGTTGAGGATGTAGTGGTCGCCCTCACGGTGCGCGCTGGTGCGCATGGCGCCCAGCGCATCCGAGCCGGCGCCGGGTTCGGTCAGGCCGAGTGCGCCGATTTTCGTGCCGTTGCACAGGCCGGGCAGGTATTGGCGGCGCTGCGCCTCGTTGGCGTTGCGGAAGATGTTGTTGACGCACAGGTTATCGTGCGCCGCCCAAGACAAGGCGATGGCGGGGTTCCAGCGCGCGAAGGCCTGGCAGATCAGACCCGAGCTGAACAGGTCCATGCCCGCGCCACCATGCTCGGCAGGCACCGTGGCCCCCATGAAGCCAGCTGTGCCGATTTTTTGGAAAATATCGGGCGGCCACCATTCCTCGTCGTCCATGCGGCGCGCGAGTGGCACGAATTCCTTGCGCGCGAACTTGTCGGCGGCTTCGAGCACGGCGCGGTCGTCGGCGGAGAGAGTAAAACTGCGAGGGGCGGCCATGTTGGGATGCCAATCAGTGTTTGGGTTGTGGGTCAATGAGCCACGGCGCGCACCAAAGCGAGCCTGCGCGGACGAGACCTCTTTGGGTTTACGCGAATTTAATGGGGTATTGTAAAACTGTCAAGCGTTAGGTAGGATGCGTCACTGGTACTCACTCGGAGTGCCAGAACTGGAGGCGGTGTACATGGGAGACGGAATCGGTGCATATTCATTGACGGTGGCCGACCTGTTACGCAAGCAGGTGGCCATCCGTGCCGAATCGATCGCTGTCGAGGATGCACGGGGTGCGCTGAGCTACCAAGCGCTCGATCAGCGCGTGAATCGATTGGCTCATGTACTGGTTCAGCATGGCGTTGCGATGGGTGACCGTGTGGCACTGCTGTCGGAGAATCGCCGCGAATACCTCGAAACCCAGTTGGCAGCTGCCAAGCTGGGCGCCATCGTGGCCTGTCTAAACTGGCGCTTGGCCGATGCTGAAATGGCGCATTGCGTGCGCCTGGTTTCGCCGCGCGTTGTGCTTGTGTCGGCGCGCCATGCGCCGATGCTCGCGCGCATCGATCATGGCGTGCCCCAAGTGATCGACATCGACGCGCGCTACGAGGAATTGCTGGCTACGGCACCTGAGAGCGACCCGCAAATCGATGTTGATCCCGCACAGGGTCTGGTTATTCTCTACACGAGCGGCACCACCGGCGTTCCCAAGGGGGCGGTGATCAGCCACCGCGCGATGGTTGCGCGCGCGATGTGTTTTTCCGCTGAATTCGGCATTGGTGCCGACCGCAACTTTCTGGCTTGGTCGCCGCTGTTCCACATGGCAGCCACCGACTTTAGCCTCGCTACCCTGATGTTGGGTGGCAAGGTGGTGATTCACGACGGGTTCGATGCTGACGGTCTGTGCGCGGTACTTGAGCGCGAACCGATCAGCTGGCTGGTGGCGATGCCAGGCATGATAGAGCCGCTCATCGATGGTCTGAAGCGCAACCGGCCGCGCATCCGCAGTGTTCGCATGGTCGGTGCGATGGCCGATCTGGTACCGCTGCAGCAGATCGCCGAACTCACGCGCCTGATTGGCGCTCCCTACCTTAACAGCTTCGGCGCGACGGAGACGGGCTTGGCGCCGGCTTCCGGAGTTCTGCTGGCGCAAGGCGCCGTGCCCGAAAGTCTGGCTAAGCGCGAGTCGGGTTTTTGCCGCATCCGCCTCGTCGATGCCGATGACCGCGACGTGCCTGTCGGCGTGCCTGGTGAACTGGCGATCCGTGGACCGACGCTGTTCTCGGGCTACTGGGATGCTCCCGAGGTCAATGCGATCGACTTTCGCGGCGGCTGGTTCCACATGGGCGACCTGTTCGTTCGGCAGGCTGACGGCTCGCTAAATTTCGTCGACCGTGCGAAGTACCTGATCAAGTCGGGGGGCGAGAACATCTATCCCGCGGAGATCGAGCGCGTACTGCTCGCGCATGAGGCGGTGCTCGACGCCGCCGTGGTACGTCGAAGTGACGCGCACTGGGGAGAAGTGCCCTTGGCCTTCGTCGCGCTCAAGCCCGGAGCCGCCGCAGACGCGCAGGCTCTGATGCAGTGGTGCCGCGCGCAGCTGGCCGGCTACAAGGTTCCCAAGGACATTCGGTTTATCGATGCCGCCGCGTTCCCGCGCAGCAGCACGGGCAAGATACAGCGTCATGAGATCGAGCGCCAATGGGTAGCCACATGATCGGGACAGGACGGCCGTGCTGCATTCACCCGTGACACCTATCAGGTCATGCCGCTCGCGGCGCGACCATTCATCAGCGTCAGACGACGCTTCAACCTGAGGAGTTAGAGTTATGAGTCGTAAAGTCATCGTCGCCGGTGTGGGCATGGTCCCGTTCACCAAACCGGGCGCCAGTGAGCCCTATCACGTGATGGGAGAGAAGGCCGTGCGCCAAGCCTTGGCCGATGCGCGCGTCGAGTACCCCATGATCCAGCAAGCATATGTTGGCTATGTGTATGGCGATTCCACCTGCGGCCAGCGGGCGCTCTACCCGGTGGGCATGAGCGGCATACCAATCGTCAACGTCAACAACAACTGCTCCACCGGTTCGACAGCGCTGTTTCTGGCGCGCCAGGCGGTCGAAAGCGGTGCCGTCGAGTGCGTGCTGGCCCTAGGCTTCGAGCAGATGGCCGCCGGTGCCATCAAGGCCCAGTTCGAGGACAGGCCGACGCCGTTCGAGGAGTTTGACCGGGCCACCGCCGAGATCGTCGGGCACCCGGAAATTCCGTTGGCTATTCGTTACTTCGGCGGTGCCGGCAAGGCGCACATGGACAAGTACGGCACCAAACTGGAGACCTTTGCCAGCATTCGCGCCAAGGCCAGCCGTCATGCGGCGAACAACCCGCTGGCGCTGTTCCGCAAGGAGGTCTCGGTCGATGACGTGATGAACGCACCGGTGCTGTGGGAGGGCGTGATGACCCGCCTGATGGCTTGCCCGCCGACCTGCGGTGCCGCTGCTGCGGTGATTTGCTCCGAAGCCTTCGCCAAAAAGCACGGGCTCGACACGCGCGTTTCGATGGTTGCCCAAGCGATGACGACCGATTTCCCCAGCACCTTCGAGTCGCACGACATGATGCGCGTGGTCGGCTTCGACATGGCGCGCGATGCGGCGCAAAAGGTCTATAAGCAAGCCGGCATCGGCCCGCAGGACGTGAACGTGGTTGAGCTGCACGACTGCTTTGCACAGAACGAACTGCTGACCTACGAGGCGCTGGGCCTGTGTCCGGAGGGCGGTGCGGAGAAGTTCGTGCTGGACGGCGACAACACCTATGGCGGCAAGGTCGTGACCAACCCGTCGGGCGGCCTGTTGTCGAAAGGGCATCCGCTGGGCGCGACCGGTCTGGCGCAGTGCTACGAGCTGACGCACCAGTTGCGCGGCACGGCGGACAAACGCCAGGTCAAGGGCGCCCGTGTGGCCTTGCAGCACAACCTCGGGCTGGGCGGCGCTTGCGTCGTCACGCTTTACCAGGCCGCCTGAGCACAGGCGCAGAAAACCAGGAGCTGGAGTCCCATGATTGACAAGAAATTCATCGGTTACGAGGTGCCGCCCACGCTGTGGGATGTGGAGAAGGGGCGCATCCGCTTTTTCGCCGAGGTGATCGGTGCCACCGATCCGATCCACCTCGACGCGACCGCCGCCAAGGCCGCTGGCTACCGCAACGTCGTGGCGCCGCCGACCTTCATCTTTGGCGCCGAGAGCGATTCGGGGGTGTTGATGAAGTTGCTCGACACGCTCAAGATCGACCTGCGCAAGGTCTTGCACGGCGAGCAGCGCTTCGACTACCACGCCCCGGTGTGCGCTGGCGACACGCTGCGCTTCCAGACCCGGGTCGCCGACATCTACGACAAGAAGGGCGGCGCGCTCGAGTTTGTCGTCAACGACACGAAGGTCACCAATCAGCTCGGCGAGCATGTCTCCGACCTGCACTCGGTGATCGTCGTGCGCCACGCCTGAAGGAATATTCATGAACGTTCAAGTAAAAATCATTGATGTCGGTGACGACATGCCCGTGCTGGAACTGCCGCCGATCAGCCGCACCACCCTGGCCCTGTTCGCCGGTGCGTCGGGCGACCACAACCCGATCCACATCGACATCGACTTCGCCCACGGCGCGGGGATGAAGGATGTGTTCGCGCACGGCATGTTGTCGATGGCCTACCTCGGACGCGCGCTCACCGAATGGGTGCCGCAGCGCCAGATCCTCAGCTATGGCGTGCGCTTCGCGGCCCTGACCCATCTCGGCGACCGCGTGCGCTGCAGTGGCAAGGTGGTTGAAAAGCTCGAGCATGCAGGCCGACCCTGCGTGCGCGTTCAAATCAGCGCGACGAAGGCGACAGGCGAAATCACGCTGGCCGGCGAGGCTTTGGTTGCCTTGAACTGAGACTGCCGTTTGCCGGCCCGACTTTTTATTTCTTTCCTTTTAATCACAAGCAAGGACACGCATCATGAAAAAACTCGAAGGCAAAGTGGCCATCGTTTCAGGTTCGGGCCGCGGCATCGGCCGTGCCATCGCCATGAAGCTGGCCAGCGAAGGCGCCAAAGTGGTCGTCAACGACCTCGACGCAGCCCCGGCAGAGCAGACCGTGGCCGACATCAAGAAGGCCGGCGGCATTGCCGTGGCCTGCGTGGGCAGCGTCACCGCCGACGGTTTCGCTGATCGCTTCGTCAAGACCGCGATTGACAGCTTCGGCGGCCTGGACATCATCATCAACAACGCCGGCTACACCTGGGACAACGTGGTTCAGAAGATGACCGACGAGCAGTGGAACGCCATTATTGATGTGCATTTGACCGCGCCGTTCAAAATTTTGCGCGCCGCCGCGGAGTTCATCCGCGTCACCTCGCGTAAGGAAGCCGAAGCCGGACAGGAGGTGTTCCGCAAGGTGGTCAACATCTCGTCCATCGCCGGCACCGGCGGTAACGCGGGCCAGGCCAATTACTCGGCGGGCAAGGCCGGCATCATCGGCCTGACCAAGGCGCTGTCCAAGGAGTGGGGGCGTTACAAGGTCAACGTCAACGCCGTCGCTTTTGGCATGATCAAGACGCGGCTGACGGAAGCTTCGGCCGGCGGCAACGCATCGATTGATGTCGAGGGCCGCAAGATCAAGGTCGGCGTCAATCCTGATCTGCTGGAAATGATGGAGCGCACCATTCCGCTGGGTCGCGGCGGCACGCCCGAGGAGGCGGCCGGATCGGTCTACCTGCTGTGCATTCCCGAATCGAACTACGTCAGCGGCCAGACGCTGATCTGCGGCGGCGGAATCTCGATCTAAAGCGCAAGCCGCAAGCGCATAAAGGCCCACGATGGACATCGATTTCAGCCCAGAAGACATGGCGTTCCAGCAAGAGGTTCGCGCCTGGTTCAAGGCCCACACGCCGACCGAGCTCAAGCGCAAGACCGTCACAGGGGAGATGCTGCAAAAGAACGACATCGTTCAATGGCAGCGCCGGCTCGACACCCAGGGCTGGCTCGTCAACGGCTGGCCCAGGGAATACGGCGGGCCGGGCTGGACGCCGACGCAGCGCTACATCTTCGACCTCGAGCGCGCGGCGGCCAGCGCGCCGGTGGGGCTGTCGATGGGCGTCATCATGCTCGGGCCGGTGCTGATCGCCTTTGGCACGCCGGAGCAAAAGGCGCAGTACCTGCCGCGCATCCGCCGCTGCGAAGACTGGTGGTGCCAGGGCTATTCCGAACCGGGCGCGGGCTCCGACCTGGCCAGCCTGAAGACCACGGCCGTGGCCGATGGCGACGATTACGTCATCAACGGCTCCAAGATCTGGACCACCTATGCGCATTGGGCCACGCACATGTTCTGCCTGGTGCGCACCGCCAGCACCGGCAAGAAGCAGGAAGGCATCTCCTTCCTGCTGATCGAGATGGACCGCCCCGGCATCGATGTCAAGCCCATCGTCTCGATCGACGGCGAACACCACCTGAACCAGGTGTTCCTCACCGACGTTCGTGTGCCCAGGAAAAACCTGGTTGGCCGCGAGGGCCAGGGCTGGGACATTGCCAAGTACCTGCTGACGCACGAGCGCACCAGCATTGCCGGCGTGGCCGACTGTAAGGCGCATCTGTCCAACCTGCGCGTGGCCGCCGCCGAGCGCCGCTCGGGCGGTCGCCCGCTGGCCGAAGACGCGGCGATGCGGCTCAAGCTGGCGCGCGCCGAGATCGAACTGATGGCGCTTGAATACACCAACTTCCGCGTGCTTGCGGCCACCGCTTCGGGCAAGGCGCCGGGGCCGGAGTCCTCGCTGCTCAAGACCATGGGCACGGCGGTGCAGCAGACCCTGTCTGAACTTGATGTTGAAATTGCCGCCGATCAGGCCTGGCCCTGGCATGCGCAAGGCGAGTTGGGTGACGGGCGGTTTGCCCATGCGATGCCGCACTACTGTTTCTCGCGCGCCGCCACGATTTACGGCGGCAGCGATGAGGTGCAGAAGAATGTGCTGGCCAAGATGCTGCTGGCCGGCGCGCGCTAAGGGGTAAAGGAAGACCATGAACTTCGAACTCTCCGAAGAACAGACGATGCTGCGCGACGCGGCACAGAAGTATCTGCGTGCCGCGTATGGTTTCGATGCCCGCAACCAGATCGTCGCGTCAGCGTCCGGCATGAGCCGCGAGCACTGGCAGCGATTCGGCGAATTCGGCTGGCTTGGGCTCGGACTGCTCGAGGGGCATGGCGGCTTTGGCGGCGTGGTCGAGCTGATCCAGGTCGCCGAGGCGATGGGGGCTGCGCTGGTGGTCGAGCCCTATCTTGCCAGCACGGTGCTCGGCGCGCAGGCGCTGACGCGCGCGGGCAGTCCGGCGCAGCAGGCGGCCTGGCTGCCCGGGCTCGCGTCCGGCCAGCGGATACTCGCATTGGCGCACGGCGAGGCCGATGCCCGCCATGAACTCAGCTATGTGACCACGCGTGCCACGGCCAAGGACGGTGGCTGGCTGCTGTCGGGTCGCAAGAGCGGCGTGCTGGGCGCCCCCTGGGCCGACGGCTTCGTTGTCGTTGCCAGAACCTCGGGGGCGGTGGACGAGCGTCGGGGCATCAGCCTGTTCCTGGTCGACGCCCAAACGCCTGGCGTGCAGGTGGCGGGCTATCGGGCCTACGACGGCAGCCGGGCTGGCGATTTGGTGCTGGACCAGGTCGTGCTCGGCCAGGACGCGTTGCTGGGTGTCAAAGGCGAGGGCATGGCGTTGCTGGAGAAGTTGATTGATCTGGGCATCGTGGTGGCTTGCGCAGACGCACTCGGCGCCATGGACGCGCTGCTGCGCAAAACCGGCGAGTACGCCAGCACGCGCAAGCAGTTCGATGTTCCGATTGCGAGCTTCCAGGTCATCCAGCACCGGTTGGTCGACATGTTTGCCGCCGTCGAGGCCAGCCGTTCCTTGTTGATGATGGCGGCCTTGCATGCCGAGCATCCCGACGCGGCCACCCGCTCGCGCGCTGTCTCGGCGGCCAAGGCGGCCATTGGCGAGCGCGCCCGCTTCGTGGCGCAGCAGGCGGTGCAGTTGCACGGCGGCGTAGGCATGACCGAGGAGCTGGACATCGGCCACTACTTTCGCCGTCTCACCCTCTTTTGCAACTTGTTGGGCAGCTCCGACCACCACCTGCAGCGCTTTGCGGCGCTGCGTGCGCCGGTCTGATCGCGTGATAACCGACCCATACCGAGCCGCGTGGCCGGCAGATCCACTTAAAGGGCCGCTTCGATGAGCTTGATGACATCTACCGCCGCGCCGAACTCGCCCGAGTTCCAGCGCAACCGTGAAGCCTACGAGGCGCGCATTGTCGATCTGCATGAACGCCGCGCACGTGCCCTGATCGGCGGCCCCGAGAAGGCGCGCTTGCTGCACAAGAAGCGCAAGCAGTTGCTGCCGCGCGAGCGCCTGGCCGCCGTGCTCGATCCCGGATCGCCCTTCCTCGAGTTCGGGCAGCTTGCCGGCGACGGCCTGTACGAGGGCGTGCCGCCGGGCGGCAGCATCATCACCGGCGTGGGGCTGGTGTGCGGGCGCGCCTGCATGCTGATGATCCACGATGCCACGGTCAAGGGCGGCACCTACTACGGCATCACCGCTAAAAAGCATGTGCGGGCCCAGATGTTCGCCTGGCAGCACCGGCTGCCGTGCATCACCATGGTCCAGTCGGGCGGCGCCAACCTGCCGGAGCAGGCGCATATTTTCCCCGACGACGGCCAGTTCGGCTCCATTTTCTACAACCAGATCCGCATGTCGGCCGAGGGCATCACCCAGATCGCGACCGTGCACGGGCCGTCCACCGCTGGCGGCGCCTATCTGCCGGCGCTGTGCGACGAGGCGGTGATCGTGCGCAATCAGGGCGCGATGTTCCTCGCCGGGCCCGAACTGGTGTATGCAGCCACCAAGGAAGAGGTTGACATTGAAACCCTGGGCGGCGGCGAGATGCACAGCCGCATCAGCGGCGTCACTGACCATCTGGCCGAGAACGACGGCCATGCCATCGCCATCGTGCGTGGCATCGTGGCCAACCTCGGCACCGTGGCCAAGCAACGCTGGGATGTGGCTCCGCCGCTGCCGCCGCGCCATGACCCGCGCGAAATCTACGGCATCGTCAGCGCCGACAACCGCCATCCGACCGACAACCGCGAAGTGCTGCTGCGGCTGATCGACGACAGTGACCTGCAGGAGTTCAAGCCGCTGTATGGCGACACCATGATCTGCGGCTTTGCGCGCATCAAGGGCTTCCAGATCGGCATTCTGGCCAACAATGGCGTGATCTTCTCCGAGAGCGCGCTCAAGGGCGCGCACTTCATCGAGCTGTGCTGCCAGCGCGACATCCCGCTGCTGTTTATCGCCGATGTGTCGGGCTTCATGGTCGGCAAAGCGGTGGAGCAGCAGGGCATCGCCAAGCACGGCGCCAAGTTCATGACGGCCATGGCCTCGGCCAACGTGCCGCGCTACACGCTGATCACCGGCGGTTCGTACGCGGCGGCCTACCTGGCCATGTGCGGACGCCCGTTCAAGCCCAACGTGATGATGATGTGGCCCACCGGCCGCGCCGCGCTGATGGGCCCCGAGCAGGCCGCCACCACGCTGGGTCTGGTGCGCGAGAACATTCACCGGCGCGAGGGCACAAGCTGGAGCGACGAAGAGCGCGAGAAATTCAAGCAACCGATACGCGAGCAGTTCGAGAGCTTTTCCAGCCCCTACAACTACGCCTCCAACCTGTGGTGCGACATGGTGATCGACCCGCTGGAAACGCGCGACACCATGGCTTTGCTGCTGGAGCTGGCGGGCCGTGTGCCGCCGCGCGACACGCACTTCGGCGTGTTCCGCATGTAATCTTTTAGTCCACGGTATTGAACATGCTCGAAACTATTCTCTCCGGCTGCCGCGTGCTCGACCTGACGCAAAACGTCGCCGGCCCCTTCTGCGCCCAGACTCTGGGCGACCTCGGTGCCGAGGTCATCAAGATCGAACGTCCGGGCAGCGGCGACGACGCGCGCCAGTGGAAACCGCCTGAAATAGGCGGCCAGTCGACCGGGTTTCTGGCGCTCAACCGCAACAAGAAGAGCGTGTGCATCGACCTGGATACCGCGCCGGGCCAGCAGTTGGCGCGCCGGCTCGCCGCCACGGCCGACGTGCTGGTGCATTCGCTCAAGCCGGGCAGCGCCGAGTCGCGCGGCCTGGGTTGGGACGACCTGCACCCCACCAACCCGCGCCTGGTGTACTGCGCGATCAGCGCCTTTGGCGAGGTCGGGCAGATGCGCGCGCTGCCCGGCTATGACCCGCTGATGCAGGCCTTCACCGGCATCATGAGCGTCAGCGGCCATGAGGGCGACGAGCCGGCACGTGTGGGGGTGTCCTTGATCGACATGGGCACCAGCATGTGGGCGACGACCGGCATTCTGGCGGCCTTGCTGCGCCGCGCCAGCACCGGCCAGGGCATGGCCGTGCATACCAGCCTGCTCGAGACCGGCCTGTCGTGGATGACCGTCTCGGTAGCCAACTACCTGGCCACGGGCAAACTTCCGCGCAAGATGGGCTCGGCCATGGCGATGATGGCGCCCTACGAGCTGTTTGACACGGCAGACGGCAAGGTTTTCATCGCCGCCGCCAATGACCGGCTGTTTGCCAAGGTTTGCGGCGCGCTGGGCAAGCCCGAACTGGCCGTGGACGCGCGCTTTGTCGGCATGTCGCAGCGCATCGCCAACCGCGAAGCGCTGCACACCGCACTGGAAGCGCGCACCCGGCTGCGCAGCACTGCGGCCAACGTGGCGGCCCTGCGCTCGGCGGGCGCACCGTGCAGTGAAATGCATGACGTGGCACAGGTGCTGGCGCACGAACAGGTGCGCGCGGTCGACATGCTCACCGACCTGCCGGTTACCGGCGCGCCTGAGCACAAGGCGATGGGCCTGCCGATCAATTCGCAGGGCCGGCGTGGCCGCACCGGCCAGAGCCCGCCAGCGCTGGGCGCGCACACAGACGAGGTGCTGGTGGCACTTGGCCTGAATGCGCAAGAGCTTGCCGAGCTGCGCCGCTGCTCGGTCATCGCCTGAGTGCGTTGACAATTTTTCAGAGAGCATTCATGGACTTTAGCTACACCGAAACACAAGTGCAGATTCGCGCCGCCGTCAAAGCCCTGTGCGACGGCTTTGGCCCCGAATACTGGCGCCAGTGCGCGCAGGACGGTGCCTACCCTGAGGCCTTTGTCGAAGCCATGATCAAGGCCGGCTGGCTGGCCGCGCTGATTCCCGAGGAATATGGTGGCTCCGGGTTGTCGCTGATGGACGCCTGCACCATCCTGGAAGAGGTCAACCACAACGGAGGCAACAGCGCGTCGTGCCACGCCCAGATGTACACCATGGCCTCGATCATGCGGCATGGCAGCGCGGCGCAAAAGCGCAAGACGCTGCCGCGCATTGCCGACGGCAGCCTGCGCCTGCAGGCCTTCGGCGTGACCGAGCCCGATGCTGGCTCCAACACGCTGCGCATCAAGACCTTCGCGCGCAAGGTGGCCGGTGGCTATGTCATCAACGGCCAAAAAATATGGACCTCGCGCTACAGCCACTCGCACATGTACTTGCTGATCGCGCGCACCACGCCGTTCGAGGAGGTGACCAAAAAGACGGAAGGCCTGAGCCTGTTTTTGGTTGACATCGCCAAGGCCGGCGCCTCGCTCAAGGCCAAGCCAATCCGCACCATGATCAATCACCACACCTTCGAGGTCTTCATTGACAACCTTGAGGTCACCGACGACGACCGTATCGGCGAGGAAGGCAAGGGTTTTTATTATCTGCTCGACTCGCTGCATTCCGAGCGCCTGCTGGTGGCCAGCGAGGCCATCGGCGACGGCAAATGGTTCGTCGAGAAGGCCTCGCGTTATGCCAGCGAGCGTGTCGTCTTCGACCGCCCGATCGGTGCAAACCAGGGCGTGCAGTTCCCCATCGCCCGCGCGCACATGAACATCGAGGCCGCCGAACTGATGCGCAACAAGGCCGCCACGCTGTTCGACGCCGGTCTGCCCTGCGGGCGCGAGGCGACCATGGTCAAGTACCTGGCCAGCGAAGCCGCCTGGGAAGCCGCCGAAGCGGCCATGACCACCTTTGGCGGCTACGGCGTGGCCTGCGAATACGACATCGAGCGCAAGTGGAAGGAGACGCGGCTGTTCCGCACCGCTCCGATATCCAACAACCTGGTGCTGGCCCAGGTGGCCGAACATCTGCTGGGCATGCCCCGTTCGTACTGAGTCAAGGAACAAGACGATGGAATTCACGACACTGCGCATCGAAACGGCGCCCGGCACCGAGGCCACCGATGGCATCCGCACCCTGGTGCTCAACCGCCCCGAGGTCATGAACGCGATGAACACGCAGATGTTCGTCGAGTTGCGCGAGGCCTTGCACGAACTGGCGTTCGACGACGCGCTGCGCGTGCTGATCTTCACGGGCGCCGGCGAGCGTGCCTTCTCGGCCGGCGGCGACCTCAAGCAGCGCGACGGCATGACCGACGGCCAATGGCGGCGCCAGCACCAGCTCGCCGAAGAGGTGTTGCTGGCCGTCAAGGATTTTCCGCAGCCCGTGATCGCCGCCGTCGAAGGCCACGCGCATGGCGGCGGCTGCGAGCTGGCGCTGATGTGCGACTACATCGTGGCCTCGCGCGCGGCGGTGTTCTCGCTGCCCGAACTGCGGCGCGGCATCATGCCCGGCGGCGGCGGCATCCAGAACCTGGTGCGCGCGGTCGGCATGCGGCGGGCCAAGAAACTGCTGCTCACCGCGCGCCGCTTCTCGGCCGAAGAAGCCGCCGAATGGGGCATGGTGACCGAGCTGGCCGAGCCGGGCACGGCGCTTGCCGCCGCGGTGGCCGACGCGCGCGACATCGTGCTGGCCGCCCCGATGGCGGTGCATTACGCCAAGTTGGCCGCCTCGCGCGGCGGCGAGATTGACTTCCACAGCGGCTACATGCTCGACATCGCCGCCTACAACGTGCTGGTGTCCTCGGCCGACAGGCTGGAGGGCGTGAAGGCCTTCAACGAAAAGCGCCCGCCGCGCTGGACAGGACGCTGAGTACCATGTTTAAGAAAATCCTGATCGCCAACCGCGGCGAGATCGCCTGCCGCATCGCCCGCACCTGCCGCCGCCTTGGCGTCGCGGCGGCCGGCGTGCATTCGAGTGCTGATCGTGATGCGCTGCATGTCGACCTGATCGGCGAGTCGATCGAGATCGGCGGCGCGGCGGCGGCCGAGAGCTACCTGCGCATCGACGCGGTGATCGACGCGGCCCGGCGCACCGGGTCGCAGGCCATTCATCCGGGTTTTGGCTTTCTGGCCGAGAACGCGGCGTTCGCGCGCGCGGTCGAGGCGGCCGGCCTGGTCTTCATCGGGCCGACGCCCGAGGTCATTGAGCGCCTGGGCGACAAGGCCTCGGCCAAGCGCGAGGCGCGCGCCGCCGGCGTTGCCGTACTCGGCGGCAGCGAGTTGCCGAGCCGCGATGCGGCCGAGGTGGCGGCCATCGTGCGCGGACTACCGTTGCCGGTGATTCTGAAGGCGGCCGCCGGTGGCGGCGGCAAGGGCATGCGGGTGGTGCAGCAGTTGGACGGACTGATGGAGGCCATCGAGTCGGCCATGCGCGAAGCCAAAAGCTCCTTTGGCGACGCGGCGTTGATCGTCGAAGCCTTTGTCGAGCGCGGGCGTCACATCGAGGTGCAGATCGTCGGCGACGGCCATGGCGAAGTGATTCACCTGTTCGAGCGCGAATGCACGCTGCAGCGGCGCCATCAAAAAGTCATTGAAGAGGCGCCAGCGGTGAACCTGGCTCCGGCGCTGCGCGAGGCCATGCTCGGTGACGCGGTGCGCTTGGGGCAGCGGCTGCGCTACCGCGGCGTCGGCACGGTGGAATTCATCGTGCAGGGCGAACAGCACCACTTTCTCGAAGTCAACCCGCGGCTGCAGGTCGAGCATCCGGTGACCGAAGAGGTGACGGGCATCGACATCGTGGAGGTCATGCTGCGTATTGCCGCCGGCGAGGGGCTGCCCTTGCGCCAGAGCGAGGTGCGGGTGCAGGGCCACGCGGTCGAGGCGCGGGTCTGCGCCGAGGATGCCGCGCAAAATTTCCTGCCCTCCACCGGCGAGCTGATCGCGGTGCGGTTCCCGACTTCTGGCGTGCGGGTCGAATCGGGGGTGCGGGCCGGCATGGCAGTCACGCCGTACTACGACTCGATGCTGGCCAAGCTGATTGCGCATGCGCCCACGCGCGAGGCGGCGCTGGACCGCCTGAGCCTGGCTCTGGGCGAAACCCAGGTCCACGGTGTCGAAACCAACTGCGCTTTTCTGCAGCGCCTGCTGGCCCTGCCCGC
The DNA here is from genome assembly GCF_029945685.1 of Polaromonas sp. Taxonomy (GTDB): domain Bacteria; phylum Pseudomonadota; class Gammaproteobacteria; order Burkholderiales; family Burkholderiaceae_C; genus Polaromonas. Next base: position 272,146 of record NZ_JAQSDA010000006.1, on the reverse strand, counting down.
CACGCGCGACGCCAGCTTCCACACCCGTCTGATTGACGAGGTGCTGGCCGAGGGGAGTCAGGGCGCGAGCAGCGCGCCGCTGGAGCGGCTGGCCGCGGCGGCGGCCTGGTGGTTGCTCGATGCGCGGCGCAGCGGCAAGCAATTCGGGGCCTGGTCGGCCCTGGACGTGACGGGCTGGCAGATGCACGCCGGCGACGACGGGCTCACGCCGGTTCCGGCGCTGTTGCTGCACTCGGGCGGCACAACGCACGAGGTCCGGTTCGGCGCCGTCTCGCCCGAGCCCGAAGTGACGGTGCAAATCGGCGCCGAGCGGGTTCGCCTGGCGCTGGCCGCCATCGCCGGGGGCGATTGGCGTTTGCGCATGGGGGATCGTCATGAGGTACTGACCATCGTGCGCAGCGACGATACCGTGTTTGTGCAGGGCGGTGGCACCGCCCACGCCATCGGCGTGACCTCCTACCTCAGCCAGGCCGCCACCGGCCGCCAGGCCAGCGGCCAGTTGCGCACGCCGATGATGGGGATGATCCTGAAAACCCATGTGGCGGTTGGCGAGCGGGTACGCGCCGGCGACGTGGTGGCGACGATGGAGTCGATGAAGATGGAGCTGCGCATCAATGCCGACCACGATGGGGTGGTGCGCTTGCTGTCGGTGCAGGCCGGACAGATGGTCGAGCGCGGCCTGGTGGTGGCCGTGGTTGAGTCCGAGGGCACCGCGGAATAAGCGGCGGTAAATCCACCATGCGCGCCCATCTCTGCAAACATGGTGTTATCAATCGTTAAAAATGACGTGTCCGAGACAGCCTATGACCAACATCCAACTTCCGAGCGGTATTCAAGTTTTTGAGCGCGGCTGGCTGTCCTCCAACAACATTCTGTTCCTCGGCTCGGCGTCCAGCGCACTCGTTGACAGCGGCTACAGCACGCATGCGGAACAAACCACCGGGCTGGTCAGCGCCGCCTTGCAGCAGCGGCCGCTGGATTTGCTGCTCAATACGCATCTGCACAGTGACCACTGCGGCGGCAATGCCGCCCTCCAGCGCAGTTATCCAGAACTTCAAACCCTCATTCCGCCCGGCCATGCATCACTGGTCTCGACATGGGACCCCGTCGCTCTGAACTATGTGCCATCCGGGCAACACTGCCCCCGGTTCAAGTTCGATGGCCTTCTTTTACCGGGCACGGAAATCCAGCTGGCCGATACGCCGTGGCAAGTCCATGCGGCACCAGGCCATGATCCCCATTCCGTCATTCTGTTTGAGCCTCGGTCCCAAACCTTGATTTCGGCAGATGCCTTGTGGGAAAAAGGCTTCGGCGTGGTGTTTCCGGAGCTCGACGGTGACGCCGCATTCGACGAGGTGGCCGCCACATTCGACCTGATCGAGCGGCTTGACCCGCGCTGGGTCATTCCCGGCCACGGCCCGGTATTTGGCTACCGAGCCGAGGTGCTGGCCAACGCGCGTGAGCGCCTGAGCGCCTTCGTCAAGAGCCCAGAGCGGCATGCGCATCACGCGGTCAAGGTGTTGCTGAAATTCAAACTGCTTGATCAGCAGCAAATGCCTTTTGCAGATTTTGTCAGATGGGCCACCAACACCAGCTACTTTCAGCTCATTCACCAGAGGTTTGTTCCTTCGGTTCCCATCGACCACTGGATGGAACAGTTGACGCAAGAGCTTGTGCGTTCAGCAGTCGCACGAAGAGAAGGTGACATGGTCTACAACGCGTGAAATCGGTCACGGCGTGAACCATGCGACGAAGGCGCTGACGAATCAGCGGCCGTATGAGCAGAGCAAGCAATTTTTTAACAGGAGAGCAAGACATGATTGAAGCAGAAACGGTTCTGTACGAAGTGCGCGATGGCATTGCCACCGTGAAGATCAACCGGCCCGAGATGCGTAACGCGCTGTCACCGGCAGCCGCCAACCGGCTGCACGATCTGTGGGGCGAGGTCGATGCCGATAAAAACGTGCGCGTGGCCATCCTGACTTCTGCCGACTGCGGCACCTTCTGCGCCGGTCTCGACCTGCGCGAGGCCGCTCGTGTCAAGAAGGAAGAGGGCGTCGACATCCTTACCAAGATGAAGGACCCGTTTCACGGCCGCCAGCGCCGCGTGGCCAAACCCATCATCGCCGCCATGACCGGGCACCTGATTGCCGGCGGCATGATGCTGAGTCTGAACTCGGATTTGCGCGTGGGCCTCAAGGGCACGCAAGTCGGCATTACCGAGACGCGCATCGCCGGGCGCGGCAGCCCCTGGGCCATTCCGCTGCTGTGGATGCTGCCGCAGCCGATGCTGATGGAGATGGTGCTGACCGGCGACCTGTACCCGATCGAAACCTTTCATGGGCTGGGTTTCATCAACTATCTGGAAGACACGCCGGATGCGGTGCGCGCTCGCGCCACCGCGCTGGCCGAACGCATCCGCGACAACGCGCCGCTGTCGGTGATGGCGGGCAAAGAATCGATCATGACGGCGATGAGCGCCGGCTGCGAGGCCGGCATGGCGCTGGCCCACAACACCTACCGTGCCGCTTACGCCAGCGAGGACGCGCAGGAGGGTCCGCGTGCCTTCGCCGAGAAGCGCAAGCCGGTGTGGAAGGGGCGCTGATGTCGCTCCAGGGAGATGCCATATCCAGCCTGGCCCCTCTGTTGGAGAGCAACCGTGCCTGGTCGGCGCGCTGTGCTGCGGAAGATCCGCAGTACTTCGAGCGGCTGGCGCACCAGCAGATGCCGCGCTACCTGTGGATCGGCTGTTCCGACAGCCGGGTGCCGGCCAACGAAATCCTGGGCCTGCGGCCTGGCGAGGTGTTCGTGCACCGCAACGTCGGCAACCTGGTGGTGCACTCCGACCTGAACTGCCTGACGGTGCTGCAGTATGCGGTCGAGGTGTTGAAAGTCGAGCATGTTCTCGTGGTGGGTCACTACGGCTGCGGAGGCGTGCAGGCGGTGATAGAACAGCGCCGCACCGGTCTGGCCGACAACTGGTTGCGCCATCTGGAGGATGTGGCGCGGAAACACGCTGATCGGCTCGACGGCATTTCCGGCGTTGACGAGCGCGCAGCGCGTCTTTGCGAGATGAATGTGATCGAGCAGGTCAGCAACGTGTGCCGCACCACCACCCTGCGCCGCGCCTGGGAGCGCGGGCAGCAAGTTGAGGTGCACGGGCTGGTCTACGGCCTGCGCGACGGCTTGCTGCGGCCGGTCGGGGGCAGCGTCAACGGCGTGGAGGACCGGCAGAAGCAATACGCTCAGTCGCTTGCTACGCTTGGCACACTCTGAGTTACACGAAGAACACAAGAAAGGTTATTTCACATGTCCGCCGACACGACAGCCGTCCCGTCCTCCCGCATCGCCGCCCAACTGGCCGCCTTCGCACACGGGCTTGAGCCCGGCATGCTGCCTGCGGCCGTGGTCGAACAGGCCAAGTTGCTGATGCTCGATGCATTGGGCATCGCCCTGGCCTCGTCTCAGCACGACTTCGCGCACTGTGCCTACCGCGGCCTGCAGGCCCTGGGCGGCGCGGGTGACAGCGCCGTCATGGGTGCCTTTGCACCCCTGCCGCTGCGCGACGCGGTGCTGATGAACGGCATCCTGGTCCACGGGCTGGACTTCGACGACACCCACCCCGGCGCCATCACGCACCCCAGTGCCAGCGCTTTTCCGCTGGCGCTGGGTCTGGCGGCGCAGCGGCACGCGACGGGGGCCGAGATGATCACAGCTTATGTGCTGGCGATCGAGGTCGCCGCCCGTCTGGGTGCGGCGGCGCGGGGCGGTTTTCATGACGTTGGTTTTCACCCCACCGGGCTGGTGGGCGCTTTTGGCTGCGCGCTGGCGGCCGGCAAGCTGATGGGGCTGGACCAGGCCGCCCTCGAGCACGCGCAAGGCGTGGTGCTGTCGATGGCCTCCGGCAGCATGGAGTTTCTGAGCGACGGCGCCTGGACCAAGCGCATGCACCCGGGCTGGGCTGGCGTCAGCGGGCTGACCGCCGCGGCGCTGGCCGGTGCCGGATTCCGTGGCCCGTCGCAGCCGTATGAAGGCCGCTTTGGCCTGTACGCCAGCCACCTGGCTGCGCGCGGCCTGAACGCCGATTTGTCACTGTGCACGCGCGGCCTGGGCGAGCGCTGGGAGCTGATGGAAGTGGCGGTCAAGTTGTATCCAACCTGCCACTTCACGCACGCCAGCATCGATGCCGCGCTGGCGCTGCGCGCGGCCGGTCTGCGCGCTGACGAGATCGCCTCGGTGCAGGTGCTGCTGCCGCAAGGGGTGCACCCGGTGGTGTGCGAGCCGGTGGCGGCCAAGCGCCGCCCGGCCAATGTGTACGAGTCGCAGTTCAGCATCCACCATCTGGTCGCCGTGGCGCTGCTGCGCGGCCAGCTCGGGCTGGCCGAACTGGCCGCGTCCCACCTGGCTGACCCGCAGGTGCAGGCGCTGGCTGACCGCATCGAGCACGCGGCCGACCCCGATGCCGATTACCCCACCTTCTTTTCCGGCGAACTGCGCGTGCGCACGCACGACGGGCGCGAACTGCGCTGGCGCGAGTCAGCGCACCGCGGCGCACCGGGCCGGCCGATCACGGCCGCTGACATCGAGGCCAAATTCATGGGCAATGCGCTACCGGCATTGCCGCGCGATCAGGCGCTGCGCCTGCGCGACACGCTGCTGACGGCCGATCGCGTCAAAGACGCCGCCACCCTGGCGCACACCCTGACCCACCCCAAAACCAGCACCTCCGGAGCCCTCTGATGACTACCAGCCAGCCCATGGCCTTTGATGCTGAAAAAGAAAATCTGGTGCTCGACGCCGTCGAACGCTTTGTTGAACGCGAGATCAAGCCGGTGGCGCAACGGCTGGAGCACGCCGACGAATGGCCCGCTGACATCGTGGCCGGCATGCGCGAGATGGGCCTGTTCGGCTGCGTCATCCGGGAGGAATACGGCGGCCTGGGCCTGTCGGCCAGTACCTATGCCAAAGTGGTGGAGCGCATCGCGCGGGTCTGGATGTCGGTGTCGGGCATCATCAACTCGCACCTCATCATGGCCGCCTGTGTGCAGCGCAACGGCACCGAGGCGCAGCGCCAGCACTTTCTGCCGCGCTTTGCCAGCGGCGAGCTGCGTGGGGGCCTGGCCCTGACCGAGCCCGACTGCGGCACCGACCTGCAGGCGGTGCGCACGGTGGCCCGGCGCGACGGCGATCACTATGTCATCAACGGCACCAAGACCTGGATATCCAACGGCATCCATGGTCAGGCCTTTGCCGTTCTGGTCAAGACCGCCCCCGACGCCCAGCCGCGCCATCGTGGCATGAGCCTGTTCATCTGCGAGAAGGGCCCCGGCTTCACGTCCACCAAGAAGCTTGAGAAGCTTGGTTACAAGGGCATCGACAGCGCCGAGCTGGTGTTCGACAACTTTCGCGTGCCAGCCGCCAATCTGGTCGGCAGCGTCGAAGGTCAGGGCTTCAAGCACGTGATGGGCGGGCTCGAACTTGGGCGAATCAATGTGGCGGCGCGCGGCGTCGGCGTGGCGCGCGCCTGTCTGGAAGAATCGGTGGCCTATGCCCAACTGCGGCGCACCTTTGGCAAGCCGATCTGCGAACACCAGGCGATCCAGCTCAAGCTGGCCGACATGGCGACCCGGGCCGAGGCCGCGCGCTTGCTGGTGGAGCAGGCCGCCAAGGCGTATGACGCTGGCCAGCGCTGCGACATGGAAGCGGGCATGGCCAAGCTGTTTGCCAGCGAGGCGGCGGTCGAAAACTCGATGGAGGCCTTGCGCATCCACGGGGCTTATGGGTACTCGAAGGAAATGAACGTCGAGCGCTATTATCGCGACGCGCCGCTGCTGTGCATTGGCGAAGGCACCAACGAATTGCAGCGCCTGATCATCGCCAGCCAGTTGGTGGAGCGCAGCCCGATCTGATGCATCGCCTGGGGCGGTGCATCAACTCGGCGGTGAATGAATCCCACGGAGGAAAATTTCTTGAACAATCTGCTATCCGCTTTCCGGTTCGCCGCCCTTCCCGCCGGGACGAACCCGTTTCGCGCCGAGGTAAAGGCCTTTCTCCAATCCAGCCTTGAGCCAATGCCCGCCGACATCCGGGCCCGTTCATGGATGGGCTTCAATGCCGCCTTCAGCAAGAAGCTGGCCGCACGGGGCTGGGTCGGCGTGACCTTGCCCGCGCGCTACGGCGGTGCCAGCCTGGACGCCTTCTCGCGCTTCGTGCTGGTGGAAGAACTACTGGCCGCCGGCGCCCCGGTGTCCGCGCACTGGATCGCCGACCGCCAGAGCGGGCCCTTGATCCTCAAGTTCGGCACGGAGGCGCAACGCCAGTTTTACCTGCCGAAAATCTGCGCCGCCGAGGCGTTTTTCTGCATCGGCATGAGTGAGCCCAATGCCGGCTCCGATCTGGCTAGCGTCGGCACCCGGGCCACGCGATGCCAAATTGACGGTTCAAGCGGCTGGCGCCTGAACGGCCGCAAGATCTGGACCACCAACGCGCAGCACTGCCATTACATGATCGCCCTGGTCCGCTCGTCGGGCGAGCCGCAGGATCGGCAACAGGGCTTGTCGCAGTTCATTGTCGACCTGGCATTGCCCGGCGTGACGGTGCGCCCGATCCGTGACCTGGCGGGTGATGCACATTTCTCCGAGGTGTTTTTCGACAACGTGCTGCTGGCCGACGACGCGCTGATCGGCAATGAAGGCAGCGGCTGGGCGCAAGTCAATGCCGAACTGGCCTTCGAGCGCAGCGGCCCGGAGCGGGTGTATTCCAGCATCGTGCTGCTGGAGCACTGGATCACCTGCCTGCGCCGCAGTCCGCATGCGTCGGCGCATGCCGCCACCATCGGCCGCTTCGCCACGCACCTGGCTACGCTGCGCAATATGTCGATTGCCGTCACGGCCAAGCTCGTCAACGGGGAAAGCCCGTTGGTCGAAGCGGCCTTGGTCAAGGACATTGGCACCGAATTCGAGCAGAGCATTCCCGTTGTGATCGAAGCCGCCATCGCTATGGATCCGGACGCCCCGGTCGACGCCGAGCTGTACCGCGCCGTGGCTTATGTGAGCCAGGTGGCGCCCACCTATTCCCTGCGCGGCGGCACGCGCGAGATCCTGCGCGGCATGATTGCGCGTGGTCTGGGCCTGCGCTGAACCCAGGTTGAATACGAAAGCATTCCATGTTTGCACAAGCGATTGAAGACATTCTCCAGGACCAATGCACGCCCGCCGTGGTGCGCGCGATTGAAGCGGGCGGCTCGCCGCTTAAGCTGTGGCAGGCGATCGAGGGCGCCGGCTTCCTCGAACTGCTGGCGTCTGAGGATGCTGACGGTGCCGGCCTCCCGCTGGCCGATCTGTTCCCGATCCTGAGTAGCTTTGGCCGCTACACGGTGCCGGTGCCGGTGGCTCAGACGATTGTGGCGCGAGCGCTGCTGGGGTCGCAGTTTGCGATGCCCGCTGGCATGATTACGCTGGGCGCTGCGTTGCGGCGCGAGGCCAGTGGCGCCATCGTTTGTTCATTGACGCCTTACGGCCTTGTAGCCGATTTCGTATTGGCCAGAGATGGCGATGCTTTGTTGCTGCTGCCAGCAGCAGCGGCCCGGCGCGAGGCGACCGGCGTTCATGGCAGTCTGGTGGCCACCCTGCGCTGGCCTGATGAAGGCGTTGCCACCCGGGTGCCCGGTGCGGGCCCGCTGCTGCCGGCGTTTGCGGCAGCCCTGCACGCCGCCTTGCTCAGCGGCGCCATGACCCGCGTGTTCGAAATGACACTGCAATATTGCAATGACCGCATCCAGTTCGGCAAAACGTTAGGAAAGTTTCAGGCAGTTCAGCACCAGTTGAGCGTCATGGCCGAACATGTGGCTGCTGCCTCGATAGCCGCCGAAGCGGCTTTTCGCACCGACGTGACCACGCCCTCCCTGCTTGCTGCCGCCATGGCCAAGTCGCGCACCAGCGAGGCGGCGGTGCTGGTGGCTTCCATCGCCCACGCCCTGCACGGCGCGATCGGCATTGCTGAAGAATGCGACCTCCAATTGCTGACCCGGCGCCTGCACGAGTGGCGCATGGCCCACGGTTCGGAAACCCATTGGAACGTGTTAATCGGGAATAGCGTATTAGCTGCAGACATGTCCATCGCCGATTTTGTGCAGTCTGTTTAGGCGCACCGCTTGTGCGCTTAATCTTACTGTGTCACAAATGTAGACGCAGATTTATTGACCTGCAATGCGGGCAGTGCCCGAGGCCGCTTGTCAGGGCGACGCTCAACTGAAGGCGCAGCGCCACGTGGCGGACTCGATCACGAGCTTGCGAATACATATCGGCGCGCTTCTGGCTCGTACCCTTCCAAGATGCCCTTGCTGCCTTCGACAGCAGTGTAGGTTAATTGAATGACACAGTAAGACTAGCTAGGCCTTAGGAAACTCTGATCAAGTCCACCGGCATTGACTCGTGAACGTTGCTACACAAGGCAACCAACGGGGCAACGATATGACCAAGCAAATGACACTGGCAGGTGGTGGTTTCGAGAAATACGGCAAGACGACCCGGCGCGCGGCCTTCCTGGCCGAGATGGAGCGTGTCGTGCCATGGGGCCAGCTATGTGCCCTGATCGAGCCGCACTACCCCAAGGCGGGCAACGGCCGCCCGCCGGTAGGTCTTGAGCGCATGCTGCGCATCCACTTCCTGCAGCACTGGTTCAACCTGTCGGCCCCGGCAGTGGAAGAGGCGTTTTACGAATCGGCGTCCATGCGCCAGTTCGTGGGCATCGATCTGGGACGCGAGCCGGTGCCAGACGAAACCACGATTTTGAAGTTCCGCCATTTGCTCGAACGCCATGAACTGGGAGCCAGGCTGTTCGAGCAGGTCGGCGCTCACCTGCAAGCCCAGGGCTTTCGGCTGTCCACGGGCACCATCGTGGATGCCACCTTGATCGCCGCACCGAGCTCCACCAAGAATGCGGGTCAAAGCCGCGACCCCGAGATGCACCAGAGCAAGAAGGGCAACCAGTGGTACTTCGGCATGAAAGCCCATGTGGCGGTGGATGCCAAGAGCAAGCTCATCCACCGGGTCGTAGCCACCAGCGGCAATGTGCACGACAGCAAGGTGCTGCCCAGCCTCTTGCACGGCAAGGAAAGCGCCGTGTGGGGTGACAGCGCCTACGCCGGTCAAAGCGAAGTCATCGAACGGGCCGCCCCCTGGGCGCAGGATTTGACGCAACTCCGGGGCAAGGGGTACAAGTACCTGAGCCAGATGCAGCGCACCATCAATCGCAGCAGGTCAAAGGTGCGCGCCCGGGTCGAGCATGCCATCGGCACGATCAAGCGCATCTTTAACTTCACCAAGGTGCGCTACCGGGGTTTGGCCAAGAATGGCAACCGGCTGTTCGTGGCTGCGGCCTTGGGCCAACCTGTACATGGTGCGCAGGCAATTGCTGGCATTGCCACGCCCGTAGTGGGCCAGGAGCGCACCGGGAGGCCGCGACAGCGGCGCTCAGCGCGTCAATTCAGCTTGAAAACTCGCCCCTTCGCTGAAAATCTGAGCGTCCGGCCGTTTAACGGGGCTTGATCAGATTTTCCCTTACTCGGTTTTCAGGCCAGAGGCCTTCACCACCTTGCCCCACTTAGCGTAGTCGTTGCGGATGAAGGTCTTGAACTCAGCGGGCGACATGGTCCACGGCTCGTAGGCCATGTTGCGGATAGCTTCCTGCATCTCGGGCTTGCGCATGGTCTTGAGCGTTTCTGCATAGATGCGTTCGACCAGCGCCGGGGGCATCTGCGCGGGCGCGACGATGCCGAACCACAGGTCGCTGCCGGCTTCTTCGAAGCCGGGGAAACCCGCTTCGCTCAGCGTGGGCACGTCGGGCATAGACGTGCTGCGTCTGGAGCTCAGAATGGCGAGGGGGCGGATCCGCCCGCTTTTAGCCTGCGGCATCACCGTGACGGGTATGTCGAACATGGACGCCACGTTGCCTGCGACAACGTCTGCCATCGCCGGACCGCTGCCTTTGTAGGGAATGTGGAGTAACGGCGCGCCGGTCAGCAACTTCAGTACACCCCCTGACAGGTGGTTTGTCGTGCCGTTGCCACCCGAAGCGAAGGTTGCCGAATTCGGGTTGGCCTTGGCCCAGGCCACGAACTCCGCCACGTTGCGCGCCGGTACCTTGTCATTGACGACCAGCATATTGGCGTAGGAGACGATGGGTGTAATCGGCGTGATGTCGTTCAGCGGGTCGTACGGGTGTTTGGCCATCACATGTGGGTTGATGGAGGTGGTGCCGGTGTGTGCAAAACCCAGCGTGTAGCCATCGGGCGCGGCCTTGGCGGCGGCATCGATGCCGATGGCGCCACCGGCACCGCCGCGATTGTCCACGATGACCGGCTGTCCGATGCCATCGGACAGGTTGCGGGCAAAGGTGCGCGCCAGCACGTCGCTCGGCCCTCCCGCTGCAAAAGGCACGATCAAACGGACCGGCTTTTGTGGCCAAGGCGCTTGGGCCATCGCAGCTAGTGGCGCAGCCAGCGTCGCGAGAAGGAAGGCGGCGAGCCGCAGGGGTTTCGTGGTTTTCATGATTTGGTCTCCGGTGAAAAAAGTGGTGAGAGCGCACGCAGGTCAGCGGCCTAGCGTCAGTCTGTCTTGGCCCCGGTGGCCTTGACGACCTGGGTCCAGGAGGCGATTTCCCCCCGAAGTTTTTTATCGAACTCATCGCCGGTCAGGATTTCGAGCTCTGCGCCCAGTGCCACGACACGGTCGATGGTGCGCTTGTCTTTGAGGATCGCGATCATGTCATTCTGGATCTTTTTAGCAAGCGCCGCTGGAAGTGCCGCAGGCGCGACGAAACCGTTCCAGTTCTTCATACTGTAGCCCGTCACACCGGCCTCGCTTGCTGTCGGAACGTCGGGCATCAGGGGCGTTCGGAGGTCGCCCGAGACGGCCAGCGCGCGCAGCTTTCCTGTCTTCACGTGCGGGGCCAAAACGGAGATGGACGTCGCCATCATGTCGACCTGACCCGACAGTAGGTCGGTCACTCCCGCACCGTTGGATTTGTAGGGCACATGCATCATCTGAATCCCGGCCATGTGGACGAGCTTGGCCATCGCAAGGTGTGGTGACCCGCCGTTGCCGCTGGACGCGTAGGTCAGCACGCCAGGTTTTGCTTTTGCAAGCGCGATCAGCTCCTGCAGCGTATTTGCCGGCACGGCCGAGTTCACGCAAAAAGCGAACTGGTTGAACGTGGTGTGCAGCAGCGGCTTGAAGTCGCGCACCGGATCGAATGGCAGATTGGAATTCAGCGCGGCGTTCATCGCGTGGTTGCTTGCCAGCATGCCCAGTGTGTAGCCGTCGGGAGCAGCCCGTGCAATTGCCTGGGCCCCCACCACGCCGCCGGCGCCGGTCATATTCTCGACGACAACCGCAACACCCCAGAGCTCGGCCAGCCGCTCCGCCATCATGCGCGCTGTTGCATCGCTGACCGTGCCGGGTCCGTATGGCACGATCATCTTGACGACCCGATTCGGGTACGCCTGCGCGAAGACCTTGCCTGGCGCAATGGAGGCCAATGCCAGGGTGGTCAATGTGGTGGTTGCGGCTTGCCGCCGGTTGATGTGTTTCATTGCTGTCTCCTTTTGTTGTCAGGTTCGTGTTTGCGCGTCGCCGCTGTCAGCCCACGACGCCCCGGGCCGCAAGGCCGGAAATGTTTCGCCCGGATTTGCCGAGCGAGGCGAGCACTTCGCGCGTATGTTCGCCCGTGGCAGGCGCGGGCCTGGTGACGCCCGCCGGCGTTTCAGAAAGCCTCAGCGCCGATGCAAATTGGGGAATTTCCCCATGCAATGGGTGCGCGATGCTCGTGAACATGCCACGTTCTCTCAGGTGCGGATCGTCCAGCATCTGAGCGATGCTCTTTACCGGTGCGATGCAAACGTCGAGCTTCGCGAAGTACCCTTCCCAGTAGCCGCAGTCGCGACCCAGAATGACGTTGCCGACCTCGCGCCGGGCAGCCGATTCCGCTGCATCGGGGCCGCGCAAATAATGCTCTGACTTGCGCGAATGGGCGGCCAGTGAGGGGCGGTCGATCGCCTCGCAGAAGTTGCGCCACAAATGCGGTTCCGAACATGCCACGGATAGAAACTGTTTGTCCCGGGTTGGATACAGGGCGTAATACGGGTAGCCTCCGCAGAAGACACCTTCGCCTGCCGCCGGCATATGCCGGGCGCTGAATACCTGACGTAAGTTGGGTGTCGCCGCAAGCAGTGCGACCGTCGATTCGAAATAGGAAATGTCGAGGTACTGACCTGCGCCAGAACGTTCGCGCGCGAAGAGGGCCATGAGAATGGCCAGCGCACCGTGCATGCTCGCGCCGCCATAGTCGGCAACCAGATTCAGCGGGATGTCGGGTGCTTGACTCCCGGCCCCCCACAGGCTGAGTGCGCCAGAGAGCGCAAGAAAATTCAGATCGTGCGCGGGGCGGTCTCTGTAGAGCCCAGTCTGGCCAAAGCCCGACAGCGAGCAAAAGATCAGGCGGGGATTGCGCTGCCGGAGTGATTCGTAGTCCGCTCCCAGGCGCTTCATGACGCCAGGCCTGAAGCCTTCGATGACAATGTCGGCGTTTTCAGCCAGCTCCAGAAAGATCGCGTGTCCTTCTGGCGCCTTGAGGTTGAGGGCCATGGACCGCTTGTTGCGGTTGGTATGCGAAAACGCTTCTGAGCGCGCCGCGTCCGACTGCCCCGCTGCTGCCGGCGTGTCGATCTTCAACACGTCTGCACCCATGTCGGCAAGCATCATTCCGGGCAGTTCGGCGGGGGGCACGCGCCCAAGCTCCAGCACCTTGATGCCTTCAAGTACCTTCATGCGACAAGTCGCCCATCAACTATCGCAACGGCAAGGAACACACCGGCGTCTTCCAGCACGGCCTGAGTGTCTTCGCCCAGTCTTGGCGGAATTTCAGGCACGGATTGCCATTTATCGAACCTCACCGGATTAGCCGGAAAGACGAGCGCGCCCATCTCGTGGTCCGCCACCCGCACGAAATGGCCGACAGCCTTGAGGTGCGGGTCATCCTGCAGCTCTTCCAGGCGGTTCATGCGCGCCGCCGGGATGTCCAGACGGCGGCACACTTCGAGCCAGTCGGCGGTGGAACGCTTACGGATGTGCGCTTCAAGGCGTTCATACAAGGCCTCAATATGGTGCGTGCGATCCGCGATGGTCGCAAACCTCGTGTCGAGCAGCGCCTCTTCGTCATCGGTCTCGCGCAGGAAGGCCTGCCAGTGGGCATCCGTGTAAGGCATGATGCACAAGTAACCGTCCAGAGTTGCATAGGGTCGCCGCGTCGGCATGAGGGCTCGGCGGTAACCGATGGGCATGGAGGGCGCATCGAATTGCGCGCCGTGCATGTGTTCCACGAGTCCGAACGACACCACGGATTCGAACATCGGGACTTCAACGGTTGAACCGACGCCCGTGCGGTTACGTTTGATCACTGCCGCCAGAATCGCGTTGACCGCATAGAGTGAGCCCACCTTGTCGGCGACTGTCGTCGGCAGGTAGCGCGGCGTGCCGCTCTGCATTTCCATCAATGCGGCCATGCCCGCCAAGCCTTGAATGACATCGTCGTAGGCGGGTTGACCCGCATACGGCCCCCTGGAGGAAAAGCCTACCAGTTCGGCAAAGACAAGCCGGGTATTGCAGGCGCGCAGGACTTCAGGCCCGAGGCCGAGCCCGGCCAGCTTTTCAGGGCGCATGTTGTGCATGAAAACATCCGCAGTGCTTACCAGCGCCATGAGAGCTTCGCGCCCCTTTTGCGTCTTTAGATCGAGAACAACGCTGCGCTTATTCCGGTTCACTCCGAGAAACAGCGCAGCCATCCCCTTTGCGCGCGAAGGCCCGATCTCACGTGTGCTATCGCCCGAGGGAGCCTCGATCTTGATGATGTCAGCCCCGTACTCACCGAGTATCTGGCTGGCGTAAGGACCCATCACTACCGTGCTCAGGTCGATGATGCGAATGCCGTGCAGCGGTGCGTCGAAATTTTCAGCGAGACGCGACGGGTTTGAAGGCTTGTTCATTCTTCGATCTTAGTGAAAACGCATCATTTCCACAAATATCAAATATGTCTTGATCTATAAAAAGTATCAATAAATAATCCGCCATGGAACTAAGGCAACTTCGTCACTTCATTACCTTGGCTGAGACGCTGAATTTCAGTCGAGCTGCCATACGCCTGAATATTGCCCAGCCGGCGCTTTCGATCTCGATCCGCAATCTTGAGGAAGAAATCGGCGCCCGGCTTTTCGATCGTGGGTCGCGTCGCGTCTCGCTGACGCAGGCCGGGCGGCTGACATTGTCGTCGGCCCGCCATTCACTGGCACACGCACAGGACGTCTCCAGGCTGGCGGGGGCTGCCGCTACCGGCGATGCAGGTATCGTGAAGATGACCTTCGTCGGCGGCGCGACTTTCCGGCTGCTGCCGCAACGGCTTCCCGAGTTCCGACGCCGGTTTCCCGAAGTCGAGATGGAGCTTACTGAAGGGACGAGTACGCAGGTTGTCGAACGCGTGCGTACCGGCGTGGTCGATGTGGGCATCGTGCGCCACCCAGTCATCCATCCCACAGGGCTGGCTACCCATGTGCTGGAAACTGAGCAGCTTGTTGCCGTGGTGCCGCGTACCCATCGGCTGGCCGCTAAGGGCACGATTCGCCTGCGTGAATTGACCAGCGAGGCCTTCATTCAATATTCCCAGCTGCATGCGCCATCGATGCATGCCGTGGTATCCATTGCCTGCCAAGGGGCCGGATTCATGCCTCTCGTCAGCCAGGAAGCTATTCAGATTCACACCATCATCAGCTTGGTCGAAAGCGGATGGGGCGTCGCGCTCGTGCCCGGATCCTGTGAGCCAACACTGGGTCGCAATGTGACGTTCTTGCGTATACGCGATCACAAAGAGCCGCTGAAGGTTGGCCTCGCGCTGGTCACAGATCCCCTGAATGGAACGCCGCTGGTGCAAAACCTGATCCGGATTTTATCTGGTCAAGGCTGAACGCAGACTTGTTTTTTCGCGTTGGACCCCCAGCTACTTTTTGTGTGCCTGCGCGCTTTCGCCCAGTGCTTGAAACGAGTCTTCGCACATGATGGTGTCGATGCCGATGACATTACGTGCTGCAAAATTTCAAGCACAATAGCCAGCGGTTACTCGACCAGCGATATAGCCGCGCTCTGGGTTTTCATCTTCAGCAGATATTGCGCGGCAGGGACTCACGCCTCTTAGAGTGGACCCCTTCGGTGCGCTTATCGAGCAAGATCAGATTCTTGATCCCTAGCAGAGTGCTTCTCCCCGCTCCTGATAATGCGCCGGGCTGCACGTCCTTGCGCTCTTCGAGGAGAGGGGTCTTCTGGTTCAGGTTCTGCTGGCTCCAAAATGAGTCCTTGCCTTTTATCTTTTTACCCAAAACTGGGCTCGATTCCACAGTCAGCGTCAGAACAATGCGCGGCTTTTTGGCACATAGCCACGCGCCGCGACACACTTCGGCCATAGGTATCGGGTTAGCACCAAGCGTGGCCTCAAGCGCGGCAAACTACCGCACCGCTGGCCTGCAGCTGCATCACCTCTTCTTCGGTATACCCGAACTCAGTCAGCACATCGCGCGTGTTCTCGCCCAGTTCAGGCGCGTGGTAACGGTTCTCAGGCTCCGACTCCGACCATTCGGTGGGAATGGCCGTAGTGTAAAGCTCGCCTTGTGTCGGATGCGTGATCTTGCGGATGAAGCCGGTGGACGTCACGTGCTCATCGACGAGGATGTCATCAATGCTGTACATGCGTGCCGCAGGCAGGTCGGCTTTCTCGAATAGTGCCAGCCAGTCGGCCGTGCTGCGCGTCTTGATGATTTCGCTGAGGTACCCGTAGACGTAGTCGATGTTGACCAGCCGCTGGTTCTGGCTCTGGAAGCGCCCGTCGTCTCTGAAAACTTCGGGCTTTCCGATGGCGTCGAAGAAGCTGCGCCAGTGCTTGTCGTTGTAGACCAGCGTGCAAATGTAGCCATCGCTGGTTTGGTAGGGACGGCGGTCATGCGCTAGGCTGCGCTGGTAGCCTGTGGGTCCCGCGGGCGGAATGAACTGATGGCCAGCCAGATGCTCGCCCAGCACGACAGACAGCATGCCTTCGAACATCGGGACATCCACGCGCTGGCCCCTGCCGGTGCGCCCACGGTAGACGAGTGCGCTCGTCACTGCCGTACACAACTGCAGGCCGGCCATGCGGTCCACCAGCACCATGGGCGCGTAGCGCGGTTTGTCGGCGCCGGCTTCCTGCGACAGCCAGGGAATACCGACCATGCCTTGGATCAGGTCGTCATACGCCGGCTTGGCCGCATACGCGCCCTTCTGGCTGAAGCCATAGGCCCCAGCATAAATCAGCTTCGGGTTGATGGCATGCAGCGCTTCATAACCCAGGCCAAGCCGATCCATGGCCTGAGGCCGGATGTTATAGACCAGCACGTCCGCATCCTTGATCATGCGCAGCAGCACGGCCAAGGCCGCAGGCTGCTTGAGGTCCAGCACGACAGAGCGCTTGTTGCGGTTAATTGAGAGAAAGAAGTGCCCCATGTCCGGGTTGCGCATGGGCCCGGATTTGCGCATGACGTCGCCAGCGGGTGGCTCGATCTTGATGACGTCCGCACCATAGTCGGCCAGCACCGAGCTCGCATACGGCCCCATGACAACACTGGTCAGGTCCAGCACCCGGATTCCGCTCAGGGGGCCGCTCACTTCATTTCTCCAGGCATCATGCGCCGTGTTCGCGCAACAGTTCGCGCGCCGTGATGAGCTGCATGACCTGGCTCGTGCCTTCGTAGATGCGCAGCAGGCGCACGTCGCGGTACAGGCGCTCGATTGCGTATTCCTTGATGTAGCCGGCGCCGCCGTGGATCTGCAGCATGCGGTCGGCGATGCGGCCCGCGGCCTCAGTCGCAAAATACTTGCAGCAGGCGGCTTCTTTGGTGCAGGACTTGCCGGCGTCCTTGTCGCGGGCAGCCCGCTCGACCATGGCGCGGGCGGCGTAGGTTTCGGCCTGACTGTCGGCCAACATGGCCTGGATCAGCTGGAAACTGGCGATCGGCTTGCCGAACTGCTTGCGCTGGGACGCATAGCGAACGCCTTCGTCCAGCAGGCGCTGGCACAGGCCGGTGGCCACAGCAGCCATGTGCAGGCGCGCATGGTCCAGCGACTTCATTGCGTTCTTGAAGCCCGTGCCTTCGGCGCCGAGCATGGCGCTCACCGGAACACGCACGTCTTCGAAAATCACATCGGACTCGTGCGAGCCGGCAAAGCCCATCTTCCTGTACGGCTTGGCCACGGTCAGGCCGAGCGTGTTGCGATCGACCAAGAAGGCCGAGATGCCGTTAGAACCCGCCTCCTTGGGCGCAGTCCGGGCAAAAACGGTGAACACACCTGCGTGGATGGCGTTGGTGATATAGCGCTTGGTGCCGTTGATGACGTATAAGTCACCATCACGCACCGCCTTGGTCGAGAGCGAAGCGGCATCGGAGCCAGAGTCCGGCTCGGTCAGCGCAAAGGAAGCCATCATCTCGCCCGAAGCCAGCTTGGGCAGGTAATTGCGCTTCTGCTCTTCGGTGCCGTAATTGATGATACCCAGCGTGCCCACGCCATTGGTGGTGCCGAAGTAGGAGCGGAAAGCCGGCTGCGCGTAGCAAACCTCGAAAACCAGACGCGCTTCCTCGTACATGCTGAGACCCAGGCCGCCGTATTCTTCGGGCACGGTCATGCCAAACAGGCCCAGGTCTTTCAGGCCGCGCACGACGTGCTCGGGGATCTCGTTGGTTTCTTCGACGATGGTTTCCGCTGGCAGCAGCACCTCACGGGCAAAGCGCCGCACGGCGTCTACAAGCATTTCAAGGGTTTCTTCGCGCTCTGTCATTTCAATTGCTCCAGTGTTGTGGCGATGGTTGTCGATGGGCTAGACTGTAGGCAAGCTAGCCATACCAGTCCAATACTTAATTTTCCGTCTAGTGATACTCTTTTGTTATGAATCTTCGCCAGATCAACCAGTTCATCGCTGTGGCCGAGGCGCTCAATTTCCGCAAAGCAGCCGAGCATCTGCACATGGCTCAGCCGCCGTTGTCCGTCTCGATCAAACGTCTCGAGGATGACCTTGGCAGCCCGCTGTTCCTGCGCGAGCGCCGCGGGCTTCGGCTGACTGCTACTGGCGAGGCCATCCTCGCCCACGCAAAACTGATTGCCTTCCATTCGGACCAGCTGCGCAAGTCCGCCGCCGATGCCTCCGGTGGCATCGGCGGCAAACTCCGCATCGCCTTTGTCGGCTCGGCCACCTACACGCTGTTTCCGCGCGCGCTGCCGCAGTTTCGGGAACGCTATCCTCTCGTCGAGCTTGACCTTCGCGAATGCTCGACCACCCAGATCCTGCGCGAGATCGAACAGGGCGAACTCGATCTTGGCTTTGTGCGTTACCCGGTTATCGAAGCCACCACGGCCTGCTTGCAGCCGGTCGAATACGACCGGCTGGTGGCTGTATTGCCGACCGGCAGCCCGCTGGCAAGCCGCAAACGACTCAAGCTCATGGACCTGGCACACGAGCCCTTCATCATGTACTCGTCGGTGTCGGCATTGAACCTGCGTGGGCAGGTGATCAGCGTTTGCCAGGCGGCAGGCTTTACGCCCAACGTGGCGCAGGAGGCTGTGCAGGTGCAGACCATCGTGAGCCTGGTGGAAAGCGGCATGGGCGTGGCCCTTGTGCCCTCCGCAAGTCAGGCGCAGGCATCAAGGGGAGTCGTTTTCCGTGAATTGTCGGGTGCATCCGAGCAGCTTAACGTCGCCCTTGCCGTGGCAACGCATCCCAAAACCGAGCTACCTGCGGCCGTACGCTTCCGCGAACTGCTAACAGAACTCAGGCAGACGGGCGAACCCGGCAAGCCTGCGATCACACCCCCCATAGCACCGCCGTAGTGGCGCCTTGATCACTGCACCCCGATCGGCGGCACACGCTTCACGATGTCGCGCCACTGCTGCTGGCTCTGGACCACGGTCGTAGTAAATTCTGCCGACGTGCCAAATCACTGGGAAAGCAAGCTGCCCCACGTCACCTCGCCAGCTTGCCCTGCAGCTCGGCCACCGTTTCCGGGTTGACCAGCGACGACAAGTCGCCCGGACTGTCGCCCCGGTACACGGCCCGCACGACGCGGCGCATGATTTTCATGTTGCGCGTCTTGGGCAGGTCGCTGACCAGCAGCACCTGCCTGGGGCGGTAGGAGGCGCCCATGCCATGGACGACCGCCTGCGACAGTTCGGCCTGCAGCGCTGCGTCCGCCGCCACGCCGGGCATGGGCACGCAAACGCAGATGATGGCCGATCCCTTGATCTCGTCGGGCACGCCGATCACGGCCGCCTCCGACACCTTGCCGGTGCCGGTGAGCAGGGTTTCGATCTCCGACGGGCCGGTGCGCTTGCCCGAGACCTTGATCGTGTCGTCGCTGCGCCCGAGGATGTAGAAAAGGCCGTCCTCGTCGCGCATCGCGAAGTCGCCATGCACCCAGACGCCGGGCAGGGTGCGCCAGTAGCTGTCGAGGTAGCGTTCGTCGTCGCGCCACAGGCTTTTGGTGAAGCCGATGTTGGGGTTGCGCAGCACCAGCTCGCCGACCTGGCCCGCGCCGACCGGCTGGCCGCTTTCATCGACGATGTCGACCCCGGCGCCAAGCCCGCGCGCGCCGAACGAGCCTGGCCGCAAGGGATGGCGCAGGGTGCCGGTGAAATTGCAGCCGCCCACCTCGGTGCCGCCGACGATGTTCAGGAACGGCAATTTCTCTTTACAGATGTGCTTGAAGAACCAGCGCCAGGGCGCCTCGGTCCAGGCCTCGCCGCCGGAACAGGTGATGCGCAGTGCGGACAGGTCGTAGCGCTCGACTTCCTCGGAGCCGTAGCGCATCAGGCTGCGGATCAGCGTGGGCGCGACACCGAGATAGGTGACTTTGTGGTCCTGCACCAGGCGCCAGAAGCGGCCCGTGTCGGGAAAGTCGGGCGTGCCCTCGGCCACCAGCAGACTGCCACCGAAATAGCTCGGAATGCAGGCGCACATGGCACCCACCATCCAGCCCATGTCGCTCATGAAGAAGAAGCGATCATTCGGTTTGAAATCAGCGCAGATGTGCATGTCGCGCGTGACCATCGAGCCCAGGAAGCCGACATGGGTCCAGACACAGCCCTTGGGCTTGCCGGTGGTGCCCGAGGTGTAGAGCAGCACGGCGGGCGCGTCGGCCTCCATCTCGGCGGTCGGCATGTCGTGGGGATGGCCGGCGACCAGGCTGGCCCAGTCGTGGTCGCGTCCCGGTGTCATCGGGCATGGGGACGCTTCACCCAGATGGCGCAACACCACCACGTGCTGCACGCTGGGTACCTCGCGCAGGGCTTCGTCAAGCACCGACTTCATGACGCCGGGGGTGCCGCGCCGCCAGGTGCCGTCCACCGTCAGCACCGCCTTGGCTTCGCCGTCGTTCAGGCGGGCGACGATGGGCTGCGGCCCGAAGCCCGAAAACAAGGGCATCAACACGGCGCCAATTTTCAGTACGGCAAAGAAGGCGACAAAGGTCTCCGGCAGGTTGGGCAGGTACAGGCCGACCCGATCGCCACGACCGATGCCCAGCGACTGCAACGCCGCCGCCAGGCGGCAGACCTCGGCATCGAACTCGCGGTAGCTCAGGGTCTTGCGGTTTTTGGGGTCTTCGCCCTCCCACACCAGAAAGGGTTGCTCCCAGACCGGCGTGCCGCGGTGCCGGTCCAGGCAGTTGAGCACGATGTTGGTGGTGCCGCCGACGCACCAGCGTGCCCACTCGATGCCGCGCGAGGTGTCGAGCATCTGCGTGTAGGGCTGGTAAAAGCGGAAGTCGCAGAACTCGAAGACTTCCTGCATCAGCCAGGCCGGGTCGGCATCGGCACGAGCGCCCAAGCTCTCGAAGTTGGACTCGCTGACTTTGTGCAGGAATGCCGTGAGGTTTGATTGCGCAATCAGTTCCTGGGTGGGCACCCAGTCAAACGGTTGTTTGGTAGAATTCATGCCGCAATCCTATCCGAACGTCGTGTTGGAGTCCAGCGGTGCAGTCTCCGCGCGTCGTTGTAACTCTACGCAGTTAGAAAGGCGGTCCATCCGTGCATGTTGATGAAGCGATTCGCAGCCGAAAATCGGTCAGACGGTTTTTACCCACATCCGTTCCCACTTCGGTCGTGCACCATATTCTGCGCGTGGCGGCGCGGGCCCCGAGTGGCAACAACGTGCAGCCGTGGAAGGTGTATGCGGTGGCGGGCGAGTCCCGGCAGCGTCTGTGCGAGGCATTCATCGATGCGGCCACGCACGAGCCTGACCGCCACCAGCCCGAGTACGCGTATTACCCCACCACCTGGGTCGAGCCCTATCTGGAGCGCCGGCGTCGCTGCGGCTTCGGTCTGTATGCCACCCTGGGCATAGCCCGCGATGATGTGGCGGCGCGCGAGCATCAGATGCTGCGCAACTACACGTTCTTCGACGCGCCGGTGGGGCTGCTCGTCACACTCGACCGGCGCCTGAACACCGGCAGCTTCATGGACCTGGGCATGTTCATCCAGAACATCATGGTGGCCGCGCGCGCGCAGGGTTTGCACACCTGCGCGCAGGCCGCGTTTGCCTGGTTCCACAAGGTGGCGCGCGCCCAGTTGCCGATGGGTGACCACGAAATCCTCGCCTGCGGCATTGCCCTGGGTCACGAAGACCTGTCGGCGCCGGAGAATGCCTTCATCACTGAACGCGGGGAGGTGGAGACGTTCGCCAGCTTCCATGGTTTCGACACCGCACGTTGAACGAGGACTCTCATGGTGAGCATCAAATCCATTTCCTCAACGCACTCGCTACGAGGCAAGACCGCGATCATCGGTGCCGGAATTTCCGCGGTTGGCCGCGTGCCGGGCAAGAGCGCGCTCGCGCTGGCCGCAGACGCGGCAGGCAAGGCGCTGGCCGACGCCGGCATCGGCAAGCACGAGGTCGATGGCGTATTGTCAAGCTCCGCCTTTGCCTCGCCGTTCCACCGCTTCAGCGTGGCCTTCAGCGAGTACCTCGGCATCCAGCCGACGTTCTCCAACACGCTGCAGGTCTCGGGCGCCACGGCAGCAACCATGTTCAACATCGCCGCCGCCGCCATTGCCGGCGGCCTGGCCGAGACCGTGCTGGTGGTGGGTGGCGACAGCTTGCTCACCGGCTTGTCGCCCGACCTTGCCTTGCGCTCGATGACCGAAAGCCGTGACCAGCAATACGAAATGCCCTTCGGCATTCCCGTGGCCAACACCTTCGCCATGACCGCGCATCGGCACATGAAAGAGTTTGGCACCACCTCCGAGCAGTTCGCCAAGGTGGCGGTGATTCACCGTGACCATGCGCGGCGTACGCCAGGCGCGCAGATGACCGGGCCACTCACGGTCGACGACGTGCTGAACTCTGGCTGGGTGACAACGCCCTACCACAAGCTCGACTGCTCGCTCATCTCCGACGGCGCAGCAGCCTTCATCGTCACCTCGGCCGAGCGCGCCAAGGCGCTGGGAATTGCCAAGCCCATCTACATCCTGGGCGGTGGCGAGTGCTACACGCACGAGCACATTTTCCTGATGCCCTCGCTGACCACCACCGGCGCCGTGCAATCGAGTGCCAAGGCCTACGCCATGGCCGGTTGCGGGCCGAAGGACATCGATGTGGCTGGGGTCTATGACTGCTTCACCGGCACGGTGATCATGATGCTGGAGGACCTCGGCTTCTGCCCCAAGGGGGAGGGTGGGCGCTTCATCGAGGACGGGCAGATCACCTACGGCGGCGCGATTCCCTGCAACACCCATGGTGGCCTGCTGTCGTTTGCGCACTCGGGCATGCCGGGTTCCTTGTTTCATTTCTACGAGGTTGTCAACCAACTGCGCGGAAGCTGCGGTGAACGCCAGGTCGCGGGCGCTGAACTCGGCCTCGTGCACAGCCTGGGTGCCGGCTTTGCAACCAACGCCACCACCATCCTGGGAACGGAGGCCACGCTTTGATCAACCCGAAGGACGCCCACATCAAGCCGCAGCCGACGCCGGATGCGGATTCGCAAACCTATTGGCACGGCATTCAGGAGGGCAAGCTGCTGTTGCAGCACTGCCCTGCGTGCGGTCATGTGCAGTTCTACCAGCAGGCGATCTGCCGCGAGTGCGGCAGCGAGCGCCTTGAGCACCGCGCCGCCAGCGGGCGCGCCAAGGTGCATTCGTTCAGCGTGGTGCACCGGGCGCCCGGCCCGGCCTTCAAACAGGACACGCCCTATGCCGTGCTGCTGGTCGAACTCGAAGAAGGTCCGCGGATGATCAGCGCCTTCGTCGGCGCAGACCCTTCGGTGGTCACCTTCGACATGGCTGTCGAGCTGGTTTGCGAGCCCGTCGACGGTGGCGTGGCGCTGCCGCGATTCCGGGCGGCCGGACTTCAAGCGTGAAACAGCGTCTTCGTGCGCCTTCTGAGTGTCTGAAGGCATGACCCAACCCAAAGCGACATTTCGCTGCCCCCATTTCGCTGCGTCGTCCTCCCAGGCGGTAGTCGAGGGGGCTCCCCCTGACCTGACGACGGCCACGGTTGCGCGGCGGGCGATTGTGCCCTTGTCCATGCGTGATCGGATCGTGGCCATCGTTGCGCCGGCCGGCTATGGCAAGACGACATTGATGGGAGGTTGGTTTCGCGCTTGCAAAGATGCCGACCCCCTGTGGGTGGGCCTCGACGCTTCCTGGCGCGACCAGGTGTTCTTTGTGCGCTCTTTGTTGAATGCAGTCGGAGGTCCGTCGGAGCCCGTCGCGATGGGTGCCATCGACGCGACGGCGGCGGTCGAGAGCAGCTTGCTGGCGTTGTTGCAGGCCCTTGGCCAACGTCGTCGTCCCATGGTGCTATTTTTCGACGATGTGCATGTGTCGCGTGGCAGCGAGAGTGCTTTCACCCTGAGCCGGCTGTTGGTCGCGGCGCCCGACCACGTGAGGTTCGTGGTTTGCGGCCGGGAGGGGATGGAACTCGATCTGGCCACCCTGACCGCGCGCGGGCTGGTACGCTGGGTGACACAGCGCGAGCTGAAGCTCGACGCGCAGGATGTGCGGGAACTGGTGCGTCAGCGCCGGCTGCTGGCCAGCGACGAAGCGGTTGATCATGTCCTCGGGATCACCGAGGGCTGGCCGGCATTGGTGCAGCGTGCCCTCGCCAGCGGCGAGGGCGTACAGGAGGCCGCCGAGGGCAGCAGCCATTAGGAAGCGGCGACCGCCTACTGCTGTTGCGGCGCACCTTGAGCGACCCCGGCAAGACCGTCTTGGGGGAGCCACCGTCTCACATGGAATTCCTGCTTGACCGCTTCGGCTATGTCCGAGTGGCGCTGGCTGCCGCAGGACGAGGAGGGTGCCGGTGAAGGATGGCGCGACACGCAGTTTTGGCTCGACCAAATCGAACGCGTCCACCGCGAGCCGCCCATCCTGCCGCCACCCGATGATCACGTGCATTGAGCGGGAGTACGCTGCCAGGCGGCTTGCGGCCCCGCGCCGCTCAGACTGCCTTTACCAGCGACTTGGTGTAGATGCGGTAGGTGCCGATGCCACGTGACACGATGTCGCCATCCAGCGCGTCTAGCGTCGCTTTCACCGAGACGTAGGCCAGTGTCTTGCCGATGTGATCCGGCGTGGCCGAGGCAAACAGAATCCCGGTGCCGACGGCACGCATGAAGTCCACCGTGAGCGTGACCGTGACAGAGGACTGGATGAGCTGTTCGCTGCCCGGAATCGGTCGGTCGATCAGCGATCTTCCCCCGATCGCATCGAGGAGGGTCAGAGGCACGCCACCGTGCAGCACGCCATGGGGGTTGAGGTGGTCGCGCCGTATGGGCAGCCTGAAATACAGGCCGTTTTCTCCGTGCAGGATGTCGTAGCCCACGAGCTGCTGGAACGGCCCGTGAGAATAGGTGGCGGACGGAAGGACTGCCGGTGTGGTCACGCTGGATCGACCTTGAAGTAGTCCGGCTTGCCAGCAGGCCAGAACTCGCCCCACAGCAGCATCCCGCCTTCGACGTTAAGCACCTCGCCGGTGATGAACTTGCCCGAGGGAGCGGCGAGGTAGACCACCGCCTCGGCGATGTCCTGCACGTCGCCGGCCCGCTTCATCGGATTGCACGAGTAAAAGGTTGCCACATTCTCCTCGCGGTAGTTGTTGAAACCGTTGCTTTCGATGGCGCCGGCGCCAATGCAGTTCAGGCGTATGCCGTGCTCTGCCCATTCGATGGCCAGCGTGCGCGACAGCGCGATGACGCCCGCGCGCGAGGCGGTCGTGTGCGCCATGCCCGTGAGACCCCGGTCGATGGCTGCGGTGATGTTGACGATGTTGCCGGGTCGGCCCTGTTCCACCCAGCGTTTGGCCGCTCCCTGCATCATGTACCAACTGCCGTTGAGGTTGGTGTCGATCACCGCGTTCCAGCCCTTGACGCTGAAGTCCATCGCATGGGCGGCAAACTGGCCGCCGGCGTTGTTGACCAGCACGTCTACGCCGCCGAAGCGTTCCCACACGGCACTGAGCATGGCGTCCACCTGCTCGGGCTCGCGGATGGTCATCGGGTAGGTCAATACCTCGCGGCCCGACAAGGCCCGCAGTTTTTCGGCGCAATCCTCGAGTTTGTCGGCCTTGCGCCCGCAGATGGCGAGCGTGGCGCCCAGCCGCGCGAACAGGAAGGCAATCGCCTTGCCGATGCCGCTGCCGGCGCCCGACACCAGTACCACCTTGCCGGCGAACAGGTCATCGCGGTAGACCGTCGGGAGCGCGGCCAGGGCTTCGTCGCCCGGGCCGAACTTGGGGTGTGGCGTCTCAGCCGATTTCATGCGCTCACCTTGAAGTAATCGGGTTTGGCGATGGTCCAGACTTCGCCCCAGAGCACGCCGCCGCCGTCCACCGTGAGCAGTTCGCCGGTGATGAACTTGCCGCTGGGTGCGCTGAGGTAGACTGCGGCCTCGGCCACGTCCTGCACGTCACCGACATGTTTCATCGGGTTGGCTCCGGCAAAGGCCTTCACCGCCTCGGCGGAGTACTGGCGGAAGCCGGTGCTGGCGATCGCTCCCGGCGCGATGCAATTGACGCGGATGCCATGCTGCGCCCACTCCACTGCAACAGTTTTAGACAGGTGGGTTACGGCGGCGCGCGCAGCGCAGGTGTGCGCCACGCCCGGCATGCCCCGCTGGAAGGTGGCGACGATGTTGACGATGTTGCCCTGCGTGCCGGTGTCGCGCCAGCGGCGAGCCAGCGCCTGCATCATGTACCAGGTGCCGTTCAGGTTGGTGTCTATCACCGCCTTCCAGCCCTTGACGCTGTAGTCCAGCGCCCGCTGTGGGAATTGCCCGCCGGCGTTGTTGACGAGCACGTCGATGCGTCCGAAGTGCAGCCACGCCATATCGATCAACTGTTCCACCTGCTCGGGCTCGCGGATCGTCATGGGTTGCACCAGCACGTCAGGGCTGCCGAGACGGCGCAGCCATTCGGCGCAGGTTTCGAGCTTTTCCTGATCGCGCCCGCAGATGACCAGCCTGGCGCCCAGGCGCGCGTACAGAAAGGCGATTCCCTTGCCGATGCCGCTGCCGGCACCGCTGACCACCACCACCTGGCCATCGAACAGGCCGGGCTGGTAGACGGTGGGTCGGGTTGCGAGGGCTTCGTCGTCGAAGCCGAAGGTAGTGTCTTCTGTCATGTGGTCCCTTCAGAATCGGAAGATGCCGTAATGCGGGTCGGCGATAGGGGCGTGGGCGGCGGCTGACAGCGCCATGCCCAGTGCGTTGCGCGTGTCCGTGGGCGCCAGCAGGCCGTCGTCCCACAGGCGCGAGGTGGCAAAGTAGGCGTTGGATTCGCGCTCGGCCTTTTCGTACACGCGCTGGCGCAATTGCGCCATCTCGGCCTCATCGGGCGTGTGGCCCTTGCGGCGCAGCTGTGCGATTTTCACATCGGCCAGTGTGTTGGCGGCCTGGTCCGAACCCATCACGCCCATGTGCACGTTCGGCCAGGCCCAGATCATGCGCGGATCCCAGGCCCGGCCGCACATGCCGTAGTAGCCCGCGCCGAATGCCGCGCTGGTGATCACGGTGAACTTGGGCACCTCGCTGCCAGCCTGTGCCATCAGCATCTTGGCACCGTCCTTGGTGATGCCTTCCATCTCGTAGCTACGGCCTATCATGTAGCCGGTGGTGTTTTGCAGGAACACGAGCGGCGTGCGGTTCTGGTTGCATAGCGAAATGAAGTGCGCCGCCTTCTTGGAGCTGTCGCTGAACAACACGCCGTTGTTGGCCAGGATGCCGACGCGGTAGCCCCAAATGTAGGCGTAGCCGCAGACCAGCGTCGTGCCATAGGCGGGCTGGTATTCGTGGAAGCGGCTGCCGTCGACGATGCGGGCGATGAGTTCGCGCTGGTCAAACTGCACCCGGTGGTCGGGCGAAACGATGCCCAGCATTTCGTCGGGGTCGTAGTAGGGTGGCTCGGCATCGCGCTCGGGCAGGTAGCTTTTCGTCGCTGGTTTGAACTGCGCGACGATTTCTCGGCAAATCGCGATGGCGTGGGCTTCATCGTCGGCCGGGTAGTCGACTGTGCCGGATACCTGGGTGTGCAGGTCGCAACCGCCGATCTCGTCGGCAGTGTGCTCCTCACCGGTGGCGGCCTTGACGAGCGGTGGCCCGCCGAGGAACACGCCGCCGGTACCACGCACGATGATGCTGTAATCGCACAGCGCTGGGATGTAAGCGCCGCCGGCGGTGCAGTGGCCGAACACCATCGCGACCTGCGGCACGCCGGCCTTGGACAGCAGGCATTGGTTGCGGAACACCCGGCCACCTTCGATGTACACGCCTGACAGTTCTTCAAGGAAGGCGCCGCCGCTGTCGCACAGATGCAGGACCGGTAGCTGGTTCTCCAGCGCAATGTCCAGCAGGCGTGCCAGCTTGCGTGGCGTGAGCGTGTACCAGACACCGCCCTTGACGCTGGAATCGTCGGCGTGGATCAGCACCTCGCGGCCACTGACCACGCCGAGACCGGTGACCACGTTGGCACCCGGTACCTCGCCGTTGTAGTCCTCGCAGGCAGCCAGCGCCGAGAACTCAAGAAAGGGCGTACCGGGATCGAGTAGCAGGTCCAGCCGTTCACGTACCAGTAATTTGCCCTGCGCGCGCACGCGCTTGATCTCATGCGGCGGACGTTGGTGGCGCGTGATTTCCATGCGCTCGCGAAAATTCGCGACGATGGCGCTCATGGCTTGATGGTTTCGCCGGAACGCTTCGGATGCGGTGTCGATGCGGGAGTCGATGCGTTTCATCAATAAGTCCTCAGAGGTCTTGCAGCGTCACCAGGGTGGACTTGAGCGCGAAGGTTTTGCCGACGTCAAAGTGGACAGTCTTGACCCGGGCGTCGCGCGGTGCCGTCAGCGTGGTTTCCAGCTTCATGCTTTCGATCACGATGAGCGGTTGGCCCGCGTGCACGGCATCGCCGGCTGCCACATTAACCGAAATCACCGTGCCGGGCATCGGTGCCTGCAGCAAGTCGGAAGCGGCACCCGCCCGGTTGCCACCGGAAGGTACGCTGAGATCGATCACCTCGACTTCAAGGGCACCGGTGGCCGCACTGTGCACGAATCGGCTGTCGCCTTGCGCGGCGATCCAGACGGTTTGCGAGCGCTGATCCACGGTTACCCGCCAACGGCCATCAGGCAGCGCCTTCCCCTGCATCTCGAATTTGCGTTCGCCATGGCTGACGTGGAACACGCCATTCGCTCCAGGTGTTACCACGAGATCATGGGGCTGGCCATTGATGACATAGCGACGGCGCATCGTCAATTCCTCCAGGGGCCCATGGCTGCGTGCATCGCGGGAATGGCGTGCATGGCGCGCAACAGTTCGCGGTCGGCGAGCACCGCCGATGCGAGTACCAGGTCGATGTCATCGGGCGTGAGAGACTCGCGCAGCTCGTCGGCACAGCGTGCCAGCATGTCGGTGTCGGCCTGGCCAGCACGGAACTCGGCATGGCGCAGTACCCGCGTAAGGTAGCGTGCGTTGGTGGTCAGACCCAACAGCACCGATTGCTCCAGTGCCTGCGCCGAGCGCTCGATGGCTTGTGCGCGGGTGTTGCCGTGGCAAATGATCTTGGCGATCATGGGGTCAAAAGAGGTTCCCACCGACTGGCCTTCACGCACGCCCGCATCCACTCGCACGCCTGGCCCGCAAGGCGGTTTCCAGCAGAGGATGTCACCGGTGGATGGGCGAAAATCATGCGCGGCATCTTCCGCGTACAGGCGGCACTCTATGGCGTGCCCCGACTGGGTGATGTCCGCCTGGGTGTAGCCGAGCGGCTCACCCTGGGCAACGCGCACCTGTTCGCGAACGAGGTCAAAGCCCGTGACCATTTCGGTGACCGGGTGTTCGACCTGCAGACGCGTGTTCATCTCGAGAAAGTAAAACTCGCCACCAGCGCCGTAGATGAACTCCACGGTGCCGGCGCCGCGATAGTTGACGGCGCGGGCAATGCCGGCTGCGGCCTCGCAAATCTCGTGGCGCTGCGCGGGTGACAGAGCCGGGGAGGGGGTTTCTTCAATGATTTTCTGGAAGCGTCGCTGCACTGAACATTCACGCTCCCAGAAATGCACCAACTGGCCATGCGCGTCGCCCAGCACCTGTACCTCGATGTGCCGCGGGCGCTCGACGTAGCGCTCGACGAAGAGGCGGCCGTCGCCGAAGTAGCGCTCGCCTTCGCGGCGCGCGGTCTCGATCTCGCGATCCAAAACGGACAGGTCACGCACGATGCGCATGCCCTTGCCGCCACCGCCGGCTGAAGGCTTGATCAGCAGTGGCGCGCCGAGCGCCCTAGCGCGCTCGACGAAGCTGGCCGGGTCATCGTCCTCGATGGCGCTCGGCGCTACCGGAAAGTCGCGTTTGGCGACGAAGGTGCGCGCGCGCACCTTGTCGCCCATCAGTTCGATGGTGTCCGAACGCGGGCCAATGAAGACGATGCCAGCAGCGTCTAGCGCACGCGCAAACGCAGCGTTTTCAGACAGGAAGCCGTAACCGGGATGCACCGCCTGTGCCCCGCTGTGCCGACACGCTTCGACCAGCTGCGCGATATCGAGGTAGGCAGCCACGGGTGTCGAGCCGTGCAATTCGACCGACTCGTCAGCCTCCAGCACGGCCGGGCTATCGGCGTCCACCGCGTGGTGGGCCACCACGGTGGCGAGCCCCATGCCCTTGAGTGTGCGCAGGATCCGCAGCGCGATTTCGCCACGGTTGGCGATCAGAACTTTTTGAAACACGGGCGGAACCAGCTGTACGGCGGGTGACGGTCAATGCATGCAACGGCGTCTGGTATCAATCGAGGACGGGGATGGGGTCGGACACGCGCTCGAAGCGGGAGTTTTTGGCGTCCGAACGCAACACGAGCACGCTGCTCGGCGCGTGCCGGTAGTTGGGGCCAAAACTGATTGGAGAAGCCAGCCCATCGGTGCTGAAGTTCTTGGTTGTTTCCAGCTTCTCGACGACACACGCGCGGGTCAGCGCCTTGCCACAGCGGCGGATCGCGTCTTCCATCAGCAGCGCACCGACATAGGCTGTGATCGAATAGCGGTTGAGCATCTTCTGCTCGTCGGCTGACAGATACTTCTGTGCCAACCCCATGAACTTGGCCATGCCTGGCACCGACAGGTCGGTCAGAGGCGGGACATAGTCGGCGACGAAGTAGCCATCGCCCGCGGCGCCGGCGAGCGCCTGAACAGGGGTCAGGTGGGCCGAGTGCACCGCAAGGATGGTCAGCGGCATCTGGTTTTTGGCGGCTTCCTTCATCAGCATCGAATGCTCGGCCACCACGCCGCCCGATGCGAGAAAGGTTGCACCCACCTGCTTCAGACTCAGCATCTCGGCCGAGAAGTCCTTGGTGCCACGCTTGAAGGAGATCTCGGACACGCTGTTGAGCCCCAGCTCCTTGATCGCCTTCTGGTAGCCGCAACGCACGTCGCTGCCAAACTCGTCATCCTGATAGACCAATGCAAACTTCTCCTTCTGCAGCTTCTTGCTCGCCACCATGTACTTCATGGCGGAGCTCAACTCCTGACAATAGGTTGGGCCCACCACGAATACCGTTTTGTTCGGTGGCGTGAAATGCGCCGCTGCCACGGCCATGGCGTTGATGGTTGGCAAGCGCTGCTCGTTGATGTAGGGCAGCATGGCTTGCAGCATGGCTGAACCCGAGGTGCCGATCAGGCCGAAGATGCCTTCCACGTCGACCAGTCGCTTGACGCCCTGCACGGCACGCTGGGGCACGTAGCCGTCGTCCTCCTGACGAATTTCCAACTTGCGGCCGTTGATGCCACCGCGGGCGTTGACGTCTTGTTCCCATACCCGCAAGGCAAGCATGTGGGCCTTGCCCAGCAGGCTAGGGGGCCCGCTGACGGGCGTCACCGAGCCGAGGACGATTTTGGTGTCGGTCACGCCGGGGTCGGCAGCGGCGGCGGTCGTGGCCGTCAGGCCGATGACCATGCTGAGCAGACTGGTGGCGGCATATCGAAAGTATTTGCGTGTCATGAAAAGGCACTCCTGGTCGAGAATTGGGGGTAGGGCTAGTGGCGCGTCGTCAGGGTCACTTGGCGCTCAAAAATTCAGAAGCTCGCTCGAATTTCCCGGCGCTGGCATTCGCTTTGAGCAAAATAGGGCGGGTTCCCGACTGTCGAATATTGGGCCCGAAGGTCAAGGGCGCCATGATGCCGTCGCTGGTGAAGTTTTTGGTCTGCTCAAGCTTCTCAACCACGCAGGCACGCGTGAGGTTTTTGACACAGGCATTGAGCGCTGATTCGAGCAACTGGACACCCACATAGGCGGTCAATGAATACCGGTTCATGCCCTTGACCTCATTGGCTGAAAAGTATTTGTAGGTCAGTGCGGTGAGTTTGCCGATGCCTTGGGTTTCAGTGTCGGTCACTGGAGGCACATACTCGGCGACGTACATGCCGTCCGCTGCCGGGCCGGCCAGGGCCAGCACCGCAGGCAGATGCGAAGGGTGAGCGGCCAGGCGCACGACTTGCATCTGGTTCTTCGCGATCTCTTTGAGCATGGCGGCGGTTTCGGTGATGATGCCGCCGGTCAGCACAAAGGTGGCGCCGGCGCGCTGCACGCTTAACACCTCGGCGGAAAAATCCTTCGCTCCGCGTTTGTAGGCAACTTCGATGCTGCTTTTCAAACCGAGCTCTTTCAGGGCCTGGTCGTAGCCACACTTGACATCGACGCCATAATCATCCTCCTGAAATATCAGGCCGAACTTGGAGCCCTGAAGCTTCTGAGATGTCACCAGATGCTTCATGCTGGCAGAGACCTCCTGACAGTAAGTTGCACCGATATTGAACAGCGTCTTGCGCGGTGGGTTGAAGTGGGCGCTGTTGACCGCGATGTGGTTGATCGCGGGGATCTGCTGCTCGTCGATGATGGGCAGCATGGCCAGCAACTGCGATGAGCCGGAGACTCCGATCAAGCCAAAGACATGATCAACATCAATCAGTTTTTTGAGGCCCTGGACGGCGCGCTGCGGCACATACCCGTCGTCCTCGATGCGAATGTCGACCTTGCGCCCGCCGATGCCGCCGCGCGCATTGACGTCTTGTTCCCAGACTCTCAAGGTCGTGGCAATTGCCTTGCCGATAATGCTGGGCGGGCCGCTGAGCGGCATCACGGCACCGAGCACGAGTTTGTCGTTCGTGACCCCGGGGTCTGCCGCCAGCGCGCTGCCGAAGGTCAGTGTGGCGAGTGCGCTGAGGCAAAGGCGCTGGGTCAGCTTCTGTAGTGTTCGCATCTCAGGTCTCCTATGGAATAAGCAGCGCGTGTGCTGCGGGGTCAGAAACGGAAGGGCCAGTGGGTCCAGTAGTGCTTGATGTCGCGCCATCGGCCCATCAGGCCATCGGGCTCAAAACGCAGGAACAACACAATCGCGAGCCCATAAATGACGCCTTTGATCTCATAGGCGGCAGTGGAGCCCGATCCGCCAAAGCTGGCGCCGATCATGCCGAATACGAAGCCCAGGCTCTCATTGAGCAGGACGATGAAAGCCGTGCCGAGCAAGGCTCCGGCCACCGAACCCAGGCCACCCACGATGAGCATGGAGAGCGCCTCGATCGATATCAGCAGGCTGAAGCTGTCCACGTTCAGGTAGCGTGTGTAATAGGCCAGCAGGCCCCCGGCGATGCCGGTGTAGAAGGCGCTGACCATGAACGCCAGCAACTTGTAGCGGACCAGGTTGACGCCCATGGCCTTGGCTGCGATGTCGTGCTCCCGAATCGCCAGGAACGCCCGGCCAATGCGGCTGCGCAGGATGTTCAGGGTGATGAAGGTGAACACCACCAAAAAGGCCAGCACCACGTAATAGTAGCCGCGCTCGGCGCCCAGTGCCTGACCGAACAGGGAGGGCTGCGGCACCGTCAGGCCTTCCGAGCCACCGGTGAGACTGCCGCCGTTGAGGATCAGGTGGTTGATGATCACGGCGAACGCCATCGTCGTGATGGCGAGATACAGGCCCTTGAGGCGCAGTGACGGTATGCCCACGATGATCCCGGCGACGGCAGCGCTCACGCCGCCGGCGAAGATGGCCGCCAGCATCGGCCAGCCAAGTTTGCCGGCCACGATACCGGCCGTGTAGGCGCCGACCGCCAGAAAGCCCGAGTGCCCGAGCGAGATCAGCCCGGTCGTCCCGGTCAGCAGGTTCAGGCCCAACACCCCCACCGCTGTGATCAGCAGCAGCAGAATGACGGAGACATAGTACTTCGACAGCAGCAGTGGCGCGGCCGCCAGCAATGCCACCAGCAGACACGACCAGACGATGACAGGGACGGAGTCGGTCAGCGCCAGCAATTGACGATAGTTTTGTTTGAAATTTCCGCTACGCATCAGACACGCTCGATTTCAGGTTTGCCGAACAGGCCATAGGGTCTGACCATGAGAACGACGAGGATCAAAAGAAAACCAGCGATCTCCTTCATGCCGCGGCCGATATAGCCTTCCGACAGATTCTCGACCACCCCGATCAGAATGCCGCCTAGCGCGGCACCGAACACCGAGTCCAGCCCGCCCAGAATGACTGCCGGAAAGCTGCGCAGACCGGTCGTCCACATGCCGGGGTTGACGTCGTAGATCACGCCGATCAACACGCCGGCAATGGCTGCGAGCCCGGCCGACAGGGCCCAGGACAAGGCGAAGATGCGCTTGACATTGATGCCCATCAGCAGGGCTGCGGTTTGCACGTTGGCGGTGGCGCGCATGGCGATGCCGATCCGCGAATAGCGAAAGAAAGTCCAGAGGCCGAGCAGCACGACCGCCATCAGCCCAACGGCATACAGCTGCGCCGGGTACAGACCGGCCGGGCCGATCCTGATGACCTCCGTTGGCAGGCCCGCATTGAGCGGCATGGGGTCGGCGCCCCAGATCAGCACCACCACCGAGCGCAGGATCACGGCCAGGCCAATGGTCACCATCACCGTGGAAAACACCGGCTGACCGAGCATCGGACGGATCAGCAAGACCTCGATGAGCAGGCCGATCAGCACCGAGGCGACGGTCGTCAGCAGCAGCATCGGCCAGAAGCCAAATTGGAAGGTGCCGGCCAGGGTGAAGGCGATGTAGGACACCAGCATCATCAGCTCGCCCTGGGCGAAGTTCACCACGCCGGTGGCGCGGTAGATCATGGCAAAGCCCATGCCGATGAAGCCGTAGACCAGGCCGACGGCGATGCCGGAAATGACCAGTTGCAGAAAATAGTCCATCAGCCCGCCCCTCCACCGTAGATGATCGCGATCTCTTTGGAGAAAGTTTTTTCGATGACGTTGCGGCGCACTTTCTGGGTGGCGGTGAGTTCGCCGTCGTCGTGGTCGAGTTCCTTCTCCAGGATCAGGAACTTGCGGATGTTCTCGACCCGGGCAAACAGCTTGTTCACGCGCCTGACGTTCTCGTCGATCAGTTCGCGCACCTCGGGCAGCGCGGCCAGGCTCTTGTAGGTGGTGTAGGCCAACTTGCGCTCCTGGGCCCACTTGCCCACTGTTTCGTAGTCGACCTGGATCAGCGCCGCCAGATAGTGGCGTCCGTCGCCCAGGATGATGGCCTCGCGCACATACAGGCTGTCCTTGAGCGCGTTTTCGATCTCGGACGGCGCGATGTTCTTGCCGCCGCTGGTGATGATGATGGCCTTCTTGCGGTCGACGATCATCAGCTCGCCGTTGTCAGCCAGCGCCACGATGTCGCCCGTGTGTAGCCAGCCGTCGATCACGGTTTTGGCGGTGGCGCTCTCGTCGTGGAGATAACCCTTGAACACGGCGGGGTGCTTGACGATGAGCTCGCCGTCGTCGGCGATCTTCCAGTTCAGGCCGTCGATGGGCAGGCCTGTGGCGCCCAGTTTGACAGCTTTTTCATGCTGGAAGAAAATCACGCCGCCGGACTCGGTCATGCCGTAGACTTGGTACACCGGAATGCCTAGAATACGGAAGAACTTCAGTACCTCGGGCGAGACGCTGGCGCCGCCACAGAAGCCGCACTGCATGCGGTCCAGGCCGATGAATTTCTGCAGATTGCGAAACATCATCAACCACAGCACGAAGAAGCGCAGGCGATCCGACAGGCTGCGCTGGCCCCCTTGCGCCTCGACTTTTTCGAACAGACGACGCCCGGCATCGAGGCAATGCTTGAAAGCCCAGCGCTGAAAGCGCGAGGCGTCCTGCATGCGGATCAAAATGCCTTGCTGCAGCTTTTCCCAGATGCGCGGCACACCCAAAAACACCGTGGGTGCGATCTCGCGCAGATTGACGGCCACCGTGTCGATCGATTCGGCGTAGTTGACCACACCGCCGGTGAGCAGGTGCAAGACCGTCGAGAAGGCACGCTCGGCCACGTGGCACAACGGCAGGTAGCAGACCACCTCGTAGTTTTGGCGGTCCAGTTTGAAGTGGGTTTTGAGCTTGTCAACGGTGACGATCAGGTTGCGGTGCGAGAGCATCGCGCCCTTGGGCGGACCGGTGGTGCCCGAGGTATAGACCAGCATGCAGGTGTCGTCGGGCTGGGTGTCCTCGATGGCGCGATCAAAGGTGCCCGCGTGCTGGGCCGATGCCGCAGCGTATTGGTCGCCAAGCTCGAGCACGTCGTCGAACGACATCAGCTGGTCGTGCTTGTAGCCGCGCATCCCCTTCATGTCGGCGCAGATGATCTTCACCAGGTCGGGCAGGCCGGTGGCGTGCTTGTCCATGGCGTCGAGCACCTTGTCGACCTGCTCCTGGTCGCCGCAGACCACGAACTTGCTGTTCGAGTGGTGCACGATGTATTGCAGTTCCGGCCACGGGTTGGTGGGGTAGATGCCGACCACAATGCCACCGATGGCCTGCGTCGCCAGATCGGAGAACATCCAGTGGGGGCTGTCCTCGCTGGCAATGGCCAGGCGGTCCCCCTTTTCGAATCCGAGGGCCTTCAGGCCGTGAGCGAAGCGGCGAGCGGTCTCCAGATAGTGCTGCCAGGTCATCCGGTTCCAGATGCCGTAATCCTTCTCGCGAAACGCTAGTGCATCGGGAAAGCGCTGTGCCCAGTGCTGGAGCAGCTTGGGGAATGTGGTGTTGCCGTCGCGCAGCAAGGCGTCCAGGTTGTCGATCATGCGGCCTCCTTGGTCTTGCTGCCCAGGTAGGCGTCGATCACGGCCGGGTTGGCCGATATCTCGGCCGGCGTGCCCTCGCCGATCTTGCGGCCGAAGTTGAGCACGCAGATGCGGTCGGAGATGTCCATCACGATGCCCATGTCATGCTCGACCATCAGCACCGTGATGCCCAGTTCGTCGCGGATGTCAAGCACGAAGCGGGCGATGTCTTCGGTTTCTTCACTGTTCATGCCCGACACCATTTCGTCCAGCAGCAGCAGCTTGGGCTCGGTGGCCAAGGCGCGCCCGAGCTCGACCCGCTTTTGCAGGCCATAGGACAGGGTGCCCACCGGCATGTTGCGGATTTCCTCGATTTCGAGGAAGTCGATGATCTCTTCCACCTTGCGGCGGTGTTCGAGCTCCTCGCGCCGCGCCCGTCCGAAGAACCACGAGGCATCCAGCACGTTGGTGGCCATGTGGCAGTGGCGACCGACCAGCAGGTTGTCCACCACGCTGGCATGTTTGAACACTGCCAGGTTCTGGAAGGTCCGACCGATGCCGATGGCGGCAAGGCGGTGCGCCGGCATGCCGGTGATGTCGTGGCCATCGAAATGCACGGTGCCGCTGCTGGGCTTGACGACGCCGCTGATCATGTTGAAGGTGGTCGTCTTACCGGCCCCGTTGGGGCCGATCAGGGAATAGATTTCACCGCGCCGGACGTGAAAACTGACACCGGCAACGGCTTCGACGCCGCCGAAGCGCTTGGACAGGGTTTCGACCCTTAACAATGTGTCGTTCATGTTTTTTCTCAGGAGAGCCAGCGTTTGCGCCGCTTGTAGTGCTTCACGTCGCGCATGTTCTTGCGCGATCCGCCTTCGCCGAAGCCGAGGTAGAACTCGCGCACGTCGTCGTTGCGCAGCATCTTGTCGGCCTCACCGTCGAGCACCACGCGGCCGTTTTCCATGATGTAGCCATAGTCGGCAATGACCAGCGCCATCTGCGCGTTCTGCTCCACCAGGAGAATGCCCATGCCTTCCTGGCGGCACAGGCGGGTGATGATTTCAAAAATCTCTTCGCTGATCTGTGGCGCCAGACCGAGCGTGGGCTCGTCGAGCATCAGCAGTTTCGGGGACGACATCAGCGCGCGGCCGATGGCCACCATCTGCTGTTCGCCGCCCGACAGGTAGCCCGACACCGTGCTGCGTTTTTGCACCAGACGCGGGAACAGCCCATACACCATCTCCATCTGGCGCCTGGCGTCGGTCAGACTGCGCGTGTAGCCGCCCATCACGAGGTTTTCCTCGACCGTCAACTGGTCGAACAGGCGGCGCCCCTCGGGCACCATGACCACGCCGGCGCGCACGATTTCGTCCGGCGCCAGGCCGGTCAGCTGGCGGTTTTCAAACGTGATCTGGCCACCCTTGATCTCACCGTCTTCCGGATATAGAACGCCCGAAATGCCTTTGAGCGTGGTTGATTTCCCGGCCCCGTTGGAACCGAGCAGGGCGACTATGCGACCTTTGCCGACGGCCAATGAGGCCTCTCGCACCGCCTCGATGGTGTTGTCGTAAACGATCTGGACAT
The DNA here is from genome assembly GCF_029945685.1 of Polaromonas sp. Lineage (GTDB taxonomy): Bacteria > Pseudomonadota > Gammaproteobacteria > Burkholderiales > Burkholderiaceae_C > Polaromonas. Next base: position 233,911 of record NZ_JAQSDA010000006.1, on the reverse strand, counting down.
TGGTGAGATTCAGCATGACAGGCCGTTCCTTGCGCCGTGCTGCAGGGGCTCAACCATTGAACGGGTTTGCCGGTCGAGCGTAGTGGAGGGGTGCGCCAGGATGGCAGCCGCAGTCGTGCAGACCTTCGGCTCGGATGGGCCGGATTCATGGGCGCGACCATGGCCTCTGGTTTCCAGGGTACCGGTCGGGGGGGCAGTGAATTTTCTCAAAGTTTGTCCCGTGTTGGCCGTGTTGGCCGTGTTGGGTAGGCGGCGTGCCTGCCTTGTGCCTTGTCGTTCTGCGAGGCATGCATCATGCCTTGTTCATGGACGTTAATCTAACGGTAGTTAGATTAACGTCAACTCGGGAAATCCCCTATGCCGGTGCCGACGACTCCGGTTGTGAGTGCGAGCGGCAACTTTCTGCCCAGGCTCGCTTCCGGATGGGACTCAGTGATTCAGCGTCTCTCGGTTACATCCCCGCATAGTTCGGCCCGCCGCCGCCTTCGGGCGTGACCCAGACGATGTTCTGCGTCGGGTCCTTGATGTCGCAGGTCTTGCAGTGCACGCAGTTCTGCGCGTTGATCTGCAGCCGGTCCGAGCCGTCGTCGTTCTTCACGAACTCGTACACGCCGGCTGGACAATAGCGGCTCTCGGGGCCGGCGTATTTCGCCAGGTTGATCTGCACCGGCACGTCGGCGTCCTTGAGCGTCAGGTGCGCGGGCTGGTTTTCTTCGTGGTTGGTGTTGGACACAAACACGCTGGAGAGCCGGTCGAAGGTGAGCTTGCCGTCGGGCTTGGGGTAGCTGATCTGCGGCATCTCCGCGGCCGGGCGCAGGCAGGCGTGGTCGACCTGGGTGCGGTGAATCGTCCAGGGCGGACGCTTGATGCCGAGTCTGGGCAGCAGCCACTGTTCAATGCCGGTCATCAGGGCGCCGACGAGGCTGCCTTTCTTGAACCACTGCTTGAAGTTGCGCGACTGGTCGAGTTCGGTGTGCAGCCAGCTGTTTTCGAACGCAGCGGGGTAGGCGCTGAGTTCGTCGCTGCTGCGTCCGGCGGCCAGGGCTTCAAACGCGGCCTCGGCGGCCAGCATGCCGCTCTTGATGGCGGCGTGGCTGCCCTTGATGCGTGCGGCGTTCAGGTAGCCGGCATCGCAGCCGATCAGCGCGCCGCCAGGGAACACGGTCTTGGGCAGGCTGAGCAGGCCGCCGGCGGTGATGGCGCGCGCGCCGTAGCCGATGCGCTTGCCGCCTTCGATGTGGGCGCGAATGGCCGGGTGGGTCTTCCAGCGCTGCATTTCCTCAAAGGGGCTGAGCCAAGGGTTTTTGTAGTCGAGTCCGGTGACGAAGCCAAGCGTGACCTTGCCTCCTTCCAAGTGGTAGAGAAAGCCGCCGCCGTAGGTCTGGCTGTCCATCGGCCAGCCGACCGTGTGCACCACCCGGCCGGGTTGGGCGCGGGCCGGGTCGATCTCCCACAGTTCCTTGATGCCGATGGCATGGCTTTGCGGATCGCGGCCGTCGTCGAGCTTGTATTTGGCGATGAGCTGCTTGCCCAGGTGGCCGCGCGCGCCTTCGGCAAAGATGGTGTACTTGGCGTGCAACTCCATGCCGAGCTGGAAGTTCTCGGTCGGCTGGCCGTCCTTGCCAATGCCAAGGTTGCCGGTGGCTACACCTTTGACAGAACCGTTGTCGTTGTACAGCACCTCGGCGGCTGTGAAGCCGGGGAAGATTTCCACGCCCAAGCCTTCAGCCTGCTCGCCCAGCCATTGGGTCAGGGCGCCCAGGCTGATGACGTAGTTGCCCTCGTTGTGGAAGCAGTCGGGCACCAGGAAGTTGGGCGTGCGCCTGGCACCGGTTTCGCTCAGGAAAAGCACGTCGTCACCGGTGACGGGTTGGTTCAACGGTGCGCCCAGCTCCTTCCAGTTGGGGAAGAGTTCGTTCAGCGCGATCGGATCCATGACCGCGCCGGAGAGAATGTGAGCACCGGGCGCGGAGCCTTTTTCCAGCAGCACCACCGAGACGTCTTCGCCCTTTTCTGCCGCGAGCTGCTTGAGGTGGATGGCCGTGGCCAAACCGCCGGGGCCGGCGCCCACCACCACCACGTCATATTCCATCGCTTCGCGGGGGCCGTATTGATCGAGCAGGGAGGTGGGCTTCATGCGGAGAGAATCAAAAAAGTTGGCGGCCCTGGGGCCGAAGTTGACGAAAGGGGGCGGTTCAGGGGCTGTTGTCGGCCGGCAGCGGCGGTGCGGTGCGCGGTGCGCCGTCACGTTTGTAGACCATTACCGTGCGCTTGAACGTGCAGACAATGACGCCGCTCTGGTTGTAGCCTTCGGTTCGCACCGTCACGACGCCGACATTGGGACGCGACCGTGACTCGCGCTTGTCCAGCACCGTGGAACGTGAATAGAGCGTGTCGCCCTCGAACACCGGATGCGGCAGACGGACTTCGTCCCACCCAAGGTTGGCCATGACGTTTTGCGAGACATCGCTCACCGTCTGCCCCGTCACGAGGGCCAGCGTGAGGCAGGAGTTGACGAGCGGGCGGCCGAACTCCGTCTGCGTGGCGTAGTGGGCATCGAAGTGCAGCGGAGCCGTGTTTTGCGTCAGCAACGTGAACCAGATGTTGTCGTTCTGGGTCAGGGTGCGGCCAAGGGCATGCCGATACTCGTCGCCGACCTCGAAGTCTTCATAGAACCGGCCGCGCCAGCCTTCCTTGACGGTCATTTGCTGCTCCTGTGGCGGGTTGTCCAATTTGAGAGTCCCCAGACGCAGCCGGTCAGCGTGCCACTGAGCCACATAGGCGACATGAGGACTGTTGCTGTCAGTCCCTCGGCCCGGTCTGTCGAAGTTGCCGGCGATGCATTGCGGTTATGCTTTGTCATGCGTGAGGATTCCATCGAACACGATCGCTGTGATTTGGCGTGAGAAGTCTTGAAAAGAGCCGCGCTGGGGGTTGTACCATTCGACGGTCCAGTTCAATGCGCCAATCACGAAAAGCCGAATCATGGCCGTGTTGGTGTCCGGGCGCAATTCGCCGCTGGCGAGCGCTGATTCGAACAGCCGATCCCAGTAGTCTGCGTAAGCCCGCCGCACCACCCGGTGGCGATTTTTTGCGCTGGTCGGAATTTGGCCATAGATGCGGATGTTGGCTGACGTGAAGTCGCCATAATGCAGCATTCCCCAGAGATGGCCTTCAATGCCAGCCGCGATTCGGTCTCGCCAGAGTGCACTTTCGGGAAGAGCCCCAATACGGGTGCGCACGGCATCCGCGACGATGGTGATGCCTTTGTCAAGTACTTCGCCCAGGATCTGCTCTTTCGATTCGAAGTGATAGTAGATGCTGCCGGCTTTGACGCCGGCAGCATCAGCAACCTCGCGTAAAGTAGTTGCGGAATAGCCATGATGCCTGAATAGCCGTGCAGCTTCGAGCAGCACGCGTTCGCGTGTAGCGGGGGCATCTACGTCATTTTTGCTGGGTTTTGCGTCTGTATTTGACTTCATATTGACCATTAGGTAGATTCAAAATACAAATCGTATCAAACCTAGCTTTTGTCAAAGCGGCGGCCTCGTGCATGGGCGCGTCGCATGGGCTATTTAGGGCTTGCATTTGCTCACTTGCCGCCATTGGCCCACTGCCTGAAATCAGGCCGGCGTTTTTCCAGGAAAGCGCTCACGCCTTCTTTGGATTCTGCCGTGTCATAGTACAGGCTCAGCGCTTGAAGTCCCAGGCTGCCGATGCCGCGAATGTGCTCGGTGGATGCGTTGAACGAGCGTTTCGCGATCGCCAGAGCGGTCGGGCTTTTTTCGACAATTTCCTTGCACCAGCGGGCGACTTCGGCATCGAGCTGATCGTGGGGCACGACGGTGTTGCATAGACCCATGGCCAAGGCCTCCTGCGCATTGTAACGGCGGCACATGTACCAGATCTCGCGTGCTTTCTTTTCGCCAACCACATGGCTCAGGTAGGCCGTGCCCCAGCCAGGATCGACCGAGCCGACCTTCGGGCCGACCTGGCCAAACACGGCCTTTTCCGAGGCAATAGTCATGTCGCACAAGGTGGCCAAGACATTGCCGCCGCCAATGGCGTAGCCCTGCACGCGGGCGATCACGGGCTTGGGCACGTCACGAATGGCGCTGTGAAACTCTTCCACCGGGATGCCGATGGTGCCCCGGCCGTCGTACTGGCCGGCATGGGCCGACTGATCGCCGCCGGTGCAGAAAGCACGGTCACCCGTCCCCGTGAGCACAATGGCGGCGATTCGCTTGTCCCAGCCTGCTTTCATGAATGCCTGCAGCAGTTCCTCGACTGTCTGGCCGCGAAACGCATTCATCACGTCGGGGCGGTTGATCGCGATGTAGGCCACCGAGTCGCGTTCTTCGTAGATGATGTCCTTGAAGTCCATGAATTTTCCTTGTTTGGTATTTCAACGTCGCACGCCTGCCGACCATGCCCAGGCGTTTACCCAATCATGCTGTAACCACCAGACACCGAAAGCACCTGCCCGGTGACATGACCCGCAGCCTTCGCTGAAGACAGGAAGACGACGGCATTGGCAATATCCTGCGGCCGTCCCACTTTGCGCAATGGCAGCGCCTTGGCGACTTTTTCCAGTTGCTCCGGCGTGAACATGCTGCCGGCATCGATCCACATGCTGCTTCCGCCCACTTCGTCGGTGGTACTGGGGATCGTGACGCCGGGGCATACCACGTTGCAGCGGATGCCGTAACGCCCGTTTTCCTTGGCGATCGTTTTCATGAAGCTGTTGATGGCGGCCTTGACGCCGCCATATACCGCTTCACGTGGCTCACCTTGTCGGCTGGCGTCGGAACTGATGGAGACGATGGAGCCGGCGTTGCGAGGAACCATGACTTCAAGCGCGGTCTTGGTGCAGTTGAGAACGCCGAGGTAGTTGATGTTGATGATCTTTTGCCACAGGTCGGGGGTCGTCTGCGTGAAGAACATCAACTGGTCCCAGCCGACGTTGTTGACAAGGACATCGACGCCGCTGAACTTGTCCGTGGCCGCCTTGAACATGGCTTGCACCTGGTCAAGCTTGGTGACATCGGTCTTGACAACCTGCGCCGACGCCGCGCCGCTCGCCAGCGCGAGTTCTGCCGTCTTTTGCGCCTGCTTGTCGTCGATGTCCCCGATGGTGATGTTAGCGCCTTCCGCGGCGAAGCCGAGCACGATGCCGCGGCCAATGTTCGAGCCGCCACCAGTGACGATGACCGATTTGCCTTTTAGATCGAGATCCATATTTATTGCTCCTTGCGCTTTTGGCGCCACATTTGTGAGGTTGATATTGTAACTGTCAAACGATAGTTAGGTAAGGTGGCGAGATTTTTCTGCGTTTGGTCGTGGGCTTGGCAGCTACCATGGCAATTCGCTGCGGCATTGGGTGCCACCGGTCGATTCAAGAGAGGGATGAAAATCCGAAAACAGGCTGGGAAGGGCCTGATCGGTGCGCAACACGCCTGATCGTGCCCCTCCCAAGGGATGGCAATTACTGTTTGTTCTTGGCGAACTCGCCGGATTCTTTCTTCACGATGTCCTGGATCACGTCGTTATACGCCGAGAACCAGTCCGTCTGGGGCACCCACTTGGCGCCATCCCACATGTCGATGCGGGTCTTGCCGCCGCCGCCATGGTCCTTGGCGGTCACCGTCACGGGGGCGATCAGGTCTTCGGCATCAAAGTTTTTCAAGCTTTCTAGGCCGCGCTTCATTTTGTCAGGCGTGATGGGCCAGCCATTTTGTTTGATGGCCAGGCGAGCGCCCTCGAAAACGCTGGCATAGATGGCCAGACCGGTGTTGTAGTAAATATCGCTGAGATGCTTGCGGTCACCGCTGCCCTTGCCTTTCTCATACAGGTCCTTGATGATCTGCTGCATCAGCGGGTGGCTCTGTCCACCCGCCACGTTGGTGCCGCGCTTGAGGCCTTTTGCGTTTTCCAGACCGATGTTGGCGAGGTCAACTTCGTTGAGCCAGTTGACGGCAATGTATTTGTCCATCGGGATGCCGTTGCGCTTCATCTCACGCGCTGCGACCACGTGCATGCCGGCCAGATTCCAACTGATCACCCAATCGGGGTTGATGCGGCGGATCTGGGTCCAGGCTGCGGATTGGTCATTGCCCGGCATCGGGTTGGGAATGAGGTGTAAATCAAAACCTTCCTTGGCCGCGAGCGTCTTCAGCACGCCGATCGGCTCCTGCCCGAACGGATAGTCGGGGTAGATGAATGCGATCTTCACGCCTTTGAGGTTGCCGTTGGCCTTGGTTTTGATGTAGTGGATATTGTTGGCCATTTGGCCCCAATAGGTTGGCCCAATGGGGAAAATCCACTTGAACACATCACCATCGACCGCATCGCCGCGGCCGACGAAAGATTGCACCATCACATTGCCATCCGCCATGGCGCGCGGCAGAACGGCGCGGGAAACCGGCGTGGACAGGAAATCGAAGGCAATGGCGCCTTCGCGTTTCATCTTTTCGTAGCACTCGATGCCACGCTGAGGCTCGTTGCCATGGTCTTGAACCATGATTTCGATGGGGTGGCCTTCGATGCCGCCTTTCTGGTTCAATATCTTGGCATAGTCATTCGCCGCCTGGGAGATTTGCGGCGTCACAAAGCCGTAGGACTTGCTCAGGTCATAACAAAGCGCGAATTTGATGGGCTGGGCTTGCGCCTGGGCAGACTGCAGACCGGCAAGCGCCAATCCCAGACCTGCCACGATAGAAAGTAACTTGGATCTCATGTCTGTTCTCCTAAGAATCGTACGGGTTAAAAAAGTCCAATGGGCACGCCGTACAGTACGCCCCAAGACTGAACGCGAAACCGGATATCGCCGTAGACAGGGTTTTACCCTCGGTCAGGTCAGCCAGCGCTTGCGCCGGCGATAGTGCTTGATGTCATGGAAATTGTGGCCTTCAGCGCCTCCGAGGTAAAACTCCTGGATATCCGGGTTTTTCTTCATGGCCTCTGCGTTGTCATGCATCACCACGCGTCCGTTTTCGATCAGGTAACCATGCGAGACCACGTCCAGAGCGGCAATGGCGTTTTGCTCCACCAGCAGAACGGACAGACCTTCTTCCTTGTTGATGCGCCGGACAATATCAAAAATCTCGGCCACGAGAAAGGGCGCCAGTCCGAGGCTGGGCTCATCAAGCATCAACAGCTTGGGCTGCGTCATCAGGGCGCGACCGATGGCCAGCATCTGCTGCTCGCCGCCTGACAGGTAGCCGGACTGCGCGGTGCGCCGCTGGTGCAAGCGCGGGAAGTAGGTGTAAACCATGTCTTTGTTTCGCAGCATGTCCTGGCGGCTGCCGCGGACGGCGGAGGCCGCGATCAGGTTCTCGTCAGGCGTCATGTGTTCAAACACGCGCCGCCCTTCCAGCACATGAACGATACCGAGTTTGACGCGCTCCTGAGGCGCCAGCGCATCGATGTTATGTCCCATGAAACGTACCTCACCGCGGGTTACCAGGCCCCGCTCGGGGCGTAGCAAACCGCTGATCGACTTCAGCGTTGTGCTTTTGCCGGCGCCGTTGGCCCCCAGCAGTGCCACCATACCGCCTTGGGGCACATCAATCGACACGCCCTTGATGGCGAGCGACACGTGGTCGTAGATGACCTCGACGTTGTTCAGCGACAGCACCGGTGCAGGGCTCGCTGCGGGGTTGTGCATCAGCGTCGGGGTGGAAGTCAAGTTGTCAGTCGCGTGCATGATGTCATCTTTACTTTCGGGCGTAGCCGAAGGGCCAGACCAGCAGATAGTTGCGCAGGTTCGTGTACATCTTGCCCAGACCCATCGGCTCAACCAGCAGGAACACAATGATCAAGGCACCATAAACCGCATGCGGGATGTGGGCCAGCGTTTCAACGCCGAGCGAGGCACCTGCGAGCTGCGCCAGCCAGCCGATCAGACTGTTCATCAGGCCGGGCATCAACAGAATGAAGGCGGCCCCAAAATAGCTGCCGATGATGCTGCCCAACCCGCCGACAATCACCATGGCCAGCAACTCGATGGATACATTGACGGCAAACTGCTCCGGTGTGGCCGCCCGGTAGAAGGTGAAAATCAGGATGGCGCCGCTGACGCCGCCAATGAAGGACGAGGTCGCGAAAGCCACCAGCTTGTAATACAGGCTGTGCACGCCGATGACGGCCGCGGCGAAGTCCTTTTCACGCACGGCGACGAGCGCGCGCCCAAGCGCGCTGCGGCGCAGATTGAGCATGAAGACTGTCACGAGCAGGCACCAGCCCAGCGCCACGTAATAGAGGCCGGTTTCCGACGTGACGGCCTGACCGAGCAAGCGCATCGCTGGTGCTTGCAGCGTGGCCTGGGAGCCGCCGCTGATGGCCGGCACATGGGAGATCACCCAGTCCATCACGAACTGCAGGGCCAGCGTGCTGAGCGCCAGATACAGGCCCTTCACGCGCAGCGCCGCGAAAGCGAAAACGATGCCGATGACTGCGGCCATCACGCCGCCGAGCACCACCGCGATCTCCCAGGGGATGCCGTTGCGCGCGCCATGCACTGCCGTGTAGGCGCCGATGCCCATGATGGCGGCGTAGCCGAAGTGGAACTGACCGGCCCAACCCAGGATCAGGTTCAAGCCGAGCACTGCCGCAGTCCACACCAGCCAGGGTAACAGGTGGGTGCTGAGGACGAGCGAGCTCATGGTGAGTGGCGCGGTTAATGCAAAGGCCAGCAGCAAGCCGATCATCCAGCGATCAGCAGGCAACGGGAAAAGTGCCCGCGCGTCCGCGTAACTGGTGTGAAAAATTCCTGATTGACGAAAAAGCATGGCCTTCAGATCCTTTCAATGTCGTGTCGCCCGAACAGACCGTGGGGCCGAATCAGGATGGTCAGAATCAGCGTCGCGGCTACCACCAGGTCGCGGCTACCACCGCCAACCAATGGGTCGAGATAGCCTGACGCAACACCTTCAAGAAGACCCAGTAGCAAGCCGGCCAGAATAGCCCCGCCGATGCTGTCAAGACCGCCCAGAACGGCGACGGTCAAGCCCTTGAGTAAAAGCAGCGCCAGCCCTTGATTGACTCCTTGAACCGATCCCCACAACACGCCGGCCGTTGTCGCCAGAACCGAGGACATGGCCCAGGAAAAAGCCACCCCGCGCTCAACCGATATGCCGATTGACCAGGATGCGATGTAGTCATCAGAGATGGCGCGCAGGACAATGCCCCTGCGCGTGCGAAAGAAGAAAAAGAAGATTGCAAACAGTGCCGCGGCAACCACGGCCCCCACCACGTAGGAGCGATTGAGCAGCAGCGGCCCCAGAAACAGCGGTTCGTCGCTGATGCCGATGGACATTGGACGACTTGAGCCGCCCCAGATGGCCATCGTTGTCGCGCGTATGAAGATATCCAGCCCCAGCGTCATCATCAGAATCATGATGATGGGACGGCCCGCCAGTCGGCGCAAGGCCACCCGCTCGATGCCCATGCCGACGAAAAACATCGTCCCCATGGCCAGAGGAATGGCCGTCCACATGGGAAGGCCGATGCCGTTGGCGATGGCCAGCACCACATAGGCACCGAGCATGGTCATCGCACCTTGCGCCAGGTTGGGCACAGAGGACGACTTGTAGATGAGCACGATTCCCAGCGCCACCAATGAGTACATCAACCCCGACAGTGCGCCATTGATGGCCAACTCGGCAAACAGTGAAAAGTCCATGATTTAAATCTCCTGCACCGAGAGTTGGCGCTCGATGGTGCCGACCTCCCCGGATTCGTATGTGATCTGCGCCTTCATCGTGACCGTCTTCTGGCCGCCGTAGATCGCGTCAATGATGGGTGCATAACGCTCTTCCACCACGTTGCGGCGCAACTTGCGTGTTCGCGTGACCTCCCCATCATCGGGGTCGAACTCCTTGTGCAGCGACACGAAGTGATGCAGTTTCAGTCCGTCCGGCAGGATGCTGTTGACGCGTTTGACAGCTGCCGTGACCAATTCGATCACCTCGGGGTTTTGCGAAAGGTCGGCATAGGACATGTAGGAAATGCCCCGTACCTCGGCCCAATGGCCAACCGGCTCCTTGTCGATGCAGATGATGGCCGCCAGCGTGTCGCGACCGCTCCCGAGCACCGCCACATCCTTGATGTACGGACTGAACTTGAGGCGGTTCTCGATGTAGTTCGGGATGTAGCGTTCGCCTTTGGCGGTGTGCACCACCTCCGACAAACGCCCGAGCACCACCATATGCCCGTCAGGCTCGACATAACCGGCATCGCCCGTGCGCAACCAGCCATCCTCCAGTGCTTCCCGGGTGGCATTTTCAAGTTTGTAGTAACCGGAAAAAACACTCCCGGATCGAACCATGATCTCGCCGTTGTCGCCGATTTTGACCTCAACCCCCGGCAATGGCCTGCCGACCGTGTGCAGGCGTACTTCTTCGGTGTCCTGCAAGGCATTGAAAGCGCTGCTTTCGGTTTGACCATAGAACTGTCGCAATTTCACGCCCAGTGCGCGGTAAAAAACAAAAGTGTCCTCGCCAATGGCCTCGCCGCCGGTGAAGGCATTTCGCAGGCGGGTCAGGCCCAACTGGTCCTTGATCGGCCCGAAGATTAGCCACTCTCCCAGCTGCCGCATCAGACGCTCTTTCAGGCTTGACTGTTTTCCCTCGAGTTTGCGTCGTTCGGCTGCCAGTGCGGAGTTCATGAAAACATCGTAGAGCCATTTCTTGAGCGGCGTCGAATCCTCCATGCGAACCTGGATGGTGGTCAGCATGTTGTCCCAGCTTCGGGGTGCCGCCAGATAGAAAGTGGGCGCGACCTCGCGCAGGTCGTGCAGCACCGTTTCCTGGCGCTCGGGAATGTTGATGGTGAAGTGCAGCGCAACACCGGCGCCGACCGTGATCGCAAAGTCGCCCACCCAGGCCATGGGCAGATAGGCGAGGATGTCCTCGCCGAATGTGAAAGCCCCCCCGCGATGGGCGTTGCCAACCCCGGCGAGCAAATTCCTGTGGCTCAACACCACGCCCTTCGGCTTGCCCGTGGTTCCCGACGAGTGGACGAACACGGCCGGCCCTTCGGGCCGGGCCCGTTCGATCAAGACATTTCGCAGTTTCGGTTCGGCACGCAGGAGATCTGCACCAATGGCCTGCAACTTTTCCCACGACACCAGTCCGGGATTCGGATAGCTGGTCAAACCGCGTGGCTCGTCGTAAATGATGTTGCTGATCGTTGCACCCTGATCGCCCAGATCGAGCACCTTGTCGACCTGTTCCTGATCTTCGGCCAGGACGAAGCGGACATTCGCCTCATGCATGAAGTGATGGATTTCGTCGTGCGTGGCGTCGGGGTAGACCGGCATGGCGTAACCACCCAGCATCCCGGCTGCCAGCATGCCTATGTAAAGCCGGGGCCGGTTGTCGCCCAGCACCAGCAAGGCATCCTCGGCGCCAAACCCGAGACTTTCCATGCCGGCCGCGCAGGCGAGCGTGGCATCCAGCATTTGCGACCAGGTGGTCTCCTGCCATATTCCCAGGTTTTTTTCGCGCATGGCGACGCGATGGCCCAGCAACTCGGCGTTGCGGGCCAGGATGCGGATGAGGGTGGTGTCGGTGCCCAGGTCCCAGGTTGTGGTGCTACCGCCCTTGGTGGTGTCAATGTCAGTGCGTTGCATGCGCACCTCCCAGATAGGCCTTGATCACGCGCTCATCCTTCATCACCTCGGCAGGAATTCCGGTTCCTATGGTTTCACCATAGCTGAGAACCATCATTCGATCGCAGATGCCGGTGATCACGTCCATATGGTGCTCGATCAGCAGCACGGTGACATGGCGCTCGTCGCGCGCATCGAGAATAAAGCGCGCCATGTATTCCTTTTCCTCCTGGTTCATGCCGGCCATGGGTTCGTCAAGAACGAGAAAGCTGGGTTCCGCCACTAGCGCACGTGCCAGTTCGACGCGTTTTTTCAGCCCGATCGGAATGCTGTCCACCAGTTCGTCACGCACGCTCTGTAGCTGCAGGAAATCGATGATTTCCTCGACCTTGAGGCGGTGCGCCATTTCGTCCTTCCGACCCAGCCACCAATACAGGGCGGTTTTTGCCACGCCGGCCTTCATGTGGATGTGGCGCCCAAGCAGGATGTTGTCAAGCACACTCATGCCGTTGAAGAGCGCCAGGTTCTGGAAGGTGCGCGCCACGCCCAGGGCGGCGACCTTGTGTGGCGCCATGCCGGTGATGTCGCGGCCATTGAGCCATATGCTGCCGACCTGGGGTGGGAAGAAGCCGGTGATGGCGTTTGTCATGGTCGTCTTGCCGCTGCCGTTGGGGCCGACCAGGCCAAAGATCTCTCCGCGCTCGATGCGCAGATTGACCCCGGTCAACGCGACCAGACCGCCGAACCGCCGCTCCAGCCCCCGGCATTCAAGGACGGGTGCTAGTGCCTCGTTGCTGGCTTGCATCGGAGCCGACCCCTGCTCTCTGGTACTGCTATTGGTACTAATGGTGTTGATCACTGAAGGTGCCTATGACATTGCACGGTCGACCATCTGCCTGTGCGCAGCTTGCCGACTCGATTTTTGTTCTGCATAAAAGATTTTTATTTTAGAGCCTAACATTAGTTAGGTATCTGGGGATTTCCCTACTCTCTGACAGGCAGGGTTCATTCCGCAACGTGTTCCACGATGGTTCCCCGCGCGATCATTGCGTCAACGGTGGCAGCGCCGTAGCCATGCTCCAGGAGCAGCTCGCGTGTGTGTTGGCCGAAGCGCGGCGGGGCGCTGTGCGCCCGCCCCGGTGTGCGCGACAGCTTGACGGGTATGCCGATGCCTCGAACACCCTCCACCTGTACCACCATGTCCCGATGCAGGGTGTGGGGGTCGGTCAATACCTGAGGAACGGTCCTGACGGCGCCGGCCGGAATGCCGGCTGCCAACAGTTCTTGGCACAGCCACTCGCCATCCACCTTCAGCAGGTGTTCCTCAAGCAGGGCGCGCAGCGCATCACGGTGCCGAAAACGCTCGGCGTTGGTGGCAAAGCGCGGCTCGTCGGCCATTTCGGGACGGCCGAGGAACTCGCACAGCTTTTTCCACTGTCCGTTGTTGCCGATTCCCAGGAAGACCTCGCAGGTCTGGGTGGCAAACTTGTCGTAGGGCACGATGTTGGAGTGCGCATTGCCGCTGAGCTTGGGTGTCTGGCCCGACTGCAGCCAGTTTGCACTTTGCGGGTGCAGCAGCGACACGGCGGTGTCGTACAGCGTGGCCTCGACGAACTGCCCGCGCCCGGAACGCTGGCGTTCGATCACCGCCAGCAGCACGCCGATCACGGCCGACAGGCCGGTGGTGATGTCGACCACCGGGACACCGACCCGCAGCGGGCCGGTGTCCGGCGTGCCGTTGACGCTCATCAGGCCGCCCAGCGCCTGTGCCACGGCGTCGTAGCCCGGTGCGCCGCCGAGCGGTCCATCGGCGCCAAAGCCGCTGACCCGGCAGTGGATCAAGCGCGGGAAGCGTTCGCGCAGCGTCTGCTCATAGCCGATGCCCCAGCGCTCCAGCGTGCCGATCTTGAAGTTCTCGATCAGCACGTCGGCGTTTTCCAGCAGCTTGAGCACGATCTCGCGACCCTCGGGCCGAGACAGGTCGATGGCGATGGCGCGCTTGTTGCGGTTCAAACCGTTGTAGTAGGCGGCGGTGCCGTCGTCGGCAAAGGGTGGGCCCCAGGCGCGGGTTTCGTCGCCGGCGGGCGGCTCGACCTTGATGACTTGCGCGCCGTGGTCGGCCAGGATCTGGCCGCTGTAGGGCCCGCCGAGCACACGCGACAGGTCGATCACCTTCAGGCCGGCCAGCGCGCCGAAGGCGGGAAGGGGGGAACTTGTACTCATGGACGCCTGTCAGTACGAGCGCGGCAGGCCCATCACATGCTCGGCGATGTGGTTGAGCACCATTTCACGATTTAGCGGCGCGGTGCGCAGCAGTCGCACCAGGCCGTACAGATCGTAGATGCCGTATTCCTTTGTGAAGCCGTTGCCGCCGAAGCACTGGATCGCGCTGTCGACGGCGTGAATGCCGGCCTCAGCCGCGGCGTACTTGGCCATGTTGGAAAATTCGCCGGCTGGCAGGCCCTGGTCGAAAGCCCAGGCGGCCTTGAGCGCCATCAGCGAGGCCAGCTCGATCTCGCTGCGCGCCATCGCCAGCGGGTGCTGCACGCCCTGGTAGGCGCCGATGGGGGTATTGTTGAACACCTTGCGGTCGTTGGCGTAGGCCACGGCCTTCTTCAGTGCGAAGCGGCCGACGCCGGTGCACAGGCCCGATAGGATGATGCGCTCGGGGTTCAGCGTGTCGAACAGGATGTTGAAGCCCTTGCCGACCTCACCCAGCACGTCGGCTTCGGTCAGCGCCACGTCGTCGAAGAACACCTGCCACTGCGTCTCGGGCACCGGGAACGCAATCGGAATCAGCGTCTTGCTGATGCCCTTCTTCTTCATGTCCACCATGAAGATGGTGAAGCCGTCGGTCTTCTTCTTCACGTCGGCGCGCGCCGTGGTGCGGGTGACGACCATGGCGTAGTCGGCGCAATTGGCATCGGTGATGTAGACCTTCTGGCCGTTCAGCCGGAAGCCGCCCTTGCCGTCGGACTTGGCGATGCTGGTGATCTCGATCGAGTTCGAGCCGGCGTTGGGTTCGGTGATGGCGAAGCAGAACTTGATCTCGCCGGTGCAGCCGCCCGGCAGAAAGCGGCGCTTCATGTCCTCGCTGGCATGCTTGGCCAGCAGGCCCATGGTCATGGTCGGGCCGACCACCAGGTTCAGCAGCGGAATGCCGTTGTTGGAAAGTCCTTCCATGAACAGCAGCATTTCGGTCATGCCCTGGCCGGCACCGCCATAGGCCTCGGGCACCATGATGCCGAGAAAGCCATCGTCGGTGATCTGTTTGTACAGTTCGCTCGGGCGCTCGTTCTTCTCGGCGTAGCCTCTCCAGTAGTTGTGGTCGAACTGCTTCGAGATACGGTCGCCGTACTCGTAGATCATCCGTTGTTCCTGGGTCAGGTTGAAATCCATGGGGACTCCTTTCTTAATTTACAGTTGGGCGGAAGGGAACTTGGGCGCGCGCTTCTCGCGTACCGAGGCCACGCCTTCCTTGGCGTCCTCACCCAGGAAGCACAGCATTTCCATCGCCAGCGAGCTCTCGAAAATCGGGCGCGCCATGTTCATCCAGCCGTTAAGCGAGCGCTTGGTGAAGCGGATCGCCTGCTGGCTGCCATTGGCCAGCTTGTTGGCCACGGCCATTGCCTTGTCCATCAGCTCGGCGCGCGGCACGCACAGGCTGACCAGACCGATGCGTTCGGCTTCTTTGCCATTCACGAAATCGGCCGTCAGCAGGTAGTACTTGGCCTTTGCCATGCCGCACAAAAGCGGCCACAGGATCGCCGCGTGGTCGCCAGCGGCGACGCCGATTTTGACGTGACCGTCCGTCACCTTGGCCTCTTCGGCCATGATGCTGATGTCGGCCAGGAAGGCCACCGCCAGACCGGCACCCACGGCCACGCCATTGATGGCCGAGATGATGGGCTTGTCGCAGGCCATCATGTTGTAGACCACGTCCGCAGCCTCGGTCATGGTGTTGGCGATTTCCTTGGGGTTGCCGACCATGTTGCCTACCCAATCCAGGTCGCCACCAGCCGAGAAGGCCTGGTCGCCGGCACCGGTGATGACCGCCACCTTGGTTTTTGGATCGTCATTGACGACGCCCCAGACCTTGGTCAGTTCCCAATGCAGGCGGGCATTGGTGGCGTTCATCACCTCGGGGCGGTTGATGGTGATCAGCAGCACGCCATTGGGCTTGTTTTCGAACTTGAGGAATTGAAAGTCAGCGTAGTTCATCTTGAGGCTCCTTGAAAAAAATGGGAAAGTTGGAAAAAAGGGGAGAAGAAAGATCAGTGAATGTCAGCGCAGCTCGGCGCGGCCGTTGTTCAGCACGACGATGTCGCGTTCGACGGCGCGGGCGCGAAACGACACGACCTTGCCATCCACCCAGATCTCGGTGCGTATCGTTTCGCCGGGATAAACCGGTGACGAAAAGCGCACATCCAGCGACTGCAGGGCGCTCGGGTCGCCGCCGCAGACGCTTTGGGTGAGGGCCCAACCGGCAATGCCATAGGTGGCTAGGCCGTGCAGGATGGGCCGCTCGAAGCCGGCCGCGCGCGCCACTGCCGGCTCCGCATGCAGCGGGTTGTAGTCGCCCGAGAGCCGGTAGATCAGCGCGGCGCGTGGCTGGGTGGCGAAGTCGACGCTGTGGTCAGCTGTGCGCGTGGGCAGCTCATGCACGGTTTTGACCGGCCCGGCCGGACCGCCAAAGCCGCCGTCGGCGCGGCAGAAGGTGGTGGAAGTCAGCGTGGCCAGCAGTTCGCCACTGGCGGCATCAAGCACCGTTCGCTCGGTGTAGATCAGCGCACCCTTGTCCGGCCCCTTGTCGATGATCTGGCTCACCCGCGTGCGTCCGATCACCTCGCCTTCGGCGGGAATGGGGCGGTGCAGGCGCAGGCCCTGTTCGCCATGCACCAGCCGCACCCAGTCGACGCCGGTGGCCGGGTCCTTGAGCCACATGCCGGGGTAGCCCAGCACCACCGGCAGCGTAGGCAGCGCCAGCAGGTCTTTCTCATAGACGAAGCGCAGCTCGGTCTCGTTGGTCGGGTCGGTGCCCAGGCCGACGCCCAGCGCGTACAACATGGTGTCGCGTTGCGTGTAGCGATGGCGCACGTCCTCGAACGGCCATGCCATCAGGTGCTTGTAGTTGATGGACATGATGCTAGGCGCCGCACTTCGTCGGGCCGCCCCAAGAAGGGCGAGGCCCCCTCGGGGGGCAGTGCAGCGGCAAAGCCGCAAACGTGGGGGCGCGCATCTCAGACCGGGTCCCAGGAGAACACGATGTTCGAGCTCTCCAGCGGATAGAAGTTCTGCTTCATCGCGGGCAGCACGCGCTCGGCGATGGTCTCGGGCGTCCAGCCTTCGGCGGTGTGCATGCCGCGGATCGGGCGCGACTGGCTCATGAGAAAAATCTCGTTGCCGCGCACGGCGAAGATCTGGGCCGTGACGTCGGCCGCGGCATCGCTGGCCAGGAAGGTGGCCATCGGCGCAATTTGTTCGGTGCCGAGTTTTTTCAGCTTTTCCACGCGCGCCTGCTGCTCGGGGGTGTCGGTGGGGATGGCGCCGATCATGCGGCTCCAGGCAAAAGGCGAGATGCAGTTGGAGCGCACGTTGTAGCGCTGCATGTCGCCGGCGATGTGGCGCGACATGGCCACGATGCCCAGCTTGGCGGCGGCATAGTTGGCCTGGCCCAGGTTGCCGATCAGGCCCGACGTGGAAGTCATGTGCACGTAGGCGCCCGATTTCTGGGTCTTGAAATGCGGGGCGGCCGCGCGCGAGGTGAAGAAGCTGCCGTTCAGGTGCACGTCGATGACGGCGCTCCACTCCTCGGGTGACATGTTGAAGAACAGCCGGTCGCGCAGGATGCCGGCGTTGTTGACGACGATGTCGATGCGCCCGAACGTGTCGGCCGCGCACTCGATGATGCGGTTGGCCGTGGGCCAGGTCGAGACGCTGTCGGTGCTGAGCACGGCCTGGCCACCAGCGGCCTTGATCTCGTTGACGACCTGCTGGCCGTGGCTGGCATCGCTGCCTTCGCCGCCAACCGAGGCGCCGATGTCGTTGACCACCACCTTGGCGCCTTGCGCCGCCATTAGCAGTGCGATGTCGCGGCCGATGCCCCGGCCCGCGCCGGTGACCACGGCGACTTTGTCTTGCAGCATGGTGCCTTTGTTCATGGATATGTCTCCTGGTTGTGAAGTGGAAAGATCAGACGGTGGCGGCCGTGCCCAGCAGGGCCGTCACCTGGCTTGAAAGAACGCCGCCGTTGCCATGGCACAGGGCGATCTCCGCGCCCGGAACCTGGCGGTCGCCGGCTTCGGCGCGCAGTTGCTGCACCGCCTCGATCAGCAGGAACATGCCGTACATGCCGGGGTGGCAGCACGACAGGCCGCCGCCATTGGTATTGACCGGCAACACGCCACCCGGCGCGATGCGCCCGTTGCGCACAAAAGCGCCGCCTTCGCCCTTCGCGCAAAAGCCCAGGTCTTCGAGGAACAGCAGCGTGTTGATGGTGAAGGCGTCGTACAGCTCCAGCACGTCCACGTCCTTCGGTGCCAGCCCGGCCATGGCGAAGGCGCGCGGCCCCGACTCGGCGGTGGCGGTCACGGTCAGGTCGGGCATGGAGCCGATCTGGCGGTGCCAGGTGGCGGCGGCCGCGCCCAGCACGTAGACCGGCGGCTTGGGAAAGTCTTTCGCCCGCTCGCTGCGTACCAGCACCAGGGCACCACCGCCGTCGGTCACCAGGCAGCAATCGAGCACCGACAGTGGATCACTCACCAGGCGCGAAGCCAGCACCTGCTCGATGCTGAGCGGCTCACGCGCATAGGCCAGCGGATTGAGCTGCGCCCACTGGCGCGCCGCCACCGCGATGTGCGCCAGGTCTTCGCGCGTGCTGCCGTACTGGTGCATGTGGCGCGCGGCGGCCAGGGCGTAGCTGGAAATCGGGTAGCGCGGCTCGTAGGGCGCTTCGTACAAAGGGGTCTCGGCCATCGACTTGAGCTTGCCGAAGCCCGAACCCTGGTTGCTGCCATAGCAGATCAGCGCCACTTCGCACTGACCCGTGTGCAGGGCCATGGCCGCGGTGAGCAGGTGGCTAACGTAAGACGAGCCGCCGACCATGGTGGCTTCGCAGAACTTGGGGTGGATGCCCAGGTACTCCGCCACTGACAGGCCGGCGAGAAAGTGATAGGACGAACCGGTGAAAAGGCCATCGACGTCCGACAGCTTCAGGCCCGCATCGGCCAGCGCGCCGTGTACCGCTTCGCCCAGGATTTCGAGCGCGCTGCGACCGGGCGCCATGGGAACGCCGCTCAGACTGGCGCCGACGATGGCGGCGGCGCCACGCAGGGGAGAGGTGGTGCTCATGGTGTGGCGCCCTCGGGGATGAAGACCAGCAACTTACCCTTTATGGGGTCGTCGATCACGCGGGCCTGCACGCGCATGCCGATGCGCACCTGGTCGGGCGGCACGCCGTCGATGCGCGACATCAGGCGCGGCCCCTCGGCCAGGTCCACCAGCGCCACGTTGTAGTCGCCGCCGGCCTGTGGCTTGCGGCGCACCGTGGTGCTGGAATAGACACAACCGGCCCCGCTGGGTGCCACCCATTCGAGTTGCGCCGAGCCGCAATGGGTGCACAGCGCGCGCGGGTAAAACACATGCTGGTCGCAGGCGCTGCAATGCTGGATCTGAAAGCGGCCCTGCGCCAGCGCCTGCGCGAACTGCGCGTCCGGGCCGGGGCCTTCAAAAACGGAATTGCGTGCGTCGCTCATGACGGCAACTTCAGCACGCTGGCAGCCAGGATGTTGCGCTGCACTTCGTTGCTGCCGCCGTAGATGGTGGCCGGACGCGCGTTGTAGAAGGTGGTCAGCGCATCGGTTTTGCCACCGGGCAGCGCGATGGGGCCGGGCAGGGCGCCACTGGCGCCGACGACATCAACCAGCAGGTCGGCCAGGCGCGAATAGGTTTCGGTGGCGAACAGCTTGAGCATCGAGACATCGGGCCCCAGGGTTTCGCCGCGCTTGACTTGATCGATGAAGCGGCCATAGAGCGCGCCCAGGTCGGCCACGTCCAGCGCCAGCTTGGTGTAGCGGTCCACAAAGCCGGTGTCCTCAAACAGGCCGAGCCGCTGCGCCGCTTCTTGCACGCGTGCCAGTGCGTACTGGCTTTGCTTGGGGCTGCCCAGGAAGATGCGCTCGAAGCCGAGCAGCGCCTTGGCGATGGTCCAGCCCTTGTTGAGTTCGCCGACGATGCTGGTGCGCGGCACGCGCACGTTTTCCAGGAAGACCTCGCAGAAGTCCTCGCTGCCCGCGATGTTGCGGATGGGCCGCACCGTGATGCCCGGCGTTTTCATGTCGGCCAGCAGGAAGCTGATGCCTTCCTGCTTCTTGGCCGATTTGTCGGTACGCACCAGCAGGAAGATGTGGGTGGCGTCCTGCGCCAGCGTGGTCCAGGTCTTTTGTCCGTTGACGATGAAGTCGTCGCCGTCGACCACGGCTTCGGTGCGCAGGCTGGCCAGGTCGGAGCCGGAATTGGGTTCCGAGTAACCCTGGCACCAGATGTGCTCGCCCGCGATGATCCTGGGCAGGTAGTAGGCGCGTTGCGCCTCGTTGCCGTGGTTGATCAGCAGCGGTCCGACCATGGTGATGCCCATGTCGGGCGCGCGCGCCACGCCCCAGCGTTCCTGTTCTTCAATGAAAATGATGAGCTTCTCGGGCGAGAGGCCCATGCCGCCGTATTGGCTGGGCCAGTTCGGAGCAACCCAGCCTTGTTTGGATAGTGCCAGGTACCACGGTCCGATTTCGGACCAGCGCAGGCGTCGCTGCGGGTAGCGCCATTCGCCGGGAAAGCGGGTTTCAAAAAATTCGCGCAGGGTCGCGCGGAAGCTGGCGTTGTCGAGCGCATTCCAGTCGGTGGAGGTGGATGTGGAGGAGGTGTTCATGCGTGTTCCTGCGCGGTGGCGTTGCGGGTGAGGTCGGCGTAGCGGCGGCGTTGCTGGGTGCCATTGCCCAGCCAGGTGGCCAACACCAGGGCACGCTGCAGGTACAGACCCAGGTCGTATTCGTCGGTGACGCCAATGGCGCCGTGCAGTTGCACCGCTTCGCGTGCCACCTGCAGCCCGGCGTCCGACGCGCGCGACTTGACGCGGCTGGCCATGGCCGAGCGCGCTGTGGCATCGCCGTCCTGAGCATCGAGCAGGGCCACCGCCTGCGTCACCACGCTGGCGGTCAGTTCCTGCTGGATCAACAGGTCGACGGCGCGGTGCTGTAGCGACTGGAAGCTGCCGATCGGCTTGCCGAACTGGACTCGCGTGCGCAGGTAGTCCTGTGTCATGGACAGCATGCTGCGCACCAGGGCCAGCAGTTCGACACTGGTCATGATCAGGGTTTCGTCGTAGGCGCGGGTCAGCGCGGCCACCGCGCCCGGGCCCTCAGCCATCAGGTGGCTGGCGGGCAGGCGGACCTGGTTGAGGTCGAGCTCGGCCGCATAGCTGCCGTCGGCCAGTGCTTGGCTGTTCACTACCAGGCCGGCCGCATCGGCCGGCACCCACACCAGGGCCAGGCCGTTCGGGTCGGTGGCGCTGACAATGTAGCCGTCGGCCCCGGCGCCGGGGCGCACATGGCGCTTGTTGCCATTGAGCAGCAGGGAGTCGCCCTGGCGCTCCAGCCGGGTCGCAGCCTGGCCCGGGCGGTCTTTGGCGCCGGTGATGTCTTCCTGCCAGGCCACGGCGGGCAGGGTGCGGCCTTCAGCCATCTCGGTTAGCAGGCGCGTGGCCAGTTCTGAGGGGGCGGCATGAGTCAGCAGTCGGCCTGCGAAAACCAGCACCGGCACCACCGGCTCGGGCGCGACCTGCGTGGCGAGCGCGGCGACCACCTCGGCCATTTCAGCGAAGCCTTGCTCGTAGCCGCCCATGGTTTCGGGCACCAGCAGCCCCGTCCAGCCCTGCTCGGCCAGGGCGGTCCAGAAGCGGCGTTCGAAGCCCGGCGTCTGCCGGCGCTGGGCGCGGGCGCGGGTCAGTGGCGATTCCTTGGCGGCGAAACTGAGTGCGCTTTCGCGCAGCATGTTCAGTTGTTCAGCGTGTTCGCTGTCGGGAGTGGTGGTCATGATGGGGTGGGTGGTGTCATGGGTTAAAAGAGGGTATTGACGAGGGCATTGCTGGCCTTGGCGGAAAGAAAATCGGTCGTGGGCTCGTGAATGTCAATAGGATTTGGGCAGACCCAGCACCTTCTCGGCGATGAAGCACAGGATGAGTTGCGGGCTGATCGGCGCGACGCGCGGAATCATCATTTCGCGCAGGTAGCGCTCGACGTGGTATTCCTTGGCGTAGCCATAGCCTCCGAGCGTGGCCATGGCACGCTGGCAGGCGTTGAAGCCGGCTTCGGCCGCCATGTACTTGGCGGCGTTGGCATCGGCGCCGCAGGGCAGGCTGTTGTCGTATTTCCAGGCCGCGCGCATCGCCATCATCTCGGCTGCCTCAAGCTCCATCCATGATTGCGCCAGCGGATGCTGGATCGACTGGTTCTGCCCGATGGGCCGGTCAAATACCACGCGTTCACCGGCGTACTTGACGGCCACCTCCAGCGCCTTGCGGCCCAGGCCGATCGCTTCGCCCGCGATCAGCACCCGCTCCGGGTTCATGCCGTGCAGGATGTATTCGAAGCCGCGCCCCTCTTCGCCGATGCGGTCCTCCACCGGGACCCGCAGGCCGTCGATGAAGAGTTCGTTCGAGTCGACCGCCTTGCGACCCATTTTTTCGATTTCGCGCACCTGCACAAAACGGCGGTCGAGGTCGGTGTAGAACAGGCTCAGGCCGAAGGTCGGTTTCTTGCAGTCCTCGATCGGCGTGGTGCGTGCCAGAATCAGCATTTTTTCGGCCACCTGGGCGGTCGAGATCCAGACCTTCTGGCCGGACAGCACATAGTGGTCGCCAACCCGCTCGGCACGGGTTTTCAAGCGGGTGGTGTTCAGACCGGTGTTGGGCTCGGTGACGGCGAAGCAGGCCTTCTCGCGGCCCTCGATCAGCGGCGGCAGCATGCGGCGTTTCTGCGCCTCGTTGCCGAACACGGCCACCGGCTGCAGGCCGAAAATGTTCATGTGCACCGCCGATGCGCCCGACAGCCCGGCGCCCGACCGCGAGATGGCCTGCATCATCACGGTGGCTTCACTGATGCCCAGCCCGCCGCCGCAATATTCCTGCGGCAGGCAAATGCCGAGCCAGCCGCCATCGGCTAGGGCGCGGTGCAGCTCGTGCGGAAAGCCGCCAACCTTGTCGCGTTCGAGCCAGTAGCCGTCGTCGAAGCGGGCGCAGATTTTACCGATGGCCTCGCGGATGGATTCGTGCTCTGGGTTGGGTGTGAAATCCATAGGGATGCTCGAGTGGGTTCAGAGGGCCAGACCGAGGCGCGTGCCCTGGTCAATGGCGCGCAAGGCATCGAGTTCGGCGGCCAGCTCGGCGCCGCCGATCAGATCGGGCGTGAGGCCGAGCGCGCGCAGTTCGGCAAGCAATGCGTTCTCGCTGTCCTGACCGGCGCACAGGACGATGGTGTCCACCTCCAGCGTCTGTGGCACGCCGTTGACGCTCAGATGCAATCCGGCGTCGTCGATGCGTTCATAGCTGCAGCCCGACAGCGTGCGCAGGCCGCGCCGCGCCAGCTCGGCCTTGAGCGCCCAGCCGGTGGTCATGCCCAGGCTGCGCCCGGGTTTTTCCGGCTTGCGCTGCAACAAGGTGACTTCGCGTGGCGAGCCGACCGGCTGCATCGGTTTCAGGCCGCCAGCGGCTGAGGGCGAAGTGTCGACGCCCCATTCAGCGTGAAACCGGTCGACCGCCTGCGGCGTGCTGGCGGCGCCATCAGCATGTTCTTCGTGTAGCAGGAACGCCGCCACGTCGAAACCGATGCCCCCGGCGCCGATCACCGCGACCCGGTGGCCCGCCTGCACCCGGCCCGACAGCAGGTCGGCATAGCTCACCACTTTCGGGTGAGTTATGCCCTGGATCTGCGGCGTGCGCGGGCGCACGCCGGTGGCCACCACGATGCGGTCGTAGTGGCCGTTGACGAGAGAGGGGGCATCCGCGCGGGTATTGAGCTTGAGCGTCACGCCATGCCGCGCCACGCCTTGCTTGAAGTAGCGCAGCAGTTCATTGAATTCCTGCTTGCCCGGCACGGCCCGGGCCAGGTTCAACTGGCCGCCGATCTCGGGCCCGGCTTCAAACAGGGTGACCGCATGACCGCGTTCGGCCGCGGTCAGCGCGCAGGCCAGTCCGGCCGCGCCGGCGCCGATCACCGCCACCTTGCGCGGCACGGCCCGTGGCGGCAATAGCGAAAACTCCAGTTCGCGGCCGGCGCGGGGATTGACCAGGCAGGTCGCGGGCCGGTGGGCGAAGATGTAGTCGAGACAGGCCTGGTTGCAGGCGATGCAGGTGTTGATCTCATCGGCGCGACCCTGCGCCGCCTTGCGCACGAAGTCGGCGTCGGCCAGGAAGGGGCGCGCCATCGACACCATGTCGGCGTCGCCACTGGCCAGGATTTCTTCGGCCAGATCGGGCGTGTTGATCCGGTTGGAGACGATGACCGGGATCGACACCGCTTTTTTGACGCGAGCCGCGGCGAAGCGCCAGGCGGCACGTGGCACGACATAGGCAATGGTCGGGATGCGTGCTTCGTGCCAGCCGATGCCGGTGTTGAGGATGTCGGCACCGGCGGCCTGCACCGCCTGGGCGAGCTGGGCGATTTCATCGGCTGGGGCGCCGCCTTCGACCAGATCAAGTGCCGAAACACGGACCATCAGCAGAAACTGCGACCCCACCCGCGCGCGCGTGCGACGAACGATCTCCACCGGCAGGCGATGGCGATTTTCCATGCTGCCGCCAAATTCGTCGCTGCGGTTGTTGGTGCGCGTGACGGTGAACTGGTTGAGCAGGTAGCCCTCCGAGCCCATGATCTCGACGCCATCGAAGCCGGCGCGCTGCGCGAGTTCGGCGCAGCGCACATAGTCGTCAATCGTTTGCCAGACTTCGGCTGTGCTCAAGGCGCGCGGCGCGCGCGGGTTGATCGGAGAAGGGATGTCGGAGGCTCCGACGGGCTTGGCGATTTTTGCGTAGCGGCCTGTATGCAGGATTTGCAGAATGATCTTGCCGCCCTCGGCATGCACCGCCTGTGGGATCGGTTTGAGCGCATCGGCTTGCTCCGTCGTGACAAGCAGGGGACCGGTTTCATCCAGCAGGCCATCCTGGCAGGGGGCATAGCCGCCCGTGACGATCAGGCCCGCACCACCGCGCGCCCGCTCGGCATAGAACAGGGACAGCCGGTCGATGGAGCGGTCCAGCGACTCCAGACGGGTGTGCATCGAGCCCATCAGCGTCCGGTTGCCAAGGGTGTGCGCGCCGACCTTCAGGGCGGACAGTAGCGTCGGAAAGAAAGCAGTGGCTTCGGTGGACATCGAGAAAGTTTCCTTGAAAATCTAACTAACACCTGTTCGATGATATATCATACGGCGTCGACCAGCCATGCAATTGACGAGCACCTCAAATTCTTCGTCCGGATTGACGGTGTGATGCAGGCGGCGATTTCGGCAACAGTCAGCCAGGAGGTATTACCCATGATGTTCGATGACGACCAGATTGCGCTGCGTGACGTGGCGCGCCGCTTTGCACGAGAGAAGCTCAGGCCCGATTACCAGAAGCGCGAATCGCAACCGGGCATCGACCGGGCGCTGTTTAAGGAAATGGGCGCGCTTGGTCTGATCGGTGTTGATCTGCCCGAGGAATATGGCGGCTTGGGCTTGAGTGGTGTCACGTCCGGCATCATTACCGAAGAAATTGCCTATGGCGACTTCAATGTCAGCTACATGCAGTTGCTCAGTTCGCTGATGGGCGCCATCATTCATGCCAATGCGTCCCCCGACTTGGCGCGCACCTGGAACAGCCGGATCGTGGCGGGCGAGGCCATCGTTGCGCTGGGTTTGACCGAACCACGTGGCGGCTCGGATGCAGCCAATCTGCAACTCAAGGCGCGTCGCGTGGGCGACGAGTACGTGCTTTCCGGCGAGAAAACCTCCATCACCTTTGCCGACCAGGCCGATGCCATTGTGTTGTTCGCGCGCACCGGCAAGCCCGAGGATGGCGCGCGCGGCATCAGCGCGTTCCTGGTGGACCTGAACCAGAAAGGCGTGCAGCGCACCCGCTTCAACGACGTCGGCAGCAAGATCATCGGCCGTGGCTCGGTGTTTTTCGACGACGTGCGGGTGCCGGTCGAAAACCGGTTGGGCGAGGAGGGCAAGGGCTTCACGCAGGTGATGCAGGGTTTCGACTTCAGCCGTATCCTGATCGCGCTGCAGTGCGTGGCCGCCGCGCAGGCCTCGATCGACGAAACCTGGGAATACGTGAAGGAGCGCCACACCTTTGGTGCACCGCTGGCACAGTACCAGGGCGTGAGTTTTCCGATTGTCGAATTCGAGACCCTGATCGCCGCCTGCCGCCAGCTTTGTTACCACGGACTGGCCTTGCGCGACGCCGGCCAACCGCACACCGCGGAAGCGGCCATGGTCAAGTGGATGGGACCCAAAACCGCTTTCGACGCGATTCACCAGTGCCTGCTGACCTTTGGTCACTACGGCTGGTCGATGGATCTGCCGCACCAGCAGCGCCTGCGCGATGTGATGGGCCTGGAAATCGGCGACGGCACGGCGCAAATCATGAAGCTGATCGTTGCCCGCGAGCGTGTGGGCCGCGCCGCCGTGCAGTATGCCAAGGAGAGCAAGAAATGAGTCAGGTTCCCCCTCCTGTCGTCGTCACTTGTTCCGGTGCGGTCGGCATCATCGAGTTGGCACGCCCCGAGAAATTCAATTGTCTGTCGATGTCCGTTCATGCGGGCATCGAGGCGGCGGTTGACGAATTCGAGAAACCCGGCTCCGGTGTGCGCGCCATCTTGATCCGCTCGCAAGGCAAGCATTTCTGCACCGGCGCCGACCTCGACGAGGTGAAGTTGCTGCGCGCTGACCCGGCCAAACTCAAGCAGTTCATCAGCTATGGCCACAGCGTGCTCAAGCGCCTGGAGCGCAGCGATCTGCCGGTGGTGGCGGCCTGCCAGGGCCTGACCCTGGCCGGTGGCAGTGAACTGATGCTGGCCTGCGACATCATCTTTGCGGCCAGGGACGCGCGCTTTGGCGACCAGCATGCCCAGTTCGGCCTGATTCCCGGCTGGGGCGGCAGCCAGCGCTTTGCGCGCATCGTTGGCCTGCGCCGCGGCCTGGACATGTTTTTCTCGGCGCGCTGGATTGATGCCGCCACCGCCGAACAGTGGGGCTTGGTCAATTACGTGGTCGAGCCCGACAAGCTGCACGAAGAGGCGCTGGCGTACTGCACCAAGATCGCCACGCGCAGCCGCATCGGCATGGCGACCATGAAGCGCCTGGCGCGCCAGGGCATGGAGGGCTCATTGGAGGTCGGCCTCCAGCTGGAAGAAGACCTGGCGAGTGTCGCCCTGATGGACGACGACGTCAGCGAGGGCCTGGCGGCGTTCGAAGCCCGCCGCACCCCCGTGTTCAAGCCCTGATACTTTTTTACGAACCGACGCAAGAGCGACTATGACCATTCTTTCTTCACGTGTGTCGACTTCTGATGACGAGTTTCGGCTCAACCGCCAAGCCTACGAGGCCGTGATCGCGGACCTGCAGAGTCGTCGCCAACAGGCGCTGGCCGGTGGCCCCCTGAAAGCGCGGGAAAAACACCTGGCGCGCAACAAGATTCTGCCGCGGCATCGCGTCGAAGTGCTGCTCGATCCGGGTTCGCCTTTCCTGGAGGTCGGCATGCTGGCCGGCGAAGGCATGTACGACGGTGTGCCGCCGGGCGCCAGCATCATCACCGGCATCGGCCTGGTGCAGGGTCGAGCGTGCATGATCATCGCCAACGACGCCACCGTGAAGGGCGGCACCTACTACGGCATGACCTGCAAGAAGCATGTGCGGGCGCAGCAGATTGCCTGGGCACACCGCTTGCCCTGCATCACGCTGGTGGACAGTGGTGGTGCCTTCCTGCCGGAAATGGCCAACATCTTTCCCGATGTGGGGCAGTTCGGCAGCATTTTCAACAACCAGGTTCGCATGTCGGCCGAAGGCATCCAGCAGATTGCCGTGGTGATGGGCCCCTGCACGGCGGGTGGCGCCTACATCCCGGCGCTGTGCGACGAGGCGGTGATTGTCAAGGAGCAGGGCTATATGTACCTCGGCGGTCCCGAGCTGACCTTTGCCGCCACCGGCGAGACGGTGGATGCCGAGTCGCTGGGCGGCGCCAAGATGCACTGCAGTGTCAGCGGCGTCACCGACCACATCGCCGAAGATGACCGCCACGCGCTTGCCATCACGCGTGAAATCGTACGGGACCTGGGCGAGCAGCCCAAGCCACGCTGGACGCGCCAGCCGTCGCTGCCGCCGCGCTTCGATCCGCGCGAGATTTACGGCATCATCAGCCGCGACACCAAGATTCCGACCGACACGCGCGAGATTCTGGCGCGCTTTGTCGACGACAGCCGGTTTCAGGAATTCAAGCCGATGTACGGCGACACCTTGCTGACCGGCTTTGCGCGCATCCATGGCCACGAGGTCGGCATCCTGGCCAACCAGGGCGTGCTGTTCCCGGACAGCGCGATGAAGGCGGCGCACTTCATTGATTTGTGCTGCCAGCGCGACATCCCGCTGCTGTTCATGGCCGATGTGACCGGTTTCATGGTCGGGCGCGCCGCCGAGCAGGCCGGGATCGCCAAGGCCGGCGCCAAGATGATCACGGCCATGGCGTCGGCCAACGTGCCCAAGTACACCATCATCATGGGCGCCTCTTACGGCGCCGGCTACCTGGCGATGTGCGGCCGCCCGTTCAATCCGACCGCGATGTTTGCCTGGCCGACCGGCCGCGCGGCCATCATGGGTCCGGATCAGGCCGCCACTGTGATGGCGCTGGTGCGCAAACAGATCAACAAGACCGAGGGAAAAGAGTGGACGCCCGAGGAAGAAGAGGCGTTCAAGGCCCCGGTGCGCAAAATTTACGAAGATTTCCAGCCAGCCACGAATTTCTCCTCGAATTTGTGGGTGGACGGCATCATCGATCCGGTGGAAACACGCGACGCCATGGGGCTGCTGCTCGACCTCGCATCCCGTACTGCCGCCAAACCGACGCCGTTCGGTGTCTTCCGTTTCTAACCAGGACGCCAGCCATGCAACGCATCCTTACCGTCTTGATGATCCAATTCGCCGCGGGAGTCGGACATGATTAAAAAAGTCCTCATTGCCAACCGCGGCGAGATCGCCTGCCGCATTGCCCGCACCTGCCGCAAGCTCGGCCTGGAAGTGGCCACCGTGCATTCCAGTGCCGACCGTCTAGCCCGCCATGTCCGCGAAATCGGTGAATCGGTTGAGCTCGGGGGCGCCGCGCCAAGCGAAAGTTATCTGAACATCGAGGCCATCATCGCGGCGGCCCGGCGCGTGGGCGCCGACGCCGTCCATCCGGGCTATGGCTTCGTTTCGGAGAACGCGGACTTCGTGCGCGCCCTCGAAGCCGCCGGACTCACTTTCATCGGCCCCCGGGCCGAGACCATCGAACGTGTCGGTGGCAAAGCCAGCGCCAAGCGCGAGGCGGCCCGCCTCGGCGTGCCGGTCATCCCCGGCAGCGAAGGCGGCATGACCGACCCGGCCGAGGTGCTGGGCCTGGTGCGCGGCATGACGCTGCCGGTGCTGCTCAAGGCCGTGGCCGGCGGCGGCGGCCGCGGCATGGCGGTGATCGACACGCTGGACGGGCTGGAAGGGCGCATCGAGAGCGCCATGCGCGAGGCGGAAAAAGCCTTCGGCAATGGCGAACTGATCGTCGAGCGCTACCTGCCGCAGGTGCGCCACCTGGAGGTGCAGGTGGCCGGTGACGGCCAGGGCCATGCCATTCACCTGTTCGAGCGCGAATGCACCTTGCAGCGCCGCCACCAAAAAGTGATCGAAGAGGCGCCGTCCAGCGGCCTGAGCCCCCAACTGCGCGCCGCCCTCCTGGCCGATGCGGTAAAACTGGCCGCCGGCGTGAACTACCGCGGCCTGGGCACGGTGGAGTTCGTGGTCACGGGCGATGCGCATTACTTCCTGGAGGTCAATCCGCGCCTGCAGGTCGAGCACCCGGTGACCGAAGAAGTGACCGGCCTCGATCTGGTCGAGCTGCAACTGCGCATTGCCGACACCGGCCGCTTGCCACTGGCGCAGGCTGACGTGAAGTGCACCGGCCACGCTTTCGAAGCCCGGTTGTGCGCCGAAGACGCCACTGCGGGCTTTTTGCCGGCCACCGGGCGGCTGCAGGTGGTCGATTTTTCGCGCGCGGGCGTGCGCATCGAGTCCGGCGTGGACAGCGGCGACGAAATCTCGCCGCACTATGATTCGATGATCGCCAAGCTCATCGCGCACGCGAGCGATCGCGACTCGGCGCGCCGGGCGCTGGTGGCCGGATTGCGCGAGAGCACGGTGATCGGCCTGGTCACCAACCTGGAATTCCTACAGGAACTGCTGGAATGGCCGGAAACCCGCGATGCCACCTTCCACACCCGCCTGATTGACGAGCGCCATGCGCAGCGCGGCGTGCTGGCCCCCGCGGCGCCTCCACTGGAGCACCTGGCGGCGGCGGCGCTGCACTGGCTGGCGCAGCGGCGCGCCGAGTCGCCCGCGCTGGGCTGCTGGACCCTGTGGGACAACTTTACCGGCTGGCGTCTGAGTAGTGGGCCAATTCAGGCCGCGCCCCAGCCGACCCTGGTGCTAAAGGTCGGTGCGACCGAGTGGCCGGTGCGCTTTTCGGCCCGTGATGTTCATGGTGCCTGCACCCTGGTCATTGGCGAGCAGGAAGTGAACACCTCGCTGCAGCCGCTGGCGGCCGGGAGCTCCCTGTTGCATTGCGACGGACGGGCGCTGGAGCTGACGATCCGGGGCGATGCGCAGCAGGTCGAGCTCGCCAGTGCGCTGGGCAGCAGCGTGTTTACGGCGCAACCCTATCTGGGGGGCGCCGCCGGTGACGCCGCAGCCGACGGTCAGTTGGGCGCGCCGATGATGGGCAAGGTGGTCGCGGTCAAGGCAGCGGTCGGCGAGACGGTCGCCCTCGGCCAGACCGTGATCGTGCTTGAATCGATGAAGATGGAGCTGCACGTCACGGCGCCGTTCGAAGGCAGCGTGAGCAGCCTGCGCTGCCGAGTGGGCGATATGGTCGAGCGCCACCAGGTGCTGGCCGAAGTCACCGCCGCTTGATTTCCGAGGAGTTTTACCATGAGTGATTTACCTGCATCCGTCGAGTTCCATGAGGAAGGTCCGCGCGAGGGCTTCCAGATGGAGCAGCAAACCTATCCGCTGGCGGATCGCGCCGCGCTGATTGACGCGTTGGCGGCCTCGGGCCTGAAGCAGATCCAGGTGGCGTCCTTCGTCAGTCCGCGTGCGGTGCCGCAGATGGCCGACACGTCCGAGTTGTTTGCCGCCATCGTCAAGCGTCCCGGCACCCGCTACACGGCGCTCTGGCTCAACGACAACGGCTTCGAGCGGGCGCGCGCCTGCGAACAGGTGGACCTGGACGGCAAGCTGATGTTCTACACCACCGAGCCGTTTTCGCAGCGCAACAACAATTGCAGCGTGGCCGAGATGCGCGAACGCCAGCTCGGCTGGCTGGACCGCTACATCGCCCTAGGCATTCCGGTGGAGAAGGCCTACGTGATCACGGCTTTTGGCTGCAATCTCGGTGGCGCCGTGCCGCTGTCGGTCCTCACCGATCAGGTCCGCTGGCTGGTCGATGCCTGCGCCGACCGGCGTGTGCCGCTGCCGGCGGTCTACTTGGCCGACACCATGGGCTGGGCAAATCCCGAGGAGATCAAGCGCCGCGTCGGCGCGGTGCGCGCGATCGTGCCGGAGGCTCAGATCGGCCTGCACCTGCACGACACGCGCGGCGTCGGCGGTGCCAACGTTTATGCCGCCTTGCAAATGGGCGTGCGGCTGTTCGACAGTTCGGTCGCCGGTCTGGGCGGCTGTCCGTTCGCGGGTCACACGCACGGTGGCGCGGCCGGCAATATCTGCACCGAAGACATGGTGTTCATGTGCCAGGAACTGGGCATCGAGACCGGCATCGATTTAGAGGTGCTGATCGAGGCGTCCCTTCTGGCCGAACGCGTCATCGGCCGCACCCTGTCGGGCCATGTGATGCACAGCGGCTCGCTCAAGGGATTTCGCGCCGGCCAGCGAATGCAAGAGATTTGTGGGGCGGTGCGCTGAATCACATGACAAGGAGAAGGTCATTGGTCGAGTACAGGACAAGGTCATTCTGGTGACGGGCAGTGCGATGGGCATGGGCCAGGTCCATTGCGAGCTGCCTGTCGCGGACATGAACGCCGGGATTGGCGAAACCGTCGCGGCGGGCGTTCGCCAGCGCGGCGGAGTGGGACCGCATGTTCAACGTCAACGTGCGCTACCCCTTTTTCGGCACGCGGACGGGGGTGCCGACGATGAAGCAGGCAGGTGGTGGCTCGATCATCAACATCCTGTCTATCTACGGCCGTTAGGCGCACCCTGTGCCTATGGGGCTTCCAAGGCCGAGGTACGGCTGTTCAGTATGGCCAGCGCGCCCTATCTCGCCCCTTTCAATATTCGTGTCAATTCGGTTCACCTTGGGGCCATCGAGACGCCGATGACAAAGGACTTGTTGAGCGATCCGGCCGATCACAAATCGCTGCTCGGCACCACTCCAATCGGGCGGGCGGTGCAGCATCAGGAAGTGTCGGCGGTGGTGCTGTTCCGGGGCCTCCGATGAGTCGTCCACCGTCATGGGTGCCGAGTTGGTGGTCGATGGTGGCTACGCCGCGGTCTGACCGCGCTTCAAAGGACGAAACAGGATGTCCGTGATTCAAACGCTGGTCGATGTGCAAGGTCCGGGCTTCCGCGACAACCTTGCACACCACGCGGGTCAGATCGCTCTTCTGCGCGCACGCCTGGCCGAGGTGGCCACCGGCGGGCGCGACGCGCACATCCAGCGCCACCGCGAGCGCGGCAAGCTGCTGGTGCGCGAGCGCATCGACTTCATCGTCGATGACGGTAGCGCCTTCCTGGAACTCTCGCCGCTGGCGGCCTGGGATCAGTATGGCAACGAGGTGCCGGGTGCGGGCATCGTCACCGGCGTCGGGATGGTGGCCGGGCGGCCCTGCATGTTCATTGCCAACGATGCCACCGTCAAGGGCGGCTCGTTCTTCCATGAAACCGTCAAAAAACACATACGGGCGCAGGAGATTGCCCAGCGCCTGCGCCTGCCTTGCCTGTACCTGGTGGATTGCGGCGGCGCCTTTTTGCCGGAGCAGGACCGCGTGTTTCCCGACAAGGACCACTTCGGCAACAGCTTCCACCGCCAGTGCCGCATGTCGCAGGCTGGCCTGCCGCAGCTCTCGGCCGTGTTCGGCGGTTGCACCGCGGGCGGCGCCTACATTCCCGCGCTGTCGGACGAAGTGGTGATGGTGCGCGGTAACGCACGCATTCATCTGGGTGGCCCGTCCATCGTCAAGATCGCGATCAACGAAGTGGTAGACGGCGAAACCCTGGGCGGCGCGGAGATGCACAGCCGTGTCTCCGGTGTCAGCGACCACCTGGCCGAGGACGAGCATCAGGCGCTGGCCATGCTGCGTCAGATCGTCGCCAGCCTGCCGCCCGAGCCGCCCATGGTGCCGCCGCTGCCGCCCAGCGCACCACGTTACGACCCGATTGAGCTCGATGGCGTCGTACCGGTCGACCCCAAACAGCCCTACGACGCGCGCGAAATCATTGCGCGGCTGCTCGACGGCAGCGCTTTCCACGAGTTCAAACCGTTGTGGGGAGATACGCTGGTGACCGGCTTTGGCGCGATCCACGGCCAGCCGGTCGCCATCCTCGCCAACAACGGCGCGCTGCTGGCCGAGTCGGCCCTGAAGGGCGCGCATTTCATCGAACTGGCCAACCAGCGCGGAGTACCGCTGCTGTTTTTGCAGAACATCCCCGGCTTCATGGTTGGCACCGAGGCCGAGCGTGGCGGTATTGCCAAGCACAGCGCCAAGATGGTGTATGCCATGGCCTGCGCGCGCGTGCCCAAGCTCACGTTGGTGGTTGGCGGCTCTTATGGCGCCGGCAACTACGGGATGTGCGGCCGCGGCTTTGAGCCCGAATTCCTGTTCGCCTGGCCCAGTGCCAGAGTTGCCACGATGAGCGCCGACATTGCCAGCAACGTGATGGTCGAGCTGGCACGCTCTAACCTGCGCGGCCCGGCTGATGAGGCGCGGCTGCTGGATATCGAACGCAAGGTACGCGAGCAGTACGCGCGCCAGAGCGATCCCTATTACGCCACCTCCCGGCTGTGGGACGACGGTCTGATCGAACCCTCGGCCTCGCGCGACGTGCTGGGCCTGGCGCTGGCGCTGGCGGCGCGCCGTGCGTTGCCGAGTACGGCAACCCCTGTTTACCGCATGTAAGAGAACCTCTATGAACACGCCCACCTACGAAACCCTTCAACTGGTCGTCGACGCGCGCGGCGTGGCCCGCCTCACGCTCAACCGCCCCGACACTCATAACGCGCTCAACGCCACCCTGATCTGCGAGCTGCGCCGTGCCGTCGATTGGCTGGCCGTAGCGCCGGGCGTGCGCGCGGTGGTGCTCACCGGCACCGGCAAGACCTTTTGCGCCGGTGGTGACCTGGGCTGGATGCAGGACAACATGAAAAAGAGCCGGGCCGAGCGCGTGGGCGAAAGCGGCGATCTGGCGCTCATGCTGCGCGCCCTGAACGAGCTGCCTATGCCCGTCATTGGCCGCATCAA
This sequence comes from Polaromonas sp., assembly GCF_029945685.1. Classification (GTDB taxonomy): domain Bacteria; phylum Pseudomonadota; class Gammaproteobacteria; order Burkholderiales; family Burkholderiaceae_C; genus Polaromonas. Next base: position 199,501 of record NZ_JAQSDA010000006.1, on the reverse strand, counting down.
TGGCCCCGCGTATGGCGGCGGCGTCGGCATGATCTCGGTCTGTGACATCACGATCGCGGTCGATACCGGCATCTACTCGCTGACCGAGGTGAGCCTGGGCCTGCTGCCGGCCAATATCGCGCCCTACGTCGTGGCGCGCATGGGTGAAGCCAACGCCCGGCGCACCTTCCTGACGGCGCGCCGCATGAGCGCGGCAGAGGCGCAGCGCCTGGGCCTGCTCTCAGAAGTGGTGGCGGCCGATCAGCTCGACGCGGCCATTGAACGCGAACTCGCCGACCTGCTGCAGTGCGCGCCCGGCGCGGTGGCGGCCACCAAGAAGCTTGTGGCCTATGTGCAGGCGCACGATCTGCCCACCAACATGATCTACACCGCTGACAAGCTGGCCGACGCCTGGGAAACCGAAGAAGGGCGCGACGGCATTGCAGCCTTTTTTGGCAAGCGGCTGCCGGTGTGGCGGCAGGTCTGAGTGTTGGCATGAAGGCGTGCGACTGATGTTTAACACCCTCCTGATTGCCAATCGCGGGGAGATCGCCTGCCGCATCGCCCGCACCGCGCGCCGCATGGGCTTGCGCACGGTGGCGGTCTATTCCGACGCCGACCGCGAAGCCCTGCACGTGGCCCTGTGCGACACGGCCGTGCGCATCGGAGCACCGGAGGCCGCGCGCAGCTACCTCGATGCTGCGGCCATCGTGGCTGCGGCGCGTGCCGCCGGTGCGCAGGCCATCCATCCAGGCTACGGCTTTTTGTCGGAAAGCCTGGCCCTGATTGACGCCTGCGAAGCCGCCGGGCTCATTTTTGTGGGTCCCTCGCGCGAGGCGATCCGGCGCATGGGCTCGAAGATCGAATCCAAGCGCATCGCGCTCGGAGCCGGCGTGCCGGTGGTGCCGGGCTACCACGCCGACGACCAGGACTCTGCGGTCTTGCAGGCGGCGGCCGGGGGCATCGGCTACCCGGTGCTGATCAAGGCCTCGGCCGGCGGCGGCGGCAAGGGCATGCGGGTGGTGCGCAGCGCGGCTGACTTCTCGGACGCGCTGGATACCGTGCGACGCGAAGCGAAGGCTTCGTTCGGCGACGACCGCGTGCTGCTGGAACGCTACCTCGACGAGCCACGCCACCTCGAAGTGCAGTTGCTGGGCGACAAGCACGGGCATCTGGTCCATTTGTTCGAGCGCGAATGTTCGATCCAGCGCAACCACCAGAAAGTGATTGAGGAAGCGCCCGCGCCGCACCTGCCTCCCGCCGTGCGCGAGGCCCTGTTTTCGCACGCACTGACGATCGGGCACGCCATCGGCTACGACAGCACCGGCACCATCGAGTTCATCCACGACAGCCGCAGCGGCGACACCTTCTTCCTGGAAATGAACACCCGGCTGCAGGTCGAGCACCCGGTGACCGAGTTGACGGTCGGTATCGATTTGGTCGAATGGCAGCTGCGGGTGGCCACTGGTGAGCCGCTCGGCTTCGCCCAGCCGGACCTGTCGCAGCGCGGCTGCGCGATCGAGGCGCGTGTCTGCGCGGAGAATCCGGCGGCGGGTTTTGCGCCCGAGATCGGCGCCCTGATCGACTACCGCGAGCCGCGCGGCGAGGGCGTTCGGGTCGACAGCGGCGTGCGCAACGGCAGTCAGGTGACGCCTTATTACGACTCCATGCTGGCCAAGGTAATTGCCCATGCCGACGACCGGCCGACCGCCGCACGGCGGCTCGCCACGGCATTGGACGACACGGTGCTGCTCGGCGTGCACTGCAACCTCGGTTTTCTGGCCGATCTGCTGCGCCATGACCACTTCGCGCAAGTACTCACCACACATTACATCGAACGCGCCTTTCCCACAGGCTGGCAGCCGCGCACGGACGATGGGCTGGCCATCGCGGCTGCCGCCGTGCACGGCGTGCTGATCAAACAGGCGACGGCCGGCCGCTCGGCCTGGCAGTCGCTCGGGGCCTGGCGCGCGGCCGGCGCTGGGAGTGGCACTGGCAGCACACAGGTGCTGCTCGAAGACGAGCAGCGCTGCGTGCATGAAGTCAGCGTCTCGCCGCAGGGTGACAGCTGGCGTGTGTGCGTCGGCGATCGGGAGTTGACCCTGGCGGCGGTTTTGGCCGGCGACACCCTGGCGTTGCAGCGCGACGGCCTGACGGTTCGCTTCACGGTGGCGGTGGAGCAGCACGCCAAGCAAGGCGAACGCGTGTGGCTCTCTGGCCCGAGCGGCACGTGGGCCTGGCGCCGGCTCGATCGCTGGCAGCGCGCACTCAAGGGCGCGGCGGGTGCCGATGAGCTGGGCGGCAATCTCCTGCTCGCCCCCATGCCCGGTCTGGTGACGCAGGTGCAGGTCAGTGTAGGCATGAGTGTGAACGCCGGCGACACGCTGGTGCAGATGGAAGCGATGAAGATGGTGCATACGCTGAGCGCGGTAGCGCCGGGACGTGTGGCCGAGCTGCGTTGCCGCGTCGGCGACGCGGTGCGCGGTGGTGATGTGCTGGCGATCATGGAAACAATCGAATCCGAGGAAAAGCAATGAACGAGCCGATTTATTTTGACGAGCAACACCGGCAGTTCCGGGACAATCTGCGCCGCTTTGTCGAGCAGGAGGTGGTGCCACAGGCAGCGCCATGGGAAGAGGAAGGCATGGTGCCGCGCGCGGTGCTGCGCAAAATGGGTGAGCTCGGCTACCTCGGCGTGCGCTACGCCGAGAAACACGGCGGCTCCAAGCTCGACACGGTGTACAGCGCGATCCTGGCCGAAGAACTCGGCCGCTCCACCTACGGCGGCTTTGCCGTGACGGTGATGGTGCATACCGACATGGCCTCGCCGCACCTAGCCAACTTTGGCACGCCAGAACAGCTCGAGCGCTACCTGCCCACCATCATCCGCGGCGAGAAGATTTGCGCCGTGGCGGTCACCGAGCCCGATGCAGGCTCCGACGTGGCCGGCATCCGCACCCGCGCGGTGCGCGACGGTGACCACTGGGTGCTCAACGGCAGCAAGATGTTCATCACCAACGGCGTGCATGGCGATGTGTATTTCGTCGCCGCCAAGACCGACCCGACGGCCAAGGGCTCGCGCGGCATTTCGATCTTCATCGTCGAGAAGGGTACGCCGGGCTTTCGGGTCGGGCGCGCGCTTAACAAGAGCGGCTGGCTGTCCAGCGACACCGCCGAGCTGGTGTTCGAGGACTGCCGCGTGCCGACCGCTAACCTGCTGGGCGAAGAGAACAAGGGCTTCTACCAGATCATGCGCAACTTCCAGAACGAGCGCATCGTGCTGGGCGCCCAAACCATGGGCGAGGCTGCGCGCGCGATTGAGCTGACGCTGGCCTACGTGCGCGAGCGCAAGGCCTTCGGCGCCACGCTGTGGGACAAGCAGGCCATCCGCCAGCGCCTGGCAATGCGCGCGGCGCAGGTCGAGGCCGGCCGCCAGCTCGTTTACCACGCCGCCTGGCTCGACGCGCAGGGGCGCGAATGCGTCAAGGAGGTGTCGATGGTCAAGGCGCTGTGCGGCGAGTTGGTCAACGACGTGGTCTATGACTGCCAGCAGTTCCACGGCGGCTTCGGCTACATGCGCGAGGCTGCGATCGAGCGCATGGTGCGCGACGCCCGCGTCCAGGCCATCGGCGGTGGTGCCACCGAGGTCATGCTCGAAGAAGTGGCGAAACGCTTGTGAACATGAACACCTCCCCGGCTACTTCAGCCATTGACGGGTTGGTCGGGCTGCCGCTGAAGGAGGTCCTGCCCGGCATTCTGATGTTCACGCTGCCGGTGGACTACGGCATCGACCACGTCAACATCTACCTGATTCGCGAAAGCGAGGGTTGGTGCCTGTTCGACACGGGTGCCGATTGCGAGGCGGCCCGGGCCTTGTGGCTGCGCGCATTGGCAGGTCCGCTGGCGGCTGGCTTGACGCGCATCATCGTCTCGCACCACCACCCCGACCACCTCGGGCTGGCGGTGTGGCTGCACGAGCGCACCGGGGCGCCGATCCTGATGCGCGAGGAAGAGGTGGCGGTGGCGCGGCAGACGCACGTGGTCAGCGCCGGCGACCGCGCGTACTGTATCGACTTCATGCGCCGCCATGGGGTGGCGCCGGAGGACGCGCAGCAGGTGGTGGGCGGGGTGTTGCAAAGCAACATGGCCTGTGCCGTGCCGACTCGCGTCGAGCCGCTCGAAGCCGGCCAAACGCTGCACATCGGCGATCATGCTTTCGACGTGCTGGTGCTTGGTGGCCACAGCATTGCACAAATTTGCCTGTACGAGCCCAGGCTGAAGTTGCTGCTCACAGGCGACCAGTTGCTCGAGCGCATCACACCCAACATCGGTGTATGGCCCTATGGCGAAACCGATCCGCTGCCACGTTACCTGGATAGCCTGCGCACCATTGCCGGGCTGGAAATCGAGCACGTGCTACCGGCCCACCACCGCGTCTACCACGCCGGGGGCGAGCGCGCGCATGGACTGGTGGCGCACCACCAGCGGGCTCTGCGCAAGTTCATGGCGCGTCTGGGCGCGGGGGGCATGAATGCCACCGAACTCGGCTACGCCGTTTATGGCGCGCAGAGCGACCCGCTGCATGCTTACCTGGCCATGGGCGAAACCCTGGCGCACCTGCTGTGGCTGGAGCGCGCCGGCTACGTGCGCCATGAAGAAACGCCAGCCGCGACCCGCTGGTATCCGGTGACGGCGGCCGGCGAAGAGCCCACCCTCACCTTGTCTGGAGACATGTCGAGATGACAGAAACACACACCATCAACGAAGAAGAAATCGCCAAGCGATGGCAGAAGTTCGCCCATGTGTCGCCGTACAACCGCGAACTGGGCCTCCTGCCGCACGCGGTGCGCACCGACTGGTGCGTGCTCAAAGTCGAGTACCAGGAAGCGCTGGTGGGCGATCCGCAGACCAGGGTTTTGCATGGCGGAGTGATCACTGCGCTGCTCGACGCCGCGTTCGGATTCGCGATTTTCGTCAAGCTGCCGGAGATACGGCCGATGGCCACGCTGGACTTGCGCATCGACTACCTCAAGCCCGCCACGCCCGGGCGTGCGATTCTGGGGGGGGCCGTTTGCTACAAGCTGACTGCAGAACTGGCGTTCGTTCGCGGCGCTGCCTACCACGACACGTCGGACGACCCAATAGCCACCGCAGTCGGCATTTACATGTTTACTTCCGGGCGACCGGTATTGCGCAACGAGGAGGTGCCACGATGAATTGGACCGAACAAATTAACCATGCGCGCGCCCAGGGTGACTGGAGCGAAGTGATCCAGGCTGTGCCCTTTGCACGTTTTCTGGACTTGCGCATTGATGTCAAGGGCGAGGAGTTCACCTGCGTCTTGCCATTCCAGGAAAAACTGATAGGCAACCCCATCCTGCCGGCTCTGCATGGCGGTGCCACCGGGGGGTTTCTGGAGTGCGCCGGATTGTTCTATCTGCTGTGGCACATGGACAGCCGGGACTTGCCCAAGACCATCGATTTCAACATTGATTACCTGCGCTCGGGCCGACCGCAGGACACCTATGCCAACGTCGTTATGGTCAAGCTGGGCCAGCGGGTGGCTAATCTGCGCATCCAGGCATGGCAATCCAGCCCCGATAAGCCCATCGCCCTTGGCCACGGCAATTTCATGCTGCGAGCCTGAGGGCACAGAAAGGAAATGTCCATCATGTCTCAACCTACCTACCGTTCCGTGTTCCGCCCTGGCCTGTTTGCAGGTCAAACCGTTATCGTCACCGGTGGTGGCAGTGGCATCGGCCGCTGCACCGCGCACGAGCTGGCCAACCTTGGGGCCAGCGTCGCGCTGGTCGGTCGCCGCATCGAGAAACTGGAAGCTGTGCAAGCTGAAATCACGCAGGCCGGCGGCCAGGCCAGTATCCACGCTTGCGACATTCGCGACGAGGCGGGCGTCAAGGCCATGATCGCCGACGTGATCGCACAGCACGGCAAGATCGATGGTCTCGTCAACAACGCGGGTGGCCAGTACCCGCAGCCGGTCAAGGACATCAGTCTGAAGGGCTGGGATGCGGTGGTGCGCAGCAACCTCACCGGCGGCTTTCTGGTGGCGCGCGAAGCCTTCAACCAGTCCATGGCGTCCCATGGCGGCGCCATTGTCAACATCATCGCCGACATCTGGGGCGGCATGCCGACCATGGCGCACAGCGGCGCGGCGCGTGCCGGCATGCTGTCGTTCACCGAGACGGCGGCCTGCGAATGGGCCGGCGCCGGCGTGCGCGTCAACGCCGTGGCGCCGGGCTGGATCGCCAGCAGCGGCTTTGATACCTACAGCCCCGAGATGCAGGCCGAACTGCGCAGTCTGAAAACCAAGGTGCCGCTGCAACGCTATGGCACCGAGGCCGAGATTTCGGCAGCAATTGTGTTTTTGCTGTGCGAGGCGGCGGCTTTCATTACGGGTTCTTGCATTCGGGTCGATGGCGGCGTGCCCAATGCCCGCCCGACCTGGAAATTGGAGGCCCATGATCGGTCCAAACCCTTCAACGGCTTTGCGTTGGCCGAACCGCCAAAGTGCCTGAGCGTCAAGGATGAATGACATGGATGTGACTATGAAAACCACAAATTCGAACGATCCGTCGGCTTATCTCGCGCCCGGCCGCTACGTGGACAGCGACCACCCGGCTGTGATCGCGTTCGCGCGCCGGGTGGCCGACCCCGCGATGACGCCGCGCGAGATCGCGGTCAAGCTCTATTACGCCGTGCGCGACGAGTTTCTCTACGATCCCTATTACTTTGACACAAGAGTCGAGGGATTGAAGGGCAGCCACGTGATCGAGGCCGGGCGCGGCTTTTGCGTGCCCAAGGCGGCGTTGCTGGCGGCGGCGGCCCGCGCCCTGGGCGTGCCGGCACGGCTGGGCTATGCCGATGTTCGCAACCACCTGACCAGCAAGCGGCTGTACGACATGATGGGCACCGACTTGTTCGTCTTTCACGGCTATACCGAGCTGTGGGTTGACGGTCAATGGCTCAAGGCTACACCCGCCTTCAACCGCTCCTTGTGCGAGAAGGCCGGTATCCGTCCGTTGGAGTTCGACGGCAGCGCCGATTCTGTCTTCCATGAATTCGATGTCAGTGGCCGCCGTCACATGGAGTATGTGCATGACCGTGGTGTCTACGCCGATCTGCCGCGCGAGGAACTGCTGGCCACGTGGCGCGAGCACTACAAGAGCTTCGCCGACTGGGGTCAGGTGGCCGGTAGCGGTGCCGACTTCGCGCAAGAGGTGGGTAAGCCATCATGACGACGCGCCGGGAATTTGCCGGCTTCGCGGGCGGCCCCCTGGTGGCCGATGTCTACGGCCCGGTCGGCGCGCCCACGGTGCTGCTGCTGCACGGTGGCGGACAAACCCGCCATGCCTGGGGCAAGGCCGGGCAAGTGCTGGGCGATGCCGGCTGGTACACCGTTGCGCTGGACCTGCCGGGGCATGGCGATAGCGCCTGGGCCACGGATGGCGACTACCGCATCGAGACGCTGGCCGACACCATGTGCCGCATCTGGCGCGAGCTGGGAACGCCGCTGGCGGTGGTCGGCGCCTCCCTGGGGGGCTTGACCAGCATGGCCGCCATCGGGCGCCCACATGCGCCGCCGATCAACGCGCTGGTGCTGGTGGACATCGCGCCGCGCATGGAAGAAGCCGGTGTCGAGCGCATCGTGCGCTTCATGCGGGCGCGGCCCGATGGCTTTGCGTCGCTCGAAGAAGCCGCGCAACACATCGCTGACTACCGTGGGCGGCCAATGGAAGGACCGATCGAGGGCCTGAAGAAAAACCTGCGCCTCAATGCGCAAGGCCGCTGGGTCTGGCATTGGGATCCGCTACTGATGAGCGAGGCCAACCACAACCACCGGCGCGACGCGGACGGCTACGAGCGCGCCTTGCGCGGTCTGCAGGCGCCCACCCTGCTGCTGCGCGGCCAGCGCAGCGACGTCATCAGCGAAGAAGATGCGCGTGCCCTGGTGCAAACCTTGCCGCGGGCGCGCTTTGTCGATCTGAAGGGCGCCGGCCACATGATTGCCGGTGATGCCAACGATGCCTTTGTCGCCAGCGTGGCGGACTTTCTGCATGAAGTGATGCCGCCGGCAAAGGCTCCGGCGAGCGGAATCTGAATCTGAACCTGAACCTGAACCTGAACCTGAACGAGGAGCATGCAATGAGTTTGCGATCTTTCACCTTGCACGATCTCATCCACCGCAACGCCGGGCTGCACGGCCCGAACACCGCCCTGGTGTTCGGCGATCAGCGGGTCACGCATGCCCAGTACGCCGAACGCACGGCGCGCCTGGCCGCCGGTCTGGCCGATGCGGGCGTGGGCCGGGGCGACCGGCTGGCGATCCTGGCACCGAACTGCCTGGAATACGTCGACCTGTTCGGTGCCGTCGCCCATCTGGGCGCGATCGTGGTGCCGATCAACTGGCGGCTGTCGGCCGAGGAGGTCGCCTACGTCATCGAGGACGTGGCCCCCAGGGTATTGATCGTGGCCGATGAATTCAAGGCGCTACTCCCGCAGCAAGGGCTGGACGGCATGCAGCGCTACACGCTGGGGACGGCGCCGGGCGCGGCGCAGGCGCCGTGGCAGCCGGTCAGAGCCCTGTATCTCGATCGCACCGTGCCGCCCGCCGATCTGAATGACGATGAGGGGCTTGTCATCATCCACACCGCCGCCGTGGGCGGGCGGCCGCGCGGCGCGCTGCTCTCGCACCGCGGCCTGATCGCCGCCAGCCTGCAGACGCAACTGGCCTGGCAATTGACCACGGCAGATGTCAATCTGGGCGTCTTGCCGCTGTTTCACGTGGCCGCCATCGGCTTCCTGCTAGCCACGCAGCAGGCGGGCGGCGCGACGCTGCTGCTGACACGTTTCGATCCGGCGAGCCTGGTCAAACATATCGACGAGGACGGGGGCAGCCTGATCGGCACCTTCCCGCCGATGCTGGGCGCCCTGCTGGACGCCGCCGCAGTCCAAGGCTCTGCACTGGCCAGGCTGCGTGTGGTGTCGGGGATTGATGTGCCCGACACCATCGCGCGATTGCGCATTACCTGTCCCCATGCGACCTTCTGGAGTGCCTACGGCCAGACCGAGACCTCGGGCTCGGTCAGTCTGGCGCCGTTCGACGAGTGCCCCGGCAGCGCCGGGCGTCCCACCGCGCTGAACACGGTCGCGGTGGTGGACGAGCTGGACCGCCCGCTGCCCACAGGCGCCACCGGCGAGATCGTGGTGCGGGGGCCGATGGTGTTCCAGGGCTACTGGCGCTGCGAAGCAGACAACGCCTTCACGCTGCGCAACGGCTGGCACCACACGGGCGACATGGGGCGCATCGATGCCGAGGGCTACCTCTGGTACAGCGGGCGTTCACCGGCCAAGGAGTTGATCAAGCCGGGCGGCGAGAACGTCTATCCGGCTGAAGTCGAGCGGGCCATTCTGGAGCACCCGGCGCTGGCGCAGGTGGTGGTCATCGGGGTGCCCGACGTTCAGTGGGGCGAGGCGGTCAAGGCCATCTGCGTGCTGAAGGCTGGGCACACGCTGAGTGCTGAAGAATTGATCGAGTTCGTGGGCGGTCGCATCGCACGCTACAAGAAACCCAAGCATGTGGTGTTTGTATCGGCACTCCCCTTGGGGAGTGCCGATAGCATTGACCGCGCGGCCGTCAAGGCCGCGCACGGCGGGGCCTGATGGCCATGTCAGCCCGGTGTGCTCAAACCGCCATTGACGCTGAGCGTCTGGCCGGTGATGGCATCGGACTCCGGTCCGGCAAAGAACGCCGCCGCTTTGGCGATGTCCTGGCAATGTACTGGAAACAGCATGCGCTTGCGCAGGTTCTCGATCATGCCCGTGCCATGGCCGCCTTCGAGCGCTGGCGAGCCCGGACCCCAGCGCGGCTCGGCATCCCAGATGTAGCTCATCGCCACCGAGTTGACGCGAATGCCGTCGCGCCCCAGCTCACGTGCCAGCACGCGGCACATTTGCATCATGCCGCCTGTGGCGCCGCCAATGAAGGATTCGCCGACCGTGGCCACGCGGCCCGCGTCGGTACCCACCGCGACGATCTTGCCGCGGCCGTGCAGTGCCATGACGCGGGCGGCCGCCTGGATCGCAAACGCGCGGGTGAGCCAGTGGGCGCGGATGTAGTTGTCGAAGTCGCCGTCGCTCATTTCCTTGAAAAGGCGAAAGGACGGCGAATCGGCACTGGCACCTGCGCCGCTGGCCACCAGGATGTCAAGGCGACCGTGGCGCTCGGCAACTCGATCCACCATGGCACGAACCGCGTCGCTATTGGTCAGGTCGGCTTGTTCAAACGTGGCGCTGTAGCCGTTCGCAGCGATCTCGTTGATCACCGCCTGTCCGGCTTCGGGATTGCGGCCGTTGACGATCACGTGCGCGCCGCGCCGCGCCAACTCCAGCGCAATGGCACGACCGATGAAGGCCGTGGCACCGGTGACGAGGGCGATCTGGCCTTGAAGTTGACCGCCAGGCAAGGGTGCTGGGTTCATCCGCTGTTCTCCTGCGCTAGACGACATAAAAACCTGATTGTGCCAAAACAGCGGGCCAGGCCGATAGAGGGATTGCCCGCAGAGAACCACTTTCATCCATCACCACCCATCAATCACCGGACTTCAAAATGGCCAACCTGACCGACAGCGCCAAGTCGCATCATTTCAAGACGCACCGACGCACCATCACCGAAACCGATATCGTCACCTTCGTCAATGTGGTCGGCTTGCATGAACCATTTTTTATCGACATGGAGTACATCCGAGAGAACATGACCGGATCGCATCGCAGCCGCTTTGCGCCCGGCCCGATGGTGATCTCGCTCGGTATGGGGCTGCTGGCGACCTATGTGTCCGGCATCATCAAGCAGGTGCTAGAAGGGCGCGAGGTTGGCCCGTTCGGCGGTATGACTGGCGTACAGGCGCGCCTGCGCGGTGCGCTGTTTCCGGGCGACACCATTCATGTCGAAGGGGAGGCCCGACTGCTCCCCACGACCTCGCGCGGCTATACCCTGATGGAGTTGCAACACTTGGTTATCAATCAGCGTGGCGAGACTATTGTTGACTTCACTGAAACCATTACTTTTTTGCCCAAGGAGGTCGGTACCCGGTGACCCTGATGGTCCAAGTTCGCGGGCGCGACAGGGGCGCACGCTGATCCCAGACCCGGTCGCAAGCCATCCGGCACGGCTAAGTTCATTCCATTTCAATACAACGACTAGACAACATGATCGAATCTCAACTGAGCCCCAAACTGGTTCAACAAGCCAAGGCCGGCGGATACTGGCACAACAAGACCCTGCTCGATTTTCTGGACGAAGTCGCGCCCAGCCGCCTCGACAAAGTGGCCGTGACCGACCTGAACAGCATGACCGGGCAGGCGACCACCTTGTCGTACCGGCAAATGCTGCGCCTGTCCAGGCGCATCGCGCTTGGTCTGGCGGCACTGGGCGTGGAGCGTGGCGACGTGGTGTCGTACCAGTTGCCAAACTGGTGGCAGTTTGTGGCACTGCACCTGGCCTGCCTGCGCATCGGCGCGGTGACCAACCCGGTGATGCCGATCTTCCGCCACCGCGAGTTGACCTTCATGCTCAGCCTGGCCGAATCGAAGGTCATGATCGTGCCGCGCGAGTTTCGCGGTTTTGACCATGCCGCAATGCTGCGCGAGATTCAGCCGGCGCTGCCGCAGCTAAAGCATATCTTTGCGATCGGCGGCGAAGGCGACATGTCGTTCGAGAAGCACTTCATCGAGCGCCGCTGGGAGCAGGAAACGCCCAATGCCGATCGGTTGCTGGCCGAGCGCCGCCTGCACCCCGACGAGGTGTTGCAGTTGCTTTACACCTCCGGCACCACCGGTGAGCCCAAGGGCGCGTTGCACACCTCCAACACCCATTTCGCGAACATCGTCGAGATCGTCAAGCGTTGCGGCTTGACCGCCGAGCATGTGTGTTTCATGCCCTCGCCGATGGCGCACCAGACCGGCTTTGCCATCGGCATGGAGCTGCCGCTGATGTTGGGTTCGAAGATCGTGCTGCAAGACACCTGGGATGCCGAAGTGGCGCTTCAACGCATCCAGGACGAGGGCGTGCACTTCATGATGGCGGCCACGCCCTTCCTGGCCGACCTGACCGACCATTCCGCGCTCGACAAGTACGACATCTCCACGCTCAACATCTTTATCTCCGCCGGCGCGCCGATTCCGCGCGCGCTGGTGCAGCGCGCCACCGAGCGCTTGAAGGCCCACATCGTGTCGGGCTGGGGCATGACGGAAAACCTGCTGGTCACGACCACCCGCATCGGGGATTCGCCGGGCAAGGTCTTCGGCACCGACGGCGTGCCCATGCCGGGCATGGAGATCCGCGTCGTCGATGCCGGTGGCGATGTCCTCGCCACCGGCGGGGAGGGGGAACTGCAGTCGAAGGGCCCCAGCAACTTCGTCGGCTACCTCAAGCGCCCCGCGTTGTACGGCATGGACGGCGAGGGCTGGTTCAAGACTGGTGACCTCGCGCGCATCGACGCCGACGGCTACGTGCGCATCACCGGCCGTGCTAAGGACATCATCATCCGCGGCGGCGAAAACGTCCCGGTAGTCGAGGTCGAGCAGATGTTGCACCGCCATCCGGCCATCCAGGCGACCGCCGTGGTCGGCGTGCCCGATGCGCGTCTGGGTGAGCGCGCTGTGGCATATGTCACGCTCAAGCCTGGCCACGGGCTCACGCTCGACCAGATGAAGCACTTTCTTGAAGAGCAGGGCATGACGAAGCAGTACTGGCCGGAAACGTTGAACATCTTGGACGACTTGCCGCGCACACCCAGCGGAAAGATCCAGAAGTTCCGCTTGCGCGAGATGGCACGTGATGAAAACAAGGCCGATTGACCCAACCCGGGCCCGTGGTTAGTACAGACCGCACGGGCCCGGGATATTTAACACCAGGAGATTTCTAAATATGACAAAACGAGAAGCTGTGATCGTCGGCGTTGCCGACCTGCCACTGAAGGACGGCAAGGTCCTTGCGCCCATGTCGGTCCTGCAGGCCCAGGCGCTGGTCGCCCGTGACGCGCTCAAGGACGCAGGCATTGCCATGCGCGAAGTCGATGGCCTGCTGACCGCCGGCCTGTGGGGCGTGCCCGGTCCGGGCCAGTTGCCGACCGTGACGCTGTCGGAGTATCTGGGCATCACCCCGCGCTTCGTGGACGGCACCAACATCGGCGGCTCGGCCTTCGAGGCGCACGTGGCGCATGCCGCCACTGCCATCGAGGCCGGCCGCTGCGAGGTGGCCTTGATTACCTACGGCAGCCTGCAAAAGAGCGAGATGAGCCGCAACCTCGCCGGGCGTCCTGCCGTGCTGACCATGCAGTACGAGACGCCTTGGGGCATGCCCACGCCGGTGGGCGGCTATGCGATGGCGGCGAAGCGCCACATGCACGAATACGGCACCACCTCCGAGCACCTGGCCGAGATCGCGGTGGCCACGCGCAAGTGGGCGGCGCTCAATCCGGCCGCGACGATGCGCGGCCCGCTGTCGATCGACGATGTGCTCAAGAGCCCGATGATCTCCGACCCGCTGCACCTGCTCGATATTTGTCTGGTCACCGACGGTGGTGGCGCGGTGGTCATGACCACGGCAGAGCACGCCAAGGCGCTCGGGCGCAAGGCGGTCCATGTGCGCGGTTACGGCGAATCACACACTCACTGGACCATTGCCGCCATGCCCGATCTGGCGCGCCTGACCGCAGCCGAGGTCGCGGGCCGCGACGCCTTTGCCATGGCGGGCATCGGGCATGACGCCATTGACGTGGTCGAGGTCTATGACTCGTTCACCATCACCGTGCTGCTGACGCTCGAAGCGCTGGGCTTTTGCAAGCGTGGCGAGGGCAGCGCTTTTGTCGCCAACCAGCGCACCGCGCCGGGCGGTGTATTCCCGCTCAACACCAACGGCGGCGGTCTGTCCTACGCGCACCCCGGCATGTACGGCATCTTCCTGCTGATCGAGGCGGTGCGCCAGTTGCGCGGCGAATGCGGCCCGCGCCAGATCGCGAACGCCGTGACCGCGCTGGTCCACGGCACCGGCGGCACGCTCTCCAGCGGTGCCACTTGCATCCTTTCCACCCGGTGAGCACCATGTACGACAAACCCCTGCCCGTCATCGATGGCGAAAGCCGCCCCTACTGGGATGCCCTCAAGCAGCATCGCCTGACACTCAAGCGTTGCCACGACTGCGGAAAGCACCATTTCTATCCGCGCGTCCTGTGCCCGCACTGCCATTCCGACGCCGTCGAATGGGTCGATGCCTGCGGCACCGGCACCATCTACAGCTTCACCATCGCGCGCCGGCCGGCCGGCCCGGCCTTCAAGGCCGACACCCCCTACGTGGTGGCGGTGATCGACCTCGACGAAGGCGCGCGCATGATGACCAACATCGTCACCGACGATGTGGAGGCGGTGCGCATCGGCCAGCGCGTGACGGTGCGCTACGACGACGTGACCGACGAGGTCACGCTGCCGAAGTTCCGGCTGTTGTAGCGCCGAGGTTTCCCGCATGGACTTCACCATCGATCCCGATACCGTAGCGATTGCCGAGGCGGTGCTGCGCTTCGTGGAGCGCGAAGTGCTGCCGCTGCAGCAGCGCCACCAAGACCTGCTGGGCAGCGAACGCACCTTGTTCGATGCCAGCGGTCGCTATGTGCCCGAGGTGCTGGCGCTGCGCCAGCAGGTGCGCAAGCGCTCGGCCGAACTTGGTTTCTACACCCTGTTCGGCGACGAAAAACTGGGCGGCGGCGGGCAGGGCGCGCAGGTCATGGTCCATGTGCAGGAGGTACTCAACCACCGCGTTGGCCCGGCGCAAGCGCTGGTCCAGACGGTAGTGCTGCCGTCGCCCTTTACCAACGGCCTGTCGCCGGTGCTGCGGCACCTGGACCCCGAGGTGTTTGCCGGTTACCGCGACGGCATCGCCAGCGGCGACAAGACCCTGTGCTTTGGTCTGAGCGAGCCCGATGCCGGCTCCGATGTATTCGGCATGAAAACCCGCGCCGTGCGCGACGGTGACGAATGGGTGCTCACCGGCACCAAGCAGTGGATCACGAACTCGCCCTACGCCGACTACGCCATGGTGTTTGCGCTGACCGACCCCGAAGCCGCAGCCCGCCACAAGGGTGGCGTTACCGGTTTTTTCGTTGACACGCGCGCGTCCGGGTTTTCCGTGCCGCGCATCATCAACACCATGGGCCACCTGGGCGGCGATACCGGCGTCATCGTGCTCGACGGCGTGCGGGTGCGCGACGACCACCGGCTCGGCGATGTCGGGCGCGGCCTGACGGCGGCCATGGACGGCGTCAACGCCGGGCGCATGGGCATGGCGGCTTCCTGTTTGGGCCTGGCGCGTTGGGCGCTAGACCAGGCGGTGGAATATGCCAAGGTGCGGAAAACCTTTGGCGTGGCTATCGCCGAGCACCAGGCCATCCAGCTCATGCTGGCCGACAGCGCGATGGACATCTACGCCGCCAAGACCATGATCCAGAACTGTGCCTGGCGCCTTGACAGCGGCCGCGCCTCCACCGCGCAGGTCAGCATGGTCAAGGCGTTTTCAACCGAGATGCTCGGGCGCGTCATGGACCGCAGCATCCAGATCCACGGCGGCATGGGCCTGACCAACGAACTGCGCCTGGAAGAGGGCTACCGCTTCGCCCGCGTGATGCGCATCCCCGACGGCACCGGCGAAATCCAGCGCCGCACCATCGCGCGCCAACTGCTGACCGGACAGGCCGACCTGTAGGCTGTGCCGATCCCCTTCAAGGCGCAACCAGGAGACAGATTGACATGATGAAAGAACACGAACTGTTTGCGGGAGGCCATCGGCTGGCCGCCACCACCTGGGGTGATGTGGGCAACGGGCAGCCGACCATCGTGATGATGCACGGCGGGCTGGACTGCATCACCACCTGGAAAGACCTGCCTCTGGTGTTGGCCGAATCCAGCGGCTGGCCGGTGCTGGCCTATGACCGGTATGGTTATGGGCGATCCGAGAGTCTGGTGGGTGGGCGTGAGCCCAGTTACCGGCGTGAAGAGGCGGGGCCGGTGCTTGGCGAGGTGTTGCGCCACTTCGGAATCCACAAGGCGTTGATGTTCGGCCACAGTGATGGAGGAGCCATGTCGGTGCTGGCTGCGGCGGCGCATCCTGAACTGGTATGCGGCGTACTTGCCTGCTCGCCAACCATCGCCATCGATCCGTTCATGGTGGATGCCATGGCCGGTGCGCGGCGCGCGTTTGAGCAAGACGGCTTGCGTGAAAAACTTCAGCGCCACCACGGCGACAGCACCGACGCGATGTTCTGGGGCTGGTACGAGCCCTGGGCCAGCCCGCAGGCGCTGCAATGGGACATGAGCGCCGAGGTTGCCGCAGTGCGTTGTCCGGTCTCCGTGTTGTTCGGCAATGACGATGAATATGGCTGGCGACCCAGCGCGATTTCCTTGTTCCGCCACGGCCTGATGCCGCTCGAAGTGACGGCACTGCCTGGGGTCGGCCACCATCCTCAGCAGCGTACGCGCGGCGAGACGATTGGCATGTTGCAGCGGCTGCTCGGGCGCATTGGGCGCAGCGCCCCGGTCGGTAGTGAGGAAACAGGCCGCTGACGGACACTGCACAACCCATGTTTTCCCGTGAGCTGACTCGCCAGCTTCAATGAG
This sequence comes from Polaromonas sp., assembly GCF_029945685.1. Taxonomy (GTDB): domain Bacteria; phylum Pseudomonadota; class Gammaproteobacteria; order Burkholderiales; family Burkholderiaceae_C; genus Polaromonas. The sequence continues at coordinate 182,839 of NZ_JAQSDA010000006.1, read as the reverse complement.
CCGCCGTCAGTGCGGACCGACGCAGGCCTGGCGGGCCAGCATGCCTGCCAGCGGCGAAAGGTCGGTCAGTTCGTCGAGCCGTGCCACCAGGTCGATCAGTTCTTCGCTCTCGTCAGGTGTGAGCACGGACTTAACCAGTCGGCGAAACTTCTCCTCCAGGCGCTGCTGCTGCTCCAGCAGGTCGCTGGCCGGGCGCCCGCTGTCGTGGCGCTGGCGCAGCACGGCGCCGCTCTGGGTCTCGATCACCACCTCGCTGAGGGTGAGCTCCGGGCATTGGGGTGCGAGCAAGACCTGCACGCGCTCACGCAGCGCCACCACCTCGGGCGCGTACACGGCCTCGTCACTGAACGCGTCCAGTCCGGCGGTGTCGACCCCGGCCAGCGCCATCGCCACCGTGTGGCGCAGACTGAACTTGGCCTCCAGCCCGGTGCGCGGCTCGGCGATGTTGCACACGCCCTCGCTGGCGGCACTGGCACGCACCGTCACCCGAAGCACGTCATCAGGCCGCAGCGCGTGTTGCAGGCGCAGGTGGCGCGCCGCCTCGATGGCGGCGTGGGTACCGTAGCAGGCGGCGTGGAACTTGAACAGGTTGCGGCGAAGGTGCCAACTGCCGCCCGGATTGGCCAGGGTCGCTTCCAGAGATGCGGTGCCGCCGTGCGTCGCCACGAAGCCTTGCGGACATTCCATGGCGTCGTCACGGCTGGTGAAACCACGCGCGGCCAACTGGGCTGCCTGCAGTCCGTCGGCACTGGCGCGCCCGGCATGCAGGGGCTTGCACATGGTGCCGAACATCGATTTTAGCCCGGCCGCCATGGTGCTGGCGATGCCCAGCGCGGTCGCGGTGTCATCGGCGTCGAGCTGAAGCAGGCGTGCGCAGGCGGCGGCCGCGCCCAGCGTGCCCAGCGTGGCCGTGGTGTGAAAGCCGTTGGAATACTGGGCGTCGCCGCACGCCAACCCCAGTTGGCACATGGTTTCATAGCCGGCGGCGAAGGCGGTCATGAAGTCGCTTCCGCTGGCGCCGCGCGACTCGGCCAGGGCCAGCAAGGCCGGGATCAGGACCACCGAGGGATGGCCGGTGCAGGCCATGTTGACGTCGTCGTAATCGAGCGCGTGCGAGGCCGAGCCATTGATCAACGCCGCCTGTCGGCTGGAGGTCGTCATGGCGTGCCCGACGACGGTGGCCTGGGCGTGGCCTCCCTGTTCACGGGCTTCTTCGGCCAGCATATGAACCAGCGGCTCGCACGCGCCAGCCAGCGTCACCCCAATCCAGTCGAGCAGGCATTGCCGGACCCGCAGGCGCACATCCTCCGGCAGATCGTTGTAGCACAGGGCAGCGCTGCGTGCGGCCAGTTGCCGCGTGATGCCAGAGGTTTGGACGGCGGCCGACGGTGCGGGTTTTGTGGTCGTGGTCACGCTCATTTCAGCGCCCCTTCCAGACCGGTTTGCGCTTTTCCCGGAAAGACTGCGGGCCTTCCAAGGCGTCTTCACTGAGGTAGACGGCATCGAACGCTCGGTTGGAGGCGCGCAGCGCGGCGGTGCGGCCCATCTCGGTGGACAGGCGCACCATTTCCTTGGCCGCGCGCACCGTCAGCGGCGCATTGGCCATGAGCCGGGCCGCCAGTTCCTTGGCGCCCTGCAATGCTTGCCCCTTGGGCATCAGGCGGTTGATGTAGCCGAGTTCGTAGGCGCGCTGCGCCGTCAGCGGGTCGCCGGTCATCGCCACTTCCATCAGGATGCGCTGCGGCAACATGTGAATGACCGGCGCGGCCCACGGCATGCCGCGCCCGACCTTGGCCTCGGTGATGGCGAATTTGGCGGTCTCGTCGGCCACGCACAGGTCGCACATCTGCGACAGCAGCCAGCCGCCGGCATAGGCATAGCCCTGCACGGCGGCGATGACGGGCTTGGTGACCTCGATGTTGTCGCCGAGCACGGCGATGAAACCCGCGGGCGGGATGCGCAGTTGCATGTCGGCGGCTTCCACCAGGTCCATGCCAGCGCAGAAGTTGTCACCGGCCCCGGTGAGGATGGCCACCTGGGCCTCGGCATCGGCTTCGAAGCGGCGCCAGATATTGAAAAAGCCTTCGCGCACGGCGCGGTTCAGCGCATTGCGGCGTTCGGGCCGATTGATGGTGATGACGGCGATGCCGTCGCTGACCTCGTAGAGAAGTTCGTTGGTCATAGGGACAGTCTCCATGTCAAGTTGTGGTTCGGTTCTTTGGGGCCGCGTGCTGACGCGATCGGCGCAGGAGCTGCTTTGTTTTCAGTGCTTGACTTGGCGCTAATCCGCGCGGGTCCAGTTCCGGACGGTAGCCGAGCGCACGCGAAATGTTTGCGGCGAGTTCCATCACCAGGCGCTGCAGGTCAGCAGCCGCGGCGCGACCGCGCTCGATAGGCGCGGCGATGATCAGCGCCGCGCTCACGCGGCCTCCGGGTTCGAAGATCGGGGCCGAAAAGCCGGCAACGTCGGGGGTCACTTCCCCGATCGTGACGGCCACGCCGGTCTCCCGAACCTGCTCGATGATGCGCGCCAGTTGCTTTCGGTCGGTGACGGTGTGCTCGGTCATCGCACGCAGGTCGGCGTATTGCAGGTATTCGCGGCGCCATGCCTCGTCCTGGAACGCGAGCAGCACGCGACCAGCGGAAGACGCAAACAGCGGCCGCGTGGTTCCGGCCGGCACGGCGTATCGAATCGTTCTCGTGCTCTCGATGATCGGGCTGTAGATGAGCTGGCCAGCGGCGCGGTCGATTCTGGCGATCAGGGCGGTCTCGCCGGATCGCGCCACCGCCTCACGCAGGAACGGCATGACCACGAGGTCGAGCGACCGGGCCGACACCAGTGATGCCCCAAGAGAGAACGACTCAGGACCCAGTCCATACACCTCATTGCTGCGTTGCAGGTAGCCATGCGCCGTGAGGCCGCGCAACAGCGAGAGCACGCTGGTCTTCGGTGCATTCATGACCATGCACAAGGGGGTCAGGGCCAAGCCGGCAGGGTGGTCGGCCAGTATCCGCAGCAGTCGCAGCACGCGTGTCACTGCCATGGGCGACCCGTCCGCACCGGGTGCGACACCCGTGCGCTCCCGCCGTGATGCTGTTGACGTGTTCATTGGATGGGGGCTCCTGATTGTTCTGATATCGGAATATTTGTTTTAATATAAGAATAACGTTAGGATGCACAACCGTCAATCGGGTTTTCCTGGCAGCGCATTGTGGAGGAAGCCCCGACTTGACCGGAGGAGACACAGATGACGAACAAACAAGACCAGGCGGCACTTGGGGGGCCGCTGGCGGGCGTGCGGGTGATTGACCTCAGCGCGGTGCTGATGGGGCCCTACGCCACCCAGATTTTGGGCGACCATGGCGCGGACGTGATCAAGATTGAATCCCCCGAGGGCGACTCGACCCGCTGGATCGGCCCGGGACGCCATCCCGGCATGGGTCCGCTGTTTCTGCACCTGAACCGCAACAAGCGCAGCGTGGCGCTCGACCTCAAGTCGCCGCAGGGCGCGGCCGCGATGCGGCACCTGATCGAAGGCGCCGACGTCTTTGTCCACAACCTGCGTCCGGCCTCCATCGAACGGCTCGGGCTGGACTACGAGCGTGTGTCGGCGATCAATCCGCGCATCATTTGGTGCGGCGTGTACGGCTATGGCGAGGACGGTCCCTACGCCGGCCGCCCGGCTTATGATGACTTGATCCAGGGCGCGGTCGGCATTGCCGCCCTGCAGCAGCGCAGCGGGGCGAGCGAGCCGCGCTACGTGCCATTGACGATTGCCGACCGCATGGTCGGCCTGCATGCGGCGCACAGCGTGGCCATGGCGCTGTACGGGCGCGAGCGCACCGGGCGCGGCTGTCGCATCGACGTGCCGATGTTCGAGACCATGGCCAGCGTGGTGCTGTCGGACCACCTATACGGGCACACCTTCGAGCCGCCCAGCGGTGACGCCGGCTACGTGCGGCTGCTGTCCCCCGGGCGCCGGCCGTACCAAACCAGCGATGGCTACATCTGTGCGCTGGTCTACAACGACGGGCACTGGCAGCGTTTTCTGCGCGCCATCGAGCGCGACGATTTGCGGGTCGATCCGCGCTTCGCCGACCTGGCCAGCCGTACCCGGCACATTGACCATGTGTACGGCTTTTTGGGCCAGACGCTGCGTGGGCAAAGCACCGCGCACTGGCTGGCGCTGTTCGAACAAATCGACGTGCCGGCGGTGCCACTGAATACCATCGAGTCCCTGCTGGATGACCCGCACCTGGCGGCGGTGGGCTTCTTTCAGCAGGTCGAGCACCCGAGCGAGGGAGCCATGCGCACCTTTGGCGCGCCGGCGCGCTGGGTGGGTTACGACGTCAGCAAGCTGGCGCCCGCGCCGCGACTGGGGGAACACACTGAATCGGTGCTGCGCGAATGCGGCTTTGATGCAAGCGCGCTGGTGTCCTTGCTGGCCAGTGGCGCAGCGGTGTCGGTGGCCGCCGATGCGGAGGTGTCAGCATGAGCGCCTTGGCATTGATCGTGACCCGACTGTCTGGCGCACTGGGTGCGGAACTCTCCGGGCTCGACCTGTCGCAGCCGTTGCGACCGGATGACTTGGCGACGCTGCGCAGTGCCTGGTTAGAGCACGGCGTCGTCTTTCTGCGTGATCAGCAGCTCACCTCTGAACAATTTCTGGCCTTCGCCCAGGCCATTGGCACACCGGTTGAATACCCGTTCGTCAGCGGCATTTCGGACTTTCCGGTCATCATCGAAGTGAAGAAGCTGGCGCACGAAAAAGTGAACTTTGGCGGCGTCTGGCACAGCGATACCGCCTACCTGGAGAAACCGCCGATGGCCACACTGCTGCTGGCGCGCGAGGTGCCGCCTTACGGGGGCGACACGCTGTTTGCCAACCAGGTGCTGGCCTACGAGGCCTTGTCGGATGGCATGAAGCAGCTGCTCGATCCCCTGGTGGCGGTCAATACCTCGGCCAAGGCCGACGTGACGCGCACCCGCGAAGACCGCCTGGCCGAATCCGGGCGCGCTGACGCGAACCGCCATTACGAGGCCGAACACCCTGTGGTGCGCACCCATCCGGAAACCGGCCGCAAGGCCTTGTATGTCAACTGCGCCCATACCGCGCGCTTCGTCGGCATGACCGAAGAGGAGAGTGCGCCGCTGCTGCAATTTTTATTCGGGCACCAGAAGAAGGAAGAGTTCACCTGTCGCTTCCGCTGGCAGGTGGGTTCCCTAGCGCTATGGGACAACCGCTGCACGCACCACTACCCGGTCAACGACTACCACGGTTTTCGCCGGATCATGCACCGCATCGCGCTGGCGGGTGATCGGCCTCGCCGGTAGCTTGGCGCTTGCCGGGGTTTCGGCTGCGGCCGCGACATCGGCTTGCCAGGATGTCGTGCGGCCTCAACGGCGGCGTGGGGGTGATTCGCTGAGCCCAGAACAAGCGCAGTAGAACAGATCATCCATAATTACTTACCTACTTCGTGTTTTTTCTTTCGTGCGCTTGGTGGCTCACGAACACTTGGCAGTCGAGGGCTTGGTGCGAAGATCGATCATGGGCATGCCCTATCGCGACTTTTTGCGTATGAACAGCACCATCGCTGCATCGGTCAGGTCATCAAGCGAGGTTCCCTTCTTAGGGTCAAACCACTGTACTGACCGGTTCAGTGCACCAAAGATCAAATGGCGCGCCAGGGGCACCTCGGCTTGCAGGCAGCCGGCCGAGGCCAGTTCTTGGAGCACAGGCGTCCACGCCGCTTCGTAATCGCCTTGCAGCTTTGCGATGACGCTGCGCTGCCGCGTCGTGAGAGAGCGCGACTCGTAGAGCACTGCCTGCATGAAATCGCTGTTCGATCCCAGCAGCGTGTGGAAATGCGAACGGATCAATTGCCGCAGTGTGGTCGCAGCGTCATGTTCGGCAAGCAGCACGATCATCTGGCGCGCCAGCGCGCTGCGCATGCCTTCCTGCATCACCTCATACAACAGCGCATCCTTGCTTTTGAAGTGACAAAACAGTGATCCGGAATGCATGCCGGCGGCTGAGGCGATGGCACGCGTGCTCGTTCCATTAAAGCCGTTGCGTCGAAACAGTTTGGCCGCGGCCTTGACGATATCTTGGCGGCGGTTGCCTTCATTTCGCTCTTGCGGCGTCTTGCGTGGGCGGCCTCGCGGCCGCTTGGCTGCTGGGAAAGTGGGGAGGGAGCGCGCGGCACACATCATCAGCGAACGAGTAGCGACGCCTGCCAATGGTGCCGGTTCGCAAGCTCGGGCCACCCCGAAAACGGCGGCCGGCGGCCTCGACCGTGTTGCGAACCTCGGTCCGGGTGGTCGGTGCCGGGGATGACGGCCATCGGCTCAGTACGACTTCGGCAAGCCCAGCACATGTTCGCCGATGTAGTTGAGCAGCATCTCGTTGTTGATCGGCGCGATTTCCAGCAGGCGGATCATGGGCCACAGCGTGATGATGTCGTAGTCGCGGTCAAAGCCGTAGCCGCCGTGGGTTTGCAACGCGGCCTCGACGGCGGCCACCGCCGCTTGCGAGCCCAGCAGCTTGGCCATGTTGGCATGCGCGCCGGCGTCCTCGCCGGCGTCGAAGCGCTCGGCGGCGGAGTAGGTCATGAGGCGTGCGGCTTCGATCTGTGCCTTGGCCTGCGCCATGCGGTGCTGTAGCGCCTGGTAGGAGCCGATCGGTTTGCCGAAGGGTTTGCGATCATTGGCGTAAGCTACCGCCTTGGCCAGCGCATAGTCACCCAGGCCGATGGCGGCGCCGGCGGCCAGCAGGCGCTCGGAGTTCAGACCTTCGAACATCAGCTTGGCACCCTTGCCGGCTTCGCCGATCAGCGCGTCGGCGGGCAGCTTGACGTTGTCAAAGAACACCATGTACTGGCGCTCGGCAGTTTCGACCTGGATGTTGAGTTGCGTCAGCCCGATGCCGGGCGTTTTCATGTCGAGCACGAACAGCGAGATGCCGTCGGTGCGGTGCTTTACCTCGCTGGCCTTGGTGGTGCGGGCGATCACCAGCATGTAGTCGGCATCGCGCGCGCCGGAGATGAAGACCTTCTGGCCGTTGAGCGTCCAGCCGCCGTCGGCGTTGGGCGTGGCCAGCGTGGTCATGGCGAAGCTGTTGGTGCCGGCGTTGGGTTCGGTGATGGCAAAGCACAGCTTCTTCTCGCCGGTGCAGGTTGGGGTGACGTATTTGCGGATCTGCTCGGGCGTGCCGTGGCGCATGATCGGCACCCGGCCCAGGCCGGTGACGACCAAGAACAGGGTGGGCACGCCGGCCAGCGCCAGCGCCTCGTTGAGCGCGGTGATCTCCAGCACGCCGCCGCCGGAGCCGCCGTACTCTTCCGGAACCGACAGGCCGAGCAGGCCGAATTCGCCGAGCTTTTGCCACAGCTCGTCGGGGAAGCGGTCTTCCTTGATGCACTGCAGGATGTAGCTGCGCGGGTACAGGGTGGTGACGCCGCGGGCGGCTTCCTGCACGTCGCGGATGCGCTCGCGCAGGCTTGCGGAAGCGGTGTTGGCAATGGCGGTGGTGGCTGGGGTGCTCATGGTGGGTGTCTCCGTCTTGGGTTGTTGATGGGCGTTTGTCAAAGCGCCAGGTCGGCTGGAATCGGGACTGGAAAATCGAGCAGCATCTGGGCAAATGCTTTGCCCTGCGAGTCCATGCGAACCGAAGCGATGCCGCCGCCGCCCAGGGCTTCGTGCATCAGAAAGTTCAGCGCGTGCGTGCCGGGCAAATCGAATCGCCGCACGCTGCCCTTGACCAGGTGGGCGAACCAGGCCGCCACCGCCTGCTCGGTCAGGGCGGCGCGGATGAAGGGCAAATACTCGGCGCGGCGTGCCAGGATGCCGATGTTGGCGGCGTCGCCCTTGTCGCCGCTGCGTCCCCACGCCAGTTGCACCAGCGGCACGGTGCGCGTGCCGCGCGCAAAGGCGTCGGCGGCGGGCAGGGGGCCGCCGACTTGGGGCAGGGTTGCCGGGTCGAACGGTTTGCCGAGCCATGGCGGTGCCGCCACGGTCCGCTCCCCCATGTCGATGCTGGCGGCCACCTGTGCCTTGGGTACCAGGCAGGAGAACAGCCGCACCACCGGCTGCACCTTGGGCCGGCCGCCGGTGAAACCGGTGATGGCCGGTGCCGACATCAGGGCCAGCGGCGCCACTTCGCGCGAAAACAGTTCGAGCGCGTCCTTGACCGGGTGGCGCACGCCGACCTTGAGCATCACTTCGCGCGCATCGGGCCGCGCGTGGGGGCCGTAGGTGTCTTCGGCGCCGATGGCCTCGACACAGGTTTCGGTGAAGTCGGGCCAGCCGCGCTGCGCATAGTGGCGCCGCATGCGCGCCAGCATGGCGGCGCCGACGCGCTGCCCCTTGGCGCCGGCATCGATGCCGCCGATCATGAACAGGCTCATGGCCCGAAAGCCATCGGCGTAGGTGACGCTGACTTTGGCCTGATCGGTCGGCGGGAGGCCGCGCGCGCCCTTGACCTCGACGCGGTCGGGGCCGATCTGCGTCAGCGTCACGCCGGTGAAGTCGCACACCACATCGGGCAGGATGTAGGCGCGCGGGTCGCCGATTTCATACAGCATCTGCTCGCCTACCGTGGAGGGGCAGACCAGCCCGCCCGTGCCTTCGGGCTTGGTGATGACGAAGCTGCCGTCGGCGCGGCACTCGGCGATGGGAAAGCCCATGTCGTCCCAGCCCGGCACCGTGTCCCAGTCGGTGTAGTTGCCGCCGGTGGCCTGTGTGCCGCATTCGATCAGGTGGCCGGCCAGGCTGCCAAGCGCCAGGCGGTCGTGGTCGGCAGCGGTCCAGCCAAAGGCGTGGATCAGCGGCGCCAGCGTGACCGCGCTGTCGACACAGCGGCCGGTGACCACGATGTCGGCGCCGGCCGCCAGCGCGGCGGCAATCGGGAAGGCGCCCAGATAGGCGTTGGCGCTCATGACCTTTTGCGGGAACGCTGCACTGGAGAACATCTCTGGGGTGCCGGCTGCGCGCAGCGCGTCCACCTGTGGCATCAGGTCGTCGCCCAGCACGGCGGCGATTTTCAGGTCGACGCCTTCGGCCAGCGCTGCCGCCACCAGCGCGGCGCGGCAGGCGGACGGGTTGACGCCGCCGGCATTGGCAATGACCTTGATGCTGCGTGATTTGATCTCCTTCATCAGGGGCTGGAGGGTGGTCACGAAATCCGGTGCATAGCCCAGTGCCGGATCCTTGGCCTTGGCGCGGCTGAGCAGCGACATGGTGATTTCGGCCAGGTAGTCGAACACCAGGACGTCGATGTTGCCGCGCTGCACCAGTTGGGCGGCGGCGAACTCGCTGTCGCCCCAGAAGCCCGAGGCGCTGCCGATGCGAAGGGTGCTTTGTTTCATGTTTGTCTCCTTTTGTGGGGGGAAGCCTGGATCGCGGGTTCAGGCGGACACGGTGCTGCGCGGCCAGAACACGCGCCAGATGCCCTTGGCCGTGGCGCAGACTGTGCCATTGGCATCCAGGAACTCCCCTTCGGCAAATGCCGTCGTGCGGCTGATGCGCACCACATTGCCGCGCGCCTCGAAGCTATCGCCCATGGCGGCGTTGAGGAAGGTGATGTCGAGGTTGATCGTGAACTGGCGCAGCTCGAAGGGGTCAATGTCGGCCGCCTCGGGCATGGCCAGCAGCGAGGAGATGATGGCCCAGCCAAGCGCGCCGTCAAACATATAAGAGATGACGCCGCCATTGAGCACGGTGTCCGAACCGCCGCCGCCGCGTTGGGTGGGGAGGGCTTTAGGCAGTCGCACAATAGCCCGGCCTACGGCTGTTTCTTCAACTTCCAGCCCTTGCGCCTTCAGAAAGGGGCTATCGTTCCAGCTTTGCTTGCAGGCGGCGATGCGGTCAAGGTGGGGGGCGTTGGTATTCAAATTGGGCTCCTGTGGGTTTTTTAAAAAGCGTATGGGATTCAAAACATCGCCAGTTGCTCGACGCGTTGCACATGGGCCGCCAATGATCGGCGTGCCATTGGCCAGAGCGCCGCGGGGGTGTCGTCATAGGCCAGAGGTAGCCAGTCGTCCAAGCCGCCTTGCGGGACGGCGCGCATGGCCGCCAGCACCTTGGCCTCGCGCCGCAGGCGGTGCGCCTTGAGCTGCGCAATGGACTGCGCCGCCCACCCGATGACGTGGCCGTGCGCCGGCAGGATGAATTCGATACCGTCCTTTTCGCAGGCCTGCGCCAGGCGGTCCAGCGAATCGAGGTAGGCGCTCATGTCGCCGTCGGGCGGGTCGATGATGGTGGTACTGCCGCTGAGGATGTGGTCGCCCGAGAACAGCAGACCGTCTTCTTCGAGGATGAGGCAGAGGTGGTTGGCGGCGTGCCCTGGTGTATGGACCACGCGCAGGGTGCTATTGTGCTCGCCATCGTGCAGCATCAGGCGCTCGCCGTCGGCCAGAGCGCGGTCGGGGGCGAAGGCTGCTGTGGAGCGGGCGGTGGCGGCGGAAGCCAGGCCCAGCACGGGCGGTGTCTGGCCCGTCAGGCGGGCGCAGGCCTGGGCCAGCGGCTGCGCGGCGGGGGAGTGGTCCGGGTGCGAGTGGGTGCAGACGATGGCCGTGATCTGGCCCGCCGTGAACGCCAGCAGGCGTTCGACGTGGTCCATCTGCAAGGGGCCTGGGTCGATGACAATGTAGCCGCTGGCCGCGTCGCCCACGATGTAGCTGTTGGTGCCGGGGCCGGTCATGACGCTGGCGTTGGGGGCGGTGAGGCGATGCAGGTGCCGCAACAGGGGCACCGGCCGCTCGTGCTGCCAGTCCAGCACATGTTCAAGTTGACCGTCCGGGCACACCAGCGCGAGTTCGCCGTACGGCGCTTCATGCTCCATGAAGCGCTGCGGTTGACCGCCGACCAGACCACCCCGAGGGCAGGAGTTCCACCGCGGCGCGTCTTCGGTACAGGCAGCCAGGGCCTGCTCGGCCTGCTCGAAATCCGCCAGCCAGTGCAGGGTGCGGATGGTTGGAAAGATCATGAAAAAGTTGCCGGCCTGGTGCTGCGTCAGCGCATCCTCGGGCCTGACCCAGACGGGCTCGAACTGCTCCATTTCGTCGGCCACCGGCTCCTGCTGGTCGGGCATCAGCGCGGCGAAGAAGGCGGTGTCGAAACGCTTGGGCACGCTGCGGTCGGTGGTCCAGCAGGCCAGCATGCGCGCCTGATCGACCGCCAGTGACCAGCCTTGGGCTTGCAGTTGCGGGTACAGCGCCCGGCTGCGGTCCAGCGCTTGAAGGTGGGTGCGGGTGATGGGCCTGCCATCGGCCTGCACCGCCAGCAGGATGCCCAGTTCCTCGAAGGTTTCCCGCAGCGCCGCCAGCGCCGCCGTGCGGTAGCGTCCGCCCGCGTCGGGGGCGCGCGCCAGCGTGTGTGCCTGGTGGTCGTCGGCGTCCACTCGCCCACCCGGGAATACATAGGCACCGGGCAAGAAGCTGGCTGTCGGCGAGCGCCGGGTCATCAACACTTCGACGCCAAGCGCACCATCACGCAGCAGCAGCAGAGTGGCTGCCGGGTGCGCGGTAACCGGCTCTTTGCGGGGGTGGAGTTGCAGTGAGGGGCGTGCCATGGGGGTGTCCGTTGAGCGTGAGGGAAGCCAGGGCTGGGGCTCAGGCGCTGGCCGAATGGGTGCGCAGCAAGGCGTCGAGCGTGCTTTCCAGGTGCGCGAGGGAGTTGCATTCGCGCGCGATGTGGCAATAAGGCGCATAGCGCTTCATCTCCGAGTCGCCGAGGCCCCAGAACGAGACCGGCTCGGGGTTGAGCCAGATGACCCGGCGCGCGCGCTGGTAGAGCAGTTGCATGACTTCGGCATGGGCTTGGCCGCGGTTGTTGCGCGCGTCGCCGAGAATCAGCACGGTGGTGCGGCGATCAATGTCATCGAGCAACTGCGCCTCGATGTCGAGCAGCGTCTGCCCGTAGTCGGTGCCACTGCCGCCCACCGCCTGCATCACTTTGTCGACCGCCTGTTCGACCGGCAGCGACTCGAAGGTGTCGCTCACCTCGACCAGGTGGTTGGTGAAAGCGAAGCTGCGCAGGTCGCTCACCTGCTCGCCCAGACTGTGCAGGAACAGCAGCAAAAAGCGCGCGTACTGGCGTACCGAGCCGCTGACATCGCAAATGGCCACCACGCGCGGACGGTCCACCACTTTGGAGCGCCAGAAGGTCTCGAACATCACGCCGTCATAGGCCGCGTTCTTGCGCAGGGTCTTGCGGAAGTCGAGCTGGCCGCGCACCCGCTTTTTCTTGCGCCGCGAGTGGCGATCGGCCAGCCGCTTGGCGATCTTGCTGACGATGACGTGCATGCGCGCGAAATCGCGTTTTTCGATGTTGGAGAGCTTTTGCGATTGCAGGAAATCGTCGTGCAACTGGCGCGTCGGTGCCGTGCCGTAGAGCGCGAGTTTGCGTTCGACGAAATTGCGCACCTCCACGAACAATTTCTTGCGCACCCGTTCGAGTTCGCGAGCGCGCTCGGGCGCCAACGTCTGGCGTTTGGTGTCGGAAATTTCGCGGTCCAGCAGTTCCAGTCCCATGGCCTGCTGGATCTTCTGGGTGTAGTAGCCTTTTTGGGTGAAGAACCAGATGTCGGTCAGGCCCACCTCGCGCGCGGCTTCCTGCATGCGCTTGGCCAGTGCCGCCGAGTCACCCGACAGCAGCAACTGCGACAAGGCCTGGCCGCCGCTGCCCTGACAGCCGCCCGGCCCGCCGGAACCGGGTGCAGTCTGTTTGTCTTGGGCTGGGTCCGGCAGGTCTTGCGCGGCCATGGCGTCTGAAGCGGGGTTGGCATCGGGCTTGGAGGAGGGCTTGGCCGGACTGCCTTGCGCGGCCATGTTTTCGAAGGAGCTGAAACGGAAGAAGCGATCAAAGGCCTCGTCGTAAAGGGCGCGATCCGTGGTGGTTTTCGCCAGTGTCGTGCCCAGCGCGCTTTTGAGCAGGGTGCGGTCGCGCCAGCCCACCAGTTCCACGGCGCGCGCCGCATCGACCTGGGCGTTCAGGCTGATCTCGAGGTCGCTGCCGCGCAGCGCCTTGAAAAAGTCTTCAAGCGTGGCTTGCACGGGGAATCTCCGCGTCCTTGCGCGCTTGCTGCAGCAGGGCCGGCAGTTGCTCGCTGGCCGAGGCAATGTCCTGCTCAAACTTGAGGAAGACATTGAGCGTGCCCTTCACCATGTCCAGGCTCAAGTGTTCGGCGTGCAGCAGCAGCAGCGTTTTGGCCCAGTCGATGGTCTCGCTGACCGAGGGCTGCTTTTTCAGATCCATCTGGCGCACGGCCTGAATGAAGGCCACCAGCTCGCGGTTCAGTGTTGCCGACAAGCCGGGCACGCGGCGCTCCAGAATGCGCCGCTCCAGCTTCGCCTCGGGGAAGGGAATGTGCAAATGCAGGCAGCGGCGCTTGAGCGCGTCGCTCATCTCGCGCGTGTTGTTGCTGGTGAGAAAGACGATGGGCTTGACCTTGGCCTTGATGGTGCCGAGTTCGGGCACCGAGACCTGGAAGTCCGACAGCACTTCAAGAAGAAAGGCCTCGAATTCGGGATCGGACTTATCGACTTCGTCGATCAGCAGCACGCAGCCGCGCTCCTGGTGCAGGGCCTGGTAGAGCGGGCGCGGCTCGAGAAAGTGCTCGGAGAAGAACAGGTCGTCGTGCGCATGCAGCCGCTCGATCGAGGCCGCCAGTCCCACCGCGCCTTGCATCATTTCGCCCAGCTTGTCCTTGAGCAGTTGCGTGTACAGCAACTGCTTGCCGTATTTCCACTCGTACAGGGCCTTGGATTCGTCCAGGCCTTCGTAACACTGCATGCGGATCAGGGGCACGTCGAGGATCTCGGCCATGCCCTTGGCCAGTTCGGTCTTGCCGACACCGGCCGGGCCTTCGACCAGGATCGGCTTTTCCAGGTTGAATCCCAGATAGACCGAGGTCGCGATTTCGCGGCTGGCAATGTAGTCGACCGCAGCCAGGCGCTGCGCCAGGCCGTCGATGGAATCAAACTGGTGTTGGTAAAGTGTTTTCATGGGTTTCCTTGGGGCGCAGCATTTTTTCGCCGGCTTGAAGTTGTCGGGAGTCGGCGATGCTGCGGGCAATGCCCTGCACCAGGCGCAGGTCGCGCGCCAGGGTGAGCAGGGCCGGTTCATGGTCGTCCAGGGCCGCGGCAAAGGATTCACAGGCGCCTTGCCAGCGATCAAACAGGCGGCGCGCGCCCAGGTTGAACGCCGCCAGCGCCTCGTTGGGCCCGTGCTGGTCCAGGTGCTGGGCGGCATGACGGGCCACGGGCGAGAGGGCGTCGAGTTCGAGTTGCAAGCCACCCAGGTTCCGGGTCAAAGCAGGGGTCCGGGCGGCGCTTTGGAACCAGCGCGCCAGCGCGTCCAGTTCGGCTTGCATGGCGCCAAGCATGGGGCCCAGCAGCAGCGCGTCTTCGATCGCGCGCAGCGGTCGTGCGATGGTGTCGAAAGCCTGTCCCGGCTCGCCCAGGCGCTGGCTTTCCGGCACCCGACAGCCGACAAGGCGCAGGCCGCAATGGCCGAGCGGCGCCAGTCCGCGCACTTTGTCGTCCAGTTCGCGGGTCAGGCCCGGTGTGTTGGCCTCAACGACGAAAGCATCGAAGCGCTTGCGCCCCTCGCGCTCGCCGCTGACGGCCAGCACGATGATGGCATCGGCGGCCGGGCCGTTGCTGACGAAGGCCTTGTGGCCGTCAAGGAGCCAGTCGTCGCCGTCCTGAACCGCCCGGCAGCACAGGTGTTTGGGGTGTGCGCCGGCGCCGGGCTCGGAGATCGCGAGTGCCAGCAGTGTGTCGCCGACCGTCATTGATTGCAGCAGCGCACGATGCCGGTCGCTGCGCAGATTCGGCGCCAGCACGAAGCGCCCCAGCATCTGCTGCATCATCCACGCCATGCCGAGGCCCAGGCTGGCGGATTCCCGGGCGACGATTTCGGCCAGAGCGCTGACCCGCACGGAGTCCGTGACGGGCGGCCCGCCGTCGCTGTCGAACCCCACACCAAGCAGGCCGCTGGCGCCGAGATGACGCCACCAGGCACGGGGGAAGCCGTGCGCGCAGTCAGGCGCTGGCGCGTCCGACAAGGCCAGGCGCATGGCCTCGGGCAGCGCCGAAGGCGGCATGTGCTGTGTGGGTGAGGTGGCGGACTTCATCGAGGGCTTCCGGCGTAAAACCCGAGCTGGCGCGCCGCCAAGTCGCGCATCACCTCTTCGGCACCGCCACCAATGGCGTTGACCTTGACCTCGCGGTAAATGCGTTCCACCTTGACACCGCGCATGAAGCCGGCGCCGCCGTGCAGTTGCACCGCCTCGCTGGCGCAATAGGCCATGGTCTGGGTGGCCTGGTTCTTCAGCAGGCAGATTTCGCCCACTGGCGTGTCGCCCTGTTCGACGCGCCAGGCCAGCAATTCCAGCATGGCCTGGGTCGCCTCGACGCGCATGGCCATGTCGGCGAGTTTGTGGCGGGTGACCTGCTGGTCGATCAACTTGCCGCCAAACATCTCGCGTTCACGCGACCAGGCCAGCGCTTCATCCAGGCAGACACGGGCAAAACCGTTGGCACCGGCGGCGAGGAAGATGCGCTCGCGGTTGAAGTTCTTCATGATGGCCTTGAAACCCTGGTTTTCCACCCCCACCAGGTTATCCACCGGCACCCTGCAGTCATCAAAATACAAGGCGGCGGTGTCGGAGCACCACCAGCCCATTTTTCTCAAAGGCGTTTGCGTGAAGCCGGGCGTGCCTTTTTCGATCAGCAGCAGCGACACGCCGCCCGGGCCGGGCCCGCCGGTGCGCACCGCCACGGTGTAGAAGTCGGCGCGCATGCCGGAGGTGATGAACGTTTTCGAGCCGTTGACGACGTAGTGGTCGCCATCCCGGCGCGCCGTGGTCTTGAGGTTGGCCACGTCCGAGCCGCCGGAGGGTTCGGTGATGCCGAGCGCGCTGATCTTCTCGCCCCGCAGCACCGGCGGCAAGACGCGCTGCTTCAGCGTCTCGCTGCCCACGTTGACGATGGGCGGGCAGCCGATGGTGTGCGACAGCAGACTCGCCAAGACCCCGCCAGCACCGCAACGCGCAAGTTCCTGCGCGGCGATGATGGTCATGAACAGGTCGCCGTCGTTGCCGCCATGGCTTTCGGGAAAACCCAAGCCCAGCAGGCCGATTTCGGCCGCTTTGCGGTACAACTCGACAGGAAAGGACTCGGCTTCGTCCCATGCATCCACGTGCGGGCTAATTTCTCTGGCGACGAAGCGGCGCATCGCGTCGCGGAACGCCAGGTGCTCGGGCGTATAGAAGGGACTCTTGGCAGGCAGGGTTTCGGCAGGCATGGGTTTTACTCCTCGTGGGTGTGGCGTGTGTCGTGCGTGCAGAGCGGTGCGCGCCTCAATCAGGCTGCTCGACCAGTGACACCAACAATGCGCGCGTGGCAACCTGGTCGCCAGCGCGCACCGCAACCTGGTCCACCACGCCATCGCGACGGGCCAGCAGTTGATGCTCCATCTTCATGGCTTCGAGCACCGCCAGGCGTTGCCCCTTGGTGACCGTGTCGCCATTTCGGACGTCAACTGCCAGCACCCGTCCATTCATGGGTGCGAGCACCCGTGACTCCGCGCTTCCTGCAGCCGCGGCCGGTGGGGCATAGGTCAGGTCTTCAAAGCTGGCGCTCAGGTCGCCCAGTTCCAGGTGCAACACGCCGCCGGCAAACACCGCCGCCGCGTGCTGCTGCACGCCATCGGCGATCAGGCGCAGGCACTCGCCTTCGCGCCCGCTGAGGGTGATGTGGTGCAGCGCCGTGCCCACTTCGAGCGTGTAGCTGTGGGCGCCGGTGGCCGTGATGTGCACGGCATGGCGGTGTTCGCCCTCGCCGATCAGCATCGGCCAGCGTGCCGGTCCGCTGGAGCGCCAGGGCGCGGCTGAGACCGGCGTGGCGCAGGCTTCGAACCACAGCGTGCTGGCCAGCGCCAACGCCAACGAGTCGGGTTGGGGCCGCACCAGCGCCGCACTGTCGAAGTGCTTGGCGATGAAGGCAGTGGTCGTTTCGCCAGCGGCGAAGGCCGGGTGGCTGGCCACGGCTTCGAGGAAGGCACGGTTGTGGGGTAGGCCGAGCAGGCGAGTGCGTTGCAGCGCACCGATCAGGCGTCGTCGGGCCTCGTCGCGGGTCGCGCCGTGCGCAATGATTTTGGCGATCATGGGGTCGTAGTGCGGGCTGACGGTCTGACCTGATGCCAGTCCATGATCAACGCGCACGCCCTCGCCCGTGGGCGGGCTCCAGAGCGCAACATCGCCACTTTGCGGCAGGAAGCCCGCGTACGGGTCTTCGGCATACAGGCGCACTTCGATAGCGTGCCCGTTCAGTTGCACTTGCTCCTGCGTCAGCGGCAAGGGCTCGCCACGGGCCACGGCGATCTGCCACGCCACCAGGTCCAGGCCGGTGATGCACTCGGTCACCGGGTGTTCGACCTGCAGCCGTGTGTTCATCTCCAGAAAGTAGAAACGCCCTTCGCGGTCAAGTAAAAACTCGACCGTGCCGGCGCCGACGTAGTTCACGGTGCGCGCAGCCGCCACCGCCGCCGCGCCCATTTGCGCGCGCAGCTCGGGCGTGACCGCCGGGGAGGGCGCTTCTTCGAACACCTTCTGGTGCCGACGCTGGATCGAGCAGTCGCGCTCGCCCAGGTGGATGATGTAGCCGTGCTGGTCGCCGAAGACCTGGATTTCGACGTGGCGCGGTTCAATCACCGCGCGTTCGAGGATGAGCTCTTCGCTGCCGAAGGCGTTGCCTGCTTCCGAGCGGGCACTGACCAGTGCGACCGCCAGGTCCTGCGGGTGTTCGACCAGCCGCATGCCACGCCCGCCGCCGCCCGCTGCCGCCTTGACCATGATCGGAAAGCCGATCTCGCCGGCTTTCCCGAGCAGCGTGGCATCGGACTGGTCGGTGCCCTGGTAGCCGGGCACGCAGGGCACGCCCGCCGCCAGCATCAGGCGCTTGGCACCGGCTTTGTTGCCCATTTGCAGGATGGCCTGCGGATCCGGGCCGATGAACACCAGCCCGGCGTCCAGGCAAGCCTGTGCAAAGCCGTCGTTCTCGGACAGGAAGCCGTAGCCGGGGTGGACCGCATCGGCGCCCGTGCTGCGCGCCGCAGCCAGCAGCGCCGCGACGTTGAGGTAGCTCTCACGGACCGGCGCCGGGCCGATACACACCGCCTCGTCGGCCATGGCGACATGCAGCGCCTGGGCATCGGCTTCGCTATACACGGCCACTGTGCGGTAGCCCAGCGCTTTGGCTGTGCGGATAACCCGGCAGGCGATTTCTCCGCGGTTGGCGATAAGAATTTTGGTGAAGTTCATCAGGGTTCTCACATCCGTGCCACGCCAAAGGTGTTCGAGTTCAGAGGCCGCAACCCGGCTTCGCGACACACCGCCAGGGTGGTGGCGAGCGCGCGGCGGGTGTCGCGCGGGTCGATGATGCCGTCGTCCCACAGGCGCGCGGTGGCAAACAGCGAATGCGATTCGAGGTCAAAACGTGCCAGGATCTCGCTCTTCATGGTGGCCATGGTTTCGGCTGATGGTTCCTGTCCGGTCTTCGCCATTTTTTCCTCGGTCACGATGCGCATCACGGTGGCGGCCTGTTCGCCGCCCATCACCGCCACCCGCGCGTTGGGCCAGGCGAACATGAAGCGCGGGTCGTAGGCGCGGCCGCACATGCCGTAGTTGCCGGCGCCGAAGGAGGCGCCGGTCATCACGGTGATCTGCGGCACGGTGGCATTGGCCACGGCCTGGATCATCTTGGCGCCATGCTTGATCATGCCGACTTGCTCGACCTCCTTGCCGACCATGAAACCGGTGGTGTTCTGCAGGTAGACGATGGGGGTGCCCGACTGGCAGCACAGCTGGATGAACTGGGTCGCCTTGGTGGCGCCTTGCGGATCAATGGGGCCGTTGTTGCCGATGAAGCCGCAAGGGTGTCCCTCGATGGCGCCATGGCCGCACACTGTACTGGAGCCGTACAGCGATTTGAATTCGAGGAAGTCGGAGTCGTCGATCACCCGCGCCAGCACTTCGCGCATGTCGTAGGGCTGGCGGAAGTCAACCGGCACCACGCCCGCCAGTTGCTCGACCGGATAACGCGGCTCTTTCCAGGTCTTCACCGCTCGCATCGGCAAGCGGTCGTTCCACGGCAGCCGCGCCAGGATGTCGCGTGCGATGCGGATGCCGTCGGCATCGTCCTCGGCCAGGTACTCGGCCACGCCCGACATCGAGCAGTGCATCTCGGCGCCGCCCAGCTCTTCGCCGGTGGCGATCTCGCCGGTGGCGGCCTTGAGCAAGGGCGGGCCGGCCAAGAAAGCCTTGGCGCGGCCGCGCACCATGATCACATAGTCGGACATACCCGGCAGGTAGGCGCCGCCGGCGGTCGAGTGGCCGTGCATCACGCAGACCTGCGGAATGCCCCTGGCCGATAGCCGTGCCTGGTTAGCGAAGCCGCGGCCGCCGTCAATGAACACCTCGCCCACATGCATCAGGTTGGCGCCGCCGGACTCGACCAGTCGCACCACCGGCAGTTTGTTCTCCAGTGCGATGGCTTCGGCGCGCAGGCTCTTGCGCAGGCCCATCGGCGTGATGGTGCCGCCCTTGATCGCGCTGTCGGAGGCGATCACCACGCAGCGGATGCCAGACACCACCCCGATGCCGCAGATGATCCCGCCCCCCAGCACGTTCTTCTCGCCGTCGTCGTCGTGCATCCTGAAACCGGCCAGGGTCGAGAACTCCAGCCACGACGAGCCGCGGTCGAGCAGCAGCGCGATGCGCTCGCGCGGCAGCAGCTGTTTGCGGACGCGGAACTTGGCCTCCTGGCTGTTGGACGTGTTGCGCACGCGGTCTTCCAGCGTGCGGAAACTGTCGATCAGGGCGAGCATCTGCGCGCGCTCGCGCTGGAAGCTCTCGGATTGCGGGTCTATTTGGCTCTGGATGACGGGCATGGGCGGTTCTCGCTGAAAGATCGCAGTGAACAGGCGTGGGGCGTGCTTACAGGTCGTAAAAACGCTCGCCACTATCAGCCATGCGGCGCAGCAGTTGCGGCGGCGCGAAGCGCGCACCGTGCCGCTCTGCCAGGCTCTCGCAGGCTTTGACAAAGGCGGACACCCCCAGGCTGTGGATCTGGCCGATCGGGCCACCCAAGTAGGCTGGGAAGCCCCAGCCCAGGATCGCGCCGACATCAGCATCGATCGGTGCCAGCAGAACTTTTTCTTCGAGGCAGCGTGTGGTTTCGACCGACTGGATGAACATCAGGCGCTGCTTGACCTCTTCGACCGTGGGTTGCGTGGCCGCCAGCGGGAACTCCTGCGCCAGGCCTGCCCACAGTTGCTTCTGGCCATCTTGCGGGTAGTCGTAGAAGCCCTTGCCGACTTTCTTGCCCAGCCGGCCGAGTTGGTCCACCATGCGGTCGCAGACATCGTCGATGGCGCTACGCTGGTAGGCAGCGCCGAGGTCGGCGGCGGTCTGTTTGCGGATGCGCGCCATTAGTTCGAGCGAGACTTCGTCGGCCAGCGCCAGCGGCCCCACCGGCATGCCGGTCATGCGCCCGGCGTTGTCGATCAGGGCCGGCTTCACGCCTTCGGCCAGCAGCGCCAGGCCTTCGCCGACGTAGGTCGAGAACACCCGGCTGGTGTAGAAGCCGCGTCTGTCATTGACGACGATGGGCGTCTTGCGGATCGCCTTGACGAAGTCCATGGCACGGGCCAGGCATTCGTCACTGGTAGCCTGGCCGCGAATGATCTCGACCAGCGGCATCTTGTCGACTGGCGAGAAGAAATGCAGGCCGATGAAGTTGGCTGGACGCGTCGATGCTTCAGCCAGCCCGCTGATTGGCAGGGTGCTGGTGTTGGAGGCAAGGATCGCGCTGCTGGCGATCACCGCCTCGGCCTTGCGCGTCACGTCGGCCTTGATGGCACGGTCTTCAAACACCGCTTCGACCACGATGTCACAGCCTTCCAGGTCGGCAAAGTCGGTGGTCGGTTTGATCAGCGCGAGCTTGGCATCACGCTCGGCCTCGGTCATGCGCTTGGCCCCAACGCGTTTGTTCCACAGGCCTTCGCTGTAGGCCTTGCCCCTGGCCGCGCCGTCGGTGCTGCTGTCGAGCAGCACCACGTCCATGCCGCCCTCCGCGGCGGAGAAGGCAATGCCCGCGCCCATCATGCCGGCCCCCAGAATGCCGACCTTGCGGTAGCTGGCCTTGGGCACGCCCTTGGGCCGCGAGGCCAGCTTGCTGGCGGAGGCTATGCCGAAGAACAGCGAGCGGATCATGTTCTTGGATTCGACCCCCGTCGCCAGCTTCGCGAATTCGCGCATTTCGACTTTGCAGCCGGTGTCGATGTCGACCTGGCAGCCGTTGTAGACGCAGTTCAAGATCGCCTCAGGTGCGGGATAGTTGCCAAAGGTTTTGGCGCGCAGCATGGCGTTGCCTGCGGTGAAGGTTTCGTAGCCGGCTGGGCTTTGCACAGCGCCTCCAGGCAGCTTGAAGCCCTTCTGGTCCCATGGCCTGGTGGCGTTCTTGGCACCGTCGGCGAGTAACCACTCCTTGGCACGAGAGAGCAATTTATCGGCCGGGACGACCTCGTCAACCAGGCCGGCTTCCAGTGCCTTTTTGGGTGCGAGTTTCTTACCTTCCAGCAGGAAGGGCAGGGCGTTGCGCACGCCGATCACGCGTGGCAGCCTTTGCGTGCCACCCCCGCCTGGTAGCAAGCCGAGCGTGACTTCGGGCAGCCCGATGAGTGCTTTGGGGTTGTCGGCGGCGATGCGCCGATGGCAGGCCAGCGCAATTTCATAGCCGCCGCCCAGCGCGGTGCCATTCATGGCCGCCACGTATGGCTTGCCGCCCGTCTCGATGCCGCGCAGCAGACTGTGTAACGACGACACAAAATCCAGCATGCCAGCGGCATCTTTGAGCGCCAGCACCATGTTGAGGTCAGCGCCGGCAATGAAGTCAGCCTTCGCTGACGTGACGATCACGCCCTTGACGGCGGCGTCCACTTGGGCGCGTTGCACGGCGTCGGCGAAGGCAGAAATCGATTGCTGGTTGAGGACGTTCATGGGCACGTCCTGCATGGCCCAGGTGATGGTGGCGATGCCGTCGGCATCAACCTTGTAGTCAATAGTCATGGTGGTGGTCCAGGTCTGTGATGAGTTTCGCGTCGTGCCAGGGCTTCAGACGCGCTCGATGATGGTGGCCGTGCCCATGCCGGCGCCCACGCACAGCGTGATCAGGCCGGTGGACAGGTTGCGGCGCTCGAGTTCGTCGAGCAGGGTGCCCAGAATCATGGCGCCGGTCGCGCCCAGGGGGTGCCCCATCGCGATGGCCCCGCCGTTGACGTTCATCTTGTCGTGCGAGACCTTCATCACCTCCATGAAACGCAGCACGACTGAGGCAAAGGCTTCGTTCAACTCGTAGAGGTCAATGTCGGCCGCTTTCATGCCGGCCAGCTTGAGCGCCTTTTCCGCCGAGTAGGAGGGGCCGGTCAGCATGATGGTGGGCTCGCTGCCGATGGATGAGAACGAGCGGATGCGGGCACGGGCTTTCAGGCCGAGCTGTTTACCGACCTCGGCGTTGCCGATCAGCACCGCGGCCGCGCCATCGACGATGCCCGACGAATTGCCGGCGTGGTGCACGTGCACCATGCGCTCGATCTCCGGATAACGCTGGATGGCGACAGCGTCGAAGCCGTATTTTTCGCCCTGCAACTTGAACGCAGGTTCCAGCTTGGCGAGCGACTCTAGGGTGGTTTCGGCGCGCATGTGTTCGTCGCGGTCAAGTACGATGCAACCGTTCACGTCCTTGACTGGAACGATCGACTTGGCGAAGCGGCCCTCGGCCCAGGCGAGCGCAGCGCGGCGCTGGCTTTCGACCGCGTAGCTGTCGACGTCGCTGCGGCTGTGGCCGTAAAGGGTGGCAATCAGGTCGGCCGAAATGCCCTGCGGCACGAAATAGGTCGGAATCGCCACTGCTGGGTCAATCGCCCAGGCGCCGCCGCTGGTGCCCATGGGCACACGGCTCATGCTCTCTACCCCGCCGCCGATGACCAGTGGCGACTGGCCCGACATCACTTTGGCGGCGGCCATGTTGCAGGCCTCGAGCCCCGAGGCGCAAAAGCGATTGACCTGCACGCCGGCAACGCTCTCGTGGTACCCGGCGGCGATGGCCGCAACGCGCGCGATGTCGGCGCCTTGCTCACCGGCGGGTTCGACACAGCCGAGGATAATATCGTCCACGAAGGCGGTGTCCAGGGTGTTGCGGTCGCGCAGCGCCTGCAGCGCCGTGATGGCCAAACTGATGGGCGTGGTGCCGTGCAGCGCACCCGAGCTGCGGCCCTTGCCGCGCGGCGTGCGCACGGCGTCGTAAATGAATGCGTCGGTCATGGTGGGTTTCCTGTTTTTTGAATCTGTGGAAGCGATAGGCAAGAGGGCGAAAAGCGGCTGGCGGCGGGTGCTACAGCGTACGGCTGATGATTTCCTTCATGATTTCGTTGGCGCCACCGTAGATGCGCGCGACGCGCGCATCCGCATAGGCGCGGGCAATCGGGTACTCCCACATGTAGCCGAAGCCGCCGAACATCTGCAGGCATTGGTCGATCACCTTGCAGTGCAGGTCGGTGGTCCAGTACTTGGCCATCGCGGCGGTGGCAGCATCAAGCTGACCGTCCATCAGCAGGCCGAGCAGGCGGTCGACAAAGACCTGTGCGATCTGCACCTCGGTCTTCATTTCGGCGAGCTTGAAGCGGTTGTGCTGGAAATCGATCACGCGCTGGCCGAAGGCCTTGCGATCCTTGGTGTAGACCAGCGTCCATTCGAGCGCGGCCTCGGCGCCCGCCACCGCGCCGATGGCGATCTGCATGCGCTCCCAGGCCAGTTCCTGCATCAGCAGGAAAAAGCCCTTGCCCTCGCCGCCGAGGATGTTGCCGGCCGGCACGCGCACGCCGTCGAAGAAGAGTTCCGAGGTGTCCTGCGCCTTCATGCCGATCTTTTCGAGGTTGCGCCCGCGCGTGAAACCGGGGCGATTGGTCTCGACCAGCACCAGCGAGGTGCCCTTGGCACCTTGCGTCGGATCGGTCTTGACGACGACGATCACCAAGTCGGCGTTCTGGCCATTGGTGATGAACGTCTTCTGACCATTAATCACCAGTTCGTCGCCGTCGCGCACGGCGGTGGTGCGCACGTTTTGCAGGTCGCTGCCCGCGCCCGGCTCGGTCATGGCGATGGCGCCAATCACCTCGCCGGTGGCCATCTTCGGTAGCCAGCTGCGCTTTTGCTCCTCGGTGCCGTAGGCCAGGATGTAAGGTGCCACGATGTCGGAGTGCAGGCCGAAGCCGATCCCGCTCGTGCCGGCGCGCGCGACTTCCTCGATCAGCACGGCACTGTGCAGGCGCGTGCCGCCACCGCCGCCGTATTGCTCGGGTATGGCGGGGCACAGCAGGCCCGCGGCGCCGGCCTTGCGCCAGACGGCGCGCGGCACGATGCCATCGGTTTCCCAGCCAGCGTGATGGGGGATGACCTCTTCTTCCAGAAAGCGGCGGGCCTGGTCCCGGAAGAGTTCGTGTTCTTCACCGAAGAGGGTGCGGTTGAGCATGGGTCTGTCCTTGAAATCCGATTGACGCTGGCATGGCCGACGGTTTGCGAAGAGTGGGATCGTCCACGCGGAAAGGCGCCGGAAGCACCCAACACGCGACGGATAAGACCATCAACCAAACGCTTGTTAGATGGTATAGTATACGGCATGACAAAGGAGCGAAACAACCCACTCCCGCGCAGAGATGCGATCCTCGCGACTTCGGCGAGCCGGTTCCGGCGCCAGGGTTTCGAGCGCACCTCGGTGCGCGAGATTGCCCAGGCCATGGGCATGACTTCGGGCTCGCTCTTCTACCACTTCGCCACCAAGGAGGAACTGCTGGTGGCGATCATGGAGGAGGGCGTTCGCGACATCATGCAGTCGGTGCGCGACGGGCTGGCTGGCGAGACTCGCCTACCCGAGCTGCTGCTGTCGATGGTGCGCAGTCACCTGAAGGCCTTGCTGGGTCCGCGGCTCGACGCGATGACCGTGCTGCTCTACGAGTGGCGCAGCCTCTCGCCGGACGCGCAGACCCGGGTGATGGCATCGCGCGACGCCTACGAGGCCTTGTGGATGGCGCCGATCAGCGAGGCTGCGGCGCTGGACCTGGTCGACACCGATGTCGTTCTGGTGCGCCAGACGGTGCTCGGCGCCCTCAACTGGACGGCGCAGTGGTACCGGCCTGGCGGGCGTCTGGACGTCGATGCGTTGGCGCAGCGCATGTACACGATGCTGTTTCCTCGTGTGGCCGCATCGGGAGTGAGCTAGGGTTAAGCGGACCGGATTTGCTCCGTTCTTACCATTTTTGAGTTGCCTATTTTTTAATTACATGGAGATAAAGTGAAGATATTGGTCGCCGTCAAGCGGGTGCTGGACTACAACGTCAAGGCCCGCGTCAAGTCCGACGGTTCGGGAGTCGATCTCGCGAACCAGAAATTGTCCATGAACCCGTTCGACGAGATTGCCTGCGAAGAGGCGGTGCGCCTCAGGGAGGCCGGTGTCGCTTCTGAAGTGATCGTCGTGTCCTGCGGCCCGACCGCTTGCCAGGAGACGCTGCGCAGCGCGATGGCCATCGGCGCCGATCGCGCCGTGCTGATCGAAACCGACGCCGGGCTCGAACCACTGGCGGTGGCCAAACTGATGCAGCACGTGGCTATCAAAGAGGGCGTGCAGTTCGCCATCTTCGGCAAGCAGGCGATCGATGACGACGCTGGCCAGACTGGCCAGATGTTTGGCGCGCTGATGGGCTGGGCCCAGGCCAGCTTTGCCTCCAAGGTGCAGATCAGCGGCGACACCGCCACCATCACGCGCGAGATCGACGGTGGCCTGGAAACCCTGGCAATGACGCTGCCGGCCGTGATCACGACCGACCTGCGCCTGAACGAGCCGCGCTTCATCACGCTGCCCAACATCATGAAGGCCAAGAAAAAGCCGATGGAGGTAATCAAGGCCGCCGAGCTCGGCATCGACATCGCGCCGCGCACCGAGACCCTGCACGTCAGCGAGCCGCCGACCCGCAAGGCCGGCATCAAGGTGGCCGACCCGGCCGAACTCGTCAAACGACTCAAAGAAGAAGCGAAGGTGATCTGATGACAACCCTGATCATTGCGGAACACGACAACGCCGTACTCAAAGCGGCCACGCTGAACACGATTGCCGCCGCCACGCGCATCGGCGGCGACATTCATGTGCTCGTGGCGGGTGGCAATTGCGTTGCCGTTGCCCAGGCTGCTGCTGCGGTCGCGGGCGTGAGCAAGGTGCTGCACGCCGACGCGACGCACTACGAGGCCCATCTGGCCGAGAACCTGGCCGCGCTGGTGCGCTCACGCGTGCGCGCCGATGCCGGCTACACCCATGTGCTGGCGCCGGCCACGGCCTTTGGCAAGAACGTGCTGCCGCGCGTGGCGGCCTTGCTGGACGCCTCCCAGATGTCGGACGTGATCGCCATCGAATCGCCCGACACCTTCCAGCGCCCGTTCTATGCCGGCAACGCGCTGGCCCGCGTGCAATCGAAGGATGCCATCAAGGTGCTGAGCATTCGCACCACCGCCTTCGACCCGGCGGGCGCGGGCGGCACGGCCGTGGTCGAGACGCTGGACGCGGGCGCCGATCTCGGCCTGAGCACCCTGGTCGGACGTGAGGTGGTGAAGCTGGAACGCCCGGAACTCGCCGCCGCATCGGTCATCGTATCGGGCGGACGCGGCCTGGGCGCGGCCGACAAGTTTCACGCCGTGCTGGAGCCGCTGGCCGACAAGCTCGGAGCGGCGATCGGCGCCTCGCGCGCCGCCGTCGACGCCGGCTACGCGCCCAACGACTACCAGGTCGGTCAGACCGGCAAGATCGTGGCACCCCAGTTGTACGTGGCGGTTGGCATCTCGGGCGCCATCCAGCACCTGGCCGGCATGAAGGACAGCAAGGTGATTGTTGCCATCAACAAGGACGCTGAAGCGCCGATCTTCCAGGTGGCCGACTATGGCCTGGTGGCCGATCTGTTTAGCGCCGTGCCGGAGCTGGTAACTGCTTTATAGGGCGCGGGGCTGGCACCGGGGGTGCATCACTCTTCGCCAACCGCGGTCTCTGATCTCAGCAATTTGTACAAGTGCGAGCGTGATATGCCGAGCGCTTGGGCGCTGCGTTTTTTGTTGCCTGCAAAAAAAGCCACAGCCTGCCGAGCCGCCTCTTGCTCCAGTTCGCTCAAAAGGCGCGGTGGGACTGAGGCGAGTTCTGTGAGGAGCGCTGGGCTTATAGGCAGGGCGGGGGCCGGCTCGGGCTGCCCTGCGCTGCCGCGTTCAAAGTGCGCCAAGGCCAAGCGCTTGCCTGCGGAAAACACGAGCGCCTCTTCCACTCGCTGTCGCAGCTGTCGCACATTGCCCGGCCAGGGCTGTTGAGCGAGGTATGGAGCCACCTCCTGCTCTATCTCGGGCACGGGCCAGCGGTTACGCTGGCAAAATTGCTGCACGAAATGCTGCAGCAGGGGCAGGATGTCTTGCACGCGCTCACGCAGGCTAGGCACATGCAGAGTCACCCCAGCCAAGCGGTAAAACAGGTCTAGACGGAACTGGCCGGCATCGATCAGAGCCTCCATCTTGCGATGCGTAGCCGACACCAGCCGAAAGTCTACTTGCCGGGGCTTATGCTCACCCAGGCGCTCAACCACCCGGTCCTCCAGCACGCGAAGCAATTTAACTTGGATATCAGCTGGAATGTCGCCGACCTCGTCCAGAAACACCGTGCTGCAGTCAGCGCTTTCAAACTTGCCGGGGCGGCCGGTCTTCAGGCTGCCGGTGAAGGTGCCTGGAGCGTAGCCAAACAGCTCCGCTTCCAGCAAACTCGCGGGCAGGGCTGCCAGGTTCAGGTTGACCAGAGGGCGCTCACAGCGTGGGCTGAGCTCGTGTAGCGCTTTGGCCACCAGCTCTTTGCCCGTGCCGCTTTCCCCGAGGATAAGCACCGGCACGTCAAACTGCGCCACCAGCTGGATTTCCTGCTTAAGTCGGTGCATAGGGGCGCTGTCGCCAATCAACCGCCCCAACGCGGCGGGCTGCTGGCGCAACTGGTCGAGTTGGTGCCGGTAGCGCTGCACTTCGTCCTGGAGGCGCGAGACTTCGCGGTGCATACGCTCTACCACCTCTGGCCCTTTGAACAGTGTGCGGCCTATCACGCCCGCCACATCACCATTTTGCAGAATGGGAATGCGGCTAACAATGCGGGTAGCCACACCATCGGGAGAGTAAGGATAGCCGACCTCTGCCTTGCCCGACGCCGCCACCTCGGCCATGCGTGAATTCGGGATTACCTCCTCCGCCGGACGCCCCAGCGCCTCTCCACGACGAAGCCCCAGCCAACGCTCATGCGTGGGGCTGATGAATCGCAGGACGCCCTGCGCGTCTGTCACCGAGATGGCATCGTACGAGCTGGTCAAAAAATGATTAAGCGCCGCTGCGGCAAACGGCACGGTAGCGACAAAATCAAACAGCACATCCTGCTTGTCCGCTGCGCGCAATACCACCACCTGGGTTTGCTCATTGACCAGCGCCACAGCGACGCAAGGCGGCGGCCCGTCCAGCGCGAACACATGGCGCTGTTCCGGCGAATGCGTCAATGCGGCCACGAGCGCCGCTTGCACGGTGGGCTGCTTGGCGATGCCCTGCGCCCATACGATCTGGCCATGAATTGTACAAATCAAGACTCCCAGGACGTCGGGCGGAGTCCCCCCAGCGGCAGTGGAGGGGTTGTCGTCTTTGGCTACATTTTTAAAAAGTGTCGTCAATTCAAACAGCTGATGTATTTGGCGGGGACATTTTTCCGCCGTTCGAGGAGTTTTAACCCTTCTGGGGCTATTTTTTTATTTGGCACGTGACTTGCTAATTAGGCATCATAACGCAATCGACCTACCACCTAGGAGACAACCCATGGTACGCATGAAGTGGCTACAAGAAGCAGCTGTATTGGTTTGTGGCCTGTTGGCCGCTGGCGCGGGAGCGCAAGATTTTCCCAACAAGCCTGTGACGCTGATAGTGCCCTACGGCTCGGGCGCGACCGATACCCAATATCGAAAATTGGCGGAATTGGCCTCTCGCTCACTGGGGCAGCCGGTGATTGTGGAGAACAAACCAGGGGGTAATGGCACCATCGGCCCAGTGCAAATGGCTCGTACCGCTAAGCCCGACGGCTACACCATCTCCGCCAGTACCGTGTCGTTGCTGCGCCAGCCACATCTGCAAAGCGTGAACTGGAACCCTTTGACCGATTTCACTTGGATCATCGGTGTGGGCGGCTACAGTTTTGCTGTGGTCGTGCGCGAGGATTCGCCGTTCAAAACCTTGGCCGACATGGTGACTTGGGCCAAGGCTAACCCCGGTAGTCTCACCTACGGCACGCCGGGGCAGGGCTCCTCGCTGCACCTACTGATGGCGGATCTGGCCAAGCGCGCCGGCTTCACAGCGATTCATGTTCCTTACAAGGGTGGTGGTGAAACCACCACCGCCATGCTGGGTGGGCACGTCATGGTCACACTCAACAATGTGGGTAGCGTAAATGCTCAGGTCGAGGCCAAGACGGCCCGCATCTTGAGCATATTCGATGCAGAGCGATTGAGCCACTTCCCTAATGTGCCGACGACTAAAGAGTTGGGTTACGACATCGTCTACTCCTCGCCATACGGCATCGTGGGGCCTCGCAACATGCCGCCGGCCGTAGTCAAGCGCTTGCATGACGCATTTAAGGTGGCGATGGAGGATGCGAGCAACAAAGTCCTATTGGACACGCTCTCCCTGATTCCTTGGTACCGTTCGTCCGAGCAATACGCCAAGTGGGCGGTGCCGGCCTTTCAGACCGAGCGCGAATTCATTGAGCGTGCCGGTTTACTCAAAACGCAATGAGACGGTTAGGACAACGGCAAGTGGCCATCGTCGGTGCCGCAGCCATTCCTTGCGGGCGGTTGCAGGCCAATCCGCAACTGTCTACCCAAGTGCTGGAGCACGAAGTGCTGGCTGACTGTGTGTTGGATGCAGTGAGCCAGGCCGGCGTGACTAAGGAAGCCATCGACGCGATGGTGTTTTGCCACCCCCGGACGTACACCCAGCAGTTGTACTTCGGCACCTTTATGGCCAACTACATGCGATTGTCGACCAATGGCGTAGTGATGGAGGTGGTGGGTAACGGCATGACTGGTGGGCTGGCGTTCGACCAAGCCGCGCAAATGATCGAGACCGGCCGCGCCGACGTGGCACTAGCCCTAGGTGTGAATTTTGAAACCGCTATCGGCAGCGCAGAACACATGAACCGATCCATGCGCGCCACCGGTGACGTGTCTTTTCACACGCCGTTTGGCTTTACGCCAATTTCCTGGTACGCCATGGACGCTATGCGCTACATGCACGAGTATGGCAGCACGCGCGCCGAAATCGCAAGCGTGGCGGTAAAGAACAGGAGGCATGCAGCCCTCAACCCGTTGGCACAGTACCGAGAAGAAATCACTCTGGAAGACGTGCTGGCGCAGCGCCCAATCGTGGAGCCCTTTGGACTGTACGAAGTTCCCCCGCGCTCCGATGGCGCGGCCTGCATCGTGCTGGCCTGTGAAGACGTTGCACGCAGCCTGCGTCGGCCCTATGCGCGCGTGCGCGGACGCGGCTTTCACCACGAGGGCGCGCACCAGATTTCCGAAGTGCCGTCCGACATGATAGACTTCAACGCAGCTGTCAAAGCCGGTGGCGCGGCCTATGCGGCTGCGGGTTTGCGGCCGCAGGACATCGATTTTGCCGAGCTCTACGCACCCTGCACGATCGTCGAGGTGCTGGTCAGCGAAGCACTGAGCTTGGCGCCACGCGGGCGCGGCGCGGCCTGTGCGGCCGCCGGTGAAACCGAGCTGGGTGGGCGCTTACCCATCTGCACCTCAGGCGGGTTAATCTCGCGGGGCCACCCGCCTTTCATCACACCGCTGTATTCCTTTGTCGAGGCGTTTGAGCAACTCACCCACCGTGCGGGGTCGCGCCAAGTGTCGCAGGCGACCCTGGGCATGACCGCCTGCGAGCTGGGCAACTACAACGCCGCGCTGGTGCATATTCTGGAGGCCGTCTCATGAGATCCCCCCTGTTGATGACCGCTTTGCGCGCCAGAACCTCACGACCCTACCCGCCCACAAGCTCTGAATTCACGGCTCGCTTCTGGCAGGGCCTGAGCGAGCACCAGTTCCTGGCCACACACTGCGATGATTGCGGACGCCTATCTTTTCCGCCCAAGCCGTTTTGTCCGCATTGCTGGAGTCGCGCGGCGCGCTGGCAGGCGCTGTCGCCGCGCGGGGTGGTCTATTCCGCCACCACCATACATGCCGCGCCACAGGTGTTTCGTTCTGAGTCACCGTACCAAGTGGGCATTGTCGATCTGGACGCGGGCTTGCGTATCGCCACCCGCTTGCTGGGAACAACTTCCAGCGCAGCCGCTATCGGCCAACCGGTAGAGTTGGTGGTGGTCGAATATGACGATGGCCCTCTGTTTGCGGCACAACTACTTCAACCTACAAATATATGAATGCCGTGCCTCGTTCCTTATACGGTCGTACCGAACTGAGCCGGTTGCTTGCCCCGCGCAGCGTGGCCATTGTGGGTGCCAGCGCCAAACCGGGGGCTTTTTCCTCGCGCACGATGGAAAACATGATCCACTTTGGCGGCGACGTGTTCTTGGTCAATCCGCGTTATGAGTCAATTGACGGTCGGCCTTGCTACCCCGGTCTGGCGGCATTGCCCATGGTCCCCGATTGCGTGATAGTCGCTCTGCCACAAGAGGCCGCGCTGGAGGCCGTGCGTGCCGCAGGCGATGTGGGCGCGGGCGGCGCTATCGTGTACGCTTCAGGTTTTGCCGAAACAGGCTTGGCCGACCGTATCGCCCAACAACAGGCGATGGCCGACATCGCGCGTGGCAGCGGCCTGCGCGTTCTGGGTCCCAATTGCCTGGGCATGGCCAACAACATGCTGGGGGCGGGACTGCTGTTCCAGATGGGATATGCCGATCTTGATCGGAGGCTCGGTCGCGTGGGACTTGTCAGCCAGTCGGGCGCTTTAGGTTACGCCATCTTGCAGGGAACACAGCATGGCTTTGCCTACACGTACATGCTAACGGCGGGCAACTCTTGCGATGTCGATACTCTGGACTTGATCAACTACCTTATTGAAGACCCAGCCAGTAAAGCCGTGGCCTGTGTGTTCGAGGCCGCTGGCGATGCTGCGCGCCTTCAGGCGCTGGCCGAGCGTGCGCAGCAAGCGGCCAAGCCCGTGATCATCTACAAAACGGCGGTGGGTGAAGCTGCAGCAGCCGCCGCGCAGTCGCACACCGGCAGCCTGGCCGGTTCATCACAAGCCTTTGAAGCGGCGATGCGGCGCGGGCAATTCGTACAAGCGAACTCCTTGGCCGAATTGACCGAAATGGCTGACTTCTTTGCCAAAGCGCCCGCCCCCCAGGCTGCGGGCGTGGCGGTGATGGCCACGTCGGGTGGCGCGGCAATTATGTCCACCGACGCCGCCGCCTCGAACGGAGTGACGCTGCCACAACCGGGCCTGGTGGCGCAGCAAGTATTGAATGAGTGTGTGCCCGAGTTCGGCTCGGCGCGCAACCCCTGTGATATCACCGGCCAAGTGCTGAACAACCCGAAAGCCTTTGAAGCATGCGCCCAAGCTATGCTGGACGACGTCGCGTACGGCGCGCTGGTGTTACCGCAGGTTACCGCAAGCCAAACTCTAGCCGAGCAGCGCTGCTCCGTGGTGTCGCGCCTGGCACAGGCGTCGGGCAAGCCGGTGTGTATCGTGTGGCTTTCCGACTGGCTGGAAGGACCGGGGGCTGCCACCTATGCCCGCGATGAGAAAGTCGGTTTTTTCCGCGACACCGAACGTTGCTTCAAAACCATTGCACACTGGCATGTGTGGCACCAGCGGCGTGCGCAGGCCGCTCTGGCGCGGAGAGCCAGCGCCGCAATGCCGGAACCCCAAAGCCCGGATGCCGCCACACGCGCACAGGCCTTGGCACAATTGCGCCAGCAAGCGCGCATGGTGACCGAGCATGTGGCCAAGCAATTGGTGGCGCAATACGGCCTGCCGGTGGTGCCCGAAGTCAGTGCCACCACGGCTCAGGAGGCCGTGGCCGCCGCCGACCGTCTGGGCTACCCGCTGGTATTGAAGTTCGATACACCCGACTTCGCCCACAAAACCGAGCTGGGGTTGGTCAAGGTCGACCTGCCCGACGCCGCCAACGTGGCCGCCGCATGTGCGGACATCAGTCAACGCATGGTCGGCCATGATGGTATTTTCTTGCTGCAGCCCATGGTGCGCGGCCATGTGGAACTGGCGCTGGGCATGAAGCGCGACCCGGTATTCGGCCCGCTGCTGATGGTAGGTCTGGGTGGGGTGCTGATCGAGGTGTTCGGCGACGTCGCCACTGAGCTCGCCCCTTTGAGCACCACGCAGGCCCATGAAATGCTGCGCCGCCTCAAAGCTTATCAGCTGCTACAAGGCTACCGGGGCAAACCCGGTGTTGATCTGCCCGCACTCGTCCAATTGATTGCGCGCTTTTCGCAATTGTGCATGGATTGGGCCGACGAGGTGGAAGAAATCGACATTAACCCCGTGATCTGCCATGCCCAGGGCTTTGCCATCGTGGACGCGCTGATCGTGCGCCGCATTCCGAGCGATGCTTGAAGGAAAAACGTCATGAGCTGGTACTTCGAAGACTTTAGACCCGGCATCGAACCTGTGCTCACGTCTGAGCGCGTTATCACCGAGGCTGATGTGATGGCTTTCGCCGCCTTATCGGGCGATACCAATCCCCTGCACACCGATGCCGAATTTGCTCGCAACACCCCAATAGGTCAACGCGTGGCGCACGGTCTGCTGGTTCTGTCGGTGGCCACCGGCCTGTCTTCCGTAGCAGGTCAGTTGCAAGGTACGGCATTGGCCTTCTTGGGTATGGAGCAGTGGCAGTTTCATGCTCCGGTATTTTTCGGTGACCGCATCCGCCTGCGTTGGAGCGTGGCCGAGACGCGTCTGGCTTCCAACGGCCAGGCTGGTGTAGTCAAGCGAAAGATGGAAATCCTCAATCAAAAAGGCGATTTGGTTCAGTCCGGCCTCTTCGCCACCTTAGTACGAGCTCGCGGTGAGCGCGCTTAAAGCCAACTTTAGCAATCAGGAAACTTCCCATGGCACGACAAGATTGGAACACTTTTGGCCTCACCGAACATCAGCGAATAATCCGTGACTCGGTGCTGGATTTGCTGCAGGGCGTGATGTCACCAGAAAAAATCCGCGAACTTGATCGCGCAGGCGAATTCCCTTTCGAGGCCTATCGAGCCTTGGCCGACGCCGGCTGGATGAGCCTGCCGTTTTCTGAGGAAGTGGGCGGCTCCGGCGGTAGCCACAAAGACCTGGCAGTGCTGGTAGAGGCTATGGCCTACCACTACGCCAGCATGGCCACGGCCTACCTGACGACCGTGATTTACGCTGGGCAGCACATCGCGCTGCACGGCAGCGAACACCTCAAGAGCACCTACCTGCCAGGCATCATGGACGGAAGCATCCGTATGGCGATAGCGTTGACCGAGCCTGGCGCCGGCTCCGACGCGGCAGCCATCACCACGCGCGCCGAGCGCCGGGGCGACAGCTATGTGGTCAATGGGCAAAAGCTCTACATCACCTGCGCCCACGTGGCGCAGTATCTCGTGGCCGCCGTCAAGACCAGCCCCCAAGAGGGGCACCTCGGCATCAGCATTCTGTTGATTCCCACCAACGCCAAAGGCGTGTCCATCCGCATGCTCGACACCTTGGGCCGGCGCAGCACGCGCGCCACGGAGGTCTTTTTTGACAACGTCGAAGTGGCTGCTGAAAACCTGATCGGTGAGGAGAACAAAGGCTGGCGCGGCCTCATGAAGTGCCTGAATATGGAGCGCATGTGCCTGGCCGCCGCCGGTGCGGGCAACATGCAGCACGTAATCGACTATGCCAAGGACTACGCGATTGATCGCGTGCAGTTTGGTCAGCCCATCACGCGCTTTCAAGCGGTAGCTCACAAGTTTGCCGACATGCGCATCATGGCCGAGATTACGCGCCTGATGACCTACCGCGTGGCCGAAATGCTGGACTCAGGTATTGAGCCTCGCATCGAAACAGCCATGGCCAAGGTGGTTTCTACCGACAATGACTTTGCCTGTGCTAATCTCGGTATGCAAATCATGGGCGGCGCGGGCTACATGATGGAGCACGACATGCAGCGCTTCTTCCGCGACTCACGCATCGGTCCCGTAGGCGGTGGTTCCAATGAAATCCAGCGTAACATCATTGCCCAGATGATGGGACTGTGAAACGGAAACAAGTGACATGGAACGTATCGAATGTGATGACATCTGGGCGAACGAGACTCATGCCGTCTTCATGATGGCTGAAATCGGTCTCGGTGCAATCGACGTGAAAAAACGGAGCGGATCCGACACGTCACTATTTCAGCCCGGACGTAACAAGACTGATCTTTAACAACAAGCCCGTACGCCGGATCGACCGCTTCAGCTTGCGCCCAGGTAGGCGGCTCGAACCTTGGAATCTCTCAAGAGTTCGTGGCCTGATCCCTGCAAGGTGACTTTACCCGTTTCCAATACATAAGCTCGGTCGGCTATTGCCAGTGCCTGGTTGGCCATCTGTTCCACCAGCAGAATGGTCAGCCCAGACTCATGCAGAGACCGGATCGAGCGAAAGACGTCCGCGATGATCAGCGGCGCCAGACCCAAGGAAGGCTCATCGAGCAGCAGTAACCTCGGCTCGCTCATGAGTGCCCTGGAGATCGCAAGCATTTGTTGCTCACCACCTGAAAGCGTCCCCGCCAATTGGTTGGCACGCTCCT
Organism: Polaromonas sp.; assembly: GCF_029945685.1. Classification (GTDB taxonomy): domain Bacteria; phylum Pseudomonadota; class Gammaproteobacteria; order Burkholderiales; family Burkholderiaceae_C; genus Polaromonas. The sequence goes on along the minus strand of NZ_JAQSDA010000006.1, from coordinate 146,896 downwards.
TTAGGCGCGGGAACCGTTCAAACTCGCGTTCAATCAGTACCCTGGTGCGCGCCAGATTACCTTGCCGGGAATAGGCACCCAGCAGCAGGTTTTCACGCACGGTTTGATCCGGAAACACTCCTCTGCCCTCGGGCGACAAAGCAACACCCAGTCCCACCCGCTTGTGGGGTGGCACTGCAGTGCAGTCCTTGCCATCGATGTAAATGCGACCACTCTGCAAGGGCTCAAGCCCCACAATCCCTCTAAGCAGAGTGCTTTTGCCGGCGCCATTGGCGCCGATGATGGTGACGATCTCCCCAGCCTTCACCTCTAGGCTGACGCCTTTGACTGCTTGGATCGCCCCGTAGGAAATTTGGACGGATTCAAGTTTGAGCATGTGACGGTCCTTGACGTTCAGGTAGCCGCTAGGGCATCGCCGCCCAGGTACGCTTCGATGACTTTGGGGTTTTTTTGAATATCGACTGGCTTGCCCTCGGCAATCTTGATGCCGTAGTCCAGCACAATGACGTGGTCCGAGATACCCATCACCAGGTCCATGTGGTGCTCCACCATCAAGATCGTGGTGCCCAGGCGGCTGATCTTGACTAGCAACTCGCCCAGCTCGGCGGTCTCCTGGGGGTTCAGGCCAGCAGCAGGTTCGTCCAGCAGCAGCAACTTGGGCTCAGTGGCTAGCGCACGGGCCAATTCTGCACGGCGTTGCAATCCGTAGGGCAGGCTGCTAGCCGACGCGTCCTTCAAATGGGCCAGGCCCACCAGGCTCAACACGGCCAGTGCGTGCATCTTCGCGGCGTTTTCCTGCCTTCGGGCGTTCGGCAAGGCGAAAAGAGAAGACCAAAATCCATTTTTCATGCGGGAATGGCGGCCCAGGATGACGTTGTCCAGGACGGACAGGTCACTAAACAGTCGCAGGTTCTGGAACGTCCGCCCCATGCCTAGATAGCAAATGTAATGGGCGTTCTTACCGATGATGTTCCGATCCATAAACTTGATCACGCCTGCATCAGGGGTGACGATGCCGGTGATCATATTGATCATCGTGCTCTTGCCAGCGCCGTTGGGCCCGATCAGCGCGTGTACATGTCCGCGCTGCAGACGGAACGAAACACTCTGTGCGGTTTTCACCCCGCCGTAGGACTTGCTGACGCCCTCGACCAAGAGGAGTTCGCCCTTGTCGTTGGAGTGCATGGCCAAGTTACTGTCAACGACAGGAGTGGTCTTCACAACGGTTGCATGACGCTTACGCTTGAACAACTGGTTGAACAAGCCGACTACACCACCCGGCATGACGTATAAGGCAAACAGCAGCAAGATGCCGTAGACCAAGTGCTGTACCGAAGGCCACCGTGCCAACAGCGCATCGATCATTGTCAACACCACGGCCCCCACCAGCGGCCCGTACATGGAACCCACACCGCCAAACAGGACCAGCAACAAGATGAAGATGGACAGGTGAAAGGTGATGAAGTCTGAATTGATGTACTGGTTCTGCTGCGCGACCAGCGCGCCCGCGATGCCGCACGTGACCGCCGCCACGACAAAGGCGATAACCTTGGCGCGGTAGACTCGAACCCCGACCGACGAGGCAGCGATCTCGTCCGCCTGTAGCGACAGGAGTGCGCGTCCAAAGCGACCCAGAATCAGGTTGCGCAGCAACAAATGCACCACCACCGACAGCCCGAGGCCCAACCAGACCCACTGCTGGATAGTCAAAGGAGAACCGTTCCAGGTCAGAGGACGGATGCCATAGATGCCCATGGCTCCGCCGAACACGTCTGTCCATTCGGAGACGAGCTTTTCGACCACAATGCCGAACGCCATCGTCACCATGGCGAGGTAGGGGCCCTTCACACGCAGGGACGGCAACGCAATCAACACACCGCACAAGCCTGAAATCACGGTAGCCAAGGCCAGCGCCATCCAGCCGCTCATTTCCGTACGGGTGGTCAACAGTGCCACTGCGTAGGCACCGGCCGCAAATAAGCCAGCTTGCCCCAACGATTTTTGCCCTGCATAGCCCACCAGAATGTTCATGCCGGCGGCACACAGGTAGTAAACGCACATCATGAAACCGATGCGCAGGTAGTAATCGTTGGACAGCTGACCCACCGCCGCAGCCAACACCAGGGCAGCAGCACCAACGCCCAGCAGATGCTTCAGGCCGGTCATACTTTTTCCACCATTTTGCTGCCGAACAAACCCGTCGGTCGGAAAGCTAACACAAGGATCACCAGAGCAAAGATGGCGACTTCTCGCCACTGTGCCGACCACAGGTTCACCATCGACTCGAGTACGCCGAGCACGAACCCACCAGCCACACAGCCCCGGGCGTTGTTCAGACCGCCGACCATGGCCGCAGAGAACCCTTTCAGGCCCACGGCCAGGCCCATGAAGAGGGAAGCCTGCGCAATGGGTGCCAGCAAAAATCCTGATAACCCCGCCAAGGCAGAGCTGATTACAAACGCACCGATCATCATCATGTTGACGTTGATGCCCATCAGGCTGGCCGCGCTGGAATTTTGGGCCACGGCACGCATGGCTTTGCCGATCATGGTCTTGCGCATCACATGGTCAAACGCGATCATGATCACCACTGACACGACAAGCATCAGGACTTCCTGAGGGCGGATACCCACGTCGAAGATACGTATCACTTCATCGCCCAGCGGGCCAGGCACCACCACCGGCTTGGGACCCCAGATCGCCAGACCGACGCTCTGAAGAATCACACCAAAGCCCAGTGTGCTCATGACCCAGGACATACCCGGTTTTCCGGCAAACGGACGGACACCCAGGACGTACAGCAACCACCCGGCCAGGCCCATGACCACCAAGGCCGCCGCCAAGGCAAGTGCTTGTGAGCCGGCGCCAGGCACGAATTCACCGAACGATGTGGATGTCAGCGGTTTGCCCAAAGCCAGAAACAGAATGGTCATGCCCACAAAGGCGCCAGCTGACACGAACTCACCGTGAGAGAAGTTCAACGTCTTGGTGGTGGTGAAGGTGACGCTGAAGCCCAGCGCCACCAAGGCATAGGCGCTTCCAACGGCGACCCCACTGATCAACGCCTGTAAGAGGGCAATTCCCATCCTAGATCTCCTGAATCAAAGTCTGCGGAACACCCGTTTCGCAGACATCCATTGCATCGCTGATTAGCGTTTGAAGTCGGCTGCGGTCAATGACTTGATGACGTTGTCGGCATGCTGCGTCAATTGACCGCCACTCCACTTTACAAAAGCGAAATCCGCAGCAGTCAGCGCTTCGTGTTGTATATTGGTGAATGGCTTGTTGTAGGTCTTCATCACGCCTTCGACAGGTGCCTTCAAGTCTTCAAGAGAAATGCGCATTTTTTCACCATCGGTGCCACCAGCCTGGCGGATCGAAGCGGCGATTAACTGGACGGCGTCGTAACCATGCACCGTGAACGGGAAGGCGCTGGGTGCAGCCAACTTGTCTTTGACGCGATCAAACAAGGTTTTTTGCTTTGGCGTAGCGGCGATCACCATGGTGCGCATGAAGATCGGTTTCTCTGCCAGTGTCTTGCCAGCGGCATCGTAGAAAGTGACGTTGTCCGCTGCCCAGGAAGACAGCACCGCCGGGAAGTAGTTGATCTTTTCCATGCTGCGCATCAACTGTCCGGTGGGTGTACCCTGGGCCCACACAATGATCGCATCAACGCCGGCCGATTTCATCTTGTTCAGTTGCGAGGTCATGTCGGTGTCGGCCACGGCAAAACGCTCGGTGGCGGCTGGTTCGATGCCCTGTAGCGTGGCAATTTCCTGCATATCTTTGAGACCACCCTGACCAAAGCCTGTGGTCTCCGCCATCAGCCCCACTTTTTTGTAGCCCACCTTTTTGGCGTAAGCCATCAACCCCGCCACTTGTTCACGGTCCACCATGGACACACGAAACATGTAGTTGTCCGCGCCTGCGCTCACTGGCCTGGTGATGTCAGTACCACCTCCTATCATGCCCATCGATATGATTTTTTTCTGGTTCGGTATATTCTTCCAAGCCATCGCGTTGCCGGAGTTGGTGGGGCCGAACACAGCGACCACCTTCTCGTTGTCGATCAGGTCGCTCATGTTCTGGATTGACCTCGGAGGCTGGGACTGATCGTCACGAATGACCAGCGTCAATTTCCGGCCCAGCACACCACCGGCGGCATTGATATCTTCAATGGCAGCCTGGATACCCAACACGCCGGCCGCACCACTTTGTGCAGAGGGCGAGGCTGACAGGTCACCGTTGAAGCCCAGCTTGATGTTCTGGGCAGCCACTGCCATAGACAGCATGGACGCAGCAGCAGCAATTGCCAAACGGCGTGTTATTAGAATAACTTTCATAAACAGTCTCCTTGTGGAATTAGAGGTTTGGCTCGCCTTGGGTAAACCATCTGCGTGCGAGACCACTGATGGCAGAAAAAGGGAATTAAATGGCCAGAAAACCACCATCGACCGGTATGGTCACACCAGTCACGTAGGTGGACATGGACGACGCCAGGAAAATTACGGCACCCACCAGTTCTTCCGGCTTGCCCACCCGGCCCATGGGAATGCGGATCAGAAATTTCTCCAGCTTGGCCGGGTCGGAGCGCGTGGCGACGGTCATGGGCGTTTCAATCACCCCGGGTGCAATTGCATTGACGCGAACGCCGTCCTTCGCCAGATCGGCCGCCAGAGACTGCGTGAGCATCTTCACGGCGCCCTTGGAAGGCGAGTAGCCCAGACTGCCCGCCTGACCGGCGTAGGACGCAATCGACGCCACATTCACCACGGTTCCATGGGTCTGGCGCAGCGATGGCAGCCAGGCATGGGTCACATTGAAGGTGCCTTCCAGGTTGACCTTCATGACCTGTTGCAGGTTCTTGGCCGCGTTGGGGCTGTCCACACCCTCACGGATGATGATGCCCGCATTGTTAACGAGAACGTCAATTGATCCGACCGTGGCTTCAATGTTTTGGGCTAGCGTCTTGCAAGCGTCTGCATCGGTGACATCGAGGCGGAAGCTGTAGGCCTTGCCGCCCTTGCCCTGAATGAGTGCTGCGGTCTCGGCAGCGTTTGCTTCATTCATGTCGGTCACAACCACGCGGGCACCCGCTTCGGCCAACCCGAGGGCAATGGCGCGCCCATTGCCTTGCCCGGCCCCCGTGATGAAGGCAACCTTTCCAAGTAGGTTTTGAGGAATCATGTTTTTTTGCTGATGAACTTTTACCTGGCCTGGTCGGCAATGTGGTTGGCCGCGATGTAGCCAAACGTCAGGCCCGGGCCCAGCGTGATGCCTGCACCCGGGTATTCGCCGCCCATGATGCTGACGGCATCGTTACCAACCGCGTAAAGCCCCGGGATTACCACGCCATCGGCTTGGATGACGCAGGAATGCGCATCGGTCTTGAGTCCCATGAACGAACCAATGTCACCCGGCACCAGCTTAATCGCGTAGAAGGGTCCGGACTGCAACGGTTCGACACAGGGATTGGGGCCGTGCAAGGCGTCTCCCTGATAGCGGTTGTAGGCCTTGCTGCCTCGGCCGAACTGGGGGTCCCGTCCGAACCTGGCCTGATCGTTGTACTCACGGATCGTTTCTTCCAGCGCGCCCGGGTTGATCCCGAGTTGCTGCGCCAAGTCGGCGACCGTGCGTCCTTTTTTCAGATATCCGTTGCGCAAGTGTTCCCCCATCGGCATCGGGAAGGGCTTGACAAAGCCCAAACCATATCGACGGATAGCACGATGGTCAGCGATGAGATATACGGCCGTCTCATCCTGCCCCTTGCTCACTTGCACCATGGCTTGCACGACGTCGTGGTAAGAGTTGGCCTCGTTTGTGAAGCGCTTGCCAGACTTGGCAACGGCAATCACACCCGGTTTCGCGCGGTCAATGAAGTGGGGCATGATGCCCGTGCTACCGTCCTTGCGAGGCACCAGAGACATTGGTGTCCAAGCGGCGGCATTGGGCAGCGAATCGTCAAAAACGCCTCCTACCGCTTCAGCCATCCGCGCGCCATCTCCCTGGTTGGTTGAAGGGGTCGGAGACCAATGCTCCATCCCATTGGGCGCATGCGGATACACTTTTTTGATGCGTTCAACATCGTGAGGAATTCCACCACTGGCCAACACCACACCAAGCCTGGCCTTGACGTTGACCCGGCTGCCTTCGCGATCTACCACCGCACCAGTGACATGGGTTTCATCACGCAACAATTCAACAGCAGGTGAAGACAGCCAGACCGGGATGGACATGTCTGAGGCTGTCTTTGCGAGACGGGCTGCCAGAGCATTGCCGTTGGTCAGCGTCATGCCCCGACCATAGGTCAACACCTCCCCAAAGTGTTTGGTCAGGCGCTTGGTCACATACCAGGCAGACTCAAGCGAGCGACTGGCACGCATGAAGTGGATGATTTCCTTGCCCGATCCGATGGTCAGGCCAAACACGGTCAACTCAGGCAACACCGGCCCCAAGGTCTTTAGCAGCGGTCCCAATTCCCGAGCATCGTAGGGTCGGGTCACCATCGAGCGGCCACCTTGAGCAGCACCGGGCGCCTCAGCATGGTAATCGGGGAACGTCAACGGCATGTCGAACTGCACGGCCGTTTTCGACATGAAGAAATCGATCGCTGCCGGACCATGATTGAGGAAGGCGCGGGTGCGTGCCTCGTCAAAGTGCTCGCCAGCCTGGTCTTTGATGTAGGTCAGCGCCTGATCAGGAGACTCATGGTGCCCCATGGCCTTCGCCAAGTGAGTGTTGGGCACCCAGAGCCATCCGCCTGAGCGGGAGGTGGTTCCACCATAATGCGGGGCCTTCTCCGCCACGATGACCTTGAGCCCACGGCTCACGGCGGTGATCGCCGCCGACATTCCTGACGCGCCGGACCCGATCACGAGAACGTCGCACTCCACTTGCTGCGCTACTGACATCGACATCTCCAAAACAAAGGTGAGCATGCGATTGTCGCCGCCCTCGAAATTATGATTAGGATATGCTGTATGCGCTAAATATAAACTAGGGATATACCCCACGCTAACGAGCTAATCATTGTTGAATAATGTACGGATATGATTCCTTTCATGCCTAAGACCACCTCAAGCCACATCGAGGACCACTCTGAGCCGGCCCGGGATCGCGAGCGACGAGGTATTCAGTCGATTGAAGTCGGCGGGGAGATCCTCAAAGTCCTGTGCTCTGATCCTCGACCGATGGCGCTGCGCGATTTGGCCAAGGCAGCCAACATGGCCTCTGGCAAGATCCACCCTTACCTAGTGAGCTTCGGAAAAATCGGTCTGGTGGCGCAGGATCCCGTCACGGGCTATTACCTGCTCGGGCCCATGGCCATTCAGCTGGGCTTGACCAGCTTGCAGACCCTCAATCCGATCCGGGAAGCCACACCTTTTGCAGAGGCGCTGGCCAACGAGACCAGCCATAGCGTTGCGTTGGCGGTCTGGGGCAATTTGGGTCCGACCATTGTTCGGCTTATCGACGCCAGTTATCCCGTTCATACCAACATCCGCACGGGCACGGTCATGTCGCTGGCGAACACCGCGACCGGTAGGGTGTTTTCGGCATACCTGCCCAGGCAGCTCATCGACAAGATGCTCAAGGACGACTGCATCAGGCTTGGGCCGGACATTGCACATCCGCTGGATGCGAAGGTGGTTGAAAACCTAATCGATGAAACGCGTGCTCGTCACCTGTCACGCGGTGTGAATCATCCAACCCCTGGCGTGGCTTCGTTTTCAGCGCCGGTTTTTGACTATTCGGGCAACATCGCCCTGGCGGTAACGATCATGGGTCCCACCGGCACATTTGACCCCGACTGGAATGGCCCAGTGGCAAAAGCCCTGCATTCCTGCACCACTGCTATCTCCAGACGGCTTGGGTATACGCAGGTGCAAGCCATACGTTCAGGCAAAGTGGTTGCTGGGTGATAGCCATTGCGGCTATTCTGACTTGACCCCTGTAGCCCTACCAAGTCAAAGTAGAGAAGTCCAAGGTCGCAAGGTTAATTGATTTCCGTTGTGGTTGATTGGGATTGAGTAGCATCGCCAGCGTGCTGGCGATGCTACTCGGCGAATTGAGCCGGTGGTTGCGACCCAGACTGCTGTGCGGCCTGACCTCGTTGTAGTCCCGCCTCCAGATGGCAATGGTTGAGCGGGTCTGATGTGGCGTTTCAAACCAGTGTTCGTTCAGGCACTCGTCTCTGAACTTGCCATTGAAGCTCTCAATATAGCCGTTCTGCATCGGGCGGCCCGGCTCGATCAGGAACTGCCGGCTGCCATGGCTTTGCGCCCAAGCCATGAATGCTCGGCTGGTGAACTCCGGACCGTTGTCGGTTCGAGCAGCCAATGGATAACCCCGGAAGATGGCAGCGCGGTCCAGCAACCTGCTCCCAGAACTGTCGCTCCAGTTCTCGTCGAAGCGACGGCGCACCCGGCGACCGCATCGCTCCTCGCCCGGTCAACTTCTGCATCCACCCTGCGGGTCGCCCCATAAACACCTCCATGATTAAGGTGTTGCAACGACCGGTTGAATGCGCCCAATACGTGTCCATTCGGTACAGCGAGCGGCTGGCAGACGCTGGCATTGAACCCTCGGTAGGCAGTCGGGGTGACAGCTACGACAACTCTCTGGCCGAAACCATCGACGGCCTGTACAAGGCCGAATTGATTCACCGCCGGGCGCCCTGGAAGACCAAGGAATCGCTGGAACTTGCAACACTCGAATGGGTGTCCTGGTTTAACCACCACCGACTGCTGGAGCCCATCGGATACATTCCCACTGCCGAAGCTGAAGCAAATTACTATCGGCAATTCGCCAGTCACGCCGCAATATCGGTCTGACTTAACCCAACGGGCCTCCGCAAACCCGGGGCGATTCAATAGATACGTTTGTGGTTCACCCCCGGTAACTCAGGACGCCGCAGGTCGTGAATGCGCCGGTAGCCAAAGCGCCCGCGTGCCTGTCCACTCCAGCCCATGATACGGCGCCAGCAAGATACTGACGCTGCTATACATTCGGACTCCACAGGCTGGCGGCGGCATAGCCCCGCGAAATGGTCGCAAAGAATGCAATTTTTTCGTCGAGTGTGGACTGTTCTGCCCGCGAGGCTAATCGCAATAAGAAAGCGTCGTCCTGGATCTGTTCACGGCCGTGCTGGGGCCGATCATTGCGCTGTAGCGGGTGTCTGGGGCCGGTCGTCGCGGTCAGCCCGGGTAGATCCATCCCCGTCACACCTGCTCAATGATTACTGGTCCGGCTTGCGCACAAATCCTAACTAACAACCGTTCTGTTAATATGCTTGGGTAGCGCACGCCCGAGCCGGTCGGTATCCGACAGGCAGAGACGGTTGTTCCTGTTTGCCATCCACTTCACTCCAAGGAAGATTGCCATGTCCGTCGAACCCCCTATCTTGTTTGCGGTTGATGCCGACGGTATCGGCACACTGACTCTGAACCGGCCGGAGCAGCTCAATGCCTTCGATATGGACATGGTCGATGCTTGGCGTGCTGCGCTGGAGTCTGCCGAAGCAGACGACAGCGTCAAGGTGATCGTCGTCACGGGGGCCGGGCGCGCATTCTGTGCGGGTGGCGATTTCGAGGAAATGGCCAAGTTCAGCGAAATGGACAGCATGCAGCGCAAGGATTTCCTCTACCGCCACGTGCATCGCATCGCGCTGACGCTGGAGCGGATGGAAAAGCCGGTAATCGCCGCCATCAACGGTGCAGCGCGTGGTGCCGGCCTGGACATGGCCTTGATGTGCGATATCCGGCTGATGGCCAGTTCGGCCACGCTGGCCGAAACTTATATCAACATTGGCCTGATGGCCGGTGATGCCGGTGCCTGGTTTCTGCCGCGACTGATTGGCACCTCGCGCGCACTGGAGTTGTTCTGGACCGGGCGCGTGGTGGGGGCAGAAGAGGCCGAGCGCATCGGCATGGTCAATCGCGTGGTTCCGGATACCGAGCTGATGGCCGCCACCTACGAGATGGCGCGCACCATTGCCTCCAAGCCACAGCAAGCATTGCGCTTCTTTCGCCGCGCCGTCTATCAAAGCCAGGCAATGGCGCTCGCGACCCACCTGGACATGGTGTCCTCGCACATGGCGATATTGGAAGACACGCACGAGCATCGAGCCGGAATCGCAGCCTTCCGCAACCGCTCCCTCACCAAAAAGTAAAACGGAGCGGCGCCGTGCAAGGTGTTCTGAGTGGTATCACCGTCCTTGATCTGTCCCGCCTGATTGCCGGGCCTTACGCCGCTATGGTGCTGGCCGATCTGGGGGCGCGCGTTATCAAGGTCGAAGCCTTGAGTGGGGAAGACGGGCGACATTTCGGCCCCCCGTTTTACGGCGACTCCAGCGTCGCTTTCATGACTTGCAACCGGGGCAAGGAGTCCATCGCCCTGGATCTGCGCACGCCGCAGGGACGAGAAATACTGAAGCGCTTGATTGTTCAGGCGCAGGTACTGGTGCACAACTTCCGCCCCGATTTTGCGGAGAAGCATGGATTGAGTTACGAGGACGTGCGTGCGATCAACCCGGCGATCATCTACTACATGGTCAGCGCCTTTGGCGAGCAGGGCGAGTACCGGCTCAGGCCATCCGTGGACAGCGTGGTTCAGGGTATGACCGGAGCGTTTTACGCCAGCGGAGAAGAAGGCGATCCCCCCGTGCGCATCGGCTTGCCGATCATCGACGTGGCCTCTGGCATGTGCGGGGCCCTGGGTGTGCTCACAGCGGTGATGCACTGGCAGCAGACCGGCCAGGGCCAGCGCGTGGAGCTGTCTCTGGTGGACACCATCTTCAATTTCATGGCCAGCAAGTTTGGCGAGTTGGCGGTGGAGCAGCGCGAGCCCGTGCGCTCCGTCAACCTGCCCATTGCTGTGCCAAGCCGCCACTTTCGCGGCTCCGATGGTGCGTGGTTCAGCGTGTCGGTGGTGAATGAAGGCGCTTTCAAGCGTTTTTGCGCCGTCGTTGAGCGACCTGAGTGGCTCACGGATGTGCGTTATCAGCGCAACGCCGCGCGCATTGCCAACCGCAAGGCGTTTCTGGCCGAGCTGGAAACAATCTTCCTTACCCGGCCCGCAGCAGCCTGGGTGCATGGATTTGACGTCGCTGACATACCCTGCGGCCCGGTGAATACCCTCACCGAGGCAATGGCCGACCCGGTGTTGGCTCAACGCTTTGTCCAGCATCCGCAGCTGCCGGGCCTCCCCTTGATTCCTTTTCCGGCCCAGCCAGCGGCGGGCATGCTCAAGATCGATGCGATGACGCCACCGCCCGAGCTGGGGCAACACACGGCTGCAGTGCTGGCTGAGTTGGGCTATGGCCTGCCCGAAATTGAACAACTGACGACCGCCGGTGTGGTTCGTTTGCGCGCAGCGGCCAAAGAAGCCGTCGCCGAAGCAAAAAATGAGTGAAATCGACATCCCTGAAATTTTGTGGACACCATCGCCCGAGCGCATCGCCGGGGCCGAGTTGACCCGTTTCCAGCAATGGCTGGAACGCGAAAAAGGCCTGCGTTTTGCAGACTATGCAGCCTTGTGGCAATGGTCCGTGGATGACCTGGAGGGCTTCTGGAGCGCCATCGTCAAGTATTTTGACTTGCCGCTCGACGACTGGAATGGCCCGGTTCTGAGCGATCGCCAGATGCCGGGCGCGCAATGGTTTGTGGGCGCGCGCACCAACTATGCGCGGCAGGTATTTCGGCACGTCACGGATGCCAGACCGGCTATTGCGTTTCGCAATGAAGCGGGCGAGCGGGCGGACATGTCCTGGCGCACGTTGCAAGACGAAGTGGCGGCGCTGTCGCAATGGCTGCGCGCGGCGGGCGTGGGGCCGGGCGACCGGGTGGTGGCCTACCTGCCCAATATCCCGCAGACCGTGGTGGCTTTTCTGGCTACCGTCTCGGTGGGGGCGATCTGGTCGGTGTGCTCGCCCGACATGGGGGCACCCACGGTGCTGGACCGTTTTCGGCAGATCGATCCGAAGGTGTTGATCGCGGTCGATGGTTACCGTTGGGGTGGCAAGCGCTTCGACCGGCGCGACACCGTGGCCATGCTGCTCGACGGACTGCCCAGCGTCGAGCGCTGCGTGCTCTTGCCCTACCTGGAGCGCAGCGCCAGCGCGGGCGCGCTGCGCGGTGGCGTGCTCTGGAGCGAGGTGGTCAGCGGCCTGGCTGAACTGCGCATCGAGTCACTGCCTTTCGACCACCCGCTGTGGGTGGTGTATTCGTCGGGCACCACCGGCTTGCCCAAACCCATCGTGCACGGCCATGGCGGCATCGTGCTGGAGCAGGTCAAGCTGATGCGCCTGCACAACGACCTCGGTCCCGAAGACCGCTTCCACTGGTTTTCCACCACCGGCTGGATCATGTGGAACTGCCAGGTGGGCGGTTTGCTGGTGGGGGCGACGGCCTGCCTGTACGACGGCAACCCGGCCTGGCCCGACTACACCACGCTGTGGCGTTTCGCTGGTGAACTCGGCGTGACGTTTCTGGGCGCCGGCGCGGCGTTTTATGCGGCCTGCCAGAAAGCCGGTGTCGAGCCGCGCGAGGTGGGCGCGCTGGGGCCGCTGCGCACCGTGGGCTCGACCGGCTCGCCACTGTCCCCGGAAAGCTACCAGTGGATTACCCGGCATGTCGGGCGCGATGCCTGGATCAACCCGATCTCCGGCGGCACCGACTTCGCCGGGGCCTTCGTCGGCGGCGTGCCGACCTTGCCCGTTGTCGTGGGAGAAATGCAGGGGCGCTGCCTTGGGGCGCGCGTCGAGGCCTTCAACGAGCAGGGCCAGCCGGTCGTGGACGAGGTGGGCGAGCTGGTCTGCACCGCACCCATGCCGTCCATGCCCCTTTACTTCTGGAACGACCCCGGCAACAAGCGCTATTTCGACAGTTATTTCGACATGTTTCCCGGTGTGTGGCGGCATGGTGACTGGATTCGCATCACGCCACGCGGCGGGGCCATCATCTATGGTCGCAGCGACACCACCATCAACCGCCACGGCGTGCGCATGGGCACGAGCGACATCTACAGCGTGGTCGAGGCCCTGCCTGAAGTGCTCGACAGCCTGGTGGTCGATCTCGAATACCTGGGGCGCGAGAGCTATATGCCGATGTTCGTCGTGCTGCGCCCGGGCGTGGCGTTGGACCAGCCGCTGATGGACCGCATCAAGAGCGCCATCCGCACCGCCGTGTCGCCCCGGCATGTGCCCGACGATGTCTTTGCCATCGTCGAGGTGCCGCGTACCTTGACGGGCAAGAAGCTCGAACTGCCGATCAAGAAGCTGCTACTCGGCCACCCGATAGAGAAGGTGGTCAATCGCGATGCGCTGACCGATCCGGCCAGCCTGGACTGGTTCCTGGAGTTTGCTCGCGCCCGTGCCGCGCGCGCCACCTGATTTTTTCAACCCCTCTTTTTTCATTCACAAGGAAGCACCATGAACGATCAGGAAGTCATTTACGACGTAAAGAAATACGTTGCCACCATCACCCTCAACCGTCCCAAGACGCTTAATGCCTTCACGGGCGACAACATCAAGGAGATGGAGAGCCTGCTGGCTGCAGCGGCCGCCGACCCCAAGGTGGGCGTGATCGTGCTGACCGGCACCGGCGAGCGCGCCTTCTGCGTCGGTGGTGATGTCAACTGGGAGAAAGGCGAGGGCGGCAAGAGCGGACTGCAGGACCTGGAGTTCCACTTCAACCGGAAGATCGCCGAATGCCCCAAGCCAGTGATCGCGCGTGTCAATGGCTATGCCATTGGCGCCGGTCACCACATCGCCTATTTTTGTGACTTCACCATTGCCGCCGAGCACGCCATCTTCGGCCAGAACGGTCCCCGCGTGGGCTCACCAGCCGGCGGCTACATCGTCTCGCATGCTGCCAACGTGCTCGGCCACAAGCGGGCGCGCGAGCTGTGGATGCTGTGCCGCCGCTACAGCGCGCAACAAGCCATGGACTGGGGTCTGGCCAATTCGGTGGTGCCCATGGCCAAGCTCGACGACGAAGTGCAAAAGTATTGCGACGAGCTGCTGTCGCTGTCCCCTACCTGCCTGAAAATTGTCAAGCGCTCGTTCTACCACCACATGGCACCCATCATGGGCCGCGACATGAACGACCTGATCGCCGAAGTGGCCCCGAACTATTTCAGCACGGGTGAGCAGCAAGAAGGGGCCAGCGCCTTTCTTGAAAAACGCAAGCCCGACTTCAGTAAATTCCGCTAACCGGTAACTTTTGTCCTGCGCGGTTCGGCGGGGAAATTTTAGAGACTGAAAATGACCAACCAAGAACGCTACCCCGAGTTGCGCGCCGCCCTGCGCGATCTTTTCAAACGCTTTCCCGACGAGTATTTTCGCAAGATTGACGACGCCCGTGCTTACCCCGAGGCGTGTGTTGACGCGCTGACCCGGGCCGGCTGGCTGGCGGTGATGATTCCGCAGGAGTACGGCGGTGCCGGCCTGGGTCTGGCCGAAGCCTCGGTGGTGATGGAAGAGGTCAACCGCTGCGGCGGCAACGCCGGCGCTTGCCACGGCCAGATGTACAACATGGGCACCTTGCTGCGCCATGGCTCCGACGAGCAAAAGCGCCGCTACCTGCCCAAAATCGCCAGCGGCGACCTGCGCCTGCAATCCATGGGCGTGACCGAGCCAACCACAGGCACCGACACCACCAAGATCAAGACCACCGCGGTCAAGCAGGGCGACCGCTATGTGGTCAATGGCCAGAAGGTCTGGATCTCGCGGATTCAGCACTCCGACCTGATGATTTTGCTGGCACGTACCACCCCGCTCAAGGATGTGAAGCGCAAGTCAGAGGGCATGTCGATCTTCATCGTTGACCTGCACCAGGCCATTGGTCAGGGCATGACGGTGAAACCGATCCGCAACATGGTCAACCACGAGACCAATGAGCTGTTTTTCGACAACCTCGAAATCCCGGCCGAGAACCTGATCGGCGAGGAGGGCAAAGGTTTCAAGTACATCTTGGACGGCCTGAACGCCGAGCGCACCCTGATTGCCGCCGAGTGCATTGGCGACGCCCGCTGGTTCGTCGAGCGTAGCGCCCGCTATGCCCGCGAGCGCCGCGTGTTTGACCGCCCGATCGGGCAGAACCAGGGCGTGCAGTTTCCGCTAGCCGAAGCCCACATCGAGACCGAGGCCGCCGACCTGATGCGCTGGCGTGCCTGCGAGCTGTTTGATGCCCACCAACAGTGTGGTGCAGAGGCCAATATGGCCAAGTACCTGGCCGCCAAAGCCTCCTGGGAGGCGGCCAACACCGCCATTCAGACCCATGGCGGCTTCGGCTTTGCCTGCGAATACGACATCGAGCGCAAGTTTCGCGAAACCCGGCTGTACCAGGTGGCGCCGATCTCCACCAACCTGATTCTGAGCTACGTGGCCGAGCATGTGCTCGGGTTGCCGCGTTCATTCTGAAAGAAATTGCCATGCGTCCATTGGAAGGAATGCTGATCGTCACGCTGGAGCACGCGATTGCCGCGCCGTTCTGCACCCGTCAGTTGGCCGACCTCGGCGCGCGCGTCATCAAGGTCGAGCGACCGGGCGAGGGCGACTTTGCCCGCGCCTACGACACCCGTGCCCACGGCTCGGCCTCGCACTTCGTCTGGTGCAACCGCTCCAAGGAAAGCCTGACGCTCGACCTGAAAAATCCCGATGCCCGCGCCGTGCTGCAAAAGCTGGTGCAGCGGGCCGACGTGCTGGTGCAAAACCTGGCGCCCGGCGCTGCCGCGCGCATGGGGCTGGACCATGCCAGCCTGGCGCCGGTCAACCCGCGCATCGTGGTGTGCGACATCTCCGGTTACGGCGACGGCGGCCCCTACACCGAGAAAAAAGCCTACGACCTGCTGATCCAGAGCGAAGCCGGTTTTGTGTCGGTGACCGGCACGCCGGAGCAGCCATCCAAGGCCGGGCTGTCGATTGCCGACATCGCCGCCGGCATGTACGCCTACAGCAGCGTGCTGGCAGCCTTGCTGGAGCGCGGGCGCACGGGGCGCGGCCAGCGGCTCGAAATCTCCATGCTCGAAGCCATGTCCGAATGGATGGGCTTCCCGCTCTACTACACGCTGGACGGCCAGCCGCCGCCGCCGCGTGCCGGCGCCTCGCACGCCGCCATTTACCCCTACGGCCCCTTTACCTGCGGCGACGGCAAGCAGGTGGTGCTGGCAGTGCAGCACGACCGCGAATGGGCCACCTTCTGCAACCAGGTGTTGCAGTTGCCCGAGCTGACCGCACAGTACCTGGGCAACGCCAACCGGCTGGCCCAGCGCGAGAAACTGCGCGGCATCATCGAAGGCGTCTGCGCCACCCTGACCGCGGCGCAACTGGTGGCGCGGCTAGACGCGGCGCAAATCGCCAACGGCCAACTCAACGAGTTGGCCGACCTGTGGAAGCACCCGCAACTCGCGGCGCGCGGGCGCTGGACTGAGATCGGTTCGCCCGGCGGCCCGCTGCCGGCGCTGTACCCGCCGCACCACGTCCAGGGCAGCGAGCCGCCGCCCATGGGGCCGGTGCCTGCGCTGGGCCAGCACACCGAAGCCATCCTGACCGAACTCGGCTACGGCGAGACTGACATCGTCCGGCTGCGTGCGGACCAAGCCATCTGACTGCGAGATCGATGCCATGACCCTGGATACAAACCCGAGCGCGACGCTGGCCGCCTTTGCTGCCGGCTTGCAATTCGACAGCATTCCGGCGCCGGTGCTGCGCCGCACCGAAGACCTGTTCCTCGACTGGTACGCCTCCGCGCTGGCGGGCAAGGGCGCGCGGCCGGTCGAGGCCATCGAGGCCTACGCCCGCAGTATGGGGCCGGACTCCGGCCATGCCGAGGTGCTGATCTCGCGCCGCATGACTTCGCCGCATTTCGCCGCCATGGTCAACGCCGCGGCCTCGCACTTTGCCGAGCAGGATGACGTGCACAACGGCTCCGTGTTCCACCCGGCGGCGGTGGTGTTTCCGGTGGCGCTGGCCATCGCGCAGGACATCGGCGCGAGTGGACGCGAGTTCCTGGCCGCTGTGGTGGCCGGTTACGAGGTCGGCATTCGCGTCGGCGAATTCCTGGGCCGCTCGCACTACCGCATCTTCCACACCACGGCCACCGCCGGCACGCTGGCCGCCGCCGCCGCCGCCGGGCGCTTGCTGAAACTCGATGCCGCCACCCTGCTGCATGCCTTCGGCAGCGCGGGCACGCAGTCCGCCGGCTTGTGGGAATTCTTGCGCGACGCCGCCGACTCCAAGCAACTGCACACCGCGCACGCGGCATCCTGCGGTCTGGCGTCGGCCTACCTGGCACGAAGCGGTTTTACTGGGGCGCGCCAGATTCTGGAGGGCGCGCAGGGCATGGCGGCGGGCATGTCGAGCGACGCCGACCCGGCGCGGCTGACCGACCGCCTGGGCCAGCGCTGGGCCACGGCGGAAACCTCGTTCAAATACCACGCCTCGTGCCGCCACACCCACCCGAGCGCCGACGCGCTGCTGGCGTTGATGCAAACGCATGGACTCAAGGCCGACGACATCGCCGCGGTGACCACCCAGGTGCATCAAGGCGCCATCGACGTGCTGGGCCGCGTGACCGTGCCGGCCACGGTACACCAGGCCAAGTTCTCGATGGGCACGGTGCTCGCGCTGGCGGCCGAATACGGTTACGCCGGGCTGAACGAATTCGAGCAGCATTACCTAGCCCCGCGCGTGGCCGCCTTGCGCGACCGGGTTACGATGCAGCTCGACGCCGAGGTCGATCAGGCCTACCCGCAGCGCTGGATTGGCAAGGTGACGGTCACCACGCGCGATGGCCGACGTTTAAGCGCGCGTGTTGACGAGCCCAAGGGCGACCCCGGGAACACCCTGACGCGCCCCGAGCTCGAAGACAAGGCCCAGCGCCTGGCGGCCTACGGCAAGGGGGCTAAGCCGGAAGAAATGGAGGCGCTGATCGCACGCGTCTGGGCGGTGGCCGAGGCGCCATGCATGGACCGCTGGCTGGCGGCATGAGCAGGGGTGTGAGCATGAATGGCAGCACCCCCGGCCTGCAGGCCCTGCCGCGCGCCTATCTTTTTGTGCCCGCCGACCGGCCTGAGCGTTTTGCCAAGGCCCGTGCCAGCGGTGCCGACGCGGTCATCGTCGATCTGGAAGACGCCGTGGCCCCCGAGGCGAAGGCGCGCGCGCGCGACGCGCTGGCCGGAGCGCTTGACGAGTCGGCACCGCTGGTGGTGCGCATCAACGCCGCGGGTACGCCCTGGTTCGACGACGACCTCGAACTGTGCCGCCACCCCGGCGTGGCCGCCGTCATGCTGCCCAAGGCCGAGGGCATAGACGCCGTCTGCACCGTGGTCGAGACCACCTTCAAGGACGTGTTGCCCATCATCGAGTCGGCGCGCGGCCTTCAGGAAATCCACAGCATTGCACGCGTGCCGGGCGTGATCCGGCTGGCCTTTGGCAGCGTCGATCTGGCGCTCGACCTGGGCATCGACTGTGACCCCGACGGCGCGGAAATAGAGCTCCTGGCCTTCCGCTCCCAATTGGTGCTGGGCTCGCGGCTGGCTGCGCTGGCCGCGCCGGTGGACGGTGTGAGCACCGCCATTCATGATGTACAGCGCCTGCAGGTGGATGCAGAGCGCTCGAGCCGCCTCGGTTTTGGCGCCAAGCTGTGCATCCACCCCCAGCAGGTGGCCACCGTGCAGGCGGTGTTCGCACCCAGCCCGCAGCGCATCGCCTGGGCGCGCCGCGTCTGCGAAGCCTTTGCCGCCACCGGTGGCGCCGCCGTGGCCGTGGACGGCCAGATGGTGGACCTGCCGGTGGTCCAGCGCGCGCGCGCCGTGCTGCGCGACGCGGGCCTGAACGCCTGATTTGTCATTGACCCGACTGGAGTTCTCCATGACCCGTAAGAACAAACCCATCCGCTCCGACATTGCCTGGAGTACCCCGGACCGCATCGAAGTGCACGGCAAGAGTCTGCCCGAGGAGATCCTCGGCCATCTCAACCTGGGTGATATGGCCTTCCTGCAAATCGTCGGGCGCATGCCGACACCGCAGGAATCGAACGTGTTCAATGCCATTGCGGTGACGCTGGTCGAGCATGGCATCACGCCGAGTGCGCTGGTCGCGCGACTGACCTACGCCGGTGCTCCCGAATCGCTGCAGGCCGCGGTGGCGGCCGGATTGTGCGGCCTGGGCAGCGTGTTCGTCGGCAGCACCGAAGGCACCGCCAAAATGCTGTACGAGGCCCTGCCACCCGGAACGAAAGGGGCTGACCTAGAGCGCATCGGTTGCGACACCGTGGCAGCCTTTCGTGCGCGCGGCCAGATCATTCCCGGACTCGGTCATCCGCTGCACAAGCCGGTTGATCCGCGCGCCCCGCGCCTGTTTCAGATCGCCAAGGACAACGGTTTTTCCGGCGACTACATCCGGCTCGAACAACTGATCTGCGCCGAGGCCGAGCGCGCCGCCGGCAAGATGCTGCCGGTCAACGCCACCGGCGCCATCGGCGCCATTTGCTGCGAGCTCGGCCTGCCCTGGAAGATTGTGCGCGGCATCGGCGTGCTGGCGCGCGCCATCGGGCTGGTGGGGCACATCCTGGAAGAAAGCAAGAACCCGATAGCGGTCGAGATCTGGCAGCGTGTCGAAGACGAGGCCACCCAGCACATCAGACCACAAGGCGCCTGACGCGCTGTAGCTGGACAAATTCGTTTTCCAGGGTAACAAGCGGCTCACTACCGGTAACCCCGACTGGGCCAGCGACCGACGCCTGTTTGATACCCTGGGGCTGATGGCCCGCTGAACTTTCTTGAAGGTGAAACCATGTACCGTACCCTCCTCAAGTCCAAGATCCACCGCGCCACAGTGACGGCATGCGAACTGCATTACGAGGGCTCCTGCGCGATCGACGAGGATCTGATGGATGCTGCTGATCTGGGCGAGAACGAGCAAATCCACATCTGGAACATCAACAACGGTGAGCGCTTTGTCACCTACGCCATCAAGGGCGAGCGGGGCTCGGGCATGATCTCGGTCAACGGTTCAGCGGCACGCCGTGCTGCAGTGGGCGACCTCATCATCATCGCGGCCTTTGCTCAGGTGCATGAAGAGCGGGTCGCTGGGCATCATCCCCAACTAGTGTTTGTGGACGAGCACAACCGCCAAACAGCCTTGCGCCACCACGTGCCAACGCAGGCACTGTGATGTCGGCAAGCCTCTCCAGCCGCAGCACGACCAGCGTGTGGCATCCCTGCACCCAGATGAAACGCCACGAGACGCAGCCGCCGCTGGCGTTGGTACGCGGTAGCGGTGCCTGGCTCTATGACGAAGCGGGCAAAGGCTACCTGGACGGCTTGAGTTCCTGGTGGGTCAACCTGTTCGGCCACGCCAACCCGCGCATCAACGCCGCCGTGAAAGCCCAGCTCGACACGCTGGAGCATGTGATGCTGGCCGGGTGTACCCATGCGCCTGTGGTCGAGCTTTCCGAGCGGCTGGCGGCACTTACAGGGCATGCACTCGGGCATTGCTTTTACGCCTCTGACGGTTCCTCCGCCGTGGAAATCGCGCTCAAGATGAGCGCCCACTACTGGCGCAACAGCGGCCAACCCCTCAGGCGTGACTTTGTCTGCCTCGCGCAGAGCTACCACGGCGAAACCCTGGGAGCCCTGGGCGTGACCGATGTGCCGCTATTTCGTCAGGCTTACGATGGCCTGCTGCGACCGGCCCACATCGTCGCCAGCCCGGATGCGCGTGCAGCCCGTCCGGGTGAAAGCGCGCGGGACGTGGCAGCGCGCGCGGCGGAAACACTGCGGCAGTTGTTCGAGGCCAAGGCCGACACCATCGCCGCGCTGATCGTGGAACCGCTGGTGCAGTGTGCCGCTGGCATGGCCATGCACGATGCGCAGTACCTTCAGGACATCCGCCGCCTCTGCGACCAGTACCACGTGCATTTGATCGCCGATGAAATCGCCGTGGGTTGTGGCCGCACCGGCACCTTCTTCGCTTGTGAGCAGGCCGGGAATGGGGGAGGTGAGGGGGAAAGGATGTGGCCCGACTTCCTCTGCTTGTCCAAAGGCATCAGCGGCGGCTACCTGCCGCTGTCACTGGTGATGACGACGCCAAATGTCTACCAGGCTTTTTACGACGATGGCATCAACCGTGCCTTTTTGCATTCTCATTCCTACACCGGCAACCCGCTGGCCTGCCGCGCAGCCCTGGCTTGCCTAGATATTTTTGAAGAATACGATGTGCTGAACGCCAACCGCGTGCGTGCCAGGCGGCTCAGCACCCTGCTCGCCCCTGTAGCCGCGCACCCGCAGGTGCGGCATTTCCGGCAGCAGGGCATGATTTGGGCCTTTGATGTTGCGGTTGAAGATCCCGCGCATGCGGCCACCTTCTCGCGACGCTTTCATGCCCTGGCCTTAGAAGGCGGGTTGATGTTGCGCCCCATCGGTAAAACCGTCTACCTGATGCCGCCCTATATCCTGAACGACCACGAACAGACATTTCTTGCCGAGGGCGTGCAAAGCGCGTTGGCCGAAGCGCTGCGAACCTGAAACCACCATGCATTTGATCGACACCCTGGAGGCGCGCATGATGCAACTCGACGCCCAACACCTGCGCCGCCGCACGCGCCCTACGCAATCGCCCTGTGGCCCCCATGTCAAGCTGAATGACCGTGATCGCCTGGCGTTTTGCTCGAACGACTACCTGGGGCTTGCCAACCACCCTGCGGTGGTGACGGCCTTGCAGGAAGGGGCCGGGCTGCACGGCGCGGGCAGTGGTGCATCCCACCTCATCAGCGGACACAGCCAGGCGCACGAGGCGCTGGAGCACCGACTGGCGGAGTTTGTCAGCCCCCAGTTCGAGACCTGCCGCACGCTGTTTTTTTGCACCGGCTACATGGCCAACCTGGCGGTGACGCCTGCGCTGGCAGCCACGGGCGAGCCCACGGCGATTTTTTCGGAAGTGCTCAACCACGCCTCGCTGATCGACGCGGCGCGCCTGGCCCGAGGCGCGCGCGTGCATGTGTATCCGCACGGCGATTTGCAAACCCTGGAGACGAGGCTAGCGCAAGAGACAGCGACGAACAAGCTGATCGTGACCGACAGCGTGTTCTCGATGGACGGCGACATCGCACCGCTGCCGCAGTTGCTGGCCCTGGCCGAGCGCTATGGTGCTTGGTTGATCGTGGACGATGCCCACGGCTTTGGCGTGCTGGGTGCCGGTGGACGTGGCGTGCTGGAGCATTTTGGCCTGAAGTCTCCGCACATCGTCTACATGGGCACCTTGGGCAAGGCCGCCGGGGTAGGCGGGGCCTTTGTCGCGGCCTGCCCGCAAGTGATTGACTGGCTGGTGCAAAAGGCTCGCACCTACATCTTCAGCACCGCAGCGCCGCCGGCATTGGCGCACGCCCTGTGTACCAGTCTGGACGTGATTGCCGGGCTACAGGGGCACTCCCGCCGCCAGCACCTGCAAGCGCTGATTGCCCACCTCCGCGAACGCATGGCCAGCAGCCCGTGGCGCTTGTTGCCATCCGACACGCCCATACAGCCTCTGATTCTGGGCAGCAATGAGACCGCGCTGGCCGTGTCTGCCCAGCTCGAAGCGCAGGGGCTGTGGGTTCCCGCCATTCGCCCACCCACCGTGCCGCGGGGCACAGCCCGCCTGCGCATTGCGTTGTCTGCGGCGCACAGCATCGACGATGTGGACCGGCTGGCAGACCACCTGAAAGCGCTGCAATGACACTGCCACCACCCCGATCACGCAGCCTGCCCCGTGCTGATTTTTTTGTCACAGGCACGGACACAGGCGTCGGCAAAAGCCTGGTGGCCGCCGCCTTGCTGCGCCACCTGGGGCAAACCGGTAGGCGCGCCGTGGGCATGAAGCCGGTGGCCGCAGGCACAAGCTGGGTGGATGGACGCTGGTGCAACGACGATGTGGAAGCACTGAGCGCGGCCAGCAATGTGCAGGCCCCCGCCCCTTGGGTCTGTCCCTACCTGTTGCGGGACGCCATGGCACCGCACATCGCGGCAGAAAATGAAGGCATCCCCCTGCGCCTTGACCATTTGCAGGCGTGCTTTGCACAACTGCAGTCGGTATCCGACAGCGTGGTGGTCGAAGGTGCAGGTGGTTTTTCTGTGCCGATCAATGCCACCGAAACCTTGGCCGATCTTGCCCATGTTTTGGCTGTGCCGGTCGTGCTGGTGGTCGGCATACGCCTGGGCTGCCTGAACCACGCCTTGCTGACGGCGCAGGCGATCCGGCAGGCCGGTTTGCCCCTGGTCGGCTGGGTGGCCAACCACATCGACCCAGAGATGTCGGCTCCGGTCGAGAATGTCAACGCGCTGGCCCAGCGGCTGGGCGCGCCCTGCTGGGCGCAGATTCCCTGGCAAATGCAGAGTCCTCGCATTAGTTTTGCAGATGGGTTGGAGACAATTCCATCGATCATTGTTCCGTCTTATTGAAAGGAAGTTTTTCATGTCCTCTGTTGTCGAGCAAACCGTTACCCTGCATCGCCGCGCTGTTGCCATCGCCGCGCCCCAACCGGCGCGATGGACGGTCGAAGCCGTGCAAGCCCTATTTGCACTTCCCTTTCCTGAGTTGATGCACCGTGCCCAGACGGTACACCGGGAACACTTCGACCCTACCCAGATCGAATTTGCTACGCTGCTTTCGGTCAAGACCGGGGGCTGCCCAGAAGACTGTGGCTACTGCCCTCAATCCGCCAAGTTCGACACTGGCGTCGAGGCCAGCAAGCTGATGGAGCCCCAAGCCGTGCTGCAAGCTGCGCAACTCGCCAAGGCAGCCGGTGCCACGCGTTTTTGTATGGGTGCGGCCTGGCGCGCACCGAAAGACCGCGATATTGAAAAAATGGCCGAACTGGTCAGCACCGTCAAGGCCCTGGGGCTGGAAACCTGCGCTACGCTGGGAATGCTGAATGACGGCCACGCCGAAACCCTGCGCGATGCAGGGCTGGACTACTACAACCACAACCTTGACAGCGCACCCGATTTCTATGGTGACATCATCACCACCCGTGACTATCAGGACCGGCTAGACACCTTGGAACGTGTGCGTGGTGCCGGCGTCAAAGTCTGCTGCGGCGGCATCGTAGGGATGGGCGAGACACGTCTGCAACGCGCTGGCCTGATCGCCCAGTTGGCCAACCTTGACCCCTATCCTGAATCGGTGCCAATTAACAACCTGGTGCCCGTTCCCGGCACGCCACTGGCCGACCAGCCACCGCTCGACCCTTTCGAGTTTGTGCGCACCATCGCTGTAGCGCGCCTTACCATGCCCTTGGCGCGCGTACGCTTGTCGGCAGGTCGCCAGCAGATGGGCGACGCGGTACAGGCCCTATGCTTTTTGGCCGGTGCCAATTCCATTTTCTACGGCGACAAGTTGCTGACGACCGGCAACCCGGATACGCACGCCGATCTTGACCTGCTGCAGCGCCTGGGCCTGCGTCAAGCCACTACGGCTGCGACTGCGTGAGAACACTATGAGCGAGCAAACCACCCCACGCAAACCCCTGACCCTGCACCGCCTGCGTGAAATGCCCACCCTTGCGCAAAAAGTGACACAAACGCTCACGATACCCGTCATCGGCATCGGTGCGAGCGTGGCCTGCAGCGGCCAGGTGCTGGTGCTACACGACATGCTGGCCGTAAGTCATGGCAAACGCCCCCGCTTTGTGCGCAACTTCATGGATGGCAGCGCTTCGGTGCAATGTGCCGTGCTACGTCGAGGACGTGAAAACCAGCCGCTTTCCCGTTGAGAACATCCATACTTGCTGAACGGATGCGAACCAAGCGTTAGGCCACTGCCAGCACCCTATTGAGCCTCATCTCCGTCCATCCTGACCCAACGATAAATGTACATCGCCCACACCATCGCTGATCTGCGCAACCACCTGGTGCGCTTTACCCGCCCCGCCTTCGTACCCACCATGGGTAACCTGCATGACGGCCATATTGCGCTGGTCAAGCAGGCCAAAACCCTGGGTGACGTCACGGTGGCCAGCATCTTCGTCAATCGCTTGCAGTTTTTGCCGCACGAAGACTTTGATACCTACCCACGCACCTGGGACGCCGATTGCGCCCAACTCGAGGCGGCGGGCTGCAACGTGCTGTTTGCACCTGACGAGAAGGTCTTGTACCCTGAACCACAAACCTACAAGGTACACCCTCCGGCAGCACTCGCCGACATCCTGGAAGGGCACTTTCGCCCTGGCTTCTTCATTGGCGTGTCGACTGTGGTGATGAAACTCTTCAGTTGCGTGTTTGGTAGCACACCCGGTGGGGTGGCTGTGTTTGGAAAAAAGGACTACCAGCAGTTGATGATAATTCGCCACATGGTGCTCCAGTTCGCGCTGCCCATCGACATCGTGGCAGGAGAGACCCAGCGCGCGCCTGACGGATTGGCACTAAGTTCGCGTAACGGCTACCTGTCTGAGCCCGAGCGCGCCGAAGCTGTGCAGCTGTCAGTGGCGCTCAAGCAACTGGTGCGGGATGCCCACGACACGAATGTCGAGCTTGCGGCGCGGTTGCCTGAGCTTGAAGCACGGGCCATGTCCAAGCTCTCCAAACGCGGATGGATGCCTGACTACCTGACGGTGCGTCGACAAGCTGACCTGCAGCCGCCGCAAGCCGGAGATGCGCTGGTGGCGCTGGGTGCCGCAAGAATTGGTTCGACACGGCTTATCGACAATCTGGAAGTCGTTTGAGCGGAGCGAGATCGGCACGGTCAGATGTTATTTATTCAGCAGAGAATTCAATGCCACTACTACCACCCCAAATCAGGAAACATCTGCACACGCGCAGGGTTACGTTTCGCGGCTACCAGCGTGAGGACGGGCTCTGGGACATCGAGGCCGCGATAGTCGATGTTAAAACCTATGTTCTGAAAACGCCTGACCGAGGCACACTGTGACCGGGCACCCCGGTCCATGACATGGCGATCCGGGTGACAGTGGACGACAGCATGACGATCCGCGAAATCGTCACGTCCATGACCAGTACGCCGTTTCCCGAATGCCTGCAGGCCCGGGACCCGATGCAGCAAATGGTTGGCTGCACGATGGGGCCGGGCTGGCGTCACACCATCGAGAAAAACCTAGGTGGAATCAGGGGCTGCACCCACTTGCGCGAATTGCTGTTCAACATGGCGAGGCGGCCTACCAGACTATTCCTGGCTATCGCGAGCATCAGAGCAAGCTGGCAGGCTTGCCAGCTCCGTCCGCAGGACAACCGCCATACCACTTGGGCAAATGCATGTCTTGGGATTTCAATGGGCCGGTGGTTAAGCGCCATGAGCCGGAGTTTTTTGGCTGGCAGCCGCTGAAGAAGGCCGCGAAATCGGAGTAGTTGGTTGGCTTGTAGCTGTCACCGTCTTTCGATCAAAAATAAGAGCAACACCGCGTGCCCCTCCGTCAGTCGTTTGACGGCGGCCTTTGAGCCAGACCAGGCCAAACTCAGGTGCTTCAAAGCACCGCTGCCCAGTCCCCCCTGATTGACATATTCCGTCACCGCATTGAGCAGTTCCAATGCCGAACCGACGGCTGACTGAGGTGCCTGTCGAATTTCACCTTCCAGCGGGTCGTACTCATGCCGCCTTGGATTGCTGATCAGCATTGTTGCTGATCCAGTCCTCAAAGAACCGAACTGGCGAACTGTAGCCCAGCGTGGAGTGGCGGCGACTCCGGTTATAGAACACCTCGATGTACTCGAAATGGCCTTCCGGCTCCTCATAGACGACGTGGGCCACAGGCTCCCAAACATCCGGCTTAACCATCTGGTCAAATTCAACCAACCATGCCAAAGGCTGGGCTGGAAAAGGAGGTCGCAAAGCACTGGTCATGTCGCGCTGCTCCTTTTGCCATCAACAGTTTTCGAGGTCACAGCGGATATTGAATGGGCGTCACGTAGACGGGCACATCGCAGATTTCTGCGGCGGCGATATACGCGGTCCTCGCTTTTGCATATTCGTCGATTAATGAATCCATTTCACGCGCCAGGTCTACAGTGGCCTTGTAATTCAATTTCTGAATCTGGCGGCCGACAATGATCTGCTGTTCCACGACCGCGTGTAGTTTGTCAGCGCAGGCTTGCTTGTGCTGAAGCGTTCCAGCTACCGAATTTGGCATACCGTTCCTTCTGCGAATTAGGTCGAGAACCATCCATCATTTGCCAGTGCGTTCTCAATGGTGGATCTGTCTGCCCCAACAAGCGCCTCCGGCAGCGACCGCCCAGGTGAGTCACCCCATGAGGTTCCAACCGCACCTTGCACTGCTGCCTTGATGTCGTCGGGAAGGCCCGTGAAGTCATCTTTTCGTGCGAGCAGCAATACTTTGCCGCTCCCAACATATTTCCAGGCCATCAACATTTCGAATTCCTTTACTTCTTAACGCTTGGAGCGTCGCCAACTCCCACTTGCGGGGATGCTAATGTTGGGATTGCTTTTCCGAAGTGGACAACTCAAGTGTATGAAATGGCGGTACGGCTCCCATGAGAAAAATCGACATGACGCCCAGGTTGTGAGGTAGACCGTATGTGCCTGGCCCCGTGATGCACGTTACTCGAACGAACAGACCTCGACCCGTAAATTCACCACGCCGGCGGTCGTAGCCGAGCAGCTTGAGAACCTGGTTCACTTGGTAGTCGCGATCAAAGACGCGAACTTCGTGCGTCTTTTCGCCCCGTTCGAGTGCGATAACTGTGAGGCGAACATTGCGGAAATCGAGCCGATGGATGTGCGTGGGATGACGGGTATGCGTCTTGCCGCTGCGGCCTTCTGTCCAAGTTGCTCGTCCACCACATGGGTGCTGGATGGAACCCCTGAGGCGCTGGCCAAAATGCGAGAGTTCCTCAAAGAGGAGCACGGCGTTCAAGCCAAAACCGGTCACGCGCTGAAGCCGTAACCCCATCCCCCGGATCCCAGGCAAAAAAAGCCGCCCGGTGAGGGGCGGCTTCTGTAGCAACGGGTCAGTGGGTCACGTGCCCTTGCATATCGGAATCAACGCAATCCCAAACACCGGCATATCCGGCCTGAGTCTGAACTCTCGGCCATATGGCCTCGGATGTTGCGCATCCATCTGGATCTCTGCGCGCCACGAAGCCAAGTTGGTCCCTGTCACGAAGGCAGCTTCGACAAGGACACGATTTTCGTAGAGACGTTCGACCGATAGAACAAGCGCCTTTTCGCCACACACGAGCCGCATTGGCAATGGGCCTTCGGAGTCCATCGCGAGGGTTGCGCTGTCATCGCTGGGACGCACGCTGAGGATGTAGCGAAACTCGTCCTTGCAGGTTCCCGCGTGGCTGCCGGGCGACCAGGCAAGAGCTCCGATGGACACAACTAATAGCAACGCCGCCCGCCGCAGCGACGCCATCATGTGGCGCTCCCGCGTGGCCACCAGAGCAACACCATCAGGCAGAAAAAGACGCTCAGTCCAAGCGTCACAGCGCCCAGTAGGGCAAGGAAGAATTCCCGGTTTAGATTGCCGGCAACAAGGAGGACCATGTCGCCGACAAATGCAGCGGCTGCGATCAGGGCAAACGCAAGCGAGGGCAACGCCGACGGCTTCAGTTTTGATGTACAGAATTTCATAAGACTCCTGTCGTCATAAGACGAAAAGGGATTGGTGGGATCCACTCCAATGCGGAATGGTCAGGCGGAATAACGCACCACGGGCGGCTCAAAGTGAACGACGATATGGTAACCGAACGGCGGCAGGCGCCGCCTTGGTCACGCTCTTTTATGCCCTAGCGAACCGGTGTCGGCACCAGGTAGGGCGCCCACCATTGCCAACACGTCGGCAGTTGTGACTCCCGGCTGACCGTGGACCATGGCGCGGCAAAAAAGGCTGAGAAGGTAATAGACCGCGGACGACTGAACAGGAACGACGCAGAAAAGGGACTTCTGCCCGGTGGTCACAGCCAGGCCACTTCCTTGCCAGCGCAGCTCCAGAAACTTGTCCCGCGTTTTGCCGTGGTACTCAAATCGCACGCTGGGCTGAATGTTCATGAGAACGGCGATCGCGGCCGGCATCTCTTCGGGCGTGAGCTGGAAAGTCAACTTGCGTCCCCAGTCATAGGCGCCAGCGGGGAGTGCAAGGGCTGACTCGAACGTGACCACATGCGACCCAAGGAAGTCACCGCCGCGACGGTGCGGCCCGATCTCTACCGTGTGCGCAGCGCTCTTGCCATAGAGCTTGAGACGAACGCGATTGTCGTGCGAGTGACCCGCCCAGGCACGTGAATCCCCGTCTTCCTCATGCTCTTGAAGTTGGTCGCGTCCGAGATCTTCATGGGAGTCGTTCCGCGCGGTCCATGGGGTTTCCTCACGCGACGCGGGGGGTGCCTCGGTCCCCTTTCCCCCCGCTGAGCCAATGGCAACTGGCACGGACTGTTCCTGCGCAAATGCATGTTGTGCGAGCGCACCACGAAGTGCCGCGATGTCTTCAGGCCGGTCCTTCAAAGTGACAAGCCTGGCAGATATATCCCAGCCCAGTTCGATGAGGGAGACGCCGGCAAGGTATAGATGCGCCCCGGTACACGCCAAGCCAGCCTCGGAGATGACAGCCAGAACAGCAGGCATCGTGCATTTCGCCGCCCAGTTCAGAAGAGCAAAATCACCAGCGCGCTCCACGGAGCTTAGGGACCGCGAAAGCGCTTCTTCCAGTGCCTGCAGCTGCATCGTATCCAAGCCCACCAGCATGGGCGTCAGGTTGACGGCGGTTGGACGCACAATTCCACGGCGTTGGCATGCTGTATACCAGGCGTTCCTGATCCGGGAACACTGTTCTCTGTCTTCTGGACGCACTTAGAGCCTCACTTCGGGCTGGACATGCTTAAGCAGTCGCGTCACGATGCCGGCATCCTTTGCTCCACAGCGCCTCATGATCTCAGTCGCTGTCACTCCAGTATTCAGCCAGATCACGATGCAGGTATTCCGGAGGGTATTTGGACCGAAGCGAATCTTGATCTCTCGTCCTTCTTCGCTGCCGGCAAACAGAGCGGCGCTGATGTTGTAAAGCAGGCGCGCGGTCAGCTTTTCGCCTACGGTGGCCCCCACCAGCAACTTCTCATCGGCGGCCGGTGGACTTTCCTTCCCAATCACCCGCACTTGCATCCAGTCGTGCAGCGCTTTGCTTGTGCGCGAATCTAGCAATAGCGTGCGCGAAAGCGCCTTGCTGCGGCCAGTGACGTGCAAGGCGTATTCCGGAAACGGCTCGGCTGCTTGCCAGTTGGGATTTTCGGGGTGCAGGAGGGGAAGTCCGAACGTTGCGCGAAGATGCTCCAACGCAGGTACGGCGGAGACGTCGCCAACGCTCAAGTTGACGATCTCGCTGGCTGTGAGGCCGCATCGCATCATAAACATCAACGCCAAACGGTTGCGACGGTCCTTGAAGGTGAAGCCACCTGGGACTTGGTCAACCAGGGATCGCCACGCATGAAAGGGCAGGACAAAGGAATTGGCTCGCTCGCTCTCGCGAGGCTTGACGTTCTCACCTTCTGCAGGGTTTTCCTCGAGCATCGAGCTCATGACGGCAAAGGCGTAAATGTCTCGAATGATTCGCCAATACCGACGCTTTGTCACAGGCGACGTCTGCGGATTCACCTTCTCGCTCTGACGGGCCCGGGCCTGGATGCCTTCGATGAAGGCGGCAACGTCCTGTGGCGCTGCCGCAGGCCATTTTCTTCCGCGTAGCGCGAGAAATTCGCCCCACTTGTTCCATACCAGCCTTGCCTGGTCCAGGCCCTGCTTGCCAATCGGTTTTGGGCGCGATGGGTCACTTTTTCGTGCGGCTTCCCACAGCAAAAATAGCGCCATGTCAGGTTGTGGAATGGCCGCAGAGGGCGTTGAATCCGCGGCAAACAGATCAGGTGTGTTCAACATAGGATGCTCGAATTGGTTCAAAAAGGTCCGCTTGCTGAACATTCATGGTGATTGCTTTGCCCACCGGGCCTGGGCTCCAATTTGGTTCGCAATTCGAAGCGGGCACTGTAGATGCCGTAGCCGTTGGTAGTTACGCTGCCGCCCAAGGCCCTGTCGGCTACCCAACTGGCTTGCACTTTGGCGCATGTCTCGGCGGCCGCATGCACCTTCATTTTGGCTTCATGCTTCGTTGTCATTTCCGTTACCTCCTAGGCGTTGCCGTATACGTTTGCTGGCGATTCAGGAGCAATCTTCGGACTCAAAAAGGGCCGATCCAGCGCGGGCGCTGTTCACCTTCGACCTTGTCAAGGGGTCCGCCATCGCTCCAGGCAAGTCGATGAACCTCCAGGACGTGCTCAGCCATCCGTTGGCTGCCTTGGGCGTTGATAGACATGTTCAAACGATGCGCGGGCCCGGTGCGCAGCCGCTGTACATCCATCGTGAAGCTGACATCGCGGTACCCAGGGGCATTTCCGTAGGTGACAAGGCTGGCGTTCACCTCGATCTCGCCGGCACCGGCGGTCATCG
The DNA here is from genome assembly GCF_029945685.1 of Polaromonas sp. Lineage (GTDB taxonomy): Bacteria > Pseudomonadota > Gammaproteobacteria > Burkholderiales > Burkholderiaceae_C > Polaromonas. The sequence continues at coordinate 115,458 of NZ_JAQSDA010000006.1, read as the reverse complement.
TCAACATGGCCGTTTCATCGGCGGCCGATTTGGCCGTTACTGCGAGCGTCGCGTCTGCTGTCCTGATAGCGTCGGCGGCCGCGGGAATCATCGCGGCCCATTCCGTGCCCCCGTGTTCAAGCGCCTGGGGAATTGTGTAGCCCATTTTTGCCAGCCAATCACTGCGGTTCAACGCCAGCGCTGCAGCCAGCGCCTCTCCAGTTGACAACCAGCCCGGGCCGTTCGACGCCGCCTCTCCTATTTTCAGCACCAGATGCTCAAAGCTAGACATTGATCTTCGCTTTTTCCTGTGCCTGAAGTCCACCAAGGCACCCTTGCCGACCCGATCTCATTTCTGCCTCGGCCCTTGCGAACGCCATGTCGACAGTTTCTCCGATCGTGCGATTTTCCCCCATCGATATCCCTTTGAGTAGTTGAGCGATCTGCCAATTTCAGGTGCAGCCATCGCAGGGTACCGAAACCTCGATACCAAGGCTCAAGTCTGTCATATCTCGTCAGTTGTTCAAGCCCGCCTTCACGCCTGAATTCAGTGAATCGGGTAATCTGCCGTCTCAGGCCCCGGCGATCAGGAGGGACATTGGACCTATTCGTTCGCATGACGCGACCAGGGTCGACCGATCCTGATGATCGTCAGCCTCCTGCGCTTCCTGATCCGGATCTGTCGCGTTGCCGAAGCCGCTTTACGTAGGGGCCGTCCACCAGATCATCGGGCTCCAGGTCCAGGGCGCAGTTGGCCAAGGCGGCGCATGTACCGTCTGAAACTTTGAACTGAGCGGGCAGCTGGCCATGCAGGTGGGCACTGTTCTCTTCAATCGCAGTGAACAACGCCCTGAAAAAGTCAGCCAGTGACGGTCTTGTTGAAACCGTGGCGGCAGCGGTCAGCGGGTCAGAAGCCTGCGGATCTGACGCCTCCGCATCGGTGGCCAGCTCCGACACGAAGTCACTCAGCGTTGGCCAGTACTTCAGGTCGAACTGCGCGCGCAAGTCATCAAGCCGATCCTTGACGTGGACGGTGAACCGTGGATTTCGCGACCGTGCCGCCGCCTCGATCACTTCGACCACGTGGTAGTGGGTTGAGCTGCAGAAGCCGCTAGTGTTGTGCAGGGTGTCCCGCTGACCAAGCAATCGGGCCAGCTCGGCCGCTTTGGCGGAGATCTGCCGATTGACGCCGGCGAGATCCTCCCGCGCGGTGCGGGCGAGGGCGATCTTGTCGGGGCTCCACTGTGAGGCCGTGCTCAGCACGATTCCCAAAAAAGCCTGCAAAGCGTTCGGATGGCGGTGCAGCTCGTCCTGCAGCTCCTCGTAGGCGTCAGCGAGTTCGAGCCCGCGGCAAAGCAGCCTTTCGGCAATGGCGTTCTCGCCCGGCAAGATGCTGTGCTCGATGTTGTAGGCCTGTTCGGCACGGAGGATTCTTTCGCAGGCCTGCCTGGCGCTTTCGACTTGAGATGGGCTCACGGCCTGTCCTCGGAGTTGGAGATGCCTGCAAGGATAGTGAATCGGCTCCTCCTTGTCGGTACCGCAAGAGCCGCCGCCGTCGCAGTGTTCAGGTACTGCCGGCAGGCTTCGGCAAGCGCCTAAGTCATTGATTTCAATTGCGATATCAAGTTTTCCGGAGGAGGCCAGTGCGACTTCGGCCCAGCATGCCAACCTGAAGCCATAGAAAATTCATTTACAACTTACGCCGTCGGTCACTTCGACCGCGCTTTCTCCCCCCCTTCCTCTTGATCGACTGTCCCCTTTCGCTCTCCTCTCATTTTCCTCAGTCCCAGCTCGAGCGGGCGCGCCTTGCGGCGCTCGAAGAGCCACCAAGGAGGGGGAGGGCACGGTCTGGATCGATGCCGCCTGTTGTAAATGAATAACGACCTCGCCGCGTGCTCCCGCGCCGCCGAAAGAAGGCTTCCATGAATAAAGTCCGTCGGGCTTTACCTGGTGAGGCCACTGAATGTCGCCTTTAGAGAAAATGCAACTACCGCTAAGGGACCTTTGCTGCCGGTCAGCCGCTGGCAAAGCGGTCAGCCACAGAATCGGCAGTCGCCCAAAAGCAGCAATTCGAAATCACCGTGTTGGATCGGATCAAGTGCGTGCCACGGCGGCCCGGTCAATGAGGTTAAACCGACAGAGGACGAGCCCGGACGGATCCGTGACGTTGATCGGGCATCACCAAGCGCGCTTCGCGCATGCACGAGGTCAGAAATCCGACGATAACGTCCAGCGGTTGGGGCTTCTAATATTTGATAATTTATCAAGTAACGCTACTGGCTGGGTGCACAGACCCAGGTGCGGTCGGATCGACAAAATGTTACTCTGATCAACTTACCAATTTGTACAGGGAGACGCTGTGAGGCGAGAAGACCGCCGTCGATTCGAAAGAGAATTCAAGAAGATCCGGACGAGCGACAACTGCACCATTTGCAACAAGCCTTTCCCGCACAACACCAGGACCTTCGGCGGCCTCACTAGCAACGGCACAGTAGTGTTTGCCGGCGAGTGTTGCGCTCGACAGGTGCTGTCGGTCATGCACTCTATCTACTTTGTATGTGACGAAAAGCATCGACCTTTTGGTCGCATCCGGCAAACCGGGCCACAGGAAGCCCAGCGCTGGGCCTGCGAACGCCGACCAGGCTCTGAACGCCATGCAGTCGGTTTTCTCTGAAATCGATGCGCGCACGGATGCGCTGATGAGGCAAGCCGGCGTTCCCATAGATTTGAAAGGTGTTTTCATGGGTGAGCATGCGTGGAAGTCGGACGACGCGGCCTGGTTCAAGAACCACACTGAGCGCTCGCACCGACTGCGGCCATTGCTCGAGGGCGAGGTTGAAGCGATGCCGGTCCCAATTCCGACGAACGAGATTCCCCCGAACCATTGCGCCGAGATCTTGGTAAGGCAGGTCGCGCCAGGTCAGCGGATTCGTAAGCTGTTCTGTCGTAATACGGAGATAGATATTCCCGACCAAGAAGAAATCATCCACGCCATTTTCGACACCGTTTTCAGCGCTGCAGGTGGTTCAATCATCGACCTTAGGGAAATTATTGAGCGCGCACGGCACTACACGAACAGTCGCGCGCAGCCGCTGAACTAACCCAGTCTGCAAAAAATAATTACCTTGACGTCCGAACAAAATAGAAGGCGGTTAAAGAGATCGCTTGGTAAGCCAAGGACAGCCTACGTCGCATAGAGGACGAGACGTAACCTCCACGCTTTTCTGGAAAGCCGGATCACCCCCTTCAACATCTCGGAGACGCCGAAGCGGTCTTTCAATCGCGCGCCAATCAGCATCCAGACGAAGTGTGGCGGATAATCGTTGGCCGCGGCTCCGGTAAGCGCATGAGTTTTCAGACCGGGTCTCAATTCGCTACGCGTTCGGCCTCAACCAGTGTGCTCGACGAGATGCAAAGGACTTCAATGACAATCACTGGCGATGCCACTTCGGACCAACTTGTGGCCACAGTTGGCAAGGAGTTGATCAAGGACGTGATCAAGGCTGCCTGGAGCAAGGCTGCAAAAGTTCCCGAGTGGGTGAAACACCGCTACGAGAAAGAAGACCCTTTCGGGCTCGAGGCGGCGAAGTATTGCGAGAGAGTGCAGGAACGGTACGGTACCATGCGCATCATCGGCATGGCGCGGCCGATGCCGATCCACAACATCTTCGTGCGGGTGAACATGCTTCACAAAATATCGGCGCAGCGTCGCTCCTCCATCGAGGATCTCGAAGAGCAACTCAATTGTGACCAAAACGGCTTCGGTCAGGTGTCTAACACCCTTGAGGGGCAGCAGGTGGTCAATCGAGAGCCACGTCTCGTCGTGTTGGGAAAGCCAGGTGGCGGTAAGACCACTTTTCTCAAGTGGATCGCGTTGACTGCTATCGACGGCCAGTTCACGGAGCGCCGCATGCCGGTCTTCATTCCGATGAAGGACTGGAGCGATGGCAAGGACACCTTGCTCGAGTACATCCGTGATGAGTTCAAGATTTGCGGCTTCGATGATCCGAAGGCTTTCGTGGAAGGAATGTTAGAGGCTGGCTCCCTCATCCTTCTGTTCGACGCGCTCGACGAAGTCAATGACAACGATCGTCTCGTCAAAGCGCACAAGGAAATCCGGGATCTGGCGAGCAAGTATCCGCAGGTGCGAATCGTCATCAGCTGCCGCACGGCTGCCTACAATTATCTGTTCGAGCAGTTCTCGGATGTAGAACTTGCCGACTTTCACCAAGGCCAGGTCAGGCAATTCGTGCGCAACTGGTTTTGCGATCAATCGCAGAAAGCCGACCTCTGCCTGGTCGAGCTCTCTCTCGAAAAGAACAAAGCCATCCGCGATCTATGCCAAACGCCGTTGCTCCTGACGCTGATGTGCTTGGCCTTCGACGAGGGAATGACGTTCCCCAACAATCGCGCCGAGTTGTACAAGGAGGCGTTGGACGCTCTTTTGAAGAAGTGGGACGCCTCTCGCTCGGTCCGGCGAAACACAGCCTACCAGCAGCTGTCTCTGGCCAAGAAAGAGCTGCTGCTCAGCCGCATTGCGGCCAAGTCCTTTGAGCGTGGCGCCTACTTCATTCGCCAGTCTGATCTCGAGCAGGAAATCGGCGTGTTCATGACTAACCTGAAGGTAGCGCCCGGCAATGATGCGGGAGATGTAGATGCCGCTGAGGTACTCAAGGAAATCGAGTCGCAACACGGTGTGCTGGTCGAGCGTGCCCAACGCATCTACTCGTTCTCGCACTTGACGTTTCAGGAATACTTCACTGCGCGCACAATCACCGAGAACACCAATCAGAGTGGCCCAGCGGACCTGGTCCAACGGCATGCCAATGAGCCTCGCTGGCGAGAAGTTTTTGTGCTGACTACCGGGCTACTTACGGAGGCCGACGACTTCGTCAAGCGCATGCGCGAGCAGCTGTCACTGATCGCGCAAACGAATTCGGAGGTTCGCGACTTCCTCAATCAAAATGCTGCGCTCGTCTATGCGGCAGCAGCCATTCCACTCCCGCTACGGCGGGCGCTGGCTCTTGCGCACGTCGCAGATCAGCTTCAACTGATTGAGCCGAGCTATGGTGCCGTAGTCAACGCGTCCAAAGAATTAGTCGAAGACATGCAAAAGGAGTTCGGCCGCATTAAGAAGATCGAGGTAGCAACCATCCAGACTCTTAAGATGGGCCTGGACGAAGCGCGCGAGAACGTCGGCAAGGTCGTCAAGCACGTCGCCCAATATCATCGGGGTGATGTCAAGGCACTGAACGAATATATTCAGCTCACGCGCCTGCTGGTGAACTGCCTCAACGTCGACGCTTACATCACCACAGCTACGCGCGAGCAGATCATTTCGAGCATCCTGATCGAACAAACGGCGGCGAAAACGCGTGCGTGATGAACTACTCTAGCGCGTACTGCGAAAGCGCCTTAACTACGGCACCCGACTCCTCAACTTCCGCTACGTGGCCCGCCAGGCGAGCCCATGCCGGTGTGATAGCTGAACAGGACAGGCCAACAGATCCGGTCATCGGGTGGCAAGTAAAAAAAATAGGAGGCGGCAATGGGTGAGGCAAAACGGCGAAGCGCCGAGATAAAGATGTTGTTATCGCGCGAGAGCGACTGGCACAACTCATTGCATGGCGAAGAAAAGGATGTCGCCGAAGTGGCGATCGCTACGTTCAACAGAATCGTCTTGCAGCAGAACCTCACAGGAGGGTGCTACAACCTGGCCTTCTTCCTGCGGGAGTACCTTGCGCGCGAGCGCGGTATTGCGGTGGAAATGGTCGTTGGGTGGGTGACTGACAGCAGCTGGGAAGGTGGAATCTCACATGCGTGGATCGAGCACGGGGCAAGGAAGACGGATATTTCAATCTGGAATACCGAAGAGCCTGAGGCTCAGCTCCCTGGTGCGGTGATCATCCAGGATTTTGAGTATCGGAAGGGCGTCACCGACTACACCTACCAAAGGGAGCTGCCGCAGAGCGCACGGGAATACCTGGACCGGGCTGCCAAGAATCCTGAGTTTGGCGCGGCCTACCGGCACAAGGACGCCGAGCACCAAGAAATGTTTCGCCTGGCTGCAGCGCCTGACGGGGCAGCTCAGTACTTTTCTCGTGCACCTCTGTCCATGAAGTATGAGTCACTGGTTCGCATGCTGGCCATGCCGGAGCGCCTGCCGCGCGAAGCATAGCTGTGCCGGCACGGTTATGCTTCCGGATCGCATAGGTAGTGCGAAAGCGGCGCAGATTTACGGGAGTCCCTATGGCAAATGACCACAGCGCAGAAAAATCCCCTTCGGCCGAGGCGCCGATCCACCCCAACGCGCTCCGTAAGATCAACAGGGAAGAAGAGCGTGCTTCAATTGAAGCGTTTGACGCGCGGTGTGCGGAGATCCGCACTGGCGGTCAACACCTGTTCGCACGGATCCGCCCCAGTTCTAAGTATTTCGGCCAAGGCGAGGAGGGTGGACTCTTTTCGGCGGTGATCACGTCCGATGCCCAGTACCAGGTACAGGGCGGCCCAGGCGGCTGCTACCGGCTCGCGGACGTCGACCTTTTTGCAAAGTTCCGGCCTGACGAGGAACCGGTTCAATTCACGTTTGAACAAGCGGGCTCCAAAGCGGCCGACAACCAGTGAAACTTCTCAGGAAGTAGTGAAGATGAATCAGACCTCCTTTTCCCCTTACGCTCCCATGAGACTTCGTGACGCGGAATGGTGGCAATTCGGCACGCAGGCCGGCCAGCACGGATTTGTGACTCGAAATGGCCAGATCGCAGAAGCCCTTCCCCAGCTCATCATGAAAAACCTCATCGACCCAACTATGGAAGCCGCGATGAGGCAGGCAGACGCGGACGGTAATGGAGAGCACCTTGGCCAGCTCTTTGCAAAGCTGCTTCAGCAGCGCCACTGGGTTCCATTGGTGGCACAGTACAACTTGAGCGGAAAGCAGATATTCGACCTCGACGACAACATCGTGACGATGTTGCGGAACACCGACGTAGCAGATTGCACCCTGCAGGACTGGCACCCACCCTACGACGCTTTCTTCGTGCGCTTTGGGAAGCAAGATGACATGAAACTTCCATTCGATGACGGCCACGAATATCTGGACGGCGCCTTTGTGGCAGTCACACCCTGGACTACGAACGGTACAGAACGTCGGCTGAAGATTGGACTGACAACAGTAAAGGACGATGGCTCAGGCGTGATGATGCCCGGGTATTTCGTCGACTTCAGCCCGGAGGAACAGCGCCTATCGCCGCATCAGGCCATCGACGCGTTCATCGCGCGCAAATTCGCGGACCTCGATTCCGACGAAGACAAGAGCGAGCGCAACCTCGCGCTGATCGAGATCCGGAAAGGCGAATGGGAGGAGGGCGCGGTACTCCTGAGAAAAGCGACCGAGCTGGTGATCAACTGCTTGTTCTACATCGAGTCGATTGGCGCTGACAAGGAACTCACTCCAGGGCGAGATGTACCGCCCGAACTTCACGTCAAGTGGCAGCAGACGCCACCGATGCGGCGCTTCAAAGTGACTCAAAAACTCGGGAGTGAGGGCTACACCCTGGTCCGGTTGATGGGAGATGAAGTCCAGCAGGGCTCGAGCTCCCCTGAAACAGGGCGCGCAGACGTCAGTACACATTGGCGGCGCGGCCACTGGCGGAGGCAGGCCCACGGGCCACAGAAGGCACTCATCAAGCGCGTATGGATCCGGCCTGTTCTGGTGAACCCGACGAAGCCGAACGAGGATATACCGGGGCACGTCTATGCCGTGGGAGGCAGCGGCAACAGGGTCCACTGATTTGAAACAAGGTGCGCTGGCTGGACGTACTTGAAATCCGACAGCCGTCAGATAGCCTTGGACAACATGCCAGATAAAAACTCCCAGCAACCATCGCGCCCAAAAAGATACTCCTACCTGAAGCTCCTGGGCATTGTGGTTTTGGCGGGGTTTGCCACGGCACAGCACCTTTTGTCCCTCACGGACGCCCAACCGGCTGTTTTGTGGGGAAAGGTTTGCGAGGGGGAGCTTTGCACCTCCGCAGCAGTCCTGCGAGGGGAAATCCCCAGCGACACTGACCCCATTGTTGACCAGCTGCTCCGCCGGCCAGAAGTCAAAACTCTATGTTTTGCTTCACTGGGTGGTCACTCATCAGGTGGACGAGATTTGTCAGTATGGCTCGACGATCATGGTTACGACACCTGCGTCCCGAAATTGCGCGAGGCCCAGGCCTTCTGCGCATCAGCCTGCACCGTGGCCTTCATCGGTGGCCATAAACGCCAGGTTGACCCCGGTGCGAACTTCGCCATCCATGGCGCCTACATGCGCGTGCTGCTGATCGAGCCCCCGGATGTCAGCGATGGCGCGCCGGGAATCTTCCGGTATCCGTCACAGCCATGGCTTGGGATTTCTCAGGCGCTGAACAAGGGAACCGCATGGATCGAGAGGACCTGGCTCCAGGCGCGGACAAAACCCAGTCCCCATCGTGAACGCTTGTTGACCGAGGTAGGGCAGGTGCCCGGCCATCTCGTGAAGCGAGTGACAACGGCAGAACTGACCCAGTGGCAAACGGTCACGGTGCCGCCGGCAGCGGCCTTGGTGTTCATCCCGGATGCGCCGCCGGCGCCGGCGCAACGCTGAAATTCTTATGGGCCTGCCACCGGCTTGCCGGAGGCAGCGGAAGCGGCTAAACTGAACGCTCTCGGCGAAAGTCGCGACGGTCAGCTTGAACCGCTAATCAGCCTGTGGAACTCGTCTAAGACGGTTCCTATTTGCCTACGGGGCACCAACTCCGTAGGGATTGGTGCCTTTTTCATTCGGAGAAAAAATGGACACCATTGATCTGATGGTTTGCTTTGCAGCGGCCTTGTTGATTGCCCACATCGTCATCCAGCAAGGAACCCTGTGTGCCAAGAACGTCTGGGACCGGACAAAAGCCGGCCTCGATGAGATCGACCTGATGGAAGCGGCCCATGTGCCGTTCGTCACCAACCTCGAAGCGTTGTTGATCTATGTGGCAGCAATGCTCCGCATGGTCTACAAGGTGCCTTTCGTGCTCTTCAGTGAGTACAAGAAGCGGCCTTGGGAAAAAACTCCGGAAATGCGCCTCATGGACCTGGAACTGCGGTTGGGGACAGACATCCTGGGGGCGATCAGCAGCATGCTGAGCGGCTACCCGGAACGGGCCAAGCACCTGTTCTGGCAGGAACGCGGAAACCGATTGGCGTGCGAGTACGAAGCGCTCAGGCGGGACTTCGAAGCATTGTCGGAAGGGGGTGAAAGCCTCGCTTAATCATTGGTACGGCCAGCCGGCCTTGCCACCACCTCGAGCCCATCTTCCAATCGGAAGGTGGGCTTTGGTTTTTCCGGATGTAGTCCGACAGCTGTTCACCAACCTCATCAACGAACAGAATCACAACGCAACTGTGATAGTTCTACAAAGCTACCTCAATTCGAAGGCGGCGCCAAACTGAAAAACCCCGTGCAGAAATCGCTTCTGGCACGGGGTTCTTTCTTGGTGAGAGAGAAACCGCTACGACTTCCATGTCCTGACGCGCCCGCGATCGACATGCGTGAAGTTTTTCTTTGGGTAGAGTCCTACCCCACCGCCCGAAAGCCACTGCCCAAAACGAGCCGTTTGCTCAACTGGCACACCTTGAATGAAAAAATCGACTGCACCGGCCTTCGGATGCCAGCCGGCCAACGCAGCACCCTCTGTCAGCTCATTCGAAATGAAATGCCTGAATCCACTCGTCACCATTAGTGGCCGGGACAACCCATAGATGCTGAGCCAGGCACTGTAGCTATACAGGATGTCCAAAACCACCGGATCCATCAAGGCCCACGGGGACTTTTGCGCTGCCGAGAGGCGGCCCGAGCGCTCAGCCTTCGCAATCACCGGGCTATCAGCACTGAGCATCGCTTCAAACCGGCGGTCACGCAGGAACCAGGAGATTTGGTGATAGGCCTCTGTGATCAACTGCCCGTTCGCCCAGTAAACCACCTTGATCTCTTCATCTGTTCCGGCTCGCTTGAGCCAAACCCATCGCGGTTGCGTCCAGAAGTCGCCAGAAACGCCCGCAGGGGATTTCCCCCACTCGGGCGCGACAGCGAACGCCGGCAAACAGGTGGAAGCTGCAGCGGCCGCAAGCGCAGCGATCATCTTGCGACGGGTGCCAAGGAATTCCTGCGGGTCAAGCGGCGGTAGGCCGGTTGGAGGAGCGTCAGTCAATATCATGGGGCACATGGTTTTAGCTTGAAGCATCCGTGGCCGCAAGGAGGTTCCCCAGTTGCGCCAGCTCGTCAGAACGCCATTCGGAAAGGCAGAACGTCTCGACGTAGCTTTCTGCCTCACGGATTCGCGCGCGCGATCCACTGCGGGCGCCAGTCTTGCCCAGCAGAATCGATGCAACTTCAGGGACCCGGCGATAGCCCTGAAGGAACGAGTGGCGAGCCGCGTCATTGTTCCGGCGCCGCAAGTGTTCCAGCCCCAGCGTGTAATACGCCATTGGACTTCCCCGATCGGCCAAGGCCTTGAGCGCGTCAACAGCATCCTGAAGCCCGAGGAGGTGATGGATGTGCGCCTGCACAAAGCGGGCTTGCGTACTGCTTTCCCCGTCCAGCGCGACCACCATGTTCGCCAGCTTAAACCCCGCTTCAAGTTTTCCCTTCCAAACGTAATACCTGGCCAGTTGCGCCCCAGCCGAAAGGAACGAAGCATTGGGGCGGCTAAGGCTCGCTCGAAGATGTCTCACCCCAGCCGTCGCGATTGCGCGCTCGCCGATGATCCACGCCCGGTACAACGGCTCGAACGATTTCACGTATTTGTCGCCGCCTGCACCAATCAGACACGCCATTGCGAAATTTCCGCAAAGGTAAACCGGGAACTCGGTCGTTATTTGTCTTGCGATGCTCAGCAACTCCGGCCTGATGATTGCGTTCGGGGCCAAGGCCTTTTGGATGAGCACCTCCACCGCTTGAACCGTGCCGTCAGGAACTTCCACCGTCTCTAGGTAGCTCAGCCCAACACCATCGACGAGTACCAGGTTGACGTTGCTCATGGAGCGCTGGATCCCGTCGCGACCCGCTCGGGAAACCGAGGGATGTGTTTGTCGACCGCTGCATCCCATGACCACACCGGTTTGCCTTCTTTTCGGTACAGCGCCTGTTTTTCGGCCTTCCGCTCCAGATACTCGTTGCTGGTCATGCCGTACACCTCCATGACACATGGCGGATTGGTATCCGTGAGAACGAAGTCCGGCAACGTGGAACCTTCGACTTCGAGTCGCAGCGGTTTTGAAAAACTCCGCTGCTCGTCCACGAGCTTGTGCGCGACTTTTCCCTCGTAGGATGAATCCACCGGTATGTAGTGGAGACTGCACGCCATCAGCGCGGCGTCAATCACATTGAGGTATCCCTTGGGGGCCAGTTCAACCAGAAAGATGCCAATATTTCGCTGCTCCTGAGGACCATTGAGTTTGTGGAATGCCCGTGGAAATGACTCGGAAAGTTTCTGGCGTAGTTCCTGTCTGAGATACAGCGCTGAGCCGAAGTGCCGGATTGCGATCTTGTATCCGAAGCTGGAGCTTGAGAATTCCTTGATCTCCCCGATGATCAAACCCATGCGGACCTGTGCGTCGCCTGGAATCATCCGAGCTTTAAATTCGTCCCACGCGTGGTCAATAAGATCCTTTCGCTTCAAGTTGAACTCAGGAACGAGGTACAACCGCTCCTTCATCGGTTGCCCACCAACCGAGCCCTGCTCGATGACGCCGATCAGCTCCTGCGTTACCCGCCACCAGTCACGCTTCCACCCGCGACCCCAGCGATTTAACCCACCAGTGGTCCAAAGGTGCTGGAGAACGCCCAGAAGCCCCATGCGGGCCCGCTGGGTTCGACGGGAAGGGGGGGCTAAGGGGTTCGGCGGCGTAGGCGCCGCCGCAGGATCGGGGCTCTCGCGTTGGAGCATCTTGGCCATAGGGAAGTCGGCCGCGATGTCGAAGCCTTCCTCACTCTCCTTTATCGCAGGTTCAAGGGGCGCTCCGTCGCCGCCGGCTTCGACCTCGTCCCGGTGAAAGGGGCAGGCATAGTGGTGGTTGTAACCATCATGGGGCCATACCGCCAGGAAATGCCGCATGCCGACCGTGCGGATGACGAGCTTCCTGGATGGAGTGGTGCACAGGCATAGCGCGTGGCCCGGCGTTGACTTTGCCAACACCATCGCGTCCGCTATGCCGTCGATGTTCTCTAGTGCTGACGCACAGTCGAATCGAGTTCTGGCAACGAGAATGTCCATCCACGCAGAATACGCAGCCGCGGCGGGCTAAACGTGCGAGAAAACACCCCAAATCAGCAACATTGAGCTGAATCGGCCATCATTTGCCTGCTCGGCAACCGGGTCACCGGCGCCGCGCACCAGAAACGCTGTCTAGGCTGCTTGAGGCCGCGGCGGGTGGGCAACGGCCGCCGCCTCATTCGCACTGGCGCCCGCATAGGTGCTGACCAGGTTGGAGATATCAGGCCCGACGACTGACTGCCTCTGTCCTCGGCGCGGCAGTTGCGAGGTCTGTCCTGGGCGACCCACAAGCAATTCCTCGAACTCTCCGGTATCTTCGGAATGTTCGGCGATTGCCCCATTGGCCAGAAGCAGTGAGGCCGCTGCCTCGTAGGCCTGCCGATTGAAGCCAGCTTCGTCCTCTGCGCTCGCCCTTTCTTTGAGCGCAGCGGACGCCTCCTTGAGCGAGGCAAACCGTGGCTCAAGTGAAACGTAGAAGAACGGGTGCCCAGACGACTGCGCCGTGCTTTTCAGCCGCATGGTCAGCCACATCGGAAGTCCTGCGAGTTTTTTGCCAAATCCAGCGTGCAGCGTCTCCAGCCGAAACCGCATGTCATTGACCGAGTTGTAGGACCCGGTCCGGAAGATGAACACCCCGTCAGCCTCAGCTTGACCTTCCAGGTGAAAGATTGCCCGCGTGAGAGTGCCGCATCGATGCTCATCAGCCAATCCGAATACACAGGCGTCGGACCCAGGGCAGGCGACCTCGGCCACACCGGTCGGCGTGATTTGCCGCGCCGTACAACCATTTCCGACACACGCGGGCCGCCCGTTACTCGTAAACGCGGCGTACTGTTCCCCCATGTTGAGGTTCGGGGAATCGTAAACGAGCCGGACCGGAATCCGTCGCAGCTTCTCGTTGACCAGGTGCTCCGGTTTCTGTTTGAGCTTCGCGTGCTCGGCATGCTCAACCCACTTGCCTGCGTCGTCTCGAAAACGAGCGTGAACACTGAACTCGTCGTCAGGCACGGGGACTTTGATGCCAAGCCGATCTTCGACACTACCGATGCGGATGGTGCCGATCACCGGTGTCTGGTAAGTGAGCCCGCCCAATAAGCCGCGCAGAGTCGGCAACGGCATGGCCGCAACTGGTTCAGGGGTGGATCCTGCTTGCGCGGTATCAGTCATAGGTATCTCCAGCAAAGGAATCTGGGTTAGTTGGTCGGTGTACAGGTTGCAATTGGCGAATGAGCGTCTGATTCAGAATCTCATATCTCCCGAAGACTTCAACCCCTAGTGCCGAAAATAGTTGGGCGCTGCGGCCGCGCCCATCGCAGCGGTTCGAAGTGCGCGCTCATGTATGAGGTTGATATCTGATGGTGACAGGGCGTCACGTGCGAAATTCACGGATACAGCAGCAGCACCCTCGTCATTGAGCAACTCCATCTTCATGTCCCCGTGTTGGGTGAACCCAATGCTGCAGGACAGCAGCTGGTCCGTCATCCCGGTATAACAAGAAACGGCGGTTGCCACGCCTTGGGCGATGGCGGTGGAAAGCGGGTAGGGTGCGAGCACCTGGTGCCGATACATGCCGGGTTGATTCCCACTGAGCGCCAGCTCGATGTCCAGGCGCTCACGGCTAAAAAGGAATTCATTCGGATCCGGAAGATAGATGGGGCGAAGGTCTGCTGCGTGCCGGTAAACCAGGCCGAAGATGAAAACAAGTCCGCCACCGTTTGGGTCGAAACCCGAAATCCGGAACAGTTTCAGGAGATCATCTGTCGATGGCAGGGACTGGTGCAATGTCACCAACGCCTTCATGAGCCCCTCTTGGGCCTCTCCCCGGCTGCTGCTCACAAAGCTCGCATCAACTGCGTGCGCCAGGAATGTCGCGTTCTGGCCATCTTTCGACAGCAAACCGCTTTTGTGAAGCACCGTCCCTACCGCTTCATAGTCCAGCTTACGGATAGGGTCAACGCCAAAGTTGTCGTGGCCACCAACGCCACTATCCCTTACCCCTTGCGGGTGAAGCAGTACCGGCATGGCGAATATCCCGCCGCGGTAGTTATCAAGAAGTTCAATGTGTTCGATTTCCGGATGGGTCAAATAGTGCATATGTCTCATGATGGCAAACCCGTCGATTTCTGCCGGAGTGACATGTTGACGAGTGACAAGCTGGCCCTTGAAATACTTCGCATGTATGCCATCCTGACCGTATTGAAATTGCTCTACGGCCAATAAATGAACAACGCACTCGACCTCGGGTTTCTCAACGCTATTGCAAACATCACTTCAAGTGTTCCTGCGCCACGCCTGCCTGGGCTGCAGACTCCTGGAGTATCACCAGGGTCGTTTTGGTGTGAGATGAGCGCCGAGGAGTACCACAACGGGTCGCCTGGGCTCTCGTCGTCGCGACTCAAACACATGCTGGTTTCACCAGCAAGTTATCAGTTGAAGCTGAAGCGTCCGCCAATGGAGACCGATGCGCTACGCCTTGGGCGCCTCCTGCACACCATGGTGCTGGAACCTCATCTCGTGAGTTCGGAGTTTGTCGTGTGGTCGGAAGGTCGTCGACAAGGCATGACTTGGGACCTTTTCAGGGTTCAGCACCTTGGCAAGACGCACATGACCGAAGCGCAGTACGACGCGGCGCTCGGGATGGCGGCCGCACTTCGCCAGATGGCAGACTTCCCGCTCGATGCCTGGCTGGAGGGAGTTGCGTCCGTGGCCCCCGCGATCAAAGAACGGAGCCTCTTCTGGATTGACGAAGAAACCGGCTTGCTCTGCAAGGCACGGCCCGACGCAATGACGCTGGGCATTTCAGCCCTGATCGGGGACCTGAAGTCCACTAGGTCGGCAGCTGAGTCAGCCTTTATCAGCGATATTTTTAATTTCCGCTACGACTTTCAAGCCGCCCACTACCGCGCGGGCGTCAAAGCAGTCTTCGGGGTAGACGCCAACTTCGCACTGTTCGCCGTCGAAAAGGCTGAGCCCTACGTGACCAGGTCATTCATCTTGACTCCAGAGACACTGGCCAAGGGTGAGCGCTATCGCCGTTTTTGCCTGAACATGGTCAAAAAATGCACCGACGAGAATTCTTGGCCAAAGCAGCCGCCTGCAAAGGCCCCTGTCCCTGTCGCGCCCCTCTTCATGGAAGACTCTTCCCTCCTGGACATGGCGAAGGCATACGGCGTCGCTGTTTGAGCGGCTACTCGGTTTGAGTGACAACGGCGAAGCCTCTCGCCATTCAGGAAATTTTCGGATAAAGTAGAGGCTCGTAACGCAAGTTTCGAGGTCAGCTGGACCTTTCACCAGCCTTCGTCATGGCTCTCGGGCCATTTCTTTTTCCCGCTTCTGGAATCTTTTCATGAATATCCAAAATGCACTGAGTGCGCTCATGCAGAAGGACGTCATCAACCTGTATCTCCTCCGGGCGCTCCAGGAACCGTACGGCGTCTCTCAGCTCGGAGACCTCCCCCACATCACATTTCGCGCCTTCGGCGATGAGGTGCTCCTGACCGACTCGCTTCGCGCGGATCTCGAGGTCGCGTTGGGTGCTGCCTTGCGGCAGGTTACTGGCATCAAGCCATACACGACGTTGATTCAATTGGTACTGCCTGTCGGCGTTTCAAAAGAAGTCGACGCCGCAATCCACGCCTTCGAAATGGCCAACCCAGACGTCTGACCTAAAACGCGTCAACTTTCAAATGAGGAGTTTTATGCCCAAAACGACCGGCATTGCATTACCCGTTGCCTGCCCCCCGGCGGGCTTTTCTTTCGATCCTGCGCCGCCAGCCACGCTGCAGCGCGAAGGTTCGTACCTCCCACTCCCAGCGTTGACTCCGATCCCGGTCAGCATCTCGTTGGAAGAGGCCGCTGGCCAGCACACCCACCCCCGCATCATTCCGGTTAAGTGCGGCCTGGAACTTCGGTTCAATCCTGCAAAGGTGGCGGCGTGAAACTGTCGCTTGCCGACGCAGAAACGTACGGTGCCCTGACGGGCATCGGCGGCGCACTGCTGGTGGCGAGCATGGGTCAGTACAGCCGCTATGGCTGGCTGCTTTTCCTCGCCTCGAACTTGTGCTGGATCGTCTTCGCTGTGAAGGGTCACTTTCGCAAGTTACTCCTGCAGCAATTCGCGTACACGGTGACATCCCTGCTTGGCATCTGGAATTCATTCACGCTCGGCGCCCCAGCAGCCGTGTTCATCAATCAACTCCTTCAGAGGATCTCGTCATGAGTCTTGACCATTCCGCCACCACACCCGCACCTGAATCGTCAGAGCGTGTGGTTGGTGAACCTGAGGTGATGCAAAGCGCCGCCGGCTTCTACGTCGGCTGCTCTGTCACCGAAGACGGCTTCACGTCGCCCCACTCGCGGTATTCGGATTACTTTCCGAATGCCGACAAGGCCCAGACCTGGTTGGACAACGCAAGACGTACCAATAGTCTGTAACCAGCCTTCTAAAGGCCGCCCCACGTGGGCGGCTTTTTTTTGCCGAAAGATATTGCGAGCCACCGAAATGTTGTTGTACACTGCAGTTTCTACACCTCGCACGAGGCTGATAGGCAGCTGTCCCGAATGACAGCCTAGCTCTCCCCAGTGGAGTGCAACCTTAGGCGAAAGCCTGCATTGGTGAAAACCAAGTCCTCCTGATCGAGGGTTCTTCTGGACGAAAGTCCACGCTTCATAGCAATTCCGCCCGAACACAGCCTGCTGCTTCACGCGCAAATGTGTTCGGGCGGCTGATTCATTCATTTCTGGGTCGCATGTCCCCCAAAGTCCTCGTCAATGAGCGCTTTGGGGGCCATGTGGCCTGCCTCGTGCAAAGGAAATGTTATGTCGAAATCACTCAACACTGCTCCCCTCGCAGCCTGTACGCCGGCTGCCATGGCCGCCGCTGGAGTTCCCTTCAGCGCAGCTCGTTGGTTTCATTGCAAGGCGCGCAAACAAGGCGCACGCACTGACTCCGAACTCACTCTCTTTCAGTGGGTACGACACACCGTAGGGTCTGGTCAGTCTGCGGCTCGCGCCGCACACTGACACCCCAAAAAGGCGAAGGACTGGTTCCTTCGCCTTTCTTTTTTTCTGCATTCGCTTTTTCTTGGCCACGTGGCCAGCAAACTACCAAAGGTAAGACTTTCCAGCCTTGAACTTCGTGTTCCGCCTGGTACGCTAAAGAATTCCCGCCGCGTAAGTGGCAACCGCAGCTGACGGTCTAACTCAGCCAGCCCCGATCACATCGGGTTATTCGCAACAGAGCCAGATGCCTAAAGGCAACGGCTCCAGTTTCATTGGAGATCATCCTGAATTATCAGTACTACCCCACCGGGGCACACACGGCCGCGTTAATGTGGGCAAAGTTCAAGCGTCCGGTCCGCCACCTGTGCGATCCAAGCGCAGGAAAGGGCAACTTGATCCGCTATGCCAAAGAAGGCTTCACCGAGCTTACTGACGACCAAATCCCTTGGCTCGAAGCGGTGCCCGATGAAGAAATTCAGCACGGCCGCCATCGAAGCTTCAGACGCCGCGACCGCGCCAGGGAGAAATTTAGCGATTTGCTGGAGATCTCGGCCGTCGAAATCAACATCGAGCATCACGCGAACCTCAAGGAACTTGACGTCAAAGTGATTGGCTACGATTTCCTGGATGTTTCGTCGCTAGCGACTGTCGGCAGTGTGATCATGAACCCTCCGTTCGCGGACGGGGTAAAGCATGTCCTGCACGCGTGGGACTTGGTCTATGACGCGGAAGTTGTGGCAATCATCAACGCCGAGTCGATCAAAAACCCGTACAGCCAAGAACGGCGGCGCTTAGTCGAACTGATCGAAAGCTACGGATCCGTGGAGTTCTTGCAGAGCCAGTTCGTAAGCGATGTCGAGCGAACGTCAGAGGTTGAAGTAGCTCTCATCTACCTCGAAAAGGTGCCCGGCAAGTACCTCGACATGGATACGCTCCTCTCGGGCCTGCGCAGGGGTGACAGCCTCAGAGGCGAAATCGACCCCGGGGTCTGTACGGCTCTGGCTTTGCCAACGAACTTCATCAACGACACCTTCTACAGATTCGAGCAAGCAGTTGAGGCCGCCCGAAAATGCAGCGAGGCGGAGGCGATCTGCAATCACCTGAGCAATGGGCTAGGGCTTACTCTGGAAGACATGCAGGCGAAAGGGGTCGGAAACGATTTCCGGGAGTCCACGGGATCGATTCGCAATTCCGCGAATGACGAGTTCCGTAAGCGCTACGCCGATTTGAAAAAGCGCGCGTGGGCACAAATCATTCGTTCATCGTTGCTGACGAAAAAGCTATCGAACCAGGCTCGCAAAAAAATTGAGGCCTCATCGCAGAGCATCTACGATCTCGAATTCAGCATTCCGAACGTGCATGGGTTCTTGGCTGGGGTGATCGGCTCAATGGGCGAGATCTACCAGGACATGGTTTGTGACCTCTTCGACACGATCATCGAGCGCTCGAGCGACAATGTCGTATTCTTCCGCTCTTTCAAAAGCAATCAAAAACATCGAATCGGTGTGCGGATCCGCAAGACCAGGTTCATCATCCCAAGGTTTAGCGTCTCGTCCTATAGCGGTTCGCTCGACTATGAGTCAGAGCACTTCCTGTCCGACATTGACAAGGTCTTCGGCTATCTCCATGGGATCACGGAGGCTTACGACGGCCTTGCCGACGGCTTCAAACGAAACAACGTACTGACGGGCAACCGTGTGGCTACCAAGTTTTTTGATTTCAGATACTACAAAGGCGCGGGTACGATTCATTTCTATCCAAAGTCTGAAGAGGTAGTTGAGAAAATCAACCTGTTCGTCGGTCGGCTACGCCGGTGGATCCCTGGCGATTTCACTGAGGCAAATCAAGACTTCAAGACCCAGTACGACAAGGGTGAGGCCTTCACCAAAGACTACATGGATCTCTATAAAAAGAGCGCCCGGACCTCCTACGGGTGGGATCGACCAGCACTGAAGGTGCTCCGAGAGGTCAAGGGGTTGGACGTTGACGGGTCAGAGCTGGATCGTATGGACGCGGCGATTGACGCCGTGCACGAGGAGCAAGGCCTTCGATGTGGCCCAGCGCTGGCAGGGCCAGGGCAGTCTGATATTCGTCAAATTGCCCACAAACCGACTGATTCAGAGCCGTTCCTCTTGCTCGCAGCGTAGACGCAACCGGTCTCATGTCACTCAAGCCACCATCTCTAGAAGGATGGTGGCCTTTTTTTTGAGCCTACGCGCGCAAAAAAAAGGGCCCCAATTAAGGGGCCCTATGGCTCGGCAAGTTCCACATTCACCCAGGTAGCCGGGTAAATGGCTGGCCGGGCTTCATGTAGCCACGGCGTCTTTCCCGGTCCGCTCTGCACCTGGAAAAGTATGCGCGAAGTATTTCTGCATACTTTTTGCGCTGTGCTGAGGGCGTCGACTGCCAGCACCAGCTGTGGATCAGCTCCTGAATCACCGGTGGCTTGATGTTTGCCGCTGTCATGCGAGTGAAGCTGTAAAACTCCTCCTGATCGCGGCAATGCATCAAGCCCACGCGGCAGATATCCCGCGCACAGCGCCCCGGATCCTGACCCCTGGAGGCCCGGCAAAGGGCTTTCCAGGCCTCATGGGGCATACGGACCGTTCGGTTGCCACGGCGGTTCCTCCTGGTGTCATGGAACGGAATGAACCGGTCGCCTTTGGTGGAGTCGCAGGAGTGCCCATCTCGCACACTTTCTGAACTGTTCAAAATTAATCTCCTCAAAAAAGATGCCCTGTGAGGGCGGGTCATCGCGTGAGCGACGTAGGCAGCATTGACCGAGCTGCGGCGGGTTGGGGAACGAGCAAATACTACCATGCGGTGACTTCCGGTGGGGCCAGGTGGCAAGGTGGACACCACGGCCCCCGGTTGATGCCGGGCAGGACAAAACCGCGTCTTTTTTCTTCTTTTCCGCCTATGAAAAACCTGCCGAAGTGGTATATTTAGGCCATCGCAAGATCCGTAACTGGTCGGTCAACTAGTCTGAATCGCTTAACCGCGACCTATCCCGAAAGGGAAAAAATCTTTTGGAGTTTTTATGGTGGAAACCATCGACAAACCTTCCGTCGTGAAGAAAGGTCGGCTCGCGCATGTGCCTTTGACCTGCATCGTGATGGGTAGCAACCCGCGCACCCATTTCGACGACCAGGAGCAATTCGAGCTCAACGCTACGGTCAAAGCGCTCGGCGTCATGACCCCGATCATTCTCAGGGACCTCGGGGATGGCCTTTACCAGCTTGTGGCTGGTGAGCGCCGCTACCACGCGGCAAAGCTGGCCTTTGGTGAGAGCTACGAGATCCCAGCCAACATCTTCGACATGGACGACATGGACGAAGCCGCTGCCCTCATTGCCGCACTCGTTGAAAACATCGCACGCGCAGGCATGAGCCCTGCCGAAGAGGCTAGGGGTTGTGCAAAGTTGCTGGCCGAATTTGCCGGCGACCGAAACGAAGTCGCGCGCCACATGGGTCTCAAGCCTGAGGTTGTTGCGCGAAGGCTCGCCCTGATGAACGCCAGTGACAACGTGCTCGACGCGTTGACAAAGCGCGTCATCAAGCTTGGGCACGCTGAACTCCTGGCCGCGGCCCCAAAGGCTGCGCAGGATGGGGCGCTGGCCAAGCTGCTCGCGATGCCCAGCATTCCTTCGGTGGAAACACTCAAGGAAAGTCTCATCAAGATCGCACGCCCTCTGGCCTCGGCCTGCTTCGACAAAACGGAGTGCCAGGCATGCCCGAACAACTCGGACACGCAGCGCGCAATGTTCAGCGAGGCAATCGACTCGGGCAACTGTACCAACGGTGAATGCTTCACCGCAAAGACCGAAGCAGTCCTCCTCGAGAAGAAGGCCTCCCTGGTCGAAAACTATCCGCGAGTGGAAATCGTCCGTGAAGGCGACAACTATTCCGTGATCAAGCTGGTCGTTGAAGGCCCCAAGGGCGTCGGCGAAGAGCAGGGCAAGGCCTGTTTGGGTTGCGCAAATTTTGGCGCAGCCGTCAGCGCGATCCCTGGCAAGGAAGGCAAGGTCTACGAGCAGCAATGCTTTGACACGGGTTGCAATACGCGGATGGTCGCGAAGCACTCCAAGGCCACGGCCGAAGCTGCTGCCGAAGCGGCAGAGGCTTCCTCAGCCGGTGGTTCAAACGCCAAGAAGGGATCCCCGACCGCAAAAAAGGGCGCCAAGGTGAAACCGAAGGCAAAAGCGAAGGCTTCTGCCGTCTCCGCCGGCGTGGTTGATTTCCGCAAGAAGGTGTGGCGCACAGCGCTCCGGACCGAGTTGCAGACAGGCGCCCGCAAGAGCATCCAAATGCTCATCGCGATTTGCCTTGCTGATTCAGCACGGCAGATTCAAGGCTCCGACATCGACCTGACACCTGTGCCAGGCCTGAGCGGGAATTCGGTGCTCGAGGCGATCCAAGCCATGAACAAGGCCGAAGGTGCCCAGATCTCTGCAACGGTAGCGAGCATCGCGTTTACGGCGCTCGATTCGCTGGACAACCGGCACGTCACCGACGCGCTGAAGGCCTTCGAAGTCGACCTGGCCAAGACCTTCTCCATCGATGAGACCTATCTCAAGCTTCTCACCAAGTCAGAGATCACGGCCGTCGCCAAGGAAGTTGGTCTCGAGACAGCGTACGGGAAGGAGTTCGGCAAGCTCATGTTGGGCAAGAAGGACGATGCCATCAAGAGCCTGCTCGCCGTCAAGGACTTCGACTTTCACGTTGTCCCAGGCCAGTTGGCCTATCAGTAAAACCAGCTGCGATCAGGACTTGTCCCGGTCGCAGCACATTTTGGAAACAAAAATGCTCAAAGCAATCGAAAAACTGGCCTTGCAGTGCAACGTGCTCAACATCCTTGTGAAGGCCAACGCTGGCGAGCTCAGCCTGACCTTCGTCCCGACCCTCAGGGAGGGCGGCGACCCAGCGCTGGCCAAGCCATTCACCCTGCACGGCACCGTGGAGGACCTGGAGGCAAATATGCCTGAGGCGATGGCGCAGATCGCCAGCGCACGTGCGTCTTTGGCCGAACAGGTCGAGGCGACAACCGCGGTCCTCGAGATCGCGCGGAAGACCTCCGCCGACAAGGGCAGCAACGCCTTGAAGGGAAAGCCTGGCAAGCCCGCGACCGGGAAAGCCTCGACGGCGGCCGATACGGGCTCCGGCTCGGAAGGATCGGCCGAAGACGAAGCCGACGATGACTCACCGTCAGCTCCTGCAGCTGCTCCGGCCGATGCGGCAGCACCAGCTCAAACCGGGACTCCAGTGTCTGCGGGAATGGATCTCTTTAGCAAAGATTAAGGATCCTAAGAAGCACCTACCAAGGTGCTTCCCAAAGCCAACACAGGGCTTCGGGAAGTACCCTGAGCGATCAGGAACCCGAGCTGCAGCAGCAGCCTAACGTGGCGTGAGCCATATGACATCAAGGAAACTGAAGTGAAACTCTCATTTACCTTCTATACCGGTACCCCCGGTATTGCCACCAGGGCACCAGCAACCGCGACTGCGGAGCTGCGCCTGACAAGCGCGCGGTTGGAAAACTTTCGTGCTCTGCGCGACATCGCCATTGAAAAGAACCTGGCAAGCGTCGAGATCTACGTGCATGACGTCAACTGGGTTGATCCCACGCCGACACTCGAAACCGGAGACTTTATTGTCTGCGCCAAGCGGGGTATTGCATTGAAGGCATTCTCGCCGGCTACCCACGGTGCCGTGGCGATACAAAGCCACTGGGTCGACTGGGCTACCCTGGACATGGACCTGCTCACCCTCCTGGAAGATGACGAAGATGTCATTACCTTTGATGATGCCGTCCGTCGGGTGTCGGCAAATGTCGGCATTGCGGGTTTGACGCATTAAGGCAAGCCGCCCCCTTCGGGGGGCGGCTGTTCTCTGATACGATTCGGCCAACTGCCACAGCAGTCGTGTGCGGCGCCACTCGTCAATAGTCCCGCCCAGAGGTTCAACTTGGACCGATCAGAACTGGCCACGCGCCATCGCACAAGCGAACCACAGCATTCCACAGACCCTTTGAGCCTGGATCAATCCAGCCTTAAAGCGTTTCTGCGCACCAGAATTCACAGCCCACAGCTGTAATCGGAGATGCCCGCCGCATCCAGCACCGCAAGGAGCATCTATGGCCTCACAGACCATTGGGTACCTTGCGGCATTAGCCCCCGCCTGCGCTTGCGCGCTCGTGGGATTCGTTGTTGAGGTAGTCCCAGCAATCAGCAGAGCTTCCAAGAGGCTCTACGCATCAGCGCAGAAGCTTGAATGGCTGAAGGAGATCATTTCGCATGCCTCGTTCTATGGCACTGCGATCGGAGGTGTCCTTGGTTACAACCATGGCTCGTCTGCGATGTACGCTGTAGCAGTGCTTTGGTTTATTTCCCTGCACAGCTTCACATTCGCGCTGGCCAGCCAGCTCGAGGAGCTTGAGCGCGAGGAAGACGAACTTGAGAAGGTGAGGTTTCGGAAGATGGCCGGCATGGTGCGGTCTATTATTCGAGACGAACTTACCCGGACCGCCTCAAAAGTTGGAGTGACAACGCGAGTTGAAAAGCTCGCGCTGTAGCCATACAATCAAGGCATCAAGGTTATGGGAAATTTCAACGTGGACAATCCCCTCATCATTGCGGTTAACGTGGTTATGGTGCTCGGCATTCTGCTGGCACTTTTCGCGATACCGTTTATGAAGAAAGAGACCCGCAAACTGCATGAGAAAAACCTGGCACGCAGCAGGTTGCTCAACGACGAAGGCTTTTAGCCGCAATTCCAGTCACCTGGAAACCCCAACGCCCACCAGTCAAATGGTGGGCGTTTTCATTTCTGCTTGGGCACTCTTCTTATGCTGCAATCGGGATCTTCGGTATCTGCATGACCGCCGACATGTCCGTCGCCGGCCGCGCCGGCACCGGGCGGCGTGCGAGGAAATAGGCGATAACCACCATTCCCCACGTGTCTTGCTCGCAGTACAGAGTCAGCTTTCGAGCCAGGTCCGCCTTTCTGGTCTGCCCGACTACCGGCTCGAAAGCCGCCTCGAGGTATGCCAGCTGCGCACCGACGCCCTCCTGAACTTCTTCCAGTTTTCCGTAGTCCAGGCTTGGCGCCATCGCTTTCAAGACCTTCTTGATCGAGAAGCTCCCTTCCATGTCGGGGTGATAGTAGAACTCCTTCACGATCGGCAGAAGGTCAACCAATCGGTCCACAAGGCCCGCCATGGCCGCCGCATGCGCCGGGTGACGCTTACCCAGCTCCACCAGCCGGCCACGCTCATAGGTGGCGAAATAGACAAGGATGGCACCGCCATCGTCCGCAATTGAATCCAGCAAGGCCGCGATGCATCCCTTGGACGGGTCCGCGCCCGAAAGGTCGAGAAAGGACACATGCTCAAACGGGTCCATGGGAACCCGCTGTATGTGAAGGGAAAACTGGAATGGCAATTGTTCATAGGGCCGAACACCTTCCCACACTGGAATCGCCAGATCGATACCCTCGAAGTCCAGGAAATAGCGAGGGTAGGGGATAGCGTCGATCACCTCCTGCGCCATCGGACTAAGGATGGCCTTGCCCTGCTTATGGGCGGTCTGGATCCTGCGATAAAGCTCGGTCTTTTGAGGTTGGCATCCAACGAGCTGCGAGGGCTCGGGTTCAAGTAGCGAGGAATAACCTGCGGCTGTAAGCTTCTTCGCCAGCGCCTTCCCGCCAATGTCAGGCAAAAGGGTCAACGGGTGCTTTGGTGGATCAGGCTCAAGCGTTTTGCACTTCTCGACAAACGGGCAATCGTGCGGCTTGCTGCACTGATTGCCCCTTGTGGCGATGGGGATCACTTTCGAGGAAAGCGTGGCGCGCGTGCCCGCCACCCAGTCCGGTACCGAGGAAACCCTTTGGGCGATCAGATCGGTCACATCGTACGGCTTGAAGATGCCCGAATAGTCGCCGCCACCCGGATACACCCACTGGCCATCCAGCAAGTTGAGCTCCGCCCGGCCCATGTTGAGGCCAGCTTGCGCCATGGTCCACGCCTGGATGGCGATATCGTCGAGATGATGCGCCTCCGGCTTGCCTGGGGTGACCTTGTCGTCCTTCAAGGGAAAGGTACTGGCCTTGGTCTCCTGCAGGGCGTGCTGGCTACCCGTAATTGGCAGCAGCGCATCGGCCCTCGCGTAGACATCCCCATACACCAATGGGAACTCAACCGCCGGCACGCCAGGCCTCGCCAAAAGCTCAGCCCGGGCCAACGTGAAAGCCACAGCCTTGTCATCGTTCGAGGACGGCCGGATCACGTCAGGCCCAAGCACACTGCGCGCCAATGCCCCTCCCGCCTCACCATCCCTCTCCCGGCGTCCATCACTTGCCTTCGGGGCGATGGTCGCGTCACCATGGTGCTCAAGCCAAAGCTTCCGAGGGCACTGCAAATAGGACTGAATATCGGTTTTTGAAATCATGCAAACAGTTTGCAAGATCATGTTCAAACTTCAAGGGCTAAGTCGGCAACTGACCGAATCGGGGCTTGTCGTTCCTGTGAGACGGTACTAAAATTTCCTTGCCTCGCAACCGAGGCCGCCAGCTGCGCGCAGTTCAGCCATTTCAGGCAACGCCTGAAAAGAACCCGACAGGCAACCGGATTCGTCCAATTCCAAACCATCCACGCTACTTTGCGGTAAGCCACATCGCTTCCGCCTATTGATCGGAATCTACATGCCAACCCAAGGCCCCATGCACGCCAGCAATCTCTTCAACACCATGTACGAGGCCGACTCAGCGGCGCGCTTCATTGACCCGGCGGGCGCACCTCATTACGCAGTCCCTCGAACTGCAAGGCCGACGCTGGCCGTCCTTATGACTCTGCATGAGCGGTTCGCCGCGATGCGTATCCCGCAGGAGCTTGCATAGCGGGTCGGCTGGACGGCTTTCCAGGGTGCTACTATTCGCTTGACGCTGGCGCTTCCCCGCGCCCGTCACCTCCCTTCTGGCGTAAGCCAGCTCCACCCGGCCTCGTGCCGGGTTTTTTTTGCCCGCAGCCGAGCCACGGCCACGCCTAGGCCTGGTGACCGATCTAGAACTCGGGCGGTTGCCGCCGGCGAGGGGACCGCTCGGAACGCAGTGCGGGTATCGGCACCCGAGACTGCTTGTAAGCTACGCCTCTAATTTCTGTGACCTCAACCGAGTCAAAGATGAACTTCAGGCTTGGCTTCGGCAACGTCAGGTCCTCAAGTTCTTCGAAGTCTGAAGCCGAAAAAGAGCTCGTATCCATGTGGTCAAAATCGATACCCCAGACGCTCTTATCTGGGGAGTTGGCCACCTCTGGTGGCGCGGTAGTTATCTCCAGTATCGGCGCCTGATCTTCGTCGAACGATGTTCCGAGGCTCGTTTCCGTCCCGCGCGGAAGCGGTTCGACTACTGCCGCTCTGGGGAACAGCACCAGGTTGGTTCCCTTGCCGCCAGTCTGCGAAGACGAATACAAAACGCCGTCGAGACGAACCACCTCAGAGAGATACTCACAAACGACCTGTGGCAGCAGGTATTCAAAGTCCTCATCGCCTGGAAGAACGGGCGCGGCGAACTGGCGCGACAACAATCGAAGAAAGGCGCTCTGCTCGGCAGCCTTCTCATAATTTAGGTCAAACCAACTTTTGGGTACAGCGAGATTCTCCAAGGCAGTGAGGTTCAATACTCGCACGGGCCGCAGGAACGAAAATGTTCCCATCACTACCTGGGCTCCAACCGGCGCGCGCACCTCAGCCAGGCAGGAGTTCCGCTGCAGCGCGCCATAGAAGACGCCAATCCCGGTCGCATTCATTCGGCCAGCCTTCGCAACTCGACCCGGAGGAGACCCCATCCCTGCCGGCAGATTGCCGAGTATTTCGCCTACCTCCGTCCACGTCCGGGCAACGCGCGCACGGTAGACCTTCCTGCCGGCCGCAATCAGCCTCACCGCGTGTGTAGCTCGAGTTGCCTTGTGGTCAATTATCCCCTCAAACAGTTCCGCCAGGTAGTTGCTGACCGAGGAATTGAAGAATCGAGCGCGATGGTGCACTTGCTTTTCCAAAAGGCGCCACTTTCCCGAAACAACGGTCTCATCAAACGGGCGTGTGATGTACCGGGCCTCGTCGCCATAGGGATTCTCATCGCGACTCTCGAACTCCATCTCGAAATCGGCGCGCTCCTCCAGCGACGCGACGATGGCACGCGCCGCATCCTCCGGGATCTCCGCCATTTCCTGAATGAGGTATTCGGGAGGGTCGCCATCGCGAAACCAGGGGAAGCCCACTCCGTGACGAATCATCGCCGACTCCATGTCATCAGGTTCGTCGGGTGACAACTCATAGTGCCTCTCAAACACGGGCCGGATCCGGTCGGCAAGCGCGGCAATTCCAATAGAGAGGTTCACTTCACCACACGAAATGCAGGTTCCAGTAGCTCCTGCCCGAACCACTTCCTGCTGCAGGACCCGTTCGCGAATGCACTCACTGCAAAGGCGCAGGTCTTCGTCGTCGGCCATTTGGTTCTCCATGAGGTTGTTGTTGCATGCAGAGCCCGGAACGGCACCAATCCACCCGGCTGCGCATGCTGCAGGTCAAAGACCCTTCTGACCGGCATTTCACCACAAGGCTTTGTCACTCGGCGAACGCGCCTGGTGCTGACAAGGCAAATGGCGTAAATGGGCCAAGGCCCAGGATTACGAGGCAGGCCGCCCAAAGACCATTGAAGCGGCGCAGCCGCTACCCGGCTCAACCTCTGTCACTCAGTGTTTGATCCTGGTGTCCACGCCACTGGGACCGGCTCCCAAGGGGTGGCGGGTGCCTTTTCTGCCATTCAGTCAGCCATGCATTCGCGGCCTCGAAGGACTCGAGCTCCATCACCGTCACCGGAGTCTCCCCCGGTCTGTTCGGCATAACCATCATGTAGATGCGGTCGCCCCGCATAGTTGATACCGGCTGTTGCTGTGCCCATTGCCACGTTCTAAGCTTCTTGTCTGCAAGTGCGATCGCCGCTGTAAGACTAGGCGCGGAGCCATAGAAAGTGGGTCGGTCCCACGCGCCCCCATCCAGACATCTCACATCCAACGAGCCATCTGGATTGGTGCAGGCAAACGGTTTTTGCCACCAGCGCGCGAGCTCCTCCTCGGAGCGTTCATCGTTTGGTGTGTTGTAGAAGTCTGGTGGCAGTAGCGGGTCGATCTCCAGCGGCTCCTGCAGCACCGCGCTCCCGGAGCGCAATAGCTCTGTGACGGCGTGCCAGTTCAAAAAACCGGCATGTTGCGCTTCAATCTCCAACGCCTGGCTGTACGTCAACGATGTTATTCGTGACTCGCGCTTCGCTGCCCGCTTGAGGCTGGCGACCAGGGTCGCCGTTACGGCTCGTGGTGTCGTCATCTCGATCTCCATCCGCGCGAATGCTGCCCACTAGCCTCGCACCGAAATCGAGGTGATTGATTGAAACCTTTGCGTCGAAACGCATTCACCATGTGGGCGGTGCGCCCAGGCACTGGCGCTGCAGCAATTTTAGTCAGGAAAATGCCTGCCGACGAGCAGTGCTACAGAATCTGGACGCGGCGCTTCAATCCGGTCGACGTCTCGACCATGTCGAAGCCATAAGGACTGCCCTCATTCGACGAGCGTTGCCTCAGATACGCCTGTGCTATCGCTCAAAAGTGCAAGTTCCACCAAACGTCTGTATGTCTTCACTTCGAAGCTTGAAGCCGTAATACTTCTTGCTGTTCAAGTCGATGCGGAAGTAGGTCTCATCCCAGATGCTTTTGATCACCAGCGTATCGCTATCCACGTGACGTCCCATGAGATGCGGTCCTCCGATGACGATGGGCGTGCCGTGCAAGCTCAGTTTTTCTTTCACATCAAAGTGATCCACACCGCTACCGTCGTAGATGTAGCGAAACGAACTTTCCGACTCCCGAACCACCTTGATTTTCCCTTTGTGTTCAAAGAGGTGAGCCTCTGGCCGCATATTGGGACTCGTGACCGCACTGCTGTTCAGCGTCCCGTACTCCGAAGGAATACAAACAATCCTTTTAGGAATTGCGCGTGCACCTTGGGCTTGCACGTTGGCGGCCAGAAGGGATATAAACAAAACGGTGCTGAATCTCATATGGTTGCTGCCAAATCGTTGGGTGAGTCGTGTTCAGGAGGCGTCGAAGACCAACCGCCGCCAAAGCTGCAGCTATTGCACCATAGGGGAGCGGCAATAACCCGCCGCCGCACAGGCCACCGCTAAATATTTGTTTGCCTTCCCCAATGAACAATATCAACAGTTACATGAGCATTCCGAGCTAGCGTTGCGGCGTCCTTGCCGAGCAGACGAATGAAGCGGGTCGGAAAAAGCATCGGGGCAGAGGTAATTAATTGAACCTTCGCCTCGAAACGCATTCACCATGTGGGCGGTGCGCTCAGGCCCAGGCCCAGGCCCAGGCCCAGGCCCAGGCCCAGGCCCAGGCCCAGGCGCTGGCGCTGCAGCAATTTCAGTCGGGTAAATGCCCGCCGGCGCGCAGTGCTACAAGATCTGGACGCGGCGCTCCAGTCCGGTCAAAGTCTCGACCAGGTCGAAGCCATACTCCCACATGCCTTTCAGGCGAACATGGGCACTCTCAAACTCCGCGATCTCTGGGAAAACATCTGCAGGCTGACTACGCAACATTCGTTCGAGGTCGAGCAGCTGCAGCTGCTGACGATCAAATGCACGGGTGGCATCAATCGGAGACCCAGCTGTGGACACACCAAATGTCGGCATGATTAGCTTGCCGTCTATCTCTTCCATGTGCATGACGTTCCCGCGGCGAAGCGCCCGGCGCTCGGTCGGATTGAGTTCGCGTTCGGCATAGCCTGTGCGGAGACGGTGATGAAGGTGCGGCCAATTGCGCTCCACCACCTCGAGCAGGCCTTTCCTCTCGAAGGCGCTCGGGTCAGCATGGGGAAGAATCCCGATGAAATAGACCACATCGCCGGCAATTCGGAAGAAGAGTAATTCGTCGGCGCGGGCAACAAGCCCGTTTGGTCTCTTGGTACTGATAGGGCTCAGATGCAAGTGGCGAATCCCCCAGTGCAGCAGCATGTGGTCACGGCCAGTCTTACCAAGCTTGGCGGCCCGCGCTGAAAGATATGGCGCTACCGATAAGCCACCATGGAAAACGGTCTCGATCTCGCTCAAAACGAAAGCCAGGCGCTGAGCCTCACTGCTAGATTGCAGCTCCTGCGAACGCTGCACTCGATAGGGCTTGAGAGGAATCTCGCGCTCCATCATCTCAAACCAAAGGCAGTATCGGTCCAAGGGCTTCTCGTTGTCACTCGCTACGTGCCCCCAGACCTGAAGTTCGCCGGCGATGGCGACGTCCAGGTCATGGCGGAGGTCAATGGTGAGCTGCACAGAAGCATTCTCGTGCAAAGCGTTCCTCCCGGTCCAATTAGAGTGCGATCGCGGCCATGGACGATCCATGGGTTGGCAAGGGCCCAACGGCGGGCCTGGCATTGCCTGAGCGCCGGATTGCATCGCTCTGGGAACCTCTCCTATAATCCCGACACTGTCTCCCCTAGGGAGTTAGCCGAGCTGCCGTAGCCAGCCTAAATCATCAACCCCGGAAGGCGCCGATCGCCTTACGGCTCGTGCCCTCCAATTCTCTAGAGGTCACTTTTATGCAAACCCCCAACAGTGGTTCTGTCAACGCCTTGCGTGCAAGTGCGGCCCTATATGCCGTATTGGTAAGCATTGAGGAAAGCGCTGCGCATGCCGCGTACGCGCTGGGCCTACACCGGTCCACCGACACGGCGGACGCGGCAAAGAAGATTGCGCTGGCGGCGTCGCCTCGTTTCGTGGAAACAATTGAGCTGCGCGGCAGTGTGACGCTCAACATGTATGAGGAGCATCCCGGTCATACATACTTCCAGTCGCCGGCAGCCCGCCGATTTGAGACAACGGGCTATATGACCCTCAGCGCGGGCATGCAGCTCGGTCTCGCAATCCTGGCCGAAGTTAATGCCGAATACGAGCAAGATGAAGAGTTCGAGGGCCAGTTTTCGGCGTCAACTGTCGTCCTGAAAGATCAGTTCGGGGCAACCATCCAGCGGGGAAGGGTCGTGGGGCGAGGCACGGTGAAGTGGGCCAGCCTCATTGGTGCGGATCTCTGGACTCAGCACCTGGACCAGGCCGAGAAGCTTCTCACCGAAGCCGGCATTGAGAGCGGCTGGGACAACTTCGCCACGTCCGCGTCACTGAGCGACAGCGCACGCGAAATTCAGGATCGGGTATCCCTGTCTATGAACAGCCGTCTGGTGGTGCACTAGACCGCCGCGAATACTGCCCGCACGTAGACCGCCACGGCGGCAACGCTGCTTCCCGTTGGCGGCCATGTAACGAATCCCCCTCACCAGTTCGCTGGCGAGGGGGATTTTTTTTGGGAGTTCCTTTCGTGCCAACCATCGCGCCTTGTCTTTCAGCGAGACGGGCGGGTTGTCACTCCAATCAAATCGCGGGGCGACTTGAAGTCGCGATCACACAGCATATAGTGAAATGGATATGCCTGGTCGGGCTGCAGAGGGTTGCGGCAAGGGTGTTACCACCTCAGAATGGAGATGGTCAACGCGCTGCCAGGCTCCCACTACCCGCCTGAACCGAATGCCCGTTGATACTTTCCAACTTGGAGCCCATTTATGGCCGCAGTTCAGTCGAACTCCCCAGATCAGGCAGATCGTGAGATATCCCAGCTGCGCATTCCCCCGCATTCCATCGAAGGCGAATCCAGCGTGCTGGGCGGCCTGCTGCTGGACAACGGCGCTTGGGACCGGGTTGGCGACCTGCTGGTGGACGAGGACTTCTACCGCTACGAACACAAACTCATCTACGCCGCCGTCGGTGCGCTGATCAACGCCACCAAGCCGGCCGACGTGATCACGGTGTACGAACACCTGCAAAACCAGGGCAAGGCCGACGAGGTCGGTGGGTTGGGCTACCTTAATTCGCTGGCGCAGTATGTGCCGAGCGCCAGCAACATCCGCCGTTACGCCGAGATCGTGCGTGAGCGTTCCATTCTGCGCAAACTGGTGGCCGCCAGCGACGAGATCGCTACCAACGCCTTCAACCCGCAGGGCAAGGCGGTGGCGATGATTCTCGACGAGGCCGAGCAGAAGATCTTCAAGATCGGCGAGCAGGGCTCGCGCATGAAGCAGGGTTTCCAGAGCATGAACACGCTGGTGGTCAGCCTGCTGGATCGCGTCACCGAGATGTCGGAAAACCCGAACGACGTTACCGGCATGTCCACGGGTTTCTATGACCTTGACAAGATGACCTCGGGCTTTCAGGCCGGCGACCTGATTATCCTAGCCGCAAGACCCAGTATGGGCAAGACCAGCATGGCAATGAACATTGCCGAGCATGTTGCTTTGAACGAAGGTCTTCCAGTAGCAGTTTTTTCGATGGAAATGGGTGCCTCCCAGCTTGCGGTTCGCATCGTTGGTTCCATCGGCCGCATCGACCAGACCCATCTGCGCACCGGTGCCCTGACTGATGACGAGTGGCCACGCCTAACGGAAGCAATCGAGAAGCTGCGCAACATTTCGCTGCACATCGACGAAACCCCGGGCCTGACCGTCAGCGAACTGCGCGCTAACGCGAGACGCCTGGCGAGGCAAAGCGGGAAGTTGGGCCTGATCGTGGTGGACTACCTGCAGCTGATGAGCGTGTCCAGCGGCATGGCGGACGAGAACCGGGCAACAGCCGTTGGCGAGATTTCGCGCGGCCTGAAGATGCTCGCCAAGGAATTGCAGTGCCCGGTCATCGCCCTGTCACAGCTGAGTCGCGGTGTCGAATCGCGCACCGACAAACGCCCCATGATGAGCGATCTGCGCGAGTCCGGTGCCCTGGAGCAGGACGCCGACATCATCATCTTCGTTTATAGGGACGAGTACTACACCAAGGATGCGTGCAAGGAGCCCGGCGTGGCCGAGGTCATCATCAGCAAGCAGCGTAACGGCCCCACCGGCACGGTCAAGCTGGCCTTCATCAACCGTATCACCAAGTTTGAAAGCCTGGCGCATGGCGGGTGAGGGGGAGCTCGGCCGGTTCTACGAAAAGGACTGCCAAGCTTTGGCCGGAATAAATTGAGTGCACCCTGTTCGACTTAAAGGGCTTCCAAGGCTGCAGCTGCCGCGCGCTTTGTCATTTTCCGAAAAGCCGCTATGGCTGGCATGTGCATCTCTCGTGGCCTACTTTTGCCATCTTCCCACTTGTAGATCGATTGGTCCGAGACGCCAATCAACGCGCCTGTTTCTGCCGCACTGAGCCCAAGACGGCGCCTCAGAGATGCAAATCCGGACGGACTAAACCTTATTGCCCCTTCCATGCTGACATCCTGAGCCGCGGGCTGCGGCTTAGCGTTGGTCTTGGCCAGCGCGCGCACAGTTTTCTCAAGCTGCAGCACCCTTCGCTTGAGCGCTGCGATCTCGCTCCGATACTGGGCCGATGCCTTCTTCTGAGGTAAGGATTCAGCGCGGGCTTCCTTCTTCGAAATGCGGCTGATTTCTCCCTTAAGGAGGGATGCGAGATTTGGCATTTTTAGTCCTGGTGCGAGAGATGTCGTCGTTAGGTAAACAGCCGCAGCATTGTAGGGCGCGGGCGATGGATGGCTCAGACTGTTGCAGGATCACGCCGGCGGCGAAAACAGTTCGTGCCAAACGGCGCCGTTTCCACTCGCAATCATGGTCTGTACCACGCCACCAACGTTACTCAGGTCGTGATCAATTGTTTGACGCGCTGCGTTGATCAAGTCATCGGTCTGCAGGAACCGGCCGTTGTCCTCGTCTGGGAGAAATACTGGTCGCCCAACCCTTTCTCCGGATTTCAGGAGATAGACAAGGTAGATCCAATGTCCGTCGTAGCCGCCGTTTCTCTCTTTCACGAGGTCGAATAATTTTGTGTCGGCAAGTGCAAAGGCGGTGCCCTTAATTGCCTGCACAAAAATGGCGTCTCCGTACTTTGCACCCGCCTCGCTCGCCGTGGCGACCAAGCCAGCTGCTGCGCCAGCGAGCTTTGCGGAAGACATGCTCGTAGTCGACATGATTGCGGGATACGAGGCCTTCATCACTTCCAGGTCCAGGGGCCTGAGTGAAGCCGCCCCGATCCACCCGGTCGCCGCGTCGACGATGTAGAGATAGGCCGTGCAGTCGGAAAGCTTCACCCGCTGTCCGTCATTTCCCGTCTTGTCAATCTTCAAATTCCAGCCTGGATTCATCTGGGAGAGCATGGATTCCCAAAAAGCTGTCACGTTGTCAGATGGCGACTTCATTTAGATCTCCACAGAATGTTTGAATATTTTCCCTCTTGTACCAATCGCTCGGCAAGGGGCGTCTCGCGTGGGTGTCGTATCCCGCTGAGATATGGAACGGTGATGATCAGGCCAGACGGTTCAACTTCGAGGCGAATCGATAGGATTTGCAATTTTCAGTGCGTGCGCCTTGCTGTAGAGCTTCAGCAAAGCAGCAAGACCACCTGTGATGAGTCCCCAGAGCCGTCAAGGTTTCTTTACAGGCGGATGCAAACGAGTATCAAGCGCCAACGTCATGATGTTTACGTCAGTGATGAATGGGGCGGCTGTTGTCGCATTCACTAGGAGATTCCAGGAATTTGAGCTGACAGCGCTTGGAATCAAAACAAACGGGTGGGCCGAGAGAAGGGCGTCTCCGAATGCTTGTTGTCCCGCGCTTGGTGTGCCCGGCGCCAGCCAGTTTGGGTTGGGCACATCTGCCGGTCGAACAACATGCACCTTTGTGACATCGGAAACGGCAAAGCTAACCAACTTGTGCGGCACCGTGTCCAGGGTGACAAAACCCTTGTGAACAGCGACTTCAAGAATGCTGGTGGAAGGATCAATGCCGCAATAGACAACGCGGGTTCCAATTGAATTCCACCGGCCGCCAAACAGAAAAGCGCCTTCCCCAGAGGCCCACGTTTTTGCAAAAGTGTCCCTACAGATATGCCATCCCGAAAGGGTCGCCTTGGTATCCAGTGCGCCTGGCAGCGGAGTCAAGCGTAGACCCCATACCGCATTCGTGCCAAAAGTTGAGTTACCAGTGCGATTCCATCCATTGTCCGCATGAGATCTATGGGGCGGCGCTGCTCAAGGCCAATCGCGGGTTCCATCAACCACTGCTCAGCTGCCTCTACGCTTCCAAGCTCCTCGGCAGCCAGGGCGCGTACTTTCGAAAGCTGGAGCACTCGATCAGACACGTTGATGTCCATCGTTTTGGCTTGATCCTGCTGGATGCGCTGGGCAGTTCTCTCGCTTAGACCAACAACCAGCAGGAGATCTTTTCTCGGGACGTGATGAAAAGACGTGACGAAGTGGGTAAATATCTTGCCACTCACTCCCGCCGTTACAGCGTCATGCAACGTCAACCCAGTGACATTCTCGTAAGGGTCGAGTAGCAAATGCTTGCCGCCGTGAATCAGATCCCGAAAGATCTCCTTGGTGATTTTCCCGTCTCGACGGGCAATCGGGTTGGTTGCGGTCGCAGGATGCCGCTGCCGCATCACAGTAGTTGATTTTTTTCGCGGGCTGACAGCCTTGCTAACCGGCAGTCTTGTAGAACGCGAGATTGATGCTGTTGCCATAAGTTACTGCCCAAATAAATGCCAAGTGGCGCCAATTCTACGCCAAACGCCACATTATTGCGCGCTTCAATCGAGGGATTTTGCGATACTGCCGGAGTGAACTTCCTTCTTCGCCTCTTATTGTTGCTCGCTGCTACTGGCCCGGTTGCAGCTCAAAGCGTTACAGCAACATATCAGCCGATGGGTCAAATTCGCAGCCCTGAGTTGCGGAACTTGCAAGCTGACTGGCAAAGAAACCGCCTACTAGAGACGATGGCCGAACAGTTCTCCCGCCAATTTTCCTTGCGCCAGCAACTAAAAATCGGCCTCGGGGAGTGTGGCACGCCCAACGCCTTTTACAAATCAGACGCCAAAATCATAGTTCTTTGCCTTGAGCTGATCCCCGATCTAGTGAACCGCGTGATTACGGATCCAGGTACACGCAACCTAGAGCGCGACAGCATTCAAAATGTCGTGACGGGAGCACTGGTATTTATCGTTTTCCACGAATTGGGCCATGCAATCATTGACATAGAACGCCTTCCAGTTCTCGGCCGTGAGGAAGATGCTGCCGACATGCTTTCAACCTACCTGATCCTTCAAGAGCCTGCGCTGGCTGACAGGGGCGTGGCGGGGGGAATTTTCTTTTTCAGCAAGCCCGCATCGTCAATCCCTGGTTTCTTCAGCCAGCACAGCCTGTCAGCTGAGCATGCGCTTAACCCGCAACGCGCGGCCAATCTCGCCTGCGCGGCATATGGCAAGGATCCTCAGCGTTTTGCATGGGCGATGCACGCTGCCCGCGTTTCTAACCAACGGGCGAATCGTTGTGCATCGGAGTATGCGCACCTTGACCGCTCCGTTCGCGATCTATTGCACAAAGTAATTCGATAGCCACACTTTGCGATCGGCCCGAAACACCACTTGATGATATCGAATCGGGACTGAAGCCAGGTTGTGAACCTAGATATGCCACGCGGCTTAACAGGCTTCAGCTCCACCAAAACACCTAGAAAGACAGCCAACAATGCGTGAACAATACGAGTACAAGCGTGCGCTCATTGTCGTCACGGACGAAGGCCCGATGGGGCACGAAGAAGGAGCATACGTCGCCTGTGACTTTAGTGGCGAATGGAAATTCTTTCAGTCTCAGGGACCGCTCGTGGTAAACGGCTTTGAGGATCCACCCCAAGCCCATACGAAGCTTGAGGCACTTGAGGCGGCAAAAGAATTGGTCGACCGGGATCTGCGACAGTTTGAAATTTCGGACCATGAGTTCAGGGAGCGTCAACTGGAGGAGGAGAGGCAGATGGCGACACAGAGGATGGCGATGTACGTCCCGACCAACATGCGAGAGGTCGAAGTGCCGCTTCAAGCAATTCTTGATCTACATAATGCTCTTCCCGAATCGCACCCCTTGAGGAAGTCCACCAAGGACACCATTTCCTCCATTGGATCCCGCAGTTCGAATGCTCATTGGACGCGAGGAATCCGACAACTCACTAATGGAGATCTCTCCTTCGATGAGAATTCCTATTTACGCGCAATCTGGCGAGGCAAGCAAGAAACCAGAACAGCTGCAGCGATCCAAAGATTTAACAAGCTGCGGCAAGAAATTGAGTTTGTCGTGGAGTTTGCAGCTTCTGAGGACGCAAGTGCCGCCGCAGCAGTGGATGCACCTGGCATACCTCTCGTCCTTGTTCCAGAGTACAGCTCAAGCGTCGAGCAAATGAGACGTCAACTTGGGCCGCTAACCACCCTTGCCAAAAGGATGTCGAATGGACTTGAGACCATGCTCGAAACGCCTCATGGGCTGCCACGTGAGGACAGGCCCGAGGTTCAGGACGGCACGCCTTAGGCCAACCCAGTACCCTGACCTCGCGGCGCCGGCGTTGGTGCAGAGCGAGCTCAAAATTCGCTCTTCCCGCCTCAAAACCTATCTGTAAGCTGGGTAAGATGGCCCGGACGCAGCCGCCCCTCCGAAACGGCAGGAGGATCGGCGTTTGAGCCCACAAGAATTCATCACCAAATGGTCCCTGGCGGCCCGGCTTTTGCGCTTAATGAGGAGCAGGGAGCGCAAAGCCACGTCGTTGATCTCTGCGAACTGCTGGGTGTCTCCAAACCGGGTGGCGGTACGAGGCAGGAATCGAGGCGCTTGCTAAGGCCATTGGTCGTACACCGAAATACCTTCTCAATGCGGTGACGGGGGCCAAAGGCGCAAAGCTGAACGTAGAGGATGCAGAAGCTATTGCGCTGATCACCGGTGACAATGAGATGCTTGAGGTAATGGCAAAGTGTTTCGGCTTTAAACTGCATCCGTTACCAAAACCGTCTGTAGTGTCAAGTGACCCAAGGGCGCATCTGACTGCAGCAATTCGTGAGTTTGGCATTATTCTCAGCGCGCAAAGTCAACTTCTGGGCGATGAGAGCGGTACAAAGTTGGCAAAACTCATGGAAGCCTTCGGCCAGTATTGCCGGATAGCTGCTGATGTGAACACGCTTCCGGAGGTTTCACTCAACCAGATGAGAAAGGTAGACGTTGCTTTCTCTGCAGTTTGGAACGAAACACACACCTTCGGGGCTCTTTTTCCGCAGTTCTTTGCTGACAACTTGGCGTCCAACAAGGCTTTGCAAGCGTTTACCAGGTGATTGAGATGGAGCGACGCTCCCCGGCGCCGGTTGGCCTTCTGCCCAGGTTCAGCCACCAGCTGACAATCAGAGTTCTGCGAGGGATCATCCAATTGGAGGGTGCGCTCCGCCAAGTGCTTCGGTAAGATCTGATTCCACATCGAACCAAAAGGACTAGCATGAATAAGCCTCAGAACCCAGGCAACCCAGGCAATCCAGGCAATCCTGGGCACCCGAACGTCCCACCAGGACCTCCGACAGATGTGCCCAATCCAGGACACGGCGCTCCCAAACCCCCGCATCACCGCCCGGTCGGCTAACAATGGAGCCTTGGTGGACTCGGTATCCGAGTACCCTGGAGGCTGAAAAAGCAGCACTGAACGCTTGGGGCAAGCCTTGGTCAATTCAGCTGGATCAGTTCGAGCTGGGACGTCTAGTGGTGACGATCACCGTCGAATTCTGCGGTGGAGAGCGCGAGCTAGTGGGCTTTTACCCGGACAGCTATCCCTACTTCATGCCGCACGTCCGTCTCCGCGGTATGAAGCTTCCAAGGCACCACAATCCCGGAGGTTATCTGTGCTTGCTCGCGCAAGATGGGGACGAATGGCATCCCGGGCAAGACACGCTCGCCAGTTTGCTCGAGCAGCAGCTACCTATTCTTGAGGAAGTCACTCAACCTGGCGCTGCGTCGGAATACGTCACGGCGAATGAAGAGCACGTCGGCGAACCGCTGTCGAACTTTTTGCCGTACATGGGCCACTCGGCAATCATCGTTCCCGATGAGTTGCCGCCAATAGGCATCTCGTCCGGAACTCTTCTTCTTGATGCTCGTGTGCGAGGGGAAAAGCATCCGGGCATCATTGCAATACTGCGTAAGATTAGCGACAACGCTGGTGTTCCGCTTGTTGATTACCCCGTTCAGATGTTCGCCTTCAAGCAACGTAGCAGCGGGCTATGGACCCGGCTGGAGGGCCGTCCTGAACTTGGCGAAGGAATAGACGACGAGATTCGCAAGCGGCTGTACGACCTAGCCCTAGAGACATCACCGGCACTCCAAAAAAGACTTCACCATGCGAAGGCTGGCGAGGAAATCATCTTCGGTTTTCTATATGCGGACCAAGTGGAATGGAGGCAAGCTGCAGAGGACTGGCTATTCCTCTGGCTTCGCGTCGCCAAAGCCGCTCGTCATGGACGCAACCCAACTGCGTCGATCGTTGATTACGGTCTGGTACGTGCAGATTGGGCTGGGGAGGACTCGCTCTTGAAGAGAGCACCCGCGCTTGCCCCGTTGCGTTCGAAGTCGGTGCTTTTAGTAGGGACCGGGGCGATAGGCTCTACGCTGGCTATGCAACTGGCGAAAAGCGGCATCCGAGAACTGCGCTTAGTGGATACAGATCACCTTCAAGCAGGAAACAGCGTGCGATGGGCTTTCGGATGGGAGTTCGCGGGATTTCCGAAGGCGGAGGTCATTGCACACCGCGTCGCAAGCGATTACCCCCGTACGAAGGCCACTGCCAGCACGTTTCGAATCGGTGGTTTTCAGCAGATCAACCCATCCGACGGATTGCCGTTTAGCGACTATGACTTCCTTCGAGAGGAGATGCGTCAAGTGGATCTCATCATCGACGCGACCGCGAACTATCGCGTTAACCACCTGCTTGCGGACGTGTCACGGGTAGAAGGCAAGGCGTATGTTTGGCTCTCGACCACGCCGGGAGCCTCTGGAGGGGTCGTTGGCCGTGTTACTCCGACTGCAACTCAAGGATGCTGGCATTGCTTTCAACATGCTATGGCAGCGGGGGAAATCAGGTATCCAGCGGACAACGGGGCCTTGGATGTCCAACCTAGGGGTTGCACACACCCAACCTTCGTTGCAGCAGGTATTGACAGCGACGAGGTGTCTATCCTCGCGTCCCGTCTGGCGGTGGCTACGTTGCTTGCGCAGGATGGTGGCGTAGGGCAGGCATCAGATTTCGAATGGGATGTGGCAGTAGGCGATTTCTTCTCGGCAGATCGCCGGATCGAAAGCCGCTGGACGACCTACCCGCTGCACAAACATCCGGACTGTAGCGCCTGTGCTTGAGCTTGACCTCTGGCTCTCCGTCGACGCGCTCGCCGCCATTGAGGCAACGGCCGAAGCTAAGTATCCGTTCGAAACCGGAGGGGTACTTGTCGGCTATCGAAGTGGTTTGAGCCAGATCATCGAGAGTGCTGTTGGTCCAGGTCCAAACGCCATTCACGAGCGCTACAGCTTCCACAGCGACCACGAGTGGCAATGTGACAAGCTCGACGAGCTTTTTCTGCAATCAAATGGCCGGCAGGTGTACCTTGGAGAATGGCACACGCATCCCGGGGGGGACTGTCGGATGAGTATGGTCGATCGGCGAACCCTGGCGAAAATTCGCCGTACGAAGCAAGCAAGTGCCCCCAATGCGTTTATGGTGATCGGGGCGGGGCGGCCGGGTGCTTGGTCGTGGATGGCTCATCACTTTGACTCGCAGCTCATGTTCGGCGGTTTTTCCAAGTTGCACTCAATGAATATGAAACTGTTCAGGGTGGCAACAGGACCCCCGTCGGCGCTGAATTAGCATGGCGGAGGCTGTTTCGCCGCCATGGACGGTCAGGGTTGCCACTGCAGGTTATGCAATTGCAGTGATGAGACTATCTCTGCCAGACGAGAGCATCGGGCGAAATGAAGTTGCCAACGCACCTTTCTTCGATCTCATTGGCAAGCCACGCGCATTGTTGGCAGGTTCTTTTCCAACGATTTGGAAGAGAACATGCCAATCAGTGATTAATGTTACCGTTTGTTTCGATTGGCGCGTTCCGTCAAATATTTCACCGCTGTAAGGAATGAGCCGGAGGCAGAAGACGTAGCTACTATGCGGGCTAGCGGCGCTTTGTTGACAACTTCATTTCCAAATTTCACGAAGGGGGGTGCGGACAAAAACTTGGACTACCTGGAGGTAGTTCATGTATTCGTACGAAGACCGAATCCGAGCCGTCAAGCTCTACATCAAGCTCGGTAAACGCTTGAGGCCGACCATTCGTCAGCTGGGTTACCCAACCAAGAATGCCTTGAAGGGCTGTTACCAGGAATACGAGCAACGGCTCGATTTGCCGGTGGGCTATGCTGGCCGGCGACCCAAGTATTCGCAGGCGCAGAAGGCGGCAGCTGTTGAGCACTACCTCACCCACGATCGATGCATTGCCGCCACCATGAGAGCCACTGGAGCCCAGCAATGCAATCAAAAAGTACGAGAGGCGTTCAGCAGGAAGAAGTGTGGGCTGCGGCGGATGCCCTGATCGCCGCCGGCGAGCGGCCAACGATTGAACGGGTGCGCCTGAAGATCGGCCGAGGCTCACCGAATACCGTCAGTCCCATGCTGGAAAGCTGGTTTGCCACGCTCGCGCCGCGGCTCGGGGTTGCGGCGTCGGGCTCCCAGCCGGCAGAGGAGGGCGCGCCCAAGGAGCTATGCCAGGCGCTGAATGGCGTTTGGGCCGCCGCTGTTGCAGCCGCGCACGAAAAAGCGGACGGAGCGCTCGCCCCCGAGCGCGACAAAATTGTTCAGCAAGGCGAGGAATTGGAGGCCGCGCGCGAGGAGCTCACGCAGCGGGAAGCAGCGCTAAGCGAGCGGGGTATCGCCCTGGAACATGCGCTGGAACTGGCTAAGTCCCAGCTGCACAACCAAGTCGCTCAACTCGAAAAGGTCGGCCTCGACTTCGAACAGGCCCGCAGTAGCATCGCCACCCTCGTTCAAGAGCGCGATACAGACAGGCGGCAGTTCGATGACCAGCTTCGCACACTCACTGAGGAGCGTCAGCGTATGGAGCTGCGGGCTTCGACTAACCAAAATCGCCTTCTGGAAGAGGTGGATCGCGCTCGCCAGGAGGCAAAGCAGTCGGCGCGAGCGCTCGAGGACATAGGCCAAAAGCACGCCACCGAGAAGCAGGCTCTTGAACGCACGAACGCAGCGCTGGTCAGTCGTGTGCATGAAGGGCAAGTCGAGGTGGCAACGCTGAAAGAGCGGCTTAAGGGGGCCGAGGAACGGGCGAAAGGGCTTGAGAGCGCGCTTGCAGCGGCAGCTCTGGAACCACGGCGCACAGCGAAAAGCAGGCCTATCAAGTTACCTACAAGTGGCCGGCGGGCTGCTGGCGTGGATGGGCCGAAGCGATAGCCCTGACCCATTGTTCATGCGCGTCCTGGCGGCTCCATGCATGGCTTGGACGGGACTGGGCTCTCTTGGCATTCGTCAGTGTGATACTCTGTACCAGCTCGAACACAATTCCCTTGGTATTTGCAGGACCAAGTGGAAACGCGGATCAAAAGGAGCTATTTTCGTAGCAAAATAGGCTTCTTGCGGAGCAAATCCGCCAATTTCCGGAGCAGCTGCGGTCGATCCCGTTTGCGCTGCCCAAATCCCGTGGAACATCTTTCCGAAGTCCTAAAAATCCTTGACGGCGCGCTGAAGTCCAATCAGAGCATGGCCACGAATTACGCTGGTTTGCTCGCGGACAAATTGGAGCGCGATGGTAGTCGACGCGAGGCGCGAATGATCCGCGAACGCCTGGCGCGTGTGCCAGGTGCTTTGTCTATTGCTCAGGGCGGTGTCTTGGTTCCGCTCAAAAACATACACCTCCCGGTCGACGGCGACAGCCGAATGCACACCGTGGATTTGAGTCGACCGAATGCAGCTGAGGTAAACCTGTTACTCCCGCATGCCTTGCGGAACAGGCTTGAGGATTATCTCGCCGGCATACGACACCATGCCAAGTTGGTGGCGGCCGGAGTAGTGATCCCCCATCGACTCATCATGGACGGGCCGCCAGGCACCGGCAAAACTCAGACCGCTCGATCCATTGCGGGTCAATTGGACTTGCCACTATTAACCGTGCGCTGTGACACCTTGATCAGCAGCTTGTTGGGGCAGACCAGCCGGAACCTTCGTAGGGTGTTTGAATATGCACAGGAGTTCCCTTGCGTGCTTTTCCTGGACGAACTCGATGCCATGGCCACGGCAAGAGGAAGTGAGCGCGATGTAGGGGAGCTTCAGCGCGTGGTGATCTCTTTGCTGCAGAACATTGATGCCTTACCAGTCGACACCATCCTGGTCGCCGCAACCAATCACGGCCAATTGCTGGATTACGCAATTTGGCGGCGGTTCAGTTATCGATTGTCTATG
Organism: Polaromonas sp.; assembly: GCF_029945685.1. Lineage (GTDB taxonomy): Bacteria > Pseudomonadota > Gammaproteobacteria > Burkholderiales > Burkholderiaceae_C > Polaromonas. The sequence continues at coordinate 71,796 of NZ_JAQSDA010000006.1, read as the reverse complement.
CCGTTGCCTGATAGTCAGCTGCGCCAAATCCTCTGGAAGCATTTTTTGGGTGAATATTTACCAGAAATAATCGACCTTGAAGATATTGCCCGTAGGTCTGAGGGACTGTCAGGGGCCACAATCGAACAGGTTTGCCAGGACGCCAAACGCACGGCCGTCTTAAAGGGTGAGACTGTTGTCGATGAAACCGAGTTGTTCCGACGCCTTGGCTTGACGCTGGCATTTGAACAACCGAAGGCTGTTGGCAGTACAGACGGTGAGATTCGATGGCTGCGTGCTTGGTATCCAAAGCTTTTCACGCACCGTGTGCTAGCAGCAGCGTACGGAATCTCACAGCGCCAGGTCAGAAATGCGATAGAGGGAGAACAACATGGCGACACGGGGGACAAACAGAGCCAGTGAAGCAAATCCATTTCGGTGGATTGCATTTCGTCCGGAGGACCGGAGCGCGCCCGAAGGTGGTGGCGGGGGACCCAAAGAGCTGGTTCCCGTTACACCGCAATATCGGGCATCCCTAAACGCCTCACTAGCCGAAGCCTCAGCGGCATTACTACCCGAGATTCAGGCTCACCCTAGTACCCCCGGCGTTTTGATACTCAAACTCCGGGATATTGCGGTCGCAAAAACCCACCGCCCCAATACGCTGGTCGCGGAAGCCGGATTGCAACCTGCCGGCGTTGGCCGGATCGATGAAATGCTAGTGGCGGCGAATGCTGCAAGCATTCTCAGTTTTTCGCAGACTATCCTCCATCGTCAGACGCAAGCGATCAAGGCCAATTTGTCTGCCATACAGCGCATAGACGCTTGGGACAGTCAACGCCGAATGGAAGTGCCAGCCGATCAGCTGCGCGCCCACGGCTCGATCTTGCTAACTCTGTTTCGCTATCACGCCACCGATGCCACGGCGCGCAATCTGGATGTCCTTCGCTTGTTGATGCAACAGCGGAACATTCAAGCAGAAGTCATCCCCCAACGCTGGGGTCCGCCGGTATTTCGCATTGATGCGCAAGGTCTGAGTGAGGAGAGTTTCGCAGCGCTGACAAAGTTTCCGGGTCTGCGGGCTATTTTTCGGGAACCGATAGCCTTTCCGTCAGCCACTTCAGGCGCCACCTTGGCCGGACCATTGCCGGCTCCGATCCCTGAAGCCAATCATCCCATTGTGGGTGTCTTTGACACGGGGACGGCTGCGAACGCTCTAAGTTTGCGCCCATGGATCGCCAGCACGGACACCTATGTTCTTGCGATTGACACCGATTACGTGCACGGTACAGCTGTGGCTTCGTTGGTGGCTGGGGGACGACTTCTGAACAATGACCATACGCTGATTTCGCCTACGCGGTGCATGGTGCACGATGTTTGCGCCATGGAATCTGGCTTCGCCAAAACTGCAGACCTCGTACTCAGACTAGGCAGGGCCATGGCTCTGGCGCCCCAGGTGAAGGTGTGGAATCTGTCGCTTGGGAGCGCACCGATTTCCAATGATGAATTTAGCTGGTTCGCACAGCAATTGGATGCGTTGAGCGACCAGCATGGAGTTCTGTGTGTAATCGCTGCAGGAAATTACGAAGGAACTCCACGCAGAGGCTGGCCGACCACCGCACTGCTGGATGACCGTTTAAGCAGTCCCGGCGACTCGGTCCGCTCCCTTACGGTTGGCTCGGTGGCGCATTTGGATGGTCCAGGGGCCCTTGTTAACGCAGGGGAGCCGGCATCTTACTCACGCCGCGGCCCCGGGCCTGTATTCACGCCTAAGCCAGATCTGGTCCATGCTGGCGGCGGAGTGCACACCCCATGGGCAGCGGGTTTGACCAGCATGCAGGTCCTGCAGCCCGATAATACGGTTGGGAGTGGCTTTGGAACCAGTTATGCCGCGCCGTTGGTAACGGGCCTTGCGGCGCATGTTTGGCAGAGCTTGGATGGCCAACCCAACTTTACCGTCAAGCCGCACATGGTCAAAGCCCTGATGATCCATGCCGCCCGCCTGGCATCGCCGGACTACGCGGCAGCGGAGCGGCGCTACTTCGGCGCGGGGGTCCCTAGCGACGCCTTGGCTACCCTGTATGACCGGGATGATTGTTTCACTCTGATGTTCGAAGTAATGGTGGTGCCTGGCTACAAATGGCGCAAGACACCATACCCGATACCTGATGTCTTGATGAGAAATGGCAGGCTCCAAGCCGAAGTGATCATCACTGCTGTTTACTCTCCCCCCTTGGACCCCAACTCTGGGGCCGAATACGTGCGAGCCAACGCTAACGTTAGCTTCGGCGTCCTCAATGGCAATCGGATCTCCGGCAAAGTGCCGTTGGAAGGTGAAACGGGTACCACAGGGTATGAAGCCACTCAGATCGAGTTTGGAGGGAAATGGTCTCCCGTAAAGCTCCATCGAAAGAGTTTCCCTGTGGGTGTGGCTGGTGCCCAATGGGCGATTCAAGTGGAGGCGCTGCTCCGGGCCAATGAACCGCCGTTGGCTGAGCCACTGAATGTGGCTTTGTTGGTCAGCCTGCGTGCCTTGGACGGCAATGGAGGGGTAAATGGCAGCGGGATTCGCGCATTGAACAGTGCGAACTGGTTGCATCAAACTCTGCCAACGCGCGTTCCAGTTACTGTGTAAACGCTTCAGAAAATTGCTGTACCGCGCATAGGAAAGCCACCATGCTTACAGCGATGCGTCGATCTGATACCGCCAAAGTTACTGCTCGTGATAGCGAGCGCACCGAGGCGCCATTTCAATGTCCAACTTGCCAGCGCGAAGTTACTCTTCACAAAGGTCAAATCAAGGTACATCACTTTGCACACAAGCCTCCGGTAACCTGCGCAAGGGGTATAGGTGAATCCGAGGCCCACCTTCAAGCTAAGTTGGCAATCTTCGATGCACTCAAGCGGGAGGGTAATGTAGCGGATCTGGAGATTGAACGTGATTGCGGCATTTCTGTGGCGGATATTTGCCCGCATCTCTGGTATACCAGTGGCGATAGAAATTCAACGCAGCGCGCTGAGTGCCAATCAAATAAACGCGCGGACTCAAAACTACCATCGACTGGGTATCGCGGTGCTCTGGATTGCGCTTCCAAGCCCAGACCTCGCAACTTCAAAATACAGTCCAAGTGCATGGGAGAAATGGTGCCATGCAACCTACTATGGGCGTGTTTACTATTGGGATCAAGGGCAAGTTTTAAAAGTAGTTCACTTTGATCCTTATGTCATTGAAGTACCGCGTAGCACCTGGTACGAAGGCGGCTCAGAGCGCAGTGCAGGTGGATACGACAAAAGGTCAAAACGCTGGCGTGCGCCTCGTCTCGGGATTCCAGTGCTTATCTCCGCGAGCTTCCACCGCTCACACCGTGAAGCATGGCAAGGCGGAACTGTCGTCATTCCGGAGTGCAGTATTTATCTTGACCGCCAAACCAAGTGGTGGAAATGATCTAATCGTTTGACCCGGCAACTTTAAACATGTCCGACTGACTAGAAGTTATCGCGCCGCCGGCTTGGTACGAACAACGTACGAGCCGTGTTCGTTGTATCTGCGTTGCCCGACATTAGGGTCATAGCGGGCATGCAGCATTTTGCTTTCAAGGTACAGAAGGACCAGAACTTCACCATTTCGCCCAGGGTGACAGCATTCGCGAAGTTCATACTGGTCTGCGTCATCGTTTTCAAACCAAGTCTCACCCGATTGCTTTCCAAGACTACTACGAGCTCTCCCACCTTGGAGAAGTGCGTAGGCAAAGCTGTCGTCATCCAATTGCTGGTGTAGAAACCAGCGGCGCGGTATATCGCCGGCCGCCTTGTGCCAGCGTAGGCCCGTCGACGAATAACAAGCCAACACTATGGGAAGTGTGTTGATATCGGTCAGCCGCATGCAAGTTGCCAGCAGGCTGGTGTCGAATGCGCTTGCCATTTTTTCAAGGTCCAAGAAGTCGGGTGTACCAAACGACTTCAACGCTGGGTAGAACATGGGGGTCGGCATCAGCAAATGAGATGCGAAGCTATCAGCTTCGCGTTCCCGAACTTGATCTGACGAAAAATTCAGATCTATGTCATCAACCCGGCATCGAAACGATAGGCCTCTGTGCATCAGCCAGTGTCCCAGCTCATGTGCAACAGAAAATCGCTGTCGGCCGCGGCTTGGCGATGGCTTGATAGTCGCAATTCCCCGATCACCAACACCCATCAAAGTCGCCTCACAACCGTCGAGATCTTCATACACGACCGCCATGCATGCGTCCATTGCAATCAGCTCGATATCAAGTTCTTCAGGTGAGGTAATCCCTAGTTCCGCAATGCGAGCCTCCGCGCGCTCACCAGGACTCATTCTTCGTCACCTTTGTCTGAATCTGACTCCTGCTCTAAGCGACGGAGTTGTCGATACCGACGCAGGACATCCTCATCAGACATATCGCTAAGAGATCGCGCGGCCATGGTAAACAACGGGTTATTGGCAGCCTGTTCAAGATAGCGCCGTGCTTCCATAGGGGTGATATCTGCAACTGCCGGCATTGAAACTAACTTGGCGGCCTCCAAGCTCGTCTTTGCTTTGGCCAGGCGACGTCGACCAGCTTCCGCTCTGGCGTTCTGAAGTAGTTGGAGGCCTTCAGCTTTAATTTTTTCTGGATCGGCTCCATCCAGTATTTCTTCGTCTGTCATCCCCATCAGTTCCGCAAAATGCGCGTCCAATAGGGCGTTTTCTATATCTGGCTTCTTGGGCGATGAGGTCATTCGGTATTCCTTTCCTCGGCAAGAGCCGCAATCCTGCGTTCCAGCCGCTTTCGTGTCGCATCCAGGCGCTTCATGTCGAAGCCCAGTTCCTCGGCTGCTTCTTTCCCATACAGACCTTCTGCCCAGGCCATCAGTAGCAGTTGAGCGTCGTCATCGTCCTTTACCGCTTCCTGCAGGGCTGCGAGTTGCGCATTTGCATCGGCGACACGATCTGGCGTTTGCAGTTCGACCGCACAAACACCTACAGCAGACTCGTCGTCGTCCTCGGTACCTGCGCCCTGGTCAACTACTGCGTAGACGTCCATGGGGCCGTCCTTGACGCTTTCACGGGTATCGCTGGCAATACTGCGCATCACGTTCTTCAGCGTGATGACCGCCGGGATACCGCGTTTCCAATGCCGTCCCCCAGCCAACAACCTGACGCAAGCTTCCTGTAGGAGATCATTCCCGAAAAAACCAGGCAAGTTTCCTGAAATCCACCGGCATTCGCTCTTGGCGCGCAGCCAATCGGCCGCAGACAAGCCCTGCAGGGCTTGATCAACCTCCGTCGTGGAGAGGTATTCGCTGGGTGGTTCGTCTATTTTCATGTTCTTGTTCCCAGGTAAGGCGGTTCAGCGGGGCGCCGTGGACGCAAAAAGAAAATTTATTTTGACGTCCGCAGCCGGCGTCTCAGCCGCCTTACTCACTAAGCACACCAAATTCCATGTGCCCAACATTAAGGAAATTGTATGAAAAATGAACAAGTCGCGGCTCCGGCCGCAAATTCGCAGGGCGGGCCTGATCAAGGTCACGAGGCTAACAAGGTCTACAAGATCATGGTCAACGGCCGCCCCAAAGAGGTTCACAGCAAGGAGCTGACCTTCGTTGATGTGGTCAAGCTGGCATTTGAAGACGCGGTTTTCAACGATGTCACGGTCTACACCATCACCTACAAGCGCGGCGAAGGCAACAAGCCCGAAGGCACGCTGGTCGAAGGCGAGTCCGTGAAAATCAAAGAAGGCATGGTGTTCAATGTCAAGCGCACTGATAAGTCGTAGCCCGGACCTGCAGCGGCTGCAACACGAAGGGTACGAGCTGGAGATTTGTTCGAATCACCTGCTCGTACACAACGTACCGTACGTGACTCCCAGAGGCGAAGTTGCCCGGGCGACCCTGATCTCCAACCTGTCTCTGGCAGGCGACAAGACCATCAAGCCTGAGCCGCACATCGCTTGGTTCACGGGCGAACACCCATGCAACGTGAATGGCAGCGAAATCGTACAGATCAAGCACAGCAGCGGTAACATCCCGCTGGCGCCGGATCTGGTGGCAAAGCACTCGTTTTCCAACAAGCCTCCGGGTGGCTATGCGGATTACTACGAGAAGATGACGCGCTACATCGAGATCATCTCAGCGCCGGCACAGTCACTACAGCCGGGCGTGACGGCCTGTACCTTCAAGGTAGTTGCCTCCCCTCCCGATGATGGCGTTTTCAACTATATGGATACCGCCTCTGGCCGGGTCGGCATCACCGCCGTCACCGCCAAGCTGACCATGCGGAAGGTGGCTATCGTTGGGGTGGGCGGTACCGGCTCTTATGTGCTGGACCTGCTGGCAAAAACGCCGATTTGGGAGATCCACCTGTACGACTCGGACAAGTTCCTGCAGCACAACGCCTTCCGGGCACCGTCGGCGGCCTCACTGGAGGAGTTGCTTGAGCAACCCACCAAGGTGTCATATTTTCAAGCCCAGTACTCCAGGATGCACCGCGGCATCAAGGCACACCCTGTGAAGATAGGTCCAGACAATGTTGCCGAACTGACAGATTTCAACTTTGTTTTCTTGTGCATGGACTCTGGGCCGGCCAAGAAACTCATTGTCGAAACCCTTCAAGCGAATGGAATCCCTTTTGTGGACGTCGGCATGGGTACCGATCTGCTGGAGGACAGCCTGGAGCTGTGGGCTATCTGCCGCGTAACGACAAGCACGTCCGAAAAGCAGGACCACATCTCACAGCGCGTGTCATTCGCTGAAGCTGACGAGGATGACTACGATCGCAATATCCAAATTGCCGATCTGAACGCCCTTTGCGCAGCGCTGGCAGTGATTAAGTGGAAAAAGTTCTGTGGGTTTTACCAGGACTTGGAGCACGAGCATGACTCTACGTACACCACCAGCACGGAGTTGCTGACATCGGAAGACTGCGCATGAGGACCTCCATCACCCATCGGTTTGTCGAATTTGTGCCCGATGTATTGGAGGAGGGCGTACTCTACGTTTCCCTGGAATACGCCACCGCAGTGCACCGGTGCTTTTGTGGCTGTGGGAAGGAGGTAGTCACACCCATCTCACCGACGGACTGGCTGCTTTCTTATGACGGTGAATCTGTGTCGCTGGATCCGTCGATCGGCAACTGGAGTTTTCCTTGCCGGGCACATTACTGGATCCGAAAAAATAAAGTGCACTGGTATGGCGATATGCCGCAAGGTCTGATCGATGCCGGCCGGAGGCGTGACAAGAAGGCAAAAGCGGCCTATTACGCCACTCAGGCCACCATGCCATCGAAGAAATTCGATCCGAAGGTGCCAAGTAAGAGTTCTGCTGATTTACCAGGAGACCGCAAGGGCTTGGCGAGCACAATAAGGGAATGGTTCAAGGGCGGCAAATAGCGCAAGCCTCGACAAACACCACTTAGAGTGCCGCTGCGTGGTAATCAGATTGCCAGGGCCACCCAGCCAAGTTCCTTTGAAATCTGGCTCCTGTATGCCGTGCTGATCTGCAATGGAGCTCTCTCAATATATTCACGGGCATCATCCATCGCTTGACCGGTCAGCCCTTGCAAATATGAGACTACTTGGTCTCCTGTTGGCAGGATATGCCTTGAATTTTTGAAGCCACAAGGTAAGTTCGTCCAAACCACTCCATCAAGTTCATGCCCTGCAGCCCAAGCCGCAATATCGTTGGCACGCAGGCCATGGTGCATTCCGGTCGAGAGGTCGCAATACCCGATATCCATCGCGACTCGTTTGTCGGAAATTCCTTCGCGGCTTGCGAGCGTTGACATTGCTGTTCCGATGTCCTTTGCCTCTAACAAGGTCCAGCATGTTCTTACGGGGTCCACGTTGTCGCAGATTACAAGCGTGATGCGCTGGCCACCTGATTCGCGTGCGAATTCGACCGGTAGCATAGGACCATCGGTTTTCCACCCATCAAAAATCGGCAGCTCCCCAGGCTTCCAGATCAATGATCCCCAGCCAAGGCAGGCGATCCGCGGCGTTTTGTTATTCATGCGCGATTAGCTTCAGGCGCGCCTGTTCTACGGCGTTTCCGCAACGCCTGGCTTTGCTGACGAGAAAGGGCTTGCGCTTCAAGCTTATAGATGACGGCATGCGCCAGCCCATAAACGGCAACTGTTCCGCGCGCATGAACGGCAATGAATCCGGCAACGGTTAGTGCGGCAACTAGCGGCATCAGGGCGTAGGCCAAGATATTGCCGTCTTTTAGGTCGACCCCTTTTTGTCCCAATAAAAGAGCCAAGGCAAAAGTCGAGCCCGCCACCCCCTTAATGGCTGTGGCTCTGGCCTTAGTGTCCTCCTCGGCCCTCAGCAGGCAGCTTTGAACAGCGGGGGAAAATTCACGTTCACGAGAGTGCAGTTCTGGCATCCGGTCCAATACTTGACTGACCTGCTTTGAGTTGTAGCCTGTCAGTGTTGAATTCCGCTGAAGTCTGACCCGAGGGGGGTGCCCGATGACACCGGCCTGCTTCATCGACTCGGGATACCTTGGGCGTCCAACGCTGCCAACCATGGCTTTCCTACTCTCTGGAAGCGCCTCGCGGACCCAGGCGGTCAATGTCTCACGACCGGGGTAGCCCAGCGCCCTCATGGTGGCGGCAATGCATCGATCGTGAGTGAGGTAGTGCTCAACAGCTGCCTCCTTCTGCGCCTGGGAGTACTTGGGCTCCCGGCCCGCATAGCCCACCGGTAAATCGAGCCGTTGCTCATATTCCCGGTACCAGCCCTTCAAGACATTTTGGTTGGGTAACCCAGCTGACGGATGGTTGGTCTCACGCGTTTGCCGAGCTTGATGTAGAGCTCGACCGCTCGAATTCTGTCTTCGTATGAATACATGAACTACCTCCTGGTAGTCCAAGTTTTTGTCCGCATCCCCGGTGGGTCAGATTTCGACGGAACTCAACACTAGACGGAAATACTCACCCTCAAGGTCCGCCGGATGATTAAGTTCGCAAAGTGTTCAGGCAAAGAAAAAGGACCCGAAGGTCCTTTCCTTGATATCCATTTCGGGATATCGCTGCGAGGCTCTGTTACCCCTGCTGGTGTGCAGGACCTAGATTACTCCAGGCAGCTAGTTCGTATACGCACTCGCTCTCGAACTGTCTTTGTACATCTATGGTACCAGCAGTTCACGGTACCGTCAAATGGGGTACCGACCCGGACTAACGGCGCCCTTTGGGCGATTTGGCGGGAAATACATCCGCCTTTTCTCCAACCAGCGCCTTGAAACGCCAACTCTGCGCGTTCGGACTGTGCTTAAGAGGGCTCAGATATGCACTCTTGATGAACATTTCAACAGCCGGGACAGCCGACTTACGGGTCTTCTCCAAGCTAAAAAAGATCGAATACGGCGCCAGGCCAGTGCCAGGCGGCAGAACGATCTGTGCAACATAGGTGTAGCTCCTGTCGGCACGGTAGATTGTCCCGCTCAACATGGAATTCATGACCTGCGGTAACTGGAGGGAGCATTGATAGCGCTCCACGTCGAAAGCCCGCTCTTCGCCGAGATGCGTGTACCGGTGGTGGCCACCGTGCTTAATTGGATCGAAATCCTCCGTAAAGCAGTGGCACCCGAATGTGACTCGGACCGGGATGCTGATCGGCTGCAGCTGGACAACGAGGTCAACGGAGAGCGTCATCTGTGCGAGGTGGGGGAAGGTGTAAACCTGACCTTCGAATGTTTTATTGGCGAAATCGCTCACTGGAAACCCTACTGTTGCCTGTATTGTGGCTTAGCGTTGATGCACGCCTGATTTCGTTCACTCGTTGTTCTTCGGACATTTACAGACACTTGATGAGGGGCGGCAGGAGCTTCGCGACCGAGGGTACCGAGATAACGCTGGAGATCTTGGGCGCCGCAAAGTACTGCCACGCCCCTCCTCCGTTGGGAGTGGTGATCGAACGAGAGATTAAGTCTATAATCTATACATCAGAAACTGCTGTCGTTTCCACGTACCTGTGTGTGACTGCACCTAACTCATTGATTTAAAAAGAATTTTCGTCGCTGGCGTCCTGTTTCTTCACTTAACTCTGAACTTACCCCAATGACCGCAACCGCGACAGAGCCGGTTTTTGTCCACCGCCTAGGCAAACACCACTTCGCACACCTTCGTGCCGTTGCAGAGGGCTTGCCGGTCACAGAGTCCGCGCTTCGGTACCTGGCCATCTACCATGGCAACCAGGCTGTGACGGCGCACCGAGAAACCGTCGACGCGGTTCGCGCAGTGGCGCGCCGGCACCGCGAAACTTCCTGGCGCCTCGTCGGCCTGGCCATCCCAGTGAGCGAACAGACCTCGCAGCCGACTCTCGCCGAGTTCGCCGAAACGACGCCGTGGGCATCTGATTTCAGCGAAGCTGAACTGTTGGAGGCCTACCAGGAACGTTATCCCACCGGTCGAAAGCCAGCCCGCCGGCTGCGACTCCGTGAAAATCTTCTTGCCACCCTGTCACGGATCGAGAAACTCGTTGTGGTGCCTCCTCAGGCCACCGATGCGCTGGCAGGCTGGTATGACCAGGACACGGCCGACCGCCTTGCTGCGATCGGCCTTGGCACGCTCGCCGACCTCAACGCGAGGATTGCAAGCGACCCGCAGTGGCACGCGGCCGCAAAGGCTATTGGATCGGTCAAGGCCGAACGGATTGAGCATCACCTTGGCGCACTGATCCCCTTGCTCCCAAAACGGTACGGAGAACCCGCGCCCCCCGCCACTCATCTCCCGGGCGCGGTTATGACACGCCCTCCCCTCCTCCCGGGTGCGCCTGCGTTTGCAGTGCCGGCAGTCCTTGGAACAAGCACTGCGGTTGAGGAACGCCCTGTGGCGCTTACGGCCGCCGGAGGCGTCAGACAACCACGGCCTCGACCCCTCGCCTTTCCGGACCCACTTACGCGTTGTTTCCTGGAAACGCCTTCTTATCGGGCCTACTCGGTGCCGCCGGATTCGTTTCTTGATGCCACCGATGATGTTGGCGCGATCTACGAATGGGTCAAAGTGGTCGTGGGGTCGACCGAGACCGCGAAAACTTACCTGCGCGAGGCGCGGCGGTTTTTGCTGTGGTTGTACTTTGAACGCGGGCTGGATTGCCTGGCTGATATCAAAGTGATCGACTGCAACGCTTACATTGATTTCCTCGGGCAAATTCCTTCGGATTACATTAGTGCATCTACCTCTCGGGCGAAGCCCGGAGAGGCGGCATGGAGGCCCTTCCGCGGCCAGCTAGATGCGTCAAGCCGCCAACAATCGATCGTTATCGTCGCAGCTATGTACACCTGGCTAGCGGCCGCCGCGTACCTCCCACGTAATCCTTGGGCAATCATCAACAAAAACGTCGTTACCAAGCGAGCAACTAAACGGGCCACGTCCAAAGCGGTAGGCGAGGACTTGTTCAAAGTGCTTCTGGATTTTATTGAGAGCCGGCCACCGTCCATGGACCGTGCGAGGATCCGCTTTATTTTTCTTTTCCTGGAGTCGGTTGGGCTACGCTCGTCCGAACTAATCGCGGCGAAGGTTAAAGACCTTTCTTATCGAGAAAACAGGTGGTTCTTAGCTGTCGTTGGTAAGGGGTCGAAAGCTCGGGACGTATCTATCGCAAAGCAGGGAATGGACGCCCTTCAGGAATATCTGGCATACCGAACACTTCCTCGAGCAGAGGATGCCGACGGGGAAACTCCGCTGGTTGCGAGCAATCGAGATTCAATGCGCCCGATTGCCTACCCCACCCTTTATGCGCATGTCAAAAGCTGGTTCAAAGCATCACTCGATTCGCCCGGCGTCAACGCGCGACAGGCTCAACTGCTGGCGGGAGCCTCCACCCATTGGCTCCGTCACACCTTCGGCAATCACTCAATGGCCAGAGGCGTACCCTCTGACGTCATCCAAGGCCAGATGGGCCACGCGAGCATAAAGACGACGCACGACACCTATGGAACGGCTCCAGAGGAACGCTTGGCCGACGAGATTGCAAAGGCATTTGGCGGTGCTGCAGCCTCACCACGCGACTGAAGCTCTCACCGACTGCCGGACACACGGAACAAGCCGCCGCAGCTCATGCAGCCATTCGATGGAACCCCGCGCGTCAACAGGGAGTTCAACCGGTTGAACCTTGCACCGCGAGCCTTCAATTTGCCGCACTCCCCTAGCCTGGTTGCCCCACTCCAAAAGGGTTCAACCGGTTGAACTCCGGACTACAGCGGGGAGGTTAGCAGTCAAATGGATTGGCAGAAAAAATCACATGCCACCTACGCTTGCTCGCTCCGATGCGGCGGCGCGATCGGATCACGCAACTGCTTTGCCGGCACTTGCGCACAGATCCAGCTGCCGTCAGTGTTCGAGTGGCGCGACAGGTTCAACCGGTTGAACTTCCTACCGCTCTGTTTGATGGGGTCGACCACTTCCCATTTGCCTTTGCGGTTCAACCGGTTGAACTGGAGAGTGCAGCGTCAGCAGCCACGCGAGTCAGATAGTCAAGATCCGTATTGGGTCTTGAACCAACCGAGCAGGCCGAAGTTCAACTGGTTGAACTTTCAGGTAGACCTTTCAGCGCCTGAGATTTGGGCGTCGTTATCTTGAACATTAGAGTGACTTTGGCAATATAAACACTCAGATCACAAATAGTGGCAAGTGATTGCTCGACATATCTGATACTCGCGCCTACAATCCAGCAGTCGTGGGCTAAGTTCTCACAAGCCGGATTATCATTTTAATTCGATATTAAGAAGGATTCGACAGTGTCAAATAACCCGCAAGCAAAAATAATCACCGTATTCAACGAAAAGGGCGGCAGCGGTAAAACGACTACGACATGCCAACTCGCCGGGACGTTGGGAATCCGCGGCTACGACGTGCTTGTCGCTGACCTCGACCCGCAGGAATCTAGTGCCAAGTGGCTGGCGCAACGCGGCGGAGTGAATTTCAAAGCAACGAGTTGGACCGGTCACCGCTATGGCGAAAACCTCAATGCGCAGCTCGAAACTCAATCCACAAAACACGAAATCATCGTCCTCGACTGCGCCCCATCAGTCGAGCAGCCTGCAACGTGGCAGGCGCTCCTGGTGAGTGATCTCGTCATCATCCCGACGAAATTGAATCCCCCGGACATCGCTGCACTTCATGCGGCCAAGCTGCTGGTGAAAAAGGCAATTGAAATGAGCGGCCGAAAGATTCCCGCTAGGGTGGTGCCGGTAGCCGCACGCATGCACATGACAGACGATCGAAAGGCCGTCGGCGACCTATTAGCTGATACGGCATTCCCAGTGCTGACGCAGCGCGGCGATCGCAAGAACAGAGAAGTCGTGTCGCTCGGCGACAGGAAAGCCTACACGCGCTCCATGCTCATCGGCGCCACAGCCCATTCGCTCCGTGGGAGTGAGGATTCGGTCCGAGAGATCGAAGAAATGGTCGACGCAATCTTGAACATCCTTGGCTTGCCCGACACGGCCGCCGCAACGGAAGGACAGTCATGAGCAAATCGAAAAGCCAAACGCCGGCAGCAAAACGGCCCAGCGTTCCAAAGGTTTCCTTGAATTTGGATTCCGCCATGTCCGAGATGGCGGCACATTCAGCCGAAAAAGCTGAGAACCGATTCGCAGTGGCGCGCGGTATCACCAGCGAGCTGCCACACGGGCTTGCGCGGCCTTCGCAGCGCGATGTCGCAGCGGTCCCGGGCGAAGGCGCAAGCGCACCTAGAAGCCTTTCCGCGCCCCCCGGCACGGTGTTCGATCCGTCGACCTGTCAGGTCGGAATGGTCTATTCAATTCCTCTCGGTCTTGTCGACCCCAATCCAGACGGCGCACGCCACTTTTACCGTGCCGCAGACGTCGACCGGATCTCAGAGTCGCTGCAGAAAAACGACCAGGACGACCCCGCAAACGGTTTCGTCAAAAACGGCCGCGTCATTCTCATCAACGGCGGAACGCGGCTGCGCGCCGCGCGAAGCGGGGGCCGGCCTGTGCTGCTCGTGCGGATCGTGGCAGAACCTGCGAACCGTCGAGAGCTCTACAAAGAGTCAGCCAGGCTCAACGACGAACGAAGCGACCACACAGCTCTCGACACCGCTTACCGTATCACTTGTCTCATCAATGACGGCGTGTACGCCACGCAAGAAGAGGCCGGCAAGGATCTGACGCAGCGCGACGGCTCACCAATGACCAAGTCTCAGGTGAACATGCTTTTCCGCATCGGCAAGATCCCGGAGCGGCTGATGAGGAAGATGGCCGACCACGAGCAAACCAGCGCCTTCACCATTGCCTACGAGATCAGTGGCATTTTTGTGCAACCAGACTTCGCCGAGAAGGAAGTCGAATATGAACTCTTGGCCAGCGAGATCATTGACGAGATCCAGACGAAGGATCTGAGCAAAACGCAGGTCCAATCGCTCATAAAGTCCAAGCTCGAAGGTCCAAAGACACGGCAACGGGCCGAGTCGAGCAACATTAGCTACTCCGGTGCGAAAGGGGTCATCAAAGTTTTCCCCTCCAGGGGCCAGCTCGACTTGAGCATGAAAGGTCTCACGCCGGCTGCGTGTGAGGAACTCAAAAGCCTGATTGAAAAGGCCTGCTCGGGCCAATACGAGTTGGGGCCCGCGTCTTAGAGAATTACGGGGAGAGCAAAGGCTGTGAGCAGTCACTCTCCCTGCAATCCCTATTTCACGCCCCAAAATTGCGCATTTGCCGGATTTGCCAAGCTGAAAATAAGCGTTTTTCTACTATTAGGTACCCGGCCATGGGGTTTCATCTTTCCAAGGGCGCAAACAAGCCTATTTTTGCCCCATGTTCGGGTACCTAACTGCCAAATTCGCCCACCTGACATGGGCCTACGCAGCGTTTCGAGCCATAGCGCCCCATAGACGGGTACCTCTGGCTATCCCATAAACGGATACCTTCACGCCGCCCCATTTGTGGATACCTACTGGCTGCCGGAGATGTGAGAGACAAGTTTGCCAACCAAAGGCGCCCTGCCACAAGCTGCAATCCCGCCTGAACTGCCCCCATAAACGGATACCTACCAAAATACCCAAAAGACGGTACCTGAAAGATGACTGCGACCGAGAGCAATCCATCAATCCGTCGCGACGGGGTCGCGTACCGGGCAACAGATGAAAACCCACTCTTGGGTACCTACACTCAACCCCACAAATGGGTACCACCGCTGGTGCCCCAAAAATGTATACCTTTGAGGGTGAGACACCACTTCATGCTGCAGATCTTCAACGCAAGATGCACCATCAAATGTCGTGAGCCTTCACGTCTACCCCACAAACGTATACCAATTTCCCGCCCACCTTCAGGTACCTTCACAATCACCCACTAATCGGTACCTAACTTAAACCCCATCAACGGGTACCTTCAAGCCCATATCCACATACCTTCAAACCCAATGCCGGTTACCAAGTCCCCATTGGCGTCTACCTTCCGCCCCATCTTCGGGTCCCCATTCACCCAGTGCCGGGTACCACACCCTCTTGGAACCCGCATGGATACTACGTTTCAGGCCTCCTAAATGTATTAAAGGTTTTAAAGTGTTCTCTTAAAAGAATACACAACAGCTGGCGTCCGACCATTTTGAAATCGAAGAGGGGAGAAAAAAAGGATTGCGCTAAAAAGGTTCCATAGGTACCATCCGAGCAACTCCTCCGAACCGGTACCCTGCATGACCAAGGTGTCAACTTCTCCGCAGAAGCAAATCGCTCTCTTTGTCCCACCAGGCAAGGAAGTACCAGACCCCTTTAGAAAACCCGTTCAGATCGTTCATGCGATGCCTCAGGTGGAACTGACAGCAACGCAGAAGAAGATGTTCAACCACTGGCTGAAAAAAGCCAACTCATCCGAACCGGACGCAGATGGATTCTGGACGGTGCGGATCGACGAGATGATGGTTGCGATCGACTTCAACTCGAAAAACCGAAAATTCCTTAAAGAATCAGCGACTGCACTGCAGCGAGTGATCTTCGCCTGGGACGTAATCACACCGGAAGCGAAGCGATCAAAGTGGAAGTCTTCGGTACCGTTTCCTGACGTCGAGATAACCAGTTCCACCATTCGCTTCCGCATCAGCGCAGAAGTTAAACCGCATGTGGTTAACCCAGAGATCTACGCGCTCGTTGATGAGGCGGTGGTAAGGAAGTATCGCCGAGTAGGCTCAATCGGAATTTATGAACACTGTGTTCGATTCCAAAAGTTGGGTACCACCGCGATTGTGCCCTGGCCAATATTCCGCGACATGATTTTGGGCAAATCCGCAGGCCGCAAAACGTACGAGCAATACAAGGTATTCAAGGCAAAGGTCCTCAACCCGTCTATCGCGGAAGTTAACGCCGAGGGAGCGATTAGCGTGGAGCTCCGGGAAACTAAAGTCGGCAAGACGGTTGAAGGGGTCTTCTTCAAGGTTACACCAGGTAGAACATCTACCGTGGTTAACCCACTCGATGAAAACGAACTTGCCCTGGTTGGGCAAATGATCAAGCTTGGCGTACTGAGCTCCGAAGCGAGGAAGCTCGTAAAGGAGTATTCCGCGGCGGATGTTCGCGGTGCGATCAACTACACCAACGAGCGAAAAAACAATAAGAAGGTCGACAAGCTCGAGAACGCCGCGGCGTATTTTCGGATGGCATTGCAGAAGAAGTGGGGAAGCAACACAGAAGTGACTGACGTCGAGCCGAAAGCTGTAGCGCTGGCACCGAACACTAAGCCTGACATCGCCGCGCTATACCGCGCCCAGCAGCTCGTGGAGGCAGAGAACTATTTCAAGGAGCTTGATGCTGATGACCAGACCGCGCTGGTGAATCGCTACAACGAGCAACAGGAGCTGAAGAGCCTGGTTCTCAAATCGAAGTCTACAAAGGCTGCACAGACAGCGTTTTATCAGTGGTTGATGCGAGATATCTGGGGAGACCCATCGCCGGATACCTTGCTTGAGTTTGCGCAAACCTTGCTCAGCAAACCCTGAGGGGCGAGGCCATAGGTTTAGGTCGTGCAGTGGGAACAATGGGCCCGGTCGTCAAAGACCAGGCCCATTTTTCAATCACCGCCGACTCCGGGTGAAACACCGGCACCACCTGCGGACTGTCGTGGCTCGATCCCGCAAAGAACCGGGCCCACTTCGTTAAGGTCACCTTGTGCTCAGCCACAAGCATCGGGCTTCCATCCACGTGCAGCTCAAAGCCGCGTTCGCTTCTCTCGACTACTTCCATGTCCGGCATGTGGAATTCCGGGTGCACATAAGTGTCGAGGGTTGAACTGGTATCTATGACCCGCACGATGTCCAGTTCGTGAACTGCGCATGACGTTTCGAGATTTTGGGTCTCGCTCAAAGTCGGCCTCATAACGCCATCATCTTGACCAGCAGCAATCCAGCCGTGCACACCGGCGTGCTCCAGGTAAGCCCTGCCGCTGGCCGGGTCGCCGTAGATCAGCCTGATGGGTCGCCGGGTCGCCGTCGCCGTCAGTAGAGCGTGCCGTACGCTTTGCTTGACGCGTGGATCAAACCACAAGCTCCGACGCCCTTCACGGCTGCACAGCAGCTTCAGCCGCCGATATTTCGCCAATGCGTTCATGGTGCCATCCTCGGACGGGGATATGAGCAGGTCGACCTTGCCGAGCATGCCGGCAATGGCATTTGCTTCCTCACGAACTGTGGAGAAATCCAACACCCGCGTTTCCCGGCCATTCGCGATGCAATAGACAAGCGCCTTCCTATCGATGTGATAAGTGAGTGACATAAAGTCCTTTTGAAAATACTCGCGTGAGCGAGGAATTGGCTGGCTGCGCGCCAGCTGGCGAGGTATGACCTGCCCGCAATGTATCACACGGTTCTCGAGCCGCCAATAGGGGAGGGGTGGCCTGCCTCGCGCTTGAGGGCTATGAAATAGTCTGCTACAGTCGAGGCGTTTAGTAGTGCCCGCGATGCCTTATTTCGCCTGGTCAGCTCGCTGACTTTCGTTCCACCTCTCTGGTGGATTTATCCCAAGCGCCTCCTGTGAAGTCCCCCATCGTGCGGGTCCGCGGGAGCGTGTTATAGCGCTATGCGCAAGGAGTTTATTTTGGTCTCTGCTACCGTATTGAAACGGGTCTTCATGTCGAATGGAAACCCGCTGACGGACCCTGATCCCTCACTGAGCCCGGCTGCCGTCAAGGACTTCTGGGCGGCCATGTACCCTGAGCTGTTGAACGCCGAAGTACAAGGTCCAGTGAACAAGGATGGTGAACTCACCTATACCTTCCACCGCACCACTGGCACAAAAGGCGCCGCCGCGAAGGGCTCGACACAAAAAGTCCGGGCAAAGCTGCCGGCGCATGTTGCGTCTTTTCTCCGCTGCCTCGAAGCCGCTGCGCCCGAGGCAAGCAAGTCCCGCAGCAAACCTGGCGGCCAACCGTCGCTCGCGGACTTGAAGCGCATTCTGCACCCGCAGGTGGGCGGCACGGCAATGACGTTGTCTTCGTTCAGCTGTCCTCTGCTGTTGTAGCGCCAATTAAAGCGCCTCACCTGCAGCAGCTTACCGTCAAGCTTCCACTCAACCCTGGGCTGGCCAGGCTGGCAGCTGCGCTTTGCAGGGTTCATCCGGAAATATTGGACTCAATGGATCTATCGGATATCGACCTTGCAAAATCCTGTGTGGAAATCGTGGACCGCTGGCAGGGGACTCTCAAGAGTTACCTTCCCCAGGACAAGTTATCCATCCACCCGGAAGTGACTGGATACAGCTCCCGTTCGGGAAACTCGCCTGAGTTTGGAGGCGACATGCTTATGGTGCAGCTGTTCATGGACTGCCCAAAGCTGATCTACATGAAGGAATTCATGGAGCGATGCACCGACAAGGCGCTTGCCCACGACGCGGCCAAAGCGATTTATCAGGTCGCCTACCTTGGCCTGGAGATCTGGACGCCCGAAGTGATCCGTGACATGTATGGATACATGAACTGGTACTGCTGCGACACGGATGCAGATGTGCTGGAGGAATTCAAGTTGAATTCTTGGGACGGCGACGAGGATGAGGCTGAAGCCTCGTTCAAACCCTCAGACTTTCCAGGTGTGCTTCCTTCCGCGTGGGATGCCAACATGAGCGAGCTGGGCTACAAGCCACTGGGGAGGAAGCCGGTAATCTCGAAGCGGAAACTCCGCGACTCGATCAAACACCGGTCACCACTTGAAGCGGAACTTGCCAAGGCGATACTCGAAGTCCGTCAGGTCATAGAGCGCGGTCACGTCAAGAGTTCCGACGAAGAGCGGTACTCATGTGTTGAGGCTTGCTTTATTTTCCTTTGGGATGAGGAAAGCGCGCAGCTCCGGCACGCACTCGACGAGGTTGTGGAAGATCGCTACAACTCCGGCGAGGGCCGCGAGTCAGTGCTACAGGTTGCAGTGCGGGCAGATTCAGAACCGCAGCAAGTGGAGGATGATGTTCGAGCCGTGGAGCACCTGTTGGCGACGCAAGTTGCCGTGGGGAGGCTCTACGAAGCAATGAGCAAGTTTGTCACTTGAAATCCATACCCAGATCCACCCGCGTAAAACCGGGTGGATTTTTTTTTGCTTGAACGACTGGCATCTCGTGTGCAATAATTCAAGCACCTTATGGGTCCGAGCTGACGGATTTTCAGACTACGCCGAAAGGCATTCATTCGCCGCACACCGGCGCTATTACTATGCAAAATTCAATTAGTGGCATTGCCAGTACGCAGAACCACGTTCCGCGCAGTGCAATCGTGTTCTATGGAACCGATGGTCAAGAAGAAGCGACCACCTTTGCAACACACCATGTCGTTCGCAAGATCGACTCGGGATTTAAGCTGGCGCCAGGCGTCACTCTGACTTCCAAAAACCTCAAGTTGCTCGCCCAGCAGGCCCACCAGGGGCTGAAGCAGGACTTCGAGGTGATTCCGGCCAACGTGCTGGTTGCAAACGACTCACTGCTTGCCTGGTGGATGCCTGAAGGTGTTCAACTCATGAGCTTCGACGTGAGCATGCACAACACTCCCGGCAAATCGCGGCTTCAGGGTCTGACCGGAAAGGTCCCGACGCCGGCGCTTGTGTTTGCAATCCGGCGCAACCGTGCCACTGGAGGGGCGTTCCAGGGCCTCTATGTGTATGCGTTGGAGAAAAACCAGCGCCCAACGACTGAGACATTGCTGTTTCGCGCGCCACTGCTGAACGTGGGAGAGAACGGCGATGTTTGCTGGGGAGACGGGGTCAAGCCATCCGGCAAGACTGTGAAAGACATTCCTGCCTGGCAGGCTCTGTTTTTCAGCAGCGTCTTCACCCATTACAACGGCTCCGTCCCAATTGTTGGCAAGGATCCCTACGCGTTTATCGCTGACTTGGTCGAAGCCGGAGCGAAGACGTTTCCGGTTAAATCGCTCAAGCCGATGAAAAAGTCGCTTGGAGTGACCTTGAGCGCCCTGGGAGAAAACTGATGGACGCAATCATCCAGAGCCAGTTCCCTACGGTACTTGCCCCGCGCTTCGCGGCGCTGGGTCCGATGGAGGGGACGGGAGACCGGTTCATCCTCACGGCGAACCGGGTTCTCATGGAAGTTTCGCGGCCTTGGCTGCACGCTGTCCAGCCGATCTCTGCACTCTTTGCACGGCCCACACCATACGGTGAAGGCCCGAAGCCCGGGATCAACCTGCGCTGCGGTCCAGTACCGAAAGCCATGTTGGACCGGTTTGTTCAGCAAGCCCGGGCGGCCACTCCGATGGAAACAGCGGCGTGGATCGTGTGGGACGCAGAGGCAAGGGAATTCCAGTACCTTCCGCTGGCCAACATTTCGGTGTCGGCTGGGCACGTCAAATTTGAAAGGCCACCGCTGCCCGATGGTGTTCACCTTGTGATGGACATCCACTCGCATGGAGAGCTTGGGGCCTTTTTCTCGCCGCAGGACGATGCAGACGATGCAGACCAGCTGTGCCTATCAGCCGTGCTGGGGCGTGTTTCGGAAGCGACGCCGCAGTTTGTGAGTCGGCTGTCAATGCTGGGCATCGCGGTTAACCTGGTGGAGGTGATTTGATGGAACATGTCATCAATCCACGCCTCCTGCAGAAGACGATCTCGGTCGCTCTCGTTGGGGCCGGTGGAACAGGCTCTCAGGTCGTTACGGCCTTGGCGCAAATGCACTATGCGTTGGTCAAGCTTGGCCACCCCGGCGGACTCAGCGTCACTGTCTACGACGATGATCGAGTGAGCGAGTCGAACATAGGTCGCCAGTGGTTCTTCCCGGCGGATCTAGGTCAATTCAAGTCTGATGTTCTCGTCCAAAGAGTGAACATGACGATGGGTACCGACTGGACCTCGTGTCCGGACAAGGTGGCCATGTCAGATACGCTGGCCTTTGACATCGTGATCGGCGCGGTCGATACCAGAAAGGCCCGGCTGAGCATCATGCGGGCCATGGAGCGGGGCCCGAGCGGGTCCTACTACCTGGACTTCGGAAACAGGGCGAAAGACGGCCAGGCCATCCTTGGCCAAGTCGTCGGCGGCAACCGGAAGACCAATGGGGGTACGTTACCCCACGTCGGGGAGCTTTTCCCCGAGGTGATGGATCCGCAGGTGGTCGATCCCGATGAGGGGCCTAGCTGCTCCCTTGCAGAGGCCCTGGCCCGCCAGAGCCTGTTCATCAACAGGACGCTGGTAAGCCACGGGATGGCCATGCTGTGGGACTTGCTGCGGCACCACAAGATCAGCTTCCACGGGGTGTTCGTAAATCTCGAGACTGGTCGCTGCACCTCGCTGCCGGTGTGCGAGAAAGCATGGGCGCGGTTCGGGTATGGCGATGCGAAGAAGCATATCCGGCTGCGCGCTAACAAGCCGGCACCGCAGGGACGTAATTCCAAGCGAGTGACAAGAGCTTAAAAAAAAGATTGGGGGAGGTGCGTAATGCACCTCCCCCTTTTCTTGGAAACGTGGTAAATTCCACTTCATCGCGAAAGCGGTCGTGTGCGGCGCCACTCGTCAATAGTCCCGCCCTGATTCAACGGCGCTCTGCCATTGATACCCTCCGTTCCAGTTTCCCCTGCCTGAGTGAAATTCGCCTTGTGTCTTGCAATAGGACCCAATGCTAAATTTTCTCTCCAGCGAAAGCCGGTGACGATAGCTGTGCGTGAACAGCCTGTGCAGATGCCTAAACAGCGTTTGCTTTTAATCCTCGTCGTGAAAGCGATGAGTTTTTCACCAACATTGTTGGTAGCTCTAGGAGTATTTTGATGAAAACTATCATCGTGTTGGCCCTGATCGCGTTCGTTTCGGTTTCGGCTTTCAAAAGCGTTTCGGTTTCTTCGGCTAACAGCCACAGTTCCCGCGCCGCGAACATTGAAGCTGCTCTGGAACAAGCAAAGTAAGCGTCACTGTCGAATAGGCCTCACGGCTTACCTCGCCAATTTTTTCAACCCCGCTGGGAGTCATCCTCCCTTCTGGAGTGGTGCCCCTTTTTTCCCCCAAAGATCGGAAGCATCATGAACATCGATTTCAACCAACTGGCTCTCACCAGCCACTTTCAAGCAACTGCCCAGCACAAAATTCGTGCAACGGCAATCGAGAAAGCCGCCCGCAAAACGCCGGGCCTTGTGGCAGGGATGTACGCAGCCCAGCCGCGCTGGATCCACGAGCTCCCTTTGGGGCAAGTGGCCCAGGTTGCAGAAGAACTCTGCGAAGCAGGTTTCAGCGAAGTCGTCCGCGACCTCTCTGAGAATCGTGCCATCAGCAAAGACTACCGCGAGGTGCTTGCTGCTGTGGCAGAAGGCGAGACCGTCATCATTTGACGATGGTCTGGAATTGTTCAAGCGCTTCGGCGCTTGAACAAGCCTCTTTGCGCGATGAGTATTTCTTGATGAACACGATGTTTTCATCCAAAAGTATTCGATACAAGAATTCGGGAAGATGGCATAGCTGGCGCCACCCGATTTTGAAGTCCAGCCTGACCTACTACTCGTAGGAGTACCCGTGACGAAGCCGCAACTATTGCCGGCCTCGCTCACTCAGCAAGCATTCTCATTCCACGCGGATGACGAAGAGGTGCTAAACGTAATCGAAGAGCAACAGCGACGAAGACTCGCGTATGTTCTCGACCACACAAACCTCAAACCGCTTCACCTCGAAATTCTCAAACGGCCAATCTTCACCCCAAAGGGTGAAAAGCTGCTCAGGGAGATCGAGGAACAGAAAACCGCACAAGTCGAAATCGAGTTCGTTGTCACCAACGAACCGAGTTTGAATGACAAAGCGGCGGACATCGAAGCGTTGATCGTCAACCCTTTCAAATTCGTTGCCTGTTTCTTTGAAACGGTACTTGAATGCCTTGCTGACGTGGGTGGGGTCGATGAAAAGATCGACACACTCGAATGGATGTTTCTCGAAGATCGAAGTCTCTACGCCTGGCCACCGCCTACGAAGGACATGATCTCCGGCGTTAAGCAGACCTCATTCCCGTTCACCTGGTGCTGCAAGATTTTGGGTTACGACCCAGATGAACTGCGTGCCGGCGTGAATGCCTCCCTGACGACACTCCTTCGCGAAACCGAAGCCAAGATCAAGTCAGGGGAATACCAATCTTTCCGTCGCAACGCGATAGCCTCGGCTGTCGATTGCGCCAACAAAAGGAGCACCAATGAGTGCTGAAACAATGATCGCTCCAGAGGAAACTCCGGCTGCGGAACAACAGGTCGCGCAACCGGCCTTCATGACCTACAAGGCGTCGGACGTCTTTCCGGTCCCCTTCGGGCACCCGATCACAGGTTTTGACAAGCCGTGGGATACGCCCACCATCAAGACACCTCGGGGTGACAAAAACTATGTTTGGGATCCGGAGCTCATCAAAACGATGGTGCTGTTTTGGTTCTCGGGCGACACCTGCCTGAAGCTGATTGGCCATACCGGCACCGGCAAGACCGAGGCGGTGTTCAGTTTCCACGCGGCACTCAACTTGCCGCTCATCACCTTGGGTGCAAACCCACAGTTGAGCAGCCGTGACGTTATCGGGGGATTCTTCCCCGGTCCGAACGGCGTCTATTGGCGTGATGGCCCTGTCACCATGGCCGCACGAAATGGAATGTCAGTGCTCGTCGACGAGTACAACGTCCTCGACCCTGGGGAAGCGACCGGGTTGAACGCCTTCCTCGAGGGGCGTCAGTACACCATTCCCGAGACAGGCGAGACGATTGTCCCAGCGCCCGGGTTTCGGGTGTTTGTGACCATCAATCCGAAGACCGCCGGCTATAACGGACGGCAGAACCAGGATCTGGCCAACGACGACCGATTTGTCGATGTCCTCACAAAGTATCCTGACCAGGATGTGGAAGTGGACGTCATCAAAAAGTCTTTGGCCGCGCCCAACCTCAACGCCGGCGAGATCGAGAATATCGCCATTGCCGTAGCGCAGGGAGCTGCCGCGGTTCGTAAAGCCTACATGGGCGAAAACGACAACGCGGGCGCACTCCCGTGCACGATGTCCGTGCGGTGTTCCGCTCGGATGGCGAAATGGACCGTCTTGTACGCACGCGCCTATCAGCAGGGCAACGCCCCGCTGCAGCCGCTGTACATGGCGCTGGACACGGTTCTCGCGAACCGCCAACGCCCCGAGGTACGGTCGGCCCTCCACGAGGCGTTCCGGCTGGCTACGGGCATCACACCTGAAAACACGCAACCATGACCACAAAGTCACTTTCGATTGGTCTTACGACCACGTCAGCATTCTTCGAAATGCTGTTCCGGGTCGCCGCATTTGCGGTGGGCCCGGTTATCGCTCACATCACGAAAGTGAATGAGCGCAAGCTGATCCTTCGGTCCGCTAGCCCGTCAAAGGCGTACACAGACTTCTCGGCGTATCGGGAGGCCGATATCACCTCGCGTCCCATCGTGGACAGTCGAGGGCGCGTGTTGGCCCAGATCAAACTGTGGCTGTACCTGGACACCAGGATGGTCTATCGCGAGGTCACCTTTTTGAACCCGCTCCTGCGGACATCTGTCGGCTTGAGCCGAGTCCCGTTCGCTCCCCTGAAAATGGGATCAGGCGACACACCGGCCACGATGATGGAAGTCAGCGTCCGGGACTTTGAGTCCTGGCTGCGCAACCGCACCGCTGGCACGCAATTCGGAATTCAGGCGGCGCGCAGCGCGGCTTCAAAGCCTGCCGCCCCCAAGGTGGTCTCGACGATGCCCCCGGTGGCAACCGTGGCCCCTCCAAAGGCCCCGGAGACGCCGAAACCTGCCCAAGCTGCCCAGCAGGCGGTACCGGCCGTCAAACCTGCAGCGCCCGCTGCTCCTAAAACGCCCCGGCCGCGGCCGGTCGTCGAAGAAGAGGTGCGTGGAATCCTCGTGAAATACGGGATGGAGCCGCGAACGATCGGCGATCGGACCTTCGATCAGTATTGCGTCGACCTCGAGTTGATTGACAAGCCGAACGAAGGAAAGCCTCACCGTGTGTGGGGCACCGACCTCGAGCGGGGGATCGTGGAATCGATGTGCCGAATTGGCGACAAGTTGGCTATTCAAAGTCACGGAAGCCTTCCGACAAGCAACCCGACTGGCGGTCGTTCGCAGAAGAACTGCTTCACCATTCTGGTGCTGCCATGATCAACGTTCTCGTCATGGAAGGGGAACTGACTGAAAAGCCGGTTCTTCTTGAAGGCAAGAAGGGTGTCGTGTGCGAGTTCAACATCGCACACAGTGTGTTGTCAGGCGATGAGCCTGGCCGCTCCATGTGGCGCTGCCGCGCCGAGGGCGCTCTTGCCGAGTCGGTTGCAGAGCGCGGCGCGAAGACGCAACGGGTCACCGTGAAGGGGACTCTCGTGCAGGAAATCGTCATGTCTGGCGAGCAGCAACTGGCGGTGGTCAAGATTCTGGTGCAGGACATCAGCTTCGGCCAAGTGAAGCGTCCATAGCATGGGCGGTTCGTTTTCCACCATGGTTGACTCGTCGAACCTCCATTCGGTGGTTTATGACAGCCTTGCACGGTGCCTGCTGGTGAAGTTCAACAGCAAGGCTTGTTATAAATACCTCAAAGTGCCAATTGGCGTCGCGAGGTCCTTGGTAGCTGCAGGCTGCCGCCGGCAGCTACCTCAATCGGGCGGTCAAGGGCACTTTTGAGGTGCAGACCATCACCGAGTCATTTTTCAAGGAAGAATTTGATCGACTAAGCCGCACCGTCAATGTTGTGGCTATCAATTGGGCTCTCGTCGCTGGCGATGGGAGCATCCCGGTTTTTCCGCGGTAACGGAGGGGAGGGGGTAACCCCTTTCCTCTGGACTTAAAACGAGTCCAGAGGAAAGGAATTTCACCGAAAACCGGCATGGTTGCAAAGCCTTGCCAGATTGACTAAAATTCATGCAGCTGCCACCAACGTGTGTAGCCAAGTCGAAAGACTGCCCTTTAGCGCCCCTGCGCTCTCGTATCCGAAAACCACACAGCCCACTCATCAAGAGACGTTCGCCGAGCGCTTCTCGCTGAGTGTTGTGCAGTCATGCACTCCAAAGCTGATGTTTTCAGCCAAACGCAATGGTTTCACCAGAGCGTCCTCGGGACAACTGAGTTCGCTGCGGCGAAGTTCAGTGTTCCACCACATTTTTCAAAGGAGATAGTTATGAAGTCAGAGCCTTCTATGAGAGTTCTGCAGGTCGCCGCCATGGCGCCACAGCAAGTGTCGATTGACGTCCTGCTGGAGAAATACGCGAAGGGCGATGAGTCCACTGAGACAGAGATCTTCGCGCGCGTGGCCAAGGGTGTTGCCCAGGCCGAGCAACCGGAGTTGCGCGAGAAGTTTGAGCGCGTGTTCTTCGAGAACATGATGCGCGGCGCCATTGGCGCTGGACGGATCATGTCTGCGGCCGGTACCGGCATAAAAGCGACCCTGGCGAATTGTTTTGTGCAGCCTGTAGGTGACGCGATTCAAGGTGTTGACGCAGAGGGATACCCTGGCATTTATGAGGCCCTTCGTGAAGCGGCCGAGACGATGCGTCGCGGTGGCGGTGTTGGCTACGACTTTTCCAGAATCCGCCCGCGCGGATCGGTGGTCAAGGGAACAGCCAGTTCCGCGTCTGGTCCATGCTCGTACATCGACGTGTTCGATGCGTCATGCAAAACCGTGGAGAGCGCGGGGGCGCGACGTGGTGCTCAGATGGGTGTGATGAAGATCAGCCACCCGGACATTCTGGAGTTCATCACCGCAAAGCGCGAAGTCGGTCGTTGGAACAACTTCAACGTTTCCGTAGGTATCGTCGGTGGCTTCATGGCCGCCGTCGAAGCCAACGAAATGTGGCCCTTGGTTCACAAGGCAGAGCCATCTGCTGAACAGCAGCGTGCCGGCGCCTATTTGCGCGAGTCCGATGGACTTTGGGTCTATCGTGAAATTCCAGCTGTCGAGATCTGGGACGCTGTGATGAAGTCGTGCTACGACTTCGCGGAACCAGGAATTGTTTTTCTGGACCTTATGAACCTCGATAACAACTTGGGCTACGCCGAGACCATCGAGGCTACGAATCCTTGCGCGGAACAGCCGTTGCCTCCGTACGGTTGCTGTGACCTGGGACCGATCATCTTGCCCAAGTTCGTCAGCGATGCATTTACTGCGAAGGCAGCATTCGACGACGAAGGCTTCAAGGTTGCGGTGAAGGTGCAAGTGAGGCTGCTGGACAACGTGCTCAGCGTCACTCATTGGCCGCTCGAGCAGCAGCGCAAAGAGTCGGAAGCCAAACGCCGCATCGGCGTGGGGTTCACTGGTCTGGGCGACATGCTCGCAATGCTCGGGATTCGCTACAACTCGACGGAAGGAGTCGAGTTCTCCAGGCACATTGCCATCATGATGCGCGATGCTGCCTACGAGGCGTCCGTTGACCTGGCGATTGAAAAGGGGCCATTCCCCTTGTTTGATGCGGAGAAGTACCTGAAAGAGGGAACGTTCGCGTCGAGGCTGCCAAAGGCGCTCAAGGGCAGGATCCATCGCCACGGCATTCGGAACAGCCACTTGCTGTCGATCGCGCCCACCGGTACCGTGAGCCTTGCGTTTGCGGACAATGCCTCCAATGGCATTGAGCCTCCTTTTGCGCTTGCCTACACGCGCAAGAAACGCGTTGGAGACGGTCACGTCAACTACAGCGTCGTGGATCATGCGTTTCGGGTTTTCCTCGAGACCGTGTGTAGCCCGGAGCTTCGTGCGCCTTTGCTGGATGCTGTTAGCGGCTATCAGCCGAGCTTCGAAGTGGCCGGGAGAACTTACCTCGTGAAGGATTGCATCCCGCCGTCGATCGTGACGGCGCAGGAGATGACGGCAGCGGAACATTTGGCTGTTATGGCGGCAGTGCAGCCATTCATCGATACGGCGATCTCCAAGACGGTAAACGTGCCGGAGGACTATCCGTACGACGATTTCAAGAACCTGTACATGCAGGCTTGGAAAGCAAACTTGAAGGGACTGGCGACGTACAGGCCCAACAAGACCCTGGGAGCAGTTCTGAGCGTCGGCGCGGCCGCGCCAGAGGCCAAGGCAGCAGAAGTCAAAGAAGTCGACCCGTTGAAGGTGATCTTTGAACGGCGCCCGGACGGAGACCTGGATGCGGTGAACAGCCGGATCCACTACATCACCGAATCCGGCACCAAGTCGATGTACCTGTCCGTGTCCTTCGCGAAGGTACCTGGCGTGGTGGATGGAAAGAACGTGTTGGTCGAAAGGCCCATGGAAATTTTTATCCCGAGCAGCCAGAGCGACGTGCCGCAGGAGTGGATTTCATCCTTTGCGCGCCAGCTGTCGCTGAATGCGCGTAGTGGCCAGCTGGGAAAAGCCCTGCAGGACGCACGCCAGGTCAAATCGGACCGCGGGCGGGTGAGGTACGGGGTCTTCGAAAAGGCGGACGGTGGCAAAGTCCCACGGTTCCACGACTCGGAGGTCGGGGCCCTCGCTTACGCGATACAGCAGATCCTTTTCAATAGGGGATTTCTGGACGCTGATGGCAACCAGGTTCCTCTGCGGGATTTGCTGAAATTGGCTGCGCCGGCCGTTGAAGAGGTAGCTGCAGCGACCAGCGCTGACGAAGCCGCGGCACCAGCAATGGTGTTCAACGCGATCACGCCGGGCAAGAAGTGTGGTGAATGCGGAGCCTATGCCGTAATACGGTCGGACGGCTGCGAACGCTGTACTTCATGCCAGTCGATAGGGGCATGCGGCTAAATCGCGGTGCGGCGGTCAGAAAGATCGCCAAATTTGCGCCGAGTGACAAGCTGTGAGTCCTAGATCCCCCGTGTGCCGAAAGGCCCCTGGGGATTTTTTTGCCCCTGGCCAGCGGCACCTATTTGTCACTGTACCTGCGGGGAATTCTCTGCCATAATCGTTCAACGAGGCAGCTCCCCTTTAACGGAGCCAGTGACCAAAGTCGGTCATCAGTTTTTATGAGCACCCCTTGAGATCGATGAGAAATTCGCACTCTGTCGCGTGAATTTCTGATCGAGCACATGCTCGTCAAGCAGCTGCGCTAGCAGCCATAACCCGCGAGGATCTTGAGTCCTTCGGGCTCATCCTTCTATTTTTAGGAGTCTGCAATGGCACAAATTGCCAAGCAAACACTGGACAAGATCTGCTTGTTCACTCTCAACTGTCGCCTCTTCCACGGCAACAGAAAGCTCAGTTCAGCAGACCTGCAGTCGGCACTCAATGTCACCATTGACGTCGACAAAACAAAGCAGGTCATGGCGCTGGGCGTCAAACGCGTCTTTGACAAGGCCGAGCTCGCAAAGCTCAGTGCAGTCAAAGGCGCAATGCAACGGGCGTGCTCCTCCATCGGCGCTCCGTTCCTTGGTGGTTTCGCAATCCCGGACCACAAGGCGCAGGACCTGGCCAAGGAGCTCAACGTCCTGGTGACAAAAGGACTGAGCCTCAAGGCAGACCTGATGTCCCGCTACCCGCTGATCTTTGACAAATTTGCCAAGCAAAATCCGCGCTGGGAAGCAATCATCAGGGGCAATGCATTCGACATTACTTACGTTGACGACCAGATCCAGTTCGACTGGGATGGTGTCCGCATTTCCGCCGGTGACGAAGGTGGCTTGATGGCGAAGGGTCTCGAAAGCAAAGTAGGGGGCCTCCTCGGCAACCTGCTGAACGATATCGCCAAGGCATCGAGCAAGCTTCTGGACGAGAGTCTGAAGAATCGCGACGGTGTCACGCGCAAGGCGTTCCGGCCGCTGTTGGCCATGGCTGACAAGCTCGACGGCTTCAACTTCGTTGATCCACGGGTCGGGGCGCTGGCAAGCATGATTCGCCATGTTCTGTCCGTGATGCCGCCAGAGGGGCGCATCGAGGGTGCTGACCTCCGGAACCTGTATGGACTCACGTCCATGCTTAGTTCTCCGGACCAGGCACTTGTGATCGGCACGAAAGTGACCGAGTCGGACGTCTCCATGGTCTATGACGAGGCGTTCGGCCAGCCGTACAAGGCGGTTGCGCCTAAAGCGTTGCCAGTCCCTGTGACCGCGCAGCCGATGATCAAGGTGCCAGGCTTGTTCGACACCTCCCAAGGTGCCCAACAGCCGCGAGGACCGGCATTCCAGCCGGTCGCCTACACGCCGCCACCAGCGGCGAATTTTTTCAACTTTTGAGCAAGCGGGCCTTCAGGCCCGCTCCTCTTTTCAGAAAGGATCACCTATGAGTGATTCCGTTTTGCTCAAGTCGCTGCCATACATGCTGAGCATTGTGGCGGCCGGTGCCGGAGTCGATCTTAGGACCGACCCACGGGCTACAACCGCGGCAACGAACGGGCGAGTGGTTATTCTTCCGCCGCTGCCGTATACCGGTGGAGAGCTGGCAATCTATTCGCTCGGCTACATCGTTCACGAGTCCGGGCACATTCGGCACACCGATTTCGCGGCTGCCGGCACCAGGCCAGGGGACGAGCTTCACAGGATGCTGGTGAATGTCCTCGAAGACATCCGCATCGAGCGTCTCATCAATGGCGTGTTCCCTGGGGCGCGCCACTGGCTGGATGCTTTGACGCTGAAGTTTGTCGAAACCGGTCGACAGGGCGTCGTTGATCCAGACGCTGAGCTTCCGCGCAAGCTGATCCGCTACCTGCAGGACTGGCTCTACGAGTCGGTGCTCCACTACAAAGCGGTCGCCGGCATCGGCGTCCAGCAGCGTGACGTCTGGAGGAACTCGGTTTCCCAGCCGCTGGCTGACGAGATCGAGAAGATTGCGCTGCAGGCCGCCTGGTCGTCGTCGACGCACGCGGTCGTCGGTGCCGCTGACCAAATCGTCGGGCTTTTGCGCCAGGAACTCGCGGAAGTGGAGTCCGCGCCTGACAACGCGGAATCCGGCGACGGATCGCAAGGCAGTGGTGCCGAATCGCCGTCCATGCCGCCATCGACAGGCGGAGGTGATGGCGATGAGGCCACTTTGCCTGGAGAGCCTGACGAAGCAGCTGCCGGGGACCCCGGTAGCGAAGGCGACCCCGAGGAGCAGTCTGAGGACAGCACCGGACAGGTCGGTCAAAACGCTGAAAGCACCGCAGGTGGCTCCGATGCACCTACGAGTGGTGCCAGTGCCGCAGGGTCGCAAAGCGACGGTCAAATGCCGGCGTCAAGCGGCCCAAGCGGTGCACCGGAGCAATCCGCTGGCTTCCCTGGTACGCGGACGTCCTACACAGCGTCTCTGCGGGAGGCCTTGGACACCCCAGGCCTTGAGGAGGGCGCGGATCGAGGTGACGTGATCCGCGAGGAGATGTCCCAGAGCCTGGTTGAGTCGCGCGCAAATCGTGACGCAACCTTCAACATCCCAGAGGTGTTCGGCGTGCAAGGGTCAAAGAGCGATGCCGAAGCGATACAGCGGGTTAGAGCTGCCTCGACGGCGCTCCAGTATGGGATCGAGGAGTTTCTTCAGACCCATACCCGGAAGCGGTACACAAGTGGAGAGTACGGAAAACGGCTCACACGCGACGCAGGCCTGAAAATGGCGCTCGGGAATCCTCGGATTTTCCAGCGCCGGGCTGAGGTTCAAAAAGTGGACACTGCCGTTCACTTGCTGCTGGACATCAGTGACTCGATGTCGGTAAAAGGCCGATGTGCAGTGGCGCTGGATGCTGCCCTGGCTTTGGGCCTGGCTCTGGACGAGGTCCTGGGTGTGTCGTATTCGGTATCTGCTTTCCCGTTCCAAAGCTATGACGTTGCGGAGCTGGTTCGCCCGGGTGAGTCAATCCGTGACGTTGCTCATCGCTTCCGAGCGATGGCGCCAAACGGCACAACTCCGATGGATGTCGCGCTAATCCACGCGCATACCGTCTTGCTTTCGTCTCCTGCGACGCGGCACGTTTGTCTCATCGTCACTGACGGTGCTCCTGACGACCTCACTGCTGCCAGCCTCATGATCGAAATGGGGGAGGGTGATGGGATCGAACACATGGCCATCGGGATTGAAACCCAGGTGAGTCACTTGGTTCCGAACTCGTGTGTCGTCGATTCGATTTCCGACCTGCCACGGCAGGTGATAACGATGATGCAGTCGGTAATTCTTCTGCCGAAGGCTGCATAGCCTTTTCTCCAGACCTCTCACCCTCACGGGTGAGAGCGTCTTTTTGAGCGCACCCATGAATTCGGGGTGTTTTCAAAAAGACGGCTGCAGTGTAAGATCAAGGAATCGTGGTGCAAACCATGCCGGGCCGCCTCCCCCCAGTGAGGCCAGTGCAGTGCTTTGTCGCTGTTTTATCGTCCCCAAGGGTGCATTCCTTTGGGAACGCGCTCTCCATCAAGGAAATCAACATGAAGAAGATTATTCTGGCTATTGCAGCCTTGACACTCACCACGTTCGGCCACGCCCAGTTTTCGGGTACCGACTACAACTCCAATGACGTTCGGCGAGCGATGCCCGCGCAAACGGCCGTTGTGATTGACGTGGTCAGTTCCGATCTCGCCGTCCAAGCGACAGGCACATCGCGCGTCGTGGGCGCAGCAGCTGCAGGCCTGGCCTGTGGCGCTGCCACCCGGAAAATGTCCGACTGGCAATCGCGCACAACCGTCGTCGGCCTCTGTGGCTTGATGGGCGAGCGAGCCGGTGCCGTATTCGGCGCCGAGACGCGGAAGGCTTCGATCCTCATCGTGAAGCTGTCGTCGGGCTCCGTCTTGGCCGTGGCCCAGGAGGATCCGAACATTCGCGTCGGCTCTCAGGTCTACGTACTCCAGGGCGGGAGCGAAACGCGGGTCATCCTCGCTTCGTCGACAGTTAGCTACGGAAGGTAGAAATGCCAGCAAACTCAACTCAACAGGCACCGCAGTTTGAAGAGCGCCTGTCCGAACGCCTGAAGGATCTCGCGGACGGGAAATGGGCTGACATCCTCGCCGGCGCCGGAATTCCCTCCGAGAGTCTCCGGAACAAGAAGGTTCAGTGCCCTTTGCACGAAGGGCTTAAGGGCAAGTTCCGGTTTGAAAACAAGGACGGGAACGGAAACTGGCATTGCGCGGTGTGCGGTCATGGGGATGGCATGTCGCTCCTCATGAAGGCAACGGGCAAGTCCTATGTGGAAGCTGCGAAGTGGGTCATTTATGACTACTTTGGCGGCACCCCGTCGTCGCGCAAGCCCGGGCTCGTCAAGAAAAAGGCACCAGCTCCTGAGGGCAAGCCAGAAGAAGCGATTGCGCGCCTCCGCGCGAAGTACGCGAAGATCTGGTCAGAAGCCAGGCCGATCGTCGAAGGCGATCCGGTTGCCAAATATCTCCACAGCCGCATCCCTGGGCTTGAGGTGTTTCCAGCTGCTCTGCGGTATCACCCAGGACTCCCGTTCTTCGGCCAGCCGGGGAGCAACGGTGAATTGGGCAAGAACTACGGCCTCCA
Source organism: Polaromonas sp. (assembly GCF_029945685.1). Taxonomy (GTDB): domain Bacteria; phylum Pseudomonadota; class Gammaproteobacteria; order Burkholderiales; family Burkholderiaceae_C; genus Polaromonas. The sequence goes on along the minus strand of NZ_JAQSDA010000006.1, from coordinate 38,023 downwards.
TCCATGCATGGTTGCCGCGGTAGTTGACGAGACCGGGCGTGCATGCAACATCCACCGGACGTTTCTGACGCCAAACGGCAAGAAGCTCGCCCTTAGCGAACCTGACTCGGACGATCCAACTCAGTTGGTGGATCTCCCTGCCAAGAAGCTCATGCCTTCGATTGGGGCCCGGCACTACCAGATACGGCTCGCGAAGCCTGTAGACGGCGTTCTGGGCATTGGTGAGGGCATTGAGACTGCGTTGGCTGCAATGGTCTATTCCAGCGTTCCTACGTGGTCCGTTGTGGCAGATACCGGCATGGCCAATTTCTTTGTCCCTGCGGCAATAACGTCATTGGTCATCTTCGCCGATAACGATCATCTGACGGTGCGGGGCGGAAACCCTGGCCTCGATGCGGCTCGCCGCCTGGTCGAACGAGCAGACGTGCAAGCACGGTTGCTCGATGGATCTCTCAAGGTGGTCATTCGTACACCCGAGGTTCAAGGTACGGACATGGTCAACTTCCTTCAGGAGGTTGCTGCGTGACGGACCAAATTCTCTACAAAACGCCCCAATCGGGGCGTTTTTTTTTGCAGTGACTTTTCTTTAAGCCGTGCACGCCGGGGGGAAATTAACGAATTCAGGCACATTTCCCCGGATTTGCGTGAGCGGTTTCGCTCAAAAATCAATTCAAAGCAGCCCGTGTGGGCGCATCCGTCCCCACACTCACCATGAAATCAACCGTGCACCAACTACAAATCTCGCTACCCCTTGGAAGGATGGCTCTTGAGCACAATGCCAAGCCCGGCCAATACCTGCTGCAGGATGAAGGCACCGGAAATTGGAAGATAGAGTCCTCCGGGCAACGCGCATCACGGTGGGCACGGCTGATCGCAAGCCGGTTCTGGACACGAGGTAGTTTCCAGGTCTCGGCCGCGCTGCTCGCGGGGGCGCTCATCGCAACTGGTTTCACAAGCCTTCCGCCATTCACGGCCGGATTGCCGTTCGCGCCACCTTCTACAAACCAACCGATCCATCCGCAATCGATCAGCATTGCACCCTCTTCATACGGGTCCGAGCCAATCGACCTCAGTAAATTGCCTCCGCCCATCGTTGAGGCTGACGCCAAACCCCTGGAGGATGGCGCATCGGCTCAGCGCGCAGATCTGTCGCCGCCACCACCAGCCCAGCAAGCACCAGCGACGGCCCAAAAGGCATTGGCCCCCGCACCCAACACCGCGCCAGCGGCCGCAGCGAAACCTCCGGTCACGCAGTCGAACGTCAGTTCCGGCAAAGTCACGCCACCACCGTCCCAACCCGCGGCGCCATTGCCAGCGCGTCTGGCGCTCCCAATGCCAAGTCCTGTCGCTGCCGCGGTCGTCCCTGAACGTAAAGCGCCCGCACCGGTCGCGCAACCGAAGGGACAAGCTCCCGCTTCACCCGAGGACAGCAAAATTGCAGTGTTCAATGAGCCGGCATTGCAGCTCGCAAAACCCACTGCGGCTCAGGGCAACACTTCCGCGCCTGTCGTCCAGGCACCCGCCGCCGCGTCCGGGCCCGTTGTCCTGACCGCGAAGGCCGGCACGCCCGCACCTGGTGCAAAGAGTAGTGTCCGCATGCTTGCCGTTCAGGATCCCGCGAGCATCGTCGTCACAAACCCTACGACGCGGCTACCCATGATCGTGAAGGTTGGCCAACAGCTTCCCGATGGTTCAACCCTGAAGTCTGTCGATAAGGCGGCCTCAACGGCGGTGACGTCCAAGGGCGAACAGCTCGTACTCAATTAATTCACCCAAAGGAGAACCCATGAACGCAACCACTTCCTCATTCCCCGGTCACATTGAATCCGGACCGGATTCCGCAGGTGCCAGCTCGTCCGGCGCGCCTGCGGAGCTGTCCGGCAGCCGCACAACGCCAGCGCTGGCGGTTGTGCACAGCGCCGACACAAGGGAAGAGACCGTCATCGCCCCGGAAGCGCCACTGAGCCTCGAGGTTGAGCAGTTCATCAAAAGCATTGATGCGGAGAAAGTCCTGCTGATTCCTGCCGGCGTTGTCATCAAGGCCGACCTGGTGTCGAACGGCAACGCCGTGGTCATTTCCGGAACTGTCGAGGGCAGAATCATGGCCGGGTCCGCTCCCGTGATCGTGAAGCCAGGTGGCGAGGTCGTGGGGTCTATTGAGTCTGACGAGTACGTGGTCGTTGCCGGCAAGGTATCCGCCCCTGAGAAGGACGGCGACGCGATCGTGACGAAGGGTCTGCTCGTCCTTGCTGCCAGCGGCAGCATCAAGGGAACGGTGGCGTATGGGCGCCAACGCGCGTATGAGGGCGGCATGCTGAGTGGCAGGGCGGTTCCCTACGCCGAACGCCTTTGATCCGCTCACGGCCGGGAAAGCCGTCACCTGCCCGGGCCAGCGGAGCTGGCCGTGCGCCGCGCCACCTGCGCTTCGGGATTAAGTAAGACCCATCTCGGCCAGGTACCGCGAAGGCTTCCCGCTGTAGAGCGCCAGCATTGAGTCCTTCGCCCGGGTAACAGCCACGTAGAACAAGCGTCGCTCGGACTGGAACTCACCTTTGCCAGGGCATACGTCGTCATCGGCTCCGAGCAGGATCACCTTGTTGAACTCCAAGCCCTTACTCCCGTGGAAGGTCATCAGGCTCACGGCGTTTCTCTCTGCGCCCTTGAAATCACGATTCTGGAGCATTGCCACACGGGTCAGCACCGGTTGGTTCATCCGCTCCAAACACCGTTGAACGGCGGCAATGCACTTTCGATTCTGGATGTTCTTCCTGTCCCATGGCCCCGCTGGATGGAGCACCTCCCGTACAACGGCGCACACGCTGCCGATGACTTCCCTCGACTTTGTCTTCTCGTCGACCTCGGCTCGTCGCGCAACTAGCCATCCGACCGTCCGATCAATTGCGTCGGAACCCTCGCCGAATCGCTGGAAATTTCCCAGCCTTCCATTCACAAAGTCCTTCTCGTGGCCAGTGATCTCCCGGCATACGTTGTTCGTCATCGAGGCGCTCACGCCATGGATCTGCAGGAGGAAGCTAATGCCCTTTATGTCGAACCCGTACACGGCACCGAGCAGTTCATAGATGTACTTTGCAGCTTCCTTCTGGAGAATCGAAGTCCCCTGCCGCACGTACCGCACTCCCTCTCGCATCAGCTCGGCCTCGATGTCGTCCAATATGAAATTGTTGCGACTAAGTATCCCGAACTGACCTGTCTCAACCTGCCTTTTGAATCGGCCGCTAGGGTCCGCGCATTCTTGTGTGTGCTCAAGGATGATCTTCGCGGATAGCTCGACCATGCCCCATTCGGTGTTGGTCTGCTCGGCCAGCACCGACCCGCCAGGACCGCGCTTGGCCACGAACACTTTCTCGATGCGGTGGCCGTTGTTGTGGCGGATGAGCTGGTCCGCGGCTTCGACTATCGTGCGGAGCGACCGGTAGTTGTCGCCCAGCGTGATGACGGTCGCGTTGAAAGTGTTGGCAAACGAGAGCAAGCCTGGATAGCCCATGGCTCTTCGCCATTCATAGATCGTCTGATCGTCGTCGCCGATCAGCGTGGTGGTAACGCCGGCCAGGGCGTGCAGCGTTGCAAGGGCGAACTGGAGTTCGTCATTGTCCTGCGATTCGTCGATCACCAGGTGCGTCGCAGGCAGTAGCGGCAGCGCCCCGCCCTCGTTTGATGTCCTGGTCAGTTCTGCCTGCAGCTGCACTGCTTCCTGCGTGTTGCCTTTCCGCCGGCAAGCTTCGATTCGTAGGCTCAGTTCCTCCCGCTTCTTGTTGAAAGCGTCCCGATATGCCGCGGCTGCGAACGCAAGGCGCAGGGGCATTGGTTCTTCGTCGTCAGGCGGCGAATCGGGTGGCTCGGGAAGTTTCGCGGAAAGCGCCATCTGCTGGACCGTAGTTCGGATGAGATCCTGCAGGTCTATCGCACCCAGGGTCTTCAGGTGGCTTTCGTAGTCCGTGAACCAGGCTGGGAGCGAGTTGGCGTCAGGCGGCGACAACTGGTGCTTGATTTCCTCAAATTCTGGGATCACGTCGCCCAGCGACATGCCATGTTCTCGCGCAACGGTCGCCAGAGTCTTCATCTGGTGCGCGGGAGAGATCATCTTGGGGCTACGGCCAAAGGTCTTTCGATGCTCCGCTATGACGCTGTGGAAGGTCCCGATACGGATGTCGGCGCTCGCCATTGCTGCGTCCCCAATCCGCTTGGTCAGCCGGCGCCTGATCTCCTCAGCACCCTCCCGTGTAAACGAGCACGCCACGACGGAGTTGCCCGGTTGCTGCAGCAGCCGGGCAATCTTTTCAATGATTGTGGAGGTTTTTCCCGACCCTGGACCAGCCAAGGCAACAGCATGCCCCTGGACGCAGATCAGCTGCGTTTGTTGGTCCGAGAAGCTCAAGGCTATTCTGCGGCAGCTACAGCCTCGGGCCTGCGGGCTTCGCCTGGCAGCGCGTCGCTGCTCGGTTCAGAAGGAAGCCCTGCCTCGCTGCTGACGCTGCCGGCGATCTCAGGATCCACCTTGCGCTCGGCAGCAAGCGTCTGGGCCTGCTCGGTGGCGAGTTGGCGGAGGTCTTCACCTTCTTGCCCGCCGGTTTCTTCCGCCGCACGCTGAAGCATTTTCCACATGGCGATGCGATTCATGCGTGTGACAAAACCGATACGGCGGACGGCCTTCATGGTTTCACGAAAGTTGTCGGCGCGCTGTTGCGGGTTGATGAGGCCGAGAAGCCATGCGTGCTCGCGCAGAGAGTGTAGGGAATCCACTTCACGCAGGAGGTTCAGAAATTCATAGGCTCGAGGGTGAATGATTGGTACCCGGTAGAGCATCGGACGGGCGGTGTGAACTTCCTCCTTGTCAGCACCGTGCAGCTGGAGGAGACGCGTGATCTCGTTGAGGCGCTTGCGGACAAGTTCCTGCACGCTGGTGAAAATATTGAACAGCTCCGTGTCCAGGGACGCCATCCGGCCGGCGTCGACGTTCTTGTTCTCCCCGAGCACCGTGCCGAGGTAAAAGCACCGCGACAGGAAGATGAAGTCGCGGCGGATGAAGTTCTGCACGGGCTTGTTGATCAGCTCGAACTCTCTCGTGATGACGGAGCCGTCGAACTTCTTGCCGAACAGGTCTTTCAATGACATCACGGATCCGTCGCCGAATTTCAGCTCGTTGAGTGAGTCCTCATTGCGTTGTGCGGGGACGAGTTTTACTTCCTGTTTTCGTGCCATAGAGCGCTCCTAAAGTTCAGCTAACTTTAGAAGGCAGACACCCAGAAAATATTTGGGAAATGGCCCCGAATTAGCCTATTTCCCCCGTTTCACCCCTCAGATGAAGGCTAGACCCTGTCGATTGTCCAAAGGACCTGGCCCATGATGAGTGGAGAGGTTGCCGATACAACCTGCACCGGTTCGCAGTTCACTACCAGTCTTTCGGCGTCCGGACCTGGGCCATTCGCGAACACCGCTTCCTTGCGACTGGGCCTCGCTTCGACGCAGCGACGAATGAAGCGCGCCGATTCAGTCTCCATCAGATACAGCGATCCCGACACAAGGTCCTTCAGGCCCCTGCTGCAGATCGTGACAGTGTCACCCTCGATACCGCTGTAGCTCGCATCATTGGAGTCCGCATACATCAACGCCCCCCCGGCAGCCGCAGCAATGTAAGCCAGAAGATTGGGCGGAAGTGCGACGGTGATCGGATTAGATCCATCGATCGAGTAAACACGCAGAAAGCTTGGATCTGCGTTCAACAGCTCACCTGGGGGAATATTCAGTTCTGCTGCCACCAACTCTATGTCGTGAATGGTTGCTTCAGCACTGCCGGTTAGAAGCAAGGTAAGGCGCCCGGCAGATACACCGGTCCTGGCGTGAAGTTCCTGGAGCGTTTCGGCTGCATGGGGGTCATAGCCGTGACGGCTCAGCACTGCAAGGAGATTTTTATGCCACATTTTTTTCTTTGTCACTCACTTTGTAAGTTTATGTCACGATAAGCTCGATGTGGCAGAGTTTTTCATATACAGAGCTTCGCGGAATGCATTGTGCGCGGACTTTGTTGTATTTCGAAATAAACGAGGCCTCGATGCACTGAAGCTCCCTGGGCTGTCTGTTGCGAGCACGGGACAACTCCGGATGTGAATATTTCACCAAGAATGTTTGCAAAAAGAAACTGGACAACTGTCTACACGTTTCTTCGTATGTCGCTCACTCGCAGTGACAAGCAACTGAACCCGTTTAGGTTAGCTTGCTAAGAATCGAGATTGTTTTGTCACTCTAATATTTTGGAAATTACATTGCTTTACTAAATGCCTTCAACTAGGATAAAAAAAGGGGGTCTGTTGTGTTTGCGATTTCAAGCTTCAAATTTGTCGTGGCAATAGCCGCCGTTCTACCGTTGGTCACACCTGACTTTTCGTTCGCCCAAGGCTGTCCGCCTTGGATGAAATGCGGGAAAAAGGGCAATCTCATCATTCCGGATTCCGGGGGCTATGACGCTAGCGTCGCTTCGACAACGTCGAGTTCACCCTACAAATCCTCCTACGATGTCACTCAACCCTTGGATGTCACTCAGCGTTCACTGGACCTTGAGAAGGAGCTGAAAAAGGCAGAGACGGAAGCAAAGGCAAAGGCAGAGCGCGTTGAACTAAAGACGGTCGAAGACGCGCGGAGGATCGGAAACAGTATTTGGGTTCTGGACCGCACCGGTACCGGGCAATGAATGTCATAGCCGACTCGGCACATTACCTTCCAGGATCTATCCATGTCATCTGAAGTTCTCGATGCAGACATCGCCGCATTAAACCGGCAGTTTTTGAACATTGTCACTCGCCACAGTTCACAGGGCGACGCCTTGTGCCTGCGACTGAATATCTCCAGCCAGTTCCTTGCTCAGACACTCGCGGTCCCTTCGGCCGAGCTGGAGAAGGTGGCAGGGCTTGGGACTTTCCTGCTACAGCCCGTCATCGATCACGACACCCTGCGCAATGCGTCAATCCTGCCGGTAGATCAGGGGCAGGCCCATCTAAGGTCAGCTGCTCGTTTGAAATACGGACCGGGGCGCTAGGCTATGCAATCCGCAAGTAGACTGAAGCGAGAAACGCTCGTGGCCGTGCTGCCGCCCGAGCAAATCACCAGTATTCGGGAACTGGTCAGCTTTAGAGCCCGCCCCGCAACAATAGCGCAGCTTGTACCGCATCAATACGCCGAAATTGCTGCACGGCGCATGTACGAAACGAGCGACCTGCGCGCCCCGGGGGGAACTCAACCCTCATGCAAGCAGGTCGTGCTGATGTACCGCAGCCTTACGTACCGCGCTAATCTGAACTCGCTGTACACCCAATTCAGCGATCTGCGAAGTGCAGGGGTCGCCTTTGAGTCGGCTCTCGTCGTGGTGTACCGCCTGTACCGGCGCAAGACCGCGTTCGGCACCGATGAAAAACAACTGATTTCGTTCGATCACTGGTACGTCGTTGCACTCGAAATTGAGACCCGCGAGAGCCGTTTGCACAGGTGCGCTTCCTGCGGATCCAGGAACTTGCTGACCAAGCACATCTCTGTAACGTCGATTGATTGTGTATTCTGCGATTTGCTGGCAACGGCAAACCGGAAGGCCGCGCCCAAAGTTGATGCCGCGCCACCTCGGCCCGCAAAAGCAGCTTAAAAATCTCGCAGAACGGGTGAAATCGCTCAATTCGGGGTGATTTCGTCCCCAGAATCGTCGGCCCGGGACATCACACTTGGGTGTCATGTCCTTCCTCAATTTCATTTTCCGCAAGGCAGCGCCGCCAGCAACTCCAGTTGTGGAGCAACGCGCAACGCTCGCTAACAGTGCGCGCTGGCAGGCGTCGAAGGCCGAACTCGTGGCCATTTACCCTCCAGTCGACACTGGCCTACCCGTCGTCGAGGCCGAGCAGTTGCTGCACGGCGCGGAACGGAAGTTGAAGCGTCTGGTCGAGATCGCTGGTGGAACATCGGGCGAGTTCGAGCGGCTCTACCTCACCCCCATCCGGCTGCTTGCCAGCCAAATCCACCTTCTTCCAGCGTCATCCTCCACGCACTACAGTGGCCCAGGGGGTCTCTTCAACATGAGCCTGGATATCGCCATCATGGCCAGGCAGGCGGCAGAGGGGAAAATCTTCGTGCCCGAATCGTCAATCGAAGAGCGACACAGGACGATTGGCGCGTGGCGCTATTCAGCATTTCTGGCCGGATTGCTTTCCCAACTTCATTTGCCAGTCGGGCAAATGACTGTGACGGACGCTGGAGGAACGCAGTGGCCAAAGTATGGCGTCCCCCTTCTGACCTGGCTGACCGAACGAGGCGCTGATCGCTACTTTGTCATTTGGCACGAGAAGGCACGGGTGACTGGCGCCGAGGGCGCTTCAATCCTTTCCGCAATAGTGCCCGCGGAGATCATGAACTGGCTGTCGCAGACAGATCCGCAGATCATTCGTGATCTGAACGTGGCAGCGACCCGCGAAATGCTCTCTTCAGACAGCATCCTTGGCGCAGTTCTCAAGGGGGTAATCGGCCGGGTGAAGGAAGTTGAGGCGCTGCAGCACGCCTCCCGCTTCGGGCGGCTCACTGTGGGCACTCAATTCGAAGTGCATTTCCTCAACGCCATGCGGGAACTCGTCGAGTCAGGCCTGTGGAAAACCAACGACCCAGCGGGATGCCTGTTTTGGGGGTCCGACGGGTTGTACGTCGCGTGGCCGCGTGGCCTGAAGGACGTCATCAAGGTTTTCGGTGAGAGGAAGCTCCAAGGGATGCCGCACTCGTCGGTGACACTTGCAGAGATGCTTGGTCAAAGCGGGGTGATCATCGGGAAGGACACCGGCGTGTGGGTGCATGACATTGTCGTAGGTGAAGACAGGAGCGTCGTATCAGCCATGCGGTTCAAGGAACCCGCCGTGCTTCTGGGACACCTAAGCGTCGAACCGATCACTTCGCCTTTTGGCAAGGCTATGGCAGAGGCGCAAGCCGAACAGCTGGCACTGGCAGCAACTCGGGCAACCGAGACTGCCTCCGCACCGCGCCAAGTTCCGCCAACCGCGGAGCAGCAGCCCGGGGCGGTCCTGGTTGGCGGGCCACAACCTCGGACGGTTGCTCCGCCGAAGGCGGAGAAGGTCGTGGTGCCGGATCCCGAAAGTGCCCCGTCGACAGCGGCCGCGTCGCAGCCGGCCGGAGCTGCCATTGCCGACGCCGAGTTTGAGCCTCACCCAGGGAAGCGGGTCCCACCCGACTGGCTCGCGAAACTGAGGGTCAAGGACACGGACGACACTGCAAATGCCCTCGGGCTGATCATTGAGCAAAGCCTTGCCTATCGCGGTGATCGGGTGAAGGTGCTCGACTGGGGCGTAGCGGTGTGCGTGAACTGGCTGAACAACACTGCAGGATATGACCTCGCAGATCTCCTGAACCCGCTTGAGCGGGTAGGCGTCATTGCACGCAACCCGAACGAGAAGGGTGTGGCACTTGTCTCCAAGGTGGTGTTCTCGGATTCGCCGACGCCTCGCCTCGCTTTTGCGGTCAAGCTTGACTTCGCGGCGAAGGTGGGAATGGCCACGGACGCAAAGGTCTGATGATGCGTGAGTTGAAAGCTGATTCGCTTTTTCGACCAGTGTTCGAGGGAAGGGCAGCGCTCGCCTGGAGCGTCGCCGTCCTCTGGATCGTTGGATTGGCGCTATTTTCGAACTTGTCAGGCACGGCAATGGCGATGATGCTGTTCTTTGCCATGTTCATGACTGCTCTGCGCTACTACCAGGCCGCGCAGGTGTGGGGATACAAAGTACGGTTGTCTGGTGCCGCAATCGACAAAGTCAGCACGGCGCAGATCGACGGCATTCAGAAGGAGCTGCAGGACAACGTCTGGCTCGGATGGGGTTGGGAGTGGCAACCCAGCCATACGCAGCAAGCCTACGACATTCTGAAACGTGATTCAGCCGAAATCTATCCGCCAAACTGGTTCCTGAAACTCAACGGTGTGAAGTTTGACCCCCGGGCCATGAAGGGGCGGCAGTGGGTGCACGGCCTCGGCACAGAAAAAGACGTCATTGTTCCCTTTACTGGCCTGGCCGGCCACACGGCAATCGCCGCGACGACAGGTGCAATCAAGACGAGCTTGTACAAGCTATTGGTCTATCAATTCGCGCTCGCCGGCGACACCGTGATCATCATTGACCCGAAGGGGGAGAAAGATCTCCGCAAGATCGCACAGGATGCAGCCGCCGCGTGCGGGGACCCATCGCGATTCATCAGTTTCCATCCGGCGTTTCCCAGTCAAGGGGTCCGCTTCGACGGACTGAAAAACTGGGAGCGCGAGTCGCAGGTCGCCTCCCGCATCACTCAGATCATCAGTGCCGGTGAAGAAGGCAACAACTTCATTGATTTTTGCTGGCAAGTTATCACAAGCATCGTCGCCTGCATGAAGATCATCGGCCGCCGCCCGACGATCGCATCGATCCTTGACCACATCCGAGCATTGGACAACTCTGAGAAATTGTGCGAAGACGTTCTCGTCCAGTGGCTAACTCCGCGTGTCGAGAATTTCTCCGCGCAGATCAACGAGAAAATCCAGTCGATCACGTCGGCGCAGAACGGAAAGGGCGGTCGGGCCAAGTCGACTTTCGCAGAGAAGGCCGAACCCCGGCTGCTGGCGCTCATCGCCTTTTTCAAAGAGTATCAAGGTCCCAAACCGGCCGAGATCGACAGCCTAATCGGAAACCTTGAGTCGAATCGCGAGTGGTTCGGAAAGATGATTGTTGCGCTCACGCCAACGCTGACAAAGCTTTCGACTGGTGACCTCCGGGGGATGCTCTCGCCCGATTACGACGATCCGGCAGATCTTCGCCCGATTTATGACATGGGGAAGGTCATCCAGGAGGGAAAGATTTTCTACATGGGTACTGACGCGCTTTCGGATCCTGCGGTCGCCTCAGCCATCGCTGCCTTTGCCATCTCCGACCTGGCAGCGGAGGCTGGATCTCTTTACAACTATTCCGACAGTAGCCAGAAGCGTCAGAAGCGCGTTCACCTTCTGATTGATGAAGGATCGAACGCAATATGTGCGCCGCTTATCGAGATCTGCAACAAGGGTCGGGGCGCTGGCATTCATGTGTATCTCGCCTTTCAGGCTTTCAGCGACATCGTCACGAAGATGGGCGGAGACGTCAACGCGGCGAAGCGTTTCATGGCGAACATGAACAACCTGCTGGTTGGGGCCACCCAGGACACCGACACGCTTGACCTGATCTCAGACAAGTTTGGTGAGGTCGATGTTGTCTCGGCTAATCGTTCGCAGGGATCTGGCCAGAAGACAGAAGACGTGGGACTGGAGTACTCAGCAACAAAGAGCATTAGTTTCAGCGAAAAGAATCGGGTAATGATTCCGCGAAGCGTACTCATGTCGATGCCGGACCTCCAGTATGTCGCTGTTGTCAATCGGGCCAAGATATTCAAGGGCCGGATTCCTATTCTCGAATTTCAAAAATAAATACTCATGGAACCCAAAATCGTTCGCCTTGTTCCGAAAGCTGGACCTGCCCCTGTCCGTCGGGTTGAGAAAGACCATGCAGGGTGGCTAATCCCGTGGCTTGACGCCAAGGGTCTCTTTGACGGGCGCCGCGCGGCGTGGGATCTCTGGCCACCACTGAAGCACGCCTCTCTGAAGCTCGCTCGCTTGATGGGGCCAGATCTCAAAGGGCCGAGCAACCAGCCGATTGTGGGCGAGCTGGTCGAACGGGCAATTGCAACCTTTCGCCTCAAGCGAAGCATCAATGCTCCACTGGATCGGGCCGCCTCAGGGTATCTGGAGGTCCTGCTTGAGTGTGGAGAGATCGTTGTCACGAACAGGGTTGAAGCTGCTTCGCCCAACCCGAAGGCGGACATTCTTGTCTGGGATCCATCGATAGGCCCCTATGGGGAGTGGGCCGACCGGCTCCCCGAGGACTATTCCATCACCAGCTACCCGATTCGAGCCGATGAGGGCGAGTATCAAATGGGCAAGTACCTGATCGCTTCCCAGATTATGACGCCGGCGGAAGCCGCCAGACTCTTGTTCCGGCCGCAAAACTCGGGCATGGGCGCGCTATGAAAAGCACGTCACACATCGGCTTTTGGATTGTGCTGGCCCTTGTGGGCATCTTCGTTGTGCCGTTTTTTGTGCCGGCCGAGATCTTGCTGACAAGCTTGAAGCGCGAGCAAGCGTCAATTACCCGGGTTTTTGGTGACCACTACACGGGAGAAATCATCAAAGCGGCGAACGTAGCCCACTCTCTCGTTTTCGGCGTAACAGGTGTGCAGGCCGGGCTGAACGACCTGCAGCACTCCCAGGACGACATGCGCCTTGCTCACCAGGTCGGAAGCACGGTGGCCACCTTCTTTGCGTTCGAGGCCGATTCAAAAGTCCGGGCACTGTCTGTGCAACTCTACAGCGTGATCCTGCGCATTATCGTTTTGCTGGCTTGGCTCCTCATCTTGCTGCCCTTTGTGATTGCGGTCGTATTCGACGGCTTTCAGATGCGCCACGTGAAGTTTGCGAGCCTTGGTCACCAGAATCCCACCGCATTTAGCCTCGGGTTTCATGTGACGATCTTGCTCTGCGCTGTGCCGCTTCTCAGCATCATCGTCCCAACTTACGTTGTCACTCCGCTGTTCATGCCGTTCTGGGTCATCGCCACTGCGCTGCCCTTCAGTTTCGCCATAAGGCACACACAGCCGATCTTCACTCGCTGAACCTCGCTTCTTTGAAAAAAAGGAGAAAAGGGCGAATTCAGGGGTATTTCTAGAAAATTTCGAGGGCCTTCAGCCTCTAAATTTGTGCCATGCAATCATTGGCACTCGATTACCTGGCTCCCGTCATGGAGCTGCTCAGCGCGCCCGACCTAACTGAGGTTATGGTCAACGGCGTCGACAAGGTCTTCGTCAAGCGCTACGGCTCGCCAAAGCAACGGGTTCCGGTCCGCATCAGCGAGGCGCAGATTTCCTCTGCGATCACCAATCTCGCCTCCATTAGCTATAGGGAGGTAGGGGTAGGCGGGTCGGAGGGGCACAAGATCATCAGCGCGAAGCTTCCTGGGTTCCGGATAGAAGCTTGGCTTTCGCCGGTGGCGGTGATGGGCTCTTGCCTCACGATACGAAAGCTTGGATCGAGCGTCTTCACGCTCGACCAGCTAATCGGCCGGGGCCTGTTGACCCCAGACGTAGCAAAGTACCTCGCCAACGCGGTCCTCGACAGGAAGAACATATTCCTTGCGGGCGGTACAGGGTCTGGAAAAACCACTTTGGCGAACTCTCTCTTGTCGGTGATCCCCGACGATCAGCGGATGATCGTGATCGAGACGATTCACGAGCTGAATTTGCGGCAAGAGAATGTCATCTACTTTGAGGCCGACAGCGAGCAAGGCGTGTCGGTGCGGCGACTGATCATGTCCGCAATGCGCGGCTTCCCCGATCGAATCATCGTGGGCGAGGTCCGCGGCGGCGAAGCTTATGACCTCATCTATGCCGCGAAATCCGGTCACCCAGGCACCGTTGCGACGCTGCATGCCGACGACGCCGCCAGCATTCTGGAAAAGCTGGAGGACATGTGCATCGAAGGCCAGCCAAACCTCCCGCTCATATCACACCGCAAACGAATCGCATCGGCGGCCCACGTCCTCGGCTTCATGTCCGAAGTGACGACGCCGAAGGGAAACGAGCTTCGCCTTTGTGAGCTTCGTGAAGTGACAGGCCTTGATGCCAACGGCAGCTACACAACCAAACTCATCTTTGAGTACCAATCCGATCTTTAACCACCAGGGAGCTTTCCATGTTTTCGACCACCGTCAAACCCGCGCACTCTATCGACCAGATCATTCGCATCTTCATCGTTCTGGCCGTTGGCTTCTTGCTGCTTTCGGCAAATGACCAGGCGTTCGCCCAGACCACCTCAAACTTTTCGTTGCCTGGTCTGGACAACGTACTGTGCGGCATCTATACCTACCTGGCCAAGAAGATTCTCTTTTATGTCGCGCTTATTGTCGCGATCGTCGGCATCCTTGCGTATCTCCTGAAGATGGACAAAGGCGTCTGGGGAACGTTGTTCGTCATCGCCCTCCTGATCGGCATCGCTCAGGGCCTCGGCTCGGTGCTCAGCTCGCTGGGTTCATTCGACGTCCAGTGCGCAGCCATCCGCTAACTCGCGATGCGCAGTTCCCTCATCCATTCCAGCCTAAATCGCCGTAGGGCGATCATGGGAGTCCCGATAGCTATCTTCGCGGTCGAGTCCCTGCTGCTTGTGCTGATGCTGGGTGGGGGCGTATACGTGTTCATCCTGATCCTGATCCCCATTCACTTCGCGGCACGTTGGATGCACGCCCGGGACGATGGTGCGTTCCAGGCAATGTTTAGCTATGCACGGGAGCAGGATGTCTACGACCCTTGGCATCGACCCGTGACGACCACAAAGCGGCCGGCCGGATACGGGAAAGACCTTCAATGCTGAACCTGAAATCGCTAATCCGCGACTACAACACAGAGGTCGGGTCGTACCCGGAGCTGGTTCCATGGTTCGGCCAGATCACTCCTGGGCTGGTGATCTGCATGGATGGTTCATTGCTCGCCATGTTTGAGTACGACGGGATCGATCTTCAGAGCACCGACGGGGATCAGCACGACCAGGCTTCGAATTCGATGGAAATCGCGCTTCGTGCCTTCGATGACCGGAATATCGGGTGGTTTTACGTCGACAAGCGCCGGCGCACGTTCCTGGGGCCGGCCGGCGGGGAGAACCTTGTCGCGCGAGCCGTTGACGATGCTTGGCGCGCCTCGGTTGACGACGGATCGCTTTCGGAAATTCGCCACTACATCGCAATCGCATTTCGCCCGTTCCGCGGGACGATGGGATTCTTCGACGAAATCTCTGCGTCGATGATGGACGAACACAATAGCCTCCCAGCAGCCATTCTGAAGACTGTCTCGTCGACGCTCCGGCGCGAGAAGGGCATCGAAAAGATGCAGGGAAAGATCGTCGGCGCTACTGCGGCCTTTGAATCTCAGATCGGCGCGTTTCTCGGGACACTGACAACGTTGAACGCGCGCCGACTTGTTGACGAAGAGCTTCTCTGCGGTCTGAGTGACAGAGTCAACCTTGCTACTCCCCGCAACAGGGTGGCCTGCGGTCCCCTTCCCGACTACCTGAATACATTGCTGGTAACTGACACCCTCAAGCGAGCGGATGGCGGCGTTCTGGAGTTTGTTGGCGCTACTCGCAGCCAGTTTGTTCAGATGCTGAGCATCAAGGGGCTGCCGCAAGTCATCAACAACGCTGACGTTGAGGCTCTGCTCTCGCTGCAGGGCGACTTTTCCGTCGTGCAACAGTACCGGTTCCTTGATCGCGAAAAGGCCAAAGCCTACATCAATGACTGCGAGCACCATTACCGATCTTCGATCAAGTCGCCGATGACCCAGGCGTTTGAGCGATTGAGCGGGAACGAGTCTGACTCAATGGACATGGGTATGCTCGCGCTCGCCGAGGATTCGTCTGCCGCACTTGCGGAGCTGACCGGCGATGGAGTCAACTTTGGGTATCACACCATGGCCGTCATGGCCATTGGCCGGGATCGTCGTGACCTTGACATCACCCTTAAGGGGATTGCCGGCCTGTACTCGAACTTGGGGTATGGCGTGGTCCGGGAGGTTGTGAATCAGGTCGGGGCTTTCTGTGCCACCATCCCCGGTGGGGGCGACTCGACGGTCCGAACGTCGATGGTGTCGACGAGAAACCTGTCCGATATGTCGCTCGTTCGATCTATCAAGTCAGGATCTCCACAAAATGAGTACCTGACGGAGCAGCTTGGTTCGCCCCAGGAAGCGCTATGCTTATTCCCGACGACAAGTGGTGTCCCAGAGTACTTCAACTTTCACGTTGGTGACGTCGGGCATTTCGCCATCATCGGCGGGACAGGCGCCGGCAAGACGACGCTGCTCAATCTGCTCCTCATGATGTGGCAGAAGTACAGGGGCGCTCGGACAATTGTTATCGATAAGGACGAGAGCTGTTTTATCGCTATCAACGCCATGGGCGGCTCCTACATCAGCATCGATCCCGAGAAGGCGCAGGCGAAAATGAATCCACTGCGGTGGATCAAGAACCCGAATTCATGGTCCAAGGTGGCGTCCTGGATCGAAGGCGCGATGTCCGTGTATGGGAATGAGCCAATCACCGCCCAGCAGTCGACGATGATTACGAGGGTAATCGCCCAGCTGTCGTCTCTAGAGCCGCACAGACACACGCTGGGGAACTTTTACGACCAACTCAGTGGACTGAGCAAAGACTTGGCGGCCAGGCTCGCGCCGTTTGTGTCCCCCGCTGGGTCTGGAAACGCACAGGGGTCTGGCTCGAAGTACGCCCACCTTTTTGATGGGCATGAGGATGGCTTCGCAGCCCAGCTTGCTGCAGATTCGAGCGGCATCATCGGTATTGATGTCAATGCGTTATTGAAGGACGAAAAACTCGCTCCTTGCGTTATTGAGTACCTTTTTATGGCGATCGACGAAATGATCGACGGACTCTCGCCCACGATGATCTATCTGGAGGAGGGCTGGTATCTGCTTCAGAACGAGCGGTTCCGGGGTGTCTACGAGGACTATCTGCGGACGTTGCGTAAACGCAGGGCAATCATTGGCCTGGCCACTCAGTCCGTCTTCGACATCGAAAAGGTTAAGTTGTCGGCTGCGTTCAACGACAACGTGAGAACCCGAATCTACCTCCCAAGCGCAAAGGCGAAGTCCGCCGCTCGTGTCTATATCGACTATCTAGGCCTGAGCGAAGAGGATGTCGACGTGCTGGCCAACGCGACGCCAAAGAGGCACTACCTGATTGAGCAAAACGGCCGGGTACGTTTGATCGATGTGCTGCTCCCTCCAGAAATTCTCGCCCACACGAGATCAGACCCTCGCGCCAAGCTGGTATTCAAGAAGCTCCTTGAAGAGGGCTTCGTCGGGGCGGAGCTATCAGAGGCTTATGTGAAGACGTTGTTGAACCACTGAATGGGGAAAATCATGAAAACGCAAGTACACACTCGATTCGCGCGCTTTTTCGCTGTTTTCACTCTCTTTATCTCGGGATCGGTATTCCAGGGGCCCGCGGTAGCCCAATGGATTGTGTTCGATCCGACGAGTTGGATCCAGAACGCTATTACCGCTGCGGAGTCGATCGCCGGGACTGCCCAACGCGCCCAGCAGTACGTCACGCAGCTTCAGCAATACCAAACGATGCTGGTGAATCTGAAGCAGCTGCCCCAGGGCGCGCTTAGCGGCGCGCTTGGGTCGTTGTCGCAGGGGCAGGCGGAGCTCGTGAAAAACATGGGGAGGCTTGAGAAGTTGCGCGACATTGGAACAATCTCCACTGAGATTGGGCGTGTTTCCGGGTCCATCTCTAACGCAAAGGCCAGCGTGACTTCGTTGATCGCACTGCAACAGAGCATGGGGGGCATGCAGGAAAGCTATTCCAGGCGGTTTGAGGAGGCTCGGAGGCTCAACCTGACATGGGAGCAGTATGCCGCCCAAGAGGATCTGCAGATTCGGTCTCGTGTTGCTTCAGCCGCCGCCCGGGCCCAAGAGGACATCAGTCGGGTCGAACGCGTGAAACGCGACTATGAGTTTGCTCAGGAAATGGCTCAAAAGATCCCAGAAGCTGAGGGCGTCCAACAATCGATGGCCCTCATGAATACCCAGATGAATCGAGTGGTCACGCAACTGGCAGAGGTGAACAAAGGTCTCATCTCTTCCATGAACGGAAAATCGCCGGAACAGGTTATGGCTGAAGAGCAGGCGAAGCAGCGGGCTGCCGACGACCAACGTACTCGTATTCGAAATGCAGAGATTCAGAGGGCTGCAGATCGCGAAGTGTTCAAGGTTTGGAAGTAGTCCATGAAGCGATTAGGATTTCCTTGGAAGGCCTTGGTTCTACTCGGATCCTTCGCTTGTGCATTCGCGTTCGCGCAGTTGCCGAACGAGGTCCCTGACGCCACTGCGTACTCAACATCTGTCGCAACGACTCCAGTAACAGAGGAGCAGGCCAAGTCATTCGGTGCGCAGGCGCTACAGGCATTTAAGAGTGTTGTCACACTTGCAAACAACGCAATCAACAGCATCAGGGGGAATACGGCTGTCAAGGCATATGGAGAGAGACTGACCATCATGTTGACCGGTATCGTGATCGTCTGGGGCATCATCAAAAATATTGCCTTGAAACAATCACTTCCGCAACTGGTGGGAGATCTGGTATTCCCCCTTGTAATTGCCGCGTTTGTTATTGGTGCGGGCATTGGAAAACTGCCTGAAGTTGTGGACTCTTCAATTGCGGCGATTTCAGGGATCTTCGGGGCAGGCGGGGCTGATGGCATGGAAATCGGTATAGCTTCGAATTTGCTCAAATCGGCGACGTTGATTTGGAATGCCAGCTCGCCTTCACAGTCTGAGGGTAGTATCTTTGGCGTCGCACTTTCGGCGTTTGCGATGCTCCTTCTGCGGATCGGAATCATCTTGCTGATTGTCGTGGCCGCCGGACTGGCTGTTGCAGCCATCCTCGTCGCCAAATTTCAAATGGCGCTAGCCATTGCGCTGGCACCCCTACTCATTCCCTGGCTAGTTTTTAAGCCAACAGAGTTCCTTTTCAGCGGCTGGTTGAACTTCTTCCTGAAAGCGGGCTTCGGCATCGTTGGCGTTTTCGCCGTTAGCTCTGTTGTGATTGCCGGATCCAAGGGTATGGCGAATCTCATCGAGAACGTGCCGCCAGATTCGGCTGCGGTTGTCACGTATTTGGCTATGGGCGGTATGGCGATCATCCTGACCTACTTGATGCTAAAAGCCGCGGATATTGGGGAAGGGATTATTAGCGGTGGCGCAACAGGCATTGGTCAGCTCACGTCCGTTGCGAAGGGCAGCGCCGCGTCGACTCCAGGGCGCCTCGCTGCGAGCTCGGCAGGGCTCGCCGGCTCAGCTGCGAAACTGGGTGCTGCCCAGGCCGCAGGTAAGGCGCTCCAGGGGAAGACTTTGTCCAGCGCAGGTCAGCAAATGGTTCAGCGGTCTTTCGGTAATGCAACTCTCGCCCGCGCGACGTTCGAGCGCGCTAAGGGGACAACAAGGGCGCCCCCCGCGCCCCCTAACAGCTAGCCGGGGGAACGACGATGCAAAACCGAATTCGCGACGCTTTCGTAGAACTCATTCAGCATGAGCGGCGGAAGTCTGAAGCAACGAATGAAGACGAGATGCAGGACGCGCTCGCAGACCAGGCTGTGTTTCGGGCGCGGAGTGTTCTTGCCAGCGTCGTTTACTCAATTGTTGATATCCAGAAGGCGCATCCGGCGCTTCTTCCCCTAATTGCTGTGCTGATCGGGTTACGTCTTTTCTTCTGAGCTTGTCACTCGAACCTTGATTCCTAAGGTGATTCGTGTCTAATTTAGACATGAACACAGGTGTTTCCCCCTTTCACTTTGCCAACTCCGTCCTCCGCGGCGCCGCCATCTGTGCTGGTGTCGCCGCCGGCGTGGCAGTAATTACCTCTGCAGCTCTGGCGGCAAGCACCCGCATGTCGGAGGTCTAGGCGGTTGCCGTCTGGTGTAATGCGTCCAAAGCATGCGTCAGCATGCCAACAATCTGGCGTTCAACGAACCTGTCGGTGCATGAGCACAAGTTGCGGGAAGCTTCAGTTCTGGTCAATGGGATTGAGCAAACCACGTCGACACCATTGGTCCGTTTTCCCAAGATCGAAGTCGTTGCTGTGCCTCGCACGGCGCAAAAGGATCAGCAACGTCATAAAGGCCGTCCGGCGACGGCTGGAGGTACTGCGAAATGATGAATCGTCTTTTTAATCCAGCTTCGATAGCCGCAGTGGTAGCCGGCGCGATTGTTCTGTCGCTGCCTATGGACGGGTGGATGAAGTGGTTGGCCTTTGGGGTGATCCTTTTAGTCGCGGCGGTCCTTTCGGCATTTGTCCTGTCTGCTGGCCAAGCCAGCATGGCGATCGGTGCTCTGATGACCATTGCAGCCGCGTCGGCATGGTTTCACTACAAGGCCTCTACCGAGGCTGCTCTGTTCCTGGCCGCGGGAACGGCGTTGATGGTCGCTTCTGTGGGCTCACTGTTCTTGAAGAGGCGAGCCTTGGTTGCACATGGCCTGAGCGGGAAAAATATGTCGGCCACTCAGCCTCCCCTGCCAACAACGGGGGAAGTGCTTGCCGCAAGGTACCGCGCTCGCAAAGCTGGGCTGCCGGCTCCACGGTTCATCACGCCATCATGGGAAAACGATTTCCGCTCAATCGTTGGAATGACCGAGTTCAAGAAGAAACTTCGCCAAGCCGGACTAGATAGCGTTGGCACGAAGGACCGAAACGGCATTCTTATCCACGGCGAGCCGGGGGACGGCAAGACATCGCTCGCAAAAGCCCTTGCCGGCGACTTGGGACTTGAGTTCATCCCGATTCACAAGAAGATGTCGAAATGGGTTGGCGACGCACCGCAGAACCTTTTTGATCAACTTAACGAGGCCATCGCTAGGACCCCTTGCTTGATCTTCTTCGACGAAGCCGACTCCGTATTCCCGTGCAGGGGAGATGCAACTTCCAGTTCCCTCCTCACCGAAACCAACTCGATGGTAAACAGGCTTCTAACCTACCTTGTCGACTATCGTCGAAGCGGCGTCGTGTTTGTCGCTGCGACTAACTTCATCGACGCGATAGACCCTGCTGTGAAACGTGCTGGCAGGTTCGACTATGTATTCGAAGTGCCAAAGCCGGATCTCGAAGCTCGCGTGGGCTTGCTGCGCGCGTCGATTGCAAAGAATTCGACCAATGTTTCAGTTGCCGACGGCGTTGTTGATTCCTTGGCCAAGCGTTGGAACGGGTTCAACTCCGCCACCATCTTGAGTGTCCCTACCCAAATCCCCCAGTTCGTGAAGGATCATCAAAGGACCCAACTCACGTTTGACGACTTTATGGAGATGCTGCGGCGCCAGCAGGGAATGGCCAACCGCGTGCCGGAGTCGACGAAGTCATTTGCCGAAATGAGCTACCCGCCTCAGCAGGCCGCAACGATTCAAGGGCTTATCGCCCGTGTCCGGCGGTCGTTCGAGATGGAAGAGTCTGGAGGCCAGGCGCCGTCCGGTGTACTTTTCTACGGCCCAACCGGAACAGGGAAGACCGAAACCGCACGAATGATTGCGAAGGAAACAAAGTGGGCATTCTTTGCTGTTCACGGATCAGATCTCGCCAGGGATCCGGACCTTATCGATAAGACGATAAAAAAGGTGCAGAACGCGAGGCCCGCAATTATCTTCATTGACGAAGCTGATGACTTGCTTGGCGACCGTTCATCTAACCCGTATAAGGCGGCAACGAACAAGTTGCTTGCCGCGATGGATGGTCCGAATGGAAAGATCAACGACTTGTTGTGGATCGCGTCAACAAACTTCGCCGAAGTCTCGGATGAGGCCGTTGTTCGCTCGGGCCGCTTCACTGAGAAGGTGCGTTTTGAGAAGCCGGGCGACGCTCCGCTGCTGGCGATGGCAAAGGCATTCTTCCTTGACCCAAAAAGGAACGCGGTTATGGACGTTTCGTGGGAGGAGGTCGCGGATGTCCTGACTGGCTCTTCAATTGCAGACGCGCAAGGAATCTTGATGCAAGCGTGGAACCTTACGCTAACTGCGAAAGGCGGTGTCGATCGCGGGAACCCCGTTAAACGGGAGTCACTTGAAATTGCAAAAAGTCAACTTAAAATCAACTGAGTAGTACGGCTTTTATGAGGAATTCCATGAGTATCAAAACTTCGATTCTGGGCTGCATGTTGTTAGCGCTTTTGTCGGCATGCGAGCAAAAGACTGATATCAAGACAGTCGAGTACTACTTTGCCCACATCGCAGAGGCTAACGCGGTGGTTGACTCTTGTATAAAAAAGGGCGTTGCGTCGATGAAGAGCGATGCAAACTGCGCAAACGCTCACGGCGGGCAGATGAAATTTCGTCTGGAGCAAAGCGCCAATGTGAAGAAGGGCCAGGCTGACGCATTTAAAGACTTTAAATAGCAGCAAGAGTGTCCGCGGTTTCCTCCGCCCAGAATTTGCGATATAGTCGAACTGTTTTCGATGGCATAGCTTGTGCCTAATTCAAGCCTTCCGAGCTAGTCTCGTTCAACCCACCGGGGGTCTCCTCACTGTGGGATTCCGTCCCGGATTTCATGGAGTCCGTAAATGGAAAAGGTCTTTTTTTCGCGTGGTCACATTCGTGCCACAAAAATGCATTTCGCTGTGGTCCCCGGCGGATTCGTCCGCCTCAAGGATGGGCATCTCCCAGATGGCAGCATCGTTGTCGACGGGAAGTGGCAAGACGGGAAGCCGAGGATTTCGCTGCACCGCGTCGTGAACTCAAGCTTGGTGAAGGTCGGCCGAGGTTGCCCGGCCGCCGTCAAATGCGCGATCTACGAGGTGGTGAAGGTGAAACTCCTGGAAATGCCCGCGAGAATGTACGCATTCGCCGCGGAAGCTGCGTGGCGTACCATCGTGGCAAGAAATTCCAAGGAGTAGCCATGCTAGCCAACCTCATTTGGTTAATACTCTTCGCGCTTGTTCTCTTGGTGCCTGGCAAGCTCGCCGTCATGTACCCCCTGCTTGGGGCTTTGGTACTTGCCTTCGTGCATTGGCAGATTTTCAAGCCACGGCGGCGGGCGCCTCTCGTCTCAACTCCCTCGACTGGGTATGAGGCGGGCGCAAACGGTGAGGCTGTTGCCGTTCAGATGGCACCTGCGGATGGCCATGCGGAAGCTGCAGCTTTTGAGGAACAGGCCCGCGTGCTGGACCAGGAGAGAGAAGAAGCTGAGCTGCTCGCTCAAAATGCAGCGCAGCACGAGGCTGCGATGGCAGCGTCTGAAAACGAAGCTGTAACGTCGGACGCCGAATCTCAGCAGTCCTGGCAGGATCGGCTCGAAAGCGGCTACAGACCGTAAGCCACCACTGCCCCAGAGCCCACCCCTAACCAGGGTGGGCTTTTTTATTTTCGGCGCCAGAAAGGGACAAAACAGCGAATTGGGGCCTATTTCTCCGAAATTTTTCGCACTTTTGCTTTCTACAGTTGTGGCATGTTCGGAAAAAAGCCCACTTCACTGCAAAACACGCCGCCGATCGCCGAGATAAAGGCCGCCCGGCAGTTTTCGGAACTTTACGGAAACGCAGCAACGCATGGATCACGCTGGTTCCTGGTAGCGGTGTTCCTGCTACTGCTGAACGTCCTCCAGTCGTTCTCGCTCGTTTTTCTGATTCCGCTCAAGCAGGTCGCCGTTTACCTGGTGGAGACCAATTCGGAAAAATTGCTTGTGGCGCAGCCGTTCAAGGCAGAGCAGTTCCGGCCGGATGCTCGCTTTGTCAAGGCCGAGGCCATGACGTACGTCCGCAACCTCATGACGATCGACCCCTATCTCACGCGGGGCCAGTTCGAGACCGCTATGCGGCGCTCCAGTGACAAGGCGATCGGCAAAGTCAAGGACCTCATCGCCAGCGATCAGCCGTTCGAGCGCCTGGCCAAGCAGCCAGGCCTGGTACGGGAGGCGGTCGTTACGTCAGTGGATACCTCTCAACCGGGGCTCATCTTCGCGACCGTGACGACCAACGAGCGCATCAGCCAGAACCCGCCCATTGTTGAGAACTGGCGCTTCACCATCCACTACAAGACCGTCCCCCCGGAATCGGAGGCCCAACTTATGGATAACCCACTGGGCATCACGTTCTCGTACTTCGAGCGCTTCAAAGAGGGTGTGAAATGAGATCTCTTTCTGCTCTTGCCCTGGGTCTTTGTCTTCTCGCCGGGCAACCCGCCAACGCTCAACAGATCGCTACGCCCGTAAACGGCGACACGCGCCTGGTTACGTTTGACTTCGATCCGGACGTCACGTATCTGATCCTTACGCGACCCAAGTCAGTCACAAACCTGATGCTTGCGCCAGGCGAACAGGTGCTTTCCCTTGTCGCCGGCGATACGGTCAATTTCGTTTTTCAGGTCTCGGCGAGCCGTGAACATATTTTCATCAAACCCAAGTTCGAAGGTCTGACCACGAGCGCAAGTTTGATCACGAACAAGACAACTTACCAGCTCATCCTTCGCAGCGCCAACGAAACAGGGAAGTGGCACCAGCGGGTGACCTGGAACAACCCAGACATGGTGCTGCAGGATGTGGTGGCTTCCTCGCGCGGCACGCCACAGCGGGATGCAGCGGCGGCACCTGACCAACCTGCCCGAGTAGCCGGCGGCAGTGACTCGAACCTCATCATCGACAAGGTCCAATTCAATTACTCCATATCTGGCAGCGAGTCGATCCGGCCGGCGCAGGTGTTTGACGACGGGGTTCGCACCTATTTTCGGATTCCCGAGGGCATGCAGGAGATGCCTGCGCTCTTCACCCTCAAGGACAACGAGGCGTCCCTGGTCAACTATTCGGTCAAGGATGGGTATCTGATCGCCCAGGGTGTTGGCGGGGTCTTCCTGCTAAAGCTCGGTAAGCTGGAAGTGCGAGTCGAAAAGGAAGGTCGCAGGAATTTCTTTGGGGGGCTGATGAATGGCCGATAACCTCCTGTCACCCAAAACCCCTGCCCCGACAGGAGTACCGCCAAAGAACATCCTCGCGTTTTTGGCCATCGGCATTCTGCTGGCCATTGGTGGCTACACCTGGTACCAGGATAGTTCAGCGCCGAATCCGGGACAGGAACGAAGCAAAAAGGCTACCTTGGAGGAAGCGACCGCCGCGAAGGACGTTGGCATGAAGGGCGATCCCAAGGATGTAACCGCGTTCGCCGACAAGGCCGGCGTGCCCGCAGCGCTGCGAGGCGATCCGAACGCAAAAGCACCGCTCCCCAGTGCACTACCACCGGAAACCGGGGTTCGGCCGCAGCCGTTCCCTGTAGAACTCGGAAGCGCGCCGGGGAATTCCAAGCCCGGCTCGGCGGCGTCATTGGAGGCCGTCCGCGAGACAGAGATTTCCAATGCCAAACCCGTTGTTTTTGACCAGGCGCTGGCGCCAGCGCAGGCGCCTGCCGAAAAGCTGGATCCGATCTCGCAGCTCATCGAACAAGAAAAGCGCGCCCAGGCAAGCAGGGAGGCCTCGCAGGCCAGGGCGACGGATCCATCACAACTTGCGGGGATCCTTAACGCACAGCGTCAGCAACAGGCGGCAGTGGGCCGAGCTGCCGACAAATCGTGGCTGAAGGAGTTCTCAACAACGCGGAAGGACCCCGGTCTTCGCCCCTCATTGCCGGAGGCGCCACTGATGCTGACGCAGGGGAGCGTGATTGAGGCAGTTACCCTGCGCGAGATCAACAGTGATCTACCTGGTGTCATCACAGCGCGCACGACGCGCGATATTTACGACTCAACAACCCAGCGCAATCTCATCTTGCCAAAGGGCACGCTAGCGATCGGGGAATACTCCTCCGAAGTCCGGATGGGGCAAGAGCGCTTGTTGTTCGCATTCACCCGACTTGTGCTTCCGGACGGCCAGTCGTTCGACCTTGGATCGTTCAACGGCGGAGATGCGGCAGGACGGGCTGGTGTGAAAGGCGACGTCGACAACCATTACTTCCGACTCTTCGGCACCAGTCTGATGATTGGCCTTCTGGCTGACCGGGTCGTTTCGACCAGAGCCGTGCCCCAAGGCACCAACGGTCAAGCGGGCGGCCTCTCGGCAACGGGCCAAATCCTAACTGACACCGCAAAGTCAATTCTTGACCGCAACCGCGAGGTCGCTCCGACGATCAGCATCCCGTCTGGTGCAAGGGTCGTTATTGAAGTCAGGCGCGACATGGTGTTTCCTTCTCCCTATCGAGGCTAGTTCAAATGAGCAAACTCACATTCATCGGAACGCTCCTTGCGCTCGCAACTGCAAATGGGATGTCCGCCTCCGGCCCGGTCAATGCCATGGACCGGTTCAGCTTTGACTATTCAGTTCAGGGGGATCCGAGGGCTAAGCCGCTGCAGGTGTTCGACGACGGACAGCGGACGTTTCTTCAGTACCGCGCCACTGACGACATTCCCGCTTTCATATCCACCCGTACCTCCGAATTGCTGATCCCTCGCAAAGAGGGGCCATACACGGTCATCAACGGCACTCCACGCGACTTCGTCGCTCAGCTCGGCTCATCCAGCGCCAGGATTACGCACGCATCAGCTCTCAGCACGGCTCCCCAGTATCAGCAGCGGGGGGCAGCGCCTGGAGCGACACCCGTTGAGCGATTGACCCTGGCCTCGCTCTCGCCGACAGCAGGAACTTCAGGTTTCGCCCAAAACTATGTCAAGCGCAATGAATGGACGGACAACACCTACGCCCAGCCCGCGCGCGGTGACTATGTGACCTGGGCGTCCGCCCAGACCGAGCATTCCAAGGTGGTCGCGTTTGAACGCGGATCTGGGAAGCTCGACCGGGAAGGTGAGCGGCGCTTGAAGCAGATCGCGTCGTCCGTGACCGGCTCTCAGCGCGTCGTCATATCAGCAGCAGACGACACCCATCCCGCAGACGTTGGCGGGACAGAGCGCGCACGTGTAGTCCGCAATGCGCTTGTCGCCGCCGGCGTCGCGCCATCCGTCATCTCCGTAAAGGTCGGTTTTCTCTTTGACGAGCAGTTGCAGAACACTGGGAAAAAGCTACTGAACCCAACAACGATCAGCTGGTCGGAATCTACCCCGCTCCGATCACCAGCTCCTGTTGTGGCGGGCCGGGGCCACCCCGACTCTGACTCTTCAATTATTGAAGCTATGCGGGCAGGCCGCCTCAGTCCATCTGAGGCTTTGCAACGACTCAAGGGTGCACAGCCGTCGCGAGCCATAGCCGGCCCGGCGGCTGCTCCGAGCGCACCAGCCGTTTCTTCCTGGTCGGTCCGTAAAGCGGACCAGACCATCGAAAGCATGCTCGCTCGGTGGGGGAAGGATGCCGGATGGCGGGTTATCTGGAAGGGTGCCCCGACCGTGGAGATTACGGCTGACGCAGACAGGCCGTTGACACATCCAAGTTTCCTTCAGGCTGCGGATTATGTTGTCACCCAGGCGAGATCCGTCGGCTACCAGATTAAAGCAACCGCGTACAGCAATCAAGTTCTTGTACTCACGGGCGAATGACATGAAACGAACCCCCTTTATAAAAGTGGCGCTGCTCACTGTTGCATCATGCGCAACCTTGATGGCCGGAGCCCAAACCATTCAGGTTTCCAATGAGCCGTTTGTGGACAAGCCTGTGCTTCCGTTCGCAGCGCCCAACCAGCCGGGCGCCGCTAGCAAAGTGGCGCCAGTCGCGACTGCAGTCCCACAGGCGCCGATCCCGACGTTCGAGTTGGTGAGGGGCAAGCGCGTCGACGAGCAACTTCGCGACTTCGGCAAACGGTCCGGATGGGACCTGATCTGGCAGGCCCCCGACTTTGTGCTTGATCAAAACATGGTCATCCAGGGTGAGTTCGAAACCGCGGTGCTCTTCTTCTTGAAGGGTACGAACGAAGCAGGGTCCCGTCTTCGTGCTGTCTTTTATCGCGGCAACAAAACGGTACGTGTTACGGAGTTCTGAATATGAAAACTATTGCATCCCTGCTCGCAATCGCAACGCTCGCTGGCTGTACCGCTCCGACACAGCAGGTGAAGTCGATCGAGAAAGAAGTTTCAACGGCAAAGGTACAAGCGGAGCAAATGCTGACGCGGCGTGTTGAACCGGTCGAAACCAGCCCAGTGAGCTACAGCGACCAGAGCTGGATCCCACTGCGCAAAGTTGAGCGCCTCGCCCGGGATGAAGCGAGCGCGAAGGCCGACACCATTCAGATCGAGATCAACCAGCGGTTCGCCAGCCTGAACGAGGTAGCCGGCGTAATCTCTTCGCTCACCGGCCTGCCCGTGTATCTCGGTTCCGACATTCCAACGACGACGGCCGCCACTGCAGGAGCGGCGGCCGCGGGTGCGCCAATGCCTGCAGGGATGCCGTTCCCGATGGGTGCCCCTGGCGGCGTCATGCCGACGCCGATGCCTGCCGGAATTGGCGGTATTCCGACCGCTGCGCAGGCCGGTCCAATAACGGCCAACTCGCCCTTTATGGCGACCTATTCAGGTTCCTTGTCAGGGTTGATGAATCTGGTCTCCGCCTACTACGGCGTGAACTGGAAGGGTGAGGCGCAAGGCCTGCGATTCTTTGTCATGGATTCGAAGACATACCGCATCGCTGCACTTCCTGGCGACACTCGGCTCAACTCGTCTGTCGACTCATCATCCAACGCGAGCGCCGGCGGAACTGGGTCAGGTGCATCATCCGGAGCGACGCAGACAGGTACTTCGACCAACTCGACCGGTGTGGGCTTTTCTGGTCTATCAGTGTGGTCCGCGCTTGAGTCCGGCATCAAACAGATGCTGAGCACAGGAGGCCGCGTGATCGCGTCGCCGGCCACGGGAACAATCACCGTTACCGATACGCCAAGCGTATTGGCGAGGGTGACTGAATACATCAACGGACAAAACAGCGCGCTAAACCGCCAGGTTTCCGTCAACGTCCGGGTGTTGTCCGTCGAGTTGACCGACGGCGACAACTACGGGATCAATTGGGACGCCGTGTATTCGAACCTGGCATCGGCAAGCAATCCGTTTTCGGTTGCTTTGAAGACGGCGTTCCCCGTTGCAAGTGGTGCCGGCAACATCATCATTTCAGCACCTGCTACCTCTGCAAGTCGATGGGCAGG
This sequence comes from Polaromonas sp., assembly GCF_029945685.1. GTDB lineage: Bacteria > Pseudomonadota > Gammaproteobacteria > Burkholderiales > Burkholderiaceae_C > Polaromonas. The sequence continues at coordinate 9,317 of NZ_JAQSDA010000006.1, read as the reverse complement.
TTCCAGCGCGATGATTTCGGCACTGTCAACCCAGGGGCGCGTGAGCGAACTGACATCATCGACGCTGGTTACCCTGAACAACCAGCCGGCACCCGTAAATGTAGGCCGACGCGTCTCGTACCTGGCTTCTAGCTCCACCACCCAGACCGCCAACGTAGGCGCGACAACTGCGTTGACGCCTGGGACTGTGCAAACTGGATTCTCAATGACCTTGGTACCGCACATCATCGATGGCAAGGAGATGCTGCTCCAGTACTCCCTCGACCTGTCCTCGCTGCTCCGTCTTTCCACCATCACGTCGGGTACCAGCTCCATTCAAGCACCTGACATCTCGACCAGCAACTTCATCCAAAGGGTTCGAATCCAGTCAGGCGAGACGCTTGTCGTGGCTGGCTTCGACCAGGACAACTTGTCCGCTGTGTCGAACGGCATTGGATCTGCCGAGAACGCGGCACTTGGAAGCAGGAACGGAACTCGAAAGCGGACCATGCTGGTAGTTCTGATTCAGCCCAACATCGCCCTCTAATCGGCGCGCAAAAAGCAACAAATGCGAATTATTGAGCTAAACGTCGGCAAGAAAAAGATCGAGCTCGTTGCGGGGCTCGTCTGGCATTTGCTGCAGGATGCCGGGTCTGGTCGGGCCAAGGAAGCACTTGCCTACGCGGCCCAGACCGAGAGCGACCTCAAGGTTATGCGTGGCACGGAGTCGCCCCACATAGGATTTGCCAAAAAGTCCGAGGGCGCAAAAGCGGGCCAGATCGCGGCCGCAGCGGTTATTGCAGACGCTTTTTCCGACGATTCCGCCGGTCAGCACATGCTGGTCGCACTGCAACTGCCCGACGATCCAGGCACCTACATGTTCGTGTCCGTCGTGCGTGGAGTCATCCTCGCAGATGGCGACGTTCTTGGCTCACGCGACGAGATCCGGGTACGCTTCGTCGAGGCCGTGACTTTCGGAGGGTGGGGCGTCATCATCTGCCCAGGTGACTGGGGGATCCCCAATTCTGACGACAAAGAATTCTCCCATTTCTTCAACGAGAAAACCCTCAAGGCGCCGAGCAAGTGGGCGCTACGGGAAACGACGATCGCCTGGCGAAAGTATGTTGCACCGGCAATCGTTATTGCTGCGGTCGCACTTGGTGGGACCTACGGATGGAAGACGTGGTCGCAGAAGAAGGCTGCTGCTGCCGCTGCCCTTCGCCTGCAACAGGAAGAGGCTGCACGTGGGCAACGCGTTGCACCCACGGCACCGCCCAAGCCATGGCCACTGATGCCCGCCCCAGTACTGTTCGCGACCGCGTGTGAGGATGCGCTGACAAGGGCAGGGCTAAGCGGTGGGAACTGGGTTCGCTCTTCGATCAATTGTGAAGGTGGGACCTTGACGGTCTCCTGGCAGAGACCCAACGAACGCGCGTGGATCAGCCATCTTGCTGCCGTTCGCCCTGACGCGACCTTCACGGCTGACGGCCAGGGCGCAAGCGTGACCGGGACGGCCTATGCCCCGCCGTCAAACGATTTCGCGGAAGTTCTCCCACCGCAGCACAGTACGCGATTGAGGTTTCTCGATCTCGCTTCTCGCTACGGAATGGCTCTCCGCATCGACGCAGCACCAGCGCCTTCCGCGCCACCGACGCTTCCTGGCCAAGCGGCAGGCACCGCTGCCCCTGTCATTCCGCCCTCGTGGGCGGAGTTGAACGTTGTGGTCAACACGAACATCGATCCAGCCCAGGCCGCTGGAGTACTCAACATGCCGGGCTTCAGGCTCAAAAAGATCTCCTATGTCTACGACGCCGGCGCCATGCAATACCAACTATACGGAGTGCAGTATGTCCAACCTTAGAAAAAAAGCCCCATTCCTTTTGCTCGTGCTGGTTACGGCAATTGTGAGCGCGCAGACCCCCGCCGCACCCGCGGCCGCTCCTGCTGCGCCACCGCAGCCTCAGATTCACTCGTCCCCCGTGTCGGCCGCGACAGCAGCCGAGATCCAGGGCATCAACGAGAACATGACTGTCTTGCAGGCCAGGCTGAATGAAATGGAACTCAAAGCAAAGATCGCCGCAAAGCAGAAAGAACTGATCGGGGTTCAGGGCGGCTCCAGCTTCAGTGCGCTGGGCAGCTCGCTTGGAGACCCTTCGGTGATTTACGTACAAGGACTAAAAGGCCATGTTGAAGCGCTTCTTGCATTTCCGGGCGGTGTTGTTCAACGAGTCAAACCTGGCGACATCGTCGGCGACAGGAAAGTCGCAAGGGTCTCGCTCAATGAGGTCGCCCTTACCGACCTCAACGGGAAAAATGAACGACGCCTCGCCTTCGGCAGCTCGGCCGTGGCCAGAGACACAGGCGCGGCCGCTGCTGGCGCGCCAGGGCAGATCAGCTATCCAGCGCCAGCCCCTGCCGGCAGTGGAATTCGCTAAGCATTCCGAGCTAATAGTTCCCCGAAGCAATAGCACGATGACCGTACACGCAGTCAAGCCCGGAAGCGATCTGGAGAAGATGGCTTACTTCGACGAGGACAGCGCGACGCTGTACGTGTCGAAAACCCACGCATTCGACCCGAATGTCAGGAGCTATACAAGCCTTCTCCGGAATGATGGGATCAACCTCAATATTCAGAACGTGGCGATGGAGGTCATCCAGACGCTTCGTACCAACCAGGTAAAGGAGACCCGAAACGACGTCATTGAAGCCAGTGAGATGCAACGGACTGCATCGGACCTTTTCAAGCAGGCCTTCAAGCGCAGGGCGTCTGACATTCACATTCGAGTTTCGTCGAAGGGAGATACAAGGATTCTTTTCCGGATCCATAACGACCTCGAGCAAATCGCCGAGCACCCGTACAGTTGGGGCAAGTTGCTATGTTCTGCCATCTATACCGCGATGTCGGACATTTCTGCTGCAACTTACGAGGAGAACGCGCGGCAGGACGGTCGAATTTCCGCAAAGAAGAATCTGGTTCCCGGCCTGGACGGTATTCGAATTGCTACGACGCCACAGGTAGACGGGACTGTAATGGTCCTGCGTCTTCTGTATAACGACGCCGACAAATCCACGGATATCTGCTCTTTGGGCTACGACCAGGCCCAAAAGGAGGAATTCGCCCTGATGAAGCGCCGGCCTACTGGCATCAACATCATTGCAGGGCCGACAGGTTCGGGAAAGTCGACCACGCTGCAGCGCACATTGTTGTCAATCCATCAGGAGTGTCGCGGCACCAAGCACATCATTACGGTCGAGGATCCACCAGAGTATCCAATGCCGGGCATCGTCCAGACGCCGGTGGCGGACGCAACGACGGAAGAGGAGCGCTCAGCGGCGTTCCAGGCCGCAATCAAAGCGACTATGCGTCTTGACCCCAACGTCATCATGATCGGCGAGATGCGCGACACGCCGTCGGTCCGCCTTGCTGTGCAAGCAGCTATGACGGGTCACCAGGTTTGGTCGACTGTCCACGCAAATAGCGCATTCGCGGTTATCGACCGAATGGTGGATCTGGGAATTCCGCTCAACATGATGGCCGACCCTTCCATAGTCACCGGGTTGATCTGCCAGCGCTTGCTGAAGGTGCTGTGCCCTCATTGCAAGAAGCCCTTTGCTGCGCATGCTGACCGGTATACCGCCGGCGACCGCGATCGCATTATGTCCACGATCAACGTCGAGACGGCCCATGTAATCGGCGACGGCTGTAACCATTGCCAGAACAACGGCATCGCGGGAAGAACCGTTGTTGCCGAAATAGTTGTTCCGGACCAAGTTCTCATGGCCCACGTACGCAAAGGCGATCGTGACAAGGCAATCGCGTATTGGAGAGAGTCGGGAGGGCGGACGATGCTTGACCTGGCAATCTCAAAGATCGATGCAGGGCTTGTGGACCCATTTCAGGCAGAGGACGAGGTGGGACCGTTGAACTTTGTCCTGCAGGACGCTGCAGCTGGGGGCGTACCATGAACATGGCGGAACTGAGCCTCGCGTTCTCAAAGCTCCAGTTCAAGAGCGATACCAAAACGCGTCAGCGCCTGTGGAGGAAACTCAGCAAACTGCTGCGAGACGGGATTCCCATCATCGCAGGGCTGAACGAGATCCGCGGGCTGAAGAAGCCGACGGCTCCGATTTCTGTGGCGATCGCTGCGTGGACGCGCGGCATGAACAATGGTCGCAAGCTATCTGAAGTGGTCCGACCTTGGGTAACCACTGAGGAGTACATGCTGATTGTGGCCGGAGAAGAGTCCGGCACCCTCGACGAAGCGCTCAATTCAGTAGTAAAGGTTTCCAAAGCGAAGTCCGACATCAACTCAGCCGTGTTCGGCGGGTTGGCCTACCCGTTCTTCCTGATGCTCTTGTCGTTCGGGATTCTGTACCTCTTCGGCTTCAAGATCGTGCCGGCGTTTACTAAGGCCGCGCGCGGCGACGCGTGGGTCGGCTTCGCACGCACGATGATTGACGCCTCCTCCTTCGTCCAGAACTATCTTCACTGGCTCGCGCTGCTTGCGATCACGGTGGCCATTTTGTTCTTTGTGTCGTTACCACGCTGGACGTCGGCATTCCGCGCCAAGCTGGACATGTTCGCGCCGTACAGCATCTACCGGGTGATGCAAGGTTCCTCCTGGCTGATCGCCGTGTCGGCTCTTGTTCAAGCGGGAATGCCCATTGTTGCGGCCATTGAGCAACTCGGGAACGGGGCTTCCCCGTGGCTCTCGACACGTCTCGCGGCGGCTCTCAAAGGCCTGCGCGCCGGCCGGAATCTCGGGGAGGCGCTGGAGCGAAGTGGCAACAACTTTCCCGATCCCGAGATCATTTCTGACATCCGTATATACGCGACGAAATCCGGCTTTGATGAAGCGATCCGGATTATCGGTAATGAATGGATTTCCGAGTCTGTCGAGAAGATTCAGGGGCTGATGAGGATGATTTTCGGTGTGAGCATTTTGGCCGTTGCGGGCCTGATCATGTTCTCCGTTTCCGGACTGATCGCGATGCAGCTGCAGCTCACCCAGCTGCTGCAGCAGGGCGTGAGGTGAGTGTGAAGTTCAGTAGGGTGTTTGTTTCAATATTTTCTATCCAGGAGTTTTCATGAAAGTTTCATTCATTTCCAAAGCCAAAAAGCAGGCGGGCCTGACCCTCATCGAATCGATGGCGGCGCTGGCAATCTTCGCGGTCGTCGTCGGTGGGGCGCTGGCACTGTTCGGCGGTGCGTCCTCAAGCCAGATCTCGACGCAGATGACCTCCGATCTGAGCGCGATTCGCTCGGCCGTCAAATCCCTCTACTTTGGCCAGGGCGGCTACGGCACAGCAAATCTGAACGCTGTCCTGGTGAACGGCAAGAAGGTCCCAACCACCATGTCTGTGACCGCCGGTACGCCACCGACCATCACACACGGGCTTAACGGAACCGTGACAGCCACCGGCGCGGCGACAAACTTCACGATCACCGTGACGGCGGTCCCGACTGATGTTTGCTTGAACCTCCTGTCCGGAACCAACGGCTGGAATTCTGTGACGGTCGGTTCCGGCACCGCTATCACCGCATTCCCGATCACCCCCGATACGGCGTCCACACAGTGCTCCGCCGCAGCAACCAACACCATCATTTTCCAGTCGACCTGATTGGCTAAGAAAACACTATGGCGCTTAAAGATCTCGTTTTTACCGACATCTATCTGGATGTGGGGGGTGCCTGGATCTCAGGTGTTCCGGGCACCTCCGATCCAGTAGCGGCATCAAAAGAGGACATGCCGGAAATTCTCGCGCTTCGGGCCGAATGCGAGGCATACACCAAAGCGAACCCAGAACGCGAGGACTTTCCGCTCCGCCATGGGTCCACCAGCTATCGGGTGTCGACGATGAAGACCATCAATGAGGTCATCTACGTCATGAGGCGTTTGAGCGAAACAATTACACCCATTGACAAGTTGGGTATCCCGCCCGTCTTTGTGGACATGATGATGAAGCCAAACATGACGGGGCTCTTCATTGTGAGTGGCACATTCGGCCAAGGAAAGACAACCACCGCCTCGTCGTTCGTGGCTGCTCGAATCAGCAAGTTTGGCGGTGTGGCTGTGACGGTTGAAGAGCCGCCGGAGGCCCCGCTGCATGGGAAGCATGGCGAAGGCGTTTGCTACCAAACATGGGTCCAGCAAGGCGGCTTCGGCCACGCCTGTCGCCAGGCGGCACGCTGGGCCCCTTCGATCATTTTTCTCGGCGAGATCCGAGATGCTGAAACGGCGATAGAGGCACTTCGCGCTTCGATCAACGGAAAACTTGTGATTTGTACAGCGCACGCTGACAACTGTTCCATGGCTATCGAGCGTGTTTTTGCACTGGCATGCGGTGTGGAAGGTTCCTCGCCTGACGATGTGTTGAGCATGCTCGCTACCGGATTGGCGGCGGTCGTCCACCAGAAGTTGGAAAGTTCTGACTCGCGCAGGCAATTAATGCTCGAACCACTGTTCATTGCAGGCGAGGACGAGCACGCAGCGCGGAATCTGGTGCGCCAGCGCAAGTTTGACCAGCTGAAGAATTTCAGCAACCTCCAGAAAAGCCGGATGATCATGGCTGGTGGTAGGCGGGCTGGCGCCTGATCTTCTATGCCATTGGTTGCGGTCCTGTTTTTCATTGCAATGGTGTCACTGGCTGCCGCCATGCACGTTCCTGCTCAGGAAGCCCAAATGGTTAAGGCCGTCGCGAATGTTCGCACCACATCGGCATTGGCATACCGCGAGTCAGTGATCAATTATCTCAATGGCAACCCAGGGTTCTCAGGAACGGTGCCAGATGGCAGTTTGACATTTGTTTGGGGCCACGTACGCGATACGCGTTGGACGAATCTGGTGAGTAGTGGCGCCCTATATGTTTACGAAGCCTCACCATCGAACACGCCAGGCTTGCTCGATGAGCTTTATGCAAAAACAATGAACTCATACATGGTCGGCCGCAATGTGGCCGGCTTTTTAGTTAGCGCAAAGGGTTTTGGCACCGGGGTGGTTGTACCCGCCGCGGTGCCAAACGGTGCAATCTTGATCGTAGGGAAATAGCAATGGAACAAACCACCACACCAACCGCGGCACCAAACGACGCTCAGGCAGCTCACACAATTGCGGCGATCCTGGGGGTCGTTGAAAGCGACGTGGTTTTCAGCGACATGCTGATATCCGCAGGCGACCCTGTGATGATCCGGAACGCAAGTGGCTGGGTCGAACACAAAATGGAGCCCTACACTGCGGAGGATATTGAGTACATCTTGTCGACCATGGATCCGGCCTTCGCCAACTTGTTGGTGGCTGGCGGTTTTAGCCGGCCTTTTCTCGTCGGAAAGTGGCGCTTGCGCGTGACTGCCTACCTCGCCTTGCGCGGGAGCAAACAGATGCTGGCCATTCGCCGCACGCCAGTGGAGCCGCTGTCTTTGGCCCAAACCGGCCTGCCGAAGGAGATCTCCCTGATGGTGGAGAACCCCAAGGGCTTGATCTTGATATCCGGTGCTACCGGGGCCGGCAAGACGACCACTATGGCGGCCCTTATCGATGCCATCAACACGACCCGGAACTGCCATATTGAGACTATCGAGGACCCGATCGAGTACGTCTTCGAGGCCAAGAATTCAATCTTTTCCCAGCGTGAAGTTGGCGCGGACACCCCCAGTTTTTATGAGGGAGTCCGCGGAGCTATGCGGCAACGCCCTGACGTCATTGTCATCGGGGAAATCCGCGATCGCGATACAGCCGAGAATGCAATTCTGGCGAGTGAATCCGGCCATCTTGTAATTGCGACAATTCACGCCAGCTCGGCATACGGCGCAGTGCAGAAGCTCGTTTCCTTTTTCCCTGGCGATGAAGAGGCAAAGTTCGCTGCACTCGCAACGTCCTTGGTTGGCGTGATTTACCAGTCGATGGTGCCGGCGGTCGATAAGGTGAAGGGCGTCGTAGCGACTGAGTTGATGTTCAATCACGATCAGCAGTTCTCCGACATGCTGGGCGATGCGGCAAAAGTCAACATGGCTCTCGAGAATCAGACCGACAAGATTTCTCGTTCAATGACGAAGAGCCTGTACGACCATGTGGCGGCCAAGAGAATCTCCAAAGGCGATGCGCTACGCAGCGTCGCAGGACAGGGCGCCGTGCGTAAAAAGTTGGAAGAAATGCTGAAGCAAATTACCAGTTCGTGACGCCACAGTTTTAAAGGGCCAACTCAGATGTCGATCCCAAAACCACCGCTCCGAGCCTTACGTAGCAAGAGCCAGCACGGTTTGACCTTGCTCGAAGTGATCGTCGCGCTCGGAATCATTTCTACCGCGACGATTGGCATGAACATGATCGCGTCGAGGTATTCTGATGACACGAAGGTGACCATCGCGGCGAGTCAAACACGCACCTTCGGTGAAGCCGCCAAGGCTTACATCAAGGATAACTACGCTGCCATCCAGGCCGTGGCCACGCCGACAGCGCCAGCGATGATCGATGTTCCGACTTTGATCGCGTCTGGTCATCTCACTACTGGGTTCATGTCAACGAACGCATATGGGCAGAGCGTTTGTGCGCTTGTGCTTGAACCAACTGCGAATCGCCTGCAGGCGATGGTGGTTGCTGAGGGCGGCACCGCTGTAGACGATCTTTCACTTGGGAGCCTGGCTGCCATCATTGGGGGCAGCGGGGGCGGCACATACTCATCCGACGCGAGCGTGATTCGCGGTGCCGTTGGTGGCTGGGCGATTAGCACCGCGACCTTTGACAACCTGGTCAACAACGTCACTCGCAGGTGTGACGGGACAACGGGCAATGTTCGAGTTGCAGCTGGCACCCCGGCGATGGCCCTCTGGTTTGAGAACGGTGACACTTCATCCGCCTTCTTGGCCAGGGATGCCGTGCCTGGGCGGCCGGAGTTAAACGCGATGAACACTCCCATTGTGATGAATTCCGTGCAGGTTGCGAACGACGCCTGTTCGACCCTTGGTGCTATTGCGCGTAGCTCCACGGGAACTGTTCTGTCATGCCAGGCCGGGCTCTGGAAACCCCAGGGGTCTGCCTTCTGGGAGGATCCGGTGGCCTCGTTCGCCACATTGCCAACGTGCAACGCAGCTGCTGCTTGGCAGACAAGGGTCGTTCAGACACCAACAGTCGGCACGGGGCCGCGGGCATACACCTGCAACGGCACAACCTGGTCGGCGTTGGCCGTGAACGACAGCGGGAACATAACCATCGCCGGAATTGCCACTGCTGGCAAAGTTTTGCTCAGCGATACCGTGGTTGTCGGGTCTGTTTGTAGTCCAAATGGCTTAGTTTCGAAGGATTCCAATGGTCAGATACTGTCTTGCCAATCCGGGGTGTGGA
>NZ_JAQSDA010000005.1 GCF_029945685.1 Polaromonas sp. | reverse complement strand
GCACCGCAGGTTGCCCGTAGCGAAGCGGAGGGACCCAGACCATCGGGTCGCCTTTCTTTTCCTTAGGTTTCTTTGGCGAAGCAAAGAAAAGTAAGTCGCCAGCCGGGGCGAGTCCCGGCTTGCTGGCAAGCTACAAAGTGAATCAATCCGCGACCCGATCCCTCTGCCACCCGTTATGCTCACCCCCATGGGTGAATTCGACCTGATTGCACGTTACTTCACACGTCCCACGACGCGCGCCGTGCTGGGCGTCGGCGACGACTGCGCCCTGCTGCAGCCGGCCGCCGGCATGCAGATGGCCATTTCCTGCGACATGCTGGTCGAGGGCCGGCATTTCTTTCCCGACGTGGACCCGTTCACGCTGGGACACAAGGCGCTGGCCGTCAACCTCAGCGACCTCGCCGCCTGCGCTGCGCAGCCAGTGGCCTTCACGCTGGCGCTGGCGCTGCCACGGGCCGACGAAGCCTGGCTCGCGGCGTTTTCGCGCGGCCTGTTCGCATTGGCTGAGGCCCATAGTTGCGAACTGGTGGGCGGCGACACGACGCAGGGGCCGCTGAACATCTGCATCACCGTGTTCGGCGAGGTGCCGCGCGGGCAGGCGCTGCTGCGTTCGGGCGCGCGCGACGGCGACGACGTGTACGTCAGCGGCACACTGGGCGAGGCGCGGCTGGCGCTGGAAGCGCTGCGCGGCAGCATCGCCCTGCCGCATGAACGGCTGGCCGCCGCGCGCGCACGGCTGGAGCAGCCGACGCCGCGTGTGGCACTGGGCCTGGCGCTGCGCGGCATCGCAACAGCGGCCATCGACGTGAGCGACGGGCTGCTCGGCGACCTCGGTCACATCCTGCAGGCGTCCGGCACCGGCGCCCGCATCGACACCTCGGTTGCTATAAAATTGCTAGCTGATGGCGTAGATTCAGCAAGGGCTGAGGGCTATATTCCCCATGAAACCCGGCTGCGCTGCGTGCTGGCCGGCGGCGACGACTACGAGCTCGCCTTCACCGCCCCGGTGTCGGCGCGGGCGGCGGTGCAGGCAGCGGCGCTGCAGGCACGGACCGCGGTGACGCGTATCGGTGTCATCGAACACCCGCCCGGCCTGCGCCTGGTCGACGCCTCGGGCCATGCCGTGCCGGGCCGGTACGCGTCCTTCGATCACTTCGCCTGAACCGGTGTACGCTTGCGGGCCTGCTGCGTGCTTCCGCCATACCCCCAATCGGAGGCCGGAAGCTCCCGCACCACCACGTAGCTGGCTTCTTCCAGCGCGCCGCCCTCCGCGAGCTGGTGCTGCAGCTCGGCAAACGCCGCGCTGACGAAAGCGGCTTTCTCCTCCGCCGTGTTGGTGCCGGCGGTGACGCTGATCTCCAGCAGCGCGGTGGGCCGCTGCAGTTCGTCGCCACCGACATACCACTGTGCGGCAGGCAGGCCATCGACGATGACCGCGGTCACCTCGCGCCGCTTGCCGAGCAGCTGCGCGGTCAGCGTGGTCAGCGCCTGGGCCAGTTGCCGGTAACGGGCCGGGGTTTGCGGCGGCGCCACTTTCAGTGTCAAGGTGGGCATCTCAGGCCCCCCGGGTAAGTTGCCGCCTTGCCGGGTGGCGCAGGGCCTGCAGTCCGGCGCGGACGGCATGGCCCAGCCGGCGCCGGAAAGCCTCGATGGCCTGGTGACGCAGGGCGTCAGCCTGAAGCTTCGCCGCGTCGTGCAGACGCTGATAGCTGTCGTGGTGGAGATCGCTGTACATGGCGGGTCCTTTCGTTGCGTGTAGCTGGTGCTGGTGATGGCAACTGTAGGCAAGGCCTCGCCCGCGGGAAACAGCGTGACACGCAATTGGGTTTTGCATGCGCTGCAAAGGCAGGGGCAGGCGCGGCTGGTTACCATGGCGCCATGCGCGACCTCAGCTTCGACGACATGCACCTGTTTGCCCGCGTGGCCGAGCTCGGCACACTCTCGGCCGTGGCGCGCGAGCGCGATGTCCCGGTGAGCCAGGTCTCGCGGACGCTGGCGCGCATCGAAAAAGCCTGCGGCGCGCGGCTGATCCACCGCTCCACCCACGGCCTGACCCCGACCGCCGAAGGCCAGACCTTTTTGCAATACTGCCGGCGCCTGACCGGTACGCTGGACGAGCTGGAGGGCGAGTTTGCCAGCCAGTCGCGCCAGGCTGGCGGCTGGGTGCGCGTGGCGGCCAGCACGGTGGTCGCCGAGTACCTGCTGATCCCCAGCTTCGAGAGCCTGCACGCGCGCCACCCCAGGCTGTGTGTGGAACTGCAGGTCGAGGACCGGCTGGTCGACATGGCGCACGACGGCATCGACATCGCCATCCGCACCGGCACACCGGCAACCGACACGGTGGTGGCGCGGCAACTCGGCACGCTGGGCCGCAAGCTGTACGCCACACCCGGCTACCTGCAGGCCCACGGCACACCGCGCCATCCGGATGACCTGCACCAGCACCGCCTGATCACCAACAGTGCGGTGACCATGCTCAACCGCTGGCCTTTCATCGTCAAGGGTGAGCCGAGCGTGGTGGTGGCGGAGGGGCAGTGGCGCTCGGGCAGCACCGGCATCACCGCGCAGCTGGCGCTGCACGGTCTGGGCATCTCGCGTTTTGCCACCGTGGTGGCAGAGCCCCTGGTGCGGCGCGGCCTGCTGGTGCCGGTGCTGCCCGAATTTGTCGATGAGCAGCCCAGCCCGATTTACGCCGTCACGCTGACGAGCCGGCACCGCCTGCCCAAGATCAGGGCCTGCCTCGACCACTGGGCCGGCTGGTTTGCCCAGGCCGAGGGCGTTCAGCCCGCGGTGCAGGTATAACCCCCTGATGCAAGCCGACACGTCCACCGCCCCGCCCCCCGAAGTCCAGCGTCTGCTGGCCCGCGCCACCCGCCTCGAAACCCCCTGCGGCAGCGGCAGCATGGTCTGGCACCGGTGGCAGCCTGCGCCGGCGCTGGCCGGTTCGCCGCACCGGCCCGTGGTGCTGCTGCACGGCGGCAGCGGCAGCTGGACCCACTGGCTGCGCAACATCGACGCGCTGGTGAGCAGCGGCCGCGAGGTGCTGGCCGCCGACCTGCCGGGTTTTGGCGACTCGGCGCTGCCCGCCAGCGGCAACGACGCCGACGTCCTGGCCGCGCCGGTGCAGGCGGGTCTGCAGCTTCTGCTGGGCGAGGCCGCCTGCGACCTGGTGGCGTTTTCCTTCGGCGGCATGGTCGCCGGCTTTCTGGCGGCGCAGTGGCCGGCCCGCGTGGGGCGGCTGGTGCTGGTCGGCTCCCCCGGCCTGGGGGTGGCGTCGCGCAACACCGTCACGCTCACCGCCTGGCGCCACCTGCCCGACCCGGCTGAACGCGAGGCCGTGCACCGCAAGAACCTCGCCGCGCTGATGCTCTACCGCCCCGAATCCATCACCGCACTGGCGCTGCGGGTGCACAGCGACAACACGCTGCGCGACCGCATGAAGGGCCGCCGCCTGGCCTACACCGACGTGCTGGCCCGGACACTGGCCGGGGTGCGCTGTTCGGTGGACGCCATTTACGGCCGCGAAGACGCGCTGTACCGCGAACGTCAGGAAGCGCTGGCGCTGGCCCTGCAGTCGGCACCCCACTTTCGCGGCCTGCACTGGATAGACAACGCGGGGCACTGGGTACAGTTCGAGCAGGCGCAGGCCTTTGATGCCGTGCTGCGGGCAGTGCTGGAAGAAAGCCCCGCTCCTTGAAATGCTATGAAAAACATAGCTGCTTGCGCTCACCCTCATTGGGCCGCGTGCCATTTTTACTCATGAAATAAAATCGCTGCGCCCCCCGGCGCGCCCTCTTCCCATACACCATGCCCCCACTGAACGAAACCCCTGCCTTTCCGGGCGTGCCGAACCCGGCGCCGCCGCGCCGGCCCACGGCCCGCTTCATGCTGGCGCACCCGGCGCACCTGCTGGCGCTGGGCTTCGGCTCGGGCCTGAGCCCGGTGGCGCCCGGCACGGCCGGCACCTTGTGGGCCTGGCTGGCCTGGCTGGCGATAGCGCCCTGGCTCACGGCGCCGCAGATGGGGCTGCTGATTGCCGTGGCCACGCTGCTGGGCTGGTGGGCCAGCACGGTGACGGCCAGAAACATGGGCGTGGCCGACCCCGGCAGCATCGTCTGGGACGAAGTGGTGGCCTTCTGGCTCGTCCTCTGGCTGGTGATGCCGGCGGGCCTGTGGGGCCAGCTCGCGGCCTTTGTGTTGTTCCGCTTTTTTGACGCGGTGAAGTTCGGCCCCATGGCCTGGGCCGACCGGACCTTCAAGGGGTTTGGCTGGCGCGGCGGCTTCGGCATCATGGTCGACGACTTCGCCGCGGCGTTCTGTACGCTGCTGGTGATGGCCGCGTGGAGGTTCTGGTGAACCCCGTGTCACTATCAAAACAGGAGCTGCCTGCGCCCGCCCTGGTTGGGCTGCTGGCAGATTTTCTTCTCAGCAAAGGCTGGTTGCTGGCCAGCGCCGAAAGCTGCACCGGCGGTTTGATCAGCGCCGCCTGCACCGACCTGGCGGGTTCCAGCAACTGGTTCGAGCGCGGTTTTGTCACCTACTCCAACGCGGCCAAGACCGACATGCTGGGCGTGGACGCGGCACTGATCAACGCCCACGGCGCGGTCAGCGAAGAAGTCGCGCGCGCCATGGTGCAGGGCGCCATTGGGCATTCAAAAGCGCAGGTCGCTGTGGCGGTGACCGGTGTGGCCGGCCCCGCCGGCGGCAGCCGCGCCAAACCGGTAGGCACCGTGTGGTTCGGCTTCGTGGTGGACGGCCGGCTCAGCAGCGAGATGCAGCGTTTTGACGGCAACCGCGCAGCCGTGCGGGCCGCCACGGTGCAGCATGCGCTGCAGCGGCTGCTGCAACTGATGCAGCCGCTGGCCGAGGCGCCATAAACCTGCCCTCATGTCTTGATGAGGTGGGCCTCCAGCCCGCGTCGCGGCGAGGGACCCACCTGCGGCGCAAACCCCAGCCTGGCCCACATCTGCACCGTGTACTGCGGCGGCGGTGCCTGCAGCAGGGCGTGGATGTCGGCATAGGGTTTGGCCTGTTCGGGGTACTCCTGCAGCGCCTGCGACAGCGGCTGCATGGACAGGCCCAGCGCCGTCGCCGCCAGCTGCGCACGCACATAGGCCCGGCCGGCGTTGACCTGGGTGCTGCGCGTATTGCCTTCGGTGACCATCCAGACAAACGCCGGTGTCGCGGCGATCTTGGCATTGAAGTCCTTGATCTGGCCGGTGGTGGCCGAGTCGTTGGGCGCCGGCGCCTTGCTGCGGTCAAACAGGCCGAGTGACGTCAGCGCACGCACCATGGGCGTGTTGATGGTGAGGCCGTCGCGGTGCTCGGCAATCTCGCGCGGACCGACTCGCAGCACCTTGAACGATTCCAGCACGGTGCGGGGCGTCACCAGCTCGATGCGCCAGGCCTCCATGGCGATGGCGCGATGCTGCTGCATCAAGTCAGGCTGGCCGGTTCCCACGAAACCGGTGCGGATGGAAAACGGCGCGACGCTGGCGGCGATGGCCTGCGGGGCACCAGCTGCGGGTTCGCGCATCTCGTAGGCTTCGCGGTTGGTGTGCCGCTTGAGGATCTGGGCGAACAGCGGGTCCGGTTTGACGGCGGCGTCCGGGGCCATGCGGATGCGCGCGACCGGCCGCTGGTCCAGCGCGGCCGGGCCGAATTCGCCTTGCGGGAACAGCCTGATGTCGGCGCGCAGGCCTTTCTGTTTTGCAGCGAGGTCGAGCAACTCCAGAAAAGTGCCGTGGCTCATCATGATCTGGCGCGACTGCGGATCGGTCTCGGGCAACAGGCGCGTCAGGTCGCAGTACAGCATGATCTCGCCGGGCTGGCGCAGGTCCACCAGCCAGGACTGCAGGTTGTGCGAGTGCGGCGCCAGGATGGCGTAGCTGAGGATCCAGCGCCGTACATCGGCGGTGTCGGCCGCGGGCCCGTTCCAGGCGGCAATCGCCTCGGGCGGCAGCTCGGACGAGCAGCCGGCGAGTCCGGCCGTGGCGCCCAGCACCACGCCGCCACCGGCCAGGCGCACAAAGTTTCTGCGGTTCAGGTTCACGAGGCGCTCCGTTCAAAGACTGGTGCCCTCAGCCTAGCTTCTTTCACCGTCGTCTCCTTGCGCGAAGTCAACAGGCCCAGCTCTGCCAGCGCCGCGCGCAGCGCCTCGGGAAACGGTGTGTGGGGCTCGGCGCCGGTGAGGGCCGCCATGCGGGTGTTCACCAAGGAGTGCGGCGTGTGCCACTGGTAGCGCATTTCACACAGCGCCGCGATTTTCGGCAACACCAGCCCCAGCGCCCGCATCATGGGCCAGGAGAGCGAGCCGGTGTGCAGCTGGCCGCCGGGCGGCAGCCAGCCGCACTCCCAGGCGATGTCAGCCAGCGCATCCGCCCAGTCCTGCCCGGTGAGGCTGTAGCCGGCAAAGTGCAGGGTCTCGAAGGCCGGCAGCCGGTGCCGCTGACCGGCCACCGCCACAAAACTGCGCGCCATGTCGGGCAGCCAGGCCCAGGCCGTCGGCACATTCAGGGGACCGGGGTGGGTGAACCTGCCGCGCTGGATGTCCTTGACCATCACCTCGTCCAGCCATGCGCCGGTGCCGCTGCCGAAAAAGTCACCGCCGCGAATCACCACCGCCTGCATGCGGCCGTCCTGCGTGGCCGCGCGTACCTGCGCTTCGCTGGTCATGCGCATGCGGCCCTTGAAGGTGCTGGCCGCCTGCGCCGTGTCCTCGCGCAGCAGCGGCGGCATGGTCGCGCCAAAGTTGTAGACGCTGGCCGGCAGCATCAGCAAGGCGCCGAGTTCGCGCGCCACGTCGATGGCGGCCTGCGTCAGGCCGGGCAGATCGCGGCGCCAGGCGGCGTGTGTGTAGACCGGACTGAGCCCCTGCACCACCACCGCGGCGCCGTGTGCAGCGGCGGCAAGCCAAGCCGTGTCACCGGGCTGTGCGTTCAGCCACACCACACCGGGAATCGCCGGCCCGCTGGTGCCCGGGCGCAGCTGGGCGAGCACCCGCCAGCCCGCCTGGGCAAAGGCGCGCGTGGCCGTCAGGCCAAAACGCCCGCGGGCGCCGAGGATGAGAACGGTGGCAGGCTCGGTCATGGAAATCTCCTGAAGAAAGCGGTGGGCATGGGCGTGATTGTGGAAACCTGCCAGCTGTTCGACAATCCCCTAACGCTTCACATCAGGTATTCACCCATGAATAACAACTTCGACTGGCGCCTGGTGCGCTCCTTCCTGGCGGCACTGGACCAGGGCAGCCTGCTGGGCGCGGCACGTGTCCTGTCCACCACCCAGCCCACCATTGGCCGCCACGTCGCCGAGCTGGAGGCGCAGCTCGGCGTGTTGCTGTTCGAACGCACCGGCCGCGGCCTGTTGCCCACGCCCACAGCGCTGCAGCTGGCAGCATCGGCCCGCGCCATGGACAGTGCGGCCAACGAGCTCGCACGCAACGTGTCGGGCCTGGAGCCCGGCATCTCGGGCACGGTGCGCATCACCGCCAGCCAGCCGGTCGCCTGTTATGTGCTGCCACCCATCCTGGCGCAGATGCGCCTGGCCCTGCCCGACATCCAGGTCGAGCTGGTGGCCAGCAACGCGGTCAGCAACCTGTTGCGGCGCGAGGCCGACATCGCGCTGCGCATGGTGCAGCCCGCGCAGGCGAGCCTGGTGGTCAAGCGCATTGCCAAGGTCACGCTGGGCTGCTACGCACACCGCGACTACCTGCGCCGGCGCGGCACGCCCCGGCAACCGCAGGAGCTGCTGAACCACGAGCTGGTGGGCAATGACCGAGACGAGGCCATCCTCAAGGGCATGACGGGTTTTGGCCTGCCGGTGACGCGCGAGTCGTTCGCATTTCGCTGCGACGACCTGATCGCCTACTGGGAGGCTGTGCGCGCCGGCCTCGGCATAGGTTTCATCGCCGACTACCTCGCCGCCACCGACAGGGACGTCGTCGCCGTACTGCCCACGATCAAGGTACCGCCCATTCCGATCTGGCTCACCGTGCATCGCGAGATCCGCACCAGCCGCCGCATTCGTGCGGTGTATGACTTCCTGAGCCAGGCGGTGCCGAAGGCGCTTTAGGGCGCCGCCAGCGCACCCAGGGCCGACACCCCCACCGGCGGCTCGGCCAGCCAGGGCAACACAAACGTGCGGCGCGCCAGGCCGCCGGCAATACGCGCGGTCTGACGGTGCTCGCCGGCCAGGCGGGCCTGCAGCAACGGGTCGGTGGTGCCGGTGGCGGCCACACTTTTGTTGATGACCCAGGCCCAGGGCTCGATTTTTGCGCGGCGCAAATCGTCCTGCAGCGCCGCGGCCTGGCTCACCGGCGTGACCTCGGGCAGGGTCACCAGGATGACGTGGGTCATGGACGCGTCCTGCAGCCGCATGAGCGGCGTGATGATGTGCGCCGCGTTGTTGCTGCCCTCGTACTGCTGCATCATCTGCCGGTGGTAGGCGCCGGTGGCGTCCATCAGCAGAAGCGAGTGGCCGGTGGGCGCGGTGTCCAGCACCACAAAGGCGCTGCGCGCCTCGTTGACGACGCGGCTGAAGGCATGAAACACCGCCACCTCTTCGGTGCAGGGCGACTGCAGGTCTTCCAGCAACAGCGCCTGGCCCTGCTCGTCGAGTGCCTTGCCGCGTGTGGCCATGATTTTGGCGATGTAGGCCTGGGTCTCGGCTTTGGGGTCGATGCGGCCGACCTTCAAGTTGGGCAGGCTGCCGTTCAGCGTCTGGGCCACATGGGCGGCCGGGTCGGTGGTGGTCAGATGCACGCTGTGGCCGCGTTGCACCAGGCCCACGGCCAGTGCGGCGGCAATGGTGGTTTTGCCGACGCCGCCCTTGCCCATCACCATGATCAGGCCGTGGCCCATGGCCGCCAGTTCATCGGCCAGGCGCGACAGCGGCTCGGCCGGCAAGGGGGCCACGCCCGCTGCGGCATCGGGTACCGTCGCCGGCATCGGACCGACCCCCAACAAGGCACGCAGCGCCGACAGGCCCACGGTATCGAAGGCGCGCAGCGGCACCTCGTCGCGCGGCAGGCGCGCCAGCGCGTCGGGCATTTGGGTAATGGCTTGCAGGCCCAGCGCCTCCATGGCGCGGGCGGTGGGGTCGGCCTGGCCGTCCGCATGCACGGTGGCGTGAAACACGCCGTTGACCACCAGGCGCTGATTGGACAGCCCCAGGGTGCGCAGCTCATCGGCGGTGCGCGCGGCCTCCTGCATGGGGCGCGGGTCGGGCCGCGTCACCAGCACCACGGTGGTGATGGCCGCGTTGCCGAGCGCGGCCAGGGCGGCGTTGAAGCGGGTTTCCTGCATCTTCAGACCCGAGTGCGGGCCCAGGCAGGAGGCTCCGCGGTCGTTGCCGGCCAGAAAACCGCTCCAGGCCTTGGGCAGACTGAGCAGGCGCAAGGTGTGGCCGGTGGGCGCGGTGTCGAAGATGACGTGGTCCCAACCATCGCCCTCCTGGGCCAGCAAGGCGGCAAATTCGTCGAACGCGGCAATCTCGGTGGTGCAGGCGCCGGACAGCTGCTCACGCACGGTGGCACGTTCGTCCTCGCTGGCACCGGCATCGAGCTGCGCGAGCACGCGCAGGCGGTAAGCCTCGGCGGCCGCGTCGGGGTCGATATTGAGCACGGCAAGACCCGGCACGCCGGGCACATCCACCGGCTGGTTGCGTAGCGGCACGCCCAGCATCTCGTCGAGATTGGAAGCGGCATCGGTGCTGACCAGCAGCACGCGCCGGCCTGCATCAGCCAGTGCAATGGCCGACGCGGCCGACAAGGAGGTCTTGCCCACCCCGCCCTTGCCGGTGAAAAAAAGAAAACGCGTGGCGGCAGAAAGAAAACCCGGGGCAGATGCGGTGACTTTGTTCATGGCGACAGGATGACACACGGGCGCCAGGCTGGCTTGCCGCAGATCAACGCCAGGCCGGCGACGTCCAGGGTTTCGCGGCGAAGGGTTTTTGCGGGCTGTGTAAAGTAGGCCTTGCCCTGCAGCACCGCAGAGGCGGGACGTGTAAAGTCGTTTTGTTTTTTGGCCAGAAGCACCCGCAGCGCGGCTGACGGGTTTGACAAGGATTGAATGCTGATACCACGCTGGCTCCAGACGCCCGGGCACCGCCCCCGCGCGGCAGGCCGCGGGCAAGGCCCCGCAAAGATGTTGCTGCTGCTCCTGCTGGGGGCCCTGCCTTGCGCCCACGCGCTGGAATTCAGCTACGGCAACCCCTTCCCGGACGGACCCCTGGCCGGCGTGGCCCGCAGCCTGCGCATCAGCGGCGAGCTGGTGCCGGGCGACACTGCCCGCCTGACCGAACTGATGCGGCGCAAACCGGCCGACGCCTGGCACGCCCTGGGGCGGGTCGAGCTGGCCATTTCGGGCGGCGACACCACGGAAGCCCTGCTGCTGGCCGACACCCTGGCGACCCTGTACCCGCACACGGTCGCCACCACCGACTGCGCGGGCGCCTGCGCCCTCGTCTGGCTGGCCGGCGCCTGGCGGCTGTTGCCCGCCGGACGGATCGGCCTGCAACAAGCGCCGGCTTCCGCGCCGGACAAGACGCCCACCGACCTGCGCAACTACCTTCTCAAACAGGGCCTGCCCGCATCGGTGTACCAGCGCTGGATGGCCAGCCGCAGCCAAGGGGTGTTCTGGCTGTCCGGGCAGGAGGTCAACACCACCGGCACCTGGCCTCCCTACTACTACCAGAAGCTCAGCGCCCGCTGCCCGCCGCTGGACAGCACGGACGAGTCCTTTCACGCGGTGCGGCGCTGCGCGGCCCGGCTGGTGATCAGCCAGAAGGCTTTTGCTTTTGACAAGCTGCTGGAGGGCGTCAACGACCCGTGGTGGAACGACAACCGGGACTTGCTGCGGGATGCGCCGCGGTAGAACCTGGCCCCCACGCTTGTCTCTTCGCGTACTGCGCTGTCCCCCCGAGGGGGCGCATTTTTCCCTGAGGCGGCCCTGCGGAAAAACAGGGCCCCCATGGTTGCTCACTGCGTGTAGCGCCCTGCCCCCCGGGGGGGGCGCTGCGCCTGCGGGTCGGCAGAGCCGGACCCGCGGCCCTGGCTGGTATGAAGACCCCACACACTTGCCCGTTTCGTGTCACTGCTTGCAGCGCGCTAACATGCCGTAACGACCTTTCTGACCATCACCCAAGGAATTCTCATGCGATCCATTCTCTGTGCCAGCGTTTTGTCATTGTGGGTGCTGCCTGCCGCCTGGGCGCAAGCCGATGCGGCCGCGGCGGCGGCTGCCAAGGAAGCCGGCGCGTCCGTCACGGCCAGCGGGCTGGTCTACCGCTCGCTGAAAGACGGTAGCGGCGCCAGCCCGGCCGCCACCGACACGGTCAAGGTGCACTACCGCGGCAGTTTTCCGGACGGCAAGGAGTTCGACAGCTCTTACAAACGCAACGAACCGACCGAATTTCCGCTGAACCGCGTGATCCCCTGCTGGACCGAAGGCGTGCAGAAAATGAAGGTGGGAGGCAAGGCCAAACTCACCTGCCCGGCGGCGATTGCCTATGGCTCGCGCGGCGCCGGCGGCGTGATTCCGCCTAACGCCACCTTGCAGTTCGAGATCGAGCTCCTGTCGGTCAAGAAATAGGCCCCCACGGTCGCTCACTTCGTGTAGCTCCCGAGGCCTTGCAGGCCGCGGCTCGCGAGACGCTTCGCCTCTGTCGCCTGTCCAAAGCTGCTCAAGCAGCTTTGGAGCCGTAGGCTCCAGCCCCTCGGGGGCCGCTGCGCCTGCGGACCGGCAAAGCCGGACCCGCGGCCCTGGCTTGCATTTCAACTCTTGAAAGTGCGCTTAGTCCTGCAGGCCGGACGTGATCTCGTAGGAGCGCAGGCGCGCCTTGTGGTCGAAGATCTGGGAGGTGATCATCAGTTCGTCGGCGCCGGTGCGGGCCACGAAGGCCTCCAGCGCATGGCGTACTGTCGTCGGGGCGCCGATGGCCGAGCATGACAGCGTCTGCTCCAGAATGGCGCGCTCGGGCGGCGTGAGACGCTCTTCGTAACCGGCCACCGGCGGCTGCAGGCGCGACGGCCGGCCGCTGCGCAGGTTGACAAAGGCCTGCTGCATCGACGACGACAGCAGTTGCGCCTGCTCGTCGCTGTCGGCCGCAAACACGTTGAAACCCAGCATCACATAAGGGCGCGCCAGTTGTTCGGAAGGGCGAAAGCGGCTGCGGTAGACCTCGATGGCCTGCATCATCTGCGCCGGCGCAAAGTGCGAGGCAAAGGCAAAGGGCAGGCCGAGCTGGGCCGCCAGCTGCGCGCCGAACAGGCTGGAGCCCAGAATCCAGAGCGGCACCTTCAGGCCGGCACCGGGCACGGCGCGCACGCGCTGGCCCTCGGACACCGGCTCGAAGTAGTGCATGAGTTCGACCACGTCCTGCGGAAACTCGTTGGGGTCGGCATTCAGGTCGCGCCGCAGCGCGCGTGCCGTTGCCTGGTCGGAGCCCGGCGCCCGGCCCAGCCCGAGGTCGATGCGGCCGGGAAACAGCGATTCCAGGGTGCCGAACTGCTCGGCAATCACCAGCGGTGAATGGTTGGGCAGCATGATGCCGCCGGCACCGACGCGGATGCGCGACGTCCCGCCGGCGACATGCGCCATGACGACCGCCGTGGCCGCACTGGCAATGCCGGCCATGCCGTGGTGCTCGGCCAGCCAGTAACGCTGGAAACCCCAGCGTTCGGCGTGTTGCGCCAGGTCCAGGGTGTTGCGCAGGGACTGGGCGGCGTCGCTGCCCTCCACGATGGGGGAGAGGTCCAGAACGGAAAAAGGGATCATGGTCGAGCAGATGGGTCGCGTTGGCGCATTATCAATGCCCGGCCTGTCGCCGGGGTGCCTGTTGCCTGTTACAGGTCGCTGCGCAGGCGCACCCGGACGGTGTACGATTTCCCGGGTTGATCCCGTCTGTGCTCCTTCTCTTCCGAAAGCGTTTATGCACCCCAACGAGCAAACCCTGGAGAAGTTCTACAGCGCCTTCGCGCGCCTGGACCCGGACACCATGGCGCAGTGTTATGCACCCGATGCTTCCTTTGACGATGAGGCGTTTTCGCTGCACGGGCACGAGCAGGTCACGGGCATGTGGCACATGTTGTGCGACGCCACCCGGGCCAAGGGGCGCGATGTGTGGAAACTCGACTACAGCGGCATCCAAGCCGACGCGGCCGCCGGCCAGGCGCACTGGGAGGCGCACTACCGCTTCAGCGCCACCGGGCGCATGGTGCACAACATCATCGACGGGCGCTTTACCTTCACGCCGCAGGGGCTGATTGCCACCCATCGTGACCGCTTCGACTTCTGGGCCTGGGCTCGCCAGGCGCTGGGCACGCCAGGCCTGCTGCTGGGCTGGACGCCCTTTCTGCGCAGCAAGGTACGTCGCACGGCGGCGGCCAACCTGCACACCTACCTGGCGCGCCGCAAACAGGGCGGGCACTGAACATGGCCTCGACCCTGCCCGATCTGTGGTTCGAGGGTTTTGAAGCGCGCGACTTCGAAGTCAACGGCACCTCCCTCTTCGCCCGCTACGGCGGCAATGCCGCCGGCCCGACCCTGCTGCTGCTGCACGGCTTTCCGCAAAGCCATGTGATGTGGCACCGCGTGGTGCTGGCGCTGCAGGCGCATTTTTTCCTGGTCCTGCCCGACCTGCGCGGCTACGGCGACTCGTCCAAGGTGGCCGGCCTGCCCGACCACAGCAACTACAGCAAACGCAACATGGCCCAGGACGCCGTGGCCGTGATGGACGCGCTGGGCCGCAGCAACTTCTACCTGTGCGGCCACGACCGCGGCGGCCGCGTGGCGCACCGCCTGGCCGTGGACCACCCCGGGCGCGTGGACAAGCTGTGCCTGATCGACATTGCGCCCACGCTGGACATGTACAACGCCACCGACATGCGTTTTGCCACCGCGTATTACCACTGGTTCCACCTGATCCAGCCCAACCCGCTGCCCGAAACCATGATTGGCGGCTGCGCCCTGGCCTACCTGCATGCCAAGCTGGGCGGCTGGGGCAGCCGCGGCCTGAGTTACATCGAACCCGAGGCGCTGATCGAGTACGAACGCTGCTTCTGCACACCCGAAGCCATTCACGCCGCCTGCGAGAACTACCGCGCCAGCGCCGGCATCGACCTGATGCATGACCGCGAGAGCCGGGCGCGCGGCGAGAAGATCGCCTGCGACACCCAGGTGCTCTGGGGTGAGCGCGGTGTGGTGCAGCAGCTGTTCCAGCCGCTGGACCTCTGGCAGGCGCAATGCGCCGGCATCGTCAGCGGCCAGGCCCTGCCGGCCGGGCATTTCATTCCCGAAGAGCTGCCGCTGGAAACGGCGCACGCCCTGCACACTTTCTTCAGGTAAACATCATGGCGCACTACACCGCTGAAGTTTTATGGCTACGCAACGAAGGCGACTTTGCGGGCAACCGCTACAGCCGCCGCCACCTGCTGCGTTTTGACGGCGGCCTGGAGGTCCCCGGCTCGTCGTCACCGCATGTGGTGCCGCTGCCGATGTCCGACGCCTCGGCGCTGGATCCGGAGGAAGCCTTTGTGTCCTCGCTGTCGAGCTGCCACATGTTGTGGTTTCTGTCGATCGCGGCGAAACGCAAATTCTGCGTGGACCGTTATTTCGACGCCGCGGAAGGCATCATGGAGAAAAATGCCGACGGAAAAATGGCCATGACCCTGGTGACGCTGCGGCCCGACGTGGAGTTTTCCGGCGCGCGCCAGCCAACGCGCGAAGAACTGGACAGTCTGCACCATGAGGCGCACGATGCGTGCTTCATCGCCAACTCGGTCAGGACCGAGGTGCGCTGCGAGCCGGTGTACGGTTCGTTCGCATGAGCCGGCGCCATGCTGGAAGGGACCCCATGAAACACATCGCCATTCTCATCACCCTTCTCGGGGCGCTGGCCGGCTGCGCTTCGCGCGAAGCGCTCAACCCCGCTGATCTCGAACCGGGCCGCCTGCCGCCGCCGGACGTCAGCCTGAACATTGCCGGCCTCGGCCCCTGCACCGACAGCCCGGACCGCAGCCTGCGCCTCGATTCCAGCCAGCCGGTCCACATCCTGGTGCATGGCTGCTTCGGCTCTTCGGGCCAGTTTCGGGGCCTGGCCCAGGTGCTGGCCTTTCACGGCCAGCAGACGGCCTGTTTTACCTACGATGACCGCGCCAGGCTCGCTGAAGTTGCCGAGGACCTCAAGCAATCCCTCCAGCAGCTTGCCACCTTGTCCCGGGTGCCGCAGATCACGGTGATTGGCCACAGCCAGGGCGCGCTGATTGCGCGCAGGGCGATGACGGAATCTCCCTCGCTCGCGCCGCTGCCGGGCCGGGCTGTCGATATGCGTCTGGTGACCATCTCCGGCCCGTTTGCCGGTATCGCCGCGGCCCGGACCTGCGGCAAGCGCTGGCTGTACCCGCTGACGCTCGGTTTTGTGCCCCTGAGCTGCTACCTCGCGACCGGGCCCAAGTGGGCCGACATCACTTTTTCCTCGCGCTTCATCCGCGAGCCTGGCGCCCTGGACCGGCAGGTCGCCCACTACCTCAAGATTGACACCGACGAGCGCGGCAGCTGCCGGCGCGAGGAAGGTGGTCGCTGCGTCGAGGACGACGATATTTTCTCCCTGGACGAACAGCGTCAGGAACAGATTGAAACCGACGCGCGCACCACGCGGGTGGTGGTTCTTGCCGGCCATGTCGAGATCGTCGGCGACAAACGCGTGGCACCCAAAAAACTGATCGCCCTTCTGCAACAGCAGGGCGTACTTCGCCCAACGCCGGCAGCCAGCCTGCCCGCTTTCGGATCGCTGCTTGCCCGCGTTTACGAAGGCAAAGCCGCCCAATGACCCCCCCAACCCGGGACAACAGGGCCCCTGGCGTTCTCATTCGCCCGCTCCAGGAAACCGACCTCTCGGCCTGGACGCCGCTCTGGGACGGCTACAACGCCTTCTACGGCCGCGAGGGCAAAACCGCGCTCGCGCCGGAGATCACGCACACCACCTGGCAGCGCTTTTTTGATCCGGCCGAACCCGTCTTCGCGCTGGTGGCCGAAAGTGAAGGCCGGTTGCTGGGGCTGACCCACTACCTGTACCACCGCAGCACCACCCGCATCGAACTCACCTGATACCTGCAGGACCTGTTCACCGATCCGGCCGCTCGCGGCCAGGGCGTCGGTCGCGCGTTGATCGAAGGCGTGTACGAGCGCGCGAAGGCCGCCGGCATCAAACGGGTGTACTGGCAAACCCACACCACCAACGCCGCCGGCCGGCTGCTTTATGACAAGGTGGCCCAACACCTGGGCTTCATCGTTTATTCGCGTGAGGTTTGACCGCCGGTGCTGCGCGACATGGCGGCGGCGACCTCCAGCGGTCCGCTCTGATTCGCTACAAAATAGATAGCTGTTGGCGCCTGTCTCCATTGGGCTGGAGGCCAAAAAGACTATAGAACTCGCCTGACGGGCACGTCAGGAAGCGTAAAAAGGAAATTTGCGGTGTTTCGCAAATTTTTTATCCCTGTATTAATTTGCAGCGTATTGCGGTAAAACCCAACCACTACGCCACTTGCAGGAGGTTTTGATGCCTAGGTCAAACCGCAACCGCCAAGTGATGCCACGGTTTTGCGGCATACGTTTCGTTGGACGCTATGAAATACATCGACCTAGATTCACTCCCGAGCTACACAAAGCAAGAGCTGGCGCTTCATCAGCTAGATCGAGCCATTCAGCTTCTTCTAGATGAAGGAGACGCCATTTCCGCCATAACCCTTGGAGGAGCGTCAGAAGAGATTCTTGGCGAAATGGTGAAGCTTCATGGCGGCGTCAGCGCACATCAAGCACTCATTGATGAGTGCGTCGCAACCGGACGGGTCATTCACAACGAGGAATGGAAGTCCGGTGAATTTCACGAAGTGTTTGCCTACTATCGGAACGAACTGAAGCACTATCGCCAGGGGTCAGACATCACTGTCACCGCAGAATGCGCGCATCCGGTTCTTGATCGAGCAATTGAAAACCTGCGATTCCTGAGCCTTCTTGAATCAGAGCAAGTTCGCAAATACCTAGACCATCGGTGGTCCTAACCGCATGAAGTCCAACCCTTCCCTCGGGAAGACATCGCCCGGCTTGCCGGGCGCTGCCTCTCGTGTCAAACATTAGGCCGCAAAACAGTGACATCTGCCGACCTCGATGCAATTCGAAGCCGCATCCAACGTGCCTTCTGCGCCGTCCAGGATGCATCGGGAAGCGGCTACGAGACCTCCTATCAGGCTGAGGGCACAGATTTCACGACTCGCTTTCGTGCTATCGGCGTCAAGGCACCTGAGCAGCTAGAAGATGACTTCCTCAACCTCTTCATCTGGACCTGGAGCCTCAAGGACTACCTGAAGGCTTGCTTTGCCGCGAAGGGCTTGGATGGGAAGGAGGTGGAGGACATTGCGAATAGCTGTCGTTCGTTGGCTTACGTTGCAGATATTGCCAATCGAGCAAAGCACGGCATTTTGGAGCCCAGTCGTTCTGGTGAGTTTGCAGAGCTTGTGGGTGTGGGATTCGACACCCCGCAGGAAACCATCGAAAAAATTACGGTTGCTGGCCCCGAAGTCGCTCTCCACGTGCGAGATCCGCAGAAAGTTCGTATCCACGCGAAGGTCCGCACCAGTTCTGGCGCGGAACGAGATGCGCTTGCGGTGCTCACTGAGGCGATGAACACATGGGAGCACAAGGCTCTTCCGCGCATTTCAGCCTAACTTGAACATTAACCCGCGAACCATTTCAGCTCGGATGAATGTATCTCTTTGTTAGCGAGGGCGAGCCGGGACGATGCCCTGATTAACCTGCTCTAAGGGCTCTTCGTCCCACTGCAACTAAGCCCCGGGCTCCAAACGTTACCCCGCCCCGTGGCACTTCTTGTATTTCTTGCCGCTACCGCAGGGGCACAAATCATTGCGGCCGGGCGTGGCCTCTTTGTGGATGGTCGCCACCTTGGCACCAAAGCTGCGCCAGAAGCCGCGCAGGTCGTACACCGCCCACAAGGCTTCGCCGAATTGTTCGAGCCGCACTTCGCTGGCACTGGGCGCGGCGTCTTCCCCGAGCATGGGCACCTGCATCGGGCCCGGGTCGTCGTCGGTCAGCTCGATGATGGCGCCCAGCGCGGCGTCGAGGTCCTCGACGGCCTGCTTGTCCTTGGCTTCCTGGCGCGAGAGCGCCCACTCGTCGGGCCAGGACTCGACCGCGTACATGAAGCCCAGCGCCCAGACCTGGGCGAACGAGGGCACGCTGTCCATGTCGATGTCCTTGCGCTCTTCCTCGGGCAACCGGGCCAGCATGCCGCGCATGTCGCCGACCTGCGGGTAAAACGCGCGCTCGTCCTGCAGGTTTTCCACGTCGGCGTCCAGCGCGCGGCAGATGTCCTGGTAGCGGCGCTCCCACAGGTCCATGAACTGGTCGCGCTGCGCGTCATTGGCAAACAGCTGCCGGGCCGCCGCCTCGTCTTCGGCACCCTCGAAGTCGAGCAGAACGGCCATGTATTCATCGGACGCGATCTCGCGCCGCGTGCAGGCCAGCGCAGCCATGAAACCCTCGCAGAACTCCCACTGCGGCGTTTCTTCCTCGCGCTGGCGCAGGTCGTCCAGGATGGTGTCCAGGGTTTCGAAATCCTCGGGGCTCAGGGCGCCGGGGAAGGCCGAATCGGCAGGAGGGGCGGCGTCTGTCATGGGGTGTCCGTGGTGGTTTAACTCGTATGATGGGCAGTGTAGCCGCAGCCCCCTCTGGCGGGCGGGCCCCGCCACCGACCACCCCCACTGCAAAGGCTTGCATGCTTGATCGTTTCAACGCGGTGTACCCCCTCCGCCACACCGCCCTCGCGCCGAGTCTGGCGGCCATCGCGGCATGACGCCTCCTGCTGCTGCGGCCACCGTCCGTTCCGACCTGCCAGCGGCTTCGATGCAACACCCGAAGCCTGACCAGGCAGCCGTGGTCGGCGCAGCTTCCGGCGTGGAGGCCATCGGCTCCATCCGCGATCTTTACGATGGCACCTTGCTGCCCGACCTGCAGGTCAGCACGCTTCGCCATGTGGACCGTCTGTTCCCCACCCGCATCGTGGCGCGCGGTGCCAAGGTCCATGCCTTGCCAACGAGTTCCCGACCCTGGCCCGCGATCCGCTTCGACGACGGCGGCCACCGCTGGGATCTGTTCGACTACCTGTCCCTGAACCGCGTCAGCGGCCTGCTGGTCCTGCAGAATGGTGAAGTCGCCTTCGAGCATTACGCGCTGGGCAATACCGCGCAGACACGCTGGGCCTCCATGTCCATGGCCAAGTCCATCACCGCCACCCTGGTCGGTGCGGCCATCCACGACGGCCACATCGGCAGCCTGGACGAGCAGGTCTGTGCCTATGTGCCGGCGCTGGCAGGCTCGGCCTATGAGGGCGTGACGATCCGGCAGGTGCTGCAGATGACCTCCGGCGTGCGCTGGAATGAAACCTACACCGACCCCCAGTCCGACCGGCGCCGCCTGCTGGAAGCGCAACTGAGCCAGCGCCCAGGCGCCCTCATGGACTGCATGGCCGCGTTGCCGCGCGCCGGCCCGCCGGGCTCGGTATGGAATTACAGCACCGGCGAAACCCAGGTGGCCGGCGCCGTGCTGCGCGCGGCGGTCGGGCAGCCACTGTCCGGTTATTTGTCCGAACGCATCTGGGCCCGCTTCGGCATGGAGGCCGATGCCAGCTGGTGGCTGGAGTCGCCCGGCGGAATGGAAGTGGCGGGCAGCGGCCTGAGCGCACGTCTGCGCGACTTCGCGCGTTTTGGCCTGTTCATGCTGGGCGGCGGCGTGGCCGGTGGTACGCAGATCCTGCCCCAGGACTGGATCGAGGAGGCCTGCAGCAACAGCATCCAGGACAGTGAGACGCCCTACGGCTATATGTGGTGGCCCCTGGCCGCCTCGGCCGGCGCGGTGCACCAGGGCGCTTATCTCGCCATCGGCATCTTTGGCCAGTACCTGTACATCCACCCCACAAGGCAGGTGGTCATCGCCCAGTGGAGCGCCATGCCCAAACCCAAAGGAACCCTGCCGATTCAGCCTGCGAGCTTCTTCGGTGCGGTCGTGGAGGCGCTGGGCTGAAACCGTTCTCCCTGCGTGTGCGCTCCCGTGGCGGCCCTCAGATAGCTATCAAATCAATAGCTGATTGCGCACGCACATCAAGGGCCAGCAGTCTTTTTCGCATGCAAAGCACGGCCTGGTCCTTGCTCAGCAACCAGGCTTGGTGCGCCACGGCCAGGTCGATGAAGATCTGGTCGTCGGCGTCGCTGCAGGTCACCGGCGCCTTGGGGGCGGCGGCCACGATGCGCGCATGGGTGTCGAAGGCCAGCAGCACTTGCGTGCCTGCCAGGCCGTCGCGCGTCATGCGCTTGGCGACCTGCGGATAATCCAGCACGCGCGCCAGTTCGACACGCATGGCCTCGGTGGCCAGCCATTGCAGCTGCCCAGTGATGACCGCGCTCTTGAGCGCCTGCGCCGCCAGGTCGCCAAAAACGAACAGGTCCAGCACGATGTTGGTATCCAGCACCACGCAATCACCGGCCTGCGCTTGTGCGTCCATGGCCGTCGGGCTCAAGGTGTGGCGGCGGGCTTTTTCTCGCGCGCCGAGCCGGCCACCATGTCGAAACGGAAGAGACGGCACTCGATGGGGCCGTTCCACATCGGCACACGGCGCGACTCCTTGAGGCGCATCTTCTGCGGCAGCTTCATGTCGGGCGTCAGCACATGGGCGGTCCAGCCGGCGTAGTTTTTCTTCCAGTGGCTGGCCAGCTGCGGAAAGAAGTCGGAGGCTTCCTCGCCCCAGGCGTTGAGGGCCTGCTCGCGGCCCGGGTTGGCGGAGCGGTCGCGCGAGGTTTCGAAAGCGGGCTCTTCACGGTTGTCGCGGTTGTCGCGGGTGCCCCCAGCGTCACGGCTCAAGGGCTGGCCGAACTCGTCGATCGGCTGGTGGCGGTGGTCGTGTGGCGCCTGGCCGCCTGGCTGGCGGCGCTGGTCGCGGCCCTGCAGGGCGGGAATGCCGGCCACGCCGGCCACATCGATACGCTCGCCGTAGGGCGGGTTCACCAGCATCACGCCCGCCGGCGCAGGCGGCATGCGCTGCAGGGCGTCGCCGCCGCGCACCTGCACCGCGTGCGCGACACCGGCGCGTTCGGCATTGCGCTCGGCAAAGTCCACCATGCGGAAGGAGACGTCGCTGCCGAAGACCGGTGCGGTAGGCGGTGTGATGGCCTGCTCGGCCTGGTCCAGCAGGCCTTCCCAGACGTGGGGCTGGAAGGGCACGAATTTCTCGAACGCAAAATGCCGGCCCATGCCGGCGGCGATGTTGCAGGCAATCTGCGCCGCCTCGATGACGATGGTGCCCGAGCCGCAGCAGGGGTCGTACAGCGGCACGCCCTGCCTGCACAGGCCGTTTTCCCCGCTCCAGCCGCTGGCGGCCAGCATGGCGGCGGCCAGAGTTTCCTTGAGCGGCGCATCGCCCTTGTCCTCGCGCCAGCCGCGCTTGAACAGCGGCTCGCCCGAGGTGTCGATGTACAGCGTGATGGTGTCAGTGGTCAGGTGGACGTAGACGCGTACATCGGGCCAGCGCGTGTCAACGTCGGGGCGCACATCGTATTTGTCGCGAAAGCGGTCGGCAATCGCGTCCTTGATTTTCAGCGCGGCAAAGTTCAGGCTGGTCAGCGGGCTGTGCTGCGCGGTGATCTCGACCTTGAAGGTCTGCTTGGGCGTGAACCAGATCTCCCAGGCCACGGCGGCGGCCGCGTTGTACAGGTCCTGCTCGCTGCGGTAGCTGTTGTGCTGCAGTTCGATCAGCACGCGCTGGGCCAGCCGGCTGTGCAGGTTGAGCTGCAACGCGTCGCGCCAGGAGCCTGTCACCTGCACGCCGGCGCGCCAGGCCTTGCCGGTGTTGCCGGTGATGCGTTTGACCTCGGCGGCAAGAAATTCCTCAACGCCGGCGGCGCAGGGCAAAAACAATTGGAGTTGGTTCATGGCGTCACCGGGCCGCAAAGCGACATCGCCCCCTCGGGGGGCAGTGCATTACACGGAGTGAAAAAAGTGGGGATCATTAAAGTGATTTTCGGAGATTGGCCGGCGCAATGCGCAGGGCTTCGCGGTACTTGGCGACGGTGCGGCGCGCGCACTCGATGCCCTGCTCCTTGAGCATCTCGGAAATCTGGTTGTCACTGAGCGGCTTTTTCAGGCTCTCGGACGCGACAAACTGCTTGATCAGCGCGCGCACCGCGGTGCTGGAGGCATTGCCGCCGGTTTCGGTGCCGAGCGCCGAACCGAAGAAATACTTGAGCTCGAAGGTACCGAAGGGCGTGCTCATGTACTTGGCGGTGGTCACGCGTGAAATCGTCGATTCATGAAGGCCCAGTTCGTCGGCAATCTCGCGCAGCACCAGCGGCCGCATGGCGAGCTCGCCGTGGGTGAAAAAATTCTTCTGCCGCTCGACAATCGCGCTGCTCACGCGCAGGATGGTGTCAAAGCGCTGCTGGATGTTCTTGATGAACCAGCGCGCCTCCTGCAGGCGCTGCTGCAGCGCCTGCCCGCCCTGGCCCTTGTTCTGCTTGAGGGCGTTGGCGTAGATGTCGTGCACGCGCAGGCGCGGCATCACCTCGCTGTTGAGCGACACCTTGAAGCCGCGGCCGGACTTGACCACCAGCACGTCGGGCACGATCAGGTTGCGCTCGACGTTGACAAAGCGCCGCCCCGGCTTCGGGTCGAGCCGGCCGATCAGGCCGATCGCTCCCTTGATCACCGCATCGGGACAACCGCAGAGCTGCGACAGACGTTTGACATCGCGCTTGGCCAGCAGCTCCATCGGTTGCTGGCAGATCGCGATGGCGGCGCGGGTCTCGTCATTGTTCTTGCAGTCGAGCAACTGCAGGCTGAGGCACTCGGCGAGGTTGCGCGCACCGACGCCGGCGGGCTCCATGTGTTGCAGCAGCTTGAGCGCGACCGCGAACTCATGCGCCACCGCTTCAAGCTGCTCCACGTCGTCGCCGGCCAGGCCGGCGGCCAGCGAAGTCAGGCTGTCTTCCAGGTAGCCGTCGTCGTTGAGCGACTCGATCAGGAAATGCAGGGCGGCCTTGCCTTCCGGCGACAGGCGCAGCGACAGGGCCTGGCGGTGCAGATGGTCCTGCAGCGACTCCTGGCTGCGCGCCAGTTCGGTGGCGTCAACATCGCTGTCGTCGTTGTTGTTGTTCTTGCGCGGCGTGGCGTCGCCGCCCCATTCGTTGTCGTCGGGGGCGGTCTCGACACTGCCGTCGCCCTCCCAGCTTTCCTCGAGTTTGGCCTCGCTGCTGGGTTCTGAATCATTTTGGCCCGCAGCCCCCGAATCATCTGCGCCGACTGCTATGGAATCCGTCGTGGACTCAAACTCGCGGGTTTCCTGGCTGACCGGGGTGTCGACGGCGCCGAGGCCGAAATCCTCACGCGGCGCGGCCTCCTCGGCCACTTCCAGAAACGGGTTTTCGTCGATCATCTGCTCGACTTCCTGGCTCAGCTCCAGGGTCGACAGCTGCAGCAGGCGGATCGACTGCTGCAGCTGGGGCGTGAGCGCCAGATGCTGCGAAACGCGAAGAGACAACCCCTGCTTCACAAGAGCTCCAACATCCCGGGAAGTGGCATGTATTTTTCAAGCATGGGCCGCGGAACCGACTTTGCCGGGCCGCAGGCGCAGCCCCCTTGAGGGGGGAAGGGGCTACACGAAGTGAGCCTCCGACGGGGGGGAGCCAAGGTGATCACATCTTGAAGTGCTCGCCGAGGTAGACCCGCCGCACGTCAGCATTGTTCACAATTTCAGAAGGGGTTCCCGTGGCCAGCACATGGCCGTCGCTGATGATGTAGGCGTGGTCACAAATGCCCAGCGTTTCGCGCACGTTGTGGTCGGTGATCAGCACGCCAATGCCGCGCGACTTGAGGAAACCGATGATGCGCTGGATCTCGATCACCGCGATCGGGTCGATGCCGGCAAACGGCTCGTCGAGCAGGATGAAGCGCGGTTGCGTGGCGAGTGCGCGGGCAATCTCGACGCGGCGACGCTCGCCACCGGACAGCGCCGGTGCCGGCGAGTCGCGCAGGTGGTCGACCCGCAGGTCCTGCAGCAGGCCGTCCAGGCGCTTGTTGAGCACCGCGGCAGCCAGCGGCTTGCCGGCGTCGTCGGTCTGCAGCTCCAGCACGGCGCGTACATTCTGCTCGACCGTGAGTTTGCGGAAAATCGAAGCCTCCTGCGGCAGGTAGCTCAGGCCCAGGCGCGAGCGCTTGTGGATCGGCATGTGCTCGATCGACTCGCCGTCGATGGTGATCTCGCCGGCGTCGGCGCGCACCAGCCCGACGATCATGTAAAACGAAGTTGTCTTGCCGGCCCCGTTGGGACCGAGCAGGCCAACCACTTCACCTTTTTTTACCGCGAGGGAGACATCCCTGACGACCTGGCGGCTTCCGTACGATTTTTGCAGGCCGGTGGCAACCAGGCGACTGGCGGGAGCGGTTTCCGGGGACACATCCATGGGGGTTTGGTTACTTCTTGTCGTTGCCCAGCGTGGTGCTGGGTCGCAGGGAGGGAGAAGGCCCGGCGGGTGCGGGCGCTGCCGGGGCACCCGCGCCGGAGACCGTGTTGCGCGGGGCCAGCAGGGCGCGGACGCGCCCGGTCGGGTTGCTGGGGGTCTTGGTCTGGGCGCCGGCATCAACGGTGAAGACGTCGGTCGGGTTGTCGTAAATAATCAGCTCGCCGGTGGTTTCGTCGGCCAGGGTGGCACCCACGTAACGGCGCAGCACGGCGCGCTTGATGAACTTGACGGTGTCGGCGCGGCTGTCGTATTCGATTCTTTCGCCCTCGCCCTCGATGTATTCATCGACACCTTCGCGCTTCTTGCGGTAGTAGGCCAGCTTGTCGGGCGCCGCAATCACGATCGCGCTCTGGTAACCCTCGGGGTCCTGCTGGACATCGACGCGGGCGCCACGAACAATGATGGTCCCCTTGGTGATGACCACATTGCCGGTGAAAACACTGGTCTGCTTGAGGTCGTCGTAACGCAGGGCGTCGGCCTCGGCGTTCATGGGCTTGTCGCGGTCGGCCTTTTCAGCCGCAACCGGAAAAGCCGCGATGACGGCGGCCAGCATCAGTACACAGGCGGGTTTGTTCATAAAGGCACGAATCTTGCTGCTTTGGTGGTGTTGGCCCATTGTAGCGACGCAACTCCGGGGAATCCGCCCCACCCATAAAAAACCCGCCCATTCGGGGCGGGTGGTGCTTGCTGCCAGGGGTCCGAAGCCCTCTGGCCGCGGCCAGGCAGATATGACTTCAGCCCTTGCGGACCTGGGCAATCAGGTAGTCAGTGACCAGCAGCGCGCGCGACATGGTCTGTGCCATCGACCCGGAAGTGAAATAACGCCCGGCCACGCCCAGTGCGGGAACGCCGTCGATCTTGTAGGCATCCTGCAGCTGGGTCGCCTTGCGCGCCTTGGTCGCCACAGAAAACGAGTTGTAGGTCTCGAGAAACTTCGCCTTGTTGATGCCCTGCTTTTCAACCCAGGCCGCAATCAGGTCCGGCGTGTTGAGCATCTGTTTTTCCACATGGATGGCGTAAAACACCTTCTTGTGCAGTTCGTCGACCTTGTTCATGGCCTCGAGCACGTAATAAAGGCGCTGCTGCGGCTCGAAATCGGGACGGAAAGCGATCGGCACGCGGCGGACGGCCACGTCTTTCGGCGCTTTCTTGATCCACTCGTCCAGTGCCGGCTCAAAACTGTTGCAGTGCGGGCAGCTGTACCAGAAAAACTCCACCACTTCGACCTTGCCGGCAGGCGCCTCGACCGGGGCCGGTTTGTCCAGGACCAGAAAGTCGGTGCCCGCGCGCGGCGCCAGCGCCTGGGCCAGTGCAGGGGTACTCAGGGCGCCCAGCGAGGCGGCAGCCGCCACCGAGGCGGTGGTTATCGAAAATTCACGTCGTTGCATCAGTTTTTTCTCCGTTGGTTCTGGCGAGGTGCGAGAAGGTTGGATACCCTGGCGGCAGAAAGTTCAGCGCTGGACGCGAACCAGGGCGGTTTCGATGCCGCTCCCGTCAAGCCGTTCCTTGGCCTTGTCGGCATCGTCCTTCCTGTCGAAAGGCCCGAGGCGCACCCGGTAGACGGTGCGGCCGGACTGCTCACGCTCGGTCACCCTGGCTTCCAGGCCCATCAGCGAAATCTTGGCGCGCTGCTGTTCGGCGTCTTCGGGGGTGCGAAAAGCACCGACTTGCACAAAATAATTGAAAGGGTCGGCCCCCGGGGTGGCGGCGGGCGCGGCCAGCTTGGCCTTGGCCAGGTCACCAATCGGGTCGGCGGCGGGTTTTGCAGTCTTGGCGGCCGGCTCGGCGGGGGCGACGGGCGACGCCGCCGGCTTCTGCGGGGTGACGTCGGTCACCGGCCCGCCCGAAGCCGCGGACGGCTTGGCGGGGTTTTTGCCGTACAGCGGAGCATTGGGATCCCAGTCGCGGTTCTTCTTGGCTTCGGCCGCGTCATGGTCGGGGCTGCGCGACTGGCCCTTGTTCATGAAGGGCACAGGCACCTTGGTGATGTAGACCGCCACCGCCAAGGCAGCGGCCAGGCCGATCAGCGCACCAATAATGAGACCCAGCAGGGTCCCGCCTCGTTGTGTGTTCATGCCTTGGCCGGTTGGCTTGATGAAAGGGTTACGGGTCATGGTGTCAGGCTCTGGTTTACATCTTCTGCGGGGCGTCAACGCCCAGCACCTTGAGGCCATTGTGCAACACCTGAGCGGTGGCGGCGACAAGTGCCAGGCGCGCCAGCTTGACCACTTCATCGTCGACCAGAATCCGCTCGGCATCGTAGTAGCTGTGGTAGCTGGCAGCGAGCTCGCGCAGGTAAAAAGCCACGTCATGCGGCGCAAAGCCGGTGGCGGCGTTGGCCAGCATGTCGGGGTATCTGGCCATCAGCAGCATCAGGGCCTGCGCCTGCGGGCTGTCGAGCGCGGACAGGTCCATGCCCTTGAGCGTGGCGACATCACCGCCCCAGGCCGCCAGCACGGAGCAGATGCGGGCGTGCGCGTATTGCACGTAATACACCGGGTTTTCGTTGTTCTTGGCCAGGGCCAGATCGATGTCAAACACATACTCGGTGTCGGGCTTGCGGCTGAGCAGGAAAAAGCGCACCGCGTCCTTGCTGGTCCACTCGACCAGGTCGCGCAGGGTGACATAACTGCCGGCACGTTTGGAAATCTTCACTTCCTCGCCGTGGCGCATCACGCGCACCATGGTGTGCAGCACGTAGTCCGGATAACCCTCGGGAACGCCGGCGCCGGCGGCCTGCAGGCCGGCACGCACGCGGGCGATGGTGCCGTGGTGGTCCATGCCCTGGATGTTGATGGCGCGCGTGAAACCGCGCTCCCACTTGGCCAGGTGGTAGGCCACGTCGGGCACGAAGTAGGTGTAGCTGCCGTCGCTCTTTTTCATCACGCGGTCTTTGTCGTCACCGTAGTCGGTGGACTTCAGCCAGAGCGCGCCGTCCTGCTCGTAGGTCTTTCCGGCTTGTTTCAGCCTGGCCACGGTGGCCTCGACCCGGCCCGAGCTGTACAGGCTGGACTCGAGGTAGTAGTTGTCGAAGCCGACGGCAAAGGCCTTGAGGTCCAGGTCCTGCTCGTGGCGCAGGTAGGCCACGGCAAACTGGCGGATCGCGTCCAGGTCCTCGATGTCGCCCGAAGCGGTGAACTCGCGGTCGTCGGAGCGCACCGTCTTTTTAGCGATGAAGTCACGGGCGATGTCGTCGATGTAGTCGCCGTTGTAGGCCGGCTCGGGCCAGAGCGCATCACCCGGCTTGAGGCCCTTGGCGCGTGCCTGCGTGCTGGTGGCCAGCGTATGGATCTGCACACCGGCGTCGTTGTAATAGAACTCGCGGTACACGTCCCAGCCCTGGGTTGCAAACAGGTTGCAGATCGCGTCGCCCAGCGCCGCCTGCCGCCCGTGGCCCACGTGCAGCGGCCCGGTCGGGTTGGCCGAGACAAACTCGACCACCACGCGGCGCGCCCTGTCCACTGGCTTGACGCCGAACTGGCCGGCCGCCGTCAACACCTCGCGCACGGTTTCCTGCTTGGCCGCCGGCTTGAGACGGAAGTTGATGAAGCCCGGCCCGGCGATTTCCACCGCATCGACCCAGCGCTGGTAAGCCGGCGCCGCCAGCAGGGACTCACGCAGGTTCTCGGCGAGCTGGCGCGGGTTGAGCTTGAGCGGTTTGGCCAGCTGCATGGCGGCGGTGGAGGCGAAGTCGCCGTGGGCGGCGACCTTGGGCGACTCGAAAGCGGCCTTCTGGCCGGCACCGGGGGACAGCTTTTCCAGCTCAGCGGCCAGGACCGCGAGCAATTCTTGTTTGACTAGGAGCATGGGCTGATTTTAAGGGCGCGCGCCATCGATGCCGCATTCGTCCCCAGTCGTGGCAAAATGCGTTTTCATTCAAGAGAGTGTTTGCGTCCCGGCGCAGACCGCCGAAGGCGCAATCTCCCATGATCGCTCAGGCTCCCGTATTGAATGAAACATGCCGAATCTGGAGAGAGTCGCCGCGCAACGCGGTGACCACCGAAGGAGCAAAACCTGCCCAGCGCCGAATGCGCTGCAGGTTGAATCTCTCAGGTACCAAGGACAGTGGGAGCGGCACCTTGACGGGTGTTTGCTGCCGCCTTGAAATGCTATCTATTTCATAGCTGCTCGCGCACACCCGGCAAGGGCTACCGACCTTTTCTCCCTGGAGTTTTCATGAAAGTCACTGTTTTGGGTGCCGGCGTCACCGGTATTGCTTCGGCCTGGTTTCTGCGCCAGGCCGGCCACGATGTCACCGTCATCGACCGCCAGCCCGGCGCCGGGCTGGAAACCAGTTTTGCCAACGGCGGCCAGGTCTCGGTCAGCCATGCCGAACCCTGGGCCAACCCCGGCGCACCGCTGAAGGTGTTGAAGTGGCTGATGCGTGAAGACGCGCCGCTGCTGTTTCGCCTGCGCCCTGACCTGAACCAATGGTTATGGGGACTGGACTTCCTGCGCCAGTGCACACCGGGCCGCACCCGGCACAACATCAAACAGATGGTGAACCTGGGCCTGTACAGCCGAGCCACGCTGCAGCAGCTGCGGGCCGCCACCGGCATCGACTACCTGCAGAAGACCGAAGGCATCCTGCACTTCTACACCAGTGAGAAAGAGTATGCCGATGCGCAGGCGCCCGCCGCGCTGATGCGCGAATACGGCTGCGAGCTGGACATGAAGACGCCGGACGAATGCGTGGCCATCGAACCCGCGCTGGCCGCCAGCCGCGGCCAGCTGGTAGGCGGCAGCATGACGTCCAGCGACGAGTCGGGCGATGCCCACCAGTTCACCGCCAGACTGGCCGCCCTGTGCGCCTCGGCCGGGGTGGAGTTTCTGTACAACACCCGCATCGTCGGCGCGCGCAGGGAAGGCGACGCCCTGCTCAGTGTCCAGATCGCCAATGCCGACGGCATGGTGAGTGAGGTCCCATCCGACGCCTATGTGATGTGCCTGGGCGCGTACAGCACGCAGTGGGCGAGGCTGCTCGGGCAGACGCTGCGCATCTATCCGGCCAAGGGTTATTCGGTCACCTTGCCGGTGATCAATGAAGCGGCGTCGTTCAACGTTTCACTGACCGACGATGAGTACAAGCTGGTGTTTTCTCGCCTGGGCAACCGGCTGCGGATCGCCGGCACGGCCGAGCTGGGCGGCTACAAC
Source organism: Polaromonas sp. (assembly GCF_029945685.1). Taxonomy (GTDB): domain Bacteria; phylum Pseudomonadota; class Gammaproteobacteria; order Burkholderiales; family Burkholderiaceae_C; genus Polaromonas. The sequence goes on along the minus strand of NZ_JAQSDA010000005.1, from coordinate 22,726 downwards.
ACCGACCTGAACCTGGTGCGCTGCGAAGCGATTGTGCGGCGTGTGCGCCAGCTGTTCCCGGACATGACGGACGGAAAAAATGCGCGGTACTGGACCGGGCTGCGGCCGGCCACGCCTTCCAACGTGCCCTACATCGGCGCCTCGAACACCCGCAACCTGTTCCTCAATACCGGACACGGCACCCTGGGCTGGACCCATGCCTGTGGCTCGGGAGCGGCGATTGCCGACATCGTCAGCGGACGGGTACCCGAGGTGGACTTTGCCTTCACCGGCCTGGCGCAGCCGCGCAGGCTGGTGTCGCTGGGCAGGCCAGCGGCCGTGCGGACCTGAGAGAGCGCTTAACCGAAACCGCGCGCCAGAAATACCGCGGCCAGCGGGATCAGCGGCAGCAGATGGGCCTGCACCATCACCCGCTTGCGCGCCTGCGTGACCTGGCTGGCATCGGGCAGGCGGCCGGTGGCGCGCAACTCCCGGCGCCAGCGGGCAAACAGCCGCGTGGGCTGGATGGACAGCAGTGCAATAACCACGAACAGGCCCAGTTTGACGTAAAGCAGCGGATTGCTGCCGTACCAGCCCGCGCCCTTGACGCCCAGGAACACGCGCAGCAGGCCTGTCAGCAAGACGGCACCCGCCGACACGGCGTAGATCAGGTCGATCTTGCCCAGACGCTCGACCACGGCGGCATTGAGCCACTCGTTGCGGCAAAGGGCGGCCTCGCTGGCAAGAAAGACCACCATGGTCAGGATGGCCAGGATGTGGGCGTAGGCGAGCAGGGCTTCGAGGGTCATGGGTTCTCGCGGTGCTTTCAGGGGGGCGCTGTGCGCTGGGCGGTCCAGAACGCCGGCTCGCCGTAATTGTGCTTGAGGAAGTCTATCCACAGCCGCACGCGCAGCGGCAGGTGCTTGCGCTGCGGAAACACCGCGTAAATCCCGTTGGGCGGCGCGTCAAAGTCCTGCAGCACCGCCACCAGTTTGCCGGCGGCAATTTCGGCCTCGACTTCCCACGTGCTGCGCCAGGCAATGCCGTAACCGGCCATGCACCAGTCGTGCAGCACCTGGCCGTCGGAGCAGTCGAGCGGGCCACCCGGTTTGAGATGAATGACCTCGTAGTCGCCCTCACCTGCCGCGTCCGTCGGGGCGGCTTCCTGGGGCCGCCCCGGGGCGTTGCGGGGAATGCGAAATGCCCAGCCCCGCGTCTGGGACGCGTCGCTGGACAGCGTCAGGCAGTCAAATTTTGCGAGTTCGGTGGGGTGCTGCGGTGTGCCGTGGCGCTGCAGATAGCCCGGCGTGGCCACACACAGGCGCCGGTTGTCGGCCATGCGCACGCTGACCAGCGAGGAGTCGGGCAGGTCACCCACACGCACCGCGCAGTCAAAGCCTTCGCCCGCCAGATCGACCACGCGGTCGCTGAGGTTCAGCGAAATCGTGACGTCGGCATGCGATTGGCGAAACAGCGGCACCAGCGGCGCCACATGGCGGCGCCCGAAGCCTGCCGGCGCGGTGATGCGCAGATGGCCGCTGGCCTTGACCCCGCCGGCCGACACGCTGGCCTCGGCATTGGCCACGTCGATCAGCAGGCGCTGGCAATCTTCCAGAAAGGCGCTGCCCTCGTGGGTCAGCGAGATTCGCCGCGTGGTGCGCACCAGCAGCTTGACGCCCAGCCGTTCTTCCAGCGCATCAAGCCGGCGCCCCATGATGGCCGGCGCCACGCCCTCGGCGTTGGCCGCCGCCGTCAGGCTGCCGCGCGTGGCCACCGAGACGAAAGACTCCATCTGTTTGAGTTTGCTCATGGCCGGCGATTATGGGCACAAAAGGTGGAAATGGGGTGCGAAAGGTCTTTATTGCGCCGCCGGTCGCGCCCGCAACCGTCACCCGGCAACAATCTTCCCGGCCTGAAGGGCCTGGATGGCCGCTTCGCCATAACCGAGCTCCTGCAGCACTTCCAATGTATGTTCACCCAGCCGGGGCGGGTTCAGGCGCACACCGGGGCGCTCGCCACCCAGCGTCAGGGGCAGCAGCGGCACGTGGGTCTCGCGCCCGTCGGGGAGCCGCAAGGGCGCCAGGCCGCCGGTCTGCTGCAGATGCGGGTCTTCAAACAGGTCTTCCGGCCGCGTGATGGGCGCAAACGGCAGTCCGTGCTGCTCGAAGAGTGCGCTGAGCTCGGCCGCGGTTCGCGGCGCCAGCCGTTCGCGCAGCTGCGGCAGCAGCCAGTCGCGTGCACGCACACGGTCGTTGTTGCTGTCCAGCCGGTGGTCGGCGCGCAGGTCGGCAAAACCGAAGGCGTCGCAAAACAACTGCCACTGGGTGTCGCTGACCACCGCCAGAAAAATCTGCGCGCCGTCCTGCACGGTGAACACGTCGTAGATGCCCCAGGCCGAGATGCGGCCCGGCATGGGCGCGGCCGGCTGGCCGGTCACGGCAAACTGCATCATGTGCTGGGCCACCAGGAACACATTGTTTTCAAACAGGGCCGCCTGCACCTCCTGGCCCTTGCCGGTTTTCGCGCGCGCGGCCAGCGCGGCCATGGCACCGATGGCGCCAAACATGCCGCCCATGATGTCGTTGACGCTGGTCCCTGCGCGCAGCGGGTCGCCGGGCCGGCCCGTCATGTAGGCCAGGCCGCCCATCATCTGCACCACCTCGTCAAGCGCGGTGCGGTGGTCATAGGGGCCCGGCAGAAAACCCTTGTGGCTGACGTAAATCAGGCCGTCGTTCAGTTTGGACAGGCTGGCGTAGTCGAGCCCCAGTTTCTTCATGGTGCCGGGCTTGAAGTTCTCGCTGACGATGTCGGCACTCGCCACCAGCTTGAGCGCAATCTCCCGGCCCTGCGACGTCTGCAGGTCCAGGGCGATGCTTTTCTTGTTGCGGTTGAACAGCGCAAAAAACCCGGCGCCCGAGCCCAGCAGGCGGCGCGTGTTGTCGCCGCCCAGCGGCTCGACCTTGATGACTTCCGCGCCCAGATCGGCCAGCACCATGCCGCAGGTGGGCCCCATCACCATGTGGGTGAACTCGATCACGCGCAGGCCTGCCAACGGAAGGGGCGTGGCGGGCGCGGCGGGGCTGGAAACCGTTGGCGGCGGCGGGGAGGGCTCGGACACGGTGGAATCCTTGGAAAACGGTGGTTGGCCGACCACTCGGCTCATGACCTGCAAATTATGCGGCGCGGGCTGGATGCGAGCATTACATGCAAATATGTCATGGATAAATCACTTTTCAATCGATTAATCTTTGTCAAAGTATCAAATACAGTCTAGCCATGGAAAAACCCAAAACCGGGGCTGTGTCGCCTCGGGCTGTTCTCTTTGATGCCTACGGCACGCTGTTCGACGTGTACAGCGTGGGCCTGCTGGCGGAGCAGTTGTTTCCCGGCCAGGGTCAGGCGCTGGGCGTGCTCTGGCGCGACAAGCAGATTGAATACACCCGGCTGGTCACCACCAGCAATGACGGTGCGTTCTACCGGCCGTTCTGGGAACTGACACGCGCCGGCCTGCGTTACGCCTGCGAACGCCTGGGCCTGGAGCTGACGGCCGAATGCGAGGAGCGTCTGATGAACCAGTACCGGCACCTGTCGGCCTTTCCGGAAAACCGCGAGGTGCTGCAGGCGCTGAAAGCCCGCGGCATCGTCACCGGCATTCTGTCCAACGGCGACCCTTCGATGCTGGACGTGGCCGTCAAGTCCGCCGGGCTCGGCGACCTGCTCGACCATGTGCTCAGTGTCGACAGCATCCGCAAATACAAGACCCACCCCGATGCCTATGCGCTCGGCCCGCAGGCCACGGGACTGCCGGTGGCGCAGATCGCCTTTGTCAGCAGCAACGCCTGGGACGCACTGGCCGCGACCTGGTACGGTTACCAGACACTCTGGGTCAACCGTTACGCCCTGCCCTTCGAGGCGCTGGGCACCCAGCCGACACGCACCGGCAGCAGTCTGCGCGACGTGCTGGGCTTCTTCCCGGCGGGATAATCCGTTTCACGGTTTCGAGCTTCCTTTTTTTACTTTCCTTCCTTTTGCCCTTTTTTGAGGTTCCCCCATGACGACAACCACCCCACGCACCACACTCCACGGCCTGCAGGTGGCCACGGTTCTGCAACGCTTTGTCGATGACCAGGTCCTGCCCGGCACCGGCGTGGACCGCGCCGCCTTCTGGAAAGGTTTTGATGCCATCGTGGCGGACCTGGCCCCGAAAAACATCGCCCTGCTGGCCGAGCGCGACCGTCTGCAGACCGAGATGGACAGCTGGCACAAAGCCCACCCCGGCCCGATTGCCGACATGAAGGCCTACCGCGCCTTCCTCGAGAAAACCGGCTACCTCGTGCCCTCGCCGAAAAAAGTCACCATCACTACGGGCAATGTCGATGCCGAACTCGCCAAGCAGGCCGGCCCGCAGCTGGTGGTGCCCATCCTGAACGCGCGTTATGCGCTGAACGCGGCCAATGCGCGCTGGGGCTCGCTGTACGACGCGTTGTACGGCACCGACGTGCTCTCCGAAGAAAATGGCGCTGAAAAAGGCAAGAGCTACAACCCGGTGCGTGGCGCCAAAGTCATCGAGTACGCGCGTTTTGTGCTGGACCGCACCGCGCCGCTGGTCAAGGGCTCGCACATCGATTCGACCGGCTATGCGGTCAAGGGCGGCAAGCTGGTCGTGTCCCTGCAGGGCGGCAAAAACACCACGCTGGCCGATGCGAGCCAGCTCATCGGTTACCAGGGCAAGGCCTCGGCGCCGTCCTCCGTGCTGCTGCAGCACAACGGCCTGCACATCGACATCCGCATCGACCGCAGCACGCCCATCGGCAAAAGCGATGCGGCCGGCGTCAGCGACCTGGTGGTGGAAGCGGCGCTGTCCACCATCCTCGACCTGGAAGATTCGGTGGCCGTGGTCGATGCCGACGACAAGGTGCTGGCCTACAGCAACTGGCTGGGCATTTTGCAGGGCACGCTGACCGAAAGCGTCACCAAGGACGGCAAGACCTTCACCCGCGGCCTGAACCCGGACCGCGAGTACACCTCACCGAAAGGCAGCAAGGGCAAGCCTGTCACCCTGCACGGCCGCTCGCTGATGTTTGTGCGCAATGTCGGCCACCTGATGACCAACCCGGCCATTCTCTACACCGCCGCCGATGGCTCGACGAAAGAAATCCCCGAGGGCATTCTGGACGCGGTGATTACCACCACGATCGCGATTCACGACTTGAAGCGCAAGGGCAAACAAGGCATCAGGAACTCGCGCAAGGGCTCGGTCTACATCGTCAAGCCCAAGATGCACGGCCCGGCCGAAGTCGCCTTTGCCGCCGAGCTGTTCAGCCGCGTCGAAAAAATGCTGGGCCTGCCCGACAGCACCGTCAAGCTCGGCATCATGGACGAAGAGCGCCGCACCAGCGTCAACCTGAAAGCCTGCATTGCCGCGGCCAAAAGCCGCGTCGCCTTCATCAACACCGGTTTCCTGGACCGCACCGGCGACGAGATGCACACCGCCATGCACGCCGGCCCCATGATCCGCAAGGGCGACATGAAAAGCAGCGCCTGGATCGCAGCCTACGAGAAGAACAACGTGCTGGTCGGCCTGTCCTGCGGCCTGCGCGGCAAGGCGCAGATCGGCAAGGGCATGTGGGCCATGCCGGACCTCATGAAAGCCATGATGGCGCAGAAGATTGCCCACCCCCAGGCCGGCGCCAACACCGCCTGGGTGCCCAGCCCGACCGGCGCGACGCTGCATGCGCTGCACTACCACCAGGTCAAGGTCAGCAAGGTGCAGAAAGACCTCGAGAAAATCGACGCCAGCAAGGAGCGCAATACCCTGCTGAACGGCCTGCTGCAGGTGCCCGTCACCGCCACACCCGACTGGAGCGCCGAAGCGAAACAGCAGGAGCTCGACAACAACGCCCAGGGCATCCTCGGTTATGTGGTGCGCTGGATCGACCAGGGCGTGGGTTGCTCCAAGGTGCCCGACATCCACAACGTCGGCCTGATGGAAGACCGCGCCACCCTGCGCATCTCCAGCCAGCACATGGCCAACTGGCTGCTGCACGGCGTGGTGACAAAAGCGCAGGTCAAGGAAACCTTTGAACGCATGGCCGCCGTGGTGGACAAACAGAACGCCGGCGACCCGCTGTACCAGCCCATGGCCGGTCACTTCGACACGTCGGCCGCCTACAAGGCGGCGTGTGATCTGGTCTTCAAGGGCCTGGAGCAGCCGAGCGGCTACACCGAGCCGCTGCTGCATGCGTGGAGACTGAAGGTGAAGGCGGCTGGCTGAGCAATCGCTTGGCCAAGCAGATGCACAGTTTGCTCCTGATTTAGGAGCTTCTTGCGTATATTCCACGGGGGACGGTGACGTTTTTTTTGCACACAACATTCTCCACAAGGAAACCCCCTCGCAACGCGCCCGAACCCTCACCGGTTCGGGCGCGTTGCCGTTTAGGCGGCCAACCCCAGTGCAGGGCGGCTTCCCGGGAGGTGTCGGAAATGTCCAAGACCATTCACGGTTCGGTTTCTAGACTTCACACAGCCGCACAAACCCCTCCAGCCCGGAGGGGGCGGCTTTCTAACCCGCTCACCAGGACAAGCCATGATCCTCTCAACTTTCGCCGATCCACACCCGGCCATCGCTCCACCGAAGGCCTCATCCGCACGCATGCAACTGTGCGCACACATCCACAAAGAGCTGCGTGCCTTCATGGGTGCCACTTTGACGGGCCTCGGTCGCATGGATTGCCATGACGACCAGGCGCTGAAGTACGCACTCGACCAACTGGACCAACTGCTGGACGTCTGCGGCGGCCATGCGCAAGACGCCCCCGCCCCCGCCACCGCTCGCCTACGTGCCTGTGCCGAGCGCCTGGCCTGTACCCGCGGCGCGGCGCGTGAACCGGCGGCCGCGCATCTGTACCGGCAATTGGCGCTGTTCGTTGCCGATCATTTTCAGACCATGGAGAACCAAGAGTCGCAGGACACTGCTGGCCTGTGGGCGGCCTACAGCGACGCCGAGTTGGCCGGGATCCATGTGACCATGGTCACCCGCTTCGGCCCACAGCCCGAGGCGTCTCTGCGTGCGGACACCAGCGTCGTCGAGCGCTTCATTGACGCCGTCTTCGTCCGTTTCGATGCGGACGCCGCCGCGCGGCTGATCACGCCGGATTTCGTGTCGCACCCGTGGGCCGCGCTTGGCGCGCCGGCGGGTCCAGCGGGCGTTCACGCCATCGTGCCATTTTTCAGGACCGGATTTGGCGAAGTGAGTGCCACGGTACTGGACCGGCTGGTCGATGGTGACCGTGTGGCGCTGCGCTATGCCTACGCCGGTCGCCATGTGGGTGACCTGTTCGGTATACCCGCTACCGATCGGCACTTCCGCATGGAAGGTATTGCCATTTTCCGTCTCGAAGATGGCAGGGTGGCCGAGTACTGGCGCGAGGAAGACATGCTGGGCTTGCAGCGCCAACTGGGTGTGGCGTCGCTGCTAGCCGCAACCGACGCATGAACAACATAGACCGACGAATAGGCGACGTATAGAATTAATCAGAATCAATCAACCCCCGGCACCATGCCTGCCTCCCCGTTGCCACCCACCCCGCTGATGGAGGCCTTTCGGCCCACGCCTGCGCTCGCGGACTGCATTACCGATATCTGGGTGTGGGAGATTGACTCCGCGGCGCAGCAGGGCGATGCCGCGTCACTCACGCTGCTGCCGGATGGCCACCCCACGATGTGTTTTATTTATGGCGCACCGCTGACCGCGTCGGATGGCCGGCAGGCGTTCACCACCCGCAGCGCCGTGTGCGGCTTTCAGGCGCGGCCGGTGCAAGTCACCTGCTGTGGCCGCGCCGCCGGCATCACCGTTCGGTTTCGGCCCTGGAGCCTGCCGCTGTTCGTGCGGCCCTCGCTGCAAGAAGCCGCCGAGCGGCGCGTTGATTGCCGCGACCTGTTTGCCCGCAGCGCCATTGAAGATTTGGAATCCGAACTCTACGAGTTACCCACTTCGGTCGCACGGGTGCGCCGCGTGGAGCGTTTCCTGCTGACGCTGCTGCGCGCGCAAGGTGCCGATCCGCTGATTGAAAAGGCCGTGCACCAGCTGTGCGAGGGCGGCTACACCGCACGCGTTGAGCAGGTCGCACGCGATCTGGGCGCCAGCGAGCGCACGCTGGAGCGGCGTTTCAGGCGCGCCATCGGTGTTGCACCCAAGATGTTTTCCCGGGTGATGCGGCTCCAGTCTGTTCTTGCCGTTCAGGCGCAAGCGCAGCCCGTGCGTTGGTCCGAGCTGGCGCTGGACGCGGGCTTCTACGACCAGGCGCATCTGATCCGTGAAACCCGTGAACTGTTTGGCATCACGCCTTCGACCTTGCTGGCTCCGCTGACCAATCCGGTCGCCCGCGGGTTTCAAGACCTGGCCCGCGAAATAGCCATGCCGTCGTCCATCTTCCGCTAGCGCCGCTCCGCTCAGGGTTGCCCGGTTGAACGCGCCGGCAAGGTCTTCAGATGCGCGTACAGCGCCTGCACATCAGTGTCACTCATCTCCTTCAGCGAAGCAAAGGGCATCACTCGGCTGATAGCCGTGCCGTCCGGGCGCTTGCCGCTGCGAAACATCGCCGTGAAAGAGGCCGCCGTCGGGTAGCGCACCAGCGCCGAGCCCGCGCCGGGGGTCAGGTTGGCCGCCGCTGGCCAGTCGGGCGGGGCACCGGGTATGGCACCGCCCGACAGCACGGCGCCATGGCAACCCAGGCAGCTATTGGCCACATAGGCACCGTGTTCAGGCGTTACGGCAGCGGGGATGGGAGCCGCAGCGGGCAGCGCATGGTCAATCCGTTCGGCCGCGTCCTTCACCAGGCCTGCCCCGTACAGGGCACGCACCACCAGCGGAAACTCGATCTGAGCGCCGCCGCCGGCTGCCGGGGGCATCTGGCGCAGGAACGCGACCAGCGATGCCAGGTCCACATCGGTGAACCGCGCATAGTCCTCGCTGGGCATCACGATCGCCGGCCTGCCGTTGGGCTTGATGCCGTGGCGGATGGTGCGGGTCCAGTCATTGGCGGTGTAGCCGGCCACCACGCTGCCCGGCGAAGGCGTGATATTGGGCGCGTGGATCAGCATGCCCTTGCCATCGTTGGCCACGTCCTTGCCGGCCCCGTTGACGCCATGGCACTCGGTGCAGCCGCGCGAAAGGAACAGGTAGCGTCCACGCTCCACACTTGCGGTGTCGGTGCGATACGGGATTTCCGGCACGCCGACAGTGATCCGGCGGTCCATTTTGCGTTCGCCATACTGGGCCGCCAGCAGCAGTGCCACGGCACCGCAGCCCGCCAATGCCAGTACCCCTGTGCCGGTGCGCTTGATCCATTTGTTCATATTGATTCGCCTTTGCAATGCGGCGGGTGCAGAGATGCCATGTTCATTCCCTTGAAGTTGGGCCCGGGCCAGTCCCCATGGGCTGGCTTGGGCAAGGGCTGAATACTAGGGATGCAAGGCCGCGCCGTATTGGAAATTTCCGACAACCTGCCTGACGGTTGAAGATGTAGGCGGCCTGGGGAGGCGGACCAGCAGCGGCCGGTGTGGGCCGGCCATGAGCGCACGCACACGACGCACCGCTATGTCGAAGCCAACCCGGAGATGAAGGAGAAGGCGATCGCACGGCTCGAGCACAACCGCTGCGCTTATGGCAAACCGTGCTGAGCGGGGCGGAACTACGCCTAGTCGAGAGCTATGCATAGGGGTCGAAATTGCCTGATCATCCGTTTGTTGAGCAGACGTCCCATCCCTCGACGTTGCCACTCGCCATATTGCTCGCGCGCGTTCAAGCCAGTGACGCCAAGTCGGTCGATGCGCGGAGCAAACCTGGAGCTCTGAACCCCCTACTTCTGTCTGTTGGAGACATCTACATACGATTGCATCTCTTGCGCTATTAATTGGATAGCTACTTGTGCTCACCAGATAAGGTCCGGTAGCGGATGTGATGCAAAAGACCGCCCTCCACGGCACCTTCGGGTGCCATTTTTGTTTTCCCCAGTCGGGGGCTTCAGCCAGCCACAGCCGACCGCTCAGCGCACCGTCGAGTCGCGCGTCCAGCCGCTGTAGTCCTTGTCGGTCAGCAGCGTCCACAGGGCCAGGACAGCAATCGCCAGACCGGCCGCCACCGCATTGAGCATGGCCTGCTCATGCGTGCTGAACCCCAACCCCCAGGGCGAGGCGATCAGCCAGAGGCCCAGGGCCCCCTCGGTCCACTCCTCCCAGGCACGCGGGACAAAAATCGCCCAGAGCGCCGCGGCGACCAGGGGCGCGCCCACGATGACCGCGTTCAGCATGATCGCCCGGTCATCCTGGAAGCCCAGCGCCCAGGGCGAAAGAAGGACCCAGAGACCCAACAAGGCATTGACCGGGTCTTGCCAATGTTTCAGTTGCTCCATGGTGACACCTCCTGACAGCGGGGGAAAAACGGGGCCCGCTGCAGGAAATTTGACCCGGCCTGGTCCGGCTTTGTGCCCTGCGGTCAGGCGCAGGGCCCTTTGAGGATTGACCCTTGAATCCAGTGGGGCATTCCGGGCGTATTCCTTCCAGGCGGACAAACACGCCGGCGCGCTGTGGCGAATTGCACAGACCTACAACCCTTACCAGGAGTCTCACTATGAAAAAACTACTCATTGCAGCCGGCGTTGCCGTTTTGCTCAGCGCTTGTGCCGGTGGCATGTCCGGCAGCCCGATGTCCGGCAGCCCGTCGGTCATGGTCGGCGGCGCCGCCATGTTCCCGACCAAGGACATCATTGACAACGCCGTCAACTCGAAGGACCACACCACCCTGGTGGCCGCGGTCAAGGCTGCGGGTCTGGTTGACACGCTCAAGAGCCCCGGCCCGTTCACCGTGTTTGCACCGACCAATGCCGCATTTGACGCCCTGCCGGCCGGCACCGTGGCCACGCTGCTCAAGCCCGAGAACAAGGCCCTGCTGACAAAAATCCTGACGGCCCACGTGGTGCCCGGCAAACTCGACGCTGCCGCCCTGAGCCAGCGCGTGATGGCCGGCAATGGCCGCGCCACCCTGACCACCGCCAGCGGCGACAGCCTGGTGGTCACCACCAGCGGCTCCAATGTGATGGTCACCGACGAAAAAGGCGGCACGGCAATGGTCAGCGTTGCCAACGTCTACCAGTCCAACGGCGTGATCCACGTGGTCAACAAGGTGCTGGTGCCCAACTGATCTCCGCTTGAGCCGACCCGTGGGGTGCCGCTGCCTGACTGACAGCGCCGCCCCCGGCAAAGCGACAACAAAGCCACAACAAACTGCAACGGTTTGTTGTGGCTTTGTCCCTTCGGGCACCGCCAAGGGCACACCGCTCGCGCCTCCAGCCACGCGGCAGCACCCGCCGCAGTTCTCCGCACTTGCTATGCAAACAATAGCTGCAGGCGCTGGTTGCTGTTGGGTTTACACCCTGCTAGCCAAACAGTTCCGTCGCGGAAGCCAGACGCGCAGAAAGCAGTCACCGGGCACTGCCTTCGGCGGTGGCCGCCTGGGTGGAATGTAAGCAGTGTCTCTTTGCTGCGCAACGGGTTAGAAATCGTTACAAGATACTTCGCCATTTCCGTCAGCAGCCCGCCAGTTCAGCCCACACTGCGGGGTCGGGTCGAACTGGTATTTTTTCCCAAACGATTGACTTGACACGCACTCCGCCCACTCCTCTGCATTTCGCTGTTAGCCCCATCGCCCTTCACCATGGCATCGCAAGCCGACGTTTTATCCCGCTGTCTGCAGGAGGCCGCCCAGGCCGCCAGGCCTGCGCTTGAGCGTTGCATCGACCACGCGGTGGCGGCGCTGCAGGTGGCAGAGACGCAAAGCCTGAAAGTCTCCGAGCGCGATGACCTCGCACGAGCCTGGCGCGAACTGCAGCGCCACCGCGACGGCTGGAGTGCGCAATACCCGGGGCTGCTGCTGGCTGCCTTCAGCCAGCCCGCAAAACCTGCCGTGCAGCCGGTCGCGGCGCGCAAAGCCCTGCCTGCGCTGGCGGGCGCCGACATGTTCTCGCTGGTCGACGACACCCAGGTCGAGGAAGGCATCGAGTCCTCACGGCTGCTTCAGCAGGTCGCGCCCATGGTCGAGCAGTCGCTGGCCGAGCTCGACGGCCTGATGAGTGCGGCGCAGGGCCTGGTCAACGTGCGCGCCGAGGCCAACCCGGTGCGGCCGGACGTTTACACACAGACCTTGCGCACCCTGCTGCTGGGCGCGCCGGTCGCGCCCACGACCAGCGCGCTGTGGATCAAACACCTCGGCGAGCCCCTGGGGCGCGAACTCAAACGTATCTATGAGCGGTTGATCAATGTGATGGAACTGGCCCAGGTGCGTGCCGCCAGCTACCGGGTGCTGCAGAGCCCCGCCAGCGCCGGCAAAAAGCCGGGCAGCGGCGCAGCAGGCGGCGAGCCGGGCGCCCAGGGCGGCCCGGTCGGCATCGGTTACGCCTCGGACGAACCCTTCACACCGGTGCCGTCGCACTACGCCGACCTGTCCAACCATGAAGTCAAGGACGCGCTGTTTCAGGACTTCCTGCTTCGCGGCAGCGGCAACGCCGACCACGGCCTGGCGCCGGCTTACTACGCCACCATTGAAGAAGAACTGATCGCGCTCAAGGGCACGCCCGACTCGGCGCAGGCGGCACTGCACGCCGAGCCGCCCGCTGGCGCTGACGCTGACGTTGACGTTGACGTTGACGATCACAGCTACCACGGCACGCGCAGCGACCCGCGGCGGCCGACCCTGCCGGCGCAGGACGCCGAAGAGGGGCCGGGCCACCCGTCGCGCATCGTGGACGTGCTCAGCCAGCTCAGCTCGCAGGTCTGGGGCGTCTACGGCCGCGCCCGCGAACGGGCGCTGGTGCGCACGCAGCTGAAAAAAGACGCCACCCGCGTCGGCCAGGTGCTGGGCATGGAGGTGGTGAAGAAACTGGTCAACCAGGTCGCGCAGGACCCGCGCCTGCTGGTGCCGGTGCGCGAGGCGATTGTGGCGCTGGAGCCTTCGCTGCTGCGCCTGGCCATGGTGGACTCGCGCTTTTTCAGCGAGGAAAACCACCCCGCACGCCGCCTGATGGAGCGTGTAGCGCAGCGCAGCTTCAATTACAACGACGAGCGCAGCCCGGCGTTCGATGTTTTTTTCCATTCACTGACCGAGGCCTTCAACGGGCTCAACGCCCTGGAGATCGAGGACGCCCGGCCTTTCGACGCTGCCCTGGGCGAGTTGCAGGCGCTGTGGGACGAGCAGGACCGGCACGAGAAAAATGTGCGCGGCAACATGCGCCAGACCATGCAGTTTGCCGAAGAGCGGCAGGCACAGGCCGACCAGATTGCCCTGGACATGAGCCTGCGTGCCGACCTGGACCATGTGCCCGGCGTGGTGCTGGACTTCCTGTTCGGCCCCTGGGCGCTGGTGATGGCGCACGCCCGGCTCACCGACACCGCGCACCAGATCGACCCCCAGGGTTACGGTTCACTGGTCACCGACCTGCTGTGGAGCGTCAAGCGCCAGGCCACGCTCAAGCGGCCGGGCAAACTCATCACCATGATTCCCGGCCTGCTGGCCAAGCTGCAGGCCGGCCTGACATCGCTGGGGCTGGAGCCAGGCGAGACCGAGGCTTTTTTCAACGCCATGGAAAGGCTGCACCGACCGGTGCTCAAACTGCGCCGCGTGCGCAGCCGGCGCGACGCTGTCGAATCAGACAACGCCCCGCTGGAAGTGGCCACGGTCGAAACCGACCTCTCCGACCTGAGCGACCTCCTGCCTGCCACCCCCGAACAGCGCAAGGCCAAAGCCGCCGGCCAGCCCTGGCTGGCGCCGCAGGAGCTTGACAGGGCCGGCTTTGAAGACACCCTGCCGTCGGGACCTGCGGCGCTGGACGCCACGCCGCACGAGGCCACACCGGTGGGCGAAGCGCCCGACCGCGTCGCCGATGACACGCCGCCAGACGCCGCCGGGGAAGGTGTCCGTCAACCCGAAGACATCCTGATGGGCCTGCGCGAAGGCAGCTGGGTGGATCTCCATTCACGGCGCCACTGGTTGCGCGCGCAGCTGATCTGGGCCAGCACCCGCGGCACACTCTTCATGTTCGTCAGCCACGGCGGCCAGCCGCACTCCATGACCAAACGCAGCTGCGTGCGCCTGATCACACAGGGTCTGCTGCGTCCGGTCGAGACGCACGACGTGGTGGCCCACGCACTGGACCACCTCGTCAATCGGGCCGCGCCGCAGGACCCGCAGGGCAACGCCGCCACCGAGCCCGGGCGGCAGGGTCCATCCGGACACCCCACCGGTTCGCTACAACTTCAATAGCGCCTTGCGCCCACCACTGGCGGGCTGCAGCCGATTTCATCACGAATTTTGGCAGCGGCAACGGCAGGCCCGTTTCCCGGCACCATAATGTCCTGTGTCATGCTTCTTGCCTGGCAGAGGACCCGCTTGTTCAAATTTCTGCTTCGACTCACCGCCAGGGAACGCACGCGCCGCAGCAACCGGCAGTTTGGCGGCATCCTGGCTTTTGTGGCCGGCGCCATCAATGCCGGCGGCTTTCTGGCGGTGCAGCGCTACACCTCGCACATGACGGGCATCGTCTCGGCCATCGCCGATGACCTGGTGGTGGGCAGCATCGGCCTGGCGCTGGCCGGCCTGGTGAGCCTGGCCGCGTTTATCGGCGGGGCCATCACCACCACCTTGCTCATCAGCTGGGCCCGGCGCCAGGAGCTGCGCAGCAAGTACGCGCTGGCCCTGCTGCTGGAGGCCCTGCTGCTGCTGATGTTCGGTCTGGTGGGCGCCAACTTGAAGTCTTTTGCCACCCTGCTGGTGCCGACGGCGGTGCTGCTGCTGTGTTTCATCATGGGCCTGCAAAACGCCATCATCACCAAGATCTCCCACGCCGAGATCCGCACCACCCACATGACCGGGGTCATCACCGACCTGGGCATCGAGCTGGGCCGGTTGATCTACTGGAACCAGTCGAAGAAGGCCAACAGCATCCAGTTTGTCGAGGCCAACACCGACAAGCTGTTCATCCATGCCACCCTGCTCGGGCTGTTTTTTTCCGGCGGTATTTTTGGCGCCGTCGCCTTCAAGGCCCTGGGCTTCAGCGCCACGCTGCCGATCGCCCTGCTGCTGGTGGCCATGGCCTTGCCCGCCGTGGTGCTGGACCTGCGCAAGCTCGCGAGGTCGCCGTGACATCGGCACCCGGCGATTTTCAGTCGCTGCAGTACACCGTGCCCTTTGTGCGGGAAGACGGCGCATCCAGGTCGCTGCATTTCACGCTGGGCGAGCTGCAAAGCCGCATGCTTTTGCACCAGCCCTGGCGGCTGGACGTGGACTACACCCGGACCATGATGGGTTTTCTGCTGTTCCAGCCCGCGCCGGCCCACATCGGCATGATTGGCCTGGGCGGCGGCTCGCTGGCCAAGTTCTGCTACCGGCAGTTGCCCGCCTCGCGCATGACGGTGCTCGAGATCAACCCGCATGTGATCGCCCTGCGGCGCGAGTTCCGGATTCCCGACGACGACGCGCGGTTTGCGGTGATCGCCGCCGACGGCGCAGCCTACCTGCAGGCCGCAACGCCGGTCTTCGATGTGTTGCTGGTCGACGGCTTTGACCAGGACGGCCAGCCTGCGGCGCTGTGTTCGCAGCGTTTTTATGACAACTGCTTCGCCGCCCTGAGCGAGCACGGCGTGCTGGTGGTCAACCTGCACCACGACCACCCCGACTACCCGCTGCTGGCCGGCCGTATCCACCGCAGTTTCAGCGGCAACGCGGTCGAAGTCATGGCCGCAGAAAAAAGCAACGCGATTGTGTTTGCCTGCCGCGGCCCGGCGATTTCACCGCGCAAGCTGAAGCTGGCCAGAAGCCTGGCCGGGCTGGAAGACACTGCGCGCCTGCAGCTCAAGGCCGAGCTCGCGCGCATTGTCTGGGAAATGAAGGACCTCGCCGGGGACGCTTAGAACTTGTCTTGGGCTGCCAGGCCGCCCACGGCATCGCGCGTCCCTGTCCGACGCCAGCGCGCCGGCCGCCCGGCCACACTGGACGCTTTCCGACGAACATGGGAGACAAGCATGAGCCCGAAAACCAATTTTTCCTTTGAGCTGCAGTACCCGGCGCTTGCCGGCGCGCCGCAGGCCCAACGCACGCAGCTGATGGCCTCGCTGGGCCCGGCCTTGCAGGCGCTGTTTGCCGCTGGCGACAGCGCGGCCACGGTGGTCGTCAGCGACAGCCACAAGGGCAGCGGCCACAAGATCGTCGAGCTGGTGACCACCTTGCCGGACATGGAGATTGCCGGCATCCTGAAGACGTTTTCCGAACAACACGGCCTGTCCGTGCAGGCGCTCGAATAGGCGGCTGCGATTCGCGAAGCGCTACTGAATCAGGAGCTGCTGGCGCCCGTCCCTGTTGGGCGGGGGCCGCTTTTTGATCAGGACGGGCTTGGGGGCTGATGCTGCTCCGGCCCCTGACCCGCCCCGTCACGGACGGCAGTCACCACCAGGTGGATGAAATGCAGCTTGGCCACCACTTCGCGCGGCAGCACAAAGGGGTAAAAATCGGGCTGACCCATGGCGCGCGACATTTCGTTGAGCAGCGTGGTCAGCCGTGTCCACTGGTTCAGGAAATCCAGGAACACCTGTGCCTCCGGGTGGTCCGGCTGGTCCAGCGCATCCAGCGTGAATGGCGTGAATTCGAGCTGGGCACTTTCGGCCGACAGGCCAAAACTCATGGCCGTGTCTACGGTATCGCGCATGTGCAGGTAGTGGGCCCAGCACTCGGCCCAGTCCTCCCAGGGGTGCACGCTGGCATAGGCGCTCACAAAATGCAGCGGCCAGTCCGGCCGTGGCCCCTGCTCGTAGTTGACCTGCAGGCTGGCCAGATAGTCCTGGCTTTCATCGCCAAACAACGCCCGGAAACCGGGCTGCCAGGGCGTGCCGGCGACCAGACGGTCCCAGTAGTAGTGGCCGACCTCGTGGCGGAAGTGGCCCAGCAAGGTGCGGTAAGGCTCGTGCATGGCCTTGCGTGCGGCCTCGCGCGTGGCGTCGTCGGCTTCGTTGAGGTTGAGGGTGATCAGGCCGGTGTCGTGCCCGGTCATGATGTGCGGGCCGAAATCGGGTGAACGCAGAAAGTCGAACATCAGGCCGTGTTCGGGGTCTTCACTCGTTCGCGAGGCCACTGGCAGGCCCAGCACCAGCAGGGCCGACACCAGGCGCCGCTTGGCCAGCTCGATGTTGCCCCACAACTCGCCGTTGTCCGGATGCGCGGGGTCGTTCAGGTCGGGAATCGTGCGGTTGAGGCGGCAGGCCTGGCACAGCAGCAGCTGCGTATCGTTCGGGCTGACCGGCACCAGCCAGTTGCAGGCCGCCGGGGTTTGCAGGTTGGCGCAGCGCAGGTAAACCGCCGCCGGCGTGTCTGGCTGTCCGGCGCTGCCTTCAGCCTGCCAGGCGACCCAGGTGTCGGGCTGCTCGCCCGGCATCAGGGGCAGCAGGCTGGCCTGGGCCGGGTCGTAACCCAGCGCCGTGCCGCAGGCCAGGCAGGTGCTGTTCCTGAAAAAAACCGGGCTGCCGCACTGGCAGTGGTAGGCTCGGCCGGCCAGACGCGGCAAATGGGCGGGGGCAGAAGAAGGGCTGTCGTTCAACAAGGGGTTTCTCAAAGCGCCTGGCGCGGTGGACAAGGGCAACAGGCCGGGCGGGCCGGTTGGGACGCCGGGGGCCATCTCCCCTGGAGTTTCCCACGTTCGCCGGATGGCCGGGCGCCCGCCCGCCTTGTCCTGCTGTCAGTCTTTACCGACAAAAACCGCATGCGCGCGCCGGCCTTTTATCATCAGGGGACCGGTTCAAATCAATTCAAAGGAAAACCATGCCCACCTACCACGTCGAAATGATGGAAGGCCGCACCCTCGAGCAGAAGAAAAAGCTGGTCGCCGAGATCACCCGTGTCAGTGTCGAGATCCTGGGCGGCGTACCCGATTCGGTGGACGTGATCATCACCGACATCAAGCGCGAGAACTGGTCCACCGGCGGCAAGCTCTGGTCCGAACCGCGCGACTGATGCCCTTTCGCTGCGCCGCAACAGAACAAAGCCGGCCTTGAGCAGCCCTTCCACGCTGGACGAGATGCAGGCGCGTTACGGCGCGCGTTACCGCTGGCTGCTGCTGCTCTCGGTGATGACGGGCACGATGGCCTCCATCATGTCCTCGACCATCGTCAACGTGGCGATTCCCGACATGAGCCAGCATTTCACCCTGGGCCAGGAACGGGCGCAGTGGGTTACCTCGGGGTTCATGGTGGCGATGACGGTCTCCATGCTGACCACGCCCTGGCTGCTGGCACGTTACGGCTACCGCCGCACCTATGTGGGCACCATGCTGTTGCTGCTGGCCGGCGGCATCGTCGGCGGCCTTGCCAACAGCTTTGCGCTGGTGCTGGGCGCGCGTGTGGCCGAGGGCCTGGCGGCCGGGGTGGTGCAGCCGATTCCGGCCATCATCATCATGCGGGCGTTTGCGCCGCACGAACAGGGACGCGCCAGCGGCATCTTCGGCATGGGTGTGGTGCTGGCGCCGGCCATCGGCCCCAGCCTGGGCGGCGTGCTGGTCGACCTGTTCGGCTGGCGCTCGATTTTTTTCATGGTGATCCCTTTTTGCCTGGCCTCGCTGTGGATGGCTTACCGCTATGTGCCAGTCACCTCGCCGGGCGGCGTGGCGCCGAACCGCAAGGGCGCCACCCTGGACTGGCGCGGCCTGCTGCTGGGCGGCGCCGGTACCCTGTGCCTGCTCAACGGCATGGTGGCCCTGCATGGCGGTTCGGTGCTGGAAGCTGCCTTGCTGCTGGGCGGCGCGGTGCTGGCGCTGGTGGTCTTTCTGGCCTGGCAGCGACGCATGGCCGCCACCGGGCGCGAGCCGCTGATGAACCTGGCGCTGTTCGGGTACCGGACTTTCGCGATGGGCAGCATCGTGGCCTTCATTTACGGCACCGCGCTGTTCGGCTCCACCTACCTGCTGCCGGTTTACATGCAGCTCGGGCTGGGCCTGTCGGCCTCTTATGTCGGCACCATCCTGCTGCCCGCCGGTTTTGTGCTGGCCGTCACGATTGCGCTGGTGGGCCGGCTGGCCGACCGCCATCCCACCTATCTGCTGGTGAGCATCGGGCTGGCACTGCTGGCGCTGTCGTTTGCACTGATGCTGACGGTGACGCTGACCAGCGCCATCTGGGTGCTGGTGCTCTGGGCCATCCTGGGCCGCATCGGGCTCGGCTTCATCCTTCCTTCGCTCAACCTCGGCTCATTGCGGGCGCTGGACCACAGCCTGATTTCGCAAGGCTCGAGCGCCATCAACTTCGTGCGCATGCTGGGCGGCGCCATCGGGGTGAGCCTGTGCGGCATCGTGCTGGAATGGCGGCTCGCGGTGCATGGCGATTCGCTGGCGCAGGCCACGACCAGCCCCGCGCGGCTGGCCGCCTTCAACGAGGCCTTCATGATGCTGGCGGCACTGTGCGCGCTGGCGCTGGTGGCCGCATGGCGGCTGCGTGAAGTTCCCACCCCTCAACACCCTGCCTGAACCATGTGCCAACTTCTTGGAATGAACTGCAACACGCCGACCGACGTGACTTTCAGCTTCAGCGGTTTTGCGCAACGCGGCGGCAACACCGGCGAACACACCGACGGCTGGGGCATCGCCTTTTTTGAAGGCCATGGTGACCCGGGCGTGGACGGCTGCGACAAGGGACTGCGCCATTTTGTCGATCACCAGTCGGCGTGCGCGTCGCCGGTGGCCGAGCTGATACGGCGCTACCCGATCAAGAGCCGTAACGTCATTGCGCACATCCGCAAGGCCACGCAGGGCCGGGTGGCGCTGGAAAACTGCCACCCCTTTGTGCGCGAGTTGTGGGGGCGCTACTGGGTCTTCGCGCACAACGGCGATCTCAAGGATTTTTCGCCGCGCCTGCACGGCAGCTTCCGGCCGGTGGGCACAACCGACAGCGAACGCGCGTTTTGCTGGATCATGCAGGAGCTGGCCAAATCGCACGCCGGTGTGCCCAGCGTGGGCGAGCTGACCCTGACCCTGCGCGAACTGGCGGCGCAGATCGCCCCGCACGGCACCTTCAACTTCTTACTCGGCAACGGCCAGGCCTTGTGGGCCCATGCCTCGACCAGCCTGTATTACGTCGAGCGCCAACACCCGTTTGCGCACGCCACGCTCAGCGACGAAGACCTGAGCGTGAACTTCGCCGAACACACGCAGCCGACCGACCGCGTTGCGGTGGTGGTGACGGCGCCGCTGACCACCAACGAACACTGGGTCGCCTTTGCGCCGGGCGAGCTCAAGGTGTTTGTCGGCGGTGCGCTGTACCCCTGATTCGCTACAAAAACAGGAGCTGTCAGCGCATGACAGAAAAGGGCCAGGGCCTGTTTTTATGTTCAGACGGCGGCTTCAAGGGCATCGATAAACATCGCCGCCACGTCGAAGCCGGTCTGGTCGAAAATTTCCTGGAAGCAGGTTGGGCTGGTGACGTTGATCTCGGTCACGCAGTCACCGATCACGTCCACACCGGCCAGCAGCAGGCCGCGGCTGTGCAGGACAGGGCCCAGCGCCTCGGCGATCTCGCAATCACGTGCCGACAAGGGCAGCGCCACACCCAGGCCGCCGGCCGCCAGGTTGCCGCGCACCTCGCTGCCCTGCGGGATACGCGCCAGACTGAAAGGCACATAGCGACCGCCGATGATGAGCACGCGCTTGTCGCCCTTGACGATCTCGGGCAGGAACTTCTGCACCATCAGGCTTTGCGCGCCATGGCGGTTCAGCGTTTCGGTGATGGAGCCCAGGTTCAGGCCGTCGGGCCCGACGCGGAAGATGCCCATGCCGCCCATGCCGTCGAGCGGCTTGAGGATGATGTCCTGATGTTCGGCATGGAAACGCTTGATGTCCTCCGGGTCGCGCGTCACCAGCGTCGGGCCGATGAACTGCGGGAACTCCATGATCGCGAGTTTCTCGGGATGGTCGCGCAGCGCGCGCGGCTTGTTGAAAACCCGGGCACCGTCGCGCTCGGCCTGCTCGAGCAGGTGGGTGGCATAGAAGTACTCGCTGTCAAACGGCGGGTCCTTGCGCATCAGGATGGCGTCGAACTCTTTCAGTGCGACCTGGCGCGTGCCGCGCTCGGCGAACCAGTCCGTGGCGTCGCCGGTCAGCGTGATGTCGCGCACATGGGCCATCACCGGGGCACCGCGCTGCCACATCAGGTCCTGCTGTTCGCAGGCGCTGATCTGGTGGCCGCGCCGCTGCGCCTCGCGCATCATCGCGAAGGTGGTGTCCTTGTAGATCTTGAAAGAGGCCAGCGGGTCGGCAATGAAAAGAATGTTCATGAACGGGTCAATCTGTAAAGGGGGTGGTGACTGCTCAGGCAGCGCGCTGCCGGTATTGTTGTACAAATAGCGCGATCGCGCCGGCCACCACGCCCCAGAAGGCCGAGCCGATGCCGGCAATGGCCACGCCCGACAGCGTGACCAGAAAAGTGATGAGCGCGGCCTCGCGGTGCGATTCCTCACGCACAGCCAGCGCCAGGCCGCTTCCTATCGTGCCCAGCAAGGCCAGCCCGGCAATCGCGACCACCAGCTCCTTGGGGAAAGCCGTCAGCAACCCGGTCACGGCAGCGCCGAAAATGCCGATCACGACATAAATCGCGCCGCAGGCCACCGCCGCGGTGTAGCGCTTGCGCGGGTCCTCGTGCGCTTCGGGGCCCATGCAGATGGCGGCCGTGATGGCGCTGAGGTTCAGCGCAAAGGCGCCAAAAGGCGCGAGCAGCAGCGTCGCCAGGCCGGTGAGCGTGATGACCTTGGACACCGGAATGCCGCCGTCCGGTGCATCCGGCCCATAGCCCGCGGCGCGAATGGCCGCGACGCCGGGCAGGTTTTGCGAGGCCATGGTCACCACGAACAATGGCAGCGCCAGGCTGACAATCGCCGCCAGCGTGAACTGCGGCGCGACAAACACGGGCAGGGCCAAAGAGAAGTTCATGGCGGCCCAGCGCATCTCGCCACGCGCGGCGACAAACACAATGGCGCCGAACAAGGTCAGCACCACCGCGTAGCGCGGCATGAAACGTTTACCCAGCAGATAGACCGCGAGCATCAGCAGCACCAGCGGCAAGGCGGTCTGGGCCGCAGCAAAAGCCTGCAGGCCGAACCGCGCGAGCACGCCGGCCAGCAAGGCCGAGGCAATCGCCATGGGAATCCGGTTCATGAGCTTCTCGAACCAGCCGGTCACGCCGAACAGCGTGATCAGCGCTGCACTCGCCATGAAAGCCGCCACCGCCTCACCCATCGAAAACCCGCCGGCCAGCCCCGCCGTCGCCAGCACCGCCGCGCCCGGTGTGGACCACGCCACCATGACCGGTTTTTTCAGCCACAGCGAAGGAATCGCCGAACACAGGCCCATGCCCAGGCCCAGCGCCCACATCCAGGAACTGATCTGCTCCGGCGTGGCGTTGAAGGCCTGCGCCGCCTGGAAAACGATGGCGACAGAACTCGTGAAGCCGACCAGGACGGCGACGAAGCCTGCGGTGAAGGCGGAGAGGTTGAGGTCTCTGAAAAATTGCATCTGGGGGATTCTGGCAGGGTTGTGCCTGGGACGTCGGGCCCTCAAGCCGCCCGCGACACCGGCGTCACGCTGCGCCTGCGGTCTGCCTTGGGCAGTAGGTCTAACTCCCCACTCCCACCCCTAGCCCCTCCCTCGCCCCGCTGGGCGATGGAGGGGGA
>NZ_JAQSDA010000004.1 GCF_029945685.1 Polaromonas sp. | reverse complement strand
TTGCCGCGCCACGTCGGGGCACGCGGCCGTCATGTAGGCACCCGATCGCAGCACACGCGGCCAAATGAAGCTCCCCGCCATCGCCCAGCGGGGCGGGGGGAGGGAGTGGGGAGTTACGCCTACTGTCCACTGCGAACCACCAGCGCAGCGTGATGCCGCAAAGGATTTCATCCGATCTCTTAAGTGAAATCGACCCCTAGCCCTTATCCATCAAGCGCCAGAAGCTACAAAAACAGGAGCAGCTAGATACGGCCTTCTTCGACAGCGTGGCAGGCGATCTTCACGCCCTGGATGCTCAGGAGCTGCGGCCGCTCGGCGCGGCAGCGGTCGTTGACGTGCGGGCAGCGCGGGTGGAAGGTGCAGCCGGTCGGCGGGCTCAAGGGGTTGGGCACCTCGCCCTGTACCGGGGTGCGGGCGCGGCCGGTGTCGTGCATTTTCGGGATCGCGTCCAGCAGCATGCGTGTGTAAGGGTGCTTCGGGTTGGCAAACAGCGTCTGCTTGTCCGACAGTTCGACCAGCCGTCCGAGGTACATCACGCCCACCTGGTCACTGACATGGCGCACCACCGCGAGGTTGTGCGAGATGAACAGGTAGGTCAGCCCGCGCTCGCGCTGCAGGTCTTTCATGATGTTGAGCACCTGCGCCTGCACACTCACATCGAGCGCCGAGGTCGGTTCGTCACAAACCAGAAATTCCGGCTCGGTGGCGAGTGCCCGGGCAATCGAGATGCGCTGGCGCTGGCCGCCCGAAAACTGGTGCGGAAACTTGACCATGTCCAGCGGGGACAGGCCGACCGACTTGAGCAGTTCGCCCACGCGCGCCTTGAGCTCGGCCTCGTTGGTGATCAGGCCGTGTTCCTTGAGCGGCTCACCCACGATGTCCTCCACGATCCAGCGCGGATTCAGGCTCGCGTACGGGTCCTGGAAAATCATCTGGATGCGGCGCCGCAGCTGCCGGCCTTGCGGTGTCTTGAAGGCCGCATGGGCATCTTGCCCGTCAAAGGTCAGGCCGCCACGGGTGGGCTCGTACAGGCCCACCAGCAATCGGGCCACCGTGCTTTTGCCACAGCCCGATTCACCGACCAGGGCCAATGTCTTGCCTTTTTCAATCTCGAAGCTGACGCCGTCGACGGCGTGCAGCATCAGCCTGGGCTTGCCCTCCAGCACCCGGTTCAACCAGGGCGGGGAAACGTCGAAGGTCTTGGCCAGGTCAAAAGCCTGAACGAGAGGTGCCCCCACGCTCGTCGCTGCGCCTACGTCGCTGCCCCCCGAGGTGGCTGTTTTCCCTTGGGGCGGCCCTGCGGGAAAATGGCCACCCACGCTTGTGGTTTCGCTGTTGCTCATGCCGTCACTCCCACCGTGGCAGCGTGCAGCCAGCAGGCGGCGCGTGTGGCACCGGCAGGTAGGAGGTCAGGCCTGTCCTGTGTGCAGCGGTCGAACACTTTGGGGCAACGCGGATTGAAGGCGCAGCCTTGCGGAATGGCATTCAGACGCGGCATGGCCCCGTCAATCTGGTTGAGCCGTTCGCGATCCAGCGTGATGTCGGGAATCGCCTCCATCAGGCCTGCGGTGTAGGGATGAGCCGGGTGGTTGATCACCTCATGCACCGGACCAATTTCGGCAATGCGGCCGGCGTACATCACGGCCACGCGGTCGCAGGTTTCGGCGATCACGCCCATGTCGTGGGTGATCAGCATCACGGCGGCACCACGCTTCTTGCAGATGCTCTTGAGCAGCATGATGATCTGCGCCTGGATCGACACGTCAAGCGCTGTCGTCGGCTCGTCAGCCACAATCAGCTTGGGTTCGGCGGCCAGCGCCAAGGCAATCACCACGCGCTGACGCATGCCGCCCGAAAACTGGTGCGGGAAATGCTCGATGCGCTGCTCGGCCGCCGGAATGCCGGTGTCCTGCAGCAGCGAAATGGCGCGTTGGCGCGCTTCCGCGTTGCTGACCGGCAAATGCGCCTGTATCGTTTCGATCAGCTGCCGGCCCACCGTGTACAGCGGGTTCAGCGAGGTCAAGGGGTCCTGGAAAATGGCCCCGATCTTGCGGCCGCGAATATGACGCATCTGCTCGTAGGGCAGGTTGTCGATGCGTTCGCCTTCGAGCAGGATCTGCCCGCCGCCAATGCGACCGGGCGGCTCCAGCAGCCCGATGATGGCGGCGCCGGTCAGCGACTTGCCGGCGCCCGACTCACCGACCACGCCCAGGATTTCGCCGGGTGCGATATCAAACGAAATGTCGTCCAGCGCCCGCAGCGTACCGCGCCGGCCGGGAAACTCGACGATCAGGTTCTTGACTTGTAAAAGACTCATTGCGTGCTCAACAGGGATAAAGCGCGGGGGCCAGGCAATGTCCCGCCGGGCCGCCCCAAGGGAAATTAGCCCCCCCGGGGGGCAGCGAAGTACGCGAAGCGACAAGCGTGAGCGCCATGTCTATCTCAATCTCGGGTTCAACGCATCACGCAGCCAGTCGCCCAGCAGGTTCACGCTCAACGAAATCAGCACCAGCATCAAGCCTGGAAACACGGTGATCCACCATTCCCCGGAAAACAGGTAGTCGTTGCCGATGCGGATCAGGGTGCCCAGCGAAGGCGACGTGGGTGGCGCGCCTACGCCGAGGAAGGACAGGGTGGCTTCGGTGATGATGGCCGTGGCCACCTGGATGGTTGCCAGCACCAGCACCGGCCCCATCACATTGGGCAGCACATGGCGGCGCATGATGCGCATCGGTGTCACACCGGTCACGCGTGCCGCCTGCACGTACTCCTTGTTGCGCTCGACCAGGGTCGAGCCCCTCACCGTTCTGGCGTATTGCACCCATCCCGTGAGCGTGATCGATATGATCAGCACCCCCAGCGCCAGGGAATCCTGCGCGTTGGGGAACAGGGCTCGCCCCACCCCCGCAATCAACAGCGCCACCAGAATGGCCGGGAAAGACAGCATCACGTCGCACAGGCGCATCAGGGCAGAGTCAATCCAGCCGCCGTAAAACCCGGCCAGCAAGCCCATGCCCACGCCGAACACGACCGACAGGATCACCGAGGCAAAACCCACCGCCAGGGAAACGCGGGCACCGTACATCAGGGCAGACAGGATGTCCCGCCCCTGGTCGTCGGTACCCAGCAGGTACTTGCTCGAGCCTTCGGCCGACCAGGCCGGCGGCAGGCGGGCATCGCTCAGTTCGAGCGTCGTCAGGTCAAACGGGTTGTGCGGCGCCACAAAGCCCGCAAACACCGAACAGAAGATGCAGATGAGGGCGACTGCAGCTGCAGCCATCGCCACCGGAGAGGTGCGAAAGCTGTAGCCGATGTCGCCATCCCACCATCGGAATAGCGCGCTTTTCATCAACCCTTGTTATTTGTTGACTTTGACGTACTTCCAGGGCATGCCGTTGTCGGGCCACTGAACCATCTCAATGTTCTTCTTGGACGCCCAGTTGAGCGCCTGCTGATGCAGCGGCAGATGGCCCACTTCATCCTGATGGATCTTCAGCGCCTCGCGGATCATCTCGTTGCGCTTCTTGTCATCGGTCTCGGAAGCCACCAGGTCGGTCAGCTGGTCAATGCGTGCATTGCTGTAAGCGCCCAGATTGAACTGACCGCGACCACCCTCACCCGGCGTGGACATGATGGGGTAGAGCACGTTATGGGCGTCCACCGTGCTCGGTGTCCAGCCCAGCATGTAGAAGCTGGTATCACGGCGCAGGATCTTCGGAAAGTAGGTGCCCTTGGTTTCGGCTTCCAGATTGATCTTGACCCCGATGCGCGACAGGTTCGCAGCCACGGCCTGGCAGATTTCACCGTCATTGACATAACGGTCGTTCGGGCAGTTCATCTTGAGCTCGAACCCGGCGCCGTAACCCGCGTCAGCCATCAGCTTCTTGGCGGCTTCCACGTCAAACGGCAGGCGCTTGGCAAGCTCGGGAGCGTAACCCTTGATCTCGGGTGCCAGCAGCGTCGCCACCGGCGTGGATGCACCACGCATCACACGGTTCTTGATGGCTTCGATGTCGATGGCCTGGTAGAAGGCCTGGCGGACGCGCTTGTCCTTGAAGGGGTTCTTGCCCTTGACGCTGGAGAACTGCAGTTCGTCGCGCTTCTGGTCCATGCCAAGAAAAATGATGCGCAGCTCGGGGCCCTGCAGAACCTTCAGATCGGCATTTCCCTTGATGCGCGCAACGTCCTGCACCGGCACCGGTTCCATCACGTCAATTTCACCCGACAGAAGTGCGGCGACGCGGGTGCTGTTGTTGCCGATGACGTTGAAGATCACTTCGTCCACATTGCCGTCGATCTTGCCCCAGTAATTGCCGTTGCGGGTGAAGGTGGTGCGGACATTGGGCTGGCGCTCACGCACGCGGAAAGGGCCGGTCCCATTGGCGCGGAAAGACGCGGCGTTTTCGATGCCTTTGCGGCGGTCCACCGGCTTGGTGGCCTGGTTCGTTTCGCACCACTTCTTGCTCATGATGTGCCACTGCGTGAACAGCTCTGGCAGGATGGGGAAGGGGTTGTTCAGCACAAAGTCGATCGTGTGATCGTCGATTTTCTTGATTTCCTTGATCTGGCCGACATAACTCTTCATGTCGGAGCCGTCGCCCTTGGCGCGCTCGTAGCTGAAGATCACATCGTCTGCAGTGAACGGCGTACCGTCATGAAACTGCACGCCCTTGCGCAGGTTGAAGCGCCACACCGTCGGCGAGGTCTGCTTCCAGTCGGTCGCCAGCGACGGCGCCAGCTTGTAGCTGCGGTCACGCGTGACCAGCGGTTCGTAGACATTGCCTACCACCGTCAGCTGCAGCGATTCGTTGAGCGAATGCGGGTCCAGCGAGAGGGCATCACCCTGGTTTCCAACCCGCAGGGTCACTGCGGACGCTACGAAAGTAGTAGCTGCCAGCGCTGTACCCACAAGGGCAAAAGCGGCTTTTTTCGTGAAATTCATGGGATTCTCCTGTTGAAAAAAATGATCAGCGTGGCACGGACAAAGGCATGGACTGCTCCACCAGCCCGGCATGCAGGGCGGCACCCAGTGGCAGGATGTCGTCGTTGAAGTCGTAGCGGCTGTTATGCAGAAAACAGCTGCCAACACCGTTTTCAGCGCCCTGGCCGATACGCATGTAAGCGCCGGGTTTGACCTGCAGCATGAAGGAAAAGTCTTCGGCGCCCATGCTGGGCTCCATGTCGCGCACGACGTGGTCCTCACCCAGAAGGGTTTGCGCCACATCGGCTGCAAACATGGCTTCATCAAACGAGTTGATGGTGGCCGGGTAAATGCGTTCGTAGTGCACGTTGGCGGTTGCACCAAAGCCGAGTGCAACGGCGCTGCAAAGTTCGTGGAGGCGGCGCTCTATCATGTCCTGCACGTCCGGGTTGAAGGTGCGGACCGTGCCCACCAGCGTCGCCTTGCCCGGCACCACGCTGAAGGCGCCCATGTCGCCCGCCTGCATCGCACATAGGCTGATCACGGCACTGTCAATCGGCTTGACGTTGCGCGACACAATGCTTTGCACCGCCGTGATGATGTGCCCCGCAACCAGCACAGGATCAACCGTCATGTAGGCGTGGGCGCCATGGCCGCCGCGGCCGGTGATGTCGATGGTGATGCGGTCAGCCGCTGCCATCATGGGCCCCGCGTTGATGCCCACCGTACCGGGCTTCATGGACGGCCAGTTGTGCATGCCGTAAACCGCCTGCACCGGGAACCGGTCGAAGAGGCCGTCTTCAATCATCACCCGCGCACCCGCAAAACCTTCTTCGCCGGGCTGGAAAATCAGCACAGCCGTCCCGTCAAAATTGCGTGTCGCCGCCAGGTAGCGGGCCGCGCCCACCAGCATGGCCACGTGCCCGTCATGGCCGCAACCGTGCATCATGCCGGCCCGGGAGGATTTCCAGGCAAAGTCGTTGTGTTCCGTCATCGGCAACGCGTCCATGTCGGCACGCAAGCCGATCATTTTTCCGCTGCTGCTGTGCTGCCCCTTGATGACGGCCACCAGCCCGGTCTTGCCGATGCCGGTGTGCACCTCGTCCACACCACATCGCTGCAGCGCTTCCTTCACGCGGGCACTGGTGTAAAGCTCTTCAAAACCGAGTTCGGGGTGGGCATGCAGGTCACGGCGAAAGGCAGTGATTTCCGGGTGGAACTCGCTGATCTGCGCGAAGGCGCGGCCGTTGGCCTTGAGCGCAGGAACGGGCCGGGGAGACAGCATGTCAGTGTCCCCCCGCCGAGCCGACGCGCAGGCGCGGATCCACTACAAAATAAAGAAGGTCAACCACCAGGTTGATCACAACAAAAATCAGCGCAATCAGGCACAGGTAGGCGGCCATCACGGGAATGTCGGCGAAAGTCACCGCCTGGATGAAGAGCAGGCCCATGCCGGGCCACTGGAAAACAGTTTCAGTGATGATTGCAAAAGCGATCAGCCCGCCCAGTTGCAGGCCGGTGATGGTCATGACCGGCACCAGGGTGTTTTTCAGCGCGTGCCCAAAATGGATGGCGCGGTTGGACAGGCCACGCGCGCGCGCAAACTTGATGTAGTCGGTGCGCAGCACTTCGAGCATTTCGGCGCGGACCAGCCGCATGATCAGCGTGAGCTGGAAAATCGCCAGTGTCACCGCCGGAAGCACGATATGGTGCCAGCCCTTGGCCGTCAACAATCCGCTGCTCCACCAACCCATCTGCACCACGTCGCCGCGCCCGAAGCTGGGGAACCAGCCCAGCCCCACGGAGAAAAACAGAATCAGCAGGATCCCGATCAGGAAGGTCGGAAGCGACACGCCCACCAGCGACACCGTCATGAGCAATTGACTCAGAAAGGTTCCGCGGCGCAGGGCCGCATAAACACCCATCGGTACACCGATCACCAGGGCCAGGACGGCAGCCACCAGTGCCAGCTCCAGCGTGGCCGGGAAACGCTCGGCAATCAGACGTGAGACCTTGGCCCCCTGACGCAGGCTGAGGCCAAACTCGCCCTGCACGGCATTGACCAGAAAGTGCCCGAACTGCACGAAAAAGGGCTTGTCCAGCCCCAGATCGGCGCGCAGCTGCGCGATCTGATCGGGCCGCGCGTCCTGCCCCAGCAGAAACACCACCGGGTCGCCAACATACTGGAACAGCATGAATGCAATGAAGGCCACAGCGACCATCACGATCACTGCCTGGAGCAGGCGACGGAGAATAAATGCAAACATTCGGGGAGGTGGTTTTGAGAGTGAGCCAATGCTAGCAGAGCAAGCACTGTGCCGACACCGGGGTTTCCTTTAGACCTAAAGAAAATACCTGCAAAAAAGGGCCCCGGAAGGCCCTTCTTTGTGAGCTCGCTCAGTTGACCTTGATCAGCCGCCAATCGAGCCGGTTGTCGGCGCGGTGCACGACATCAATATTCTTCTTCATCGCCCACGGAATGATCTGGTTGTGCAGGGGAATATGCGAGACCGTGTCGTTCGACAGTTGCAGGGCCTCGGTCAGCAGGCGATTGCGCACCGGCAAATCGGTTTCCACCTTCACGCGGTCCACGATGTAGTCCATGCGCGGGTTGCTGTAGCGGCCGACGTTGTAGTTGCCGTCACCGCCCGTGCCCACACTGCGGACGAGCGACTGCAAACTGTAAAGGGCGTCAAAGGTAGGCACGCCCCAGCCCAACATGTAGATGCTGGCTTCGTAGCGCTGGATCATCGGGAAATAGGTGACCAGCGGCAAGGTGCGCAGCTTGGCTTTCACACCGGCTCGTGCCCACATCGCGGTCACTGCCTGGCAGATTTCCTCGTCGTTGATGTAGCGGTTGTTGGGACAGGCAAAGTCCACCTCGAAGCCGTTGGGGTAACCGGCCTGGGCAAGCAGCTTTTTGGAGGCCTCGGGATCGTAAGGGTGACGCTTGTGCACGCCTTCGGTCCAGCCGTTGACCTGCGGCGCCACGATCGCTCCCGTCGGCTGGCTCAGGCCGCGCATGGTGACGCGCTGGATGGCACTGATATCAATCGCCTGGTACAAGGCCATGCGCACGCGCTGATCCTTCAGCGGATTCTTGCCCTTGATATTGGAGCCGGGCAACTCTTCGCGGAACTGGTCCATGCCGAAGAAGATGGTGCGGTTCTCGATGCCGTCGATGACCTTCAGGTTGCCGGTGCTGCGCAGCCGGCCCAGATCCTGGATGCTGGGGTCGAGGACAAAATCAACTTCGCCCGACAACAGGGCGGCAACCCGCGTCGCTTCCGATTTGATCGGTGTGTAGACGACTTCGGTCACATTGGATTCGTTCTTGCCCCAGTAATTGGGATTTGAAACCAGCACCAGCTTCTGGTCGGGTTGCCATTCCTTGACCATGAAAGGGCCGGTGCCCATGGCATTGCGGTGTGCGAAGGTTTCGTCCTTGGCGCGGATGTCCTTGGGTTCGGTCGATTTGTTTTTCTCGGCCCACGCCTTGCTCATGATGCGCAGCTCGGTCAACTGGTTCAGCAGCACCGGGTTCGGACCCTTCATCATGATGTCCACGGTCGAATCGTTGACCTTGACCACCTTGTCGATGCCCTGGGTATAAACCGCATAGTTGGAGGTTTTGGCCGTCGCACGGGTCAAGGAGAAAACCACGTCATCCGCCGTGAGCGGGGTGCCGTCGCTGAATTTCACACCGGTGCGCAAGGAAAAGCGAACCTGCGTCGGCGAGACGTCACGCCAGGAGGTGGCGAGCTGTGGCTCCACCTTGAAGGTGCGGCTGTTGTAGTAAACCAGCGAGTCGTAAACGGCCGCGTGAACGCCGTTGCCGAGCGCATTGTTCTGCGAGTGGATGTCGAACGTGGGAATGTCGCTCGCGCTCGACCATCTGAAGGTCTTGGCCTGCACGGCAGGCACCAGAGCAAACGACGCGGCTGCCGCGGCAGCGATGAGAAGCGGGTGAAATTTCATGGTTATCTCTCTGGAAAGTAAGCGACAAATATACAACCGGCCCATGAAGGTAAAGCAAGGGTTTCCCCCTGAAATGGGCTCGCTGAACATGCGTGACGCACCGCACTGGGCGCTTGAGATTCGCGCCCGCCGGGGGCTTGCAACTCCCAGGCCAGGCAAGCGGCTAACGCGCCTGCGCGACCTTGGCGGCCTTGGCGAATGTGACCGGCCCATACCAGGCCGAGGTCTTGGAACGGGTGTTGTCGCTGTCGGTCATGAGGCCTATGCCCACCAGCGCGCCAGGCGCTTCGCCGAAGGTCTTTTCATAGTCAGCACGAATATCGCGCTCGTAGTCAACCCATTGGCGCAGCTTGCCCGCGCCGGATTCCACGACCAGTTTGCGTATCCTGTCGGTGCGCGGATTGACAATCACGGTGCCCGGCGCACGCGTGTTGCACCACACGTACATCAGCGTGGCATAAGGCAGCTCCTCGCCGGTCAGCGCACGTGCCAGCTCGGACAGCATGGCGTTCTTGCTGGAGAACTTGCTGCGGTCGCCTTCAAACACCAGCACCACGCGTACCGGCGAATCATCGGCCTCACGCAGCGCCATGTCGGCTTGCGCAATCAGCTCGGGCACCTTCCATGAAAAGCGTACGCTGGCAAGCTCATCAGGCTCGACCCGCAGCAGCTGGCGCACCATGCTCGCAGACGAACTGGACGTGACCGACATCGCGTCGCGCCCGTCCTTGCGTTCATAACGAAAGTGGCTGGGTTGCTTGCCCGGAAAGGGATGGTGTCGCCACTCTGGCGCGACTCCGTTTCCGGCGGACGCGGTCACCCATGGTGAGGCGCTGAGCACGGCTGGTGCAGCTGGGGAAGCTGGGTTGGCCGGCGGCACCAACGATGCACAACCCGCCAGTTGCAGCAAAGCCAATAACACCATGCCACCCATCAGGCCGGTCCACCGTCGTTCCCTGTCAACTTGCGTCATCAACAACTCCCCATAGCGGTACGGATCCGGATTTTCCATGAAAAAAGCCGCCCGAAGGCGGCTTTTTAATCTTTCTTGATTGAAGCTGGCACAAGACCAGCCATCAATTAGAAGGAGTGCTTGATACCGAAGTCGTAACCGGTCGAACGTGCGTTCGCTGCGGTCACGGCGCCGTTCAGAGCCTGGGCTGCGCCGCCGCTGTTGGTCACGCGAGCGAACGTGGTGTACAGAGCCGTACGCTTGGACAGGTTGTGCACATAACCCAGAGCCCATTTTTTGGACTTAGGTGTACCAGCAGCGTCGGTCTTGTAGGTGGAGTAAGAAGCGCGGATCTGGCCGGCACCCATTGGGACCAAAGCACCGATCAAAGCGCCCTTGCCCGTCACCGAGGTGGGGGTAGAGTCAACTTTGTCACGGGTCACCAAAGCCATGGCTTGGGCGACGCCGAAGTCGAACGAACCACCGAGGTTGGTGGAGCGGATTTTGCCAGTGGTAGCAGTCGGAGCAAACTTGGTGCTGGCCGTTGCCAGAGCCACGTTGACAGGACCGTTGGCGTAGCCGAGGCGGATGGCAGAACCGTTGCCGTCTTTTTCAGTTGCTGCACCGTTCTTGTTGTTCTCACCCATGTAGGCCTGGAACTGGCCGTAGAAGCCGCCCAGATTGCCTGGCAGGAAGTAGCCGACGCTGTTCGAAGCGCGGACACCAGTCAGCGCATTGCCACCAATGCTGGAGCTCAGGGTCTGGGTGGTGCCCACACCGTTGGTGCCGAACGGATCAAACACGGTCTGGTTCCAGAACTGTGGCGTGTAGTCACGGCCCAGACGCAGTTCACCCAGGCCGCTGGCCAGGCTGACGGTCGAACGACGGTTGAAGGTCAGACCTTGTGTACCGGCAGTAGCTGCACCAGTACCAGTCGTTTGGTTGTTGGTGTTGGTAACGTCGCCCGTACCATTGTCAGGGTTGATACCGGCTTCCAGCCAGAAAGAAGCGGACATGCCACCGCCGAGGTCTTCCGTACCACGGAAGCCCAAACGGCTGGAGTTGTAACCAGAGTCGGTAATCTGGCTCTTGCTGGAAGAACCAACGCCGGAACCGGAGCCGTGAGCGTAGTTCACGTCAACAACGCCGAACAGGGTCACGGAAGACTGGGCCGAAGCCACGCCAGCAGCAGCCAGGATAGCCAAAGCGACTAGGGATTTTTTCATTGCGAGTTTCTCCAAGGTTAAACATAGGGCTCCAGGATTTTGGATCCCCGGGCCAACCTCCATTTAGGAAGTTGTATGTATTGCACCAGAGGCTGAGAGCTTTCGCAAAGGAATTGGCCCGATAAATTCAATTCCGTTGCACCCCTGCAACAAACCGAAAAAACCCGTGAAGCGGCATTTAGCCGTGTTTCAAACCCTGGCCATCGTCGCCACTCATGTACTACAATTTGTACTACTTTTTAGAAAGATCATCCGGGCCGGAATTCAGGCGCCATTGAGTGCTTGCCGGCCCACCATTGCCCATGAAGTTCCAGCTGATCTCGCTGCGCGACGCCAACCAGAATTTTTCCAGGCTCATCGCTTCTGTCGAGCGTGGAGAGGCTTTCTGCATCACCCGGCGCGGGCAGGAAGTGGCGCGGCTGACACCGTTGCCCCCGTCTGCGCCCATGGAAAAGTCGCCTGGCATGCAGGACCCCTTGCCCACCGAAATAGCCATGCTGCACGCGTCCCTTGCAGAGCGTGTTCGTCAGCTGGAGGCCCGGCTGGATAAAATTTCAACTGCACTTTCACCGACTGACAAGCGATAAACACCCCCATGGATGCTCTGATCACCACCGCCGACAGCGCCCTGCGCACCCTGTTTGCCACACCCCGCGCCAGCCGCACCTGCCCGACCGTGCCTGCACAGGGCACCGAGCTGAGCGCCGCGGACAAGGCGCTGGCCGGCGCGCTGATGCGGGTCAACCATGTCGGCGAGGTCTGTGCGCAGGCGCTGTACGCCTCGCAGGCGCTGAGCACACGCAACCCCGTTTTGCGCCAGCACTTCCTGGAGGCCAGCAAGGAAGAAGGCGACCACCTGGCCTGGACGCGTGAGCGGCTCGATGAACTCGGCGACCGCCCCTCCTTGCTGAACCCGCTGTGGTACGCCGGGGCTTTCGGGCTGGGCCTGCTGGCGGGCCGTCTCGGTGACCGGGTCAGCCTGGGTTTTGTGGTGGAGACGGAGCGGCAGGTCGAAGCGCACCTGGCCAGCCACCTGGAACGCCTGCCAGAGGGCGACCATGCCTCGCGCGCCATCGTGGCGCAGATGAAGGACGACGAGGCCCGTCACGCACAGGAAGCGCAAAGCGCCGGGGCATTTGCATTGCCCGCGCCGGTGAAGGCCATGATGCGGGCCGCGGCCAAGGTCATGACCACCACTGCACATCACATCTAGATTGCTATCTTTTCGATAGCTGTCGGCGCTTTTTCCACCGGGGCTACAGCCCGATTTAGCCTCAAACTCAGGATTCGACCAGCTCAAAGCTGGTGGTGATGTCAGCCGTTTTTCCGAGCATGATGGTGGCCGAGCAGTATTTGTCGCGGCTCATGGCAATCGCGCGTTCGACCGCACTGGCCGCGATGCCACGCCCCGTCACGACAAAATGCATGTGGATTTTCGTGAACACCTTGGGGTCGGTCCCGGCCCGTTCGGACGTGAGCCTGACGGTGCAGCCGCGCACATCGTGGCGGCCGCGTTTGAGGATCAACACCACATCGTAGGCCGTGCAGCCCCCGGTGCCGGCCAGCACGGTTTCCATCGGGCGCGGCGCCAGGTTGGCGCCGCCATTTTCCGGCTTGGTCGCGTCAGGTGCGCCATCCATCACCAGCGTGTGCCCACTGCCGGTGGTTGCCAGAAAACTCATGGCAGAGCCAGAAGTTGTTGTTGTGCCCGTGCTGGCAGGGGGGCCGGTCCAGCTCACTGTGCATTCCATGAATTGCCATCCTCAAAAGTCAGAAATAGAAAAGTCAGAAATAGTTGTCAAAAGTAGCAGCGAATGTTTATTTTTCGCAACAGATCATTGTTGCAGCGCAACATGCCTCCGCTATACTGAAATCATCGCATGAACACAGCCTTGTTTTCATGCACCCCTTGTCTCCTCCATCCCTGAAAGGGTGGATTTACAGGCCCAGACCGCAAGGTCTGGGCCTTTTTTCTTGCCCACTATGATGTCGGGTTGCGAGAAAACACATGCCCACTCCCCCCCGACCCGCTCCCCGCCGTTCACCCGGCACCCCCCGGCCATCGACCGCCGGGGCGCTCACACCCGCCGACTACCTGAAAAAAATCCTGACTGCACGCGTCTATGACGTGGCGGTGGAGTCCGCCCTGGAGCCAGCGAAAAACCTCAGCCGCCGGGTGCACAACACGGTGCTGCTCAAACGCGAAGACCAGCAACCGGTGTTCAGCTTCAAGCTGCGCGGCGCCTACAACAAGATGGCGCACCTGAGCGCTGTCCAGCTCAAGAAGGGCGTGATCTGCGCCTCGGCCGGCAACCACGCACAGGGCGTAGCCCTGGGCGCGCACAAGCTCGGTACACGCGCCGTCATCGTGATGCCGGTGACCACGCCGCAGGTCAAGGTCGATGCCGTCCGTGCGCTCGGCGGCGAAGTGATCCTGCACGGCGACAGCTACTCGGATGCCCATCTGCACGCCGTCACGCTGGAGAAAAAAAATGGTCTGACCTTTGTGCACCCGTTTGACGACCCGGACGTGATCGCCGGCCAGGGCACGATCGCCATGGAAATCCTGCGCCAGATCCAGACCATAGGCAAAGGCTCGCTCGACGCGGTGTTTGTCGCCATCGGTGGCGGCGGGCTGATTTCCGGCGTCGCCAACTACATCAAGGCCGTGCGCCCCGAGGTCAGGATCATCGGCGTGCAGATGAACGATTCCAACGCGATGGCCCAATCGGTGGGCGCCGGAAAACGCGTCACCTTGCCCGATGTGGGCCTGTTTGCCGACGGAACGGCCGTCAAGCTGGTGGGCGAGGAAACCTTCCGCATCAGCCGCGAGCTGGTGGACGAATTCATCACCGTGGACACCGACGCCGTCTGCGCCGCCATCAAGGACGTGTTCATCGACACGCGCAGCATTGTCGAGCCCTCGGGCGCCATGAGTGTGGCCGCCATCAAGCAGTACGTGGCCACGCACAAGACCAAAGGCGAGACCTACGCGGCCATCCTGTGCGGCGCCAACATGAACTTCGACCGCCTGCGTTTTGTCGCCGAGCGCGCCGAGGTCGGCGAGGAGCGCGAGGCGCTGTTTGCGGTGACGATTCCTGAGGAGCGCGGCAGCTTTCGCCGGTTTTGCGAACTGATCGGCGAGCTGCCCGGCGGCCCGCGCAGCGTGACCGAGTTCAACTACCGCATCAGCGATGCCAGCCAGGCCCACGTGTTTGTCGGCCTGACCACCCACGGCAAGGGCGAGAGCATCAAGATCGCCAACAATTTCAGCAAACACGGCTTCAAGTCGCTCGACCTGACGCACGATGACCTGGCCAAGGAACACATCCGTCACATGGTGGGCGGCCACAGCGCCCTGTCGAAGGACGAACGCCTGCTGCGTTTTGTGTTTCCCGAGCGGCCCGGGGCGCTGATGAAATTCCTGGGCGCCATGAAACCCGGCTGGAACATCTCCCTCTTCCACTACCGCAACCAGGGCGCCGACTACGGCCGCATCCTGGTCGGCCTGCAGGTGCCCAAGACCGACAACAAGGCCTTCAAGGCATTTCTCGACACGCTGGGCTACCCGCATGTGGAAGAGACCGACAACCCGGTCTACCGCCTGTTCCTGCAAAGCTGACAGGCCTGGTCATGACTGCGGCAGGCGCATCCCTTCCCTCCAATGCATCGTGCCCCCGTTGCGGTGCGGCTTTTCGCTGCGGCATGGTGGGAGGGGACGCCGAATGCTGGTGCGTCAAGCTGCCCCATGTCATGCCCGTTCCCTCCTCCAACCCATCGTCCTCAATCGGCACGTCGGAAGCCTCCTGCTTTTGCGCCGCCTGCCTCCAGAAAATCACCGATGACCGACAACCAGACCTTTCTCCTGCCCGCGATTGAATCGACCGCCGACGCGGCGCTGGCCGCGCGCCTGCAACACAGGATCGACCAGAAGACCAAGCCGCTGGGCGCACTTGGCCAGCTCGAAGCGCTGGCGCTGCAGCTCGGCCTGATCCAGCGCAGCGAGGCCATTTCCTTCCATGCGCCGCAAATGGTGGTGTTTGCTGCCGACCACGGCATTGCCAGCGAGGGTGTGTCGGCCTTCCCGCAAGCCGTGACGGTGCAGATGGTGGGCAACATGCTGGCCGGTGGCGCCGCCATCAATGTATTTGCGCGCCAGCATGGCTTTGCGCTGCAGGTGGTGGACGCTGGCGTGGCCGCCGATCTGGCCGACCACCCGCAGCTGCAGCAGCGGAAAATCGCCCCGGGCACGCAGAACATATGCGAAGGTCCTGCCATGTCGCCGGCGCAGGCCCGCGCGGCGCTGCAAGCCGGCATGGATGTCATGCAGGGTCTGCCCGGCAACGTCGTGGCCTTCGGCGAGATGGGCATTGCCAACACCTCGCCCGCCGCCCTGCTGCTGGCGCGGCTGGCCGGCCTGCCGGTTGGCGACGTGGTCGGGCGCGGCACCGGTCTGGACGATGCGCAACTGGCCCACAAACAGGCTGTGCTGCAACGTGCCCTGGCCCGCCACGCCGATGTGCGTGAACCACTGGCCGTGCTGGCGGCGCTGGGCGGTTTCGAAATCGCCATGATGGCCGGCGCCATGCTGCAGGCCGCCAGCGAACGCCGCGCGGTGCTGGTCGATGGTTTTATTGCCGGTGCCGCCGCGCTGGTGGCCCGCGCCCTGGTGCCGCAGGTGCGAGACTACCTGGTGTTTTGCCACCGCTCGGCCGAGCGCGGCCACCAGCTGCTGCTGGCGCATCTGCAGGCGACGCCGCTGTTGGACCTGGACATGCGCCTGGGCGAAGGCACGGGCGCCCTGCTCGCCTGGCCACTGCTGCAATCGGCGGCGCTGTTCATGGCCGAGATGGCGAGTTTTGATTCGGCCGGGGTCAGCGGTAAAGCCGAAGCCCCCACGCTCGTCACTGCGTGTACTTCGCTGCCCCCCGAGGGGGCGCATTTCGCCTTGGGGCGGCCCGGCGGCGAAACCTGAACCTGCAAATATGTTGCAGTTCATTCGCCACTACCTGCTGGCCGTCCAGTTTTTCACCCGCATTCCGGTGACCGGCGCGCTGGCGGCGTGGACCGGCTACAGCCCGGCCATGCTGCGCGCCAGTGCCGCGCACTTCCCCGGCATCGGCTGGCTGGTCGGCGCCGTGGCGGCCGGCGTGTACAGCCTGCTGATGGCGCTGCTGCCCGCCACCGATTTCGCATCGCTGGTGGCCGCCGTGCTGTCCACGGCGGCCACCGTGCTGTTGACCGGCGGCTTCCACGAAGACGGGCTGGCCGACGTGGCGGACGGACTGGGTGGCAGTTACGAGCGCGACCGCGCCCTGGAGATCATGAAGGACTCGCGGGTCGGCGCTTTTGGTGCAATGGCACTGGTGCTCGCCTTGCTCGGCAAGGTGGCGCTGGTGACGATGCTCGGCTCGGTCGAAAGCGCGCTGTCCGGCGCGGAGGAAACGTCTGCCGACCTGCCCCTGGACGGCTGGCTGGTCGCCGCCGCGCTGTTCGCCGCACATGTGGTCTCGCGCACCCTGCCGCTGCTGCTGATCCGCGTGCTGCCGCATGTCGGCGATGCCGCGGGCTCCAAGTCCAAACCCCTGGCCGACCAGATCACGCTGACCAGCCTGGGGGTGGCGTTCGTATGGGCATTTTTGGCCCTGGCCCTCGCCAGTTATGCGCTGCCAGCTATGAGTTTGATAGTAGCCTGCAGCTTCTCCGTGATCGCCCTGCTGTGGATGGGCCGCCTGTTCTCGCGCCGCCTGCAGGGTTTTACCGGCGACTGCCTGGGCGCCACGCAGCAGGTCTGCGAGATCGCTTTTTACCTCGGCCTGGCCTTCACTTTATGACCCTCTGGCTGGTGCGCCACGCGCAGGTCCTGCTGGCGCCGGGCACCTGTTACGGCGCGCTGGATGTGGCGGCGGACCCGGCCGCGACGCAACAAAGCGCCACGGCCTTGGCCGCCGTGCTGCCCACCGGCGCACGCATCCTCACCTCACCGCTACAAAGATGTGAGCAGCTGGCGCAGGCGCTGATTTGGCTGCGGCCCGATTTACCCCTTCAAACCGACGCCCGGCTGCAGGAAATGAACTTCGGCGCCTGGGAAGGCCGGCGCTGGAGCGACATCACGCGCAGCGACATCGACGCCTGGATGGCCGACTTTGCCGGCCACACCGTCGGCGGCCATGGCGAAAGCGTGCACGCCGTGATGGCGCGCGTGGCCAGTGCTTTCGATGAACTGCCGGCCGGCCCGCCCACCGTCTGGATCACCCACGCCGGCATCATCCGCGCCGCGCAGTTGCTGGCCGGCGGCACCCGCGAAGTCACGCGCGCCGACCAGTGGCCGCTGGACGCGACGGCCTGCGGCCAATGGCGCACACTTGAGCTATCGTTGAGCCCACCCCCACAGTAAACAGGTAAACCCCATGGCAGCAACTCTGGACGGACAACTGGTGGTGGCGATTTCATCGCGCGCGCTGTTTGATTTCGAGGAAGAAAACCGCGTCTTCGAGGATGGCCTGGGCCAGCCGCCCGCGCCCGGCACCAAACGCGATGCCGCCTACATGCAGCTGCAGCTGGACCGGCTCGACGTGCCGGCCAAACCCGGCGTGGCCTTTTCGCTGGTCAAAAAGCTGCTGGCCTTCAACGACGCGCCCGACAGCCTGGACGAAGAACTGGCCCCCACGCTCGTCGCTTCGCGAGCCTACGGCGGTTCGCTGCCCCTTTCATCGGGAAAAGGGGCTGATTTTCCTAGGGGCGGCCCGTCGGAAAATCCTGCGCCCCCCAGCACGTCTAAGCTGGCACAGCGCGTCGAGGTCGTGATCCTTTCGCGCAACGACCCGGTCTCGGGCATGCGGGTGTTCCGCTCGGCCCAGCACTACGGCCTGGCCATCCAGCGCGGCACCTTCAACCGTGGCGAGCCGCCGTGGCGCTACCTCAAACCGCTGCACGCCAATCTTTTTCTGTCCACCCACCTGAGCGACGTGCGCGAGGCGCTGGCCGCCGGCGTGCCTGCCGCGCAGGTCTATCCGCAGTCGGCGCACGCCAGCGACCAGCATCCCCACGAGGTGCGCATCGCCTTTGACGGCGACGCGGTGATTTTTTCCGACGAGGCCGAACGCGTGTTCCAGGCGCAGGGCCTGTCGGCCTTCCAGGCGCATGAACGTGACAAGGCCGCGCAGCCGCTGCTGGCCGGGCCTTTCAAGCCGCTGCTCGAAGCGCTGCACCGGCTGCAGCAGGTCGGCACCTCGCGCATGCGCATACGCACGGCGCTGGTCACGGCGCGCAGCGCGCCGGCGCATGAACGCGCGATCCGCACGCTGATGAACTGGAACATCGAGGTGGATGAAGCCATGTTCCTGGGCGGCCTGGCCAAGGGCGAGTTTTTGCGCGAGTTCGAGCCGGACTTTTTCTTCGACGACCAGACCGGCCATGTCAACGCGGCCTCGCAGCATGTGCCTTCCGGCCATGTGGTCAGCGGCGTCTCCAACCCGCTGTCCTGAGCTCAGCGTCCCTGAAACTGCGCGGCGCGTTTTTCCACAAACGAGCGCACACCCTCTGCCGCGTCCTCACTGCGCGCCAGCCCCTGCTGCACGGTGATGAAGTCCTGCATGGCGGCCAGCGGGCCCTGCTCCACCGCCTTGAGTGCGTTTTTTCGCGTCGCCACCACCGCCAGCGGTGCCTGTGCGGCAATCGCTTCCGCGATACGCAAAGCCTCGTCCAGCGCCTGCCCGGCGGGCATCACCTTCTGCACGAAGTTCAGCCGCAGGGCCTCGGCACTGCCGAACTCGTCGCCGGTCAGCAGGTGCAGCAGCGCATTGCCCAGGCCGGCACGTTCGGCCATGCGCAGTGTGGCGCCGCCGGTGGCCATGATGCCGCGCTTGACCTCGAGTTGTGAAAACCGGCAATCGTCGGCGGCCACCACGATGTCGGCCGCCAGCATCAGCTCAATGCCCAGCGTGAAAGTGATGCCCTGCACCGCGACCACCATGGGTTTGCTGCGGCGGCGGTAACCTTCCATGCCCAGATTGAGCGGATCGACCAGGCCCAGCGGCACGGCTTTTTCGCCGCGCTGCATCAGCGGCGCAATCGTCGGCAGGTCCAGCCCGGCGGTGAAATGCTCGCCCAGCGCGTGTAACACGCCGACACGCAGCGCCGGGTCGTCGTCCAGCAGGGTGTACGCCTCGCCGAGCTCGCGGAACATCTTCGGCGTGAAGCCGTTGCGCTTGGCCGGGCGGTTGATGGCGATCAGCAGCAGGGGGCCGCGCACGGTGCAGTCGATGCTGCCTTCGGGGGACGTGGAGGTGGTCATCCGGCCATCCTAGCGAGTTCCGCCCCGGCGGCCATTCACCCACGCGACAGGGTGCGGCACTACACTGGCTGCCATTTCCGCCTCCTTCAATCCTCCAAGGATGACTCCCATGCCCCAGACGCCCCTGGCTCCCACCGTGCCCGGCAAGTTCGCCGCCTTCAAGGACTTCTGCCGCAAGGCCTGGGCGCTGACCCGGCCCTACTTCGCGTCCGAAGACAAATGGAAGGCGCGCGGCCTGCTGCTGGCCATCGTGCTGCTCAACCTCGGCGCGGTCTACATGCTGGTGCTGCTCAACGAATGGAACCGGGTGTTTTACGACGCGCTGCAGGACAAGAACCAGCCTGTGTTCTGGGAGCAGCTCGGGCGCTTCACCTACCTGGCGTTTGCCTTCATCATCATCGCGGTCTACCGCTTTTACCTGACGCAGCTGCTGGAGATCCGCTGGCGCGCCTGGATGACGACCCACTACCTGCAGCGCTGGCTGGCCGACCATGCCTTCTACCGGATGGAGCTGGCCCGCTATGCGATCAATGCCGCGAATGGCGCGAATGGTGATGGGGGCAATGGCACGGCGGCGCCGGACAACCCCGACCAGCGCATCCAGGAAGACCTGAACCTGTTCACCACCTACACCATCTCCCTGAGCATGGGCCTGCTCAACGCCGTGGTGACGCTGCTGAGTTTTGTCGGCATCCTGTGGGGCCTGTCGGGGCCGTTTGGCTTCACGCTGGGCGGCACCAGCTTCAACATTCCCGGCTTCATGGTCTGGATGGCGGTGCTGTACTGCGCGGTCGGCAGCATCATCACGCACTACATCGGCCGGCCGCAGATCCGGCTCAATTTCCTGCAGCAGCGTTACGAGGCCGACTTCCGCCACCACCTGGTGCGGGTGCGTGAGTACAGCGAATCGATTGCGCTCGACAAGGGCGAAACGGTCGAGCGTGTGCACCTGGAAAGCCGCTTTTCCACCGTGCTGGGCAACTACCTGACCCTGATCAAGAAGCAGAAAAACCTGATCTGGTTCACCAACTTCTTCGGCCAGGCCGCCGTGGTGTTTCCCTTTGTGGTGGCGGCACCGCGCTTTTTCAGCGGCGCCATCCAGCTCGGGCAGCTGATGCAGATCTCGTCGGCCTTCGGCCGCGTGCAGGACTCGCTGAGCTGGTTTGTCGACAACTACAGCAGCCTGGCCGCCTGGCGCGCCACCACCGACCGCCTGACCAGTTTTGAAGAGAGTTTTACGGCTCTGGCCCAGGCGCAGCGGGCGCAAACAGCTATGAATTCAGTAGCAACTAACAGCACCTCCACCAGCCTGGACACGCAGGACCTGACCGTGGCCCTGCCCACCGGGGCAGTGCTGCTGGAAGGTGTCACGCTGCATGCCGACGCCGGCGAGAACGTGTTGATCAAGGGCCCGTCGGGCAGCGGCAAATCGACGCTGTTTCGCGCGCTGTCCGGCATCTGGCCCTTCAGCCGCGGCTCTACCCGTCTGCCGGCCAACACCATGTTCATCCCGCAACGCCCTTACTTTCCGAACGGCAGCCTGCGCGATGCGCTGGCCTACCCGCAACCGGCCGCCAGCTACAGCGACGCGCAACTGCGGCAGGCGCTGGAAGACGCCCTGCTGCCCAAGCTGACACAGCGGCTGGACGATGAAGACGCCTGGAGCCAGAAACTCTCGGGCGGCGAACAGCAGCGCCTGGCGATCGCCCGCGTGCTGCTGAAAAAGCCCAGTTGGCTGTTTGCCGACGAAGCCACCAGCGCGCTCGACGAGGACGCCGAAAAAACACTGTATGAACGGCTGCTGGCCCAGACCCGGCAAGCAGGAGGCGCTATTATTTCCATAGCACACCGACCCACGGTGGCGGCGTTTCACGGCAAGCGCTGGGAGCTTGAGAAGCAGCCTGAAGGCGCAGCCGCGCTGTACCGGCTGACGGAAACCCGCGCGTAAGCATTATCCTTTTCTCCGTTCGCCCTGAGCTCGTCGAAGGGCTTCGACAAGCTCAGCCCGAACGGGTGGGTGCCTGCGGCAACCCCGCCCTGTAAGCCGCATACCCCCGCAAGCGCAGCTCGCAGGCCGGGCACTGGCCGCAGCCATAACCCCAGGCCTGGCGGTGTGTGCGATCGCCCAGGTAACAGGTGTGGGTGTGCTCAATGATCAAGTCCACCAGCGCCTGGCCGCCCAGCACTTCGGCCAGCGCCCAGGTCTCCGCCTTGTCGATCCACATCAGCGGGGTCTCGATCAGGAAGCGTTTGTCCATGCCCAGCGACAAGGCGAGCTGCATGGCTTTCATGGTGTCGTCGCGGCAGTCGGG
Organism: Polaromonas sp.; assembly: GCF_029945685.1. Taxonomy (GTDB): domain Bacteria; phylum Pseudomonadota; class Gammaproteobacteria; order Burkholderiales; family Burkholderiaceae_C; genus Polaromonas. The sequence continues at coordinate 31,417 of NZ_JAQSDA010000004.1, read as the reverse complement.
ATAGCCTGAAAAATCGGTTTCGCACACGCCGGTGACCAGCACTTGCAGGTCGCGCCGGTAGGCCAGCGCCGCCGCCAGCGTCAGGAACAGCAGGTTGCGCCCCGGCACAAAGGTGTTGGGCAGGCCCGAACTTTCCATCTTGAAGGCCGTATCGCGCGTCAGCGAGGTTTCACTGACCTGCCCCAGCACGGCAAGGTCCAGAAAATGATCCTCGCCAAGCCTGGACGCCCACTGCGGAAACTGCGCCCTGATTTCGCGCAGCACCACCAGGCGCGCCTGCAACTCGACGCTGTGGCGCTGGCCGTAGTCAAAACCCACGGTTTCCACGCGCTGGTATTTAGACAGTGCCTGAGCCAGGCAGGTGGTGGAGTCCTGGCCACCGGAGAACAGGACGAGGGCGGTGGTGTGCATGGGGAAAAGTCGGAGCGTTGTGCGGGAGAGCTTATTGTGCCGCGCCGCCTAAAACCGGTAATTCGCCGACACGCTCAACACGTGGTTTCGGCCGGCTGCCGGCTCGAAGTAGCGGCCATTGCCCTCGTTGACGATGACCGAGCCTGCGTAGCGGCGGTTGCTCAGGTTGTCAATGCGCGCCGAAGCCGACAGGGTCCAGCGATGGATCTCGGCCACGTAGCCAACATGGGCGCCCAGCACCACAAAGGACGCCGCCACGTCGCTGTTGACATCGTTGACGGCCACGCTGCCGAGGTAACGCGCGTCCATGCCGGCACGCCAGCCGGTGGGCGGCCGCCAGCCGAACTCGCCGGCCAGTGCATGGCGCGCGGTGCCGGGGAGGCGGTTGCCCGCTGCCACCACGCCGCCTGGACAGAGGCTGGCGTTGACCGGGCAGGCAAAGGCGTCGCGGTAGCTGGCGTCCAGCAAGGTGTAGGACAGCTGCGCCAGCCAGTGCCGTGCGGGCGCGATGCTGCCTGCCAGCTCCAGCCCGCGCCGGCGTGTGGCACCCGCGTTGCGGAAGGTGCTGCGGCCGCCGACATTGGACTGCGTGACGATTTCGTCCTGCGTGGCCGTATGAAAGACAGCCGCCGTGGCCTCGATGCGTGGCGCTGAGCCGGTGGCGCTGCGCCACTTGGCGCCGGCTTCGAGGTTGTCGCTGCGTGAGGGCTGCAGTGCAAAATTCAGTCCGGTGCCGGCCGGCCGGTAAGCCAGTTCATTGAAGGTCGGCGTTTCGAAACCACGCCCGGCGGCCGCGTAGAGCCGCCACTGCGCCGACGGCGCATACGTGAGGCCGGCCGCTGGCAAGGTGGCGCGGTAAGACACGCTGCCGCTGTCGTCGCCATTGGTGCCGAAGATGTAGCGGTCCGCGGAACTGAAACGCACCAGGCTGTGGCGCACACCGGCGTTCACGGTCCAGTGCGGAGCAGGCTTCCAGGTGGCTTGCAGGTAGGGGTCCAGGCTGGAAACGCGGTTGTCTTCCTCGCGCCGCAAGGCGCCCTGCACGCCAAGTGTTGTTCCCTGGAAGTTCTGCCAGCCGCGCCGCGTTTCCTTCATCGCGTCATACGCCAGGCCGCCGACGATCTCCAGCGGACGCTGTGCCAACAGGGTGCGGGTGGTCCAGCGCAGGTCCAGCCCGCCGTAGTCGCGCGCCAGGCCGATCACGCCGCCGGGGTGCAGGGGGTTGGCCTGCACACCCGTGGGGATGGCCTGGAACTGGGTGGTGGCCCGCTCGCCGCCGTACACCATCAGGCGCAGCTGGTTGCCGGCATCGACCCGCTGCTCGTAGAGCGCGCCGAGCTGGTTCTGGCGCACCGTCTTGCGGGTGTTGAAGGTGGTGGCCGAGGCGTCGGCGCTGCTCGGGGCCGCATCGAACTGCGCGCGGCTCAGGCCCAGCGGATCCTGCGCCTCCACCGACAAGGTGTTGGCGAGCAGGGTCAGCTTGCGATCGTTGTCCAGCGCCCAGTCCATCCGCAGGTTGGCTCCCTCGCGTGTTGCCGCGCTGTGGTCGCGATACCCATCGCTGCTCAGCCGACCGGCGCTCAGCACATACCCCAAGGCGCCGGCGGCACCGCTGGCCTTGATGTCGAAACGCCGGAGGCCGTGTGAGCCGCTCGCCGCGCTGCTGCCCAGCACCGGGCTGCCCTGCCCTTCTTCGGTGAAGACCTGCAAAACGCCGCCGGACGAATTGCCGTACAGCGCCGAAAACGGGCCGCGCAATACTTCCAGGCGTCCGACCGAGGCCAGGTCAATGTGCGAGAGCTGGCCTTGGCCATCGGGCATGGTCGCGGGAATGCCGTCCACGTACAGGCGCACACCCCGCACGCCGAAGGTCGACCGTGCGCCAAAGCCACGCACCGACAGTTGCAGGTCCTGCGCCTGGTTCTGCCGGTCCCGCGCCAACAAGCCGGGCACCAGCGCCAGGCTTTCCGACAGGTTGACCTGAGCGCGCCCATCGCCACGAATACGTTCGCCGTCGAGTACATCGACCGAGGCCGGCACGTCGAAGGGCGCCAGTTCGGTGCGGGTGGCGGTGACGCTGATGGGTGCCAGCGTCTGGGCGCTGGACGGGACAGCCACGGCCAGGGTCAGGCAGGCGATGACAGGGGAGAGGCAGGAGCGGGCAGATTTCACAACAGGACAGGCGCGTTTGTTGCGCTGATTCTGCCTTCAGGTGGGCCCGACTGACCTGCCCCCGTCCACATGCCCCTGCGAAGTAAAGATAAAGATCAAACCCCGAGGAAGCCAAACCTCAGTTCTGGCCGCTGGCCGTCGATCAGCTCGGCGATGGCCTTGCCCGATCCGGCACCGTGGGTCCAGCCCAGCGTGCCGTGGCCGGCGTTGACCCAGAGCTTGCCGACGCGGGTACGGCCTATGCACGGAATGTTGGTCGGCGTCGCGGGGCGCAGGCCGGCCCAGAAGTTGGGCTGGCCGCCCTGGGCTTCATTCCGGGTGTCGCACACGCCCGGCAGCACCTGCTCGATGCGATCGGCCAGCATCTGGCAGCGCGCCCTGGCCAGTGGCGTGTCCAGCGACAGGTCGTAACCGGCCACCTCGATCGTGCCGGCGACACGCAGGGTGTCGCCAAGACGGCTGATGGCGCACTTGACCTCGTCGTCGATGGTGCTCACCCAGGGCGCGCGTTCGGGCTTGAGCAGCTTGAAGGTGGCGCTGTAGCCCTTGCCGGGGTAGATGGACAGATCCACGCCGGCCGTGCGCAACAGTGGCGCAGACCAGGAACCGCAGGCCACCACGTAGGCGTCGGCACGCCACGTCAGCAACTCGCCGGTGCTGCGCTGCCGGAGCTGGAGCGCGCTGACCTCGCCGCCGGTTTTTTCCAGCCGCACGATGTCGTGGCCGTAGACAAACTGCACCCCGGCCGCTTCGCAGCGTTGCGCCAGTTCCTGGGTGAAGACCCGCGCGTCACCGCTTTCGTCGCTGGCGGTGTAGGTGCCACCCACGATGTGATCGGCAAACGATCGGTAGGCCGGTTCAATGACAAACAGCTCGCTGCGGCTGACCACCCGGCGGTCCACACCAAAACCCCGCATCAGCGCGGCGGCCTGCGCGGCCGCGTCAAACGAAGCCTGGTCGGTGTAGTAATGCGCGATGCCGCGCTCGAGCCGGTTGTAGACAATGCCGGTGCCCTGCACGATGTCCTTGAGCGCCGCGTGGCTGTAAACGCCCAGCGCCACGATCTGCTCGACATTGCGGCGAAAGGCTGCGTCGGTGCACTGGCCCAGGAACTCCAGGCCCCAGCGCCACTGGCGCCAGTCGAGCGTGGGCCGGAACAGCAGCGGCGCATCGTTGCGAAACATCCACTTGAGCAGCTTGGCGGGTGCCTGCGGGTTGGCCCAGGGTTCGCAGTAACTCACGGAAATCTGCGCGGCATTGGCAAAACTGGTTTCCATGGCCGCGCCGCTCTGGCGTTCCACCACCGTCACCTCGTGCCCGCGCTGCGCCAGATGCCAGGCCGTGCTGACACCGATGATTCCCGCGCCCATGACAATGATTTTCATGGGCTAGGGCCTGTTCACACTATTTATACAAGTGCGAACGTGGTTAAAACAGCGCCAATCTAGGCGCGCGACGACGCTCAGCCTGGGCGGCTGGGCTAGGAGTGCAACGACGAGTGGTGCTGTTTTAACCATGTTCCCTTCGGGTTGCGGCCAAAAAGGCCATGCGCAGCGTTGCAAAGCCCTGCCGGGCGCCAGCCCGGCTGCGTTTTGCGCCTCGCGCATGGCCTTTTTGACTCGCAACGCACCTTGCATAAATAGTGTGAGCAGGCCCTAGTCTGGCTGCGCTTGCCGCAAATGAACAGCCTCGTTAAACTCTTTGGCAAATCATTAGGACGGCTAATAAGTCTATGTACGATCCGCTTGCCCTCGAATGCCTGGCCGCCATTGTTGAAGAAGGCGGTTTTGAGCGCGCCGCCCAGCGCCTGAACGTCACGCAATCGGCCATCTCGCAGCGCCTGCGGGTGCTGGAGGGCCAGGTCGGCGCCATCCTGATCGTGCGTAGCCGGCCGCTGAAAGCCACCTCGGCCGGCAAGCTGCTGCTCAAACACACCCGCCAGCTGCGCCTGATACGCGCCGACCTGGAGCGCGACCTCAAGGAGCTGGCGCCGGGCCTGTCGGGTGGCGTCCGCGAGGAAGAGCGCATCTCGATTGCGGTCAACGCGGACAGCATTGCCAGCTGGGCGCTCGATGCCCTGACCGGCCTGGTCAGACAGGGTCTGCCGGTCGAAATCATGGTCGACGACCAGGATTTCACGCACGACTGGTTGCGCCAGGGCCATGTGCTGGGCTGCGTCACCACCCTGAAACAGGCCCTGCGCGGGTGCAAGGTGGCCCAGCTTGGTGCCATGCACTATGTCGCCGTGGCCGAACCGGCGTATGCAAAAAACCATCTGCCCGGCGGGCTGGACGCGTCGAATTTTCGCACCCTCACCTACGTGGCTTTCAACCGCAAGGACGACATGCAAAGCGAATTTGTCGCCCGGGCGGTCGGCCTCAAGCGGGTCTCGCTGAGCCAGCTGTTTGTTCCCAGCTCCGAGGGGCAGCTGCGCGCCGCACTGGCCGGATGGGGGGTCAGCGTGTTGCCGGAACTGCTGGTGCGCGGCTTGATCGACGACGGCGAGCTGGTCAATGTCGCGCCCCAGCACACCCTGCCGGTGCAGCTGTTCTGGCACTGCTGGAACCTGGAGTCGGCCGTGCTGGACTCGATTTCCGCCGCCCTGACCGCCGAAGCCGACAGGCAGTTGCACTGAGACACTGAGCCCGGCCGTCTTTGCGCGAAAATGGGGTTTTGTCACCCCACCAAGACCCGTCATGAACATTGAAAAAGACACCGCCGTCACCCTGCGCTTCAAGGTCTCCGAAATCGGGGGCAAGCTGATTGAAGAAAGCAAGGAACCCATGGTTTACCTGCACGGAGGTTATGGCAACACCTTGCCAAAAATCGAGGAAGCACTGGAAGGAAAAACGCGCGGCTACCAGACCACGCTGGAACTGCAACCCGAAGACGCCTTTGGCCTGCGTGATGAAGCGCTGCTGCGGACCATTCCCAAAAGCCAGTTCCCGCCCGGCGTGAAAGTCGGCGGCCAACTCGAAGGCCGCGACAACGACGGCAAGGCGCATGCCTTTACCGTGACCAAAATCAAGGGCGACACGGTCATGATGGACGGCAACCACCCGCTGGCCGGCAAGGCCCTGCGTTTCAGCCTGACCGTCACTGATGTGCGCAAGGCCAGCGAAGAAGAAATTGCTCACCGCCATGTGCATGGCGAGCACGGGCACCATCACTGAACCGAACGGTCAGGCGCCAGATCAGGCGGGCCGCGTCAGGCCTTTCTGAGGTAACACGCCTTGAGCATGAAGCTGCCGGCGTCCATCTTGCAGTCCACCTCATGGTCGCCGCCGACCAGTCGGATGCTCTTGACCTTGGTGCCCATCTTGAGGGTGATGGACGAGCCCTTGACCTTGAGGTCCTTGATCAGCACCACGGCATCGCCGTCGGCCAGCACCTTGCCGTTGCTGTCCCTGACCACGGCGTTTGTATCGTCGTCGGCCGCCGCACTTTCGACCATCGACCACTCGTGTCCGCAGTCGGCACACACAAGGTTGTCGCCATCAGGGTAGGTATTTTCCTGGCCGCACTGGGGGCAGGCTGGTGTATTGGGCATATGTTCACTCCACCGTCACGCTTTTGGGAAGATTGCGCGGCTTGTAGTGATCACATCAGGTCGCTGCGCGACACGAGAGCTCCCCCAAAACCAAAAACCTGGCGGCCGCGCCGGGCGGCATTTCTTGCCGCCGCAAATCCGTCATTCTACGGTGACGCTCTTCGCAAGATTGCGCGGCGTGTGGTGATCACATCACGTCGCTACGCGACATGAGTGCTCTCCCAAACCCCTAAGTGCTATTCCGCGCAATTGAAGTCGTAAACAGGCCTCCTGTGCGCATGCCCCTGAGGGTCAATCAGCGAAACCTAGGCAGACGACGCGACGTGTGCCCACCGAACAATCTGTGCGAAGCGGACGCCAGGCCGTGATGGCGACACTCAACAGAGAGACGTTCAAGGACTTGCCTCCCAGTCAAATCGCGCCGCGCCTGGCTGACTAGCAAGTCAATTTGGCATCCGGGTCCACGATGTGCCGGATGCTGCGGCAGGAAGGTCCGTTAGCCCTTCGACGCTTAGGGCGCGCACCGCAAAAGCGCAGCAAGACATCAAGATTCAAATCGACACCAGATGAGATAGACCGAAAACCCGCGCCAATGCTTGCCATTCGGCTTGCCATGGCCAAATTAACCGGACAGTAGTGAGTGAGTTTAATGATTGAGGTCGCAGGTCTCGCTCGCAAGGCGCTGAACAAAGAACGACAGAATTTCGTCGCGAGCGGCGACGGTAGGCTGGCCCGCTTCATCGATTAAATGGACCGTCACAACGCTATGGGGTGTGGTGACGTGCTGTGCAAAAAATGCTGGGACATCGGAATTCGCAGCATTGTCGGGCAGCACGCGACCTTTAAACCGGTCGCCAAGAGCCTGAGAGTAGGCCTCAAAGCGCTGCGCGCGGCAGAACTTGTCACCTTCGAATCGGTAAGCCAACACCGTGAGATCCTCCCGTTCAAGCCGTTCACGAACGGCCGCGAGTTCTTCTGGTGCGATCTCCAAACCAGCCGGATCATTGAACGGCAGTGAAGGCTGGGACAATACCGCTGCCAGCATCGCGGGCTCAAGCATCATTGAAAGGGCGAAATTTCCTGTTAAACACATGCCAATGGCGCCGACGCCCGGACCGCCGCACTCTTGGTGCGCCAAACGCGCAAGAGCTCTGAGCCACTGTGTTACCGGGCTTGATTGATTGGCGGCAAATGCGCGAAACTCAGCACTCACGCAGACTTTCTGGAAGATTGCCGCGCCCTCTTCAGCACTCGGTATCGCACCGTCGCGCCCAAAGAGAGAAGGCATGTAGACGGTAAAACCGGCATCGCGCACCCACCGGCTGAAGCGGGCAACGTGTGGGCTGATACCAGGCAACTCCGGCATGACGATTACAGCCGGTCCCGAAGCACCATTTCCGCTGACATACACGATCTTGGAAATACCATTGAGGGTGATCTCGCGGCGGGTAAAGTCTTCAAGAGCATCGTCCTCTTTCATGCTGCGGATAGGAGTTCCACTGGCCGCGTCGGGAAATGCGCCTGTGGGAATTTTGACGAGTATGTTGGGCATGAAGGGCTCCGTGATGAGGAATGCTTGAATTAGATGCCCTCAGCGGCTAGACTTCCAGTGTCTAAAAAGACATATTTAGGGCTGTTTCAGACAATGACCGATTTCACGATAGTGGTGCTACCCGGGACTTTCGCGACCAGCGTGGCAGCCACGCTGGATATCTTGCGTGCTGCATCTGTCCTGGCGCCGCGCTTGAAGCTAGCCAGTCCAACTTGGCGCGTTGTATCGGCATCTGGCGGTACCGTGCCGTTGAGCGCTGGAATGCACTTGGAAACCAAAGCCTTGCCAAAGCGGCATCACCTCGACATGGCAACCTGGATCGTCCCGGGATTGGGAATTGACGATGCCGATGGCCTTGCAGCAGGGTTGGCGCGGGAAGATGCACTGCGCGTAATTCAGGCCGTTGCCGCGCATGCTGCCCGGGATGGGCGTGTTGCAGCTTCCTGTTCCGCAGTATTTTTACTCCAGGCCGCGGGTCTGTTGTCCGGGCGTCGGGTAACCACATCCTGGTGGCTGGCTACGGAACTGAGAAAGTTGGAGCCGAGTTGCATTGTTGACTCCGACAGAATGGTTTGCACCGACGGTCTTCTAAGCACGGCGGGCGCTGCATTTGCGCAAACTGATTTGATGCTCCACCTGTTACGGGTTCGGTTTGGCGTTGCGCTAGCTGAAGCGGTGGGACGCGTTCTACTGATCGATGGACGGCAAGCCCAAGCCCCTTTTATTGTGCCAACCATGCTTTCCAACGGGGATGAATTGATCACGCGCCTTGTAATGAGAATCGAATCGGCCTTGCCAAATCCACCAAGCGTTGAAACGCTGGCGCAAGAGTTCGCAATGTCGCAAAGAACGCTCTCAAGGCGGGTGCGTGAAGCAACGGGCAAAAGTACGATGGCGTTAGTGCATTGTGTTCGAATGAACAGGGCTCGGATGCTCATCGAATCCAGCAAGATGACGATCGAAGCAGTAGCTGAACAGGTGGGTTATGGCGGTGCCACAGCACTCAGGCGCCTTATGCGGAAGGTGGCGGGAGCCAACCCAAGTCACTATAGGGCGTCAGGTTTGGCGTCATGACTGCGGCGCGCGGCAAGCTACTTGCCGCCTGATTTTGAGCAACTGGCTGTTCAAAAGGTTACCTTCCAGTTACGCAGTGGCATTGTCCATTTTTTGCTGATGTTGGCCAAGGCCAGGTAGAACCGCTTGAGCAAGGCATCGTCACTGGGAAACGAGCCCCGGTTCTTTGTGATCTTGCGCAAGCGCATGTTCCCAGACTCTATGGCGTTGGTCGTGTAGCATTGCCTGCATCACATCAAAGCGCCCGGTGTTCATTTCACTTGCGTAGTCTGTGAAAACAGCTCATTAAGTGCTCCTCCGCTCGCCGCCGTACGCGCGTACGTTGCCGTACCGTGATGGCGAAGTTCGGTCGCTGCCCGGAGGAACTCGCCGAACACGGCCCGTGCGAGCGACCCGCCCACGCTTATGCGTCGAACGCCCAGGCCTGCAAGTTCATTCACGCTAAGCACGATGCCCGGAAACCCGACAAGTACGTTCAATGGCCGATCGACTTCTCGCACGACGGTCGCAATGTCTTCCTGACTGGTCAGGCCCGGTGCGTACAAGACATCCGCACCGGCCTCCTGGTACGCCTGTAGCCGGCCGATGGTGTCGGCAAGATCAGACCGACCAATGAAGTAGTTCTCCGCTCTGGCCGTCAAAGTAAATGGAAACTGCAGCGAACGTGCCGCTTCCGCCGCAGCACGAATGCGCTCCGCCGCAAACTCGCGAGCATAGAGTGGATCGCCGGATCGCCCTGTGGTGTCCTCGATCGACCCCCCCACCACACCCGCTTCGGCGGCAAGCCGGATCGTCTGCGCCACATATTTAGGTGCATCGCCGAATCCGTTCTCAAGATCAGCGCTGACCGGCAGGCTGGTGGCCGCGGCGATCTCCGAGAGATGCGCCAAGAGCGGCTCGCGCGGCATCGAGTTGTCAGGCCTCCCACGTGAGAACGAGAAACCCGCGCTAGTCGTCGCCAAGGCCTGGAAGCCAAGCAATTCCAGCACCCTCGCAGTTCCCACATCCCATGGGTTCGGAATGACAAACCCGTCGGCCGCCGTATGGAGCGCGCGGAAGACTTTTGCCTTGTCAAGTTGGGACAGCAACGGGGAATCCATTGACAAGCCTTTTCAAAAAATTGCCGGTCGGCATTAGCCGCAGAATGACAGAACCATCACCCAGGAAGCGACGATCCCGGGCGCGAGCCATGCATGCAAAACTGCGACGCAAAGCGGCACTGCCAGCAAAGCCGGAATCCAGACTCTCCGGCTCGGGCTCGGACGGGTTTTCATGTATGTGCCTTGAGTGTCGATTGGCGGAGAATCTCACGATCGTCGATTGGGAGATGCAGTGCGGCCGCCAGCACGCCAAGAGCCATTGCGCCTAACCAAATAATGTCATAAGACTTGGTTGCTTCAAAAACGTATCCGCCCAACCACACTCCGAGAAACGATCCCAACTGATGGCCGCAGAAGACGAATCCGAACAGCGTGGTGAGGTAGCGCACACCAAAGACTTGCGCCATCAGTCCGTTCGTTAGAGGTACGGTACCCAGCCAGACAAAGCCCAGTACGGCGGCGAACATGTAGACACTAAGGGGATTGAGTGGCACGATAACGAACAGCGCCATGGCGCATGTCCGCACCAGATAAATGCCCGCCAACAGGTACTTCCTGCTGTACCGTGCCCCCAACAAACCAAAGCAGTAAGTCCCAAAGATGTTGGTCAAGGCAATTATTGCCAGTGCAGTTATCGCATCGTCAGGCCGCATCCCCTTGTCCAAAAGATAGGCGGGCAAATGGGTGGCAACGAACGCCAAATGAAAGCCGCAGGCTAGAAATCCCAGGTTCAGCAACCAGAAGCCGGGATGATTGAACGCCTCCCGAATTGCTGCCGACATAGGTATGTCGGCAGCTCTCATCGACCCGGTCTGCTGCTGATCCTTCAACGGCAGCGCGAGCGGCAACACAAGCGCCATTGCCACCGCCAACAGGGCAATCGCTCCACTCCAACCCCATGCACCCATGAGGCCATATGCAGTTGGAACCATGGCGAACTGCCCGAGTCCGCCAATTGCGCCCGCCAATCCGAGCGCCCAACTCCGCCGTTCAGGTGCCACCAGTCGGCTGAGAGCACCATACACAGCGCCGAACGAGGTGCCGGACAAGGCAATGCCGATGCAAACGCCGGCGCTCCAGTTGAAGGCGCTCGGCGTGGAGGCTTGCGACATGAGGAACAAACCCATGGCATAAAAGACTAGTCCGCCCGCGATCACCTTGGCAGAGCCAAAACGGTCAGCGACCATGCCGGTAAACGGTTGAGCGATGCCCCAGGTCAGGTTCTGGACGGCCATCGCTAACCCGAAAGTCTCGCGCGACCAACCCCGATCCAGCGTGATGGGTAGAAGAAAAAGACCTTGCACGTGGCGCACGCCCAGCGCCAATCCCATCACGATGCCGCCGGCCAACACTGGGGCCCATGCCTGTTGCCACCAGGTAAAGGGCACGACCTTGGACGCGATCAACTTGGTCGAACGAAAATATGCGGACGAGTTAATTGTCATGATTCCCTGTTGGGCATTGCATCAGCCTCAGCGCTGATTGATGCCCCCATTGCAGCATTTAGTCGCTTGTGCTTCAATTAATCTTTTCTTCGTATCGCATGCGCCATGGGAATGCCAATTGATCTTGTTCGCCTATCCTCTTTGGATTTGATCCGAGGTTTCGTTGCTGTCGGACGCCGCATGAGCATCACGCTGGCATCACAGGACCTGTGCCTCACGCAGTCGGCAGTCAGCAGGCAGATTAATGCACTTGAAGAACAACTCGGCGTCAAACTGCTGGTTCGCGGCTACCGTTCCATCACGTTCACAGCCGAGGGCGAACGACTGTTCCGCAGCGCAGATGGCGTAGTCCAGCAATTGCAGGAAGTCCTGGGCGAGATCAGTACGAAAGGGGTACTGCGTCCCGTGATGCTGAGCGCGAGCATCGGCGTCACCGGCCTTTGGCTCCTGCCGCGATTGAGCCGATTTCAGAAACTTCATCCCGGCGTAGACCTTCGTGTTTCAGCGAACAACCGTGTCGCCGACCTTCGCCATGACGGCATCGACCTGGCCATCCGCTACACCACGCCTTCGGCGGCACCTGAGGGTGCAACCCGGCTGTTCGGAGAATCCATTGTTCCCGTCGCCCATCCGTCTTTGGGTCTCAAGTCTCTACGCTCAGCGCAAGCGCTGTCTAATCTGAACTTGTTGGAGTTCGACGATCCGCAGCATCCCTGGCTCCAGTGGAGTGACTGGCTCGGCGCGAGGGGATGGACAGATGCAAAACCTCAGGGCGTCCTGCATTTCAACCAATACGATCAAGTGATCCAGGCGGCCTTGGCCCGCCAGGGCATCGCGCTGGGAAGGCTTGAACTTATCGGGCCACTGCTCGACCAACATCGATTGGTCATAGTCGCGCCACCCAAGCACAAGACCAAGACGACACACGCGTATTGGCTGATTCAAGCGGACGCGCATCCACGCGAGGACGTGCGCCGCGTGGCGGCCTGGATTGAGTCCGAAGTGCAAGCCTCACGACCACGGATGCAGGAATGATCTCCGCACCTCTGCATGGAAAACAGCAGGATCACGGCGATACCGCAGAGGATAGCGGGAGATCAGGCGATTCGGACGCCACTACCAGCGCGCTGCCCCGCGGCGGTCGGTTTCATAACCGCTTGCTCAGGCACAGAGCCAGCGCATCGTCCAGGCGATCATTGCCCCAGAACATCTCGTCGCCCACGAAGAACATAGGCGCACCAAAGATTCCTTTGGCCCCAGCGATCTCCGTCTGCTCGCGAAGCTTCAGTTTGATGACATCAGACCGTGCCTCTTCGAGGATCTGTTGGGCGGGAAGACCGAGCTGGTCCAGAACCTTTGCCACCACTTCCGGTGCATCTATGTCGCGATCCTCGGAAAAATTGAGTGACATGATGCGCCGACAGTAGGCGCCCATCCAGTCCTGTTCGGCAGCAAGAGTTGCCACCCGCAGGGGGAGCAGTGCGGTTCGAGGAAATGTGCTTGGCTGGGTCCAGGGTAGGCCGGCCTTCTTGCACTGACGGACCATGTCTTTCCACACATACTCGCCTTTGGCCTTTTGCAGTACGAAGGGAGAGGTTTCCCAGCCGAACGACCGAAATATGGGTCCCAGCAAGAACGGCCTCCACCGGACAGGTATGTTGAACGAGGACGCAGCTTCTTCGATGCGCATCACGCTCAGATAGCTGTAGTTGCTGCCGAATTCAAACCAGAAATCGATAGCAGATGGAACCGCGGTTGTTGTGGGGTTGCTCATGGCTTTCAGTCCGTTCATTCGTAGACGACCAGACACCGCAGCTCGACGCTCTCCCGTAGCGGGGCATCTGGGGGCGCGTCGGGATGGTCGAATGCTGCGTGTGGGACGAACCGGGCGACACCGCTAATTTGCGAGTCATACTGCTTGAACACCAGCGCCTCATGGCGATCCATCTCCGAATAGTAGGACCAGCGATGCAGGGGTGAATGCACAGCCTGGTAAATTTCTCCGGTGCGGCGCGGATAACGCACTTCGCTTCTCACCAGGTCGGAGATCACCAGCGTGCGGGCATCGCAGACGGCAAGCGGCGTGTCGAGCACCGGCCCTTTGATCGACCGCCAGACATTGACTATGGCGTAACGTTTAACTTGTGACGCGGCTCTGGAATCGGTCAGCACCAGGTCAAGCCGCTTGCGGCCCGAAGCCTCGGTGTAGTCGTTATGAATACGGCCATTGGCCGCCGCCCGTCCATCGGCGCCGCGACGACCGAAAGAGAGCGCCGCACGGTCGGGCTCACGCCGTCGAACCAAGTGATCAAAGACGTATGCGTGCTGCGCACCGGTCACGGCCAGTGCGAGTTCGGAGGCTTCGCGGTAGTAGATCGTGCGGACCGCATCCTCGTCGAGAAAGTCTTTGACGATTGTAGGTGCGTCCCACAATTCAAACCCTTCGCGATCAATAGACGAACTGTGCGCAGCGCTGCGCGCGTCAGCGATGGGTATCCGCTGAAGCTCATACTCGGAATTCTCCCAAGGTATTCCCGGCGGCGGTTCGTAGGCATAGCTACACGGTACCTCCGACGTGGGTTTCAGGTAACTCAAAGCCGCAAGAACCGTAGAGGGGCTTTGAGGCATTGCTGGACTAGGATGCAAGGGTGTCGTGGCGGAAGTGTTCATCATGGCTCCATTAGGACGAGCTGCCGGACAGATTCAAAGCGGAATTTCGCCTCTCCAGTCCAACTTCTCTGCCGCAGATTGAATCCTGAACACCCTGGAGCTTCAACCGCTTTATCGGTCGCATCACATGCATACGGAGAATGCGGAGGCTCGTATTTGAGGTAACTCCACGATGTACCAGGTTAGCCAATGGCTTCCTTGTAGAAGTGAAGCATCCTAGAAGCTACAGCTTCGGGAAGCTCGGCGGGTAACCAATGGCCGCTATCCGTAAAGCGTTCTACTTTTTTGGTTCCGAAGCGATCCGCATAGTGACCCTGGATGTAGGGGTCATGCTCGGCCCAAAGGACGATAGAGTGCTTGGTGGCTAGAATCTTTTGCAGCTTCTCCTCCCAGCCGGTGAAGTTTCGTGGGTTTGCAGCTCGGTACCAGCGCAACATCATTTTTTTCACCGATGGCGTGATCAGGTCGTAGGTACGATTGATCTGGTCACGCGAGAGCTTGCGCGATGCCCGCTTGAGCTCGCGCGTGAAGCCGCTGCGGCTGGTAAGTGCCTGGACAATTTCACCGATGACCGGCGTCCTCCAAAGTCGGCCGAACAGGTGCCAACGGTAGTCCGCGTGGAAAACCGTGTTCATCACGACGACGCTTTTTACCTTTTCGGGGTGCTTCACGACCCACGCGAGACCGAACGGGCCACCGATATCGTGAACGACCAGATTCAGTGGTTCGGAAATCCCAAGCGCGGTAACGAAACGGTCCACAAAAGCTGCCATCCCGTCGAGAGAATAGTCAAAATCCCCGGGCGCGGTGGACAAGCCGAAGCCGGGCAAGTCCGGCGCAATACAGCGCACGTGCCCAGCGAGCGCAGGAATCACGGCACTCCATACCTCTGAGGAGTCGGGGTTCCCGTGGAGGAGCAGGGTGGGGGCGCCTTGTCCTTGATCGATATAGTGGATGACCGAGCGGTCGACATTGATTTTCATGGTTTTGAAGTCCTTGATGGTAAGTTTCAGTATTTCGTACTGCCGCCTTGGTCAGTTGGCTTGCGGCTTCCGGTGGCAGCATGTATGAAGGCGTTCTTCGCCTTCCTCCGACAGCGCAAGAATTGGTCGGATTAGATGGTGAAAGCCTCCCCATCCTCAGGAACGTGCAAGCAATGGGCCATGCCATGCTCGGCGGCAAATGCGCGCAACTCTGTGCGCTTCAGTAGGGCATGGTTGACTGCTTCCATGTGAGTGGCTACCAGCGTTGCATTTGGAGCGGCCAGGTGCACCGAAAGCACATCGTCCTTGTTCATGATGATGGGACCGTGACCGAGAAATTGCGCGTCACCGCTGTTTAGGATCACCACGTCAGGCAGGTACTTGACTAGGTTCGATTGCACGAAGTCATTCCAGACTGTGTCTCCAGCCAGGTAGACAGTCTTTTCATCGGGATGCTTGAAGATGACGCCAGACACCTCGCCAAGTAGGGCGCCGATCGCAGCGACAGCTACATCAGAGCCATGTTGACCTTGGGTCTTGGTCAGCGCAATGCCTTCGAAGCTCGAACCTTCACCGAGTATGCGAACGTCATTGAAGCCAGCGGATTGGACAATCTCAGCATCTGACGCGTCCTGAACAAAAACGGGCAGCGTCTTGGGGATCAGGGCCTGTGCGGCATGGTCCCAGTGATCCGGATGGGTATGCGTCACGATGACGGCATCAACCGCAAGAATGTCTGCCATCGGCGTCACAAGCTCAACCGTCGGATTCCTGAGATGGTTGTTTGGGGTGCCTGGGAATCCCGGGTAGGTGTCTTTTGGCGCCAACATCGGGTCCACGAGGAATCTCTTGCCTGCGTACTCAACAATGAGTGTGGCGCTGCGAATTTGTGTGATCTTCATTTGTCTTGGCTCCGGTTGTCTGTAGGTCTTGCATAGTTAAGGACTAATCGGTCCATAATGGGTAAAAAAAACGAGGTCTTGTTGGGTGGCCCCTCAGTCGAGAACTGCCAGCAGTGCTGTTAGTCGGGCTTCAATATCGGCTACTTCGCATCCAGCTCGAACCATGACTTGAAGGCCTGGAAACGCGACGACGAAAAGTCTTGCCAGATCGAGCGCCGGCATCGACGAGGCGATGGAGCCATCTCTCTGTCCTCGCTCAATTGTTTTTGCAAAAGCCTTCTCCATCCCCAAAAAATCTTCGCGAACACGGATTGCAACCCCAACGTCAGTGGGTGCCATCTCAACCGCTTGATTGATGGTCATGCATCCCTCGCCATTGCACGTCCATGCGTCGGAGATGGCCATGTGAAAGAACTTTTCGATTGCGGCCCGAGCGGGGTCGTCGCTCAGCATCTTGAACATGTCCTTCGCTCGGCCTCGCCGATAGTCGTCGAACGCCGCCAAAAACAGATCTCGCTTGCTGTTGAACGTGGCATACAGGCTGCTCTTGCTCAATCCGGTGGCATGAAGGAGATCAGCCATCGATGTCGCTTCATACCCCTTGCGCCAAAAAACTCGCATGGCTTGGCCGAGAACGGCCTGTGTATCGAATTCTTGTGGACGTGACATGTTGCGAATTATGGACCAATTGGTCCTGAATTGCAATACCCGGTGGATGGTGACTGAGATTGCAGTGGCCGGCAGGCTGAAATGGGGCATATGGGTCATGCGGCGGCCCGATTCCAGAGCGCTGAAACTTTCCACTTCCGCTGGTCCGCAATGACTACCAGCATGAATGCACCCATGTCTTCGGCTGCAAGCCTCAATGTCATCCCTTACGCATTCCGGGCGAACTGCACACCCCTGCCGGTATCAACTTGGCATTTTTGTAAAAAAAGCGCTGACAGGCGTTGACCACAACTGTGAAAGTCGCTTTTAGACTGCGACCCTCAACGCGCCGAAAGTAGCCGCGCTGGGAGCGTTTGCTAGCCTCGCACCGCGCTCCTGAAGGCTGCCGAAAGCGCGGTAAGCGCATCGCGCGGCCGGCCGTCCTTGACCCTTGAGTGAAGAAGAACTGGCAAGCGCGGTAAATCGGGAAGCCCGAGCTTGGGGCCTACGTCAGTTGCGCCAAATGGCAGCATGCGTGGAGCCAATGCAGCAACGCCAAGCCCGGCCATGACGGCAGCAGCAACCGCTGCAACGCCGCCACCGACGAAAATTTCTGTCCAGGGCATGCCAGCCGCATCAAGAAGCTGCCCGGCCATTGCACGCACGCCGCAGGGCTCGGCCATCGTTGCAAGTGGCAGAGGCTCACCCGCGCGATGCTGCCAGCTTGGCGCCGCGAACCAGGCGAATTTTTCTTCGGTAAGGATTTCCCCGTCGCTCCGCCCTGCATGCAGGCGCACGATCACAGTGTCGAGTTCCCGCCTGTCGAAGCTTTGAAGCAGATCGCCCGACGATCCGATCCGGATTTCGATCAATAGCTGCGGGTCTTGTGCGTTCATGCGCGCGATTAACGCGGGAAGCTCCGGCCCTGCCACATGGTCGCTGATGCCGATGGTGAGGCGCTGCCGGGCTCCGGCAAATGCGGCGAGCGCGCGATCGTGTACCTCCAAAAGTTCGCGGGCGTGTTCCAGGAAGGCTGCGCCCCGGGCCGAAAGTTCCACGTAACGAGGCGTCCGCTCGACGAGCCGCCAGCCGAGCCTCTTTTCGAGCCGCTTCAGCTTCAGGCTGACCGCGGCCTGCGTCGTCCGCATGGCTTCAGCCGCGCGAGTGAAACTGCCCAGCTCGGCGATGCGGACGAAAGCCTGGACGGCATCCAAGTCAAGGGGGCGTTCTATCATTTCAAATGATTATCATTGATATTCACTTTAATGGCTTTTCAATATGATCGTAGCTATCTAAAGTTCAGCCATCACCGAATTAAAAGGATCCAGGATGCCGCTGCTTCACATCTCACTGCGCGCCGGAAAGCCGGAAGCCTATCGACAGGAGATCTTCGACAGCCTGTACTGCGCGATGCGCGAAACGTTCAACGTGCCCGAAGACGACCAGTTCATGACCATCACGGAGCATGACGCTGCAAACTTCCGCTACAGCGCGTCTTATCTCGGCGTCGCCCGGAGCGACGATCTCGTGTTTATCCAAATCACCGCGAACAACACCCGCAACGCGGAACAAAAAAAAGCGCTGTTCCTGCGGATCGCGGAACTGCTCGGAGAAAGGCCCGGCATCCGGCCGGAGGACGTGTTCGTGAGCCTTGTTGAAGTTGCGAAAGAAAATTGGTCTCTCGGCCACGGCCTCGCGCAATACGCTTGAGGCAAACGACAGCTACCCCCCGTGCTCTACCGCGAACGTGTGGACTTGAGCATTTTTAACGGATCATTAAACCTACTGCACTCGCTGCCATTCTTCTGCCTCTCACCTTGGCGAGAGCGCCATGTTTACGACTTTAGAAATCAGTCTCGAATATCCAACAGCCCGCAAACCCGCACCAATGCTGGAGCCGTGTTTACGACTTTAATTGCGCGGAATAAGTGCGCTTACGCGCACCGTGCCTGTCATTCGACAGTCACGCTCTTTGCGAGATTGCGGGGTTTGTGGTGATCACATCACATCGCTGCGCGATAGGAGTGCTCCCCCAAACCGCGACGCGTGCACAAGCACGCTGACCGTCATTCGACGGTCACTGACTTCGCCAGGTTTCGCGGCTTGTCCACATCCGTGCCGCGGGCCAGGGCTGTGTGATACGCCAGCAGCTGCAGCGGCACCACATGCAGCAAGGGGCTGAGGGCGCCGTAATGTTCGGGCATGCGGATCACGTGGATGCCTTCGCCGCTTTCTATCCGGGAGTCGGCGTCGGCCAGCACGTAGAGCACGCCGCCGCGCGCGCGCACTTCCTGCATGTTGCTTTTGAGTTTTTCGAGCAGGCTGTCGTTGGGGGCAACGGTGACCACCGGCATGGCGCTGGTCACCAGGGCCAGAGGACCGTGTTTGAGCTCACCGGCCGGGTAGGCCTCGGCATGGATGTAGCTGATTTCCTTGAGCTTGAGCGCGCCTTCGAGTGCAATCGGGTAGTGCAGACCGCGACCCAGAAACAGCGCGTTTTCCATCTTTGCAAAGTCTTCGGCCCAGCTGATGACCTGCGGCTCCAGCGCCAGCACCGCTTGCAGGGCAGCCGGCAGATGGCGCATGGCCTTGAGGTGGCCCTCTTCCTCCTGCTCGCTCAGCCGGCCCTTGCTTTGGGCCAGTGCCAGTGTCAGCAAAAACAGGCCTGCCAGCTGTGCCGTGAAAGCCTTGGTGGACGCCACGCCGATTTCAACGCCGGCGCGGGTGATGTAGGCCAGCTTGCACTCACGCACCATGGCGCTGGTGGCGACATTGCAGATGGTCAGCGTCTGCGTCATGCCCAGCGATTGCGCATGGCGCAAGGCCGCCAGCGTGTCGGCGGTTTCGCCGCTCTGCGTGATGGTGACCACCAGCGTCCTGGGGTTGGGGACCGAGGTGCGGTAACGGTACTCGCTGGCCACCTCGACCTGCGTGGGTATGCCGGCGAGGGATTCGAGCCAGTACTTGGCCGTGCAGCCGCTGTAATAGCTGGTGCCGCAGGCCAGGATGAGCACCGAGTCGATATCCTTGAACACGCGGTAAGCATCGTCGCCAAAGAGTTCGGGAACGATGCCTTCAACGCCTTCCAGCGTGTCGGCAATGGCACGCGGTTGCTCGAAAATTTCTTTCTGCATGTAGTGCCGGTAAGGTCCGAGCTCGGCCGCGCCGCTGTGCGCCTGCACGGTTTTGACTTCGCGCTGGACGGCCTTGTGGTCGCGGTCGATGACCCAGTACTTGCCGAGCTGGATATCGACCAGGTCGCCTTCTTCCAGATAGAGGATCTGGTCGGTCACGCCGGCCAGGGCCATCGCGTCGCTGGCCAGAAAGGTTTCGCTGCCGTCCTTGCCGACACCCAGGATCAGCGGCGAGCCCGAACGGGCGCCCACCACGCGGTGCGGTTCGTCCTTGCAGAAAGCGGCAATCGCGTAGGCGCCATGCAGGCGCGCGGTGGTGGCCTGCAGGGCCTCGAACAGGTCCCCGTCGTAGAGGCTGTCCATCAGGTGCACGATCACTTCGGTGTCGGTCTGGCTGGAAAACACATACCCCTTGGCCTGCAGCTCTGCGCGCAGCTCGTCGTGGTTTTCGATGATGCCGTTGTGCACCAGCGCCACCCGACCCGGCTTGTGCGCAACGTCCCCGGCGCCCTGGCTGAAGTGGGGGTGGGCGTTGTGCACCGCGGGAGCGCCGTGGGTGGCCCAGCGGGTATGGGCAATGCCGGTGCCGCTTTCGAGCTTGTCGGTACTCACCTGCTCCATCAGTTCGGCCACGCGGGATGTGCTGCGCGCCCGCTTCAGGCCGTCGGCATAAACCGCCACGCCGCAGGAGTCATAACCCCGGTACTCGAGCCGCTGCAAACCCTGCACGAGGATGGGAACAATATTTCTGGTCGAAACCGACGCCACAATGCCGCACATAAACCGCTCCTGAAAGAAACAATAGGCGGATGCTAGGCGTTTTCAATTTTCTTTTATCGTCAATTTTCTATATATTGTGGAATTAAATTCCATAGAATTTGTATTATGGAATAATATTCCGTATCTATAAGATAAATGGAATAAAGATGAAATTTTCCATCGACGCAATTGACATCAAACTGCTTGAAGCTTTGCAGGACGATGCCTCGCAAAGCAACCAGGCCCTGGCAGCGCGCACCCACATCTCGCCGCCCACCTGCCTGCGACGCGTCAAGCGGCTGCGAGACGCTGGCCTGATCGAACGCGATATCGCCATCCTCCACGCCGACAAGCTGGCCGAGACACTGGGCCACGGCCTGACGGCGCTGGTGGAAATCACCCTGGACCGGCAGGGGGCCGAGCAGCAGGAAGCGTTTGAAGCCCGGGTGGTGCCCGACGGCGCCGTCCAGCAGTGTTACCGGGTCTCGCCGGGTCCGGACTTCGTCCTGGTGGTGCATGTGCGCGACATGCCGGCCTACCTGGCACTGGCGCAGCGGCTGTTCACCAGCGACGTGAACGTGCGCAATGTGAAGGCCTTTTTCAGTCTGAAACGCTCGAAGTTTGAGCCAAAACTGCTTCTGTCCCCCTAGACGCGGGCGCGGGCAGCTACTTTATTGATAGCGAGCCGACATCCTTCCACCTCGGGCTCCGCTGTCCGGTGAAACCCATCACCGTGGCGAAGGGTCGCTCGCATACCCTGCCTTTGCGCCGCCTATTTGCGCAATGCCGGCGATTCCCCGAGCGCCTTGATCAGCTTGGTCAGGGCATCGTTGGACGCTCGCACCGCGGCCAGGGAAAAATTGCTCTTGAACTCCCCGAACGTCGCTGTGCCTTCGCCGCTTACGCGTATTGTCTCCACCGGTTTGCCACTGACATCGACGATGGCGCAAACCAGTTTGACGGTAAATTGGGTTGGAGGCCAGGTAAATGCGCTGTCGGAGTACGAACTTGTGGTGATCTCAGGCGTGATCAGCAAAACAATGCCATCGGCCTGAAGAGCTGCTGCATCCTTGGGGTTCTGCACCTTGCTCACGCTGGTGAAGGCTTCGGACAGGGCTTTGTAAAACCCGGGCTCCATGTCGCGGTACGGGAAGTAGCGCACCTTGTCGCCGCCGCCACCGGGCGTCGTCACCTCCACCGACCGCAGCGCATCGGGCATGTGGTAACCCACCTTCTTGCCGATGGGCACAACACCGACCGGCGCGGCAACCACAGCAAGATCAGGATTCATCGTGATCGGGTGTGCACAGCCGAACAGAAACACACAGGCCATCACCGGAAAAACAAGTCTCAACAAGCGGTTCATGATTGATCTCTCCACGCCTAGTTACGAATGGCTTTGACAAAATCCGGATCGGTCACCAGCGCGGACACCAGCGCCTGGACCATCAGCGGATAGTTGTTCGCAGCCAGGGGAATGGCCACCGCCCCGGCAAAGGAGCTTTCCCATTTGCGTTCTGCCCGCTTGACCTTGTCAAACAGCACCCTGCCATTGGCCTTCACCAGAAAGCGCGCCTCGATCTGCCCGGAGTTGATGCTCACGTTGCCTGCGTCGATGTTGTTTCTGAGCAGGGTTCCGCTGATTTCAATGCCTGACTGCGGGTTGTAGATCTTTGCCAGCTCCAGTTCCTGCCGCAGGGCCGCGGCAATATAGTCGCCGTAGTTCTTGCCCACCGGAGAAACCATGGTGTTGGCCCGCAGCGCCATGGAAGTGCCCCCCGGAAGGCCCGGCGCCACGTCGATGACACCCGTTTTCACGGCCGTGTTACCGCCAGTTTTCTTGAGCACTTCGACGTTGTCGATGGACGGTGCGTAATTGGGCGCCGGCCCGGCACACCCGGCAAGAATGGCGGACACGGCAATACCGGCGCACAAGGCTGCGCGTCTGACTGTTTGAAACATGAGAAACCCTCCGTATTGTTTTTTTGGATCTGTCGCTGCCAGTTGCTGTCAGCACCGTTACGAATAGTAACGCCCAAAATCCACTACAACGAAGGCCCGAGCGCCCCCTGTCGCTTGCAGGCAACTCCTAGCGGGAGACTTTCGCGGGCCGATGCCAGTTGGCTATGTTGACCTGCTTGCCGCGCGCCACGCTCAGCGCGCCAGGCGGCGTGTCCTTGGTGATCGTCGAGCCGCCGCCGACGGTGCCGCCTGCGCCTATCGTCACCGGGGCCACCAGCACGCAATTGCTGCCGATGTGCACATCGGCTTCGATCACGGTGCGGTGCTTGTTGGCGCCGTCGTAGTTGGCGGTGATGCTGCCTGCGCCGTAGTTGACGCGTTCCCCCACCGTGGCGTCACCGAGGTAGGCCAGGTGGTTGGCCTTGGCGCCTTGGGCCAGGGTGGAATTTTTCACTTCGACAAAATTGCCGATGTGCACCTCGGCACCCAGCTGCGCGCCGGGGCGCAGGCGGGCAAAGGGGCCAACCAGCGCTCCCTCGCCCACCTGCACGCCGAGTTTTTCGCCGTCGATGTGCGTGAACGGGTGGATCACCGCCCCGGCAGCGATGATGGCGTTGGCAATGCAGCAGTTGGCACCTATGCGCACGCCTTGGCCCAGCGACACCTCGCCGTCGAACACACAATTGACATCAATCTCCACATCCTGTCCGCAGGAAAGCGTGCCGCGCACATCAAAACGCGCCGGGTCGGCAAGCCGCACGCCCTGCTCCATCAGGGCCGTGGCCTGGCGCAACTGGTAAACACGCTCGAGTTCGGCCAGTTGCACCGGACTGTTGACGCCGGCCACTTGGGCGGCATCGGTGATCTGGTGCGCGACCACGGCCACGCCATCGGCGACGGCAAACTTCACGATGTCGGTCAGGTAATACTCGTTCTGGGCGTTCTTGTTGTCCAGCCGGGCCAGCCAGCTGCGCAGCAGGCGCGTGGGCACGGCCATGATGCCGCTGTAGATTTCGTGGATGTCGCGCTGGGCCTGCGTCGCATCCTTGTGCTCGACGATGGCGCGCACCTGGGCGGAGGGTTCCACGCCGGCGCGGACGATGCGCCCGTAACCCGTCGGGTCGGCCATGCTGAGCGTGAGCAGGGCCAGGCGCTGGCCGTCGCACTGTTCGAGCAGGGCCTGCAGGGTGGCCGCCTGCGTCAGGGGCACATCGCCCGACAGCACCAGCGTGACGCCGTCGTCCGCCAGCAGCGGCAAGGCCTGCTGCACCGCGTGGCCGGTGCCCAGCTGGGGCTCCTGGCGCGCAAAACGCAGTTGGGGCACCGGATTGCCGGCAGTCACGGCCTGCGCCATGCTGTTGCAGGCAGACTCCACTTCGGGGGCCCCGTGGCCGGTGATGACCACCGCCTGCCGGGCCGATAACCGCGCGGCGCAGTCGATCACATGCGCCAGCAAGGCACGGCCGCCCAATCGGTGCAACACTTTGGGTAATGTGCTTTTCATCCGCGTGCCTTTGCCCGCGGCCATGATGACAACATCAACTGGAACTGGAATGGCCATGAAGTTTCCTGTGAATGAGGGGTCTCGAAGGTGGCGTCCGGCCGGGCCGGAACTCAAACGCACCCTGCAGATTATCGGTGTGCTGCTGCTGGGCGGGACACTGCTGGCCTGCAGTGCGGTGAAACTTGCCTACAACCAGGCGAGCGAGCTGGCGTACTGGCAGCTCAACAGCTATTTCGAATTCGACGATACGCAAAAGCCGCTGATCCGGGAAGAGCTGGCCCGCCTGCACCAATGGCACCGGCAAACCCAGCTGCCGGCCTATGTCGAAACACTGGAAAAATGGAAGACCTGGCTGCCCGCCGAGATCGACGAGGCGCGCGCCTGCGGCATCTTTGAGGAGGTCAAGACCCGGCTGCAGGTTATTTCGGACCGCGCCGTGCCCGCCATGGGTAGCGTGGTGGGCACGCTGGGGCCGGATCAGCTGGACGCCCTGAAGCGGAAATTCTCGAAACTCAACGCGGAGTACCGCGACGACTTTCTCGACGGAAGTCCCGACGAGCTGATCAACCGGCGGCTGAAAAAGGCGGTCAGCCGCGCCGAGATGCTTTACGGCACGCTGGAGGACAGGCAGCAGGCGGTTTTGCGCAGCCGGATCACGCAGTCGGTGTTCGACGCCCGGCTTTCGCTGGCAGAATACCAGCGCCGCCAGCGGGACGCCTTGCAGAGCCTGGGACCGCTGATCGCCGGCCGCGCCAGCTCCGAGCAAGCCAGGCCGCTCATGCGGGCCTACATCGACCGTGCCGTCAACTCGCCCGACCCCACCTTCCGAAACTACCAGGACCGGCTGACACGCGACAGCTGCAAAACCTTTGCGGCCCTGCACAACAGCACCACGGCAACGCAACGCGCCAAGGCAGTGCAAACCCTGGAGGGTTACGCGCAGGACTTCGGAATCCTGGTCGCACGGCGCTGAGGGCCAAGCCCCTGCGGCGCCAGGCGCGGCTGCGCCCGCTTGCCCTTTACTGGCCCGGGGACCTGGAATGTGACAGGCCTGCCTGCTCAGCCTGCTTGAGCGCCTCGGCTTCAGCGGCGTCCGCAGGTCGGGCCGCCTGTGCATCGGCCGCCACGTCGGCGCCCTCCAGATAGGTCTGGATGCTTTTCTGGTAATCACAGGTGCCTTCGTAGCTGCCTTCGCCGATGGGCGGCGTCTGCTGCTGGCCCGGCGACGCTGGCGTTGCGGAGGTGTCGGGCCGGGGCTGGGAGGATTTTTCGCTGGTCATGGGAAAGCCTCATGGGTTGATTCGGGCGGCGGCAGTCAGCGCTGGAAAGGGCTGCTGCCGACGGCGAACGCAGAAAAAGATTCGCCGGCCTGCAGGGGGCGATCGGGCTGGAATTCGCCCGAACCACTGCTTTGCTGCTGTTGCCGGTTGGCGGGGTACCGCGGCTGCTGCTGCAGAGGGCGCGGCGGGGAAACGCTTTGACTGTTCATGAAAAACTCCTGCGGCGAGGCGTTCCTGTGCCAGGGCGACACAGCAACGACACCTCGGGGTCCAGCGTAAAAAGCCAGGCGGACCGGACCTGTCATCAAGCCCAGCCCCTTGCTGTCAGACCCGGCCTACAGCGGGCCTGTAGCGCCTAGAGCATGGGCACTTTGCGCATCGGCAGATCGTAATAATCGGCAATCCGGTGCAGGGCCTTGGGATTGCGCAGGGACAGACGCCCGTCCTTGAGCTCATGCAGCCCCAGCTGCTTCAGGCGCCGCAGGGTCTTGTTGGTGTGCACCAGCGACAGCCCCAGCGCATCGGCGATGTGCTGCTGGTTGACGGGAAAGGCCATGGACCCGTCCTGCACCAGACCCAGCCGCTCGGCCCGCCGGTAAAGATGGATCAGCAGCATCGCAACCCGCTCTGTGGCATTGCGCCGGCCCGTTGTCAGCATGCCTTCATCGACCATGCTTTCTTCGCGTGCCGACAGCCAGGTCACGTCATAGCCCAGGCTGGGAAACTGCCGGAACAGGTCCCACAGGCCGTCCCGCAGAAAAACGCACAGGGCCGCGTCCGTCAGCGCCTCCACGCCATGCGAGGCCCCGTCGGCAAACTCCTGCTGCAGGCCGATGAAGTCGCCGGGCAACAGGAAGTTGAGGATCTGCCGCCGCCCGTCACTCAGGGTTTTGTAGCGGAAAGCCCAGCCGGCATACAGGGTGAACAGCTTGCCGTTGGGGTTCTGCTCCGAAATGATGGCGCTGCCGGCCGGGGCCAGGGCCGCACCGCTGCGGAAGGACTCGATGAACGCCAGCTCCTGCGGCGATACCGGCTGGAAGGCCTGGGTGGCGCGCAGCCGGCAATCGGCGCAGTGGCGGGGGCAGGGGCTGGCGCCTGACAGGGGGATGAAGTTCACCGAAAAATTTTAATACTGAAACCCTGTGTCTTTTGACATTGTGGTGTTGTGGACCGCTGGCTACAGTACAGGCCACCCATGAATGAAGCATCCGAACTACACGAAGTCCTGTACCTCAGCACACTCGCCCCCGGCGCGCCTCTCAAGGTCGTAGCCGACATCGCCGCCAGGGCACGCAAGGCCAACCAGGCCGCAGGCATCACGGGGCTGCTGGTGTTTGACGGCATGCAGTTTTGCCAGCACATCGAGGGGCCCTGCAAGGCGGTGCTGGCACTGACCGAGCGCATCCGTCAGGATCCGCGGCATGTCGATGTCGACATCCTGTACCACGGCCCTCTCGCGCAGCGCCGCTTCAGGCATTTTGGTCTCGGCTACACCGCCAACGAGGAGGCCGACGCTCTGGCCCGGCTGCGGGAAGTCGGCGCAGAAGCGGCACTGACACGGTTTCTGGCGTTGGTATCGACACTGGATCAGGACGGCTGAACCCTCCGGCGGCCATGCAGATGGTCACAGTCACTGCAGACCGCTATATTGCATGCATCCATGCATCACCTTGATCCCACCGCCGGGCTGCACGAAATCATCTACGTCAGCACCCTCGCCCCCGACGCGCCCACCAGCGTCGTGGCGGACATTGTCGGAAAAGCACGCCTGCACAACCCCTGGATGGGTATCACCGGCCTGCTCATCTTTGACGGCATGCGTTTTTGCGAGCAGATGGAAGGCAGCCAGAAAGATGTGCTGGCGCAACTCGAGCGCATCCGGCAGGATACGCGTCACTTCAACCTTCGGGTCGTGCACCAGGGGCCACTGGCCGTCCGCAGGTTCCGGCGTTTCAGCATGGGTTACACCACGCTCGATGATGACGATGCACTGGGCCGGCTGGAAGCATTGACCGGCCAGGAAGCCATCACCGCCTTCCTGGCACTGCTTTCCACCCTTGACCTGGACGCCTGACACTGCCGCCTGAATGTGGAATCAGGCTTGCAGCGCGGCCCACATTTCCTGGTCGCGTGCGGCCGTCCAGATGCGCGGCGAGCCCTTTTTCGACCTGCGAGGGGCCCCGCTTGCGGGGATCGAAGCGAAAAAGGGTGAGGTGAAATCCGCGCTGGCCGCGCTTTGAGATCAGGCTTGCAGCGCAGCCCACATTTCCTGGTCACGCTCGGCCGTCCAGATGCGCGGATTCTTGATCCCGCTGGCTTCGTCATAAGCCCGGCTCACGTCAAACGGCAGGCAGTGTTCGTAAATGAAGACCTGGCCAAAAATCGGGTCCATGCTTTTGCGCGTGTGAAGCATCGCGCTTTTCAGGTCCATTTTGGCGGCGGCGGCTTCCTTGCCGCAACGAAACAGGGTTTCGACCCACTGCCTGGTGTAGTCGATGGCCTTGTTCACCTCGGCAGCACCTTTCATCGCCTCGCCGCGGCCCGGCACGATGGCCTCGGCCCCGAGCGCGCGCAGCGCTTCCAGCGTGGCGGGCCACTCTTCGAGCTGGGCATCACCGGTGTAAACGCCGGCGTTGTACTCCACCAGGTCGCCAGAAAAAAGCACTTTTTCTTCAGCCACCCAGGCAATCGTGTCGCCACGCGTGTGGCCCGGGCCCGGGTGCCAAACCTGCACCTTCACGCCGCCCAGGTCGATCACCAGCTTGCCGGGCACTTCGCCCTTGACCGGGTTGCCGCCGGCGATCACCATGGTCGGCCAGGTCAGGCCGGGCACGCTTTCGGCGTTGCGGAACAGGCGCGGGAAACGCTCCATCTCGCTTTGCATGTCCTGGGCACCGCGCTCCACGATCAGCTCGTAAGTGCCCTGGCTGGCAATCACCTCCGTGGCGCCTTCAGCGAGATAGGCGCTGGCGCCCAGCACACGCACCGCGTGGTAGTGGGTGAGCAGCACGTACTTGATGGGCTTGTCGCTGACCGCGCGTATGCGTGCGATCAGGTCCTGCGCCATGGCTGGTGTGGCCGTCGCATCGCTGACCATGATGAACTTGTCGCCGATGATCACGCCGGAATTCGGGTCGCCCTCGGCGGTGTAGGCCCAGCAATGCGCACTGAGCTGCTCGAAGGTGATTTTTTTGTCCGTGAGGTCGGACTGCGAAGCAAAGGCTTTGGACATGGGTGAAGTCTCCGTGGGGATGGCCGACAGGCATCGGCCGTGCATCTGGTGTGGCTCTAATTTTACTATACGTAACCAATTACGAATAGTAAAACACCTGGAACGTCCAGGACCTGCCTCAGGCCAGGCCGTGCTCGAGCATGGCCACCACCTCCTGGGCGTAGTCACGGTAAGTCATGGGCCCGTCGGGCCGCATCCAGGTGAAGGTCCAGTTGATCATGCCGAACAGCATCATGGTGACTGCGGTCTGGTTGGCGGGCGTGATGCGCTGCGGGTAAGCGCGTTTGAGAAAACGTGTCATGGCCGAGACCACGTCGCGTTGCCGGTCCAGGATCAGTTCGCGCTGCACGTCCCCGAGAAACTTGGTGTCGCCCAGCAAGGCGCTGTGGCGTGTGGCGGAGGTCTCGTACTGGTCCAGGAAGTTGCGGATCAGCTCATGCAGGGCAGCGCGATCGTCCAGGTTCTTGCGCTGGGCGCTGGCCTCGGTCTGGCCGATGATGGCCAGCAGGTGCTGGGTGTAGCGGTCCAGCAGGTCAAACAGGATGGCTTCCTTGCTGCCGTAGTAGTGGTACAGCCGGGCCTTGGAGGTGCCGCAGGCTGCGGCGATGTCGTTCATGCTGGCGGCCATGTAGCTGCGCTGCGCAAAACACTGGGCGGCCACGTCGAGGATGGCTTCGCGCTGGAGCTCGTGGGTGGCGGATTTGGGACGGGCCATGCGCTATTGTGAAGCACGCAGGTCGCGCTAAAGTAGCCCCATGGCCGCCGACCTGTCCTTTGCCCACTACTGCTGCGAGCTGCTTGCCAGCGTCGGGCCGTGCACGGCACGCCGCATGTTCGGCGGCTTCGGCATCAGCACCGGGGGACTCAACATCGCGTTGCTGGCCGATCTCGGCCGGGGAGACACCCTCTGGCTCAAGGCGGGCGAGGAAACCCGCGGCCTGTTTGAAGCCGCGGGCTGTGTGCCTTTTGTCTACGAGGCCAAAGGCAAGGCCATGAAGCTGAACTACTACAGCGCCCCCGCAGACGCGATGGAGTCGCCTCAGCTGATGGCGCAGTGGGCCCGGCTCTCGCTGGAATGTGCCTTGAAAGCACGCGCAGCCAAGGTGGTGCGGGCGCGACCAGCTACCAAATCAATAGCAAAACGTGGAACCACTGCGAGCAAGGTCGCCGTCAAGGCCCCGGCCAGCCCGCCCAGCAGACGGCCGGATGCGGTGGCGGCCAGGCCGGCAGCCAGCCGCAAATCACGCAGCGGCTGAAGCACGCCGGCGCGCCACTGCGGGTTGCGCGCAAGCGCCGTGGTCCGCCGTGCGGTGAGGGCCAGCCCGGCGCTGGCCGGCAGCGGGTCCCAGCTGAAATAGGCCGCCGCACCCTGCGCCGCATTCCACGACTCCATCACCAGTGCCTGGCCGGGCAATAGCTGGAGGCTGTCTCCCGCGCCCAGGAAGTGGTCGCCGCCACGCACGGCATCATCGCCCCGCGCATGGTCGAAAGTGATCCACACCCGTCCGTGCGCGATACGCAACACGCCCGGCTGGCTGGGCCTCAGCGTCAGTGCACGACTGTCGCCGAGCTTCCAGCAGCCCGACACCTTTTCCGTGCCGACGACTGATTGCAGCTCATGGTGGTGAAGATGGTTCATGCTGTTCTCCTGAAGACAAATGTCGTTGATGGGAATGAATGATCGCGTCCCGGCCCTTGGCAGTCCAATGAAATCGCGCTACGCTATTCATTCCCGAAACGCATCAATCACCGGAACCCCCCGTGCAGCATTCAAAAACCCATCTGCGCACCCGCCCGATCTCGGCCGGCCAGTTGCGCGCCTTCGAGGCCGTCGCCCGGCACCTGAACTTTCGCGCCGCCTCCGAAGAACTCGCCCTGACCCAGTCGGCCGTGAGCCGGCAGATCCAGGCGCTGGAAGAAGAAGTCGGCCTGAGCCTGTTTCACCGCCACACGCGGTCGGTGGAGCTCACGGGCGCCGGCGGCGTGCTGCTGCGTGCCGTCTCGCCATCGCTCGAACGGATCGACGGCGCGGTGCGGCAGATCCGCCAGAGCGCCGGCCGCAAAAGCGTCTCGCTCACCACCTTCGCATCGTTCGCCTCGATGTGGCTGATCCCGCGGCTTGAGGCCTTTCAGCACGACAACCCCGACATGGACATCCGCATTGATGCGTCCGACGTCGCCATTGAGCTGGACACCTCGGACCTGGACATGGCCATGCGTTATGGTCCAGCGGCCACCATGCCGGCCGGGGCTATACGGCTGTTCGGCGAACAGCTGACACCGGTGGCCAGCCCCTGGCTGCTCAAAAGCAGCCCGCGCCTGAAAAAACCCGAGGACCTGGTGCACTTCGCGCTGATCGAGGCCGGCGATTCACATTCCACCCACATGGAATGGCTGACCTGGCGGCGCTGGCTCGAAGTCCACGGCACCCCCAAGCTGGAGGGCAAGCGCTGGCTCTACTTCAACTATGCCTACCAGATGGTGCAGGCCGCCCTGACCGGCCAGGGCATCGTGCTGGCGCGTCTGCCGCTGATCGCCGAAAGCCTGGCTTCAGGCGACCTGATCGAGCCCCTGCCGCAGATGCGGCTGGAATCGCCGATGGCCTACTGGCTGATCGTCGGCGCGCGCAGCGCCGTCCGCCCCGAGGTCAAGGCTTTCTGCGACTGGCTGATGGCCCAGAGTGCCCTGACCCGCCAGGCGATAGGCGACGTGCCGGACCCGGACACGGTGGACGACATCGACTGATCTCCGGCGTCACGCTGCGGTGTGCCCAGGAGGACCTTTGGCGGGAGCAGACCCGGTTGTCTCCGTCGTTTGTGGGGTGCCCACGAGCCGGGTCTCGCCCCGGCGGGCGACTTACTTTTCTTTGCTTCGCCAAAGAAACCTAAGGAAAAGAAAGGCGACCCGATGGTCTGGGACCCTTCGCTTCGCTACGGGCAACCTGCGGTGCTCGCCGAAATCGGGGTCGAGTTCGAACTCGCTACGCTCAGACAATCGCTCGCCCTGATCCGCTTTCGGCTGTGCTCCTCGGCCCAGCCC
>NZ_JAQSDA010000003.1 GCF_029945685.1 Polaromonas sp. | reverse complement strand
CAGTAGGCGCAACTCCCCACTCCCTCCCCCCGCCCCTCCCTCGCCCCGCTGGGCGATGGCGGGGAGCTTCATTTGGCCGCGTGTGCTGCTGCCACGTGCAAACATCACGGCCGCGTAAGACCGACATGACGCGCCCCGCGCGTCATTCATGTCTCCCCGTATCTGCATCCGTTCCCGCATTTGTTCACCTCCCGTCGGGCTGGGCCGAGCAGCGCAGACGGAGGCGGGATCAGGGCGGCAGTTGTCCGAGCGTAGCGAGTTCTGCCGACCCCCGCCGGAGTCGAGCCGCGCAGGTTGCCCCGAAGCGCAGCGTAGGGGACCCAGACCATCGGGTCGCCTTTTTCTTTGCTTACTTTCTTTTTGGCGACGCAAAAAGAAAGTGAGTTGCCGCCGGGCAACCCCCGGCTTGCTGGCAAACCCACCAAGGCCAAAACTTGTACAGGCGTCGACAAGCTCAACCCGAACGGCGCAACATAACGCTATTAATTCAATAGCTTCTTGCGCTCATGGAACAAGGGCTACAGCCACTTTTATTCAAATAATCCACTACAACCGGCCGCCACAAAGGGACACAAAGGAACACAGGGGGATTTACCATAGCCCCATGCCCACCACCCACCTCCTCTACCTCCACGGCTTCCGCTCCTCCCCCCAGTCCGCCAAGGCCCGGCAGGTCGCCGCGTGGATGCAGGCCCGTCACCCCGAGGTGGTCTGGTGGTGCCCGCAGCTGCCCCCGTCGCCCCGCGAGGCCATGCAAAAGGTGGCCGACGGTATCGCCGGCTGGCCGCGTGACACCATGGCGGTGATGGGTTCGTCGCTGGGCGGCTTCTACGCCACGCATGTGGCCGAAACCTGCGGCTGCAAGGCCGTGTTGCTCAACCCGGCGGTGAATCCGGCGCGCGACCTGACGAAGTACATCGGTGAGCAGACCGCGTGGCACGACCCGAATGAACGCTTTTTCTTCGAGCCGGGGTTTGTCGATGAGCTGCGCACGCTGGCCCATGGCCCCGTCGCGCGGCCGGAAGACTATTTTGCGGTGATCGCCAAGGGCGACGAGGTGCTGGACTGGCGCGAAATGACCGGCCGCTACCCCGGCGCCCGCATCAGGCTGCTCGAAGGCGGCGACCACGCCATCAGCGACTTCGAGCGCCACCTGCCGGAGGTGATGGACTTCCTGGAACTCGCCTGAGGCCGGCCCGGGGCGTCTGATTACACTAGCTGGTACTGCAGCCCGGACGTAGCGAGATGTTCGGTTTGCAGTACCAGAGTAACCAAAGGATGACGTTTTGTTTGTATTGTTTGAAGAGGCCGGCAAGTTTCTGGCTGGCCGCATCCTGTCCGAAGCGGACACCTCACTGCAGGTGGAGCTCGACTCGGGCAAACGTGTCAAGGTCAAGGCCGCCAACGCACTGCTGAAATTTGAAAAACCCGCACCGGCCGAGCTGGTCGCCGCGGGGCAGAAGTTGAGTGCGGAGATCGAGCTGGACCTGGCCTGGGAATTTGCAAGCAACGAGGAATTCGGCTTTGCCGACCTGGCGCGTGACTACTTCAGTGCCGATCCGGCCAAACCGGCCTCCACCGAGCAGCAGGCAGCCGCCCTCTTTCGCCTGTTCGAGGCGCCGCATTATTTCCGCCGCGCCGGCAAGGGGCGCTTTCGCAAGGCGCCGGCCGAAATCCTGCAGCAGGCGCTGGTCGCCATCGAAAAGAAAAAGCAGGTCGTCGCGCAAATCAGCGCCTGGGCCGAAGAACTGACGCAGGGCCAGTGCCCGGCGCCGGTGCGCGAGCAGCTCTACAAGATTTTGTTCAAGCCCGACAAGAACAGCCCCGAATACAAGGCCGTGGTCGAGGCCTCGCGCTCCGCGCACAAGGCGCCGCTGGACCTGCTGCAGCAGTCGGGCGCGATTGCCTCGCCCTACCAGTTTCACTGGAAACGCTTCCTGTTTGAAAACTTCCCGAAAGGCACGGGTTTTCCAGCCGTGCAGGCCCCCGCCATCAGCGACGAGTTGCCGCTGGCGGACGTCCGGGCGTTTTCCATTGACGACTCCAGCACCACCGAGATCGACGACGCGCTGTCGGTGCAGGGCCTGGTGAGTCAGGGAGGCAATGGCACGGTGACGCTGGGCATCCACATTGCCGCGCCGGGCCTCGCGGTGTTGCCGGGCAGCCCGGTGGACGCGTTGGGGCGCGCGCGCCTGTCCACGGTGTACATGCCGGGTTACAAGCTGACCATGCTGCCCGACGAAGTGGTGCAACGCTACACGCTGCAGGAAGGGCGCAATTGCCCGGCCCTGTCGCTGTATGTCACCTTCGACGAAGCCACGCTGGCGATCAGGGAGACGGTGACGCGGCTGGAGCAGGTGCCCATTGTGAGCAACCTGCGCCACGACAAGCTCGACGACACTTTCAACGAGGCTTTCTTCGAAACCGCGCAGGCAGCGCCGCCCGCCGGCGTCCCTTGGGGGGTGGAGCTGGCCTTCTTGCATCGGCTGGCCATGCACCTGAAGGCCCAGCGCGAAGTGGTGCGCGGCAAGCCGGAGAACTTCAACCGGCCCGACTACAACTTTTCGCTCGACATCGCCCCGGGCAGGGAGCCGGAGGGTAACGAGGCAGTCAGCATCAGCATCCGCAAACGCGGGGCGCCGCTGGACCTGATCGTTGCCGAAGCCATGATCCTGGCCAACAGCACCTGGGGCGAGTGGCTGTCCACACATGGCGTGCCCGGCATTTACCGCAGCCAGGCCAGCCTGCTGCCGGGCGTCAAGGTGCGCATGGGTACCAAGGCCCTGCCGCATGCCGGCATAGGCGTCAAGAGTTACGCCTGGGCCACCTCGCCGCTGCGCCGCTACACCGACCTGGTCAACCAGTGGCAGATCATCGCCTGCGTCAAACACGGCCGCACCGCCGCGCTGGCCGCACCGTTCAAGCCGAAAGACGCGGAGCTGTTTTCCATCATCTCCGGCTTTGATGGTGCCTACAGCGCCTACAACGGGTTCCAGGCCGGCATCGAGCGTTACTGGACACTCAAATACCTGCAGCAGAACAAGGTCACCGAGCTCACCGCGACGGCCTTCAAGGACAACCTGGTGCGCGCCGACGAGCTGCCGCTGGTGTTGCCGGCCGCCGGTGCCCAGGGGCTGCCGCGCGGCGCGAAGGTACGCATCCGGCTCGGCGACATCGACGAGATCACACTGGACATCCACAGCACGGTGCTTGAGCGCCTGGACGCCGTGCTGGACGATGCCGGTGCCGAGCAGGTGGCAGAGGAAGACAACGAATCGGAAATCGCCGCCGGTCCGATCTCGATCGCCGTCGATCTGAACGAGCCCGCCGACGACGCTGCTGCTGCTGCGGCGGCAGCTTAGCCCCGATAATCCTCTCCTGTGAAATCTCCCAGCACCCTGCAAATTGCCCTGGGCGTGTCGCTCGCCATTCATGCGGTCCTGCTGACCGTGCGGTTTGTCGATCCGGAACGTTTCAACCGCATTTTTCAGGACACACCGCTGGAAGTGATCCTGGTCAACGCCAAAAGCAACGAGCGGCCCGACCAGGCCAAGGCGATTGCCCAGGCCTCGCTGGCCGGCGGCGGCGAGGCGGAAAAAGGCCGGGCCACCAGCCCGCTGCCGCCATCGGCGCTGACCGAACTGGGCGACGCCAGCGAAGATGCGCAGCGCAAGGTCGAGACCATGCAGGAGCAGCAGACCATGTTGCTGGCGCAGATCAAGAAGCAGCTTGCGGCCATGCCACCGCCTGACCCGAAGGTGCCGTCTGCCGACCCGGCCCAGGCCGAGCGCGAGGAAAAGCGCAAGCAGCTGATCAAGATACTGGCTGAAATCGAGCGCCGCATCAACGAAGAAAATGCGCGGCCCAAAAAACGCTACATCAGTCCCGCCACCCGGGAGGAGGTGTATGCCGTGTATTACGACACGCTGCGCCGCAAGATCGAGGAAAAGGGCACGGTGAACTTTCCCGAGCAGGCCGGCAAAAAGCTGTACGGCGAACTCACCATGGTGCTCACGGTGAACCACGACGGCCGCATCCTATCCACCGAGGTGGCCGAGACCTCGGGCAACCTGACGCTGGACCGGCGCGCGCAGAGCATTGCGCGCAGCACCGGCCCGTTTGACCGTTTCAGCGAGGCCATGCGCCGCAAGGCCGACCAGATCGTGGTGGTCTCGCGTTTCAGGTTCACGCGCGACGAGACGCTTGAAACCAAACTCACCGATCGATGAGCGGCCACATGGATCACTATGGCGTCGTCGGCAACCCGGTGGAACACAGCAGGTCGCCCGCCATCCATGCGCGTTTTGCCGAGCTGACCGGCCAGGCCATGGACTACTGCAAGCTGCTGGCGCCGCTGGACCAGTTCGCGGCGACGCTGCAGCAATGGATGGACAGTGGCGCACGCGGCTGCAACGTCACCGTGCCCTTCAAGTTCGAGGCGTTCCGGCTGGCCGGCACCGCCACAGACCGCGCCGAGCTGGCGCAGGCCGCCAACACGCTGAAGTTCGACGCCGGCCGCATCGAAGCCGACAACACCGACGGCATCGGCCTGGTCAACGACATCCAGAACAATGCGGGCGTCCCGCTGGCCGGGCGGGACCTGCTGCTGCTCGGTGCCGGTGGTGCCGCGGCCGGCGTGCTGGGGCCGCTGCTGACGGCCCGCCCGCGCCGCATCGTCGTCGCCAACCGCACGCAGGCCCGGGCGGCCCTGCTGGTGGCGCGCCACGCCAGCCATCCTTCGCTGCAGAATCTGCTACAAAAAACAGAGCTGGTGGCGCAGGACCTGCAAGGGCTGCAGACCGATTTTGATGTAATTGTCAATGCCACGGCAAGCAGCCTCGGCGGTGCGGCCCTCACGCTGGACCCCTGCGTGCTCAAACCCGGCGCACTGGCCTACGACATGATGTATGGGCCGGCCGCTCAGGGCTTTGCCGACTGGGCGCGGGCCCACGGCGCCGTGCCGCGTGATGGTCTGGGCATGCTGGTGGAGCAAGCGGCCGAGTCCTTCCTGTTCTGGCGCGGCGTGCGCCCGCCGTCTGCCCAGGTGCTGCTGGAAATGCAACAACAACAACAACAACAGCCGAAGGCGCCGGCATGAAGGCCCTGCTGCGCTGGATCCTGCTGGTGCTGCTGGCCGCCGCGGCACTGCAGCTTTATTTTGTCGGCCGCATCGCCCTGATGGCCGTGGTCGATCCGCAGTCCACGGCCTTCCAGCGTTCGGAGGCCTGGCGCCTGGCCACGGAAAAGGGCGAGCTCAAATGGCGCCAGCAGTGGGTGCCCTATGACGAGCTGTCTGCCAACCTCAAACGTGCAGTCATCGCTTCCGAAGATGCGACCTTTGTCGAGCACGAAGGCGTGGACCTGGAAGCCCTCGAAAAGGCCTGGGAGAAAAACGCCCAGGCCGAGCAGCGCGCCGAAAAGGCCAACGGAAAGCTGTCCAGCCGCGCCGCGCCCGCGGGAGCAGCCAAGGTCGCCAAACCAGCCAAGATCGTGGGCGGCTCCACCATCACCCAGCAACTGGCCAAAAACCTGTTTCTCTCGGGCGAACGCACCCTGATGCGCAAGGGGCAGGAACTGGTGCTGACCCTGCTGCTCGAAGCCCTGCTGAGCAAGCAGCGCATCCTGGAAATCTACCTCAACAATGTCGAATGGGGCGAAGGCGTGTTCGGCGCCGAAGCCGCGGCCCAGCACTATTTCCGCAAGCCCGCCGCCAAACTCACCGCCTATGAGGCCGCGCGGCTGGCCGTCATGCTGCCGCGACCCAAGTACTTCGAAACCCGTCCGGGTTCGGGCTACCTGGCCTCGCGCGCGTCCACCATCGCGGCGCGCATGGGTGGGGTGGAGGTGCCGTGAAGATACCCGCAAAAATCATGAGTCTGTTCCTGCTCGGCCTGATCCGTGCGCTGACTGGCGCGCAGGCACGCTGGCAGGGTTGCCCACCCAAGGCCGAACAGCGCATCTATTTCGCCAACCACCAGAGCCACGCCGACCTGGTGCTGATATGGGCCGCGCTGCCCAGCGAGCTGCGCAGCATCACGCGGCCCATCGCCGCCAAGGACTACTGGACCAAAACGCCGTTCAAGCAGTGGCTCACCACGGCCGTATTCAATGCGATCTACGTGGACCGCGCCAAGACCAGCGAGCAGGACCCGCTGGAGCCGCTGATGGACGCCCTGGAAAGCGGCGACTCCATCATCCTGTTTCCGGAGGGCACGCGCGGCAACCAGGAGGAGCCTCAGCCCTTCAAGTCGGGCCTGTACAACCTGGCGCAGAAATTTCCGCAGGTGGTGCTGGTGCCGGCCTGGATCAACAATGTGCAGCGCGTCATGCCCAAGGGGGAAGTGGTGCCGGTGCCCATCCTGTGCTCGGTCACCTTCGGCGTGCCCATGGCGCTGCAGGAAGGTGAGGACCGCAACGCCTTCCTGGCGCGTGCGCGGGACGCCGTGCTGGCACTGAGGGAAAGCTGATGAGCAGTTTTCTGCGCAACCTGAGCCCTTCTCATCAAGTGGGCCTGCTGTTTGTCATGGTGTTCGGCCTGCTGATTGCTGCCAGCATCGCGGCGCTCGTCATGTCACTGCGCGATAACGGCGAGGACGAGATCCGCACGCAGGACATCAAGGAGTTCAGCAGCCTGCTCAACACCTCGTGGATCATGTGTACCGTGTTCTGGATCGGCTGGGCCCTGGGCGAGACGGTGGCCACCTTGCTGTTTGCACTGGTGGCATTTTTCGCGCTGCGCGAATTCATCACCCTGTCGCCGACCCGCCGCGGCGACCACCGCAGTCTGGTGCTGGCCTTTTTTGGGGTGTTGCCGGCGCAGTTCTGGCTGGTCATGACCGAGCGCTTTGACCTGGTGACGGTGTTCATCCCGGTGTATGTGTTCCTGGCGATCCCGGTGGTCAGCGCCCTGGCCAACGACCCCCAGCGCTTCCTGGAGCGCAATGCCAAGCTGCAGTGGGGCATCATGGTCTGTGTGTATGGCATCAGCCATGTGCCGGCCCTGTTGCTGCTCGATTTTCCGGGCTATGGCGGCAAAAACGCCTTTCTCGTCTTTTTTCTGGTGTTTGTGGTGCAGACCGGCATGCTGGTGCAACACCTCGCCGCGCGCAAGTGGCCGCGGCCGCCCACGGCCCCGCAGGTCAGCCAGAGTTTTCACTGGAGCAGCTGGCTGATCGGGCTGGCGGTCGGGGGGTTTGTCGGCGGCTTGATGTCGGGGCTGACACCCTTCAAGCCGGGCCAGGCCGTCGCCATGGCGCTGACCGCCTGCGTGGCCGGCTCGCTCGGCCATCTGGTGATGAAAGCGCTCAAGCGCGACCGCGGCATCACCAACTGGGGCAGCGAAGGCCGGTCGGTCACCGGCGCCAGCGGCTTGCTGGACCGCGTTGACGCCCTGTGTTTTGCAGCGCCTGTGTTTTTTCATTCGGTTCGATGGTATTTTGGCTTATGAGCCTGTTTAACACGATCAGGAAAGTGCGCCTCGCACTACACGCAGCGACCAGCTTAGGAGTTCTGTCTTTATCAGCCAGGGCCGCGGATCCGGCTTTGCCGGGCCGCAGGCGCAGCGCCCCCTCGGGGGGCAGCGCAGTACACGAAGTGACAAGCGTGGGGGCCTAATGCGTATTCTTGGAATCGACCCCGGATTGCAGATCACCGGCTTCGGCGTGATCGATGTGGAGGGCCATGCGCTGAGTTATGTGGCCAGCGGCACCATCAAGACCACGCACCTGGACCGGGGCAACCTGCCGGCGCGGCTCAAGGTGCTGTTCGACGGCATCTGCGAAATCACCGCCCGCTACAGTCCCGACAGCTCGGCGTGCGAGATCGTGTTTGTCAACGTCAACCCGCAGGCCACGCTGATGCTGGGCCAGGCGCGCGGCGCCTGTGTCACGGCGCTGGTCAGCTGCAACATCGAGGTGGCCGAATACACCCCGCTGCAGATGAAAAAGGCGGTCGCCGGTTATGGCAAGGCCGGCAAGCCCGAGGTGCAGGAGATGGTGATGCGATTGCTCAAACTGCCGTCACTGCCGGGCAAGGACGCCGCCGACGCGCTGGGCCTGGCGATCACCCATGCCCATGTGGGCGGTTCCGCGGCGATTCTGGCGCGGGCCACCACGCTGGGCCGCACCTCCACCGCTTCCTTCAAGGACGGCCGGCACCACTGAGGCGCCCGCCCTGGCTCAGAGCAGCCGGTCCGCAATCAGCACGGCAAAAAACACGAAGGCAGCCAGCAGGGTCCATTTGAGAATGGCGAGCCCGGCGTGTTTGTAGCGGACCTGGGAGGTGATCGCATACAGCGCGAAGGATGCGCCGGCCGCAAACAGCAGCAGGAAGATGGCGACACGGAAAACAGCCATGTC
The DNA here is from genome assembly GCF_029945685.1 of Polaromonas sp. GTDB lineage: Bacteria > Pseudomonadota > Gammaproteobacteria > Burkholderiales > Burkholderiaceae_C > Polaromonas. Next base: position 334,110 of record NZ_JAQSDA010000003.1, on the reverse strand, counting down.
AGGTCCTGCGCGAAGGCACTACCAGGCCCGCGCCAGCTGCGCAAAACCCCGGGGTGCGTTTTTTTCATCGTCGAACGTGACGACTTCCCAGGCATCTTCATGCGAAAGCAGCTCGCGCAGCAGCTTGTTGTTCAGCGCATGGCCGGAACGGAAGGCCGTGTAGGCAGCCAGCAGCGGCTTGCCGAGCAGGTACAAATCGCCCATCGCATCGAGGATCTTGTGTTTGACGAACTCGTCGTTGTAACGCAGACCGTCGGTGTTGAGCACCTTGTAGTCATCCATCACGATGGCATTGTCCAGGCCGCCGCCCAGCGCCAGCCCGTTGGCGCGCATCATCTCGACATCCTTGGTAAAACCGAAGGTGCGGGCGCGGGCGATGTCGCGGCTGTAGGAGCCGCTGCCCATGTCGAACTCCACACGCTGGCCGGTGGAGTCCACCGCCGGGTGGTCGAAGTCGATTTCAAACCCGAGTTTGTAGCCGTTGTAGGGCGACAGGCGCGCCCATTTCTCGCTGGCGCCCTGTCCTTCACGCACCTCGACCGGCTTGAGCACACGGATGAAACGTTTCGGGGCTGCCTGCAGTTCAATGCCGGCCGACTGCAGCAAAAAAACAAACGAGGAAGCCGAACCGTCGAGAATCGGCACCTCTTCCGCCGTGATGTCCACATACAGGTTGTCGATCCCCAGACCGGCACAGGCCGACATCAGGTGTTCGACCGTGTGCACCTTGGCGCTACCGCGGGAAATCGTTGAAGCCAGACGGGTATCGGTCACCGCCTGCGCGGAAATGGGAATGTCCACCGGCTGCGGAAGATCCACGCGCCGGAACACTATGCCGGTGTCCGGCGCCGCCGGCCGCAAGGTCAGCTCGACCCGCTGGCCGCTGTGCAGGCCCACACCGACCGCCTTGGTCAGGGATTTGAGGGTTCTTTGCGCGAGCATGGCCTTATTTTAAGTGGGGAGGGTGAACCGTTGGTAAAGCACGGTTATACGGGTAATCGTCCGGGCCGTCCCTGTACAAGCCTTCTGTAGCCCAAGCTGCTGCGGTGTGCCTGCAAGCCGGGACTCGCCCCGGCGGGCGACTTACTTTTCTTTGCTTCGCCAAAGAAACCCAAGGAAAAGAAAGGCGACCCGATGGTCTGGGTCCCTCCGCTTCGCTGCGGGCGACATGCGGTGGGGGATGAAAGCGGGAGCGGATTCGGGTGCGGGAATACATGACGCGCAGCACGTCAAGTCGGAGAACTTGGCCGTCATGTTTGCACGTGCTTGCAGCACACGCAACCAAATGAAGTCCCCCTCCATCGCCCAGCGGGGCGAGGGAGGGGTTAGGGGTGGGAGTGGGGAGTCACGCCCACTGCCCAGGGCGAACCACAGGCGCAGCGTAACGCCTCGGACTTTGAACCCGAGATCAGTCCGCCTGCTTGCGCAGGAACGCCGGAATCTCGAAGTCGTCCATGCCGCCCGACGCCAGCGCATCGACCTTGGCCGCCGCCTGCGTGCGGTTCGTGCGCCACACGCTGGGGACCGCCATGTTGCCGTAATCGGTCTGCGCCGAACCCATGCTGCTGCCGCCCGGGTGGGAACCGCTGACGGTGGCGCCGCCGAGCGCCATGTTGAGCACCGGCATGTTGTCCGTGCCGGTACGCAGCACCTGCAGCGGAGGCGCCGTGCGGCGCATGCCCTGGCGGCTCAGGCCGGTGGCGACCACCGTGACGCGGATGTCCTCGCCGAGGTCGTCGTCGTAGGCCGTACCGTAGATCACATGCGCATCGGGTGAGGCGTAGGCGCGGATGGTGTTCATCGCGAGCTTGGACTCGTTGAGCTTGAGCGAACCCTTGGCGGCGCTGATCAACACCAGCACACCCTTGGCCCCCGACAGGTCAATGCCTTCGAGCAACGGGCAGGCGACGGCCTGTTCGGCGGCGATGCGTGCGCGGTCCGGGCCGTTGGCGCGGGCCGTGCCCATCATGGCCTTGCCGGGCTCACCCATCACGGTGCGCACGTCTTCGAAGTCAACGTTCACATGGCCGGGCACATTGATGATCTCGGCAATGCCGCCCACCGCGTTTTTCAGCACATCGTTGGCATGGGCAAAGGCCTCGTCCTGCGTCACGTCGTCACCCAGTACTTCGAGGAGTTTCTCGTTGAGAACCACGATCAGCGAATCGACATTGGCCTCCAGCTCGGCCAGGCCGAGGTCGGCATTGGTCATGCGGCGTCCGCCCTCGAACTCGAAAGGCTTGGTCACCACACCGACGGTGAGGATGCCCATTTCTTTCGCAATGCGTGCAATCACCGGCGCGGCGCCGGTGCCGGTGCCGCCGCCCATGCCGGCAGTGATGAACAGCATGTGCGCACCGGCGATGGCGGCGCGGATGTCGTCCACCGCCATCTCGGCCGCGTCACGGCCCTTCTCGGGCTTGCTGCCTGCACCCAGGCCGCTGCCGCCGAGCTGGATCTGCTTGTGGGCGCTGCCGCGGCCGAGCGCCTGCGCGTCGGTGTTGGCGCAGATGAACTCCACGCCCTGGACGTTGCGTTCAATCATGTGTTCGACCGCGTTACCGCCGCCGCCACCCACACCGATCACCTTGATCTGCGTGCCCTGGTTGAACTCTTCGATTTCAATCATTTCGATGCTCATGTGAGCCTCCTATCCATATGTTGCAGTTGCCAAAAAATTTTTTATTCGTTTCTTTTCAGGAGCAAGCACCCTCACGCAGGGGGATCGGCGCCCCCCGAGTGGCTGCAGCGCAGACTCCGCCAGATAAAAGCCGGAAATTTTTTCATCAGAAGTTCCCCACCAGCCAGTCCTTGACCCGGCCAAAAGCGTTGTGAACACTGCCCGCCTTCTGCGCGACCCGGTGCCCGCGCATGCGTGCCAGCCGGGCTTCCTCAAGCAGCCCCATGACGGTAGCGGCACGCGGCTGGGCCACCATGTCCGACAGCGCGCTGGAATAGCGCGGGATGCCGCGCCGCACCGGCTTGAGAAAAATGTCTTCACCGAGTTCGACCATGCCCGGCATGACCGCGCTGCCGCCGGTGATCACGATGCCGGACGACAGCACCTCCTCGTAACCCGACTCGCGGATGACCTGCTGCACCAGCGAGAAAATTTCCTCGATGCGCGGCTCGATCACGCCGGCCAGCGCCTGTTTGGACAGCATGCGCGGACCGCGGTCGCCCAGGCCGGGCACTTCCACCTGCTGGTCCGGGTCGGCCAGCAGCTGCTTGGCAAAACCGCTTTCGACCTTGATGTCCTCGGCGTCCTTGGTCGGGGTGCGCAGCGCCATCGCGATGTCACTGGTGATCAGGTCGCCGGCAATCGGAATCACGGCCGTGTGGCGGATCGCACCGCCGGTGAAAATCGCCACGTCGGTGGTGCCGGCGCCGATGTCGACCAGGGCCACACCGAGCTCCTGCTCGTCGCGGCTGAGCACCGAGAGGCTGGAGGCCAGCGGGTTGAGCATCAGCTGGTCCACTTCAAGGCCGCAGCGCCGCACACACTTGATGATGTTTTCAGCCGCGCTTTGCGCGCCGGTCACGATGTGCACCTTGGCCTCCAGCCGGATGCCGCTCATGCCGATCGGTTCGCGCACGTCCTGGCCGTCGATGACAAACTCCTGCGGTTCGACCAGCAGCAGGCGCTGGTCGGTGGAGATGTTGATGGCCTTGGCGGTCTCGATCACGCGGGCCACGTCGGCCTGCGTGACTTCCTTGTCCTTGACCGCCACCATGCCGCTGGAGTTGATGCCGCGGATATGGCTGCCGGTGATGCCGGTGTACACCCGCGCGATCTTGCAGTCGGCCATCAGTTCGGCTTCCTTGAGCGCCTGCTGGATGCTCTGCACCGTGGCGTCGATGTTGACCACCACGCCGCGCTTGAGCCCGTTGCTGTAGGCGATGCCCAGGCCGGCGAGCTTGAGCTCGCCGCCGGGCAGGACCTCGGCCACCACCGCCATGACCTTGCTGGTCCCGATGTCCAGCCCCACCACGAGATCTTTGTATTCTTTCGCCATATCTTTACCTTTTTGCTTTCCTGTCCTCTTTGCCGCCCAACACCGTGGTGGTGACGCCTCGGAGCTTGAGTGCATACCCGTTGCTGTAACGCAGGTCGGCCGACTCGAGGTTGCGGCCGAACCTGCTGGACACCTGTGTCAGCGTGGCGGCGAATCGCTCGGCACGGCTGTGGATCTCGTCGGGGGAGCCCAGCCCCAGCTCGATGACCACGCCGTCCTCGAGCCTGGCCCGCCAGCTGCCGCGGGCCGTCAGCTCCAGCAACTCCAGTCGGGTGTCCATTTTTTCGAATACCGGGGCCAGCCGGCGGTAACCCGCCAGCACCAGTGCGGCCTGGCCCTGCGGTCCGTTGAGCAGCGGCAGATCCTCGGCCTCGACGTCGCCCTGGTTGGCCTCGAACACCTCGCCGTAGCTGTTGACCAGGCGGGCGTCACCCTCCAGACCCCAGAAGGCGATGGCCTGGTGTTCCTGCAGCACGACCCGCAGCCGGTTGGGAAACTCGCGTTGCACCACCGCCTTGCGCACCCAGGGGACACTCTCGAATGCCGCTTGCGTGCGGACCAGATCGGCGGTGAAAAAATTGCCCGTCAGCTTGGGCACGACATTGGCGCGCAGCGTGACCGCGTTGTTGTGACCGAGGTCACCGCCAACCCGGATGGCGGTGAGGCGAAACAGGTTCTGCTGCAGCAGCCACGACACCCCGAAGGTCACCAGCATGCCCGCAAACGCCAGCCCCAGCACCAGCGATGTGGTGTTCATGAGCTTGACGTCCAGCGGGACAGGCAGGGTTTGGCTCACGCAGCGCCTCCCTGTGTTCTCGGGTTGTCCAGGCTGGCCGTACGCAGCACGTCCAGGCACAGGTCTTCATAACTGATGCCGGCCGCGCGTGCCGACATCGGCACCAGCGAGTGGCCGGTCATGCCGGGCGAGGTGTTGATCTCCAGCAGGTAGGGCTGGCGGGTCTTGCCGTCGATCATCACATCAAGGCGGCCCCAGCCGCGGCAGCCCAGCAGGCGGTAGGCCTTGAGCACCAGCGCCTGGATCGCCGCTTCCTCGCCCACCGGCAGCCCGCAGGGCACCAGGTACTGCGTGGTGTCGGTGAAGTACTTGTTCTGGTAGTCGTAGTTGCCCTCGGGCGCCACGATGCGGATCACCGGCAGGGCCCGCGCGCCATCCCCCGTTCCCAGCACCGGGCAGGTCACCTCGTCACCACTGATGAACTGTTCGCACAACACGTCGGCATCCATTTGCGCCGCCTGCTCCACCGCGTCGACCATGCCGGAATAGCCGGCCACCTTGACCACGCCGATGGAGGAACCCTCGCGCGCCGGCTTGACGATCAGCGGCAGCCCCAGGTCGTCGGGGACGGCAATCACCTGCTGGCGCTCAAAGGCGCCCCGACGCAGCAACAGGTATTTCGGGGTTGCCAGGCCCTCGGCCAGCCAGATGCGCTTGGTCATGACCTTGTCGATGGCGATGCTCGACGCCATCACGCCAGAGCCGGTGTAGGGAATGCCCATCAGCTCGAGCGCGCCCTGCACCGTGCCGTCTTCACCAAAGCGACCGTGCAACGCAATGAAGCAGCGGTCAAAGTTCTCGCGCTTGAGCTCGCCGAGCTCACGCTCTGCCGGGTCGAAGGCGTGGGCGTCGACGCCGCGCGAACGCAGCGCCTCCAGCACCCCGCGGCCCGACATCAGCGACACCTCGCGCTCGGCCGAGTGCCCACCCAGCAGCACCGCCACCTTGCCAAATGGGGAGTCTTTCAGGCTCACAGCCCTTGTCCTTCCTGCGCAGAACGCTCTGTTTTTTGTAGCAAATCGACGACCTTGCCGGGCACCGCACCAATCGTGCCGGCCCCCATGCACAGCACCACGTCGCCATCGAGGGCGTTGTCGGCAATCGCCTGCGGCATGGCCTCGATGTCGTCAACAAACACCGGCTCGACCTTGCCGGCCACCCGCAGCGCGCGCGCCAGCGAACGGCCGTCGGCCGCCACAATCGGCGCCTCGCCGGCGGCGTAGACCTCGGACAGCAGCACGCTGTCGGCCTGGCCGATGACTTTCACAAAATCTTCGAAGCAGTCACGCGTGCGGGTGAAGCGGTGCGGCTGGAAGGCCAGCACCAGGCGCCGGCCCGGGTAGGCGCCGCGCGCTGCCGCCAGCGTGGCGGCCATCTCGACCGGGTGGTGGCCGTAGTCATCGATCACGGTAAAACTGCCGCCGGCCGGTGCCGGCACGTCGCCGTAATGCTGGAAGCGCCGGCCCACGCCCTTGAATTCGGCCAGTGCCTTCTGCACCGCGGCGTCGGGGATGTTGAGTTCCACCGCGATGGCGATGGCCGACAGGGCATTGAGCACGTTGTGCTCGCCAGGAAGGTTGAGCACCACCGGCATGTCGGCAAGAATCACGCCGTTGCGCCGCTGCACCGTGAAGTGCATCTGCCCGCCGACGGCTTTCACGTTCACCGCGCGCACCTGCGCGTCTTCACCAAAGCCGTAACTGGTAATGGGGCAGGACATCTGCGGCACGATCTCGCGCACGGCCGCATCGTCGGTGCACAGGATCGCCGTGCCGTAAAACGGCATGCGGTGCAGAAAATCAATGAAGGCCTTCTTCAGGTTGCCGAAGTCGTGGCCATAGGTTTCCATGTGGTCGGCATCGATGTTGGTCACCACCGCCATCACTGGCAACAGGTTGAGGAAGGAGGCGTCCGACTCGTCGGCCTCGACCACGATGTAGTCGCCCGAACCCAGCCGGGCATTGGCGCCGGCGCTGTTGAGCCGCCCGCCGATCACAAAGGTTGGATCCAGCCCGCCTTCGGCCAGCACGCTGGCGACCAGGCTGGTGGTGGTGGTCTTGCCGTGGGTGCCGGCAATCGCAATGCCCTGCTTCAGGCGCATCAGCTCGGCCAGCATCAGCGCACGCGGCACCACCGGAATGCGTTTTTCGCGCGCCGCCAGCACCTCCGGGTTGTCCGGCTTGACCGCCGTGGAGGTGACCACCGCGTCAACGCTGGCCAGGTTGTCCGCGGCATGCCCGACAAAGGTCTGGATGCCCAGCCCGGCCAGGCGTCGCAAGGTGGCACTGTCGGACAGGTCGGAGCCGGAGATCACGTAACCGAGGTTGTGCAGAACCTCGGCAATGCCGGACATGCCGGAGCCGCCCAGGCCGATGAAGTGAATGTGTTTGATCGCGTGTTTCATGTCGCCAGCTCCTCGCAGGCGGCCACCACATTGGCGGTGGCATCGGTTTTTTGCATCTTTTTGGCCTGCAGCGCGCGCTGCAAAAGCGCTAGCCGCTCTGTTTTTTGTAGCATGTCTGCCAGAAATTCGGGTGTCAGGTCGCGCTGCTGCACCAGCCAGCCGCCGCCGTTGTCCACGAGAAAGGCGGCGTTGCTGGTCTGGTGGTCGTCCACCGCAGCCGGAAACGGCACGAACAGCGCCGCGGCGCCGATGGCCGCAATTTCAGTGACGGTGCTGGCACCGGCGCGGCAGACCACCAGGTCGGCCTCGGCGAACGCCCGGGCCGTGTCATTGATGAAGGGGGTGAGTTCGGCCTGCACGCCGGCGGCGCGGTAGTTTTCGCGCAGCGCCTCGATTTGCCTGGCGCCGCTCTGGTGAATGACCTGGGGACGCTGCGCCTCGGGTATCAGGGCCAGGGCCTGCGGCACGATGCGGTTCAGCGCCTGCGCGCCCAGACTGCCACCGACCACCAGCAACCTCAAAGGCCCGCGGCGACCGGCAAACCGGGCCGCCGGGTCGGGCTGCTGGGTGAAGGCCGGGCGCAGGGGGTTGCCGACCCAGGCCGCGTTTTTCAGCACGCCGGGGAAAGCCGTGAAGACCCGGTCGGCCACACCCGCCAGTACCTTGTTGACGAGCCCGGCAACCGAGTTCTGCTCATGCAGCACCAACGGTTTGCCCAGCAGCACACTCATCAGGCCGGCCGGAAAGGCGATGTAGCCGCCCAGCCCCACGACCACGTCGGGCCTGACGCGGCGCACGACGGCCATGCTTTGCCAGAAGGCCTTGAGCAGGCGCAGCGGCAACAGGGCCAGCGTGGCCACGCCCTTGCCGCGCACACCCGAAAACTCAATGCTCTCAAAGGGAAAACCGCGCGGCGGCACCAGCTGGCTCTCCATGCTGGGATGGTCGGCTGTGCCCCTGCCACCCAGCCAGTGCACACGCCAGCCACGCTCACGCAGCGCCTCGGCCACGGCCAGGCCCGGAAAGATGTGGCCACCGGTGCCACCAGCCATGACGAGCGCGCATTTGCTGATATCGCTCATGCTTGTTGCCTCCGGCACTTCAGCACAATGCGCCCCGTCAGGCGTCGGCAACGCATCCCATTCGCTTTACTGTCGATCCCCATCAAGATGGGGCCCCTCGCCAGGTAGCTCATGGTCGCCCTCCGCGCATCAACCAAGCCGCTTTGCGCCTTGGGGCGCTGCGCGCCGAGCCAGTTTTGGTGAAACAGGCTTTTCATGCGCGGCCTCCGCGCATCAAAAGCCTGTTTTCATAATCAATCCGCAGCACCACCGCGAGAGAGATCAGGTTCATCAGAATCGCCGAGCCGCCGTAACTCATGAGCGGCAGGGTGAGGCCCTTGGTCGGCAAGGCGCCGAGGTTCACGCCCATGTTGATGAAGGCCTGGAAGCCGATCCAGATGCCCACACCCTGCGCGACCAGGCCGGCAAACAGGCGGTCCAGCGCAATCGACTGGCGGCCGATGTGCATGATGCGGCGAGTCATCCACATGAAGGCGCCGATGACACACAACACGCCAAGGAAGCCGAACTCCTCGCCGATCACGGCCAGCAGGAAGTCGGTGTGGGCTTCCGGCAGCCAGTGCAGTTTTTCGATGCTGCCGCCCAGGCCCACGCCGAAAATCTCGCCGCGCCCAAAGGCAATCAGCGAATGCGAGAGCTGGTAGCCCTTGCCCAGCGCGTACTTGTCACTCCACGGGTCCAGGTAGGCAAAAATGCGCTCACGCCGCCAGTCGCTGAGCATCACCATCAGGGCAAAGGCGATCACCACCACGGTGGCGATGACAAAAAACATGCGGGCATTGACACCGCCGAGGAAAAGTATGCCCATGGCGATCACGGAGATGACCATGAAGGCGCCCATGTCCGGTTCGGCGAGCAACAACAACCCCACAATGCCAATCGCAACGGCCATCGGCATGACGGCGCGGAAAAAGCGCTCCTTGACCTCCATCTTGCGCACCATGTAGTCGGCGGCATACAGCAGCACCGCAAACTTCGCGAGCTCCGAGGGCTGGAAGTTCATGAAGCCCAGCGAGATCCAGCGGCGCGCGCCATTGACGCCCTTGCCGATGAAGGGAATCAGCACCAGCATCAACATCACCAGCGAGGCCACGAACAGCCAGGGAGCGATTTTTTCCCAGGTCGAGACCGGCACCTGGAAGGTCAGCAGGGCAATGGCAAAGGCCACCCCCAGCGACAGCGCATGGCGCAGCAGGAAGTGGGTGTGTGCATAACGCGAGAATTTCGGGTTATCCGGCATGGCGATGGACGCGGAGTACACCATGACCAGGCCCCAGACCAGCAGGGCCACCGTGACCCAGATCAACGCCTGGTCCACTCCCGACATGCGTACCGGCGCCGATTCGGAACGCGAGCGGCGCTGGCCGCCCAGCCGGACTGGCAACCCCTCGGGCGCTGCCCCGCCGAGGCTGGAGAACCATCCGGAAAGACGGGCGGCCACCGTCATGACAGTACCCCCGCATCCTGGGCGAGCGCCTGCACGGCGTCGCAAAACACCTGAGCACGGTGCCCATAGTTGTCGAACATGTCAAAACTCGCGCAGGCCGGCGACATCAACACCGCATCGCCGGTGTGCGCCTGCCGGGCCGCCAGTTCCACGGCGGTCTGCATGGAATCGGCATCGAGCAGCGGAACACCCGTGCCCTCCAGCGCGGCACGGATCAACGGCGCATCGCGACCGATCAGCACGACCGCCCTGGCATGCTGGCGCACGGGTGCGGCCAGCGGAGAAAAATCCTGCCCCTTGCCTTCCCCCCCGGCGATCAGGACCAGCTTGCGTTCGGCGCCCAGGCCAGTCAGCGCCGCCACGGTGGCGCCCACGTTGGTGCCCTTGCTGTCGTCAAAATACTCGACGTCGCGCACCACCGCAACCGGCGTCACGCGGTGCGGCTCGCCGGTGTATTCACGCAAGCCGTGCAGCATGGAAGCCATGGTGCAGCCCGCCGTGCCGGCCAGCGCCAGCGCGGCCAGCGCGTTGGTGGCGTTGTGGCGGCCGCGCAGGCGCATGGCCTCGACCGGCATCAGGCGCTGGATGTACAACACCACTTCTTCGTCCTTGCGGCGCTTGATCGTTTCATCCGCCTCTGCGGCACGCACCAGCCAGGCCATGCCATTGACGGTTTCGATGCCATAGTCACCCGGCCGCTGCGGGGCCTCCAGCCCAAAGCTCACATACTCGCGCCACTTCGGCTTCTGCAGCTTGAGGCGGACCGGTTCTGGCAGCATGGCCATGACCGCCGCATCATCACGGTTGAGCACCAGCAGGCCCCGGCTGCCAAAGATGCGCGCCTTGGCCGCGCCGTAGGCCTGCATGGTGCCGTGCCAGTCCAGATGGTCCTGCGTCAGGTTCAACACCGCGGCAGCGGTGGGCTCGAAGCCCTGCACACCGTCGAGCTGGAAGCTCGACAGCTCCAGCACCCAGACCTCGGGCAGGCTGCCCGCATCGAGGTGCCCGGCCAGCATGTCCAGCAGGTTGGGACCGATGTTTCCCGCCACCGCCACGGTCTTGCCGCCATGGGCCACCAGCTGGCCGGTCAGCGCGGTCGTGGTGGTCTTGCCGTTCGTGCCGGTGATCGCCAGCACCTTGGGGGCGTAAGCGCGTTCACCCTGCAGCTCGTGCAGGGCGCGGGCGAACAGGTCCAGCTCCCCGCCTGTCCACAGGCCGATGGCCTGCGCCGCCTGCCAGACCGGAGCAAACACGACAGGCGACAGGCCCGGGCTCTTGAAGACGGCGCGGATGTCGGTGCCCTCGACCAGACCGGACTCGAAAGCGCCGGCGCGGAAAGCGACCTGGGGCAGATCGGCCAGCAAGTTGGTCAGCTGGGGCGGGCTCTCGCGGGTATCGGCCACCGTGACACGTGCACCCTGGCGCACGCACCAGCGCGCCATGGCCAGCCCCGAAGCACCCAGGCCGAGAATGAGGACATGCAGGTCGCGCAACGCCGACACCGGCGCCTGGCCGGATGACCCGGCGGCGGCAGCGTCGCCTTCCGCGTCTTCCTGCTCGGTTTCGTCGGCCGGCGGCGGCACGTGGACCTCGGGAGCGATTGGCGCGGCCTGATCGGGCGTACTCACATCGGCGAACAATTGCGCGACAAACTCGGCCGCATCGCGCGCGGCCGTCAGGGTCTCCGGCAGGGACCGTGCAGCCGCTTTGCCCGACACCCCGGTACGGCCCGGACCCGCGTCTTCCAGCGCGGCCTGCAGCACCGGCTCCTCCCCGGGCGTTTCCGCTGGCAATGCCGGCGCCGCATCCTGCGCCGGCACAGGCTCGGCCGCCAGTCCATGCACCGGCGTCACCTCCGCTGGAGGCTGTCCGGGCGCATCGCCGGGGTGGGGAGATTCGTTGGTATTCATCTCAATTTCAGGGTCGACAGGCCGACCAGGCACAGCAACATGGTGATGATCCAGAAGCGCACGACCACCTGCGTTTCCTTCCAGCCGCTCTTCTCGAAATGATGGTGCAACGGAGCCATACGAAACAGGCGCCGACCTTCGCCAAACCGCATGCGGCTGTACTTGAAATACATCACCTGCAGCATCACCGACAGGGCTTCGACAACAAAGATGCCGCCCATGATGGCCAGCACGATTTCCTGGCGCACGATGACCGCAATCGTCCCCAGCGCGGCGCCCAGCGCCAGCGCGCCCACGTCGCCCATGAAAACCTGCGCGGGATGGGTGTTGAACCACAAAAAGGCCAGGCCGGCGCCAGCCATGGCCGAGCAGAAAATCAGCAATTCCCCCGAACCCGGGATGTGCGGAAAAAACAGGTACTTTGAGTAGACGGCACTGCCCGTCACATAGGCAAACACACCGAGCGCCGAGCCGACCATCACGACCGGCATGATCGCCAGCCCGTCCAGCCCGTCGGTCAGGTTCACCGCATTGCTGGAGCCGACAATCACGAGGTAGGTGAGCAGCACAAATCCAAACACGCCGAGCGGGTAACTGATTTCCTTGAAGAAGGGCAGCTGCAACCCGGCCTTGGGCGGCAGGTTCACGTCAAAACCGGATTGCACCCAGCTCATGAACAGCTCCAGCACCCGCAGGTTGGAACTTTCCGAAATGCTGAACACCAGGTACAGGGCGGCAAGCAGCCCGATCACCGACTGCCAGAAGTATTTCTCCCGCGAGCGCATGCCTTCGGGGTCCTTGTGCACCACCTTGCGCCAGTCGTCGGCCCAGCCGATGGCGCCAAACCCGAGCGTGACGATCAGCACAATCCAGACAAAACGGTTGCTCAGGTCAAACCAGAGCAGCGTGGACATGCCGATGGCCAGCAGGATCAGCACGCCGCCCATGGTCGGGGTGCCGCTCTTGCTCAGGTGGGTCTGCATCGCATATTCACGGATGGGCTGGCCAATCTTGAGATGCGTCAGGCGGCGAATCACAAAGGGTCCGGCGATCAACCCGATCAGCAAGGCTGTCAAGGCGGCCATGACCGCGCGAAACGTCAGGTACTGGAACACCCGGAAGTAGCCGAACTCGGGGGTCAGGGTTTGCAGCCACTGGGCCAGGCTAAGCAGCATGGGGGACCTCCTGCCGAGCCGCCTCAAAGGAGGCGCACGCCCCTTCGGGGGGCAGTGAACGTAGGTGAACGTGGGGGCTCATGCCTTCTCCTCTTGTTGTTGTGCGATGGCCATGACCGCCTCGACCACACGCTCCATCTTCATGAAGCGCGAACCCTTGACCAGTACGCTGGCCATGCCTGGCAAAGCAGCCATCACGGCGGCCTTCAGGGCATCGATGTCGTCACCAAAATGCCGGCCGTTGCCGAAGGCCCTGGCAGCGTCGGCGGACTGCGCGCCCAGCGTGAACACCTGCTCGATGCCGCGCTCACGCGCATGGTTACCGACCTCGACATGGAAAGCAGGCCCCTGATCGCCGACCTCGCCCATGTCGCCCAGCACCAGCAGGCGCGGCCCCGGCAGTTCGGCCAGCACGTCGATGGCGGCGCGCACGGAATCCGGGTTGGCGTTGTAGCTGTCGTCGATCAGCGTGAGGGCCTGGCCCGCCGCCTGGAGCTGAAGGGCGCGCGAGCGGCCCTTGACCGGGACAAAGGCCGACAAGCCGGCAGCAATGGCCGCCAGCGGCGCGCCGGCCGCCAGGGCGCAGGCCGTGGCAGCCAGGGCATTTTTGACGTTGTGCCGGCCGGCGACCTGCAGGGAAAAACCGAAAGCGCCCTGCGGCGTGCCGGCCTGCACCTGCCAGGCGCCACCCAGCCAGTGCGCGTTGCCGGTGACGTCGGCCCCGCCCGACTCGGCAAAGGTCAGCACCGTGCGGGACCCGGCAAGTTCCCGCCACAGCGGTGTGTATATCTCGTCGGCCGGAAACACCGCAACGCCAGAGGCCGGCAGTGCCGCGATGACCGCGCCGTTCTCGCGGGCGACGGCTTCTACCGTGGCCATGAATTCCAGGTGTTCGCGCTGCGCATTGTTGACCAGGGCCACGGTGGGCCGCGCCATGGCTGCGAGACTGGCAATTTCGCCAGGGTGGTTCATGCCCAGCTCGACCACGCCGGCCTGGTGGGTGGCACGCAGACGCAGCAATGTCAAAGGCACGCCAATGTCATTGTTGAAGTTGCCTTCGGTCGCAAAAGCACCATCCTGCTTCCAGGCGCGCAGGATGGACGCCAGCATTTGCGTGACCGTGGTCTTGCCATTGCTGCCGGTCACCGCAATCAGCGGCAAGCTGAACTGCGACCGCCAGCTGGCGGCAAGCTGGCCCAGCGCCTGTTTTGAATCGGCCACCAGCAGGCCGGGGAGTTCAGCACTCAAGCCGTGCTCAGCCAGGGCCGCCACCGCGCCGGCATTTTTAGCCTGGGCGAGGAAATCATGGGCGTCAAAGCGTTCGCCCTTGAGCGCTACAAACAAGTCGCCAGTTTGCAGGCTGCGCGTATCCGTGTGCACACGCTGGAACACCAGCCCGCCGTCGCCCGCCAGCCGGCCTGACGGCAACCACTGCAGGGCTTGTTGCAAGGTCATCATGCAAGGCCTCCCGGCGCGGCATGACGACTCGCACCCTGGTCCAGTGCCGCCTCGGCCTGGGCCTTGTCTGAAAACGGCCGTTTGACACCGGCGGTTTCCTGGTAACTCTCGTGGCCCTTGCCCGCAATCAGCACCACATCGCCGGCCTGCGCCTGGCTCACCGCATGCGCAATCGCCTGGGCACGGTCTGCCTGAACGTGCACCGCATCGCGGCGGGAAAAACCCTGCAGGATCTGGCCGATGATGGCGTCGGGGTTTTCGCTGCGCGGGTTGTCACTGGTCACCACCGTACGGTCCGCCCCTTTTTCCGCCGCTGCCGCCATCAGCGGCCGCTTGCTCGCATCGCGCTCACCGCCGCAGCCAAAAACGCACCAGAGTTGTCCCGAACGACCGGCGGCCAGCGGCCGCAGCGCGCCCAGCACCTTCTCCAGGGCGTCGGGGGTGTGGGCATAGTCCACCACCACCAGCGGCCGGCCCGGCACCGCAATGGCGTCCATGCGCCCGGGCACCGGCGACAGGTGGGCGCAGGCTTTGACCACATCCTTCAAAGGCAGGCCCAGCGCGCGCAAGGCTGCCGCCACACCCAGCAGGTTGGAAACGTTGTACTGCCCGACCAGCGCGGTCGAAAGGCGGTGCCGTTCATCGCCCTCGACCACATCAAAGCCCAGAAACTCCAGGCCGTGATGGATGGCCTGGGCCTGCAGGCGAGCGGGCGCCAGGCAGGACACGGTCCAGACGTCGAGATCCGCCTCGCGCAGCGACACGGCCAGCGCCGCCCCATGCGTGTCATCGATGTTGATCACCGCCGCTTTCAGGCCGGGCCAGCCAAACAGCCGCGCCTTGGCATCCCAGTACGCTTGCATGGTCTGGTGGTAGTCGAGGTGGTCCTGTGTGAAGTTGGTGAAAATCGCCACGCGTATGTCGGTAGCGTCCAGCCGGTGCTCGGCAATGCCGATCGACGAGGCCTCCAGCGCACATGCTGAAAAGCCCTCGTCGACCCAGCGCCGGAGCTGCTGCTGCAGCAACACCGGATCGGGCGTGGTCAGGCCGTTGAAGACCATGGCGTCCGGCTGGCCCATGCCCAGCGTGCCGACCACACCGCAGCGCCGGCCCAGCTTGCCCAGGGCCTGCGCCAGCCACCAGGCGGTCGAGGTCTTGCCGTTGGTGCCGGTCACGGCCAGCACTTCCAGCTTTCTGCTTGGCTGCTCGAAATAAGCCGCAGCTATCGGTGCTGTCGCCGTTTTCAGGCCGCTGTAGGCTGCGACACGGCTGTCGCTGAAGGCAAAGACCTCCGCTCCGGCCTGCTCCACCAGGCAGGCCTCGGCGCCGGCGGCCAGGACGTCGGCCACGTACTGGCGCGCATCGGTGGCAGCACCCGGCCAGGCGATAAAGCCGTCACCGGCACCAACCTTGCGGCTGTCCGTCCAGAGACTGCCGCTCACGCGCTGGCGCAACCAGCGCGCAGCCTGCTCAGGGGTGTGCAGCCGCTCCATCAGAACGACTCCTCCACCGGGTTGGTGACGATCTGCGGCTTGACGGCCATATCGGGCTGCACGCCCATCATGCGCAAGGTCTGCTGCACGACTTCGCTGAAGACCGGCGCGGCTGCCAGCCCGCCATAGTAGGTTCCGTCGCTGGGTTCATCAATCATCACGGCCACAATGATGCGGGGAGCTTCAATCGGTGCCATGCCAGTGAACCAGGCGCGGTATTTGTTGCTCGCATACCCCTTGCCGACCTGCTTGTGCGCGGTGCCGGACTTGCCTCCCACCGAGTAACCGACGGTCTGCGCCAGCTGGCCGGTGCCGCCCGGCGCCGCTGCCATCTGCAGCATTTTCCTGATCGCGTGTGCGTTCTCCGGCGAAAACACCCGCACGCCGGTTGCAGGCTCACTGCTCTTGAGCATGGTCACCGGGATGATCCGGCCATCATGCGCAAAAGAGGTGTAGGAATGCGCCATCTGAAACAGCGAGGCGGACAGGCCATAGCCATAAGACATGGTGGCTTGCTCGACGGGCCGCCATGACTTCCACGGGCGCAAGCGGCCCGTGACCGCTCCCGGAAATTCGATTTGCGGCTTCTGCCCGTAGCCAAGCGCGACGTAGGTGTCCCACATCTCATGCGGGGTCATCTTCTGGGCTATCTTGAGGGCGCCGACATTGCTGGACTTCTGGATGACCCCTTCCACGGTGAGCGTGCCGTAATTGTGGGTATCGCTGATGGTGAAGCCGCCAATGCTGATCCGCCCCGGCCCGGTTTCGATGAGGGTGCCTGGTTTGATGCGGCCCGCCTCGAGGGCCATGGCCACGGTGATGGGCTTCATGGTCGAGCCCGGTTCAAAAGTATCTGTCACCGCACGATTGCGCAACTGCTCGCCCGTGAGATTCTGCCGCTTATCAGGCACATAACTCGGATAGTTGGCCAGGGCCAGCACTTCGCCCGTGATCGTATCGAGCACAACCACACTGCCGGCCTTGGCCTTGCGGGCGATCACAGCATCGCGCAGCTTCTGGTAGGCGAAAAATTGCACCTTGCTATCCACGCTGAGCTGGATGTCCCTGCCCTCCACCGGCGGCACCTGCTCCCCGATGCTCTCGACCACGCGCCCGAGCCTGTCCTTGATCACGCGCCGCGACCCCGGCTTGCCCGCCAGTTCCTTGTTGAACGTGAGCTCGATGCCTTCCTGTCCGCGGTCCTCCACATTCGTGAAGCCGACCACATGCGCGGAGGTCTCACCTTCGGGATACTTGCGCTTGTAGTCCTTGCGGTGGTAAATGCCCTTGATTCCCAGGCTGTGGATCTGCTGCGCCACAGACTCGTCGACCTGACGCTTGACCCATACAAAGGACTTGTCCTCGTTGGCCAGTTTCTTCTGCAGCTCGGCCACCGGCATTTCCAGCAGCCTGGCCAGTTCGATCAACTGGGCCTTGCTCGCCTCGACATCCTCGGGAATCGCCCAGATGCTGGCCGCCGGAACGCTGGACGCCAGAATGAGCCCATTGCGATCCAGAATACGGCCGCGGTTCGCAGGCAGCTCCAGCGTGCGGGCAAAACGGACTTCACCCTGCCGTTGAAAGAACTCGTTGCCAACCACCTGCACATACGCCGCCCGGCCGGCCAGCCCGGCAAAAGCCAGGGCGATACCTGCGACGATCAGCTTGCTGCGCCAGACCGGCGTCTTGCTGGCCAGCAGCGGACTGGAGGTGTAACGCACGCTTCTACTCATGAGCGTTACCTGCAGCAGACGGATTCCTGTAAGTGACGTATTGCGTGATGGCAGGGGTTGCCGAACGCATCTGCAGCCGGTCCCTTGAAAGCTGCTCCACCCGCAACGGCGTGGCCTGCGCGCGCTTTTCCACCTGCAGGCGCTCCTTGTCGGACTCGAGCTGACGGCTGAGTGCCGCGGTTTTTTCCAGCTCGACAAACAGCCGGCGCGATTCGTACTGCGTATGCACCAGGTACAGCGCGCTGACCAGCACGGCCATCAGCAGGACTAGGTTCAGGCGTGTCATGCTGAAGTGCCCGGGTAACGCTGGGGGCTCACCTGCACCGGCACCTCGGTCCGTTCGGCCACACGCATGACGGCGCTGCGCGAGCGCGGGTTGGCCGCCACTTCGTCGGCACCGGGCTTGACACGCTCCAGCGCCTTGAGCCGCATGGCCTTGGGCGCGGCAAACGGCGCGCGGCGGTCGAACACCTCGCGCGAATGCTCGGCGATGAATTGCTTGACGATGCGGTCTTCCAGCGAATGGAAACTGATCACCACCAAACGTCCTCCCGGTTGCAATACTTTGAGGGAAGCCTCTAGCGCCTGTTGCAGCTCTTCAAGCTCGGCGTTGATGAAAATCCGAAAAGCCTGAAATGTGCGCGTTGCAGGGTCCTTGCCCGGCTCGCGGGTTTTGACCGCGCCAGCCACGACCTCGGCCAGTTCAGCGGTGGTTGCAATAACGCCCCGCTCCTGTCGGCGACGATCAATCGCCTTTGCGATCTGGACAGCAAACCGTTCTTCGCCATATTCACGAATGACCTCCGCAATGGTGTCTGTCTCTGCATCTGCCAGCCACTCGGCCACACTCTGCCCGCGTGTGCTGTCCATGCGCATGTCCAGCGGCCCGTCGCCGCGGAAGGAAAAGCCCCGCGCCGGGTTGTCGATCTGGGGCGAACTGATGCCCAGGTCCAGCAGGATGCCCGCCGCACTGCCCGCCGGCATCTCGCCCAGATGGCTGAACGCCTGATGACGGATGACAAGGCGCGGGTCGGCGATGGTGTTGGCCTCGGCAATGGCTTCCGGGTCCTTGTCGAAGGCGGTGAGCCGCCCCTGGGCGGACAGCTGCGAAAGAATGAGTCGCGAGTGGCCGCCGCGCCCGAAGGTCGCGTCGATGTAGTGCCCGTCCGGATTGACCTGAAGCGCTGCGACTGCTTCGTTCAACAAGACGGTGCGGTGTGTCCATGTGTCTTGCACCGTCGTCTTTCAGAATGAAAAATCTCTGAAGACATCGGGCATTTCGCCCTTCATCTGCTCGGCCTCCTGGGCCGCATAGGTCGCCGCATCCCACAGCTCGAAGTAGCTGCCCATGCCAAGCAGCACCGTGTCCCGGCTGATGCCTGCCGCGCTACGCAATTCGGGAGAGACCAGAACGCGACCGGCGGCGTCCATGTCAACGTCCATCGCATTGCCGAGAAAAATCCGTTTCCACCACTGTGCCTGCATCGGCAGCGACGCAATGCGTTCGCGGAATTTCTCCCACTCGTTGCGCGGGAATATCATGAGACAGCCGTGCGGGTGTTTGGTGATGGTCAACTGGCTCGATGCAGTGGCGCTGAGCACGTCACGATGCCGGGTTGGCACAGAGAGCCGACCCTTGGTATCGAGAGCTAGAGAAGACGCGCCTTGGAACACCGTTAAAAACCTTTAGAGAACACTTTTCACCACTAAATTGCACTTTTTCCCACTTTAGCAGGAAAGTTTTGCCATGCAAGTGGTTTGCTACAAATTTTTTCAATGAAATCAAGCACTTAGAAACACTTTTGCAAGCAGCCACCGATTAAAAATCGTTCTAAATTAAGTACTTAGAACATCCAGTGAAAGTGTTGCTTTAAGCCGGACGGAAGCCGGACTCAGGTCGGCACCCGTGCCGTGCGGAAAAGGGGATGGAAAAGCAGACCCTTGAGGGCGGGCTGCCCCTCATGGTGGTTGCCACGCATGCCGCTGCCCGCCTGTGACCGGCGCAGACAGCGTGCGTGTTGCACAGGGCAGCAATGACTCTTTTTTTGGCGCCCCGCGGTCGGGGCAAGGCCCTAGTCGACGCGCGTCAGGACCCGGGCGTGTTCGGTGATGCCGATCACGTTGAAGAACGCGGCCACCAGACGGTTGACATCCGTGAACTGCACGGCGCGATTTTCGGCTTCCCGGGCGGACACCCAGTTGAGCAGGGTCCCGGCTGCAGAAAAATCAACACGAATCAGCTTGGCGCATGAAATCACCATGATGTCTGCGCCCATGAGCTTGGCCTCGAGCTTGTCGAGGACGGCAATCGCATCCCCCTCGATCTGGCCCGACAGTTCAACCGCATACAGGTGGCTCATCTGGGAGTTGCCCCCCATCTCGGTGTCCCCCTCCAGCGCACTGCTGAGGCTGGACGGCACCGAATCGCGGTAGACATCGCCAATGATGGCCTGGCCTGCCACAGCGCTTCCGCGCGGCTCCAGCGCCTTGTAGTCGCAGCGCGCACTCTCCCAAGCGGGGGGGGACACCTCGTAGGTGACGCAAAAATCGAGGGCCGTCAGTTCAAACTCGTCGGGCTGTTGGGTTACCCGCAGCGTCTCCATGCGCAACTGCCACCATCCCTGGGCTGTATCGCGCACCCCGGAAGGGGTGGCATCCTGCAGCACCCGCTGCAATTCACCCTCCCCCATAAACCGCAGCTGTACCGGTTGTGCAGCCCAGCCGCTGAACACCTTGCAGAGGGAATCAACCGCGTTTTCATCAATCGTTTTGAGATTTTTCCAGTCAAGCCGCCAGGGCATGGGAGCACGGGCCAGGGCCGCGCTGAGCGCCGCCACGGTCTGGATGCCGAGTTTTGACGGGCAGACCCAGTCCGCAGCCGGTCCATTGGCAGTAACCGGGCTGGCCGAACCAGCGGGATTGGACAACTGCTGCACCATCTCGGGCATGGAAAACCACTGCGGCGCCGAACGGTCGAAACGTCCAACGAACTCAACGGCCAGGTTTTCAAACTTGTCATGCTGGCCGGTGGCCCGGTACAGGTCAAACAGCGCGAGCCAGGTGTCTGCATGTGTGGCCCGGCTTCCCTGGGGACCCAGCGTCTCGAGCAGCCCGGCTTCGGCACCTGCATCGTCGCCGTTGGCAAAGCGGATGGAGGCCTCCTCCAGTTCCGGGTCGTGCGCCACTTCCGAGGCCTCCACCACGGAATATTTTGATGACGAAAAACCAGACGACTCGCCGTCGCGGGAGACTGCAGAAATAACCGGTCTGGGTACAACCGGCTTGGGCGTGGCTGCGGGCGGCGTGACGGCAATGCCTGGAGACAGGTCCATCATGGGCGCAGGTGCAGGCTGAGGCGCCATGGCCGCAGACCTGGTTTTGGCCAGGGCCGTGGTCAGGGCGCTGGGCGCCGTAGCCTCGTAGCTGGCCGGCAAAGCATTGTCCAGGAGCGGGGCATGGGTGCTGAGATTCGGCGAACCGGCCATCGTCCCCGCAGAAAGTGAAGAAGGTTCGCTGGCCCCGGCGGCGGCACTTCCATGCTTGGTTTTCCACCATTGCATCGACATCTGGGCTTCGATCTCGTCGATCTTCTTCAGGGTGACGGCGCGGTCGTCGGGCTTGGACGGCATGCTGCTCTGGAAGAACGAAGGCCGGGCGCCGGGGTCCTGACCGGTCATGGCCTCCCGCTTGCGCATTTTCCGGAGCATGTCGAATTCGCGCTTGCGCACGAAATCGTTGCGCCGTTTCCGCTCAATCATTTCCTTGAGCATCTGCTTGCTCAGGGCCTCCTCCCGGTCCGATTCCTTGCCATCAAGCTCGGACCAGTTCGTCGCCGGGTTACGGACGAACTTCACGACTTTTGAAAGCAAGCCTGGTGTGGTGTCTTCTTTGGCCATCAACAGCGGTTCAGGAGGAAGTGGGCAACTGGAAAGGTCAGTCCCCGAACATTTTCTGCTTGAGCTCCCGTCGCTGCTGTGCTTCCAGCGACAGGTTGGCCGTTGGACGGGCTATCAGGCGCCCCACGCCGATGGCCTCGCCGGTTTCGTCGCAGTAACCATAGTCACCCGAGTCAATGCGGGCGATCGACTGCTCGATTTTCTTGAGCAGCTTGCGCTCCCGGTCACGCGTGCGCAGCTCGAGCGCGTGTTCTTCCTCGATGGTCGCGCGATCGGCAGGGTCCGGCACAACCACGGTGTCTTCCCGCAGATGCTCGGTGGTTTCACCGGCACTGTTGTGGATGTCCTGCTTGAGCAGGGAGAGCTTGTGCCGGAAAAACGCCAGCTGCTTCTCGTTCATGTACTCCGAGTCCGGCATGGCCTTGACTTCTTCGTCCGTCAGCTCTTCGCCCTTTTTCGTCTTCCAGTTGTTGGCAAGCTTGGGGTCCTTTTTCGCCGCCACATGCGGGGGCGGGGCGATCACCCGCTCGGCAATGGTGGAGTAGCTGGCTTTCGCAGCGTCGGGGGAGTGGGTCGGAATCATGGGCGCGGGCGGCGGTGCAAAAGAGGAGTTCCGCAGGGATGCACGGCGCCCAGGCTTCAGGGCCGGTGTCTGCAGCGGAGCTGGCGCCGCAGCAATGCTGGCGGGGCTGGGCGGGGTTTTCGCGGCGGGGACTGCCGCCGTTTTGGTGATCGTTTTGATAATGACTTTTTCTTCAGGTTTGGCGGGGGCCTTGGCCTTCACGGACGGCGCGGCCGGCTTGGTGACAGGTTTGGCGGCTTTGACCGCGGGTTTAACAATGGGCTTGGGTTTGGTCGCCCGCACAGGCGTGGCAGACTTGACGACCTTGGCGGCGGGACGACTTTTGGCAACCGGCGCTGGCTTTTTCGCAGCCGGCGTGACTTTTTTGGCGGGTACCGCTTTGGGCTTGGCCACCACCTTGGCTTTGACCACGGGCTTGCTCACCACCTTGGCCTTGGCTTTGGGTGCAGCTGGGGCTGGTTTTTTCACTGCGGTTTTCGACGCCGCAGGCCTGGCCACCACCTTGGTGACAGGTTTGGGCTTGGCGCTGCCGGCTGACGTGGCTTTCCCCGCGGACTTGACCGCAACCTTGGACTTTTTTGTTTGAGCTTTCACACTGGGTCTCCTCGTGGAGGCAGCTTCGGGATGGTCCCCATGCTGACTCCGGGCCAGGCTGACTTTTGTCAGCCCAACCTTGTCTTTTACCTGATTGTCTGGTTTGTTCGCCGACGCACCTGCCATTTCAAGGCCAGTACTTACCCTGACTTCCCCTGTCTGCCTCTTTGCCGGCGATGACCGGTCAGGGGAGTCGGCGCGCGATTGTAGCGGCTCACCGGGACGCTGGGAGACCCGAAAGCCTAACCGTTGGAGAATGGAGACAATCATGAGGCCCTCCCGCCTTTCAAGGCAATGTGTGGACAGCCTACCTCAAACCAGACACTGCTCCAGGCCCTGGAGGAAAATATCTTTCGGCAAATCGATGCCGATAAAGACCATCTTGCTGTTCTTCTGCTCGCCTTCCGCCCAGGCCGGGCCGAGGTCGCTGCCCATCAACTGGTGCACGCCCTGGAAAATCACCTTGCGCTCGGTGCCCTGCATGTTCAGCACACCCTTGTAGCGCAACATGCGCGGGCCGTAGATGTTGACCACGGCACCGAGAAAATCCTCGAGCTTGGCCGGGTCAAAAGCGCGCTCCGAGCGGAACACAAAACTCTTGACATCGTCGTCGTGATGGTGGTGATGGCCATGCCCGTGGTCGTGGGCGTGCGAGGGGTGGTCGCAATGTTCGCCTTCGGCATGGTCGTGCCCGGCGTGGTCGTGTTCGTCGGCCTTGAGGAAGTCCGGGTCGATGTCGAGTTTGGCATTGAGGTTGAAGCCGCGCAGGTCGAACACGTCGGCGATCGCCACCTCGCCGAAATGCACCGCTTTCTGCGGCGCGCGCGGGTTCATGTGTTTAAGGCGGTGCATCAGCGCCTGCACTTCATCAGCGGCCACCAGATCGGACTTGCTGATGAATATCTGGTCGGCAAAACCGACCTGGCGGCGCGCCTCCTGGCGGTCATTGAGCTGGGTGGCCGCGTGTTTGGCGTCGACCAAGGTCAGGATGGAGTCCAGCAGGTACTGTTCGGCGATTTCCTCGTCCATGAAGAAGGTCTGCGCCACCGGCCCCGGGTCGGCCAGGCCGGTGGTTTCGATCACCACACGGTCGAAGTCCAGCAGGCCCTTGCGCTTCTTGGCGGCCAGCAGCTGCAGTGTTTCGCGAAGATCCTCGCGGATCGAGCAGCAGATGCAGCCGTTGTTCATCTGGATGATGTTTTCCTGGGTGTCGTTGACCAGGATGTCGTTGTCGATGTTTTCCTCGCCGAACTCGTTTTCGATCACGGCGATTTTCTGGCCGTGGGCTTCGGTCAGGATGCGCTTGAGCAGCGTGGTTTTGCCGGAGCCCAGAAAGCCGGTCAGGATGGTCACGGGAATCAAACTCATGGTGTCTGCCTAAAAAAACAGGAAAAATACAGGAAAAAGAAGGGACGTGGACCCGTGAAGGTGGGGAGTTTAGTCGTCAACGCAAGGCCCTGAGGCGCACATTGACTCCGCACGGGGCCTGCCGGACCACTGTACAGGCCGTGTCAAGCCTTGAGGCGCCGGTGAGCATTTTTTGCTATGTTATTGATAGCTGTCTGCGCCCGTCCGTCAAGGGCTATAGCCACCTTTTATTCGTGGCCTTATTTTTTGAGCAGCACCAGCCCCTTGAGGTACTCGCCCTCGGGGAAACTCACGGTCATCGGGTGGTCGGGAGCCCCGCCCAGGCGTTCGGTGATGAAGGCGTCCACCCCGGCGTCGGTGCCCGCGGACGCCACGATCTTGTGAAACAGGTCGGCGCTGATGCCGCCCGAGCAGGAATAGGTGAACAGCACACCACCGGGCGCCAGGATGGACAGCGCAATGCGGTTGATGTCCTTGTAGGCGCGTGCGGCGCGTTCGGCATGGGTCACGGTGGGCGCAAACTTGGGCGGGTCCAGCACGATGGCGTCAAAAGTCCGGCCTTCCTTGTGGAACTGCCGCATCGAGGCATTGACATCGGCGTCGAGCATGGTGGTGCGGCCGGCGTCAAAGCCGTTCAGCGCCACATTGGCCACGGCTTTTTCAATCGCGGGGCCGGACGAATCGATCGACGTGACATGCGCCGCGCCGCCGGCCAGCGCCGCGACGGTGAAGCCCCCGGTGTAGCAATAACAGTTGAGGACGTTCTGGAACTGCAGGCGGCGCGCATGCTCGGCAAACTTGCGGCGGCTGTCGCGCTGGTCCAGGTAGAAGCCGGTCTTGTGGCCGGTGGCGATGTCCAGGCCCAGTTGCCAGCCGTGTTCTGTGATCGTGATGCCGGTGTCGCCGGAGCCTTGCAACCAACCGGTGGCTTCGAGCAAGCCCTCGAGCGAACGCACACTGGCGTCGGATCGCTCGTACAGGCGGCTCAAGCCGGTTTGCGCCAGCAGGGCTTCGACAATCACGCTTTTCCAGCGCTCGACACCGCAGCTTGAGAACTGCGCCACCAGCGTGTCGGCATACCGGTCCACCACCAGGCCCGGCAAGCCGTCGGACTCGCCGTGGACCAGGCGCATCCCGTCACTTTGTATATCAAACCGGCTTCTTGCCCTGATGGCTTGTGCGATACGCGCTACAAAAAACGAAGCATCGATGCGCTCGGTCTCGACAAAACTCCAGACGCGGGCGCGAATCTTCGAACTCGGGCTGAAAGCCGCCCAGCCGAGAAACTGCCCATCGTGCCCTTCAACCCGCACGGTTTCACCAGCGTCCGCGCCACCACGGGCAATCGCACCGTCAAACACCCAGGGGTGGCGCCGCAGCAGCGAACGTTCCTTGCCTTCTCTCAGCCGTATTGATTTCATGTCTCTATTGTCGCGGCTGCCGCTGCCCTGAAAGAAACCCCGGAGAAATTTGAGACAATCACTTGATGTTTTTTAAGGGCATTTCGACGCATGTTGCAGGCAGCAGGTCACGAATTCGTTCGTCTGGGGGCTGGTGGGGGACGTTCTGCCTGGCCCTGATGCTGCTCTTGCTGCTCTTGCCGAGCCTGCCGGTGTTGTCCCGCACGGTGTTGGACCTCGATGCGGACAGACAGCCGGTTGCGCTGGCCGACTGGGGCGATTACTGGATCGACCCGCAATCCCGGCTGGGGGTTGAGCAGGTAGTCAGTCAGCGTGATCTGGACTGGCAGCAGACCCCGGCGCGCGGCATTTATCCCCTGCTGCCCGGCCAGTCGCTGTGGATCCGTTTCATCGTGCCGCCCGCGCCCGACATGGAGCGCTGGCTGCTTGAAATTCCCTACCCCGCGCTGGACCGCGCGTCGCTGTACACGCTGGACAGCGCCGGACAATGGATAGAGCAGCGCGCCGGTGACCTGACACCGGTCAACCAGTGGCCCACGCCGCATCGCCACCCCCTGCTGGTCGTGAACTTCAATGCCGAGGACCCGACGCATTACATCCTGCGCATTGAAAACGCCCAGGGTTTCAGCGCGCCCATTCGCTTTGTCAGCTCGGGGCACCTGTTGCGCAGCGAGCAGCAGGTGTCGCTGTTTCTGGGCGTCTACTTCGGTCTGGCGCTGCTGGGCTGCATGGTCGGCCTGGCCGGCGCTTTCTGGCTGCGCGACCGGGCCTACCTCTACTATTCGGCGTGCTCCGCGCTGATCGGGCTGACGCAGGTGGCCATCACCGGCGTGGGCGGGCTGCACCTGTGGCCCGACTCGCCGGTCTGGACTGACCTCTCGCTGGCGGTGCTGGCCACCTGGATGCTGGTGTCGCTGCTGCTGCTCAATGCCACCGTGGTGTCGCTGGCGCAGCGCTCGCGTTTGCTCAATCTCCTGGTGTGGGCGGCGGCGCTGGCCGGCGCAGGCCTCTCGGTCGCGCTGGGGGTCACCGACAGTGCGCTGCGCATCACGCTGATAGTGCCGTATCTGGTGCTGGTGCCGGTGTTGATGGTGACGATTGATCTCTGGGCCTGGCGGCGCGGCGACCGCTTCGGCGGATGGCTGCTGCTGAGCGCCACCCCGCTTGCCGTGAGCCTGGCGCTGGCCATTGCCCGCTACATGCAGTGGCTGCCCCTGAGTTTTGCCACCGAGCAAGGAGTGCTGGCGAGCATGGCGCTGCAGATGCCGGCCATGCTGGTGGTGCTGGTCCTGCGCAGCCAGCAGCGCCGCGAGAACAGGCGCAGGATCCAGGGGCTGGACCGGGTCGACCCCGCGACCGGCCTGATCAACGAGCAGGTGTTTGTCGAACGCCTGGAGCGCATGATCGCGCGCTCGGAGCGGCTCAGGCACCAGGGCGCCGTGCTGCTGATCGACCTGGTCAACAGCGAGCAGATCCGGCGCGACTTCGGGCGCCGGGCCGCCGAGGAATTACCGCTGCGCGTGGCCGAGCGGCTCCTCTCAACCGCGCGCGACATCGACAGCGCGGCACGCCTGGCGGAGCAGCGTTTTGGCATGCTGGTGGAAGGCCCGTTTTCCGCAGAAGAAGCTGCCACGCTGGGCCCGCGCATCGTGGCCCGTTGCCTGATGCCCTACAAGGGCCTGCCGGAGGACTGCGCGGCCCAGATTCGGGTGGCTTATGCGCTGGTGCCGCGCCAGGGCCCGACCGCCGAGATCGCGCTGGCTCGCCTGGCGCAGAAACTGGCCGGTGTGCCGCCGCAGAGCAAACGCGCGGTGTTCCTGCTGCCTGATTACAAATAGCGCCCCCACGGTCGCTCACTTCGTGTAGCTCCCTGCCCCCCGTGGGGGCCGCTGCGCCTGCGGGCCGGCGAAGCCGGACCCGCGGCCCCTGCTTGAATAGAGATGCCTGCGCGGTCGCTTCTTTTTATCCGTTCGTCCTGAGCTTGTCGAAGGATGCCCCCCCGAGGGAGCCGCTGCACCTGCGGGCCGGCAAAGCCGGACCCGCGGCCCCTGCTTGAAAAGTCCGCGCCCGCGGAGAACCTGATCAGCCTTTTTGCTTGCCCGGGGGTTTGAGGCCCGCCACCGTGGCGCGCGGATGCGCAGCGTCGTACACCTTGGCCAGGTGCTGGAAATCGAGCCGGGTGTACACCTGCGTGGTGGTGATGTTGGCGTGGCCCAGCAGTTCCTGCACCGCGCGCAGGTCGCCGCTGGACTGCAGCACATGGCTGGCAAACGAATGCCGCAGCATGTGCGGATGCACCGGCGTGGCCAGCCCGGCCTGCAGCGAGCGTTGTTTGAGCCGCACGCGGATGTGTTGCGGCGTGAGCCGGCTGCCGCGCTGGCCGATGAACAGCGCTGCATCGTCTTTGGCCCAGACGCTGCGCGCGGCAAGCCAGGCCTGCAGGGCTTCCAGCGCCTTGCTGCCGACCGGCACGCTGCGCCGTTTCGAGCCCTTGCCGAGCACATGCGCCTCGGCTGCCTGCAGGTCAATCCAGCCTCTGGCCTGGTGGCTGGCCACCACGTCCAGGCCGGTCAGCTCACCGATACGCAGGCCGCAGCCATAGAGCAGCTCGGTGATGCACTGGTCGCGCGCCTGCAGCGCCGGGCCTTCCCCGTCCGCGCCCTCAAACGCGGCCAGCTGCACCGCCTCGTCGACACTCAGGGCCTTGGGCAGCGGTTTGGCAGCCTTGGGCGCGCGCAGGTCCTGCACCGGGTTGCTGCTGACCAGGCCTTCGCGGCCCAGCCAGGTGTAAAAGCCGCGCCAGCCCGAGAGAATGAGCGCGATGCCGCGCCCGCTGCGCCCGCCGCTGTGCATCTGGGCCACCCAGCGCCGCATGTGGATGTTTTGCGCTTCGGTCAGCGCCACGCCGGCCTGCCGGCAGTTCGCCTGCAGTTTTTGCAGATCCAGCGCGTACAGCTCGACGGTACGCTGCGCCAGGCGTTTTTCAACCCGCACATGTTCGAGGTAACGCTCGACCAGCGGGTCGTTGTCGGGGACCGGCGCCGGCAAGGCCGCTTCAGCAAAAACTGCGGATGCGTCCTGCCCGGCCATGGGTCTAGTCAGCCATGGGCCGCAGGCGCGACAGGGCTGCGCCGGCCAGCTCGCCGATGCGTTCGAGGAAATCGGTGCCCATGCTGCTGCTGAACCGCTCCGGGTCAGGCGAGGCCAGCACCAGCATGCCGAAGGCCTGCGGCGCTTTGCCCGGGCGTAGCGGGATCAACGCCACCGACATCGCCTGGGCCGGATCGGGCAGCCAGCTGACGGCTTCAAAACCGGAATTGACGCCGCAGTAGGGCGCGGTCAGCGAGGACGCAAAGGCTTGCGTGTCTTCGCTGACGCCGGTCGAAAAATCTTCCATCGAGAAAATACCGTTGACGTGCCAGACCTTGATGGCCGCCTGCGGCACCGCGAACTGCGTCTGGATCTCGCGCACGATGGTGTCGGGCAGGTCGCGGGCATGCGCGGTCAGCAGCAGATTCAGCGTGCACTGCTGCAGCTTGTCGGCAATACCCACGTTCTCCTGGCCGTGGCGGATCATGTCGACCACCCGGGACTCCAGCACCTTGATCTTGTCGCGCAACATGCCGGCCTGGCGCTCCTGCAGGCTCACCGCCCGGCTGCCGTGGCCGCTGGACAGCTGCACCGTCGCCAGCAGTTCGGCATGGCGCTCGAAAAAGTCCGGCGTGTTGGCCAGGAAATTGGCAATGTCGTCTTCGGTGATCGGGTTCTGGATGGAGTGTTCGCTTGGATTCATGTTCTTGTGGTTTCCGTCAGTCAGTGGGGGTCAGTCTACAGGTGGTCGGGAACGTCGATAGCGGCTTCAAACACCGTGGTCGCCGGTCCGGTCATCAGCACCGGGGAACTCGCGGCATCCAGCCCGCCCTGCCACTCGATGGTCAGGGTGCCGCCGTGGGTCAACACGTCCACGCGCGCATCCAGCAGGCCCAAGCGTATGCCAGCGACCACCGCCGCGCAAGCCCCGCTGCCGCAGGCCAGGGTTTCGCCGGCGCCGCGTTCATAAACCCGCAGGCGGATCCGGCTGCGCGACACCACCTGCATGAAGCCGGCGTTGACGCGGCGCGGGAAACGCACGTGGTTCTCGATCAACGGGCCGTCCTGCAACACCGGCGCGGCCTCCACGTCGGCCACCAGCTGCACCGCATGCGGGTTGCCCATGGACAAAACCGCTACAAAAACAGGAGCTGCCGGCGCCCGCCCCTCAAGGGCCAGAGGCCATTTTTGCCATGAATGTACGGCTTCGGGCGTCAAACCGCCGGCATCAAACGGCACCTGCGCCAGCTCGAAGATGGGCGCACCCATGTCCACGGTGACGCGGCCGTCCGGCTGCATGCGCGGCTCGATGACGCCGGCCAGGGTCCGGACCCTGACCACATCCTTATCCGTCAGGCCCTGCTCGCGCACAAAGCGCAAAAAGCAGCGTGCGCCATTGCCGCACTGCTCGACCTCGCCGCCATCGGCGTTGTGGATCACGTACTCGAAATCGATCCCTCCGCCCGGCGCAGGCCGCACCGACAGAATCTGGTCGGCGCCCACGCCGAAGTGGCGGTCCGCCAGAAAGCGGTACTGGCCCGGCGTCAGGTTCAGGCGCCGCTGCGTCTCGTCGAGCATGACAAAATCGTTGCCCGCACCCTGCATTTTGGTAAATCGGATTAGCATCCGGGCATTATCCGCTGAGGCTGC
The DNA here is from genome assembly GCF_029945685.1 of Polaromonas sp. Lineage (GTDB taxonomy): Bacteria > Pseudomonadota > Gammaproteobacteria > Burkholderiales > Burkholderiaceae_C > Polaromonas. Next base: position 303,994 of record NZ_JAQSDA010000003.1, on the reverse strand, counting down.
GCCGCCCTCCTTCCCATCCTTCCCATCCTCCCTGCACAACTTCCGGAAAGACCCACCATGCGCATTCCCGACTGGACGCCCGCCCTCAAGCCCCAACCGCAGGACCTCGTCGACGCCGTCCTGAAACGCCGCGGCGGCACCCTGATCAACCTCGACAAGGCTTTGCTCTGGAGCGAGCCGCTGGCGCGCGGCTGGAACGTGTACCTGGGCGCGGTGCGCACCGGCCTGCCCACCAGCCGCAAGCTGCGCGAGCTGGGCATCTGCACCGTCGCGCTGCTGACCGGCGCGGCCTATGAATACAAACACCACGCGCCTGACTTTTTGACGGCCGGCGGCACCCAGGCCGAACTCGATGCGCTCAATGCCCTGGTGAAAGCCGATGCACGCGCCTCGGCAGCCCACCCAGCGCTGGGCGCGGTCGAGCAATTGGTGATCCGTTACGCCGCGCAGATGACGCTGGACGTGAAGGTCAGCGACGACGTGTTCGAGGCCCTGCGCCAGCACTTCGACACCACCGGACTGGTCGAACTGACCAGCGCGATCGCCACCTACAACATGGTGGCGCGTTTTCTGGTGGCACTGGGCGTGTCCCCGGAAGACCATACCTAGAACAAGTCCCCCGCACCGCGGGGCATGGGTATTGACTGCACCGGAGTTCCCTGCATCGATCAGGGGAAGAAAATCAACAGCATGAAAAAAACAAGTCCCCGTTTTCCGGTGCCCGCCCTCTTGCGCGTGGCGCCCACGCTGCTGACAATTTTTACGCTGGCCGCAGGCGGCGCCACGCTGTCGGCCGGCGCACAGACGCCGCCGGCAGGCAGCAGCGCCGCACCTGCCGCGCCCGACGACGCCGAGCGCGACCAGCGCTTTGCACGCTGGATCGCCGACTTCAGCACCAGCGCACGCGCGGCCGGCATCACCGACGCCACGCTGCAGAGCGCCTTCGAGGGTATTCGTTTCATCCCGCGCGTGACCGAGCTGGACAGCGCCCAGCCCGAGTTCACGCGCGCGGTCTGGGACTACCTCGACAGCGCGGTGTCGCCGCAGCGCGTCATCCGCGGCCAGGACCGGCTGCTGCAAGCACGCCCTGCGGTCGATGCCGCTGCAGCGCGTTACGGTGTGCCGGCAGAAATCCTGGCGGCGATCTGGGGCCTGGAGAGCAACTACGGCAGCAACACCGGCGACATCCCGACCATCGCCGCCCTGGCATCGCTCGGTTTCGAGGGCCGGCGCGAGGCCTGGGCGCGGAGCCAGTTGCTCGCAGCACTGAAAATTCTGCAGAACCGGGACATTGAACGCGCGCAGATGATCGGCTCGTGGGCCGGCGCCATGGGCCAGACGCAATTTCTGCCCACCAACTTTCTGGCCTATGCGGTGGATGCCGACGGCGACGGCCGGCGCGACATCTGGGGCAGCCTGCCCGACGTGATGGCCTCGACCGCCAACTTTTTGGCCCGTTCCGGCTGGCAGGCCGGCCAGCTCTGGGGACTGGAGGTGCGTTTGCCACCGGGCTTCGACCACGGGCTCGCTGATGCGGCAACGCGGCAACCGGCGTCGGTCTGGGCAGACCAGGGCGTGCGGACTGTGGACGGTGCGCCGCTACCCGCCCTGGCCGACAGCGCCATCCTGCTACCAGCCGGCGCGCGCGGGCCGGCCTTCCTGGTCGGCCCCAACTTCCGTACCCTGCTGCGTTACAACAACTCGACCAGTTATGCGCTCGCCGTCAGCCTGCTGGCGCAGGCCCTGGCCGGCGGCCCCGCGGTGCAGTCCGCCTGGCCGCGTGATGTGCCCCCGCTGTCGCGCAGCCAGTTGCTGGCGCTACAGACGGCGCTGAATGCACGCGGCTTCGACAGCGGCACGCCCGACGGCGTGGTGGGCCCGGCTACGCAAGGCGGCATTCGGCTTTACCAGCGTAGTGTGGGCTTGCCGGCGGATGGTTATCCAACTTTGGAGTTGCTGCAAGGATTGCAGTGACTGCGGGAGAGCCTATGGATGCGGGGACAACGACTGCAGGCGCTTCCCCAACAGCCAATCTATTAGTCAGTTTCTTGCGTTTGTGGGGGAGTCCATATACGAAGGGTTAGGCCTCTCGCGGCAAAAGGCAGCGACCAAGTTCACGGCAAACCTCGCTTCATGAGCAAGCCGACACCGAACCGCGTTTGCTGGGTACCGACCGTTCTGAACCCGCACGAAATGTAGAAAGCTTCTGCGTGGGGGTTGCCCACGACGTGTAGCGAGGTAGCTCCCGAAGCTGTTGCTGCAGAGAAGCAGTGGTCGACCAAGGCGCGGCCAACCCCTTGCCGCCAAGCTCTTGGCTCGACGAAGAGTGCATCTAGCTCTGCGTCTCCATCTTCGCGAGAAAGAATGGCAGCGAATCCCTTGATTGAACCGGTCACTTCTGCCACGAAGACACCACCGGCCTCGAGTTGGGCAAGAGGGAGTTCAATGGCATCAGGATTCGCCAATAAGTGCTCTCGGTCTCCAGGATTGTTCAGCGAGGCTCGCCACTGAACCGCTTCGAGCGCCTTCTGCTCAGATGCAACGGCGGGTCGGACTGTGAGGTGTTGCATTCCCCTCCAAGAGGCCTAATTTTGATATATCCCGCAAAACTGCGGAATAACATGGCGGCCAGTCAGATAACGTGGCGCCTGCCGATTGAAAAACACCTTTGAATTCATCAGATTACGTCAAGGCGCGGTATCCATGCGCAGGTATATTGAAGCCGACAAAGTCGCAGGCCCTTTCGTCATCCAGCGGTGATGTTCAATCCGCCTTGATCCCATTGTCCTTCACCACCTTGGCCCAGGTGTCGATCTGCTTGTCGATGAAGACGCGGGCCGACTCGGAGGAACCGCCGACGATCTCGATGCCCTGGGCGCTGAGTTTTTTGGCGATCTCGGGGTTTTTCAGCGCCTTGTTGACTTCCTCGTTCATGCGCTTGAGGACTTCGGGCGGGGTTTTGGCCGGCGCCAGAATAGCCCACCAGGCGGGTGCATCAAAGCCGGCAAAACCGCTTTCAGCCACCGTTGGCACATTGGGCAACTCGGGCGAGCGTTTGCTGGTGGTCACCGCCAGCGGGCGCAGGCGGCCGTTGTCGATGTGGGGCTTGGTCACGAACACCGAGCCAATCGACAGCGGCACATGACCAGCGACAGCGTCGGTCATCAAGGGGCCGCCGCCCTTGTAGGGAATGTGCTGCCAGTCGATGTTGCCGTTTTTGGCCAGCAGCGCCATCGCCAGGTGGCCGAGGCTGCCGGAGCCTATGCTGCCGTAGTTGACGTTCTTTTTGGCCTTGGCTGCGGCCACCACATCGGCAAAGGTCTTGTACTCGGAACCTGAGAAAGTCGCGAGCACCATGGCCGAGGTTCCGATCAGCGTGACCGGCGCCAGGTCCTTGCGGGTGTCAAACGGCAGGCCGGGAATCAGGCTGGGGTTGACGCCGTGGGTGTCGAACACAAAGGCAAAGGTGTAACCGTCGGCCGGCGCGGCAGCGACCGCCGCGGTGCCGATGGAGCCCGAGGCACCGCCCTTGTTTTCGACAATGATGTTCTGGCCGAGCTGCTGCGACAGCGGCACCGCCAGAATGCGAGCCACCTGGTCCACCGAGCCGCCGGGCGGAAACACGGCTACAAATTTGATCGGTTGTTTGGCGGGCCAGGCTTGCGCCATGGCACTCAGGGGGCTGGCGCACAGCGCGGCGGCCGTCATGGCCAGGGCGGTTCGGGAAATCCACTGCTTCATGGTTCACATCCTGCAAATAAAGTGAAGACCAGTATCAGCAAGCGGCCGTCCAGGCGCCATTGCGGTTAATACTTAGCATGCTACCAATGCCGGCCCGCCATGGGCGACGCCAGCAGCCACCCACCGTTTCGCTGCAAAATCAGCCCATGGTCCGACCCACCCAACTCCTTTACCCGCAGCGCGAACCCGCGCCCACCCGCCCTGCCGCCACCGTGCTGCTGCTGCGCGACAGTGCCAGGGGCATCGAAATCCTGATGACACGGCGTTCGATGACGGCCAGTTTTGCGCCCGGCGCCTACGTGTTCCCCGGCGGGGGCATCGACGCGGCCGATGCGCTAGCGCATGACCAGTCCACCCGCCGCGCGACACAAACCGACCTGCATTTGACGCAGGCGATTGCCGCCATCCGCGAAAGTTTTGAAGAACTCGGCGTGCTGCTGGCCCGCCACGCTGACGGCAGCCACGCCACAACCGCCGACATTGCGGCCCTGAGCCGCACTGCGCCATTTGCCGCGCAGTGCCGCGAACGCGGCCTGACACTGGCCGGTGACCAGGTCTTTGTGCTGGCCCACTGGGTCACTGACCGCGACCTGCCGCGCCGTTTTGACGTGCCCTTTCTCGTCGCGCGCATGCCCGAAGGCCAGGAGCCAGTGGCCGACGAAAGCGAACAGTTCGAGCCGGTCTGGGTGCGGCCGGCCGATGCCCTGGCGCGCCACGAGGCCGGCAGTTTTTTCATCATCTTCCCGACCATACGCACGCTGCAGCGCCTGCAGCATTTCGACACGGTGGACGCGGTGCTGCAGGCCTGCGCCGCGTCCGAGCAGCCGCTGTGGACCTCCTGCCCGCGCGCCGGTTTTCTGGCCGGCGCCGAAGCGCGCTACATGGAGCACGAGGCGCCTTATGGCGAACTGGCCCTGACCAGCCCTGACGGGCAGATGGTGCACACACTGGACTGGCAGACCGCACAACCGGTGTCCCTGCTCAAGAACCTGATGCGACTGACCGCGCCCAACCCCGGCGTGATGACCGGCCCCGGCACCAACAGCTACCTGGTCGGCGACCCGGCCACCGGCTACATCGCGATCGATCCCGGCCCGGCCGACACCGACCACCTGCAGCGGCTGTGGCGCGCCGCGGGCGGCAACATCCGCATGATTGTGTGCAGCCACTCCCACGCCGACCATTCGCCCGGCGCCAAACCGCTGCAGGCCATGTGCAGCAATGCACCCCCCATCCTGGGCCTGCCCTCGGCGCCGACAGCCCGCGCCGCCAGCCAGTTCACACCGGACCGCGCGCTATTAAATCAGGAGCTGCTCGCGCTTATGGGGCAAGGGCCCGAGGGCGAAATAAGCCATACCCTGAAGGTCATCCACACCCCCGGCCACGCGGCCAACCATCTGTGCCTGGTGCTGGTGGAAGACGGCATTCTGTTCAGCGGCGACCACATCCTCAACGGCAGCACCACGGTGGTGGACCCGCCCGACGGCAACATGAACGCCTACCTCGATTCGCTGGATGTGCTAGCCGCGGCTTGCGACGAACACGGCATAGCGTTCATCGCGCCGGCGCACGGCCATGTGCTGGGGGAGGCCACAACCGTCATCGCCCAGCTCAAGGCCCACCGACTCAAACGCGAGGCCAAGATCATCGGCGTGATGCAGGCACAGCCGCAAGGCAGCATGGACGAGTGGGTGGCTTCAGCTTATGACGATGTAAACCCGCGCATCTGGCCGGTGGCCAAACGTTCGCTGCTGGCGCATGTGGAGCGGATTCAGGCGCAGGGTTTGTTTAATTTGTAGAAACCTGATGCGGGCTGAACACGGCTTCCGGATTTCGCCCCCGCATTGATTGGTGCCCCACCCGTCGGGCTGGGCCGAGGAGCGCAGCCGAAAATGGATCAGGGCGAGCGATTGTCTGAGGCGATAGCCGAGTTCGAGCTCGACCCCATTTTCGGTGAGCACCGCAGGTTGCCCGCAGCGAAGCGAAGGGACCCAGACCATCGGGTCGCCTTTCTTTTCGTTAGGTTTCTTTGGCGAGACAAAGAAAAGTAACTCGCCCGCCGGGGCGAGACCCGGCCAGCAGGCACACCACACAGCACGAGCCAACCAACATGGATCCCGGATCAAGTCCGGGATGACAGCGGAAGGGTCAAGCAAAAAAAGTGTGAAGCCCGCCGATAGGCCGGATTTTGTGCGGGACGGTTTCCTTGCGGTCGCCGCCCCGTGACTGCCATTAATCTGGGCCGTCTGTCGCCAGACGGCTCGGTGCTACCTACCCGCACACTCCGGGGGCCCCGTCAACGTGTGCCTACTTGGTATTGCTGCGCGTAGAGATTGCTCGTTTCACCCGTCCCGGGTTGCCCCGGTCCGACTCGTCTCTGTAGCTCTGATCCTCACCTCACGGTGGACAGCCGTTAGCTGCTACGCTGCCCTATGCAGTCCGGACCTTCCTCCAGTGCGGTGTTTCCACCCTTGCACCAGCGGCAGTCTGGCGTGCTTCACCCCCCCATTATCCCGGCAAATCGATTGCTACTGATTTGATAGCTGCTTGCGCCCACCCCTTCTGGGCCAGGGGCTTAAAATGCCCGATAGATCCGAAATACAGATCCACGAGGGAACCCCCATGATCCGCCTGACCGAGCTCAAGCTTCCGCTTGACCACCCCGAAGACGCGCTGCCCGCACTGATTGCCAGGACGCTGGGCATCCAGCCTGCCGAGCTGCTGCGCCACCGCATCTACAAACGCAGCTACGACGCACGCAAGCAGAAGCTGCTGCTGGTCTACATCGCCGACGTCGAGCTTGCCAGCCCCGCGCTGGAAAACCGGCTGCTTCAGCAATTTGAAGCCAACCCCCACATCCGCCCCGCGCCTGACCAGAGCTACCACCTGGTGGCCCGGGTGGACAGCGCACCGGCCGTGCGTCCCGTCGTTGTCGGCTTCGGCCCCTGCGGCATCTTTGCGGCCCTGCTGCTGGCGCAGATGGGTTTCAAGCCCATCGTGCTGGAGCGGGGCAAGAAGGTGCGCGAGCGTACCAAAGACACCTGGGGCTTGTGGCGCAAGGGCGTGCTGGACCCGGAGTCGAATGTGCAGTTCGGTGAAGGCGGCGCCGGGACGTTTTCAGACGGCAAGCTCTGGAGCCAGATCAAGGACCCGCGTTTCCTGGGCCGCAAGGTCATGACGGAGTTCGTCAAGGCCGGCGCGCCGGAGGAAATCCTGCTGGTCAGCAAGCCGCACATCGGCACCTTCAAGCTGGTCAAGGTGGTGGAACACATGCGCGAGCAGATCACGGCGCTGGGCGGCGAGATCCGCTTCCAGCAGCGTGTCAGCGATGTGCTGATCGAACAGGGGCAGATACGCGGCCTGACCGTGCAGAGCCTGCAGGACGGCGGCAGCTACGAGTTGCGCGCCGACCATGTGGTGCTGGCCCTGGGCCACAGCGCACGCGACACCTTTGCCATGCTGCACGAGCGCGGCGTCTATATGGAGGCCAAGCCGTTTTCCATCGGCTTTCGCATCGAACACCCGCAGGGCCTGATCGACCGCGCGCGGCTCGGCCAGCACGCCGGCCACCCGCTGCTGGGCGCGGCCGATTACAAGCTGGTGCACCATGCGGCCAACGGGCGCTCGGTCTACAGCTTCTGCATGTGCCCGGGCGGCACCGTGGTGGCGGCGACCTCCGAAGTGGGCCGTGTCGTGACCAACGGCATGAGCCAGTACTCGCGCAACGAGCGCAACGCCAACGCCGGCATCGTGGTCGGCATCACCCCGGCCGACTACCCGGGCGGGCCGCTGGCCGGCATTGCTTTCCAGCGCCAGCTCGAATCGCACGCCTTCACGCTGGGCGGCGGCACGTACGCAGCGCCCGGCCAGCTGGTCGGCGACTTTGTCGCCGGCAAGGCCTCGACGCAGCTTGGCAGCGTGGAACCTTCCTACAAGCCTGGCGTGCTGATGGCCGACCTGGCCAGCGCCCTGCCCGGCTACGCCATCACGGCCATGCGCGAGGCGCTGCCGGCCTTCGGCAAGAAGATCAAGGGCTTCGACATGTTTGATGCGGTGCTGACCGGCGTCGAAACCCGCACCTCGTCACCGCTGCGCATGACGCGCGGCGACGATTTCCAGAGCCTGAACGTGCGGGGCCTGTACCCGGCCGGCGAAGGCGCGAGCTACGCCGGCGGCATCCTGTCGGCGGGCGTGGACGGCATCGAGGTGGCCGAGGCGGTGGCGCTGAGCATCGTCAACTGCTCGCCTCCCGCTTAGTCCCCTCTCCCGCCGGGAGAGGGTTAGGGTGAGGGTTGCCCGAAGGTCCGCGCCGCCCTCACCCCTGCCCTCTCCCAAGGGGAGAGGGAGCAAACCAGCTCAAACCTGACCGGGTTGCGCGTTCTGCAGCGCGGCAATACGCTCTTCAATCGGCGGGTGGGTGCTGAACAGTTTGCCAATACCGCCGGCAATCCCGAAGGCCGCCACGCTCTTGGGCAACTCGCCGGGCACCATGCCGCCCAGGCGGGCCAGCGCGTTGATCATGGGCTGCTTGCGCCCCATCAGCTGCGCGGCACCGGCATCGGCGCGGAACTCGCGGTGACGCGAGAACCAGGCCACCACGATGGCGGCGGCAAAACCGAGCACGATGTCGAGCACGATGGTGCTGACGTAATAACCGATGCCGGGGCCGGAGTTGCTGTCGCTGCCGCGGCGCAGAAAACTGTCCACCGCATAACCGATCACGCGGCTCAGGAACACCACGAAGGTGTTCATCACGCCCTGAATCAGCGTCATGGTCACCATGTCGCCGTTGGCCACGTGGGCGATTTCATGGCCGAGCACGGCTTCGATCTCTTCACGCGTCATGCCCTGCAGCAGGCCGGTGGAGACGGCAACCAGCGCCGAGTTCTTGAAAGCGCCGGTGGCGAAGGCGTTGGGCGCACCTTCGAAGATGCCGACTTCCGGCATGCCGATGCCAGCCGTGGTGGCCAGCTTGCGCACGGTCTCGACAATCCAGGCTTCGTCGGCATTTTGCGGCTCGTTGATGACGCGCACACCCGAGCTCCACTTGGCCACGGGCTTGCTGATCAGCAGCGAGATGATCGCGCCGCCAAAACCGATCACCGCGGCAAAACCGAGCAGCATGCCCAGGTTCAGCCCTTGCGGCGTGAGGTAGCGATTGACGCCCAGCAGGCTGGCGACAATGCCCAGCACCACCACAACGGCGAGGTTGGTCATGACAAATAGAAAAATACGCTTCATGGATGCTCCGTAGAGGTCGGTAAAAACAAGTGCCGCAAAAAAAAGGGACTGTTGCGGGCAAATGGGGAGAGTTCAGCCCAAATCAAGCGCAGGATTTTTTACTGGGTGTTGTTCACCGGCGCGGGCGGAATACGAAAGAGTCATCATAAAAGGAAAAGTTCTCGTTCTCCGGCCACCAGAGCGGCACACCGAGCACCGGCAAGGGCAGAAAAGGTTTGGCCGCGAGTTTGTCGGCGCTCAGGTCGGCGGCCACCCAGGCGTCCAGATCCGCTATGGAATTCATAGCTGGTTGCGCCCGGTAGACATGGGCTGTGATCGGTTTTCGTGGGTAAACCAGCTTTTCCAGCAGGGCATGGCCAAACAGCACCAGCTGCGCCTGCTGCCAGAGCGGGCGCAACTCGACAAACAGGCGCTGCCAGTCGCGCCCGGCCAGCGCCTCCCACAGCGGCGGCGGCGCCGACAGAAAGGCGGCGTTTTCGTCGAACACCGTCAACGCGTCGCGCACCGGCCCGCGCAGCGGCGCCACCCCGGCCGCGGCGATTTCTGCGGCCTGCAGCTGGTTGAGTTTTTTCTTGGTCAGCGGAAAACGCATCCAGCACAGGCCGTTGAAGAAGTCGTGCAGGTTGTCGCGCGTCGGGACGGTACCGCTTTCAAAAATAAAGTGCTCATAGGCCTGACCGTCGGGCAAGGCCGACTGCGGCACAAAACGCCGCGGAGCGGCGGACTCGCGGTTCAGCGCCTCATGACACGCGGCACCGGCTGCGATGGCTTGGGCCACGCGCTCACCGGGTTCGCGCCAGGGGCACAGCCAGGGGCGCGCCCAGTCCACCGGCCAGGCCCCAGTTGGCGCGTCTGCGTTCATCCGTTCCTGGCGGCCGGACGGGACAACCTCTTGTCGCGCACCATCACCGTGGACTTGCCTTCATCGACGATGTCGAACAGCTGCGAGGCCACCAGCAGCTTGGTCAGCGTGGCATAGCCGTAGTTGCGGTGGTCGAACGAGGCCTGGTTGGCGATCTGCGTGCCGACCGCACCGACACGCGCCCAGCCTTCGTCGTCGGCAGCGGCCTGCACGGCATTGCGCAGCAGCATGACAAGTTTGGCGTCCTGCTTGAGCTGCGCCGGTGTGGCGCGCAGGGGCGCGGTGGCCACCGCCTCGGCGTCTTCCCGGCCGCCCGCGGGCGTATCGGCCGCAGCGATGGGGCGCAGCTTGTCGAGGTAGAGAAAACGCGAGCAGGCGTTGACAAAAGGTTCGGGTGTTTTCTGCGCACCAAAACCATAGACGGCGGCGCCCTTGGCGCGCAGGTGCATGACCAGCGGGGTGAAGTCGGCGTCGGACGAGACGATGCCGAAAGCGTCGGGCCGGTCGGTGTACAGCAGTTCCAGGGCGTCGATCACCATGGCCATGTCGCTGGCGTTTTTGCCCTTGGTGTAGTCGAACTGCTGCATGGGACGGATCGCATGTTCGTGCAGGGCTTCTTCCCAGCCCTTGAGCTCGCTCTTTTTCCAGTTGCCGTAGGCTCGGCGGATATTGGTTTCGCCGAAGGTGGACAACTCATTGAGGATCAGGTCGATCTTGGAGGCCGGCGAATTGTCGGCATCAATCAGCAGCGCAACGCGCGGTTTGCTTTCCATCAGGGACTCCCGCTGCCCACCAGTTTCCAGGCCAGCGCTTCGCCCGAACGCAGCGGCTTGAGTTCGGCCTCGCCAAAGGCAAAACTCTCGGGCGGCGTCCAGCTTTCCTTCTTCAGCGTGATGCTGCCCTGGTTGCGCGGCAGGCCGTAGAAGTCGGCACCGTTGAAGCTGGCGAAGGCTTCGAGCCTGTCCATGGCGCCCACGGCATCAAAGGCTTCGGCATACAGCTCCATGGCCGCGTGGGCGGTGTAGCAGCCGGCGCAGCCGGTGGCGTGCTCCTTCAAATGGGCCGGGTGCGGCGCGCTGTCGGTGCCGAGGAAGAAACGGGGGTTGCCGCCGGTAGCGGCTTCCACCAGCGCCACACGATGGGTTTCGCGTTTGAGCACCGGCAGGCAGTAATAATGCGGACGAATGCCACCGGTGAAAATGGCGTTGCGGTTGTAGAGCAGGTGGTGCGCAGTGAGGGTGGCACCGGTGAAGCGGCCGGCGTCGCGCACATACTGCGCGGCCTCTTTCGTCGTGATGTGCTCGAACACGATTTTCAGTTCCGGAAAATCGCGACGCAAGGGAATCAGCTGGGTGTCGATGAACACCGCCTCGCGGTCGAACAGGTCGATCTCGGGCGAGGTCACCTCACCATGCACCAGCAGCAGCAGGCCTTCGCGCTGCATGGCTTCCAGCGTCCTGTAAGTCTTGCGCAGGTCGGTCACGCCGGCGTCGCTGTTGGTGGTGGCGCCTGCGGGATAAAGCTTGAGCGCAACCACACCGGCGTCCTTCGCGCGCTTGGTTTCGTCGGGCGGCAGGTTATCGGTCAGGTACAGCGTCATCAGCGGCTCGAAGGCCACGCCAGCGGGCACGGCCGCCTGGATACGCTCGCGGTAAGCCATGGCCTGCGCCGCAGTGGTCACCGGCGGGCGCAGGTTGGGCATGATGATGGCGCGGCCGAACTGCGCCGCGGTGTGCGGCACCACGGTGCGCAGGGCATCGCCGTCACGCACATGCAGGTGCCAGTCGTCCGGTCGGGTCAGGGTCAGGGAAGTGGGGGTCGTGGGGGCGGCTGAGGTCATGACCTGAATTGTCTCACCGGCGGCCATGGCCCTGCCACACCCGCCGCCCCGGCACGGCCCTGACACGGCTACAGCAGGTAGTCGCCGCTTTCTTCCGGCTGGAACAGGATGTCCAGGATTTTCCCCGTGGCCGTGCCGCCGTCCGGCGTGGGCCAGCGGGCCGTGCGTCCTTTTTTCAGGCCCAGCAGGCCTGCGCCCACCGGCGACAGCACCGAGACAAATCCGGCCGCCGGATCCGCGTCGTGCGGGTAACACAGGGTCAGCTTGCGCTGTTCACCGGTCTGTCCATCCGCCATCAGGACCTGTGAATACATGGTGACGACGTTGGCGGGCACCCGGTACGAGGAAATCAGTTCGGCGCTGTGGATCAAATCCTCCACCTCCGCCTGCGTTTGCGGGGACGCGCCCGGTCGCTGGAGCAGCTTGCTGATACGGATGTGGTCGAGCTCGGTCAGCAGTCGTGCCGGCTGGCTGGAAAAAAACATGGAAACTCCTGAATCAAACGCCCGGCACAAGGCCGCCGGGCACGCCGCGCTAAAGGCGGGGGGCCCGGTGATCCAGAAATGCGCTAAAAATGGGAGGGAGTTGGATCGCCGGGCTCAGGAATGTGCGACCGGCTGATGCGGCCACTGCACGTCCAGACCCGCCCGCGCACCGGCCGCCGCGGCCACAGGGCCGGGCAACAGGGGCGCGAAGCGCGGGGGGCGGTTCAAAGAGGCAGGCATGTCCATACCGTACACCGGGGGCCAGCCCCGGGTCAAGGCATGACCTTTTAATGCTGCAGGATTTTGTTGAGGAAGTCCCGCGTCCGCTCCTGGCGGTTCTCGGGGTGGCTGAAAAATTCGTCTTTCGAGCAGTCCTCCAGGATCTTGCCGCCCACGTCCATGAAAATCACGCGGCTACCGACCTTGCGGGCAAAACCCATCTCGTGCGTGACCACCATCATGGTCATGCCGTCGGTGGCCAGGCCCATCATGCAGTCGAGCACCTCGCCGACCATTTCGGGATCGAGCGCCGAAGTGGGTTCGTCGAACAGCATGGCAATCGGGTCCATGCTCAACGCGCGGGCAATCGCCACACGCTGCTGCTGGCCGCCCGAAAGCTGGCCGGGAAACTTGTCCTTGTGCGCCATCAGGCCCACACGGTCCAGGTATTTGAGGCCATGCGTTTTGGCGTCGGCCTGATTGCGGCCCAGCACCTTGACCTGGGCGAGCGTCAGGTTTTCGGTCACGCTCAGGTGCGGAAACAGCTCGAAATTCTGGAACACCATGCCGACGCGCGAACGCAGCTTGGGCAGGTCGGTCTTGGGGTCGTGCACGGCCTGGCCGTCGACGTAGATCTCGCCCTTCTGGAAGGGCTCGAGTGCGTTGATGGTCTTGATCAGCGTCGATTTGCCCGAGCCGGACGGGCCGCAGACCACCACCACCTCGCCTTTTTTGATGCTGGTGCTGCAGTTGTTGAGCACCTGCACGGCGCCATACCATTTGGAAACTTCTTTGAGTTCGATCATCTTGTTTCTCCGGGAGCGGGTGCGATGGGTTGTTAGCGAATGATGGCGATCTTGTTTTGCAGCTTCTTGACGACGTACGACAGGCCAAAACAGATCACAAAATAAACCACGGCGGCCAGCAGGTAGGCCTCTTCAGGGCGACCGTAGATCTTGCCCGCCGTCGTCAGACCCTTGAGCAGGTCGTAGGCGCCAATGGCGTACACCAGCGAGGTGTCCTGGAACAGGATGATGGTCTGCGTCAGCAGAATCGGCACCATGTTGCGGAAGGCCTGCGGCAGCACGATCAGGCGCATGTTCTGCGCGTAGGTCATGCCCAGTGCGCGCCCTGCATTGACCTGGCCGCGCGAAATCGACTGGATGCCGGCGCGCATGATCTCGCTGAAATAGGCGGCCTCAAACGCAATGAAGGTGATGATGGCCGAAATTTCCGAGCGGTTGTTGGCGCCGCCGGGAATCATGTCGAAAAAGGCAGCGGGCATCAGCAGGTAAAACCACAGGATCACCATGACCAGCGGCACCGAACGCATGCCGTTGACATAAAACGTCGCGGGATACGTCAGCAGCTTGATGCCGGACAGCCGCATCAGTGCCAGCAAAGTGCCCAGCAGGATGCCGCCTATGGTGGCAATCACTGTCAGCTCCACGCTGAAAATGAAACCCTTGATGACGAACTTGGAAATGATGTCCCAGTTCAGGAAGCTCATGTCGAGACCCAGCATGTCAGTGCCCCCCACCGGTGCTGCCGGCCACGATGTAGCCCGGAATCTGGACTTTTTTCTCGACAAAAGCCATGACGCGATTGACGGCAAACGCCGACACGGCGTACAGCACGGTGACGGCCAGGTAGACCTCCACGCCGCGCGAGGTTTCCTCCTGGGCCTGCATCGCAAACATGGTCAGTTCCGCGATCGACACCGCAAAGGCGACGGAGGAGTTCTTGAGCAGGTTCATCGACTCGCTCGTCAGCGGCGGAATGATGATGCGAAACGCCATGGGCAGGATCACATAACGGTAGGTCTGGGCTGTCGTGAAGCCCATGGCCATGCCGGCATAACGCTGGCCACGCGGCAGTGCCTGGACCCCGGCGCGCACCTGCTCGGCAATCCGTGCCGAGGTGAAAAAGCCCAATGCAAACACGACCAGCAGAAAGCTGGGTACCTGCTGCATGAATGGGAACATCTTGGGAACAACGAAGTACCAGATGAAGATCTGCACCAGCAAAGGCACGTTGCGAAACAGTTCGACCCAGACATTGGCCAGCCGCACCAGCCACGGGCTGTTCGGCAAGGTACGCAGTGTGCCCATCAGGGCGCCGGCCAGCATGGCCACCACCCAGGAACTGCCCGCCACCGCCAGGGTCCAGCCCCAGGCGTCGAACATCCATTGCAAATACGTCCGGCCGCTGCCGTCGTCATTCAGAAAAACCTGCCAATCCCAGTTCATGTTCTCTCCCGCCAGGAATTTTTCAATCAACCCACCTGCAGCCGGCGCTGCATCGCGTTCGCCAGGGCTGCCACCAAACAACAAACCCCGCCAGCAAGATCACAGACGGGGTTTGAGGTTCAGCTCAAGCCAGGATTACTTCTTGGCGTAGTCTTCCATCGGCTTGTCGTTGGGGTTGGCCCAGGCCGCCTTGGTGCTCTCGCTGACAGCCAGGCCGACGCGGCTGTTTTTCGGGGGAATAGGCTGCATGAACCATTTGTCCCAGAGCTTGTTGATTTCGCCGGTCTTGATCAGGTCCTTGATGGTGTCTTCGCCGATTTTCTTCAGGGCGGCATCGTCCTTGCGAACCATGATGGCAATCGGCTCGACGCTCAGGACCTCGCCGACGATCTTGAAATCAGCCGGGTTCTTGGCAGTGGCGATGTTGCCGGCCAGGATGGAACCGTCCATCACGAAGGCATCGGCACGGCCGGATTCGAGCAGCAGGAAGCTGTCGGAATGGTCCTTGCCGAACACTTCCTTGAAGTCGACTCCGCTGGCGCGCTCGTTCTTGCGCAGGGTCTGCACAGAGGTGGTGCCGGTGGTGGTGGCCACGTTTTTTCCATTGAGCTGGGCGATCGAGGTAATGCCGGAGTTGGCCTTCACGGCGATGCGGACTTCCTCAACAAAGGTAGTGGGCAGGAAAGACACGTCTTTCTGGCGCGTGGCATTGTTGGTGGTTGAGCCGCACTCGATGTCTACCGTGCCGTTTTGCACCAGCGGAATGCGGTTCTGCGATGTGACTGGCAGGTATTTGATCTCCAGCTTGCGGCCGACGGCCTTTTCGAGGTTGGCGAGCACGCGCTGGCAGATTTCAACGTGGTAACCGGCGTACTTGCCGTCACCCAGGGTGTAGGACAGGGCGCCCGAAGAGTCGCGAACACCCATGGTCACCACGCCGGAGGCCTTGACTTTGGCGACGGTGTCGCTGGCCTGGGCAAATGCGCCGCTGGATGCAAGCAATGCGATGGTTAAAGCGGCTAGTTTGAGTTTCATGGAGAGTTTCCTTCGGGTTAAATGAAAAGATGGGTAAATGCCATTCTAAGGAGTGGGTACCGGGGCTAACCCCAAGGTTTACCCCAGCCCCGAAAACAGCATCGGGAGGACGGGAGGGTTACAAAAAGCTCTCAACGCACACGTTGCCGGCCACACCGGGAAAGCCTCCAGAAGATTGAACGCCGTCAGCGGATCAAACAAAAGGGCAGTCCCCAGGATAGTGCACAGGTTCGTTCAATAGAACATGGAAGAGCTGGCTAGCAGTCTTTGTGCCACCCCGCGGACCGGCCTTCGCAGGTCTTGCGGGAGATCACGCCAACCGCCTTGGCAGAACGTGACGGACTGTAAATTTACCGCCTGTGAAACGCCAATGCTGTTTGGGGGAAGCATTATGCAGAATATTTATAACCACTAAGGGTTGCCCCCAAGGCGTGGTTTGCCTGCCGTCTTCGGCTGGGCCTGGCTTTCCAGGAATTGCCACAGCGCCTGCGCGGGGTTTTTGGCAGCGGCCTTGCCGGTCGGCCGCTCACGGTAGACGCGCACGTCCATGGTCATTTCCAGTCCCTCGCCGGCACTGACCAGCTTTTTGGCCCGCAACTCCTTCTTGACGGCGCTGAAGGGCAAAAACGCGATGCCGTGGCCTTCCAGCGCCATGGCTTTCAGGCCCTCGGCCATGTCGGTCTCGTAGACCCGGTCGAGGTGGATGGCGGTGCTCGACTGCTTGAGGATCAGGTCCACCATGCGCCCCAGGTAAGCCCCCGGGGCATAACCCAGGTAAGGCAGGGGCTGGCCGGCGCGGCCCGGCAAGCGAAACAGCGGTGAGCCGTCGGCCTCGGCTTTCACGAAAGGCGCCAGCACCTCCTGCCCCAGGCTGATCATCTCGTAACGGTCGGCGTCCAGCTGGAAGGGTTGCGAGTCATGGTAGTAGGCAATCAGCAAATCGCAGCTGCCTTCCACCAGACGCAGCACGGCGTCGTGCACATTGAGCGCAATCAGCCGGCTTTTGATGGGACCGAACTTTTCGCGCAGGCTGCTGACCCAGGCCGGAAAGAAGGTGAAGGCCAGCGAATGGGGCACGGCGAATTCAATGACGTCATGCGCGGCCGAGTTGTGGCCGCGCAGCATGGCACGTGTCGACTGCAGGCCCTGCAGCATCTCCAGCGACTGGCTGTACAGCGTCTCGCCGGCGGGCGTCAGGCGCGTGGGGTAGGAGCTGCGGTCCACCAGGTCGGTGCCGGCCCAGGCTTCCAGCGCCTGGATGCGGCGCGAAAACGCCGGTTGCGTCACGTGGCGCAGCGTGGCCGAGCGGCTGAAGCTGCGCGTTTCAGCGAGACTGACGAAATCTTCCAGCCATTTGGTTTCCATGATTTCGATTATGCGAGTTGGGGACAGGCCAGGGTCTACGGGGAATCCCACGGGGAAGCCATTTTGAAGCCGGCCAGCCGACCGGGGGGCGGCCCGTCACGCCATGGTGTTGGCCAGGCTGCTGCTCTAGCTATCTAAATCATAGCTTCTCGCGCCCGCCTTCATTGGGCTGCAGACCGAAAACATTTCAAGGTTCACTCGGAACTCTGCTGCAGCGCCCACATGGAGGCGTAGCGGCCGCCCAGAGCCAGCAGGGCGGCATGGGTGCCGCGCTCGATGATCTGGCCGGCTTCCATCACCAGGATCTCGTGCGCGTCGACCACGGTGGACAGGCGGTGCGCCACCACCAGCGTGGTTTTGTTCTCGGCAATGCTGCGCAGCTCGGCCTGGATGGCGCGTTCGTTGGCCGAGTCCAGCGCCGAGGTGGCTTCGTCAAAAATCATGATGGGCGGGTTTTTCAGCAGGGTGCGGGCAATCGCCACACGCTGCTTCTCGCCGCCCGAGAGTTTCAGGCCGCGCTCGCCGACCATGGTGGCGTAGCCAGCGGGCGTGGAGCTGATGAAGTCATGGATACGCGCCGCGCGCGCGGCCTCTTCCACCTCGGCGCGGCTGGCGCCGGGTTTGCCGTAGGCGATGTTGTATTCGACCGTGTCGTTGAACAGCACGGTGTCCTGCGGCACGATGCCGATGGCCTGGCGCACACTGGCCTGGGTCAGCTGCTTGATGTCCTGGCCGGCGATGGTGATGCGGCCCCCACCCACCGACGGCCCGCCTGGAATGCCCACGTCGTAGAAACGGAACAGCAGGCGCGCCAGGGTGGACTTGCCGGCACCTGACGATCCGACCACGGCCACCGTCTTGCCCGGCGGTATCACGAAGCTGATGTTGTGCAGGATGGGCCGGGACGCCTCGTAGGCAAAACTGACATTTTCAAAACGCACTTCCGGCGAGGCCTGCAGGGCGAGCGCCGGCGCGCCGGGCTGGTCGGCGATCTCGCGCTCGCGCTCCATCAGGGTAAACATCTTGGACAGGTCGGTCAGGCTTTGCTTGATCTCGCGGTACAGCACGCCCAGAAAGCCCAGCGGAATGTAGAGCTGGATCATGAAGGCATTGACCATGACCAGGTCGCCCAGCGTCATGCGGCCATCAACCACGCCCTGGGTGGCGCGCCACAGCATGGCCACCAGGCCGGTGGCGATGATCAGCTGCTGGCCGGTGTTGAGCAGGCTCAGCGTGGTCTGGCTCTTGACGGCGGCGCGGCGGTAACGCTTGAGGTTTTCGTCGTAACGCTGCGCCTCGAACTCCTCGTTGTTGAAGTACTTGACGGTTTCGTAATTGAGCAGCGAGTCGATCGCGCGGCTGTGCGCCGAGGAGTCCAGCTCGTTCATTTCCTTGCGGAACTTGGTACGCCATTCGGTCACGGTCACGGTGAAGGTGATGTAGAACACCAGCGCAATGATGGTGATGCCGGCAAACCAGACGTCGAACTTGACCGCCAGCAGCGTCAGCACCAGCGTGACTTCGATCAGTGTCGGGATGATGCTGTAGAGCGAATAGGAAATCAGCGAATGCACGCCACGCGTGCCGCGCTCGATGTCGCGCGTCATGCCGCCGGTCTGGCGCTCGAGGTGAAAACGCAGGCTCAGCGCATGCAGGTGGCGAAACACTTCCAGCGAAATCCGGCGCGCTGCGCCCTCGGTGGCCTTGGCAAACACCAGCTCGCGCAGCTCGGTGAACAGCGAGGTCGACAGCCTGAGCAGCCCGTAACCCACCAGCAGCGCGACCGGCACGATCAGCACGGCCTCCACCGCGCCGGGCTTGAAACTCATGGCGTCGACCAGGTTTTTCAGCAACAGCGGCACGCCGACGTTGGCGAGTTTGGCGCCCACCATGAAGGCCAGCGCAGCCATCACGCGCCACTTGTAGTCCCAGAGGTAGGGAAACAGGCGCCGCAGGGTCGCCCAGTCAGAGCGGTTCAGTTCAGGTTTGGGAGCTGCGCCCGGGGCGGGCGGCGTTTCGGTGGCGGGGGCATAGGAGCGCATCGGAGACAATTGTCCTGTTGTTTGACTTTTCCACTACCGATTGTGCCTATGTCCATCGAATCCAGCCTTCCCAATGCCCCCTTGAGCGTCAAGTTGCCCCTGGACAAGGAACTGGTGCTCAAGGTGATCCCGATGCCGGCGGACTGCAACGCCAACGGCGACATCTTTGGCGGCTGGGTCATGGCCCAGGTCGACCTGGCCGGCTCGGTGATCCCGGCGCGGTACGCCGGCGGCCGTATGGCCACCGTCGCGGTCAACGAGTTCATCTTCAAGCAGCCGGTGCGTGTTGGCGACATCCTGTCCTTTTATTCGGAGCTCACGCGCATAGGCCGCACCTCGATGACGGTCAAGGTCGAGGTGTATGCCGAGCGTTTTGGCTCGCAGGGCAGCTACATCAAGGTGACCGAGGCCAGCGTGACCTATGTGGCGATCGACGACCAGGGCCAGCCGCGTCCGGTGCCGCCGTCGTCGCTGCCGCGGCCCTAGAATTGCTACACTTTTTATAGCTATTCACGCCCTGGGGACAAGGGCTGGAGGCAAATCTGATACTCAAAACCTGCCGTGCCGGCCCTGGCCATCGGCAAACCGGGCCGCGCCCTGCAGACCTTCGCCGATACACAGGCTGCCGCGCGCCCACTCCTGCTTGAGCGCCTGGGGCAGGGGCAGGTCCCACTGCGTATAGGCACTCTGGCGATCAGCCAGCATGGTTTTCTGCGGAAAGGCCGCGAGTTGCCGCGCCAGCACCAAGGCCGCCTCGCGAACCGTTCCTCTGGGCACGACCCGGTTGCACAGGCCCATTTGCAGCGCTTCAGCGGCCTCGACCTTGCGCCCGGTCAGAATCAGGTCCATGGCATGGCCCATGCCGACCAGACGAGGCAGGCGCACCGTGCCGCCGTCGATCAGCGGCACGCCGAAGCGGCGGCAATAGACGCCGAAATAGGCGTCGTCCTCCATCACCCGCATGTCGCACCACAAGGCGAGCTCCATGCCGCCGGCCACAGCCGCGCCGCTGACGGCGGCAATCACCGGCTTGGACAGCAGCAGTCGCGACGGGCCCATCGGGCCCAAGGGGTGCACGTCTTCCGGCTGAAAGTCCAGATCGGCAAACACACCCGATTCGCCACCCCGGGCTTCGCGCATCATCTTTGCGCCGAACTGCAAATCCCAGCCGGCGCAAAAATGCCCATGCGCGCCATGAAACACCGCGACTTTCGCGCTGTCGTCGGCATCAAAAGCCAGAAAAGCGTCGTACAGCGCACGCGCATGGTCGCTGTCCACCGCGTTTCGCACGTCAGGCCGGTCCATCGTGATGACCGTGATCTCGCCGTCTTTTTCGACATGTATCGTCATTTTTGGTCTCCCCACCAGCCGACACGCGGCGCCGCCAGGCAGGCGGCGAGTTCGTCGGCGGTCACGTTGATGTCCATGCGCAGCAGCGCCGCCGCCATGGACTTTCCCAGGTTGTCCAGGCGCAGGTTGCGCGCACCGCCGCCCTGCAACGCGTCGTGCAGCACCAGCTTGATTGCCAGGATATTCGGTAAATACCAGCACTCGACTTTGCCCGGCAGCCAGGGGGCAAAGTGGGCCTGCACCCGCTGCGCCGTGACCTCGCGCGCCAGCACGGCGTAACCCGATTCATTCCAGGCAAACAGGCCGAAGTCCACCCAGTCGGCCTTGTCGCCGCTGCGTGCATGAGCCAGCCGGACGAGCTGCATTTTTTGAGTGGGCGTTGTCATGTCTGCCGCAGCTCCACACGGGTGTTCGGCTCGACCAGGCTGCGGTCGATCAGGGTCGGCCAGATGCCCAGCAGCTCGCTGGTGTTGTGCAGGCCGTGAAAGCCGCAGGTGTAGGCCGGCCCGCTCAAACCCATCCAGGGGAACAGCCGGCCAAAACCGTCGGCAGCTTTTTTGTCGCGTGTGCGCAGCACCATGCGCACCCAGACTTCGTTGAGCTCGGCCAGCGCCTGAGCACCGGGCAGGGACGCCAGCGCGCCGTGCGCCGAATTCAAGCCCGGGAACTCGACAAACAGGGCCTCGTGCGGCACGCCCTTGTCGGCGAGCTGGGCCTTCACCATCTCCACCGCCGCCAGCGCCTTGTCATAAGCGTCCGGCCAACTGAACCCCCAGGTCACCTCGGCCTTGAAGCCGTCCCGGTAGCCACCGACCACCTTGAGCTGGTCGGTTCGTGGATGGCCCGTGGCGCCCGTCAAACGCACGCGGTCCTGACCCAGGTCCTCAAGATGGATGGTGGACATGTCCAGCACCACATCGGGCGAGACATAGGCATGCGGGTTGTGCACTTCGTAGAGCAATTGCTGGCGCACCGTGTCGAAATTGATGCGCCCGCCGGTGCCCGGCGCCTTGGTGATCACCGCCTCGCCGTCCTCACGGACCTCGGCAATCGGGTAACCGATGTGGGCGAGGTCGGGGATGGCTTTCCAGGCCTGGGCGCTGCCGAAGTTGCCGCCACTGCCCTGGCCTGAGCATTCAAGCAGATGCCCGACCGCAAGGCCTTGCGCCAGACGGTTCAGGTCGGCCGGTGTCGCTGCATCTTCTGCGTCGCCGAGGTTCCAGTTGAACTCGTGCACCAGCGGCCCCAGAAACAGGGCGGCATCGGCGACCCGGCCGGTGATCACGATGTCCGCACCTTGCTGCAGCGCAGAAACAATCGGCCGCGCACCGAGGTAGGCATTGGCAAACACCATGCGCTCACGCACGGCTTCAAACGGGGCGCCGCTGAACATGTGCGCCGGCGCCAGCCCGCTGACCTGTTGCAACACCTCGTCACCTGTCACAACGGCGACGCGTGCGGTCCACCCTTTTGCCGAAAAAGCCTCGCGGACGGCGGCCGCGGCACCGGCCGGATTGAGCCCGCCGGCGTTGCAGATGAAGCGCACTTTTCGCTGCGCCATCGCAGGCCACAAACACAGAAGCATGGGCACCACGTCCCTAGCGTAGCCGAGGGAAACATCACGTTGCAGATCCTTCTGCAGGATGGCCAGTGTGAGCTCCGCGAGGTGGTCGCTGGCGATGTACTGAACCCCTCCACGCTCGATGCTTGCGAGCACCGGTTCCCATGCGTCTCCGTAGAAACCCAACCCGGCACCAATCCGGATTGATTTTTTCATTGAATGCAGCTCATGATCACTCCCGTCAGATTCGAGTCAGAAAAAAGCAATGGGTTCCGCCGGCAGCCTGTTGCTTTATTTTTACCAAGCGCCTGCTTTGTAAAATTTATTGTGGAGTAAAAGTGCAGTTATTGCAATTGATCATCAGCGGCATCGCGCAAGGCTGCATCTACGGGCTCATTGCCCTGGGTTTTGTCCTGATTTACAAGGCCACCGAAACCGTGAGCTTCGCCCAGGGTGAGCTCATGATGCTGGGCGCGTTTGGCGGCCTGGCCTGCATGACCATGCTGGGTTTTCCGTTCTGGCTGGCCATCCTCAGCTCGATTGCCGGCATGGCCCTGTTCGGCGTGCTGCTTGAACGGCTGGTGATACGGCCCATCCTGGGCCAGCCGGCGTTTTCCATCGTGATGCTGACCATAGGGGTCGGCTACGTGGCACGCGGGCTGATCACCATGATTCCCGGCATAGGCACGGAAACCCACACCCTGCCTGTGCCCTACAAGGACATGATCTGGAACGTGGGCGCCCTGGTCCTCAATGTCGAGCAGATGGCCGTGATCGGCAGCACGGCGGTACTCTGCCTGGCACTGTTCGCACTCTTCAAATACAGCAAGCTGGGCATCGCCATGCAGGCTTCCTCGCAGAACCAGCTCGCCGCGTACTACATGGGCATTCCGGTCAAGCGGCTCAACGGGCTGGTGTGGGGGCTGGCCGCAGCCGTGGCAGCCGTCGCGGGCCTGCTGCTGGCCCCCATCACCTTTGTGCACGCCAACATGGGCTTTATCGGCTTGAAGGCATTTCCGGCGGCAGTGGTCGGCGGCTTCGGCAGCCTGCCCGGCGCGATTGTGGGCGGCCTGATCATCGGCATCGTCGAATCTCTGGCCGGCTTCTACGCGCCCGACGGGATCAAGGACATCGCCGCCTACGTGGTGGTGCTGATCATGCTCATGGTCAAGCCCAACGGACTGTTCGGCGAAAAACTAAGAAAGAAGGTATGACCCCCACGCTTTTCACTTCGTGTAATACGCTGCCCCCCGGGGGGGCCGCTGCGCCTGCGGCCCGGCAAAGCCGGTTCCGCGGTCCCTGCTTGAAGTTGGGGATCTCACGCCCGTTGTCATTGCAATCAGAAAAATAACTCATGCGCTTTATCTTCAAGACCGACTACGGGCAGGACATCAATCTTGCCAAGCACGGCGGCCATATCTTCTGGTACAGCGCGCTGGTGCTGCTGCTGGTCGCGGCGCCCTGGATTTTTGCGGAGTACTGGCTGGCCCAGCTCACCTTCATCCTGATCTATTCGATCGCCGGCCTCGGGCTGATGCTGCTGGCGGGATTTACCGGACTGTTTTCGCTGGGCCATGCGGCGTTTCTCGGCGTGGGCGCCTACACCCAGGCGGTCATGACCAACGCCGGCGTGCCCTTTCCCATCGCGCTGGCCTGCGCGGCCGGCCTCTCGGCCGCGGTGGGCCTGATCGTCGGCCTGCCGGCGCTGCGCGTGAAGGGCATCTACCTGGGCATTGCCACACTGTCCTTCGGTTTCATTGTCGAGGAAGTGTTTGCCCGCTGGGAGTCGGTCACTGGCGGCAATGCCGGCATCCACATCAAGGCACCGGACATGTTCGGCTGGAAACTGGGCAGCGGTGAAGCCTTTTATTTCCTCTGCCTGGTGATTGCCATTGGCGCCACGCTGGGCATCCTCAACCTGCTGCGTTCGCCCACCGGCCGCGCCTTTGTGGCCATCCGCGACTCGGAAATCTCCGCGCAAAGCATGGGCATTCACCTGGCGCGGTACAAGACGCTGTCGTTTGCGCTGTCCGCCGGCCTCGCCGGCATCGCCGGCGCCCTGTACGCGCACAAGCTGCAATTCATTTCGCCTGACCAGTTCAACATCCTGCAGTCGATCGACCTGCTCCTGATGATTGTGGTCGGCGGCCTGGGCTCGGTGCATGGCGCATTCCTGGGCGCCATCTTCCTGATCTCCATGCCCCAGGCCATCGCACTGGTCAAGGACTACCTGCCGGCTTTCATTGGTCAGGCACCTGGCCTGCAGGGGCTGGTGTACGGCCTGGTGTTGATTGGTTTTGTGCTGTTTGAGCCCCTGGGTCTGTACGGGCGCTGGCTGAAAGTCCGCACCTATCTGCAGACCTTCCCCTTCTACCGCAAGGGCATGTTCAAGCGCCAGAAATCCTTCCAGAAATCGGACCGTCTGAAATGAGCCAGATACAACAACCCGCCGGTCAGCCGCTGCTGTCGGCACGCAACCTGAGCGTCCGTTTCGGCGGCGTGCTTGCCGTCAACAATGTCAGTTTCGATGTGAAGCAGGGAGAAGTCTTCACCCTGATCGGCCCCAACGGCGCTGGCAAGACCACCGTGTTCAACCTGATCAGCCGCATCTACACACCCACCTCGGGCGACATTGATTACCTGGGCGCCAGGCTGACTGAGCAGCCCCCACACAAAATCGCCGCGCTGGGCATCGCCCGCACCTTCCAGAACATCGAGCTGTTCGAGCATGCGACGGTGTTGCACAACCTGCTGATTGGCCGGCACACACACCGCAAGACGGGTTTATGGAGCGAGATTTTCTTCACCCGGAAAACTCGTGAGGCGGAAATCCAGGCACGCGAAAAAGCCGAGCAGATCATCGACCTGCTGGACCTGCAGCATCATCGCGATTCCTACGTGGCCGGCCTGCCTTACGGCGTGCGCAAGGTGGTGGAGCTGGCGCGCGCGCTGTGCACCGAACCCAGGCTGCTGCTGCTGGACGAACCTTCATCCGGCCTCAACGTGGAGGAAACTGACGACATGGCTTTCTGGATTCAGGACATCAAGAACGAACTGGGCATCACTGTCTTGATGGTCGAACACGACATGACGCTGGTCTCCAAGGTATCCGACCGCGTGCTGGCCATGAACCAGGGCGAGGTACTGGCCATGGGTACCCCGCGTGAAGTCCAGACCGATCCTGGTGTGATCGAGGCCTACCTCGGCTCCATCGACGATGTGTCCTCGCTGCGCCGGCAACACAAGGCTGTCGATTTGCATAGTGAGGTCCGCTCATGAGCGCCACACCTCCTCCTGTGAGCGACCAGCCCGTGCTCAAGCTTCTCAACGTCGAGAGTTCTTACGGCCCGATCAAGGCCATACGCGGTGTCAGCCTGCAGGTGCGGCGCGGCGAGATCGCCACCGTGCTGGGCTCGAACGGCGCCGGTAAAACCACCATCCTGAAAACCATCTCCGGCATCATCGATCCGCGCAAGGGTTCCATCGAGTTCAAGGGCGGCAACATCACGGCCCAGGACCCGGCCTACATCGTGCAGCAGGGTCTGAGCCATGTGCCCGAGGGCCGCGAGGTGTTTCCGCTGCTCAGCGTGCGCGACAACCTGTTGATGGGCGCCTATACCCGCAAAGACCGCGACGGCGCCGCCAGAGACATCGAGGCGGTGTACGGCTACTTTCCCATCCTGCGTGAACGTGCACTGCAGGACGCCGGCCTGCTGTCGGGTGGCCAGCAGCAGATGTTGTCGATCTCGCGCGCGCTGATGGCCTCGCCCGACCTGATCCTGCTGGACGAGCCCAGCCTGGGCCTGTCCCCCAAACTGACCAAGGAAATCTTCGAGATCGTGGTGCGCATCAACCGCGAACGCGGCACCACCATTTTGCTGGTCGAGCAGAACGCCAACATGGCCCTGAACGCCTCCGACTACGGCTACGTGCTGGAAAACGGGCGCATCGTGATGGAAGACACCTGTGCCCGCCTGCGGGAAAAGGAAGACATCAAGGAGTTCTACCTGGGCATGAAGGAAGACGGCGTGCGCAGCGAACGCCGCTGGAAGAAGAAAAAAACATGGCGCTAACAGGACGCCCCCCGAAGCGGCCTGCGGCCGCCGCCCCCCACTGGGGGACGCCGCTAGCGACCCGGCAAAGCCGGTTCCGCGGCGGCCTGGTACTAATTGGACCGGCAGTCTGCGGTCGTGGAGCTTTGAATGAGTAACCTTTGGGATCTTTCACATATTCAGCCCGAAACCCGCGTGGTACTCGACGGCGACACCATTTCGGAACTGTTCTGGAACGGTGTGTCGCAGCGCCAGGACCAGGTCTGGATGCGGCAGAAAAAGCTTGGCATCTGGCGCAGCTGGTCCTGGAACCAGACCGGCGAAGCCGTGCGCGAAATCGCCGGCGGCCTGATCAGCCTGGGTTTTACGCCAGGGCAATGCGCCTCCATCCTCTCGAACACGGTGATCGAGTGGGTGCTGGCCGACCTCGCCGTGCTCAGCTGCGGCGGTGTGGCCAACGGCATTTACCCGACGGACGCTGCTTCCCAGGTGCATTACCTGTGCGAAGACTCGCGCACGACCATCCTGTTTGTTGAAGACGACGAACAGCTCGACAAGGCCCTCGAGGTGCGCAGCGCCCTGCCCGGCCTGCGCAAGATCGTGGTGTTTGACATGGAAGGCCTGCGCGACCTTGACGAGGCGGATGTCATCAGCCTGGCAGGTCTGCGTGAGCTGGGGCGCGACTACCTCGCTGCCCATCCGCACGCGGTCGAGGAACGTGTCAGGGCCAGCCGGCCCGAAGACCTGGCCATTCTGGTCTACACCTCGGGCACCACCGGCAAGCCCAAAGGCGCCATGCACAGCCACCGGGGCCTGGTGTTCACCGCGCGTGGTTACAACACCCTCGTGGCGCAGGATGAAAACGACGAGCGCATGTGTTTCCTGCCCCTGTGCCACATTGCCGAACGCATGGGCGGGGAATATTTCGCCATGTACACCGGCGCCAAGCTCAACTTTGTCGAAAACCCCGAAACCATTCCGGAAAACGTGCGCGAGATCGCGCCCACCGTGTTCACTGCGGTGCCGCGCGTGTGGGAAAAGTTCTACTCGGGCGTGATGATCGCACTCAAGGAAGCCAGCCGCCTGCAGCAGGCCGCTTACGCCTGGGGCATCGGCGTGGGCACTGAAATCGCCGAGCTGGTCATGGCGGGTCGGCCGGTCAGCAGCTGGCTCAAGCTGAAGTTCACGATCGCCCGGTGGATCGCGCTGGACAACGCGCGCAAGCTCATAGGGATCCACCGCGCGCGCTTTTGCGTGACCGGCGCCGCGCCCATCTCGCCGGAACTGGTCAAGTGGTACATGGCGCTGGGCGTGCCGATGCTGGAAGTCTGGGGCATGACCGAGACCTGCGGCGCCTCGACCGGTGTACCTGCCAGCCGCATCAAACCGGGCTCCATCGGCCCGGCGGCCGGTTTCAACGAAGTCAGGCTGGACCCGACAACGGGTGAAATCCTGGTGCGCGGCACCAATGTCTTCATGGGCTACCTGAACCTGCCGGAGAAAACCGCCGAGACGATCGACGCCGACGGCTGGCTGCACACCGGTGACGTCGGCCTGGTGGACGAGGAAGGTTTTTACCGCATCACCGACCGCATGAAGGACATCATCATCACGGCCGGCGGCAAGAACGTGACTCCCAGCGAATTGGAAAACGAGTTGAAGTTTTCGCCCTACATCACCGACGCCGTGGTGATTGGCGACAAGCGCCCTTACCTCACCGCCATCATCATGATCGACCAGGAAAACGTCGAAAAGTATGCACAGGATCACGACGTTCCCTTCAGCAACTACCAGAGCCTGACCCGCTCGGCCGAGGTGCAGGAGCTGATCCAGGCTGAGCTGGACCGGGTCAACAAGAAGTTCGCGCGGGTCGAGCAGATCAAGAAGTTTTTCCTGCTTGAAACGCAACTCAGCGCCGAGGATGAAGAACTGACGCCGACCATGAAGCTCAAGCGCAAGCTGGTCGAAAAGAAATACGCCGACACGATCGAAGCGATGTACCGCTAGACCGAACCCACCGCCTCGCAGAGGCCTCCCTCCGTCCTTTTAACCGTCGCCAGAAAGACCAGGCTGGCGGCAACGGCTTTCCCATGCCCATTTTTTTGACAGACAGACCTTTTACCCTCTGCATCCTGATTTGACTGCTGGCGTCAGGAAGCCAGGCGCCCCGCGCCTGACAAGTGCCAGCGATAGCCCATCCCCAAAAAAAGGAGACTTCCATGAAATTCATGACCACCGCGGCAATGACCGCTCTGATCCTCAGCGCAGGCCATGCCATCGCCCAGCAGGGCGTCACGAAAACCGAAATCACCCTTGGCTCCATCCAGGACCTGTCCGGCCCGCTGGCCGGCTTCGGCAAGCAGATCCGCCTGGGCATGATGCTGCGTGTGGACGAACTCAACGAGCAGGGCGGCGTCAATGGACGCAAGATCAAGCTGCTGATCGAAGACTCCGGCTATGACCCCAAGAAGGCCATCCTCGCCGCGCAAAAACTGGTCAACCAGGACAAGATTTTCATGATGATCGGCCACCTCGGCACGGCGCAGAACCTGGCGGCCATGCCGGTGCAGTTCGAAAAGAACGTCATCAACTTCTTTCCCATCACCGCCGCACGCGAGATGTACGAACCGCTCGACCGGCTCAAGTACGCCTTCGCAGCGACCTACTACGACCAGATCCGTATTGCGACGCCGAAGTTGATGAAGGACAGAAACATCAAGAGTGCCTGCATCATTTACCAGGATGACGATTTCGGACAGGAGGTTCTGCGCGGCGCCGAAGCGGGGCTCAAGACCATTGGTGCGACCTTTGTCGAGAAAACCTCGTATAAACGCGGCGCAACGGATTTTTCATCCCAGGTCGCCAGGATGAAGGCCTCCGGTTGCGAAATGGTCGTGCTGGGCACCATCATCCGCGAAACCATTGGGACGATCGGGGAATCCCGCAAGACAGGTTTCAACCCCGTCTTTCTCGGCTCCAGCGCGGCCTACACCGACCTGATCCACAAGCTCGGCGGCAAGGCCATGGACGGACTGTTTGCCACCATGACATCCCAGCACCCCTACCTGGACGCCGCGGAGCAGCCGGTGCGCTTCTGGGCCAACAAGTACAAGACAAAGTTCAACGATGAGCCGACGGTATTTTCGGTCTACGGTTACGCCGCCATCGATGCCTTCCTGCGCGGGGCCCAGAAAGCCGGGCCCGATCTCACCACCGACAGCTTCATCAAGGCCATGGACACCATGGTGATCCCGCGCGACATGTTCGGCACAGCGGAAGCCAGCTTCAGCCCTACCAAGCGCCTGGGCAACAACTTCTCACGGCTTTCCCAGTTGCAGGAGGGCCGCTGGAAGGTGGTGTCCGAGTACGTGGCATTCAATGGCCTGCGCCCCGTGCTGCAGAAAAACGGCACATGGAAGATCGGCGCCGACCAGTTCAAGGACTAGGAAACCTGGACCGGTACCGCACCCGGATCAGGAACAACCCTGACCGGGTCGCGCATGCGACAAGGCCGCCCCCGGGCGGCCTTTTTTTTGAGGAAGTGAACTGCGTGGGCAGGGCTGCCCCCTAAGTGAATACGCCAGCTTGACAGGCGCGGGCGAAGGTTAAGAATGCCAAGCTGCAAGCACCTTCGTTTTACAGGAGACATCCATGAAATTCAAAACCACCCTGGCGCTGGCCGTCCTGGCGCTCAGCACCGGCTACGCCACCGCCCAGCAGGGCGTGAGCAAGACCGAAATCACCCTGGGCTCCATCCAGGACCTGTCCGGACCCATCGCTGGTTTCGGCAAGCAGGCACGGCTGGGCATGCTGCTGCGGGTGGACGAGATCAATGAGCAGGGTGGTATCAACGGCCGCAAGCTGAAAATCATCGTCGAAGACTCGGCCTACGATCCGAAAAAAGCCGTGCTGGCCGCCCAGAAGCTGGTCAACCAGGACAAGATTTTCATGATGGTCGGCCACATCGGTACGGCGCAGAACCTGGCCGCCATGCCGGTACAGTTCGACAAGAACGTGATCAATTTCTTTCCGATCACCGCCGCGCGTGAAATGTACGATCCCTTTCACAAGCTCAAGTACTCTTTCGCCGCCACCTATTTCGACCAGATCCGCAATGCCGCGCCGAAGCTGGCCAAGGAAAAAGGCATCAAGAAGGTGTGCACCATGTACCAGGACGACGAGTTCGGCCTGGAGGTGATGCGCGGCGGTGAAGCAGGCCTCAAGACCATCGGCATGGAATTCGCCGAAAAAACCTCGTACAAACGGGGTGCGACCGATTTTTCATCGCAGGTAGCCAAGATGAAGGCCTCGGGCTGCGAAATGGTCGTGCTCGGCACCATCATCCGAGAAACCATTGGTGCCATCGGGGAATCACGCAAGACTGGTTTCAACCCCGTGTTTCTTGGCTCCAGCGCGTCTTACACCGACCTGATCCACAAGCTCGGTGGCCCGGCCATGAACGGCCTGTACGCCACCATGACCGTGCAGAACCCCTACCTTGACGAGGCTTCGCAGCCGATCCGCTTCTGGGCCAACAAGTACAAAACCAAGTTCAATGAAGACCCCACCGTCTTCTCGGTCTATGGCTACAACATCATCGACACCTTTGCCAAGGCCGCGCAGAAAGCAGGCAACAACCTGACCACCGACAGCTTTATCAAGGTGATGGACACGATGACCATTCCACCCGACATGTTCGGCAGCGCCGAGGCCACTTTCTCGCCGACCAAGCGCCTGGGCAGCGACGCCTCGCGCCTCTCGCAGATCACCGACGGTAAATGGAAGCCGGTATCGGATTACATGCGGTAAACGCCCTTCCAGGTCTTCAAAAAGCCACCCTCGGGTGGCTTTTTCCTTTTCAGGAAACGATGTAGGCGCCAGCCCCCGTGGACAGCAGCTTGCCGTCGGCGCCGAGAAATTCCATGCGGGTGGAGGCCACGCGCGAGCCCAGACGCATGACCTCGGCGCGCAGCTCGAAATACTCGCCTATGCCCGGACGCAGGTAATCAACACGCAAATCGATGGTGCCGAGCTTGGAAAAGCGTTGCAGTCGCTGCAGGGGAGATTCGTCCATGTGCCGCGCGCCAATGGCAGCCATCACGGCGAGACCTCCCATCGCATCGAGCCCGGCACTGATGACGCCGCCGTGGATGCGGTTGTGTGCATAGTGCCCGATCAAATGCTCGCTCATGGTGATGCGCGCGGTGACCTGCTCTGGCTTGAGCGAAGTGATCTTCAGTCCGAGCACGCGATTGAAGGATATTTTTTCCTCAAAAAGCGTTTTCAATCCGGCGATGAATTCTGGCTCGAACCCGGCGGGCGGTTCGATACGGGGCGAAGAGTCAGCGGTCATAGGCCCAATTGTCGTGCAGCAAGGTCTTTCATGATCTCTTCGGCGCCGCCGCCAATCATCATGACCTTGACCTCGCGGTAAATACGTTCACTTCGGGTCCCGCGCATGAAACCCATGCCGCCGAGAATCTGCACCGCCTGGTCGGCGCAGAACTGCATGGTCTGCGTTGCGTGGTTCTTCAGCATGCAGACATGGGCCACCCAGTCGGCGCCCTGGTCACCCGCATCGGCACGGTCAGCCACCACATCGACCCAGGCCTGGGTAGAGGCGATGCGCATCTGCATATCGACCAGCTTGTGGCGGATCACCTGCTTGTCGACCAGCGTGCTGCCAAAGGTCTTGCGCTGGCGCGCCCAATCCAGCGCCTCGTCGTAACAGGCCTGGGCAAAACCCAGCGCGGCGGCCGACATCGCCAGGCGCTCACCATTGAAGTTGCCCATGATGATCCTGAAACCACCGCCCTCTTCGCCCAGCAAATGGCTGGCCGGCACCCGCACGCCGTCAAAGCGCAGGTGGGCCGTGTCCGAACACCACCAGCCCATTTTCTCCAGCCGGGTGCGCGACAGGCCCGGGCTGTCGCCGGGCACGAGCATCATGGAGATGCCGCTGGCCCCCTTGCTGCCGGCGTCGCCGGTGCGCACCGCCACCGTGATGAAGTCCGCACGCATGCCCGAGGTGATGAACACCTTCTCGCCGTCAATCACATAGTCGGCCCCGTCGCGCCGCGCTGTGGTGCGCAGTGCCGCCACATCGGAGCCGCCGCCGGGCTCGGTGATCGCCAGCGCTGCAATTTTTTCGCCACGCAGCACCGGTGGAATGACCGCCTGCTGCAAGGCCGCCGAGCCATGGGCCAGCACCGGCGGCAGACCGATGTTGTGCGAAAACAGGCTGGCCAGCACACCGCCGCTGCCGCCGTAGCGGCACAAGGCCAGCGTCATCGCGTTGCGCAGCCGCCAGGACGCCGGGGTCCCGCCCAGTGCCTCGGGGTAACCCAGCGCCAGCAGGCCCAACCCGGCCGCCTGGTGATACAAGGCGCGCGGAAACTCGCCGGCGTCGTCCCACTGGCTGACATGCGGCGCGATGTCGTTCTGCGCAAAACGCCGGACAGACGCGGTGACGTCAACCAGCATATCGAAGTCGGCGGAAGAAGAATTCATGCTTCAAACCTCAACAAAACCTGACCCGGCGCCGTCTGCTGGCCAGGCGCCACCGCCACGGCCGCCACCACGGCATCGCGCGTCGCACACACCGCATGTTCGAGCTTCATCGACTCGATGACCAGCAAGGTGTCGCCACGCCTGACTGATTCGCCGGTGCTCACCTGGACGGCGATCACCTTGCCGTTGAACGGTGCCCGCAGTTCCATGGACGGGTTGCCCGAAACCAGCCCGGCTGCAGGCTCAAAACTCGCGTCTCTCAGCCACACCTCCGTCTCGCCGACCTGCACATGCCAACGCCCGCCGGTCACCTGGCAGGCCTGCACCGTGTGGCTCAGGCCATCGACCATGACACGCATCCGGCCGTCGCTTGCACGCACACACCCGGCCGCGTGTTGCTGCGTGCCGCAGGAAACTTCCAGCCCACCCGCTCCGGTTTCCGTCACGGTGATGGCCAGCACCTGTTCGCCATGCACGACCCGCAAGGCCGTGCCGAAGGGACAAGGCAAGGCCTGCGCAGCGCCGGTGCTGCCCTGAAAATGCAGCCCGAGGGCCGCTGGTAACAGCACCTGCGTCTGTTCGTCCTGCAGGGTTTTGCGAATGCCGTCACCGTGCTCGGCCAGAAAGGGAATCAGCGCCTGGCCGGCGCGGAACACCGGGTGTGCCAGGCATGCCGCCAGAAACGCGCGGTTGGTCGGCAGGCCCAGCACCTGGGTGGAGGCAAGCGCTGCGATCAGTCGGTCAATCGCCTGCGCCCGTGTCGCCCCGCGCACGATCAGCTTGCCGAGCATGGAGTCGTAAAACGGCGTGACCTCGCCGCCGGCCTGCAGCGCATGGTCAAAACGCGCGTGCGCAGGCTCCATGAAGTGCTGCACCCGCCCGGCATGTGGCGAAAAATTTTCGTCCTCGGCGCACAGTCGCACCTCGATGGCATGGCCGCTGAAGGTGATTT
Source organism: Polaromonas sp. (assembly GCF_029945685.1). Classification (GTDB taxonomy): domain Bacteria; phylum Pseudomonadota; class Gammaproteobacteria; order Burkholderiales; family Burkholderiaceae_C; genus Polaromonas. Next base: position 270,490 of record NZ_JAQSDA010000003.1, on the reverse strand, counting down.
CTTCCTGGCGCAGCGGCAGCGACTCGCCCTGGGCGATGCGCAACTGCCACTCGACCAGGTCCAGACCCGTCACCGCTTCAGTGACAGGGTGTTCAACCTGCAGCCGCGTGTTCATCTCCATGAGGAAAAAATCACCGTTCTCGTCGAGCAGAAACTCCACCGTTCCCGCGCCCACGTAGCCGGCCGCCTGCGCAAGCGCCACCGCGCAGGCGCCCATGCGTTCGCGCAGGTCAGCGTTCACTGCCGGACTCGGCGACTCTTCAATCAGTTTCTGGTGACGCCGCTGCACCGAGCAGTCGCGCTCCCCGAGGTGAATGCAGTGACCATGGGCATCGGCAAACACCTGCACCTCGACGTGGCGCGGATTCAGGAGCGCGCGCTCCAGCAGCAGGTCGCCGCTGCCGAAGGACGACAGCGCTTCGGAGCGCGCGCTGTCCAGCGCCGCCTGCAAAGCCGCGGCATCCGTCACCAGACGCATGCCGCGGCCGCCACCGCCGGCTGTGGCTTTCACCATCAGCGGGTAGCCCACTTTCTCCGCTTCGGCTGCCAAGCCCTCATTCGACTGGTCGGCGCCCTGGTAGCCCGGCAGGCAGGGAACGTTCTGCGCCAGTGCAAGCTGCTTGGCAGCGGCCTTGTTGCCCAGGGCGCGGATGGCGGCCGGTGGTGGTCCGACCCAGGTCAGGCCGGCATCCATCACCGCCTGCGCAAACTCTGCGTTTTCGCTGAGGAACCCATAGCCGGGATGCACCGCATCCGCGCCGGCCGCCTTGGCGGCAGCCAACAACTTGTCGATGCGCAAGTAGGAATCGGCTGAGAGCGTGCCGCCCAGCGCTACCGCACTGCCCGCTTCCTGCACGTGCAGGGCCTGCGCGTCGACATCGGAATACACGGTCACGGTGGCCATCCCCATGCGGTGTGCGGTGCGGATGATGCGACGCGCGATTTCGCCGCGGTTGGCGATCAGCAGGCGGCGGATGGGGGTGGTCGTGGGGCTCATGCTGCCCACCCGGGCTTGCGCTTTTGCGCAAAGGCCGCCAGGCCTTCGGCAGCTTCCGGGCTGCGCAAATTTGCTGCAAATTTGATAGCTGCTTGCGCAGGCAGGTCAAGGGCTGGAGCCTGATTGATCATGCAAAGCAGGGCCTTGGTGTGGGTCACGGCGCCCGGGGCCGCCCCGCGCAACGCGCTGATGCGCCGCGCCACGGCGGCTGGCAGGTCATCAGTGAGCTCGTCCACCAGCCCCTGGTCCAGCGCCTGCTGTGCGGAAATTTTCTCCCCGGACAACATCATCTGCCGCGCCAACCTGTCACCCAGACGCCTGTGTACAAAAGGCGCAATCTGCGCTGGGACCACACCCAGCGTGACCTCGGGTGTGGCAAACACGGCGGCAGGTGTGGCCAGCACGAAGTCGCCGCAACACACCAGGCCCAGACCACCCCCCATGGCCGGGCCGTCCACCGCCACCAGCAGCATCTGCGGCAGCGCGCACAGGGCGTGCAGCGCATGGCCAAAACCGGCGTTCATGGCCATCAGCGGGTCGGTCTGCCCTGTCGGCAGCGCCTGCCCTATGGCCTGCGCGAAGCTGCCCAGACTGCCACCGGCGCAAAAAAAGCCGCCGCTGCCCTGCAACACCACAAAGCGCAAGGCCGTGTCCTGTGCGGCGCGTGCGCAGGCTTGCGCCAGCGCGGCCACCACCTCGTCGGTCAGGGCGTTGCGTGTGGCCGGATCGTTCAGGGTCCAGTGTTCGACCTCGCCGAAACGGGTGATCTGCAGCTTGTGACTCATGGCCGTGCTCATCCTCAGGCAGCGGGTTTCTTGCTGCTCTTGGCCAGGCCCATGTACTTGGCGATGATGCCCATCATCACCTCGTCGGCACCGCCGCCTATGGAAGCCAGCCGGCCGTCGCGGAACATGCGCGCCACCTTGTTCTCCCAGGTAAAACCCATGCCGCCCCAGAACTGCAGGCAGGTGTCGGGCACCAGGCGGTTCAGGCGCCCGGCCTTGAGCTTGGCCATGGAGGCCAGCTCGGTCACATCCTGGCCCTGCACATAAAGCTCGCAGGCGCGGTAGGTCATGGCGCGCAGGCTTTCGACCTCGGTTTTCATCTCGGCCAGCTTGAACTGCACCCACTGCTGGTCGGCCAGTGTGGCGCCGAAGAGTTTGCGCTCATGCGCCCACTCCACTGTCCAGTCTATGCAGTTGGTGAGCGACTGGATGCAGCTGGCCGCGCACCAGAGGCGCTCTTCCTGGAACTGCATCATCTGGTACATGAAGCCCGAGCCTTCGGCACCTATCAGGTAGCGCTGCGGCACCCGTACTTCGTCGAAATAGATCAGACCGGTGTCGCTGGCGTTCATGCCAATCTTCCTGATCTTCCTGCCAACCTCAATGCCTTGGCGCAGCTTGCCGCCTTCGCGCATGGGCACCATCACCAGGCTTTTGTTCTTGTGCTGCGGCCCCTCGCCGGTGTTGACCAGCATGCACATCCAGTCAGCCTGCAGGCTGTTGGTGATCCACATCTTCTGGCCGCTGATCACATAGTCGTCGCCGTCCTTGCGCGCGTGGCTCTTGATGGACGCCACGTCACTGCCGGCGCCCGGCTCGCTCACGCCAATGCAGCCGACCATGTCACCTGCAATCGCCGGGGCCAGGAATTCACGCTTGAGCTCGTCACTGCCGAACCGCGCCAGTGCCGGTGTACACATGTCGGTCTGCACACCAATGGCCATGGGGATGCCGCCGCAGTCGATATGACCCAGCGCCTCGGCCATGGCGACGCCGTAGGAGTAGTCGAGTCCGGCGCCGCCATATGCTTCTGGCTTGGTCAGCCCCAACAAGCCGAGATCGCCAAGTTTCTTGAAAACCTCGTGAGCGGGAAAGATTTCAGCCGCCTCCCATTCGTCCACATGCGGGTTGATCTCGGCGTCGATAAATCGTTTCAGGGTCTTCTGGATTTCGAGGTGTTCGTGGGTGTATTGCATGCTTGTCTCCTTGGGTCTGTCCATTCACATGCGCGCCACGCCAAACTGCATGGGCCGCAGTTGCCGGGCTTCGGCCTCGGCACACATCGCCAGGCATTGCGCCAGCACCGCGCGGGTATCGCGCGGATCGATCACACCATCGTCGAGCAGCAGGCCCGAGGTGTAGAAGGCGTCGGCCTGCGCCTCGAACACGGCGACGATCTTGTCGAACTGCGCCTGCGATTGCGCCGCGTCAATCGGGATGCCCTTGCGCACCATCGCGGCCTCTGTGACGATCTGCATGGTGCGCGCTGCCTGTTCGCCGCCCATCACGGCGGTTTTCGCACTCGGCCAGCTGAACAGGAAGCGCGGTGCATAAGCGCGGCCGCACATGCCGTAATTGCCGGCGCCGAACGAGGCACCGCACTGGATGGTGATCTGCGGCACCGTGGCGTTGGTGACGGCCTGGATCATCTTGGAGCCGTGTTTGATCATGCCGCCCTGCTCGGCGTCCTTGCCGACCATGTAGCCGGTGGTGTTCTGCAGGTAGACGATGGGGTGGCCGAGCTGGCACATCAGCTGGATGAAATGGGTGGCCTTGTTGGCGCCCGCCACGTCGATGGGGCCGTTGTTGCTGATGATGCCCACCGCGTGGCCATCGATCGCCGCCTGCACACACACCGTGGCGGCGCCGTACAGCGCCTTGAAGGGCAGAAAGTCCGAGCCATCGACCAGCCGCGCAATCACTTCATGCATGTCCACCGGCTGGCGCAGATCGCCGGCCATCAGCCCGAGCAGCTCATCGGCCGGGAACAAAGGCTCGTTTGCTACGAAATTTATAGCTAATTGCGCAGGCCCGGAAAGGGCTGGAGGCCAATTTGACCATGCAGTCCGGGCCACCACCTGGCGCGCCAGGCCCAGCGCCTGGCGGTCATCCTCGGCCAGCTGTTCACCGAGGCCCGACACGCCGGTGTGCATCCCGGCGCCGCCCAGTTCCTCTTCGGTGGCGACCTCGCCGGTAGCCGCCATCAGCAGGGGCGGCCCGGCCAGAAAGGCACGCGAGCGGTTGCGCACCATGATCACCACGTCCGAGAGACCCGGCATGTAGGCCCCGCCCGCCGTGCCGGAGCCGTGCTGCACGGTGATGACCGGAATGCCCGCCGCCGACAGACGCGCGAGGTTGCGGAACAGGGCGCCGCCGTGGATAAAACCCTCGACGCGGTAACGCATCAGGTTGGCGCCGGCGCTTTCCACCAGGTGAATGAAAGGCAGCTTGTTCTGCAGCGCGATCTCCTGCACCCGCAGGATCTTCTCCAGCCCCATGGCCTGGATGGCGCCGGCCTCGATGCCCGAGTCGCTGGCCACCACCATGCAGCGCGCGCCCTCGATGAAACCGATGCCAGCCACGATGCCGCCCCCTGGAGTCGATAGCGCCGCATCCTTGTGGTCCTGCATGAACCCGGCCAGTGAACACAAAGGCAGCCAGGGCGCGCCCGGGTCCAGCAGCAGCGCCACCCGTTCACGCGGCAACAACTGGCCACGTTTGTCGAACACCGGTTTTGATTTGGCTGAAGCCTGGGCGGCACGGGCCTCCAGCGCACGCAGCGTCGCAATCCGTGCCAGCATGGCGTCGCGCCGCTGCACGGCCGCATGACCCTGCGCATTCCATGCCGACTGGAAAACCGTCATGACTGGAACACCTTCGGCGTTGTCGCCAGATGAAAACCGTCAAAGGGTTTCACGGCATCGCGCTGCTGCGCCTGGGCATCGGGCAGGCGCATGGGCCAGCCCATGCGCACTTGCGGCCGCGCGCCATCCACACGCAGCACGGTGCCGCTGATGAAGCTGGCTGCAGGGCTGAGCATAAACACAATGGCGGCCGAGGTTTCCGCCTCGGTACCGAAGCGGCCCAGCGGCACGGTGGTGCGCATCTCGCGCAACATCTTCCCCGCTTCGGGCGGGTAGTGGTCCATGCCGCTCGATGCGATGTAACCCGGCGCCACCGCGTTGACCCGCACGCCGCTGTGCGCCCACTCGGCCGCAGCGGTTTCGGTGAAGCTGACCATGCCGGCCCGCGCCGCACCGCTGTGGCCCATGGACGGCATGGAGCCCCAGATGTCCGCGACGATGTTGACGATGCTGCCGCCGTGCTCCGCCATGGACTGCAGGTAACACTCGCGGGCCATCAGAAAGCCGCCCGTCAGGTTGGTATTGATGACCGCTTCCCAGCCCTTGGCGCTGATGCTTTCCAGCGGCGCGATGTACTGCCCGCCCGCGTTGTTGACCAGCGCGTCGATGCGGCCCTGCGCAATCACAATCGCCGCGACGGTGACCTTCACCGCCTCTTCCTGGCGAATATCGCAGGGGTGAAAGCTGGCACGACCGCCGGCGGCCACAATCTCGCCGGCCACCGCGTGCAGCTTCTCGAGCTTGCGGCCGATCAGCACGACATGCGCGCCCAGGGCCGCCAGCTCATGCGCCGTGCAGCGGCCTATGCCGGAGCCACCGCCGGTGACCACCACCACCTTGCCGGCAAACAGGCCGGCGCTGAAGACGGAACGGTAAGTCATTGACGGGTTTTCCTTGTGGAGGGCGTCCGGCTGTCGCCGATGAACAGCGCCATGGCCGCGTCGGCCAGCTCATCGAGCGAAGCGCCTTTTTTGGCATCAAACCACTGCGCCGACCAGTTCAGCGCACCAAAAATCAGCAGCCGCGCCAACTTCACCGGGGCCTGCAGCCGACCCTGGTCGCTCAGGGCCTGGAGCACCGGCGCCCAGACCGATTCGTAGTCGCCCTGCAGCCTGGCCAGCGACGCGCGCTGCCTGGCCGTGATGGAACGCGACTCGTACAGCATCACGGGAATGAAATCGCTGCCGGGGCCCAGCAGCACGTCGAAATGATTGCGGATCAACACATGCAGCAAAGCCGCTGCGTCGGGAGCAGACGGCGCCGCCGCCTCCAGCGCCGCCGCCTGCCGGGCCATGGCCGAACGCATGCCCTCCTCCATCACGGCATACAGCAGCGCCCCCTTGCTTTTGAAGTGGTAGAAAGGCGAGCCGCTGTGCATCCCGACCGCCGCCGCGATGTCGCGCGTGCTGGTGCCGTCAAAGCCCTTGCGGCGAAACAGCCGCGCGGCGGTGGTGACAAGCTCCACCCGCCGGTTGCCGTCGTCACGCTCGCCGGGCGTCTTGCGCGGCCGGCCGCGCGGCCGCTTTTCAGCGGCTGCGACAACCGCCGCAGGCAGGGCCAGGGCCCGGCCGGCAGGGCGGGTGCGCACAGGTATTTTGTCCATGGAAACAGACCATAACAAAAGCCGTTATTTTTAGCAAGCGCTTGCTTTGTGAAAATAGGCACAGGCTGCGGCGCGGCCCCGCAACCCCAGCTGACTACACTGGGAACCTCTCCAAAACAAAACCTGAGCATTGATGGACATCTTCTTTCTGGCGCTGATCGTCGCCGCCGGCGCTTATGCGCTCAAATCGGGCTACGAACGCAAGCGCATCGCCTTGCTGGGCAGCCATCTCGGCCAGTACCAGATCGAAAAACTCATGGAGAGCCTGACCGAAGGCTACATGCGCGCACTTCGCGAGGACGATCCGGAGCGCCGCGCAAGCATCTGGAACCTGTTGACGAGCACCGAGACCAGGCTGTGCGAGCAGTTCAACAACTTCGTGGCCGGGTTCTCCCGGGTGGAAGGCGCCGCGACACGTGTGAGCAGGCTCCCCCTGCCCCTGCCTTACGCCGACAGGCTCTTCCCGGCTGCGACCTTCGACTTGCGCCAGCTCCTGCTGGTGCATGCCGAAGGCATCACGCGCGCCGCGAAAAGCGCGTCCGAACAATCGCCCAAAAACAAGGCCTTCACCCTGTCCGCCGAAATGTTCCTGATGCAGCACAGCTGCCACTGGTTCTGCAAGTCCAAGGCCGTCGCCTCTGCCCGGCTGCTGGTCCGCCACAAGACGTCTTACGAGCAGGTGCTGGCGTCGGTGGCACCGGAAACGCGCCGGGCCTACCTCGCGCTGGTCGGCTCCTGAATCGATGCCATCAGGGGAGCAGCCCCTGCGCTCGCCCGAGCAGCAACTCGCGCTCGCGCAGATTGCCTGCCAGCGCCGCGGCGCGTTCAAATTCATGGCGCGCCTCGTCGTTGCGGCCCAGCCTGGCAAGCAGGTCGCCACGCACGCTGGGCAGCCACTGGTAATTCTGCAGGGCTTTGTCGCCGCGCAGCGCGTCGATGATGGCCAGCCCGGCGGCCGGGCCGAAGGCCATGCTCACCGCGACGGCACGGTTGAGCTCCACCACCGGTGACGGCGCGGTTTGTGCCAGCGCGTCGTACAGGGCGGAAATACGCAGCCAGTCGGTTTCTGCTGAAGTCGGCGCGCGCGCATGGCAGGCGGCGATGGCGCCCTGCAACGCATAGGGTCCCAGGGCGCGGACCGACGACTCGGCCAGCGCCAGCGCCCTGTCGAGCGCAGCCAGCCCCCTGCGTATCAGGAGATGATCCCAGCGCGCCCGGTTCTGGTCGGCAAGCAGTATCGGCCGGCCAGCGGCATCCACCCGGGCGGCCATGCGCGAGGCTTGCAGCTCCATCAGGGCCAGCAAACCCTGCACCTCGGACTCGTCCGGCGCCAGGCCGGCGAGCATGCGGCCCAGACGCAGCGCCTCGTCGGTCAGCGCAGGCCGCATCCAGTGATCACCGGCGGTGGCGGTGTAACCCTCGTTGAACAGCAGGTAGACCACCTCCAGCACCGAGGCCAGGCGTGCGCCCAGTTCATCGCCACGCGGGACTTCAAAAGGCACGCGCGCCTCGGCCAGGGTGCGCTTGGCACGCACGATGCGCTGAGCCATCGTGGGCTCGGGCACCAGGAAAGCGCGGGCGATTTCATGGGTGGTCAGGCCGCCCAGCAGCTTGAGCGTCAGCGCCAGCCGCGCTTCGGTGGACAGCACCGGGTGGCAGGCGGTGAACATCAAACGCAGCAGGTCGTCGCCGATCTCGTCCTGCCGGGCCTCGTCGAGCGCGTCCACAAAATCAGGCACAACCAGCGCTTGCTGCGCCTCCAGCTCATGACCGATCTGCTCAAACTTTTCGCCCTGCATCTTCTGGTGCCGCAGGTGGTCCAGCGCGCGGTTTTTGGCCACCTGCATCAGCCAGGCGCCGGGATTGTCCGGCACACCCTTGCCGGGCCAGCTTTCCAGCGCGGCAACCAGCGCGTCCTGCGCCAGTTCCTCGGCCAGCCCGATCTCGCGCACCATGCGGGCAACAGCACCCACGATCTTCGCGGACTCGATGCGCCAGACGGCGGAAATCGCATCATGGGTGGAAGAGTGCATGAATCAATGGTAGCGGCAGAGCAGATGCTCAGTGGAGCGCTAGCCTGGTATTCAATCCAGCAGGGGCCGCGGGTCCGGCTTTGCCGGCCCGCAGGCGCAGCGGCCCCCTCGGGGGGCAGGGAGTTACACGCAGTGAACGACCGTGGGGGCTCACTTGGTCATCCAGAACACCTCCCAGACATGGCCGTCCAGGTCGGTGAAACCATGGCTGTACATGAAGCCATGGTCCTGCGGCGGATTGGGCGCGGTGCCGCCGGCGGCCAGCGCCTTGCTCACCATCTCGTCCACCTCGGCGCGGCTCCCGCACGACAGCGCGATCAGCACCTCGGTGGTCTTCGTGGCATCGGCGACCGGCTTTTTGGTGAAGCCCTGAAAAAAAGGCTCGACCAGCAACATCACGTAGTTGTGGTCCTCGCTGATCACCATGCAGGCGCCCTGCTCGTTGGTGAACTGCGGGTTGAAGGAAAAGCCCAGGCTTTTGAAGAAGGCCTGGCTCTTTTCCATGTTCTTGATGGGCAGGTTGACAAAAATCTGGCGTGACATGGTTGCTCCTTTGAAGATGGTTTCAATAAGGCGGCGGCTTTCAGGCTTTCTCTGCTTTTGCCTTGAGGTTGGCAAGGCCGGCTTCGAAGTCGGCACCGATCATCTTGTCCATGTTGAAAATCACACCCATGAATCTGGAGACAAAAGGTGCGGGGCCTTCCATGGACCAGGTGACCTGTGTGGTCTGACCTCCGGGCACCAGCGAAAAAGTGATCAGGTTGTTGGCCTTGAATGGCGCGGTCATGTCGAGCCGCATCTGTACCTTCGAAGGCGCCATGGCCTGCACGATTTCAAAGCTGCCACTGCCTGACTTCTTGCTTTCGAAGTCGTAGTGGGCGCCGGGCCCGATGAACGGGCCGCTGTAGCTGCCCTTCATCTCCGGGGCTTTCAGCGCATACGGGTTCCAGGTATTGAAGGCCCGGACGTCGTTCACCAGCGGGAAGATTTTTTCAGCCGGGGCGGCGATGCTGGTGTTGCGAGACACACGGAAAGTGTCGGGCCGTTGCAAAGCAATGACCGCGACGACAGCGATGGCCAGCACAATCAGCCCCAGCAGGGCAAGCAAAGTGGTTTTGATCATGGCGCGCTCCCTACTTCTGGCTCGGCGTGTTCATCTCGCGGAACCGCTCGACCTGCGCGCTGGGCTCGAAGTCATCCAGTTCATACAGCTGGCGAACCTCGATCACGGCCGGCGCATTTTCGCCGACAGGGTTGGGGAAACGGCGCGACCACTCCAGCGCCTCCTCGCGGTTGCGCACCTGGATGGTGGTGAAGCCGGCGATCAGTTCCTTGGCTTCCGCGAAAGGACCGTCAATCACGGTGCGCTTCTGGCCGTCGTAGTGGATACGCCAGCCCTTGCGGCTGGGCTGCAGCCCACTGGCATCGAGCAGCACGCCGGCTTGGGCCAGCTCCTCGTGGAAGTCGGCCATGGCAGCCATCAGTTTTTCGTCGGGGGTCTGCGGGGTGGTCTCGGCCTCGAACTCGGGCGTCGACTTCACAATGATCATGAATCGCATCGGGGTACTCCTTGTGTGTGGTGACCAGAATCCCTGGCCTCCTGTTGACACGACGAAGCAGCCGATGCGGAATCGACAAACCCGAACCAGGTAAAAACCCTTGGCTTCTGCTGCCGGGGCTCAGAGGAAACAAGGGCCGGTGGCCCGAACCTCCAGCGTGGCCCATTCAGCGGCGGGGCAGCGGGCGGCAATCGCCAGGGCTTGCTCCCGGGTTGCGCAGTTCACCAGAAAGAAGCCGCCCACCATTTCCTTGGCTTCGGCAAACGGTCCATCCAGCACCTGCGGCTTGCCGGCACTCACACGCACGCGGGCGGCGTTGTCCTGCGAGCCCAGCGACTCCACGCCCAGCAATACACCTTCTGATTTCAGCTCGTCGGCAAACTTGAGCATGCGCCCGTACACCGCCTCGCCTTCCGCCTGGCTGCGGGTCAGGCGCTGGCCGACGGGTTCGTGGATGAGAAGCATGTAGGGCATGGTTCAGTCCACGAAAAAATCAGGGATGAATTTCTTTGTGCCCGGCGTTACCGAATACTTCTCAAGGTCCGTCACGCCATGCGCGGCCAGCAGCTCGTCGTCAATGTAGAACTGGCCGGTGGCCGGGTTTGGACTGGTGAGGATCAGATGGGCCGCATCGGAAAGGATCTCCGGCTTGCGACACAGCTTCAGGTCCACACCGGGAATCATCTGCAGGGCGGCCGTGGCAATCGCGGTGCGCGGCCACAGGCTGTTGACGGCGATGCCGTATTTTTTTGAACTCCCCCGCATGGCCCAGGGTGCACATGCTCATGCCGTATTTGGCCATGGTGTAGGCCGTGTGGTTCTCGAACCAGTGGGGCTTCATGCTCAGCGGCGGCGACATGGTGAGCACCTGTGGCTTGCGCCCGGCCTGCGCGGATTTCTTCAACTCCGCCAGACATGCCTGGGTGCACAGGTAAGTGCCGCGCGCGTTGATGCCGTTCATCAGGTCATAACGCTTCATCGGCGTGTGTTCGGTGTCGGTCAGGCTGATGGCACTGGCGTTGTTGACCAGGATGTCGATGCCGCCGAACGCCGCCACCGCCTTGGCCACTGCCGCCGTCACCGCGTCTTCGTCCCGGATGTCCACCGCCAGCGGCAGCGCCTGCCCGCCGGCGGCTTTCACCGCTTCGGCCGCGCTGTAAATCGTGCCCGGCAGCTTGGGGTTGGGGTCTGTGGTTTTGGCCAGGATCACGATGTTGGCGCCATCGGCCGCCGCACGTGCGGCAATGGCCAGGCCGATGCCGCGCGAGGCGCCGGTGATGAACAGGGTTTTGCCTTTGAGACCGGGTACTGAACTCATGATGCCTCCTGAATGCTACATAATTAATAGCTGCTTGCGCTTACCGCATAAGGGCCGCAGGCCAATTTGACCTCAAACCCTGGAGAAATCCGGTTTGCGCTTCGCCATGAAGGCGCCGAAGGCCTCGCGGGCGGCCGGCTCCTTGAGCATGCGGCCAAAACTCAGGCCTTCTTCGGCCATCCGCTCGGCCACCATGCCAGCCTGGCCTTTTTTCATCAGCCGCTTGGTTTCCACCAGCGAGCTCAGCGGTTTGGCCGCGAGTTTTTGTGCCTGCCGCTGCGCCAGGGCATTGGCTTCGGCGGGCGGTACGATGCGATTGATCAGGCCCATCTCAAGCGCCGACTCGGCGGTGAACGGCTCGCCGAGCAACAACGCTTCGGCCGCGCGCGCGTAACCCATGAGTTGCGGCGCCAGAAAGCTCGACGCCGCTTCCGGGCACAGGCCCAGGTTCACAAACGGCATGGAAAAGGCGGCGTTGTCCCCGGCGTAGACGAGATCGCAATGCAGCAGCAAGGTGGTGCCTATGCCCACCGCGGGGCCGCACACGGCAGCCACCAGCGGCTTGGGAAAGGTGCTGATGCCGCGCAGAAAGCGGAACACCGGGGACTCGTGGGTGGCGGGCGGACCGTTGAGGAAATCACCGATGTCGTTGCCGGCCGAGAAAATGCTTTCGTGGCCCTGCATCACCACGGTGCGCACCGCCGCGTCCGCGTTCGCAGCGTCGAGCGCGTCGGCCATGGCGGCGTACATGGCCGAGGTGATGGAGTTTTTCTTCTCGACCCGGTTCAGGGTGATGGTCATCACCGCGTTGTCCGTGTGGACCAGGATGTCAGTGCTCATGTGGTGCTTTCCAGTGTTTGTTGAACGAAATAGATACAGACGCTGACGCTTCCAGGCCAGCCGGGGCCGCGGAACCGGCCTTGGCCCGCCCTGAGCCTGGCGAAGGGCCGGACCGCAGGCGCCGCGGCCCCCCCCCCCGGGGGGGGCCGCGACGACACGACAGTGCGGAGCGTGGGGGCCACGTTATTCCTTGTAGTAGACGACCTGGTGTGTGGTCACCAGCAATTGGCCAGCCTCGTTCCACAACTGCGCCGTCTGGTCGAAATAGCCGCTGCGAAAGGCCTGGGCCTGTGTCTGCCCCAGCAGGTAGCCGCTGCCCGTCGCCTGCAACAAGGCGGCATCGGCATGGTAATACACCGTCATCGACACCGTGCCTACGGGCACCAGCAGGGGCCGGCGGCGCCAGACGCGCGGATAAAACACGTCGGACAGTGCCGTGAGCGAGGCGAAATCGAGCGCCCGCGGAGGGTCGTCGCGCAGCCACAGCAGGGTGCGGCTGGCGCCCTGGTCGGCGCCGTGCCATTCGACCGGAATCGCACCTTCTGCGAAACGCATCTCATACCGTTTGACCCATTCGACCCGGGTTGGGCCGCCGGCCCGGGCGACATCCGCAGGGGCCGCGACGGCCGGCATGAGGTGTTCGTCGGTGCCCCAGGTGTCGCGCCGCAAGCCGAAAAAGGCGGTGCCGGTCAACACCGTTTCACCATCCTGCTGCATTTCGATCACCCAGTGCTGGGTCGAGCGGTTGGTGCGCGCGGGGCGAGTACGCACGGTAAACGGCCCATCCGCCAGCGCGGCGGCGAAGTTGACGGTCAGCGAAATCGGATCGCCCAGGCGCTGCGGGTGCTGCAGCACGGCGTTGAGCGCCTGCGCTGCGGTGACGCCACCGAAAGGCCCGACCATGTTGGCATAGGCGGCGCTGGTATGGCCGAGGAAGCTGCCGTCGGCCTGCGCCTGCACGGCCACGGCCGAATCAAAAGGATGAGAACTCATGCTTCGAGTATGCCGTCCCTCTGGAGCTCAGGCAGTCGTACCGGTGACGTCGCCAGGCCGTTGCGCCGGGTCCATGCGCTCCAGCGTTTGGACCAGGCGCGGCCACAGGGAGTCGCTGAACTGCTGGCGGAAAAAGCCGAAATGGCCGATACGCCTGACGCCCAGATCGGCCGGTTTGATGCGTTCAAAACTGCGCGGCGCACCGGTGTACAGATTGATCAGGTTTTGCGTGCCGCGCCAGGTCATCAGCTCGTCGTCGGTGATGGACAGCGCCAACACAGGAAAACTCGCCTGCGCATAACTAAGTCGTGCGCCCTCCCCTTCGGCGCCCACGCAGTATTCCGGGTTCAGGCACCACCTGCGCCACTGCAGCATCACGCCGGCCGGCAGGTCGCCGACCTTCTTCAGTTTGCGTCCGGGGAAATAACCGCACAAGCGCGTGGCCAAGGGCACCAGCACGTACCAGAAATACAGCACCATGCGCTTGAGCTGCGGCGCGTTGTCGCGCCAGTAACCGCTGCCGGCGGCAATGCTGACCAGGCCATCGACCTGGTGCTGGTTTTTCAGGAAACCCGGCAGTTGCGCGCCCAGGCTGTGGCCCAGCAGGTAAAGCGGTGCATCCGGCAATGCGGCCTTGGCCGAGGCCACCACCGCGTCGTAGTCGCTGGCCCAGTCGAAAAGATCGGCCCGGAAACCACGCAGCGATCCGTCCGGCGTACCGGGTAAGGACTCGCCCGAGCCTCGGTAGTCAAAGGTCGTGACCCGGAAGCCCTGACCCGACAACCACTCGGCAAACGACGCGTAATAGTCCTGCCGCACGCCCATCGCGCCGCCGATCACCACGCTGGCTTGTGCCGGCGTGCCGGCCTCGTAAACCCGCAGGGCGAGCTGTGATGTGCCCGATTCAAGAAGCTGCTGTTGCATGTTTGTCTCCAAAATTTGCATACCGGTCTTCGCCGGTTTAACCACCACAACTGCCAGGGCGTAGCGAGCGGGATGCAGTGCCAGGCGCGGGCGCCCGAAGAAAACCGGAGCGACCTTCAGGGTCGTGAGGATTTTCTTGGGGCTGCAACGACGCAATGCGCCCGCGCAGTAGCCCTACACCCGTTCGAAGATGCCTGCGGCGCCTTGCCCCATCCCCACACACATCGTCACCATGCCGTACTTCAGCTGGTGCCGGTGCAACGCGTGGATCACCGTCGCCGCACGAATTGCGCCGGTCGCGCCCAGCGGATGGCCCAGCGCAATCGCACCGCCCATGGGATTGACCTTCGCCGCGTTCAGGCCCAGCGTGTTGATCACCGCCAGTGACTGGGCGGCAAAAGCCTCGTTCAACTCATACCAGTCGATGTCTTCCTGCTTGAGACCCGCATAACGCAGCGCGGCCGGGATGGCTTCGATCGGGCCTATGCCCATGATGTGCGGTGGCACGCCCTTGGCCGCGTAGCTGACAAATCGCGCGAGCGGCTTGAGGCCATGTTCCTTTACCGCCTTTTCGCTGGCCAGGATCAGCGCACCGGCACCGTCCGATGTTTGAGAGCTGTTGCCGGCCGTGACCGAGCCGCGCGCAGCGAACACGGTCTTGAGTTTGGCCAGGCCTTCGAGCGAGGTGTCGGGGCGCGGACCTTCGTCCAGGCTCACGGTGCGGGTTTTGCTGATGACTTCGCCGCTCTCCAGATCCGGCGAACGGTCGGTGACCTCGACCGGCGTGATCTCGGCCGTGAACTCGCCGGTCTGTTGCGCCTTGATCGCCTTCTGGTGCGACTCGACCGCAAACTGGTCCTGCGCCTCGCGCGACACCTTCCACTGCTGCGCCACCTTCTCGGCGGTCAGGCCCATGCCGTAGGCAATGCCGATGTTCTCGTCATTGGCAAACATGGCCGGTGACAGCGAGGGCGAGTTGCCCGACATAGGCACCATGCTCATGCTTTCGGTACCGGCGGCAATCATCACGTCCGCCTCGCCGACACGAATGCGGTCGGCCGCCATCTGGATCGCGGAGAGGCCCGACGCGCAAAAACGGTTGACGGTGATGCCGCCCACACTGGTCGGCAAGCCGGCCAGCACCGCGCCAATACGCGCGATGTTCAGGCCCTGCGGGCCTTCGGGAATCGCACAGCCGCAAATGAGGTCTTCGATGGCCTTCGGGTCCAGCGTCGGCACTTGGGCCAACGCCGCCTGAAGCGCGCGCACCAGCAGTTCGTCGGGTCGGGTGTTGCGGAAAAACCCCCGGTGCGAACGCCCGATGGGCGTGCGCGTGGCGGCAACGATGTAGGCTTCCTGGACTTGTTTGGACATGATGTCGTTCCTTTGATTCTTCAATTTTTTCGCGGGCCGGAAGGTATCCAGGCCCAGACAAATTCACATTCGACCGGCTCTACGCCGGCCTCGTCAGTCACCGTGACGGCAACCGTCACTTCGCCCTTGTCGCTGGCCCGCATGGCAGCGCGCTGCTCGTCGCTCAAGGTGGCCACGGCACGCAGCGATCCGGTGGCGCGCTTGTTGAACGCCATCTTCAGTTCCTTGGCCAAGGGGATGCAGTCGTCCCGCACATTCATGCCCACCACCATGCCGGTGGCGGTTTCGGCCAGCAGATTCATCGCCGAAGCATGGATGCCGCCGATGTGGTTCTGCACCTTCTTCTCGTTCCTGATACCGATCTCGACAAGGGTCGGCGTCATCTGCAGAAAATCCAGCCCCGCCGTTCCGGTGAACGGCACGGCGCGGTGCATCACCACACCGCGAAACCAGGTGCGCGCAAAAGCCGGCACGTCGGACAGCCGGTCCAGCTGGCGTTCAAGGCGGTTGGGGTTGTTGTGTGGGGTCATAAAGTTGCGGTTCGTGATTGAGAAAGCGTAGCGAGGAGGCATCAGGCTAGGCGCGGGTGCCCGGAAGCAACCGGAACGTACTTCTGTACGTGAGGATTGGTTCTGGGCTGCAACGACGCATGATGCCTCCGCAGTAGCTTTATCAATTACGAAGAGGTTTGCCCGTGCTCATCATGCCCATGATCCGCTCCTGCGTTTTCGGGTGTTCCAGCAGCGAGCAGAAGGCCTTGCGCTCCAGCGTCATCAGGTACTCTTCGGTCACCAGCGAGCCGGCATCCACATCGCCGCCACAGACCACGTTGGCGATCAGGCTGGCAATGTGGAAGTCGTGCGCGCTGATGAAGCCGCCATCGCGCATGTTGACGAGCTGGCCCTTGATGGTCGCCAGGCCGCTGCGGCCGACCACGGGGAAAGGCCGCTTGTGCGGTGCGCGGTAGCCGGAGTTGAACAGCGCGCGGGCCTCGTTGAGCGCCACATGCAACAGCTCGTCCTTGTGGGGCACGATCACATCGCTGTCCAGCAGGTAGCCGATCTTGCGGCTCTCGATGGCGCTGGTGCCCACCTTGGCCATGGCCGCAGCAGTGAAACCCTCGGTCAGGAAGGGCAACACGTCCTTGCTGGTGGACGTCGCGGCGTTTTCGGCCGCCCGGCGTGCAATGTAGGTCAGGCCGCCGGCACCAGGCACCAGGCCGACACCGACCTCGACCAGGCCGATGTAGCTTTCCATCGCAGCCACCCGTTTGGCCGAATACACCGCCAGCTCGCAGCCGCCGCCCAGTGCCAGGCCGCGAACGGCCGACACCACGGGAACGGCCGCATAACGCAGCTTGAGCATCACGTTCTGCATCTCGGCCTCAGCACCCTCGACCGCCGAGACACCGGCCATCATGAAGGCGGGCAGCATGGCCTGCAGGTCGGCGCCGGCCGAGAACATCTCGTCGTTCGACCAGATCACCAGGCCCTTGTAACTTTTCTCGGCGAGATCCACCCCCATGGCCAGGCCTTCGACCACATCGGGGCCGATGGCATGCATCTTGGTCTTGATGCTGGCGATCAGCACATCGCCCTGTTCGCCAGCCAGCGTCCACAGACGGATCGCATCGTCTTCGTGCAGCGTCGTGCCGGCGGTCGTGAAGTCGGGCAGCGCCTCGCCGAGCAGCTTTTCGGGGAAATGCTGGCGCTCGTAGACGGGCAGCGCGCGGCGCGCCACAAATTTTCCGGCCGAAGCGCTCCAGGAGCCCTGCGCCGTGTGCACGCCACCGGCTTCGGCCACCGGGCCCTTGAACACCCACTCGGGTAGCGGCGCCTTGCACAGCGCCTTGCCGGCGTCGATATCTTCCTGGATCATCGTCGCCACGTCCAGCCAGCCGGCTTCCTGCCACAGCTCGAACGGGCCCTGCTTCATGCCGAAGCCCCAGCGCATGGCCTGGTCCACGTCGCGCGCGTTGTCGGCAATGGTGGCGAGGTGCACGGCGGCGTAGTGAAAGCTGTTGCGCAGGATGGCCCAGAGAAACTGGCCCTGCGGTCCCTCGGCGTTGCGCAGCAGGCGCAGGCGCTCGCCGGCCGGCCGCTTGAGCATGCGGGTGTACACCTCGTCGGCCTTCTCGCCGCCGGGCACGTACTCCTCGCTCTCAAGGTCGAAGCGCAACACGTCGCGCCCCACCTTCTTGTAGAAACCGGCCCTGGACTTCTGGCCCAGGTTGCCCAGTTCCAGCAGTTTTTTCAGCACATCGGGCGTGCCGAAGCTGGGGTAGAACGGGTCGCTCTTTTCGTCGAGGTTGTCCTGCAGGGTCTTGATGACATGGGCCATGGTGTCCAGGCCCACCACGTCGGCGGTGCGGAAGGTGCCGCTGCTGGCGCGGCCCAGCTTCTTGCCGGTGAGATCATCGACCACGTCGTAGGTCAGGCCGAAGTTTTCGACCTCTTTCATCGTCGCCAGCATGCCGGCGATGCCGACGCGGTTGGCCACGAAGTTGGGCGTGTCGTGGGCGCGGATCACGCCCTTGCCCAGGCCGCTGGTCACAAAGGCTTCGAGGTCGTCGAGCACCTTGGGATCGGTGGTCGGCGTGTTGATCAGCTCGACCAGCGTCATGTAGCGCGGCGGGTTGAAAAAATGGATGCCGCAAAAACGTGGCTTGATCGATTCCGGCAATGCCTCGCTGAGTTTGGTGATCGACAGGCCCGAGGTGTTGCTCGCGACGATGGCGCCTTCGCTGATGAAAGGCGCGATCTTGTGGTACAGGTCGGTCTTCCAGTCCATGCGTTCGGCAATCGCCTCGATGATCAGGTCGCACTCCTTCAGAACCTCCATGTGTTCCTCGTAGTTGGCCTGCTGGATCAGGGCCGCGTCTTCGGGCACGCCCAGCGGTGCGGGCTTGAGCTTTTTCAGGCCCTCGATCGCGCGGCTGACGATGCCGTTTTTCGGGCCTTCCTTGGCGGGCAGGTCAAACAGCACCACCGGCACCTTGAGGTTGACCAGATGGGCCGCAATCTGCGCACCCATCACGCCGGCACCGAGCACGGCGACTTTTTTGACTTGGAAGCGGGACATCTGTTTCGTTCCTTATTGATGACTTATCTTGTTTCGTTGCGTGTATTGAATCCCAGTCCAGTGACAGCGTGGAGCCGGCTCTGCCGGTCCACAGCTGTCGCCCCTGGAAGGGGAGATGTGGCTACACGCAGTGAGCCGCAGGCGGGGTGAGCCATTTACTGAATACGGACCCAGGTCTGGGTTCGCCCGAAGGGGCCGAACGAGCCCCGGACTTCAAGCTTTTTGCCGCCTTCGGCGGGCGTCAGGCGCAGGGTGTAGTTGCGGCCGTTTTCGGGATCCAGGATCTTGCCGCCCTCCCACACCTCTTTGCCTTCGGCCTTTTTGGCGCCGCGGATGATCTCCAGGCCAAGAATCGGCTTGTCCTTGCGGTCATCGCTGCACTGGTCGCAGACGTCATCGGGCTTGACGTCCTTGCCCAGGCGTGTGGCGATCTTTCCGCTGAGCACGCCGGCGCTCTCGACAATCCGGATCTCGGCCTTGGCCTCCCCGGTCTTGTCGTCCACATTGCGCCACAGGCCGACCGGCGTCATCTGGGCCAGGGCGGGGAAAGCCAATGCTCCTAAAACAATAGCTGTCAGCGCACGGTACATAAGGACTACAGGGCTAATATTCATATACAACAAGCGCCAGCCGCTCACGCCAGCGCGGCGTCCGTGTCCATCAGCGCCTTGCTGCCGCTGCGCGCGGTGCGCATCAGCGTCGCGGTCTCGGGAAACAGTTTCGCGAAGTAAAAACGCGCCGTCTGCACCTTGGCCAGGTAGAAGGGATCGGTGTTTCCAGCAGCGATTTCGCGCAGCGCGGTTTGTGCCATGCGCGCCCAGAAGTAGCCAAACACCAGGTGACCGGCCACGCGCAGATAGTCCACCGCGGCGGCGCCGACTTCATCGGGGTTCTGGAAACCCTTGAAGCCCAGCTCGGTCGTGAACTTGGTCATCTGGTCGGCCAGGTAGGCCAACGGGTTGATGAACTCGGCCATCTTCTCGTTGACGCCTTCTTCGGCAATCAGCGCACCAATGATCTTGCCGAATTTCTTCAGTGTGGCGCCATTGTTTCCAAGAACCTTGCGGCCCAGCAGGTCCAGCGACTGGATGGTGTTGGTGCCTTCGTAAATCATGTTGATGCGGTTGTCGCGCACAAACTGCTCCATGCCCCATTCCTTGATGAAGCCGTGGCCGCCAAAGACCTGCATGCAGGCGTTGGTGGCAATATGGCCGTTGTCGGTCAGGAAGGCTTTCACAATGGGTGTGAGCAGCGCAACGATTTCGCCGGAGTCCTTGCGGACCTTTTCGTCGGGGTGGTGCAGCTCCTTGTCGAGCAACATCGTGCAGTAGATCGCCAGCGCGCGGCCGCCTTCGGCATAGGCCTTGGCGGTCAGCAGCATCTTGCGCACATCGGGGTGCACGATGATGGGGTCAGCCGGCTTGTCTTTGGCCTTCACGCCCGACAGCGAACGCATCTGGATGCGGTCCTTGGCGTAGGCCAGCGCGTTCTGGTAGGCCACCTCGGTCAGGCCCAGCGACTGGTTGCCGACACCCAGGCGGGCGGCGTTCATCATCACGAACATGGCAGCCAGGCCCTTGTTGGGCGCGCCCACCATGGTGCCGACGGCGCCCTCCATCACGATCTGCGCGGTGGCGTTGCCGTGGATGCCCATCTTGTGCTCCAGGCTGGCGCAATAGATGCCGTTGCGCGCACCAATGGCGCCGTCCTTGCCGACGTTGAACTTGGGCACGGCAAACAGGCTGATGCCCTTGCTGCCCTGCGGTGCATCGGGCAGGCGCGCCAGCACCAGATGCACGATGTTCTCCGTCATGTCGTGTTCGCCGGCACTGATGAAGATCTTGTTGCCGGTGAGTTTGTAGCTCCCGTCAGCTTGTGGCTCGGCTTTCGTGCGCAGCATGCCCAGGTCGGTGCCGCAATGCGGCTCGGTCAGGCACATGGTGCCGGTCCACTCGCCGCTGGTGAGCTTGGGCAGGTAGATTTTTTTCTGTTCGTCCGTGCCGTGGGCATGCAGGGCCTCATAGGCGCCGTGCGACAGGCCCGGGTACATGGTCCAGGCCTGGTTGGCGGAGTTCAGCATTTCGTAGAGGCACTGGTTCACGACAAAGGGCAGCCCCTGGCCACCGTACTCGGGGTCGCAGGACAGCGCTGCCCAGCCACCCTCGACGTACCTGGCATAGGCCTCCTTGAAGCCCTTGGGCGGCGTCACCTCGTGCGTGGCCTGGTCCAGCTTGCAGCCTTCCGTGTCGCCGCTGATGTTCAGCGGGAAGGTCACTTCGACTGCAAACTTGCCGGCTTCCTCGAGCACGGCATTGATGGTGTCCGCGTCCACATCGGCGTGTTTCGGCAGGGCCTTGAACTCGTCGGTGACCTTGAGCACTTCGTGCATGACGAACTGCATGTCGCGCAGTGGCGGGTTGTATTGAGGCATGGAAGGGTCCTTTGATGGGGAGGGATTAAACGGGAGAAACGGAGGAAGCTGAGGAATCAGGTACCGGCCGGGCGCTGCCGCCGGTCAGGGATGCCGAGTCAATGAGCGGGGCCAGCGCGCCGGCGGCGTCGCTGCCATAACGCGCCAGGATGCTCTGGAAGGCGCGCAGTGTCCGCTCGATGGAGCCGGGCGTCTTGAGGAAGCGGGCTTCGTAATGCAGGGCCAGGATCAGGCCGTGGATCTCGAAGGCAATCTGGCGCTCGTCGGCGTCTGCCCGTAAATGGCCAGCCTCCTTGGCCAGCACCACCGCACGGTACATGGCGGCCAGCCAGGTCTGCACCGAGGTGGCCAGCGCGTCGCGCACCGGCCCGGGCCGGTCGTCGAATTCGACGGCGCCACTGATGAAGATGCAGCCCGACTGCAGCTCGACCGCCACACGTTTCATCCAGTTGCCGAACAGGGCCTGCACACGCGGCAGGCCTTTGGGCTCTTTCAGTGCGGGGTAAAAAACCTCTTCTTCGAACCGCGCGAAATACTCGCGGATGACCGAGATCTGCAGTTCTTCGCGGGAGCCAAAGTGGGCAAACACGCCCGACTTGCTCATGTGCATGACTTCGGCGAGCGCGCCGATGCTCAGGCCCTCCAGCCCGATCTGCGTGGCCAGCCCGAGAGCGGCATCGACGATCGCAGCCTTGGTCTGCTGCCCTTTTTGCATGCCGGCGTGCGCCGCGCGACCACTCTCCCGGGGTCCCGGGCGGGCTGCCTTGACAGGAAGTTCGGTAACAGACATGGAAAGCCAGACAAAAACGAACGATCGTTCTATTTTGCCGCAAAACCCGCCGCATTCAAGCCGACAGCCTCGAAATCCCGGTTTATAGGGTTGAGGCCCTAGGCCAGATCAGGGTAAACCCGCATCAACTTGGGGCGCTGCCAGCGGGAATTCTGCGATCCAGTCGGAAAGCTGTTGCGGATCGAAGGGCTTGGTCAGGTGGCGATTGAAGCCTGCTGTCAGGGCCTTCTGCCGGTCATCGTCCTGGCCCCACCCGGTGGCCGCAATCAGCAGCGGGCGGTCGCCCCAGGGCTGGGCGCGCACCAGCCGCGCGACTTCGTAACCGTTGAGGCCGGGCATGCCGATATCGAGCACCAGCACATCGGGCCGCAAATTCGTCGCCAGGTCGAGCGCCTCGCGCCCGTCGTAGGCCGTGTGCACGAGGTAGCCATCCATGCGCAGCAGTTCGGCCAGCACCTGCACCGCGTCGCGGTTATCGTCGGCGAGCAGCACGGTCCGGGCCTCGGGCTGACGCAGGGCCGGCAAGGCCGCAACAGGGCTGGCGCTGAACGCCTGCCGGTCGGTGCGGTAAGGGAGCTTCACGACAAAGCGACTGCCGCAGCCAGGGCCGTCGCTGAAGGCCGAGACCTTGCCGCCGTGCAGTTCCACCAGCCCTTTGGCCAGCGCCAGCCCGATGCCCAGTCCGCCTTCCGAGCGGTCCAGCGCCGATTGTTCCTGGGCGAACATGGTGAAGATGTTATCGATGGCCGCCGGACTCAGGCCAATCCCGCTGTCCGACACGGTGAAGCTCAGCCAGTTCCCCTCCACCTGCACGTCGAGCCCGATCCGCCCGCCCTCGTCGGTGTATTTCACGGCGTTGTTCAGCAGGTTGGACAGCACCTGCGCCAGCCTGAGCGGATCTGCCACCAGCTGCAGGCCGACGCCGCCGACCGTCGCCACGAGCACGTGCCGCTTGGCCTGCGCCAGGGGACGCACGGTTTCCAGGACGGACTCCACCAGATCGTCGACTGCCAGGGGCACTTTTTTCAGGATCACCCTGCGCTGGGTGATGCGGGCGACGTCAATCAGGTCGTCCAGCAGGCGGGCCATGTGCCCCACCTGGCGCCCGATCACCTCCACGGCATGTTCGCGCGCCGCCGGCCGGGAAGCCGGAGAGCCCAGCAGCTGCACGGCGGCACGAATCGGCGCCAGCGGGTTGCGCAGTTCGTGCGCCAGCGTCGCCAGGAACTCGTCTTTCTGCCGGTCCGCATCGCACAGCGCCTGGTGGTTCTTTTTTGCGTCCTCGATGTCGGTGGTGGTACCGAACCAGCGCAACACGCGGCCAGAGGCATCGAGCTGCGGTACCGCCCGGGTCAGAAACCAGCGATAGACCCCGTCATGGCGGCGCAGCCGGTACTCGACCTGCCATTCGGTGCCCTGTTCACGCGCGGCCGCAAAAGCCCGCCGCGGCGCGGCGCGATCTTCGGGGTGAAGCGCGCCCGTCCAGCCATGCTCGAGCGCGGCCTCGGTGCTCTGACCGGTATAGACCGACCACTGGGAATTGAAACGTTCCAGGCCGCCGTCGACCCTGGCCACCCAGGCCATCGCGGGAATGCTGTTGGAAAAAACCAGCAGGGCCTCCTGCGCGCGCTGCAGCGCGGTCACTTCATGGCCATGTACAAAAACGCCTTCGACCTGCCCGGTCAGCCCCCGCAGCGGCTGATAGACAAAATCAAGGTAAGCCTCCGTCAGGGGCGCGCCGGGTTCGCTGTTGAGCATCACTCGTACCGAGCGGCCGGCATAGGGCTCGCCGGTGGCAAACACCTTGTCGAGCAAGGCCACGAAGCCCTGCTCCACCACTTCGGGCAGCGCTTCGCCCACCGGTTTGCCGATAACATCGCGAAAACCGGTCAGTTGCAGGTAAGCGTGGTTGGCAATCTCGAAGACATGGTCCGGCCCGCGCATCACCGCGACAAAGCCGGGCGCCTGGCTGAACAGCGTCTGCAGGCGCTCCTGCTCGCTGCGCTGATGCCGTTCAGCCAGCACCATGGCCGTGGTTTCGGTACAGGCGCAATACAGGCCGGCAATGGCGCCGCTCTCGTCCAGTACAGGCGAATAGGAAAAGGTGAACCAGGTGTCTTCGTCGTAGCCATGGCGATGCACGCGAAGCGGCAGGCTTTCTTCAAAAAAGGCTTCCCCACCCAACGCACGCTCCACCAGTGGCACAAGATCGGCCTGAAGTTCATGCCAGACCTCGTAAAAAGGATGGCCCAGCGCCTGCGGATGTTTGGCGCCCAGAACCTCGGCATAGGCATCGTTGTAGAGCAGGGACAGGCTCGGCCCCCAGGCCACAAACATCGGAAAGGCCGAGCCCAGCATCAGGTTGACCACGGAGCGCAAGGACTGCGGCCACAGCACCGACGCGCCCAGGGGCGAGCCCGACCAGTCCCGCTCGCGCATCAGCCGGGCAACACCAGTATCTCCGGCCAGAAAGGCAAGCGGGGGGTGGGAACTCATGGATCGAGTGTAGCCCCCGGGTCAAGGAGCGCGGACAGCGCTCAGGCGCCGCGCTTGGCCTGCGCCTGAACCAGGGTCACAGCTTGAACGGCACCACCACCTGGCGCTGTTCACCCAGGCCTTCAATGCCCAGGGTCATGACGTCACCCTTTTTCAGATACAAGGGCGGCTTCATGCCCATGCCCACGCCGGGCGGTGTGCCGGTGGTGATCACGTCGCCGGGCATCAAGGTCATGAACTGGCTGACATAACTGATGATTTTGGCCACCCCGAAAATCATGGTCTTCGTGCTGCCGGTCTGCGCACGCTGTCCGTTGAGGTCCAGCCACATCGCCAGCTTCTGCGGGTTCGGCACATCATCGCGCGTGACCAGCCAGGGGCCGATCGGACCGAAGGTGTCGCAGCCCTTGCCCTTGTCCCAGGTGCCGCCGCGCTCGATCTGGTACTCGCGCTCGCTGACGTCGTTGATGGTGCAGTAGCCGGCCACAAAATTGAGCGCATCCTTCTGCGAGACATACCGCGCGCGGGTGCCTATCACCACGCCAAGTTCGACCTCCCAGTCGGACTTGACCGACCCCTTGGGCAGCATGACCGGGTCGTTGGCCCCCTGGATGCAGGTGGTGGCCTTCATGAACACGATGGGCTCTTTCGGAATTGGCAGGCCCGATTCGGCCGCGTGGTCGGCATAGTTCAGGCCGATGGCGATGAACTTGCCGACACCGGCCACCGGGCTGCCCAGACGCGGCGTGCCCTTGACGAGCGGCAGGTTTGCCGTCTTGAGCTTGCGCAGCTTGGCCAGTGCGGCATCACCGAGCTGCTCGGGGCCGATGTCCTTGACCACGCCGCTCAGGTCGCGCAGCTTGCCCTCGGCATCGATGAGACCTGGTTTTTCCTTGCCGAGTTGGCCGTAACGAACGAGTTTCATGGTTTTCCTTTTAGTTGAACAAATCAATAAGTTGATCGGCCGCCCGAGAGATCGAACACGGCGCCGGTCGAGAAAGAACACTCTTCGGTGCACAGCCAGCCCACCATGGCGGCCACCTCCTCGGGTGTGCCGAAGCGGCCCATCGGTATTTTCGACAGCATGAAGGCGATATGCTCCGGCGACATCTGGTCAAAAATGGCGGTCTTCACGGCGGCCGGCGTAACGCAGTTGACGCGCACGCCCGTGTCGGCGAGTTCCTTGCCCAGCGACTTGGTCAGCGCAATCACCGCCGCCTTGCTCGCACTGTAGGCGCTGGCATTCGGGTTGCCGTCCTTGCCCGCCACCGAGGCGATGTTGACGATGCGGCCATAGTTGTTGGCGCGCAGGTGCGGCGCCCACTCGCGGCAGCACAGGAACAGGCCGTTGAGGTTGACGGCCATCACCTGCTCCCAGGCGTCCACAGGGTAGTCCCAGAGCTTGACGTTGGGGCCGGTCACGCCGGCGCTGTTGACCAGCGCATCGACCCGTGGTGCGATCAGCAATGTCGCCTGGACCGCCGCCTGCACCGATACATGCTGCGACACGTCCACCGCCACCGCCGAGGCCCGCGGACCCAGCGCGACCGCCGCCTGCTTTGCCGCCGCTTCGTCGCGGTCCCACAACGTGACACTGCCGCCGGACTGGATCAGCCGCTGCGCAATGGCGTAACCCAGGCCGGTGGCGCCACCGGTGACCACCGCGTGCCGGCCCTGGAAGTCGAGCTGGTTCATATGGTCATGCCGCCATCGATGTTGTAGTGCTGGCCGGTGACAAAGGCCGCCTCGTCGCTGGCCAGAAAGGTCACGACGGGTGCAATCTCGTGGGCCTGCGCGAGCCGGCCCATGGGCTGGCGGGCGATGAAATTCCTGCGGGCCTCCGCCGGATCTTCGTAGACATTGATGCGGTCCTGCAGCGAGGGCGTATCGACGGTGCCGGGACAGATGCAGTTGCAGCGCACGCCCTGCATCACATAGTCGGCCGCCACACTTTTGGTCAGGCCGATCACCGCCGCCTTGGACGCACCATAGACAAAGCGGTTCGGCAGCCCCTTGATGCTGACCACACTGGCCATGTTGATGATGCTGCCGCTGCCCTTGCCGCCGTTGTTGGCAAGCATGCGCGGCAGTGCCGCCTGGATGGTCCAGAACTGCGAACGGACATTGAGATTGAAAGCAAACTCCCACTCCTCGTCGGTGGCCTGCAGGGCGGTGCCGGCGTGCACAAAACCCGCACAGTTGAACAACACGTCGAGCGCGGGCATGTCAGCGATGACCTGGCGAATCGCCGCCTTGTCGAGCACGTCCAGCGTCAAGGCACGGATGTTGGGCATGCCCGCGTAACCGTCGAGCAGCTTCGCATTGACGTCGGTCGCCCAGACCTGCGCGCCTTCTGCCGCCATGGCCAGCGCACTGGCCTTGCCGATGCCCTGGCCGGCGGCCGTGATCAGTGCGGTTTTCCCTTGAAGTCTCATGTGGTTTCCTTGGTTGGTTTATTGATTCAGCGTGGTGTCGGCAAGCTGCCGTTTGGCAATGACCGGCCAGTCCCACGCGATGCCCAGGCCCGGCGTGTCGGGTGGCCAGGCATAACCGCCCTCGACCCGGATCCGGCTGGTCGTGATGTCGTCCAGTTGCGGGATGTATTCAACCCACGCCGCATTGGGAACGGCTGCGCACAGGCTCACATGCAGTTCCATCAGGAAATGCGGACACACAGGCACGCCGAAACCTTCGGCCAGATGGGCCACCTTGATCCATGGCGTGATGCCGCCTATGCGCGCCACATCGGGCTGGACAATGCTGCAGGCGCCCTGCTCCAGGTATTCGCGGAACTGGCTCAGGTGGTACATCGACTCACCCACGGCCACCGGGATGGCCGTCTGGGTGCGCAGTTGCGTGTGCCCCGACACGTCTTCGGCCGCCATCGGCTCCTCCAGCCAGGCCAGGTCCAGCCCCGCAAAGGCTGCCGCCCGGCGCAGGGCTTCCGGGCGGTTGAAGCCCTGGTTCGCGTCGACCATGATGTCAAAACCCGGGCCGACTGCGTCCCGCACGGCGGACAGCCGCGCCACGTCCTCGCTGACATGCGGCCTGCCGACCTTGATCTTTGCACCCCGAAAACCCTGGGCCTGGGCCGCCAGCGTCTGCGCCACCAGCTCGTCGGCGTCCAGATGCAGCCAGCCGCCCTCGGTGGTGTACACCGGCACGCGCGTTTGCGCGCCACCGAGCAACTGCCACAGCGGCAAGCCCTGGCAGCGGGCGCGCCAGTCCCACAAGGCGGTGTCCACACAGGCCAGCGCCAGGCTGGTGATGGCCCCCACGGCGGTGGCGTGGGTGTGGAAAAACAGGTCTTTCCAGATCGCCTCGACATGCAGCGGGTTGCGGCCCAGCAGGCGCGGCGCGAGGTGGTCGTGGAGCAAGGCCATGACCGACGAACCACCGGTGCCTATGGTGTAGGCATAACCGGTGCCCTCCACGCCGTCGCTGCAGCGCAGGGTCAGTAGCAGCGTCTCCTGCGTCACAAAAGACTGGATGGCATCGGTGCGCACGACCTTGGGCGGCAGGTTGACCTGCCGCAGGCGGATGGACTCAATCGTGACAGGCGCTGTCATGGGCGGACGCAGGGAAAGAACATTACAGGGTTTAGCCGGATGGCAGCAAAGGCTGGAATCATGGGATTATCAATTGGCCTTACCACTTGTCCACTTCTGGCTAACCCTTAATACCTCTCCTTGTTGAAAAAATGCCGCTGCAAGCCGTCGAACCGCAACGACTTTACCGCCAGATTGCCGAGCAGCTGCGCTCGCTGATCAGCAAGGGGGAATTTGCGGCCGGCACGCGCCTGCCGGCAGAGCGCGACCTGGCCAAACAGCTCGGCGTGAGCCGGCCGTCGGTGCGGGAAGCACTGATTGCCATGGAAGTCGAGGGCTGGGTCGAGGTGCGCACCGGCTCCGGCGTGTATGTGCTGGACCGGTCCCTGCGTGCCAGCCGGTCCGCGGGGCCGCAGGTCGCGCTGACCGAATGGGGACCGCTGGAACTGATACGCGCGCGCCGCGTGGTGGAGGGCGAGATCGCCTCGATGGCCGCTCTCCAGGCCAGGCGCAAGGACATCGACGCCATGCGCGCCGCCATTGACATGATGGTCACCGACGCCCACCGCGGCGTGTTGCCGCTGGACGGCGACCGGGCCTTCCACAGCGCGATTGTCGAAGCTTGCGGCAACGTGGTGCTGATCGAAACCGTGCAGAGTTTCTGGGACTCCCGCCGCGGGCCGCTGTTCACGCGCCTGACCGGCTATTTCGAGACGATGAAGTCATGGCAATCGGCGATTGCAGAACATGAAGCGATTTTTGCCGCCATCTGCGCACACGACGGCCCCGCCGCCCGCACGGCGATGCATGCCCACATGGACAAGTCCCATGCCCGATTCAGCGCGAGCTGGCGCCGCGCGAAGACCAGCTGAAGAAAGCGCCCGGCAACTCACCTTTTCTTTCAACCTTTCACCGAGGAGACAACATGACAAAACGATTCACTCTGAAAACAATAGCATGCTGCGCAATCATGGCGGGCACTTTGGGCACATTTGGCATGGCCCATGCGCAGACCAAGCTGAAGTGGGCGCACGTCTATGAAACGTCCGAGCCCTACCACAAGTGGTCGGTCTGGGCGGCCGACGAGTTCAAGAAACGCACCAACGGCAAGTACGAGATCCAGGTCTTCCCGGCTTCCAGCCTGGGCAAGGAAAGCGACATCAACCAGGGCCTGCAACTCGGCACGGTGGACATCATCCTGACCGGCGCCTCCTTTGCGTCCAATTCGTATCCGCGGCTGGCCGTGAGTTACTACCCCTTCACCTTCCGCGACGCAGACCATGTGGTCAAGTACGGCAAGAGTGATGTCTTCAAGGAGCTGACCGAAGGCTACAAAAAGGCCACCGGCAACACGGTGACGGCCCTGACCTACTATGGCGCGCGCCATGCCACCAGCAACAAGCTGTTCACCAACTGCGACCAGATGAAGGGCCTGAAAATGCGTGTGCCGGACTCCCCGGCCTATACCGCGCTGCCGCGCGCCTGCGGCGCCAACCCGACGCCGATCGCCTTTGCCGAGGTCTACCTGGCCCTGCAGAACGGCACCGTGGATGCGCAGGAGAATCCGCTGCCCACCATCGAGGCGAAAAAATTCTTCGAGGTGCAGAAGAACATCATCCTGACCGGCCACATTTCCGACGCGCTGCTCACGGTGATTGCGCCCAGCCTGTGGGGCAAGCTGTCCCCGGCCGAGCAGAAAATCCTCTCCGACGTGACGCAGGAAGCCGCCGTCAACGCCACCAACGACATTCGCAAGCGTGAAGGCGAACTGGTGGAAGAGTTCAAGAAAAAGGGCAACAACGTGGTGACGGTTGACCGCGCCGACTTCCAGCAACGCGTGCTCAAAGCCATCACTTTCGAGTCCATGAAGCTCGACAAGAAGGACTGGGACCGCATCATCGCCATCAAGTAACCCCCCGAAGCGGCTCACTGGCGTGCGCCGCCTCCCCTCAGGGGGCGACACCAGCGGCCCGGCAGAGCCGGTTCCGCGGTGTCCCTTGATTTCAACTCGCAGGACATCCAATGACCCCATCAATTGACGACATGCCCGCAGTAATGGGCGATGACGGACAGTTCCACGCGCAGGACGAAGCGGTGGACCTGTCCGACACCAAACTGGAGGCCTGGGTCGCACTGGGCTTCTTCTGGATCCTGGGCGCCACGGTGTTCTACCAGTTTTTTACCCGCTATGTGATGAACGACTCGGCGGCCTGGACCGAGGAGATCGCGCGTTACCTGCTGATTGCCGTGGTCTTCACCGGGGCCACCATTGGTGTGGTCAAGAACAACCACATCCAGGTGGACTTTTTCTACAAGTTCATGCCCACGCCCATGGCACGTGCGATGGCCACTGTCGTGGACGTGCTGCGCGTGGGATTCTTTGCCGCGGCGGCCGTGTTGACCGTGATGATGATGCTCAAGCTGGGCAGCAATTCGCGCATGACCATGGTCGACCTGCCCATGAACTGGGTTTACGGCATCTGCCTGCTGGGTTTCATCGCCATGGCTTTCCGGTCCGTCCAGATTGCGCTGTTCCACCACCGGCGCGGCTACTCCGTCCTCGAACGCCCCGAGTCCTCGATGGACGACAAATAACACCCACACACCATGCTCAAAATCATTTTCCTGCTGCTCATGAGTGGCGGCATTCCAGTGGCCATGGCGATGGCGGGTTCCGCCCTGCTGTATATCTGGTGGACAGGTACACTGCCGGCCTTCGTGGTGATTCACCGCATGGTCAGCGGCATCGACAGCTTTCCGTTGCTGGCCGTTCCGTTTTTCATTCTGGCCGGCAATTTGATGAACAACGCCGGCATCACCAACCGCATCTACAACTATGCGCTGGCGCTGGTCGGCTGGCTCAAGGGCGGCCTGGGCCATGTGAATGTGGTGGGTTCGGTGGTCTTCGCCGGCATGAGCGGCACCGCGATTGCCGATGCCGCCGGCCTGGGCACCATCGAGATCAAGGCCATGACCGACCACGGCTACAGCAAGGAGTTCGCCGTCGGCGTCACAGCAGCCTCGGCCACGCTCGGGCCCATCATCCCGCCCAGCCTGCCGTTCGTGATTTACGGGATGATGGCCAACGTCAGTGTCGGCGCGCTGTTTCTGGCCGGCATCCTGCCGGGCATCCTGATGGCCGTGCTGATGATGCTGACGGTGGCTTACTTTGCCCACAGGAACGGCTGGGGCGCCGACATCAAGTTCGAGTGGCCCCGCGTGATCAAGGCACTGACGGAGACCGTGGTGGTGATTGGCTGGCCGCTGGCGCTCTGGCTGCTGATCACCCAGGCGGGCTTTCCGCCACAGATCACCGTGTTTGCAGGTCTGGTCGTGCTGTTTGCCGCCGACAAATTTTTCAACTTCCAGGCGGTGCTGCCCATCATGACACCGGTGCTGCTGATAGGCGGCATGACGACCGGCATCTTCACGCCCACCGAAGGCGCCATTGCCGCCTGCCTCTGGGCCATGGTGCTGGGTCTGGCCTGGTACCGCACGCTGAACTGGAAAATGTTCGTCAAGGTCTGCCTGGACACGGTGGAGACCACCGCCACCGTGCTGTTCATCGTGGCGGCGGCCAGCATCTTCGGCTGGATGCTCACCGCCACCGGTGTCACCGCGGCGATCTCCGAATGGGTGCTCGGATTCACCAAGGAGCCCTGGGTGTTCCTGCTGCTGGCCAACCTGCTGATGCTGTTTGTCGGCTGCTTTCTCGAGCCCACCGCCGCCATCACCATCCTGGTACCGATTCTTGTGCCTATCTGCCAACAGCTGGGCATTGACCTGGTCCACTTCGGCCTGGTGATGGTTCTCAACCTGATGATAGGTTTGCTGCATCCACCCATGGGCATGGTGCTGTTTGTGCTGGCACGGGTGGCCAAACTCTCGGTCGAGCGCACCACCATCGCCATCCTGCCCTGGCTGGTGCCCCTGCTCGGCTCGCTGATCGTCATCACCTATTTTCCGAAACTGGTGCTCTGGCTGCCAAAAATGGTTTACTGAAGGACGAACTTTCCCCCCGAAGCGCCTTCGGCGCCTCCCCCTCAAGGGGGGGCCACCAGCGGCCCGGCAAAGCCGGTTCCGCGATGGCCCTCGAAAATACAGGACCCACGATGACACCGTTTATTCGCTTACACCCCGCCGACGACGTCCTGATTGCCCGCGCCCAGCTGGTGGGCGGCACCCAGGTCGAAAACATCACCGTCAAGGGTCTGATCCCGCCCGGCCACAAGGTCGCCACACGCGCACTGGCGGCCGGCGAGGCGGTGCGGCGCTATAACCAGATCATCGGTTTTGCCAGCAAGGCGATTGCACCCGGTGAGCATGTGCACACGCACAACCTCGACATGGGCCCCGACAAGGGCGACTTTGCGCGCGACTATGCCTTTGGCGCCGACGTGAAACCCGCCGCCCCGCGGCGCGAGGCCACCTTCATGGGCATCAAGCGGGCCGACGGCCGTGTGGCGACGCGCAACTACATCGGCATCCTGTCGAGCGTCAACTGCTCGGCCACCGCCGCGCGCGCCATTGCCGATCATTTTTCGCGCCAAACCCACCCGGCCGCGCTGAAGGACTTTCCCAATGTGGACGGTGTGGTGGCGCTGACACACGGCACCGGCTGCGGCATGGCCACCGAGGGCATGGGCATGCAGATCCTGGAGCGCACGCTGGCCGGGTACGCGACCCACGCCAACTTTGCCGGCGTGCTGGTTGTGGGCCTGGGCTGCGAGGCCAACCAGATCAACGCGTGGCTGGCGCACAGCGCGCTGCGCGAGGGCGACAACTTCCGCGTCTTCAACATCCAGGACACCGGCGGCACGCGCAAGACGGTGGACAAGGGCATCGCGCTGATCAAGGAGATGCTGCCGCGCGCCAATGCCGTGAAACGCGAACCCTGCAGCGCAGCCCATATCACCATCGGCCTGCAGTGCGGCGGCTCCGACGGTTATTCGGGCATCAGCGCCAACCCTGCGCTGGGCGCGGCGGTGGACCTGCTGGTGGCGCATGGTGGCACCGCCATCCTCAGCGAAACCCCCGAAATCTACGGTGCCGAGCACCTGCTGACACGCCGCGCCGTGCGCCCCGAGATTGCCGAAAAACTGATCGCTCGCATCAAGTGGTGGGAGCACTACACCGCCATCAACGAAGGCGAGATGAACAACAACCCCTCGCCCGGCAACAAGGCCGGCGGCCTGACCACAATTCTTGAAAAATCGCTGGGCGCGGTGGCCAAGGGCGGCACCAGCAACCTCGAGGCGGTGTACGAATACGCCGAACCCGTGGGCGCACACGGCTTTGTCTACATGGACACGCCGGGCTACGACCCGGTCAGCGCCACCGGCCAGGTGGCCGGCGGCGCCAACATCATCTGCTTCACCACCGGGCGCGGCTCGGCCTACGGTTGCGCGCCCTCGCCTTCGCTCAAGCTCGCCACCAACTCGGCCCTGTGGCAACGCCAGGAAGAGGACATGGACATCAACTGCGGCGAGATCATCGACGGTGGTGTGTCGGTCCAGGAGATGGGCCAGCGGATTTTCGAGATGGTGCTGGCCACCGCCTCGGGCGAACAAAGCAAAAGCGAGCAACACGGCTATGGGCAAAACGAGTTCGTGCCCTGGCAAGTCGGCGCGGTCATGTAACCCCTTTTTTCACTCCCTCTCCCCTTGGGAGAGGGCGGGGGTGAGGGCTCTGTGCGCCGAGATGCCCTCACCCTAACCCTCTCCCAGCGGGAGAGGGAACAACATCCACAGAGCTGCAACAACATGCAAAAAACACTCCCGGCCCAGGCCCTGCAAGCGCAGGTAGCTACTGTTTTAATAGCAACTGGCAGCACTGCCGAAGAAGCCGCCACTGTCGCGGCCAACCTGGTGCTGGCCAACCTGAGTGGCCACGACTCGCATGGCATCGGCATGCTGCCGCGTTACGTGGACGCGGTGCTCGAGGGCGGGCTGCATCCCAACACCGGCGTGAAGGTGGTACTCGACACCGGCTCCCTGCTCACGCTGGACGGCCAGCGCGGCTACGGCCAGGTCGTCGGCCAGCAGGCCATGGCGCTCGGCATGGAACGCGCCAAAACCCATGGCAGCTGCATCATGACGCTGGCCAACGCGCACCACCTGGGGCGCATCGGACACTTCGCCGAAATGGCGGTGGCCCAGGGGCTGGTGTCGCTGCACTTCGTCAATGTGTTGTCGCGGCCGGTGGTCGCCCCGTTTGGCGGCGCTGATGGGCGTTACGGCACCAACCCCTGCTGCATCGGCATTCCGCTGCAGGGGCGCGACCCGTTTGTGTTGGACTTCGCCACCAGCCGCGTCGCGCAGGGCAAGATGCGCGTCGCCCACAACGAAGGCCGGCGCGTGGAACCGGGCACGTTGATCGACGAACACGGCCGGCCCACCACCGACCCCGGCGTGGTCGTGGTGCCGCAGAGCAATGGCCTGTTCGGCGCGCTGCTGGCCTTTGGCGAACACAAGGGTTACGGCATGGCTGTGGCCTGCGAACTGCTGGGCGGCGCGCTGACCGGCAGCGGCACCTGGCACAAACCGACCGACCCGGCGGTGCGCGCGGTGATCAACGGCATGCTGACCATCCTGATCGACCCGGCCAGACTCGGCACCCAGGCCACGTTTGAGCAGGAAGCGCTGGCGTTTGTTGACTGGCTGCAGGCCGGGCCGGTGGCGCCGGGGTTTGACGCGGTGCAGATCGCCGGCGACCCGGAGCGGGCTTACCGCGCGCAGCGGCAGGACCAGGGCATCGCGGTGGATGCCCAGACCTGGCAGGAAATTGTGGCCGCAGGGCGCAAGGTCGGGGTGTCGCTGCCCGACTGACGTTTCCCGTCCCCGCGCCTCATGACACTATTAAATTGATAGCTGCCTGCGCTTGTCCGGTGTGGGCTGAAGGCCAAAATGACTATAAAACCCGCTGAAGCGGCGACCCGGCTGGGCAGCGCCTGCCTGCCCGCCCTCGCCGCGCGCGGCATCGCGGTGCCGGCCTACCCGCGCCAGGGCGCGCCGGGCGTCGTGCACCTCGGGCTGGGCGCCTTCCACCGCGCCCACCAGGCGCTGGTGTTTGACACGCTGCTGCAGAGCGGCGACACGCGCTGGGGCGTGTTCGGCGTGGCCATGCGCAGCACGCAGCTGGCCGATGCCTTGACCGTGCAGGACGGCCTGTACGCGGTGCAGGTGGCAAGCCGCGCCGGCAGCCAGTGGCAGGTCGGCGGCGCGATCTGGCAGACCGCCGTCGCCGCGCGTGAGCCGGCGCAGGTGGTCCAGGCCATCGCCGCGCCGTCCACCCGCTGGCTGACGCTGACGGTCACCGAGAAGGGCTACGGTCCCGAGCTGGGCCGGCTGATCGCGCAGGGCCTGGCCGCGCGCCATGCCGCCGGCCTGCCGGGCCTGACCATGGCGTCCTGCGACAACCTGGCGCACAACGGACGCCAGTTGCAGGCCCTGTGTGTGAACGCCGCGCGGCCACTGAGCCCCGCGCTGGCGGACTGGATTGAGCGCGCCTGCGCCTTCCCCAACAGCATGGTGGACCGCATCGTCCCCGCGGCCACGCCGCAACGCCTGGCTGCCGCCGCGCAGGCGCTCGGCGTGGCCGACCAAGCCGCGCTGGGCACCGAAGCTTTCTGGGAATGGGTGATCGAGCGACGTTTTGCCGACCCGGGCGACGCCGATCTGCTGGCCGGCGCCGGCGTGACGGTGGTGGACGACGTGGCGCCGTTCGAGGACGCCAAGCTGCGCCTGCTCAACGGCAGCCACACGGCCATGGCCTGTCTGGGTGCGGTGGCCGGCTGGCCGGTGATCGGCGAATGCATCACGCAGCCGGCCGTGCTCAGCTTCATCCACGGCCTGATGACCCGCGAGGTGGGGCCCCAGCTCAGCCGCCCCGACTGGGCCGGCTACCGGGATGCCCTGCTGGCGCGGTTTGCCAACCCCGCGCTGCAACACAGCGTGCACCAGATCGCCACCGATTCCTCGCAGAAAATTCCCCAGCGCTGGCCGCCGTCAGTGCTGGGCGCGCTGCGCGCCGGCCTGCCGGTGGACGGCCTGGCGTTTGCCGCCGCAGCCTGGATGCGTTATGTGCGCGGCTGCGACGAGCAGGGAAACGCCTATGCGATGAACGATCCGATGGCCGGGGAACTGCAGGCGCTGGCCCAGATGCATGCCGGCGACGCCGAGGCCAGCGTGCAGGCGCTGGGCACATGGCGGGTGATCTGGGGCGAGGCCCTGCCGGACAACACGCACTGGCTGGCGCTGGTGGGCCGGCAACTGGACCGCATCGAGCGGCTCGGAGTTCTGGCGGCGCTGGCGCAGCTGCAGGCAGACGGGAACGACGACTGAACCGCTGGCCGGACCCCGATCTTCTGAACAAAATGTGCCGCCAGCCCTTATGCCTCGGGCGCGAGCAGCTATCTTTTTGAGAGTGAGGCCAGAGCCTGTTAACCCAGCACCACGGCCAGGCTGGCGTCAAGGTGTTCGGTCGGCAGGCGCTTGAAGCCGGAGCGCGAGAAGCGCTGCAGGCGGCCCATCATGAAGGCCACGATGACCGACGCCTGCACCTGCGCCTGCACGGTCGGTGTGGCGGCGCCGTCGGCCCCGGCGGCATCGCGCAGGTTTTGCTTGAGGCTGGACTCGAGCTTGTCGAAAAACTGGTTCATGCGCTCCTGCAGGCGCTCGTTTTCGAACACCAGGGCGTCGCCGGCCATGACGCGGGTCATGCCCGGGTTTTTCTCGGCAAACTGCAGCAGCATGACGACCAGCCGGCGGGTGCGCTGCGCCGGGTCGGTCTCGCGTTCGGCGATCTGGTTGACCAGGGTGAACACGGTCTGCTCGATGAACTCGATCAGCCCCTCAAACATCTGTGCCTTGCTGGCAAAGTGGCGGTACAGCGCCGCCTCGCTGACTTCAAGCCGGGCCGCCAGGGCCGAGGTGGTGATGCGCTCCGCGCCGGGCTGCTCCAGCATGGTCGCCAGCGCCTGCAGGATCTGCACGCGGCGCTCGCCCGGCTTGGGGCGCTTGCGCGGCGCAGCCGGCGTGGAGAGCGCGGGACTCACATCGGACTCAAACTCGGACATAGGGCATGCAGTGCGTTGTTGTAAGAGATGTTTCAAAAAATCGGCCGGCGCTTTGGATTCTCGCACAGGCCGAGGGGGCTTTCGAACGAGGCCAGTCAGGGGCAAACCCGCGTACGCGGCCCTGCAGCAGCATGGTTTTGGGGGTCAGACCGGCGAACGCATCACCAGCCGCACCCGCAGGCCGCCGGCGGCGTCGTTCCGGCTGCCGGCGGCCTCCAGCGTCAGCTGCGCCCCGTGCGCCCGCGCAATCTCGTCGGCAATGGCCAAGCCCAGGCCGTTGCCCTCCCCGCCGGTGCCGGGCACCCGGTAAAACCGCTCCAGCACCCGGGCGCACTCGGCAGCAGGAATGCCCGGCCCATCGTCTTCCACCTCGAGAAAAACCTGTGCATGGGACTCCAGCGGGCCGCAGCGTATCGTGACCGTGCCGCCGGGCGCCGTGTATTTCACAGCGTTGTCCACCAGGTTGCCGAGCAGCTCGCGCAGCAGCCATTCGTGGCCGGAGACCTGGGCAAAACGCACCTCCAGCCCCAGGTCAATGCCTTTGGCCGAGGCTGCATCCAGGTGAAGGGCCAGCACCGACTCGCACAGGTCCTTGAGGTCCACCCGATGCACCGGCTGGCCCGCCATCTGGGAGGCATCTGCCCGCGACAGGGCCAGCAACTGGTTGGCCAGCTGCGAGGTGCGCCGGGTGGCGCTGCGCAGTGCCATGATCCTGTCGGCCGACAGGGTCAGTTGCCTGCCTGCCGCGGGCGCCATGGCCGCCTGCGCCCAGGCTTCCACCTGGGCTTGCAGCCCCGCCAGCGGGGTGCGCAGCTGATGCGCGGCATCGGCCACAAAGCGGCGCTGGCCCTCGGCCTGGTCGTTGACCAGCGCAAACAGGCGGTTCAGTGAGGCGACCAGCGGCCGCACTTCGCTTGGCGTGCTCTGCGGGTCAATCGCGCTGAGGTCGCGCGGGGACCGGCGCTCGACCGCTTCCTTGAGCGCCAGCAGCGGCCGCAGGGCCCGGGTGACGGCCCAGTTGACGGCCAGGGCAGCGGCCAGCACCAGAATCAGGTTGGGCAACAGCACCTTGACAACGACCGAGCGCACCCACTGCTGGCGCGCATCCGAGCCATCGGCCAGCTGCAGGATCAGCTCGCCCGCCGCGGTTTTGACGCGTTGCACCACCACCCGGTAGGTGACGCCGTTTTCCTCCATGCTGTGAAACTCGGGCTCGCGGGTGGTGGGCACCACCATGCTGATCCAGGCGTCACCCCCCAGGAAACGGCCATCCGCATCCGACACCCGGTAACCGGCAAAGCCGGCACGCGCCTTGAGGAACTCCTCGACCGGTGGCGCCAGCAGCATCACGGGAATGTCGTCGGCCGTGCGGCCGGGCGCGAGTACCGAGTCGGCCAGCAGGGGCGCCAGGCGCCGCAGCTGCTGGTCTTGCTGCAGGGCGGCATTGCCCGCCGCTTCGTAGTCGAAGTAGATGCTGATCAGGGCAAACAGGGCCAGGGGCGCCAGCAGCAGCAGCAGCAGGCGGCGCTGAAGCCCTGATTTCATGGCCGCCGGCACGCTCAAGGCAACGGCTTTTTCCGCGACAGCCGCCGTGGCCGGATCAGCGCCGGTGTTCTCTCGCATCGAGGCAGCCTAGGCCGGCGCGTCCAGCGACTCGCCGCCCACCAGCTCCAGCCGGTAACCAAAGCCACGAATGGAACGCAGTGCGATGCCGTGCGGCTCCAGCTTGCCCCGCAGGCGCGAGACGTAGACCTCGATCGCATTGGGGGTGATTTCCTTGTCCCAACCGGTCAGCGCGGCCAGCAGTTTGTCCTTGCTGGCAGGTTTGGGTGCGTGGATCAGCAAATACTCCATCACCGTCCATTCCCGCGGCCCCAGATCAATCAGCTGCCCGTTGGCGCGCGCCTGGCGGTTCGCCGAGTCGAGCTCCAGCGCACCGAAACTCAAGATGGCACTGGTGGCCGCCTGCGAGCGGCGCAGCAGCGCACGCAGGCGCGCCAGCAGCTCGGGCAGTTCAAAAGGTTTGACCATGTAGTCATCCGCGCCCAGGTCCAGGCCCTGCACCCGGTCCTCCAGGGCGTCGCGCGCCGTGAGGATCAGCACCGGCATGGCCAGCCCCCTGCTGCGCAGCCGACGCGTGAGCTCCAGGCCGTCGATTTTGGGCAGGCCGATGTCGATGATGGCGGCGTCAAAACTCTCGCCCTGCAGCACCTCCTCGGCACGCTCGGCACTGCCGACCCAGTCCACCGCATAACCGGCGTCCGAAAGCCCCAGCTTGATGCCGCTGGCCAGCATGACGTCGTCTTCAACCAGGAGAAGTCTCATAGATCAGGAGCATAGGGGCCGCAGCAGACCACATTCATGGGGGATTACACCAGCAGCGGCACATCCGACAGCCCGGCGTCAGCAAGGGCAGGCCCCGGGGGGCCGTCAATGCGAGCGGATCATCGTGCCGTACGCCTGGTCGGTCAGGATCTCCAGCAGCATGGCATG
Organism: Polaromonas sp.; assembly: GCF_029945685.1. Lineage (GTDB taxonomy): Bacteria > Pseudomonadota > Gammaproteobacteria > Burkholderiales > Burkholderiaceae_C > Polaromonas. Next base: position 231,285 of record NZ_JAQSDA010000003.1, on the reverse strand, counting down.
CGGCACGCGGCCGTCGATGATGTGCACCGAGTTCACCCCGCTTTTGGCCGCATCCAGCGCGCCCTCGATCTTGGGCAGCATGCCGCCGGAGATGGTGCCGTCGGCAAACAGGTCGTCGATTTCGCGGGCACTGAGGTCGGTCAGCAGTTCGCCGGCCTTGTTCAGCACGCCGGGCGTGTTCGTCAGCAGCACCAGCTTTTCGGCCTTCAGCACAATGGCCAGCTTGCCTGCCACCACGTCGGCATTGATGTTGTAGCTCTCGTTGTGCTCGCCAAAGCCGATCGGGCTGATCACGGGAATGAAGGCGTCGTCCTGCAGCGCCTTGACGACGCTGGGGTCGATGCTGAGGATGTCACCGACAAAGCCGATGTCGTGCTCTTTGGCCGGGTCGTCCTTGTCGACCATCTTGAGTTTCTGCGCCCGGATCAGGCCGCCGTCGCGCCCCGTCAGGCCCACCGCCTTGCCGCCGGCCTGGTTGATCAGGCCCACGATGTCCTGCTGCACCTGGCCCGCCAGCACCCACTCCACCACTTCCATGGTTTCCTCGTCGGTCACGCGCATGCCTTGCACAAATTCGCCCTTCTTGCCCAGGCGATTGAGCGCGGTCTCGATCTGCGGCCCGCCGCCATGCACCACCACCGGATTCATGCCGACCAGCTTGAGCAGCACCACATCCTCGGCAAAGTCCGCCTGCAGCGCCGGGTCGGTCATGGCATTGCCGCCGTACTTGATGACCAGCGTCTTGCCGTGGAACTTGCGAATGTAAGGCAGTGCCTGCGCCAGAATTTCGGCCTTGTCGCGCGGGCCTACGTGGGAGAGGTCGGGGTCGGGGTGGGAGGTGGTCGTCATTGCGGCTGGCCTTGGATAGGGAAATAATGGTGAATTGTGCCGCATGCTTGCCGGAACACCCCCACCTCACTAACTCGGCTGGTATCCCTGCACGTGGCACTTGAGCGTGGCCTTGATGGCTTCGACGTCGTCAGCTTGCGCAACGAGCCGGAACGCGCGCAATTCTGGAGCCAATTCCGACCATGACAGGAAAGGCTCATGGGCCTTCATGATGCGGGGATGCGCCGTGGATTCAGGGTTGTCGCCGATCAGCAGCTCCTCGTAGAGTTTTTCTCCGGGGCGCAAACCTGTGACCTTGATCTCAATATCACCGGTATCCGCACCTTCTTCCCGCACAGTTAAACCTGACAATTCAACCATGCGACGCGCCAGATCCATTATTTTTACGGGTTCGCCCATGTCAAGCACAAAGACATCACCCCCCACAGCCATGGCACCAGCTTGCAGGACCAACTGCGCCGCTTCGGGAATGGTCATGAAATACCGGGTGACCTCGGCATGAGTGACCGTCAGCGGACCGCCATCGGCAAGTTGCCGGCGAAAAAGCGGGACAACGCTGCCGCTTGAGCCAAGCACATTGCCGAATCGAACCATGGTGAAACAGGTATTGTTGGCATGAGCGCTGCCAGACCCGGGGCCGGAGTCGAGAAAGACCGGCGTTCTTTCAGCCGCCAGCGCCTGCAGTACCAACTCGCCCATGCGTTTGCTGGCACCCATTACATTCGTGGGCCGCACGGCTTTATCGGTGGAGATCAGCACAAAACGCGCTACCGAATTCTCCAGTGCAGCACGAGCCATGTTGAGCGTACCGAACACGTTGTTTGCAATGCCTTCACCGGCATTGCCCTCCACCATGGGCACATGCTTGTAAGCGGCTGCATGGTAAACAATGGCTGGTTGGTAAAGCTTGCACAAGGCCGACATCCGGTCATAGCTGCCCACGCTTCCGAGCAAAGGCACCAGCTCAACCGGCAGTTCAGCCGCGGACTCTCTGACGGAGCAAAGTACCTGAAGCTCCTGGTGAATCGCGTAGAGTCCGTACTCGCTGTGGTCCACCAGCAGCAATTGGCGTGGTCCCTGCAGAAGAATCTGGCGACACAACTCGCTACCTATGCTGCCGCCCGCGCCCGTTACTAACACGACCTTGCCAGTGATATCCCGCGCGAGTAGTTGCCTGTCAGGCGGAATGGGGGTGCGCCCCAACAGATCTTCCACATCCAGCTCACGAAAATCCCTTACCGTCACCCGTCCGCTTGCCAGGTCGGCCCAGGCTGGCAATGTACGGATATGAACAGGCAACCCACGCAAGCTTTCGATAATGCTATTTCGGCGCTCCCTCGATGCACGGGGCAATGCCAGCAAGATGTCAGTGACCTGGTGCCGGGCCACAACCTCCGGCACATCGATAAGACCGAATACCGGTACGCCATTGATGCTGCGCCTCATCTTCGAGGCATCATCGTCAATAAAACCGACCAGCTTGTATTGGCCTGTTATGCCAATGGCGGTGGCCGTCTGCACGCCGGCATTGCCTGCCCCATAAATCAGAAGGCGCCCTTCCACCTGGCGGGCCATGCGGCCGGGATCCGACAACCAGAACCGAGCCAGCGCGCGGCTGGTGCCCACCAGAACCAGAAAGATCACAGGCTGCAACAAGCCAATGGTGCGCGGTATGCCTGGCCACTGTTGCCACAGCAACAAGGCAAAGAGCAAGACACCATAAACCGCGATCGCCTGCGCAGTCGCTACCAGAGCAGCGAGACCGGTGTACCGGAAAATGGCGCGGTAAAGCCCAAATTTGATAAAAACTGGAATGGCCAACATGGGCGCCAATCCATAAGCCGCCCACTGCATGTCGGAGGGCCAGTGCAGCGTGTCCAGCCGCAGCGAAAATGCCATCCACATCGCCGCCACGGCCATGACCACGTCCAGCAACATCACCAGTAACCATTTGGTCACGCGCGACCAACTGAGAACCTGCCTACGCATGAACATTGGCCAACAAAGGTCGGAGAAAGAAGCGCTTTTTCCCCGCCGCCACACGGGCCCATCCCAAAGTTCGTTTCCCTGACTTCATATTTTTATCAACGGATCTTCATTTTTAAGGTGCTGCACAACCCCCTCCACTACGCTACCCCCTGATGCCTCACGACTATGAAAGCCATAAGCCAGCAGAACACCCAGCGATACACAGAAAAAATCACCAATGTATGCATCGTAAAGAGATGAATTAAACAAGCAAGACACGGCGAGAGCCAGCAATACCGACTGACCTGCACGGGCAATAGGTGGTTCCATCTTGCGCAAGTCAAGCAATACCGCCCCCCCGAATGCGAACAAGAGCAAGATCCCGCCTACACCCAGCTGCACACCCCACAACAGAAACTCCTGGTGAGGGTTGCCGTGTGATTGTGGCCCCAGGCTCTGATGAAGGGGATTTTTTTGTTGCTCGATTCTGTTGTACTCCGTGACCCAACTCCCGGCACCGGAACCCATCAGGGGGCGCTCGACAATCGCTTCGACAGAAGTTTTCCAAAAATTTAACCGCACCCCGGATGAGCTCTGTGGATCGAACTTGGCAGAGTGCGAAGATATCTCTGCCTTGACGGCGAAAAACCCTTGAGCCACCTTTTCAAAGCTGAAAAAAACCACCACCAGCATCAGCGGCGGCACCAACAAGGAAGCTAGTCGATACTTTCTGGGTAGCGCAAAAAAAAACGCTAGAGACAACACCGCTATCCCCACAAGATGTCCGGTGCGCCCAGTGAAAACAACAAACACACATCCCAATGCAACTACCGATACCAAGATGGCTACCCAACGAACAAAACGATTCGACGCAAGCGATCTCAGGTGCCAAAAAACGGCTGCCGCCACCGCACTCATGATGCCTTGGTCTAGATAGCTGGAAAAAACAGCATAGGCAGTTGTAGCCATGTTTGAAGTGGCCCATGGAACTGGCACATGGAAATATAACCCCCAGGAACCAAGCAACAAAGAAAATTGCGCTCCCAAAAAGAAGGCCAATGCATATGCAGCCTCGCGGCGGGACTGAACTAACACCAAAAGCGCAGGGATAAGCAGAAATTTGCCGTATTTTCCCACGGCACCGAGCGCGCTGTTCAAGGGCGCAGAAGTCCAAAGAAGACTAACTATAAAAACCAACGCAATGATCGTCGCCAGCAGCGGAGTCAGGGTCTCTTGCAAGGCTGCACGACTGGGGACAGCCCGATTGCCCCGTAACAACACGAGCGACAAGGTGATTACAAGCAAGACTTTGCTGATGCTGATGATGGCAACAGACAGTCCCACCGATGCGGCAACGAGACACACCAGCGTCACGCGAATTCCGGCATTTTTCAGCATCAACGTGTTGCTTTCAATGGGAAACGCCGTCACGACGCAGCACTTTCACAAAAGTGATCCACAAAATATGCAAGTCAAACCAGAATGATTGCCGTCGAACATATTCCGCATCCAGCTGGACTTTCTGGGGGATGGGCAATTCGTCACGGCCATTGACCTGTGCCCAGCCCGTCAGGCCGGGCAGAAGTTCATGCACACCATGCTGGGTCCGCAGAGCGATCAGGTCATGTTGACTGAAAAGCGCGGGGCGCGGGCCGACAAAACTCATGTCGCCCTTGATAATGCTCCACAGTTGCGGCAGTTCATCCAGGCTGGTTTTGCGCAACAGGCTGCCCACCGGGGTCAGGAATCTGTCCGGGTTATCCAGCAAATGGGTGGCCACCGCCGGTGTATCGAGTTTCATGGTGCGGAACTTGGGCATCCTGAAAATGACATTGCGGCGCCCCAAACGGTCAGACCAATAAAGCACCGGCCCGCCGGACGTGGCCCGGACCAGCAAGGCCACCAGCAGCAGGGGCAACAGCAGGCACAAGCCCGCCGCCAGCCCCAGCACAAGGTCAAACAGACGTTTCACGATCCCGCCTCCCCGCAACCGTTTGTTGAAGTGCGTACGCCACCGCTACCGGAGGCTCCCAATCCAGAACATCACGCGCCCTGGAAATATCAAGCTGCAGATTTCCGCAGAGGCGGCCGAGGGCGTCGCCTTTTCCAAGCAGCGCGGCGCCCGCCTGCAGCGCCCACAGCGGAACCCGCGGCATCCGCGCAGACATGCCGGCCGCCCTGGCCAGACCATGGACCAGCCCGGGGGTGGAAAGATCGTGCCCGTCGCTGACTAAAAAGGTCTCGTTGGCGGCCAGCGGATGGTCCGCACAGGTAAAAATAAAATCCACCAGGTTGTCAATTGCCACGAAGCTGCGGAGGTTTTGCACCGCGCCCAGGGGCAGAGGCCAGCCCTTCTGGATGGCGCCCAACAGCGCGGCAAAATTGGCTTTCACCCCCGATCCGTAAACAAGTGGAGGGCGGATGATCGCCACCTCCATCCCGGTGCGGGCCGCCAGTTCGCGCAAACCCTGCTCCGCCTCCATTTTTGACACGCCATAGGCGTCGGCCGGCGCTGGGGCATCACTTTCGGAAAACGGCTTTCCCGGCGCTGTGGACTCCCCGTTGACCTTGATGGAGCTGACAAAGACAAAGCGCCGCACACCCGCCGCGGCCGCCTGTCGCGCCAGGTTCAGTGTGCCGTCCACGTTGACGCGGCGAAAACTGCCCAAAGGATCAGCGGCAGACTCGCGCATCACATGGACCCTGGCGGCCAGGTGAACCAAGACATCACAATTCGCCAGGGCTGGCCCCCAGTCTGTCGCGCCATCGATATTCCCCACAGCAACATGGTCCATCCCCGGCGGCATGTCAGATGCCGCGCGGGTAACGGCGCGCACCTCACGCTTGCGAGCCACGGCCTCGGTGCACGCGGCACGACCGACAAATCCTGTGGCACCGGTGATTGTCAGGAAAGGCATGTGTCGACCATGTTTTTGCTGCGCAACAGCGCACCGTATTCCTGCGCAAGCTGCAAATTGACTTTCTCGGCATCGAACAGCGCCTGCGCCCGCCGCCTGGCGGCCTCGCCCATGCCGGTCCGCAAGGACTTGCTTTCCAGCATGCGATGGAGCGCAGTCGCGAGCGCCACGGAATTTTTGGGAGTCACCAGCAATCCCGTTTCCTCATGGACAACGGCGTCTGTCAGACCGTAAATAGCACTTCCGACCGTGGGTACCCCCATGGCGGCGGCTTCAATAACCACGGTTCCGAAGCCCTCCCGGTAGCTCGGCAGGCAAAGAACATCAGCAATGGCCATATAGCTTTCCGGACAATCCGTGTACCCGACGCCATGCACATCGTCAAGCCGCGTTAGGTCCTCATGCGAGAGGCTGCCGTCCACCCCGCTTTCTTCATCCGCAGGACCAACAAGAACCAGGTGGGCCTCGGGAAACACGGGCTTGAGTGCACCAAATGCCCGCAACAGCTCCCTGACACCTTTTTCCTGGCTGATGCGTCCTACAAACAGAAGCACGCAGGCGATCTCCGGAATCCCAAGCGAACGTTTCAGAGAGGCCCTGTCTGCCGGAGAGAACCGTGCGCGGTCGAAACGTTGCATATCAACGCCTGCCAGCGAACCGGCGCCGATGACAGCCAGCCGCCCTGCGCCAAGAATTTGCTGGTCGATCAAAAATTGGCGCTGGCTTGCACTGTCGGCATAACACCGTGTGTTGAGCCTGCCGACAAGCATGTCGCTCAGGCGTGCAAGCCGTCCCTTGACGCCACCCATGCCCACCCAGGGCTGCCCCGTGAAAGTATGCAGGCGAACCGGCACACCCGCCAGAAACGCGGCGATGGCCGTCAACAGGCCGGCCTTGGGCGTGGTCGAATGCGCGATCTGCGTGCGGTTTTTCCGGAAGAACAGAAACAGGCGCATTAGTGCCAGCACATCACGTCCCGGGGAAATGGCGCGCCGAATGTCGATGATTTCGCAACGGACGCCACCCATGTCCCTCAGTACCTCCATGCCGGCGCCGGCACTGGTGACCACGGTCACCAGCGCGCCAGATTGCCCAAGCATGGCGATCTGGTGCTTGAGCTGTGTCACAACAAAAAAGGGGACGGTCGATATCCGGGCAATACGTATGCCCGATAACGCCGACAAGTTCGCAGGAGGGAACGGAGACTGCATGTTGGTCAACTTCTTCTTTGAGCCATACCTGATCCCCTAGAGGTGCCCGCGTGCCTGAACGTCAATATCACCTGATCACGCCCGGTTGTTTCATCAGCCGTCTGAAGTAAACGCGGCCAATCTGAAGCGTGAGCGCCGCTACAAAGGCGACGCGGTCCAAAATTATGGGGACAATGCTCCTTCTCTGGAGCGTCGAAGCATTCCCTCCATGCCTGATGAAGTCCATTAAGGGCACAGGCAGGAAGCTGACCCTGTACCCGAAATATTGGGCCAGCACACCGATCCAGGCGTCGTGGAATATTCCGATATGCGGTGAGATCGGCAACACATCGCGCAGGATATCCCGCCTGAAAGCCATGCAACACCCGGTGAAAGTATTGCTGACGATGTTCTTGATAACGCCCGGTGAACTGCCAGCCATCTCAAAAAGAGAAGCGTGAAGAACCTGCCCGCCGCGCATCACCACCGCATCGTGAACGACCAGGTCCAGCTTGCCGGCTTCCAGCATTTTCACCACCGTGGCGACCTTTCCATCGTGCCAGCGATCATCCTGATCACTGAGAAAAACAATATCTCCACCGGCTTCCTGCAACGCGCGATTAAACGTCAGCGCGGCTCCCACGTTTATCGGATTGATGATTAGCTGGATGCGTGCATCTCTGAAATTCCCGATGATTTCCACCGTGTTATCGGCCGACTTGTCATCCACAACAATCAGCTGATCTGCGTCATTGAGCTGTTTGAGAATGGAAGATATCTGGGTCTCGACATGCGCCGCACCATTATAAGTAGCCATGCACACGGATATTTTCATGGGCTTCCTTCAACTGCAAAAGGAATCTCGGTCACACGCGATCCTGCAGGGGACGCGCATCGTTTTCCTGGGCCCTGCGGTCAGGCTTGTCTGCTTTACCGCTCAGGTAATAAAAGATGAAGAAATACACCAGAAAATCCCATGATTCGAAAAAGATGCCCGTGTCCGTCGACCACCGGATGATCACGGCGGAAAAAAGCACGAAAAACAGCTTGTTGTTTTTCCAGAATTTGAGCAGCGAAAGCCCGACCAGGGCAATGACCACCAACCCCATCAGTCCGGTCTGCGAGTGAAGGCTGATCCAGGAGTTGTGATAGTTGTACCCGAACTCCTCTCCTTGGGGCCATGGGTCCGTGAAGATGTTTGCCCCGAAAACAAGCCGGAAAAAATCCAGATTGTTCAGGTAATTGCCCCACATCACCAATCGCGGAGATTCTTCATCGGCGCTTCTTGCTGAATAGTTGTCAACCGCATTTCCGAGAAGGACATTGTCTTCAGACAGTGATCCCAGATTATCGAAAAACAGGTATGCAAAAAAGAACACCAATCCCAAGACCAAGATGTAGACGTAGCGACTACTGATCCGTCCCTGCAGAGTGATCAGCGCGAGTCCTCCCAGCAGAAAAACACTTGAAAGAATGCCAGAGCGTCCGATGGCCCAGATGCAGAGTAAGGCAGTGACCAGCGCTGGCTTTAGATCAATTTTCCCGCCGTCCACTCCAAGCACGATGTACAGAGAGATACAGGCCGCGAGCAGCATCATGGAAATCCCGTTGTAGCTGGTCGCTGTCAGCGCGTCCCTCGCATCGACGCCGGTGACAATCAGGGCAACAAAACAGAGGGCCAGGGTATAAAAAACAAAATACGCGCCTGCACGCGGCACGCAGCCCTTGACCAGGAGCAGCGCTATTCCCGCATTGGCAAGAATGAATAGGACAACATGACCCAGGCGGTCTGTCCTCGCCGACACAAGCAGGGATGAGACCAGAAACGAAAAAAGGAACAAACCAATAAATGAATATATTTTGAGATATTTTTTCTCGATGGTTTTGCTCGTCAGCACAAGGGCAACCAGACCCAGGGTCGACAGTAAAAATGACATCAACAGTTGGGCTGGCCACACGAAACGCGCCAGAGACAATGCCAGATAGAAGGAAAACAGCATGCCAAAAAGCAATTTGTTCGGTGTGCGGTCTACGGCATGCCCCTGCTTGGGGTGCGAGGCCGTGGGTGATTGCTGATCGAGACTCATGGTGTTACCACATAACAATAGGGCAGAGTGTTTCGGGCAGACGGCATGGCACTGGCCAATTCGCGAAGTTTATTTGGCCGCTGCAAGAAAACGCTTCCAGTTGAACTTGCTGTTTTCCAGATCAACGAGGGTCAACCGGGCATTGGGGCGCCTTCTGCCAAGAGAGGAGAAATACATGGAAAACAACAGGTTGAAAAACGTGGCCGAAATCCTGGCGATCGCGAAGGCGACCAAGCGCTGTGCAGTGGTCATGCGGCCTTTGAGGAATTTTTGATACTCACGTGCCGAGTACAAGCCCCTGGCGCGGTAAAGCATCAGCCTGGCCTTATTGCGCCACGGTTCCCGCTCGCAGACTTGCGCTTTGGCCGCATCGGCAATACCGGCAAAAGACCATACCAGTTCTGGCCATTTGAAGAGTGACACCTCAAACCCCTTGTCCGTCCACATGGCATTGCCGTATCTGATGGCAATCATCGGAGCGGCCAGAACGATGGCGCCCTCGGCGATGGGCTGCTGGAATATGACGCCCATGTGTACAAACAGGGTGCCGTAGTAGGACTTTTTGTCCCTGGCGTCCCACATGGAACGCCTGACAACCACACAACCAATGAACGAAAGAAAATTTCCTGTGTCCCGAAACAGCCGGTCGGCCTCATCTTTGGTGTAGGTGGTGTTTTCCGTCAGGTCAAGGCTGCCCGGCTTGAGGGTTTGCGTGAGATCGGAATTTTGAATCTCGGCATTCACAATCACCAGCCCCGGGCTGTTTTCCAAAACGCCTAAAACGGCGTCGATCGCTCCCGGCTTGATGATGTCGTCATCGGAGAAAAGCCAGCAATACTCGCCAGTTGCCAGTTCCACGGCGCGCGAGTAGTCCTGATCCACCCCACCCTTCTGCGCAAGGCGCGTATAACGCACGTTGGCATATCGTTGCCGGTAGGATAGGACGACCTCCTCGGTGTTGTCGGTGGATGCGCCATCCACAATGACAATTTCCACCTGCTCGGTAAGCTGGGAAACGATGCTGTCGAGTGTCTGTCCTATCAGCGCGCCGCGGTTTAAGGTCGCTATACAAATCGACAGCTTGATCATGGAATCCATCTTATTTTTCTGTTCCGGCCATTTCCAGGACCAGTTTTTCAATACGCGCAGAAGCCAGGCCATCGGGTTGGTGGGAAATCTCCTGGAGATATGCACTGCGCGCGCCACCCAGATCGGCTTTTTCCTTCAGCAGATTCCCGGTTTCCAGCTTCCTGAAGAGTGTCATTAGCTCCTCCCCTGATTGTGGCACCAGAACCGCACCGGAATCCCTGAATACGTCGCTGAAGGGCCAGCCGGGAAAAATGGGGCACACAGTCAGCTTGTCAGCGATCAGTGCATCGATCGTTGCCGTCGAGCCGAATGAAACAAAGGCATCGCAAACGGCAATCACCGCGCGAATATCCGATGTTTGCTCCGCGAACACCACATTTTGACAGTTCCCGCACAGTGCGCGGGTTTCATCGACGTTCTCATGTGGATGGGGTTTGACGATAAGCAGCAGCCCAGGCGAGCGGTCGGCCGCCCTGAATATCGCAAGCTTCATTTCCCGAAGAATGCCCGGGTCGGTGTAGTCACCATGAGCGCTGTCGGTGTAGGTAGAAGCCAGAACCACGATTTTACGGGTCCCTGTCTGGCCAAATGTGTCCCTAAAAGAGTCAAACACTGCCGCAGGCGGGTTTACCAGACTGTCGTGACGGGGCGAGCCCGTAACATGGATTTTTTCTTCAGCAACGCCATGTTTGCTCAGAAATCTCTTCGAACTGTCGCCCCATACGGCAACGCGGCTTGCGGCAAAAAAGCGCCACTCTATGGCCTCATCGCCGGTCAATCCGAATTGGACATCCAGACAAGGGATTCCCATCTGCCCACAAAGCAATGCATACACCCTCGCACGCGAGTCAGCCGTATCGGGTGACAGGACAATGGCCGGCCGATGCTTTTCCAGGATATGCCTTGCCAGCACGGCTTGCGGTGCCATCAGGGGAATGTACCCCTTGAACAGAAGATGGAACAACTGCGCCACTGCAGAGCTCAGGCTGGGATCCAGGCCCACTTGCAATCCGGCAAGCGCCCCGGAGCTTTTGAACCGCTTCTCCAGCTGGGCCAACGCGCGCTTGAGATGCCGAAGCCGGTCTTCCACATGCACATCCCAATGCTGGGACGTAGTCTGGTAGACGCGTACACCCGCCGAACCGGAACGCTTTCCGGATTGAGCAAGCTCCGCCAGCACCACGGCACTGAAAGCGTTGTGTGTGATAACACGCTCAACCACCGGCTCCAGTACATCACGGTACATGCGCTCGGTAAATCCAAGGCACAGCACGGTGTTACCTGCAGGCCAGCTTGAGCAGCCCTCGGCCGTCCGGCGCCTGCTCGCGGCCTTGATCCAGTGCTTCAGCCGGAGAAGGTAGGGCCGCAAGCCCTGTTTGGTTCTTGCCAGGGGACCGACTGACGCTACAGCGGTCGTCAAATGGCGATAAGCCAGTTCAGTGGCAAAAATTTCCCAAAAGGGCAGATCGTCGACAGTCAGGGCCTCAGAAAGTGTCTTCCCCCAGGGGAGCATGGTCGCGCCGAGACCTTTGATCAAGGAAGCGTACCCGGTCTGGGTTTCCGTAAATGTTGGCGGGGAGCCTTTGGAATTCATATCACAGTATTTTCGGTTCCTGCCGGCAGAAACAGAACACGCCCGTTCTGATCACTGACCATCGCAACACAGTCGTTTTTTAATGCGGAGACTTTTAATGCTGGGACGTATTTGTTGCCAGTGCCAGGTCATGGGCCACCATCTGGCAGACCATCTCCCGAAACGTTATCTGCGGTATCCAACCGAGTTGCCTGCGCGCCTTACCTGCATCGCCCACAAGCAACAAGGGCTCACTGGGGCGAAACAAGGCCGGATCCTCACGAACATAATCCCGGTAATCGAGATCCAGTTCTTCAAACGCAACGCTGCAAACGTCCCGCACAGAATGCGACGTCCCTGAAGCCAGCACATAATCGTCTGGCTGCGGTTGCTGCACCATCAACCACATCCCGCGTACATAGTCAGCCGCGTGACCCCAATCCCTGCGCGCATCCAGATTGCCAAGCGCCAGTTCCTGCGCCAGCCCGAGTTTGATATTGACCGCGGCGTGCGTGATCTTTCGAGTGATGAAAGAAAGGCCTCGCCGTGGACTCTCATGGTTGAAAAGAATTGCAGAGCTTGCGAACAGCCCATACCGTTGCCGATAAATGCGGATCATCGCATCTGCATACATCTTTGCGGCGCCATAAGGGCTGCGCGGGTTTAACGCGGTCAGTTCCGTTTGGGGACTTTCAGTTGCTTCGCCAAAAACTTCACGGCTCGACGCCTGGCAAAAGCGAATGGCCTTATCCACCCCGAGGATAGCCTCCAGTATTTTCACCACTGCAAGGCCGTTGACCTCTCCGATGCCTACCGGGTCGTCGTACATTCCGCCGCCAGTCGAATAAGCTGCGAAGTTGAACATTTTCGCCGGTCGATGCGCCTCCAGGATACCTCGAATGGCCGCCGGATCGGCAAGGTCCCAGTGCGCCAACTCGACGCCGCGCTCAAGCAAGTCCGGCAATTGCGATCTTGCACGGGAGAGGTCCCTGGCGACACCGACAACGCGATAGCCTTCCGAAAGCGCGAGTTCTGCCAAATACGAGCCGTCTTGGCCGGTTATTCCAGTAATACAGACCGTCTTCATCACCCACCACGGCACCAGCGCCAACAAATAAATACACCCATGGCCCGCCCGGACCATGGCCAGAAGGCAGCCAGAATAATGAATCTGGGGGAAAGGACTTGCTACGCCGTCTTGTGGGCCACCATGACCCGTTCAAATCCCTTGACGATACCGAGCTTGCACAAGAATCTGTCAATTCCCACAACCACCCTGGCAGCCGCGTAGCGAAATCCGTCCGAGCCGCTTATCCTCATGACCGGCGTACCGGCAAATGCATTGTGGCGCAAACTCAAAATGACTTCGAATTTGTTATTGAACACGTCTGCAATTTCATCCACCGCAGAATGTTTTGCCTCTTCCATGGGACTAAAAATCTCTTCCCGATATTTTCTTTTACCCGTCAGCAAATTAAAAACCGTGCCTATTTTTTGCGGGTAAGAAAGCGAGTACGTCGGCAAAATAAATTCGAAGAAATATTCCAGCCCCTGCTCCAGCCGGCCTCGCGGCATGTCATCCATGGTGGCCACAATGCCACCTGGCTTCAAGGCGTGAAAAACCCTGTCCATGAAGACAGGAACGTCAGGCATATGATGGAACGCCGACCATCCGGATACCGCGTCATACTTGTCCACGCCCAGATCCAGTTCGCTAACATCCTGCAGGTGATAAGTTACCGATCCAAATCCTTCCTTGTACGGATTTTCTTCAAGCATTTTTCTCGCAAGCGCAATGGCTTTTGGCGATATGTCGTAGGCATCGACATGGCATCCATTCCGGGCCAGTTCCAGCGCCAGCCAGCCTGATCCGCAACCTATATCGAGTACCCGCGAACCCGGTTTGTGCGATACCCATTTGATATATTGGTCACGGGCTCCGCCTTCGAGTATTTCCGTCATTTTGGGATCGATGAGGAATCTCTTTTCGCCACGCTGGGGAATGTACTTCGTGGCGCGGCGGATGTCCGCTTCCATCGCAATCTGCTCGGATTTTGACGTGCGTATATCGGCAATTTGGTCGAAAAAATCGGCTTCAGCCTTTTTCAATTGGTCAAGGTTGTCTTGTTGCATATATCCATTCCCCATCTAATTTACGTATCAATTTTGTCTTCAAAAAAAGCCCGCTTATTTCTCTCATGACCCGGTTTTACAAGGAAAACCGCTTTTTCAGCAGGCCCATGAGATCCTCAGCCACCCAAATGCTGTGATCAATCTTTCCTGCAAACACCGAGAAATAGCCATCATCATAATTCGTCACCATCGAAGGGCGGGCATCAGACGCATCTTTTTTTGCCAGGACCATTCTCGGGCCCTCGAGAAACCCCACAAGTTCCGCATTGCCAAGGGACGGCATGTACTCACTGCACATGCGCACCATCTTCCTGAAAAAAGCACTCTTGTCCATCCCGGAAAATGGCGCCGTTTCGGGCGAAAGCCACCTTGAATCCATAAGTCTGGCAACACTGCTGGCGACGACGCTTTGAGCAACGTTGTAAAGGAGGAAATTTTCGGATTTTCCATGCGGGAGAACCGTCATGAACGGGCCATCCATGATGGTTACTCCAACCCGCGGCATATCCATTTTGATGATCGGCACCGCAGTGTATTCATAGAGATTTTCGACCACCACATGACCGAGCCCTTCGGTCAAACGATTGATGTCGCCGTAGGATGCGTTGATCACAACATCGGCAAAAATGGTTGATTGGGCGAGGGTTTCCAGCCGATAACGCCCGCCCTGCCTGGAAAGTTTGGTGACTCTTTCTCCCAGAGACACCTCAACATGTTTTTGCCGGAGTTTCTGCTTCACCAGCTCACGCAATATGGCGCAGTCATAAACGACTTCTTCGCACAAAATGCCGGTATCCGCTCCGCGGATGGCGACAGAAAAACTCTTGGCATCGATTTTCTGGAAGGGGACACCGAGTTCTTCGCAAAATTGCAAATAGGAAGCCGGAGTAGTCAGCGATCCGCTGTTGGCTATGAAATAAGCATTCAGAAAATCACTTTGAATGCACTCTGCATAGTTCTGCCTGAAAGCATCAAACCCCCGTATGGATTGCCGCCCGGTTTCCAGATCACGGGGATAATGAAATCCCAAGTGCAGCCGGTTTTGATTGTTCATAGAAGCGCCGGACAAGACATCGGATCTCGCCTCCAGAACCTTGACGCTCAACCCGCATGCGCTTGCCTTGAGTGCAATTTCTGCGCCAAATATGCCACAGCCGATCACGGCCACATTGAAAACGTTAGTCATGAATAGCGCTATATGGAAAATCCGTCATCTACGACAAGATTTTGTCCGGTTAAATATTTTGAGGCATCTGACAACAGAAACAACAACACGCTGGAAATATCTTTACCCTCCAGCATTCCCTTTGAACTGCAAAACGCCCTGTAATTCCGAAGAAATGACTCCGGCTGCTGATCCAGCACGCCTCCCGGGCTCAGGCTATTCACCCGGACGTGATCGTTCTTGAAGTATTGCGCGAAATAGCGCGTCAAATGAATGACCGCTGACTTTATCGCCGCATACTCTACGGGCATGGTCATTTGGGTGTCGGAATATATCTCGAAGCGCGGTGCCATGACGCCATAAATGGAAGCCATATTAATGATATTTCCCTTCTGCTGGCTCCTGAAAAACAACCCGAACTGCTGTGCTACAAGAAAATAACCACCTAAATGAAGCGAGAGGTTCTGGCAGAAATCCTCATAGGTCACATTTTCCAGCTTGCGCCCATAGTGGGGATTGCGCGGATAGGCATTGTTCACCACGGCATCAATCCGGCCAAACCGTTCAAAGGCGGCGGATATAAGCGCGGCTACGGATGCCGTATCGGTTATATCCAGCTGCATGGCATACGCATGAGCCGCGTATTGCTCAGGCAGCTCGCTTACAAACTTTGCGGCAGCGGCCATATCGATGTCGGCTACAACTGCGATTCCTCCGTGCTGCACAATATCGCGTACAAAAACGCGCCCGAGCAGTCCGGCCCCACCGGTCACAACGACAACGGTTTCATCAAGCATCATTTCTAACCGACAATATTCTTGAAGTAGGCAATGGTTTTCTGCAAGCCTTCATCGAGTTCCACTTTCGGGGACCAGTCAAGTTTCGCCCGGGTCCTCGATATATCCGGCTGACGTTGCCTGGGGTCATCCTGAGGCAAGGGCAGAAAAACAAGCTTGGAAGTTGAACGTGTAAAGTGAAGCACTTTTTCAGCCAGTTCCAGCATAGTAAATTCACCGGGGTTTCCCAGATTCAGGGGTCCGGTGGTTTCTGCGGCTGAGTTCATCATTCGGATCAGACCGTCTACCAGATCATCCACGTAACAGAAACTACGTGTTTGCTGGCCACTACCGTAGATGGTGATGTCCTCGCCCCTCAGCGCCTGGACAATGAAGTTGCTGACCACCCTGCCATCATTGGGATGCATGCGCGGGCCATATGTGTTGAAAATACGCACTACCTTGATCGGGAGCTGATATTGACGGTAGTAATCAAAAAATAGGGTTTCGGCACAGCGCTTGCCCTCGTCATAACAACTTCTTATGCCGATGGGGTTGACCCGGCCCCAATAGTCCTCGGTTTGAGGGTGGACTTCAGGATCACCGTAGACCTCGGAGGTGGACGCCTGGAGAATACGGGCTTTGGTCCGCTTGGCAAGTCCAAGCATATTTATTGCTCCGATCACCGACGTTTTTGTAGTCTGTACGGGATCCATTTGATAATGGACAGGACTGGCCGGACATGCCAGGTTGTAGATTTGATCGACTTCGACATATAGCGGAAAAGTTATCTCGTGACGAACCGCCTCAAAGTATGGGTTACTGAGGAGGTGCGCTATATTTTCCTTGCTGCCTGTGAAATAGTTGTCGACACAAACGACATCATTCTCCTCCCGCAGCAGCCGCTCACACAAATGTGACCCAACAAAGCCGGCACCGCCAGTCACCAGAATCCGCTTTTTCATAATCACCATTCTTTATTTTTCAGATCTTTGGTGAGCCAAGGCCCACGATGGGATCAAAGGTCGACGACAACAATACCAGCCCAAGCCCTTATTGACAGGCCAGGGGAATTCATTTTTCAAACTTGTACATTTCAAGTTTTTCAGATTCGGTCAGTTTGTAGGCTTCCAGTCCCACGGAAGTCTCTCCGGGACGCGGCAAGACATAGGCGACAACCTCGTCCAAAAAACCCATCCGAACGCCTGCGCCGTGAATGCGCAGGGATAAATCCACATCCCAAACCCTGTTCCATTCCTTGCGCCAGCAATTGACGTTGTAACGCATGAAGCGCAAGTAGGATCGATACAACCAGGTGGACACGCCGCCAATCTTTGGGCTGTCATCTACACCGGCCACGGGTCGGCGGGTGTAGTAAGGGTCGAGCGCTCTGACGCCATCCACAACTTTTCGCTCTCCAAATCGCTCCTCCTCGTACAAGCCCGACACGAACTCATACTGTCCCTGCCGGGCGAAGCGGAGAAGCTTCCCGATATGATCCGGCGACCAAGTGTCGTCGTCGTCCACACGGGCAATCCACTGACCGCGCGCAAGCTCCATGGCCTTGTTTGCGGGCGTGGCGCCTCCGACAAACCAGTGGTTTTCCACCGTCTGCCGGTAATTCCTGCTGCGACTTGGCAGATTGTAAAAACGCAGCCGCGGATCTCTGATTTCGGCAAGCAACTCCGCCGTATTGTCGCTGCAGTGATCACCAACTATCATCAATTCAAGATTGGTGTAAGTTTGCGACAGCACCGAAGCAACCGCCCGCTCTATCAGCAAGGGACCACGATTGTAAGTTGGCACGCAAACCGTGACCAGCGGCTCCTGATGGCGGTCATCGTATTCTCGCGCGTGTTTCAAGCGCGCAATCTGCAGTTGCACGGGCTCAATCAGGGCGAATCTGCTGCTGTTAAATCCCGCGATGAAGCGATCTTCCATCGTTCGCGCATGGGTTGGCGGGCTATCGGACATATTGCCCTCCATTCAGGTCGATGCAGGCTCCGTTGAGATGCGCCCAGTGAGGCTGACATATGTCGAAAACAATGTCGGCCAGGGCCTGCTGGCCGAGCAACTGTTGTGAGGGCACTTGTTTTCGATGAAACTCCTGCCTTTGCACTGCCATCTCGACGAACATGGCACTGTCTTGTATCAATCCCGGAGCAACCGCATTGACGCGTGCGCCAGCGGGTAATTGGGTACACACGGACTTCACGAATGAAAGCAATGCCCCCTTCGAGGCCGCATAAATTGGATCAAAACTGCCGCGCTGGGCAGAGATTGAGGAAAACATCAGTAAGCGCGAGCGTTCCGTCAGGAGGGGCAGCATTCTCATCAGCACTTTGGCCTGTCCGCTGAAATTCACGGCCATCACTTCATCCACCTCCTCAAACGCATATCCTTTCAAGTCCTTGCCTGGCAGTATTCCAGACAAGAAAATAACAACATCGATCCGCCGAGAGATTTTCTTGAGTTGCTCTACGAACCGCTCGATGCTCAAATCTTCACGCAAGTCCAAGTGCAAGGCATTGTGCTGGTCCGACCCTTCGGGCATTCGGGAGGTATACGTCGTAATGACGCGATCCGCTGATGAAAACCGTGAAGATATCGCCCGGCCAATGCTTGAGGACGCCCCAACAATGACAACCGTCTCCATTTCGCCCGAGCTCACGTCAGCGTCTCCCCGGAAGGGCCAGATCCCAGAACCACCAGTTCAGACCCGGAAAATGTCTTTCCTGTTTGTTGCCTTATCCACTCGATAATTTCAGCTTTGTAGCGCGGCGCACAAATGACCAGCAACTCGCTGTTCCTGATGTGCTCAATGGAATTTTTGGGCTCCAACACCCCCAACCCATCGTTCTCAAGATGGTTTTGACGGCGCGGATCGGAGTCAACCACCGTCACCGACTCCGGCAGGGTGAAGCCGGCCAGCAGACGGCGAAGAAAATCCGTCACCGCCCACAAGGTCACTTTTTTCCCGCTTTTTCCCATGATGGCAAGTTGCTGCCTCACGATCTCAATCTGCAGCTCTGCACGCCGGATCTGCTCCAGACCGCCGCGAACGCACGCCAGAGCATCAATAAATTCACAGCGGCCACCGGTCTCGGGCACGACGTCCAAAGCCTCCTTGCGAAATACCGAAAGAAATCCGTAGGGCCGACTGCAAACATGACCTAGTTCTATGAGCCTGAGGCCCGCTTTTCCGGCAATTGCATTGAGAGTTGCCGCTGAAAAGTGATTGACGTGTTCAAACTCAAGCAACAGCAGATTACGCGGATACAACCGGAGATCTGGCACTTCACAGATCATGACGCCGCCCGGACGCAATGCGCGACAGCAAGCGACCAGGAATTCCGTAACCTCGGATACATGTTCCAGCACGTCGTAGTGCGCCAATACATCGACGGAGTTTTCAGGCAGGTCATGCACACTGCGGAGTTCCGCTGGTGTATCTTCTGAAATTTCGACGACAAGCTGTTTTCCGAAAAGCGGCGAACAACGCCGGTGAAATTCACCCGGCTGGTCACCACCAATTTCTGCGAATACGCCGTCCGGCGCGCTATAGCGCTCAAGTACCGCCATTCGTGCATCCACAGAGTACGGAAGCCCGATTTCCTTGTGACCGGCCAGTCCATCTGCGTGGTAACGCGCAAGATCATCGCGCTTGGGCCCGGGGGATGCGAAGCAAAAACCGCAGTTGCGGCATACCGAAACATTAAAAGGAAATTTCCACGTATTCGTGGCGCGGGTCACGATGCTCTGGCTGGACCAGACAGGTTCCAGATTGTTGCCGCCGCAACACTCGCACGAACGTGGTTCAAGGGATATCTCAAGCACTTTTTTTCCAGTAATTCTCAAAGGGATCAACGTAAAGCCAAAAGGCACTCCGCAATTCGGAAGTCCAGAAGTGTGTCGATATCCAGTGCGCGTTCCACTGGAACGTGGACTTGACGCACCCTTCCCTCAAAGGCGGCACTGCGCGCGAGGACAAACTCCGGTCGGGCGACATATGCCACGGTGGTCATGTCGAAAACTTGTGGTGCATCCTGCCGGCGCGCCACCGCCGACTCCGGCGGGATGACCAGGCCGACTGTTCCGTCAGGATGAATTTTCACCATATTGAAATACGGACTGCGATGCGCATCGGTCACGGTGATGACTATGTCCACATCGCCCTTCTCGTATTCATCCAGGCAATTTTCGATGTCTTCGGGCTGCCTCAAAGGTGCCGTGGTGGGCACAGACACCATTGCATCAGGCAACACCCCATCGCTGTCCAACAGGTAATTGAGCCCATGTCGCCAGGCCAACCATTCCGGACTGTCATCGCCTGCCAGCTCGGCTGGTCTGATAAAGGGCACTTCTGCGCCATGCGCACGAGCCACTTCGGCTATTTCAATGGAGTCGGTTGACACGATCACCCGCGTTATGCGTTTGACAGCCAGCGCGTGTTCAATCGCCCAGGCCATCAGAGGTTTCCCGCCGAGAGACCGGATGTTCTTCCCGGGCAAGCCCTTGGAGCCGCCCCGGGCAAAAATGAAGGCTACCGCTTTCAAGCTTTCCTCCCCGTTGCTGCATGGTCCTTGATAACAACTCGGCCACCCCTCACCGAAGCCTGGCGAACGGCGTCAATGATCTGCATCACCTTGAGCCCGTCTTCCCCACTGACCAACGGTTTCGATTTTCCTTCTATGCAGGCTAAAAAATTTCCCCACTCCGCGCGATAGCTGTCCTCGCGTTGATGCTGATAGCGGAAAAGCTCACGCCAGTTCTTCGCACCTGCTTCAAACAGCTCCACCGCACCTGTCAATCCGTCCCAGCGCAGGCTGCCCAGTTCTCCGATGGCGGTACACAGCCGTGTTGTATCGTGGCGCAACAGATCCATGCTCAAGGTTCCGATCAGTCGATGACTGTCTGCCTCCGGCGTAAAACCCAGCATCAGATGGGCCGTGTCTTCGACATCAATTTCCAGGCGACTCTGTCGAGACAGACAAGCGTCCACCCAATCGACCTCACCAAAAATCCAGCGGAGATAATCCAGTTCATGGCTGAGCTCAAGCAATGCGCCGCCACCCAGATCATGCCGTGCCGACACTCCCTGCCTGTAGTCAACACCGGGGCGCCAAGACGGCAGATATTGCCCGATCTCACAACGCACGGAGAGAACCTTTCCGATCACATTCTGCTTTAAGAGATCGCGAAAACGTTGCAAGGAAGGCAGGAAGCGCAGGTTGTAGCCGGTCAGCAGGACCAGCTCACGCGAGCGACAGGATTCAATCAGGCGCTGCACTCCTTCAGCGGCAATTGACAAAGGTTTCTCGACCATCAGATGCACGCCTGCATCTGCCAGTGAATGGGCCGCACTGAGGTGAAATGGAGCCGGATTGGCGATGACCGCTATTTGCGGCCGAAAAGCAATGGCCTGATCCATTCTGGAAAAGCCTCCATTGGCCTGCTCCGGAGGCACCGCCCCATCTTCACGGCGCAGGACCCTTATATCCGCATGGGGAAGAAATTCCCTGGCCAAGCGCAAATGAAGCTTGCCAATGCTCCCCAAACCTACGACAAGGACACGACTAACTGACACAGAACCTTCGAAGGATCTTCAAGCCCACTTCGCCGCTCTTTTCAGGGTGAAACTGGCAGCCTGTTATATGGTCGCGGCCAATCACGGCTGGAATTCCATGCCCGCCATACATGCAATCGGCAATGCGATGCACAGGATCGGTGGGGACGGCCATAAAGGAATGCACGAAATAGGCAGCGTCACCCGGACGGTTATCCTGCAGCAAGGTCCCATTCCAATCAAGGCGTGTACTCGATGGCAACAATGCGTTCCAGCCGATGTGAGGGACCTTTTGAACATCGCCTGATGTCGATTGAACCGGAACAGCGACGACACGCCCTGGAATCAGACCCAGTCCGGCAGTAATTCCAAACTCATCGCTTTCATCAAGCAGGAGTTGCATCCCCAGGCAAATACCAAGCAGAGGGGTCTCTCGCCGGCCAACCTCCTTGATCACGCCAACCAGATCGAGCGCGCCCAGCGCCATCATGGCATTTTCAAACGCCCCCACCCCAGGCAATACGACCCGCTTGGCAGAAAGAATTCGCTCCGGATCTGCAGTCAATGTGACTTTGGCGCCGCAATGCTCAAGCCCGCGCTGCACGCTCAACAAGTTACCCACACCGTAATCAATGACGATGACTTCAGGTGCGCTCATAATTTCTCACTCCCAAGCCCTCTGCCATGGCCACAGCCCTGATAATCCCAACTTCCGAGCGCTTGTAATGCAGGATGTCCGCCATGGCCACAGCATCTGCGCCGCCCTCTCGAACAACGTCCGCCAAGTCCTCCGGCTTGCCCATGCCTCCGCTCGCAATGAGCGGGACAGACACCTCCGCCGCAACAGCTCGTACCAGCGATATATCAAAACCTTTGCGAGTGCCTTCACGGTCGACTGATGTGAGCAAAACCTCCCCAGCTCCCAAGGCCACGCCACGTTTTACCCACTCGACCACATCAAGTCCTGTGCGCTCGCGGCCATTGTCGGTGTAAACCTCCCAGCGCTCATGGCCCACCTGCTTGGCCTCCACCGAGAGCACCATGCACTGGCTCCCAAAACGGCGAGCTATGTCCGTAACGAGTTGGGGATTGCTGACTGCTGCGGTATTGATGGCGACTTTGTCCGCCCCAGCCCGCAGAATCTGTGTGGCATCTTCCACCGAACGAATTCCACCACCTACAGTCATCGGCACAAAGATATCCTTGGCTGCGGCGCTGACTATGCTTCCCAGGTGGTTACGTCCATAAAGGCTCGCCACGCAATCCATATAAATCAACTCATCAATACCTTGCAGGTAATAGCGTAAGGCATGCTCGCCCGGCGATCCGATAACCCGCAAACCTTCGAGATGGATGCCTTTGATCAGGTTTGGACCTTTGATATCCAGACGAGCAATGATGCGAACGTTCCTCACCGTATCCTCTTATTCTTTTTCGTTTGAAACCGGGTGGCGCAACTTCCATTCGCCATTTTCCTGATACCAAAGATGGGGGGACCGAAACTGATCCGTCAGCAGGCGGAAATACTCACGATCCATCAACGGCTTTTCGAACATCTTGCTGGCTTCCGGGAACTCCTTCTCCGGCAAGCTCAAATATTGAAACATTTCCTCAATAAATCGTTCGGGGTACTCATGGTCAAAGCGCTTGACCAAGGCAACCCCTTCCTCGCGATTGATGTCCCTTGAGCGGATCTCCTGTGCCGCATCATAGCTGGCCCGTCCAATACCGAATTTCGTTCCCGTGGTGTAGTAATGAAGATCATCAATGCGGTCATCAATGCTGTTGTACTTCGAGTAAGTTCCGGGTGTCCGTTCAGGGGAGGCCTGAAAACCTCCGTGTTCGACCGCATAGTAATAACAGGACTGCGGGTGCCATTTCAGATAGTAGCCAAGATAATGCACCTCAATATTCTTTTCGGAGATCTGGTTGGGGTCGGCTGGCAGATAAGGCTGCAAGTCATTCTGATCCAATCCAAAATTCTCTTTCAAATCTGCGACGGAAACACCGCCGAGATAGATTTTCGACTGATCTTCTGCCGCGAAATAAGACCAGTCACGTTTTGCGGTATCCGTGTCCCCGATCGGGTTACCGTATTCCGCTTCATTTTCGCCGTAGAAGACCAGGGGAATGTTAAACAGCAGCGCCATTTTGGGGGCAAGTGCCTTTTGCCCAAACATGAACGCCTGGAAGGGATGGAAAAGCAGTTCCGTCGAGAGCCGCGTTAACAACCTGTGCACGCGGCCATTGGGCGTCATCAGATAATTGTCGTGTCCAGCATGGAGCCAGGACTGGAAGTTCTTCCAGCCCCATTCGGTGTAGACGTGGGGCGCCCAAGTGACAGTGAGCGGGTGCATGCCGTATTTAGTCTTCAGGATATGGGATGCGTAAAAGCTGTCCTTTCCCCCTGAACCGGGGACGATGCAATCATAGGAACCGTCATTTTTGCGATGCTTGTCACAAAGGTCCCGTAGTTGCTTTTCGCGTTCAGCCCAATCAATGCCGTGATGCTTGCGCTCGGCAAAGTTACAGGCGTCGCAAACACCATTTTCGTCAAAATGGATGGTCGCCTTCTTGGTGTCTTTGGTGTGCTTGTACTCCACTGCAGAGTTTGGACGCTGGTTGGAAATGACGCACTTCTTGCAGTAACTAACCGTTTCCGGCAGTCCATAACGAGCGCTCGGACTTTTTGCATCTTTTGCGAACAGGCTCAAATCGACAGGCTGGGGATACTTTATTTTTTCCATTTCGGAATCCATGTTTAGGTTTAATTACTATTTTCGGTGTTTGCGCGATTCAAATCGTCCGGGCGGCCTACATCCAGCCAGGGTTCGTGCATGGGGTATGCAACTGTGCGCATGGCCTTCGCCTGAAGGCGTTCAAACAGGGTAGGCATGTCGCAGTGTGCGTCTTGGCTCAGCAGATTTAACGCGTCCGGCTCGAGTGCATAAACGCCTGCATTGATGTGGCTGCGGGCCACCGGTTTTTCCTCGAATCCTACAATTTCGATACCCCGAGTCTGCACAACACCAAAAGGGTGCTGCCATTCGTGCATGCGAACCGCCATGGTCGCCATGGCGTTATGACGGATGTGGAAGTCCAGCAATTCACCATAGTGGATATCGGTAATGACATCCCCATTTGTCACAACAAAAGGGGCACCTGGCCGCGGACTCAGAAGACCCAGTGCACCGGCGGTTCCCAACGGCGATTTCTCGTTCAGATAGTCTATCTGTACCCCCAGCTGCCCTCCATTGCCAAAATGACTCTGAATCATATGCCCCAGGTAATGAACAGCGAGCACGAAATGACTAAAACCCTCGAGCTTGGCTCGCTCGATGATATGTTCGAGCATCGGTTTGCCCGCTACGGGCAATAACGGCTTTGGGCAGGTCTCCGTGTAGGGACGCAGACGTGTGCCCATGCCGCCCGCCATGATGATCATCAGATTGGAGCGCGCCGGCAACGTGGTGATCTCATCCCAAAGGTGCACACCCACTACCTGACGCAACTCATTCACGATAGGTATCTGCTGTATCTTGTTGGCACCCATAAGCTGGAGCACCACATCGCGCCCCATTTCTGGAGTAACCACCAGGGCATTCCGATGGATGACGCTGGCAATAGGACTGCTGAGGTCAAGCCCCTTGAGCAAACCGCGCCTTATGTCGCCATCGGAAATCGTACCTTCCAGTTCGCCGGCCTCATTAACAACCATGACAATTTTGATGGACGCCTGGTCAAGGCTGCGTATCGCATGCTGTATGGAGGTTTTGACAGGGAGAATGGCTTGGCGCCAGCGTTCTTCAGTGGGGCTCACTTGTCACACCTTGCTTGGTTGCTGCAGATCATGAAAAAACTTCTTTGCAATGTGCCCGATGGGATGCTCCTTGAGAATTCTGAGCACCTTCTCGGTGGCGCCACCCTCCCCGTAGGGATTGCGTACCTGCCTCAAGCTCGTTTGGAAGCCTGCGGAATACAGCCGCTCCAGCGCGGCCGTAATGTCCCCTCGCTCAGGTGCGCAGTTGATGATGCTCGCCGCCTGCAGCCTCCCGCGCTGGCGGTCGCCAATGTTGACTGTCCCCTTTTTGAAACTGGGAACCTCCGCCAAGCCGCTGGATGAGTTGCCCACCACACCATCAACCTGGGCAACGCAAGATAAATACCGCAATTGGCCAAGCGATGCATATAGGCGAGCATTGGCGTGCCGTTCAACAAATTGCGTCACCATCTGGATAAGAATCCGGCCCTCGGTATCTGCATTTGGCAAGGTAAAAACAAGCTGGGTATCGTGCAGTTCATCCAGTGAGGCCAACAGTTCCGCCATTTGATCGGCCGCCGCGTGGGTCTCAAGAGTGGCTGGATGAAAGGTGATGAGCAAGCTCTTCTCGCCAAGGCTGAACTCGAGCGATGCTTCAAGTGCAGCTCTGTCCAGAAGATGGATTCGTTTGATGCTGTCGACGCCAAGACCGCCGACCAGAAACACGCGGTCTGGCTGTTCCCCCAGCTGAATCACTCGTTGCCTGTACTCTTCCGCTGCCACAAAATGCAAATGAGACATCTTGGTGATGGAATGGCGAAGGGCTTCGTCAAAAGCGCCCTCGGTGAGTTCGCCGCCATGCAAATGTGCAACCGGCACGCGCGCAACCAGGGCAGCGGCTACCGCAGCAAAAATCTCAAACCGATCGCCGAGCACCACGATCAAATCGGGCCGCAATTCGCTCAGCGCCTGACCGAACCCGATCAAGCCGAGGCCCATGGACTTGGCAATCGCAGCCGGCGTATCGGCGCCCACAAGGATCTCGATCTTGCGATCAATCTGGAATCCATGTTGCTCGATCTCTAGATAGGTGAGGCCGAACTCGGGAGACAGGTGCGTACCCGTTGCGACGACCTGAAGCACCAGATCAGGATCGTCCTTGATGCCTTGCATTACCCAGCGCAGCAAGCCGTATTCGGCCCGGGTGCCGGTAATGACACAGATTTTGCGGCTCATAACTCGATCAATTCGTCTGCGGAATAATCACGCGCCGCGCGGCGCCCGATGACCTCATCCCAGCGCATGGGTGATATGCCGGTACCGGGTCGCTTTGCAGTGATATTTTCTGCGCTGAACAACTCACCTGCCTTGATGGACCGGTTGCTCACCAGCGATTTGCGTGCGATGGGCTTGTTTCTGAGTTCGCTGGAAGTCAGCCGTTTTATCCCGTCACCCAACGCCACCTCGATCTTGCGAATCGCCGTGACCATCGCCTTGAATTCGCCGGGCTCCAGGCTGGCCTTGTGATCAGGACCTGGCAGATGATGGTCCAGGGTCAAGTGCTTTTCGATGACGAGCGCACCCATGGCGACCGCGGCAATAGCCACCTCGATGCCGGCCGTATGGTCTGAATACCCGACCGCCACACCAAACGCAGCTTGAATACTCTGCATGGCGCGCAGGTTCACTTCGGCCATGGGCGTAGGGTATTCCGTGGTGCAATGCAACACCGTGATGTTGGCACGCGGCGTTCCGGCCTGTTCGAGCACGGCGATAGCGGCCTCGATATCACCCAAAGTTGCCATGCCAGTCGAAAGAATAACCGCCTTGCCAAGGCGGCCGACGTGGCGCAAATATGGCAAATTGGTAATTTCCCCGGAGGGGATCTTGAAGTGATCCTGCCCCAAACTCAAAAGCAGGTCGATGCTCTCATTGTCGAATCCGGTAGAAAAGAAACCGATATGGGACTTGGCACAGTGTGCGACGAGCTCCTGGTGCATTTCAGGACTGAGTTCCAAACGGCGCAGCATTTCATGCTGTGACTCCTGACTGTCGGTGGTCTTGTTCTGGTAGTCGGCTTTTTTCGCACCACGCGTGACCAAGCGGTTTGCATTGAAGGTCTGGAACTTCACCAGGTCGGCGCCGGCTGCCGCAGCAGCCTCAATCAGCTGCCTGGCCAGATCGAGGTCGCCGTTGTGATTCACGCCCGCTTCAGCAATGATGAGAGTTCGTTGTTTCATGATCTGTCTATCCTACGAAGCGGGTTCCACTTGCTTGACTGTGCCGCACGGACAGCCCCATGCCGACCATGCAACCCTCGCCCAGCGCAATGCCCTCCCTGATGACGCTGCCACTGCCAACATAGCTCCCTGCGCCAACGCGGGTATTGCCATTAAGAATGGCACCGGTCGAGATATGGCAGTTGGCCTCCACTATCGCGTCATGCTCAACAAGCGCCCGGGAGTTGATGATGCAGTTGTCCCCCACCTCGGCGCCGGCATTGACGACTGCACCGTGCATAACGATGCTGCCCACGCCAATAGTGGCATGACGAGAGACATAAGCCGCTGGCGAAATGACGGTCGGCAGTTGAAAGCCCAATTCAAGGAGCCGGAAATAAAGTCTGATTCGGACATCGGGGGACCGAATCTGGCCAACGCTGATAAAGGCATGCCGATATTGCCCGGCCAGTTCATGCAGATCGGCGTCAGTTGCGATAACAGAATACCCAATATGCAAGGCATCCACTTCGTCGGGCATGCCGACCAATCCCGCGATCTGGTAACGCCCCTGCTGCTCGATGACGTCAATGCACGCGTGCGCGTGCCCACCCGCACCAACGAGGATGAGGCCGGGCTTGCTCATGGACCGACGGGCACCAGACCCGCGCTGCTCGGAATGTTGATCAGGCGCTGTGCCAGCGAAAGGGCACCAGACAGATCCATACGCTGGCTATCCTTGAACGGCGTCAACTCATGCATGAGAATCCAGACCGGGCGCGTCATGAGACCCGCGTCATTGGTTGCCTTCAATATCAGATCGCGTTGATCCGATTGCGCCACGTCCAGCAACAAGGCCTGCAACCAGTAGTTGCTACGACATTGTTCAGGCTCCTTCACCAGCTCGACACCGGGCACCTGCGAAAAAGCGGCGTGGTACCTTTCAAACAATGCCCTCTTTGAAGAAAGCATGTCGGGCAATTTTTCCAACTGCGCACAACCCAGGGCCGCGTTCAGGTTGGGCATTCGGTAGTTGTACCCCACCTCGTCATGCCGATACTCCCACGCGTGCGGCACCTTGGCAGTTGTGGTCAGGTGCTTGGCACGAACCGCGAGTTCTGCGTCGTTGGTCAGAATCGCGCCTCCTCCGCCGGTAGTGATCGTCTTGTTGCCGTTAAAGCTCAAGGTTCCCAATTTTCCAAACGTCCCGGTATGTTTTCCGTGGTAATAACTTCCCAGCGACTCGGCTGCATCTTCCACCAGTGCAAGATTGAAGTCAGATGCAACGGAAAGAACGCCATCCAGGTCAACCGGATGACCAAAAGTGTGCATTGGCACCAACGCCCTGATGATGCGACCAGTAGCACGATTTACGCATTGGCCGAGGCGTTGATCGGTACGATTGCGAAGGTACTCTCTGAGTTTTGCGGCATCTACGCCCAGGTTTCGGACATCGCTATCGATCAAATGGGGGGTGGCCCCACAATAGGTCACCGCGTTGGCAGTAGCTGCAAAGGTAAGAGCCGGGATCAGGACCTCATCGTCGGCTTTGACACCCGCCAGCTTCAAGGCGATATGCAGAGCCGCGGTCCCGTTGACAACCGCGACCGCGTGCTTGGCGCCTGTAAACGCCGCCAGCTCAACCTCAAATCGGTCAACAAACTTTCCCACCGAGGAAACGAATGTGGAATCGAGACACTCCTTGAGATATTGCCATTCGTTTCCAGAAAAGCTGGGCTCGTGCAGGACCGCAGGCCGAGTTCCGACAACGCTCCTAATGGCAGCAACAATTTTCTCAGCAAGAAGCGGCGATGTGCTCATATCATTCAAAGGTTGTAAATGTCCGTCTTGTAAGCACGCAGATTGTCTGGCTTTGTGAACCAGACGGCAGTCTCAGCCAGACCGCGCTTGAATCCCTCACGCCCTCCGTATTCAGGTTGCCAGCCAAAGAGTTCCTTTGCCTTGGCATTGCCGGCCCATAGTCGCTCGACTTCCGAGTTTTCGGGGCGCAAGCGGGCTTCGTCAGTCAGAATCTCGATCTCCGCATTCATGACTTCGGCGATTAGCCGGGCGGTCTCACCAATAGAGATTTCGAAATTACTGCCGAGGTTGACAACCTCGCCCAAGCCCTGATCTGAATTGAGTATGGCGATAAAACCCGCGACCGTGTCCTGCACGAAATTGAAATCGCGCGTGGGAGACACCGCACCCAGCTTGATCTGCCGTTGCCCTTTGGCGATCTGAGTAATGATTGTCGGAATTACGGCGCGCGCGGACTGGCGCGGTCCATACGTGTTGAAGGGCCGCGCAATAACCACGGGCAGCCCGAAGGATGCGTAGAACGAATACGCCAGCTGATCTGCTGCTATCTTGGTGGCAGAGTACGGCGACTGACCTTGCAGTGGATGCTCCTCGGTGATGGGTACAAAACGTGCCGTGCCATAGACTTCGCTGGTTGATGTATGGACCACTCTTTTGACGCCAAGCTCGCGCGCCGCCTGCAGCACGTTCAGAGTTCCCTTGATATTGGTATCCACATAGGTGTCAGGCGAGTGATAGGAATAAGGGATCGCGATAAGGGCTGCCAGATGAAGTACCACGTCACAATCCGTCATTGCCATTTTGACGCCGTGCGGGTCACGAATATCACCGGAAAAAACTTCGATCTTGTCTTTTACATCCTGCGCGCACTGATCAAGCCAGCCCCAGGAATTGAAGGAGTTATAGAGAACGAAAGCGCGCACCGTATGTCCCTGCCGCACCAGCTCCTCGGTCAGGTGGGATCCGATGAAACCGTCCGCGCCGGTGACGAGAATTCTTGATGTTTTAGACTGGATGTTCATTTGTACTTACTGTCTGCTCGACAATATCCTGATAACTGCCACTGCGCTTGATTTGGCCGTCGCTCAAGTCGACGACATGGGTGCAGTTCTGGAGAGTTGTAAGGCGATGGGCAACGATGAGCACCGTGATTTCTTCACCCAGATTCTCGATTGCTTCCATAACCGCCAATTCGGTCTCGTTGTCAAGCGCACTCGTAGCCTCGTCAAACACTATAACGTCAGCCTTCTTGTAGAGTGCACGGGCAATGCCTATGCGCTGCCGCTGCCCTCCTGACAGACGCACGCCGCGCTCACCGACGACCGTGTTGTATTGCTGGCTCCAGGAATCGATGTCCTGGGCAATCTGGGCTTTCTGCGCTGCTTGCCTAACTCGGGCGTGATCAATTTGATCCAGCGGCATCCCAAAGGCAATATTCTCCGCAATAGTGGCGTCAGCCAGAAAGATGGCCTGAGGCACATGCGCAATATGCGACTGCCAGGCGCGGTGATTTTGAGGGGTTATATTCACACCGTCGACGGCCAGGCTGCCCGCGACAGGATGGAGCAAACCCATGATGAGATCCAGCAAGGTGCTTTTCCCACTTCCCGTAGTCCCCATGAATCCAATGCGACTTCCTTTCGGGATATCGAGATCAACGCCCTGCAATACCCACGGCGTCCCCGGCGTATAACGAAAGGCCAGCTGGTTCAGCGTAATTCTGTCCTTGAATGCAAGGGGCGCAACTGGCGGTGCGTCGGCATGCTCGGGAAGCGGTTGATCAAGCAAGTCCAGCGCATCACTCAGCGAAGCCTGGGCACCAAGCATGGAAGTCCAACTGGAATAGGCTTGTTGCAATACAGGCAACAGGCGCTGCGCGCCAAGCGCGAGTGCGCCAAGAACAGGGATGGCATTGGCAATACCGCCCGGCCGGCCAACCATCGACAAGGCAAGTGCAGAAATGAGAACCATCCCCAACGCTTCGATGGCGAAGCGAGGACTGCTGCTTATGATTTGCACGTTTGCAGTGGCGCGGCGTAGCGGCAAGTCCGCGCTACGGTAAATACTGCAATATGCAGCTTGCGTGCCGTCGATAAGAACGTCACGAATTCCACCCAAGCCTTCCTGCAAAGCCTTGACAACCTGATTCTGCTCACGGCTGATGCGTTGTCCATCTCGCATGAGGCGTTTCTTGGTGACAAGAATCACCAAGGCATAAATGGCGCCAAAACCCACAAAGGCGGCAAAAGCAATCAGCGGTTCAATTGCAAGCAAGGCAACCAAAATGGTGAAGAGCATCAAACTGGAGCTGAGGATGGTGAGTGCGGGAAGCACCATCTGATGCACGACGATGTTTGCCTTGTTGGTAATCCCTGCGATGACCTCACTGCTATTGCGTGCGACGTGCACCGCATAGGGTTGATACAAGGTTCTTCGGTAAATGCTGATACTGAAGTCTGCCCCGACGGCATGACCCAGCCGGATTTGAGCCCACAACAAAACCAGTCGTATGACACCTGAAAAAAGTGCTCCCATGGCAAAAGCGATGGTCAGGGGCAGCAGCAGTTGTTTTGGCTCGGTAAGGCCCAGGGCCTGGATAAACGGTTGGGTAAGCGGGTGAGCGAACACCCTCTCCGGTGCTGTGAGCACCCCCAAAAAGGGCAGCACAGCACCGATGCTCACGGCCTCGGCAAAGGACGCCAGGATCATGAGCAAAAACAATAAGCCGAATTGCACCCGACGCCGCGGATCGATGTGATG
Organism: Polaromonas sp.; assembly: GCF_029945685.1. Taxonomy (GTDB): domain Bacteria; phylum Pseudomonadota; class Gammaproteobacteria; order Burkholderiales; family Burkholderiaceae_C; genus Polaromonas. The sequence goes on along the minus strand of NZ_JAQSDA010000003.1, from coordinate 199,411 downwards.
CCAAAGGCGACGGAGCAACGCGGGAATGGGGTGAAAGTGCTGCAAGTTAATTAGGAAGGAGATGTAGATTAGTCTGACTCCGTCAGGACGCACTGCTCTGACGCGCCAAGACCCATACGAAGCAAGCCTGTGCCGCCATCAGATTTTAACAATCTCAAACTTGGGCAATGGGAAAACGAGACTCCTGCCTTTCATCGATGGCAGAGATTCAAAAAAGGCTCTGAAATGCCAGGGCAGGACCAGCAGGTAATCAGGGTTCGATGCCAGCACCTGCTGCTCCGGCACCAGCGGAATATGAGTCCCGGGAGTAAAAGACCCGAACTTGTCCTCATTGACTTCACCAATTTCGCGGACCAGGTTTTCATCTATTCCAAAATACTGCAGCAGGACATTTCCTTTGGTGGACGCACCCAATCCACACACGGTTTTTTCGCTTCTTTTAGCTTCCTCAAGGAAACTCATCAGGGCAGCACGTGCCTCCTCCACACGAATCTTGAACGCATCAAACGCCTGGGTGCTGTCAAGTCCCAGAGCCACTTCATCCGCCAGAATCTTGTTGAGCCACTCAGCATTGACCGGGCGTTGGGAATCACGCTTGGCTGCCACGATGGAAAAGCTGCCGCCGTTGACCTCATTGAACTCAACATCCAGAACCTTAAGACCCGCTTTGTCGGCTATCCAGTTGATCTGCTTCAGAGCATAAAACTCAAGGTGTTCGTGGCAAATGGTGTCGAAAGAGTTGGTTCGGAGCATCGCCGGCAGGTAGCTTTGCTCGAAGATCCAGACTCCCTCGTCGGCAAGCGACCCTTCAATTTCACGAGCAAAAGCAATGGGATCCTCCAGGTCATAAAACATGGAAAATGAAGTAATGACTTTGGCCTTTTTGTCAGCCAGTTTGGCAGCGATTGCCTTGGCGGAAAAGAAATCGGCGATGAGTGTTATTTCAGCGGGGTAATACGAAGCGAACTTGATGCCCGTCGGGTCCACTCCGATGAGACGGTATTGATCCTGCGGATAGGCGAGCAGGGTTGTGGCATCGTTGCTGCCGATATCAACGACCATGTCACCGGGTTCCAGGACTCCCATGGCGAGAATTTTTTTAACCTTTGAGTGCAGGTGGCGAACCATGCTTGCATTCAATCCCGAGCGATAGCCGTAATTGAGGCCATACATCTCGCTGAGATCGTAGCTTTGTTTGAGCTGCACCAGGCCGCATCCATCCACGGAGGAGCACTTGACCAGTTCCACCGGACCAGATGTAACTTTCTCAGAGCGGGAATTGGGAAACACGCCAGTCAAGGCTTGCTCCCCCAAAGCCATCACTGTCGTTAATTGCGCGCCGCCACAGATACGGCATTTTGAAATGGTTTTGAACATCGCTTAATTCCTAAAATTGAGGGCAGCAGAAGATGATTTATTCATGGTAGTCCAGCGACTGATAGCCGTGACGCTTGACCAGTTCGTCCCGTTCTGCCGATTTGAGATCTTCCCTGACCATCTCTGCTACAAGTTCTTTGAATGTGATTTTGGGTGTCCAGCCGAGCTTTTCTTTTGCTTTGGAGGCATCACCAAGCAAAGTTTCCACCTCGGTAGGCCGGAAGTAACGGGGGTCCACCGCCACGATGCACTTTCCAGTGGCGTCGTAGCCCTTTTCCTCCACACCCCCCCCCTCCCAACGCACATTGATACCAAGTTCCTCGGCTGCAAAATTCACAAAATCCCGCACGCTGTACTGCATGCCGGTAGCTATGACGAAGTCCTCAGGCGTATCCTGCTGCAACATCAGCCACTGCATTTCTATGTAATCCTTTGCGTGCCCCCAATCCCGCTTTGCATCGAGGTTTCCCAGATATATCCGGTCCTGCAAACCCAGCTTGATGCGGGCCATGGCTCGCGTGATTTTCCGGGTAACGAAATTTTCGCCACGTACCGGTGATTCATGGTTGAAAAGGATTCCGTTGCACGCGTACATTCCATAAGCTTCGCGGTAATTGACGGTAATCCAGTAGGCATAGAGTTTGGCAACCGCATAGGGGCTGCGCGGATAAAACGGCGTCGTCTCACGCTGCGGAATCTCCTGAACCAAGCCGTACAGTTCTGAAGTGGAAGCTTGGTAAAAACGCGTTTTACGCTCCAGGCCCAGAATGCGAATCGCCTCAAGAATGCGAAGCGTGCCAATTCCGTCGACATCTGCCGTGTATTCAGGACTTTCAAAGCTCACGGCCACATGACTTTGCGCGGCGAGGTTGTAGATTTCATCGGGCTGAGTCTGCTGAATAATCCGGATCAAGTTGGACGAGTCAGTCAGATCACCATGATGCAGAAACAGGCGCACCCCTTGCGTGTGAGGATCCCGATATAGATGATCTATACGCGCTGTATTGAAGGACGAGGCCCGGCGCTTGATGCCGTGCACGATATAGCCCTTCTCCAGAAGAAATTCCGTCAGATACGATCCGTCCTGCCCGGTGATGCCCGTGATCAGCGCGATCTTTGGTTTCATATCATTCACCTTTTAGTTTCGTCCGTAAGTATCTTCAAACCGCAAAATATCATCCTCACCCAAATAACTGCCGGACTGAACTTCGATTATTTCCAAAGGGATACTCCCGGGGTTGACCAACCTGTGAATCTCACCGAGGGGGATATAGGTCGACTGGTTCTCCGTGAGGAGAACGACCTTGTTGCCGCAGGTCACCTCTGCAGTTCCCTTGACCACAATCCAGTGCTCAGCCCGATGGTGGTGTTTTTGCAAGCTCAGACTTGCACCCGGCTTGACCATGATGCGTTTGACTTTAAAGCGCTGGGCTTCGTCGATGCTGTCATACCAACCCCAAGGGCGGTGAACCTTTCGATGCAGGCCAAGTTCAGCACGTTTTTGCGCATCCAGCAGTCCCACAATTTTCTTGACATCCTGGCTCTGTTTGCGATCTGCCACCAGCACAGCGTCGGCAGTTTCGATAATGACGAGGTCGCTGACACCGACTGCGCTCACCAGCCGGTTGCTGGCATGGACAAGCGTGTTGCTGGTATCTACCAGCAGCGTATCCCCTTGCGTTACATTGCCATGTGCATCCTGGGGACCGACTTGCCAAACGGCATTCCAGGCCCCCAGATCGCTCCAGCCGGCATTGAGCGGAACCATGTGCACCGGAAAGGCCGAGCCAGGGCATTTCTCCATCACCGCGTAGTCGATTGAATCACCGGGAACTGCCGTGAAAAGGGATTTGTCCGGGCGAATAAAAGGCGAGTCTATCGTTCTGCCTGACCACGCCATCTGGGTTGACTCGGCAATATCTGGCCGGAAATGCGTCAGCGCCTTGAGCCAGACACTCGCTCTCAGCACAAACATGCCACTGTTCCAGAAGAAATTGCCACTCGCCAGATAGCTGATGGCAGTTTCGATATCTGGCTTTTCCACAAATTTGGCCACCCGATATCCACCCTGAGTGCTTGCCACTTCTTCATGCTGGATATAGCCGTACCCGGTTTCGGGTGCATCCGGTGTAACGCCAAGCACGACCATAGCGCCATCGGCAGCGGCACGGATGCCCTGCTGCAATGCAGTCGTAAAGGCAACCATGTCAGTGACGGCTTGATCGGCCGGGCTCACCACCAAAATGGGATCGTGTCCATTTTGAGAAGCCTCTAAGGCGGCTAGCGCTAACGCGGGGGCAGTATTTCTTCCCGCTGGCTCAAGCAACAAGGTGGCGTCATTTTGCTCAATGTCGCGCAATTGATCCAGCGCCAGAAATCGGTGCTCCTCATTGGTGACAACCAACGCTTGCCCCAGGCGGATATCGTCCGCACCCAGTTCGTTGATACGCAAAAGTGCCTGCTGAAACAGGCTGTGAGTCCCCGAGAGGACCAGGAACTGTTTGGGAAAGCCTGCGCGCGATAAAGGCCAAAGACGAGTACCCGAACCACCACAGAGTACAACCGGCCTTACTGAAAGAACTGTCATAGGGCCAATTTTTCCAGCTCGGCGCCCGGACGCCCTCCCCGAGCGCCCACCGGCGCCGGTGCGCACTCGTCTGATCGGCCAGCTTCGCTTGTAAAAATTGTCATGAATCGCTCCCAAACAAGTCGCGGGTAAAAACTTTAGCTTCCACATCCGAGAGCATAGGCGTCATCCGGTTAGCGATTATTACATCCGACTCGCGCTTGAAAGCCTCCAGATCATTTACCACGCGGGAATGAAAGAACTCGGTTTGCTTGAGTACGGGCTCATGCACGATGACCTCAACGCCCTTGGCCTTGATTCGCTTCATGACGCCCTGGATGCTGGAGGACCGGAAGTTGTCAGAGCCCGACTTCATGGTCAGGCGATATATGCCAACCGTTTTCGGATTTTTCCGGAGAATCGAATCGGCGATGAAGTCTTTTCGCGTGGTATTCGACTCAACGATGGCATGGATCAGACTCTGCGGCACATCGCGGTAGTTTGCCAAAAGCTGCTTGGTATCTTTGGGCAAGCAGTAACCCCCGTAACCGAACGATGGGTTGTTGTAGTGAGTACCAATGCGCGGATCCAGGCCCACTCCGTCAATAATCTGTCGCGTGTCCAGCCCGTGTGTCGCCGCATAGGTATCCAGTTCGTTAAAGTAGGCAACACGCATGGCCAGGAAAGTGTTGGCAAACAGTTTGATTGCCTCCGCCTCCGTACTGTCTGTCAATAACACTGCAATATCGGGTTTTAGCGCTCCCTGCCTCAGCAAGCCTGCAAAGGTCTCAGCCCTTTCGGACTTTTCCCCCACCACAATGCGCGACGGATATAAGTTGTCGTACAAGGCGGTGCCTTCGCGAAGAAATTCGGGGGAGAAAATTATGTTGTCACACTTCAAGCGAACCTTGACACCAGAGGTGTAACCGACAGGCACCGTCGATTTCACGATCATCACTGCAGTCGGATTGATAGCCATCACATCCCGGATAACTGATTCGATGGATTCGGTATTGAAGTAATTGGTCTCGGGATCGTAGTCAGTAGGAGTTGCAATAACTACAAAATCGGCGCCCTCATAAGCGTCATTTTTGTCGAGCGTGGCGCGAAGATTGAGAGCATGGTTTTGCAGGTAGCTTTCAATTTCCGCGTCCTCAATCGGCGACAACTTCCGATTGAGCAAATCCACTTTAGACGCAACAATGTCCAGTGCAACAACTTCGTTGTGCTGAGCCAATAAAACAGCATTGGCCAATCCAACGTAACCGGTTCCAGCAATGGCGATTTTCATATTTGATTCTTTGTTTGGGGTCGCCAAATAGGTTTGCGCAATCCACCTGGGTCAAAATTTCGATTTCCGTGAATGATTCCAAAGTCAGGTGTTTGACGCGGATCGGTAGCTGCCGCATACTGACCCGGATCCCGCACACCGCCCGGTATTACTGATTCCAGTGCGAGTGATATCGCGCCACGGCTCGAGTGATCCACCCCTCGGGCGCCGGGACTGCCCGAGAAAACAGTCACGTCGCTCACCAAATTACCGGCTCATAGGTCAGCGGCACTTTTGGCTTCCAGCCTCCACAGCGACGGATAAGGGGCAACGCAGATGAGGACTGGAGCTACTGGATAGACAACGCAATCGAAGCGGCTTTACCTGACAGTGCACACCGACATGACACATGCGCATCATCATGAAAACGACAGTCCCCACTTCATGAATTTATTTGTTCAGCCCTAATGCAGCCAAAAGGCGCTTTTGTTTTCTTGCCACCTCCGGATCTTTTCCGGCTTCACGCCAAGCCTGAAGCAAGAAAACCCACAGCAACAAGGCAACGCCGCTGCCAAGCGCCGCGAGCACTGCCATCACGCTCTTTTTCGGTGCGACAGGATGGGTGGGTAATGTAGGCGGCTGTACCACCGTGTCACGCGTAAACCCCTTGAGAGACCGGGTAAAGGTGAGCACATCTGCTTGATAACGTGCCTGCAACTCACCCACCGCCACCATGCCGAGCCCGGCCTCACCAAACGTCAGAGGTTTATTCAAGGCGGCAGCCCCCTGCGCAGTTAGCCTACCGAGAAGGTTGTTGACCGACTTCAGCGACTCGTTCGCAAATACCAGTCGCCGCTCCAACTCAGCGCGCTCCTGCTCCCCTGGCACGCTACTTTTAAGCCAGCTGTCAATAACCGCATTTGCGATGCCTTGCGCGCCGCTGGGTTTATTGGCAGTCACTTCGAGACGAAGCAATCCATCCTTGCCTACCGTAGTCTTAATTTGACTCGCCAAGTCCGCTCTGGCAAATTGCAGCGGTTGTCCCGCGTATAACTTAAGCGACTCAATGACCGGATCCAATACTACCGGCGAAACCATAAGCGCAGCGGCTTGCGTAGTCTGTGCTGCCGTCACTGCCGCGCTTGCTGTTGGCGTGGCTAGAGACAAGATCGCCTGACTGGTAAAGCTCTGCGGCAACGTGTAACCAAAACCCAACGTCAAAAGCCCAACGGCAATAGGCCCCAAAATCAACAACTTGAGATTTTTTGATGCCACGATCAATAGATCAAGCAGGCTCAGACCTTCTTTTTCTGTATCCAATTCCATCATTCACCCCTAATTGCTTATTATCTACGGAAATCAGATCACTCAAACACTCGAGACTCCGCTAAAAGAGGTGCCTTCCTGATCTTTGATCGACAGCTTTGGAAGGCTACCACCCAAAGGCCACTCGATAGCCAGAACAGGATCATTCCAAGCGATGCAGCGTTCATGACGTGGGTTGTAGTAGTCACTGGTTTTATACAAAAAATCTGCTGTGTCGCTCAAAGTAAAAAACCCGTGCGCAAAGCCTGGAGGAATCCAGAGTTGGCGTCGATTTGCTTCAGACAGCTCTACGCCCACCCACCGCCCAAACGTGGCCGATGACCTGCGCAGGTCGACCGCCACATCGAACACAGCGCCGCTTACAACCCTCACCAACTTTCCCTGTGATTGCTCTATCTGGTAGTGCAAGCCACGCAGTACACCCCTCCCTGACCGCGAGTGATTGTCTTGAACGAACTGAACGCCCATCCCCGTGGCTTCTTCAAATGTCTTCTGATTGAAGCTCTCGAAGAAGAACCCGCGCTCGTCACCAAATACTTTGGGCTCAAGAATCAGAACATCTGCGAGACAGGTCGCTGTCACTTTCATACTGGGTCACCCTCCCTAAGCAGCCCGGTCAAATATTGCCCATACCCGCTCTTAACGAGAGGCTCGGCCAGCCTTTCGAGTTGTGCGTTGTCAATAAATCCGTTGCGCCAGGCTATTTCCTCCAGGCAGGCAATTTTGAGACCCTGCCGATGCTCCAGCGTTGCAATGAACTGCCCAGCCTCCATTAGACTGTCGTGGGTTCCCGTGTCCAGCCACGCGTAGCCCCGTTGCATGATTTGCACCTTGAGTTGAGCCCGCTCGAGATAGGCCTGATTGACGGAGGTGATTTCAAGTTCGCCGCGCGCACTGGGTTTAATCGATTTGGCGATCTCGACAACCTGGTGATCGTAGAAATACAGGCCAGTGACGGCGTAATTACTTTTCGGTCGCAGCGGTTTCTCCTCGATGCTAACCGCCTTTCCGGCCGCATCGAAAGATACGACGCCGTAGCGTTGAGGGTCCTGTACGTGGTAGGCAAAGACCGTGGCGCCAACTTCCTGCAGGTCAGCCTCCATCAGCAATTTGTGCAGGTCGTGTCCATAAAAAATATTATCGCCGAGCACGAGCGCACTGGGTGCGCCAGACAGGAACTCTTCGCCAAGGATGAAGGCCTGTGCCAATCCGTCGGGGCTGGGCTGCACGGCGTACTGCAGTTTCATACCCCACTGCGAGCCGTCACCTAGCAGTTGCTCAAAGCGCGGCGTATCCTGCGGCGTGCTGATGATGAGCACCTCGCGGATACCTGCGATCAACAAGGTACTCAGGGGGTAATACACCATCGGCTTGTCATACACCGGCAGCAGTTGCTTGCTGATGGCAAGCGTGGCGGGGTGCAGGCGGGTGCCGGAGCCGCCAGCGAGGACAATGCCTTTGCGTTGAGTCATGAATGGGATTTCAGGTAATTTCGGTCAGCATGCGGGCGATGCCCTGCTGCCATGCGGGAAGGTACAGGCTAAAGTTATCCTGAAGTTTAGCGGTGTTCAGGCGGGAATTTCGCGGGCGGATGGCCGGCGTGGGAAAGGCCGTCGTTGGGATCGGGTCCACCGTGGAAGCGGATGCCTTAAGGGCGAGGCCGGTCTTGGACGCGCAATCGAGCACGAAGCGCGCATAGCCATGCCAGGAGGTCTCACCGGCGGCTGCCAAATGGTAAATGCCGGCAAAACGCCCAGCAGCGCCGGTCAGTACGCTGCGCACCATGTGAGCCGTGACATCAGCCAACAACTCTGAACTAGTCGGTGATCCGAACTGGTCGTCGATCACCGTCAGGCGATCACGCTCTTTTCCCATACGCAGCATGGTTTTTGCGAAGTTGCCACCCCGCGCCGCATACACCCAACTGGTTCGCAAAATCAGATGTTTCGCGCACCGGGCCACAATGTGCTGCTCGCCTTCAAGCTTGGTCCGACCATAAACATTAAGCGGACCGGTAGGGTCGTTTTCTTCCCACGGCTTGCTCCCGCTACCGTCGAAAACATAATCGGTCGAATAATGAACCAGCCATGCGCCGACAGCGCTAGCGGCTTCGGCAAGTACGCCCGGCGCTTCGGCATTCACCACATGTGCGGTCGCCGCATCGCTCTCGGCTTTGTCAACCGCGGTGTAAGCCGCGGCATTGACGATCACATCGGGTCGGACCTGGCGCACTGTCGCGCTGATCCCGGCGAGATCGGCGAGATCACCGCACAAATCCGCGCTGCGCCGATCCAGCGCGATGACTTCGCCAAGGGGCGCCAGACTTCGCTGCAACTCCCAGCCAACCTGGCCGTTTTTTCCAAGAAGCAGGATTTTCATGCAGCGATCACGCCGGAATAGTGTGCGTCCACCCAGTCCTTGTACGCCCCGCTTTGAACATGTGCCACCCACTCCGCATGGGCCAGGTACCATTGCACCGTCTTGCGTATGCCGGTTTCGAACGTCTCGGCAGGTTTCCAGCCCAACTCGCGCTGGATTTTTCCGGCGTCGATGGCGTAACGGCGGTCATGCCCCGGGCGGTCCTTGATATAGCTGATCTGCTCGCGGTAATGTTTTCCATCAGAGTGCGGCCGAAGTTCGTCGAGCAGGTCGCAGACGATGTTCACAATAGCGATGTTGGGCTTTTCGTTCCAGCCGCCCACGTTGTAGACCTCGCCTGCCCTGCCGGCTTCGAGTACACGGCGGATCGCGCTGCAATGGTCTTTCACATAAAGCCAATCGCGCACCTGCATGCCGTCGCCGTAGACCGGCAGCGGTTTTCCAGCCAGTGCATTGACAATCATCAGCGGAATCAGCTTTTCCGGGAAGTGGTAGGGGCCGTAGTTGTTGCTGCAGTTGGTGGTGAGCACCGGCAAGCCATAGGTGTGGTGGTAGGCACGCACGAGATGATCGCTGGCGGCCTTGCTAGCTGAATACGGGCTGTTGGGCTCGTACCGGTGTGTTTCCGTGAAGGCGGCTTCCGTGGGAGCAAGTGAGCCGTAAACCTCGTCGGTTGACACATGCAGGAAGCGAAAGCCGGCCTTGGCTTCAGTGCCCAAGCCATTCCAGTAGGCCCGTACGGCCTCCAACAGCCGGAAGGTGCCAACGATGTTGGTCTGGATGAAATCTTCCGGGCTTGAGATGGAGCGGTCGACATGGGATTCGGCCGCAAAATTGATGATGGCGCGCGGCCGGTGCCGGGCCAGCAGTTCGCCGACAAGAGCGCTGTCACCAATGTCGCCCTTGATGAAAACATGCCGCCGATCGTCCTGCAATGTCGCCAGGGTTTCCATGTTGCCAGCGTAAGTGAGTTTGTCCAGATTGACGACCGGCTCGTCATGCTCGGCCAGCCAGTCAAGAACAAAATTGGCACCAATGAAACCCGCGCCGCCGGTAACCACAATCATGAGCCTGTCCCTCTATGTCTCTATAAACCTGCGCCGCTTGACGCCCGCCTGCATTATGCCTTTGGCGCTCATGCCAGCATTCATCATGGTTGCCAGCAGCAAAAACAAAAAATCGCCCCCTGGGAGCGATTTTCTGGATAGGCCGCAAGAACGCTCAGAAATGAATCCCACGCATCATCTGCTGCAGCGCTACAGCTTCCGGTGACAGCGTCTGCTTGACCGGCTTGTCCCCCGGCTTGCCCCCCTTGGCCGCCGATGAATCGGGAAACATGCGAAAGCTGGTGTTCATGGCGATCTGCGCCACGCGCGGCAGCAGCGCATGCAGCACCTGGCCGGCAATGCCCAGGCGGGTGGCAATTCGCACCGGCTTGAAGATGCAGGCCTGGGCCACCAGGTCGGCGGCTTCTTCCGGGCTCAAGGTCGGCACGTTGTTGTAGAGATTGGTCGGAGCGATCATGGGCGTGCGCACCAGTGGCATGTTGATGGTGGTGAAGGTGATGCCCTGATCGGCAAACTCGCTGGAAGCGCAGCGTGTCCAGGCGTCCAGAGCCGACTTGGAGGCCACGTAGGCCGAAAAGCGCGGCGCATTGGTCAACACACCGATCGAGCTGATATTGACCACATGGCCCTTGTGTCTGGCGACCATGCCGGGCAAAAAGCCCATGGTGACGCGCAGGCAGCCGAAGTAGTTGAGCTGCATGGTGCGCTCAAAATCATGAAACCGGTCATAACTGGCCTCGATGGCGCGGCGAATCGATCGGCCCGCATTGTTGATGAGGAAATCAACGCCACCGTGTTTCTCGATCAGCGTCTGCACAAAGCGGTCGCAGTCGGCCATGTCGGCAATATCGGCCGGGTAGGCGATGAAGTGGTAGCCCTTGGCCCGGGCCTCCTTGCAAGCCTCGTCGAGCTTGTCCTGGTCGCGGCCGCAGATGATGGTGACGGCGCCGGCTTCTGCAAACTTGTGGGCCGCCGCGAGCCCAATGCCGGAGGACCCCCCGGTGATCAGCACCACCTTGCCGCTGACGGTGCCCTTGAGCGAGCGGTCGATGTGCAGGTCGGGGTCGAGATGACGCTCCCAATAGTCCCACACGCGCCAGGCGTAGTCTTTCAGGTTGGGGCATTCAACGCCTGAGCCCTTGAGAGCGGCAAGCGTTTCGCGGCAGTCAAAACGCGTGGGGTAGTTCACAAAGGTCAGCATGTCCTCGGGCAGGCCGAGGTCGGCCATGATGGCATTGCGCACGCGACGCACCGGCGCCAGGGCCATCAGGCTTTTCTTGACGCTGCGCGGGATAAAGCCTAGCAGGGCCGCATTGACGAACAGGTTCATCTTGGGCGCATGCGCAGCCCGACTGAAGATGTCGAGCACATCACCGACACGGTAGCCCACCGGATCGACAAGGTGGAAGCACTTCTTGGCAATGCTGGTCTTGTGGCTGATGACGTCCAGTGCATCGACGACAAAATCGACCGGCACGATGTTGATGCGGCCGCCTTCCAGGCCGACAGCCGGCATCCACGGCGGCAGCAGCTGGCGCATGCGCTGGATCAGCTTGAAGAAATAATAAGGACCGTCGATCTTGTCCATCTCGCCGGTGGTACTGTCGCCCACCACCATAGCGGGCCTGAACACAGTCCAGGGCACCTTGCACTCCTTGCGCACGATCTTCTCGCTCTCATGTTTGGTCATGAAATACGGGTGCTCGTAGTTCTCGGCCTCCTCGAACATGTCCTCGCGGAACACGCCTTCGTACAAGCCGGCTGCGGCGATGGAGCTCACATGGTGGAAATGCCCGGCCTCGATGGCCTTGGCGAACTCGACCGTGTGGCGGGTGCCGTCCACATTGACGGCAATCTGGCTTTCCTCGTCGGCGCTCAGATCGTAAACAGCCGCGAGGTGGTAGAAATGGTCAATCTGGCCTTTGAGTTTTTTGACGTCCTCGCTCGAAACGCCCAGTTTCTTCACCGTGAGGTCGCCATGAACAGCCACGGCCCTGGCGGCGCTGACACCCCAGTAGTCACGCAAGGCTTCGACCTTGCCGGCACTTTCCTTGCGGATGAGGAAATACACCGTCGCACCCTTGCGCGCCAGAAGCTTTTTGACCAGCCGTTTACCGATGAAGCCGGTGGCTCCGGTGACGAAATACTGCATTGTGTTCTCCGCAAGACAACTTTGGACCAGCGTTGATTCTTGCCCAAACCCTGCTGCCTGCCGGTCAGCAGAAACCCGTGCTCGACCCGTTCGGCAGCGCTTTTCCGTAGGGGCGGATCACTAGCGTTTTAGGAGCGAACACCTAAACCTGTACGCCTGCAACGCTTATATTTTGCTCTACCCGTCGCCGATGGCGACACCCCCGCCATCCACCTATCGACAGGAGTCCCCCATGGTCAAGAAACTGCAAAAAATGAGCGCCGACAAAAAATCCGGCCCCCAACTCTCGGGCGCGGTAAAGGAGTCCGCCCAGCAGATCTGGCTGGCCGGCCTGGGTGCTTTCTCCAAGGCTCAGGAAGAAGGTGGCAAGGTTTTCGAGACCCTGGTCAAGGAAGGCCTGTCCATCCAGCGCAAGACGCAGGCTGTTGCCGAAGAGAAGATTTCCACCGCCACCAACAAGATGGCATCCATGGCGACGGACATCACCTCGAAAGCCGGCACCCAGTGGGACAAGCTGGAAAACATTTTTGAAGAGCGTGTCGCGAAGGCCTTGAACAAGTTGGGCGTGCCCTCTGCCAAGGATGTGGATGCACTGATCGCGCGGATCGATGAGCTCAACAAGAATGTACAGCAGATGGGCGCCAGGTCGGCCGCCCCCAAGCCAGCGCCACGCGCCGCAGCCAAAGCCGCCGCCGGAAAGTCCGCAGCGCGCAAACCGGCCGCCAAACGTGCGCCGGCTCGCAAATCGGCCTGACGCCGGGGGCGCCTGACGCCTTGACCCCCACAGGACGTTGATGCGTCCTTTTTTTTCGCCCACGCCCGCCCCAGGGATTGCTGCATAGCAGCAAATTCGTGAGGGCCCGCGGTCTACACTTCCGATCCATGACTTCAGCCAGGCCTCCCAGACAGCGTCAACCAGCCTCCAAGGTGAATAGAGCGGCACGGACCGCCGCCGCGCCGCGTATCGCTCTGGCCCTGGCCGGCGGCGGGCCGTTGGGCGCGATTTATGAAATCGGTGCACTGTGTGCGCTCGATGAATCGCTGCAGGGACTGGCGCTGACCAAATTGCATCACTACGTGGGCGTATCGGCCGGTGGTTTTATCGCGGCTGGCCTGGCCAACGGCATGACACCACGCGAGCTGTGTGCCGCTTTCATTGAAAACGACCACCAGGCCTCCGAGGTGTTCGACCCCGCCTGGCTGATGGTGCCGGCCTATGGCGAATTCCTGCGACGCAGCATCATGCTCCCCGGCCTGGCGGCGACAGCCCTGTGGCGCGCCACTGTCGGGCGCAAGCCCCTGCTGAACGCGCTCGAAAAGCTCGGCCCGGCCCTGCCGACGGGCATTTTTTCAAATGAAGAGGTCGACCGACGCCTGGCCCTCCTGTTTTCCAAGGCGGGGCGGACCAACGACTTCCGCCAGCTCAAGACGCGGCTCACGCTGGTGGCCACCAACCTGGACAGCGGCGACGCCGCACCTTTTGGCCAGCCCGGCTGGGACCACGTGCCGATCTCCAAAGCGGTGCAGGCCAGTTCGGCCTTGCCGGGACTATTTCCCCCGGTGGAGATCGACAATCACTACTACGTGGACGGTGCGCTGAAGAAGACCCTGCATGCCGGGGTGGCCATGGACGGCGGCATTGACCTGATGTTGTGCCTCAATCCGCTGGTGCCATTTGACGCGACCAGCGCGCCACAGCTGTCGATGGGGCAACGCGTGATGAAGCGCGGGCTGCCCAGGGAGCGGCAGGCCATCCCGCGCATCGTCGATGGCGGCCTGCCGGCGGTGCTGAGCCAGACTTTCCGCTCCATGATCCATTCCCGACTGGAACTGGGCATGAAACACTACGAACACGCCTACCCCGACACCGACATTGTCCTGATCGAGCCCGACCACCGCGACGCCGAGCTGTTCCTGGCCAACACCTTCAGTTACGCCCAGCGCCGCCAGCTGGCCGAACACGCCTACCAGAAGACCCGCGACATGCTGCGCTCGCGCAAAACCACGCTGTCGGCCAAGCTCGCACGCCACGGCATCTCGCTCAACCTGGAGGTGCTGGAAGACTCACGTCGCCATCTGGTCAACGAACGCCCCCCAGCCTCCCGGTTTGGGCGCGCCATCCATTCTCTGGAGGAAATCATGGAGGACCTGAGCCACGCCCTGCAGGCACCGGCGACCGGCGCCGCCCGACGCTCGACTTCCCTACTTCCAACCCCCGGATGACTGGGTTAGAGTCGAACAAATATACGAGGTAGACACCATGGCGAAAAAAGCGCCGCGCCGAACTGCTGAACGCATCCTGGAAGTGACGCTTGATCTGTTCAACCGTTTTGGCGAACCCAATGTCTCGACCACGCTGATCTCGGCCGAGCTGGGCATCAGCCCCGGCAACCTCTACTACCACTACCCCGCCAAAGACGAGCTGATCAACTCCCTGTTTGACCGATACGAACGCGCCCTGAGCGAGCTGCTCAATGCCAGCGACAGCGTGCGCGATGTCGAAGACGCCTGGTTTTTCATGCACACGCTGTTCGAGCTGATCTGGCAATACCGCTTTCTGTACCGCGATCTCAACGACCTGCTCAGCAAGAACCGCCGGCTCGAGACCCATTTCCAGTGGGTACTGAAAAACAAGACCCGCTCGGTCAAGACCATGCTCGACAGCATGAGCCGGGCCAACACCGTCAGCATCGACTCGCGCGAAGTCGAGGCCACCGCCACCAGCATGGTGGTCGTGCTGACCTACTGGCTGAGTTTTGAATACGTGCGGGACCCGCGCAACGCACTGGAGCCGGAAAACGCGCAGGCGGCCCTGCTGCGAGGTGCGCACCATGTCCTCAACCTGCTGATTCCCTACCTCGAGCAGGGCCAGCGCATGCACCTGCAGGCCCTGGTGGGCGCCTACACCAGCCCCGCCTGACCCCGATTTTTCAGCCAGCCAACAATAAATTCCAAGGAGACGACCGATGGGCAAATGGACTACTTTCCCCCACGCTGGTGACTATGCATTTGATGCCGCCAGCCTGAAAAAAAACTGGGCCCGCCTGCACCAGGGGGACTGCGAGCCCCTGCCCAAGGACGCTGCCGCGCTGCAGGCCTGGGTGCTGTTTCACAACGGCGAATTCCAGAAGGCGGCCGAAGCGGGCCTGAAGGCGGGCGGCGCCGGCATCACCGTGGCCAACAAGGCCACGTCGATTTACGCCAACTACCTCGAGAGCAGGGAAAAGACCAAACTCGAGCTGTTCATGGAAGTCGCCCAGCGCGCCGAAGCCCAGCAGGCAGCTGACCCCCAGAACGCCAACGCCTGGTACTGGCAGGCCTACGCTCTCGGGCGCTACAGCCAGGGCATCAGTGTGGCCAAGGCCCTCGCACAGGGTCTGGGCACCAAGGTGAAAAATGCCCTTGAGCAAGCCATCAAGCTCTGCCCCAAACATGCTGACGCGCACATTGCGCTGGCCGCCTTTCATGCCGAGGTGATTGACAAGGTCGGCTCCCTGATTGGCGGCATGACCTACGGCGCCAAGAAAGACGCGGGCCTGTCCCTGTTCAAGGAGTCCCTCAAGCTCAACCCCGGCTCGGCCATCGCCATGATCGAATATGCCAATGGCATGGTGATGCTGGAAGGCGACAAGCGGATGAAGGAGGCCACCAAGCTCTACGAACAGGCCGCCGCCAGCACACCGATGGACGCGATGGAGCGGCTTGACGTGGAGATGGCCAAGGCTGAACTGGAAGACTGAGCCCAAAAAAAAGGCGCAACCGCTCTGTTTTTTATAGCTGGTTGCGCCCGTGTATCAAGGGCTGGGGCCCGAAAAGACTATGAAGTCAGGCCATCCACCGCCTGGAACAGCGACTCCCGTGCCTGGCTGATGATCTGTTCTTTCCAGGCTTCGGTGTCCACGTAAAACGCATCCATCATCTGCTGCTTGATCTGCGCCGCCAGCGCCGGTGACGCCTCGGGGTGGACATTGAGCCAGTGTTCGGCGCGCAGGGCCTGCATCATCTCGAAAGGCGGCAGGGTGCCGTACTCCATCGCAATGCCGGTGTATTCCGCGTCGGGGCACTCGTCGTAGATCGAGGTCCACATCAGGCCCGTCAGGAAGGCCGAGCTCGACGAGCCGTCGTAGATCGAGGTCACCGGGGTCGCCCCGCCGCCGCCCCACCAGGCACGCGCCCGGGCCAGGGCCGCTTTGTCATCGCGGCAGGCGCAAATGCGTTCGCCGACACCGCTGGGACCCAGGCCGGTGTGGATGTCAATCCATGCCACCCGCCCGGCCCGGCGCGCATAGGTCTGCAGCACCTTGCGCAGGGTCTGGTTGCTCCAGGTCGGCGCGGTACCGCCGAAAAACAGGCCCTCGGGGAATTCATGCTGACCGCGCGTGATGGCTGCCTGGTAGGCGTCCATGCCCCGGCTGGCGATGTAGTGGTCGGTGGCCACCTTGTTCTCGTCGTTGGGCGGCCACTGCTCGGGCAGCAACAGCGGCTGCAGTTCGCGGTAGGCCTCGTTGACGGGCAGGGTCTGCGAGAAGTCATGGAAGTTGCGGTTCAGGTCCACGTTTTCATGGGTGGTGCGCCGGATGTGCGAAAAACCATAGGGGTTGAGCGCATGCACATACAGCACCGCCACCCCCTGCGCTTTGGCCTTGGCGCGCCATTCAGTGTCCCGCAAGGCAGCCACCTGCACGCCGGAGCCGCAATAACCTTCGACGCCATGGCAGGCGCTGGTGAGAATGAGCAGCGAACCGGCGTCGGCCGGGCCGTCCAGCACCACGTCCATGGCCAACACTTCACCCTCGCGGCCGGCTTCGGGGTGCTGTTGGGAATCGACTTGCAGGCCGGCCGCAGCGGCCGCGGCCAGAAATTTGCCGCGCGCCTCGGCATAAGAGCCGGAAAAAGCTTCCGTGACTGCGCTCATGCGGCCTCCCTGGCCAGCCAGCTTTCGCTCAGACGCACCCAGAAGGTCGCGCCTAGCGGGATCAGGTCGTCATTGAAGTCATAACTCGGGTTGTGCAGCATGCACGGCCCGCCGCCATGGCCCATCTCGCGGTGGGCGCCGTCGCCGTTGGCGATGAAGACATAAGAGCCCGGTTTGGCCTGCAGCATGTAGGAAAAGTCTTCCGCTCCCATGGTGGGTTCCTGGGCGATCACGTTGGCCTCGCCGACGATCTCGGCCATCACCTTGCGCGCGAACTCGGTTTCCTTCGGGTGGTTGATGGTGGGCGGGTAGTTGCGCACAAACGCGAATTCGCACTGGGCATCATGCGCAGCGCACAGGTGCTCGGCGATCTGCTTCATGCGTTTTTCAATCAGGTCCAGCACTTCGAGGGTGAAGGTGCGCACCGTGCCTTGCAGCTCGCAGCTGTCCGGGATCACGTTGGTGGCCTCGCCGGCATGGATCATGGTGACCGAAATCACGCCGGCATCCACCGGCTTCTTGTTGCGGCTGATGATGGTCTGGAAGGCCTGCACCATCGCGCAGGCCACCGGCACCGGGTCGACGCCGTTGTGCGGCAACGCGGCATGGCCGCCCTTGCCGCGAATGGTGATCTTGAACTCGTTGCTCGAGGCCATCACCGGGCCGGTGCTGGCGGCAAATTTGCCGACCTGCGTGCCCGGCCAGTTGTGCATGCCGAACACCGCATCCATGGGGAACTTGTCGAACAGGCCGTCCTTGATCATCTCGCGCGCACCGCCGCCGCCCTCCTCGGCCGGCTGGAAAATCAGGTAGACCGTGCCGTCGAAATTGCGGTTTTTGGCAAAGTGCTGCGCAGCGGCAAGCAGCATGGCGGTGTGGCCGTCATGGCCACAGGCGTGCATCTTGCCCTGGGTCTTGCTGGCGTGTTCAAAGGTATTGAACTCCTGCATCGGCAGCGCGTCCATGTCGGCACGCAGGCCGATGGCGCGGCTGGACGTGCCGTTCTTGATGATGCCGACCACACCGGTCGTGCCCATGCCGCGGTGGATGGGAATGCCCCATTCGGTCAATTTTTGCGCCACCACATCGGCGGTGCGGACTTCTTCGAAACACAACTCCGGGTGGGCGTGGATATCGCGGCGCACAGCGGCAATGCCGGCGGCCTGGGTGACGATGGAATCAATGACTTTCATGAGAACCTTTGGGTGATCAGGCCCACCCTACCTGCTGTGTTCAGGATGGTTGGCGGACCCAGGGTTGACCTTGGTAGTGCGCATAGTCTGCCAGATTTAGCAGCGGCACGTCGCCGCGCGAATCGCCGTACGCATGCAAAACGACCGACGTGACGGCGACGCCGCGCCCAGCCAACCAGGCCTGCAGGCGGAGCACTTTTTCCTCGCCGTGGCAATTGCGCGTCGCCATGCGCCCGGTGAGGGTGCCGTCCCGGACCTCCAGCTCGGTGCAGAGCACCGCATCCACGCGGAGCAGCTCACCCACGCCGTGCAGATAAATACCGGGCGAGGCGCTGACAATCACGCAGTCATGGCCCTGCTGCTGGTGCCAACGCAGCCGTGCCAGCGCTTTTGCCTGCCATTGCCGGGGCAGGTAATGCGTTACAAAGTCGGCCGACCAACGCTCGATCTGCGCCGCGCTGCACCCGCCCAGACTGGCCTGCAGCAAGCGCGCCTTCGCCCGGTGGTTGCTGATGAGCCGGCAGGCGTAGGCCACCAGCCAGGGGCTGCTGCACAGCACGGCGAGCAGAAACCGTGGCCAGCCCAGGCTGCGGCGCAGGTAGGGAAGGAGGGTGTCGCGCCGGGTCAAGGTGCCGTCGAAGTCAAAAGCCGCGACAACCACCGGCGCTTTGCCCGCGGACCCTATTTCGTGCATCGCACCTGGCCGCACAGGCGCTCGCAGAACGGGCAGCCGGTCATGGGCAACCAGCCGGGGATGTTGTAGTAGCGGCTGTAAATGGTGGCCAGCACGCCGGTTTTATAAGCGGCGTAATTGAAGCCCCGGCCCTCGACCGCGTAAAAGGGCACGCCGTCCTGCGAAAACCCGAGCACCTGCACGCTGTCGAAGTAAGGCTGGTACTCCTCCATGCGCGGCGCGTCCATGCGCAGGATGCGCAAGGTTTTCCCCTGGTACAGGGAAAAATCAACCAGCATGTCGTCCTGCCGCGCATGGAAGTTGCCCGGGCCGAACACCGGCACGTACTTGCGCAGCGTGTAGCCGTAGATGGACGCGGGCGTGTAGGCACTGGCCATCAGTTCCACGCCGGGTGCCGCCACCTGCTGCAGCATTTCGGCGGTTTTGTAGCTGCGGATGATTTGGGGATACAGCCTGGTGCTTTTCCAGTTCTCGAGTGAGGTGGCGTGCAGGCCGACCACCACCAGCACGTGCAGCCCCGCAAACACGGCCATGCCAATGGCACAGGTCTTGAGCTTGTCCCGCGGCAGGGCAAAGGCCAGCAGCGCGAAACCGAAGGGGTAAAACGACAGCACCCAGTGCAGCCCCACCACCTTTTTCAGCGACAGCAATGCAAAAAACAGCAGCGGCACCACCACTACGCAGGCCAGCAGCCGCTGCTGCCGCGCCGCGGCGACCAGCGCCCCGCGCTGCTGCCAGGTCAGCCAGGCCGCCACCGGCGTGACCAGATAAACCAGCATGGCCAGGTAGAGCAGCGGCTTGTTCCAGGCGAAGCTCTCGCCTTCGTTGCGGTTGTAGAGGTTGAACATGATGTTCGACCAGCCGTGCGACATGTTGTAGGCGATGTTGATGGCCGGGCCGGGCAAGGCGCACAGCACCAGCAGCGCAAACGCCGCCCAGCGTTCGCGCCGGTAGAGCGCGAAATACACGAAGTAAGTCAGTCCCAGCACCACCGAAAAGTACTTGGACAGAAAGGCGCAGCCCAGCGCCAGCCCCGACAGCGCGTACAGCCCCCAGGCCCTGCGGTCCATGCGCCCGCGCCGCTCGGCACGCAGCAGCAGGGCCACCGACAGCACCGACCAGAACATCAGCGGGGTGTCCGTGGTGATCAGCACATTGAGCCAGTTGATCGGGGCCAGCCAGAAAAACAGCACAGCCCAGGCTGCGCGCACGCGGTCCAGCGGGGCCAGCGCCCAGGCCACCAGGCCGCCGAGGGCCAGCGGCAGCAGGACCACGGGCAGGCGTATCGCCCAGGTGGTGTCGCCCAGCGTCGCCCGCAACAGGGCAATCAGCCATCCGACCATGGGCGGATGGTCGTAGTAGCCCCAGTCGGGGTAGACGCCCCACCAGTAGAAAAAGGCCTCGTCGCCAGTGATCGGGAAGGTGGCAGAGAGCCACAGCCGCAAAGCCAGCGACAGCGCACCGGCGGCGACCAGCCAGCGCACGAGGAAAGGGGAAAGAAGGGGGGCGGCCGGGGCGGCGGAGCGTTCAAGCATGGGCAGGAGGAAATTATCTGAAACTGATGTCTCGAATGGCGGCACTATAGACCAGCGCCAGCGCGCCGATGGCCACGGCCAGCCACAGGGTCAGCACCCGGACCAGCACCGTGATGCCCAGGGCCTGCGCCGCGCTGGCGCCGTGGAGCACCAGCAGGCCGGTCAGCAGCGCCTCCATGCCGCCCAGGCCGGCGGGCAGCAGGGAAAGCGCGCCGCCGACCATGGCGACGGCATAAAAACTGGCGGCCTGCAACACGCCAATGGACAGGCCCGCCTCACGACACAGCAGCCAGACGGCCAGGCCCTGCGCGGCCCAGGCCACCCCGGTCAGCGCCAGCCAGACGGCGGGACGCGTCGCCAGGCACTGCCAGGCATCCTGCAGCCAGGACAGCCGCTGCAGCAGGCGCCGCCGGAACACAAAAACCAGCACCAGCACGGCGAGCGCGGCAACGCCGCTGCCCAGCGCCAGGCGGTAAGCCATCGGGCTGCCCAGCGCCACCAGCCACCAGGCCACCGGCAGGCACATCAGCAGCAGGCACAGCAGGTCGGCCAGGCGTTCCGCACCGAAAATCGCCAGGCTTTGCGCGGCGCCCAGCGGATGGCGCGCCAGCATCAGCCCGCGCGCTGCCTCGCCGATGTTGCCGGGGGTTGGCGTGAAGGTGTAACCCGCCAGGTACAGACGCAAACCTTCCGCAAGGCCGAGCACCCGCCCGTAGCGGGCCATCCACATGCGCCAGCGCAGGCCGCGCAGCAGGTAGTTGAGCAGGCACAGGGCGGCCGCCTGCAGACCCGCGAGCGAGGCCAGCCGCTGCAGGGTCGCCAGAGCGCTGCCTTCGCCGAACACCGCCAGGGCCACCGCATACGCCGTGGCGGCCAGCCCCAGAACCAGCAACAGCGGTTTGAGCGACAAGCGCGGCGCCGGCCCGGCCGGCGGCTTCAAAAGCGGCGCCCCAGAAACACCAGCAGCCAGACCGCCAGCGCCGCCAGAATCCAGGGGTCCCGCACCAGGTCGCGCGAGACGTCTTCCCCGCGTCCCCTGTGCACCTGGTAGGCGTAGCGCAACATGGCAAAAACGACAATGGGCACGCTGTAGACCAGCCGGTTGCCGTGCTGCAGTTGCGCTTCGGCGCTGGTGGCAAACAGGCCATAGGTCATGAGGCTGGCCGTCATCGTCACCGCCATGAACATGTCCAGCAAGGCCGGCGGATAGTGATCCAGCACGGCGCGCTGGGCGGTCTCGTCCTGAAAGGTTTCGGCCTTGCGTTTTGAAAATCCCAGGAACAGGGCCACGAACAGCCCGGCCAGCAGCATCCAGCGCGAAGGCGGAATCCCCACCGCCAGGGTGCCGGCCAACAGCCTGAGCATGAAACCCGAGGCAATGATGGACACATCGACCACCGGCACCTGTTTGAGGCGCAGGGAATAGGCCAGGTTCAGCGCCACATAGAGGCCCAGCAGCACCAGCAGGGTCACGTTGCCGGCGGCAAAGGCCAGGCCCGCAGCCAACAGCAGCGCTGCCAGTACCAGCGCCATGGCAGGCGACACGGCACCGCTGGCCAGCGGCCGGTGGCGCTTGACGGGATGGCGGCCATCGCTGGCGCGGTCCAGCCAGTCATTGAGGATGTAGACCATGCTCGAAAAGCAGCAGAACGCGGCAAAGGCCCTCAGCACCTTGAAGGCCATGGGCCCCTCGCTCCAGCTCTCGCTGAACACCAGCCCGGCGAACACAAAGGCATTTTTCAGCCATTGGTGGGGGCGCATCAAGGTGACGAGGCTGGACAATAAACGCATGGGGCAGAAGAAAAGTCGGTTGGGGCGGTCGGGCGGGGCAAGCATAGACCATGTGTGCGCGGTCGGGTTCAAGCATAACCGCCTCCGCCGCAGGCGCAATTGGGCCAGAATCAGGGATGACCGCCCCCAACACCCCTCCCCTTTCCGTCCTGTCCGCCCCGGCCCTGGCGCTTGCGCAGACGCTGGTGCGCATGAACACCGTCAGCCGCAATTCCAACCTGGAGCTGATCCATTTCGTGCGCGACACCCTGAAAAAATCCGGCGTGGACAGCCGCCTCACCTGGAACGCCGATAAAACCAAGGCCAACCTGTTTGCCACGCTGGGAGAAGGCAAATCGGCCGGGGTGATCCTGTCGGGCCACACCGACACCGTGCCCTGGGACGGTCAGGACTGGTCGGTCGACCCGCTGTCGGCCCTGGTCCGCGACGGCAAGCTTTATGGGCGCGGCAGCGCCGACATGAAAAGTTTCATCGCGCTGGCGCTGGCCCAGGCGGATGCCTTTTTGAACAGCCCTGCGCCTTTTGCGATCCACCTGGCACTGAGCTACGACGAGGAGGTCGGCTGTTTCGGCGTGCGGGAGCTGGTGGCCGACATGAAAGACGCCGGCATCGCGCCGCTGGCCTGCATCGTGGGCGAGCCCACCAGCATGGTGCCGGCCATCGCCCACAAGGGTGTTTACCGCTACAGGTGCTGTGTGCGCGGCAAGGAAGCGCATTCGTCGCTGACACCGCAATCGGTCAACGCCATCGAGATGGCTGCGCGGGTGGTGGGCAAGCTGCGCGACATGGCCGAGGGGTTCGAGCGAGACGAGCCGCGCTACGAAGGGTTCGATGTGCCCTTCAGCACCGCCAGCGTCGGCCAGTTCCACGGCGGCATTGCCGACAATGTGGTGCCGCGTGATGCCGAGTTCCGTTACGAATTCCGCGACCTGCCCACGGCCGACGCGGCCGCCATGCAAAAAGAGGTACTGGCCTACGCCCGGCAAGCGGAGCCGGCTATGAAAAAGATAGCGCCGGAGGCCGGTTTCAGCTTCGAGACGATTTGCGAAGTGCCGAGTTTTCTGGGCTCCGCCAACGACGCGGTGACGCGGCTGGCGCAGCGCCTGAGCGGCGAGTCACGCACCACGCAGGTGGCGTTCGGCACCGAGGCGGGCATTTTCAAGAACTCCGGCATTTCCACCGTGGTGTGCGGACCGGGCAGCATCACGCAGGCGCACCAGCCCGATGAGTTCGTCAGCCTGGAACAACTCGCACGCTGCGAGGCCTTCCTGCGCGGGCTGGCCGCAACGACCAGCATCACGTGATCACTTCCCCCTCAACCCGGCCAGCATAAAAAAAGCGCCTGATATTCAGGCGCTTTTCTTTTCGGGAGGTGATGACCGGTTCAACTCAGGTTCTCACGCGCCCGTCGCCGGTCAGCATGGACAACTCCACGAAGCTGGAGGCGACATGGTCGGTCGGCGAGAAGGACACTGAGAAGCCGCCGAGCGACTGGTTGCCCAGGCCCTCCAGACCGGCAATCAGTGACTCGCGGCTGAGTTTGCCGCTGGCGCGCCGGAGGCCTTCGACAAACAGTTTGGCAGCCACATACCCCTCCATGCTGGAGAAATTGGCCTGGGCACCCTTGCCGGCCGCCTTGACGGCATCGGCGAACTCACGCGCAATCGGGCGCGCCGCGTTGTAGGGCGAAGGCATGACCTGGGACACCACCACGCCCGCGCCATCCTTGCCGAGTTCGTCGGCCAGGGCCTGCGTACCGACAAACGACACGTTGTAGAAGGTGCCGCCGTAACCGGCCTTGCGCGCAGCGCGAATGAAGGCGGCGCAGGACTTGTAGGCGCTGATCTGCACCACCGCATCGGGGGCCGCAGCGACCAGCGTCTGGACCGCTTTGGCCACGTCGACGGAATTGCGCTCCACCGTGGCCTGCGCCACGGTTTTGAGGCCCAGACCGTTCAGAGCCAGGGTGACGCCGTCCAGGCCGGCCTTGCCGTAGGCGTCGTTCTGGTAGAACACCGCGATTTTTTTCAGTCCCAGACCTGTCAGCTGCTTGACGATGAGACCGGTTTCGTCGTTGTAGGACGCGCGGACATGAAAGGCGTATTTGTTGAACGGATCGCGCAGGCCCATGGCGCCGGTGAAGGGTGCGATGAAGGGAACCTTGTCTTTGGTTGCCAGCGGCAGGGCCGCCAGGCTGGTCGGGGTCCCGATGTAGCCAAACAGCGCAAACACGTCCTCGGCGATCAGCTTGCGGGTGTTCTCGGCGCAGCGGTCCGGCTCGTAACCGTCGTCCAGGTTGCGGATTTCAATCTGCCGCTTGCCGACGCCGCCCTGGGCGTTGATCTGGTCAAAATAGACCTTGGCGCCCTGGTAGAACTGGATGCCCAGCTGCGCGGCAGGCCCGGTAAAGGCGGCCGACTGACCGAGGATGATCTTGCTGTCGGACTGGGCCCGGGCGATGTTGAATCCGGCGAGCATGGCGGCGCCGGCGGTGAGGGATAGTTTTCTTCGGGAAATAAGCATGCACCCATTCTCGCCAAAGACGGGACGCTGAACCGGCTCCAAAAACACGCCAACGGCCCGTTCCCGGAAAACAACCACTTAAGTTCTAAGAATCAGCTCGACAAAGGGTAAACCCTTGATTTTTCGTCAGACATTTGTCAGCCTTCTGTCGC
Source organism: Polaromonas sp. (assembly GCF_029945685.1). GTDB lineage: Bacteria > Pseudomonadota > Gammaproteobacteria > Burkholderiales > Burkholderiaceae_C > Polaromonas. The sequence continues at coordinate 174,471 of NZ_JAQSDA010000003.1, read as the reverse complement.
GCGGCCCCCACTATTCGCGCACACGTCCCTGCGAATCGATCAAACCGAGCTCGACCAGCCGGGAACCCACGCGGTCGTCCAGAAAGTGGACCCGGAAGCCGCCGACGCTGACATCGTCCATGGCATCGATCGCCTTGCGGAGTTTGGCCCGCGTCACGTCCTTGCCGGTACGCCGCAGCGCTTCGGTGTACACGCGGGCGGCGATGTAGCCTTCGAGCATGTACACATTGGGTTTTCCCAGCTTGGCAGCGGCCGCATCGGTCTGCAGTTCACGCACCAGGGCCACCTTGCTGCTGTCGCTCTTGGGCACCACCCGTGCCACCACCACGCCCGCCCCGGCCTTGCCGAGTCCCTCGGCCAGCAGGCTCTCGCCGGTATTGGAAAAACCGTAAATCGGCCCGCGAAAGCCCTTGGTGCGCAGGTCTCGCACGGCGTTGGCAGCGCCCGCGGCGTCACTGATGACCAGCACCGACTCCGGACGCTCGGCCAGTGCCTTGTCCACGCTGCCGGCCAGACTGCCGCTGGCAAAAGCGGCATTGGCCACCAGGTTGGCGCCCAGACTCGTCATGGTGCGTTGGGCCGAGTCGAGGGCGGCCATGGATTCGCCGTCGCTGGCATGCAGGATGGCCAGCTTGCGCGCGCCCAGGGTGGCCGCGTGTTTGGTGATGGCCGCGGCCTCCTCCGAATAGCCAGGACGCAGGGAGTAGACATTGCCATACAGCGCGCCGCGAAACTCGTCCGCCGCCGCCATGGGCGCAAACAGCAACACGTCGCCGTCCTTGATCAGGGGGTAGGCCGCAGTCACCTGCGGCGAGCCGTAAAAACCAAACAGCGAAAGCACACCCTGCTCGAGCAGCTTTTTCGTGTTGGCTGCCGTGTTGGCCGGGTTGCCCAGGTCGTCCAGCGTGACCAGCTCGATCTTGCGGCCGTTGATGCCGCCGGCCGCGTTCACGCTGTCGAAGTAAAGCTTCGCGCCCTGGTGAAAGGGCTGGGCCAGCGAGGAGCCCGGGCCGGTCAGCGCCAGCGACTGGCCGATCACAATACCGGTCTTGCTCACGCCGTCCTGGCTGCGCCCCGCTGTACCTGTCAGCAGCAAGGCGGCTACGATGAGGGTCTGTCCGAGAGTCTGTATTTTTTTCATGTTGTTTTGCCTGACTGATTCGCAGCCAGGGCGGTTCCTTCCCAGAAAATGTAGTTCTATTCATGCCAGCTTCCATCAGCATCTCCCCTAGGCCCGGTTCCGCGACAGACGCGATCAAGGTGCGGGGCGCGTGTCCGCACGACTGCCCGGACACCTGCGCCCTGATCACCACGGTGGAAGCCGGCGTGGCGGTCAAAGTCCAGGGCAACCCCGACCACCGGCACACCGGTGGCGTGCTCTGCACCAAGGTCTCGCGTTACACCGAGCGCAGTTACCACCCCGAACGCATCCTGCAACCGCTCAAGCGGGTGGGTCCCAAGGGTTCGGGACAGTTCGAGGCCGTGAGCTGGGACAGCGCGCTCGGCGAAATTGCCGCGCGGCTGCAGGCCATCGCGCAGCGCGACCCGCAGGCCATCGCGCCCTACAGCTACGCCGGCACCATGGGCCTGGTGCAGGGTGAAGGCATGGCGGGGCGTTTTTTCAACAAGCTGGGCGCGTCGCTGCTGGAGCGCACCATCTGTTCGGCCGCCGGCACCGAAGGACTGACGCAAACCCTGGGCGGCAAGGTCGGCATGAAGGTCGAGTTTTTTGCCGAGGCCAGGCTCATCCTGATCTGGGGCAGCAACTCGATCGCCAGCAACCTGCACTTCTGGCGCCATGTGCAGGAGGCCAAACGCCGGGGCGCCCGAATCATCTGCATCGACCCGCGCAAGACCGAAACTGCCGAAAAGTGCCATGAACACATTGCGCTGCAGCCCGGCACCGACGCCGCCCTGGCACTGGGCATCATGCACGAGCTGATCGTCCACGACTGGCTGGACCACGCCTACATTGAAAGCCATGCCCTCGGCTGGCCCTTGCTGCGTGAGCGCGCGCTGCTATGGAATCCGGAGCGCGTGGCGCAGGTCTGCGGGATTCCGGTGGAACAGGTGCGTGCGCTGGCGCGTGACTATGGCGAGTGTTTCGTCAACGGGCAACCGGCAGCCATCCGCCTGAACTACGGCATGCAGCGTGTGCGCGGCGGCGGCAACGCCACCCGGGCCGTGGCCTGCCTGCCCGCGCTGACCGGCGCCTGGCGCCACCGTGCCGGCGGCGTGTTGCTGTCCAGCTCGGGCATGTTTCCGGTCAACCAGGCCGCGCTGCAGCGGCCCGAGCTGCGCGCCGGCCGCCCCTCGCGCACCCTCAACATGATCACCATCGGCGACGACCTGCTGAGAAGCAGTTCCGCGGACTTCGGCCCGAAGATAGAAGCACTGATTGTCTACAACAGCAACCCGGTCGCGGTGGCCCCGGACTCGGGCAAGGTGGTGCAGGGTTTTGCACGCGAGGACCTGTTCACCGTGGTGCTGGAACATTTCCAGACCGACACCGCCGACTATGCGGACTTCATCCTGCCGGCCACCACCCAGCTGGAGCATTGGGATGTCCACGGCGCCTACGGCCACACCGACGTTCTGCTGAACCGCCCGGCCATAACGCCTGTCGGGCAGGCGCGCACCAACACCGATATCTTCCGCGGTCTGGCCGCCCGCATGGGTTTTTCCGAACCCTGTTTTCTTGAAGACGACGAAACCCTGTGCCGCACGGCCTTCCGCCACCCGGACGGCGACAGGATAAATTTCGACGAACTGCTGGACAAGGGTTTTGCCACCCTGCCCGGGCCCGACGCACCGTTTGCCGACGGCCGCTTTCTGACCCCGTCGGGCAAATGCGAATTTTTCAGCGCCCGGCTCGCCGCGCAGGGACTGGACGGCCTGCCCGACCATGTGCCCAATTACGAGGCGGCTGGCAGCTCGGCCAGCTACCCGCTGGCGATGATCTCGCCGCCGGCGCGCAACTTCCTGAACTCCACCTTCGTCAACGTCAAAAGCCTGCGCGACATCGAGGGCGAACCGCTGCTGGAGATCAATGCGCAGGACGCCGCCGCGCGCGGCATCGTCACCGGCAGCGTGGTGAAGGTGTTCAACCAGCGCGGCAGCTACCGGGTCAGGGCCGAGGTCTCGAATCGCGCGCGGCCCGGCGTGGTCCACGGCCTGGGTGTCTGGTGGCGCAAGTTCGGCCTGGACGGCACCAATGTCAACGAACTGACCAGCCAGCACCTGACCGACCTGGGCCGTGGCCCCGTTTTCTACGACTGCCTGGTCCAGGTGCAACTCGACGCCGAATCAGTACTCTGACGGGAATGTCCTCCCTCCGCCCGTCGCCCCGAACCGTCGCCCTGCTCACCGCTGTGCTGCTGGGACTGTCCGGTTGCGCCAGCCTCGGTTACTACTGGCAGTCGGTCAGCGGCCACCTGCAGCTGATGAACGCCGCCCGGCCGATCGACGACTGGCTGCAGGCCAGCGACACCCCCGACAAACTCAAGGCCCGGCTGGCCCTGACCCAGCAGATCCGGCGCTTTGCGGTGAGCGAACTGAAGTTGCCCGACAACGCCAGCTACCAGCGTTACGCCGACCTGCGGCGCAAGGCCGTGGTGTGGAATGTGTCGGCCGCGCCCGAGTTTTCGCTGACCCTGCACACCTGGTGTTTTCCGGTCACCGGCTGCGTGGGCTACAAGGGTTATTTTGACGAGGCCCAGGCGCGCGCCGAAGCCGACAAGCTGAGCGCGCAGGGGCTGGAAGTCAGCGTTTATGGTGTGCCGGCCTACTCCACCCTGGGCTGGATGAACTGGGCCGGCGGCGACCCGCTGCTGAGCACCTTCATCGGCTACCCCGAGGGCGAACTGGCGCGGCTGATCTTTCACGAGCTGGCGCATCAGGTGGTGTATGCCGCCGACGACATGGACTTCAACGAATCCTTTGCCACCGCCGTGGAACGCCTGGGCAGCGCACGCTGGCTGGACACCCACGGCAGCGCCGCCGTGCGCAAGGAGTACGCGCTGTACAGCGAGCGCCGCCAGCAGTTTCGCGCGCTGACGCTGGGGCTTCGCCGCGAGCTCAGCGACATTTACGAGCCAAAAGCGGCTCCAGCCCTTGACCGCCGTGCGCAAGCAGCTATGAAAAGCGTAGCAATGCAGACCTTCCACACACGGTACGCCGACCTCAAGGCCGGCTGGGACGGCTACGCCGGTTACGACCCCTGGGTGGCCCGCACCAACAACGCCTCGCTGGGCGCGCTGGCCGCCTATGATGAACTGGTGCCGGGCTTCGAGGCGCTGTTTGCGCGCGAAGGCAACAACTGGCTGCGGTTTTATGATGCGGTCAGGCGGCTGGCCGCCCTGCCCAAACATGCGCGGCACGATGCCCTGCGTCCTTCCATCACCACAAAAACCGAGGAAACACCCCATGGCTGACATCCATATCGAACGCGAGCACAGCCTGGGCCTGGCGCAGGCCCGCAAGATCGCCTTCCAGTGGGCCGAACAGGTCGAGGAAAAGTTCGACATGAGCTGCACCTACGAGGAAGGCGACAGCTGTGACGAAGTCAGCTTCACCCGCTCGGGCGTCAGCGGCACGCTCAAGGTGACCAAGGACCTGTTCGAGCTGGACGCCAAGCTGGGCTTTCTGCTCGGTGCCTTCAAGGACCGGATCGAAGGCGAGATCGTGAAAAACCTCGACACGCTGTTGGCCCAGAAGGCGCCGGCCGCCAAAAAGGCTGCGGCGAAAAAGAAGCCTGCCGCCAAATGACGTTTGCGGCGCCCACCGGCCCGCTGGCGGGCCTGAAGGTGGTGGAACTGGGCCAGCTCATCGCCGGGCCCTTTGCCGCCAAGACGCTGGCCGACTTCGGCGCCGACGTCATCAAGATCGAAGCCCCCCGCACCGGCGACCCGCTGCGCCAATGGCGGTTGCTGAAAGACGGCACCTCGGTCTGGTGGCAGGTGCAGTCGCGCAACAAACGTTCGGTGGCGCTCGATTTGCGGCAGCTTGAGGCGCAGGAGATCGTGCGCAAACTCGCGGCTGATGCCGACGTGCTGATTGAAAACTTCCGGCCCGGCGCCATGGAAGGCTGGGGCCTGGGCCCCGACGAGCTGCTGGCCCTGAACCCCCGGCTCATCATGCTGCGCATCAGCGGCTACGGCCAGACCGGCCCCTACCGCGACCGGCCCGGTTTCGGCGTGGTCGCCGAAGCCATGAGCGGCCTGCGCCACCTGACCGGCGAACCGGGCCGCGTACCGGTGCGCGTCGGCGTCAGCATAGGCGACACCCTGGCCGCGCTGCACGGCGTGATCGGCATCCTGCTGGCGCTGCAGCACCGGCATGCTTCGGGCAAGGGTCAAGTCGTGGATGTGGCGCTGTACGAGGCCGTCTTCAACTGCATGGAAAGCCTGCTGCCCGAATACAGCGCTTTTGGCGCGGTGCGCGGCCCGGCCGGCAGCGCCCTGCCCGGCATCGCACCCAGCAATGCCTACGCCTGCAAGGACGGAGGCTACGCCCTCATCGCCGGTAATGGCGACAGCATTTTCAAGCGCCTGATGACGGTGATGAATCGGCAGGACCTGGGCAATGACCCGGCCTTGGCCGACAACGCCGGCCGCGTGGCGCGCGTGCAGGAGATCGACGCCGCCATCGGCCAATGGACGGCCGGCCTGACGGTGGAAGAAGTGCTGACGGCGCTGGAGGGCGCCGAGGTACCCGCAGGAAAAATCTACACCGTGGCCGACATCGCCGCCGACCCGCACTACGCCGCGCGCGGCATGCTGCAAACAGTGCAGATGGACGACGGCTCGGAACTGGCCGTGCCCGGCTTCGTGCCCAAACTCTCAGCCACCCCCGGCAGCCAGCGACGCAATGCACCGGCTTTGGGGCAGGATACCGATGCGGTGCTGCGCGAGGTTGGGTTAACGGAGGCGCAGATCAGTGCGCTGAGGGAGCGGGGGATTGTGGGGTGAGGGTTTTGCTACCTTATTGATAGCTGCTTTCGCCCGTGCAATAAGGGCCAGTGGCACATTTGGCTATATTACATGTCGAAACTAGAATCGTGCGGTGTTTAGGGTGCGATTGAACTACATGACAGAAAGCGTCCATGCATAAAAACTCTTGGTGTGACCGGGACTTGGCGGCAAATCAGCGGACCGAGTTATACCGTAGGCTGAGCGGTATACATTGATTTAGCCTGCACGACAAACATCTGACAATGCAGAAAATTCAGAAAATCGACATCGCTCTTGAGCAACTTGAGGACGCGCTCGAGGCGTACTTCAAAGGGCGTCACCATTCTGCAACCGTCTTGGCAGGTGCTGCCGAACAGCTCTTTGCTGGCTACATGCTGAAATGTGGGCTTGAGCCAGCTTGGCCCCAAGAACGTGCAATTATCACGCGGATCGCGAATGCGCTGAAAGAGGAAGGGGACGTGGAGCCCACGACCGAGAAGAAAATTGGTGATCTGATGAATCACTCGTACAACCATTCCAAGCATGCCGGGAAGACAGGTCACGAGGTGTCAATGGACTCGAAATCTGAGGCGCGGCGCATTATCGACCGGGCGATTACCAACTACGATCAATTGTGCGGCCAAATGGAGCATGACCTTCCCGATCTCCCGCTTGCACAGCGTTTTCGGCTGGAGTCGATTTCAGAGGTGCGCAGCGAATGACCATGCGGGCTACTATGCCGTTCAACGCGGGCGCTGAGCGAACTTCTGCTGTGTAGCGCCGGTCACCTCGCGTTAGCCATCGCAATGATTCTGCCCCAGCTTGAGAAGCACTTCCCTGGGAATCACCCTCGCACGATTGCGGTGCGCGAGCACATCTACAAAGCTGTCGTGGAGTTCGTCGATTCGGGTCTGGCAGACCCAAAGTTCGTCAGAGAGCTTACAAGTAACTCAGATCAGAAGTTCTGGGCCTGCGTTTCGGAAGCGCTCATTGCTGCTCGCCTACGCGGTAAGCAATTTGGCAAGCGCAAGACAATTGGAGCAGGGCCCGATTTCTTAGTTATGGACGGCAGTCGCAAAGTCTGGATTGAGGTCATATGTCCAGAGCCCATAAACGTGCCCTCCGACTGGCTCAATCCAAAATCTGGCGAAACGATCACCTTCCCGCACGAGGCGATCCTTCTTCGATGGGCCAGTGCCATCAAAGCGAAGTCCGAAAGGCTTGTCGGAAGCGACGACGGAATCCGAGCGAGCTACCTCAAATCTGGTGTGGTCGATCCTGAAGATGCATATGTCATTGCCGTGAACGGTTGTCGGCTGAGAAGCGGGCCGTTCCCTGCGCTCTTAGGCATTAGTCAGTTTCCATTCGCTGCCGAAGCCGTATTCCCAGTTGGCCCGTATCAACTAAGGATCGACAGGGATACATTGAAAGTGGTTGATCGCGGTCACCAACACCGCCCCTTCGTGCTCAACCAAAATCGAGCAAAAGTCCCTGCGCTCTTATTCCTGGATCCACGATTCAATGCGGTGAGTGCTATATGGGCACTCGACTTCAACGGCGGTTCTGCCATCGGCAATAGCGAGCCATCTGCTGTCGTTCACAATCCGAACGCACTAAACCCCTTACCGATTGGCTTCTTGCCGGCTGATAAGGAATATGCGGCTATTCCCAAGGGAAATGAACTTGTGTTGTCCACAGTCTCCGCATCGGCGGCGAACACCGGCTAAAAATCCGGAGGACCACCGGCGCCAATCAGCTCAACGACTCAATCAAATCCACATACTGCTGCATCGCATCTTCCTGCGAGGTGCCTTTGAGCTTGTCCCAGGCATCCCACTTGGCGCGCGCCACCATGTCACTGAAGCCGGGCTTCTTGTCGGTGTTGTCTCCCGTGCTGCCCTGCTTGTACAGTGCGTAAATTTTCAGCAAGGTGGCGTTGTCGGGCCGCTCGCTGAGGTTCTTGGAATCGGCCATGGCCTTGTCGAAAGCGGCTTTGAGGTCTGACATGAAGAAGCTCCGTGGGGGTTGGAAGTGGAAATGAATTCGGGTAACTGCCCGGTATCTTAGCCACTGCCTTGCCTGCAGAATAGGGAATTCACCCCATCCGGGGTGTCTGGTACACGGAGTTTTCATGGTCACACGCGTTTCGGCCCAGGCAACGGGCAAAAAGGTCGCAAAGAACGTTCAGAAAAACGTCACGCGCGCGGTCTCCGGCACACTGGGTCTGTCGGGCGAGCGCATGAGCAAGGTCGACACCGCCTGGCTGCGCATGGACACGCCGTCCAACCTGATGATGATCGTCGGGGTCTGGCAGCTCACGCCGGGTGTCAGCCATGCGGCGGTGTGTGAGCGCATGGAAAGCAGCCTGCTGAAGTACGCACGTTTTCGCCAGCGCGTGATGGAAGACGCCGCCGGCGCGACCTGGGTCGAGGACCGCTACTTCGACCTGCAGAACCACGTGGTGGCCGACAAACTGCCGAAGGTGGCCAGGGGCAAGGAGCAGGAAGCGCTGCAGGACCGCGTGGCCGAACTCGCCATGCAGCCGCTGGACCGCAAGCGTCCGCTCTGGCAGATCCACCTGATCGAGGACTACACCGGCCCCGATGGCGTCAAGGGCAGCGCCATGATTGTGCGCATCCACCACTGCATCGCCGACGGCATCGCGCTGATTTCGGTGACCATGTCGCTGGTGGACGGCGGAGAGGCTCCCCCTGAACGCCGGAAAAAGGAAACCGGTGGCGGCGCCGAAGACTGGATTGCCGATACCCTGCTCAAACCGTTTACCGACCTGGCCGTGAAGGCCCTGGGCGCCGCCGGCGAGGGCGCCGCCCGGTCGCTGAACCTGCTGAGCGACCCGCACAAGGGCATGGCCGGCTCGGTCGACATGGCCAAGGTCATGCTGCAGGTGCTCAAGGACAGCGCCGCGCTGGCGCTGATGCCCGACGACTCCAAAACCCGGCTCAAGGGCAAGCCGGGCACCACCAAGAAGGTGGCCTGGTGCCAGCCGATACCGCTGGACGAAGTCCGCGCTGTCGGCAAGGCGCTGAACTGCTCTATCAACGATGTGCTGCTCAGTTGCGTGGCCGGCGCGATTGGCGAATACCTCAAGTCGCACGGCGACGACGTCAAGGGCCAGGAGATACGTGCCATGGTGCCGGTGAACCTGCGGCCCATCGAGCAGGCCTACAAGCTGGGCAACCGCTTCGGCCTGGTGCCGCTGGTGCTGCCCATCGGCGTGGACAACCCGGTGGAACGCGTGTACGAGGTGCGGCGCCGCATGGCGGCGCTCAAGGGCAGCTACCAGCCGCTGCTGGCCTTCAGCCTGCTGGCGATTGCCGGGCTGCTGATCAAGCCGGCACAGGACGCGATGCTCAACCTGTTTTCGAAAAAAACCACGGCGGTGATGACCAACGTGCCGGGCCCGCGCGAAAAGCTCAGCTTCTGCGGCGCCACGCTGGAGCAAAGCATGTTCTGGGTACCGCAGTCGGGTGATGTCGGGCTGGGCGTGTCCATCCTCAGCTACGGCGGCGGCGTGCAGTTCGGCGTGATCACCGACAGCACGCTGTGCCCGGAGCCGCAGCGCATCATCGACGAGTTTGTGCCCGAGTTCGCCAAGCTGTCCATCGTCACCCTGATGCTGCCCTGGGGCGACGCTGCGTCGTGATTTTCAGTGTTTAAGGGCCTTAGCCCTTATAGGATAAGCGCGAACAGCTACTGAATTGATAGCAATCAATACTGCTTTCAGACCGAGACCGCCAGGCGCTGCGCGGCAATTTCCAGCAGGCCGTCGAAAATCAGGCTCTCCACCAGCTCCACCTTGACCGACATGCTGGGCGCCATCTTCCAGCCCGCGCCGCCGGTCATGATGCACTCCGGCGCCTCGCCGCAATGCCGGGTGGTGTTTTCCACCATGCGCTGCACGGCGCCGGCAATCGCAAAGGTGCCGCCGCTGGTCAGCGCGTCGCTGGTGTTGGTGGGAAAGTCTTTCACCTCACCGGTCGGCACATGCAGCCCGGCCGTGCCGGATTCAAGCGCACGCAGCATGATGCCGTGGCCCGGCAGGATGATGCCCCCCAGGAATTTGCCGGAAGCGTCGATCGCCTCGACCGTGACCGCCGTGCCCACCATCACGACCACGCAGGGTTTGCGGATGCCGCGGCCCAGAAGGCGGTGCCGCGCGCCTATCATGGCCACCCAGCGGTCGGCACCCAGACGGGTCGGGTGGTCGTAGCCGTTGGTCACGCCGGCCTCCTGGGCGCTGGAAACAACCCAGCGCGGCAGCACATCCCAGAGCTCCATCTGTTCCTCGACGCGGCGTTTGACCGCGTCGCCGGCCACGATGCAGCCCAGGATGTGCGACGGTGTGGGCAGACCGCACCACTCCTCGTCCGCCAGCTTGTCGATGTTTTCCAGAAACACCGCACCATGGGCCAGAACGGGCGACCCGGCCACCGGGGCCGCGTAATGGGCCCACTTCAACCGGGTGTTGCCCACATCGAGTGCTAAAAAAGTCATGCCACCCGATTATGAACAGCTTCCGGGGCCCGGGCCGCCGGCAGGCCTAGAGGTTTTCCAGTAAGTGGTGGCACACGCTGCGGCAGCCGTTGGCTGCAGGCGTTCACGATGCGGGCGCCACCGGTCGCTTGAAATCAACGCCAGCAGGCCGCGCGGCCTCGTACGCACGCGAGGCGCGCAGCACCAGCGCATCGCCAAACATGGGCCCGACAAACTGCAGGCCGATGGGCAGGCCGGCGGCGGTCAGGCCACAGGGCACCGTGCTGGCCGGCTGCTGGGTCAGGTTGAAGGGGTAGGAAAACGGTGTCCAGCCCAGCATGGCGGCCGGATTCATGGGACTGTGCCCGGCCGGCCGCGCCTCGAACGCCGGCACCGCCACGCTGGGCGTGACCAGCAGGTCGAAACGCAGCATGAACTGGCGCATGTGCGAGCCGAGCGCACCGCGTTGCAGGTGCAGGCGCTGGATGTCCAGCAGGCTGAACGTCTCACCGAGCAGCGCCTGGGCGCGAAAGTCGGGGTCGGTCAGCGCCTGCTGCGCCGGGGTGAGGGTGTTCCAGACCGTCCAGGCGCCGGCAAACCACAGGCCGGTGGTGATCTCCAGCGGGTCTTCAAAGCCCGGATCGATCTGCTCGACCAAGGCGCCGAGGTCGGCCAGCAGCGCCACCGCGCGGGCCACGGACTGGGCGACTTCGGGATCCACATTGCGCGCATAACCCAGCGCCGGCGACCAGGCGATGCGCAGGCCGCGGATGCCGTCTTCGAGCCCGGACAGGTAGTCGCTGCTGTCGGGCGGCAGCGAGGTCCAGTCCCGGGCGTCCGGCTTTTTGAGCACGTTCATCATCAGCGCCGCATCAGACACGCTGCGGCTGTGCGGCCCCAGGTGCGCGACCGAGCCGAAGGGCGACAGCGGGTAGGCCGGCACGCGGCCAAAGCTGGGCTTGAGGCCGAAGTTGCCGCAAAACGCCGCCGGAATACGCACCGAGCCGGCGCCGTCGGTGCCTATGGCCAGCGGTCCCATGCCGGACGCCACCGCCGCCGCCGCGCCGCCGGAGGAGCCACCCGGGGTCTTGCTGACATCCCAGGGGTTGCGCGTGATGCCGGTGCGCGGTGAATTGGTTTCGCCCTTGCAGCCGAACTCCGGCGTGGTGGTTTTGCCGAGAATCACCGCCCCGGCTTCGCGTAGCCGTGCGGTGACCGGTGCGTCCACCTCCCAGGGCTGGCTGGGGTCCACCGTGTGGCTGCCGCGCAGGGTGGGCATGCCGCGGGTCAGGATCAGGTCCTTGATGGACACCGGCACACCGTCGAGTTCGCCGCAGGGCGCACCGCCCTGGCGGAATTGCTGCCAGCGCATTTCGCTGTCCCGGGCGCTTTGCAGCGCGGACTCCTGCGCCACCAGGCAGAAAGCGTTGAGGGTCGGGTTGAGCGCGTCAATACGCGCCAGAACGGCGCGGGTGGCCTCGACCGGTGAGGCCTGGCCGCTTCGGTACAGCTGCAGCAGTTCGCTCGCCGTGCAGTCGGCCAGACCGGGCAAGGTGGGGGAGATGGGGGAGATGGGGGAAGGGGTCATCAGCTACTCCAGTCGTGGCTTGGTCCGGATGACCCACCCGTCAAGGGCGGCGCCGGATCGCGTCGGGCAGGTTTTTCCAGGGCAGGTCGGCCGGGTCCGCTGCCATCGGACCCGCGGCTTTGGCAATCAGGATGTCGGTCGCGGCATTTTCCACCAGCGGCGTGAAGTCCGCGCGGAAGTGGTTGGAGCTTTTGACGACGATGATTTTCATGAGCTCGGGCGTGATGCCGACCATGCGGAACAGCTCGCGGTCCAGCATCTGTTTCTTGCCACTGCTGACGGCCACCAGCACCCCGTCGATCTCGAGGCAGGCGCAGGGGCCGAGGTGCACGGTGAGCCCGGTCATCATCGCGCCTTTGAGCGTGACCGTGCCGTCGTGAACCGCGCGCACCTTGAACGAGCCGGCAACGGGCGGGTCACTGAGGTGCCCGGTGAAGGTCGGCACGGCCTTGCCCACCGTGATGGTTATCGTCGCACCCACGCCGGCCGCCACCGCCATCGCGGCCGCCTCGGGGTCAAACACCAGGCCCAGCGCGACCTGTCCGGGAAAGCGCCGCCCGGCGCCCTGCTGCAGCAGCGCGTGCAGCAGGCCGGTGGTGTTGCTGTCGCCGCCGGCGCCGGGGTTGTCCTGGGTGTCAGCCATCACCACCGGTTTGTTGCGGTTCGAGGCCAGCGCCATGGCATGGGCCACGGCGTCCAGAGCATCCAGTTTGGCGAGCCGCCACTGGGAAGGCTCGGACACGCGGTCACCCAGGCGTTGCACGGCCTGCTGCGCGTGTTCACCATAGCCCCAGACCATGGGCGCGCACTCCGCAAAGTCCGCAGCGGGAAAGGCCATGCAAAAGCTCAGCACTGAAGCGAAGTCACGGTCCAGAACCAGGAGTTCTTCGTAAATGCTTTTGGCCGGCTCCATCCAGGTGCTTTGTGCATTGAGCGGAATCAGGAAAGGCAGGCGCCGGAAATGCAGCGGCTCGCGCCGCCCAAGCTTGAGACGGCGCGCCAGCAACTGCGCTGCCAGCTCGCCGGTGGCGGCCATGTCGACGTGCGGGTAGCTGCGGTAGGACACCAGAGCATCGGCCTCCTGCAGCATGCGCAGTGTGACATTGGCATGCAGGTCCAGGCTGGCCACGATGGGCAGGTCGGCCCCCACCACGCGGCGTATGCGTGTGATCAGCTCACCCTCGGTATCGGCGACATGTTCGGCCACGGCCGCGCCGTGCAGGTCCAGGTAGACCGCATCGAAACCACCCTGGCGCACATCGGCCAGGATGGAGGCGCTGATGCGCTCAAACGCGTCTTCGGTCACATACGACGAAGGAATCGCGCCGCACCAGCTGCTGGGCACGAGTTGCCACCCCATGGTCCGCGCCGCCTCGATGAAGCCGCCCATGGGAATGTTGATGCCGGCGAGTTTGTCCAGCATCGCCTGGCCATGGATGAAGGCGGGAAAGGAGTCGCCCCGGTTGAACGCCGCCCAGTCGGCCTTGGTGGGGGCGAAGGTGTTGGTTTCATGCTGGTAACCAGCGACAAGGACTTTCAGGTTTTTCAAAATATCGCTCCGGGAGCGGCCGCGAACAGCCGGCGTGTGTAGTCGTGCTGCGGTTGCGCATACAACGCGGTGGTCGGGCCCTCTTCCACAATTTCGCCCTGGTGCATGACGATGACGCGGTCGCACAGCTGCGCCGCCACGCGCAGGTCGTGGGTAATGAACAGCATGCCCAGGCCCAGCTCGGTCTGGATCTCGCGCAGCAGCCTCAAAATTTGAGCCTGCACACTCACGTCGAGGGCGCTGACCGCCTCGTCGGCCACCAACACACGCGGCCGGCAGGCCAGCGCGCGGGCAATCGCGATGCGCTGGCGCTGCCCGCCGGAGAACTGGCTGGGGTAGCGCTGCAGGCCTTCGGCGGGCAGCCGGACCTTGTCCATCAAACTGGCCGCAAGCGCCATGGCTTCGGCGCGGGTAGCTCCAAAATTCATAGCACCTTCGATGATGGAATCACCGACCTTGCGGCGCGGGTTGAGCGAGCGATTCGGGTCCTGGAACACCACCTGCACCTGACTGCGCAAGGGGCGGAGCCGGCCTTCGCTGAAGCGGGCCACGTCGAGCAGGGCATCGTCCCCGCCCCGCGCGTCCTGGCGCCACAAAACCTGGCCACCGGTCGGGTCGATCAGCCGGATCAGGCAGCGCGCCAGCGTCGACTTGCCCGAACCGGACTCGCCGACAATGCCAACGGTTTCCCCGGCCGACACGGCCACCGACGCGGCCTTCAGCGCGTGCGTCAGCCGGCTGCGGCCCAGCCAGTCGCGGGCGCTGTAGGTTTTGCTGACGCCCTGGCCGCGCAGCAGCGGCGCGCCCTGCGGCGCCGGGCGGGCCGGCGGCGGCGTCATGCTGGGCACGGCCGCCAGCAGCATTTTGGTGTAGTCAGCCTGCGGTGCCAGCAGCACTGCATCACGCGTGCCATATTCGACCGCCCGTCCCTGGTGCATCACCAGGACGTCATCGGCAATCTCGGCGACGACGCCCATGTCGTGCGTGATGAACAGCACGGCACAGCGGTGGCCCCCCGACAGGTCCGCCTGCAGCTCCTCGATCAGCCGGAGGATTTCCTTTTGCGTGGTGACGTCGAGCGCCGTGGTCGGCTCGTCGCAGATCAGCAGGGCCGGCTGCAAAATGACAGCCATGGCAATCACGATGCGCTGGCGCTGCCCGCCCGAGAGCTGGTGCGGGTAGCTGCGCATCATGCGCTCGGGCTCGGGCAGCTTGACGCGCCGCAGGATATCCAGCACCGCTTCGCTGCGCCGCTTCACGCCCCAGTCGGTGTGCTGTTGCAACAGCTCGTCGATCTGGTCGCCGCAGGTCATCACCGGGTTCAATGCGGTCATCGGCTCCTGAAACACCATGCCCATGGCCTGGCCGCGCAACGCGCGCAGACGCGGGTCTGAGGCTTCCAGCAGCGACTCGCCCTGCAGCACAATGCGGCCCGGGCCGGGCCGGAGCTCGCGCGCCAGCAGCCCCATCACCGCCGTAGCCATGACCGATTTGCCGGAACCTGACTCGCCGACCACACACAGGGTTTTGCCGGCATGGATGCTCAGGCTGATGTTTTCCACCGCATAGGGCCTGTCACTGCCCGGCGGCAGGGCGACGTGCAGTTTGTCGATGACCAGAACCGGCGCGGCGTTCTCGCTCATGACGTACGCTTTGAAAATTTCGGGTCCAGCACATCGCGCAGCCCGTCGCCCAGCAGGTTGATGGCCAGCACCGTCGGCACCAGGAACAGCGCCGGAAACAGCACATTGCCCGGGTACTGGGTGAACTGCACCCGGCCCTCGGCCATGATGTTGCCCCAGGTCGGAATGTCGGCCGGCAGGCCCAGTCCCAGGAAACTCAAAATGGCTTCGGTCAACACGGCAGAGGCCGCCACAAAGGTGCCCTGCACGATCAGCGGCGCCATGGCGTTGGGCAGAATATGCCGCCACAAAATCACCGGCGTCGGTGTGGCCAGCGCGCGTGCAGCTTCCACAAACGGCTCCTCGCGCAAGGTCAGAACCATGGCCCGCACCAGGCGTGTCACGCGCGGAATTTCGGGAATGGCAATCGCCACCACCACCGTCCACAGCTGCGCGCCCAGCGCCGCCACCAGCGCGATCGCCAGCAGAATGGCCGGGATGGCCATCAGCCCGTCCATGAAACGCATCAGCACGGCATCGACGGCGCGAAAGTAGCCGGCCAGCATGCCCAGCAGCGCCCCCACGCCAATCGCCACCGCCGCGGTAAAAGCCGCCACCAGCAGCGAGGTGCGCGTGCCGAACAACACCCGGCTGAAGATGTCGCGGCCGAAGTTGTCGGCGCCCATCCAGAAGGTGTGCGCCACCACCGTGCCGTCAAGCTGCGCAAACTCGCCGCGCACCCCGGCAGCGGTGTTGATATGGGCCGAGTCCATGGCCGCCGGGTCCACCGTGCCGAGAAAAGGCGCCAGCGCGGCCAGCGCCAGCAACACGCCGAGCACCAGCACGCCGAAGCGGAAGGCGCTGTTGCGCCAGAGCCGCCGGGAAAGAAGTTGCCAGAACTGCATCAGTAGCGGATCCTCGGGTCCAGAAACAGATAACTCACGTCCACCAGCAGGTTGACGCCCACATAAAGCAGGCTGAAAAACAGCACCAGCCCCTGGATCACCGGAAAGTCGCGGTTCAGCACGGCGTCCACCGTCAGCGAGCCGAGGCCGGGGATGGAGTACACGGTTTCAGTCACCACCACACCGCCAATGAGCAGCGCGATGCCGATACCGATCACGGTGACGATGGGCACCGCCGCATTGGCCAGCGCATGCCGCATCAGCACGGCCGATTCGGTCAGGCCCTTGGCCCGGGCCGTGCGGATGTAGTCTTCGGTGAGCGCCTCGGAAACACTGGCGCGGGTGACGCGGGCAATCAGCGCCACGTAAATCATGGCCAGCGTGAGCCAGGGCAAAGCCAACTGACGCGCCCAGGCCCAGAGCCCCTGCCCGTCGGCACCGAACAGCCGCCGGTAGCCCTGCACGGGGAACCACTCGAGCTGCACCGCAAAGATGTAAATCAGCAGGTAACCGGTGACAAACACAGGAATCGAAAACCCGGCCACCGAAAAGCCCGACAGCACCCGGTCCAGCCAGCCTCCCATGCGCCAGGCAGCGATGGTGCCCAGCGGCACCGCCACCAGCACCGCCAGCACCAGCGTCCCCGCCGCCAGACTGAGCGTTGGCTCCAGCCGCTGGATGATCAGTTCGGTGACGGGTTTGTTCAGGTAAAACGAGTAACCGAGATCACCTTGCAAGACACCGCTGAACCAGATCCAGAACTGGGTCAGCAGGGGTTTGCTCAAGCCCAGGGTCTCACGGATTTTCTCGATGTCCTCGTTGGTCGAGTTGTTGCCGGCAATCACGGCCGCCGGATCGCCCGGCGTCAGCCGCAGGATCAGGAAGACCACGACGGCCACCACCAGCAACACAGGGATGGTGGCGAGTAGGCGCTGGAGCAGGAATCTCAGCATGGGGATTTCCCAAGGGATATCGCCGCCATTCCCGCCAGCGCCCGATGAGCCTCAGGACAAGCTGTATTTACCAGCCGGGGCCGCGGATCTGGCTTCGCCAGTCCGCAGGCGCAGCGCCCCTCTTTTTCGTGCAAGGGGCAGCGGAGTGCCGAAGGCTCGCGAAGCGACAAGCGTGGGGGCCCTAGTTCTTTTTGATGTTCCAGTACACCTGCGCACCGCCCGGCACGAGCCCGGAGATGTTAGAGCGCAAGGCGGCCGGATTGTTGTACTGCCCCAGATGCACATGCGAGGCCGTCTCGATGGCACGCAATTGCAGCTGCTCGGCGAGCTTTTTCTTCTCGGCCTCGGTGCCGGCCTGGGCAAACTTGACCTTCAGCTCTTCAATGACCTTGTCATCCTGCCAGCCAAACCAGCCCTTGTCGCCCGTGGCGTTGAGCATGGCCATGGTCAGCGGGTTCTGGATGTCGCCGGCCGTCCAGGCCGTCATGAAGGCGTTCCAGCCGCCCTTGTCCGGAGCATCCTTTTTGGCGCGGCGGGCCAGCAACGTGGCCCAGTCGGACTGCTGCATGTCCACCTTGAAGCCGGCGGCTTCGAGCTGTTGTTTGGCAACCAGCGGCAGCTTGGCAATCGAGGCCAGGTCGGTCGGCCGCATCAGCACGATGGGCTCGCCCTTGTAGCCAGCCTCGGCCAGCATCTGCTTGGCCTTGGCCGGATTGGCCATGCCGGTGTAGATGCCGGTGTTGTCGCTGGCATAAGGCGTTCCGCACGGGAAAATGCTCTTGCAGAACTTATACATGCCGGGCGCGCCCACCTGGGTTTTCAGGAAAGCCTCCTGGCCCATCGCCACCATGGCCGCCTGGCGGATCTTCACGTTGTCAAACGGTGCATGCAGGTGGTTGAAGCGGAAGATGTACTGCAGGCCGGCCGGCTGGGCATCGACAATCTGCACATCCTTGGCGGCCTTCAGCGAAGCGTATTGCTCGAAGGCGGGCTGCTCGATGATGTCGACCTCGCCGGCGATCAGCGCATTGAACTGGGTCTGCGGGTCGCGGATGATGATCCACTCGACCCGGTCCAGGTACACCACCTTGCCGCCGGTGGTGCCGTCCGGCGCTTCCGCACGCGGCTTGTACTTGTCGTTCTTGACGTACACCAGTTTCTCGCCGGGCTTGTACTCGGCCGCGACGAACTTGTAGGGACCGGAGCCGATGTTTTCCTTGATCTGCTCGCTACCGGGCGTGGCGGCAATGCGGGCGGGCATGATGAAAGGTACGTTCGACGAGGGTTTGCCCAAGGCCTCGAGCATCACGCCAAAGGGCTGGTTGAACTTCACGACAAAGGTCTTGGCATCGGGGGTTTCGTAACTCGCCAGGCTCTTGGCCATCACGCCGCCGAAACTGTCGCGGCTGGCCCAGCGCTTGAGCGATGCCACCACGTCCTCGCTGGTGACGGGTTTGCCGTCGTGGAACTCCAGGCCGTCACGCAGCGTGAAGGTCCAGACCTTGTTGTCCCTGGAAGCGCTCCAGGTGTCCACCATCTGCGGCTTGACCTTGCCGGCCAGGTCGGTCCCGAACAGCGTGTCATAAATCATGTAGCCGTGATTGCGGGTCACAAAGGCGGTGGTCCAGATCGGGTCCAGAATGGTGATGTTCGAATGCGGCACGACCTTGAGCGTCTTTGCCTGGGCCTGGGCCGCAGGCGGCAACAGCAAACCGGAAACCAGGGCCACCGAAGCGGCCAGGGTGAAAAGGGAGCGACGTTTCATGACAATTTTTCCTTGGCAACAAGAGTTGGGGAGAGTCAGGCAGCAATCACAAGCTGCTTTGTAATGTAACCACAGTTCTGACGCAATATTCAAGCCATATGAAAATCAGCCCACAGCCCGCCAGCCCGGTCACCGCATGGTCCGCCACCGAACTGTCCAGCGCCATCCATACGCGCAGGGTCTCCTGTCGCGAAGTGATGCAGGCCTACCTGGAGCGCATCGCCCAGCTCAATCCGATTCACAACGCGCTGGTCAGCCTGCAGGAAGCGGGCACGCTGCTGGCGCAGGCCGACGAACGCGATGCACAGCTGGCGCCCGGCAAATCGCGCACCGGCAGCATGGGCTGGATGCACGGCATGCCGCAGGCCATCAAGGACCTGGCCGCCGTACAGGGTCTGCCCACCACCATGGGCTCACCGTTGATGCAGGGGTTTGTCGCCCGGGAAGACGGCCTCATGGCGTCCCGCATGAAGGCCGCCGGCTGCATCGTGATCGGCAAAAGCAACACCCCGGAATTCGGTCTGGGTTCGCACACCTTCAATGAGGTATTCGGCGTCACGCGCAACGCGTATGACCCATCCAAAAGCGCGGGCGGCAGCAGCGGCGGTGCGGCAGTGGCGCTGGCCACACGCATGCTGCCGGTGGCCGACGGCAGCGACTTCATGGGCAGCCTGCGCAACCCGGCCGCCTGGAACAACGTGTTTGGCCTGCGGCCCAGCCAGGGCCGTGTGCCGATGTGGCCGGTGCAGGATGTATATCTCGGTCAATTGGGGACCGAGGGGCCCATGGGCCGCACCGTGGAGGACGTCGCCCGGTTGCTCAGCATCCAGGCTGGCTGGGATGCGCGTTCGCCACTGTCGATTGCGGAGGATGGTGCCCAGTTCCTGAGCTTGCCCGCGCTGGACATCACCCAGCTCCGGATTGGCTGGCTGGGCGACCTCGACGCCTACCTGCCGATGGAGCACGGCATTCTGGCCACCTGCGAGCAGGCCCTGCGGCGCTTCGAAGGGCTCGGCTGTGCGGTGGAAGCGACGGCACTGGGCATGCCCCCCGACCGGGTCTGGCAGGCCTGGCTGGTGTGGCGGCGAGCCCTGGTCGCCTCGCGCATTGCGCCGTTTCTGGTCCAGGGCAGCAACCGCGAAAAGATCAAGCCGGAAGCACTGTGGGAATACGACCAGGCCCAGGGCCTGAGCGCCAGCGGCTTTTCAGCGGCCAGCGCGCAGCGCACCGCTTTTTACCAGCACATGCTCACGCTGTTCGAACGGTATGACTTTCTGGCACTGCCGGCGGCGCAGGTGTGGCCCTTTGAAGCGGGCGAGCGCTGGCCCCGGCAGATCAACGGTCACGTCATGGACACTTACCACCGCTGGATGGAAGTGGTGATCTACGCCACTTTCGCCGGCCTGCCCTGCATCAGCGTGCCGGCGGGCTTCAACTCGCAGGGCCTGCCGATGGGCCTGCAGCTGATCGGCAAACCGCGGGGCGACCGGGCCGTGCTGCAACTGGCGCAGGCCTACGAAGAGGTGGCGCAGGACATTCTTCAGATCACGCCGAGCCAGCAGGCGCGCTGAATCGCCGACATCTTGTTGTCCACCTTGAGTTTGGCCATGGCATTGGACAGGTGGTAGTTCACGGTACGTTCGGCGCAATGCATGCGCTCAGCGGTCTGGCGTGCCGTCAGGCCTTCAAAGGCCAGCGCCAGGCATTCGCCCTCGCGCGGGCTCAGCGGACTGCTGGCCTGTGCCATCGTGCGCTTGAACAGGGGCCAGATATTGAGGGCCGACCAGACCAGCGCCGCAGCTTCGGCGCGGTCGTGAAACTGGCGTGGACTGAAAATAAAACACTCGAAGGCCCGCCCTGATGGCAGGGGAAACTCGATGCGCACCACACTCTGAAAGCCGTGGGCCAGCCACAACAGGCGCCAGCGGCTGGTGTTGCCGGCCTCCGCCTTGCCGATGTGCTGCCAGGCCACGAGGGAGGCATCTGACTCGCGCCACGGCGCACCGAAGTCCTGGCTTTCTGCCAGCGCAAGCGCAGCGTCGATAAACCGGGGCGGATGGACCGCCGCCACCAGCCGGTCCTGCCGCTGGCCAAACGGGTCAGGGCTCAGCACCACCACCGCCTCGACAGAATATTCGCGCAATGCGGAGATCCAGTCACTCAACATGCTGTCCAGCGCAATACTGTCAAAGTTGACAGGGGGACGCATCGTCATTTTTGCTCCGGAGCTGTGACAATGTATTGTGATATGTTCGAAAATTTAAGCATGACTTCCGGAGTACCCGCCAGGATCAAACAAATGATTCGCACGCTGTGGATCAGCCCCGGCGCGTGGGTGCGGCTGTGGAGTAAGCGAATCAGGACTGAACTGCTCCAGGAGCAACTGGTTCTCATTTTGCACCCGTCGCGCTGGCGTCTGCGCTGGCTCGGACTGTTCACGCTGGTGGGGCATCCCCTGTTTGGATGGATCTGGGGACAGTGGTTGCCGCAGCCTTACGAGAGCCCCGCGCTTCGCGCTGTCATGGGCACGCTGGGCCTGCTGCTGATCTCGGAGAGCATCACCAACGATCCCTCCAGCAAACTCTCGGCACGGATTTTTTCCGTGGTTTTCTGGATCCAGCTGCCGGTGTTTTTCAGCTGGATGTATCTTTGCAACAACGGCAACACCGTCTGGCTGGCCAGCTATTGCGCCATGGTGCTGATTTATTACCATGTGACCGACTGGCGGGCGGCCACTCTGGGGACGGTCAGCGGCGCTCTGCTGGCCTGGGCACTGTTCCAGGCATTCGGCCCGGCCGCTCTTCCCCTGAGCAAGCAGCAGTTTTCCATCAACGCTGTTGTCATCGCGTTCAGCTGGGCGAGTGCCCTGTTGCTGGGGCTGTCGTCGGCCAACCTGCGGCGCGAGCACCTGCAACACACGCTGACCACCATGGGCATCATGGCGCACGAGCTGCGCACGCCGCTGGCCACGATGTCGCTGATCGGCGACGCCGTGCGCAATGAAAGCCGTCAGGTCAAGGAGCCCGGTGGCGGCGAGCGGCTGGACCAGCTGGTCGTCAGACTGCACACCCTGGTGCGCAACATGAACCAGCAGATCGACACACAGATTGCCAACGCTCGCCTGCTGCGGCTGCCGACACACCGGGAATCCGTGGCCGCCGCCGCACTGCTGCGCAATGTGGTCAAGGACTACCCTTATCGCAATTCAAGGGAACGTGAAAGTGTGGTGCTGGTGCTGCGCAAGGATTTTTCCTTCGAGTCGTCCTACCGGCTGTTTGCGCAGGTCATCAACAACCTGCTCAAAAACGCCTTCCGTGCGCTGGCGGCTACCAGTTCGGCCCCCAAGCCCGGCGACCTGCGCATTGAAGTCGGGGTGCTTAACGGTTACGGACGCATTATCGTCACCGACCAGGGGACCGGCATCGCGCCTGAATTGCAGGCACGCATCTTCGAGCCCTTTTTCTCGACCGATCGGGGCACCGGTCACGGCCTGGGACTGGCTTTTTGCCAGCAGGTCGTCGAGGGCTCCGGCGGCACCATCCGGGTGAAGTCGGAACCCGGGCGCGGCGCCATCTTCATCATCGAGCTTCCGATTCTCAGGTAACCCAACCCACCGCGCATTCATGAGTTTTCCCCTGTTTCACCGCCCGGGCGCCATCGTTTTTCTTGACGATGACCCGGCCTATCTGGAAATGCTGGCGATGGTGTTGCCGCGCCAGTGGCACGTCAAGCTGTACCTGCGGCCGCAGACCTGCATCAACCAGCTGCAACAGGAGCCTCCGCTGTGGGAGGCCGACGCATGGACGCAGCAGGAAATGATCGAACGCTGGCGGGCCGGTCGGCCGCTGATTCCGCAAGTCCTGAACTACTGGGCCAGCCATGCCGAACGGTTCGGGCTGGCCAGGGTCTGCGTCTTCGACTACGCCATGCCCGGCATGGACGGCCTGCAGGCTCTGGGCGAGTTGACAGACTGGCCGGGTGGCCGGGTGCTGCTGACCGGACAGGCCGATGAACATGTGGCGGTGAGCGCCTTCAACCGGGGGCTGATTGACCAGTTCATTGCCAAGCAGACCGTCGACATTTCCCAGCACCTGATCACCGTCATCCAGCGCATGCTGGCGCAGCCACAAATGCGTCATTCGCAGATCTGGCGCGCCGCACTGACCCAGCCCCAGCACGCGCTGCTGCAGGTGCCTTCGGTGGCCCGCCAGCTGGCCAGTCTGGCCAGCAGCCACTGGGTCGAACATGTGGTCATTGGCCAGCCCTTCGGCGTCCTGGGCATGGACGCCGACGGACGGGCCAGCTGGCTGCAGCTGGAGTCTGCCGCAGGCCTGGCCGACCTGGCGGAGCTGGCTGAGTCCCAGGGCCTGAAGGCGGCTGCCGCTGACGACATCCGGGCCGGTCGCCACCTGGTCGACCTCGAGCTTCAGCAAGCCCTGGGGCAACCCGGACCGGCGCGGCTCATCCCGGCTTTTTCCATCGGTCACGAAGGCACGTTGCTGGGGGCCCTGTTTCCGGTCGAGCTGGCCGCCAGCCCGCCGGGATTGACCGGTTACAAGCACTGGCTTAAAAAACACGGCCGACGCACCGTGCGGGACTGAGTCGCCCCGCCGGTACCGGCCTCAATTCGTTTCAGCCGTCCGCGCCCGACGCGCAATCGGCCAGTCCCAGGGCTTGACCAGTGGCGCGATCTCGTACGCGACCGCCTCCACGTGGCTCAGCTCCGCATCGGTCAACCCCGCGTGCAGGGTCAGGCGCACCATGGCCCGGTTGCGGCTGGTTGCCGGGGCACAGAAAACCGCGCCAAAAACACCGCGGTCCTCCAGATGGTCGCGCAGCACCATGGTGTCGGGCTCGGTGCCGGCCTCCAGTGAAATGATCTGCTCCGTGCCCTGGTGGATCGGGTAACCCATGTCAGACAGACTGCTGCGCAGCCGCAGCGTATGGGCCCGCAGACGCCGGCGCTGTTCGTCGCGTTTGCCGATCACAGCGAGCGTGGCGCCGAGGCCGGCAATCTCGTGGGACAGCAGGCAGGAGCTGAAGATATTGGGGTAGCTGGAACTGAGGATGTAGTAACGCAAGTCAGCGGGCGCCGTGAAGAAACCGCCGCGCCCGGCAAAGGCCTTGGCCAGGCTGGCCGTGATGAAATGCACCCGGTCCGTCAGACCGAGTTCGGCGCAAAGACCGGCGCCACCGGGTCCGTGCGTGCCGAGCGAATGCGACTCGTCCACCAGGATCATGCAACCGTGGCGCTCGGCCACTTCCACCATCTCGCGCAAAGGACACAGGGCACCGGTGGTGCTGTACACCGAGTCCACCACCACCACGCCCGGCCCGTGCCGCGACAACACCCGGTCCAGGTGGGCCGGATCGTTGTGGCGAAACGGATGCGCAGGTGCGCGCGCCGCATGCGCACCTTCCCACAGCGAGGTGTGCGCCAGCGTGTCGAGGTACACCGGGGTCTGTGGATCGGCAATGGCCTGCAGCAAACCGACATTGGCCGCATAGCCGGACTGGCAGACAAACCCGTCTTCCTTTCCGACCCACTGGGCCAGGGACTTTTCCAGTGTCCGGGCGGGATGCTCGCCATGTACAAACACGCCGGACTGGATCACGAACTCCCGGTCATTGCGCAAGGCTGCCACCTGGGCGCTGACGATGTCGGGATGGCCGGTCACGCTGAGGTAATCGTTGCCGTCAAGACGGACGGCATCCGGACCGGCGGTTCTGCCGTGAAGGACAAACTTGCCACCCCACTGCTGTTGCCAGCGCGGCGTGAATTCGCGCGCAATTCGCTGCTGCAGATGCGGCGAGAGGCCCGGGTTGACAAGAGTTTTTGTTACGAGTTGTGCAGGAAGTTTTTCGAGAAGTTGAGAGTGCATGGTGGTTACCTTGTGAAAAAGTACCACCATTGAAGATGAAATTGACAAAATCGGCGTTGCCCCCCCTGTCAACATTGACAGGGGTCGGCCGCCGAAAGTCGGATTCCGGTGTAGCGATTGTCTTAAATCACTACCTTGGTATTACTTTGATGTTGCCTGGCGACCACTGGTCAGGCTCAAAGCTGCCAGTGCCATGATCTTCGCGCTGTCCACCAGCTCCTGAATGCCCACATATTCGTCAGGCTGGTGCGCCAGATCGAGGATGCCCGGACCGTAGGCGATACATGCATCGAGCTTGCCTGTGCGCACGATGTGTTTCTGGTCGTAAGTACCCGGACTGGAGATGTAGCTGGCTTCGCGGCCCAGTACCCGGGCGATCGCACGCGCGGTGGCCAGCACCACCGGGGCATCCCTGGGCGTGGCTGTCGGCACAAAACTCATGATGTCCCGGATGCCGTAGTCAAACCCCGGTCGGCTGCGCTTGAGCTCATCGAGCATGGCCACGATCTCGGCCTTCACGGCCTCCAGGTTTTCCTCGGCAATGAAACGCCGGTCCAGCACAGCGCGGCAGGAGTGTGCCACCACCGGTGCCGGCAGGTCGCCGGTCGGCCGGCTCAAAGCGTCCATGGAAAACAGCTGTTCGACCTGGCCACCGTGCAGGCTGTTGATGTTGAGCGTGCTGACCCGGGCACCGGGCGGCTCCACAGGCTCGGCCGTGTGGCGCTGCGACAGGCGCGGCTGCAACTGCGTTTCCAGCAGATGGATGAAGGCGCTCATGTGATTGATCGCGCTGTCGCCCAGGAAAGGCATGGAGCCGTGGGCGATACGGCCCAGGGTCTCGACCTCGCCCCACCAGACACCGCGGTGGCCCAGGCAGATGCGGTCCACACCGAGCGGCTCGGGGATGATCACATGGTGCACGCGCGGCTTCGTGAAGTACCCGCGCTCGGCCAGGTAACCCACGCCCGCGAAGCCACCCGACTCTTCATCGACGGTGCCGGAAATTTCCAGCGCGCCGGCAAAGGGAAGGCCTTCCTCAAGGATCGCCTCGCAGGCGATCACGCTGGAGGCCAGTCCGCCCTTCATGTCGCAGGTGCCGCGTCCGTAGACCTTGCCGTCCCGGACCTCGCCGCCGAAGGGGTCGGTGGTCCAGCCGGACCCGGCCTCCACCACGTCGATGTGGCTGTTGAAGTGCACACACTCGCCACCCGGTGCGCCTTCGTAGCGGGCCACCACATTGATGCGAGGATGGGAGTTGCGATCGCCCGGTGCCCCGGCGGCCCGTATGTATTCGACGGCAAAGCCCCGTTTTTGCAGCCGCTCGCC
This sequence comes from Polaromonas sp., assembly GCF_029945685.1. Taxonomy (GTDB): domain Bacteria; phylum Pseudomonadota; class Gammaproteobacteria; order Burkholderiales; family Burkholderiaceae_C; genus Polaromonas. Next base: position 148,436 of record NZ_JAQSDA010000003.1, on the reverse strand, counting down.
GAGCAGGTGGGCGCAGGCTTCGTAAGCGTCCCCCGGCGGGTTGATGGTGGGAATGCGAACCAGGTCCTGGGTGAGCGCAATCACCTCGTCGCGTTTCGATTCAATGCGTTTGAGCAGACTGTCATTGTTCATACGGCCAGTTTATGTGAACCAAGCCGCGCTGTCTCGGGGCGGTTCCATGCACGGCCCGGGGGCCACATTTTCAAGCAGGGGCCGCGGAACCGGCTTTGCCGGGCCGCAGGCGCAGCGCCCCCTCGGGGGGCAGCGCAGTACGCGAAGCGACAAGCGTGGGGGCGCTAGTTCTGGCTCTAGTTCTGCCGCCACGGCAGGCCGCGAAAGCGCCAGCCCCCACGTGCACCGCGATGGGCCTGCGCATCCGGGTCGCCCTCGAAACCCTCCAGGATGTTGTAGGCCTCCAGCCCCAGCTCAGTGGCGCGTCGGGCGGCGGCGATCGAACGCACACCACTGCGGCAAAGCAGCACCGCCTTCTGGCCCGCCGGCACGGCGGCCTGCAGGCCCTGGTCGAACTGCGGGTTCATGGCCATGCCGGGCCACTGTTTCCAGGCCAGCGGCACCGCACCAGGCACAAAACCCACCCATTCCCGCTCCGCGTCGGTGCGCACATCGACCAGCACCGCCTGGCCCGCCTGCCACCATTGGCAGGCCAGCTCGGGCGACACATTGCCGGCATAACCCTCGGCCGGCTGAACCTGGAGCGCGCCGGCCCCACCGGCATCGTGGCGGCCGGTCCCCATGCCCGAACTCTGGTTGGCGGGGATCGCCTCGTCCATGCGCGCGGGCCGCGGCAACTGGAGCTGCGCCATGGTGGCGACAAACCCGGCCAGGCTTTTTCCCGCGATGCGCGCATTGCCGGCCTTCTCGGCGCCAATCGTTGAATGGGTCCGGCCCTGGTAGTCGTGTCCCGGCCAGACCACGGTGTCGTCCGGCAGCGTGAACAGCCGCCCGGTGATGCTTTGGTAGAGATCTTCTGCGCTGCCGGACTGGAAGTCGGTGCGGCCGCAGCCGTTGATCAGAAGGGTGTCGCCGGTGAACACATGGTTGCGCCATAGGTAACTCACGCTGCCGGCCGTGTGCCCCGGGGTGTGCAGCACGCGGACCTGCTCTGCGCCGACCTGCAACACATCACCATCACCAAGCTGCCGGGCGGCTGTGGCAATGCCGCAGCCTTGCGGTGCCGCCGTGCGGGCGCCGGTGTGTTCCGCCAGCTGCCCGGCGCTGGTGATGTGGTCGGCATGGGCGTGTGTCTCCACGGTCCACAACAACTTGAGCTGGTGCTCGCGCAGCACCTCGAGGTCGCGCTCGACCTGCTGGTCCACCGGATCGATGATCAGGGCCTCGCGTGTGGACGGATCAAACAGCAGGTAGGTATAGGTGCTGGAGGCGGGGTCAAAAAGCTGAACAGGTGTCATGGCAGGCTTCCGTACGGGGGCAGGCGACAGGCCGACCGGCCTGCATGACAAGTTTAGAACCTCAGGGCCTTCTGCCGCAAAGAGGGACCCTGGCCCTGTCTGCTCTCATTTTTATAGCTTTTCGCGCTTGCGGGATAAGGGCTGAAGGCCAGAATAATTCATAAGACTCGCCCAACCCCCATACCGGGGCTGTCGCCGCGCGACGGCCTCGAAGCTTGACGAAAAGCTGACGGAACAGCATTTGAGAGAGCCCTGATAAACAGTTTCACCCCAATTAGGCGCAATCTGCGGCGGGCCGTTGGTAAAAACCCTCTTACGTGCAAAGCATCGATGACAAAAGATAGTGCGCTAACGTTATTTTTACAACAGGAGACAAGCCATGACCGATATCAAGACCCCTCGCCGCCGCAGCCTGCTCAAGGGCGCAGCCGTCGCCGCCGGCGCCGGTGCCATGTCCGCACCCATGCTGGCAACCGCGCAAACTGCCACCACGCTGCGCTTCCAGAGCACCTGGCCGGCCAAGGACATCTTCCATGAATACGCCAATGACTTTGCGAAGAAAGTCAACGACATGGCCGGCGGCAAGCTCAAGATTGAGGTGCTGCCAGCCGGTGCCGTGGTGCCTGCTTTCCAGCTGCTGGATGCCGTCAGCAAAGGCACGCTCGACGGCGGTCACGGTGTGGTCGCTTACTGGTACGGCAAAAACTCCGCGCTGGCACTGTGGGGCTCGGGGCCGGGTTACGGCATGGACGCCAACATGGTCCTGGCCTGGCACAACTACGGCGGCGGCAAGGCGCTGGTCGACGAGATCTACAGGAGCCTGAACCTCGACGTGCAGTCCTACCTGTACGGTCCGATGCCCACGCAGCCCCTGGGTTGGTTCAAGAAGCCGATCGCCAAGGTGGAAGACATGAAGGGTCTCAAATTCCGCACGGTCGGCCTGGCGGTGGACGTGTTCACCGAAATGGGCACAGCGGTGAATCCCTTGCCTGGCGGCGAAATCGTGCCGGCCCTGGACCGCGGCCTGATCGATGCCGCCGAGTTCAACAACGCCACCTCTGATCGCATCCTGGGTTTCCCCGACGTGGCCAAGAACTGCATGCTGCAGAGTTTCCACCAGAGTGGCGAGCAGTTCGAGATCCTGTTCAACAAGACCAAACTGACCGCGCTGCCGGCCGAGCAGAAAGCCATCATCGACTACGCCGTTCAGGCGGCCAGTGCCGACATGAGCTGGAAAGCCATCTCGCGCAATTCGGAAGACTATGAAGCACTGAAAAAGCAGGGCATCAAGTTCTACAAGACACCGGATGCCATCCTGCGCGCGCAGCTCGCAGCGTGGGACAAGACCATCGCCAAGAAGTCTTCCGAGAACCCGATGTTCAAGAAGGTGCTGGAATCGCAAAAGGCTTTTGCCCAGCGCGCCGGTCAGTGGCAGAACGACTACACCGTCGACTTCAAGATGGCGTTCAACCACTACTTTGGCCGAAACGCCAAGAAGGCCTGATCAGCCTGTGACCTGAAGGGGGGCACCCATCCCGGTGCCCCCTTTTGTTTTTTGCAACCACGCAACGTCGTGCCTGGAGTTGAAATGCAATCAGTTTTGTTGACGGTGGACCGTTTTTCCACCTGGATAGGTAAAGCCTTCGCGTGGAGCGTGGTGCTGCTGACCCTGTTGATCAGCTGGGAGGTGTTCTCCCGCTATGCACTCAACAAACCCCATGCCTGGGTGCTTGACGCGCAGATCATGCTCTACGGGACGCTGTTCATGACCGCCGGCGCCTATACGCTGAGCAAGAACGGCCATGTGCGCGGCGACGTGTTGTACGGCTTCCTGAAGCCCCGCACGCAAGCCGTCATTGACCTGACGCTGTATCTGATTTTTTTCCTGCCGGGTGTGGTCGCGCTGACCTGGGCCGGTTGGGTCTATTTCCAGGAATCGCTGGCCATCAACGAGCAGACTTTTTCTGCCGATGCCTTGCCCCTGTACCCCTTCAAATTCGTGATCCCGCTGGCCGGCAGTGTGCTGCTGCTGCAGGGCGTGGTCGAGATCATCCGCTGCATCCTCTGCCTGCAGACAGGCGCCTGGCCGGCGCGTGACGGCGACGTCGAGGAAGTCAACGTCGAGCAACTCAAGGCCATGGTGCATGTGAAGGACGAAGACATGGCCGCCCTCGAGCGCGAGCTGGCCCTCAAGGAGAGCGGCAAATGAAAATCCGCAAAGAACTCTGGTTTGGCCTGTCTTTCATGGCCGTGGTGATCATCGGCGCATGCGCCTTGCTGCTGAGCGTCGAAAAAATCACCAACGGCCACCTCGGGCTGCTGATGCTGTCGCTGGTCGTGACGGCCATCATGCTGGGCTTTCCGACAGCGTTCACGCTGATGGGCATGGGCATGATCTTCACCTGGCTGGCCTACAACCGGGACGCGACCAAAACGCTGGACCTGATGGTTCAGGCCGCCTACAAAACCATGGCCAATGACGTACTCATTGCCGTGCCGCTGTTTGTCTTCATGGGTTACCTGGTCGAGAGGGCCAACCTGATCGAAAAACTGTTCAAGAGCCTGCACCTGGCGATGGCCCGGATACCGGGCTCCCTCGCGGTCGCCACCCTGGTCACCTGCGCGATTTTTGCCACCGCGACCGGCATCGTTGGCGCCGTGGTCACCCTGATGGGGCTGCTGGCCCTGCCGGCGATGCTGCGCGCCGGCTACAGCGTGCCGCTGGCGGCAGGCGCCATCACCGCCGGCGGCTGCCTGGGCATCCTGATCCCGCCGTCGGTGCTGCTGATCGTCTATGGTGCCACCGCGGGTGTTTCCGTTGTCCAGCTCTACGCAGGCGCCTTTTTTCCGGGCCTGATGCTGACCGGCCTGTACATCCTTTATGTGGTCCTGGTCGCCAAGCTCAAACCGAAGTGGGCCCCGCCGCTGTCGGCAGCGGACCGGGTGGTCACACTTCCGCCGCTGACACAGCGCCTGACGACTGACACCTCCAGCCACGCACTGACCAGCCTGGTCGGCGCCATGAAGGGCAAGCGCAATACCGATGTGCCGATGGGCCATCTGTTGCGGCAGCTGGCGATTGTGGTGCTGCCGGGCCTGCTTTTCCTGCTGGTGCTGGTCACCAGCTATCGCGCGGTGACCACCGTGGAGGCCGAAGCGGTTTATGACATCCAGCAGATCGGCTCGAATTCATCGGAGCGCGCCAGGGACACCGGCGGTTTGCAGGAGCCCCCAAGCCAGGGTCTGCAGGAACCGCCCGCCGAGGGCGGCTTGCAGGCCCCCCCGTCGGGAGACGTGAAAGAGCCACCGTCCGGCGACGTGAAAGAGCCACCGTCCGGCGCCGTGCAAGAGCCTGCCGGCACAGCAGCAGCATCGTCCGTACCGGCCGCAGCGGCGCTGGCCGAGCCTGCGGCTGCGTCATCCGCCACTGCGGACAACACACCGGCCGGCGCCACCACCCGTGATGCACCGACCTGGTGGTGGGTCTGCTTTGCGATCCTCGGCGCGCTGGTGGCCCTGTTCTACCTGTTCCTGAGTTTTGCGCGACTGGAGATCTTCAAGATGCTCCTGTCGTCCTTTTTCCCGCTGATGATTCTCATCATCGCGGTGCTCGGGTCCATCGTGATGGGCCTGGCCACGCCGACCGAGGCGGCCGCGATGGGCGCGCTGGGGGGCTTTTTGCTCGCAGCGGCCTACCGGCGGCTGACCTTGTCGGTGCTGCAGGAGTCTGTGTTCCTGACGGCCAAGACCTCGGCCATGGTGTGCTGGCTGTTTGTCGGCTCGGCCATTTTCTCGGCGGCGTTTGCGCTGCTGGGCGGGCAGGAACTCGTCGAGCAATGGGTGCTCGGGATGAACCTGAGCAAAACCCAGTTCCTGGTGATGAGCCAGGCGATCATTTTCATTCTGGGCTGGCCGCTGGAGTGGACCGAGATCATCGTGATCTTCATGCCCATCTTCATTCCGCTGCTGGACAACTTCGGCGTCGATCCGCTGTTCTTCGGCCTGCTGGTGGCGCTGAACCTGCAGACAGCTTTCCTCAGCCCGCCGGTGGCCATGGCCGCGTTCTACCTCAAGGGCGTTGCACCCAAACATGTGACCCTGAACCAGATTTTCCTGGGCATGCTTCCCTTCATGGGCATCCAGATCCTGGCCATCATCCTGCTGTACCAGTTCCCGGCCATTGGCCTGTGGTTGCCGCAGTTGCTGTACAAATAAGGCGCTATCTGGCACCGCCCACCTGTGGGCAAGCAAGGGGGCGCGCAGGCGCCCTTTTGTTTTGAAAAAACGGTAAGATTGACGTTTACGTAAACGTCAATCATCTACACGGAGACAGCCATGTCCAACGGCAACAGCAAGCGCGCGGCCCTGCTGGCCCCCTGGCAACCGCCCACCACCGGGCGGGGCCGGCCGTTTGGGCTGTCCGCACTCCAGCCCTCGGCCAAGCCCTTTTCCAACGGAGCCAAAGCCGACGACAAGGCCGCCGTGGAAGCCCTGGCCATGGAACTGGACAGCCTGCAGGACCTGTTTTACGCCGACAAGCGCTACAAGCTGCTGGTCCTGCTGCAAGGCACCGACACCTCCGGCAAGGACGGGACGATTCGCGCCGTGTTCAGCCGGACCAGCCCGCTGGGCGTGCACACCGTCGGCTGGAAGGCGCCGAGCGAGGAAGAGCGGGCGCACGACTACCTGTGGCGCATCCATCGCCAGATGCCCGGGGCGGGCGAAACCATGATTTTCAACCGCAGCCACTACGAAGACGTGCTGGTGCCGGTGGTCAAGGGCTGGATCACCCCGGAGCAGACCGCGCAGCGTTTTGCCCACATCAACGAGTTCGAACGCCTGCTGGCCGAAACCGGCACGGTGATCCTCAAGTTCATGCTGCACATCAGCTTCGAGGAGCAGGGCCAGCGCCTGCAGGAACGCATCGACGACCCGACCAAACGCTGGAAGTTCGCCATGGGCGACCTGGAGGCCCGCAAGCAGTGGGCCGACTACCAGACGGCCTACGAGGCGCTGCTGGGGGCGACCAGCACCCCCTGGGCGCCCTGGACCGTGGTGCCGGCTGACTCCAAGACCCACCGCAACCTGATGGTGGCCACGCTGGTGCGCGACAAACTCAAGTCGCTGGACCTGCGCTACCCGCCTGACGATCCGGCGCTGGCCGGACTGAAGATCGAATAATTTCACACCAGTCACGAGACAACCTCCAGAGAGCGCCGCCATGACCGACCTGTCCGCCGACTACCAGGCCCTTGCCAGCTACCGCCCCACGCACAAGGTGCGTTTTGTCACGGCCGCCTCGCTGTTTGACGGCCATGACGCGGCCATCAACATCATGCGGCGCATCCTCCAGGGCATGGGTGCCGAGGTGATTCACCTGGGCCACAACCGCAGCGTCGACGAAGTCGTCACGGCGGCGCTGCAGGAAGACGCGCAGGGCATTGCCATCAGCTCCTACCAGGGCGGGCATGTCGAGTACTTCAAATACATGGTCGACCTGCTCAGGAGCCGCGGCGGCGAACACATCCAGGTGTTCGGCGGCGGCGGCGGCGTGATTGTGCCGCCCGAGATCCGCGAGCTTCATGCCTATGGCGTCGCGCGCATCTACAGCCCCGAAGACGGCCAGAAAATGGGCCTGGCCGGCATGATCGGCGAAATGGTCATGCGCTGCGACAAGGACCTGACCGGTTTCGCGCCCACCGACCTTCAGGCGATCGAAGGCCATGGCGAGATGGCCTGGCGCGCGCTGGCGCAACTGATGACCGCGCTTGAAAACGACAAGGCCAATCCGGCGCTGGTCCAGACGCTGCAGGCGCAGGCTGCTATCAAAAAGATACCAGTGCTGGGCATCACCGGCACCGGTGGTGCCGGCAAGTCCTCGCTGACCGACGAGCTGATACGCCGCCTGCGGCTGGACCAGAACGACCAGCTGCGCGTGGCCGTCATCAGCATCGACCCCTCACGGCGCAAAAGTGGCGGCGCGCTGCTCGGCGACCGCATCCGCATGAATGCCATCAGCCCCTGGCAGCAGGGTCAGCGCGTTTTCATGCGCAGCCTGGCCACGCGTGAATTCGGCAGCGAGATCAGCAAGGCCTTGCCCGAAGTGATTGCCGCCTGCAAGGTGGCCGGTTTTGACCTGATCGTGGTCGAGACCTCGGGCATTGGCCAGGGCGATGCCGCCATCGTGCCGCTGGTGGACGTACCCATGTATGTGATGACGCCGGAGTTTGGCGCCGCCAGCCAGCTGGAAAAAATCGACATGCTGGACTTCGCCGAGTTTGTCGCCATCAACAAGTTCGACCGCAAGGGTTCGCTCGACGCCCTGCGCGACGTGGCCAAGCAGGTGCAGCGCAACAAGGAAGCCTGGGGCACCGCGCCTGACCAGATGCCGGTGTTCGGCACCATGGCCGCGCGTTTCAACGACGACGGCGTCACCGCGCTGTACCAGGCCCTCAAGCCGCGCCTGGCCGGGCTTGGCCTGAAGCTGGCCGACAGCGCCCTGCCCGCCGTCAATGTGCGCCACAGCACCAACCAGACACCGGTGGTGCCGGCCGCCCGTACGCGTTACCTGGCCGAAATCAGCGACACGGTGCGCGGCTACAAAAAGCGCGCCCGCGCCCAGGCCCAGCTGGCGCGCGAAGTGCAGCAACTTCAGGCCGCCGCCGCCATGCTCAAGGTCGACAAACCCGAGCGCGCACCGGCGGCCGAAGCCGCGCTGGATCTGGCAGGCAAACGCAAGGCCCGCATGGACAGCGATGCGCGGCAGCTGCTGGGTCAGTGGCCCGACATGCAACAGGCCTACGCGGGTGAAGAATATGTGGTGAAAATCCGCGACAAGGAAATCCGCACCGCGCTGGTCACCAAATCATTGTCAGGTACACCGATCCGCAAAGTCGCGCTGCCGCAGTACGAAGACCACGGCGAAATCCTCAAGTGGCTGATGCTGGACAACGTGCCGGGCAGCTACCCCTACACCGCCGGCACCTTTGCCTTCAAGCGCGAGGGCGAAGACCCTACCCGCATGTTTGCCGGCGAAGGTGATGCGTTTCGCACCAATACGCGTTTCAAGCTGCTGAGCCAGGGCATGGCCGCCAAACGCCTGAGCACGGCCTTCGACTCGGTGACGCTGTACGGCAACGACCCCGACCTGCGGCCCGACATTTACGGCAAAGTTGGCAACAGCGGCGTATCGATTGCCACGCTCGACGACATGAAGGTGCTCTACGACGGTTTTGACCTGTGCAGCCCCAGCACCTCGGTCAGCATGACCATCAACGGCCCGGCGCCGACCATCCTGGCCATGTTCATGAACACCGCCATCGACCAGAACCTGGAGAAGTTCAGGGCCGACAACGGCCGCGAACCGACCGCGACCGAAACCGAAAAAATCCGCGAATGGGTGCAGGAAAACGTGCGCGGCACGGTGCAGGCCGACATCCTGAAAGAAGACCAGGGCCAGAACACCTGCATCTTCTCGACCGAGTTCAGCCTCAAGGTGATGGGCGACATCGCCGAGTATTTTGTGCACAACCGCGTGCGCAATTTCTACAGCGTCTCCATCAGCGGTTACCACATCGCCGAGGCCGGCGCCAACCCCATCAGCCAGCTGGCCTTCACGCTGTCCAACGGCTTCACCTTTGTCGAAGCCTACCTCGCGCGCGGCATGCACATCGACGACTTCGCGCCCAACCTGAGTTTTTTCTTCAGCAACGGCATGGACCCGGAATACACCGTGATGGGCCGCGTGGCGCGCCGCATCTGGGCCGTGGCCATGAAAGAGAAATACGGCGCCAACGAGCGCAGCCAGAAGCTCAAGTACCACATCCAGACCAGCGGCCGCAGCCTGCATGCGCAGGAGATCCAGTTCAACGACATCCGCACCACCCTGCAGGCGCTGATTGCGATTTACGACAACTGCAACTCCCTGCACACCAACGCGTTTGACGAAGCCATCACCACGCCGACCGAGGAATCGGTGCGCCGCGCGATGGCGATCCAGCTCATCATCAATCGCGAGTGGGGCCTGGCGAAAAACGAAAACCCGTCACAGGGGGCTTTCATCATCGAGGAGCTGACCGAGCTGCTGGAAGAGGCGGTGCTGGCCGAGTTTGAACGCATCGCCGAACGCGGCGGCGTGCTGGGCGCGATGGAGACCGGCTACCAGCGTGGCCGCATCCAGGACGAATCCATGCATTACGAAATGCTCAAACACACGGGCGAGCTGCCCATCATCGGCGTCAACACCTTCCGCAACCCGCATGGCGACGCCGTGCAGGACAAGCTGGAGCTGGCGCGCTCTACCGACGAGGAAAAGCAGAGCCAGCTGGCACGTTTGCAGGATTTCCACCAGCGCCATGCCAGGGAAGCTCCCGCCATGCTCAAGCGCCTGCAGCAGGCGGTGATTGCCAATGACAATGTGTTCGAGGTGCTGATGGACGCGGTGCGCGTCTGCTCACTGGGCCAGATCACCCACGCGCTGTTCGAGGTGGGCGGGCAGTACCGTCGCAATATGTGAGAAGGGGCCGCAGCCCCGGCCTCTGAAAGTCCCGGGCGTTGCGCCATTTGCTATGTTATCAATAGCTGCCTGCGCTTTATCCATCAGGGCTGAAGGCTGATTTCGATCACCTTAGCTGGTGATCTGAACCGAAGCGGACAAAAACCGGTTCCCGGCACAAGCGGGACCGGCTGGACGCCAATCAACCGCCTTTGTGCGGGCGCTTGCCGGGGTTCTTTTTGCTGCGGGTCCAGGTGCCGCGCTCCAGGCTGATCTTCTGGCCGCGCCCGGCCGTGCGGGTCATGCCGGGGGCGGGAACAGGTTTTGGTGCGCAGATGTCGGCTTCGACGCGGATTTTTTTGGACATGGAAGACTCCGGATTAAAAATTGGCAGAACCCGGCATTTTAAGCTACCGCGCCCCGGTCGAGTCAGCGCAGGGCCGGCCGGCCGGCCGAACCCGATTTACATGGCCTGCTTCAGCGGCAGGTTCAGCAGCAGATTCTGCGGTTTCAGCTTCAACACGCCGTGGGCATTCATCATCAGGCCGAGGTAGACCGGCTTGCCGGCCACATCGGCGCGCATCTCCTGCGGCTCCGCAAAATCCAGCCTGAAGAGGCTGAGCAGGCGCTGCATGCGCCCGGCCTCCACCTCCCTGCCCTCGTACAGGTCATTGAGCAGCGCCGTCGCCTCCACGTCCAGCCCCACATGCCAGCGCCAGGCCTCATCTTCAATCTTCTGCAGGGGCTTGATGCTGACCTCCACGCCGAGGAAATGCCGCACCCACTTTTCCAGCACCCGCGCCAGCGCGGTCAGGCCCGAGCGGGCGCGCGTCATGGTGAACACCAGGCCGTGGCTCAGGTCGTTGTTGATTTCATGGGTGAGGTCGAGCAGGAAGTTGTGGCGGTCACTCGCTGGCCAGTAGTCGGGCGCGTTGGCGTCCGTCAGCACCTGCATGTTGATACTGCGCAGCGGCGCTTGCGCCTCCGCCAGGAAGCGTCCGAAGTCGCCCAGGCCGCCGGTTTCGTTGAACATGTCAAGGACATCGCGGTCGCCGGCCAGCACCTGGCCGTCCTGCGTGCCGACGCGCTGGACGCGGAACAGCATTTCAGCAGCACGCACCTCGTAGGCATCGGTGGTCTCGTCCAGCACCTTGCGCAGGATGGCCTGGGCCAGCAGGTCGATGAACAGGGGCGCAATGCTGATGCTGCCGCTACGGAATAAGCCCAGGTAATAAGCCTCCAGCGTGCCGGCCGCCAGCAGCCCGTCGCGAAAGCGCAAAAACAGGCCGTAACTCTCGCGGGCGTCGGCGTCCTGCAGGGCCTGCAGTTCGGCCTCGGCCACCAGCCGCGACGGTGCGGCCAGCAAGGCCGCGTGCAAAGCGTGCTCAGCCGCGCAGGACTCGCGCACCAGGGCCAGTTCGGGACGGTTCAGGAAGAGGCGCAGGTAATCGTCGGTGGGGGCCAGCCAGCCCCTCGGGGTGATCTGAAGCTGGTGGAAGCCGCTGGAAGACCAGAAATTTTGCATGGGGGCAATCGTCGCACATTGCGCATGGCGGCAATTTGCTATGAATTAAATAGCTGGTTGCGCCCGTGGAATAAGGGCCGGTAGGGTATTTTTATGTAAAGTCCCGAAAACCGGATGGCCGCTGGCTGGTCCTGGTAAAAACTGCCGCTACAACCCACCCCAGTCCAGCGTCCGGGTTGCCGACGCTGTTTTTCGCTTTGCGTACAGTAGGGTGTTGAAATGCACCGGGCGCACAGATGGAGACACCCATGAGCACAACGTTGAAACCACGCAAATACCGGGGACGCATGCTTCCCTGGCCAGTCGCCGGCCTGCTGGTGCTGGCGCTGGCGCCCGCCTGGGCGCAACTGCCGACCGTCACCACCCGGACCGAAACCTGGACAGGAACCGGCCCGCCGCCCTACTACAGCGCCATCGAGCGGGCGCAGTGGGAACAATGGCAGATGCAACGCGAACACGAGCGCCGGCAGCGCGAGCTGACGCGCCAGCAGGACGCCCAGATCCGGCAGAGCCAGGAAAGCCTGGGCGAGCGTGCGCTGCGGGAGCAGGCGCAGCGCAACGGCACCTGGCAGCCCCAGCGCCCCGGCCCAAGCGACCAGGAACTGGCCTGGCGCGAACAGCAGCAGTTGCAACGCGACGCATGGCGGCAGCAGCGCGAGCTGACACGCCAGGACGACCAGAGGCAACGGCAAGGCGAGGAGTCGCTGGGCCAGCGCGCCCTGCGCGAGCAGGCCCAGAACCGGCGCGAACAGGGCCGCCTGACCAGCGGCACCCAGCGCTAGAACCTCTCAGGCCACCTCGGGAACAGAACCCGGCGCATCCCGGTAACGGGTGGCCTGGTCGTCGAGCCAGGCTCGAAACAGCCCCAGCACCGTGTTGTCGGACTTCTGTTCCGGGTAAATCAAGTAATAACGCCGGTCGCTGATAAATTCGTGCTCGATCAGCGGGACCAGGCGGCCGTGTTTCAAATCCTCTTCAATCAGGAAACGCGGGATCAGCGCCAGGCCCTGTCCGTGAATGGCCGCCTCGGTGGTGATGGAAAACAGCTCCATGCGCGCGCCGGCCAGATCGTTGTCGATCTGCAGGCCCAGCGATTCAAACCATTGCCGCCAGGCGTAAGGCCGCGTGCTCATCTGCAGCAGCGGCAGGTGCGCCAGGTCGGCGGCCTTCAGCGTGCGCCGCGTCCTGACCAGCGCCGGGCTGCCGACCGCCACCAGCTGCTCGTCCATCAGAAAACAGGACTCCGTACCCGGCCAGCCGGCGTCGCCCGCAAAAATCGCCGCGTCCAGCGCGGTATCGGCAAACAGGAAGGGCCGCGTGCGCGACGACAGGTGCACCGTGATATCAGGGTGCAAACGCTGGAAATCGCCGAGCCGCGGCACCAGCCATTTGGCGGCAAACGTCGGCACCACGCCCAGCTCCAGCGCACCGCCGGCACCGCCCTTGGCCATCAGGGACAGCGTGTCGCGCTCCACATCATCAAGGCGGGCGCGTACGTTGCGGGCGTAGTTGGTGCCCGCTTCGGTGAGCAGGACGCCGCGTTTGGTGCGCCGGAACAGCTTCACGCTCAGGAAGTCTTCCAGACCGGCGATCTGGCGGCACACCGCGCTCTGGGTGACCGCGTGCTCCTGCGCCGCCTGCGTAAAACTCTGGTGGCGCGCGGCCGATTCGAACAGCGCCAGCGCCGCGGTGGAAGGGATTTTTCGTCGCATGGCGGACTCCTGCGGGGGCTGCGTGGTTGGAGTTCCATTTTTGCACAAACCCGTTCCAAATCATCGGTTGCGCCAGGGCGCGGGCTGAGCGTATGCTTCACCCATCGACACGCTTTCGCCGGTCTCCTGAGTTGCGATTTATGCACACAGACAGGCCTCCCCCACCCTTTTGTCTTTGGAGATTCCCCATGAGCCCCAGCCCCCAAAAAGCCAGCTTCCACTGGGCCGACCCCCTGTTGCTCGACCAGCAGCTGAGCGACGACGAACGCATGGTGCGTGACACCGCCAGCGCCTATTGCCAGGAGCAGCTGGCACCGCGCGTGCTGGAAGCCTTCCGCCATGAAAAAACCGATGTCGCGATCTTTCGCGAGATGGGTTCGCTGGGCCTGCTGGGCAGCACCATTCCCGAAGCCTACGGCGGCGCCGGCCTGAACTACGTCTGTTACGGCCTGGCCGCGCGCGAGGTCGAACGTGTCGACTCCGGCTACCGCTCCATGATGAGTGTGCAGTCCTCGCTGGTGATGGTGCCGATCAACGAGTTCGGCAACGAAGCCACGAAACAGAAGTACCTGCCGAAACTGGCCACCGGCGAATGGATTGGCTGCTTCGGCCTGACCGAGCCCAACCACGGCTCCGACCCCGGCAGCATGATCACGCGCGCCAAAAAGGTGGACGGCGGCTACAAGCTCTCGGGCGCCAAGATGTGGATCACCAACAGCCCGATCGCCGACGTGTTTGTGGTCTGGGCCAAGGACGACGAAGGCGCCATCCGCGGCTTTGTACTCGAAAAAGGCTGGAAAGGCCTGAGCGCCCCGGCCGTGCACGGCAAGGTCGGCCTGCGCGCCTCCATCACCGGTGAAATCGTCATGGACGAAGTCTTCTGCCCCGAGGAAAACGCTTTCCCCGAGGTGCGTGGCCTCAAGGGCCCGTTCACCTGCCTGAACTCCGCCCGCTACGGCATCGCCTGGGGTGCGCTGGGTGCGGCCGAAGACTGTTTCCACAAGGCACGCCAGTACACGCTGGACCGCAAGCAGTTCGGCCGCCCGCTGGCCGCCAACCAGCTGATCCAGAAAAAACTCGCCGACATGGAAACCGAAATCGCGCTCGGCCTGCAGGGCTGCCTGCGCCTGGGCCGCATGAAGGATGAAGGCACGGCTGCGGTCGAAGTGACTTCCATCATGAAACGCAACTCCTGCGGCAAGGCGCTCGACATTGCCCGCATGGCGCGCGACATGCTGGGCGGCAACGGCATCAGCGACGAGTTCGGCGTGGCGCGGCACCTGGTCAACCTCGAAGTGGTCAACACCTACGAAGGCACACACGACGTGCATGCGCTGATCCTCGGCCGCGCGATCACCGGCATCGCCGCGTTTTCCTGAGCTCATGTCAGCCCCTTCTGTTCGCCCGCCGCCGCTGACCGGCGTACGGGTGCTGGATCTGTCACGTGTGCTCGCCGGCCCTTGGGCCGGGCAACTGCTCGCCGACCTGGGCGCCGACGTGGTGAAGGTCGAAAAACCGCAGGGCGGTGACGACACCCGCGCCTGGGGACCGCCCTACCTGAAGGATGCTTCGGGCCGCGACACCAGCGAGGCCGCCTACTTTCTCTGCGCCAACCGCAACAAACGTTCGGTCGCCATCGACATCGCCACGCCGGAGGGACAGGCGCAGGTGCGCGCCCTCGCCCAGCAGGCCGACGTGGTGCTGGAAAACTTCAAGGTCGGCGGGCTCAAGCGGTATGGCCTGGACTACGCCAGCCTGAGCGCGGCGAACCCGCGCCTGGTTTACTGCTCGATCACCGGCTTTGGCCAGACCGGCCCTTACGCGGCACGCGCCGGCTATGACTTTTTGATCCAGGGCATGGGCGGGCTGATGAGCGTGACCGGCCAGCCGGACGGCGAGCCTGGTGCCGGGCCACAGAAAGTCGGCGTGGCCCTGACCGACATCATGACCGGGCTTTATGCGACGATTGCAGTGCAGGCCGCCCTGGCCGAGCGCGAAAAGTCGGGCCTGGGACAACACATCGACCTCGCGCTGCTGGACGTGCAGATTGCCTGCCTGGCCAACCAGGCCTCCAACTACCTGGCCGGGCAGACCGTGCCGCGCCGCATGGGCAATGCACACCCGAACATCGTGCCCTACCAGGCCTTCCCCACGGCCGACGGCGACATCATCCTCGCGGTGGGCAACGACGAGCAGTTCGCCAGATTCTGCAAGGTCGCGGGCCATCCCGACTGGTCGGCTGACGCGCGCTTTGCCACCAACGCACAGCGCGTGGCGAACCGCGCGGTGCTGGTGCCCCTGCTGCGCCAGGCCACGGTGATGCGCACTTCGGCCGACTGGATCGCCGCGCTCGAAGCCGCCGGCGTGCCCTGCGGCCCGATCAACCGCATCGATGAAGTGTTTGCCGACCCGCAGGTGCGTTCGCGCGGCCTGCACATCGACATGCCGCACGCGCTGGCCGGCAGCGTGCCGCTGGTGGCCAACCCGATCCGCCTGTCCGGCTCACCGGTGGCTTACCAGCGGCCGCCGCCCATGCTGGGGCAGCACACGGCCGAGGTGCTGGCGCAATGGCTGGGCGTGGGAACGGCGGCCTGAGGCCTGCACCCCAGCTTCAGTTTTTTGATAAAAAAGGCCTCCAGCCCTTACGGGAAGTGCGCCAACAGCTATTTATTTGATAGCGATACCGCGTCAGTCTCATGGCCCTCAGCCGTGGCGCGCAGGCGCGACACGGCCGCAGGCAGGTCTTTCCAGGCCGGCTGCCCCGGCGCATACCGGCTGCGCATGTAAGTTGCCAACGTAGCAATCTGGTCATCGTCCAGGCTGTGGCGGAAGGCCGGCATAAAGCCTATCTCTGCCGTCGCGGGCGTGCGAATGCCGTCCAGGATCACACGAACCAGGTTGTCGGGTCGCTCGCTCTGCAGCTTGCTGTTCAGGGCCAGCGGCGTGTTGACGCCCAGCAGCTTCGGTCCGTCCCCGTCGTGGTGGCAGGAGGCACAGGCGCCGTTGAACAGGCGCTGGCCGGGTCCGGGCAGCGCCGCGCCGCTCTGTTGCGCCGCCAGCACCACCTGCCTGGCGCGTTCGGCACTCTCGGGCTCGGCCAGGGGCTGGTTGAACGAGGTCAGGTAGCTGGCCATGGCCCGGATATCGTCGTCGGGCAAGGCGCCGAGCTCCTTGACCACAGGACCCATGGGCCCGGCGGCAGCGCCATGCTGCAGGCTGTAACCGCCGCGCAGGTAGCGGTACAACTCGCCTGAAGTCCAGGGCACGGGCGCGCGCGACAAGGCCGTCAGCGCCGGCGCCTCCCAGCCATCGACCACGGCACCGGCGAGGAAGGCCGGGCCGCCGCGTTCGGCACCCAGTGCATTGCGCGGCGTGTGGCAGGCGCCGCAATGGCCCAGGCCGTTGACCAGGTAGGCGCCGCGGTTCCATTCCACGGTTTGTGTCGGGTCCGTGCGGTAAGGCGCCGGGTCATGAAACATCGCATTCCAGGCCGCCATGAGCGGACGCACATTGAAGGGAAAAGCGAGCTGTGTGGCGGGTGTCTCCGAAGACACGGCCGGCTGGGCCATCAGCCAGGCGTACAGCGCGGTCAGATCATCGTCGCTGGTCTTGGCAAAGGCCGTGTAGGGAAAGGCGGGGTACAGGTGGTGGCCGTCGCGCGAGATGCCTTCACGCATGGCGCGCTGGAAGGCGCTGAAAGACCACAGGCCGATGCCGGTCTGGGCATCGGGCGTGAGGTTGGTGGTGAATATCTTGCCGAAGGGCGTCTCCATCGCACGGCCACCCGCATTCGGAATGCCGCCGGGCGCGGTGTGGCACACCACACAGTCACCAGCGGCCGCGAGTTGCCGGCCGCGTTCAATCGTCGCCGCGGTGTAAATCGAAGAACTGCTGGACAACACCGGTGCAATCGCGGGCCGCCAGCCCAGCAGGGCAGCCGCCAGGCCGAACACGCCAGCGAACACGGCGCCGGCGCGGGACCAACGGCTCAGGCCGCGGGGCCAGGGCGCATTTTCCGGTGGGCGAGGGACAGGCGCTGGAGCGGCAAGGACCGGCGACGGGGGCGTCACATGGTCAGGTGCCGGCTGCAGCGCGGCCCGCACCACCTCCGCGGTGAAAGGCGGCTGGCGAAACCGCACGCCGGTCGCGTCAAAAATGGCATTGGCAATGGCCGCCGTGCCGGGCACCGAGGCCGACTCGCCCGCGCCCAGCGGCGGCTCGCCCGGGCGCGCCATGGTCACCACCTCGATCACCGGAACATCCCTGAAACTCAGGATGGGGTAGCTGCCCCACTCCAGGCTGGCCACGGTGTTCGTCTTCGGGTTCAAGCTGACCTGCTCGGTCAGGGCACGGCTGGTGGTCTGCACGACGTTGCCGTGGATCTGGTGCTGCACACCGGCGGGGTTGATCAGCGTGCCGGCATCATGACCGACCACCACGCGCCTGACCTGCACTTCACCGGTCTTGCGGTTGACCTCGACGTCGGCCACCCAGGCGGCCCAGGCCGCGCCATAACCCGGCCACTTGCTGTGGACATAACGCGCGTAGGCCACGCCCTGTCCGTGCACGATGTCGGATGCTCCGCTTTGCTCTTCAGCCTGCTGCGGCTGGGTATGCACCTTCCAGCCGGCACGATCGGCCGTGGCGCGCAGCAGTTTCGCCGCGCGTGGCTCGCTCAGGTAACGCAGGCGGAACTCGACCGGGTCTACGCCAGCGGCCGTGGCCAACTCGTCGATGTAGGACTCGTGCGCAAAGGAATTGGGCAGGGCCGACACACCGCGCAGCCAGGAGGCACGCAGCATGGGTGGCATGTCGTTGACCGACACGCGCAGGTTTTCGTAGTCGTAGGGCGGTCGCGCACTGCGGTCGCCCATTTCATAGGCGCGCGCCACCGGCTCGACGGTGCGCGTGAGCAGCAGCGCCAGCGTGGGCGCGCCGTTGGACGGGTAGGAGGTTTGAAAATCGTAGGCGGCGACCGAGCCGTCGGCGTTCAGCCCGCCGTTGACCTGCATGAGCTGGGCCGCGCCCTTGGGCTCCCAGGCGTGCTCCTGCTCGCGCGTGAGCTGCACCCGCACCGGCGCACCGACGGCGCGCGAGAGCAGGGCCGCATCGGCGGCCACATCGTCGGCACAGTTGCGGCCGTAACAGCCGGCCGCCTCCATGCGGATCACGTCGATGGCCATGTCCGGCAAGTCCATGAGGCGCGACAGGTCGGCACGCAACACGTGCGGGTTCTGGCTGCCTGCCCACACCGTCAGGCGATGTTCCGCCGCCGGGCCGCTCCCAAGGCGGGACGCGGCCCCCTCGGGGGGCAGTGAGCCACACGAAGTGGGCGAGCGTGGGGGCTCTTTAGCCTGCCAGTCCGCCAGTGCGCAAGATGGGCCGATGGAACCGTGCATCTGGTAAGGCCAGACATAGTTGCGCGGCAAATGCTGGGTCACGCCCGCCATCGCGGCATCCACATCGCCTTCGTCAATCAGCTTGCGCTGCGTCGCCGGGTTGGCGCGGATGGCCGTTTCAAGATCATCGAGGTTCGCCAGGCCGGGCCAGGGCTTCCACCGGACGCGCAGCTCACGCAATGCCTGCTCGGCGTGCTCCTCGCGCTCGGCGACGATGCCAATGAAATCGCGGATGACCACCACCGCCCGAATGCCGGGAATGTGTGCAATCGAGGACTCGTCCACAGCTTCCAGCGTGTTGCCGATGAAGTCGCCATGGTCGGCACCGGCATAAGGCGGGCGCACGACACGGCCATGCAGCATGCCCGGCACACGCATGTCGTGCACAAAGGTCAACGCACCGGTCGCCTTGGCCGGAATGTCCACCCGCGCCGTGCTGGTGCCCACGATGCGGTAGTCCTCCGGGGACTTCAGCGGTGAATCCAGTGCCAGCGAGAGCTCCACATGCTGTTGCTCAAGCAGGGCGCCGTAGGCCACCGATCGGCCGTCATGGCCAATCACCGACACCACGCCGTCACGGACCGTCAGCAGTGCCCTGTCCACCTGCAGCACGCCGGCGGCCCGGTCCACCAGCCAGGCGCGCGCCTGGGCAGCGGCCGCCCGCAAGGGCACGGCATGAATCTGTATCGACGCGCTGGCGATGGTCGCGCCCTGATTCGGCGCGCGGCTGGTATCGCCCAGCACCATGTTGATGCCGGCCAGCGCAACATCGAGCTCTTCGGCCACGATCTGGCCCAGCGCGGTGCGGATGCCGGTGCCCAGGTCCACGTGGCCGTTCAGGGCGGTCACACTGCCGTCGTCCCAGACAGCCAGCAGGATCTCCACTCCCTCGAGTGGATTGCCGCTGACCAGTGCGGGCTGCCCCGGGGCGGGCGGCGGCGCAGGCGGCGGCTCGCGCGTGACCAGCAGCACACCGCCGGCCGCATGAAAGTCGGCGCGCGTCAGCGGTGTGTCGGCGCGGCGGGTCATGGTCGGTGCCCCTTGTCACGGGCCTGCCGCGTGAGTGTTGCCGCGCGTCGCACCGCGTTCACGATCTCGATGTGTGTACCGCAGCGGCACAGGTTGCCGGACAACTCGCGGCGTATCTCGTCCTCCGTCGGGTCCGGCTTGCGCGCCAGCAGGGCGGTGGTCATCATGATCATGCCACTCAGGCAGTAGCCGCACTGGGCCGCCTGCTCGTCGATAAAAGCCTGCTGCACCGGATGCAGCGCCTCCAGGGACCCGAGTCCCTCCAGCGTGGTGATCTCGCGGCCGGCCACACCGGCGGCCGGGACCACACAGGCGCGCGCGGCCACGCCGTCCACCAGCACCGTGCAGGCCCCGCACTCACCCAGGCCGCAGCCGTATTTGGGGCTGTTGAGTTCAAGGTCGTTGCGCAACACCCCCAGCAGGGAAGCCTGCGCCGAGACCGTCAGCGTCCGCGTCACCCGGTTGACGCTGAAAGTCACAACCTGCGCGCTCATCGGATCCCGTGGCAAGTCAGGACGTGCTTCAGGCCAGGTCGGTGGACTGGATGCGTTTGACGCCCTTGGCCGCCATCTGCTTCCAGGCCGCCGCCAGCGACCCGTTCAGGTCAATGGCGCGGGTGGCGTCCTCGATCACGTAGACCTCGAGGCCGGCCTTGCGCGCATCCATCGCGGTCCAGGCGACGCAGAAGTCGGTCGCCAGCCCGGTCACGAACACCTTTTTGATGCCGCGCTGCTTGAGGTAGCCGCCCAGGCCGGTCGGCGTCTTGCCGTCGGCCTCGGTGAAGGCCGAATAACTGTCCACCTCCTGGTGGTAGCCCTTGCGCACGATGACCTGGGCCGTGGGCAGCGCCAGGTCCTTGTGCAGGGCCGCGTCGTCCGTACCCTGCACGCAGTGGTCAGGCCACAGCACCTGGTTGCCGTAGGCCAGTTTCTTGACCTCGAAGGGCTTCTTGCCCGCGTGGGTGCTGGCAAAGGACGCATGACCCTTGGTGTGCCAGTCTTGCGTGATCACGATGTTCTCGAACGCTGCGGCAAGTTTGTTGATGACCGGAACCACCTCTTCGCCGCCCTTGACCGGCAAGGTGCCGCCAGTCACAAAACAGTTCTGCACATCGACAACAATCAGCGCGCTTCTGGCGTCAGGCTTGATGCCGGCGGCGAAGGCCACGCGGCCGGCCAGGCCGGCCGCCGCCACGAGGCCGGCGCCGGACAGGGTTTTCAACAGGGTTCTGCGGGTAGCTGGATGCATGATGCGATCTCCTTGAAACGGGTTGAATGACGTTGACAACAACCGGCGCTAGACACTGAGGTAGGCGCGCCGCACCTCTTCGTTGGCCGACAGCTCGGCCATCGAACCCTCGTAACGGATCTGGCCTTTTTCGAGCACATAGGCCCGGTCCGACACCAGCTCCGCAAAATGCATGTTCTGCTCGGACAGCAAAATGCTGACACCCTGCGACTTGAGCTCCAGAATCATGTGCGCCATCTGCTCGACGATCACCGGAGCCACCCCTTCCGAGGGCTCATCGAGCAGCACCAGGTAGGGGTTGCCCATCAGGGTGCGTGCCACCGTCAGCATCTGCTGCTCGCCGCCGCTCATGCGGCCTCCCTGGCGGTCCGGCATCTCGCCGAGATTCGGGAACAGCTTGAACAGCCGCTCGGGCGTCCAGACCGGCGCTTCACTGCCGTCCGGCCAGCGGCGTGGCGGCTGGCGCCCCACTTCCAGGTTCTCCATCACCGTCAGGTCGGTGAAGATACGCCTGTCTTCCGGCACAAAACCCAGACCCATGCGCGCCGCATGGTGGGGTTCACTTTTCGAGATGTCGGTACCCAGAAACGACACGCTGCCGCGCCGCTTGTCCAGCATGCCGATCAGCGCCTTGAGCGTTGTGGATTTACCGGCGCCGTTGCGCCCCATCAGCGCCACCACTTCGCCGCGCCGCACTTCGATGCCCACTTCGTAGAGAATCTGGGCGGCGCCATACCAGGCGCACAGGCCCTGGGCCTGCAGCAGGACTTCGTTCGCAGCGCTCATGAGGCGGCATCCTTTTCCAGTGACTTTTTCTCGAAGGTCTTGCCGCTGCCGAAATAGACCTCCTGGACCTTGGGATGGTCGCGGATCTCCAGCGGTTTGCCTTCGGCGATCAGCCGCCCACGCGCCAGTACGATCATGCGGTCGGCATAGGCAAACACCACATCCATGCTGTGTTCGGTGAAAAGCACCGCCATACCGCGGTCGACGACCAGCTGTTTGGTCAGGGCCATCAGGTCGTTGCGCTCCCTGGGCGCCATACCGGCCGTGGGTTCGTCCATCAGCAGCAGCTTGGGGTTGTTGGCCATGGCCATGGCGAGCTCCACGCGCTTGACGTCGCCATAGGCCAGCACGCTGCAGGGCCGGTCGGCCTGGGTCTTCATGTTGACCTGGTCGAGCAGCACCAGCGCCTCGTCGCGCTTGTGGCCGGCCGCGCGGCGCCACATGGAAAACAGCTTGCGGTCCGACGACAGCAAGGCCATCTGGACGTTCTCCACCACCGTCAGGGAGGAAAAGGTCTCTGCAATCTGGAAGGTCCGGCTGACGCCGAGCCGCCAGATGTCACGCGGGGCCAGGCCAATCAGTTCCTGGCCGCCCAGTTCGATCGAACCGGCATCGGCCCGCAACTGGCCGTTGACCATGTTGAAGGTGGTCGACTTGCCGGCGCCGTTGGGCCCGATCAGCGCCAGCAACTCTCCGGCGGCCAGCTCGAAACTGATGCCATCGACCGCCTTGACGCCACCGAACGATTTGCCCAGACCGGATACTTTGAGCAAGCTCATGACTGCCCCTCCTTCGCGCCGCGCAGACGCGACAGCAGTTGCTGGACAAAGCCGGCAATTCCTTGCGGAAACAGCAGCACCAGAATCAGGATGATGGCGCCCAGCATGGCGCGCCAGTAGTCGGTGTTGCGCGCCACCGTGTCGTGCAGCCAGGTGAAGGTGACGGCGCCGACAATGGGGCCCACCAGTGTCTGCACACCGCCCAGCAGCACCATGACCAGACCGTCGATGGATTTGCTCACATGCAGGCTTTCCGGGGAAATGCTGCCTTTGGAGAAGGCATACAGCGCACCGGCCAGGCCAGCGAAGGTGCCGGCGATGACAAACGCCACCCATTGCATGCGTTTGACGTCGATGCCTATTGCATCTGAGCGAAGCACTGAATCGCGTGCAGCACGCATGGCGTAACCAAAGGGGGAATACAACATACGGTGCATCATCAGCACGGCCCCGGCCACCAATGCCAGCGTCAGGTAGTAGTACATCTTCTTGTCGGCCAGCCATTCGGACGGCCAGACGCCGGTCAGGCCATTGCTGCCGCCGGTGAAGGCATCCCACTGGTAACAGATCGCCCAGGTGATCTGGGCAAACGCCAGCGTCAGCATGGCGAGGTACACCCCTGACAGGCGGACACAAAACCAGCCGTAGATGAAGGCCCCCAGCGCCGCGAGTGCCGGCGCGACGACCAGTGCCACCTCCATCGGCAGGTTCAGGCTGCGCACCACCAGGGCCGCGCCGTAGGCACCCAAGCCGAAGTAAGCCGCATGGCCAAAGGAATGCATGCCGGCCGGGCCCATGATGAAGTGCAGGCTGGCCGCAAACAGCACAGCCACCAGCAGGTCGATCAGCAGGACCGTCACGTAGGGCGACTGTGCGGTCAGCGCAGGCATCAGGACCAGCAGGGCCAGCAAGGCGGCGCCGCCGAACTTGTAGAGGCGATCAGGCGGCCGCAGGGGTTCCTCGGCGGTGCCGGCGTGGCGGCTGGTCGCCTGAGGCCGACCGAACAGACCCCAGGGACGGGCCACCAGCACGACGGCCATCACCAGAAACTCCACCACCAGGGTGAGTTTGGAGAACGAAATGCTGACGCCCCAGATTTCCACCAGGCCCAGCCAGATGCAGATGGCCTTCAACTCCGCAATCAGCAGCGCCGCCACATAGGCGCCGGGAATGGAGCCCATGCCGCCGACCACCACCACCACAAAGGCGGCGCCGATGATGTTGAGGTCCATCTCGAGGTTGGCGGGTTCGCGCGGCAGCTGCAGCGCACCGCCCAGTCCCGCCAGCAGCGCACCGAGTGCAAACACCGCGGTGAACAGCCAGGCCTGGTTGACACCCAACGCGCTGACCATCTCCCGGTCCTGCGTGGCGGCACGCACCAGCGTCCCCCACCGGGTTTTGGTCAGCAGCAGCCAGAGCAGGCCGAGAACCACCGGACCGGCAACAATCAGGAACAGATCGTAGGAAGGAAATTGCCGGCCAAGAATGGACACGGAACCGGTCAGGCCGGGCGCCCGCGGGCCGAGCAATTCCTCAGGCCCCCAGAACCACAACACCCCGTCCTTGATCACCAGGCCCAGCGCAAAGGTGGCCAGCAGCTGGAACAGTTCGGGTGCACGGTAAATGCGGCGCAGCAGCAGTACCTCGACCAGCGCACCAAGCACACCGACGGCGAGCGCGGCCAGCAGCAAGGCCGGCCAGAAGCCTATCGTGCCGCCCAAGTTGGCCACCAGGGAATAGGCGACGTAAATGCCGACCATGAAAAATGAGCCGTGTGCGAAGTTGACGATGCGTGTCACGCCAAAGATCAGCGACAAGCCGGCCGCCACCAGAAACAGCGACGAAGCACCGGCCAGCCCGTTGAGCAACTGGACGACAAAGCCTGAAAAGCTCATGAATTACCTTTTTATACGGGAGGAGGCAGCCCCTTGCAGGCGCCGTGACAGGCATGGGCCGCCGGGCAGGAGTCCATTGGCGGCGAACCCCGCAGCCGGCGCCCGCGCGGACGGCGCGGGACCGGACTGGGCTTCGCAGCGTTTGAGCCCGCTCAGTCGGCCGGACGCAGCTTCTTGACTTCTGCGGCTGACGGCTGGAACTTCGCACCGTCCATGTAGCGGTAGTCCACCATCACACCCTTGCCACCCTCGTTTTTGGTGCGCCCGACGTAGGCTCCCATGGTGGACTGGTGATCTTCAGGACGGTAGACCACCGGACCAAAAGGCGTGCTGACTTTCAGGCCGCTGAAGGCTGCAATCATCTTCTCGGTGTCGGTCGACTTGGCTTTTTTCATGCCTTCTGCCAGCGACTTGATGGCGCTGTAGCCCACCACGGAACCCAGGCGCGGATAGTCCTTGTACTTGCCGTGGTAAGCCAGGAAAAAGGCCTTGTGCTCGGGCGTCTGGATGCCGTACCACGGGTAACCGGTGACCAGCCAGCCATTGGGCGTTTCGTCTTTCAAAGGATCGAGGTACTCGGGTTCTCCCGTCAGCAGGCTGACCACTTCGCGACCCTGGAACAGGCCGCGGGTGTTGCCCTCACGCACGAACTTGGAGAGGTCGGCACCAAAAAGCACATTGAAGATGGCGTCCGGCTTGGCATCGGCCAGGGCCTGCACCACGCTGCCCGAGTCCACCTTGCCCAGAGGCGGCGCCTGTTCGGCAACGAACTCCACATCGGGCTGCGCCTCCTTGAGCAGCTTCTTGAAGCTGGCGGCCGCGGACTGGCCGTATTCGTAGTTGGGGTACACGACGGCCCAACGTTTTTTCTTCATCGCGGCCGCATCGGGCACCAGCATGGCCACCTGCATGTAGGTGGATGCACGCAGGCGGTAGGTGTAGCGATTGCCGTTTTGCCAGACGATCTTGTCGGTCAGCGGCTCAGCAGCCAGAAAGAAAAATTTCTTCTGCTTCGCGAAGTCCGTCAGTGCCAGGCCGATGTGCGAGAGAAAGGAGCCGGTGAGCACGTCCACTTTTTCGCGCGACACCAGCTCCTCGGCAGCACGAACCGCATCACCGGGGTTGGCGTTGTCGTCGCGGACAATCAGTTCGACCTTTTTGCCGTTGACGCCGCCGGCGGCATTGATTTCCTCGACAGCCAGCTCCATCCCCTTCTTGTAGGGCTCGAGAAAGGCGGGCTGGGCCTTGTAGCTGTTGATCTCGCCAATCTTGATGACCCCCTGCGCGTGGGCGGCCCCCAGCGAGGCCATCAGACCCAGAAAAGTCACGGTGCCCAGCATCCTGTATTGCATCTTCATAAAAAACTCCTGCTTGTCGTGGATCGGAATGGATGGTGAGGAGCGCCGCCTAGCGGAGCCCATCCTCGCCCTTGATGTCGTGGACTTGCAAGCCGCCCACGCGCGGTAGTGGCCGGCCGCTGTCTGTGACGACGACAGCAACCACAATTTCATTGGCACGCGGTGCATCGGCGACCCGCGCCTCCATGGCGTCAAAATGGCTGCGCACAAAAGCCGCGTCCTTGTGCCCGAGCGGAACGTCAATGGCGGTCCCGAGGCCGCCCCGCTTCTTGCTGGAGGGCACAAGCGCCGCGCCTTTCTGGACCGCCAGGCGCAGGGGCGCACCCAGCTTGGGGTGCAGGATGGCTGCGGCGTGTTCCAGTTCTCCAGCCTCGCCGACAATCGCCGCCTTGCCGTAACTTTGTGCCTGGTCGGACGAGATGCCCAGCGCCTGCACGCATTTTTCACCCAGCAGTCCGCCGAGCTCTTCCCCGATGGCGATCAGCTCGTCAAGGTTCTCGACGTACTTGCCGGCAAACGGATTGGCGATCACCGCCATGGCCAGCGCCCGCCGCGTCGGTGGATGGACCGCTTGCCCCATTTCCATCCGGGTCTCGTCGACCTGGACGATGATTTTTCTGATCATGGCTGTCATGCTGCTTCTTCCTTGCGTATTGTCGTTGTGTAGATGGCGCTTTAGCGCAGACCGTCCCACTTGCTGATGGCGTGGGCTGCCAGCCCGCCCACACGGGCGTGGACACGGGGACCGGTGCTCATGGCAAGAATAAAGACAATTTCATCCGGCAGGGGGGCGCCGGGAACGCGAACTTCGATCGCGTCAAAATGACTGCGCACATAGGCAGCATTGATGTGCGTCATCGGCACATCCAGCGCAGTGCCCGGCGCGCCCACCTTTTTGGTGGAAGGCACGATGGACAGGGCATTGCCGGGGCGCCCGGATTTTTCCTCGCCTTGCCCCTTGGCATAAGCCGCGGCATCACCCTTCCAGCCCAGCAGTTCCCGCATCGCGTAGCCGCCGGGAACGTGCCACAGTGCACCGTGTTCGAGCTCACCCGCCGCGCCGACGATGGCGCCCTTGCCGTAACCCTCGATGCGCTCCGCCGGCACGCCCATCGCCGCGCGCAACCGTTCGGCCATGTCGATGCCGACCGGCTGGAGCCCGTCCATCATGGGCAGGATGTCGGCCTCGTAACGACCGGCAAACGGATTGGTCAGCACGGCTGCTATGGCGCCGCGCATCAGCGGCACCGGGGCGACCGGGCCGAACTCGTGCCAGATCTGCTCCACATGCGTGAAGATACGTCGTATTTCAATCATCGGTTGGCGTCCATCCATTTCATTAAGCAAATACTGAACCAAGTTGCATTCTGCGACCGTCGGCGACCCGGTTTTTCAGGGTCACCCGTTCCGCCGCATCGGTGGTCATCACCTGATTCTGGCAAACCAGCGCGGCCGACCAGATCAGGCCTGCGGCGCGCAAAGCCTGCGCGCGCTTCAGGCCGGCCCGCAAGGCCTGCTGCACCAGCGCCGGCTCCAGTGGCGGGACATCCACCGTGACGGGAATCGCGCCGAGGTCGCAATCATCCTTCAATTCGCAGGCCGGCCGGCGGCGGATGCGGGCATCCTGCAGATTGACCGCATTGGCAATGACGGTGGCCGCGGCGTCGGCCTCGGACGCGGTGCGTGCGAGAACCGTGACGCTGTCTGCAATTCCAAGCGAAAAGCTGCGGCCGCGCCAGCCGCTGGTGGCCACACCGCGCACGGGCAGCACACTGGCCACCTCGAACTGACCATCGGTCTGCACCCCGTCGAGAATTTCACCGATGCTCAGGCGCGAAAGATCAGCATAGAGCCCGATGCGCACCGACTGCGAGGGGGTGAGATGCAAGGCGATGTCACCACCATTGTTGACCCATGCACGCGTCACGCCATCAACGGCGTAACAGGCCACCAGTTCCTGCGCCACGGCGCCGGCCACTGCGGCCATCGGGGTGATGAAACTGCTTTGATAAGGCTGGCAGGCGTGCCACATGCGCCGGGCGATGGGGC
Organism: Polaromonas sp.; assembly: GCF_029945685.1. Classification (GTDB taxonomy): domain Bacteria; phylum Pseudomonadota; class Gammaproteobacteria; order Burkholderiales; family Burkholderiaceae_C; genus Polaromonas. The sequence goes on along the minus strand of NZ_JAQSDA010000003.1, from coordinate 120,732 downwards.
CCCGCAAGGGACAGTCGCCGCTCACCGGTTGTCGCATGGCAGCGAGCTCCTGCACCAGTTCGTCCAGCATGCCGGTGAAGCGCTCCCACGCCGCCGCATGGGCAGCCTCGACACAGGCCGGACGGCCGCTGGCCCCAATGACGATGTCCATCGGACCATGCTGGAAGTGCCAGCGGCCGTCGGGCAGAAGCGTGCGTTGGGCATCCATGGGTCGCCTGGCTCAGCCCAGCAGTGGCGGCCGCGCGAGCGGCCACGGATTGGCTGCGGGCATCTGCACCCACTGACGGGCCGTGGGCGCACCTTCGTTGTGCCAGGCTCCCCGCCGCAGTGCATCGTCCAGCGTGCGCACATGATCCATGTGGCCGCCCAATGCACGGTAGTCATCGAGCTTCATGCTGAATTCAATCGGGGCGACGATGGCCGGTGTCGGTACGGTGCCGAAGCTGTTGTCCGGCATGCGCATGACGTCCACCATCACGGTGATTCCGCCACCGGGCCAGATATAGGCGGGCGCCCCGCCGCAGGTGACATTGACCAGCGCGTTCTTGATGGCGCGCGTCAGCAAAACCGGGTTTTCCGTGACCCCCGCGCGCAGGCTGCCGCCGGCGCCGCCCAGAAAAAGCACGGTGGTCAGCGAAGGCTCGCAGTTTTCGCCGATACGCTCGACGATGCGGCGCACCTCTTCAGGCATGTCCTGTTCCACCGGCTGGAGTTGGTCGTCCAGGACATACCAGCCGGCGTGCTCGCCGGTGGTCGACGTCATGAGCAGCCGCAGGCCCGGCCAGGCCGCCTCGGCGTCCCACCCTTCAATGATGGCCAGTGGATCGGCGATGTCCGTGCCACCCCACCCCGTCCCGGGGTTGGCCACCTGGAAATATCGTCCGGGCGTCGACTTGCGGCCCTGCATCCTGATCCCCGAGGGACGCATGTCCAGGCAGCGGCCGGCCTGGTGCTCGGTCAGCACGCCAGTGATGTGATCATCGACCACCACCACCTCGTCAAGCTTGCCGTAGAACTGTTTCGCGAAAATGCCGATGGTGGCCGAGCCACAACCCACACGCATGCGCTTTTCCTCCACCCCGTTGACGACGGGTGCCCGGCCGGCCTGGATCAGGATCTGGGAGCCGCCGTCAATCGTGAGTTCAGCCGGCTGCTTGTTGCCAAGCGCCATCATCATCTCGACCGTCACCCGGCCCTCTTTCTTGCTGCCCCCGGTCAGGTGGTGCACTCCGCCCAGCGACAGCATCTGGGAGCCGTATTCCGCCGTGGTCACATGGCCGACGACCTCGCCCTTGAAGCGCACGTTGGCCTGCTCGGCGCCGAGGAAGCGGTCGGTGTCTATCTTCACCTTGAGGCTGCAATAGCTGAAGATGCCCTCGGTGACCACCGTGACCAGGTCCACCCCCGCTACCCGGGAGGACACAATGAAAGGCGCCGGCTTGTAGTCGGGGTAGGTCGTCGAGGAGCCCACGCCGGTGACGAACACCTCGTCGGCCAGCAGCAGATCACCACGCCAGGAGGTTTCTTCCGGCGCGGCATCGGGCAATGCGGCAGCATCGGGCGCATCCGCAGCAACAGGTCGGGCCGTGAACGGCACGAGCACAGGCTCGCCGCCGTCCAGGGTGCGCCGCAGCAAGAGCACCGGATCGACCCGCACCAGCGTGCCGCCCTGGTTGGCATACCGGTCGCAGGCGCCGCTGCGGCCGTCGGAGATCTGACACAACACAGGACAGGCATTGCATTCAATCTTCTCGCTGTTCATTCGCTCGCTGCGCGGCCGGGCCTTTTCCAGGACCTGGGGAAGCCCGGGGGAATCCATGCCTGGTAAGCCGTCCGTTTTTGTATGCTCGGTCATCGTGTTTGCCTTCGTACCGCCGGTCATCCTGTACGTCATTCCGGATGTAGCGCTTGCTTAACTGGAATGTTGCGCTCGCTACATTTGAAATCAATGTAGCGCATACATCGGGTCTGTGCAATAGTGTTTACGCGTCAGGTCCGGCAACACTCAAAAAATGTTATGGGCACTACATTTAAATGTTGCATTCACTACATTTGTATGGCACATTGACGCCATCGAGCGCCAGCGGCCTGACCTGCAGCCCCCTCCCCAAGGATCCCATGACCCACGTCGTCACCGATGCCTGCATCAAATGCAAATACACGGATTGTGTGGACGTCTGTCCGGTGGACTGCTTCAAGGAAGGTCCGGACTTTCTGGTGATCGATCCGGACGAGTGTATTGACTGCGCCGTGTGTATTCCCGAATGTCCGGTCAACGCCATTTACGCCGACGCGGACATGCCCGCGCAGTTTGAACCCTTTTTCGAGCTCAACCAGCGCCTCGCCAGACAATGGCCCACCATTTCCAGGCGCATCGCGCCCCTGGCGACGGCGGAGCAATGGAAAGACAAAACCGGTAAGCTGGCGAGCATTCATCTCGACGGCTGAATCATCCAACCCGAACCTTCAGCCCCTACATTCACCACCATGAGCGCCTTCAACGAAGAACGTGTCCTGTCCGTGCATCACTGGACGGATCGCCTGTTTACTTTCACCACCACCCGTGACACCTCGCTGCGCTTCAGCAACGGCCATTTCACGATGATAGGCCTGCGGGTCAACGACAAGCCGCTGCTGCGGGCCTACAGCATCGTGAGCCCCAACCATGAGGAACACCTGGAGTTTCTGAGCATCAAGGTGCCCGACGGCCCCCTGACGTCGCGTCTCCAGCACATCAAGGTGGGCGACACCATCATTGTCGGGCGCAAGCCGACCGGCACCCTGGTGATCGACTACCTGCTTCCCGGCAAGCGGCTGTACCTGCTGTCCACCGGAACCGGTTTGGCGCCCTTCATGAGCATCATCCGCGACCCGGCAACTTACGAACAGTTCGAGCAGATCGTTCTGGTGCATGGCGTGCGCCAGGCCGACGAGCTGGCCTACCACGACCTGGTCGTGGACCATCTGCCCCAACACGAGTTCCTCGGCGACATGGTGTCCAGGCAGCTGCTGTATTACCCGACCGTGACGCGCGAGAGTTACCGCAACATGGGCCGCGTCACTGACCTGATGGAAACCGGCAAGATGTTCGAAGACCTGAAGCTGCCTGCGCTGGACCCCGCGCAGGACCGCGTCATGATCTGCGGCAGCCCGGGCATGCTCAAGGACCTGAAACACATGCTTGAGAAACGCGGCTTTGTGGAAGGCAACACCTCCAGACCCGGCGACTTCGTGATCGAACGCGCGTTTGCCGAGCAGTGAATATGGCCCCCACGCTTGTCGCTACGCCTACGACGCTGCCCACCGAGGGGGCGCTTCGCCTGCGGCCCGGCAAAGCCGGCTCCGCGGACCCGGCTGGTGAAGAGAAGACCTCCACGCTTATTGCCTGCTAGCTGACGCCATGGCCACCAAACCCACATCCCCACGCTCGGCGACTGCCCGGCTCGCCTCAGCAAAGCGGCCGGGCGTGCGGGAGCAGGCTGCGCAAACCACGCGCGACAATATCCTGCGTGCCGCCACCAAGGTCTTTGCGCGGTACGGCTACGAGGGCGGCAGCGTGGAAAAAATCTCGCTGTCGGCCAAGTCCTTCGACCGGATGATTTACTACTACTTCGGGAGCAAGGAAGGCCTGTTCATCGAAGTGCTGGAAGACATGTACCGCCGGATGAACGATGCCGAGCTGGAGCTCGACCTCGACCTGGAGCAGCCGGTGGAGTCGCTCAAGGAAGTCATCCGTTTTGTCGTGACTTATTACAGCAAGAACCCCGAGTTCATCACGCTGCTCAACACCGAAAACCTGCACCGCGGCAAACACATCTCCAAGTCCATGCGTGCCCGGGAATACTCGTCGCCCGCCATCGCGATCATCCAGAAGCTGCTGGAAAGCGGGGTGAAAAAGAAGGTGTTTCGCGCTGACATCTCCGCACGAAATGTGTACCTGCTGATCGCGGCGACCGGCTACTTCTACATCTCCAACCGCCACACGCTGTCTGCCTTTCTCGGGGAAGACCTGCAGACACCCGAGGCCCTGGCCGACTGGCAGGCTTTCATCACCAGCACCGTGCTGCGCACGGTGATGCTCAACCCCTGACATCTGCGCGCCGCCGGCGGACATTCCCACACACGACCTTTGAGAGGGCAAACAACATGGCAGAAGCTGTATCGACCGGAAAATCCGGAAAAGTGGTGATCAGAAACATCGGACTGCTGCTGTCCGGTGACATCGACCAGCCGATTCTGGACGCGGACACGATTGTCGTGAACGACGGGCTGATCGTCGCCGTCGGCAAGGCCAAAGACTGCGACACCGAGGGCGCACAGACCATCATCGATGCGCACCAGACCTGCGTTTGCCCGGGCCTGATCGACAGCCATGTCCATCCCGTGTTCGGCGACTGGACGCCGCGGCAAAACCAGATCGGCTGGATTGATTCGACCATGCACGGCGGCGTCACCACCATGATTTCGGCCGGTGAGGTGCACCTGCCCGGCCGCCCCAAGGACATCGTCGGGCTCAAGGCCCTGGCCATCACCGCGCAGCGCGCTTTCGACAACTTCCGTCCCGGCGGCGTCAAGGTGCTGGCTGGCGCCCCGATCATCGAAAAAGGCATGGTCGAGGACGATTTCAAACAGCTGGCCGAGGCCGGCGTCACGCTGCTCGGTGAGGTCGGCCTGGGTTCGGTCAAGGCCGGCTACGAGGCCAGGGAGATGGTGGCCTGGGCCCGCAAGTACGGCATCCAGAGCACCATCCACACCGGTGGCCCGTCGATTCCCGGCTCCGGCCTGATCGACAAGGACGTGGTGCTGGAAGCCGACGCCGACGTGATCGGCCACATCAACGGCGGCCACACCGCCCTGTCCGAGCAGCATGTCTGCGAGCTCTGTGAGAAGTCCTCGCGCGCCATCGAGATCGTGCACAACGGCAACGAGAAGGTCGCGATTGCCGCAGCGCAGGCCGCGCTGCAGCTCAAATGCCCGCACCGGGTGATTCTCGGCACCGACGGGCCCGCCGGCTCCGGCGTGCAGCCGCTGGGCATGTTGCGGCTCATCGCCCTGCTGTCCAGCCTGGGCAACATTCCGGCCGAACTGGCCTTCTGTTTTGCCACCGGCAACACCGCGCGTATCCGCCAGCTCAACTGCGGCCTGATCGAGGTCGGCCGCGATGCCGACTTCGTGTTCATGGACAAGGCCCAGCATTCATCCGGGCTGAACCTGCTCGACAGCGTCCAGCGCGGCGACATCCCCGGTGTGGGCATGGTGATGATCGACGGCATTGTACGCAGCGGCCGCAGCCGCAACACGCCGCCGGCCACCACCATTCCCAGCATGGTGGTGCCGGGCTGAGGCCGGGCGCCCGCGTCGACCATGCCGCAATTCACCTCGCCGAGCCGCGATGAACTCGCGCTGCTGGAGCCACTGGAGCGCCTGGGCCTGGCGGACATCGTGCTGGTCGCCACTGCGGCGCAGGCCGAGGACGCCTGGAATTTCCTGTCGGGCTGCAGCGCACTCGGTTTCGACACCGAGTCCAAGCCCACGTTTTTTCGAGACCAGGTCTCCGAGGGTCCGCATGTGGTGCAATTGTCCACGCTGGAGCGTGCCTGGGTGTTCCAGCTTTTCGATCCGCGCTGCCGGGAGGTGGTGGCAGCACTGCTGGAAGCTGGCCACATTACCAAGGTTGGCTTCGGCCTGGCCGGCGACCATACGCAGATCCGCCGGACCCTGGGCGTGGAGCCGCGCAATGTGCTGGACCTCAACGTGGTGTTCCGGAAAAGGGGTTATGCGAAAGAGATTGGCGTGCGTGGTGCGGTGGCCGTGTTATTCAATCGCCGCTTCCTGAAATCGAAAAAGGCCACCACCTCCAACTGGGCCAACCGCCAGCTCAGCGAAAGCCAGCTGGTCTACGCCGCCAATGATGCCTGGGCCGCCATGCTGACCTTTAACGCGCTGGGATTGCCGCCGGGCTAGGGCGCGCGAAGACCAATAGGCCCGGTTCCTGGAATGTGGCCCGGGTTGTCATGCCTGGATCACCATGACTACCCGGCTATCTCCCTGCATCAGCCACCCAGCAGACCCTGAATAATGTCCACAATCAGGTTGTTTTGTTGCTGTACCAATACGATGTCGCCGCCAATGCGCGCATAGCGGTAGCCGTAAGGTGCGGGCGGTAGCTGCACAATGACGGGTTGAGGCACGGAATAGATCGTGACGCCTCGCGGGATCGGTTGGCCAACAGCCCAGTTGCGCGTCTGGCCTGGGGGCATGCAGCCATTGTTCTTCTTGGCCAGCCCTGGAGGGCATTTTTTGCCGTTTGAGTAATTTTGCACGTAGTACTGACGCACAACCGTACGCTGCTGATCGTTGAAATAGCTGCCCGGTTGAATTTCTTTACGCTCCCGCTTCGCGGCCTTATCCTGCTCCTTGGATTCGCGTTTTTGCTCTTTTTCCTCAAACTTCTGGGCGTGTTTGCCGTTGCCTTTTCCATGGTTGTCGTCATCGTCCTTTCCCTTTGACAATGCGGGCCCCGCAAGTAAAAGGGTGGCGATGGCCAATGTCACGAGGCGGGTTTTGGATGAAAAATATGTCATGGCGTGTTTCCTTGAAGCCGTGATCGGCTCAATAGACAGCTTGTCACTTTTTCTTACACGGTGGCGTAGGCTTTTTCGCCATGTGGAAGTAGGTCGTCGACCTGGGCAAGTTATCGCGCACGCCATAAACAGTCGTTCGCAGTTGGCAGCAGAACCAGCGCCCTCGCTACTTCCGTGCTGCAGGACTAGTCCAACCCAAAGCGCTGGATGAACGCGGCGCAAAAGAGCGCGCTGCCGCTGATGGACAAAGTCAGCACATGCCACAGCGGAGAAGCCGCATCGGTCTGCTCCTGCAAGTCCATATCCCACTCTCCTCCCTCGTCCAGCGGCGCGCGCTGTCCGGCGAACACGGTTTCGGCCCAGTCCACCACCTCGGCAATTTCGGCGCGCAACGCAACAAGCTGCGGCTGACGCACCGAGGCCATGGCGTCAAAGCTGCCGCCTCCCTGTGGGTCTTCGCTGTGGTCGAAAACGAGAAACTGCAGCCTCATTCGCCGGATTCGGCGTCCTGCGCAGTCACACCGCTTCCATCATCGACCCCCAGCGGGCGGGGTCGGTGCGTACGCCGGCCCTCTTTGGCCAGCAATTCCAGGTAGAAGGTATCGGCGCCCTCTTTCGCGGCGCCATCCACCAGCGGAAAGATGGTTGCGAAATGCACCACCGTGGCAGTCTCCTGGGTGGGGCCAAAGCGGCAGTCGAAGTCCCAGAAATCCACACCTTCCGGCAAAGGTACCCGGCGCTGCCTTTTGACGTATTTGCGAATGTCATGCTTGACGGCGTCCAGCACACGATCGCGGTTTTTTCCTTCGATATTCAACTGAAATGTCTTTTTCACGGCGGCCTCTGATGTCGATCGATGACCCTGTCCTGGCGGACCTGAGTCTCAAGCCTTCGATTATGCGACCTGGGGCAGCTTAAACTGGACCCTTGCGGTGAGGCTAGCCCGAGCCATCGCCCCCGTCACAAAGCCGCTCATGCCCTTCTCTTCCCTGGGTTTATCCCCTCCCCTGCTGCGCGCCGTCGGCCTGCGCGGCTATCTCGCACCCACCGCCATACAAGCAGAAACAATTCCGGCAGTGCTGCAGGGACGCGATGTCCTCGGATCGGCCCAGACCGGCTCCGGCAAAACTGCAGCCTTTGTGCTTCCGCTGCTGCAGCAACTGCTGACCGGCCCCCACGAGAAGCCGCGCAGGGTACGTGCGCTGGTCCTGGTGCCGACACGCGAACTTGCGGCGCAAGTCGGCGAGACCGTCCGCAGCCTGGCGCAGCAACTGCCCCAGGCGCTGAAGGTGGCGACTGTGTTTGGCGGCGTGTCCATCAACCCGCAGATGATGAACCTGCGCGGCGGAGCCGACATCGTGGTCGCCACCCCCGGCCGTCTGCTGGACCTGGTGGACCACAACGCCGTGGTGTTGTCCAGCGTCCGCCTGCTGGTGCTTGATGAGGCCGACCGCCTTTTCGAGCTCGGTTTTGCGGACGAACTCGGGCGCGTCCTCGCCCTGCTCGCGCCGCAGCGCCAGAACCTGTTTTTCTCGGCCACCCTGCCGCCCGCCGTGTTGGCCCTGGCGCAGAAGCTGCTGCGCGAGCCGGTCCGCATCGACGTGCTGGCCGGGCCGGAGCAGGCACCCGACATCGTGCAGCGGGCCATGGCCGTGGACGCCGGCCGGCGCACCCAGCTGCTGCGCCACCTGATTCAGACCAACGGCTGGCGCCGCGTGCTGGTCTTCGTGGCCACCAAACATGCGGCTGAAATGGTCGCCGACAAGCTGCGCAAGGCCCGGATCAACGCCGAGCCTTTCCACGGTGAACTGAGCCAGGGCAAACGCACGCAGGTGCTGGCCGACTTCAAGGCCTCGCGACTCAAGGTGGTGATCGCCACCGATGTCGCGGCCCGCGGCCTGGACATTGCGCAGTTGCCGGTGGTGGTGAACTATGACCTGCCGCGCTCGGCGGTGGAATACATCCACCGCATCGGCCGCACCGGCCGCGCCGGAGAAAGCGGCGTCGCCCTGAGTTTTGTCAGCGCGGACACGCTTGCCCACTGGCGCCTGATCGAAAAACGCCAGCGGCTGAGCCTGCCGCTAGAGCAGATCGAAGGTTTTGAACCGGTACCGACGGAACCGTCAACTGACGAGGCCGGCAGCTCGCCTGCGACGGGCGGCATCAAGGGCAAACGCCCCAGCAAGAAAGACAAACTCCGGGCTGCGGCAGCGCGCGCAGGCTAGGCGGTTTCAGTGACCGGCGCCGTTCACGCTGGTGATGGCATATCCTTTTTCGGCAATTTGCTGCTCGGGGCGGGGAATCGCGTACTGGCTGATCTTCTCGGCGCTGGCACCCATTTCCACCGCCCGGGCTTCAGTCTCCCAATCGCTGTTCGTGGCCTCCTCGGGAATCAGCCGCCCTTCGGGCACAGCGAGGTAGGAAAACTGGCGATTGGCTTCGGCCCGGCGGTAAATGTCGACACGCATGAGGTCTCCTTGGCAGGTGGCTGAGTCCTCCACCTTACCCCCGGCCAGCGCCTGCCCGCAGGAAAGTCCCTGCTTGTTACCCGGACTCCCGCTGCCCGGGCCGGTCCGGCACGGATGCCAGGCCCCGGACCGGGACTTCAGATACTCCTCTTTTGATAGCTGTTGGCGCCTGTCAATCAAGGGCTGTGGCCGTTTTTGTCATGAAAAACAAGCGCCAAGTGTCCTGTCCCCGCGCAGCGCAGACACGCAGGTGACGCCTTCGCCGCCGCACTGGCGATAAGCTGCCCGGCAAGCCTTTCCCTCCCCCATCCCCCCAGCCAGGAGTCCACCATGAACGATCTTTTTTCCCTGCAGGGCCGCACGGCGCTGATCACCGGCGGTTCACGCGGCATCGGCCGCATGATTGCCGCCGGCTTCCTGGCCCAGGGTGCGCGGGTCTACATCTCGGCTCGCAAGGCCGCGGCCTGCGACCAGACCGCCAAAGAACTGGCCAGCCTGGGGCACTGCGTGTCGCTGCCTGCCGATGTCTCGACACTCGAAGGGGCCAGGGGCCTGGCCGCGGCGTACGGTGCGCTCGAGCCGCAGCTCGACATCCTGGTCAACAACGCCGGCGCTGCCTGGGGTGCCCCGTTTGACGAGTTTCCGGAAAGCGGCTGGGACAAGGTGATGGACCTGAACCTCAAGACGCCCTTTTTCCTGACGCAGGCACTGATCAGCGCCTTGCGCAAGTCCGGCGAGCGGCGTCCCGCCAAGGTGATCAACATTGCCTCCATCGACGGCATTTCCGTCAACCCCATGGAAACCTATTCCTATGCGGCGAGCAAGGCCGGCCTGATCCAGCTGACCCGGCGCATGGCCTTGCGCCTGATCCAGGACAACATCGTGGTCAGCGCGATCGCCCCCGGCGCCTTCGCCTCGGACATGAACAAGGACGCCCGTGACCATGGCGAAGCGGTCGCCGCGCGAATCCCGGCCGGGCGTGTCGGGCAGGACGCCGACATGGCCGGCGCCGCCATCTACCTGGCCTCGCGCGCCGGCGACTACGTGGTCGGCTCCACACTGGTGGTTGACGGCGGCGTGACCCACGCACGCTGAAAAACCGACACCCGTTCTGCAGAAAACCGGTTGGCGCGCCGCGTTCTCTTTTTCTGACAAAACCCTGACACAGCTGCGGGCTCGCCCCAGGCCCGAGGCGGCTTGCCCTGGGTGTTTTTCCTCCGGCAGGCCGGCACGTAAAACTACCTAAGTCCTAACCCGCTCACGCGCCACAACGCGACTCGTTAGCATGCAGTTCTCTGTGACGGGCCCGTGCGCCCGCCATTTCAATGTCTGTAGCCGGAGAGCAATTTGTCAGCGGAGTTCATTCTTGAAACGCGTGGGTTGACCAAGGAATTCAAGGGATTCGTGGCCGTCAACCAGGTGGACCTGAAAGTCCAGCGCGGCCATATCCACGCGCTGATCGGCCCCAATGGCGCGGGCAAAACCACTTTCTTCAACCTGCTGACCAAATTCCTGCACCCGACCACCGGCACCATCCTGTTCAACGGCAAGGACATCACGACCGAAAAGCCGGCACAGACGGCAAGGCGCGGCATTGTCCGTTCCTTCCAGATCTCGGCGGTGTTTCCGCACATGACCGTGCTGGAAAACGTGCGCGCGGCGCTGCAGCGCAATCTTGGCACCTCGTTTCATTTCTGGAAAGCCGAGAGCACGCTGTTTCCCCTGCATGAACGCGCCCGCCAGTTGCTGGCCGAGGTGGACCTGCAGGATTTCGCCGACGAGCTGACCGTCAACCTGCCTTACGGCCGCAAACGCGCGCTGGAACTGGCCACCACGCTGGCGCTCGAGCCCGAGCTGATGCTGCTGGACGAACCGACACAGGGCATGGGCCACGAAGACGTGGACCGCGTGACCCAGCTGATCAAGAAGGTCTCCGCCGGCCGCACCATCCTGATGGTGGAGCACAACATGAACGTGGTGTCTTCGATTGCCGACCGCATCACGGTGCTGCAGCGCGGCGCCATCATTGCCGACGGCCCGTACGACGAAGTGTCGAAAAACCCGCTGGTGATCGAGGCCTACATGGGCACCGCCAATACCGAACTGCAGGGAGCCCACTGATGTCCAAGGAACTCCTGAAAATCGAGAACCTGCACGCCTGGTATGGCGAGTCGCACATTCTGCATGGCGTGAACCTGACCGTGCACGAGGGCGAGGTGGTGACGCTGCTGGGCCGCAACGGCGCCGGTCGCACCACGACGATGCGCGCCATTGTCGGCCTGACCGGTTCGCGCAAGGGCTCGATCCGCATCAATGGTGAAGAAACCATCAAACTGGCGCCGCACAAGGTGGCGCACATGGGCGTGGGTTACTGCCCTGAAGAACGCGGCATCTTCGCCAGCCTGACGGCCGAGGAAAACCTGATGCTGCCGCCCACACTGGCACCGGGCGGCATGAGCATCGAGGAAATCTACGCCATGTTCCCCAACCTGAAAGAGCGCGCGTCCAGCCCCGGCACGCGCCTGTCGGGCGGCGAGCAGCAGATGCTGGCCGTGGCACGCATCCTGCGCACCGGCGCGCGCCTGCTGCTGCTCGATGAAATCTCCGAAGGCCTGGCGCCCGTCATCGTGCAAAAGCTCGCCGAGATGATTCTCACGCTCAAGGCCAAGGGTTACACCATCGTGCTGGTCGAGCAGAACTTCCGCTTCGCCGCGCCGCTGGCCGACCGCTTTTACGTGATGGAGCACGGCACCATCGTGAAACAGTTTGCGCAGAACGAGCTGACCCAGAACATGGGCATGCTGCAGGAATATCTCGGCGTCTGAGCGTCGTCCTGCCCGGCCTATTTCGCTTTTCCCTTTTTTTTCGCTTTCGACCACAACCCAAGGAGACTCCATGAAACTCAAAACCCTCGTCGCCGCACTGGCTATCGGCTTTGCCGCCGCCGCCTCCGCGCAGAACACCGGCCCCGTCAAGATCGGCTTCATCACCGACATGTCCAGCCTGTATGCCGACATCGACGGCCCGGCCGGCGGTGAAATGGTCAAGTGGGCCGCGCAGGATTTCGGCGGCAAGGTGCTCAACCGCCCCATCGAAGTTCTGACCGCCGACCACCAGAACAAGGCAGACGTGGCGAGCTCCAAGGCGCGCGAGTGGATGGACAAGGATGGCCTGTCCATGCTGATCGGCGGCACCAATTCGGGCACGGCACTGGCCATGGCCAAGATCGCCGAGGAAAAAAAGCGTCCCTTCATCGCCATCGGCCCCGGCTCGGCACGCCTGACCAATGAAGCCTGCTCGCCTTACACCGTGCATTACGCCTACGACACCGTGGCACTGGCCAAGGTGGCCGGCGGCGCGCTGGTGAAGTCCGGTGCCAAGAACTGGTTCTTCCTGACGGCTGACTATGCTTTCGGTTACTCGCTCGAAGGTGATGCCTCGACCGTGGTCAAGGCCAACGGCGGCACCGTGGCCGGCGCCGTGCGCCACCCGCTCAATGCCTCCGACTTCTCATCCTTCCTGCTGCAGGCGCAATCGTCCAAGGCCCAGGTGCTGGCGCTGGCCAATGCCGGCGGCGACTTCACCAACGCCATGAAAGCCGCCAAGGAATTCGGCATCAACAAGACCATGAAAGTGGCCGGCCTGCTGGTGTTCATCAACGACGTGCACAGCCTGGGTCTGGCCAACACCGAAGGCCTGCAGCTGGCCGACAGCTGGTACTGGAACCAGGACGATGCGTCGCGCAAGTTTGCCAAACGCTTCTTCGACAAGTACAAGCGCATGCCTTCGAGCCTGCAGGCCGCCGACTACTCTGCCGCGACGAATTACCTGAAGGCCGTTCAGGCTGCGGGCACGACGGACGGCGACAAGGTCATGGCCACGCTCAAGGGCATGAAGATCGACGACTTCTACCACAAGGGCCAGATCCGCGCCGACGGCCGCATGATCCACGACATGTACCTGTTCCAGGTCAAGTCGGCCAAGGAATCGACCACACCATGGGACTACTACAAAACCGTGGCCAAGATCCCTGGCGACCAGGCCTTCACCACGGTCGCCGAGTCCAAGTGCGCCCTGATCAAGAAGTAAGCGGATTCTCAGTACCGCAACCCGAAAATATCGAAACATGAAACCGCGCCTTCGCACCCAGGGCGGCGTTGCAGTCCTTGCGAAGGCGAACAGCCTTCGATGCGGCTTGCGCCTTGCCCCGGGCACGAAGTCATCACTTTCACTTTGTTTCGCTACTTCCGGGTTGCGGTACTAGTGGCCGGTCGCAGCGCGGTCGGCCACTTTTTACTTAGATATTGTTTGTACTCTCACAGCGTGAACTGACGGGTCTCCATGGAAATTTTCGGTATTCCCCATCAAGCCTTTCTGGGCCAGTTGCTGCTGGGCCTGGTCAATGGTGCGTTTTACGCCATGCTCAGCCTCGGGCTGGCGGTGATCTTCGGCCTGTTGGGCGTGGTCAATTTTGCGCACGGCGCACTCTACATGCTGGGCGCCTTTGCCGCCTGGATCATGCTCGACAAGTTCGGCATCAATTACTGGGGGGCGCTGATCCTGGCGCCGCTGCTGGTGGGCGCGCTCGGCGTGGTCATCGAGCGTCTTTTCCTCAAACACCTGTACAAGCTCGATCCGCTGTACGGCCTGCTGCTGACCTTTGGTCTGGCGCTGATTCTCGAGGGGGTGTTCCGCGAGCTCTACGGCGCGTCGGGCCAGTCCTACAACGTGCCTGAACTGCTCTCGGGCGCGACCAACCTGGGCTTCATGGTGCTGCCGAACTACCGCGCCTGGGTGGTGCTGGTGTCGCTGGTGGTCTGCCTGGGCACCTGGTACCTGATCGAGCGCACCCGGCTCGGCGCCTACCTGCGCGCCGGCACCGAAAACGCCGCGCTGGTGCAGGCTTTCGGCATCAACGTGCCCATGATGGTGATGCTGACCTACGGCGCCGGCGCCGCGCTGGCCGCGCTGGCCGGTGTGCTGGCCGCGCCCATCATCCAGGTCAACCCGCTGATGGGCTCCAACCTGATCATCGTGGTGTTTGCCGTGGTCGTGATCGGCGGCATGGGCTCCATCATGGGCTCCATCCTGACCGGTCTCGGCCTGGGCATCGTCGAAGGGCTGACCCGGGTGTTCTACCCCGAAGCGTCCAACATCGTGGTGTTTGTCATCATGGTCATCGTGCTGATGTTCCGGCCCGCCGGCCTGTTCGGCAAGGAGGCCTAGGATGTTGGCCCCCACGCTTTTCGCTTCGCGTAATGCGCTGCCCCCCGAGGGGGCGCTGCGCCTGCGGCCCGGCAAAGCCGGTTCCGCGGCCCCTGCTTGGACTACAACTTTTTCTCCCTTGGCGGCTCGGTGGATATTTGAATGAATAACGCAAAAAAATTGATCCGCATCACCTATATCGCGCTGCTGATCCTGGCGCTGGTGGCACCCATGCTCGGGCTCTACCCGGTGTTTGTCATGAAGCTGCTGTGCTTCGCCATTTTTGCCTGTGCCTTCAACCTGTTGCTGGGTTTCACCGGCCTGCTGTCGTTCGGCCACGCAGCATTTTTCGGTTCGGCCGCCTATGCCACTGGCTGGGTCGTCAAGTCGCAGGGCTGGACGCCCGAGCTGGGCCTCCTGGCCGGTGTGGTGGCCTCGGGCCTGATCGGCCTGGTGGTCGGCCTGGTCGCTATCCGGCGCCAGGGCATTTATTTCGCCATGATCACGCTGGCGATTGCGCAGATGGTGTACTTCGTCTGCCTGCAGGCACCTTTTACCGGTGGTGAGGACGGCCTGCAGGGCGTGCCGCGCGGCGCGCTGTTCGGCCTGTTCTCGCTGGAATCGGACATTGCCTTGTATTACCTGGTGGTGGCGGTGTTTGTCGGCTGTTTTCTGGCCATTTCACGCATCGTGCGTTCGCCTTTCGGCCAGGTGCTCAAGATGATCCGTGAAAACGAGCCGCGCGCGATTTCGCTGGGCTACCAGGTGGACCGTTACAAGCTGCTGGCCTTTGTACTGTCGGCCGCGCTGGCCGGCCTGGCCGGATCGCTCAAGACCCTGGTGATGGGTTTCGCCACCCTGTCCGACGCGCACTGGTCGATGTCGGGCGAAGTGATTTTGATGACGCTGCTCGGCGGTGTAGGCACCTTCTTCGGCCCGGTGTTCGGCGCCGGCATCGTGATCTCGCTGCAGAACATGCTGGCCGACAAGGTGGGCTCGTGGGTCACCGTGATCATCGGCGTGATTTTTGTGCTCTGCGTGCTGGCCTTCCGCAAGGGTGTGGTCGGCGAGTTGCAGGCCTACCTGGAGCGGCGCCGGCGCGCTGCGGCGGCGCCCGACGCGTAAGCCGCGCACGTGTCCGGCAGACCCGCCCGGTCACCCTGGCCTAGTTGTCTGCGGCTGCGTCTGCGCCGGGGCCTGCTGCTGCGTCGGTCGACAAGGCCTCCGCGACATGCTGGGGCACCACCAACTGGCCCTGGTCATCGGGCAAGGCCTCGATGCTGATCACCGGCGCCGAGGAGCTGACCCCGCCGAACATGGTTGCAAACGCGGCATCTGCCGCGTCGCGTCCGGTGGCCAGGCGCACAAAACCCATCGGAATCGCGGTGCCCGAGGGATCGAACATGTACCAGCGGTGGCCGACATAGACCTCAACATAGGCATGAAAATCGGTCGGCCCGAGGGCCGGATCGGCGCCGTAATCAATGCCGCTGACAAACCGCGCCGGAATGTTGACCGCGCGGCACAACGCGATCATCAGGTGCGCAAAGTCGCGGCAGACACCGGCCTCGTCGATCAGCGTGTCGATGGCCGTGGTGTTGCCCGTGGAGCTGTTGGACGTGAAGGTCACGCGCTGGTTGACCCAGTCGCGGATGGCCTGGACCCGGCTGTAACCCTGGCGAAGCTGGCCAAACTCCTTGACGGCCAGCCGGTGCAGGCGGTCGGACTGGCAATAGCGGCTGGGGTAGAGGTAAGGCAGCACCGCGCCTGGCAGCTGCAGCACGCCGACTTCAGCGACCTGATCGGGTTGCGCCACATGGTGGCGTATGTCCACCGTCGCGTCGTAACTGACCCTCAGCGGGCCGGGCATGGCCCTGAACTTGAGGTAACGATTGCGGCTGACTGCGTCGGTATAAAACTCGGGCTGCAGCACCTGGCTGATGCCGAGGGTCTCGCTGACCACCACCTGCTCGCGCGTGTGGGCCGCATGGATGTTGAAGATGAAATCGCATCCTGCATCGGCGACCTGGTAACCCAGTTCAATCGAAAATTTAAGCCTGACCATACAGTGTCTTCCTGAAGTGATGCGGCAGCCCCGCCTGCTTCACACAGGCTGCGTTCGCGGAGAAATGGCGGGGTGGCGTGACAACGGAAGACCGCTGGCATCGCCGCGTTACATCGATTGTGGCGCGCAAAAGCCGGCAGCGGACTGCAAGGGGCCGAACGGCCATGATGCTGGCGATGTAGGCGCATCTGCGAAAGGCGCAAGGTCTGACGCGCACCCGGTGCGGCCACCTACAGACACACGCGGGTGCCGCAACAAACGCTAGGCGAGCGTCCGGTTGAAACCCGATTTGCTTCTGTTTTTATAGCTACCCGCGCATTACGGATAAGGGATACAGGCCTTTTTTACGTAAAATCTCAGAAGGGCAGAAGCTGTCCGCGGTAGTCCAGCAGGGCCCCGGTATGGGTCGGCGCCAGACCAGCAAGTACAGCCAGCAGATCACTGGCAGCTTCCTGCGGCGGGCGCACCGTGAGCCCGGTTTTGGCAAAGGGCTGGCTCAGTGGCGAATCCACCGTACCCGGGTGCAGCGCCACGCAAATGCTTTCCCCGTTGCTGCGCGTCAACTCGATGGCCGCAGTCTTGACCAGCTGGTTGAGCGCCGCCTTCGAAGCCCGGTAGCCATACCAGCCACCCAGCGCGTTGTCGCCTATGCTGCCGACCCTGGCCGAGACAAAGCCGGCCACGCAGCGTCCCTGTCGGGGCAGCAGAGGAAAGAAATGTTTGATCAACAGCGCCGGGCCCAGGGTGTTGACCAGGAAGACCTGTTGCAGGTAGCCGGCATCAAGGTGGCGCCAGCCGCGTTCCGGCTGGCCTTGCGGACCATGCAGAAAACCGGTCGCGACCAGCAGCAGGCGCAGCGCCAACCCGGACTCGGCACAGATCCTGGCGACAGCCTGCGCCGCAGCAGCGATGCCGGCCTCATCCGCATAGTCGATACGGATCTCGCCCGCGCGCCCCAGGCCCAGCACGCGTCCGTAGTCTCCCTGCTGCTGCAGTTGCGTCTGCAGGGCCGCGCCCAAGGCACCGCTGGCGCCCACCACCACCGCCAGCCCGGGTCGGCATTCGCTCACAGGGGTACCACTCAGGCCTCGTCCATGAAACGCACCTTGACACTTTTGCCCTTGACGCCGCCGTTGGCCAGCTTTTGCTGCGCCTGGCTGGCAATCGCGCGGTCCACAGCGACATAGGTGGAGAACTCATTGACGTTGATCTTGCCGACCTGCTCGCGCATGAACGGCGGCACATGGCCGGCATCGCCGGTCAGTGCGCCCAGCACGTCGCCGGCGCGGATTTTTTCCTTGCGGCCGCCGACGATCTGCAGCGTCACCATGGGCGGCAGCAGAGGCTCGTTGCTGGCGGGCAGCAGTTCGCTGAGTTTGTGCCACTCGGACTCTGCTTTTTGCAGCACCTCGATTTTCCCGACGTAACCCATCTCGTCCATGCTCGCCAGGCTGATGGCCCAGCCCTCTTCATCAGCGCGGCCGGTGCGGCCAATGCGGTGGATGTGCACTTCGGCGTCCGGCGTGACGTCGACATTGATGACCATTTCGAGCTGGGAGATGTCCAGGCCGCGCGCCGCCACATCGGTGGCCACCAGCACCGAACAGCTGCGGTTGGAAAACTGCACCAGCACCTGATCGCGCTCGCGCTGCTCGAGCTCGCCAAACAAGGCCAGCGCGCTGAAGCCCTGGTCTTTCAGATAGGCCACCAATGCGCGGCACTGGGACTTGGTGTTGCAAAACGCCAGCGTGCTGGCCGGTCGGAAGTGACGCAGCACCTGCGCGACGGCGCCCAGGCGGGCTTCGTCGTGGTCGCTGTCGGGCACCTGGTACCAACGCTGCTGGATCTTGGTTTTTTCATGCTGCGCCTGGACCGTGATGGTGTGCGGCGTCTTCATGAACTGCTGGCTGATTTTCGCGATGCCTTCCGGGTAGGTGGCCGAGAACAGCAGAGTCTGGCGCTCTTTCGGGCACTGTTTGGCAACCGTCACGATGTCCTCGAAAAAGCCCATGTCCAGCATACGGTCGGCTTCGTCGAGCACCAGCGTGTTCATGGCTTCCAGGGTCAGGTGGCCGCGCGCCAGGTGGTCCATGATGCGGCCCGGCGTGCCGACCACGATGTGGGCGCCGTTTTCCAGGCTCGCGGTCTGGTTGCGCAGCGGCACACCGCCGCAGAGCACCACCACCTTGACGTTTTCCTCGGCGCGCGCGAGGCGGCGGATTTCGGTGGCGACCTGGTCGGCCAGCTCGCGAGTCGGACACAGCACCATGGCCTGCACCGCAAAACGCCGCGCATTGAGGTTGGCCAGAAGGGGGATCGCGAAGGCGGCGGTCTTGCCGCTGCCGGTTTTGGCCTGCGCAATCAGGTCCTTGCCGGCCAGCGCCAGCGGCAGGCTGGCCGCCTGGATCGGTGTCATGGCCAGGTAACCCAGGGTTTTCAGATTGGCCTGCATCGCAGGGTTCAGCGGCAGCGTGCTGAAGTCGGTGCTCGCTGCGCTGGAAGTCGAAGGGGAAGAAGTCATCCCCTGATTATCGGCGCTGGGGCTTTTCCAGCCCCCCGGCGCACCTTGAGAGCCCCTCGCAGGCGCAGGCGGGGCCTTCGCCCCAGGCGACCAGGACATGAATGAAAACAGGCTTCAGCCCTTACCCAATGTGCGCCATTAGCTACTGTATTGATAGCATTTCGGGGCCAGCCAGCACCGATAGCACCGACAGGGGCCGCAGACGGCCCGCACAGCGTAAGCTTGTGGGAACGCATTTTCCGAGCTTTCCTTCGCTTTGATCCACACCATGTCTTCTGATGATTTTTCCGCCGTAGCCGTGTTCACACTCGGCAGCCATGGTTTGTTGCTCTTCCTGGCACTGCTGGTGCTGCTGCTGCCAATCGCTACAGCGCTGTGGTGGCTGGCGCAGCGCTACGCCATTAGCGCCGAAACGAGCGCACTGCCTGCAGGCAGGTATCTCTCGATCCGCCTTGTCGCGGGGTTTGCGGTCCTGGTGGGTGCAGCGGCGGTTTTTGCGGAAATTGCCGAGGAACTGGGGGACGGCAAACGCGTGGGGGAGCTGGACCAGCTGTTTTCAGACGCCGTGCGCGACAGCACCCCAGCGGCGGCCTTACAGGTCTTCGCCTGGGTCACGCGGCTCGGCGACACGGCGAGCCTGAGTGTGCTGGGCTTCGCCGTGGCGCTGGTGCTGCTGCTGCGCGGCCGGCGCTGGCTGGCCCTGGGCTGGGTACTGGCCATCAGCGGCAACGCCTTGCTCAACACCACGCTCAAGGCGCTGTTTGAACGAACCCGGCCCATGCACGACAGTGCCCTGGTGCAGGCCGGTGGCTGGAGTTTCCCGAGCGGGCACAGCTCTGGCGCAGTGGTGTTTTACGGCATGCTGGCCTATGTGCTGCTGCGCAGCCTGCCGCCGGCCACGGCACGGCACGCGAGTCTGCCGCTGGTACTGCTGGCCACGGCCCTCGCATTTTCGGTCGGTTGCAGCCGGGTTTTTCTCCAGGTGCATTTCGCCACCGATGTGCTGGCCGGGTTTGCCTCCGGCACGGCCTGGCTGGCCGTCTGTGTGGCCAGCATCGAGTTGACGCGCTACTATGACCGCACCCGGGCCACAGCCTTGGGATAGGGCGACCCAGCGAATTCACCCCCGACCTCTGGCTGTGTGCCTTTAAACATCGCTTCAGTGATGACAGAACACCGGCCGGCGCTTTTCAACAAAAGCCGCCGTGCCCTCCCGCGCATCCTGCGAAGCCACCGCAATCATGAACTGCGCTGCCTCGATGGCCAGGCCCTCGTCGATGGACACATTGAGCCCGCGCGTCACGGCGCGCAGCGAGGCCGTCACGGCCACGGCGGGGTTTTCGGCGATGCGATCGGCCATCTGCAGGCAGGCCGGCAGCAGTTCATGGGCAGGCACCACATGGTTGACCAGGCCGAGCAACAGGGCTTCCTCGGCGCTGATGGCGTCGCCGGTCAGGATCATCTCGTTGGCGCGCTTGCGGCCGATGTGGCGGGGCAGGCGCTGCGTGCCGCCAAAGGGGGGCGGAAAACCGAGCCGGATTTCGGGTTTGGCAAAGCGCGCATGTTCCGCCGCGATCGCCAGGCTGCAGGCCTCCATGATTTCGCAACCGCCGCCGAAGGCGATGCCGTTGACGGCCGCGATGACGGGCTTGGGGTAGTTCTCGAGGCGTCGCGTCAAGGCCTGCCCACGCGTGACGAAGTTGCGCCAGGCCGCCTCGGGCGATGCGGCCATGTCGGGCGCAAAGCCCGCGATGTCGGCACCTGCACTGAAGGCTTTATCGCCCTGCCCTGTCAGCACCAGGCAGCGCACGCTGTCGTCGCGCTCCAGTGCGTTGAGCCTGTCCATGAGTTCATCGATCAGTTCATAATTCAGCGCATTGAGTTTGTCGGGGCGGTTGAGGGTGAGCACCACCTGTTGGCCATGGCGTCCGGTTTCTATCAGCATGTTGTTTCCAGCAGGTTTCGGGCAGGGGTGGGCTGGGATAAAAATGACAGGACGCCCCAGCCGCGCGGGGCGCCCACAAAGTAGGTCGCGGCCTGCGGCGTGACAAAGGACTCGCCGCTTTCGAGCACGACGTCGCTGTCCCGGCGCCCGGCCAGCGCATCACTGGTGATCCAGAGGCAACCCCCGGTGCAGGTCAGGATCTGGCCGCGGCGCAGGCGCAGGGGTTTCGGGATGGACCCGAGCGTCAACGGGGGTTGGGCAACAAACATGGCAGTCTCCTTGGAAAGTGTGGTTTGATTCTTCCCTCGTCCCGGCCCGCGTGGCCGGAAGGTTTGTCATCCGGGGTATTCCTGCCATTCATGCCATGCTGAGCCCTTCTTCTTCCCATGCACTGCGTGCCATGTCGCTGGACGCGATACGCGGCTTTGAATCGGCGGCACGGCACCTGAGCTTTACGGCGGCGGCCGAGGAGCTGTGCATCACGCAGTCGGCGGTCAGCAAGCAGATCAAAATCCTGGAAGACGCGCTGGGCACAGCGCTCTTTTTGCGCGGCGGCAAGGGTTTGAGCCTGACGCCGCAGGGCCGCGAGCTTTATGAGGCGGCCCGCGCGGCGCTGGCGCAACTGGCCGCGGCCGTGGACCGCCTGCTGGCGGTCGACCGGGCGTCGGTAGCGGTCACGACCACACCTTCATTTGCCGCGCTGTGGCTGGCGCCCAAACTTGCGAAGTTCCAGCGGCTCGAACCTGCCATTGACGTGCGTGTCGCCGCCTCGGAAGCCCGGGTGAACCTGGAGCGCGAAGGCATGGACCTGGCCGTGCGGCTCAGGCCTGTAGTTCCGGCCGGCGAAGGCCCGCCACCCTTGCTCCAGGAACAAGCCCTGCTGGTCGCGGCGCCCGCCGTCGCGGCGCGTATCCACTCGGCCGCCGACATCCTGGATAGCCCGTTGCTGGTGTACCACGACCCGGCCATGCGTTTTTCCTGGATGTCCTGGACAGCCTGGTACGAGCGCCTTGGCCTGCCGCCGTCGGCCCGACAGCCTTGCCTGTATTTTTCACAGTACGAGCATGTGCTGACCGCTGCCGTGCAGGGCGCCGGGGTCGCCATCGGGCGCACACCGCTGGTGCTGCCGCTGCTGGGCAGCGGCCAATTGAAGGTGGTCCTGCCCGGCCAGACGGTGGCGGGCTTGGGCTACCACATCGTCACGTCAGCCCATGGCGGGGAACGGCCGGCGGTGCAAAAATTCCGCGCCTGGCTGGAGCGCGAACTCGCACAGGAAGCCATCGGCTGAGGCGATTCAGCCAGGGCCTGGAACAGGCTCCTGGGTCCAGGCGCCGGTACCTTGGAGCGCCGGCGACAGCCCCGCCTCGCCCCAGCGCAGGGGCAAAGAGGACTCCACCAGGCGCATCGATTGCACCCTGAAACGCATCAATCGCTGAGCACCGGCAAAGGATGCCAACTCAGGGCCGTCCCAGATGATGTCGGCCGTGACCGCCAGGTACAGCAGGTCGCCACTGGCGAAATCAATGAACAGCAGGCCGGCGCGCGGATTCACCACCAGGTTGCCCAGCGTGTTGAAAAAGTAGTTGCCGGCGAAGTCCGGCACCGTCAACACGTCGTCCCCGTCCAGACGTACAAAGCCGGGCTTGCCGCCGCGGTGCGACACGTCCACGCCCCCGGCGCGGCCTGCCTGCACGCTGTCGCCGGCGTAGGCCGTGGCGATAAAAAAAGTGTCGGCGCCGGCGATGATCCGGCGCGCCGAAGCGTTGAGTTGCAACAGCTCGTGCACCACTGGCGCGGCACCACTTCGGTCGCCCGGATGCACCGGCTCGCGCGCCTGAATGTATTTGGGGCAGTTGCCGAAACTCTGGCTGACCTCCACCGTGAACCCCGCAGCACCCACCCCGTGCAACACGCCGTTCATGCGATTGCGCCGGCGCGTATGCGGCGTGATGCCGAGCAGGCCGATGGGCGCACCTTCCGCCAGGTTGGCTGCCAGCGGATCACCCGCCAGCGGCTGCGCCTGGAGAACCAGATGCTGCGGATCCGGGGAACGGATAAATCCCGGTGCCTGCACCAGCACCGAGGCCCAGGGCTGGGCGTCGGCGTCCAGGGTCCCGACGATGACCCATGGCAGTTGTTCAAAAAAATCCCGATGCTGGTCCGGCATGAAGTGGCGGATCACCTGCGGGCCGATCTGCGCCAGGCGCTCCTGCACGCCCACTCGCGCCTGCACCGCACGTTCGCCTTCGTGAAACGCGGGCGGGGTCATGACCTCACCTCTGTGGTAATCACCCCGGAAACAATCCTTCGTTTCATGCTGCCAGCCCAATGGGGGTCTTCACCATCGGCACAAAACCAGGCAGTGCCTCGATGCGGGCCAGCCAGGCGCGGAGCGCTGGATAGGGTTCCAGCGACACATTGCCTTCAGGCGCATGCGCCACATAGCTGTAGTTGGCGATGTCGGCCAGCGTCGGCGCGCTGCCGACCAGAAAGGGGGCGTGGGCCAAGCCCTGCTCCATCACCTCGAACAGGGCATGGGCACGTGCCACTGCTTCGACATTTTCCGGCCGTTTGAACAACTGGTTGACGCGTGCCGCCGCCGGGCCGAAAGCGAGTTGCCCAGCGGCGACCGACAACCAGCGCTGAACCCTGGCGGCACCCAGCGGGTCACGTGGCAACCACGGATGATCGGCCCCAGCAGCATACCGACCCGCCAGGTACACCAGGATGGCATTGGAGTCCGCCAGGGTGACGTCGCCGTCCTGAATCACCGGCACCTGACCAAATGCATTCATGGCCAGAAACGCCGGCGCTTTGTGCCCTTTGGCCATCAGGTCGATCTCGATCAACTCAAAAGGCAGCTTGAGCAGGGACAGGAAAAGTTCGACCCGGTGAGAGTGCCCGGAAATGGCGACGCGGTAGAGTTTGATGGGCTGCGCGGGGGCGACCGTATTGTGTGTGCTCATGCATGTCCTTCGAAAATGAGTTCAGGTGCGGGTATTCTGTTTGATCCATTAATATGAATAAATACTCGAAACAGGATTTAACTCATCCACAATTCGGAGTAATTCATTTAGCATCGGCCCATGGACAAATTCAAGGCCATGCAGGCGTTTATCCACATCGCGGAAGAAGGCAGCCTGACCGCCGCGGCGCGGGTCATGGAATCGTCTTTGCCCGCCATGGTGCGCACCCTTGCCAGTCTGGAGAGCCACCTGGGTGTGCGACTTTTCAACCGCACGACCCGGCGCATCGCGCTCACAGACGAGGGGCGCCGCTACCTGATTTTTTGTGAGCAGGTACTCGCAACGGTGCAGGAGGCCGAGGCATCGGTAAGCCCCCAGATGGGGGAGCCACGCGGCCAGCTCGTCATCACCGCGCCGGTGTTGTTCGGACAGATGTATGTGGCGCCTGCAGTCACCCGATTTGTGCAACGCTACAGCGAGGTGAGCTGCCGGGTGATGCTGCACGACCGGGTGCTCAATCTCCTGGAAGAGGGAATCGATGTGGGCATCCGCATCGGCGAGCTGGAAGACTCTTCACTGATAGCGCAGAAAGTCTTCGGCATACGTCGCCTGGTGGTCGCCAGCCCGGACTACCTGCGCAAACACGGTGTGCCGGCACATCCGCGCGACCTGCGGTCTGCCAACTGCGTTCGATTTACCGCGCCGACGGGCCCGTGGTGGACTTTTCATGAAAAGGGGAAAACCTTCACGGTACCAGTCACTGGCAATCTCGAATTCAACAACGCTTCGCCTGCGGTCGAGGCCTGTGTCGCAGGGATGGGTTTTGGCATGTTCATCTCGTACCAGGTCGCCCCTTATGTGCAGCAGAAAAGGCTCACCGTGGTGCTCGACAGTTTTGAGCCGCCGCTGCGTCCGGTCAGCGTGGTTTATCCCCATTCGCGCCTTCTGCCGGCGCGCACGCGGATTTTCATTGAGTGGATCAAGGCCGAACTGTTGCAGCTCAATCATGCTGCCCCGCCTCAGCTGCATCCGGGACGATGACCCCCGCCGGGCGTTGGCAGCGGACCGGTGGTAAGGTCGGCGCCAACCCTTTCCAATGATGGCAATCCATGAAAAATTTCGACTTTGACCTGTTTGTCATAGGCGGCGGCAGCGGCGGCGTGCGTGCTGCGCGCATGGCTGCACAGCGCGGTGCGCGCGTCGCACTGGCCGAGGTGGCGGCCATGGGCGGCACCTGCGTCAACGTGGGCTGCATCCCAAAAAAGCTCTACAGCTACGCCGCGCACTTTGCCGACGCCTTTGAAGAGTCGCGCGGCTTCGGCTGGACCGGCGAGGCGCCGGTGTTCGACTGGGAGCGGCTCAAGACCAACCGCGCGCTGGAAATCTCGCGCCTGAACGGCGTCTACATTCAGCTGCTCCAGGGCTCGGGCGTCCAGATCATCGAGGGCTGGGCCACACTGGCCGACGCCCACACGGTGGAAGTGGAGGGCCGTCGCTACAGTGCGAAACACATCCTGGTCGCCACCGGCGGCCGGCCCAGCCTGCCCGAGGTGAAAGGCCGCGAGCTGGTCATCACCTCGGACCAGATTTTCGATATCGCTCCTTTCCCGACCCGCCTGCTGGTGGTGGGCGGCGGCTACATCGCCTGCGAATTTGCCTCCATCTTCAACGGCCTGGGGGCGAAAGTCACCCAGCTGTACCGCGGCGCCCAGGTGCTGCGCGGCTTCGACGCGGAAGTGCGTGCCTTCGTGGCCGCGGAAATGGTCAAGACCGGCGTGGACTTGCGGCTGCACGCCGACGTGGCAGCTATCAGCCGGGCGGCGGACGGTCTGCATGTGCAACTGCAGGATGGCAGCAGCACCACAGTGGACGCGGTGCTGTACGCGACGGGCCGCCTGCCCAATGTGGCCGGCCTGGGCCTGGAAAACGCGGGCGTCCCCCTCACCCCGCAGGGGGCGATTGAAGTCAATGCCCACTACCAGACGGCGGTGCCGTCAATTTACGCACTGGGCGACGTGACCGCACGCATCCAGCTGACGCCGGTGGCGCTGGGCGAGGCCATGGTGGTGGTCGATCACCTGTTCGGCGCCGCCGCCGGCAAGAAGCCGCGGCGCATGAGCTACGACTTCATCCCGACCGCCGTGTTCACCCACCCGAACATTGGCACCGTGGGGTATACCGAAGCCGATGCACGCAAGGAATTCGGCAAGGTCAGCATCTACCGCAGCGAGTTCAAGGCGCTCAAACACACCCTGAGCGGCAGCGCCGAGCGCACGCTGATGAAACTGGTGGTGGACGACGCGACCGACCGCGTGGTCGGCCTGCACATGGTGGGCGCCGACGCGGGTGAGGTGGTTCAGGGTTTTGCCGTGGCCATGAAGGCCGGAGCCACCAAGGCCGTTTTCGACAGTACCGTCGGCATCCACCCGACGGCGGCGGAGGAGTTCGTCACGATGCGCGAGCCGGTGAAAGAGCCGGCGCGCGGGCCCTGAGCAAGCCGGCCAGCACGCGGTGCCGCGTTCCCGCCGGCAGGCTCAGAACGCGCGCATGCCCTGATGCCAGGCCGCCCGCACAATGGGCATGTCACCGCTCATGCGGACCCGGATAAGGTCCGCGCGCAGGCCGGGGGCCAGTTCTCCGCGGTCCGTCAGGCCGATCGAGCGGGCCGGGTTGCGTGTGACGGTGTTGACGGCCTTGGGCAGGCTCCAGCCGGCCGTATCACGCAGCAGAAAGGCTGACTGCAGCAGGCTGGCGGGCACGTAGTCCGACGAAAAAATATCGAGCAGATCGAGCTGCGCCAGTTCGGCCGCCGACACATTGCCCGAATGCGAGCCGCCCTTGACCAGGTTGGGGCCGCCCATGACGATGCCCATGCCCGCCGCGCGGGCCGCGCGCGCGGCCGCCACGGTGGTCGGAAATTCCGAGATGGCGATGCCTTCCTGGCTGGCCTGCTCGACATGCGCCACTTCCGTGTCATCGTGGCTCGCCACCGGCAGGTCCCTGGCGCGGCTGCCGGCAATGACGGCCGCACGGTTGGGAATGGCAAAACGCTCCTGGTGCGCCCGGCGCTCCTGGATCAGGGTTTCATATTCCGCGTCGTTGAAGCTGCCGTAACGCTCGGCATAGCGCCGGTACTTGCTGAGATCGCGCCATTGGCGCTGGCCCGGCGTGTGGTCCATCACGCTGACCAGTTCGAGCAGGGAGTCGTCGGCATAGTGCTCGAACACCTCCACGATGTCGGGGGCCGAGACCTCGCAGCGCAGGTGCAGCAGGTGCTCGACGCGCAGCAGGCCTTCGGCGCGGCACTCGTGCAGGGCCTCGATCGACACATGCTGGGTCTGGCTGCGTGTGCCGCCCTGGTCCATGTCCCCGATCACGACCGAATCGAGCACTGTGATGATGCCGGCAGCCGCGCACAGTGCGTCGTGCATGACTGTGGCGGAGTGGGCGTTCCACAACACGCCGGGCCGCGGCACCAGGTGTTTTTCGAGGTTGTCGGTGTGCAACTCGACCAGGCCGGGCAGCAACCAGTCGCCGGCCCAGTCTTCCGCCCCGGTCACCGAGGTGTCACCGCGCTCGACGGATCGGATGAGGCCACCTTCAACCACCAGACAGCCGGTGAACTCCTCGCCGGCCGTGACAATTCTTGCGTTTTTGATGATTTTCTGCTTCATGGAGATCTTCCGGTTCAGTTTGATTTTCGATAGTGTTCAACATCCAGGCAGCGGCTGGCCACCGCTTCGCGCACTTCGTCGTCGTGAAAGATTCCGACCACAGCGGCCCCACGCGCACGCGCCGCATGAATCAGCTCCACCACGACGCGGCGGTTGTCGGCGTCCAACGAGGCGGTTGGTTCGTCGAGCAGCAGAACGGGGTGGTTGGCGATCAGGCCATGCGCGATGTTCACACGCTGCTGCTCACCGCCGGAAAAGGTCGCGGGCGGCAGGTGCCACAGACGCTCGTGCAGGTTCAGGCGCGTCAGCCACTGTGCGGCCTGGCCGCGCGCATCGTCTGCGGCCACGCCGAGGCGGCGCAGCGGCTCGGCCACGATGTCCAGCGTCGAGACCCGGGGAATCACGCGCAGAAATTGCGACACATAACCGAGCGTGCGGCGCCGCACATCCAGCACCTCCCGCGGCAGTGCCGCAGACAGGCTGATCCACTGCGCCTGGTGGCGGATGCGCACCTCCCCGCTGCTGGCACTGTAGTTGCCGTACAGGCAGCGCAGCAGCGAACTTTTTCCGCTGCCGGAATGGCCGGTCAAGGCCAGGCACTCACCGGGGGCGACGCTCAGGCTGATGCCGGAAAAAACAGGCAGCGCGAGGCCGCCTCGCGCGTGCAGGGTGAAGGTCTTGGAGAGATCGCTGGTTTCTAGGACAGAAGTCATGGTGATGTTCGGGTGGCGAATCAGGGGGTGAGAACGGAAGACACCAGCAGCTGGGTGTAGGGATGCTGGGGGTCGTCGAGCACGCGGTCGGTCAGGCCCTGCTCGACCACGCAGCCGTCTTTCATGACCAGCATGCGGTGCGCCAGCAGGCGCGCCACCGCGAGGTCATGCGTGACAATCACGGCCGCCAGATGGAGCTGGTCCACCAGTTCGCGCAGCAGATCGAGCAGCCGCGCCTGCACCGAGACATCCAGCCCGGTGGTCGGCTCGTCCATGAAGACCAGCCGCGGATGGGTCACCAGGTTGCGTGCAATCTGCAGGCGCTGCTGCATGCCGCCCGAGTAGGTGCCCGGGAGGTCGTCGATGCGGTCCACGTCGAGTTCGACCCGCTCCATCCAGCTGAGGGCCTGGCCGCGCAGCTTGCCGTAATGGCGTGCCCCCAGGGCCATCATGCGTTCGCCGATGTTGGCGCCGCCCGAAACATTCATGCGCAGGCCGTCGCGCGCATGCTGCTCTACAAAACCCCAGTCGGTGCGGGCCAGCCAGCGCAGCCGCGCCTCGGACAGCCCGGCCAGATCCACGAGCCCGGACGCACCGCGTGCTGCGGCGACGCCGCTGCCAGCCTCCTCCCGCAGGTCGTAATGGACCGAACCTTCGTCACAAGCCAGGCGGGACGCCAGCAAACGCAGCAGCGTGGACTTGCCGGATCCGGACTCTCCGACGACGGCCAGCACCTCGCCGGGGTAGAGGTCAAAACTCACACTGCGGCAAGCCCAGCGCAGGCGCTGACCCTGCATGAACTGCTTGCCGGCGCCGCGCACGGACAGAAGGAGATCGTCGCTCATTGCGCCCCTCCCACTGCCGTGCGCGCCAGCGCGTCCGGCATCTGTACGGCCTGCTGCGTGCCCACATGCCCGGCCTCGCGGCGTCCGCTGCAGAAGTCACTGTCCGAACAGACAAACAGGCGGCTTCCTTCGTCATCCACAATCATTTCGTCGAGAAAACTCTCCGCCGCGCCACACAGGGCGCAGGCGTGCTCCCAGCGCTGCACCTCAAACGGGTGGTCTTCAAAATCGAGGCTGCGCACCGCGGTGTAGGGAGGGATGGCGTAAATGCGTTTTTCCCGCCCTGCGCCGAACAGCTGCAGCGCCGGGTTCATGTGCATCTTGGGGTTGTCGAACTTCGGTATCGGCGAAGGCGAGGTCAGGTAGCGCTCGTTGACCAGCACCGGGTAATCGTAGGTCTTGGAGATCGCGCCGAGCTGG
The DNA here is from genome assembly GCF_029945685.1 of Polaromonas sp. GTDB lineage: Bacteria > Pseudomonadota > Gammaproteobacteria > Burkholderiales > Burkholderiaceae_C > Polaromonas. The sequence goes on along the minus strand of NZ_JAQSDA010000003.1, from coordinate 91,326 downwards.
GCGATGTCTTCGTAAAGCTTGACGTTCATCAGCCCGTATTCGCCCAGCGAGTGCATGGTGATGGTTTCGAGGCGGCGCGGCTCCAGCCGGAACAACGGTTCCGGCATGGGCACCTGGTAAACAATGGTCTGCGCTTCGGTCAGGGCGGCTTCCGGAATGCGGTGCCGCGTCTGGATGATGGTGGCCTCGGCGGTTTTCTCCGTGGTCGGCACGCCGGTGGTGCGCGCAAAAAAGCGGCGGATGTTGACCGCATTGGTGGTGTCGTCCGCCCCCTGGTCAATCACCTTGAGCACATCGTCGCGGCCAATGATGCTGGCCGTGACCTGAACGCCGCCTGTGCCCCAACCGTAGGCGAACGGCATTTCACGCGAGCCGAAAGGCACCTGGTAGCCCGGAATGGCCACCGCCTTGAGCATGGCGCGACGGATCATTTTTTTGGTGCGCTCGTCAAGAAATCCGAAGTTGTAATGCTCGTCCATCATGCTGCTTTCTGTATCGCCGGTTCGGAGGGAGGGGCCGGGGCTCGATGGCCCGGGTCCGCGTTTTTTTCATCCTGCCCCTGCTGCGCGTGGACAGCCCGCAGCCGGCGCACCAGTTCCAGCTCGGACTGGAAGTCCACGTAATGCGGGAGCTTCAGATGCTGCACAAAGCCGGAGGCCTCCAGGCTGTCGGCATGGGACAACACGAACTCTTCGTCCTGCGCCGGCGCCAAGGCGAGCTCGCCCAGTTCGCGGGCACGCAGTGCGCGATCGACCAGCGCCATGGCCATGCTTTTGCGCTCAGCCCCGCCAAAAGCCAGCCCATAACCCTGGGTGAACTGCGGCGGCACCTCGCGGTTGCCGGCAAACTGGTTGATCATCTGGCACTCGGTGACTTCCACCTCACCAATATCTATCGCGAAGCCCAGCTCGTCGGCCAGAATTTCCACCGACACCGTACCGCGCCGGATCTCACCGGCAAAGGGATGGGCGTTGGCATACCCGCGCTGGGTGGAATACCCCAGGCCCAGCAGCCAGCCTTCGTCGCCGCGCGCCAGGGCCTGCAGACGCAGCGGCCGGTCGGCCGGAAACATCAGGGGCTCACGCGTCAGGTCACCCGGTTCGCTGTCTGCGACGGGTCGCGGCGTCTCCATCAGGCCTTCACGCGCCATCAGCTCATTGACACGCGGCATGCTGGCCGGCAAGGGCTGCGGCACGGCATGCGGCGCGGCCGTGCCCTGCGCGCTGTCACCTTCGGCCAGCAAGGCGAAGTCAAGCAGGCGCTGGGTGTAGTCGTAGGTGGCGCCCAGCACCTGGCCCCCGGGCACATCCTTGAACGTGGCCGACACGCGACGCGTCAGCTTCATCTGTGCCGTGTCCAGCGGCAAGCTGTAGCCGAAACGCGGCAGTGTGGTGCGGTAGGCACGCAGGAGAAAAATCGCCTCGATCAGGTCGCCACTGGCCTGCTTGATCGCCAGGGCGGCCAGTTCGGGGTCGTACAGGGAGCCTTCGGACATGACGCGATCCACTGCCAGCGACAGCTGCGTGCGGATCTGCGCCACCGACAGTTCCGGTAACGAGAGATCACCGCGGCGCTGCGCGGCCAGCAGCTGCCAGGAGTTCTCGATGGCGGCGGTACCGCCCTTGACGGCTACATACATGGGCGGGCCTCCTGCCGAGCTGCCTCAAGGGCGGCCTGCGCCCCCTCGTGGGGCAGCGAAAAAATGTGAGCGTGGGGATTCATGTGACTCCTTCCAGACGGCGTACGCGGGTCGTGCGCGGCAGCCCCAGTGCCAGGTCGGCACAGGTGAAAACGATGTCCACCCCTTGCGGAAACGCGGCATGGTTGGCTTGCCACTGCGTCCAGAAGTGCTCGGGCAGTCCGGCGATACGCACCGTCTGCATGTCCTGGATGCCCGGACCGCGCCACTCGACGGCCGGGCCGTCGTCCAGCGAAGGTACTTCGACCAGCAAGGTGGCCGAGCGTTCAGGCGCCTGCGCCGAGCCTGGCGCGAAGCTGTCCAGCGGCGGCATGACCCCTGCATCCACAAGCACGGCAAAGGCGGCCTCCTGCGGTGCGGCCGCCCGACCCGCCCCGGTGTGAAACCGCAGCCAATCCGGGGCGGCGCCCTCATCGCGTTGCCACCATACCGGGGTGTCGTCATCGGTCAACGCAAGCAGCAGATGCCCCATGGACGGGCCCAGGGCCAGACCCGGAACCGGGGCGCCAAGAACGAAGCGCCGGCCCGGCCGTGACAGCGCATCGAGCACGCGGCGAAAGGCGGTTTGTGCGTCATGCACCGGATCAGCGAAACCGGCACTCATCAGATGGTTTTGCTTCATGCCTGGCCCCGAACAAAGGTGAAAAATTCAACTTTTGATGCCGCCGCGGCGCGGCTCGTCGCATCCTGCTGCGCGGCCTGTTGCCTGGCCAGCGGCTCAACCACCTCGCGCATCAGGGCCGGGTGACGCATGGGGTCTTGCAGCAGTGCGTCCAGCACGGCAATCAGTTCAGCCTTGCGGCGGTCGCGCCCCAGGGCGTAACCCACGCCCAGTGCTCCGGGGCCAACGCGCAGGGCACAACGCGTCACACTGGCCTCCCCGAGGTTGAAGGCATCGCCGGTGCCCCCGACCCGGCCGCGCAACATGACCATGCCGGATTCGGCAGGGCGAACATGCTCCAGCGGCGGCAGGGCGCCGAGGAGAACCCCTGCCTTTTCAAGTTCAGGCCGGGTGGCGCGTGCCAGCACGGCCAGCCAGCGCCTGCGGGGTTCGCGGTTCGGGTTGATCGACTCGTTTGTCATACAGATGTCTAAATCAGTCACTAGAGTTGGGTATGTCAGTAAAAACAACCACAAGGGCTGCAGCAGGACCCTAGTTCAACCGGACAACATGACCAAATGATGACAAGCGAACGCCCTCTTTCCAGCGCGCCCGGCCGGCGCAGCGGTGTGGCTGTGTGGAAGCAGATTGCCGACACACTGGGCACCGAAATCCGTGACCGCGCATTCACGGCGACCGGGCGTCTGCCCAGTGAAAACGAACTCTCCACACGTTTCGGCGTGAACCGCCACACGCTGCGTCAGGCAGTCGCGGCGCTGCAGGTCGATGGTCTGGTGCGGATCGAACCGGGCCGCGGCACCTTTGTCCAGCACGAGCTGCTCGACTACGTGTTGTCGCGCCGTACACGCTTCAGTGAAAACCTTCAGCGCCAGGGGCTGTTACCGAGCAAACAGCTGCTTACCGCCCGGGAAATGCCCGCACCCGAACGTGCAGCGAAGGAACTCCGGCTGGACAAGGGCGGCAAGGTGCTGATGGTGGAGATGCTCGACGAGGCCAATGAGCAGCCGATCGCGCTGGCCACAGCCTACTATCCCGCCGGGCGATTCGCGGGGCTGCTCGACATGCTGGGGCGCGGCACCTGCACCACCGACATCCTGCGGCACTTCGGTGTCGAAGACTACGTACGCGCCGAAAGCCGCGTCACCACCCAGATGCCGTCTGCTGAAACCGCACGGCTGCTGAAACAAGCGCTGACGCGGCCGGTGCTGTGTGTCGAATGCCTGGACGTCGACATGGCCGGCGTACCGATCAAGTACGGGGAAACCGTGTTCTCCGGCGACCGGGTCCAGCTGGTGATCAATGCAGGAAATGAAACGGGAGCGTTCGCATGAGCGCGCGTTACGCCATTTATTTCGCCCCGGACCGGCACTCGCCATGGTGGGTGTTTGGCGCGCACTGGCTGGGCCGCAACGAACACGACAACACGGCGCTGGCCCAGCCCTTGCCGGAAGGACTGTCACCCGCAGAGTTTGCCGGCATCACCGCAGAGCCGCGGCGTTACGGGTTTCACGCCACCCTGAAAGCGCCTTTCCGGCTGTCAGCCGCACACGACGAATCCGATCTGGTGGCGCGCCTCGGCAGGCTGGCACAGACACTGGCCCCTGTGGCGCTGGGCTCGCTGCATGTCGCAGTACTGGGCAACTTCGTGGCCCTCGTTCCGACAACGGAACCCGCGGGCCTACAAGCGCTGGCCGCGGCCTGCGTGACCGGACTCGACGACTTGCGCGCCCCGCCCGAAGCGGCAGAGCTGGCCCGCCGGCGCGCCGCCCCGCTGGATGCCCGCGAGACCGAGCTGCTGGACCTGTATGGCTACCCCTACGTGATGGACAGATTTCGCCTGCATCTGACATTGACCGGGCCCGTCGATGCGCCCCTTGCCCGGCAGGTCTGCCAGGCGGTCGCCGCAGACGTGGACCGCCTCAACACCCAGGCCCCCCTGGTGCTGGACCGGCTCTGCCTGTTTGTCGAACGACGCCCGGGCGCGCCGTTTCAGCGTGTCATGGATGTCAGGCTGGGGTCATGAGCGGCCTCTGGGTGTTTGTCTGCGGGCCTTCGGGCTCCGGCAAGGACAGCGTGATGGACTTTGCCCGTCAGTCACTGAGCGGGTTGCCCGACATCGTGTTTGCACGCCGCATGGTGACGCGCCCCGTGCAGCCGGGCTCCGACCACGACCCGGTCACGGCGCCGGGGTTTGCGCAACTTCTGCAGTCGGGCGGTCTTTGCTGGCACTGGCAGGCCCACGGATTCTGCTATGGCATTGCCAGCCCTTACGCCGATGCAGTCAGGGCCGGACGCCTCGTGGTGGTCAACGGCTCGCGTGCACATGTCAACAGCTTGCCGCGTTCACCTGATCTGCGGGTGGTCCGGATCAGCACCGACCCGGACCGCCTGGCCACGCGCCTGGCGCAGCGGGCGCGCGACAGCGACGCGGCCATTGCCGAGCGACTGGCGCGCAACGCTGCTTTTTCCGCCATGCCAGCCGACTGCGTGATCGTCAACGATGGCGAGTTGCAGATGGCCGGTCGACGCCTGGCGGACTACCTGACCGCCTCAGCCATACCGGCAGATGAAGCCTGTTCCAGAACACCAACGTAGTGATCCCAGCCGGGCGGTGTCGCCGCAGGGTCCTTGGCGTGGTCATCCCAGCGCCGCAGCGCGACCGCATCGGCGGCAAAGGCCTGTGCCATGAAGATGGCTGCTTCCTCCCGGGAAAACGGGCCGCCCTGCAGCGCGAGGCTGCGCTGCGACGCCGGTGACAGGCTGGCGTGGTAAGCGCTGTCCGCCTGACAAAGATACCGCTTGGCGTCCACATGCATGCGAATGGGTTCGAGCACCGCGTCCGTAAAGACACCACGCAAAAACGGCAGCGCCATGAACTGATGCAGGTCATCAACGCCTGTCTGCTTCGCCGGTTCCCGCTGGACAAGCAAATGACCGAGGTCGTGCAGCAGCGCGGCCGCCACCAGTTCGGGGGATGCGCCCGACCGTTCGGCCAGATGGGCACATTGCAGCCCATGCTGCAACTGGCTGATCGCCTCGCCGCCGTACTGCGCGGCGCCCCGCGTCTGAAACAGCGCGGTGATCTCTTCAACTTTCAATGCCATGGCGGGTCCCAGGGTCTGTTCACTTCATTGACGGAAGTGCGCACAGTTAACTAAACCAGCGCTTTACGAATACGCGCCGAGATCAGGTCGATCACACTGACGGTGACCACGATGATGATCATCACGGCGCAGGTCTCGGCATACTGAAAGCCGCGGATGATCTCCCACAACACGACACCAATGCCGCCGGCGCCCACCATGCCCACCACCGAAGCGGAACGCACGTTGGACTCGAAGCGGTACAGCGTATAGGAAATCCAGAGCGGCAGCACCTGCGGAATCACACCGAAGAAGATCTCCTCCAGCGCATGGGCGCCCGTGGCGCGTATGCCTTCCACGGGTTGCGGGTCAATCGACTCCACCGCTTCGGAAAACAGCTTGGCCAGAATGCCGGTGGTGTGAATCCACAGTGCCAGCACGCCGGCAAACGGACCCAGACCCACGGCCACGATGAACAACATGGCAAACACCATCTCGTTGATGGCACGCGCCGCGTCCATCAGACGCCGGATCGGCTGGCGCACCCAGAGCGGAGCAATGTTGGCCGAAGACAACAGGGCCAGCGGCACCGCGCAGACCACGGCCAGGGCCGTACCCCACAGTGCGATTTGCACCGTCACCACCATCTCCTCCAGGTAGTAGGACCACTGCTTGAAGTTGGGCGGAAAGAAACTGGCCGCGTACTCGGCCATGTTGCCGGAATCGCGCAGCAGGTCCAGGGGTCGCATGTCCGCGCCCTTCCACGACAAGGCCAGCAGTGCGAGCAGGACGCCCCAGGCCATCAGGCCCAGCAAGCTGGCGCGCGGCACCTGCAGCGGCGCAGGAGGCGCCTGCACGGAAAGACGGACATGGGTAGTCACGGGCGGCCTCAGTTGCGGCTCAGCTCGGCGAGCTTGCGGTCGATTTCGGCGACCTTGGCCTGTTTGTCGGCGGCGGGCAAGCTTGCATCGGCCTCGAACTTGTTGCGCTCCTTGAACAGCTCCAGCTGGCGGATGGGAATCAGCTGGGCATTGGTGGAGGGCTTGAAGGCCGACAGCTTGGAGATCTTCATCAGGACATCTTTTTCCTGCTGACCACCTTTGCCGTAACCGTAGAAAAAGTCCTTGAGCTTCTGCTTCGAGGCCTCCGGCAGGTCCTTGCGCATGACCAGGGGGTCCAGCGGGATCAGCGGCGAGGTCCAGACGACACGGATGTCCTTGAACTTTTCAGGCAGGCGGTCCTTGATCTTGTCCAGGTTCTCGCTGTTGTTGGTGGCCACATCGACCTGTTTGTTGGCGACGGCCAGTGCGTTGCTCTCATGGTTGGCGCCGCGGGACACCTTGAAGGCGGTCTTTGCGTCGATCTTGTTCTGCGCAAAAACATAGTAGCTGGGCACCAGGAAGCCGGAGGTCGAATTGGGGTCACCGTTGCCGAACGACAGGTTCTTCGCATTCTTGAGCACATCGTCCAGCGACTTGAGCGGGCTGTCCTTGTGGACGATCAGGTGAGAGTAATAGCCCTGGGTCCCGTCGGCGTTGACCATCTGGGCAAAAATCTCACCACCAGCGCGGTCCACCGCTTCCATGGCTGACTTGTTGCCGAACCAGGCCACATGGACCTTGCCAAAGCGCATGCCTTCAATGATGCCGGCATAGTCGGGCGCGAAGAAGGCGTTGACCTTATAGCCGGTCTTTTTCGCCATGTCTTCCAGCAGCGGCTGCCAGTCCGACTTCAGGTTCTGCGACGACTCGGTCGAAATGATGCCGAAATTGATTTCCTTCAGGTCCTGCGCATGGACAGGCGCCAGGGCGACCAGCGCCGTGGCGGCCAGTCCGGTCAACAGTTTTTTGATCATGGTGATTTCCTTGAGAGGGTGGGTGAAGAGGATGACTTCAGGCAGCCTGCGCCATAGGTGTTGGCCAGGCGAGGTGGGGAACGGGTTTGACCTTGTCTTCGAGGCTGGAAATGGCATCGCCCAGGGACAGGATGTCGTCGGCTTCGGCGCCGTAGAGGTCGCGCAGCACAGCGGGCGTCAGTCCGACCGAAGGGCCGTCGTACACCACCTTGCCCTGGTGCAGGGCGATGGTGCGGGCGCAGTATTTCATGGCCACATTGACCTGGTGCAACGACACCACCACGGTGCACTGGTCTTCGCGGTTCACGCGGGCCAGGATGTCCATGACCTTGCGTGAGGATTCCGGGTCCAGCGAGGCAATCGGCTCGTCGGCCAGCACCACTTTGGCGCCCTGCACCATGGCCCGCGCAATCGCGGCACGCTGCTGCTGGCCGCCCGACAGCGTGGAGGCACGCTGCGCACAACATTCGGCAATACCGACGCGGCGCAGGGCTTCGATGCCCCTGGCCTTCTCTTCAGGCGTGAACCAGCGGATCAGGCTGCGCCACATCGGCACCTTGTGCAGGGTGCCGGCCAGCACGTTGACAATCACCGGCAACCGGCCGACCAGGTTGAACTGCTGGAAGACAAAACCAATGCCCGAACGCACGGAACGGATGTTCGACGCGATTTTCCCGTTGCGCTGCACAGTCCTGCCGTGGATCACGATGGACCCTTCCCCGGATGCATCGCCGGCCATCAGCCCGGCCATGTGCCGCAGCAAGGTGGACTTGCCGGAGCCGGAAGCCCCGATCAGCGCAACCATTTCGCCGGGCGCAATGCTCAGGTCGATCTGTTGCAGGGCCTTGCGGCCGTTGCCAAATGTCTTGCTCAGGGTGTTGATCCGGATGGCAGCGTCCATGGTCTCTCCAGGTGGTGTTGCCATTGAATCTAGGGTCGCAATGTGTCGGTTTCGTGTCAGCAGCCGCCAAAAACCGCGTTTCGGGGAGCGGGGCACAATAAGCCCATGCCTTACCTGCCCGCCTTCATTGCGCCCACCCGTTACACCGACCCCGCGGCCGCACTGGCCCAGGTTCGCCTGATTTATGACCAGCAGATCGCTCACCTGCGGGACGCCATGCACCGCTACGTGGCCGGCGAAACCCTGCCCGGCCATGTGCGGGCCTGCTACCCCTTTGTTCGGGTGCACACCGAAACCGTGGCCCGCGCGATTCTGGAGACCCCCGATATCTCCCAGCTCAGTTATGGGTTTGTCGCCGGACCAGGTCGTTTTGAAACCACGCTGACTCGCCCCGACCTCTATGGCAGCTACTTCCTGGAACAGTTCCGCCTGCTGATGCAGAACCATTCGGTGGAAATCGAGGTGGGCACCAGCACCCAGCCCATTCCGGTGCACTTCTCGTTTGCCGAACACGACCACATCGAAGGCAACCTGAGCGCCGACCGGCGCATGCTGATGCGCGACGTGTTCGACCTGCCGGACCTCGCTGCCATGGACGACGGCATCGCCAACGGCACCTACGAACCCCGGCCGGGCGAGCCGCAGCCGCTGGCATTGTTCACCGCGGCGCGTGTCGACTACTCGCTGCAGCGGCTGCGCCACTACACCGGGACTTCGCCCGACTGGTTCCAGAACTTCGTGCTCTACACCAACTACCAGTTCTACATCGACGAGTTCGTGCGCCTGGGCCACGCGGAGATGGCAAAACCCGACAGTGAGTACATCGCCTTCGTCGAGCCGGGCAACGTCGTGACCCGGCGCACCGGACTGCCGCCCTTTGCCGGCGACGAGCTGGGCATGGCGCCGCCGCGCCTGCCGCAGATGCCGGCCTACCACCTGATGCGCGCCGACCGCAGCGGCATCACCATGGTCAACATCGGCGTCGGCCCGGCCAATGCCAAGAACATCACGGACCATATTGCGGTGCTGCGCCCGCATGCCTGGATCATGCTGGGCCACTGCGCCGGCCTGCGCAACAGCCAGCAGCTCGGCGACTACGTGCTGGCGCACGGCTATGTGCGCGAGGACCATGTGCTGGACGAAGAGCTGCCGCTGTGGGTACCGATCCCGGCGCTGGCCGAAATCCAGGTGGCGCTGGAGCGGGCGGTCAAGGACGTGACCCGGCTGGAAGGGCCGGACCTCAAGCGCATCATGCGCACCGGCACGGTGGCGTCCACCGACAACCGCAACTGGGAACTGCTGCCCGGCAACCAGCCGCAACGCCGCTTCAGCCAGAGCCGCGCGGTCGCGCTGGACATGGAAAGCGCCACCATCGCCGCCAACGGCTTTCGCTTCCGCGTGCCCTACGGCACCTTGCTGTGTGTCAGCGACAAGCCGCTGCATGGCGAGATCAAGCTGCCAGGCATGGCCAATCATTTCTACCGCGAGCGGGTCGACCAGCACCTGCGCATCGGCATGCGCGCCATCGAGCTGCTGCGCGAGCAGGGCAGCAGCCAGTTGCACAGCCGCAAGCTGCGCAGCTTTTCAGAGGTAGCGTTTCAGTAGATCACCGGTCATCCGCCAGATGCTATCAACCTGATAGCTGTTTACGCACGCCGTTAAAGGGACGAAGGCTCAAATGGCTTTGTTTTTTCCGCGCTTCCCAGTTCGGCACGCATCAGCGGCAGGTGTTGCGGATACTCACGCTGCATGAAATCGACCAGCCCTTCGCGAACATGGCAGCGCAGGTCCCAGTTGCGGCCGGAACTGGCCGAGGTCACCAGCAGGCGCAGTTGCATGGCCCCCTCCCCCGCTTCGGTCACCTGCAGCTTGCACAGGCGCCGGTCCCAGTCGGGTGACGCTTCGCACAGACGCTGCGCTTCGGCGCGCAGGGGCTGCATCGGCATGCGGTAGTCCACCCACAGGAAAACCGTGCCGATGATGTCGGCACTCTGGCGGGTCCAGTTCTGGAAAGGGTGCTCGATGAACCACTGCAGGGGAACGATGAGCCGGCGCTCGTCCCAGATCTTGAGCACCACATAGGTCCCGGTGATTTCCTCGACGCGGCCCCACTCGCCCTCCACGATCAGGACGTCGTCAAGCCGGATAGGCTGCGCCAGCGCGATCTGCAGCCCGGCCATCAGGTTGCTGAAGATCGGCCGCGCGGCAATCCCGACCACCAGGCCCACCACGCCCGCCGACGCCAGCAGACTGGTACCGAACTGCCGTGCCCCCGGAAAGGTCATCAGCATCAGGGCCAGCCCGGCCAGCAGGATGATGAACATCGCGGTTCGGGCCAGCATGCGGGTCTGGGTGTGAATGCGGCGCGCGTGCAGGTTGTCTTCGACATCGACCGGGTGCAGGCTGGTGACACCGTGCGCCACACCGCGAACGGCACGCAGGCCCAGCCAGGTCAAGGCAGTGAGCAGCAGCAGGGCATTGGCGTGGCGCACGCCGCCCATCAGCGCAAGGTCCTCGGGCGCGCCCTGCCAGACAGCCTGCAGGGCAACCAGCGGCAGCAGCAGTTGAGCCGGCGCCCTGCAGTGACGGACCACCTCCGCAGCGACCGGCATGGAACGTGTCAATCGCAGCAGCACGGCCAGGCCCACACGGTGCACCAGCAGGGCCAGCACCACCGCAATGCCGGCCACCAGAAGAAGCCGCAGCGACGAATCGTCCGCCCAGGCCAGCATTTCCGTCAGCTCCGGGTATTTCATGAAAGATCCCGTCAAGCCATGCGGGGTTTGACCCGCGAAGCGGCCAGCCTGGCATGAGCCCGCGCTGTGTCCACATCCTCATCAAAGGCCAGAGCGACGCCCATGCGGCGCTTGACAAAACTCTCCGGCTTGCCGAACAGCCGGATGTCGGTGTTGGGTATACCCAGTGCCTCGGCCACACCGTCAAACACGATGCCCTGCGCATCCACACCGCCGTAGATCACGGCACTGGCACCCGGGGTTTTGAGCGCCGTGTTGACCGGCAGGCCAAGGATGGCGCGGGCGTGCAGTTCGAACTCGTTTTGCCACTGCGTGCACATCGTCACCATGCCGGTGTCGTGCGGCCGCGGGCTGACCTCGCTGAACCAGACCTCGTCGCCCTTGACAAACAGCTCGACGCCAAACAGGCCCAGACCGCCCGGCTTGCCGTCATGGCCCAGCCCCAGGTTGTCGGTCACCGCCTTGCAGATGTCGCGGCTTTTCTGCAGGGCCAGGGAGGCCATGGGCTGCGGCTGCCAGCTTTCCACATAGTCGCCGCTGACCTGCACATGGCCGATGGGCTCGCAGAAATGGGTTTCGATGTTTCCATTCGCGCCCATCGCACGCACCGTGAGCTGGGTGATTTCGTAGTCGAAGTCGATAAAGCCTTCGACAATCACCCGGCCATGGCTGACGCGGCCGCCGGCCATGGCGTGGTCCCAGGCCTTGTTGACGTCGTCCGGGCCGGCAATTTTGCTCTGGCCCTTGCCGGAGGAACTCATCACCGGCTTGACAACGCAGGGGTAACCGATTTTGGAGTCGATGGCCGCCTGCAACTCGGCCAGTGAATCGCAAAACACGTACGGGCTGGTCGGCAGGCCCAGGGTTTCAGCGGCGAGCCGACGAATGCCCTCGCGGTCCATGGTCAGCCGGGCGGCGCGCGCGGTCGGCACCACACGCACCACGCCGGCGGCTTCGAGTTCTTCCAGCATGGGGGTGGCAATCGCCTCGATTTCAGGAACCACCAGGTGCGGCCTTTCCTTTTCTATCAGTGCCTTGAGCTGGGCCGGGTCGCTCATGGTGATGGTGCGAGCATGGTGCGCGACCTGCTGGCCCGGGGCGTTGTCATACCGGTCGGTGGCGATGGTCTCCACGCCCAGGCGCTGCAGCGCGATCAGCACCTCCTTGCCAAGCTCGCCAGAGCCTAACAGCATGACTTTGGTTGCGTGGGGGGACAGGGGGGTACCGAAGGTGGTCATGGGATGTGCAGAAGGTAGAGGGGTAGGAGGCCAGGTCGCCCTACAGACGAGCCGGGGAGCGAAGCGCCGTAACCAACACTTTACTTCACCCGGAAAAACGCACTGCCACGGCGCACGGCCCGCCTCGGCAGATGGCCCTACGAAATACGGACGAGCGGGTTCTGGATGAAAATCGTTCTCATTGACGCCCCCTTTCTTCAGAAAGCCTTTCTTGACCAACCCCATTTCGCCTCTCACACGCGCACAGGAAGCGTCCAGCCCTGCACCTGTTCGCAAACGCCGTCCGCCGCGCCGCGTGGAGGTCAGCCGCATCACCGTCCTGAGCCCGGCCATGCGCCGCATCACGCTCAATGGCGCAGAGCTCGAGGGCTTCGCCCCGGCCGGACCCGCCAGCTATATCAAGCTCATCTTCCCGGAGCCGGGGCAAACCGAGCCGACCCGACCCCTGCCGGACGGCCCGCGCGCCGTGTCCATGCGCACCTACACACCGCTGGCGGTGCGGCCGGAGGCGCTGGAAGTTGATGTCGATTTTGTGCTGCACGGCGAAGGCCCGGCGTCGACCTGGGCGGCGCAGGCCACTCTCGGCCAGGTGTTGTTCCTGATGGGGCCCGGCCCCGGTTATGCCGTGGACAGCGCCGCCACGCAGCACCTGCTGATCGCCGATGACAGCGCGCTACCGGCGGTCGAGACGATTCTGGCCGCCCTTCCCGCCAGCGCCCGCGCACAAGTGCTGCTGGAAGTCATCAGTGATGCCGAGCAGCGGCCGCTGCTCAGCGCCGCGCAGCTGGACGTGGCATGGCTGGCGCGTGGCACCGACCACCGCGCGGCTGGCCGGGCCCTGGAGCAGGCGCTGCGTGCGCTGGCGCCGATAGGCCCCGGCACCCGTGTTTACCTGGCATGCGAGGCCGCTGCGATGCGTCGCATTCGCCAGCTGCTGATCACGCAGCTGGGCGTGGACCGCAGCCAGATCGTGGGCCGGGGTTACTGGAAACTGGACGTGGTCAACCACCCCGACCACGACTACGGCGACGACGCCTGAGTCCAGCCCCCCCCAGGCTGGCGCGTAGCGGCAGAAGCCCGCCGTCGATAGGCAACAATAGCCGCATGAATTCTCCCCTGCTCCAGATCCGGGGCCTGACCAAACACTATGGCAGCGCCGTGGTGGTCAATGACCTGTCCTTCGAGATTGCGCCCGGTGAATGTCTGGGCGTGATCGGGCCCAACGGCGCCGGAAAAACCACCACCCTCCGCATGTGTCTGGGCCTGACAGCGCCGGACAGCGGTGACATCACCTATTTTGCGGGCGCCCAGGACCGCGGTTTGCGCATGCCCGGCGACGCGCTGGCCATCAAGGCCAGGCTGGGCGTGGTCAGCCAGTTCGACACGCTCGACCCGGACTTCAGCTGCGCCGAAAACCTGCAGGTCTATGGCCGCTATTTCGGCATGAAAGCGGCGCAGGTGCGCGCCCGTGTGCCGGCGCTGCTGGAATTTGCCTCGCTGTCACACAAGGCAACCAGCAAACCCGGCGAACTGTCGGGCGGCATGAAGCGGCGCTTGAGCCTGGCGCGGGCCCTCGTCAACGACCCGAGCCTGCTGCTACTCGACGAACCCACCACCGGGCTGGACCCGCAGGCGCGCCACCTGATGTGGGAGCGGCTGCAACTGTTGCTGCAGCAAGGCAAGTCGATCCTGCTGACCACCCACTTCATGGACGAGGCCGAGCGCCTGTGCTCGCGCCTGCTGGTGCTGGACCACGGAAAAAAGATCGCCGAAGGCAAGCCGCGCGAGCTGATCGCACAGCATCTGGAACCCGACGTGGTCGAGGTGTATGGGGTCGGCGCGCTGGAGCTGGCCGAGTCGCCTGGACATGCCGGGCTACGCGCGCTGGCCGCACGGGTGGAAGTCAGCGGCGAAACCGTGTTTTTCTATACGCAGGATGCGCGCCCGCTGCTGGACCGTCTGGCGGCCTACGGCAGTTTACGCACCCTGCACCGACCCGCCAACCTGGAAGACCTGTTCCTCAAACTGACTGGCCGCCAGATACGGGAGGATGCGTGATGGACAAGTCCAACGAAGGCAGCGAACGCAGCGCGGGGCCGCCGGCGGCTCCCTCCCCCGCAGCCGGGGCCGCGGAACCGGCTTTGCCGGGCCGCAGGCGCAGCGCCCCCTCGGGGGGCAGTGAAGTACACGAAGTGACGAACGTGGGGGCCGTATCACTCTGGAGAGCACCTGACCTGTCGGCGCGCTGGTGGCCCGTCTTCATGCGCAACCTGCTGGTCTGGCGCAAGTTGGCCATTCCCAGCCTGGTCGGCAACATAGCCGAGCCGCTGATGTGGCTGGTGGCTTTTGGTTACGGCATGGGCGCACTGGTCGGCGAAGTCAGCGTGGGCGGCGACGGCGCGGCCAAAGTCCCCTACATCCTGTTCCTGGCCAGCGGCTCGATCTGCATGAGCGCGATGAACGCCGCCAGCTTCGAGGCGCTGTACTCGGCGTTTTCGCGCATGCATGTGCAGAAAACCTGGGACGGCATCATGAATGCCCCGATCAGCCTGGACAGCGTGCTGCTGGCCGAAATGTTGTGGGCCGCCTTCAAGGCGCTGTTCACCGTGACAGCGATCCTCGGCGTGATGCTGGCCCTGGGCATCAGCCACAGCCCCAAGCTGCTGCTGGCCTGGCCGATCCTGCTGCTGGTCGGCATCATGTTTTCATGCATTGCGCTGATCTTCAATGCGCTGGCCAAGGGTTACGACTTCTTCACCTACTACTTCACGCTGGTGCTGACGCCCATGATGTTCCTGAGCGGCATCTTTTTCCCGCGCGAGCAGTTGCCGCCGCTGGTGCGCGCCATCTCCGACTGGCTGCCGCTGACCAATGCGGTGGAGATCATCCGCCCCATGTTCATGGACCAGTGGCCGGCTTCGCCCTGGCGCCACGGGTTGGTGCTGGTGGCTTACACCGTGGCGGGTTTCTGGGTGGCGCTGGCCCTGACGCGCAACCGCTTCAAGAGCTGAAAACAGCTGCGCGCCCGGTCCAACGCTTTTATACTTTGGCGGAATGAACGACCCCACGCCCGCCTCGCTGCTGTCGCCCGAGCTGATCGCCATGATGGACAAGGGCGTGTCGGTCAACGTGAGTTCGTGCAGCCTCGATCTTAGGCCGAGCATCGTGCGGGCTGTAGGTAGCGCACTCACGGCCGGTTGCCAGACGGTGACGGTCTACGTGGCGCGACCCCAGTCCCGCCAGCTGATCCAGGATGTTGCAAGCACCGGCCGCATCGCCGTCGTTTTTTCGGAGCCGGCAACACACCGCACGGTACAGCTCAAGGCCAGTGGGGCCCGCATCCGCTGTGCAGAGCCCTCCGATGAAGCCGTGTTGGCGCGCTACCTGGCGTCAATGGAGCAGGAAATCGGACGGGTCGGGTACGGCCCTGCATTCACGCAGGCCATGCTGGCCAACCGGCTGGAGGACGTGGTGGCCATCAGTTTCGAGCCTCAGCAGGCTTTTGACCAGACGCCAGGCCCCAGGGCAGGGGCGCCTCTGCGCTTTACACGGACGGACGCAACGTGATCCGCCCCACCCTCGCCGATATACGTCCTTGCCTGGAAGGCGCGATCCCGGCGGTCATGGCAACCTGCGCGCCCGATGGCACGCCCAACGTCGCGTACATCTCGCAGGTGTTTTACGCAGACGAGCGGCAGGTCGCCCTGTCTTTCCAGTTTTTCAACAAGACCCGGCAAAACATTCTGGCCAACCCGTATGCCAACGTGCTGGTGTTGCACCCCGTCACCGCGGCTTTCTTTCGCCTGCACATCCGCTACCTGCGCACGGAGACGCAGGGCCCGGTGTTTGAAGGCATGAAAGCGCAGCTCGCCGGCATCGCCTCGCACAGTGGCATGGCGGCTGTCTTCAAGTTGCGCGGCTCGGACATTTATGAAGTGCAGGAGATCGAGCCTGTTGCCGGTGAGCCGCTGGCGGCCTTGCCATCGCGTTCTCACGTGCTCACCGCGCTGCGCCGTGGCAGCGAGCAATTGGCGCGCTGCACCGGGCTTGATGAATTGCTCAATACAGCCCTCGCCACCCTGGCCGACTTTCTGGACATCCGCCATGCCATGGTTCTGCTGCTGGACCCCGGCACCCAGCGGCTTTACACCGTTGCCAGCTGCGGTTATGCCGTTTCGGGCGTGGGCTCTGAAATCGAAATGGGCCATGGCGTGATTGGTGTGGCAGCGCGCGAACGCACGCCGGTCCGAATCATGCACATGACCAGTGCCTACCTCTACAGCCACGCCATTCGCAGCAGCCTGCGCGATCATGCGCCCAGCCTGCTGCTGGACACCGACATTCCCTACCCCGGGCTGACCGAGCCACACAGCCAGCTGGCGGTGCCCATTGAATCGGCCGGCAGGCTGCTGGGCGTGCTGTTCGCGGAGAGCCCGGAGGACCTGCGTTTCGGCTTCGAGGACGAGGATGCACTGGTCACCCTTGCAGGGCATCTGGGCGCCGCCATCGATCTGATGCAGGCCCGGCCTGACACGCTGGACGCGCCCTTCCCCCTGCCTGCTGCGCCGCCCGTTCAGCCCGCCACCGGCAAGGCCCTGAAGCTGAAGCGGTTCAAGACCAACAACAGCGTGTTCGTCAACGAGAGTTATCTGATCAAAGGCGTCGCCGGCGCCATTTTCTGGAAGCTGGCCAGCGACCACACCGTGCATGGACGCACCGAGTTTTCAAACCGGGAGTTGCGGCTGGATCCTGCCATTCGGCTGCCCGACGTGACCGACAACCTGGAAGCCCGGCTGCTGCTGTTGCAGCGCAGGCTCGTTGACCACGGCCCGCACATTCGCATCGAAAAGACCGGGCGCGGCCGGTTCCGGTTGCAGGTGATGCGGCCGCTTATCCTGCTGGAAGTGCAGAACTGAGTTTGTCGCCGGGTCAAGCCTCGACCAGGCCAGGCGCAGCCGCCAGCCCCAGGCCGCGCGTGAGCTTGGCCCACTCCGCGTCGCTCAGATGGGGGCGCACCGTGTCCATGGCCGCAGCAAAGGCCGGGGCCGGGGCGTGGGCCTGCATTTCGCCCATCATGGCCTGACGCTCAGCCGGATTCATGAAGGGAACCATCCAGCGCAAGGTGTACATCAGCTCTTGCGGTGGAATCGAAGCGACCAGTGCGCCGTGAATGTCCGCCAGTTCTGCATCGGTATAACGCGACCACAGCACCGCGTTATGCGCCGTTTCCTCCACATGCATGTGCTGGAAATTGCCGGCGATGAAAAGCGCCAGTTGCCGATACAGCTCCATTGCCAGGCCTGCGCGCTCCGGCAGCGGCGACTTCAGCAATGTGCCAGCGAGTCCACCCAGGCTGGCAATGTGCTGCGCGTGCTCCTCGTGCTCGTGGGCCATCACGTCGCTGGAACCGGGGGCCCGCGCTTCCAGGGCCGTATGGACGAAGCGGTTTTCATGCGCCAGATGCGAGGCGCAAAGATCAAGCAGTTCGCACACACGCTGCGTGGTTGTGGCCAGTTCCAGATCGTCGCCGGTGTCCATTCGGCCGACGGCCAGCAGCGTATCTGCCATCAGCGCACGCAGCGCCTTGTGGATGCCGGCATACATATCCAGGCGGGAAACCGGTTGTGCAGCGGCGAGCTGTGTCATCTCGTGAGGGTTGATATTCATGGTGTCTTCTTTCCCAGGCAAAGCCTGCTTACAGCTTGAGCGGCCTGACGCACCGCGCGTCAGCCATCAGAAAAGCCAGACAGAAAGTCTAGGAAGGAAGGTCTCGGGTCATCGCTAAATAATGCCTACGACAACCTTAAATAAACACTATTTACCGCGCCGGACCAGGGCTCAGGAAGTCACCCGCATCTGCCCGCGACTGAGCGCTGCGCCCCAGTCCGGCCTGTCGCTTCAAGCGGGCGAAGAGAAACGCGCCGTCAGCTCGCCAAGGTTCAGTTCTGCCAACACCTTCTGCAGCCGCGCCTGCGCCTGGCGGGTCTTGGCGGGATGGGCCGTCTGCGGCCGGCTGGCAACGATGAGCTCGTTTTTCATCGAATGCTCCCAGCCCACGAGCTCGGTCACCGTGACGTCGTAGCCATGGGCTTCGAGCTGCAGGCAGCGCAGCACATTGGTGATCTGGCTGCCGAATTCACGCGTGTGCAGCGGGTGGCGCCAGAGTTCGGCCAGCGGGTTTTTTGACAGACTCAGCGCCTTGTTCTTGCGCAGCACGCTGGCCACCTCGGCCTGGCAGCAGGGCACCAGCACCATGTGGCGCGCCTGCTTGTGCAGGCCGAAGGCAATGGCGTCGTCGGTTGCGGTGTCGCAGGCATGCAGGGCGGTGACGATGTCCACCTGGGCCGGCAACTTGTCCGAGGTGGTGGCCTGCTGCACCGACAGATTGAGAAAGGTCATGCGCTCAAAACCCAGGCGCTGCGCCAGCGCACGCGATTTGTCGACCAGCTCGGCGCGGGTTTCGATGCCGTAAATATGCCCGCCGGTTTTCTCACCCGGGTGCGCCACATTGAAAAACAGATCGTAAAGGATGAAGCCGAGGTAGGACTTGCCGGCCCCGTGGTCGGCCAGGGTGAAAGGCCGTCCCCCGGGCGAGACCTCTTCCAGCAGCGGCGCGATGAACTGGTACAGGTGGTAGACCTGCTTGAGCTTGCGCCGCGTGTCCTGGTTGAGCTTGCCCTCGCGCGTGAGGATGTGCAGCTCCTTGAGCAGCTCGATGGACTGGCCGGGCCGGAGCTCTTCGATCACCTGTGCGGTTTTGGCGGGGGGTGCCACGCGGGCGGGCTTGCCGGAACCGGCGGAGCCGGCGGAACGGGAATGTTGCATGGCCCCAGTTTAGTAGCCGGCACGCTGCGCTGGCGGAACCGCAGCAAAACCCCTGCGGCACCCGCTCTTCATTTTAGATTGCACGCAATTTAATTGCTCGCTATAATATAGATATGACAAGCAAAACCATCTCTGCCGACGCCATGCTGCGGCTGGACAACCAGCTCTGTTTTGCGCTGTATTCAACCTCGCTGGCCATGACCAAGCTGTACAAGCCGCTGCTCGACGAACTGGGGCTGACCTACCCGCAGTACCTGGCCATGCTGGTGCTCTGGGAAAAGGACGGCCTCACGGTGCGCGAGCTGGGCGAGCGCCTGTTCCTGGATTCAGGCACGCTGACCCCCCTGCTCAAGCGACTGGAAGCGTCCGGACTCGTGTCTCGCCTGCGCGATGTGCAAGACGAGCGCCGCGTGCACATCACCCTGACCGCTGCGGGCCGCAAGCTCAAGAGCCGGGCTGCCGGCATTCCGGGCTGCATCCTGAGCGCCACCCAGTGCTCGATTCCCGAACTGGTGGCACTGACCCAGCAGGTGCAGGCCCTGCGCCAGCGACTGGTGGCATAAACCCTTCATTTTTCAACCCGCTTCACCCCTGAAGCATCTTTTCAAGGAAATCACCATGACAACCCAACTCGAAAAAGTCCTTTACACCGCTCACGCCCACACCACCGGCGGCCGTGACGGCAAGTCCAAAACCGACGACGGCCGCCTGGACGTCACGCTGAGCTCGCCTGGCACCGCCGGCACCGGCACCAACCCCGAGCAGCTGTTTGCGGCCGGTTACTCCGCCTGCTTCATCGGCGCGATGAAGGCCGTGGCCGGCATGAAAAAGGTCACCCTGCCGGACGACCTCAGCATTGACGCCAGCGTGGACCTGGGCAAGATCCCCGCCGGTTACGGCATCGCCGTCCGTCTGGACATCAGCCTGCCGGGCATGGACCGGGCCGCTGCCCAAGCGCTGGTCGACGCCGCCCACCAGGTGTGCCCTTACTCGAACGCCACCCGCGGCAACATCGACGTGACCATCACGCTGAAGTAATCAGATCTCACCATGCTCGCCCAAATGCGCCCCTCGGGGGTGCATTTTCATTGGGATGGCCCCGACCAAGCCTGGATCAGGGCCGCTACCGCCTTGGCCGATTGGGATTCTTCCAGCGCAAGGGTCCGAATGAGGTTGCGTCGATCAGCCTCGGTGCGTTGCTGCGAGAGAAAGCGCTTCCCGGTCATCTCCACGATATCGATCTCAAACCCCACAAGGCGTTCTGAGGCATGTTGAAGAAACTCTGACGACATCTCGTCGATCGACCACGCGTTCTCACGCCCAGCCTCCTGAGAGGCGGTCAATCTTGCGAGATGAGAAATCATCCATGGGCCATCCCACACAAACCGTATGTTTCCACGAACTTGCACCGCGACGTAGTTCCAACTGGGCGCCAAGCGGCCACTGCGCTGACCGTTGATGTACCAGCGCGGGGAAATGTAAGCATTCGGACTTTGGAAAACAAGCGTCACGCCACTTCCGTCCGGGCTTGTGCGCAGCAGCGAGTGGTCTTTTGCCACGTGACCTGACAGGCGTCCATTTGCGCCATCCTCAAGCAGAGCTAGCGGCAGCAGATTCGCATCTTCTCCGGTGGCTGTGAAGATCGTGGCGAGCGGGTAAGCACGAATGAGTTCGTGCAGTTCGCCACACTTGTCTATCGAAAAAATGGGCTGGATGTGCATGCGCTGGCCGATTCAAAAAAAGTCAATTGTCCAGCGCCCATGTGTTCCTGTCTTGAACGTTTCGGCCATGTGCCATCGAAAACTCACGCTCGACGATTGGTGCAGCCGTCGGCCGCGCGGGCGTGGAGCCACTGAAGCGTCGAAACTCACGCGTCATATGTGACTGATCCGTGTAGCCAACCGCGTCAGCCAGATCGGTCAGCGAGGTATGTCGCTGCGACTTCAACATGGCCATCGCACGCTGAAAACGGAAGATGGCCCCCAAGGTGCGCAGAGGCAGGCCCGCAGCAGCCACCACATCACGGCGCAAAGTCCGCCGCGCCCTGCTGTTGGAGGCCAGCAGATCGTCCAGGGTTTCTGAGCTGCCCGCGCGAATCAGCTCGATTGCTTTTAATGCGCGGTTCTGCCCAGCGCTGAAAACCGCCTGCGACGTCTTTGCCAAAACGACGCTCTCGATGGCGCTACGCATTTCCTCAAGAGACTTCGCGCGAAGCAGCTGCTGTGCCGGTTCACCTATAAGCTGCGCAGCATGCCCGCCGACAACGACGACATTGCGCATGACAGACGGGCTCAGCCCCAGACAGGCACCACCCCAGCCGACTCGGAAGCGCACCCCCAGACTGACCGTGTCCGGACGAGCGTCCACTGTCCCGGGCACGTCGGCAGGCCCACACAAGGCCAGCCACGACGCAGCAATGGATCCGTCCGGGCGCAAGCTGCAATGCGCGACAAGATCCATGCGGCCATCGGGGAGCAGGACTTGGCTTGTTCGCACGTGAGCCCGATAGCGCCAGAATGCTTCTACCCGACCAGGATCAAGAGCACCAAGCGAAAGCTCTTCATAGGACGCATTGGATGGCAAGCTGGGCATCTCGACATCCTAAACGGATGGCGGTGTCGCCAAAGCGGCCCGCCGGTCTTGAACCGGCGGGCTTTTTCGCTTAAGTTGCCGGCATGAGCACCACCACCTTTCTTGTTCGCAAAAACGATCTGGCCGACACGCGGCTGGCAACGGCACAGGACACGCCACTGGCCGATGGCCAGGTGCGTGTGCGGGTCGAATCCTTTGCACTGACCTCCAACAACATCACCTATGCCGCCTTTGGCGATGCGATGAACTACTGGCAGTTCTTCCCCACGGTCGAGGAGGGCTGGGGCACCATACCGGTGTGGGGCTTTGGCAGTGTGGTGCAGTCGCTGCATCCGGGTGTGGCGGCGGGCGAGCGGCTATACGGCTATTACCCCATGGCGTCGGCCACCGTGCTCACGCCTGCACGCCTGAACACCTCGGGGTTTTCCGACGGCGCAGCGCGCCGGCGCGAACTGCACCCTGTCTACAACCAGTACCTGCGCTGCAGTGCCGACCCGTTTTACACACCCGCCACCGAAGACATCCAGGCCTTGCTTCGGCCGCTGTTTGTCACTTCCTTCCTGATCGACGACTTCCTGGCCGACAACGATTTCTTCGGCGCCCGGGTGATGCTGCTGTCCAGCGCCTCGAGCAAGACCGCTTACGGCACAGCCTTCCAGCTGGCGCGGCGCCCGGGCATCGAGGTGATCGGCCTGACCTCGCCGGGCAATGTCGCCTTTTGCGAAAGCCTGGGTTGCTACAGCCGGGTGCTGACGTATGAGCAGCTCGACCAGATTTCTGCCGATGCGGCGTGCATTTATGTGGACTTTGCCGGCAACGCCGGGCTGCGCCTTGCCATCCACAGCCGCTTTGTAAACCTCAAGTACAGCTGCTCCATAGGCGGCACCCATGTGGCCGAGCTCGGCGGAGCCCGGGATCTGCCAGGTCCGCGCGCCACGCTGTTTTTTGCGCCGGCGCAGATCAAGAAGCGCAGCGCCGACTGGAGCGCGGAGGGTTTGGGCCAGCGCCTGGTGCAGGCGTGGCAGACGTTCAGCCAGCGCGTGACACAAGCGCCCTCACCCTGGCTGGTCACGCAGCACCACCAGGGTGCCGACGCCGTCGCCACGGCCTACCAGCAGGTGCTGGCCGGCCAGGGCAATCCTCGCATCGGGCATATCCTGACGCTCTGACGCGGTTGGTGGCGACGATGGATAGCTATTATTTTAATAGCTACTCCCGCTTAACCATCAAGGGCTGGAGCCACTTTTTACTTGAACTTCCAGGGCAGATCCCGATTGCAACGACAATGAGGGCATGACCGAACAACCCCTGGCCGCGCCGACACCGGAGGCCGTCCACGCCTACGAAAAACTCACGCCCGACGTGGTGCTGGACGCGCTGGTCAGCGTGGGCCTGTATGGCGACGGCCGCCTGATGGCGCTGTCCAGCTATGAAAACCGCGTCTACCAGGTCCACCTGGAAGCGCCGGCGGGCGCGGGCTCTGCGGCGGGTGACATCGTGGTCGTCAAGTTCTACCGCCCCGGCCGCTGGAGCGACCCGCAGATTCTCGAAGAACATGAATTTGCCGCCGAACTGATGGCGGCGGAAATTCCCGTCGTGGGCGCCCTGGCGCTGGGCGGAAGCACCCTGCATCACTTCAACGGTTTCAGCTTCAGCGTCTCGCCGCGCCGTGGCGGCCGGCGGCCCGAGCTGGAGGATTTCAGCGTGCTCGAATGGATTGGCCGCTTTCTCGCGCGCATCCACACGGTCGGCAGCGCCAAGCCCTTCAAGCACCGGCCCGCGCTGACCCTGCAAACCTTTGGTTCGGCCAGCCGCGACGTGCTGCTGGCGGGCAACCACCTGCCGCTGGACATGGAATCGCGCTGGCTCAAGGCCTTTGAAGAAGCCATGAACGTGGCGCAAGCGGTTTTTGAAAGTGTGGGAGACATCCGAACGCTGCGCCTGCACGGCGACTGCCACCCCGGCAACATCCTGTGGACGCCTGAGGGCCTGGAAGGCGCCGGCCCGCACTTTGTCGACCTCGACGACGCACGCAGCGGCCCGGCGGTGCAGGACCTCTGGATGCTGCTGTCCGGGGAGCGGGCGCAGTGTCTGCAGCAACTCGGCGCCTTGGTGGACGGCTACGAGGAGTTCCGCGAGTTCGATCGCCGCGAGCTGGCGCTGATCGAGCCGCTGCGCACCCTGCGCCTGGTGCATTACAGTGCCTGGCTGGCCCAGCGCTGGCACGACCCGATCTTCCCGATCAACTTCCCCTGGTTCGGCTCCAGCGACTACTGGAAAGGCCAGGTCGACATGCTGGAAGAACAGACGGAAGCCATGCAGGAAGCGCCGCTGGTGGCGTAATAATTTATTCCAAATCCTTTTTCGGGAGAAACCATGCCCGCCGAATCCTCTGCCCACACCATTCGCCGTCTGGAGGTCGTCACCGACAGCCAGTTACAGTCGCTGGCCGGGCTGCTGATCGATTGTGTGGAAGGCGGTGCTTCCGTGAGTTTCATGCATCCCCTGTCCGCCGCCAGGGCACTGGCCTTCTGGCGCGGAGTGGCGGACAGCGCAGCCCGGGGTGAGCGGGCGCTGCTGGTGGCCGAAGATGCCGCGGGCATCGTGGGTACCGTGCAGGTGGTGCTGGACCAGCCCGAGAATCAGCCGCACCGCGCCGACGTGGCGAAGATGCTGGTGCATCGCCGGGCGCGGCGCCGGGGCCTGGGCGAGGCGCTGATGCAGGCCGCCGAGCAGCTCGCGCGCGAATGCGGAAAAACCCTGCTGGTGCTGGACACGGCCAGCGACAATGCCGAGCGGCTTTATACCCGGCTGGGCTGGCAACGCTGCGGGGTGATTCCGGGTTACGCGCTTCTCCCCAATGGCGAGCCGTGCGACACGACTTACTTCTACCGCGTACTTGCTAGCCAGGACAACTTGCCGCACGTAGAGGCACAGCCGCTGGATTAACGGATGCGCGGCGGCGCCTGCATTTGTTCGGGCGTGGTGAAGTAGGCGGCGGTGCTGCCCGCGCGCGCCTTCGCCTGCGCCAGTTCGTGCCGCGCCACGGTGCGCAAATGCACCTCGTCGGGGCCGTCCATCAGGTGCAAGGCCCGGCCCCAGGTCCAGAAATACGCCAGAGGGGTATCGGGTGACAGGCCCATGGCACCGAAGGCCTGCATGGCACGGTCCACCACCCGCGTCTGCAGCCGGGCAGCCACCACCTTGATGGCGGCCACGCGCGCGCGCAGTTGCGCCGCATCATCCTTGCCTTCGTCAAGCGCCCAGGCGGCATGAAGAATCAGCAGACGCGCCTGGTCGATCTCGATGCGCGATTCGGCAATCCATTCCTGCACATTGGAAAAATCCGAGAGGTATTTGCCGAAGGCCTGGCGCTCCAGCGTGCGTTCCGTGGCCAGTTCCAGGGCCAGCTCGCACTGGCCGATGGTGCGCATGCAGTGGTGCACCCGGCCCGGCCCGAGCCGTGCCTGCGCCATGGCAAAACCCTCGCCCCAGCCGCCCAGCAGGTGGTCCGGTGGCACGCGCACGTCGCGCAGCAGGATTTCGCAATGCCCTTCGGGCGCATGGTGGTGCACCACGGAAATATTGCGCACCACCTGCAGCCCCGGCGTGGCCATGGGCACCAGCACCATGCTGTGCCGGTGGTGCGCCCCGGCCGGGTCAGCCTCGCCTGGCACCTCGTCATTGCGGCACATCACGATCAGCAGCCGGCAGGCCGGGTGCGCCGCCCCCGTGATGAACCACTTGCGGCCATTGAGCACCAGTTGCCCGCCCTCGCGCCGCACGGTGGTTTGCAGGTTGGTCGGGTCGGACGAGGCCACGTCGGGCTCGGACATCGCAAAGGCAGACCGGATGCGGCCTTCCAGCAGGGGCCTCAGCCACAACACGCGCTGATCGGGCGTGGCAAAGCGGTGCAGCAGTTCCATGTTGCCGGTGTCGGGGGCGCTGCAATTGAACACTTCCGCGGCCCAGGGCAGCCGGCCCATGGTTTCGGCCAGCGACGCGTAGTCAAGGTGGCCCAGGCGCGTGCCGGGTTCGTCCTCCTGCAGGGCGGGCAGAAACAGATTCCACAAGCCTGCCTCGCGTGCCAGAGTCTTGAGGTCTTCGAGAAAAGGCGGCGGATAAATTCCCTCCTGCACCGAACGGTGCCAGGCCGCGTTGTAGGGCAGCAGGTACTGCTGCATGAAGGCTTCGAGCTGCCGGCGCAGCGCCATCGCCCTGGGAGAGTGATTGAAGTCCATGAGGCATTGTGCGATTCGGGCCAGACGCTGTCAGAACGCAGGCGACACCGCGCCCTTCACAGCCCCAGAGACTGAAAGATGCCGTCCATGCGCGCCTGCACCGCCGCATCCATGACGATGGGATGGCCCCATTCGCGCTGGGTTTCGCCGGGCCATTTGTTCGTCGCATCCAGTCCCATCTTGCTGCCCAGGCCGCTCACCGGCGAGGCGAAGTCCAGGTAGTCGATAGGTGTGTTTTCGATCAGCAGGGTGTCGCGCGCCGGGTCCATGCGGGTGGTCAGGGCCCAGATCACCTCGTGCCAGTCGCGCACGTCCACATCGTCATCCACCACGACCACAAACTTGGTGTACATGAACTGGCGCAGGTGGCTCCACACGCCCATCATCACGCGCCGTGCGTGACCAGGGTAGGCCTTCTTGATGCGCACCAGGGCCATGCGGTAGCTGCAGCCTTCCGGCGGCAGGTAGAAGTCGGTGATCTCGGGAAACTGCCTTTGCAACAGGGGAATGAACAGCTCGTTCAGGGCCATGCCGAGCACGGCAGGCTCGTCCGGGGGTTTGCCGGTGTAGGTGGAGTGGTAAATCGGGTCGCGCCGCAAGGTGATGCGGTCCACCGTGAACACCGGAAACGAGGCCTGCTCGTTGTAATACCCCGTGTGGTCGCCGAAGGGTCCTTCGAGCGCGTGCTGGTAACCGCTGGGGTGGCCGGCATCCGGATAAATGTGGCCTTCGAGCACGATCTCTGCGGTGGCCGGCACGCGCAGGCCGCTGCCCAGCGCGCGCACGACGTCGGTACGCGCGCCACGCAGCAGGCCGGCGAACTGGTACTCGGACAGGCTGTCGGGCACCGGCGTGACCGCGCCGAGGATGGTGGCCGGATCGGCTCCCAGCGCGACGGCCACGGGATAGGGTTGGCCCGGATTCGCCGCAGCATGGTCGCGAAAATCGAGCGCGCCGCCGCGGTGCGCCAGCCAGCGCATGATGAGCTGGTTGCGTGAGAGCACCTGCTGGCGGTAAATGCCCAGGTTTTGCCGTTGCTTGTGCGGCCCCTGGGTGATGACCAGGCCCCAGGTAACCAGGGGCGCGACGTCGCCGGGCCAGCAGTGTTGCACCGGCAGGCGCGCCAGATCGACATCCGCTCCTTCCCAGACCACCTCCTGGCAGGGCGCCGAACGCAATTCACGCGGCGCCATGTGCCACAGGGTTTTGAGCAGCCCGCCCAGACCCAGCATGTCTTTCAGTCCCTTGGGCGCTTCAGGCTCCTTGAGGGCGGCAAGCACCTCGCCAAAGGAACGCAGCGCACGCAGGTCGGCCACCCCCATCGCGCGCGCCACACGTGCCGGTGTGCCGAACAAGTTGGCCAGCACCGGCATGCTGTGTCCTGTAGGGTGTTCGAACAAGAGGGCCGGGCCACCGGCACGCAGCACGCGATCACACAGCGCCGTCATTTCCAGATGCGGCGACACCGGCTCGGCCACGCGGCGCAGGTCGCCGGTCAGCTCGAGCTGAGCCATGAAATCGCGCAGGTCGCGGTAACGCATGGCTCAGGCCCCGGCCGTGGCGGGAGCCCGCCCGTCCCAGCGCGGGGCCAGGTCGTGCGGCAGGTCCAGCAGATCAAGCACACGCGCCACGCTGCCGTCCACCAGCTCGGCCACCGACTGCGGGCGCTGATAGAAGGCCGGCATGGGCGGGCAGATGATGGCGCCCATTTCGGTCGCGCTGACCATGTTGCGCAGGTGACCCAGGTGCAGCGGCGACTCGCGCACCATCAGCACCAGTCGCCTGCGCTCCTTGAGCATCACGTCCGCAGCGCGCGTGATGAGCTTGTCCGCCAGCCCGTGCGCCACGGCGGCCAGCGTACGCATGGAACAGGGCGCCACCACCATGGCACTGCATAAAAATGAGCCGCTGGCAATGGAGGCGCCCACATCGTGCGCATCGTGCACCTGGTCGGCCAGGGCTTCGACGCCGGCGCGGCTCATGCCCTGTTCCTGGCCGAGGTTGCGCCAACCCGCGTCGGACACCACCAGGTGGGTCTCGATCCCGGCCATGCCATGAAGCACCTGCAACAGGCGTGTGCCGTACACCGCGCCGCTGGCCCCGGAGATCGCAACAATGATGCGCCGGGGTGGCGCGCTGTCACTGGGGAGCATGTTCGTCCGCTCCTCTGGTGGCAACCCCTCCACCGGGAGTGGACGCACGCAGCGGCACCGCCAGTAGGTCGGCCGTCACACGCTCGAGCACCAGCGCCGCCTGCGCGGGATCGAAATCCTCATGCGTCCGCTTTTTGACGCCGTATTGCTGGAGCGGGTAATGCCGGTCTGCCGTGATGCCATGGCGCGCCAGCACGCTTTTCACGCAGGCCAGCGGGCAGCCGTCGAGCGCGATGACGGGCCGCCCGGAGCGCACGATTTTCATCAGGTGCGGCACGTCGCCGCCCACCCCCGCGATACATGACATCTCGGCGACGCCGCGCCGGTCCAGCTGCAGCGCCACCTGGTTGGCCAGCTGCGCGGCGCTGGAGCATCCTGAACAGGAATACACCAGCGGCAAAATGCGCCTATCCTCAGTCATGGCGGTTACCTGCATGCTGACGCGGGCCGACACCGGCCGACCGCTGCCGTGGACCTAGGCGCGCCAGCAACTGAAGCGGCGCCCACTGCTGCAGGTCGAGCACCGGCAACTCCAGGGCATCGAGCGCGTTCTTGACGACCAGGCCCAGTTCGGTGTCGCCCTCCATGGCGAGGCGGCGGCTGAAAAAGAGCGTGTCCGGATCTTCCTGGCGCTGCGCCAGGCGCATGAAATCGTGGGCGCTGGCACTGATGGCCAGGTCGGTGGCCTGCTGCCGGGGGCAGGCGGCGAAGCGTTGCCCCATCCAGGAAAAGTCAAAGGTCAGGCGCGCGTCACGCACGTGGATGCGCAGCTTTTTGTGTAACAACAGGCGGCCCACGTCGGCCGGCAGCTGGTGCGCCAGACCCAGGTTGAGCGCGCTCACCAGCAGCACCGAACCAGGGTAAGCCGGCAGGCGCTCCAGCAGCGACCCGAGGGCCGGCGGCAATGCAAGGGGAGGAGATGAGGAAAGGGGTTTCATGGTGGTCCGCAGAATCAGGCCACATATAGCAGCACGGTGATGAAGTGACAGATGCTGCCGCCCAGCACAAACAGGTGCCACCAGCCGTGGCCGTGGCGCAGCTTGTGGTCGGTGGCGTAAAAACCAATGCCTATGGTGTAGCAGGCGCCGCCCGCGGCCAGCCAGGCAAAGCCCGGGGGCGTCAGGGCAGTCCACAAGGGCGACACCGCCACCAGCGCCAACCAGCCCATCAGCACATAAATGACCAGTGACAGCACTCGCGCCCCTTTGGCCAGCCAGATTTCCTGCACGATGCCCAGCAGCGCCAGGCTCCACACCACGCCCAGCAAGGACCAGCCCCAGGCGCCGCGCAGGGACACCAGCGCGAACGGCGTGTAGCTGCCTGCGATCAGCAGGTAAATCGAACAGTGGTCAAACTTGCGCAGTACGTTTTTGGCACGGCCGCGTACGCTGTGATAGAGCGTGGAAAAAACGTACAGCGCGACGAGCATGGCACCGTAGATGCTGAAGCTCACAATTTTCCAGGGATCACCAACGAAGCCGGCGGGCACGATCAGTGCGGCCGAACCCGCGACCGCCAGCCCGGCGCCGACGAGGTGGCTGATGCTGTTGAAACGTTCACCGTGGTACATCGTTGTCAGCCCTCAGGCAGCTGCCGCGGAGGCCACTTGCTCCAGGCCGGGTCGGCCGTGCCAGTAGCCATTGCAGCCCTTTTCCGGCATGAGGGGCTGCATGCGCGCCAGCGCCTCCTGCGGCGTCAGCACCTGCTTGCGTGCTGCATCGAACAGGGCAATCACCTCTGCCGTGTGCTGCGCCTGCGGACTCAGGCGGATCACATCCACGCCGGCGGCCCGCATGTCCTCCAGCGCATCGACCAGGTTGTAGACGCGGGCCGACTGGGTCTGCGTGCCATTGAGCACCAGGAACTCCTCGCTCTCGCGGGTCCTGAGCATCAGGCCGTCCGGGTGGTCGAGGCAACTGAAGCGGCAGTCGTCCTTGGGCAGGTTGCGCTGCCGCGCGGTAAAGCAGCGCGCCGAGTAGGCCAGCGGCATGCGGCCATAGGCAAACACCTCGGTTTCCAGACCGGACGGGCGGTCCTGCTGCAGCAGCACAAGATCACCCTGTTTCATCTCCAGCGGCATGACCCAGCGGCTGGCCCCCAGCGACGCCATCCATTGCAGCGAAGCCTGGTTGTACAGGTTGAGGTGCGGGCCGGCCACAAACGGCAGCTTGCCGTCCAAGCGGTGGACGGCGCCCATGTCATTGGCCTCGACCCGGAAATCGCCATTGGCCGTGATCCTGTGCATGGTGCTCACATCGCTGCCCGACTCCAGCAGCACCTGGGTCGAGAGCACCACCTCCTTGCCGGCAGCGCGCAGGCGGGCCGCGATGTCCAGCCAGTCGGCCAGGCGCAACTCATGGCGCCGCGAACACACAGTTTCACCGAGGTAGACCACATCCACCGGTGTCCCAGCGATGGCGTCGTAGAAATTGAAGACAGCCTCCCGCTGCCAGTAATACAGCAACGGGCCCAGGGAGATTTTCATGGTGGCGGCTTTCATTATTTCCAGGGCCGGTGGTAAGCACCCAGCGTGTGTTGCTGCCCTTCGGCGACCTGGTCGAGGCTCGCCATCCAGCTGGTTTTCGGTGCATAGCGATGCGGGTTGGCAACGCAATGGTCGATGGCCTCGCGCCAGACCCGCGTCACCTGCGCCACATAAGCAAGGCTGCGCTGGCGGCCTTCGATCTTGATGGCGCGCACGCCCATCTTCATGAGCTGGGGCAGCAGTTCGAGCGTGTTCAGGCTGGCGGGCTCCTCGATGGCGTAATAACTCTCGTCATCACCCACGTCGAAGCGTCCCTTGCACAGTGTGGGATAACCGGCATTCTCACCACTGGCATAACGGTCGATCAGCACACCGCCCAGACGCGACTCCAGGCCCTGTGGCGTTTCCTGCCAGCGTACGGACCTGGCCGGCGAACATACGCCGTGCGTGTTGGGCGACTCGCCCGTCACATAGGACGACAGCGCGCAGCGCCCCTCCACCATCACACACAGGCTGCCAAAACCAAATACCTCGATTTCCACCGGTGTCTTGTCAATGACCTGCCGCACCTGCTCCAGCGACAACACGCGGGGCAACACCGCGCGAACGACGCCGAACTGCTCGCGGTAAAAGTTGATGGCCTCGTAATTTGTGGCCGAACCCTGCACCGACAGGTGCAGGCGCAGCGCCGGATAACGCGAGGCGGCATATTGCATGAGCCCGGGGTCGGCGAGGATCACCGCATCCACCCCCAGATCCACGGCCTGGTCCAGCGCCGCGCGCCAGGGGCCGGGGTTGGCTGCCTGCGGATAGGTGTTGAGCGCCATGAAGACCTTGCAGCCGCGCTCGTGGGCATACCGGATGCCCGCGGCAATGGCGGCCTCGTCGAAATTGAGGCCGGCGAAATTGCGCGCATTGGTCGCGTCGCGCAGGCCGAGATAGACACAACTGGCGCCGTTGTCCACTGCGGCCTTCAGGGCCGGCAGGCTGCCGGCGGGGCAGACCAGTTCCGGAGGGGCTAAAGGGTACAGGGCAGGTTCGGCAAGAGGTGTAGAGGTGGTCATGCGGGTGGCGTTCGGACGTCGGGCCCCGAACGGAGCCGTCACAGCGCACGACCATACGCCGATCCTTCCAGATACTTTCTGATCCCCGTCAAGAAACGGGCTCAAGGCTCTGAAGGCGGGAAGCAGCGCCGCACGTCCGGACAAAGCCTGTCGCCAGGCAAGGGGTGAGTTCACCAGCCGTTCATTTGACCTGAATCAATAAGGGAATTGCCATGGGTCGTTCTTATAGATGTATTATCTATGCACCTTATAAATCGTCATTGTCTTTTCTTGTTATTGAATGGAGTCTCCATGAGCCATACCTCTGCCCCTGCCGCGCTCGACATCCGCACCCTCGCCCCCCGCGAGCGCCATCCCCTGATCTTCTCGACCTTCAGCCAGCTCAGCGCCGGCCAGGCCATGGAACTGATCAACGACCATGACCCCCAGCCGCTGCATCACCAGTTCCAGGCCGAATGGCCAGGCAAGTTCAGCTGGTCCTACCTGGAACAGGGGCCTGCCACCTGGCGCGTGGCCATCACCCGGCTGGCGCCTGCGCACAGCGACGGCCAATGCTGCGGCTCTTGCGGCGGCGCCTGATCCCCTTTAAAGAAACCAGAAGGAATATGCGATGAAAAACAACAACATGCTGTGGCGCTGGCTCGGCTTCATCTTTGTCCTGTCGTTCGGAGCACTGGGTTACCTCGGCGTGCAGATCTACCTGACAGCCCCTCCCATCCCCAAGGCCGTCGTCACCACGTCGGGTGAGGTTCTTTTCACCGGCGAGCAGGTGCAGAAAGGCCAGCAGGTCTGGCTGGCCAGCGGTGGCCAGCAGCAAGGCAGCGTCTGGGGCCATGGCGCCTATCTGGCGCCGGACTGGTCGGCCGACTGGCTGCACCGGGAAGCAACGGCGCTCCAGACCATCCATACGCAGGCGTTGCGCAAGGATCCCTCGGCCATTACAGCATCCGACCGCGGCGCGGTCGATGCTGCGCTGAAGGAGGAAATGCGGCGCAACACCTATGACCCCACCAGCGAAACTGTCACGGTGTCACGCGACCGTGCACAGGCGATCCGCGAAGTGGCGAGTCACTACAGCGCCCTGTTCGGCAGCGATGTGCAGCTGGACAAGCTGCGTGACCAGTACGCGATGACGGGCAACCTGCTGCCGGATGCGGCGGATCGCCAGGCCCTCGCAGCCTTCTTCTTCTGGACGTCCTGGGCCGCGACCACTGACCGGCCAGGTGAGGAAAACCTGTCTTACACCAGCAACTGGCCGCATGAGCCCCTGGTGGGCAACAAGATGACCGACTCGGCCGCGATCTGGTCAATGGTCAGCATCGTCCTGCTGCTCGGTGCCATCGCCGCCATGTTGTGGCTGCACGGCAGCCAGCGCCATGAGCCCGAGGCCCTGCCGCCCAAGACCGACCCTTTGCTGGGCGCGGTCGCCACGCCTTCGATGAAGGCCACACGCAAGTACTTCTTTGCCGTGGTCGGTCTCATGCTGCTGCAGATCGCCATGGGTGTGGTCACGGCGCACTACGCCGTCGAAGGCCAGTCCTTCTTCGGTCTGCCGCTGGCCGAGGTGTTGCCTTATGTGGTGAGCCGCACGGTGCACACCCAGGTTGGCATCTTCTGGATCGCCACCGCGTGGCTGGCCACCGGCCTCTACATCGCCCCCCTGCTGTCCGGGCAGGAACCCAAGCTGCAAAAGCTCGGCGTCGACGTTCTGTTCTGGGCGCTGATTGCCATCGTGGTCGGTTCCACCGTGACAGGCTGGCTGGGCACGCTGCAGCACCGCGGCGTGGACTTCAGTTTCTGGATCGGCAACCAGGGGCTGGAATTCACCAGCATGGGCCGTGTCTGGCAAATCCTGCTGTTCGTGGGCCTGCTGTTCTGGGTGTTGCTCCTCGGCCGCGCCCTCTGGCCGGCGCTGAAGAAACCTTCGGAAACCCGCGGCCTGATCGCCATGGTGTTCCTGTCGGCCACCTGCATAGGCGGCTTCTATGCAACGTCGCTGACCTGGGGCCAGAACACGCATTATTCGATGGTCGAGTACTGGCGCTGGTGGTTGGTCCACCTGTGGGTGGAGGGATTCTTCGAGGTGTTCGCCACCGCCGTGGTTGCGCTGATCTTCACCAAGCTGGGACTGGTTCGCACTGAAAGCGCCAACCGCGCCATCATCGCCGAGACCATCGTGTTCCTGTTCGGCGGCATTCTGGGCACGCTGCATCACCTGTATTTCACCGGTACACCCACCTCGGTGATCGCCGTCGGTGCGGTATTCTCGGCACTGGAAGTCGTGCCCCTGACGCTGATCGGCCTGGAAGCCCTGCAGACCTACCGGCGTTCCAAGGCCCTGCCGTGGCTGGCTGCCTATAAATGGCCTGTCATGTGTTTTGTCGCGGTCGGCTTCTGGAACACCGTCGGCGCCGGCCTGCTCGGCTTCGCTATCAACCCGCCGGCCTCGCTCTACTATGTGCAGGGCCTGAACATGACCGCAGCCCATGGCCACGCCGCCCTGTTCGGGGTGTACGGCATGCTCGGCATCGGCCTGATGCTGTTCTGCCTGCGCGGCCTGTATGCGCGCCACCTCCATGCCGACAACATCCTCAAGCCTGCCTTCTGGAGCCTGAACATCGGTCTGGCGATGATGGTCTTCCTGTCGCTGCTGCCCGCCGGTATTTACCAGGCCTGGGCCAGCGTGAGCAAAGGCCTGTGGTATGCCCGCTCGCCGGAAATCATCCATTCACCCGTGATGGAAACACTGGTCTGGATGCGGGTGCCCGGCGACATCCTGTTCGCCATCGGTGCGGCCCTGCTGGCCTGGTATGCCGTGCGCCTGTTGCGGCGGCCCGCGGTTCAACCCACCAGTGCCATCACGGCCAAGGCGGCGGCCGGTCTCTGACCTCCCTCGAAAGGCCGGTCACACCGGCCTTTCGTCCCTTTTCCCTTTTTATTGGAGCTTTCATCATGAGCGAGATCCAGACCCTCCAAAACGTCCACCCCTTCGACGCCCGCGGTGTTGCCAAACGCTTCCGCCACGCGGCCATCTTCGGCGCCCTGGAAAGCCTGCACCCCGGGGAAACCATGCGTTTCGTCAACGACCATGACCCGATGCCACTGCTGAACCAGCTGCAGCAGGCCTTCGGCGAAAAGCTGGGCATCGACTATGTCCGGCGCGAACCGGGGGAAATCGTGATCGACTTCCAGGTACGCGGCTGAGGCCTTACATTCACCCTATGAAACTCACCGCCTTTACCGACTACAGCTTGCGTGTGCTGATCTACCTGGCCGCGCAACCCCAGAAACGCGCCACGATTGCCGAAATCGCGAGCTCTTTTGCCATCTCGGAAAATCATCTGACCAAGGTGGTGCACCTGCTCGGCAAAAGCGGCTGGCTGGCCAATGTGCGCGGCAAGGGCGGCGGGCTTGAACTGGCCATGCCGCCCGAACTGGTCGGTATCGGTGCAGTAGTGCGCCAGACCGAGGGCGCAGCGGTGGTCGCCGAATGTTTTTCTGATGAGTTCAACCACTGCGCGATCACACGCATCTGCCGGCTGCGTGGTGTGCTGGGTGAGGCGGTCGAGGCCTTCTACACCGTGCTGGACCGCTACACCCTGGCCGACCTGGTCCAGAACCGCCAGGCGCTGGCCAAGGTGCTGTTTATCGACAGAACTCCGCCCACACCGGCGGCAAAACACGCCGTCTGAGCTCTGATCACGGAGCTGCCATGACTGAGCCCAAAGCGCCATTTCCCTACGAAGGCCCTGAGGCACTGCGGCAGCCCCTGGTGGCGGCACTGACGCGGGTGGTCGACCCGGAGGTTGCCATGAGCATCGTTGATGTCGGGCTCATCTATGGCGTCACCGTGACCGACGAAAAACTGCATGTCCGGCTGACCATGACATCGGCCGCGTGCCCGGTCGCCGACCTCATCATCGACGAAGTCGAGACCGAGCTGGACCGCGTGGCGCCGCCCGAACTCCTGATCGAAGTCGAGCTGGTGTGGGAGCCGCCCTGGTCCGCCGAACGGATGAGCGAGCGCGCCAGGCGCTTCATGCAGTGGTGAACACGTCGCGCCGCCCCCGACAAGCGCAGCGCCAGACGGCGCCGCGGTGGATCACCCTGGCCGTACGGCCGCTGCTGCTGGGAGGGGTCGCGCTGTCGCTGCTGGCAGGCATCGCTGGGGGCCTGCTGCGCGTGGGCGTGACGCTTCACTCCCTGCCAGATGCCACCTGGCCCGGCCAGGCGGCGCTGGCCCATGCGGCCTTGATGATCTGCGGGTTTCTCGGCACCGTCATCGGCATCGAACGGGCCGTGGCCGTCAAGCTGCGCGCCGCTTTCCTCGCGCCGCTGGCTTCGGGTGCAGGCGGGGCGCTCCTGCTGCTGGGTCAGTCCGGGCCGGGTGCATGGCTGGGCGTGGCCGCTGCCGCCATCTTCACAGCGGTCAACCTCGTGATCGTTCGGCGCCAGCGCGCAGCGCACACCTGGCTGTTGCTGGTCGCTGCAGGGGCGTGGCTGACCGGCAACCTGCTGTTCGCCACGGGCCAGGGCAGCGTGGCGACGCTGCCCTGGTGGTTCGCCTTTCTCGTGATGACCATCGCCGCCGAGCGCCTGGAAATGACGCGACTGATGCGCCGGCGACCCGCCGCGGAGCTGTCGCTGCAAGTCGTGCTGGCGGCGCTGCTCGCGGGCGCGGCCTGGTCGGCCCTGGCACCGGCAACCGGCGGACTGATCTACGGCGCAGCGCTGGCCCTGCTGGCGCTGTGGCTGGTCGTCTTCGACATTGCCCGTCACACCGTCCGGGCGCATGGACTCAGCCGCTACATGGCGGTTTGCCTCCTGGGCGGCTACGCGTGGCTGGCCGTGGCGGGTGTTGCGTGGGCAGCCACCGCCCTGGGCCTGCCCCTGCGCGACGCCGCACTGCACGCCCTCGGCCTGGGTTTCATCGTCAGCATGATGATGGGCCATGCACCGGTGATCCTGCCGGCCATTGCGCGCGTCAAGCTGCAGTTCGGCGCCTTTTTCTATGTACCGCTTGCCATGTTGCACCTCTCCCTGCTGCTGCGATTGGGCGCCGGCATCTCCGGGGGACCGCTGCGCAGCATCGGCGCCCTCCTCAATGCTACCGCGATAGCGCTGTTTTCGGCCACCATTGCCGGCGCCGCGATCGCCTGGCGCATCCATCATGGCGGGCCCGACGCCCTGCCCCATCGAAAGGCCCACCCATGACTCCCCTCATCGCAGAACCTCCCCGCCCTTCGCCAGCACCGGCTGGCTGGGCCCTCTGGGACCTTGGCTTTCGTCCGTTTTACCTGCTGGCGAGCACTTTCGCTGCCTTGTCCATCGGCCTGTGGGCCTTGCAATTCTCCGGTTGGCTGGGCCTGCCTTACCTGAAGGGGCCGATGTGGCACGCTCACGAGATGCTGTTCGGCTTCGCACTCGCCGTGGTGGTCGGTTTCCTCTTCACGGCCGGGCGCAACTGGTCGAACCGGCCGACGCCCACTGGCTGGCCCCTGGCCGCGTTGGCGGCCCTGTGGGTGGCGGGCCGGGTCCTGGTACTCACGCCTTTCGGCTGGGCGGCGCTACTGGCCAATGTCGCTTTCCCGCTCGCGGCCGCCATTGCGCTGGCGATTCCGTTCATCGCCGCACGCAATCGCCGCAACTACTTTTTTGTCGGTCTGTTGCTGCTGATGGCGGTAGCGGTACTCGGCATTCACCTGGCACAACTCGGCGTGGTGAAGTTTCCGGGCTGGGTCGGCATCCAGCTCGCGCTGGACGTCATGCTGTTCATCATGGCCGTGATGGGCGGCCGCGTGATTCCCATGTTCACCAACAACGGCGTCCCGGGAGCCCATGCCATTCGCCAGCCAATGCTGGAGAAGGCCGCACTGGGCAGCGTGCTGGTGCTGCTGCTGGCCGACGCCGTGCAACTGCAGGGCGCGTGGCTGGCCGCCGTGGCCGGCGTCTGCGCACTGGCCCACCTTGCCCGCTGGAGCCTGTGGCGCCCCTGGAAGACCGTACGTGCGCCGCTGGTCTGGGTGCTGCAGGTCGCCTACTTCTGGATTCCGGTGCATCTCACGCTGCGCGCTTTCGCAGCAGCGGGATGGGTCGCTCCCTCGTTGGCCACGCACGCACTGACGGTGGGCGCCATCGGCGGCCTCATCATCGGCATGATGACGCGTACCGCTCGCGGCCACACCGGCCGGCCCTTGCGGGCCGACCGCAGCGATGTGGCCTGTTATGTCCTCGTCCTGCTCGCGGCGCTGGTCCGCGTGTTCGTGCCGCTAGTCGCTCCGGCCTGGATCATCCAGGCCACGCTGGTGTCGGCGGCACTGTGGTCTGCCGGCTTTGCGCTTTATACGGTGCGCTACTGGCCGGTGCTGACGCGGCCGCGTATCGACGGGCAGGCAGGCTGACCGCAGGCGCTTTACCCGCGGGGCGCAAAATGGGGCCATGAAACCACCCAAGCGACTGCAGTCATTGATCGAAGAAGGCCTGATCGACACCGTGGTGCGGCAGTTGATGAGCGGCAAGGAAGCCATGGTCTATGTCGTGCGTTGCGGTAACGACACGCGCTGCGCCAAGATTTACAAGGAGGCCGACCAGCGCAGCTTCCGGCAGGCGGTGGACTACACCGAAAACCGCAAAGTCAAGAACACGCGCCAGGCGCGTGCGATGGCCAAGGGGACCCGCTTTGGCCGGCAGGCGGCCGAGGCGGCCTGGCAAAGCGCCGAAGTCGATGCACTTTACCGCCTGGCTGCCGCCGGTGTTCGCGTGCCCAAGCCGCACAACTTCTGCGACGGCGTGCTGCTGATGGAGCTGGTAACCGACGAACATGGCGATGCGGCGCCGCGCCTGAACGATGTGGAATTCACGCCGGAAGAAGCACGCCTGCACCATGCCACGCTGCTCACGGAGGTGGTGCGCATGTTGTGCGCCGGCGTCGTGCACGGTGACCTGTCCGAGTTCAACGTGCTGCTGGCCGCAGACGGCCCGGTCATCATCGACCTGCCGCAGGCGGTCGATGCGGCCGGCAACAACCACGCCAGCCGCATGCTGCTGCGCGATGTCGCCAACCTACGCAGTTTTTTCGGCCGTTTCGCGCCTGACCTGCTGACCACCGACTACGGCCATGAGATCTGGGACCTGTACCAACGCGGCGTGTTGCGGCCCGATACGGTGCTCACTGGCCGCTTTGCGCACAAGCTTGGACCCGTGGACATGGGCGCCGTGATGGGCGAGATCGATGACGCGCGGGCCGAGGAGGCAGCACGCCGCCTGCGCATGCAGACCCTGTAGGCCCACGCGGCCTGCTGCCCGACAGACAGGCGAAGGCCTTTCGTGTACGGTGGTCCGCAAGGCTGCACATTCCGTGCATGCGAAGGCTCCGATGAACAATCCCCACCACATCCCCCGCACCTTTGGCGACCGCTTCGCCTATGCCTTTGTCCGCTTCCTGCGCTTTTTTGCCGACCTGTTTTTCGCCAAGCGCTACGGCCACCGCGCGATCGTGCTGGAAACCGTCGCCGCAGTTCCCGGCATGGTGGGGGCCACGCTGACACACCTGCGCTGTCTGCGCCGCATTGAAGACGACAAGGGCTGGATACGGACGCTGATGGACGAGGCCGAGAACGAACGCATGCACCTGATGACGTTCATCAAAATCGCGCAGCCCAACAGGTTCGAGCGCGCGCTGGTCATCCTTGTGCAGGGCTTTTTCTACAACGCCTACTTCCTGCTCTACCTGATCGCCCCTGGCGTGGCGCACCGCGTGGTCGGTTACTTTGAGGAAGAAGCCTATACCAGCTACACCCACTACCTGGAGCTCATCGACTCGGGCGTCCATGCCAATGTGGCCGCCCCGCAGATTGCCAAGGACTACTGGAAGCTGCCCGCCGACGCAACCCTGCGGGACGTGGTGCTGGCCGTGCGGGAAGACGAAGCGGGCCACCGCGATGTGAACCACGGCTTTGCCAATGAACTGCATGGCGGCGGCGCGCAGCAGCACGCCGGCGGCTGACAATGATTTTCCGGGCGTGTTTCAGCGCACCGGGTTTTCCAGGCTGCCGATCCCGTCTATCTCCACCCGCACCACATCACCGGCCTGCAGGTACTTCGGCGGCTTGAAACCAATCCCGACACCGACCGGCGTGCCGGTGGCGATCACGTCACCGGGATAGAGCGTGATGCCAGCCGAGAGGGTTTCGATCAGTTTGGGAATGTCAAAAATCAGGTCCGCGGTCGAGGCGTTCTGGCGTTCCTCGCCATTGACGTAACAACGCACCCTGGTCTTGGTACCGTCCAGTTCGTCGGCACTCACCAGCCACGGACCCATGGGGCAGAAGGTGTCGAACGACTTGCCCATGTGCCATTGCTGGTGCCGGCTTTGCCAATCGCGTGCGGTGATGTCGTTGACGATGGTGTAGCCCCAGACGTGGGCCATCGCGTCTTTCGCGGCAATGCCCTTGCCGCCGCGCCCGATGATGACGGCCAGTTCGGCCTCGTAGTCGATCGCGGTGGACACCGTCGGCATCTCGATGGCGACGCCGGGACCGACCACGGACTCCGGCACCTTGGTGAAGATGATGGGGTCCGCAGGAATGTCGCCGCCCGATTTGGCGCTGCTGTCAAAGCCGCTGCCGGCAAACTCTTTTGCGTGCGCAAAGTAGTTTTTACCGACGCAAAAAATGTTGCGACGCGGCTTTGGTAGCGGAGCGATGATCTGCACCTCATGGAGGGCGAGCGCGGGCAGCAGGGCCGGCAGGGTGTCGCCGCGCGCCTGCATGTCGATCAGCGGCAGCGCCCCCAGGTCGCTCTGCGCTTCGGGCAGATCAAAGGGCTGGACCTGCTGGAGGTCGGCGGACACCAGGCCCACACCGGACCGGCCCTTCAGGCGGTAGGCAACAATTTTCATGACGCTGTCTCTCTTTGTTTTTGCACGGCAGGAAAGCGCCGCGGCGGTTGAGGAAGCAGGAGCTGGAAGCAAACTCTTAGGGATTGCGATAACCCCAAATTTTCAGGCGGATGTTAGCATGCAAACCATAAAAAATGCACTGGATTTCGATCCGCCGCAGATCAACCCTCAGGAGACAAACATGAAACGCAGATCCGTATTGCTGGGTGCCTTGCTCATTTCAGCCACCACCTGGGTGGCCGCACAAAACGCGTGGCCTGCGCGCCCCATCACGATGATCGTTCCCTTCCCGCCCGGCGGCTTGGCCGACCTCGTGGCACGCCCTGTGGCCGAAGCCATGTCGCGCAATCTGGGGCAACCGGTGGTGATTGAAAACAAGGCCGGCGCCGGTGGCGGCATCGGCATGGGCGTGGCCGCCAAAGCCAAACCCGATGGCTACACCGTGCTCCTGGCCTTGTCCTCGCTGACCGTCATTCCCGAGGCGGACACCTTGCGGGGGCGCCCGCCGATGTTTGCGCTGAGCGACCTGCGTCCCATCGCGCGGTTTACCGCCGACCCGACCGTGCTGGCGGTGCGCGCCGAATCGCCATGGAAAACGGTGAAGGATTTTGTCGAGGATGCCAGAAAGCGTCCGGGCGCGATCAACTACGGTTCATCGGGCAACTACGGCACCATGCATGTGCCCATGGAAATCCTCTCGCAGAACGCCAACGTGAAAATGACGCACATCCCCTTTACCGGCGCAGGCCCCGCGGTGGTGGCCCTGCTCGGCGGCCAAATCGACGCGGTGTCCTCCGGGCCCGCAACCGTGCTGCAGCACGTCAAGGCCGGCAAGCTGCGGGTACTGGCCCATTGGGGCAATGGCAAGCTCGCTGCCCTGCCGGAGGCGCCCAGCCTGAAAGACGCGGGTTACAACGCCGAATACGCGCAATGGTCCGGCCTGTTCATTCCCAAAGACACCCCCGAACCCATTGCCCAGCGCCTGCGCGCCGCCGCCAACGCTGCCGCGCAGGACAGCAAGGTCAAGGAAGTCATCCTCAACGCCGGCAGCCCGGTGCTCTACCAGGACGCTGCCGATTTCGAGAACTACGTCCAAGCCGACGCCAAACGCATGGCCGATGTCGTCAAGCGCATCGGCAAGCTGGAATAGGGTCTGCTTTGGACACCAGGTCTTCACCGGAGAACCTCATGGGTATCAGAAAAACGTTGCTTCTTGCGCTGGGCCTGGCCGCGACAGTCCTGACCACCGGCGCCGCCGCGCAGGCTTACCCCGTCAAGCCGGTGAAAATCATTGTGCCCTTCGCCGCGGGCGGCCCCGCCGACAACTACGCCCGCTTCATCGCGCAGCGCCTGCAGGATTCGCTGGGCCAGTCCTTTGTGGTTGACAACCGGCCCGGCGCCGGCTCCATCATTGGCACCGACATGGTGGCCAAGGCGGCGCCCGATGGCTACACGCTGCTGATGATGTCCAACACCCACACGGTCAACGAAACACTGATTCCGGCCAAGCCCTTCCAGCTCATGCGCGACTTTGTGGCGGTGGCGCCGGTCAACTACTCGGACCTGGTGCTGGTCGCCAACCCGGCGCTGTCCGCCTCGACCCTCAAGGACCTGGTCCGGCAGGCCAAGGCCCGACCCGGCAAGTTCAATTACGCGTCCTCCGGTCCCGGCACTCCGTACCACATGGCCGGTGAACTGTTCAAGAGCATGGCCGGGGTTTACCTCGTCCATATTCCCTACCGCGGCAGCTCCGGCGCGCGCACCGACGTGATCGGCGGACAGGTCGATGTAATGTTTGACGCCGTCACCACCATGGCCGAGCAGATCAAGGCGGGCAAGGTCAAGGCCATCGCCACCACGGGCCGAACCCGTTCCGAAGTGCTGCCGGATGTACCGACCATGAACGAAGCCGGCGTGTCCGGTTATGAAGCCACCATCTGGCTGGGCCTGATGGCGCCGCGCGGCACGCCCAAGGCCGTGGTCGACCAGCTCAATGAGGCCGTCTCGAAGATCGCCAGCCAGCCGGAAGTCAAACAGCTCTGGGTCAAGCAGGGGGCCGTTCCCCTGGTGATGACACCGGAAGTATTCGACAAATACATGCGCGACGACATTGCCAAATGGTCGCGCGTGATCAAGACCGCCGGCATCAAGGTCGACTGAGACAGACAGACCGGAACA
Source organism: Polaromonas sp. (assembly GCF_029945685.1). Classification (GTDB taxonomy): domain Bacteria; phylum Pseudomonadota; class Gammaproteobacteria; order Burkholderiales; family Burkholderiaceae_C; genus Polaromonas. The sequence goes on along the minus strand of NZ_JAQSDA010000003.1, from coordinate 48,735 downwards.
TCCATGACCCCACTTCATCTGCTCAGCGGCGGCGCCGCCAAAGGCCTGGTCTCCGCGCTGCAGGCGCGCTTTCTCGGAAAGACAGGCCTGGCCATCGAAGGCAGCTTCAATGCCGTCGGCATGATGCGGGATCAGCTGCTGGCCGGTGCCCCTTGCGATGCCGTCATCCTGACCGATGCACTGATCACGCAGCTGACCGAAAGCGGTCATGTGAAGCCCGGCAGTGCCTGGCCGCTGGGCATTGTGAAAACCGGTATCGCCGTGAAAGACGGCGTCGCCACGCCCTTGCTGGAAAGTGCGACCCAGCTCAGGCAGGCCCTGCTGGCGGCAAGCACTGTTTATTTTCCCGACCCGGTCAAGGCCACGGCCGGTATTCACTTCATGAACGTGCTCAAACAGCTTGGTATTGAGGCCGAACTGGGCGATCGCCTGCGTCCCTATCCCAATGGCGCAGCGGCCATGCAAGCCCTGTCGCAAGCCGGCGAGCCCGGCGCCATCGGCTGCACCCAGGTGACTGAAATCATCTTCGCCCCGGGCGTGCAACTGGTGGCGGCCTTGCCGAAAGAGTTCGAACTGGCAACGGTCTACACCGCCGCCGTCTGCAGCCGGGCCACGCAGCCGCAAGCAGCGGCCACATTGATTGAGCTGCTCACCAGTGAAGAAGCCGCCAGCCTTCGCAGCGCCGGCGGCTTCGAACCAACGGCGCACTGATCCAGCGCCGTGTTGGTCAAGGCAGGTGCCGTCGCAGCGCCTTTCATGACCTGACAACACGCTGTTTGCTGACACGATCCGTTGGCCGGCGGCCCCACCATGGCCAGGCCCCATGCCGGGCCTACGGAATCTTCGCCATGCAAACAAACTCCCTTCTTTCCCGCCGCCATCTGCTTTCTTGGCTGGCCGCCTGTGCCGCATTTCCCGCAGCCGCCGTCCCACAGTCCCAGCGCAAAAATGCCACCGCAGCCGTCAGCCAGACCGGAACGGCCATGATGGCACGCGTGAACGCGGCCGCCGATATGCCTGTTCTGGGCTCGGGCGCACGCGGAGAATCCGTCTTGCGTGCGCAGATCCTGCTTGATCGCGCATGGTTTTCTCCCGGCGAGATTGACGGCGCCTTCGGGACCAACATGCGCCGCATGGTGGCCGCTTTCCAGACCGCCAACGCCCTGAAATCAACCGGCCGCGTGGACGCAGAAACATGGAGGAGGCTGGTGGGTGAAACGTCCGTACCGGTACTGAAGGAATACACCATCACCAAGGAAGACGCCGCGGGTCCGTTCACAAAAACGCCTGCGGACATGATGGAACGAGCCAAACTGAAATCGCTGGACTATGAAACCATCCAGGAGGCGCTCGCCGAGAAATTTCACTGCAGTGCGAAGTGGCTGCGCGACGCCAATCGCGCAAGCAAGTTCGAGCCCGGAGACAACATCATCGTTCCCGCCACCAGCGTTGACAAATCACCGGCTCTGGCAGCATCCATTCGTATCGACAAATCGGAACGGGTGCTCTATCTGCTCGACAAGGCCGATCTTCCTGTTGCCGCCTTTCCGGCCAGCATAGGCGGTGCTTCGGACCCGCTGCCCCTTGGTCGCATGGAAGTCAGGAATGCGGCGAAGAACCCGGTGTTCACCTACGATCCGGTGTTGCTTAAAAATGCCAAGCAGACCAATGCCAAAACCGACATTCCTGCGGGACCCAACAACCCGGTGGGTGTGTACTGGCTGGGGCTGAGCAAGCCCCACTGGGGCATCCACGGCACCCCCGATCCCTCCCGTGTGGGGACGGCCGAAACCAACGGCTGCATTCACCTGACCAACTGGGACGTGCTGCGCCTGGCACAAGTTGTGAAACCAGGGTTTGCCGTCAGCGTCCATGCCTGATCGGCCTGTCCGTAGGTATTGGGGAGGCTGGTTAGCGGCTGCGGTTTTTCTCATGGGCGTCCTCTGGGTGCTCATGCACCCCGCCTCATCACCCGAGCCGACACAGGCAACACTTCTCGCCCCTGATGCATCGGCGACCACCCGGCCAGTGCGTACTGACCCGACATTTCCCCCAGCAGCGCCGGTGCCGGCATCGGCACCAGCGCAAGCTTCTGTTTCCCTGACTGGCATACCGGCGCTGCTGCTGCCCGTGCAGGGCGTTTCCGCGCGAGACCTGCGAGACACCTTCGCTGATGGTCGCGACAGCAACCAGCGTGGCCACGAGGCCATCGACATTCAAGCGCCGCGCGGCACGCCCGTACTTGCCGTGGACGACGGGCGTATCGTCAAACTTTTTCTCAGCAAACCTGGCGGCATCACCATTTACCAGTTCGATGCGACCGACAAGCTCGCCTACTACTATGCCCACCTCGACGGATACGCAGAAGGCCTGGCAGAAGGCCAGACGGTGCGCCGTGGCCATGTGATCGGCCATGTCGGCTCCAGCGGAAATGCCAGTCCGGAAGCGCCCCATCTGCACTTTGCCATCTTCCGTCTGGGCCCCGAAAAGCAGTGGTGGAAAGGCGAGCCGGTCAACCCGTTTGAGCCGCTGGGCGGTACCCGGCGCTGAGCCAGGTCCGCACCGGGCGCAAGGTCAGACCAGCAGGGCGTTGACGCGTTTCACATAAGCCGAGGGATCATCCGGCAGGCCACCTTCAGCCAGCAGGGCCTGATCGAACAGGATGTGGGCGAGGTCGTCGAAGTGGTCACTTCCTTCGAGCTTTTTGACCAGCGGGTGCTGGGCATTGATTTCCAGAATCGGCTTGACCTCGGGCGCGGCCTGACCGGCCTGCTTGAGCATGCGCGCCAGCTGCGTGGACATGTCACCTTCCTGCACCACCAGGCAAGCCGGCGAATCGACCAGCCTTGTCGTGGCGCGCACATCGGAGGCTTTGTCCTTCAAGGCTTCCTTGAGTCGGTCGAGCATGGGTTTGAACTGGGTCTGCGCTTCCTCGGCGGCTTTTTTCTCGTCCTCGTCCTGCAGCTTGCCGAGGTCCACCGCGCCCTTGGCGACCGACTGCAGCGGCGTACCGTCGAACTCGTGCAGATAGTTCAGCGCCCACTCATCGACACGGTCGGTCATGAGCAGCACCTCGATGCCCTTCTTTCGGAAGATCTCGAGCTGGGGGCTGTTCTTGCCCGCAGCCTGGGTGTCGGCGGTGATGTAATAAATCGCGTCCTGGCCTTCCTTCATGCGCCCCTTGTAGTCGGCGAAACCCACACTGACGGTGTCGGTCGTTGAGCTGGAAAAACGCAGCAGCTTGGCCAGGCGCTCGCGGTTGGCGAAGTCTTCGCCCAGGCCTTCCTTGAGCACCGCACCGAACTCGGCGTAAAAGCTGGCAAACTTCTCCGGCTCGTTGGTGGCCAGGTCCTCGATCATGGACAACACGCGTTTGGTGCAGCCTTCGCGGATGGCCTTGACGGCGCGGCTTTCCTGCAGCAACTCGCGCGAGACGTTGAGCGGCAGGTCGGACGAATCGACCACACCCTTGACGAAACGCAGGTAGACCGGCAACAGTGCCTGCGCGTCGTCCATGATGAAGACGCGCTTGACATACAGCTTGACGCCGGCGGCCTTGTCGCGGTTGAACAGATCCATGGGCGCCTTGGCCGGGATGTAAAGCAGCTGCGTGTATTCGGTCGCGCCTTCGACGCGGTTATGCGTGCTGGCCAGCGGGCTCTGGTTGTCGTAGCTGATCTGTTTGTAGAACTCGTCGTACTGCTCTTGCGTGATGTCCTTCTTGGCGCGTGTCCACAGGGCCGCGGCCTGGTTCACGGTTTCCCACTCGTCGCTGGTCACCATTTCGCCGGGTTGGTCGTTCTCGCCTTCCTTCCATTCTTCCTTCCGCATCAGGATGGGCAGGGAAATATGGTCGGAGTACTTGCTGATGATGCCTTTGAGTTTCCAGGTGTTGAGGTACTCGCTGGCGTCGTCCTTCAAATGCAGAATGACACTGGTGCCGCGCTCAGCACGCTCTATCGTTTCCACTTCAAAGTCGCCGGTACCGGCACTGGTCCAGCGCACAGCCTCACTCGCCGGCAAGCCGGCTCGGCGGCTCTCGACGGTGATCTTGTCGGCGACGATGAAACCGGAATAAAAACCGACGCCGAACTGGCCAATCAACTGGGCGTCGTTTTTCTGGTCGCCCGAGAGTTTGGCCATGAAGTCACGCGTGCCGCTTTTGGCAATCGTGCCGAGGTGCTCCACCGCATCGATCTGCGACAGGCCAATACCGTTGTCGGTGATGGTGATGGTTTTGGCCGTCTTGTCGAAGCTGACACGTACTTCGAGATTCGGCGCGTCCTCGTACAGCTCGGCATTGTTCAGGCCTTCAAAACGCAGCTTGTCGCAGGCGTCCGAGGCGTTGGAGACCAGCTCACGAAGAAAAATGTCCGGGTTGGAATACAGCGAATGGGTGACCAGCTTCAGCAGTTGGGCCACTTCGGCCTGGAAGGAGAGGGTTTGCTTGCTCATGATGTGGGTTCTTGAAAATCAGGGGGAATAAAACAAACGCCCCTGGAGTTAGGGGCGTCGTCGCATATTTCAAGACCTGATTATCGCGGGTCCGGGATGCGCCCCGGGGCCCGCGACCGCTGGCCGGCTCAGCCTTCCAGGCCGGTCAGCTCGCCGCTGCGGATCTTGCCCAGACGCAGGGCCTGCGCAGCCTCACCACGCACGATGGCGGTGGGCACGGCAGACTTCACCGGCGCGGCCACACGCGAACCGGAGGGAATATTGCTGTAGGTCTTGACCGCGGTCACGGCCTCGGCCAAAACTTCGGCGCGGGTGCGGCTGCCTTCGGACTGCAGCGCAAACTGCGAGGCCGGATCGGGCGTTTCGGCGCGCACGCCGGTGGAAGCGATGGCAGCAAAGGCAGCGATGGCGATGAGGGCGTAAGACTTGTTCATGATGATCTTTCAGTGAGTGGTTGAAACCGGAAAATTCGGTTGGGTCCGTCTCTCGCAAGCTCAAACTTCAACCGTGATCTCACTGTATTTGCGGCAAATTAGGCGACCATGAGCGAAGTCTTAGCTGGCAATGAGGGCACCACTTCACAGCGTCTCGACACGCGCCACCAGGCCGCTGCGACCTTCTCGGTTGCGCAGGGTGATGCGCAGGCCGCAACGCCTGGCCGCCGCCTGCGCAATGGCCAGCCCCAGACCGCTGCCACCCGCGTCGCTTCCCGGCACCCGGAAAAAACGGTCAAACACCCGGCCCTGCAGCTCGGGCGGAATACCGGGGCCGGCATCTTCCACTTCGATGAGCAGACGCCCCTGCACACTCGCGACGCGCACATCCACCACGCTGCCTTGCGGGGCATGGCGCAAGGCATTCTCGATCAGGTTATCCACGACGCTGCGCAGATCACTCGCGGGGCAGTGCAGCATGGCGGCCTCGGCGGGCAGCCCGGAGGCGTCCAGCCCCAGATCCATGCCGCGCTGGTCAGCCAGCGTGATCAGCTGGTTGATGCTTTCGTGCAGCACCTGGTGCACATTGATCGGCCCCAAGGCTGGTTCTGCGCCTGCCGACTCATGGCGTGAAAGCTTGAGCAACTGGTCCACCAGCCGCTGCGCCCGCTGGATGCCCGCCTCGAGCTGGGCGAAACGCTGCGCCGGCGCGCCGGTGCACAGGTCGCCGCGCAGGTTTTCGAGCTGCAGGCCGACCGCGGTGATGGGCGTGCGCAACTCATGGGCCGCATCCTGCACAAAGCGGCGCTGCGTGGCAAATGCATCGCGCAGTCGCGTCAGCAGGCTGTTGAAGGAAATGACCAGCGGCGCAATTTCACGCGGCACCCGGTCCAGCGGCAGCTCGGCGATGTTGTGTTCGTCCTGTGCCGAGGTCTGGCGGGCGATCGTGCCCACCTCACGCGAGACCATGGCCACCACGCACCACAGGATCAGCACCGACAGCGGCAGCAGCAGGATCACGGGCGCGATGGCGGCGCCGGCCTGCCCGACGGCGACGTGACGGCGAAACTCGCTGCTTTGCAGCACCTGGATGCGGCGCGATGCCTCGGCCTTGCCCGGCCCGGTGGTGTAGACGCGCCAGCGCTCTCCGCCTGTCCTGACGTCCTGAAAACCCGGTGTTGCCAACAGCGCCATGGCCGATTCCGGCCATGAGCTGAAGCGGGGCTGGCCGGCGGCATCAAACACCTGCACCACATAGGTCCCCAGCTTGTGCACCCGCTCGCGTGTCAGCGGGGGCAACGCGATGTCCTGCTCCTGCGCCGCCATGGACTCGGCCAGCAACTCCATCTGGTTGTCCATGAAGGCGCTGGCCATGCGCAGATAGCTCCAGTAGGCAAAACCCGCCGAAGCGGCGCCCACCAGCAAAAACACCGGCACCAGCCAGAGCAGCAGCGCCCGGCGCAACGAGCACAGCCGTCCAGCGGGGAAAACGTGAAACATCATGCCGGGTCTCCGGAGGCTGTGGTTACGGCCTGTGGCGCCGCCACCAAGGCAGGTGAGGCTGCCGGTGCGGCGGCCGCGATGCGCCAGCCCAGGCCGCGCACGTTGCGGATGGTGTCCGCCCCCAGTTTCTTGCGCATGCCGTGGATCAGCACATCGACCGCATTGCTCATGACTTCTTCGCCCCAGCCGTAGATGCGGTTTTCAAGCTGGTCGCGCGACAGGATGGCGCCCGGCCGTTCCAGCAAGGCGTGAAGCAGCGCGTACTCGCGCGCAGACAGCGCCGAGGGTTCGCCGTTGACCAGCACCTCGCGGGTGGTCAGGTCCAGTTGCACCATGCCGTTGCCGATCACCGAATGCGCGCTGCCGTCACGCCGCCGGATGACCGCACGCATGCGCGCCAGCAGCTCGCGAAACTCGTAGGGCTTGAGAAGGTAGTCGTCGGCCCCCAGATCCAGCCCGGCAATGCGGTCGTCCAGGCCATCACGCGCGGTGAGCACCAGCACCGGCGTGGCATCCCCGCGGACACGGGCCTGGCGCAACACCTCGAGACCATCGCGCCTGGGCAGGCCCAGGTCCAGCAGCACGCAGGCGTAAGCGCCATCGGCCAGCGCACTTTGCGCCAGCAGGCCGTCACGCACCCAGTCCACCGACCAGCCATTGGTCTCCAGCGCCTGCTGCAGGCTGCGGCCAATCATGTCGTCGTCTTCCACCAGCAGAACGCGCATCAGGCCTCCCCGTGCCGCGGCGTCAGGCCTTCCCAGCGCGCCTGCCGCCTGGCCGAATGCAGCAGCAGGGCGCCGGCACACAGCAGGGCAGCCATGCCGGCCAGGTTCAGGTAGAAGGCCGTGGTCGCGCTGAAACCGGGCATGGCCAGCGCAATCCCGACAAAACCGGCCTGGCTGAGCAGCCCCGTCGCCACCACGGCCGGCCGGAGGGTCCGCACCAGCACGGCGCCCAGCAGTGCAGCGGCCAGCACGGCAATCAGGAACCGGTGGTGCAGAAGCAGCGGCAGCGCCGCGCCGCCTGCTGGCGGCAAGGCGAGCAGGACCCACACGGCGCTCACACCGGCGGCTAGCAGAATGGCGCGGGCAACACGTTCGGCAAAGGTGTCCATGGTGGGCAGAGTGTGGTGGTGGAGAGGGTATCTTCGCCGGACTGAATTAGCCTTGAATTAGCACCGCATGCGGATGAGGAGGCGGACGCGGGCGGCGAATTGAAGGCTCACGTCAGCCAGCGCCTGAGCTGCTGGTAAACCGGCAGGCTGTGCAGCAGGGCGATGTGGCCGGTAGCGGCCACCACCCATTGCCGGTCCGCCGGGAAATCCAGGCAGCGCGCCGGTTCCCCGTGCTGGCCCAGCGCGCTGGACAGGGGCACCAGGCCGTCGCCGAGTGCGGCATCGAGCCTGCGCCCGGTGGTTGCCGCCGCCGGGAGCTCAGCCAGCGTGGCGGCCACCGCAAAACAGGCGACGCCGGAAGGCAGCGGCAAGGGCTGGCGCGTGTCTGTCCCACCGGCAAACCGGTCGGTGCCCTGCCAGTCGGCCGGCAACACATGGCCGTGCCGCAGGTCTGTGATGCCCGCGCTGCGGACCTGTCCGATTTTTGCAAACGGCCGGGTCAGCGGCTTGCTGCCGAGCACGGTGTCCACCCAGCTCCCGACTTTTTCCAGCGGCGCGCCATGGTGTGGTGTGCCCAGAAAAACCAGGTGCCGCAGCCGGCTGGGCCAGTGCATGCCCTGCGCCGTTGCACTGTGGCAGGCACTGCGTGCCACCAGGCCGCCCATGCTGTGCGTCAGCAGGCTGAGGGTCTCGACCTCCTGCGGCCAGACCTGCAACAGCAGCTCGAGCAATGCCGCCAACTGCCCGCCATTGACCGAGGTGTGCAGGCCGGTGTTGTAGTGCAGGTAAACCGGTGTGTAGCCGAGCTCCTTCGCGAGCCCCTCCCCGTAGTCCTGGCCATGGCCCGGCAGCACATCGGCCGGGCTGTCAGCGCGCCACTGCAGGTCGTTCATGCACAGGCCGTGCACCAGCAGCAGGATCTTGCCGGTCGCGCGCGGCAGGCGCTGCGCCAATTCGACTTTGTCCATGGGCAGCGACCGGCCATCATGGCGAACGCTCATGGTGATCGCCAGCGGGTTGGCGGTGTCCAGCAACTGGTCGCCGAGCACGCCATTGAGAGCCGAAAGCAGGGCTTCGCGCTGCGGCGACGAGGCTGGCGGCTCCGCCCTGGGCGCCACGCGCGACAACAGGGCATCGACGGTGCCGCCGGCCAGACGCGTCACACCCTTGACGCTGCCGTAGACCAGGCCGGTGATGCCTTTTTTGCGGACACCCGAGGTACCCGCCGCGCGGTCCACAAACTTCTGCCCGGCGGCGCCAAAGGGGGCGGCAACCGCCTTGTAGACATTGCCCTGCACCCTCTCGACCAGCTCGGTGATGCCCAGCGTTCCCTGGGTGGCGAGCTGGGCAAGACCCCGGACGTCGGACAGGTGCAGGTGGTGGCGCCAATCGGCCAGCAGGGCGCGCGCGGGGCGGGGCGACGATGGGGTGGTCATGCGGCCATTGTCGCGGTCGCCGCTGACGGCGTCCACCCGCATCGTTTTGGGCTCACTTGATGAATGAAAACCGGCTTGAGCCCAACAGGGACGTGCGCAAGCAGCTCCTGAAACAGGAGCAAGTCCGGCTCAAAACCGTTCGTGCGGCGCCAGGTAGCGCCACTGGCCGACCGGCAGATGCCCAAGGTTGACCATGCCGATGCGCACCCGTTTGAGGCCCGTCACAAACAGCCCGACCTGCTCGCACATGCGGCGGATCTGACGCTTCTTGCCTTCCTTGAGCACAAACCGCAGTTGCTCTGGGTTTTGCCATTCGACGCGCGCCGGCTTCAAAGGCTCGCCGTCCAGGCTCAGGCCGTGGCGCAACAAGGCGAGTTTTTCCGGTGGAAACACGGCCTGGACATTGACGGTTTCGGCGCCTTGTTCACCCTGATACGTGACACGCACCAGGTATTCCTTTTCGATTTCGGAGTCCTCGCCGATCAGCTGCCGCGCGACGCGGCCGTCCTGCGTGAGCACCAGCAGCCCGATTGAGTCGATGTCGAGCCGGCCCGCCGGCGCCAGGCCGCGCAGCTGCTCATGGCCCCAGCGCATGCGGCTGTTGCACTCGCGCCAGCGGTTTTGCGGCTGAACCAGCACCACGGCGGGTTCGTGCCCGTCCTCGGCCTGACCGCTGACATAACCGACCGGCTTGTTGATCAGGATGGTGACCTGCTGGCGCTGGTACTGCTCGGCTTCGCGCGCCACGTCGATGCGCGCATTGGCGGCCACCGGCTGGCCCATGACCGCCGGCTGGCCGTCCACGCGGACCCAGCCGCGCGAAATCCAGTCGTCGGCCTCGCGGCGCGAACACAGGCCGAGTTCGGCCATGCGTTTGTTCAGACGGACCTTCAGCGCCGGGGCGCCCGGAGCGGCCACCGCTTTGGGAATACGCACCGCTGCGCCGGCGACGGGGAGTTTGGGAGAGGTGGGATCGGCCATGAAGCCCCATTTTACGGCGGTATCGCCCGGGTCGGCGCCGCCAGCAGGTCAGCGCCGCAAGCGGCGAGGAGATTTTTTGCTATGTATTTAATAGCTGTTCACGCAGTCCGGACAAGGGCCACGGCCCGTATTTACTGAGCAATGCTGTTGCGCAGTGCCTCCAGGTCCAGCACACGCAGACCGCCGTATTCAATGCGGATCGTGCCCTGCGCCTGCAGGTTGGACAGCGCCTCGTTCACGCGCTGACGCGACAGCCCCACGAGGTAAGCCATTTCCTGCTGGGTGATGCGAAGAATTTCGCCGACGCCCGGGTAGAGCACAGGGTTGAACAGCGCCGCCAGGCTGCGGGCGACACGCAGATCAGGGTTGGCCAGGCGGTCGATTTCGCGCGCGGCAATGAACTGCCCCAGACGCTCGTTGAGCTGGTTCATCACGAAGCGGTTGAAGCCGATCGAGTGGTCCAGCAACCAGTGGAAGGAGTCGACCGGCAGGCCCGCCACCACGCTTTTTCGCAGCGCCTGGATGTTGTAGCGGTAGGGTTCGCGCTTGAGCGCGGTCCCCTCACCAAACCAGCCGCCCGGCGGCAATCCGGCAAAAGTCATGGTGATGCCCTGGACGTTGTCGCTGCTCATCTTGAGCAGGCCTTCGACCACGCCGAACCAATAGGTCACCGGCCTGCCGACCCGGCACACATAGTCGCCTGCTGCGGCGTCGCCCACCTGCAGCTGTGCCACAGCGCGCGCGCGTTCCTCGGGCAGCAACTGCCACAGCCAGGGAATGCCTTGCTGCTCTTCCGGCGTGGGCGTCCTGCGGCGCTGGTGGAGGGTCAGGTCAGTAGACACGGGTCACCCAGGTGAGGCGAAGAAATCCCCCCGGGAAACTCCGGAGGGGGCACACCCTTGAATTGTCGTCGAACAGACATTTCATTGTCAATCGGCCGTCTAGCATCTGGCCACTCAATTTTCAACCTCCAGCCAGGACTCCCATGACCCTCACTCCCATCTCCACCTTCCATCGCGGGCAGGCTGCAACATGCGATCCACAGGCCGACCAACTGACACGCCGCAGCGTGCTGGGCGCGCTCGCGGCGTTGCCCGTGGCCCTTCATGCACCCCTGCGCGCCGACAACACGGCTCCTGTGAAAATTGCGCAGTCCACGGCACTCAGCGGCCCGCTCGGCGAACTGGGCCAGGCCATGCACCAGGGTGCCAAGGCGTGTTTTGCGGCCATCAATGCCAAAGGCGGGGTGAACGGCCGGCCCATCGAACTCGTCGCGGTCGATGACGGCTACGACGTCAAGCGCGCGCTCGCCAATGTGAAGGGCTTCATTGAAGACCGCAACAACTTCGCGCTTTTCAACTGCATGGGCACCCCCATGATCGAGGCCATGCTGCCGCAGGTGCTTGAATCGGGCATCCCGTTTTTTGCGCCCTTTTCCGGCGCCCTGTCAGCGCGACCCAAAAATGCCCGCAATGTGTTCAACATCCGCGCCAGTTATGCGGACGAGGCGGAGCAACTGGTGCAGCACCTCGCGACCATCGGCATCAAGCGCATCGCGATCGTCTACCAGAACAACTCCTTCGGCAAGGAAGTGTTCGATGCCACCCAGCGCTCCATGACCCGGCACAAGCTCGATGCCACGGCCATCGTGACCGTGGAGAACAATTCCTCGGACGCAGGCGCAGCCGCGGCCAAGGTCGCGACCTCGAACCCGGAGGCGGTGCTGGTCGGCCTGGCGGGCAAACCCACCATCGACTTTGTCAAGGCGATGCGCATGCATCGCAAGGGGCTGCCGCTGTACGCCCTCTCCATCATGGGAGCCGCCGCCACCATCAAGGCCATGGGCGACGATGCGACCGGCATCGCCATTTCACAGGTCGTACCCTTGCCCAACGCCACCGTGGTGCCCGTCGTTCGCGAATTCCAGCAGGCCTGGAAGGCTGCCGGCGTGACACTGGCGCCTTCGCATCTGGCACTGGAGGGGTATATCAACGCCCGGGTCTTCGCCGAGGCGCTCCGGCTGGCGGGACGCAACCCGACACGCAGCGGCTTCATAGACAGCACCTGGAACCTCAAACGCTACGACCTGGGCGGTTTCGAAGTGAGCTTCAGCGATTCGGCGACGAACGCTTCGCGATTCGTCGAACTCACCATGGTTTCGCGCGATGGCCGCTTTATCCGATAACAGGGCTGCCCCCCGGGCACACCCCACTAGGACTTACCCGGAAATTGTCGTCGCAATGACACCGTAACGTCAAAGCCAGTCCTACCATTCATTTCAACCGACGGCTTTGGCTGAACCGGAAGCCGCACTGAACACTGGAGACAAGGTACCGAATGCAGACCACCTTCCCCCGATTGCTGCTGAAACACGCCGCAGAGCGCCCCACGGCGCCGGCCATGCGCGAGAAGGAATACGGCATCTGGCAGGCGCATAGCTGGGCCGACATGGCCGCGCTGGTGGAACACATCGCCTGCGGCCTGCATCAGGCCGGCCTGCAGCGCGGTGAACACATGGTCGTGGTGGGCGCGAATCGGCCCCGGTTGTACGCCACCATGCTGGCGGCGCAGTCGCTGGGCGCGATTGCCGTGCCCCTCTACCAGGACGCCGTCGGTGCCGAATGTGTGTTTCCCATCAACAATGCGGAAGTCCGCTTTGCGATGGTCGAAGACCAGGAGCAGGTCGACAAACTCATGGACATCCGCGAGCAGTGCCCGCAGTTGGCCCACATCATCTACGACGACCCGCGCGGACTGCGCAACTACAACGAGCCGGGCCTGGTCGCCCTCGATGCACTGATCATCTCGGGCCAGGCCCTGGCCGCCAGCCAGCCGGCGTTTTTCAGGGACCAGGTCGAACAGGCGCATCCTGACGAGGTGGCCGCCATGTTCTTCACCTCGGGCACGACCGGCAACCCCAAGGGCGTGGTGCATACACACAGCACCCTGCTCGACCGCGCCGAAGCCGGCGCCGAGTTCGACAAGCTGACCAGCCGCGAGGAAGTGCTGGCCTACCTGCCGCCAGCCTGGATCGGCCAGAACATCTTCAGCTACGCCCAGTGGCTGTGCTGCGGCTACGTGGTCAATTGCCCCGAAAACGCGAGCACCGTGACCATCGACCTCAAGGAAGTCGGCCCGACCTACTACTTTGCGCCGCCGCGGGTGTTTGAAGGCCTGCTGACCAGCGTGATGATCCGCATGGAAGACGCGGGCCTGCTCAAGCGCAAGATGTTTCACTTCTTCATGGACGTGGCCAAACGCGTAGGCCCGGCCCTGATGGACGGCCAGCCGGTGGGAGCCGGCGACCGGCTGCTTTACGCGCTGGGGCAGGTCATGGCCTACGGCCCACTGCGCAACAACCTGGGCTTCAGCCGGGTGCGTGTGGCTTACACGGCCGGTGAAGCGATTGGCCCGGACCTGTTCACCTTCTACCGCTCCATCGGCATCAACCTCAAGCAGCTTTACGGCTCGACAGAAACGGCCGTGTTTGTCTGCCTGCAGCCGGACAACCAGGCGCGCGCCGACACGGTGGGCGTGCCGATCAAGGGCGTGGAAATCAAGGTGGCGGACAACGGCGAGATCCTCGTCAAGTCCGCCGGCCTGCTCAAGGGCTACTACAAGAACCCGGCCGCCACGGCCGAGGTGCTGACCGCCGACGGCTGGTACCACACCAGCGATGCCGGTTTTCTCGACGCGAGCGGCCACCTCAAGATCATCGACCGCGTCAAGGACGTGGGCCGCATCCGGGGCGGCGCCAACGACGGCGCCATGTTTGCGCCCAAGTATGTGGAGAACAAGCTGAAATTCTTTCCCCATATCAAGGAGGTCGTGGCCTATGGAGACGGCCGTGAAAAAGTCTGCGTCATGATCAACATCGACTTCGACGCGGTCGGCAACTGGGCCGAACGGCGCAACCTGCCTTATGCCGGTTATACCGACCTGGCGCAAAAGCCCGAGGTCTACCAGCTGATCAAGGAATGTGTCGAGAAGGTCAACGCCGACCTGAGCGCCGACACCCTGCTGGCAGGCTCGCAGATCAGCCGCTTTCTGGTGCTGCACAAGGAGCTCGACGCCGACGACGGCGAACTGACCCGTACCAACAAGGTCCGCCGCGGCTTCATCGCCGACAAGTACCAACCCCTGGTCGATGCGCTGTACAGCGGAAAAACCGAACAGTTCATTGAAACCGTGGTCAAGTTCGAAGACGGGCGCAGCGGCAGCGTCAGTGCCACGCTGAAGATCAGCGACACGCAGACCTTTGCACCGGTGAAGGCAGCGGCATGAACACTCTCACCGTTCGGGCTGAGCCTGTCGAAGCCCCATCACCCATCATGCAAACACCTCGACAAGCTCAGTGCGAACGGATTTCCCCATGAGCAAGAAGATCGGCGACGTCATCCTGGACGTGAACAACATCAGTCTGAGCTTCGGCGGCGTGAAAGCCCTGTCCGACATTTCCTTCAATGTGAAGGAGCACGAAATCCGCGCCATCATCGGCCCCAACGGCGCCGGCAAAAGCTCCATGCTCAACTGCATCAACGGCGTCTACACGCCGCAGCAGGGTTCAATCACCTTTCGCGGCCAGACCTTCAAACACATGAACAGCCACCAGGTGGCCGTCATGGGTGTGGCGCGCACCTTCCAGAACCTGGCACTGTTCAAGGGCATGAGTGTGCTCGACAACATCATGACCGGGCGCAACCTGAAGATCAAAAGCAACCTGTTGCTGCAGGCGCTGCGCATCGGCCCGGCGCAGAAGGAAGAGTTCATGCACCGCGAAGCGGTCGAGAAAATCATCGACTTCCTGGAAATCCAGGCCTACCGCAAGACGCCGGTCGGGCAACTGCCCTACGGCCTGCAAAAACGCGTGGACCTGGGCCGCGCGCTGGCCATGGAGCCGCAGGTGCTGCTGCTCGACGAACCGATGGCCGGCATGAACGTGGAAGAAAAACAGGACATGTGCCGCTTCGTGCTCGACGTCAACGATGAGTTCGGCACCACCGTGGTCCTGATCGAACACGACATGGGCGTGGTCATGGACATCTCCGACCGCGTCGTCGTGCTCGATTACGGCAAGAAGATCGGCGACGGCACGCCCGACGAAGTCCGCAACAACCCGGACGTGATCAAGGCTTACCTCGGAACGAGTCACTAACCATGCACAGCAACATTCACACAGAACGGACTTCTTCCAGCGGCCGCGATGGAACCGGCTTTGCCGGGCCCTATGCGGTGTCTCCTGGAAGGGGAGAGGCGGCTACGCGCAGCGAGCCCGCAACAGGGGTGAGGTAAATCTGATGGCTTTTTTCTTAGAGACTCTTCTTGGCGGCCTGATGGTCGGCATGCTTTATTCCCTGGTCGCCCTCGGCTTTGTGCTGATCTACAAGGCTTCGGGCGTGTTCAACTTCGCGCAGGGCGCGATGGTGCTGTTTGCCGCACTGGCCATGGCCCGCCTGTCCGAGTGGATTCCACAATGGACGGGCATAGACAACAAATGGCTGGGCAATATCCTGGCCTTTGCTGTGGCCGGCCTGCTGATGTTTGCCGTGGCCTGGCTGATCGAACGCCTGGTGCTGCGCCACCTGGTGAATCAGGAGGCGGCCACCCTGCTGATGGCGACCCTGGGCATTGCCTACTTCCTCGACGGCCTGGGCCAGACCATCTTCGGCAGCAATGTCTACAACCTGGACATTGGCATGCCCAAAGACCCGATCTTCGTGTTCGATTCGGTGTTCCCTGGCGGACTGCTGATCAACAAGGAAGACCTGATCGCCGCGGCGATTGCGACCGGTCTGGTGGCACTGCTGAGCCTGTTCTTCCAGAAAACCGCGACCGGGCGTGCATTGCGCGCGGTGGCCGACGATCACCAGGCGGCCCAGTCCATCGGCATCCCGCTCAACCGAATCTGGGTCATCGTCTGGTGCGTGGCCGGTGTCGTTGCGCTGGTGGCCGGCATGATCTGGGGCAGCAAGCTCGGCGTGCAGTTTTCTCTGACCACGCTGGCGCTGCGCGCCCTGCCGGTGGTCATCCTGGGCGGCCTGACCTCGGTACCCGGTGCCATCATCGGCGGACTGATCATCGGTGTCGGCGAAAAACTCTCGGAAGTGTTCCTCGGCCCCTACGTCGGCGGCGGCATCGAGATCTGGTTCGCCTATGTGCTGGCCCTGGTGTTCCTGCTGTTCCGCCCGCAGGGATTGTTCGGTGAAAAAATAATCGACAGAGTATGAATCCCCGCGCTTGTCACTTCTTGTACTGCGCTGCGCCTGCGGGCCGGCAGAGCCGGACCCGCGCCCCCTGCTGGCTGGGGGCCCCCTTTCGCTGCACTTCTTTCATCGCGATCTAACGGCACCCCCTATGTTCTACAGAGAAAACGGCCAATTCAGAACCAGCTATCAGGCTGACCAGCAGATCTTTCCGATCCTGCAGGACCGCATCGCCATTGCGCTGCTGCTGGCCGTGGCCTTTGTCGCCGTGCCGCTGCTGGCCAGCGACTACCTGATGCGGGCCATCCTGATTCCCTTCCTGATTTTCTCGCTGGCCGCCGTGGGCGTGAACATCCTCGTCGGTTACTGCGGGCAGATCTCGCTGGGCTCGGGCGCCTTCATGGCCGTCGGCGCCTACGGGGCCTACAACTTCTTTGTGCGGATTCCCGGCCTGCCCCTGATCCCGGCGCTGATCCTCGGCGGCCTGTGCGCCATGTTCTTCGGCATTCTTTTTGGTCTTCCCAGCCTGCGGGTGCGCGGCCTTTACCTGGCCGTGGCAACGCTGGCCGCCCAGTTCTTCGCCGACTGGATGTTTCTGCGCATCAAATGGTTCACGCTGGACACGCCTTCAGGATCGGTGGCGGTCTCAAACCTGCAGGTGTTCGGCCTGCCGCTGGAAAGCGCCGTGAGCAAATACCTGTTCTGCCTGGGCATCCTGGCCGTGGTGGCCCTGCTGGCCAAAAACCTGGTGCGCGGCGCGATCGGCCGCGAATGGATGGCGATCCGTGACATGGACGTGGCGGCGGCCGTGATTGGTATCCGGCCGATGTACGCCAAGCTCAGCGCCTTCGCCGTCAGTTCCTTCATCATTGGTGTCGCGGGCGCGCTGTGGGCCTTCATCTACCTGGGCGCCTGGGAGCCATCGGCTTTCTCGGTGGACTACTCGTTCCGCCTGCTGTTCATGGTGATCATCGGCGGACTCGGCTCCATCATGGGCAGTTTCTTCGGCGCGGCTTTCATCACCGTGCTGCCCATCGCGCTGAACCAGTTCCTTCCGTTCGTCGCCGGTCTGATCGGCATCACCATCACCACCACGGCGGTATCGCATGCCGAGCTGATGGTCTTCGGCGGGTTGATCGTCTGGTTCCTGATCGTCGAGCCGCATGGACTGGCCAAGCTGTGGTCGACCGGCAAGCAGAAGATGCGACTCTGGCCCTTTCCACACTGAAGGAGGACAGCGAATCAGCCATGGGGCCTGCGCCGTCTGACCGTTTAACGAGGTGTCCGTTTTTTTCAGGTGTTTTTTTAATTTTTAGGAGACAACAATGAAAGTTCGCAATTTGTTACTGGCAGCGGCAGTTCTTGCCACTGGCGCATCGTCCGTCGTGACGACCAGCGCATGGGCCCAGGCCAAGGAACAGTACCTGCCGGTGCTGTCCTACCGCACGGGACCATATGCCCCTAACGGCACGCCCACCGCCAACGGCATCGTCGATTACTACAAGCTCGTCAATGCGCGCGGCGGCATCAACGGCGTGAAGCTGATCTTCGAAGAGTGCGAGACCGGTTATGACACAGCCCGCAGCGTCGAATGTTATGAACGCCTGAAGGGCAAAAACGGCGGTGCCGCACTGATCCATCCCTGGTCAACCGGTGCGACCTTTGCACTGACCGAAAAGGCCCCCACCGACAAGATCCCGCTCATCACCACCGGCTACGGCCGCAGCGAGAGCGCCGACGGCACCGTGTTCAAGTGGAATTTCCCGCTGCTGGGCACCTACTGGGTGGCTGCCGATGCCATCATCCAGGCCATCGGCAAGAAGGAGGGAGGCCTGGACAAACTCAAGGGCAAGAAGATCGCCCTCGTCTACCACGACAGTCCCTTCGGCAAGGAGCCGATTCCCCTGCTGCAGGAGCGCAGCAAGATGCATGGTTTCGAGCTGCAGTTGCTGCCCGTGACGGCACCCGGCGTCGAGCAGAAGGCCACCTGGCTGCAGATCCGCCAGGCCAAGCCGGATTACACCCTGCTGTGGGGCTGGGGCGTGATGAACTCCACCGCGCTCAAGGAAGCGCAGGCCACCGGCTACCCGCGCGAGAAGATGTACGGCGTGTGGTGGTCCGGTGCCGAACCCGATGTCAAGGACGTTGGGCAGGGCGCCAAGGGCTACAACGCCGTCACGCTGCAGCATGGTGCGGACAAAAACGCGCCCATCGTCAAGGAAATCCTGGCCAAACTGCATGACAAGGGCCAGGGAACGGGACCCAGGGACGAAGTGGGTGAAGTGCTCTACCTGCGCGGTGTGGTCAGCGCAGCCGTGGGTATCGAAGGCATACGCGCAGCGCAGGAACGGTACGGCAAGGGCAAGGTCATGACCGGTGAACAAGTGCGCTGGGGACTGGAGAACCTGAACCTGACACAGGCCAAGCTCGATGCCCTGGGCTTCAAGGGTGTCCTGCGCCCGATTAGCACCTCGTGTGCCGATCACGTGGGTGCAGGGGCGGCCCGCATCCACACCTGGAATGGCAGCAAGTGGGAATTCACCACCGACTGGCTGGAAGCCGACCAGCAGATCATCAAGCCACTGGTGAAAGCCACGGCCAGCAAGTACGCTGCTGAAAAGAAGCTGACGCCGCGCACACCGGCGGATTGCCAGTCCTGATCTTTCAGCTGAACACCCCTCCCGCCCGTCGGGAGGGGGCGCGGCTCCAGCGAGCCGCCAAACGCCAGCGCTTCAAGCCCCCGTTGCAGCGCTGCCGTTTGGACAGCAACAAGCAGAAACATTCTTATGGAAAAACCTGACATCGCCAGCGACATCGTCCTGAACGTCAACGGCATCGAGGTCATTTACAACCACGTGATCCTGGTGCTCAAGGGGGTGTCCCTGCAGGTACCCGAAGGACGCATCGTGGCCATTCTGGGCGGCAATGGCGCCGGCAAGACCACGACCCTGCGGGCCATCTCCAACCTGCTGCAAGGCGAACGCGGCGCGGTCACCAAGGGCTCGATAGAGCTGCGCGGCGAACGCATCGAAAACCTGTCGCCGGCCGACCTGGTGCAACGCGGTGTGGTGCAGGTCATGGAAGGGCGGCACTGCTTTGCCCACCTGACGATTGAGGAAAACCTGCTGACCGGCGCCTACACGCTCAAAAGCAAGGCCGAAGTGGCGGCCAACCTCGAGAAGGTCTACAACTATTTCCCGCGCCTGAAAACCAGGCGCACCTCGCAGGCGGCTTACACCTCGGGCGGCGAGCAGCAGATGTGCGCCATCGGCCGCGCGCTGATGGCCAGCCCCACCATGGTGCTGCTCGACGAGCCCTCGATGGGCTTGGCGCCGCAGATCGTCGAGGAGGTCTTCAATATCGTGAAAGACCTCAACCAGAAGGAAAAGGTGACCTTTCTGCTGGCCGAGCAAAACACCAACATGGCCCTGAAATACGCTGACTACGGCTACATCATGGAAAGCGGCCGTATCGTGATGGACGGCCAGGCCAGCGATCTGGCGAACAACGAAGACGTCAAGGAGTTTTACCTGGGCGTTGGCGGCGGCGAACGCAAGAGCTTCAAGGACGTCAAGAGCTACAAGCGCCGCAAGCGCTGGCTGGCATGAAGCCCCCACGGTTGCTCACTGCGTGTAGCGCCCGAGGCCTTGCAGGCCGCGGCTTGCGAGACGCTTCGCCTCCGTCGCCTGTCCAAAGCTGCGCAAGCAGCTTTGGAGCCGCAGGCTCCAGCCCCGAGGGGGCGCTGCGCCTGCGGTCCGGCAAAGCCGGTTCCGCGGCCCCTGCTGGTGAAGAGGGGAGCCCAACGCTCCCTCGGAGATCTTATGACTGAGTATTACGACGTCCTGGAGACGCGGGAACCGGCCGTGCGCGAGACCCAGCTGATGGCGTCGCTGCCGGCGCAGGTGGCACATGCGCAAAAAGCGGCACCGGCCTTTGGATCCATTCTGGCGGGTCTGGACGCCGCAGCCGTCACTTCGCGCCAGGCGCTGGCACGGCTGCCCGTCACGCGCAAGCATGAGCTTCTGGCGCGGCAGCAGGCGGCCCGCGGCACCGACACATTTGGCGGTTTTTCCACGCTGCTGCGCGGCCCGAAGATGCCGCGCATTTTCTCCTCCCCCGGCCCGATCTATGAGCCCGAGGGCACCGCCCGCGACTACTGGCGCGCAGCCCGCGCCTTGTTCGCCGCAGGTTTTCGCGCCGGCGAGCTGGCCCACAACGCGTTCAGTTACCACATGACCCCGGGTGCCTTCATCATGGAATCCGGTGCGCATGCGATTGGCTGCAGCGTTTTTCCGGCCGGTGTGGGGCAGACCGAGCAGCAGCTCCAGGCGATCGCCGAACTCAGGCCCGATGCCTACATGGGAACGCCCAGTTTCCTGCGCATCCTGGTCGAGAAGGCGATTGAGACCGGCAGCGACATTTCCAGCCTCCGCAAGGGCCTGACGGGTGGTGAGGCGCTTCCACCCAGCCTGCGCGACTGGTTTGCCGGGCACGGCCTGGCTGTTTACCAGAGTTACGCCACTGCGGATCTGGGGCTGATCGCCTACGAAACCCCCGCTCGCGAAGGCCTGGTGCTCGACGAAGGCGTGATTGTGGAAATTGTCCGTCCCGGCACCGGCGACGCGGTTCCCGAGGGTGAGGTCGGCGAACTGGTGGTCACCACCCTGAACCCCGACTACCCGCTGATCCGCTTTGGCACGGGCGACCTGTCGGCAATCCTGCCGGGTGCCTGTCCCACCGGCCGGACCAACACGAGAATCAAGGGCTGGATGGGCCGGGCCGACCAGACCACGAAAATCCGGGGCATGTTTGTGCATCCGGGACAGGTGGCCGACATCACCCGGCGTTTTCCCGAGGTGCTCAAGGCCCGCCTGGTGGTCACCGGTGAGATGGCCAGCGACAGCATGACGCTCAAGGTCGAGGCGGCCGCGATGTCTCAAGGGCTGGAAAGCCGGATCAGCGAGGCGATCCGCGATGTGACCAAGTTGCGCGGCGACGTGGAGCTGATGGCGCCGGGCAGTCTGCCCAACGACGGCAAGGTCATTGAGGACGCCCGGAGTTACAAGTAGGGCCCCCACGCTTGTCGCTTCGCGTGCTGCGCTGCCCCCCGAGGGGGCGCTGCGCCTGCGGCCCGGCAAAGCCGGTTCCGCGGCCCTGGCTGCTCAAGAAAATACACCCACGCTTGTCGCTTCGCGTATTGCGCTGCCCCCCGAGGGGGCGCTGCGCCTGCGGGCCGGCAGAGCCGTACCCGAGGGGGCCCGGGGACTTGCCCTTACGTAGTTCCCGCGATGAATGCGACCCCGTCGGGCTCTACACTGGCGAGGTACATTTCAAAGGAGATTTTCATGAAACGCCTGTTAGTCCTCGCCGCTGCCGCAACGGCGCTGTTCGCCAACGCCCAGACCTATCCCGGCTCTAAACCGGTGTCCATTGTGGTTCCTTTTGCAGCCGGCGGTCCGACCGACCGGGTGGCACGCGACCTGGCCGAAGCCATGCGCAAGAACATGCCCGGCTCCAATTTCGTCGTCGAGAACGTCAACGGCGCTGGCGGCACGATTGCCGCCACCAAGGTCGCCAAAGCCACCCCGGACGGCCACACCCTGCTGCTGCACCATATCGGCATGGCTTCGGCCCCCGCCCTGTACCGCAAGCTGCAATACAAGCCGCTGGAGGACTTCGAGTACCTGGGCATGATCAATGAAGTGCCGATGACGCTGATTGGCAAGCCCCAGTTGCCGGCCAACACCTACCGCGACTTCGAGAACTACATCAAGGCCAACGCCGGCAAGCTCAACATAGCCCATGCCGGGCTGGGTTCAGCCTCGCACCTGTGCGGCCTGATGTGGCAAGCGGCGATCAACGCCAAGGAAGCCATGACCACCATTCCCTTCGGCGGCACCGGCCCGGCCATGAATGCGCTGGTCGGCGGCCAGGTCGACCTGATGTGTGACCAGACCACCAACACCACCGGCCAGATCGAGGCCGGCCGCGTCAAGGCCTTTGCGGTCACCACCGCCAAGCCATTGAGCAACCACAAGCTGCTCAAGGACTACCCGTCCCTGCAGGACATGGGCCTGAAGGGTTTCAACCTGACCATCTGGCATGGCTTGTACGCACCCAAAGGCACGCCGCCGGCCATTCAGGCCCAGCTGAACACGGCGCTCAAACTCGCACTGAAAGACCCCGACTTCATCAAGAAGCAGGAAGGCCTGGGCGCAATCGTTATCACTGACAATCGCGTGGAACCCGCCGCACACAAGGCCTTTGTGGCCTCGGAAATCGCCAAGCTCAAGCCAGTGATCGAAGCCGCCGGCAAGTTTGCCGACTGATTTCGGCACAACCGCCTGAAACAAAAGGCCGCCGGGCGAAAGCCAGGCGGCCTTTTTTGTTGCGGGCCGGGATTGCACCGATTGAAGCGCCCGGGTTGTCGCGCTAAGGTAAACCCATCCCTTTGACCTACTGCAACAGGAACCCCACATCATGCCCATCTTCAAGAAAAATCGCCGCCTGGCACTTTCCAGCATTGCTCTGGCAGCTACTATTTTTATAGCACTTCCGGTGGAAGCACAAACCGCCTGGCCAACCAAGCCGGTGCGCATTGTCGTGCCGTTTGCGCCCGGTGGCACCACCGACATCCTGGCCCGCGCCGTGGCGCCCGAGTTGACAAAAGCTTTCGGTCAGCCCTTCATCGTGGACAACCGGGCCGGTGCCGGCGGCAATGTCGGCGCCGACCTCGTGGCCAAGTCACCTGGCGACGGCTACACCCTGCTGATGGGCACGGTGGGCACCCACGGCATCAACAAATCGCTCTACAGCAAGATGCCTTTTGACCCGCAAAAGGACTTTGCCCCGATCACGCTGGTGGCCGGGGTGCCCAACGTGATGGTCATGAACGCCGAAAAAGCCGCCAAACTGGGCATCAACAGCGTGGCTGATTTTGTCAAATACGCCAAGGCCCATCCCGGCCAGTTCAGCATGGCGTCCAGCGGCAACGGCACCTCGATTCACCTGGCCGGCGAGCTGTTCAAGTCGCAGACCGGAATCTTCATGACGCACATTCCCTACCGCGGGTCCGGCCCGGCCCTGCTGGACCTGATAGGCGGCAACGTGGACGTGATGTTCGACAACCTGCCGTCGGCCATGCCACAAATCAAGGGCGGCAAGCTCAAGGCCTTTGCCGTGACCAGCGCCCAGCGCTCGACGGCCATGCCCGAGTTGCCCACGGTGGAAGAAGCCGGCAAGCTCAAGGGTTTTGAGGCCAGCAGCTGGTTTGGCCTGCTGGCGCCGGCCGGCACGCCGCCCGACGTGGTCAGCCGCATCCAGCAGGAAGTGGCCAAGGCCCTGGCAACACCGGCCATCAAGGAAAAAATGCTGGCCCAGGGGGCCATCCCCAGCGGCAACACCCCGCAGGAATTCGCCAAACTGATCGAGGCCGAAATCACCAAGTGGGCCCTGGTGGTGAAAGCGTCCGGCGCGAAGGTCGACTGACGAGCGCCAGGCCACCTCGGGCGCGAAAGGTCAACGTGCGTGAGGCCCGGGGCGTCTTTTCAAGCCGGGGCCGCGGAACCGGCCTTCGCCTGTCCTGTCCTGAGTCTGTCGAAGGGCCGGGCCGCAGGCGCAGCGGCCCCCTCGGGGCTGGAGCCTGCGTCTCCAAAGCTGCCTGCGCAGCTTTGGACAGGCGACAGAAGCAAAGCCTCTGGCGAGCGGCGGCCTGCAAGGTGCAGGAAGCTACACGCAGTGAGCGACCGTGGGGGCTCTATTTCTAGACGCCCCAGACCACTTCGTGACCCGCCTTGTGGTTGCGCTCCAGCATGTCGATGAAGGGCACGACGCGCTGGCGCAGGCCCAGCCCCTCTCCGGGAACCGGGGCTTCGGCCTGCTGGTCGTGCGATTCCTCGAGCGCGACGGCGGCGTGCAAGGCCGCGATGGCTGCCGGCATCTGCTCGGGCAGGATGATGCCCTTGGGACCCGCTTCCTTACCGATGATTTCCAGCACCCGCCGGCCATTGGCCTCCAGCATGATCAGGTCACCGGAAGCTTTGGATTTGAATTTGTACAACATGGCAGCTCCTTTTTCTTGCATGAACAGGAATGATTATGAGCGCGTCTGCGGGACGCGCCTGTAGGCAGCTAGCCCGTTCATGCGCCGGCCCCGTGAAGCAAAATAGGCGTCTATGTTCAATATCCCCACCGTTCAAAAGCCCGCCGCCCAGGGACTGAGCCAGGACGGCCTGAGTTTGCTGTCTGCCGCCGACCTGCCGCGCACACTGTCCCTTCCGCCTGACTGGGCCGGTCAATGGTCTGGTCTGGCCGCCTCCTGGGACAAGCTGCCGCCCGATGCCCATCTCAAGGATGGCGGCCACTATCGCCGGCGCCGGCACAGCTGCTTTGTGCAGGAGCTGCCCGGTGGGCAGTTGCAGCAGACGCCGCACCGCGCCCACTGGCAGCCCATCGACTACAACGCCCTGCATGGCGGTTTTGAGCGCTGGTTCGAACCGGTCGAGCCGGCCGTCGCCGCCGCGCCGGCCTGGACGGCCCTGCTGGGCGCCCTCGGCCAGCTGTTCGCCGCGGTTCGCCCGGTGCCGCGCTGGTACATCGAGGCCCACCAGTTCCGCATCGACACCGCAGGCGGCGTGGGCCGTCCAACGCCGGAAGGTGCGCACCGCGACGGCGTGGACTTCGTGGTGGTGATGCTGGTGGCGCGCCGTGGTGTCAAGGGCGGCGAGACGCGGGTGTTCGACGCCAACGGCCCCCACGGCCTGCGTTTTGTCATGCAGGAACCGCTGACCACGCTGCTGCTGGACGACGCCCGGGTGATCCATGAAACCACGCCCATCCTGCCGCTCGATGATGCGGCGCGGGACGGGTACCGCGACACCCTGGTGCTGACCTACCGGGCGGGTGACTTTCAAGCACCTTGAGCCCCCACGTTCGCTCGCTGCGCGTAGCTCTCTGCCCCCCGAGGGGGCGCTGCGCCTGCGGGCCGGCCCTTCGACAGACTCAGGACAGGCCAAGGCCGGACCCGCGGCCCCTGCTTGAAAGGAGATAACTCGGCCATTGCAGTTCGGACTCCGCCGGGTCAGCGTTAACCATGACGCAATCCCATAGAAAACCGCTTGACGAAAATAGTTTAAACCTAAACAATTAAGACTCGATCAATCAACTTGAACGGTCTTTCCATGCGCATTCTCTGCCTGGGCGGCGGACCCGCCGGTTTGTACTTTGCGGTGCTGATGAAGCTGCAGAATCCGGCCAACCAGATCACGGTGGTGGAACGCAACCGCCCGTTTGACACTTTCGGCTGGGGCGTGGTGCTGTCGGACCAGACCTTGGGCAACCTGCAGGTGGCCGACCCCGTCAGCGCGCAGCTGATTGGTGACGCGTTCAACCACTGGGATGACATCGAGGTTTTTTTCAAGGGCCACTCGGTGCGCTCGGGCGGCCACGGCTTTTGCGGCATTGGCCGCAAGCGCCTGCTCAATATCCTGCAGGATCGTTGCATTGAGCTGGGTGTCGATCTGGTGTTTGAAACCGATGTGCAGGACGACCAGGCCATCACGGAAAAGTACCATGCTGACCTGGTGATCGCCAGCGACGGCCTGAACAGCCGCATCCGCAACCGCTACGCCGACACCTTCAAGCCCGACATCGACCTGCGCGCCTGCCGTTTTGTCTGGCTGGGCACCCACAAGACCTTCGACGCCTTCACCTTTGCATTCGAGCAGACCGACCACGGCTGGTTCGCAGCGCACGCCTACAAGTTCGATGACAACACCTCAACGTTCATCGTCGAGACGCCCGAGGCGGTCTGGAAAGCCCATGGGCTGGACCAGATGAGTCAGGAAGAAGGCATTGCCTTCTGCGAAAAGCTGTTCGCCAAATACCTGGACGGCAACACCCTGATGAACAACGCCACCCATGTGCGGGGGTCGGCGATCTGGATCCGCTTTCCGCGCGTGGTCTGCGAGCGCTGGGTGCACCACGAAACCATTGCCGGCAAGGACGTGCCCATCGTGCTGATGGGCGACGCCGCGCACACGGCGCATTTCTCGATCGGTAGCGGCACCAAGCTGGCGCTGGAAGATGCGATCGAGCTGAGCCGCTGCTTTGCGCAACACCCGGCTGCGGACCAGGCCCTGCAGGCCTATGAAGCCGTTCGCTCGGTCGAGGTCCTGAAGATCCAGAACGCGGCGCGCAACTCGACCGAGTGGTTTGAAAACGTGGACCGCTACAGCGGCCTGGACGCCGAACAGTTCTTTTACTCGCTGCTGACACGTTCGCAGCGCATCAGCCACGAGAACCTGCGGGTGCGCGACGCCTCCTGGCTGCAGGGCTACGAGCAGTGGCTGGCCAAAAGCGCCGGCCAGCCCGCGCCGCCGCCGATGTTGCTGCCGCTCAAGGTACGCGAACTCACCCTGAAAAACCGCATCGTGGTATCCCCCATGGCGACCTACAGCGCTGTCGATGGCCTCCCGCAGGACTTCCATCTGGTGCACCTGGGTGCGCGTGCACTGGGCGGCGCGGCCATGGTGTTTGCCGAAATGACTGCGCCCTGCCCCGAAGGCCGCATCACGCCGGGCTGCCCGGGCTTGTGGAACGAGCAACAGATGCTGGCCTGGAAACGCATTGTCGATTTCGCGCACCGCTCGGGCGAAGGCGTGGCCATGGGCATGCAGCTGGGCCACAGCGGCCCCAAAGGCTCGACCCAGCTGGGTTGGGAGGCGCCCGACGAGCCCTTGCCCGCGGGCAACTGGCCGCTGCTGGCCGCCAGCGCCGTCCCGTACGGACCGACCAACGCCGTGCCGGCGGCCATGACGCGGGACGACATGGACCGCATCAAGGCGCAGTTTGTGCAGTCCACCCGTTATGCGGCGCAAGCCGGTTTCGACTGGCTGGAACTGCATTGCGCGCATGGCTACCTGCTGTCGAGTTTCATCACCCCGCTGACCAACCAGCGCAGCGACGAGTACGGCGGCTCGCTGGAAAACCGGTGCCGCTATCCGCTGGAAGTTTTTGCGGCCATGCGCTCCGTCTGGCCGGCACACCTGCCCATGAGCGTGCGCATTTCCGCCCACGACTGGGCGCCGGGCGGCAACACGGCCGACGACGCGGTGGCGATGGCGCGCCTGTTCAAGGCGGCAGGTTGCGACTTCATCGACGTTTCCTCGGGCCAGACCACCCGCGCGGCCAAGCCGGTGTACGGCCGCATGTACCAGACGCCGTTTGCAGACCGCATCCGCAACGAGGTCGGCATCCAGACGATTGCGGTCGGTGCGATTTCCGAGGTGGACCACGTCAACAGCATCATCGCCGCCGGGCGTGCCGACCTGTGCGCAATTGCGCGACCGCATCTGGCCGACTCGGCCTGGACCCTGCACGAAGCGGCCAAGCTGCAAAGCCGCGCGGTGGACTGGCCGAAACCCTACCTCAGCGGGCGGGACCAGATGTACCGCGAACTTTCAAAGCAAAAACAGGCCTGAGCCCTTGTCTGGAAAGCGCTAGCAGCTATCAAATCAATAGTGAATCAGGAGAGATGCCATGGACATGGAAGCACGAGGCCACCGCGAACACCCGGAAGCGCTGCGCCTGTG
The DNA here is from genome assembly GCF_029945685.1 of Polaromonas sp. Classification (GTDB taxonomy): domain Bacteria; phylum Pseudomonadota; class Gammaproteobacteria; order Burkholderiales; family Burkholderiaceae_C; genus Polaromonas. The sequence goes on along the minus strand of NZ_JAQSDA010000003.1, from coordinate 21,018 downwards.
GTTGCGCCTGCTGACCTGCACCCAGCTGATTGAAAAGCAGGTGCGCGGCCAACTGCGCGAGCAGTTCGACACCACGCTGCCGCGCTTTGATTTGATGGCGCAGCTCGAGCGCAATCCCGACGGGCTGAAGATGAACGAGCTGTCGCGCCGCATGATGGTCACCGGCGGCAACGTCACCGGCATCACCGACCAGCTGGTGGCCGAAGGCCTGGTCGAACGCATGGACGTCGAGGGCGACCGCCGTGCCTACCGCGTGCGCCTGACCTCCCGCGGCCGCAAGACCTTTGACGAGATGGCGCGCCAGCATGAAGGCTGGATCGTCCAGGCCTTTGGCGGCCTGTCACCGCGCGAAATCGACACCCTGCACAAGCTGCTGGGCAAAGTCAAACAGCACCAGACCGATCTGAACCAGGAAATGGAAAACGCATGAAACACTACATTGGCCCCAGCAACCCCATGCACGCGCAGTTCAATGCGCTGGCCGGTTACCAGGCACGCCACTTTGCCTATGCTTTTGAGGCCGGTGTGGTCACCCTGAGCCTGAACCGTCCGGAACGCAAGAACCCGCTGACGTTTGATTCCTATGCCGAGCTGCGCGACCTGTTTCGCGCGCTGAACAGCGCCACCGACGTCAAGGTCATCGTGCTGACCGGCGCCGGGGGCAACTTCTGCTCGGGCGGCGATGTGCATGAAATCATCGGCCCGCTGACCAAAATGGCCATGCCCGAACTGCTGGAGTTCACCCGCATGACCGGTGACCTGGTCAAGGCCATGCGCCTGTGTCCACAGCCCATCGTCGCCGCGATTGACGGCATCTGCGCCGGGGCCGGTGCGATGATGGCGCTGGCCGCCGACATGCGCCTGGGCACGGCGCAGGCCAAAACCGCTTTCCTGTTCACGCGTGTGGGCCTGGCCGGCGCCGACATGGGTGCCTGCGCCCTGCTGCCGCGCCTGATCGGCCAGGGCCGTGCGTCCGAGCTGCTGTTCACCGGCCGTGCCATGACGGCGCAGGAGGGTCTGCAGTGGGGCTTTTTCAACGCCCTGCACGAACCCGCCGAACTGCTGGGCAAGGCGCAGGCGCTGGCCGCCGATCTGGCCGCTGGTCCAACCTTTGCCCACGGCATGACCAAAACCATGCTGCACCAGGAGTGGGCCATGACGCTGGACCAGGCGATTGAAGCCGAAGCCCAGGCGCAGGCGATCTGCATGCAGACGAAAGACTTCACGCGCGCCTACGACGCCTTTGCCGGCAAACAGAAACCGGTGTTCCAGGGAGACTGATGTGAAAGCCGATACCCGACACCTGGCATTGCCGTTTTTTGGCGATGCGCACCGCACCCTCGGCGAGCAACTTGCGGCCTGGGTGCCCGCCCAGCAAGTTGACGAAAGTGACGACAGGCGCGCCTGCAAAGAGTGGGTGCGTCTGCTCGGCGACGGCGGCTGGCTGCGCTACTGCGTTCCCGCCAGCGCCGGCGGGGCGATGGACAAGCTTGATTCGCGCGCGCTGGTGATCCTGCGCGAAACCCTGGCCTTTCACTCCCCGCTGGCCGACTTTGCGTTTGCCATGCAGGGCCTGGGCAGCGGCGCCATCACCCTGGCGGGCACACCAGCGCAGCAGGCCGCCTACCTGCCCGCAGTCGCACGCGGCGACAAGATCGCCGCCTTTGCGCTGAGCGAACCCGACGCCGGTTCGGACGCCGGCGCCATGACGACCAGCGCCGGCCCTTCCGATGGCGGCTGGGCCCTCAACGGCAGCAAGACATGGATCAGCAACGGTGACATCGCCGACTTTTACGTGACCTTCGCCAAGACCGACCGCGAAGCCGGCACACGCGGCATCACCGCCTTCATCGTGGACGCCGGCAATCCCGGCCTGGACAGCAGCGAGCACATCGCGGTGATGGCGCCGCACCCGCTGGCCACGCTGAAGTTTGCGCACTGCAAACTCCCCGGCGAGGCGCAGCTGGGCGCGCTCAACGGCGGCTTCAAGCTGGCGATGCAGACGCTGGACATTTTCCGCGCCTCGGTCGCCGCCGCCGCGCTGGGCATGGCGCGCCGCGCACTGTTCGAGGCGGTGCGTTTCTCGCGCGAGCGCAAGATGTTCGGCCAGACCCTGGCCGACTTCCAGCTGACGCAGGCCAAAATCGGCGAGATGGCAGCCCTGATCGATGCGGCCGCCCTGCTCACTTATCGCGCCGCCTGGCTGCGCGATGACAGCGAAGCCAGCGGTGCCGGCAAGCGCATCACTGCGGAAGCGGCGATGGCCAAGATGACGGCCACGGAAAATGCCCAGCGCGTGATCGACATGGCCCTGCAGATGCACGGTGGCCTGGGCGTGAAAGTCGGCACCAAGGTCGAAAGCCTGTACCGCGACATCCGCTCGCTGCGCATCTACGAAGGCGCGACCGAAGTCCAGCAACTCATCATTGGCAAGGCGGTATTGCAATCATGAGCACCCCCTCCCACCCTTCCGTCCAGACCGACCGCTTCGTGCATGATCGCCTGCCGCCTGCGGACCAGTGGCCGCAGATGTGCTATGACTTGCCGGAGCTGCAGATTCCAGCGCAGGCCAACCTGGTGGACGTGCTGTTCGAGCGTGCTGACCAGCGCGGCCTGTCGGACCGACCTTTCCTGCGCTCCGACAAGATCAACCTGACCTATGCCGACGCCCACGAACGCGTCAGGCACATCGCCCAGGTGCTGACCGAAGACCTGCAGCTGGTGCCCGGCAACCGTGTGCTGCTGCGCGGCGGCAACACCATCGGCATGGCGCTGGCCTGGCTGGGTGTGGTGAAGGCCGGGCTGGTGGCCGTGGCCACCATGCCGTTGCTGCGCGCCAAGGAGCTCGGCGAAATCATCGCCAAGTCCCAGGCCACGGTGGCCCTGTGTGATGCCAGCCTGCTGGCCGAGCTGCAGGCCGCGCGCGACCTGAACCCGACGCTCGCCACCCTTGTTCCCTTCAACCTGAACGAGCCCGGTTCGCTCGCCGTGCGTGCCGCCGGCAAGGATGGCCAGTTCGCGCCCTGCCTGACCTCGGCCGACGACATCGCGATGATGGCCTTCACCTCCGGCACCACGGGCACGCCAAAAGCCGCGGTGCACACCCACCGCGACGTACTCGCCGCCTGCGAGGCCTGGCCGCGCCATGTGCTCCAGGCCACGCCGGAAGACATCGTGATGGGCTCGCCGCCGCTGGCCTTCACCTTCGGCCTGGGCGGCATGCTGGTCTTCCCGATGTGGGCGGGCGCCTCGGTGTATTACCCCGGCATCCCCTACACCCCGGAAGCCATGGTCAAGCTCATCAACCAGGTGGGCGCCACCATCTGCTACACCGCCCCCACCTTCTACCGCCAGATGGCCTCCTTTGCGAAGCAGCATGGCGTACCGACGCTGCGCATCTGTGTCAGCGCCGGTGAGGGACTGCCCGACGCCACGCGCCAGCTCTGGAAGGACGCGACCGGCATCGAGATGACGGACGGCATAGGCGCGACCGAGATGTTCCACATCTTCATTTCCGCTGCACCGGCCGATGTGCGCCGCGGTGCCATCGGCAAGGTGGTACCCGGCTACACGGCGAAGGTCGTGGATGACGAAGGCCGGGAAGTCCCGCGCGGCACCATTGGCAAACTGGCGGTCATCGGGCCCACCGGCTGCCGCTACCTCGACGACGAACGTCAGGCAAAGTATGTGAAGGACAGCTGGAACTACCCGGGAGACGCTTTCCTGCAGGACGCCGACGGTTACTTCTTCTTCCAGTCCCGGGCCGACGACATGATCATCACCTCGGGCTACAACGTGGGTGGCCCTGAGGTGGAAGATGCCCTGCTCAAACACCCGGCGGTGGCCGAATGCGGCGTGATCGGCGAACCCGACGAGGAGCGCGGCATGATCGTCAAGGCCTTTGTCGTGCTCAAGCCCGGCCAGGAAGCTGGCGAAGCCATGACCCGGCTGCTGCAGGACCACGTGAAGACCACGCTGGCGCCGTTCAAGTACCCCCGCCGGATTGAGTTCGTGAGCAGCCTGCCGCGCACGGAGACCGGAAAACTCCAGCGCTTCAAGCTGCGCCAGAAATGAGACAGGCATGAAGTTCACCACCCAGAAGCTGATCCGCTTTCACCACTGCGACCCTGCAGGCATTGTTTTTTACCCGCAATACTTTTATCTGCTGCATGAGGCGCAGGAAGATTTTCTGGCCCACATCGGTTTTCCCGAGCACGAGATGATTGCCGGTGGTCTGGGCGTGCCCATCGTGGACATGAAAACTGAGTTTCTCGGCATGTGCCGCTATGGCGACAAGGTCGACATCGAACTCAGCCTGACCCGTCTGGGCCACACCAGCATCGGCATGCACTATGAAATTCATAGCGACTTGCGCAATGAAGACAAGGGCCAGAGCCTTAAATTGCGTGCAAACGCGGTGGTCGTCTGCGCCGAGATCCCCAACGGCAAGGCTTTGCGCATCCCTGAGGGATGGCGCGAGGCGATGCGGCCTTATCTGCAATCCCCCCTGGAAGAAAAGTCATGATGAAACTATTGCAGCCGGACGGCTGGACCGCCCCCAGGGGTTATGCCAACGGCGTGATGGCCAGAGGCGCGCTGATTTTCGTAGGCGGGCAGATCGGCTGGAACGCACAACAACAATTTGAAAGCGACGACTTCATCGTCCAGACCCGCCAGGCCCTGCAAAACATTCTGGCCGTGCTGCAGGCCGGCGGCGCGGGGCCAGAGCACATGGCACGCATGACCTGGTATGTGGTGAACCGCCTGGAATACATCACACGGCTCAAGGAGCTGGGCACGGTGTACCGCGAAGTGATGGGCAAAAACTTTCCGGCCATGACCTGCGTGGAAGTCTCCGCGCTGGTGGAAGAGCGCGCCCGCATCGAAATTGAAGTGACGGCGGTCCTGCCGGATTGAGCTGTTGGCCCTTGCCCCGAAAGCCGGCAGAGAGGCAGGCCGGTCGACGGAGTTTTCGGGGCTTTTGGGCTTAAGATGAGGGCGGATTGGCAACGTTGATGTCGACGTGGCTGGAGATTTACATGAACCCCCTCCGACTCACACTCACCAGGCTTTCATTTCATGGCTGATCAGACATCCGGTTTCAAGCAGACCACACCCGAGCCCGAATTCGGCCTGGCCGAAGCCCAGCGACGAATGCAGCTGCAGCTGATGGAAATGACCGGGGTGGCCCAATCCGTCTTCCACCTGGAAAGCCAGCAGCTCAGCTGGAACCCGCGCGCCTATCAGCTGTTTGGCCTGCCTGCGGGCACCCCCATGACGCTGGAAACAGCCATGGGCCTGGTGTATCCGGACGACCTGGACCTGTTGGTCAGGGCGCGCGACCAGTTGCGCAAGAGCCCGGGCGCGATCGAACTGGACTACCGCGTCATCCGCCCCGATGGCGGCCTGGTGGACGTGTATGCCCTGCTCTATCTGGAGTCCGATGCCCAGGGCCGACCGCTGGCCTATATCGAAATGAGCCTGGACGTGACCGAGCGCAAACGGGTGGAAAACGCCCTGCTCCAGTCTGCGCGGCTGTGCCGGGCACTGGACCTGGTGTCCACCGATGGTTACTGGGAGCAGAGCGCCACCGCGCAGGGCGCCAGCCCGGCAGACACACTGTCGGCACCCCTGCAGATTCCCAAGGCTGCCAGCCACAGCTTGCGGCGAAAAATGCGGGTGCTGTATGTCGAGGACAACATGTACAACCTCATGCTGTTTGACGACGTGATGCGAACACGCGACGACGTCGAGGTCCGCATGGCACAAAACGGTGCCCAGGGCTTTGAGGTGGCCGGCAGCTGGTTGCCTGATGTGCTGGTGCTCGATGGCCGCCTGCCGGACACCCACGGGATTGATCTGCTCAAACGCATTCAGGAGATCCCCGGTTTGCGGTCAACGCCGGCCTTCATGTGTTCGGCCGACACCCAGCCGGAGCACAAGATCCTTGCCGAGCAGGCGGGATTTTCCGGCTATTGGACCAAGCCGGTGGACTTTGACAAGGTGTTCGACGAGCTCGACCGGGTGGCAGCCGAAACCGATCTGGGCTAGGAACCTGCTCCGGCGCCTGTTGGCGAGCGCGTACCCCGGCTGAACCGCCCCAGGAAGCCGCGCTCGCCGACGCGGACGGCCCGCAGTGAAGCCTGCCGCGCGTGCACTCCATCTGACAAATCTTCGCCCGTCTCCGGGTCGCTCGGGGAATTACTGGATGCCCTGCACCGGCGTCACGGAGCTCTCACGCACGATCAGCCAGCGGTCACCCACCCGGACCCATTGCAGGGTTTTGGTCACCACGTCCCGGTAGTTGGCCGAGCGGTAGGTCTGCCGGAATGTCGCCGTTGCGTGGCTAGCGTCGGGCGTGGCGACGGACAGGTCGCTCACTTCCACCGAAATATCGACGGCACGCGCCAGCACCGCCTTGCGCTTTTCTATCCATGCGTCCCGGCCACCTTCGTTGGATGGCACGAAGCCCGGTGCATAAAAACCAAGGTAAGCGTCCACGTCGCGTTTTGACCAGGCCGCGCGCCAGGCTTCCAGAGCAGTGCTGATCTCGCTGCTGCTGCCAGCTTCCGGCACTGCGGTCGGCACCGGCGCCGCAACGGGTGCCGGCTTCGGCGCAGCTACGGGGGATGTCGGCTGCACGGCGGACCTGGCAGCTGGCGCATTGGCCAAGGCCTGTTGCGCGGCACGCTCCCGCGCATTGGCCAGGGCCGTCTGCTGTTCCAGCGTCCGTCGGAGTTCGCTGTTTCCGGAACCAGCGGGCGGTGCCGCCGGCGCCGCGGTTGCAGGCGGTGCAGCCGGTGTGGCCGGTGCAGGGGCGGGGGCCGGACGACCGCCCGCCGGGGGCAAGGGCGTCACGGTGGGTGCAAAAACCTCCTGCACCGCGCGTTCGCGCGCGTTGAACAGGGCGGTCTCCTTCACCTGATCGGCGGCACGCTGGATCAAGGCGCTCTTGTCCACGACGTACACACTGACGGGTTCGGCCGGGCAGTGCTGGGAAGCGTCTTCTCCGTCGTTCCACTGATCCAGCCCGGGAAAGCCTCCCGTTTCGATTTTGGAAAGCTCGAGGGAAGCCAACAGGGTGCCCAGACCCGCCTGCGTTCTGGCGTATGCGATGTTGAGGTCCTGCTCGGCGTTGGCCACGGCACGTTTGGCCTGGAAAAGTTCGTTTTCCGTATCCAGCAAATCCAGCAGCGTACGCTGACCGATGTCAAATTGCTGGCGGTAGGCATTGCGCGCTTTCTCGACCGACAGCTTGTTCTGATCAAAATAGCCGATCTGTTCCTTGAGCTTGCGCTGATCGTTGTAAGCGATCAGCAGCGTTTGCCGGATGTCGCGACAGGTCTTGTCACGCAAATCCTTGGCCACATTGAGTTGCTCGGCAAACTGGCGCTCCTTTGCCCGGTCGCCGAAGCCGTTGAACAGGTTCCAGCTCATGATCACTTCAGCCACGGTGGCGTCGGTATTGCCCGTCACACCGTTCAGGTTGGCGCCCTGCTCGCGGCGCAAACGCAGATCGAATCGCGGCTGATAAGCACCACTGCGGGAGGCCAGCGCAGCATTGGAGGCGCGAACGTTTTCAATCGATGCACGCAAGGCACCATTACGCTGCTGCGCGCTGCGCACGGCCGCGGACGGGTCCTCCGGAATATCGCGCATCAACGGCGTAGGCAGAGGCATGTCCCGGGTTGGCATCAGGCCCACAATGCGCTGGAAACGCGCGGTGGTGTCGTGCAAATTGGAGGTCTCGGTCAGCAAGTTGGCCTCGGCCAGGGCCAGACGCGCGGAAATCTGCTCCAGATCGACGGCCCGCGCCACCTTCGCCTTGACGCGACGCTCCGTCTGGTCGAAAACCGAACGGTGCTGGACAAAATTGTCCTCGGCCAGGCGCAACAACTCCCGGTAACGCAAGACATCGTAATAGGCACGCGCCGCTTCGAGGGCCACACTCTCCGAGGTGTCAAAAAACTCAAACAGACGCACCAGCCGCGCATGATCGAGCCGCTTGATGTCGTTGCGCGTGGCAAAACCGTCATAAAGCAGTTGGGTGATGGTCAGGCTCGCCGAGTTGCGGTCAAAGCGGGTGCCAGTCGTGGTCGTGGCCGTCGCACTGCGCCGCTCCGCGCCACTGCCGGCGGCAAGATCGACCTTGGGCAACAAGGCACCGGCGCCAGCATCACGCTCACCGTCTGCGGCCTTGATGGTGTGCCAGCGCGCAAGAACTTCGGGATTGTTCAGCACCGCGTTCTGTACGGCTTCCTTGAGGGTCAGCGACTGGCCTGTTGCCTGGGCAAACGCCGGCGCCGGAAGCGCCAGCGCTAGGATCCCCAGTGCACCACCGGCAAGCATCAGCGCGACTACCGTGCTTTTCAGGCGGCAGTGCACAGCCATGCGCTGGCCATGCAAAAAAGCGCCGGCAACAGGAGGTGCCGGCATGGGCGCTCGCAAGTTCATGCAGTCCACAGCTTCGCCGTTACACTGACAGAAAGCCGCGTGCAGGCCGCAGCCGCCGGGGTCAGCATGGCAAAGCGTTCTGGTTGCTTTTCTGGCATCTTCTTACTCTTTGCTACAAGGTCGCGCGAGGCATATGACGGCTTCGTTATGAGCCGAATGACGAAAAATCATTCGAAATCAGGTTAACAAATCACCGTTAGTTACTGTTTTATATAGACATTTTCATATTAACGCAGGAATTTCCGAAGATCAATTAATATCCGGGCGATTTTCGCCATTGCGGCGAAAACGAAACACTTGAAGCATCTTCCCAAAGCCGCCCTGATTGTCGTGCTGCTCGTTCTCGGGGCGCTGAAGGTGGCCGCGGTTGATTTTGACCGTATGCAAAGCGTCCTGATCCAGCGCTTTGGCCCGACCGCCAGAGAAGCGTTTCGCGACTGGCAAAAACTCCTGCAGACCGGCGCCGATCAGCCAGCACCCGCCCAGCTCAAGCGGGTCAACGACTTTTACAACCACCGGATCAAGTTCGGCGAGGACCAGTCCATCTGGGGTCAAAGCGACTACTGGGCCACCCCCATGGAAACGCTGGGCAGAGGTGCGGGGGACTGTGAAGACTTCGCTATCGCCAAGTATTTCACGCTGTTGCTCCTCAACATTCCCGACGAGAAACTGCGCCTGATCTATGTGCAGGCCCGGCTGGGAGGCGTCAACAGCAGCATCAACCAGGCCCACATGGTGCTGGCCTATTACCCGTCCCCGGACGCCGAACCCCTGATTCTGGACAACCTGATTGGCGACTTGCTGCCTGCATCGCGCCGCCCGGACCTGCAGCCGGTATTCAGCTTCAACAGCCAGGGGCTCTGGCAAGGCGCTTCCGGTCCGAGAGGGGCCGGAGGCCCCGCCAATCTGACCCGCTGGCAGGAATTGCTCAAGCGCGCGCGCGCCGAAGGTTTTGATTGAATCCATTTAGAAAACGCTATAAAGAACTGTTCCGAGGGGAATCTTCCATGTCGATGTACCGCCAAATGTGGCTCGCAATCATTCTCAGCACGCTGCTCGCGCTGCTGGGTGGCCTGCTCGCGTCCACGCTGAACGCGCGAAGCTACCTGACAGAGCAGCTCAAGGCCAAAAATGCCGACAACGCCACCGCACTGGCACTGGCACTGAGTCAGCAGCGACCCGACGCGGTCATGGTCGAACTGGCGGTTTCGGCCCTCTTCGACAGCGGCCACTATGCCTCGATCCGCGTCGTGGACCCTCTTGGAAAAACCATTGTTGAGCGGAATGCGCCCGCCGCTGTACGCACGGTACCCGCCTGGTTTGTCCGGGCCCTGCCCCTGAACGCAACACCCGGACAGGCGCAGATCAGCAACGGCTGGACCCAGTTCGGCACCGTGACCCTCGTCAGCGACAGCCATTTTGCCTATCTGGCACTCTGGAAAAGCGTCGTGCAACTGGTGGTCGCCCTGGCCTTGTCGGGACTGCTTGGCGGTTTCCTGGGAGCCATGATCCTTCGACGCCTTCGCGAACCGCTACAACGGGTCATCAAGCAGGCCAGCGACATCAGCGAACGCCGCTTTGTGCTGATTGACGTGCCGGAAGTGCCGGAACTCAAACAACTGGCCCTGGCCATGAACAGCACGGTTTCCCGTCTCAAGACCATGTTTGCCGAAGAAGCGCAGCGCCTGGAGGTTCTTCGTATCAGCGCCAACTACGACCACCTCACTGGTCTGGCCAACCGGACCTTCTTTTTGACCCAGTTGCTGGACTCGCTCGACACCGAAGACGCCACGGGCGGCACGCTGCTGCTGGTACGTCTGGCCCATCTTTCCCGGCATCACCAGCGCCTGGGGACACCGGCCGTCAATGATCTCCTGAAAACCTTCGCCGCAGTGCTTGAACGGCACGCCGAGCAGGCCCACGCGGTGGCTGCACGCATCGGCGAATCCGATTTTGCGCTGCTGCTACCGGGCCAGACCGATGCGCACGACATGGCCCGCCAGCTGCTGGCGGCGCTGGTGAAGGCGAGTGCACCCCTGACCGGAAGCGGGCCGACCGCTTACATCGGCATGGGCAAGTTGCAACACGGACAGGACATGGCGGGCTTGATGGCCCAGGTCTCGGGTGCCCTGGTGGCGGCCGAGGCGACAGGCGACAACGCCATCCGGGAGGCCGGCGTCGAAACCACCAGCGAGGATGACCACCAAACCGCTGCCCTGATCAGGCAAGCCTTCGCCAACGGCAAGGTCCGCCAGCTCTCCTTCCCGGTGCTTGACCTGCAGGGCCATCTTGTCCACCGGCATTGCACCATGGAACTGATGCTCGATGGCACGCCAGCCTGGCAGCCCACCCGACACTTTCGGCAAATAGGCGAGACCTTTCAACTGATGCCGCTGATGGATCTGTCGGCTATCCGGCTGGCGCTTGGAACCCTGGGCAGCGAGCCGGGCTTGGCTGGCCTGGCGGTCAGCCTGTCGGCGCGCTCCTTCAGCGAGAAGGAATTTCGCTCGCGATTGCTGGACATTCTCATGAGCAACCAGGAAGCGGCGCGCCGCTTGCTACTGGAGGTGCCCGAAGCCGCGGCCGTCAAGCACATTGACAGCTTTCGCGATTTCGTCGCCGACATCAGGAAAACCGGAAGCCGTGTGGGCTTGGGCCAATTCGGCCGGCATTTCAGCGAGGTCGACGCCATGCACGATCTCGGGCTCGATTTCCTGAAGGTCGACGCCAGCTTCGTTCGGGGCCTGCAATACAGCACGGACAACCAGCTTTTCCTCAAGAGCCTGGCGAGCGCCGCCCACAAGATGGGCATGAAGGTATACGCCGATGGGGTGATCGACCGCGCGGAACTGGTGGCGCTGGAGGGAGCGGGCTTCGACGGAGCCTCGGGACCCGCCGTCAAAGAGCCTGCCTGACAAATCCCCGGTCACCGCCCTGGGAAAAGCCGCCGGATCAGAAAAAAACCGGCGGCTTCCTTTTTTTGCCAGCAACCAGGCGCGTCAGTCTGTATTGAGTTTTCCTCGGGTCAGCAAATCCTGAATCACCTGCTGGTCGGTGGTGTACACGCCAATCATGTCGACCCCGGACAACACAATCCTCTGATCCACAGCGCCCAGCACAACGCCCGAAGGCGCGCCCACGGCGTGTGGATCACCGGAGAAGCCGCCCGTGCTGCTGATGTGGACAATCGTGTCAGCACCCGACTTTTCAAAGTGCAGGAAATTCGCCAGATTGTCCTGTCCGAGCAGGGTTCCTGCGGTTTCGCCAACCAGAAGATCTCGCAGATCCAGGACATCCCCTCCCGCCGAGCGCGCGCCGAGATTGAAGTCGGTGATCGTATCGGTCACCGGCACGCCTGCCGTTCCGCCGTCGTTCAGCTCCCAGCGGAAGATGTCTGCACCCAGGCCGCCGGTCAGGATATCGGCCCCCTGACCGCCGATGATCAGATCACGCCCGTCGCCGCCGTTGATGGTGTCGTTGCCAGTCCCACCCACCAGCCGGTCATCGCCCGCGCCACCGTTGAGCGTGTCATTGCCGTCACCGCCGTACACGAAGTCTGAAGACGCTGTGAGCGTCGGCGTGTTGTTCGCGGCCGTTCCCTCATACGCGTTCGTAGCGGACACCAGACTGATCATCTGGTCTACCGCATGTACACCGTGGGTTGCAGTGACATCAATCAGCGCCGACTGGGTCGTGCCCACGCCGCTGACCGTCAGCCGGGTTGACAGATCCCAGGTGGAAAGATCTATCACCTGCGTCGGCCCGGTGGTGACCGTGGCACTGTGGCCCGCCCCGTCACTGATGGTCCAGCCGGTGAGCAGCCCATTGACCGTCAAGGTATCGAAAGCTCGTGCCTGCACGTCAAGCTGGAAGGTGGTGCCGTCATTGGCAATCGCTACGTCGTGATGACCCGACTCGACCTGCCAGACCGAGCGCACCTGTTCGGTGGTCAACACGGAGCTGTAAATGCGCAGGTCATCCACGGTCGCGTTCAGGTATTTGTCATTGTCGATCCGACGCGAGAAATCGGCATTCACGCCATTGGTAAAACCAATGCCGAACACATTGGTAATCGTACCGGAGAGACCACCCGCCGTGACATTACCCTCCAGCACGCCATCGACCCAGATCTGGGTCTGGCCGGTGACCGAATTGCGCGTCATGGCGACAAAATGCCAGGTGTCATCGGAGATCACCGTCGTGCTCTTGGCGCCCGTGGTATCCCCCACGTTCAAGCCAATGCGGCCGTTGTTGTCTATCCAACCCCACTGCGCATCGTTGACGGCACCATTTTGCTCGGAGCCAATCACGCTGGGGCGGTTCCAGCCGATATCGGCCCCGCCAAATTGAGCCGTGTCGGTTATCGCGTTTTGCGTGGTTTTGATCCAGAAGGACACCGTGGCAGAACCGGTGATGGGCGTCAATTCCACCGGATCCACAGCCAGGGACGCCCCCTTGCCATCGAACTGCAGCGCGGTCCCCGCGGTCCCCGCATGGCCTGCGACCCAGGTGGGCAGCGCGGCGCCATTGGCCGTGTTGGCGTCCGACAGCGTCCCCTTGATGTTTCTGAGCTCATTGACTGCCGGCACGCCAAAAGCTTCGTCAAAGGTCCACTGCCCGACGGGGCGGACAGACAGGATGGGCGCGCTGTCCAGGTCAAGAATGGTCGCCGTACCCACTGCAATGGAGTTGGAGATCGGGCCAGTTGACAGGTTGGCCGTCAACGTGAAGGTTTCCGAGCTCTCGATACTTCCATCGACCGTGGTGGGCGTACGCACCAACACGCTGGTCTTGCCGGCGGCAATCACCAGGCTGCCCGCATAGGCGGTCCAGGTGGTTCCGCCATTGATGGAATATTCCAGTCCCGGACCGTAGTCGGCGGCGGTGGCCGTCCCGTTGCCGGTGGTCAAGGTCACCGTCACGTCGTTGCCGGTCTGGGCGCCGAGCCGGATGTCGAACACCGCGTAATCGCCCTCGACAATCGTCGTGTTGCTGACGACGGCCAGCGAAGGCGGCGGGCTCGCAGAGAGGCCGCTGGTGAAGATATTGAAGGTCAGCGTCTGGGACGAACTCGCGCTTGTCCCGTTGGACCCTTCTGTACTCGTGACGGTCACCCCCAGGTCTACCCGGCCGGAATAGTCTTCCGGGAACACCAGATACGCGGCTGCAAGCGCCGCCGTCGGAATGGTGACCGAACCGTTGACCGGGTTGTAGGTCACACCACCGGAGACAATGCGCGAACCACCCGGCATGTTGGAGATGCGCAGCGACAGGGTTTCAGACCCATCTGCGTCCACCAGGCTTGTCGTGATCTTTCCGGCGAGCGATATCTGTGTGGTTGTTCCCGTCACCGAGTTGAGGTTGGTCGCATTGTCCTGCATCGCGCCCTGCGCCTGCACCAGCCGGATGTCATCGAAGTAGGCCCCCACGCCCTCACCGCTTTCGGCCGAGGACGTCCGGATGGTGATCGTGTGGTTGCCGGTTGTCGAGAAGTTGAACCCGGCGCGCACAGCCTCCCACACCAAAGCGGAATTGACTGCACCTGCGGCATAGGTGTACACGACCTCGCCAGCCGTTCCCGCATCCAGCACCACCTGGAAGCCGGTGCCCGCAACCGGCGCCGCATCCGGCGCGTAGTTCAGGCTCAGCTGGTACACGTCCGAGGTGTTGCTCACGTTGATGGTTCGTGTGATGCCCAGTGTCTGATAGTTCGGGTTGAGTGCCGAAACGCCATTGGCGGCGTTGTCCAGGTGCAGAAACACCTTTTGCGAATCGCCGCCTGTGGCGCTGCCAAGCATTCCGCCTGCAATGTAGGGCGTCCCACCCGATGTTGTGATCGCATCACCATCCGCATTGAAATAGAACTGGTTCACCTGGCGACCCGCGGAAGCGCCGGCCGTGTCCCCCGTCAGCGTTGTGAGCAGCGACCAGCCTTCAATGGGCGCCGTTCCCAGGGCATGGGTGGCATTGTTGGTGTCGTCGGCAGAACCGGCCAGCGGACCGACAGATTCCCAGTTGGTGTTAAACACCTCTGTGAACGAATTGACCACACTGAGGTTGGGCGCATCGGCCACCGCCGTGACATTGATGGTGGCCACGGTGCTGGCGCTGGTGGCGCTGGAATTATCGGTCGCGAAAAAGTTGAAATTGGTGCTGCCGGACCAGTTGGCCGTCGGCTTGAAGTAAAGCGTCAAGCCTCCAGAACTGGCGGTGTAAGCCACGCCGGTGGCTACCGCAATCGTCATCGCCGGATCGGTATACAACACCCCATTGGATGGCGTGCTGCTGAGCGTGAAGCTGGCCACCGTGCCGTTGGGATCCACCGCAGTCAGTGCCACAGCGATCCCGCCAGCCGCGTCCTCGTTGCCCGCCGCAGTGGTGACGCTCGCAATCGGATTACCCGAGGTCGCCATGTTGATGGTCGTGTTGGCCACATTGCTTGTCAATGCGCCATCCGTCACGCTGACCGTGAAGTTACGTGCCGTCAGGCTGGCGCCGGTGTTGGCGTTGGTAAAGGTGATGGCATTGAGTGCCGTCTGGTAATTGGCCAGGCTCGACGCCCCTGACAGGGTCACGATGTTGTTGTTCGCACCGCTGATCACGGCAGTGATGCCAAGACCGCCTGGAATGCCGGCCATCGACAACACATCACCGGTGAACCAGTTGGTCAAGGTGACGGTAGCGCCTGTCAGGTTGGTATTGTCCACATCAGTGATCAGGACATCGGAGTCAGCGATCTTGACCGGTGTGGGCGCAGGACCGGTGCTCCGGATGAAATAGGTCGAGAAGCCGGTGCCGGCCGCACTGGCGTCCAGGTCAAGGACCGGCGCATCGTTGACGGACACCACATTCACCGTCGTTGTTGCCACCGCGCTGCTGAAAGTTCCGTCACTCACCGACACCGTGATGCTTCGGGGTGTGGTGTTCGGGCTCTCTGATGAGTTGAGGTAAGTGATGGCCCGAAGCGCCGCAGCATAACTGGCGACAGGTGCCGAACCGGACAGGGTCAGGATGTTGTTGTTGGGGCCGGAGAACGTGTAGGTGATTCCGGCCGCAATCGAACCAATCGAGAGGCTGTCTCCAGCCTGCCAGTTGGTTAGTGTGATGACGGCACCGGACAGATTGGTGTTGTCGTCCGCCAGCACCTGGGTGGCCGCTGTGATGGGCACGCCCGCACCGTTTTCGGTGTAGGAAGTGACATAACCCGTCCCCCCCGTTCCTCCATCCAGATCCAGCGTGGGGGCGACGTCGTTGACCGAGACCACCGTGACCATCGAGCTTATCGACAGCGTCGCGGTGTCCACGCCGCCGCTGGCCGTCCCGCCGCTGTCCTTGATCTGCGTGAGCGTGAATGTCCGGTCACCGGCACCGGGGTCGTTCACGTTGGTGTTCTGGTAGGTGATGCCGTTGACCAGAGTCTGCGCGGCAGCAGTTGACAGCGTGCCGCCCGTCAACACCACTGTGGCGACGCCGCTCGTCACCGTGACCGTATAACCCAGCCCATTGGTGACGGTGGTGCCGGAGCTGTTGGCGCCCAGCGTGATGGTTCTGCCGTCGACCACAATCGATTCGCTGGCGCCGTCAAGGAGACCCGTGACCGTGAAGGTCATACCCGTGATGCTTTGCCCCGCCTCGATCGTGCTGGCTGCCGCACTGCTGAATACAGCCACCGCGGCAGATTGAATGGCTCCCACCCCTTCGGTGAAAGTCGGGCTCAACGCCGTCGCGGTCAAGGTCGGCGCATCGTTGATATCAATCGCGCTGATGGACACCGTGTCTGTTGCGCTGGAAAAAGCGGTGGTTCCACCGTTGGAACTGGTATTCACTTTGGTGGCGGCTTCGCCGGACGTGGTGTCCCACGCCCGGATGGTGAGACCGTCGGCCACCGTGCCTGAAAAGCCCGGTGCGGGCTGAAAATAAACCCGCGTGTTGCCGTCGGAAGCCAGCAACAAAGCACTCGTGTCACTCACGGACCCCATGGCTCGCCACGTCGTGCCACCGTCGGTCGTGAAGTACCAGGTGCCACTGGTGGCATTGGTCCCCGTGATGGCGACACCCTTGACCGAGCCAGCATCCACATCGGTAGCGCCGCCCACCAGCGTCGAGACCAGGCTGCCCACGGCGCCGGTGGGAGCCGCTGCGTTCTGATTGACTGACCCCAGGGTGAGGACGGAGTCGGCCAGCACTGGTGCGTCGTTGACAGGGTTGACGATGACTGTTGCGGTCTGGTTTACGGTCAACGCGGTCGCGTCGCCGGCCTTAAAGTTGAAAGTCGAAGTGCCGTTGTAGTCAGCATTCGGCCTGAAGTACAGGGTCAAACTGTTGCCAGTAGCCGTGTAACTGGTGTTTAACGCCACAGCAAGTGTGAACGCTGCATCTCTGAACAGGGTTCCGCCTGCAGGAAAGCTGGCCACTTGAAAACGCGTGATCGCAGTGTCATCAGTACCAGTCAGCGTGATAGGGATATAGGCAGCATCCTCATCGCCCGACGCACCCGCGACAATGGCTATGGGGGCAGTGGAAGTTGAGAATACGATAGATGTTGTCGCGGTATTGCTTGTAGCGCCTTGTGCATCCGTCACGGTGATGTCCACGCTCCGTGTACGGGCTCGATTTGCGCTGACGTTGTCGAAAGTAACCTCTCTTAGGGCTGCCTGGTATTCCGCCAAGTTCGCGGTCTGCCCGCCAATGGTGCTGATGACCAGCGTCCCCGTCCCCGCGTTATAGGTACTGGTGAATTTGCTTGGATTGATGTTGTTGAATGCAAGAGAATCGGTTCCCCTGTCATTGAAGTTGGTGCTGATATCGATCGTTACGCTTGCAATGTTCTGGGTATCGACATCCGTGATGAGAACGTCGGTATCCACAATTTTTACCGCAGCGCGCCCGCCCGCATAGATGTAGGTCGTTGTATAGCCATCGCCACCCGCACTCGCATCCAGATCCAGAACGGGCGCGTCGTTGTTGGCCACAACCGTAACCGTCGATACCACAGCCGGAGCGGAAGCATCCAAGCCGCCATTCAGGGTACCGCCACTGTCCTGAATCTGGGTCAGGGTGAACGTCCGCACGCCGGCAGTCGGGTTATCGACAGCCGTGTTGGCGTAGCTGATGGTATTGACCAGCGTCTGTGCCTGCGCGGCCGTCAGGGAAGCGCCGCTCAGGGTCACGGTTGCGGTGCCACCGCTCACCGTTGAGGTGAAGACAAGGCCGTTGGTCGTTGTCCAGCCTGCGACACTAGCTCCTAAATTGATAGTACGTCCATCCACCACAATGGTTTCGTTGGCGCCGTCCTGCAAGCCGCTGACAGTGAAAGTCAGGCTGGTGATACTCTGGCCACTTTCGACGGTGCTCACGGCAGCGCCGTTGAATACCAGGGCCGACGGCGCCTGATCGCCGGCCGCAGCCGTCTCGGTCACGGTCAGATTGCGCGCTGTCGCCGTCAGCGTGGGGGCATCATTGAGAGGAACCACGTTGACGGTAGAGGAAACCGACAGAGCGGTGGTGTCCACGCCGCCATTGGTGGTTCCGCCACTGTCCTTGACCTGGGTCAGGGTGAACGTGCGGTTGCCGGCAGTCGGCTCGTTGACATTGGTGTTCTGGTAGGAAATGCCGTTGACCAGAGTCTGCGCGGCCGCAGCCGACATGGAGCCGCCGAGCAGCGCCACCGTCGCGACACCTCCACTGACCGTGACGATATAGCCCAGCCCGTTGGTCACCGTGGTTCCCGAACTGCTGGCCGCCAGAGTGATGGTCCTGCCATCAACCACAATCGATTCATTGGCACCGTCAAGCAGACCACCGACCGTGAACGTCAGCCCGGTGATGTTCTGGCCCACCTCGACGGCACTTACCGTTGCGCCACTGAACACCGAAACAGGCCCTGCCTGGGCCAGACCAGAACCCTCTGTGAAGTTAGGACTGACCGCCGAAACGGTCAGTGTCGGCGCATCGTTGACGGGCGTGACCGTTACATTGACGTTGGCGGTTTCTGTGGCGCCGCCGGAGGTAACCGTGTAGGTGAATGTAGGAACCGCACCGTTGAAGTTGGCCGCCGGCGTAAACACCAGTTGACCGCCCACCAAGGCAACACTGCCATTGGTCACCGCGACCGCAGCTCCGCCGTCCGTGATTGCGCTTCCGTTGACTGCCGTGATGGTTCTTCCTGCATTCTCGAACGTATCGTTGCCCAGAACGTTGATCGTTACCGCGGTGTCTTCCAGCGTTGTTGCCGCATCGGCTGTGATATCAACCACCGGCGTCACCGTCACGGTCACGGTGTCGCTGTCGGTTGTTGTTCCGTCGCTGGTCAATACCGTCAGGGTCGCGGCACCATGGTAGTCGGCGGTGCTGGTATAACTCAACCCGTTCAAGGCGCCATTGATCGCTGCTGCTGTCCCGCTGATGGTCACGCTTCCGCTGCCATTATTGGTGATGGTGGCGCCTGCAAAGGCAAGCGCCGTCAGGGTCCCGTTGGTCACACTGACCGTCGTCGTCAGCGTGCCGCTGTCCACGTCGGACACCGTGATCGCATTGCCATTGGCCGTGCTGAACACCCTGCTGGCATCTTCGGCCATAGTCTGCCCGCCGGGCACGGTATTGAGCGGTGTGTCGTCGACCGAGACCACATTGACCGTTTTACTGGCGACCGTGCTCAGGTTGTTCAGCGCCTGCCCGTCGTTGACAACGTAATTGATCGTCCTGACTGCTGTGGACGGGGTTTCGCTGGTATTGGTGTAAGTCACACTGCGCAGGGCAGCCTGGTATTGCGCAACCGTCGCGGTACCGCTGAGGGTCAACACACCGGTGGTCGCGTTGTAGCTGCCTGTGATTCCACCCATGGTGGCGAAGCCCAGGACATCCTGACCCGTTGCGAAACCGGCTCCAATCGAGACCGTCGCTCCTGTCAGGTTGGTGTTGTCCACATCACTGACGGTGATGCCACCATCAATCACCACCGGCGTTGAAGTGACGTTATTGCCTTCGGAGAAGGTCGTCGCACCACCACTCACCGTGCCAATGGGTCGGTCGTTGGCGCCGTTGAGCGTCACCGTCAGGGTCTGCGTGGCTGTCGCGCCGGCCGCATCGGTGACCGTTGCCGTGAACACGTCGGTCGGGTTGCTGCCCGCCGGCAGGGCGTTGACCGCCGCCGCGTTGACCACGTAGGTGTAGCCGCCTGTCGAGGCGTTCAGCGTCAAGGTGCCGTACGTTCCGACCTGGCTGGTGCCACCACCGACGCTCCAGGTCTTGGTGTCTGCCGTGTCCACATCGGTGGCCGTGAAGCTGCCCGTCAGGCTGGTGAAGGTGTCGGCTGCCGCCGTGTCCGTCACCGCAGCGGCAATCGCGCCCGAGGCCACCGGCGCGTCGTTGGCGCCCTGGATCGTGATCACCAGGTTGGCCGTGCTGGTCGCCCCGGCCGTGTCCCT
Source organism: Polaromonas sp. (assembly GCF_029945685.1). GTDB lineage: Bacteria > Pseudomonadota > Gammaproteobacteria > Burkholderiales > Burkholderiaceae_C > Polaromonas. The sequence continues at coordinate 1,138 of NZ_JAQSDA010000003.1, read as the reverse complement.
CATCGTGTAGGTGAAGGTGTCCGTCAGAGTGTTGCTCGCCGTCCTCAGGGCGTTGACCGTGGCGTTGGCGTTGTTGACGACGTAGCTGTAGCTGCCGTCGGCATTCAAGGTCAAGGTCCCGTAAGTGCCCACCAGGGCGTTGCCTACGTTGCCGGCCACGCCAGCGACCGCGCTCACCGTCTTGGTGTCGCCCGTGTCCACGTCCGTGTCGTTGCTCAAGACGTTGCCCGTGGCGTTGCTGCCCGCGCCCGTTCCGGCTTCCACCGCCGTGCCGGTATCGGCCACCGCCACCGGGCCGTCGTTGCTGCCCTGGATGGTGATCACCAGGTTGGTGGTGCTGGTCAACCCGCCTGCGTCGCGCATGGTGTAGGCGAAGGTGTCGGTCACAGTGTTGCTCGCCGTCCTCAGGGCGTTGACCGTGGCGTTGGCGTTGTTGACGACGTAGCTGTAGCTGCCGTCGGCATTCAAGGTCAAGGTCCCGTAAGTGCCCACCAGGGCGTTGCCTACGTTGCCGGCCACGCCAGCGACCGCGCTCACCGTCTTGGTGTCGCCCGTGTCCACGTCCGTGTCGTTGCTCAAGACGTTGCCCGTGGCGTTGCTGCCCGCGCCCGTTCCGGCTTCCACCGCCGTGCCCGCATCCACCACTGCCACCGGCGTGTCGTTGGCGCCGTTGAGCGTGACCGTCAGGGTCTGCGTGGCTGTCGCGCCGGCCGCATCGGTGACCGTTGCCGTGAACACGTCGGTCGGGTTGCTGCCCGCCGGCAGGGCGTTGACCGCCGCCGCGTTGACCACGTAGGTGTAGCCGCCTGTCGAGGCGTTCAGCGTCAAGGTGCCGTACGTTCCGACCTGGCTGGTGCCACCACCGACGCTCCAGGTCTTGGTGTCTGCCGTGTCCACATCGGTGGCCGTGAAGCTGCCCGTCAGGCTGGTGAAGGTGTCGGCTGCCGCCGTGTCCGTCACCGCAGCGGCAATCGCGCCCGAGGCCACCGGCGCGTCGTTGGCGCCCTGGATCGTGATCACCAGGTTGGCCGTGCTGGTCGCCCCGGCCGTGTCCCTCATCGTGTAGGTGAAGGTGTCCGTCAGAGTGTTGCTCGCCGTCCTCAGGGCGTTGACCGTGGCGTTGGCGTTGTTGACGACG
>NZ_JAQSDA010000002.1 GCF_029945685.1 Polaromonas sp. | reverse complement strand
CGCTCGGTTACAAAGGGCAGGCTGCGCAGCTTCTCCAGCGAATCCCGGATTTCACGGGGGTAGCGCATATTGATCGGGAAGCGCTGCAGGCCCTCGACCGTCTCACCAATGTTCTCGCCGCCCACGGCTGAGCTGATGACCGACTGCACGTCGGCAATGTTGAGGCCAAAGCGTGATGCCGCATCGCGCTTGATATCGACGTCTATATAGCGACCGCCGGTCAGGCGCTCGGCCAGGGCGCTGGTGACGCCGGGAACGTCCTTGAGCGCCCGCTCGATCTCGCCGGTCAGCCGATCTATCGTGATCAGGTCGGTGCCGGCCACCTTGACCCCTACCGGGCTCTTGATGCCGGTGGCCAGCATGTCGATCCGGTTGCGTATGGGTGGCACCCAGATATTGGACAGACCGGGCACTTTGACGATGCGGTCCAGTTCCTCCACCAGTTTGTCCTGGGTCATACCGGCCCGCCACTGCTCGCGAGGCTTGAACTGGATGGTGGTCTCAAACATCTCCATGGGCGCCGGGTCGGTCGCGGTTTCGGCGCGGCCGGCTTTGCCGTACACGCTGGCGACCTCGGGGACGGTCTTGATCAGCCGGTCGGTCTGCTGCAGCAACTCACTGGCTTTACCGGCCGACAGGCCTGGCAGCGCAGAGGGCATGTAGAGCAGATCACCCTCATCCAGCCTCGGCATGAACTCACCGCCGATATGCTGCAGCGGCCAGAGGCTGATGACCAGGAGACCCCCGGCAGCCAGCAAAGTGAGCCTGGGTGCGCGCAATACGACCTCCAGCATCGGCCGGTAGATGGCAATCAGCAGGCGATTCAGGGGATTGGACTTTTCGTCGGGAATGCGGCCGCGGATCAGGTAGCCCATCAGCACGGGAATCAAGGTCACCGACAGTCCGGCCGCCGCCGCCATGGCATAGGTCTTGGTAAACGCCAGTGGCGAGAACAGCCGTCCTTCCTGGGCCTCCAGCGTGAACACCGGAATAAACGACAAGGTGATGATCAGCAGCGAGAAGAACAGCGCCGGCCCGACTTCAGCCGCCGCGTCGCCAATGACCCGCCAGCGCGCCTCGCCATGCAGCGTTTCGCCCGGGTGATCGCGGCCCCAATGCTCCAGATGTTTGTGGGCGTTCTCGATCATCACCACGGCAGCGTCCACCATGGCGCCGATGGCAATCGCGATGCCGCCCAGCGACATGATGTTGGCATTGACGCCCTGGTAATGCATCACGATGAAGGCGGCCAGGATGCCCAGCGGCAGCGAGATGATCGCAACGAAGGCCGAGCGCAGGTGGAACAGGAAGATGAAGCACACCACGGCCACGACCAGGAACTCCTCCAGCAGCTTGAAAGTGAGGTTGTCCACGGCCCGTTCGATCAAACCCGACCGGTCGTAGGTCGGCACGATTTCAACACCCTTGGGCAGGCTGGCCTGCAGGGTCTGGAGCTTGGCCTTGACGGCGACGATGGTCTCCAGCGCGTTTTTGCCGGAACGCATGATGATCACGCCGCCGACGGCTTCACCTTCACCGTCCAGTTCGCCAATGCCACGGCGCATTTCGGGGCCGATCTGGATGCGGGCCACGTCGCCCAGGCGCACTGGGATGCCGGCCGCCGAGGTCATGAGCGGAACGGAGCGGAAGTCCTCCAGGCTCTGCAGGTAGCCCGAGGCTCGCACCATGTACTCGGCCTCGCCCAGCTCCAGCACCGAACCGCCGGCTTCCTGGTTGGCCTTCTGGATGGCTTCCACCACTTTCGTATGCGGAATCGCATAGGCGGCCAGCTTGTCCGGATCCAGAACGACCTGGTACTGGCGCACCATGCCGCCGATCGAGGCGACCTCGGCCACGTTGGGCACGGTTTTGAGCTCGTACTTGAGGAACCAGTCCTGCAGAGCTCGCAACTGCCCGGCATCCTGCTTGCCGCTGCGGTCAATCAGGGCGTACTGGTAGATCCAGCCAACGCCGGTGGCATCCGGTCCCAGCGAGGCCTTGGCAGCCGCCGGCAGGCGTGACTGGACCTGGTTCAGGTACTCCAATACCCGGGAGCGCGCCCAGTAGAGGTCCGTGCCATCTTCGAACAGCACATAGACATAGGAGTCGCCAAAGAAGGAATAGCCGCGCACCGTCTTGGCCCCCGGCACCGACAGCATGGTGGTGGTCAGCGGGTAGGTGACCTGGTTCTCGACAATGCGGGGTGCTTGGCCGGGGTAGGTGGTCCGGATGATGACCTGCACATCCGACAGGTCGGGCAGGGCGTCCAGCGGCGTTCTCATCACCGAGTACACGCCCCAGGCCGCGATCATCAGCGTGGCCAGCAGCACCAGGAAACGGTTGCCGATGGACCAGCGTATCAGACTGGCCATCATCGCTGAACTCCCGAAGGCGCTGGCGTTGCGGCGGTTGCGGCAACTGAAGGCGACACCCGGGTGAGCTGAGGCAGTCCTTCCGGGTCGATGTAAAACTCAAAATTCACGGTATCGCCAGCTGACAGGTGACGCGGTAGCTCTTGGGGCGGAGGTGCCTTGAAGTCCATGCTCATCGCTCCCCATTTAAGGGATGGAATCGGCCCGTGGGACAGAGTGATTGCGTCACTGCCAATGGCGTCGATCTTGGCTTGACCTGTATGTCGTGGTGCGCTGCCGGGGGCAGGCGGTTTCGGCACCTCGTTGAGCCGGGCCTCGACGCCTTTGAGGCTGGCCTCCGAGTCGATCAGGAACTGCGACGACACCACCACCCGCTGGCCCATCTGCAGGCCGCGCTTGATTTCCGTCTGGCCGCCGCTTTCAATACCTGTTTCGACATCAACGGGCCGGAAGCGTCCGTTCTCCTCGGCCAGCATCACGACCGTGCGTTTGCCGGTCTGGATCACGGCTTCTGTAGGGATCAGCAAGGACTTCTCCGCCCGCATGTCCATGAACTGCATGGTCACGAACATGCCCGGCACCAGGCGAGAGCCCGGGTTCGCCAGTTCCAATCGAGCTTTGAGCGTGCGCGTCGCCGCATTGACGTCCGGCAGGATGGCTTGCACCCTGCCTTCGAAGGTCGTTCCGGGCACGGCCGGACTGCGGGCTTGCACCTTGGCACCCGGGCGCAGCAGCGCCGCCTGGCTCTCGGGTACCTCGGCGTTGGCCCATACGGTGGAAAGCCCATTGATGCGGAACAGGGTCATCCCCGCCGACACCGTCATGCCCTCGCGTACCAGCAGTTCCACCACCACGCCGCCCAATGGCGCCGTGATCGTAGTGCGAGCCTGCGTTTTCCCGCTGGTCTCCACCAGGCGGATTTGCTCGTCGCTCATGCCGACCTGGCGCATACGCTGGCGGGCGCCGTCCACCAGCGAACCGAGGTCATTCCCCTGCATGCGTTTCAGGGACAAGAATTCCTCCTGAGCCGCCACCCAGTCTGGAACATACAGGTCCACCAAAGGCTGACCCTTGGCTACCGGATCCAGCGTGGCGCGCACATGCAAGCGCTCGACATAGCCGGTCGCCCGGGCTTGCACCGTGGCCTGGTTGCGTTCGTTGAAGGCAATGTTGCCGACCGCAGAGACTTGAGGCGACAGCGTGCCTTCGGTGACTACTGTGGTGCGCACCCCCAGGTTCTGCTGAATCCGGGAGCTAACGGTGACCTTGCCCTGGTCGGAATCGCTGTCTGCATAGATCGGCACCAGCATCATGTCCATGAACGGGGACTTGGCGGGTTTGTCGAACTTGTTGCCCGGCATCATAGGGTCCTGGTAGTACAGGATTTTTCGCCCGCTGACGGGATCGGTGTCACCCGCTTTGAGACCTGCGCTGATGTGGCGGCGGGTGGCTTCTTCGCCCTCGGCAACGCTCTGGGGTCCAGCTGCAGGTGTCGCCGCTGGGGTCGGCGACGCTTCACCTGGAATGGCGGTGGCGGCCATGTTTCCGCCGTTTTTCATGCCCAGTGCGTACAGGCCATAGCCTGCAGCGCCCAGTACACCGGCAGCGATCAGCGCGGCAATAAGGTATTTCTTGTTCATGGCTGTTCCTTGGCTTGTGCCGGCATGCTGTGTTCGGGGACGAGAAAATTGAGCTGGGCCCAGGAACGCGCAGTTTCCATTTCCAGCGTCAGGGCCTGCATGTGGGTGTCGAGCTCATCTCGGCGCGCGGCCAATGCCCCGGCCAGGTCGCTTTTTCCCGTGCGGTAGCTGGTCAGTGCGGCCTCGGTGCGCTGCCGGGCGGTCGGTATCAGCTCATTGCGGTACCGGGCAACCCGGTCCTTGCCGGTTTGCCAGTCATTCAGCCAGCTACGCACCTCGGCCTCATGGTTACGCAGCATGTCTTCGTAGCGGGCCCTGGCTTCGTCGACCAAGGCCAGCTTGGCGGCCAGCTCGCGGTTCTGGCGGTTCTTCTGGTCCCACTGCAAGGGGATGGATACGCCGATGGAAATCATGTTGGAGTAAGTCGGACCGCGCTGGGCGTAGCTGGCTTCGACGCTCCAGTCGGCTTGTTTGTTCGCTTGGGCCAGCCGTGCATCGGTTTCCACAGTGTCAATTTCTGCACTTATCGCTCGCAGATCAGGGTGTTGCTTGATGTGCTCGCTTGAAACCCCAATCTGAAGGGAGGTGGTTTGCCAGGACGGAGAGCCGGAGAGCGGTCGATCCGCATCTGTCGTACCCACCCAACGGGCTAGCATCAGGCCGGCGTTGCGTGACTGCCGGCCAATCTGGCTGACCCGGTCCTCCAGCTGGATCACCGCGCTACGGGCGGCGAAGACGTCGGACTGGCTCCCCCGGCCGGCGCGAAAGGCGATGTCGGCTGCTTGTATTTGCAGCCGGGTTTCTTCGAGCTGTTGCTGCACCAGCTCGCGCATGGCCTGGGTGTAATACCGGTCCAACCAGGCCAGCGCGGTGTCGCGCTGGAGGTTCACCAGCGTCAGCTGGCGCTGCGCCTGCACTCGCTGCGCATCGCGTTCAAAGCGTTCCGAGCGCAGCTGGCGCTTGGCGGAACGGGTGATTTCCTGCATGACGCCGATGCGGCGCATGGTCATGAAATCGCGTGTCAGGCTGCCGCGGTCCGCGCCGTCGGCCGGCAGGTTGTCGATGCCGAGTTTGAGCACCGGGTCGGGGAGCTGGCCGGCCGCCACGGCCTGTTCCTTGGCGGCGGCGGTCAGTGCCTCTTGGGCGACCAATTGCTGGGATCGATCAACGGCAATGCGCTGCGCCTCGATCAGGGTCAAAGGATCAGCAGCCCACGACGCAGAAGCGATGGCCACCATCCAGGCGGCGGCCGTGATCCGGGAAATCGGAAAAGAAATAGACATAAAACCTCCAGAGCACGAACAACGACCTGCCGATGCACGGGGAGGTGCATCAGACAGGAGCCAGGTGGTCCGGGAGGTCAGAGGCGGAAGCAGCAGTTCCGGATGGCGACAGGGGGAGCGGTGGTGCGCTGCAGATGAGGCGCCTGCAGCGGCGCGTCAGAAAACACCGGGAGGGCAATCTGCAAACTGAAGTTGGCAGGCAAAGCGCTGATGGCAACGGGGGAGGACAGCTCATGCTTGTCGGCCGACTGATGACCCGCTTGGCAATGTGCCTGACACAGGTTGGGTTGCTGAGCGTCCATGGTGAGCGGCATGGCTTCGGCGCAGGGCATGCCGGCCTCGGCCATGGCGGCCGCCTCGGCGATTTTTGGTTCAGAACCGGGACAGATGTAGCCTGCCACCGCCAGCTGCATGAACAGCAGGCTAACCAGTGCGAAGAGCACTGTGATCAGGCGTTGGTGGCGGTTTCGGATCATTGCTTGAGTTTAAGAGACATGTGACCAGTGGAGCGCTCGAAAGTTCCACCTTCGGCGATTGTTGCCCGAAAACCGATGCCGGCCCTGGCCTATTTATCTGAACCTAAGTTGAGCTTGCGACAGCCATGCGCGCTTGTTGAAGCCGGTTCAACCCGCACATAGGGTAGGCACATTCATCTTTTCCAGATTTTCTACGCCTTCAGCAGACGGCCAATTGACT
>NZ_JAQSDA010000001.1 GCF_029945685.1 Polaromonas sp. | reverse complement strand
GACATTGAGTTATGGCCGTTTTTGCGGTCTTCTACATGAATCCCTGCCAACCCTCTACTTGCCCGGCCGCGAACCTGCGGATCGCAGCCGCCACGGCAGCGGGTTGGTCCTCCGTCACGAACGGCCCCGAATCCTCGATGATCTCGACTCTGGCATCCGGAAAGATCGCCGCCAGCCGATGCGCGTGATCGAGCGGAAAGAAACGTCGACGCTCCCGGGCCCACGCCAGGAGCACGGGCCGGCGGTAGCTCGCCAAGCGCGGTGCCACGTCGATTGTGTAGTGTGGGTGAATCTGCCGGACCAGCGCCGCGAAGTCGCGCCGTGTGCTCGCGTAGTCCCGCAGCGGACCTGTGTACGAACGCATGATGGCAGCGGGAATAGGTCGCTCGGTCAGCAGCCCAAACGCGATCGGCAGCCGTTGCACAAAGCGCCAGCGCAGTGTCTGAGCCAGTAGCCACAGACCCCAAGGAGTGCGTCCGAAGAGACGCAGGTGCCGGATCGGCGGCGGGGGAAAGTTGTCGAATGCGTCGCAGGGGGTTAGCACGAGCCCGGCAATCCGTTGCGGGTGAGCGGAGACGACGTATTGGGCCACAGCGCCGCCCGTGTCATTGGCCACCAGCACGACTTGGTCGAGCCCCGCCGCGACAAGGAATCGCTCGACCATGCGTGCGATCCCGGGCAACGAGAAGTCGGTGCCGGGGCGCATCCCGAGCCGGTGCCCACCGAGTGGCCAGTCCGGTGCCACGCAGCGGTGGTCGGATGCGAGATCCGACACGACTCCGCGCCAGACATCTGCGTTGGCGATGATGCCGTGGAGGAAGACCACGGCGGGGCCCGGGCCACCCCCGCGGATGCGGTATTCGATGCAGCCGTCCTCGATCTCGAGGGTGCGCAGGTCGCCGAGCGAATCGGAGATGGCCATGTCGTCTCCTATGGATTTGTCGTTCCGCTGCGGCGTTTCGGCGCCGCATCCGGCCGATCTCGGCGCCAAGCCTGCAGGCCCAACCGCGCGAGTTGCAAGCGGCCGCGCACATGATCGGCGAGCCACCAAACAAACTGGCGGGACCGTGGTGGGTGCCGCTCGTCGACGCTGATCTCCACGCGGTGGTATCCGCCGGCACCGCCGGGGTATGGCGCAGCGATGGTTTCGCTCTGCACACCATCACGCCCCCAGGCTCGTGCTTCGACGAAGTGGCGACCCGAAGTGGCCTGCCAGCGGACGGACCAATGACGCCATGCGCGTGGTCCCAAGGCGTCCGCCAGTGTGCAGACCTGCCAGGCGCCGCCATCAACTCGCAATTCGACCCGCATAACCCCGTGGGGTGGACTCCAGGCCACACCAGCGGCCACCTGCTCACCTGGCAACAGGCTCGCCGAGGTGACTGGTACATCGATTCGGCATTGCGGCCCCATGCGCGACGGCACGCGCGGCCAGCCCTTGCGCTCCGCATAGTCAATAGCGTACTCGAAACGTGTCACCTCGATCGTTTGCAACCACTTGATGTTGGAGTCGTAGCCGTGAATACCCGGCACCAGCAACCGCAATGGTGCACCGTGCGCTCGCCTCAGAGACACACCATTCATCGCGTAGGCGAGCAGTGGTTCGTAGCCTTGTTCGATCAGCGCCAGGCTGAAGCCGGCGGTAAAGCCGTCAACCGAATGCAGGCGAGTGTGATCGGCGCTCTCTGATACGCCGGCGCTGGCAAGCAGGTCGGTAAGCCGGACACCCTGCCAGCGGGCGTTGCCGATGAACGGACCGCCCACCGGGTTGTGCACGCACATCAGCACGGCATCGATCTCCACCGAGGGCAAAGCAAGTAACTGGTCGTAAGTCAGAGAAAGAGGACGGTCGACGAGGCCGACGACTGTAAGCGTCCAACGGTGCCGATCAACCATGGGGGTCGGAAACGTCACATCGGTCACATAGAACCGTTCGGGCGCCGTAAACAATGGGGAGATGCCCGGAATGTCCAGCGTGGCGCCAGAAGAGGCGGTCGGCAAAGGCTGCTGCGGCAACGGCAACACCGGCTGATGGCGCTGGGAACTGGATCGCGCCGCGGCGCGCAACCCGGCCACCCCCAGCGCCAGCGCAAAAGTGATCGCCAAGACCCCCGTGGGCGACAACCACATGCCGCCAACCCCACCGGCAAACGCTGCGAGTCCGATGCCGCACGCTGCGACACGACTCAGTTCGTCACGCCGCCACAGCGCCACCAGCCCGATGACCCCGAGTAGCACGAGCGTCACGACGAGCGCCGCGCGGCTGGCGAGCGCGGCCAGCGCCGGCACACTCAATGACAGCAGCAGCAACGTCGCAGCAATGACAGGTTTATCCGCCCGGCGCAACAGCGCCACCCCGAGATCGATCAGGGGTGTCGGAATGGCGTCGATCAACCACCGGCCGGTTGCGCGCAGGGGCGAGGTCTGCGTGCCGTGTACCGCGGCGGCGAACTCGCCTGCCGCTACCTGCACCAGGGCCGCGCCCAATCCTCCGAGCCAGAGTTCCGAATAAATCATAGAGTTTCGCTTCGCGTCAAAGATTTGACCGGTTGGCGGTAGGGGAACCCCACGGCCTCCATATGTCAGCAGTCTCGCCCCCTTGGCCCCGCCGGGCTAGAATAAACTGGCAAACAAGTGACCAACGAACTACCGACGATCCGCCTCTATCTCTGGCCGCACCGCTTGCTCTATCTCGGGCCTGGCATGGACGCGGGCATGCATCATCATCATGCGGCTCAACTTTGCGTGGGGCTCGACGGGCCGCTGCGCTTGCGCTCCGGAGAGGATCTGAAGTGGGGTGAGCACCAGGGGTTCTACGTTCCGCCAGACGAACCGCATGAGTTCATCGCCACCGCCACGTCGACAGCCATCGTCTATGTGGAAGCCGAGAGCGCCGAGTTCGCGGCGCTGCAAGCACCATCGCAAGGCGCGGCAGCGATCCGGGCGGCCGCCCCCCGGTCCTCTACCATCGAGGCGTTGCGGCAGCTCGCTGCCACCGGGGGCTCCGCCGAACAAGCTGATGCAATCTGTCTCGCATGGTTGGGATTGACCGAAGCCGCGCAACAACGCCGCATACTCGACCCGCGCATCGTGGACAGCCTGGCGTTGATCCGCACCCAACTCGATCAACCGTTGCGCCTGTCTGCTCTCGCCGCCGCGCTGAACATGTCGCCGAGTTGGCTGAGCCATCAGTTCACCGAACAGATCGGCATGCCCCTGCGCCGCTATGTGTTGTGGCAGCGGCTGTGGCGGGCGGTGGAGTCGGCGCTGATGGGGAGTACATTGACCGAGGCCGCGCACGCGGCCGGTTTCAGCGATTCGTCCCATCTCTCGCGCACCTTCCGGGGGACCTTCGGTGTTGCCCCGTCCTTCTTGTTCGGACGCCGGGATCAGGTATTCGTCTGCTTCGCGAACGATTGATATGTTTGATGCCTGTCGGCAGCTTATCGACCCTACCGGCGTCTGAACAGTTTTGCATTTCGCAGTAGATCAACACCACGCTTGCCATCGCCGCGCATGCCAGGCACTACCCCGGCGCGGCCGCGCCACGCTGTACACAAAAGCGGCCGCCGTCCCTAAACCGACCAGACTCTACATGTTCGACAGCATGAGCTGAAACGCTCAGCGCATGTTTCCCGTGTGCCCCAAGGAGTATCGACCTGGCTGCGGCCAAACGGTTAAACCGTGCGGCTCGCGACCGACGCTGATCTTGTCGACTGCACCGCTGCTTGTATCGAACCGGTAAACCTCGTTGTCATACCGTCCGGACAACCAGAGAAATTTTCCGTCGGCGCTCACATTGCCCATATCGGGACTACCACCGCCGGGCACGGTCCAGGTGGTTTGGACCACACGGGTAGCAAAGTCGACAACCGAGACACTGCCCTTACCGCCAGCACTGCCACGAATCTTGGTGGTCCCACGATTTGCGACATACAGACTTTTGCCATCACGGCTTGGGTACAGGCCGTGCGCCCCTGTGCCGGTGGTAATAAAGCCGGTCTGCCGGAATGGCTCGAGGTCCACTACATGCAAGCCACCGGCCACCATATCGGCGATAAAGAGTGTTTTTCCGTCAGGCGAGATCCGAATATCCTGGGGCATACCTTGTGTCGTGCTCAATGTCGCACCCGGGCGACCAGGGTCTGCCATCTGTTTCGGTTTCTTGCCAGGTTTGGCGAGTAGTGCCAACACCTCAGGTCGGTCAAAATAAGCACTGAGTCTGATTGTTGCTATGACTCGACGGTTAGCCAGATCGATCTTGGTGATGGCACCGCCGAACTCACAGGTGAATACTGCGTACCTGCCGTCCATCGAGAAGTCAGCATGGTTGATACCCGCACATGCCGGCGTCTCGATCGAGAACTCCAGCTTCATGCTTTGCGGGTCGCGAAAATCCAATCGCTTGAAGGCTTCGGCGACCACGATGGCATAGCGACCGTCGGGCGACCAATACAGGTTGTAGGGATCATCGACCGGAATAGATGTGCCGGTTTTGCCGGTTCGAGGATTGATTGGCGTCAAACTACCGTCGGTTCGTCCTTCTGCATTGTTGGCCACCCAGAGAGTTTGCAGGTCCCAGGAAGGAACGATGTGCTGTGGGTCCACCCCCACCTTGAGCGTATTGACCACTTTCAAAGTGCGCGGATCAATAACAGACACGGTGTTGGCCGAACGATTGGGAACATAGACCCTCTCCAGAGCGCCCACCACCGCTGGCGATAGGCGTCCAACGGCCGTTTCGCTGTACAGATTACTGCGGTCGGGTACTGAAGGCATTCCCGGGACATCGGCAGCGTTGGGCTGGCGGGTTTGCGCCAGGGTGCGCTCCGGTGAAACGAAAGGCGCCAGAGTGACGATCACCGCAGCAATTACCAGAGATTTTTTGAAGTTCATGTGAATAGAGTCCTGGAGGTTGGACGGAAGCGGCCCACGCTAGGGACGCTGTGTAATGGCCTGCCGGATGGATTGCACACTTTTGTCCACAATCACGTCCACGCCGATGCGGCCCAACACTGCACTTGACCCCTTGGGGTCACCGGACACGCCAGAAGATGGCTCACTCGAGGGTGAATTGCCGAGCTGCTCTACCCTCACACGGCTCGGATCGACAGCCATCATTAGGGAGGTGTCGGCCAATCCGGCGTGCGTGCCGATTTGTCCGATGGATAGGCCACGCGCCCGCAAGGCCTGCGCAAAATCTTCATCAGCAGCGCGGTAATAAGCGGGAATATAGTGCGCTCGCGTTTTTGAAATGGCCCACTCGCGGTTAAGGCGCTGAGCTACTTCCTTCAAAAGGCTTTGATAGCCTCCATGATCACCAATGAACACGATATCCAGGAAGCCATGTTGCTTCAAACTTCGACCTGCGCCGAGCAGCACTGCAATGAAGGCATCGTCAGGGATTGAAATGCTGCCGGCAAACCGCATGTGTCCGGACGGCGGAGAAATCTGGCCTTCCGGGACATAGGCAACCACTGGCGCCACCAGCGCGTTGCCTAGTTTCCCGGCGATCTGGCCTGCCAGGACATGGACTCGAACATTATGCTTGCCCAAGGCCATGTGCGGGCCACTTTGCTCTGTCCCTCCGACCGGAACGATTATGGTGGTCGCGCCAACGCGCAGGGCGTCGCGGGTCTCCGTCCAAGTTAAATCATCAAGGTACACGCTGAAGGGCGTAGCCTGTGCGCCTTGGTAATACAGCGCTCCTAATGTCAAACACAGTGCGCCGACAATACGGCGCAAGTACATCGAAGCCGACTTTTCCGTTGCATTGATCACCGATTTATTGAGATGCATATATTCATTTAGCCTGGCGCAAGCGTAACGCGTTTGTAATTACCGATGCCGAGCTCAAGCTCATCGCCAAGGCTGCAACAATCATGGGTGATAACAGCCAGCCGGGAAGGGAAACAGACGGCCCGCCGCCAAGGGGATACGCAGAGCGTTGTACACAAAAGCAAACCCCAGGTTTTACCTCACGTTTGCCACGGTCGCCTGGGACAGCTCCCTCGCCGTCCTTGCGCTGCATTGACGCTGTCGGTTGATCGTGCAAAAGTTGCTCAGGCTCAGGGTCGAAAAGCTTTTCGCTGCCTTGGTTGTGTTCGTGATGTTCGTGTTGTTCCATGACAGCTGCCTTTCCGGGCTTGCAGTACACGAGCAGGTTTAATGCGATGTCGATGTTCTTCACCCTATTTCGGCCTCTTCTTTCGAACCCGGCGCGGGTGCCCGCGCGCTGTCTTTGCTATCTTGAATTTCTTTCTATCGCGCCACAGCAGATAACCTATTAGCGCAAAAATCACCAGCGCCGCCACGGCACTGGCCACCAGCGCGGTGGTCAGCGTTTCGTGCGAAACATTCGGCAAATTACGAAATTCGTGTGGCATCAGAACATTCCACTGGATCCGCCGGCGCATCTGCCCGGCAGATCGATAGCCACTATTTCGCCGGTTGGATGTCGGTCACGACAATGGCGCCGCCGGCCTTCTCGGCGGTGAAACGCACCTTGTCGCCTGCTTTCACCTTGTCCAGCATGGCTGGATCCTTGACCTGGAACACCATGGTCATACCTGGCATGTCCAGATTTTTGATCTCGCCATGCTTCATGGTGATCTTCTTGGCTTCTTTGTCCACTTTGCGCACTTCACCATCGGCCATGCTGGCCTCGGGTGCAGCGGCCTCTTTCTTTGCTTCACCCATCGGCATAGCACCGCTACCGTGGTTCATGGTCGATTGCGCGTGAGCTGCACCGGCAAACAGGGCACCGAGGATCAGAACGGTTTTAAGGGATTTCATGGTTAACTTCCTTTCAGGAAATAGTGGAAAATTTTGAAAAGTAGGATTTAAATATGCTGGTGCTGCCATCGGCTTTGACCAGCAGCACGTCGTAAGCGTCTTTGCGCTTTCCATAGATGGGGCCGTCCATGCCCGGGGAGCCCACAGGCATGCCGGGCACGCCCAATCCGATCGCTTTCGGACGTTTCGCCAACAGGCTCTGAATGTCACGCGCCGGTACATGGCCTTCAACGGCATAGCCGCCGACCTCTGCGGTGTGGCATGAGCCCAACTTGGCAGGAATACCGAGCCGGGCCCTTGCCGCCGTGTTGCCGCTGTCGTGGACCCGCACATCAAAGCCGCTGTCCTCCAAGTGTTTCACCCAGTCTTTGCAGCAGCCGCACTCCGGGTCTTTCCAGACGTCGACGAGGGGACGGGCATTGGCGAACGCGCCGCTACCAAGACTGAGCTGCGCGCCGGCTACAAATACCGGGAGAATTTTGAGGAACGAGCGTTTTTTCATGAGGCCTCCGCAGGGCTCAGGTGTTTACTTGGAGGCCATCACAGTGACTTTGCCCACCATCCCGGCCTGATAGTGGCCAGCGATCAGGCAGGCATAGTCAAAAGTGCCTGGCTTGTTAAAGGTCCAGATGATCTCGCCTGTCTTGCCGGGGCCGACATGGGCCATGTAGGGCTCCTCGTGCTCCATGCCGGGAAACTTCATCATCAGTGCAGCATGCTCGTCCAGGTCTGTCTTGGTGCCGATCACCATTTCGTGCATGACTTTCCCGCCGTTTTTTATGATGAATTTGATCGTTTCGCCTTGTTTGACTTCCAGCTTGTCAGGGTTGAAGCGCATGTTATCGGTCATGGTGAAAGTCACCGTGCGGATAACGCTTTTGGCATCGCCCGCGATGCCCCACGCTTTTTGTTCCTTTTTGACGGGACCGGCTTTTTTGACGTGAGTTTCGTCGCCATGCGCCAGCGCCAGAGCGCCTGTGGTGGCAATCAGGGTACCCAAAACAATGGAGGTCAGTTTTTTCATGAAAATTCCTACTAATGGAAGGTTGAGGGAAAGTCGATGGAGGAAAAAAAGGATCAGTGCTTCATGTTGCCCATGGGTTTGCGCACCTGGACTTCAACTTCTTTGGCAGGCATGTTTTGGACCGGCATCGATTTGCCACCTTCTGCGGCGAAGCGCGCAGGGTTGGGCAGTGAGCCCGTCCACTCATAGGCGATCTCGCCGGCGGGATGCTTGTACCAGCCCGGATCTTTGTAATCACCTGCCTTCTGGTCCTTCCGTACCTTCACCATTGAAAACATGCCGCCCATTTCGACCGAGCCGAACGGGCCGGTGCCCGTCATCATGGGCGCGGTGTTGTCCGGCAATGGCATTTCCATCTCGGCCATGTCGGCCATGCCGCGCTCGCCCATCACCATGTAGTCGGGAACCAGGTTGGTGATTTGCTTGGCAATGCCGCGGTGCTCGACGCCGATCATGGTTGGGACGTCATGGCCCATGGCGTTCATGGTGTGGTGGCTTTTATGGCAATGGAACGCCCAGTCGCCCTCTTCGTCGGCCAGGAACTCGATCTGCCGCATCTGGCCTACAGCGACGTCGGTCGTGACCTCGTACCAGCGGGTGGATTTTGGGGTCGGCCCGCCGTCGGTACCAGTCACAAGGAACTCGTGCCCATGCAAGTGCATGGGGTGATTGGTCATCGTCAAATTACCGATGCGGATCCGGACCTTGTCGTTCTTGCGAACCACCAGCGGATCGATGCCAGGGAAGATACGGCTGTTCCAACTCCACAGGTTGAAGTCCAGCATGGTCATGATTTTCGGCGTGTAGGCACCAGGGTCGATATCGTAGGCATTGAGCAAAAATACGAAGTCCCGGTCCACGTCATCAATCAGTGGGTGCTTGGCCTTGGGATGAGTGATCCAGAATCCCATCATTCCCATGGCCATTTGCGTCATCTCGTCGGCATGCGGGTGGTACATGAACGTGCCCGGCCGTCTTGCCACAAACTCGTACACAAACGTCTTGCCCACCGGAATGGCCGGCTGGTTCAATCCGGCAACGCCGTCCATACCGTTTGGAAGGCGTTGACCATGCCAATGGATGCTGGTGTGTTCGGGCAGCTTGTTGGTGACAAAAATGCGGACACGGTCGCCTTCGACCACCTCGATGGTTGGCCCGGGGGACTGGCCGTTGTATCCCCAGAGATGGGCCTTGAAGCCCGGTGCCATTTCACGCACCACAGGTTCGGCCACCAGATGGAACTCCTTGACGCCGGCATTCATACGCCAGGGCAGCGTCCAACCATTCAAGGTCACAACGGGGTTGTACGGGCGGCCAGTGCTGGGCATCAACGGCGCCATGGTGTCGGGCTTGGTTTGCAGGACCGGCTCAGGCAGCGCAGCCATGGCGACCCTGCTGACGGCCGCGGCAGCGACTGCCGTAGTTATTGCCCCAGCGCCTGTCAGAAAATTTCTTCGATTTGTCATGTCAATTCCGTAAATAGTTGATCAGGTCTAGTGGCCGGCATCGGCGCCGCCGCTGGTGGCACCCCCTGCGGCCATGGCCATGGAGGTCGGCTTGCCCGTCATCGACGCGGCAAGCGCGGCATCGGCGAGCCAGAACTGCTGGTAGGCGTTGATCGCCGCAGTCACGCTGGAGATCTGGTCTCGCGTGTCGGCCAGCAATTCGAAGACGCCGATCAGCATGCCGTTGTAGCGAAGGATGTTTTCTTCAGCCATTGTTTTGCGAAGCGGAACGATTTCGTCGCGGTAGTGCTTGGCAACGTCATAAGCAGTCCTGTAGGCGGAGTAGCTTTCGCGAAGCTGTGATGACGCGCCGCGCACCGTGCTTTCGTAGCGGCTGGCGGCGGCCAGGGACTGGGCGTTCATGACACCACGTTGTGCGCTACCCCAGTCAAAGATCGGCAGCCGGATCCCCAGCTCGAACCCCCGCCTGGGCGTGCTGGTGCCGGCCGAATTGTCAAAAACGGTGTCCCTGCGAATGCCCAACTCCACATCCACCAGGCTGTTGAGCAGGTTCAGGCCTTGTGACTTGCCAGCGATATCGAGCTGGCTACGCGCCATCTGCACATCCAGGCGCTGCTGCATGGCATTGGCATTGACCACCTCGGGTTGACGCGGCGCTTTGGGCAGATCGGGCAGGCGCTCGGGGAGCTTCAGCTCTTTGGCCTGGGCGTCGGTCAAACCCAATTGACGGATCAACTCCTCCCGCGCAGCAGTCGCGGCGTGCTGGCTGGATGCCAGCTGCGCCGTGGCATCCGCGTAAAAGGCCTGCTGGCGCGTCCGCTGCAGCTTGGTGAAATTGCCCACCTGCTGCATGCGTTTGGCCAGCTCGGCGCTCGCTTGCGCGGTGCGATTGACCTGTTCAGCGTATTGCAGCGTCTGCTGAGCGGTGACTGCCCTGATCCAGCCCTGACGCACCTGTGTGACCTGCTCGACCACATTGGCACTGAGCTGGACTTTGGCCTGGTCGGTTTGCCCGCGCGCAATGATCCGGCGCTGCGGCAGCGTCAACAGGTCCAGCAAGCCGAACGATAGCAAGCGGCCCAGTTCCAGCTCATCCGCAAAGCGGATCCGTTCAAACGTAAAAACAGGGTTGCTGATCCGCCCTGCCTGGTTGGCCTGAGCCAGTTCGGACCAGCTTTGCGCCAGCAAGGTCTGCACAGCCGGACTGTTCGCCAGCGCCAGCTGGACGGCGTCGTCCATCGACAAAGGTTTGCCCAGCAGCTCGTTGGTCAGCTTGGTCCTGGCTTGCTGCTGTTGTGCGGTACGGCTGAGCTCAAGCTTGCCGCCAGTAAATGTGGTAGTCGAGTCGTTGGCGTCCTGAACAGCCTGATCAATGTTGACGGAAGCGCAGCCTGCCAGCACAAGGACGGCGGCGGTCAGTGCGCCCAGTCGAAAAATTCTTTTCATGGGTCGTCCTGTCACTGTTTGGAATGCCCGGCATGCGGGTCGGGTTTAGCTGAGGCGCCTGGGGCCGAGGGCTCTTGTGCTTCTTTGGCGTACACGCGCCATCCGCCGATGCTGCCAACGCGATCATTTGCCTCCTTCCAGGAGAGCGTTTTTTCGTCGGTGTACGGCTGATAGCCTTCGAATGCTGAGCGGTACTCCGGGGGCGTGGGTGATGATGCCGCCGCCGGATTGGCTGGCGCGGCTGATGGAGCACTTGCGGGAGCGGCTTGTGCTAATGCAAGCGCCGGCAAGGCGGATAGCAGGACCAGCGAACTGGTTAACAAAGATTTAAACATGAATTCCTCGCGTTTTCAAAGGGCGGCGAACACGAAGTCATCCCGCAAGGGATTCTTCGAGGGCGAGCAGATGAAAAGTGCCTGTGACTGCGGCGCGAACGGCCGCAGCTCTACAGGCGCGTCAGGCGCGAGGTGGTTTCTCGGGCTGGCGCGAGGGAACGGTATCGATCAGCACGAAAGGCTCGGCCAGATCAGCATGGGGGGAAGGCGAGATTGCGACCGTACGGGGCAAATCAGCGATGGCCACGACGCTGCAGCAAGAAGCGCATACGCCGCACTTGTGAGTGGCGTCCGGTAATTGCGATTGGACGTCGGATGCTTTGTCGACCTGTTGCACCAGCAGTGCAGCCTGCAGGTGCTCATGCTGCAAGGCCATGCCATCCGCGTGATGAGGCTCCACGGCGATCATTTGACTTTGCGCTGTCTCATGGCTTGGGCTCCAGCTGCAATAAAGCATGGATGCCGCAGCAAAGCCCTGGAGGGGCAAGGCCAGCATCAGCAAGCAAAGCAACAAGTGGCGAAAGCGCAACATAGTGATCAGATTCTACCCGGTGTTTTTAGTCCTACTGTGCCACAAGGGTAAAGATCAGTTTTGCGCTGACCACTGCCGCCAAGGCTTGGAATTCACGAACCTTTTGGGGTTTGAAAATGTTCTATTGCTCTACGCCAGGCACGGTATCTCCCACCGCCACGGAATAGCGATGAACGCAAACCTGGAGGCCCATATGAATGTGAATCGCCTCAACGGCTTAGTCACGCTGCTTCCGGTCAAGCCACCACGTCGAAAACTTGAATATGACGGGTGGCAATACCAGCATTTGCAGCACTGGCGAAAGGCCGACACCCAAGCCTGGTAAGCGTGGCATGCGCGCCGTGTAACTCCAGCGGTCTAAGACATACACAGCGCCCCATTCAATAGCCAGGGCAATAGCGAATCCGGTAAAGATCATCAGAGCGTAACCGCCGAGTCCCGGCTGGCTAAACCAGTCCGTCCGGCCCAGCACAATGACGCCGACGCCAAAGATAATCAGTACGATTAGGCCGTCCCCTAGGCTGGGGACGACGCAATGTACTGCAAACTCCAACAAGTCACCTTCCTCCACATATAGCGGCATCTGCGCCACCTCCCACAGAAAATTGAGCGGTACGCTAACCACGAATAAGGTTGCAGCTATTAGTAATAGTTTTGCCATGGTGTGTCCCATGATTACTCAGTCACGCGGTTCTGGCAAAGCCGGATGAATGGTCGGCGACGCGTAGACGGCCGACAACCATCGCGGGCACATCAGCAAGAGCACGAGCATCACCGCCAAAGGAAGAGCTAGCCATGCGAAGCTGTCACGGGCGAAAGCACCGAAGATCCATCCGCCGGCGGACGATCCGAGCGTCTGCCCGAAACTAGCCGCCGCGGCAAGCCCACCCATCGTAACGCTGAGCATCTGTCGCGAAACACTCGCGCCCAAGTAGGCGATGACTGGGAGAACCAAACCGGTTCCAGCGGCTGTAAGACTGATGCCCACATACATCCAAATATCTGATCGATGGCGAGCGAGCACCAGCAGCCCTGCCATCGCCAAAAGCAACCCTACGCCGATCAACCATCTGCTTTGAACTCTTTCAAGCATATTCGTGAAAAACAGCAGGGCGTTGACACCAAGCATCACAAGGCTGCACTCGGCGAACATCAATCCGATCTCGCGCGAAGAGACGCCAGGGTGTTGCTGTCCTTGCAGGAGTATCCCCAACTCAAAACCCGCGAGCACGAGCATGACAACTCCATTCAGCCACCACAACGCGAGATGGCGTCCTTCAGTGGAAGCACCCGGACTTATCTGCGCCGCTGCGTTGGCAGGCTGCGTCGTAGGCAGTGTCACGGTGAGTCCCGCCATCATGGTCGCACCGAGCACAGCGGAAAGAACAATAACAAGACGTGCGGAGAGCGAGGGGGAAACCACCCCTGAAATCAACAATGCGCCGATCCCGTCTGCTACGACTCCCATCCCAGGTCCGAAGAGAAATCCGAGTAGCGACATGGCACTGAGCCAAGCGAAGCGCCGCGCGCGCTGCTGCCTAGGAGTGTGTTCAGCAACCAGTGCGGCAACAACCGGAACCACCGCCGCCACGAAGAAGCCAGTTGCACCGCGTAGCACATACATTCCCCACAGGCTGCTCAATGTAGGAACCAGCAAAAGAAGCAGGCTAGCAACGTAGCCAACGAGTCCAACAACCAGTATCCGGCTCCGCCCGGCGCGGTCCGACATCACACCCCACAGAGGGGCGCCGACCAGTACGCCGCCAGCGTACGTGCCGCTTAGAAAGCCGACGTGGCGTGCAATTTCAGCCTCAGTCGCACCTGGCGTCAACTCAGACAGCCATCCCGGCAAGAGAGGCATGAGCGCCCCATAACCGGCCGACACAACAAACACCGCCGCAGCCAGCCACCCCAACTGCACAGGCTGCAATCTGGGGAGATCAGCCGCTGCAGTTAACGGAGAGACAGAAGTCATTGCAGTAATAAAATTTCAATGCTGAAAACCTTAGCTCGCCATTGCTGCCCTGTTGCCGCATAGCCCTACCATGGTCAAGGGGTCACGCTGACACCATTGGGCAGACGGCCGACAGGGATGGTGGCGATCACCTTGCGCTGCAAGATATCGACAACGGAGACTGTGTCCTCGTAAAGGTTAGTCACAAAGGCATGGAGTCCCTTGCGATCAATTGCCACGCCGTGAGCACCCTTTCCGGTCTTGATCGTCGATACGACCTTGAAGCTACGAAGATCAATGATGCTGACAGTGCTACCTGGGTTTTGCCGTGTTCCCTGATTCGCCACCAACAATAGCTGGCTGTCAGGTGTCGCGTACAACTGAATCGGAACTGTACCCACAGCTATCCTGCTGATAACCTTTCGACTCACAGGGTCAATCACGGCGACCCGGTTTTCCCCAGACAGCGACACGAACCCCAGCCGACCATCGGGCGTAAAACCCACCTGCGCGGGACCCCTGCCGACAGCGATTTGCAAAGTTTCCTTTCGTACCGCCGTGTCAATGACCGAGATGGTTCCGCCCTTGAGGTTGGCGACCCAGGCTTGTTTGCCGTCCGAACTGATCCGCATGCCGTGTGGGGATGCGCCGACCGGAATTGTGTCAACAACCCGTTTCGCAGAAATATCCACCACACTAACGGTGTTCTCGCCGCCGTTTGCGACGTAAGCAAAACGGCCATCGGGCGTCACGACCACGTGTGCGGGATGCATGCCGACTGGCACCTTAGCCGCCACCGCATCGGTGGTGGTGTCAATGGCCCAAATTTCTCCGCTGCCAGCCATTGCGCCACGCTCGGACTTGGGCATGTTGTGGACCGCCTTTGCCGGTTCACCGTTGTTGGTCACCCAGACCTGCCTGCCATCAGGCGCGACCTGGACGTTGTGCGGGCCTTGACCGACCGGGATGCTGCCGATCCTCTTGAAGGATGTCGCGTCGATGACGCTGACAGTGTTCCCCTCTTCATCCGCGACATAGACCTTCTCCGCCGCGGCGTAGGACGCCCCGGCAGCCAACAGCGCACTGATCTGCACAACTGAGACCAACCATTTCATTGAGCTTTTTCGCATAGTAATGACACTCCTAAGTTTGAAATCGACCAGCCTTAAAGGATTACCGGCTTGTCCGGCAGTTCATCAACACTGCGACCATTGGCGGGAAAATTCTCCACCAGATGCTGCGTCACAGCCTGCACGCCTTTGAGCGCACCGCTCTCATAGTTCGATTGTTTGAAGGCCGTTTCCATCTGGCGGCAAACCTTGCTCCATTCTTGTGATCCCACTTTTGCGTGAATCCCGCGGTCGGCAACAATTTCTACCGCCCGATCAGCGAGCAGCAAGTAAATCAGCAAACCACTGTTGTCTTCGGTATCCCAAACGCGGAGTTGCGAGAAAACTTCAACGGCCCGTTCTTTGGCCGTCTGCCCCTTAAACAGCGGCATGCCGTCTAGCCCGCCCTCCACGACAAATCGGATTTCTCCGACATGCGCGGTCTCGCTTGCTTTGATAGCTTTTTCGATAGCGCTCAAAGTACTGCGCGGAAAGGCTCGCCTGACCCGCCCTTCGGTGAGCAGTAAATGCGTCAAGATGCGTTTGATATTCATGATTACCATTTCCCCGACGCGCCGCCGCCACCGAAGCCACCGCCTCCTCCTCTGAAGCCACCGCCACCAAAGCCGCCTCGCCCGAATCCTCCGTAGTGCCCGCCGTGTCCATGCCCGCCCATGCCTCCACCTAACAACGTGATGAACAGCGCGATCACTCCAGCGAGCAACGCCACGGATAAGGCGCCAGCGATAAGCCAGGCAACTACTGCAACTGCCCCACCTGTGACCAGCGAGCCGGGTACTTTGCCCAACGTTGCCCGCAACACGCCGCCCACTGCGAGAGCGACAATGAAAAGGATAGGGGCGTACTGCCGGACGTCTCCGGTACTGGTGGCAGGTTGCCCGATGGGTGCCGGCAAGGGCTCACCGTCAACGACGCGGATGATCTGCTCGACCCCGGCCGTGATGCCACCGTAGAAGTCTTGCTGCCTGAAGCGAGGCAGAATGGTTTCGCTGATGATGCGTTTGCTGGTGGCGTCATTGAGCGGCCCTTCCAGGCCATATCCCACCTCAATACGTAGCGTGCGATCGTTTTTGGCAACAACCAGGATAGCACCGTCATCAACTTTCTTGCGTCCGAGCTTCCATTGCTCTGCAACCCGCAAGGAAAATTGCTCGATTTCTTCCGGCGCTGATGACGGGACTATCAGGACAGCAAGCTGACTGCCCTTCCTTGTCTCAAACGCTGTCAACGTTTTCTCCAGTGAGGCCTTCTGCTCTGCGGCAAGCGTGCCGGTTAGATCAATGACATGCCCAGACAAAGGCGGGACCGGTGCTTGCGCTATAGAGAATGCAGCCCAGCCAAGTGCGAATGCAAGGAATAAGGCCCTGCCTGCGCTTCTCGCAATCATTTGGCCACACCTGAAGCACCGACTTTGGGATTGGCAGGTGCGGAGTCAAAACCGACACTGGGCGGCTTGGAAATCTCCTTTTCGTTCTCGACGGTGAAGTTGGACTTTTGCTTGTAGCCGAGCACCATCGCCGTCAGATTGGTGGGAAAGGTCCGCACCGTCACGTTGTAGTCCTGCACCGACTTGATATAGCGATTGCGTGCAACCGTAATGCGATTCTCGGTCCCTTCCAGCTGCGCTTGCAGGTCCCGGAAACCCTGGTTGGCCCGTAAGTTCGGGTAGTTCTCTGAAACAGCCAACAGCCTCGACAATGCACCAGTCAGTTCACCTTGAGCCTGCTGAAATTTTTGAAATGCCACGGGGTCATTGACAAGCTCCGGGGTAGCCTGGATTGATGTAGCCTTTGAACGCGCATCAATCACCCTCGCCAGGGTGTCCTGCTCGAACTTTGCTTCGCCCTTCACGGTATTGACGAGATTGGGAACCAGATCCGCACGGCGCTGGTATTGGTTGACGACCTCCGACCAACTCGCCTTGACTTGCTCGTCATTTGTCTGAAATGTGTTGTACCCACAGCCCGTTAGGCTCAGCGCCAATGCTGCGGTCAGGACAGCCAATAGTTTTCGCATACTCTTTTCTCCAAAATGTTTAATTCAACTGTTGTCTCAAAGAGAAGGCCAGTCAGATTGACTACAACCCTCACAACCACGCAGCAGCAGTTCAAGCAGATTTCCCCAACCGCTTGACAGTGCAACGGTGCCCGACGACGATGCGGGTCTTCACCATGTCTAGTGTTTGTACTCCTATGAATAGTGATCAGGCGGGCTGCGTTCGGATAGTCGATCCAACGCCGGATGCCCGCACATACGCTTCGGCTTGTGATGTCCGTCTCTAAGCAAAAGAAAGTGAAGAGAAACGACAACGCTCAACAGCGCGGCAAAGAAGCACCATACCGAGATAAACCAGGTTGTATAGAACCAATAGGCCAAGCCAAAGGACAACAGCGCAAGGACTCCGTAGGCTTTCACCGTTCTATGCGTTGACAGCAAAAGACTGACGGTGGTTGACATCAGGTAAAGCGTCATGGCCACCGCAGCATAGAAATGCGGTGAAACGTACTCGATGTGCTGGCCGATGGGTCGCGAGACGATGGGGAATGCGACCAGGAAGTACAGCAGGTACGCTCCCACCGCGATGCCAGCGGCGGAAAAAACGACAAGCGCTTGCCGTCGGCGTCCGGGTGGTTCAATCAGCAACACGGCGACCGGCACGTAGACTGGCCACAACACATGTGAAAAGAAGGAATACACATGTGTCATCACCGTATTGAGCAAGGGCGCCTCGTGGCTAAACGTCAGCCAAATCACACCCTCGCTCAGCTGCTGGATTGCGAACAACAGCGGTATTGCGGCGAACGGTAATTCGCGTCGACACCGCGCCGATCGCAGCGTCAGCGTACCCAGGCCAAGCAGAAAAGCACCCGCGGTGAAACTGGCCGTGGCGGAAAAGCACATTCAATTCACTCCTGAATTTAGGCCACTGCAGTCTGCGTAGAGGTCGCGCCGCGATAGTGGAACCGGCCATTCGCCAAGGTTGCGCCTGGAGGCGAGAATTTGGTAAATCCCTGTTCCACCAGACTCGAACTCTAGCGCGCAGGCTGCCATGTACAAGCGCCACACACGATAGGTCGCCTCGCCAACTTCGCGCAGCGCAGCGTCGCGGTTGGCCTCCAGTCGTTGCACCCAATGGCGCAACGTCAGCGCGTAGTGCGGCCGCAGACCCTCAACATCGTGGATTTCGAATCCCGCGCGCTCCATCCCGAGTTGAATGTTGCTGACACAATCGAGTTCGCCATCCGGGAAGACATAGCGGTTGATGAACTCAGTGGCCACCGTCTTGTTCCAGCCCTCTTCGTCGTGCGTGATGCCGTGATTGAGGAACAGTCCGCCAGGACGCAGCAGGCGCATGACGGTCGACAGATAGGTCGGCAGGTTGCTCAAGCCGACATGCTCGAACATGCCGACGCTCGACACCTTGTCGTAGACGCGTTCGCCGGCCATGTCCCGATAGTCGCGCAGCTCCACAGTTACCAGTTCCTGCAACCCGTCTGCCTTGATACGCTGCTGGGCGTACTCGAACTGCTGCTGGCTAAGCGTGATGCCGTGGGCCCGCACGCCATGATGCCTGGCAGCCCAGCACACCAGGGCCCCCCAGCCGCAGCCGATGTCAAGCAGCCGCTCGCCGGGCTGAAGTCGAAGCTTGCGGCAGATATGCTCCAGCTTGTTGCGCTGCGCCTGATCCAGCGATTCGTCAAGGCTAGTGAAATAGGCGCATGAGTACACGCGCTCCGTGTCTAGCCACAAGCGATAAAACTCGTTGGAGACGTCGTAGTGAAACTGGATCGCGGCACGGTCACTGTCTTTCGAGTGGCGATGGGAGAAACGCCGGGCGATCCGGGAAGCCAAGGTATCACCCGGCTTGAGATTGGGATCCGTCATGGCGGGCAGGCGCCAGGCATCGCGCAGCAGGGCAAGCTTGTCGTGCCAAGTAAGGGATAGGCGCTCGAAATGCGTCTTTAGTGAGAGTGCGCTGTACAGGTCACCCTCGAAATCAATCACACCCCGGAAGTAGGCATCCGCCAATAACAGCGGACTACGCTCAAGAATCAGACGACGCAGGATGGCGGGATCGCGCAGCACCAGCGTGAAGGATGGCAACTGATCACCGGGCGCATGCAGGATGTTGTTCCACAGCCGCAGGGAAGCTGATCCAGCGTAGCCTCGCATCAAACGATCGAAGATTCTGACAGCCGTTAAGTCTGCAGTGGCTGCATCTGACGCGCTGGCTGGAGTGTTACTTGTCACTGTGGGCCTTTGAAGGTTGACCAACGGGTTCTTGGGCGGGATAGCTTATCGGACTTCGCGATGAGGCGACCAGGCCGACACAGCGAACTCGATCTCGGTGGCTCGGCTGGCCAGCTTGACCATGACGCGGAAGCGGTACGGCCCGCTCCTGGCGGTCGAGAACAACTGGCCGTAGGTCATTTGGCCGTTGACACTCATCGGCGTCAGGTACTTTGGCGGCGTATCGACAATCCCGGTTTCGCTGAGCTGGGCGCGCACCACGGCGTCCCCGATACGCGCGCCGCTACTTGTGAACAGGGCAACGACGAGGTGGTGGACTTGGCCACCGTCCTGCGGCACGACACCATGCATGTCTTCTAAAGCGTGTTTCTCTGACACGACTGCGGCGGGCACGAGACCCCAGTAGAGAACCACACCGTCGCGTTCGAGGCGCGCCTGTGCCAGAACGGCGGACGACCCAAGTGCGAGGATGAGCAGCACAAAATGTGCAGCCAGTTTTGACAACACGAACGACATGGCGGTCTCCCGGATAGTCTGGTTCAGATTCATGGAAGAAACTCGCGCATGCTGGCTGCAATGGCGGAGGCCAGTGCGATGCGATTGGACGGGTGAGAAATCGTGTCGCAGCTCACTATGTCAGCCGCGCCGGCCGCATGCAGATCCTCAAAAGCCGTTTGTGCGAACACAGCATGCACGGCCACGCACACGGGTGCGGCCAGACCGATACGGCGTAGATGGCCAACGGTTTCGATCATGGTCCGTGCGGTCGAAACGATGTCGTCCACCAGCACTGGCGTGTGCGAGCGCCAGCGATCAACCTCAGGGACGGACACTTCGACATCACGATCGCCTCGCCGGGTCTTTGCCAATATGATGAAAGGCACTTCCGCGCGCTGCGCCACATCCCTTACCCACTGGGCGCTTTCCTCGTCAGGCCCAATCAAAAGCGGTTGGCTTACATTCAGCCGTACCCAGCTTGCGACGCCGTCTGCCGCATGGGCCACCCGCGAAGGAATACTGTAAACCTGCGATAGCTCCGCAATCCGGTGCAAATGAGGATCTACAGTGACCAACCAGTCCACATGGCGTGAGATCCACGCCGCTATATGCTGAGCGCTGATCGTCTCACCCGCGTGAAACTGCCGATCCTGACGCATGTAGGCCAGGTATGGAGCCACCAAGCCGACCGATACCGCACCAGCTTCGCGGATGGCGCATGCCAGAAGCAGGAGCGGCACCAGTTTGTCATCCGGTCGGTCAAGCGTGCACACGATGAACACATGTCGCCCTTCGACCGAGGTTTCAGCCCTCACATGGGATTCTCCGTCGGGGAAACGGCGAACCGTTGCAAGTCCGCGATCGAAATCAAAACGAGCAGCCAGATCGTCGGTAAGACGTTCATTGCCAGGCATGGCGATCCCCACGGGCTTCATGATTTTGCCTCCTCGCCCAGTGTCAAAATCGGGTGCGTCGCGAGATAGCGCTTAGCGTAGGCCAGTTCTCCCGGTGCCTCCGCGTGCAATGTGAACAAGGGCTGACCAAGCTGCACAGGATCGCCCAACTTCACATGTAAAGAGAGCCCGGCAGTGGGAGCGCCAGGCGCACCGGCGAGTTTCGCAACCCGCGCGAGCCGTCGACTGTCGATGCCGGAGACATAGCCGGTACGTTCGGCTGTCACCGCTTCAAGCAAAGGGGCGACACCGGGCTCGCGCAACCCACCTTGCGCCTCGCAGATAGCCTGAAACTTGTCCCAGGCCGCGCCGCTGTCAAGTAGTCGCCAAGCCTCCGATTTGCCGGCGCCTGGAATGCTATGCCCGCAGAACTCCAAAAGATCTCCAGCCAGCACCAGCGACCGCATGCGAAGATCCACAGGGGCCGCAGCCGCACCGCGCAACACCGCCAGGACGTCATGCGCTTCCAGTGCGGGGCCAACGCCACGCCCAACGGGCTGTGCACCGTTCGTGCGGACAACCCGCAAGTGGATTCCATGTGCAGCAGCTACCTGTTCAAGCAGGACCTGAAGGCGATGCGCATCTTCATTGGTCCGAATCTTGGCGGTGGGACCAACGGGAATGTCGATCACCGCGTGCGTCGCCCCGGCGGCAATCTTCTTGGACAACACGGACGCGACCAGCTGGGCGTCGCTATCAAGGTCCAGTGGACGCTCAACACGGATCAGCAAGTCATCCGCCGGACTCAGGGTCAGCGCCCCTCCCCATACAAAACAACCGCCCTCGCGTTCGACGACACGGCGCATTGCAGGTAGATCCAGATCAACACGGGTCAACGTCTCCATCACATCGGCGGTCCCAGCCGGTGAAGTGATCGCGCGGGATGAAGTCTTTGGCATTGTCAGCCCAGCTGCAGCGACTATGGAAACTATGATGGGGGTTGTCCGGTTGCCAGGCAAACCTCCTATGCAGTGCTTGTCCGCAATGGGGGTTCGCCCCCAATCAATACGCTCCCCCACGTCAACCATTGCTCGCGTCAGATCGATTGTTTCCTGGAGGTCCATACGCCCACCCGCGCAGGCACTCAGGAAGGCGGCGATGTGCAAATCCGAATATCGGCCCGCAGCGACGTCCGTCACGATGGCCTTGAGCGCAGGGGCATCAAGCCGATGACCGTAGATCTTGGCACGCATGGCACTCAGAGAGTCGAGTGTCGGCGCATGCGCCACGCCGACGATGTCTCCCAAAATGGCATTCAACGCTTTCCAGGCGCTGGTTGAAAGACTGACCTCCCCCTCCGCCAGCAGATCTGAATCGACGACGTTGATTGTCGCTATGATGCGACGGTCGTGCAGGTCTACCTCGACGCGTGTTTGCGCTTCGAACCCTTCAGCGCGGCAGACGTGGCAATCACGCCGCATGTAGATCACGAATTCCTGGTGTGTGTCTATCCCCAGGGGACGCAGCCGCAATCCAACTCCGTTCATCGTGCAATCTCCAAGGTCTGGCCCAGCCGCGGGACGGTCACAGACCAGCCGAGTTCACGCTCTATGCGTTGCCGGAGCGCATCTGCCGGAGCCGGTTCGCCATGATTGAGGAAAACACCCCGAGGTGCCTTCGGAGAAGTTTTGAGCCAATCGACGATCTGGCGCGCGTCGGCGTGGGCGGACATGCCTGGCAAAGACACCACTTCGGCATTGACGGCGACATCCTCCCCGTGAATGCGAATGCTTTTCTCGCCGGCAACTATCCTGCCGCCGCGTGTGCCCCCAGCCTGGAATCCGGCGAACAAGATGGTGTTGCGTCTATCCGGCGCCAGCGCCTTCAGGTGATGCAGCACCCGCCCACCAGTGGCCATGCCACTAGCCGATACGATAACGGCCGGGTAATGTTGGGCGACCAGCGCACGCGACTCCTCTACTGTACGAACCATTTTCGCGACCTGACACATCCCGATGCACTCCTCCGGCGACAGCCGGTGCTCGGCGCGATAGCGGTGATAGATATCGGTCATGTCGATTGCCATCGGGCTGTTCAGGTATACGGGCATGTCAGGGATTTCCGAACGCTCTTTTAAGCGGTAAATCGAATACAAAAGCGATTGGGCTCGCCCGACTGCAAACGCGGGAATTACTACGACACCTCCCCGTGCGGCCGTGCGCCTGATCACCTCGCCCAGCAGAGTTTCGGCATCTGCCCCGTCATGAAGGCGGTCACCGTACGTCGATTCGGCGACGATATAGTCAGCCCGCTCGATAGGCGCAGGCGCCCGCATGACGAGATCGTCCGGGCGGCCCAGGTCGCCTGAGAACAAGATGGTGGTCTCGCCCGCCGTCACCTCGACCGAACCGGCGCCCAGAATATGCCCCGCTGGCCGTAGGCGGAGATGCATACCGGCGACGCCTCTGGCGGGGGCATCAAAAGGCAACGGCTCCAGACGACGCAAGGCCCGGAAAGCATCCTCTTCGGTGTACAGCGGCAGGGCTGGTGTGTGTTTAGACCGCTGGCGGCGGTTGGCATACTCCGCGTCTTCTTCCTGCAACCTTCCGCTGTCGGGCAGCAGAACTCCGCAGACTTCAATCGTGGATGGCGTGGCAAATACCGGACCACGAAAACCCTGCTTGACGAGCAATGGCAAGGCCCCGGAATGATCGAGGTGCGCATGCGTCAGGATGACGGCATCGAGTTGCTTCGGATCGAATGGGAATTCCTCCCAGTTCATCGAGCGTAAATTTTTGTAGCCTTGAAACAGACCACAATCGACGAGCAGCTGTTTCCCTTCATGGGTGACGAGTGTCTTGGAACCGGTGACAGTGCCCGCGGCACCGAGAAATGCGAGTTTCATGTGGGAACTTTCAGGAAAGTGATTGAAAATACGGTTTCGGATGACACAAACACTGGTTTAGCCATTGCAGTACGGCAACCACCGGTCGTATACGAAGAACCTCTCTCTCATGACGAAGGCCATTTTTTTGATGCGAACGGTGCGCCCACGCCTAAAGAGGCGTCTGTCATGGCAATGGATTCGCTTGCCGGCACACCCCTTATCCCCAGCGCACGGATGGCGTCTATCGTCTCTGGAATAACGATGGCCTGGTTGTCTACCATGTAGGCATAGAACAACTCCGCGCCTTCCACGTGCAGCATGTCGGACCAAAGTCCTACTTCGTACAGGCTGTCGTGCGGCCGGCCGCTGTCGGCCATCAACTCCTTGACCACGTTTGGGGCAGTGAGGCCGGTACTGCCTTTGATTAGGGCGATCCGGCTGGAGCGGGAAAAGGTCTCCAGAACTTCCTCTTTGCTCGCTGAACGGGTCATATCAACCGCCCAATAATGGACGTGCGCAATCGTCGTCGGAACAGCGACCGCCATCGTCACCACGTCGAGATCGGGGTCAACGCTGCGCGCATCGGGCCCCTGGTGGCTCGGAATCGAAGGTTCGGGAAGCACCGTGTTCATGATGCCGCCCAGATGACTTTCCCATGGGTCGGTGGCGCGCCGCAGCAGTGTGCCGCGCGCGCGTTTGAGCAAGCCGGCGCGTTTGAGGGCACCCAGGGTGCGAACGATCGATGTGGTATTGCAAGACACCACACGGGTCGCTCGGCGACCGACCGCCGAGGCGTAGTTCGCCTCAGCCACGAAGGAATGCCCAGTTACTTCATGTTTTTCGCCGCCGTGAAGAATAAATGCCTTTCCGGCGGCGCGATAGCGCTCCGCATTGCTGGCACCAACGCGCTTGGGCGTACAGTCCACGACGATGTCGCTGATGCCCAAGAGATCATCAAGCGACCCGCTGAGATGAAAACCCGCCTCTCGCATGCGCTGGCTTGCCGACGCGTCCGCGGCATAGAGGGGTATTTGTTGCGTCACGGCGCCCAGAATGCGCCAGTCTGCGGCAACATCGGCTACGCCCGCTAATGCCATATCCGGCTGATTTTTGATGGCTTCGGCAACACGCTTGCCGATCACCCCGTAGCCGACGATGCCTACCTGGATCATGTTGTTCATTCGTTCTCCTTTATCAATCGATACTGGGCTACCGCGAGATCTGGGGTGTCACGCCTCTGGACGCCTGTGAGGTCGGGCTCAGCGAGCCATATCGCTGCCGACGCGCCCTTCGCTTTCGTCCTTCCGGCACGGCCGCACGAGTCTCTTTTCACGTAACACCTCTTCCGGCACTTACGACTCGGCGAATCCGCGCCATGTCCCGCTGCCGCCAGGTGAGATGCTCATAAACACTGCTCCAGTACATGCCGAAAGCGAAGCCAAACAAGAGCTCCTCTATAGGCAAACCACCCGGACGCCAGGCAAGCAAAGCGCCCAGGTTCCAGACGGCCTCAACGTAACCGGGCCAAAACCACTTCAACCCGAGCAGAAAGACCGCATACAGCGCCAGAAAAACGCCTCCGCCGAAGAGTGTGTTTCGCCAGAGGTCCGGCCGGCAAAAGAGTGTTGCCATTGCCCCTGAAAACATCGCCAGAATTCCGGGATAAATTGGATTCCAACGCATCACCATCAGGCCACCGAAGACGAAAATTGGACTGGCTAGCGCCAACAGGTGCCAGCGATGCTGTGGCATCGATCTCGCTCGGTGATCCATGCTTCTGAGTGGTAATGAAGTTAGAGCGCGATAGCCGGCCACGCCTAGGCCACCGATCGCGAAACAGAAGATCAGGCTTTCAATATCAAAGCCTGTTCGTTGGGCCAGATCAAACAGACTGGGTGGATTCCAGTAGGCGGGCACGAAAAGCGGCTCTGTCAGACCGAAGGGTGTGGTCAGCGTGCTGGCCCAAAGCATGGGACGGCGCTGTTCGGGGCGGAAGTAGAACAGCAGTGCCCACGGCACCATAAATGCCGAGGCCCAGATTAACCATGCATAGCGGAAAGATGGATCGTCGGTCATGTCGTAGCGCCCCAAGTGAGATGATTTCCAATGCCCAGCGACGTGTTAAGTGGGGTGTTGCGTCGAAGGTGATCCGCCAAAGTTCGGAATAAATCGAGGTGTTCGGCTCGCGTAGCGATCCCATTCATCCCCAAAACGCTGTGCCGATTCGCGCTCCTCCGTATAGGAAAGCCGCACGTACATCACACACAAGACTGGGAACATCACCAGCGTCAGTACCGTTGGCCACTGCAGCAGGAAGCCGAACATGATCATCACAAACGCCACGTACTGGGGATGCCGAACCCTTGCATATGCGCCACTTTGAGCAAGTGTTCCTGCACGCTGGTTCGCGTACAACACCGACCAAGCTGCGGACAGCAGCCAAAAGCCGCCGCCGATGAATAAGGCGCTAAGCAGATGAAACGGACCGAAGTGGGGATTAGCACGCCAGCCGAACATCACTTCCAACAAATGACCGGCATCGTGCGAGAGGAAGTCCACACCCGGGAACTTGGTGCTCAACCATCCCGACATCAGGTAGATGGTTAGCGGGAAGCCATACATCTCGGCAAAAAGCGCCACCAGAAACCCGGAGAAGGCACTGAACGAGCGCCAGTCCCTTGGGCTCTGCGGCTTGGCGAAACTAAAAGCGAAAATAATGAACACCAGTGAATTGATGACTACCAGCGTCCACAGCCCATAGGCTGGTGCAGAAGATTGGTCCATGTCCTTGACTCCGAAATAGGTTCAGTGGTGGTGGGTGCCAGATGACGCTGATGCGCCCGGCTTCGGGGTAACCTCTCCGGGTGCTGCGTCTTGGTCGCGGCGGCCGGGCGTATCGTCAGATCGATGTTGACCGTGGCCCCCATGACCACCGTGGAACATATGCATCAACACGCAGCCCCCCAAGAGCAGGAAGGGCAGCCAGCCGAAAAGATGAGCGCGATGTTCTGTCAAAAGGAAGAACAGCGCGACCGCCGCAAAACCAGCGAATATCCAGGTCGAGACCTTGCCGCGTTGGCGGCGGCGTAAGGAAAGTAAGCGTTTCATGTGAAAGTCCTTTCGAGGATCGTGGTTGGAGAAAATACAGGGCTCAAGGGCCGTGTACGGAATGTCAAAATGCGCGGTTCTTCATTCATGGCTAAGTTCCTCAGAGACCGGTGCTATGGACACGGATGCGGTATGAGCTGTCATCATCGAATGGCGTCGATCGCGATAGGAGTACTTCATGATCTTCCGTATAAGGTTGTGAACAGATGCTCCTCTGCAGCATCGCGCTGTACACGCCACTGTTCCAGCGTGGCGGAAATAA
Organism: Polaromonas sp.; assembly: GCF_029945685.1. GTDB lineage: Bacteria > Pseudomonadota > Gammaproteobacteria > Burkholderiales > Burkholderiaceae_C > Polaromonas. The sequence continues at coordinate 36,383 of NZ_JAQSDA010000001.1, read as the reverse complement.
ATTTCCCCGCCTCCTCTTCCCGTAACCGCCACGGGTTATCTTTGGATGCAGCCTGTCGGTTCCGCCGGACCCACTCCGCGGCGAAGGTCACCCAAGCCATCGCTGGCGTCACCTGCGGCGAGAACAGGTAGCGCCGCAGACGCATCGGGTGGCCCCACTTTTGCGTGAATGCAGACACCGGGTTGGCACTCCACTTGATCCAGGGGCTGGCCCAGGTGCGATATGCCAACTCGTTCCACTGCGACACTACTGCCACTTTCTCGAAGGCCTTTCGTGGATAGTTGAACTGCAAGTCCTCGATACGCCGCTCCTCGAACCAGACTTTGTGCCTTGGCAATGACGTATCACCGCCAGCTGGTTTTTCAGCTCCGCGCACTGCCCGGCTTTTGACCGGCTCTCCGAGCTTCATCTCATACAGCCCGGGTGCCAGATTCTTGAAGGTTTCGATGTTTTCCAGAATGGCCCGGTGTTCATGTTGTGCAACGCTGGCTGACACGAAAATTCCCAGGTGCCCGACATGCGGATTGAGAAGGTACACGATGCGCTGTCCCGCGGCTTTGAGCGTGGCTGTGTCAGGGTAGATCGCGGGAAGCCAGGCCAGCGCCTGATGCGGTGGTGTGATGTTGTCGCCGCTGGAGGCGAAGATCACCATCGGATTGCGGATGCGCTTCAGGTCTACGACACAGGGATCGGCCATATCGCACGAGTCGAGTTGGACCTGGCCTTGCTCTAACCGGTTTCCGATGAACAGGTTCTCAACGGTGGCGAGGATTTCTTCGCGGCTGAGGAAAAAGTAGCTTGACCACCAGCGTTCGAATTCAAGGAAACGTTCGCGTTCGGTATCCACATGGGCGTAAAGGTTGTAGTTCTTCTCCCACCAGGTATTGGCCGGATTTAGACCCTCGAAGTTTTGCACCAGCCAGGCGCCATCGAGCCGCCCACCGCCAAGATCGGCCATCAGGTGCGTGAGCCACTCGCCGCCCAGCAGGCCGCCAGCAAGGCGCATCGGGTTCACTTTTTCGGCACCGGCCCAGTACGACAGCGGCGAACCATTGAGCACTGCCGGACCGTCGAGACCCTCACATTCGGCGGCCAGCAGCGCCACAGCCCAACCGCCCTGACAGTTGCCGTAAAGAGCCGGTGCCACGCCGTGGCGACGTACGATCTCTTCTACGAACGCGCGCAGTGCATGGATCACGTTACTGAGCGTCTGGCCCGGGCAAGGCTCGGAGAAGAAGCTGGCGAAATAGGTCGGGTGCCCCTCGTGCAGTGCCACGCCAACCTCGGAGTCGTGCTTGAAACCGCCGATACCTGGACCGTGACCGGCACGCGGATCAATCACCAGAACCGGCCTCAGGTCTTGCCGCTCGAAATCGCTGGCATGTGTGGGGCCACAGCGTGTGATGCGCAGCAGCGCGTAGTTGGCGGGTTTTGCGAAAGTGCGGGCATCCAGCACCAGTTCATGCTCAAAGTCGAGCAAAGGCGGCTGGCCAGCGCGCTCGTGGGCAAGCATGTTGTCGCCGCGTTCGCGTAGCACGTCGAAGAACAGCACGCCGCGCTGCACGGAATCGATGTAATAGCGCCACGCGGCATCCAACGCCCCCAAACTGTCTGTCGCGGCTTGCACCTTTGGCGCGGCAGACTCGCCGGGTGAGGCGTCTGAAACCGGCTTGGCTGAAGACCTGGCCTGTGTTGCGGTAACTCGCCCAGGTCTTCCCTTAGGACGATGTGTGCTCGTGCTCATGGTCTACCTTCTATGTTTCGAACAATCTGAGTCCATGTCGCTTGGAACCGAGTACCGCTTTATCATGATGAAACCCCTGCGGCCGTTGTCGTTGAAGCTTGCGGCTTCTGGTGTCTAATACCAGCGAGCTTGGTGCGTTTGAGTAGCAATGCATTGATTGCTACCAGGGCCGAGCTGCCGGACATCGACAGTGCTGCGACCTCGGGCGACAGGGTGAATGGGTAAAAGACGCCGGCCGCCAGAGGAAAGGCAATTACGTTGTAGCCGACAGCCCACCACAGGTTCTGGTGCATCTTGCGCAGCGTGGCGCGTGACAGCTCGATGGCACCGACCACGTCATAGGGATCGCTCTTCATCAAAATGACTTGGGCGCTCTCCATCGCCACGTCAGTGCCCGCGCCAATTGCGAAGCCCACATCAGCCTGTGTCAGGGCCGGAGCGTCGTTAATGCCGTCGCCGACCATGCCGACCTTATGGCCCTGGGCCTGCAGTTCTTTGATCTTGGAGGCCTTCTGGCCAGGCAACACATCGGCTAGAACGATGTCGATGCCGAGTTCTTTCCCAATCCGATCCGCTGTGGACTGATTGTCCCCGGTGATCATCGCGACCTTCACGCCACGCTCCTGCAGCTTGGCGATCGTCGCCATGGAGGTTGGCCGGACGGCATCGGCGATGGCAATCAGGCCTATCAGCTTGCCAGCCCGAGCGACATACACCACGGTGCGGCCGCCGCCCTGAAGACGGGAGGCTTGCGACGAGAGCTCCTCCAAGGCGACGTTTTCAGATTCCATCAGCTGACGATTGCCGAGCAAGACGTTTTCACCGTTGATAGCTGCGCGAGCGCCCTGCCCATCAATATTGGTAAAACCCGTCGCGACCTCAGTCGGCGTGGTGCCGGCTCGCTTGAGTATTGCAAGCGCCAAAGGATGCTCGGAGAACTTCTCCACAGCCGCTGCCGTGGCCAGCAGCTGCGCGTCGTTGACACCTGGCGCGGTGACCATTTCCACGACGTCTGGCTGCCCGAGCGTGAGCGTGCCCGTCTTGTCGAAGACGATGACTGTCAACTTGGTGGCGTTTTCCAGCGCGGCAGCGTTCTTGAAGAGGATGCCGTTCATGGCCCCAAGTCCGGTCCCGACCATGATGGCCATCGGGGTGGCCAGCCCCAGGGCGTCGGGGCAGGCAATCACGAATACCGTGATCGTTAAAGTCAGGGCGAACAGCAAAGGCTGGCCCAAGACCCAGAACCAGACGCTGAAGGTGAGCAGCCCGATAACAATGGCAGCCAGCACCAGCCACTGCGAGGCCCTATCCGCCAGCAACTGGCCCGGGGCCTTTGAGTTCTGCGCTTCCTGGACTAACTTGACAATCTGCGCGAGCGCGGTGTCTGCGCCGACTTTGGTAGCCTTGTAGCGGAAGCTGCCGCTTTTGTTGATCGTAGCGCCGATGACCGCATCGCCAACGACCTTTTTTACTGGCATGGACTCGCCGGTCAGCATGGATTCATCGACCTGCGAACCGCCCTCAAAAATTTCGCCATCCACCGGAATCTTGTCTCCCGGTTTGATGACAACTGTCTCCCCGACCAATACCTCGGCAGTAGGGACCTTGACCTCGACGCCACCACGCAGCACTGTGGCCATGGGTGGGGCCAGATCCATCAAGGAGCGGATCGCGTCCGAAGCTCCGGCGCGCGCGCGCATCTCCAACCAATGCCCCAACAAGATGAAGACCAGCAACACGGCTGCCGCTTCGTAAAACACCTCACCTTCATAAAGGAAAGTGGCGCCGACACTGAAGACGTACCCCGTGCCTACCGACAGGACGACCAGGGTCGCCATGTTCGCAACCTTGTTGCGCGCAGCACGCCAAGCAGCGATGAAGAAGGGCCAGCCCGGATAGGCAATGGCACCTGTCGCGACGACGAACAGAAACAGCTTGCGGTCGATGCCAAACGGAGTAGCAAAGTCGCCAAACATCTGCCCCATCGGTGAATACAGAAACACTGGAATTGCGAACAACAGTGCTACAAGGAAGCGGTTGCGCATGTCCTTGGCCATGTCCTCCATCGACATACCCGGTGCGTGCCCCATGTCATGCATCATGTCGGCCTTCCCGTTAGCGGAAGGGTCGCCGTGACCACCGTGAGAACCATGGTCGCCACGCGCCGCTGGCGCAGCTTTCACCGCGGCTCGCAGCTCAGTCCCCGAATCGCCGCCAGGCATGGTGTGCCCGGCATGTCCGGCATGTCCGGCATGTGCATCTCCTGCCGTCTTATGCTGCTCCGGAGCGCAAACATGGGCTGGGAGGAGTTGGCCGCGGCAGTGATAGCCGCAGTCGATCACGCGTTGCCGGATAGTTTCAAGCTCGATCCGCGATTCATCATAGTGCACGGTCGCGCTGCCGGCGACGTAGTTCACGTCTACGTGATGGACACCCGGAAGCGTAGAGAGCTGCTTCTCAACGCCTGTGGCGCTCAGTGTGGAGACCAGATCGCCAACCTCGATGGTTTTTGTTTTCATGCATTTACCAATACAAATAATTCAGCGGGCCCGCAGCCTGGCGTCGCTTGGAGTAGAGACATCCGAGTCGCGACCATGGTCACGGGGAGTGCCGTGTGGCCATCTCTGCTGGGCTTGTTTGCGGCTCTTCCTGCTCATGGCCGGGCCTATTGACCTTGATCTGCCGGGCGCGCCTTAGCCGGGTAGCCAAGGCTGGTGATCGCCAATTCAATTTGCGCGGGCGACACCCGGGCGGGATCAGTCACAACGGTAGCGACGCCCGGATTCAAAGTCACTTCGGCGTGACTGACTCCGTCAATTTTTTTCAGAGTTCGCTGCACGCTACCCGTGCAACCGCCGCAAGTCATTCCGCTGATATCAAATTTAAGTGTGTTCATGGTAAGTTTTCCTGTGAGTTGAATTGCCTAAGCCCGTGTATAGATTCGCCTTCACGCCTTGACGCGAAAATTGATCATCATCCCGCCGTCTTCGTGTTCCAGGTTGTGGCAATGGAATACATAGGTCTGGTCGCCGGGGTAATCGTGGGCGAAGTCGATTGCCACCCGCACCGTTTCACCGGGCCAAACCAGCACGGTGTCTTTCCAGCCGAGGTCGCTTACGGTGCGGCCCTGACCGAACCGCGCCATGGCCGCTATCTGAGGCGGGCTGCCAATGCGTTCGAGCACCTGGAACGAAAAGCCGTGGATGTGCATCGGATGCGGCATGCCCAGCGCCGGGTTGCTGATGCTCCAGATCTCCACTGCACCGCGTTTAACGTCGAATGCGATTTCGTCCATCCGAAAGGTGTATCCGTTGATCAGGAAGCGCATTTGCCCCATCGACAGTTCGATCTTGCGCTGCGTCGCGCCCTCGGTGGGAATCGGCTTGACCTGAGACAGCGTGGCCGGCAGTTTGGCGACGACGCGCTCGCCGGCCGTGACAGACAGTTTCAAGATATTGAACTCCAGGCCCAGCGGCAATCGTGACGAGGACATGCTGGCCATCATCTGGCCCATGCCCATGCCGCTCATGCCCGGCATGCCGCCCGGGCCGGCAGCAGGTCCTTCGTTTTCCATCGCGTCGAAGGTCAGACTTCTGAGGAAGATGTCCTCACCGGGCCGCGCCTGGCCTGCGTCGAACAGCACGTCAAGGCGTTCGCCCGGCGCGAGAAAGGCTTCGCTCACCGTTTCCGGCCGTTCGATCAGGCCGCCGTCGGTGCCGATGACGGTGAAGTCAAGCGCCTTGTTTCCCCTGACGAAGGCGAGCCGGTAAATGCGCGCGTTCGACCCGTTGAGCAGCCGCAGGCGGTAGGTGCGCGGTGTGACGGCCTGCACCGCATTGGGTGTCAGGTTGGCGAGCATGATGTCGCCCAGCCAGCCCATCATGGCTTCATGGGCACCAGGCTTGTACAACAGCTTGCCCTGCGCGTCGAACTGCTTGTCCTGAATGACCAGGGGCAAATCGGTGACGCCGAGCTGCAGATCAAGTGCCTTGCTGACTCTGCGCTGGTCATCGTCGTCCACCAGGAAGAAACTCGCCAGGCCGTGATAGGCCTGTTCGGCGGTCAATTCATGCGCGTGCGTGTGGTACCAATAGGTGCCGCCGCGGTTGTTCACCTTGAAGTCATACGCATAGCGCCCGCCCGGACCGATGGTGCTGGCCGGGTGGCCGTCCATGGCGGCGGGTGTGTGCAGCCCGTGCCAGTGGATGATCGTCGGCTCCTGGAGCGCGTTGTCCAGGCTGGCCGTGAAACGCGCGCCGCTCTCAATGCGCAAAATAGGGTTCTGGTAGGCCTTGCCCGCCTGCTCGGTCTGGTACAGCAAGAAGGGGGATTCGCGGCCGGGCAGCAACGGGAAGCTCGCCGCCGTAGCGCGGATTTTGAGCGGCCCGGCGACATCGAGTACCCCGAACGGCCCGCTGCCGACAGGAATGAACAGCTTCTGCTGGAAATTATCTGCGGCCACCGGATCGAAGGGATAGTGGCGAAACGGCCCGCCCGCCAACGCCTCGGAACGAGGCGATCCGTAATACATCCAGGCGGCGCCCCCGGCGGCGGCCACGGCCGCCACACCGGCAAACTGAAACAGCTGTCTTCTCTTCAACATATAACTTACCTTTACAAGCTTTAACTACCCCGCCAGCGCGCTAGAGCCGGCAATCAACGCGTCATTCGATTGAGCAGCCAGGCGAAAAAAGCCCCTGCCAATAGCGCCCAGGTGCTCAGTACGAGCAGCGCCGTCAAGAAACCTTGCCACCCGAATGGCCGAGGCTGAACCATGCTGTTGAAGTTCATGCCATGGAAGAGGTTATTCATGAAACCCAAAAAAGGCCCTGGGGCAAGAGCCCAGACCAGCGCGCACAGGGCATAAAACACCCCGACGGTGACAGCCAGAGCAATACCTGTACGAAACGGTGTCATGACCACACCCCTTACTTCGCCGGCGTGGCAGGCATCCGGTCCATCATCATTTTCATCATGGTCTGCATCATTTCCATGCGCTTTTCCATCATCTGATGGCGCGCGCCCATATCGCCCGTCATGCCTTGCATGCCTTTCATATCACCCATACCGGCGCCGGACATGCCGCCCATCATGGCCATGCCGTCCTGCATGGTTTTCATGTGCTCGGCCATCAGCTTGCTGCGCTCTTCCGGGGTTTTGGCGCTCATCATCTTTTCGTGCATGCCCTGCATGGTCTTCATCTGCGCGTCCATCTTGGCCATATGGTCGGGTGGGGCCATGCTGCCCGCAGTTGCCGAGCCCATGGGCATCGTTGGAGCGGTAGTGCAAGCAGCTAACGTGAGAGTGGCAGCAAGAGCAATGACAAGGGAAATTGAACGGAGATGGGTCATGACAGACTCCTGGTTAGTTGACGGAAGGGAAATACAGTGTGTATGCGCGCACGCGCAGGTACCGGCGTGATGTCCGACTTTGCCCGCTATACCAAGAGGACCAAGAGCCAAAATCGGCGGAAAAATGTGGAAGCGGCGAAGATCACAGAGCGCGAGGCTCTGGAACACGCGGCAGCAGACGGCTAGAGTGCTAGTCGCGAGTAGCGAACCCGAAGGGGTCGCTCAGATGTCGTGGGCCGCATTTCGTCGATTCGACTAAACGGGAAAACGACAGGAACAGTTGCGGTCCAGAGAACCGCGACCAAGGGCGCCGCAGCAAGATCGATCTGGACAGACCGCAATTTCTGCGGGGACACAGAGGACTCGCCATCGGCGCAAGCCTTAAGGCACGGTGCCTTGGAAGCACGGGAGTCATCGCCGTGGTCGGCAATGACCCCAGCATGACCAGTTGATATGGCGGGTGCATGCGTTGCATCGGCCAATCCGGCTGCTACGTGGAGATGGGTTCCGCGAGCCTCCAGAAGACAAGCATTAGCGACGCCTGAAGCCAAGGCAAACACCCAAAACAGCAGCGCTACGAATGCGATGCTGCGTTTTGAGCGGATGTTGGAAAAGAGCTTCATGCTGGTACAGATTTATGCTTTTAATGTTATCTCGCCAACGCGATAGCTGATTGACATACATCAAGTGGAAGTTAAGCCAGATCACAAAACCGGTCAGTCTGCCGCCTGCATTGACAAAGAAGACGAGGCATTTGCTCGATCTCCTTGAAGATAATATGGGCTCTGATTTGAAAATTGGAGATCTTTTCCTGAACCTCTTATCCGCCTCCATCACGTCCACGGTGTCTGCTCTTGCCGCAGCACTTGCCGTCGGCATTTTGATCGGCCTCGAACGCGGGTGGCGTGAACGCGAGGGCGCTGATGGGAGCCGGGTCGCGGGATTGCGGACGTTTGCATTGTTCGGCTTGTTGGGCGGCGTGCTCGGCGTCCTAAGCCAGACACTGGGGCCTTGGCCACTGGCTGCAGGGCTTGCCGGCTTGTCCTTGCTCGCCACAGTGTCTTATCGGGAAAGTGTGCGTGCCCATGGCAGCCTGAGTGCAACTACCGCTGTCGCTGCACTGCTGACGTACGCCCTGGGCGCACTGGCGGGCATCGGCCATGCTGCCGTTGCTATCGGCGCATCTGTCGTCGTCGCAATGTTGCTGGACCTCAAACCCACCCTGCACCGCTGGCTACGGCTGGTGGAGCACCGCGAACTCAGCGCTGCGCTGCAGCTGCTAGTCTTGTCGCTGGTCATCCTGCCCTTGCTGCCGGATGCCGGCTACGGCCCCTACAAGGCATTGAATCCTTATCGTCTTTGGTGGGCGGTCGTCCTGATCGCCGGCCTGTCTCTGTGCGGCCATATCGCAATACGCTTCACCGGACCCCAGCGGGGCATTTTCTGGACCGGTCTGCTGGGAGGGCTCGCCTCTTCGACCGCCGCCACATTGACGCTCGCCAGACGTGCTCGAGCTGAACCGGGGCTGGCCAATGCCGCGGCAGCCGGTACTTTGGCCGCCTGCGGAATGATGTTCCTGCGCATGGCGGTGATCGTCGTCTCACTTCAGCCTGCGCTAGGCAGGCCGCTAGGAGTTCCAATGGTCGCTGCGGGTATCGCGCTACTCGGCCTGGGCGCATTGCAGTGGAAGCGACACTCATCAGTCGACATCGCACCCGAGGGAGATCCCGTCGCGCCGTTCGATCTGAGTACTGCGCTGGGCTTCGGCGCGTTTCTCGCCGTGATGATGGTACTGACTCAGGCCGGCAGAGAGTGGCTGGGTAATCCGGGCCTGTATGTGGTGGCGACACTCTCCGGGCTGGCAGATGTCGATGCAATCATGGTCACCGTGCTTCAAATGCAGGCTGCAGGCAGCTTGACGGTGACCCCCACCGCGACGGCTGTTGGCATCGCAGTAGCGGCCAACATGGTAATGAAGGCGTTGATAGCCGCGGTGATCGGCGGTCGATCCCTAGGCCGCCGTGTCGCAGCCGGCTACGGTGTTTCAATCGCTGTCGGTACGGCGGCTGCAACCATCATGATGCTTGTCTAAAAGTTCCGTCAGCGCATTTCAAGGCATCCAGGTCGCTGCACGCTGTCAGGCGTCAAATTTGTCAAAACTTCCAGCGAAAGACGCGTGATTCTGCCTCGCCCGGACGCTCCAGCCTGAGCTCAACGGCACTGGGCGGAGGTGCGGTCATGACAAACTCAAGCACGCCTTCGCGATGGTGCCCGCCCGGCGCGGCACCCGTCCACGCAACCGGTTTGATCTCGCGACCATCGGCAGTCATCAGCGTTGCGGTCTTGAGCAGATCATCGCTGAGGTCGCTGCTGTGGGTGTCAAACACGACGGCAAATTGCCAGCGCAAAATGCTGGCACCGACCGCCTTGGGTGTCACCTTCACCGTGACCCCTTGCTGGACCGATACTTGGGGTGAAGCCTGCGCGCCATCCTGCGCCTGCACGCCGAAAGTCGCGACCGTCAAAGGCAGAAAAAGCGATAGGGCAACCAGAACCTTCTTGGGTGCGCCGCGAAACGCCATGGAAATTGGCATACTGAACTCCTTGTTTGTAAAGGATCTGATCCTAGAAAATTTGAGCACCGATGCGATTGAGATGCATCAACTGTAGCCCATGCCAAAGAAAGCTTAGGTGCCGCGGTTACTACTCGGCCAATTGCAGACCTCAAGAGCAAACCGAACGCTCAAAAATCGCTGTTTTCGCGGATTTCCATTCCGGCCTAATCCATGGACATACCGAACTCGCCAACCTGACTATCGCCAGTTGCATCCGTAAATGTCAGTGTTTGTGATCGTTATGGCCGTCACTCTTTGGCGGTAGTTTGTCGGCTGCCACATTCACTAGCCCTATCATACCGGCGTCAAAGTGGCCCGGCTGCAGGCAGGCGAAGTCAACCCTGCCCGCCCTCGTGAACTGCCAGATGATCTCGCCGCTTTTACCCGGTGCTACGGTGACCATATTGTCGTCGGCGTGTTCCATCTCCGGGTTTTTCTTCATCACCTCATAGTGGTCCTTGAGATCCTTTTCGGTACCCAATACCATTTCGTGCTTGACCTTACCGGAATTCTTGGCGACGAAGCGAATGGTTTCACCTTGTTTGACGTTGAAATTTGAAGAGTGGAAGCGCATATCGTCTTTCATGTCGACGGTGACTGTGCGCGTCACTTTGGAAGCGACGCCAGGCTTGCCGATCGCGCTATCGTCGTGATTCCCTGCCGCCATCGCGGACAAAGAAAGCAAGGCGAAAGGCAGCGCGAGCAGGATGTTTCGTGATTTCATGGAATACCTTTCAAGAGTGGGGGTTGGAAGAAATAATCAGTCCTGCATATTGCCCATGGGCATGTACTAAATGGAATCGAGTTTGCTGACCACCTCGACGAAGGTGCGTCATCCGTTTCGAATGCTGAAAAATCGCATCCATAAAGTTGAAAGACCATCACATTACGAACAGAAGTTTAAATATCCATCCCCGACGCCAGACCCACTGGAAGATTACAAATCTGTAATCTCCCCGAGCGCACAATCGGCTGGCAAAAAAAGGAAATTTCATGCGCCTTCTGGTGGTCGAAGACGAACTCAAGCTGGCCGAATACCTGCGCCAGGGTCTCAGCGAAAACGGTTATGTTGTAGACGTCGCGCACAACGGCATCGATGGGAGGCATCTCGCACTCAGCGGCGACTACGACCTGATTCTTCTGGACGTGATGCTTCCTGGCATGGATGGCTTTGGGGTGCTTGAAGCGATCCGAAAAAACAAGGCGGTACCCGTGTTGATACTCACCGCTCGAGACCAGGTGGAAGACCGAGTTCGCGGCTTGCATGACGGTGCCGATGATTACTTGGTTAAACCCTTCGCGTTTTCAGAGCTGCTGGCCCGCGTCCTGGCGCTACTGCGTCGCGGCATGGGCCATGCCTTGGCAGAGGCTGCAGTTTTGACGTTGGCGGATCTGCAACTCGACCTGGTCAAGCGCAAGGCGATGCGCGCCGGCGAACGACTTAACCTGACCGCTAAGGAATTCAATCTGCTGACGCTCTTGCTTCGCCGGCAGGGGCAAGTTCTTTCCCGGACCACCCTGGCGGAGCAGGTCTGGGACATGAACTTCGACAGCGACACCAACGTGGTGGAGGTCGCCGTTCGACGCCTTCGAGCCAAGCTCGACGATCCCTTCCCTGCCAAGCTGTTGCATACGGTCCGCGGCATGGGCTATGTGTTGGAAACGCGCGATCTGATCGCCTGAATCTGATGAGGCCCCAGTTATCTTCGATCACGGCAAGTCTGGCGCTGTCGCTTGCAGGAGTTACAGCCGTGACGTTTCTTGCAGCCGGGATCGCCATTTATTGGGGAGTGGCATACACCCTGGAGCAAACCGCTCGCGAAGAGATGACCGGTAAATTACGCATCGTGCAGCATTTTGTTGATGAAGTAGTTCAGGACGGCAATCTAGAAACCTTGCGTCATCACATCGACGATGTGATGACGGGGCACGGCGAATTGACGGTTTGGCTTCTGAATGACAGGGATGAGGTCGTTCACGGAGGTTTCGGATTACCGGTAAGGCATCTGCGCGAAAGTGACTTTGCAGTGCAGACGGTTTCAGGAAAAAAAATGGCCTTCACGCGTACATCCCTGGAGAATACGGGTTCCCTGCAGCTTCGCACGGTTGTTATCGCACTGGACATGGCCCCGCGCGACAGACTCCTGCGTGCGCTGCTTTACCTGATGTTAACGGCCGGCTCACTCGCCATGCTGCTTACGTTTACGCTGAGTTTGCAAGCAACCCGGTACGGGTTGCGACCCATAGGCCGCCTGTCCCGGCAGGCTGCGACGATCGCACCGAGCTCACTCGCACTGCGCTTGAATATCAGTGGAACCGCTCGTGAGCTGGAGGAATTGGCTCAAGCATTCAACGGTGTCCTCGACCGGCTGGAGTCGGCCTACCAGCAAATGAGATCATTTAACGCAGATGTCGCGCATGAGTTGCGCACGCCGTTAGCTACCCTGATCAGCGGAACCCAGTTGGCGTTATCGGCCAATCGGCCGCTGACGCATTTGCGAGCAACTCTTGAATCCAATCTGGAGGAACTGGAAGGCCTCAAATCGCTAGTGAACGACATGATGTTTTTGGCGCACGCCGATCATGGCACTGTTGTTCAGGACCTGGTCGATACCAACCTGAGGCCCGAGGTTCAGAAGGTGTGTGAGTTCTATGATGCACTCCTTGAAGATTCCGGGCTGAAGGCTGTCATTGAAGGTCGAGCTACCGCACGCTGCTCACCCGCACTGATGCGCCGGGCGATTTCGAACCTTTTATCGAATGCTATCAAGTTTACGGCACCGGGTGAATCCATCAAGCTGTCATTGACCGAGCACGACCGCATCGCCGAGATAGCGGTTGCCAATCCGGGGCCACCCATTCCGACCGAGACGCAGGAAAGGATGTTTTCCCGTTTCTACCAAGCCGATCCGGCGCGCGTTCGCTCTGGCGACAGTCATGGCCTGGGTCTTGCCATAGTCAGCGCTATTGCCATGATGCACGGAGGTCGAGCATTCTGTGAAAGCGCTGACGGCATGACACGCGTAGGCATTCGCATCCCGCAGTAGTCTGGAAGGTTCAGAAGGAGAACTCGCCGCGCGGAATCAGGCCTGTCCGATTGGCCGCTATCGCTTCATTGCGCACTTGGTCGCGAGACTTGCCCGGTCCGGTCGAGGGTGCCGGCATCGGCGCTCCCAGGCGTGCCCAAAAATCCCATCGGGGGGATTTCATGGCGGCTTCCAGCTCTGTCCGAACCTCTGCGCGGGACTTCTTTGGCTTGGCATGATCGGGGTGAGAGATGTAACCCATCTCCGTGTCCGCAGGGTGAATGATTTCTGCGGATACGGCTAATGGTGCGCCAGACAAGACCGCAAAAGCGGCGATAAGCGCAAGTTTTTTAGTAGACATGATGATTTCCTTTCGAGGCACAGGCACCGCGCGGGGGACCATCCTTTGCGTCGGCGTGCTGGCATATCCGCCAGCATGTAGACAACTCTAGGGACAGCATCCCTACAAAACTCTGGCCTCCAAATTACATGTTTGTCATTTCGGAATCAGGGCAAAAAAAAATGCCCCGCACAGGCGAGGCATTTCAGATCTAGTCGTGTAGTGGGTCCCCGCGCAACCGGGACCTTGCGGCGGATGCCACCCCTGAGGGGTGAGCGCTAGCCACCATCAAAAGCTGTGGCGCAAGCCCAACTCGTAGCCAGAAGACTTACCGCCTGCCGTGATTCCCGGATTGCCGCCCGAGATGGCAAAGGTTGCTCCACCCTTGTTCGAGATACGTGAGGCGGTGCCGTACATCGCGGTGCGCTTGGACAGGTTGTGCACGTAGCCCAAAGCCAGCTGGTTTGCATCGCTTGCGTTGTACGCAGCGGTGCCACCAGTCGCGTCCGAGCGAACGTAGGACGCACGGATCTCATGAGCACCGAGTGGAACGGACACACCGAGCAGGAAGCGATTTTCCTTCAGCGCCAGCAACCTGTCGCTGTAGTAGTGGCTCATCAGCTTGGCTACGCCAAAGTTGTATGAACCGCCGATGCCCGTTGTTTTGAACTTTCCACCGGTGGCATCTACCTCTGTAGAGCCGTAGGAGACGGCGACATCAATGGGGCCGTTCGCGTAGCCAAGGCGTCCACCAGCGTACTTGCGAGCAAACCGATCCACTCCCGTCCCCGGTAGAGAAGGATTCACACCTTCACCGAGCGCGACCATCGCTTGGCCGTAAACACCACCCATGTTGGGCAGGAAGTAGCTGATCGCGTTGTCAGCGCGAAAAAATGTGGCTTGACCGCTGTAGCGTGCAATGTTCGCGGAGCCGCCGACACCAATCACACCGAAAGGATCAAATGTATAGGTGAACGCGCCCGACGGTGTGAGGTCGCGGCCGAGTCGGAACTCGCCAAAGTTTCCCATCAAACTCACCGTTGAACGGCGGGCGAAGAGTTTCCCGTTGCCGTTTGTGGTGCCGTTGTCTGGATTGATATCCGACTCAAGCCAGAAACCAGCCTTCAGGCCGCCGCCCAGGTCTTCCACACCGCGGAAGCCAAAGCGGCTGCTGGAAAGGCCATTATTGTTCAGCGTGGAGTTGCTGCCAACACCACTGTTGCTCACGTTGCGTAGGTTGACATCGACGATGCCAAAGAGCGTCACTGAAGATTGTGCGCTGGCCGTACCCGCCGCTAGGGCAAGCAATGCCGCCGCTGTTGCGATGTGCTTCATAGTGTTCCTGATCCTTTGATTGGTTGAAGTTAGTAGTGCCTCAATGTGAGCGCACCACGAAAGTCACTTTATGAAATACGGTGCTGATGGGCACTCTCGGTTTCGCAAAGGAATGACCAACGCATGCACACCCCCCAATAAATGGATCACGTCTGTTTCGCGATTGCAACAAGGGAGTGAAAGACGGCAGAACGGACGGCAACAGCGGCTGAAACATTGCAGCTCTGCAATGTTTCAGCAATCTTCTTGTTGGTGTTGAATTTTTATTCTTCATGCAGCAAGTGCGGCCCCGGCGCGCAAGGAAAACGGGGGAAACGGCCCGCTACTCGTTTCATCCGCAATACAACAAGGAGACAGGCATGCGAAGGCAAGATATTCAATTGAGAGCTCTCGCCAGAAACGGCGACATTGGTGCGCGTCTGGAGGTCGGCCGTCGCTATTTGCTGGGCATCGAGGGTTTTTCTCAGCATTCATCAACGGGCATTGACTATCTCACCCACCCTAGTGTTTGCGACTTGCCTGGCGCACGCATTCTTATTGCGGAGTGCCTGCCCCTGGATGAGTTGCTGCTTTTGGGTCAGCAAGAGTCCCTTCGCAAGGCGGCACTTTCGGGCAGTGCGTTGGCACAGCTGAAGTTCGGCACCTACCTGTTAACCCACACCGGGAGGGAGACGGAAGCTGCAGCGTATTACGCGCACGCGGCGGCAGGCGAGGCGTGTGCGGCCCGCGCGCTCGCCATCTGCGAGTCCGTCAGCGACAGTGAGCGTCTACCGAAAATCCTGCGCTTGCTGACGGACGACAAGAAGGAGAACGGCTGTGCCATTGCAGAGTTCGCAGCACGGGAAGCACAGACGGAGGGGGACCTGCCTCGCATGCGGCTGTGTGTACATGCTGCGATTGGGCTGCTGCCAAAACCTACAAGTGCGATATCCAAACTCGTCGTTGCGATGGTTCGAATGGCAGAACGCACCGGTGAATCACTGCAAGACATGCCGGTTGAATTCGTTCAGGCAAGCCTGGAGATGCAAAACGGACAGGGAAACCCGGATGCGACCTACACGCTTGGGCGCGCGCTGTCCGGGATCGCCTGTGGGTGTCTTCAGCCTTCGAGCCTCGCCGAGAGTCCGAACCTTCGCAAGGGAACGGCATTGCTGCTACGGGCAGCCGACGCCGGCCGGGACGAAGCATGGCTGCATTTGTACAAGCTGAACTCAGACCACCGGTGCTCTGTCGCCAATCCCCAAATGGCCAGGTTCTTCCTTGAAAAGGCCGCAGAACGCGGGCAAGCGGAGGCGCAACGCAAACTTGGCGCCTTGATGCTGCGCGAAGCCGGATCGATCACGGAGTCCGAACAAGCAATTTGTTGGCTCTACCGCGCGGCACGCGAGGGTGACTTGCACGCAAAGCAGCTGTTGAACTCCCTAGTGTTGCCTGTATCAGGCAGCGATCAGGAGGCCAAGGTCGCTGTGGAGGAGCTGGATCGTTCCGATCCCTGGTTGGCCACGCGGCTGCGGTTGGCCAGGCATTTCGGTCTAACCAAGCTCGAGGCCTTGGCGGTAGACCCTGCAGAGGGGAAAAGGCCATGGGGCCTGGTCGTGGGACCCAATCCCTTCATCGTGCAAATTCGTTTGGCTGCTCCACGCGCCATTCCGGCACTGAGCGACGAAGCCCTGGCCGACCTCGAACGCGCTGTCACGCTCTTCGGGCGATCGCAGCGAAGTGGCGGCGACTCAGAAGGTGACTTGCGACGCCGATCGCTTAACCAGCGAAGAGCGTTTGAACGTCATAACTTGCAGGAGTCCATGTTCTTCGCGACGGCCAAGTCGACCGTGCTCGATTCCTTTCGGGTGGGTCCAAAGTGGGCCTTCCGCGCGAGGCATACCCTTCATCTTGCACTCGCCGCATGAAATCCGCGCCGACGGTCAATAGGTTGCGTAGGCAAACGTCAGTCATCGCTCCCGGTTTCTGCTCAGTGCTTCATGTGGATGAACGACCGGCCTGCAGCACAAGTTGCAAACCAGAATATTGCAAGAAATGAGAATTCTGACGGTTGAAGATGAACCAAAATTTGCGGAACATGTTATGCAAGCTCTGGTCGAAATTGGGTTTGTCGTTGACCTTGCGCGCGACGGAATCGTTGGGAAACATATGGCACTAGAGGGTAGCTATGACCTCATGTTGCTGGATGTCATGCTGCCGGGCATTGATGGCTTCGGTGTTCTGCAAGCGGTGCGTGAAAAGAAAGATTTTCCGATTATTTTGTTAACGGCACGCGATACGGTGGAGGACCGGGTCAAAGGGCTCCAGATGGGCGCAGACGACTACGTGGTCAAACCGTTCGCTCTGCCGGAACTGCTGGCGCGCGTTCAGGCCTTGCTGCGAAGGGGGCACGTTCAAGACCTGACCGTCATGCAGTTGGGCGACCTGCAGCTGGACCTGGTCCGGCACAGAGCCACCCGTTCAGGGAGACGATTGGATTTGTCCGCGCAAGACTTCAAGCTTCTTGCCCTTTTTCTTCATCGGCAAGGACAAGTTCTTTCTCGCACCATTTTGGCGGAGCAGGTATGGGATATCAATTTCGACTGTGACTCCAATGTGGTTGATGTCGCAGTCAGGCGGTTGCGGCAAAAGATTGACGACCCGTTTCCAGTGAAGCTGCTGCACACGGTTCGAGGCGCGGGCTATGTCATGGAGACGCGGATAATAGACTCCGGGTGAGCGAGGAGACTTACTCTACGCGATCCGACGCCGCACCCCAGAGGGCACCCTCACGTGGGTGTGCGCTGCTCGGTGTTGTCCAACCGCAGGACTCAGCGAACAACGCGCAAGCGCCACAAATTGCACGCAAACCGGGATTGCCCCAAAGTCAACTCCGCTTCCGAGGTCGAGCTGTTAGGCATCGGGAAGCCCATGGAGTACCAGCTGGAGCTGCGCGGATTACCATCCGCGTCAATATGGGGTCAACGAACCTTCTCGACTTCATGGCCCGACCGCTTGGTTTCCATGCTGCTTCCTACCGGGTCGATTTTTACGAGCCAATACCGATCATACCGAGCTAGAGTAGGCAGATCCTGCTTGAGGTTCTGGCGAAGCCGAGCGAGAACCTCTTCTTCCGCCACAAGAAAGACGGGCTTGGAGCCGAAGTATTGCGTCAGCTGGAACAGCTCTTTAACTTCTTGTGCAGCGCCCCCGCTGTAGAACGTCAGCGAGTAAGACTTAAATCCGTATGTGAGCAGGGGACTACGGTCGCCCCGAATTGCTTGGTATTCTTGAACGAGCGCTTTGGCGGAATTCAGCTGAAAGCGCTCTCCGATCTGACCATAAGCGACATATGCTGCGAATGTGATCGGCGCTGCCGTAGCCATTGCCAGTGTCCACGTGTGCATTCTCAGGCGTTTTGGCAGACGAGGCACGACATACCTAGCGGCCCAAATTGCAAGGGCTGGCAATCCGGGTAGAACGTAGGTCCAGAGAATATTGCCGGCCAGCGTGAAAAAGAGGCAAGGCGTCACAGCCCACCATAGAAGATACCGTCGCCAACGCCGCTCTCGCACGTTCTCGTGATCGCTACTGCGCCGCGCAATCCACGACTGGTAGGCAACTACCGGGGCCAGTAAGGACCACGGCAGACTTGCCACAACAGCGTACCACCAGATGGTGCCCCACGGGCTGATGTGTGCGGTGCCATATCGGTCGCCCTGCCAACCGGGGGTGACAAACCGCTGCCAATGCTCGCCGAGCAGGAAATAGCGCAGAAAGCCGGGTGTGGCTGTTTCAGCGAGGTAATACCAGGGTGCAGCGATCCCGAGGGCCAACAACATTCCGCCGGCCCAAGGCAGGGTCGTCCAAACATGCCGGACATGGCCGGTATGCAGTGTCCAGAGCAGCACTGGCGCGAAGATCAGTACCGCCGCGATCGGGCCCTTGGCCAAGAGCCCAATGCCGACAGCCAAAAAGAACAACCAGCGTTGCCACTGCTTTTCCGCGTCGTTGCCCGAAACGCAGATCCAAAAGGAGCGCATGGCAAGGGTCGTGGCGACTGCCAAGGTCATATCGGTCATGACGGCTCCAGCAGCAACGAAAAACAGGGTGGAACTCGCCAGCAGCACCGCACTGACCAAGGCTTCGTATTCGCTGCGTCGCCGGGCCAGTCTCCATGTCAACCATCCTACCGTCAAGGCGGCCAATAGGTGGGGAAGACGCGCGGCCCATTCGTTGATGCCGAATATGTGGAAGCTGACTGCGGTAAGCCAGAATGACAGCGGCGGCTTGCCCCAAAACGGCTTATTGGGCTCATACCAAGGCGTGATCCAATCGCCCTTTTCGACCATCTTGCGCGCAATTTCGGCATAACGTGCCTCTGTCGTGTCCATCAAGGGATAAAGGCCCAGGCTCGCGAGGCGCCAAAGAACAATTCCCAGCAGCAACGCCCACAAGACCCGACTGTGCGGTTCGAGCCATTTCATCGGGCCACGCTCGCTGGCGATGGCAAAGTTGTGGAAGCAATGGCTGGGGCAGGCGTGTACACGTCAATCAGATACAGTGGGCGGGCCTTGGCCTCGACGAAGAGTCGCCCGAGGTATTCTCCGAGCACGCCGATAGCCATTAACTGCAATCCACCCAAAAGCAGGATGCAAACAATCAAGGTTGGAAAGCCTTGGGCAGAATCACCCAAGAGGAGAGTCTTGACGAGGAAGTAGACAGCGTAAGCAAATGACAAGGCTGCGCTTAGCAGCCCCACATAGGTCGCTACCTTCAGTGGAGCGGTAGAAAATGAGGTGATTCCTTCAATCGCAAAATTAAAAAGGCGCCAGTACCGCCATTTGCTAGATCCCGCTGCGCGCGGCGCCCGATCGTAGTCGAGCGTCACTTGCCGAAAGCCCACCCAAGCAAACAAGCCCTTCATGAATCGCCCTCTTTCCGACAACAGGTTCAGTGCGGCAACCACTCGCCTGTCCAAAAGTCTGAAGTCGCCCACATCGGGAGGCACGGGTACTTCGCTCAACATGTTCATTACGCGATAGAAGGCGTAGGCTGTTGCCATCTTGAACCAGGATTCACCAGCGCGTGAGCGACGCCTCATATTGACAATGTCAGCACCGTCGCGCCACGCCACGACCATTGAAGCAATCAGCTCGGGCGGGTCCTGCAGATCGACATCGATCAAAATGACAGCATCGCCTTGAGCCAAACGCAGACCGGCGCTCATGGCCTGCTCTTTCCCGAAATTGCGGCTCAGTCGAACAACACTGACTTGTTTTTCCAGCGCCTGCAGGTTCTGTAGTATCAGGAATGTTCCGTCAGAGCTTCCGTCGTCGACGTAGAGCACCTCTACTTTTTCGTCCAATTTTGCGAGGACCTCTTTAAGACGTTGATGGAAGGCCGCAAGCACCGCTTCTTCGTTAAAGACTGGAACAACCACACTCATGGAGCAAAGTGAAGCGGTGGGGGTATCAAACCCCAGTGGATATCGAATCATTTGAAAGACCAATTGCGATTGATGGGATATGCGATGCACAGAAAAAAAACTGTCGCGACCAGTTGAGCGACAAGGTAGTGCGTGGCGAGCAGGTGCACGCCGACCCACACGATGCCCCCATTGCCAATGGCCGAAAGCATCGCGATCATTGCGTATCGCGGCAGCACGACGCAGTGCAGGTTCGGGGTCTGAAAGGTAAACATCCGGTTGCCCACGTACGCGATCATGAATCCGGTAACTGCACCGATGAAAGCTGAGAATGCTGGGGGAACACCGGCCACCTTTGAAAAAAAAATCAATACCAGGTAATGGACTGCGGTAGCACATCCGCCAACAAAGCCATACCGGGCAATTCGTCGCGCTTGGGGCCTGTGACTGGGTATTTGCGGCTGGATCTCGAGCACAGGCATAGGTGAGCCTGTACGTGTTTTGTTGGTGAGGGAATTTGGTAATGCCACATGCAAGGAGTGTTAGTTGCGACCGATCAACGACCGGCACCGAAGACGACTTTATGGCTGAGAAGTGTATGCAGCAGTGGCACGTCGGGCAATGACTACCAGATTACTTTTTAGTAATCTTGGTCAACGGAGCTGCGCGCGTAATTATTGATAGCAAGCTCGCAGAAGACCATATCGTATTTGCCATCGCAGTCCAGCCAGTTGTTGGTTTGTAAGCACATTTTTAGCAAAACAAGTAGGACTTGCGCGCCAGGGTTCGCTGGTTTTCGCTTTCCGCGCGGCCTCTTGGTGCTTCCTTGTTAAACCGATATTTCAGCCCGTCGGGTTGATGAAATATCTGGCAACACAAAAGAGGACCTATGAGAAACATTCTTATCGCAGCGGCATTGGCTGCCTGCACCATAAGTGGTGCGTATGCTCAGAGCACGGCGCAACTCGCCGGTGCTGTGGACGTCTACGCGGGAAGGATGCAGATGGCCGGCGATGCCCAGCGCACCAGTGTTGTCAACAGTGGCGGCTTGACCACCTCATGGTTCGGTGTCAAGGGTTCGGAAGACCTGGGCGGCGGCCTGAAGGCGAATTTCGCGTTGTCTTCATTTTTTCGAGCTGATACGGGTGTGCAGGGGCGCTTTACCGGTGATACCTTCTTCTCGCGCGAGGCCTCTGTTGGCTTGTTTGGCGGTTTCGGCAGCTTGACACTCGGGCGCGGGCTGGCGCCCAACTTCCTGCCGACGGTCGTCCTGAATCCCTTTGGCGACTCCTTCACGTTCTCGCCGCTCATGCTTCACAAGAATGTGCCCCTGTTCAATGGGACCGGATGGGCCGCTACCACGCCTTCCGACACGGGGTGGAGCAACCAGGCGACCTACAGCACGCCGGACATCGGCGGCTTGCGTGCTAACCTGCACTATCAGTTCGGGGAGATCGCTGGGCAATCCGGCAAGAAGAATGTTGGCGTTAACGCGCTGTATTTCAGCGGCCCCATGGCACTGGGCGCCTACTACGAGAGAAATCAGGTGACCAATCCCGTGCCGGTCGCCTTCGCGTTGGGTGACACAAGGACGGACTGGATGCTGGGCGGCTCATACGACTTCACGGCCGTCAAAACGTTCGCAACGTACGGACAGAGCAAGGCGGCTATTTCCACGACGCGAGCCAAGTCCTATTCGCTGGGCTTGTCCAGCCCGCTTGGCAGCGGCAAGATTCTGGCTGGCTTGGCCGGGACACGAGTGGTCGCAGGCAATACGCGCAACACCCTTTCGTTGGGCTACGACTACAACCTGTCCAAGAGAACCGATGTCTACGTGATTGCCATGCTTGATCGCATCACGACATTTAATAGCGGCTCCAGCTTGGCCACGGGCATTCGACACAGGTTCTGATTCTGATTTTTCGAGCTCGCGGGGCCGGACAGCCACAGAGCTTGCGATCGGTGCTCACCTTGCCCATGGCTGCATGACAGCGCGGGTTGAGAAGTTCGCGATCCCGGAAACTATCGATGCGATTCAGGCTCTAACCGCTTGGTCGGTGTCCGCAGGGGATCCGATCAAACCTGCCGACCTTGCTCTGGGTATCAGTTTGCCACTCACATGGTCTGGCCTATTGGGACCCTCATGACCTGAGGCCGCGGCGTCGAGATCAGAAGCCCTGCTGAAAGGATTTCCCATGACTGACGCCTTGAAAGCCTGCACGTGTGCGCCCGATGCGTATCGCCGTCAACTCACCTTCGCCACAGTGGGTGTCGGCGGCGCCGGCATCGTCGCCGCTGCGGTTCCCTTCGTGTCGTCCTTTGCCCCCAGCGAGCGCGCCAAGGCGCTTGGCGCGGCGGTGACGGTGTCGATCGAGGATTTGCCGGAAGAGCGGCTCATGACCGTCGAATGGCGTGGCAAACCCGTCTGGATTTTGCGGCGCAGCGCGGCTCAGCAGCAGCGCTTGCAGTCGCCCGATCTGCTAAGCGCCTTGGCGGATCCGGCTTCGCTGCGACGCGAGCAGCAACCCGACTACGCCAAAAATTCGCAGCGCTCGATCCGACCCGAGATCGGCGTGTTTGTCGCGTTGTGCACGCACCTCGGTTGTATACCGGCGTATCGCCCCGATGCCGGTGCGACCGACTTGCGTGCCGGGTGGCCGGGTGGCTTTTTTTGTCCCTGCCATGGGTCGGCTTTCGACCTGGCAGGTCGTGTGTTCCGCAACGTTCCGGCGCCCAGCAACCTTGAAGTGCCGCCGCATCGCTATGTCTCTGACTCCCTCATAGAGGTTGGCACTGACAAAAACGCCAACTGAAGTCCTGCCTGTGAACTAGATTTTCAGGTGTCGCGGGCACTGCCACAGGCTCCAAGCCGCACGTCATGCAGGACTTCAGCGCAGTTTTGACCGATCAGCATCAGCTATCCCGCCGCGCTCCAGCATCTTCGCCTCTACGGCGTCCGGCATCGGTTGATTGCGCTCGTCAAGCGCTGCGCACTGCTTGCCCTCGTGGTCCAGTCAGTTGTTGTTTTGCAAGCACGACAAGGTGGGCCTGCAAGCATGTCTACGTCATCGCCATGCGTGATCGCATCACGACATTCATAGCGGCTCCAGCCTGGCCACGGGCATTCGACACAGGTTCTGATGCGCGTAAGTCGTGTATTGGGTCCCGGTTGTTATTTTCCGCTAGAAGATAACGCGCAAACCAGCACGGACCAGTGTTGAAGGCTGCTGCCCACCCGGTTGAGTAAGAGGGTAAAAAGTTCTCGACAGATCCACATAAGGCGCGAAACGCCGGTTGAATTCGTAACGTGCCTGAATGCCAATGTCGACTTGGTAAGGTCCCGAGCGAACCGTGGAATCGAGGTTCGAAGCGGACCACTCCACATTGGCGTAGGGACGCAGGATGAAGCGGTTGGTCAGCAGGAAATCGTTTTCGAACCGGGTGCGGGCGGATACCTTGCCGTCGTCTCGAATGAATAGCTTTAGATCGACGTCAAAAGAGTACGGTGCGAGGCCACGAACTCCCAAAGCGAGGTAGTCACGTCGACCTGGTCGCTCGTCATGTCGCAGGCCAATCTGTGCGTCCCAGAATGGAGCAACGTAACGCCCGTAAAGCAGCTGCATCTCAGCGGCCTCCGTTCGTCCTTTGCTACGCTCAGCATCAAACTGGTACCAAAGCCTATTGACGTCACCGCCAACCCAGCCATCGACACTGAGTGACTGGCTTGAGCCGGCCTGGCCGCGTATCTTGCCGGTTCCGGCTTCGACCTTGGTGTAGGAATAAATCGACTCGTCTTCCACCGCCTGCGCAGACAGGGCAGACAGGCCGAGGACGGCAGCAGCGAGCCAACGCACCGATGCTATAGGGTTGAGATTGTTGTTCATTATGGTTAGGTTCAAGCTACTTCGACAAGGCGAAACATGCCGGTCACTGCGTGGTAAAAAAGATGGCAGTGGAAGGCCCAGGTACCTTCGTCTTCGTAGGTAACATCTAGCTCCACTGTTTGCGCCGGTGGCACGATGATGGTGTGTTTGCGCGGGGCGAATATGCCATTGCCATTGACCAGCTCCATGAATACGCCGTGCAGGTGCATGGGGTGCTCCATCATGGTTTCGTTGACCATCTTGATGCGTACCCGCTCCCCAAGCCCTATTTTGAAGGGCTTGGCGTTGGAAAGTTTCTTGTCGTTGATCGACCAGAAATAACGCGTCATGTCGCCGGTCAACCGTACCAAAAGTTCTCTTTCCGGCGCACGGTTGTCGGCGTTGCGGGTGGCAGCGCGCAGCAGCCCGTATTTCAGCCGGCGCAAGCCGTCCGCATCCACCGGGGCGGCAATCGGGGCGGCCGCCGTCTGGTCCGACATTCCGGGCATACCCGCCATCGAATCCGCCGGCTTTGCTGCAGGCACTGGCTTGCCCGACGCTGACATGCCGGGCATGTCGGCCATGGCCTTGTCGGCAGGCGTGGAAGGCATGGCCATAGACGCGCCTGGCGAAGTGGCCGCCGGTTTGCCCATATTCATACCTGCCATGCTCGCGCCTGCAGCGGGTTTGGTATCCATGCCGGGCATTCCGGCCATGCCTGAAGCATCTGCCGCGCCCGAGGTATCGGCTGAGCCGCTCATGTCCATGCCCGCCATACCCATGTCGGCCATCGTCCGCACGGGCTTCGGTCCCATGTCCGGCACGGGGGCACTCATGCCAAGTTCCGGTGCCAATGTTCCCAGTGCGTAGCCGATGCGTGCGATGGTGGGCACGAAAATACTATAGGCCTTGGCTTCCTTCGGATGCACGATCACGTCGTAGGTTTCGCCGTTGCCGATGCGGAATTCATCGACTTCGACAGGGCTCACGTTCTGACCGTCGGCCTGCACCACAGTCATCGGAAGGCCTGGAATCCGGACATCGAACATATTCATCGGCGAGGCGTTGATGAAGCGCAAGCGCACGCGTTCGCCGGGCTTGAAAAGCGCGGTCCAGTTCTCGGCTGGCTTTTTGCCCGCCATCAGGAAAGTCCATTCGTCGCCGCCGTCGCTGAAGTCGGTCGGGTCCATGCGCATCTTGGCCCATTCCATGCGATCGTTCCAGACCGCATCGCGCGCCTTCTTGTCGGGTGCATTGCGCAGTTGAGCGAGAAACTGGGGCGTCGTGATGCGCCGGTAGTTGTAGTAGCCTTCAACCTTCTTGAGGTTCGCCAGCACCTGGGGTGGTGGCGTGTCGTTCCAGTCCGACAGCATCACGATGTACTCGCGGTCGTATTTGAAGGGGTCGGGCTTGATCGGGTCGATGACGATGGGGGCGAAATACCCGGCCGCTTCCTGCAGCCCCGCATGGCTGTGGTACCAGTACGTGCCTGACTGGCGCAGCTTGAAGCGGTAGGTAAAGGTTTCGCCCGGCTGAATGCCCGGAAAGGTAACGCCTGGCACGCCGTCCTGATTGTTGGGCACCAGCAGTCCATGCCAGTGAATGCCGGTGATCTCGCGGAGCTGATTCGTCACGCGAATTACGACCTCTTCGCCCTCCCGAAAACGCAGCACAGGCCCCGGCATGGTGCCGTTGATGGTGATGCCCATGGCAGGCTTGCCAGTGATATTGAGCGCCGTCTCGGCGATCGTCAGGTCGTAGGCGCGGTTGACGGGTACCGCGCCAATCTCAACAGCGCGCAGCTGTGCCCAACCGGGTGGAAGCGCTCCCAAGGCGCCCAGGCCAAGCAGCGACTGCAGCGATCTGCGTTTCAGTTCATCCATGGTGATCTCATTTTCTTTTGTGCAAAAGTGACACGGTAAAGGCCGTGCCGACTGGGTCGGCGTTTCTCTGCCCCCTGCTTACTGGGCAAGTTCAATGCTGGTCACGGCTATCGCGCCGTCCGATTTTTCGGCCTTGAACTTGACTTTGCTGCCCACCTGGACCCTGTCCAGCATGGCCGCGTCCTTGACCTTGAATACCATCGTCATACCGGGCATATCGAGGTTTTTGATGTCGCCATGCTTCAGGGTGATCTTCTGGTTCTCCTTGTCGATCTTGCGGACCTCGCCGTCGGTTTTTGCTGAGTTTGCCGCTGTGTCCAGCGTCATGCCGGGCATACTGCTTTTATCGGTCTTGTCCATCTTCATTCCGGACATGTCCATACCGGACATGCTGTCCTTGCTCATGGTGGTCTGGGCATAGACGTTGGCGGCGAAAGACGCCGCCAGAGCGAGGGCGCCAAAAGCGGCGAGAGATTTAGGGGTTTTCATAATGTATTGATTTCCGGGGAAGTTGAAAAAGTTAAAAGTTATATAAAAAAGTATCGCTCAGGGATGCGAGAACCCGGCAAAAAACGCTGTCGGGCTATTCGGATCGATCAATGCTTGTGACTTGCGTTGTGGCCTGCGGGAGTGTCGGCGTTAGGCGCCGCACCAGCGGTTCCTGCGACGGTGACCAGGCCCTTCATGCCGGCGTCGTAGTGGCCGGGTTGCAGACAGGCGAAATCAACTTTGCCTGACTTGGAGAATTGCCAGACGACTTCGCCCGTTTGACCCGGTGCGACCGTGATCATGTTCGCGTCGGCGTGCTCCATTTCGGGCATTTTCATCATCATGGCGTAGTGCTCCTTGAGTTCTTTCGGCGTGCCGAGAACCATTTCGTGCTTGATCTTGCCGGAATTGGTAACCAAAAAGCGGATGGTTTCACCCTGCTTGACAGCGATGTCGGCCGAGGTGAAACGCATGTTGTCGGTCATGTCGACTTTGATCGTGCGGCTCACGTTGGCTGCCTGCCCCGGCTGACCAATGGTGGCCTCACCGTGACCACCTGCATGGGAGCCAGCGGCGAAGGTAACAACCGAAGCAGCGGAAAGAGCAAGCGCCAAGGTAGCTGTGCGAAGATGATATTTCATGAAAATGTCCTTAAGGGGTAGGGGTAGGAGAAGGGCCGGGCGGTGTTCACCCTGCCCGGCTTGGTGCGGGGGTCAGTTGGCGTACTGTTCCTGAAACAGGGTCCGCTCCGCGTCTGTCATGGCGAGGCTTGGCTTCGGGGTGTTGTGTGCAATGCTGTCGGTGTGGACAAGCCTGCCGTCCTGGAACGCATAGCTATGCTGTGGGGGGATATAGCCGACCTCGCCACCGACCAGCGTGCCGCCTTCAGCAGTCGTAGGTTTTTTGCGGAAAGCGTCCAACTCCTTTTCCACGTCTGCGCGGCTCTTGGTGCTTTGCACGGTGTGGGTCTCAAAGCCCTGTTCGCCGCCAACCCAGGTGCCGCCGCTGTTGGCAAAAGCTGCGGGAATGGCTGCACCGGCAAGGGCCAGGGCAAATACGGTTTTACGAAACAACATGATCAAACTCCTTTAATATCGATTGCAAGGTATCGCCCCAAACACTTGGGACAACTGCGATGCAAGCTCTGCATCACGGTTCTTAATGTAGAGACCCAGGTGCGACACCGCCCTGACCCGCAGATTACAAATACGTTATGTTCAACCGAGGCTTGTTTTGAAAAAGCCGCCCCGTCTTTACGATCCATCAACGCGAGGTGCGACGATCTGAAGCTATTTTTCTACCACACCGGGGGCTTCAGATTCCCTGCGCCGATGATCCAACTTCAACCTCAGATACAGTCACTCAACCAGAAACTCAGGGGAAACCCATGCACAACACAGTTGCTTTGCTGATTGACCATTGGAAGGCGAACCCCCACAGCACTTACAACACCTGGTTCCGGTGGGAGGAGCGTCTGAAAAACTTCCGTTCCATTCGTCGTGGCATCTGTCAGGTGGTGCGCGATATCGAAGCCGGAACCTTCGGCAACACGTACCGAGGCTCATCGTTGCAAACGGTGGTTGAGGCGGTGGCAGAGCAGCGCCAAATATTCAAAGGCGCCGATCATGCGTTTTTGTGGAAGCCCAAGCTGCGCATACCTGACATCTATGAGAGTGCGGAGAACCAGCATGCTTTTGCCAGGTTGCTCAATGCGTGCGACTGCTGCGATACGGCCGAAGCCGTCATCGAGGCGATTCGCAAGATTGATGCGCTGGCCATCAAGGGTTTGGGGCCGGCCGTGGCCAACCTGCTGTACTTCATCCACCCGACACTGGTTTGTCCGTTCAACACGGCGATCGTTAAGGGTTTTAACGCAGTGACCGGTGGAAAAGTCAAACTCGGGCGATGGGATCATTACCTGTCAATGCGCGAAGGATTGATTCGCCTGAATGAGCAGCACCGACAAAAGCTTTCCAATGACTTGGGCGCCGTCGCCGGGCTGATGTTTGATGTGGGGAGCGGCCGTTATGAGGCGCCACCCCGAATGGACGATCCCGTTGTAGTCGCACGGTGGGAGGCTGACCTGCAGCGGGTGCGCGAGGAGTCAGCTGCCGCGCAGAAACAGTGGGCATTGGCTCAAGAAAGCGACGCCACGCATACGCAGATTCAGGGCTGGCTACGCGATTTGGGAAAGTCACTCGGTTTCGATGTTTGGATCGCGTCAAATGATCGCAGCCGTGAATACGGAAACAGCTTCCTGGCTGATGGATGCCTGGAGCAATTTCCTGTAGATGCCGCCAGAGGCCTGGAGTCGGTTCGCTTGATAGATGTCGTCTGGCTTGCGCGGGACAGCGCGCAGGTAGCCGCGGCATTCGAAGTCGAGCACTCCACCTCCATTTACTCCGGGATCGTTCGGATGCTGGATTTGGCCCTGGGCACGAAAGTCGGTGCCGGGAGCACGCTGTTCCTGGTTGCCCCGGACAACCGGCGCGATGAGGTGGCGCAGCAACTCAGACGCCCAGCGTTTTCAAGGGTGTCAGAACTGGATATCCGCTACCTGCCTTACAGCCAGCTCAAGGACCACCGGGATGCGATCAGCCGCTTCGGCTCGGGCATTAAGCCGTTAATGGAGATATCTCAGCTGATCTAGGGTTCAAGATAATCCTGACGGACTAACACCAGCCGCTGGAAATATCAGCATGAAAGTCACCTCACCACCCGACCGGCTTTGCGCCATCGCCTGCCCGCCATGGGCCAGCATGATGGAGCGCACAATCGCCAGGCCCAGCCCCGTGCCGCCGTCCAGCCTGGCACGTGCGGAATCGATCCGGTAAAAGCGGTCAAAAATCCGCTCCAGATGTTCCGGAGCAATGGCATCGCCGTGGTTGGTCACCGCCAGCGTGACACTGTTGTCTCCTGCGCTGATCGCCACACGTATCTTCGATTCAGCCACTGCATGACGTATCGCATTGGACACGAGGTTGGTGATCGCGCGCTCCACCAGCAAACGATCAGCCATGACGGTGGCTTTGCCCGTAACCTCCACGGCCAAGCCGCGTTCCTCGGCGATCAAAGACAGGTAGTCGGCAACCCGTTGTGCCTCCTGGGCAAGTTCTACCCGTTCTTGATTCAACGGGTCTTCATTGTGGTCGGCGCGCGCGATGAAAAGCATGTCGGAGATCAGACGAGACAGGCGCTCGAGTTCCTCAACGTTGCCTTCCAGGACCTCCTGAAACTCCGCGCTTGTGCGGGGGTGGGATAGCGCCACCTGAGTTCTTCCCATAAGCGTCGCAACCGGCGTGCGCATTTCGTGAGCGAGCTCACCTGAGAAATCCTGCAGCCGCTGGTACCCCGCGTCTATACGCTCCAGCATGCGGTTGAACTCTTCTGCGAGTTCGTAGAGTTCCGGTGGCAGACCGGAGGAAGATATTCGCCGACCGAGCGACTTTGCGCCGATGGATGCCGCCAGGCGATGGAAGCGCCGCAGCGGCGCCAGACTGGTGCGCGCGTTGAGCCAGGCACCCAGCGCGACGACGAGCAGCAACAGCGGCCAGCCCACCAGGGTTGTCTTGATGAATCCCCCCAATAGACGGCGGTCGTGCCGTCGGTCCAGCGACAGGGCGTACTGCACGGTCATCCCGTTGGCAACCGGACTGCTTCCGCGAAGCGTACTCAGCCGCTCGCCGGTTGTCGCCGTCCAGGACTGGATGGACGTTGAGCTGACCGGGAAGGCATCCGGCGCGGACGCGGACTGTGTCGCAATCGGTGAAAAACTGGTCAGGATTTTGCCGCTGACGGGGTCCGCCAGCGCGAGATGCAGGTCGTCGTGACCTATCAGTAAATCGCCGAAGCGGTGTTTGTTCGGGTCGACGGCTTCGAGTGACGGAATCTCGGACAACACATGCATTAGAAGATCACGTTTGCCCAGCAGTTCTGCGGCTGAACGTGCATCAAGCTGGTGTGACAGTGCATAAAATCCGGCAACAATCGCGCCGCCAGTCATCAGAAAGCCAAAAAAGGCGCTGGCCAGCGCGATGCGCGTGGCCAGTGAGTTTCTGGACCAATAGCTGAAACGCCAGCCCCGTGTCACAACGCGTCCCGGCGCTCAAGGACGTAACCCACGCCGCGCACGGTATGAATCAGTTTTACGTCGAAGGGGTCGTCAATTTTCGCGCGCAGCCGCCGGATCGCCACTTCCACCACGTTGGTGTCCGAGTCGAAGTGAATATCCCAGACCAAAGAGGCAATTTGTGTTCTCGACAGAACCTCTCCGGCTTTCTGGGCCAGAAGGGACAACAAAGCAAACTCCTTGGCCGAAAGGTCAATGCGCTGACCGGCGCGGGTGGCGCGGTGGCGTACCGAATCGATCTCCAGGTCGGCCGTGCGGAGCACCTGCTCCACAGCCGCAGGCTGGCCGCGTTTAAGCAGAGCTTTCACCCGGGCGAGCAACTCCGGAAACTGAAACGGTTTGACCAAGTAATCATCGGCCCCGAGATCGAAGCCGCGCACCTTGTCGTCGGTATTGCCGCGGGCGGTTAGCATCAGCACGGGCATCTCCCTGAATGTGCGCAACGCTGAAAGAACGGCAAACCCATCAATTCCCGGCAGCATGACATCCAGGACCACCAGGTCATGGTCGCCGTTGGCAGCCGCATGCAGCCCATCTGTGCCGTTGTGGGCCACTTCAACCGCATAACCGTTTTCCGTCAAACCTTTGCGCAGGTAGTCGGCAGCCTTGGGTTCATCTTCAATCACCAGAATTTTCAAAACAAGCCTCGATCGTACATAACGGATTCGTAATCTCCGGGTCAGGGTGGTGTCGCAGCTGGGTTTCTACATTAACAACTGTGATGCAGAGTTTGCATCGCAGTGGCTCCAAGTGTTGGAACCACACCTTGCAATCGATATTAAAGGAGTTTGATCATGTTGTTTCGTAAAACCGTATTTGCCCTGGCCCTTGCCGGTGCAGCCATTCCCGCAGCTTTTGCCAACAGCGGCGGCACCTGGGTTGGCGGCGAACAGGGCTTTGAGACCCACACCGTGCAAAGCACCAAGAGCCGCGCAGACGTGGAAAAGGAGTTGGACGCTTTCCGCAAAAAACCTACGACTGCTGAAGGCGGCACGCTGGTCGGTGGCGAGGTCGGCTATATCCCCCCACAGCATAGCTATGCGTTCCAGGACGGCAGGCTTGTCCACACCGACAGCATTGCACACAACACCCCGAAGCCAAGCCTCGCCATGACAGACGCGGAGCGCCGCCTGTTCCGGGAGCAATCCGTCAACTGATACGGAGCGAGGAACCGAGCCGGGTGCAGGCCATCCGGACGATCCGTTCATATCCTTAGGAGTTTTCCATGAAATCGAAGATTAATGTTTTTTTTGCGTCGGCCTTGCTTTCCATGAGCGCTACTGGATTTGCCATTGCTGCGATTGACGCTCCAGCCGGCGCCCAGAACACGGGCACGGTGACTGCCACAACGAGGCTGACAGCCGGTGAAGTGCGCAAGGTGGACCTTGAACAGAGCAAACTGACCATCAAACATGAGGCACTCGAGAACCTGGGCATGCCTGGCATGACAATGGTGTTCAAGGTTCCGGAAGCCACACTGCTCCAGGGCCTCAAGCATGGCGACAAAATCCTGTTCCGAGCTGAAAAAGGCGAAGCAGGCTTCACAGTCGTGGCGCTTGAGCAAGCCAAGTAAGGCAATGGGTCCGGGGAGACAACGATTGGCCATCGACTCAAGCGTACTTCGATCTAGCCTGATCCAAAGGTGGAGAACGGCCACCCGCGGTATGTCTTGAGCGCAGGCTGCGCATCCCCTTCCTGTTGCACTGATTCAACCTGTCCGATCCGGCTATTGATGATGCAGGTGCAACTTCACCCCGCGCAGCAGGACAGCTGGTTCACATCTTTGTTGAAGGTCTGCGCGCAGAGCTTTAAGCCCTCGACCATCGTCAAGTATGGGAACAACTGGTTGGCCAGATCCTGCACGGTCATGCGTGAGTGAATGGCCAGCACGGCCGTCTGGATCAGTTCGCTCGCATCCGGCGCGACCGCCTGCACGCCGATCAACCGCCCCGAGCCAATTTCAGCCACCAGCTTGATGAAGCCGCGGGTGTCGAAGTTGGCCAGCGCGCGCGGCACGTTGTCCAGGCTCAGCGTACGGCTGTCGGTCTCGATGCCCTGCTGGCGGGCCTCGGCCTCGCTCAAACCCACCGTGGCCACTTGCGGGTCGGTGAAGACGACCGCAGGCATAGCGCTCAGGTCGAGCGCGGCGTCGCCACCGGTCATGTTGATGGCGGCACGGGTGCCAGCCGCTGCCGCGACATAGACAAATTGCGGTTGGTCAGTGCAATCTCCGGCAGCGTAGATCAGCGGACTGTTCGTGTGCATGCCTTTGTCGATGACGATGGACCCCTGTGCATTGACGGCGACACCCGCCGTTTCCAAGGCCAGGCTGCGCGTATTGGGTGTCCGGCCGGTAGCGACCAGTAGCTTGTCGGCACGCACTTCGCCCTGCCCCGTGGTCAGCACGAATTCGCCGCTCACATGGGCGACCTGGCGGGCTTGCGTGTGTTCCCGCACCTCGATGCCCTCGGCACGAAACGCGGCTGTAACGGCCTCGCCGATGGCCGGGTCCTCGCGGAAGAACAAGGTGTTGCGCGCCAGGATCGTGACCTGGCTACCCAGCCGGGCGAAGGCCTGCGTCAGTTCCAGCGCCACCACCGACGATCCGATCACGGTCAGGCGCTGGGGAATGGTGTCGCTGACCAAGGCTTCGGTCGAAGTCCAGTAGGGTGACTCTTTCAAGCCTGGAATCGGCGGCACGGCCGGGCTGGCACCGGTGGCGACCAGGCAGCGGTCGAACGCCACCACGCGCTCGCCGCCATCCTTCAAACGGACGACAAGGCTTTGGTTGTCCTTGAAACGCGCATCACCGTGCAGAACGGTGATGGCCGGGTTGCTGTCCAGAATGCCCTCGTATTTGGCGTGGCGCAACTCATCGACTCGGGACTTCTGCTGGGCCAGCAGAAGGCCGCGGTCAATCGCAGGCGCGGTCGCTGCGATGCCACCGTCGAATGGGCTTTCTCGGCGCAAATGGGCGATGTGGGCGGCGCGGATCATGATCTTGGACGGCACGCAGCCGACATTGACGCAGGTGCCGCCGATGATGCCGCGCTCGATGAGGGTCACATGCGCGCCTTGCTCGACGGCTTTCAGCGCCGCCGCCATCGCGGCCCCGCCGCTACCGATGACGGCGATATGCAGTCCACCCCCATCACCGCCAGCCTTGTCGCCGCCGCCCAGCCATCCCAGCGACTTGCCAATCAATCCGCCCTGCACTGAAGTGGATGGGGCATCGGCGAGTGTGGCCTTGTAGCCGAGGCCTGCCACGGCAGCGGTGAGCGCCTCTGGCGAGGTGCCGGGATCGGTGGCGAGTTGCGCAGAGCTGTTCGGGTAGGACACGAGCGACGACAGCACGCCCGGCACTTTCTCCAGGGCTTCCTTGACATGTGTCGCGCACGAGTTGCAGGTCATTCCGGTGATACTCAAATACATTGCATCGTTCCTTTTCGTTTCGGCAACTGCCAATGCAGTTAGCCGTGTTTGGGTGGTAGTTCGCAGCGGCGGTTGGCCGGTGAGAGCAGATCCCAGATCGACACCCCGACCATCAAGGCCAGACCGACATAGAGGAGGTTCGCCGTCCACCAATTGCCAAAAAACAAGAGCATGGCCGCCAGCACGATAGCTGGGCCGACCATCCCGAGCAGGCTCCGGTGCCATTGCCTGTGACTCAGCCAACCTAGCGCATATGCCAGCAAAGCCGGAGCGGCAAACAAGGCATAGCCGGGTGATGAACAGGCCCTCGTACTCGCTCAAAAAGCCCAGCCCTATGGCCGTGCCGAAGCTGGCGAGAGCCGGAAAGCAGGCCCCGCAGCCCATGGCGGACACGACGGAGCCCAGCCCGCCGGCCTTGTTGCCTATGGAGTCGAGAAGGTTTATGGTGATTCTCCAGAGTTGACGGGGTGGCTCAGCGCTTGACGCTGGATGGGTAGCCGGCGTCCTCGGTCGCCTTGGTGAGCTTCTGCACACTGGTCCTGCCATCGTCGAAGCTGACAACGGCTACCCGTTTCTCGTAGCTCACTTCAACCTTTTGCACGCCATCAACCTTGGAAATTGCCTTCTTGACGGTGATCGGGCAAGCGGCGCAAGTCATGCCCGGTACGGACAGAGTGACGGTCTGGGTAGCAGCCCACACGGGCGCAATGACGGCAACCAGGGCAAGGGCGGAAAACAACTTCTTCATGATGGGCTCCTGTGGTCAATAAAAAAGTGGTGCGATGTACGGGAATCCGAGCGCGACCATAACCAGTGCGGCCACGACCCAGAAAAGGAACTTGTAGATCGCTCGTATCTGAGGAATCGCGCACACGTCTCCCGGTTTACAGGCTTGCGCCGGACGGAAGATGCGCCGCCAGGCGAAAAACATGGCCACCAGTGCCACGCCAATGAAAACGGGACTGTAGGGTTCCAGCGTCGTCAGGTTGCCGATCCATGCTCCGCTAAATCCCAGGGTGATCAGCACCAGCGGCCCAAGGCAGCAGGTGGACGCGAGGATGGCGGCCAGCCCTCCAGTGAAGAGCGCCCCGCGCCCATTTTGCGGTTCAGCCATGTGCGTTTCCTTTCGAATCTGAATGGGATGGCGTAAGCTTACTTCCGTAGTCATGTACGGAGTCAAGCGATATGAAAAGCGAGTTGGAGAATCTGACCATCGGCGTTTTTGCCAAGGCGGCCGGGGTCAACGTGGAGACCATCCGGTTCTATCAGCGCAAGGGGTTGTTGCCAGAGCCGGACAAGCCTTATGGCAGCATCCGCCGCTATGGCGAGGCGGATGTCACACGGGTGCGGTTCGTGAAATCAGCCCAGCGGCTGGGTTTCAGTCTGGATGAAATTGCCGAACTACTGCGATTGGAAGATGGTGCGCATTGCTCGGAAGCCAGTAGCCTGGCCGAGCGCAAGCTCACGGATGTGCGCGCGAGAATGACCGACTTGGCGCGCATGGAGACCGTGCTGTCTGAGTTGGTGTGTGCCTGCCATGCGCGCAAGGGGAACGTTTCCTGCCCTCTGATCGCGTCGCTGCAAGACGGAACGAAGCTCGCTGAGTCGGCGCGGGGAAGTCACGGGTTGGCTACGCCTTAGTGTGCTTTATTTTCGGTTTTCTGAGACGCCCCATATTTACTCTTTTAAATCAATAGCTTAGGTTAATTTTTTCGAATCTTTCAGAAATCACGGCCACTCCTCGGATGTGCGTAGCGACAATTGGAGCCACAAAGGCAGAACGACATCATGCAACGAGAAGAACAGCATCTGGCTGGCGTGGGTATGAACCACGACCAAAACGCGGGGCACGGCCACCAGGGCAGGCCCATCAATTCAATGAAACTGCTGAGCCCGTTCGTACTGCGGAGCAAAACGAGTACACCTACCCAATGCACCCGCAGGTCCATCAGATCGGGACGCGGATTGAAACAGAGTTCGTCATGCGCCGAAAAATGAAAACAGACGCCCATCTGGATCCCGCCCTTGACGCCCGGCGTCGCTTGGGCACCCTCCTGTTCACGGTACCCAAGCTGTTGAACCGACACTTGCAGCCGGTACTCGGCTGGCGACGCTTTGTCCTCATTCCGAAACTCTTCGCTCTCGCAGGAACTTACAAGAAGCAATTCTCGAAGCCAGGCGACGACGCGCAACTGCGGCGGGTGAAAGACACTTTCCTGCTGGTTGGCGTCCTGTATAACGAACTGGTGAAGGCTCAGGGCGCCGAGCGGGCACTCTCCACAACCCAGTCCTTTCTGCACGACCTGGGATGTGCCGTCCAGCGGAAGGCGTACTTCCCGCCTGGCGGAAAGGCTCGAACTTGGGATTTCTTCCACGATGCGCACGAAACGCAGATGCGGGAAGGTTTCATCAGTACCAACGAGAACGACGGCATCCAACGCTCGGACTCCCGGGTCACGCTCGACGTCGTCCGGTGTCGGTTCCACGAATGTTTCAGGGACATGGGCAATCCGGCGATCACCCTGGCATTCTGCCGTTCAGACGAAACGGTTTTCAACGAGTATTCGCCGATCATGCGCTTCCATCGCGGCAACTCCCCAGTCAACACGATTGCGAGAGGCGCGCCGCGGTGTACGTTTATCTACGAACGGGTGTCGACCTGAAGCCGACGGGCTCGGACTATTTCAGCGCCAGTGTGAGTCTGATTTGCGGTAAGTCAATTGGCCGTCTGCTGAAGGCGTAGAAAATCTGGAAAAGATGAATGTGCCT